>NZ_CP009287.1:0-2400000 GCF_000758705.1 Paenibacillus graminis | reverse complement strand
GAGGTTTTCCTTCTCGGTGCCAGAGCAACCTCTACTGAACCCAGGCACTGTGTCGTCTTCGAGGATGCCGAAGCCGGAATCACCGCAGCTATCCGCGCCGGCATGCGCAGCGTAGGAATTGGCTCCCCCCAGACATTGGGAGCCGCCAACCTTGTTGTCCCTTCGCTGGCACACATCAGTGTTACAGCCCTCAGGGAATCATTTGCACGTGTTTGACGAACATTAACAGTTATAGGTAATCTGAGTCTCTTCTGCCCTACTTTTTATAAAATGAATTAATATTGACGTTTTAGAGTTATGGTGACGAAGCCGCGGAGCGGAAGTTTGGAACTGTAGGAGCGTCAGCGTCCGCCTTTATAATCAGATTTCAGCCGTCATTCACTGCTTCCCATCAAGGAATCTGATTATAACAGCGGCCGGAAGTCCAAACAATCCGCGCAGGAGCGGCGCTGGCACCAGAATTCTAATCCAAGAGATTTAGTTCATTCTATATCCTCATCCCCTATTTAAAAGGAGCCGGTACTAATGAAACAATATTTAAAAATCGACGAATGGTCCATTATTGAAGAATCCTTTGATCCACAGACCCAGGAAATCTCCGAAAGCGTCTTTAGCATCGGCAACGGGTATATGGGCGGACGCGCCAATTTTGAAGAGCAGTACAGCGGGCACAGCCTGCAGGGCAGCTATATGGCTGGCGTCTACTATCCCGACAAAACACGGGTGGGCTGGTGGAAAAACGGCTATCCGGAGTATTTTGCCAAGGTGCTGAACAGCACGAACTGGATCGGCATCAACATTGATATTGACGGCACACCGCTGGATCTGGCGGCCTGCACCGTCAGCGAATTCCGCCGGGAGCTTAACATGAAGGAAGGCACATTGTCCCGCAGCTTCACCGCAGTAACGGCTGACGGCAAGGAAGTCCGGGTCGACAGCCTCCGTATTGTCAGCATGGCCCGCCGTGAGATTGGCGCCATCCGATACTCGATCAGCCCCGTTAATTTTGCCGGTGAGCTGACCATCACCCCTTACCTGGACGGCGACATCAAGAACAAGGACGCCAACTACGACGAGAAATTCTGGAATGAAGTTGAGAAAAAAGGCGGACCGGATGGCGGACATCTGACACTGAAGACCAAAAAACTTGATTTTCACGTTACCTCTGCCTATCTCTTCGACATCCTCCTGAATGGTGAAAAGCTTGCCAGTGAAGCCGTTACCATCGAGGAAGAGAAATATGTAGCCAGCAAAGTAAGCTTCCCGGTAAAATCCGGCGATCAGGTGGTTATTTATAAGTATGCTGCCAATGTCACCTCCCGCAATCACGGGCTGGGCCAATTGGTGGAAGCAGCAGAAACCGCACTGCACAGCGCCCGGGAAGCCGGTTTTGCGACGCTTTTGACCGAACAGGCTGAGGCATGGAAAGATAAGTGGAAGGAAAGCGACATTATCATTGAAGGCGATGTATCCGCGCAGCAGGCGATCCGCTTCAATATTTTCCAGTTGAATCAGACCTATACCGGCGAAGACGACCGGCTGAACATCGGTCCTAAGGGCTTCACCGGAGAAAAATACGGCGGCAGCACCTATTGGGATACTGAAGCTTATTGTGTGCCTTTCTACTTAAGTACCGCCGATTCTTCGATTGCCCGCAACCTGCTGATCTACCGTTACAAGCATCTGGAGAAGGCGAAGGAAAACGCCCGCAAGCTCGGCTTTAAAAAAGGCGCGCTGTATCCAATGGTAACGATGAACGGTGAGGAGTGCCACAATGAGTGGGAGATTACGTTCGAAGAGATCCACCGCAACGGCGCCATTGCTTATGCTATCTATAACTATGTGAACTACACCGGAGACCAAGCCTATCTTGGGCAGTATGGCCTGGAGGTGCTGGTGGAAATCTCCCGCTTCTGGGAGGAACGCGTGCACTACGTGCCGCATAAGGACAAATATGTAATGCTCGGAGTCACCGGACCGAATGAATACGAGAACAATGTCAACAACAACTGGTATACGAACCGGATGGCCTCCTGGACGATGGAATACACCCTGGAAGCGCTGAAGTATCTGCAGGAGAATGAGTCCGCCCGTTATGCGGAGCTTGTTGATAAGCTGGAGCTGGCAGAGGATGAAACCGCAAAGTGGAATGATATTATCGCCAAAATGTACTATGCAGCCGATGAGGAACTCGGAATCTTCCTGCAGCAGGACGGCTTCCTTGACAAAGAGATCATTCAGGTCAAGGATGTGCTGCCCGAAAATCTCCCGCTGAATCAAAAATGGTCCTGGGACCGCATTCTGCGCTCCTGCTTCATCAAACAGGCCGATGTGCTGCAGGGACTCTATTTCCTCGGTGACCGTTATGATCTGGAGACCAAAAAGCGGAATTTCGACTTTTATGAACCGATTACCGTCCATGAGTCCTCCCTCTCCCCTTGCATCCATGCGATTCTCGCCTGTGAGCTGGGATACAAGGAAAAGGCATATGAAATGTACCTGCGCACATCAAGATTGGATCTCGACAATTACAACAACGATACGGAAGACGGCTGCCATACCACCAGTATGGCCGGAACCTGGATGTCGATCGTGCATGGCTTTGGCGGACTGCGGGTGCAGGCTGACCGGCTGATCCTGAATCCCTCCAATCCGGGCCACTGGACCGCTTATTCGTTCAAAATCATGTTCCGCGGCTCCCGCCTGAAGGTAAGTGTAACCGACGTGCAGGTTACGGTCGTCAATGAAACGGATATTCCGGCGTCCATCACGATTTTTGGCAAGGACTATACAGTGAACGGGCTGAGCAGCGTCACTGCCGAAGGCTCATCCGTTACGGTGTAATTGTTGCTGCTGCCCCGAAGGCTTAAGCTTCTTCGGGGCTATTTATATACGCTGGGCTGGAAAATAGAATCTGCAGGAAGGCTGGAGGGGAAATCTGGAAGTGTAGGAGCGATAACGTCCGCCTGAAAGCTTTTCGCAGAAAAGCCCGCGTCGGAAGCATAGGCAGTCTCCGGATTTCAACCGTGGGAAGTGGTATCAATTGAACAAATCCGGATACAACAGCGGCCGGAACTCCAACTCTTCTCTATAGCCGAGACGGCTGCTGATTCCATTTTCAAAGCAGAATATAAATTCCCAATCCCATTCAAAGGAGCGAATTTGCATGAACAGAACCTTTTGGAAAGAAGCCGTTGTCTATCAGATCTATCCACGCAGCTTCCAGGACAGCAACGGAGACGGAATCGGAGATTTGCGCGGGATTATCTCCCGTCTCGATTATCTGCACAAGCTGGGGGTCGATGTCGTCTGGCTGTCGCCGGTCTACAAATCTCCAAATGACGATAATGGCTATGATATCAGCGATTACGAGGACATTATGGATGAATTCGGCACCCTTGGCGACTGGGAGGATCTGCTGAACGGGCTGCATGCACGCGGCATCAAGCTGATGATGGACCTTGTCATCAACCATTCCTCGGATGAGCATGCCTGGTTCGTGGAATCCCGTTCCTCTAAGGATAATCCATACCGGGATTATTACATCTGGCGGCCCGGCGGCCCGAATGGCGAGCTGCCGAACAATTGGAGCTCCATCTTCAGCGGCCCGGCCTGGGAACTGGATGAAAAAACAGGCGAATATTATCTGCATCTCTTCTCACGCAAGCAGCCGGATCTCAACTGGGAGAATCCGAAGCTGCGTGAGGCGCTGTACAAGATGATGGCTTTTTGGCTGGACAAAGGGGTAGACGGGCTGCGGATGGACGTCATCAATATGATTTCCAAGGTGGAAGGCCTGCCTTCGGCCTATTATGAGGGTCTTGCTCCCGGCGAGCTGGCCGGCGGCGGACAATATTATATGAACGGCCCGCGTGTCCACGAATATTTGCAGGAAATGAACCGGGAGGTTCTCTCCAAATATAATGTAATGACCGTTGGTGAGACACCGGGTGCTACGGTAGAAGACGCCATCCTGTATACCGCTGAAGACCGGAATGAGCTGCAGATGGTCTTTCAATTCGAGCATATGGATATAGACTCCGGCCCCGGCGGCAAATGGAATGTCACTCCCTGGAACTTGACCAAGCTGCGCGATATCCTGCATAAATGGCAGGTAGGTCTGGCGGACCGCGGCTGGAACAGCCTGTACCTGAACAACCATGACCAGCCCCGGATGGTTTCCAGATTCGGCAATGACCGGGAATACCGTGTGATTTCGGCCAAAATGCTTGCTACCCTGCTGCATACGCTAAAAGGCACGCCCTACATTTATCAAGGTGAGGAAATCGGCATGACGAACGTGCAGTTCCCGCAGCTTGAAGATTACAAGGATATTGAAATCCATAATATGTACAAGGAAAAGGTAACGGATGGCGGCGGCGATCATGAAGCCACCCTGAAGGCGATCCATGTCAAAGGCCGGGACAATGCCCGCACGCCTATGCAGTGGGACTCCTCCCCCAATGCCGGATTTACCGAAGGAACGCCGTGGCTCAAGCTCAATCCGCGCTATGAGGAGATCAATGTGGAACAGGCGCTGGCTGATCCGGATTCGGTATTTTATTATTATCAGAAGCTGATTAGTCTGCGCAAAAACCATCCTGTTATGGTCTATGGCGATTACGAACTGCTGCTGCCGGAGCATGAATTCATTTATGCCTATACCCGGACGCTGGAAGGGGAACGGTGGCTGATCTTGTTGAATTTCTGCGAACACCCGCAGACCGTAGATCTCCTGGAGGAGCTGAACGCCGTGACCGAAACGGTCATCAGCAACTATCCTGAGGAGCAGCCGGCCATGGACCGGGAAACCCTGCGTCCTTATGAAGCCAGAGTCTGCCGTCTGGGGGGCTGACTCCCTCCCCACTCCTGGGCTATACTATAAGGGACATGCTCTGCTGGATGCGCGGACGGGGTCTGACCTGACCTGTCTGCAACGAGCAGAGAATAACAGGACGACCCGGGAGCAGGCATGGTAGGATGGGTTCAAAGGGAGATGGCAGACTTGGAATGGCTGATCCGTATGAAAGATGCACTGGATTACATGGAGAGCAAAATGACGGAGCCACTGCGCATTGAGGACGTTGCCAAGGTGGCCCACGTCTCTCCGTTTCACTTTCAGCGGATGTTCGCCATGCTGACCGGAGTGACGGTGGCAGACTATATCCGCAAACGGAGATTGACCCTGGCAGCCCAGGAGCTGGCGATTTCAAAGATCAGGGTGCTCGATGTGGCGCTGAAATACGGATACGAGTCCCCCGAGGCGTTCGCCAAAGCGTTCCGCAAGGCGCATGGGCTAACCCCCTCCTCCGCACGGGAGCCTGGGGTACAGCTCAAAGCGTTCCCCCGCCTCTCCTTCCATCTATCATTGAAGGGAGATCAGGAAATGGAATACAAAATCGTAGAGAAACCTGCTTTTACCGTTATCGGTAAATCCATGGAGGTGACTACCCGGGACGGAGAAAATCTCCGCAGAATCCCCGAGTTTTGGAATGAATGCAATGCGGACGGCACTTCGGATAAGCTGATTGAAGTTGGCACGGGCAAAGATTGGCTCGGCATCTGTATGAGCATGGACATGGAGAAGGAGCTGCTGTCCTACTGGATCGGAGTGGAAGGCACACCCGAAACCGACCCGCAAGGCTACGAGACCGCAGTGATTCCAGCTGCAAGCTGGGCCGTATTCACTTCAGCCGGCCCTATGCCCGATGCGATTCAGAAGGTGTGGCAGCGGATTTTTCAGGAATGGTTCCCGGGAACCGGCTATGAGCATACGGGCGGACCGGAGTTTGAGTTGTATCCGCCAGGCGATACGGGTGCAGAGGATTATGTCTGTGAAGTGTGGATACCGGTGCTCAAGAAGTAACTTTCCTACAACTGTTTTCAAGATCAGCCGTCAGAAGCGGCTGGTCTTTTTTTCGCCGCTTCGGCAGCAAAACTATGATTTCATTTTGAGAATCCGTGCAGGCTTGG
Source organism: Paenibacillus graminis (assembly GCF_000758705.1). NCBI lineage: Bacteria > Bacillati > Bacillota > Bacilli > Caryophanales > Paenibacillaceae > Paenibacillus > Paenibacillus graminis. The sequence goes on along the minus strand of NZ_CP009287.1, from coordinate 2,394,027 downwards.
TATAATTACAGATTATATAGATCATATTATGGAAGATTGTCATCCGAGAACCGGTGAAGGAGAAATTCATGTCTATCGTAAAAATCTTTTCAGACAGCACTTCCGATTTGCCGCAAGGCTGGAAGAAAACGTATGATATTGGCATCATTCCGCTGTATGTCGTATTTGATGACGCTACTTACAGGGATGGGGTGGATATTACACCTGAGGAAGTGTACCGCCGGGTAGCCGCTCAAGGTGCCCTGCCGAAGACAGCTGCCCCCTCGCCCGCAGATTTTATGGCTGCCTTTGAGCCGGTGATCCGCAGCGGAGGAGATATCGTCTATATCAGTCTATCCTCTGCTTTATCCTCTACATATCAGAATGCCCTGCTCGCGGCAGGCGAGTTCCCGGAAGGCCGGGTGCAGGTCGTAGATTCCGAGACGCTGTGCGGAGGGATTGCCCTCCTGGTCATGAAGGCTGCCCGTGCAGCCGCCAAAGGCCAAAGTGCTCTGGAAATTGCCGCAATGGTGAAAAAGTGCCGCAGCCAGGTGGAAACGGAGTTTGTTGTAGATACGCTGGACTACCTGTACATGGGCGGACGCTGCTCCGGCATGCAGAATTTTATCGGCAGCCTGCTGAAGATCCGACCTGTGCTGCGTTTGATTGACGGCGCCATCGTGCCGGTCAGCAAGATTCGCGGCAAAAAGGAAAAAGCTGTCGAGCAGATGCTCCACCACGCCCTGGAGCATGCCGGTGATATCGACAAAGAGCTTATCATTGTTGCCCACACCCTCGCGGAAGAGGATGCCAAGTATTTGGAGAAAGCACTGCGTGAGCAGACGGGTTCCGGCGAAATCGCCATCATTCACGCAGGCTGTGTGATAGGAAGCCACTGTGGTCCAGGTACCGTCGGCCTCATGTATATGCATTAGAAGCCAGTTGAGAGGCTGGCAAGTTGGCAGGCCGGCAGGCGGCCAGTTCTTGCTGCTCTGCTCTTGCTCTTCTGGCTCTTCTTGCTCTTGCTGCTCTTGCTCCTCTGCTTTTGCTCTCATGGTTCTTAATTCAGCCGCAACGAATAGTCAAGAATTTTCCTGTGACGAACCTGTTGTCTGCAGTTTATGCGGATATGGGTTCTTTTTACATTGCGCCGCCTCCCCCTTATTCGCACGAGCCCAAAGGCGTCGCTAGTAAATAATATTGATAGCTTGGAGTTCAGGAGTTCAGGAGTTCAACAATTACATAATCCATCCTCCAGTGGAATTTCTCCACCTAATATTTTATTTTTCGTTCTTTTATGGGATTTAGGTGGAATGTATCCACTTACATCGGAAAAAAAATCCAACAATGGCCCATATACACCGTTCCCGATTTAATCAGATTCACTTTTTCCACTTAACTCAAGGATTATCGGGAATTTGACTGAATTAGGTTTACTTTTTCCACTTAGCAACAGCGAACTTTGACCAACCGTGTGAGATGATACTGATAAACGGGCCTCCCCACAAAAAAACAGCAGGTCCCCGTCATAGGAGACTTGCTGTTTGGGATAATAGGGCTTGCTGCCGCTAGAGGGCTTGCTTCCGCTAGCGGGCTTGCGGCTGTGAATGCCTTGTCACCCTCTTCGATGCAGTCCCCTCGTTCCATGGTGTCCTAGTTCCCTGCTTTCTTACACCTCTAGTTCCCTGCTTCTTTGGTGCCCCCTTCGATCCCAGCTTACTGGCCTGGCTGCCTGCAGCTTAACTCCAATCTGCAGCAGCTCAGCCCCTACATCAAAGGCCGCCCGAAGACCTCCAGCCTCCGGCTGTCCGGCTTCCGGCCACACCAGGGCAGCCTTAAGGAGTGATATCCGCCTCCATCTCCTCCTTAACGAAAGGAAGCATGAAGCGGAAGGTGGAGCCCCGGTCCTCTTCGCTCTCTACAAAAATCGTTCCGCCCATCAGCTCCACCAGCTGCTTGCAGATGGCCAGTCCTAGTCCCGTGCCGCCGTATTTGCGGTTGATGAAGGGATGAAGCTGGGAAAAGGATTGAAACAGCAGATTCAGCTTACTGTCGGCAATCCCCACCCCCGTATCCCGCACTGAAAATTCCAGCAGATACTCCGGCGAAGCCGGCAGCTGAATATTCTTCACGGACAGGGTAACGCTGCCCCGTTCGGTGAATTTCAGGGCATTGCCGACGAGATTCACAATAATCTGGCGCAAGCGGCTGGGGTCGGTAGTGACCATGGACGGCACACTGGTATCCGCCCACCACCGCAGCGCCAGCTTTTTCTCTTCCGCTTTGGGGGTAAATAAATCTATAATGCTCTCCATCATCTCACGCAGATCAAATTTCTCTGACACCAGCGGCATTTTACCGGCTTCCATCTTGCTGAAATCGAGGATGTCATTCAGGATTTTGAGCAGGCTGTAGCTGCTGTTACGCAGAATCTCAGCATAGGTGCGCTGTTCTTCCTCAAGCTCCGTTTCCAGCAGGAGGTCAGCCATCCCGATCATCCCGTTCATTGGAGTGCGGATCTCATGGCTCATCATGGCAAGAAAATCCGCTTTAGCCTGAGCGGCCTGCTCTGCCGTTTCTTTGGCCCGGAGAATCTCCCGTTCATTCGTAATATCGCTGAAGGAACCCACCACCCCGCATATCCTGCCTTTATGCATAAGCGGGGCAATCCGGTAGCTGGCAAAAAAGCTGGTGCCGTCTTTCCGCCAGAAGATTTCGTCCCCTTTGCTGCGTGTACGGCCGTCCTGGAGGGTCTGCGAGATCGGACATTCAATCTGGTACCTTGACCCGTCTCCATGGATATGATGAACCTGTCCGGCAAAAGTCCGGCCAATCAATTCAGCGGGAGTATATCCCAGCATATCTGCCCCTTCACGATTGATAAAAAATGTTCTTCCCTGTGTATCCAGTCCAAAAATCCCCGCCGCAACAGAGTTCAGTATCAGGCCAAGATGCTTGTCCTCAGACATCTCCAGCACCAGCTCTGCCTGCTGTTGTTCCGCTGCTGCCCCCATTGCGGCAAGTATCTCTTCATGCCCCGGTGTCCGGTCATCCGTCCATTCCATGGGAGGTTCCTCCCGGGTGATGAGACTGCCGAGCCACTCTTCAACCTCAAGCGGAAGACCGCGGCTCTGGTCATAATGAACAATAGCAAATACGCCTGCGATCCCTTCTTCAGCTTTTATTGGCACATACGTAATGGCCGCAGGGCGGCTTCCGCTCCCCTCTTCCACCTGCAGCTCAACCCCGGAGCCGATACCTCCAAGCGCTGCGGCAAAATATTCCTCCCCTGGGGGCTGTGGCCGGGAACCCGGCAACGGCTTATGGAGCAGCGAATCTGCTCCAGCGGCTGCTTCAAAAGCACGGTTGCTCTCCACATAGTACCCCTGCCTGTCCAGCACAATTATCAGGTCGGGATGATGATCATATAACGCTTTATAGGCGCCTTCCTCCGAAAGCACCCGGTCCAGAATGGAAGACCATTTTATAGGCATAGCCCACCTCCTCTGCTGCTTTAATCCTGTATCCTCTTCTACTCAGAAGCTGCGGATAAACTTTATATGTAATTTCAATCTGTACCCCGCTCGGAATTTGCTGAATTTTATACTATTATAGCAAAAAAACCGCAGTTGGTCGCCATGTAAAACATTGACACCAAGCGGTTTTTTGGGAAAAAGGCCCCCCGGAAGATCAGCAAGGACCTAGAACACATCCTTAACCTCACTACAGAGGAACCCTGGTAACGAGAACGCTCCTATAGATAGCTTGATTTACATTCAGGCAATATCCTTTTGTTCGATATTCCGGATCGACAGGTAAGCGATGGCTACGCCAAGCAGGCTGAAGAAGATGGAGATCCCTACCAGATTGCTCATCCGGAAGCCGCCAAAATCGGAGGAACTCACGCCGACAAACAGCACCGCAGTAACTATGGTAGCGGGTACGGATTTTTTACGCATTCCGATGTATAAAGGAATGAGTCCAATTCCTGCCGCATAGATCGCATCTGCCCCTATGCGGACCACCTCTCGAGAAATCGCAGTGAGCTCCAGCTGTCCCGGAATCACATGAGTGAAAGAGTTAATTCCAATCAGAAGGGCGCCAATCAGAATATCTGATATAAAAACGCTGAGCAGTGTAAAGAGGAAGACGATGATAATTTTGGCAGCCAGGAGTTTTTTACGGGAGATCGGGTACATAAAGAGCAATGTAATGGTATTGTTCTTATACTCGTCGATCACCAGCTTGCTCAGCACAACCGAAGCAAACACCACAAAGGTCACTTTGACCAAAATATACAAGCCTTCTAACATCTCTGCATAAGTCTTGAATTCCCCTCTGCCGCTGCCGTCCTCAGCGTCAACGTAAGTAAGCAGAAGCATAAAGCCAAGAATCAATAAGACGGCAATGGCCACACCTTTGAGCATGCCAAACAGCTTATTTTTACGGATTTCCAGTTGTATCAGCTTAAGCAATGCCTTCACCCCCCATCAGTTCCACAAAATGATCTTCCAGCGAAAGATTCTTTTTACTCAGGCTGTCCAGCTCTACGCCCGCTTCTATCAGTGCTTTATTCAGTTCAAGCTGCTGTACGGCATCGTAAATGCGGATCGTGCGGGGGTCCAGCACCTTGAAGTTGGTGAGGCCCAGCTTGTGCTCCAGCACATACACCGCTTTGCTGCTCTCTCCGGTAATCAGTTCAATGTATTGCGTGTTCTGGCTGCGGATCCTATCCATCGCTACTTCCTCCAGCAAAATTCCGTCACGGATCACGCCGATGGTGTCGGCGACCTGTTCAATCTCCCCCAGAAGGTGGCTGGAGATCAGCAGCGTTATTCCATATTCCCGGCTCAGCATGCGGAATACTTCACGCAGTTCCTTGATACCCATGGGGTCCAATCCGTTGATCGGCTCATCCAGAATGAGCAGCTCCGGTTTGGTCATTACCGCCCGGGCAATGCCCAGCCGCTGCTTCATCCCCAGGGAGAACTGCTTGACCGGCTTTTTGTCCACACCCCTCAGCTTGACCAGCTCCAGCGCTTCTTCCATGGCCTTCGCATCGTAGTACCCCATATACTCCCCGTGCAGCTGGAGGTTTTCTCTCGCCGTCAGTTTGTCGTAGAACACCGGATATTCAATAATGCAGCCCATACGCTTCAGCATTTCATAGGAATGGTCCGTCATGCTCTCTCCAAAAAATTCAATATTCCCCGCTGTCGGCTTCACCAGATTGGTGATCATTTTCATCACCGTGGTTTTGCCCGCTCCATTCGGTCCCAGGAAACCGTAAATTTCACCTTGCTTGATGCTCATGTTCACGCCGCGAACAGCCTCTTTACCTTGATACTCCTTGGTTAAATCCCAAGTCCGCAATATGGTGGTCATTTCCGTTATCCCCTTTGGCTTCTTCGTTTATCTTCCTGGTTCTTATTGTACACAGCGGAATTTTCTTTTTTATTACCTGAACCTTACAAAATTCTTAAGCTGCAGACATAAGCCCCGGGAAGCCGCGACCAATAGGAGCGTCAGAAAGTCTGCCTGCGAAAAGAAAGCGTAAATGCTGTTTTGACATGAGGTTTGCTGCGCAAGGTAATGCTGCCGTTCATCTGTTCTGTCAGCCGTTTGGTGATGGTCAGCCCCAGTCCGCTCCCCTGGTAATCGCGGTTGCGTGAATCCTCCAGCGTATAGAGCCGCTCAAAAACCTTGTCCTGGTCGCTTTCGGTGATGCCCTTGCCCCGGTCCCACACCTCTATGCACACCTGATCCCCGTCGCTGTACAGCCTGAGTCCAAGCACCCCGCCGGCATCCCCATACTTGATTGCATTGGAGATCAGATTCGACAGCACCCTGTCCAGCGCCTCTTCGTTGCCCATGATATACAGCGCCTCATCCGGGAGCTCAATGTCCACTTCACTGCCCTTGGCATTGAGAATTTCGTAGAAGGAGAGGATGTTTCTCCGGCAGACCTCCCCCAGCTCCACCCGTGACAGGGGAATCTCCTTGTCCCCGCTCTCCAGCTTGGCCAGATCAAAAAAACTGTTCATCAGCCGGATCACTTCTCCTGCCTTGGCATGGATCGTATGCAGAATCCTCTCCTGCTCCTCCTTGGCCATCGCCTGATCCTGAAGAACCGTTTCAATATAACCGAGCACCACCGTCAGCGGGGTTTTCAGATCATGAGAGATGTTCGCCAGCATGCTGCGCATGGATTTCTCCAGCTTGGCAAGCTCCACCGCTCCCCTGTGATTGACGTCCAGCAGCCGGTTCAGATCGGTAAGCAGAATTTGCAGATGAGGATCATTGTTGAACAAAAGCAGCCTTTCGTGCGACCCCCGGCCCAGAATATCCGTAAGCTTGGTATGGATATAGTCGAGCTGGCGGGAATGCTCCCGCAAACGCAGGTACTGCCATAGGACCACAAGCAGAAGCAACAGTACCGCCACACTCCAAAAAGCAATCATTCCAGCACATCCCCCAGCTTGTAGCCAATGCCCCACAGCGTTTTGATGTACTCCGGCTTCGACGGGTCATCTTCAATTTTTTCACGCAATCTGCGCATATGTACATTAATGACATTCTCATCCCCGTAATAATCATCGTCCCAGACACTGTTGTAAATCTGCGATTTGGTATATACCCGTCCGGGACTGCTTACGAACAACCCTAGAATCTGGAACTCCTTGGCGGTCAGCTTGACCTCCTCGCCGTTCTTCAGCACCGAGAAATTATCGAGATCCACGGTAAGTCCGCGCAGTGAAATTATATTAGCCTTCTCCTGCACCGGAGCCGCTTCCTGACTGGGAACTCCCACAGCAGCATACCCGGCCCTGCGGATTGCCGCCTTCACCCGCGCTGCCAGCTCAATCATCGAGAACGGCTTCGTAATATAATCATCCGCGCCGAAGCCGAGGCCCAGCGCCTTGTCCACATCACTGTCCTTTGCGGACATAATCAGCACAGGCACCAGGCTGTCCCGGCGAATCGTCTGAAGTACATCGCTGCCGCTCCGTTTGGGAAGCATCAGATCCAGCAGAACCAGATCATAAGCCCCGCCCCGGTGAAAAAGCTTCTCCGCCGCATCCCCGTCGAATGCCGTCTCCACCTCATACCCCTCTTTGACCAAATACGAGCGCACCATTTCACTGATTGCCTCGTCATCCTCTATTAACAGCACGCGCTGTGGCATGTCAGAACCTCCCTGTAATTCAAAATACGCTGGTTAAAGTATACCATCAATCCAAATCATCCGGTCCATTTCTATTTCAGTTTCACTAAAGGTAGCCCAGGTATGATCATTTTAACAACTTACTTGATGAGGTGATCCTTTAATGAAAAACATGCGGACAAGACAAGCCTGGAGCTTCAAACGCAACCTGCTGATCGTGATGATTGTGGTCCTCCTGGGTCTCGGTACAGTGATATATAGTCTCGCAGACCGTTACCTGATCGAACATGTCGAAGTCGCCGCAGCGGATGATACAGCCGCAGCAAGCTCCAGTACGGCAGCAACCACAGCCGCAGCCTTAGCCGAGGTTAACGCGGCTTCAGACGACTGGAATTATTCCAGCGACGATATCCAGATCCGGATCGACCAGGTGCAGACCGGGTCCGGCACAGACCAGATCACCTATTTTGTCGCAGATGTGGTCCTTAAGGATGCCAGCAGCCTGCGGTCTGCTTTTGCCGACAACAGCTTTGGCACCAATATCACGGAGGATACCTCGGAGATCGCCTCCAGCAACAATGCGATCTTTGCCATCAACGGCGATTATTATGGCTTCCGCAACGACGGGGTGATTATCCGGAATGGCACCGTCTACCGCGATGACCCGGTGCGGGATGCGATGGCGCTGTTCGGGGACGGGACAATGCAGACCTACAACGAGGAGGAAGTTTCTTCGTCCGACCTCCTGGCGCAAGGAGCCGCCAACACGCTGTCCTTCGGGCCGATTCTGATCCAGGACGGCAAGATCGCCAGTGATTTCAGCAATGTTAAAATCGATACCAACTTAGGCAACCGCTCCATCCAGAATGCAAATCCCCGGACCGCAGTTGGCATGATTGCACCAAACCATTATGTATTCGTCGTAGTGGACGGGCGCAGTGAAGGGTATAGCCGGGGGATGACCCTAACCGAGCTGGCGAATGTCATGTCTGATCTCGGAGCCACCGAAGCCTACAATCTGGACGGCGGCGGTTCATCCACCATGTATTTCATGGGACGGGTCGTGAATAATCCGCAGGGCAAGAACCAGGAACGCGGCGTCAGCGACATTCTGTATATCAAGGAGGGGGCAACATCATGACTATATTGATCCCGGCTTATGAGCCAGATGAACGGCTGCTGGATTTAATTGAACAGCTCTGCGATTACCAGCTTGGGCCGATTGTCCTTGTAGATGACGGCAGCGGCCCGGCTTACCGGGGGATCTTCAACATTGCAGAAGCATTCGGCTGCACGGTTCTGACCCATCCGCTCAATTTCGGAAAAGGGCTCGCCCTCAAAACAGGGTTCCGGTACATCCACGAGGCCGGGCTGCCAGGCTATGTGGTCTGTGCGGATAGTGACGGCCAGCATCTGCCCCATGACATTAAGCGGATTGCCGAGGTGCTCCTGAACCAGACCACTCCCGGAATCGTCCTGGGCAGCCGCCGCTTCAGCGGGACCATTCCCCTGCGCAGCCGCTTCGGCAACGCTGTGACACGTGTTGTCTTTTCCCTGACGACAGGCACCAAAATTTATGATACCCAGACCGGTCTGCGCGGCTTCTCCCCCCAGCTGCTGGACTGGCTGTGCCGGATTCCCGGCGAACGGTTCGAATATGAAATGAATATGCTGCTCACCGCCCGCCAGGAGGGCTATACGATTACCGAAGAGTTCATCGATACCGTCTATCTGGATAACAATAAATCATCCCATTTCCGGCCTTTGGCGGATTCCTTCCGGATCTATCTGCCGATTCTAATGTTCAGCACTTCATCGCTGGTATCGGCCCTGCTCGACTTCACACTGTTGTTCCTGTTCCAGCGTCTCAGCCATAACCTGTTCCTGTCGGTTGCCGCCGCAAGATTATGCAGCTCCATCTTCAACTATTCCATGAACCGCAGATACGTGTTCACCGGCGGCAAACCCTCCAGGCTGCACAAGTCGCTGCCCAAATACTTTGCACTGGTGCTCCTCGTGCTGCTGTTCAATTACGGGCTGCTCTATTTCTACAATGAAAAGCTGATCATCCCGCTCGCCGCCGCCAAGCTGCTGACTGAAGTTTCAATCTTCCTGTTCAGCTACTGGGCGCAGCGGAGGTTTGTGTACTAGACCTATAAATTTTCCAACTTCTTAAAGAATTAGATTTTATAAAATGTTATAATATCAAAAAGGCGGTGAGCAGAATGTCCATTTCAAAAGAACAACTGGAGCAAAGCTTTCAAGGCAAGTCTTTTGTTGAACTTAAAGACCTGGTCCAGTTAATCGAAGAAAACTTCGGATTCAACGTTACGCTACAAAGGAAAGATGAAAAGCCTGTATTTACGGACGAACAGAAGAAAAGAATGACGTCAGTAATTTTTAAAGATAAGGCCGTTCTCTCCCAGCTTCAGCAAGCTCAAAAAGATCGCAAGGATGGAATTTCCACATACAGTGACAGCGAAGAAGAGTTTGCACAATTACTGGGAGAGGCCCTGAATGAAAACTGACCGATACAAGGTTCTCTGGACCACGTATGCGCGGGTAGCTCTTGCCCGAATGAAGGAATTTAAAGTGGACCCGATGAATGTCTTCAGGCGGATCGAATTGCTACCCACCAATTTACACGAAGCCTCTTTATCCATATTCAGCCCCCCATCATACTCCCCTCCCTCCTTCCATATACATTAGAAGAACAGTTCCGGAAGTGCCGCAGCACCTTGGCGGCCTTGTCAGAATCAGTTGCAGCATAAGCCCAAGCTGGAGGGAGAGATGGATTCATGCCCGGAGATGAGATTCAAGCACTGGAACGGGCGATTGCCGAAATTACGGAGATTGCTTCCGGGTTTGGGCTGGATTTTTACCCGATGCGTTATGAGATATGCCCCGCCGACATCATTTATACATTCGGTGCCTACGGGATGCCTACCCGGTTCGGGCACTGGAGCTTCGGCAAGACGTTCCACAAGATGAAGTCGCAGTATGATTTTGGACTCAGTAAAATCTATGAGCTTGTCATTAACTCCAATCCCTGCTACGCCTTCCTGCTGGACGGCAACTCCCTGGTCCAGAACAAGCTGATTGTCGCGCATGTCCTCGCCCACTGCGATTTCTTCAAAAACAACATGCGCTTCTCCATGTCCAACCGCGACATGGTCGAGAGCATGTCGGCCACCGCGGACCGGATCGCTGATTATTCAGTGACGTATGGTATAGATACCGTGGAGAGCTTCATCGATTCCGTGCTGGCGGTTCAGGAGCATATCGACCCCAGTCTGATCCAGCCCCGCAAGCTGGGCAAGACCCACCTGCTCGAAGCCAAGATGAAGGAGCGCAAGGAGGCTCCTCCCGGAGGCGCCGGACCGGCGAATCCCTACGATGAGCTGTGGGATCTGGAGAACGGCAAAACGGCCGGCCCCGAACCGGAAACAGCCGGGAAGCGCAAGTTCCCGCCTGAGCCGGAGAAGGATATGGTCTGGTTCATCCAGCAATATTCAACGGCGCTGGAAGATTGGCAGCGCGACATCATGACCATGCTGCGTGACGAAATGCTCTATTTCTGGCCGCAGATGGAGACGAAGATCATGAACGAGGGCTGGGCTTCGTATTGGCATCAGCGGATTATGCGCGAGCTGGACCTGACGCCTGAGGAGACGGTGGAATACGCCAAGCTCAATTCCTCGGTTGTTCAGCCCTCCCGGCAGAGCCTCAACCCTTACTACCTGGGGTTGAAGATCTTCGAGGACATCGAGCGCCGCTGGGACCGTGACAAAATGTTCGAGGTACGAGAGCTGGACTCGGACATCTCTTTTATCCGCAGCTATCTGTCGAAGCAACTGGTCAATGACCTGGATCTCTACGTCTTCGAGAAGAAAGGCCCGGAGTGGAAAATTACCGACAAGGCCTGGGAAAATGTGCGTGACCAGCTGGTGCTGGCCCGGGTCAACGGCGGCTCGCCGTACCTGGTCATTGAGGATGCGGACTACGAGCGCAACGGCGAGCTGCTGATCGTCCACCGCTACGAGAGCATCGAGCTGGATCTGAAATATCTGGAGCGCACACTCCCGCATATCTACGCTCTCTGGGGCCGGAGCGTACATTTACAGACGGTCGTGGAGGATAAAAAAGCGCTCTTCTCGTATGACGGGAAGAAGGTGCAGCGGCGGTTTTTGTAGTCTACTCTCCATTGCCCGCCGGACTAATATAAACTGAACCCGATTCCACCCTCATTCCCCCCTGCTACCCGGCAGGGGTATTTAAATTCCCTTTGTTTCAGCAGCTTAAATATAAATTATCCCAATTTTGTTTTAAAAGCGTCGGATTGGGTTATATATCTTCTGATATTTATAATGGGTAATTATGGATTGATCCATAATTTACGCTCATCTTAGACAAACCTGACGGGAGAGGACTTTATTGAAAGTGAAACAATTGGCAATGATTATGTTCATCATGTGTGTAGTATTAACAGGCTGCATGGGAGGCAGCAGCGATGCCGGGCCAGAGCCGTCAACCGCCCCGCAAGCCAGTGCGGCTGCAGAGACGAAGCAATCTTCAGGGAACGCTCCGCCGGACGCTTCGCAGACGGTGTACGATCTGAAGCAAAAGTACGATACTGACAATAATCCGGGCATTATGCCCATGTACAACGTCGAGCAGGATATGGAATTTATATTCAGGTTCAATACGAATCTCGGCCCAGAGGCGATTGGCAAGACGCTGTCCGTACATACCGATATCAAGGCACTGCCGGAGAGCAAGGTGGGGACCCTTGAAGACTCACAGCTTGTAGATGGCAAAAGCGTATACTCCATTAAGCCGCTAGGCTTCGGCGTTCTCGCTTCCGATTCCCTACGCGCAGCCGGGGGCAGCTCCTGGGGGAACGCCCCCGTGTACTACATACGGCTCAACTATGACCTGGATGCGGCTACACCTACTCCTCTGAAGCAGCCGGTTATCATTCCGTTTACGGTGAAATCGGATCTGCCCGTACCGAATCTGCAAGCCGACATCAGCCCGGACGGCAGACTGACGCTGGTCTGGAGTGAGGTGCCGGGAGCAGAAAGCTACAATATTTATAATGCTTCGCACATTACGATGGAGAATACCAATGAGGCGCTCAGTGGCGCGGAGCAAGGTTATGCGGATCAGCGTCCGCTGCTGATCGCGACGGTTCCCGGCACTTCTTATAACGACTTCATGAAGGACGGGCGCGGTGCGCTTGGTATTGTAGATGAGACAATCACTAGCCTCCAAAACAACAATGTTCAAGGTGAATATTACGTAACCGCGGTTCAGGGGGACAAAGAGTCCAAGTTCAGTGCCTCCGTGGATACTGTTGCGCTGTCCAAACAGCTGCCGCGCACCGTGGCTTCCGAGGATAATATCAATCTGAAATTGTTCAAGAACGCCGGGGAACTGCCCAAGACAGTCCCTGTCCAGTTTATTGACGGCTCCAAAGCCCAGGGAACTGTTATTTACGACACCGGTTCCATCACCATTCCGCAGTCCGGTCCAACCGATGTCCCGTTTTCCATTCAAGGCACTGCGCTGAAGGGATACGTCCAAGTTGCGAAGTTGACGGATGCGGATATTGCGAGTCTTGAGGCCGCTCAGAGCAAAGGGACCAATCAAGGGTATGTGGAGCCGAAGAATAACACGGATTATGTGCCTGCACCCGATGTGCCGACTATCATTGACAATGACGGGAAGGCCGGCGAATCTGGTGATAATGTCATTGACCGGCAAAAAGAAAATACCCGGAACAAGGTGGACGAAGGGAACAAGCAGGCAGTGCCTGCGCCAACGATATCAGCAGACTTAATCCATGCGGACTCTGCGCTGGAAGAGTATCTCACCTTGAATCTGATGAGCGGGAAGACCGAAATTCCGCTGCAGGCCTTCCCGGAGGCGCAAAATGCGCGTACGCTGGTGGATGTGATAGAAAAAGTAGTCTATCAGAACCCGCTCATTCTCGGATTCCGCAGCTACGGCTACAATTATCAGACCCTGACGCTGCATGTGGAGTACGATGATCCTGCCGAGGTCATCTTGTCCAAACAGCTGGAAATCCTCGCAGAGGCAGACAAAGTGATCGATGCCGCCATCAAGGACGGCATGAGCGTAGATGAGAAGCAGATGGCGATCTACAATTATCTGAATGACAACACCACCTACGACGATGCTGCGCTGGACAATGCCAAGCAGCAGCAGTTCAAGGGTGTGGATGCAAAGTTCAACGATTCCTTCAGTACCTACGGCATTCTGGTCAAAAAGATTGGCGTATGCATGAGCTATGCTCACACCTTCCAGCTGCTCTCTGATCTGGCCCAAGTCCCTTCGATGGTGGTCACGGGAACGATGGGCGGCGTGAATCACGCCTGGAACAAAGTGAAGATCGGCAAGGAATGGGTCAATGTCGACCCCACCAATAACGAGACCAATTCCGGACTTCCGTATCTGCTCTACAATTCCAACGATGCTACTGCCGCCGATGTAGATTATGTCATGGACAACGCCTCTTGGCTGGACCATAAGCTGTCCCTGTTCCAGGCAACAAGCAATGCCCATGATTATTACGTGACACACGGCCTTGAGGCCGATTCACTTGAAGCGTACAAGACCAAGCTGGCCGGGCAGCTGAAGAAAGGGGAGACCCTGGTTATCCTGCGCGTCCTGGCCGATACGGACAGTGCGGAGCTTAAGCAGAAAACCGCCGAGGTCATTCAGCAATATGATGCAAGCAAGCTGGCCAATGCAAGTATGTTTGAATTAGGAAGCTATGTGGCGGTTCAGCTGTAGGCTATAAAAAGAACGCCAAAAGGTAAGCCCCTTCAGCGGGGCTTACCTTTTGGCGATTTAGGATTAAGCTTGACGGCTATAGGAAGCCGCAGCTCCAAAGTTCCTATTTTCCCGGCCGCTCCCTCACCGGAACATAAATCTCCATCACCGTATCCACCCGGGAATGACAGCGCTCGTCGTAGAACTCAAAATTGAGCTTGCCTTCATCGTAGACATATCCGCTGCCCGCCTTCCATCCGCGCCGCATACTGCGTGGGACTGTAGCCAAAAGCTTTGCGGAACGCCTTCGCGAATCCGCTCTGCGTCTCAAAGCCATAATCCAGCGCAATCTCGATAATGCTTCTTTCGATATCCTTGCTGTAATTCACTGAGCCACCCAGCCTTTCCCCGATCGGTGATTTTATTATAGCAACTGGCTGTCAGCAGGACTGTTCCTGTTTTGCTAAGCTGAGCTCCGCAGCACCTTATCCTTAACCTGACAGGCTGCAGTCAAGTTCGATGAGGTATAGTTAAGCTGCAGCAGAAAAATCTGGATATACACAACTGGAGGTCATTTCATGGCAGCGAAAACGAACGAACAGCTGGTGTTTGAATTTCAATCCTTAATCCTCTACATCCAATCCCTCGCTACCCTGGAAGAAGTAGATTGGGAAACTCCGATTGCGGCCGGCAAATGGACCCTAAAAGAAATGCTATGCCACATTACACAATGGGACAAGTATTTTTATGAGGAAGCTTTCGCCAAAATACAGGAAGGCCAACCGCTGACCATCAGGCATCAGAACTTTGATGAGTTCAATGCCCGCGCCATCGATTATGCCAAGTCACTGACCACGCAGGCGGCCATCGGGCAATTCGTGCAGTACCGGACCAAAATCCTGGAGACCACCATGGGATTGAGCGATGAAGAATTCACCAAAGCTTATCCGGACGGGGACGGCAGGAAATTCAGTATCCGGGGGTATCTGAGGGACTTTATTCCCCACGACAAACACCATAAGCGGCAAATGGAGCAGTATCTAAAAACGATGAAAAGCGGCAAGTGAGAAGAACAGAGGAAAATCTGGGAGTGCGGAGCGCAGCAGCAAATACGTTTTTCTTAGGAAGGGTATCAATTCAACTCTACCTTGAATAGGCTGTTATCATTAATTGAATAATGGAGGTATCCCACATGACTCAAGGGAACGAATATTCAAACAGCCAAACTTATCCCCCCGCATATCCTTCTTCTCCCCGCTACACACCTTTTCCTTACTCTCATTACTACCATCTCGTCCGTTCAGAGAGCAGCCCGGCAGACCTGCCCTCGGCCACCCCAAACCCCAAAAAAGAACTTGTATCGGGTTATATGGACGCAAGCGTTGGCAGCGGACAGGGCGTTCACGTTAATACTGGAGGTGAAGTGGGCGGCAAACACGGCATTGGCTTAAATGCAGGCGGCAACTTAGGCTTAAACGGCGCGGGTATGCATGCCAGCGGCCACATGGGCGCCCCTTCATATGGAATCCATGCGCAAGGCAATACCCATCTGGACACCAGCCAGGGACTTGGGTTCAATGCCGAAGCCCAGGCCTTGGGCAAGTACGGAGTGGCCGCTCAGGCAAAAACACAGCTTGGCGGTGGTCAAGCGGCCGGATTCCAAACAGGGGCACAGGTCGGGGGAGATTATGGTCTGCAGGCCAATGCAGAAGGCCACTTAGGTCTAAGCCAGGGCGCAGGCTTCAATACCGGGCTTCAGCTCGGCGGGGACAATGGTCTCGGCGCACAGGTACAGGCACAGCTTGGCGGCGGTCAAGGAGCAGGCTTAGGAGTTGCCGGACAGGTAGGCAAATATAATGGACAGTTAGGTTTTAATATCGGCGGCAAGGATAAAGAGTCCAAGGAATAAAGCCGTCTGAGGATTAGTCCGGACGGACTCATTAGCGCAAGAGGGGGCGGCCAGCCCCCGTTCTCCCGCGCCGTCATACATACGAGCAAACCTGTTTTATAGGACAAGCATATACAGAAAAAAGGACCGCCAGCAGGCAGTCCGTGCAACATCTTCTGATGACCTCAGCGGTTTAGCAGGCTTCCGACATATTTCAGCAGCTCATTGGCGCAGATCGGGCAGTAATTATGCTCGTCGATCAGGCGTCTGGAGACCTCGTTAATGCGCTTGAGCTGGCTTTCATCCGGCGTTTTGGAGGAGGTGGTGATTTTGACGATATCCTTCAAATCGGTAAACAGCTTCTTCTCAATGGCTTCCCGCAGCCGGTCATGGTTGTTGTATTCGAACTTTTTGCCTTTGCGGGAGTAGGCGGAAATCCGGATCAGAATCTCCTCGCGGAAGGCTTTTTTGGCGTTCTCGGAAATGCCGATCTGCTCTTCGATCGAACGCATCAGCCGCTCATCCGGCTCCATTTCCTCATCCGTCAGCGGATCGCGGATTTTGGTCCAGTTGCAGAAGGCTTCGATGTTGTCGAGATAGTTCTCGAACAGCGTTTTGGCGGATTCCTCAAAAGAGTAAACGAAAGCCTTCTGCACTTCGCTTTTGGCCAGAATATCGTATTCCTTCCGGGCAATGGAAATGAAATTCAGATAGCGTTCCCGCTCCTCCTTCGTAATCGAAGGATGCTGGTCCAGGCCGTCCTTGATCGCCCGCAGCACATCCAGTGCGTTCATGCATTTCAGGTCGCCTTTAATCAGCGCGCTGGAAATCCGGTTGATGACATAACGCGGATCGATGCCGGACATCCCTTCATCCAGATACTCTGTCTGCATTTCCTTAAGATCCGCTTCCTTGTAGCCTTCGACCTCTTCCCCGTCGTACATGCGCAGCTTTTTGATCAGATCCATGCCCTGCTTCTTGCTCTCCTTAAGCCGGGTCAGAATAGAGAAAATCGCTGCTGCCCGCAGCGCATGCGGGGCAATGTGCACATGCTTCATGTCGCTTTGGGCGATGAGCTTGGCGTAGATTTTTTCCTCTTCGGACACTCTCAGATTATAAGGAACGGGCATGACAATCATGCGGGACTGGAGTGCTTCATTCTTTTTATTGGAGATGAAGGATTTATACTCCGTTTCATTGGTATGTGCAATAATCATTTCGTCGGCGGAGATCAGCGCAAACCGGCCAGCCTTGAAGTTCCCTTCCTGGGTCAGTGACAGCAGGTTCCAGAGGAATTTCTCGTCGCATTTGAGCATTTCCTGGAATTCCATCAGCCCGCGGTTGGCCTTGTTCAGCTCCCCGTCGAAGCGGTAGGCGCGCGGATCGGATTCCGAGCCGAATTCGGTAATGGTCGAAAAGTCGATGCTGCCCGTCAGGTCGGCGATATCCTGAGATTTCGGATCGGACGGACTGAAGGTCCCGATCCCGACGCGCTCCTCCTCCGACAACAGCACACGTACCACTTTTACCTGTTCGATGTCCCCGTGATATTCATTTTTGAGCCGCATCTGGCAGGAGGGGCACAGGTTGCCCTCGATGCGTACTCCCAGCTCCCGCTCAATCTCCGGGCGCAGCTCCAGCGGAATCAAATGCAGCGGGTCCTCATGCATCGGGCAGCCTTCTATAGCATACACCGCTCCTTCATCCGTCCGCGAATACTGCTCCAGCCCCCGCTTCAGCAAGGTAACCAGCGTCGACTTGCCCCCGCTGACCGGTCCCATCAGCAGCAATATCCGTTTGCGCACATCCAGACGCCGGGCGGCGGAATGGAAATACTCCTCCACCAGCTTTTCTACGGCACGGTCGAGTCCGAAAATCTCCTGCTCAAAAAACTTATACCTCTTACGCCCGTTAATGTCCTCTACGCCGTGTGACTTAATCATGTCGTATACGCGGGAATGAGCCGTTTTCGCGGGAGAGGGGTCTTTTTTCAGCAGTTCTATATACTCCTTGAAGGTGCCGCTCCACGCCAAACGGTCGTTCTCAGCCCGATACGAAGCTATACGCTCAAATATATCCATTGCTCGCTGCCTCCTCTTGCGCTCCTACTTGCTCCACCAGCTTAGAAAGTGTATTACATAACTATGCGGTAAGCCGGGAATAGTTGACCTCTTTTTTGCTGTGCTATAATAGAGCATCGTTAAAAACCCAGGAAATTCATATTCCTTAAAAATAGGGCGCAGGAGTGACAATTATGGCGGTTAAGCATGAAACGGAGCTGTATGCTCCTTTGAAGAGTTTTTTTGAGAAGCAGGGCTATGACATCAAAGGCGAGGTGCGGACCTGCGATCTGGTGGGATTGCGGGGGGATGAGGAGCTGCCGCTGATCGTAGAGATGAAAAAATCGTTCAACCTCGCCCTGCTGCTGCAGGGGGTTGAACGGCTGCGGCTCAGCCCCAACGTCTACCTCGCGGTAGAACGCGTGCGGGACAAAAAAGGCGCGGTGAACCAGCGCTGGGGCGAGCTTACCGGGCTGTGCCGCCGCCTCGGCCTCGGGCTGGTCACCGTGGTCTTCTACAAGACCAAGGTCCCGCTCGTCGAGGTGCTCGCGGAGCCGGACGACGCGCCGCCCCAGGTCCGGGGCGGCGCAAGACGGCGCGAGCGCCTGCTCTATGAGTTCCGCGAGCGCAGCGGGGACTACAACACCGGCGGCAGCACGCGCGTCAAGCTCGTGACGGCCTACCGCGAGAAGGCGCTGCGCGTGGCCCTCGCGCTGCAGGCGGCCGAGGCCGAAGCCGCTCAGGCGGCCGGCCCCGCCAAGGCAAGGCGCGCTGCGGGCAGCGGCGCGCCGGGGGCGGACCCGGCAGCGGCGCGCAGCCGGGCGGAAGCCCCGCTCGGCGTGACCCCCGCCGAGCTGCGCAAGAGAAGCGGCGTGCCGGGCGCCGCTGCGTTCCTGCAGAAGAACTACTACGGGTGGTTCTTCCGGGTGGGGCGCGGCCGCTACACGCTCACGGCCGCCGGAACCGCGGCACTGATCGAATATGCCGCTATTGCAGAGATCAGCGCGGGCAAGCTGTAGCTGCTGCGTGTTCGGCCGGCAGATATTCTGCTGGGTTCACGCCAGATATGTTTACTTCCCGAAGATTTCATACTTCCGGGAATTGAATAAATAACGGCCGATGGTTCCCGCAACCAGCGCTACCAGAAGATTCATGCCCACCGAGGACCAGCGGATCGACTCGTTGATATCGGCGGGCTGTACCTGGCTTACAGGGCTGACCGTAAGCAGGTTCGCATATTGCTTGAAGGTCTCCGCTGCGGACGTTCCGATGCTCCAGTGCCAGCTGTTCCGGACCACCAGCGCAAATTGAATGCCCACCACCAAGACCATTACCAGAGCTATGCAGAGGTGGCTGAGCACCGGTTTGCGCAGTCTTTTGGCAGCGGCAAGGGCCAGTCCCATCACAGCCAGACCGGCAGGAATGCTGCACAGCTTGGAGAGCACCAGATAAGCGATGCCCAGAGCCGGGCTGTCCGAATGCATGATCCGCTGTTGATACAGACCTGCCGGATTTACAAACACATCAAGCAAGGAGGGGACCCACACCAGAGTAAGCCCCAGCATAAAAACTGCCGACTTTACACCGAACAATGCCGAGGTTCTAAGAGGCAGCAGATGATTAATAGGCATAGTACCGGTAAAAAACTCGCGGTAATAATCCAGATAGATATATACGGGCAGCAGGATGCCGATCACCATGTTCACCAGCAGAAAGACAAAGGACAGATCCTGATCCTGGCTGAATAAAAAGTACAGATTCGTAAGCACGCTGATTCCGGTGAATGCCGCGAATACGGCGCAATGTTTTCTGCATTCCAGTTTGAATTGGTTAAATTGAACCATGAAACTCTCTCCCTTATTTTTGAATTACACCAACTGCTTAAAAATCTCCTCGATGGGCATCCCGTATTCCTGCTGCAGTTCCCCTATACCTCCGTACAGCTGTACCCGGCCTTCATTAACAATCGCTATATCCGTAAACAGGCTTTCGACATCATGAATGAGATGTGTGCTGAGCAGTATCGAGCTCTCCGGGTCAAAATGGTCCAGGATGATCCGCATGATCTTCTCCCGTGTCGAAGGGTCCACTGCAGCCAGCGGCTCGTCCAGAACATACAATTTTGCTTTGCGTGCAAAGACCAGGGAAATACTCACACGCTCCTGCATCCCCTTGGACAAATTCTTTACCCTTTCCAGAGGTTCCAGGCCGAGTTCTTCGATCATGGCGTAAGCCATATCCAGCTGAAAGTCGGCGAAAGAGTTCCGGAAGAATGAGATACACTCCTCTATAGTCATCCAAGGATAAAGAAATTCACGGTCAGGCAAATAAGACACGATTCTTTTGGTATCCAGGCCGGGCCGTTGTCCGCAGACGGTAATGGACCCCCTGTAATCGCGCAGCAAGGATACGATGAGCTTCATCAGGGTAGTTTTTCCCGCTCCATTCGGGCCCAGCAATCCTACAATCCTCCCCTTCGGCAGGGTGAAATTCAGATTGTCCAGGGCCACTTTTTTGCCATACCTTTTAGTCAGGTTACTGCATTCCAGCACGTTCTCCATCACTTGCATCTCCTCAGTTATGTATTCCGTATTCCGTATTCCATTTTCCATTTTGCACCAGTGCCTCTGCTTCTTTTAGACGCCCGGCACCGCCCAATCCCCGCAGCCTGAGTGAGATTCAAGGCATTGTTCTTTAATTTGCCACAAAAACAAGCCTGCCTCTGATCCGGGCAGGCAAGACAAAAAAGCGGTCCTGTACTTATTCGTAAAATAGCATCTCCTCTGTCCGTTTGGCTCTGCAGAAGGATTGTTCCTATTTGCTCTGGCACCACCTGCAGCCTTTACCCAATAGACTTCCCGGCGGTTCGGATTTTTTTGTGTATGGTTGTACAAAACAAACCGGCTGCGCCGTCCTTCACTGGACAGTACAGCCGGTATGGTGGATTTCCGTCTAGCGTCACCCGGTGAACGAGTTCCCATGGACCCTACAGCAACTCCAAGTGGAAAAAGGGTAGTTAATTTGCCCGAGCACCCTATTCTCGGCAGGTTAACTGGAAAAAGGTACACTAATTCGGCTGATTCCGCTCCTCTCCAGGGAATATAGACCAATTAAGTTCCCTTTTTCCACTTAAGTCTTATTATTTTCGACATTCCGGAAAAATAAGCTCCCTTTTTCCAACTGGCGCTTGCGAAGAAGCCGGTGAGCAGGTGCTAGTTGGGACTAAGGGCATCTAGCCGACTGATTTCTCATCTTTATAGTTTCCAAGATACAGGCGTACCGGCCTTCGGTGCTTCAACAACGACGCTTCTGCCGTTGTTGAAGCGCCGCCCGGCCTTCGGCACGCCCGCACATTCGCGTGGGTAAGAACCCATACCCATTGTTGACCGTGCGGTTTCGCGCTGGTCCCTCTGCGGCCACGAACAGCTCCCTTCACGACTGATCTGCGGCTGTTATGGACAGGAAATCCGTTATTTGGCAAGGATTTCTTCATTCAGCCGGATAGCCGGACAACCGGACTGAGATACGCTTTGCCCTTTTCCCCTTATTCCACGCTCCTTCGAAGCGATATAACGGCTTCCGGGTCCGAGTCCGCTCAAAAAGCAGACTTTTCCGCAAAAGAAGGCCTTCTCTGTCCGCTACATTCTGCTGTTGCGGCCCCCCACCTCTTCTAGCCTCTGAGCTTCCAGAAAGATCCGCTTGGTTTGGTATTGCCTAATTTCCTGTACAACGAGAAAAAGCCCTGAAAAGGGCTTTAACTAAAAACCGCCATGCTCAGCTCCGTGCCGTAAACTCCGTCACGGCCTCGCTCATCAGGTTCATGCCCAGCAGCAGCTCATCCCGGCCGGGATGGCTGAAGTTGAGGCGGATGTGTCCGCTTCCTCCGCTCACACTGCACAGCGGGCCGGGCAAAAAAGCCACGCCTTTAGCCAGAGAAGCCTTCAGCAGCGCCATCGCATCCAGGCCTTCCGGCAGCGTCACCCAGAGGAACATCCCGCCTGCCGGCAGACAATAGCTGCTGCTCTTCCAGGCCGGACGCTTCAGAAGCTCCGCCATCAGCTTCAGCCGGGTGTTGTACTCCCGGTTCAAGAGCGCAATATGCTCACGCAGGTCAAAGGCCGTCACATCCAGCAGATGATGCAGAAGCCGCTGGTTGAGTGAGCTGGATTGCCAATCGGCCATCTGCTTCGCGGCAGCCATCATTCCGATCAGCTCACGGCTGCCCGCCGCCCAGCCCGTCCGCAGGGCAGGTGCGACCGTTTTGCTGAAGGAGCCAATGTAGAGCACATGTCCGCCCTCGCTGACGTTCTCCAGCGCATACAGCGACGGATACTTCACTGAAGGATGCTCCGTGTACCTTTGAAAATGCAGATCGCCATAAGAGTCATCCTCTACGATCAGCACATTGTGCGTGGTACACAGCTCCAGCACTTCCTTGCGTCTGGCCAGACTCCAGAGAATTCCACTCGGATTTGTGAAGCTCGGCGTAGCAAACAGCATCTTGGGCCGGTGCTGGCGGATTTGGGTACGCAAATGCTCCGGCAGCAGCCCGTCCCGGTCGCCCCGGACGGGAATGATCACGGCACCCTGCATCCGCAAGGCCTGCAGAATACCCGGAGAAGTCGGATTCTCTACCAGCACGCGGTCTCCGGGATCAATATAGACCCTGGACAACAGATCAATCGCTTGTTGACTTCCCGTTGTCAGCAGAACTCCGCCTGCGGCAACCGCCACCCCTTTGGCCTTCAGCCAGTCTCCGGTCAGCCATTCACGAAGGGGGCCATACCCTTCAGGATCACCATACTGCAGCGCCCCGGCGTCTGCCGAGATCACAGTGGAAGCCGTTTCAGCCAGTAGAGATAATGGAAACAATTCTTCGGCCGGCAGCTCTTCAGCCAGTGATATCAGTGTCCCTCTGCGCGTCTCTGTACGTATGCTCAGCAGCGGTGAAGAGTGTAATGTATGTGCGCGGGCAGAAAACTCATATTTCATATGCTCCCCCCTTCTCCCTGGTACCAAGAATATTCCTTTCCGGCCGTCATTATGTCGTTATGCTGGGGCTAAGCGTACATTTGCTTGTTTTGTCTGGAGAAAAGCGCGAACTTTTCAATCGCTTGCGCTCTTGTAGATACCTCCAGCTTCACATAAATCTTCCGCAGATAATTATCGATGGAACGGCGGCTGACTTCAATTTCAAGTGCAATTTTATCGTATGTAATTCCCTGAACGATCCGTTCCATAATGAACATTTCGGTCTGGGTTAACTGCAGTACCCCATCCAGCCCGCGCGACGAAGCAATCGGACGGAAACCGTCCCGGGCCCATTCCAGCGGAATGGACAGAAAACCTTCGCGCAGCCCGTTGATCATCTGAAGCAGTTGACGCGGAGAGGCTCCCTTGGAGAGCACACCACTGGCCCCAAGCTCTAAAAGCGGTTGAAACAGCTCTTTGTCCTCTTCCTCGGTCATAATGATGAAATGGGTGCTTTTTGAGCTTTGCTTCATCTCTACCAGCGCACCCTCGACATTGCCTTCCGGCATTTGATAATCTGTCAGCACCAGATCCGGCTGCTGTTGTTGTACCGTGTAGACGCCCTCGCCCCAGGTGGAGAACATCCCCACTACCTCAATCTCCTTGCTTTCCTCCAGAATCAATTTCGTACCCAGCATACTTGTGGGATGACATCCCACGATGATCACCCGCCACACCTTCTTCATTAATGCCCAGACCTCCCGCTATCTATATATTTACCCAAAAAGGGAAGCGCCATAGCGTTTCCTGTAAGTACGTAAGCAAGGCTCAGGATGACTTCTCATTTATCCCTTCTTTTTCCTTGTATACGTCCATCAGAACTTCCAATCTATAGAAATTGTATCGTAGTAGTTAAATAGAGCGCAATTACTTTTTCACGTTTATATAAGTCTTTTCACTTTTGCGGAAACTGTAAAAGTCTGATAGAATGAGGACTTGAAAAAAATTTGCCTGAGGTGATATCAATGCAACCGCTAGCGGAATCGACACCGGTTCACTCGCGCACTGCTTCCGCGCGAAGCCGATCTTCCGTAAAATGGTTTTTACTGTTCTGGATTTTGATGATCGGGCTCGGTTTTTACGCCGTGTACAGCTATACCAACCATCTTAAGGAGCAAGTGCTAAGCGAGCTTAGCATCCAGAGCCAGCAGCAGCTTACCGTTTTGAAGACCGATTACGAGTCGCGAATTGGCGCTCTCTCCCAGCAAGTCAAGGAATTGCAGAGCACCGTGGACACCTTTAACGAACTTCTTACCTTCACCAAAGATAATGCCAGCAACAAGACAGATAACAGCAACAAGCTGTACACCCAACTGAACGAGGTCCGCAAACAGCTGGCTGCACTTCAAAAAGAAATGGATCTGCTGAAATGATGACGCCTGTTAAAAGAATCAACCGTTTTTTCATGCTTCTGACCGCGCCGTTTTTTGGCCTGCTGCTCTGCTTATGGTGGTACCAGCCGCCGCTTGATCTGAATTTGGGTGTTGGACAATTCGCCGCGGAACCCGGACCGGTCAAGGAGACAGCTGAGCTGCAGAGTGCGCTGACCACAGCCCAAGCTGCGGCCTCTTACACCATCCATTCCATCAGTGCCAGCGCCAAGCTGTACAATCAGACGACCAATGCCATGAACGCGCTGGTCCAAATGGCCAAGACCCAGGCCGCGCGTCCGGAACTGATCTACAACCGCCGGATCAGCTCCAGATTGGGCATTCCAGCCGATGTCGCGAGAAGCGACCGGATAACCATTGAACTCTACCGGCTAAACCCCGGCAATTATACAGCTTACGCTATGAAAATAAAATTGAAGGACCCGGCCGCCATGAAAATGAGTCTGGCTGGTGACGGCAAAGGCGGAGCGGAAACGACGCTGCAGGCCGCGAACCGCTACGGCGCAACCGCCGGCATCAATGCAGGAGGATTTGCCGACAGGGACGGCAAACGCTACCCGCTCTCCACAACCGTTATCGGCGGTGAGTATCTGTACGGCTTCGAATCTACCTACAAGGATCTCAGCTTCGTCGGACTGAACGCTTCCGGCCAGCTGATCGGCGGTAAATTCTACAGCCGGACACAGCTGGACCAGCTGCAGCCGGTTTTCGGAGCCACCTTTGTGCCGGTCCTGCTGAAGAACAGCGTCAAGGTGCCCATCCCAACCAAATGGCAGCTGTCCCCGAAGCGGGCTCCCCGTACGGTTATCGGCAAGTACAAAGACGACCAGCTGCTGGTGATGGTTGCAGACGGATATAACGAAAACGGCAACTCCGGAGCAACATTGGAAGAGCTTCAGAACAAACTGTGGAGTATGGGCGTCATTGACGCGTACAATCTGGACGGCGGCGGCTCCTCCTCTTTGATTTTCAACGGACGGGTCATTAATAGGCCTTCAGATGGAAATCTGCGCAAGGTTCCTACCAATTTTCTCTTTTTTAAATAATCATTATGTATTGTCTATGCGGCAAATCACATTTTCATTTATTTTTGGAAGACCCCGGGGTATAATCAGGGAAACGAATACAGTCACTCATGGAGGTGCACGCATGTCGTTTTCCCTTACCTTTTGGATCATCGCTCTTGTGTTCCTGTTGTTTCTGGCCGGTATCCTTACCGCTTCGTACAACGATGACCAGACCAAGGGCCTGTAGGAGCCGCAGACAGTTACTAAGCCCACCCTTACCTCTTCAAACAAAGAGCGCCGCACAATTGTGCGGCGCTCTTTGTTGTGGGAGCAGTAGAAGGATGTAAAGGCTCACATTGTTTTTCATCCTTCTTCCCATAAGTGGATGGTTACCGCCCCATGGCACAGCAGTCGCCGCTTGGCTGCAGCCCACTTTTCGTAAACAAGTCTGGAATCGGTAATCCGCCAAGAGGGCGCAGGTTGTTGCCTTTCCTATGTACAATTGCCATTTGCGCACTTTCTCTTGGAATGCCTGATCTGATTCTATTAGGCGTGTCTTGGCAATTGGGTCATTTCGGTCAGGCAATCCGCACAAATATAACGGTCTTTATATTCGCTTACGCCTTCCATCGATCCGCAAAAAACACATTTCGGACGGTAACGCTCAAGAATGATGTGATCGCCCTGCACCAGAATTTCTACAGGATCACCTTCATTCATTTGGTATCTTTTACGCAGGGACTTAGGCAGAACAATTCTACCCAGCTGATCTACTTTTCGAACTACGCCAGCAGGTTTCATATCTAACTTACACTCTCCTGTTCAACAAAGATTAGTATCTACTACTTATTTCGGCACTATTCTTCTATTTCGTTACCTTAATGTCGAATCCTGCTGAAAAAATTAAAAAATTGTGTTTACTTTTAGAATAGTTGCGGAAAATCCAGCTGCCGGAGCGCTTCATAAACAATAATTGCCGCAGAGTTGGATAAGTTCAGGGATCTAACCGCCTCACTCATCGGCATGCGCATGACAGTTTCTTTGCCGGCTTCGAGAATTTCTGCAGACAAGCCCTTAGTTTCTTTGCCAAAAACAAAAAAATCCCCGTCCCGGAACGTGAAATCGGTATAGCGCTTGTCCGCCTTCGTTGTTGCATAGAAGAACCGGCCTTCCGCATACTTTTCCAGCACTTCCCCAAAGGAATCATGATATTCAATGTGTACGGCATGCCAATAATCCAAACCGGCACGCTTCAGTGTAGCATCATCTGTACGGAAGCCCAGCGGGCGGACCAGATGAAGATGGGTGCCCGTAGCTGCACAGGTGCGGGCGATATTGCCGGTGTTGGCCGGAATCTCCGGTTCCACCAGCACAATGTGTAATGCCATAATGTAGTGAACTTCCTCTCTGCAGGCTATTCAGCCCGTTGATTGTTTTCAAACAGAAAACCTCCCGCCAACAGGCGGAAGGTTCGAAATTTGCATTCATTAACCTTGAGTTTGCTGGAAATGCTTCATGAAATCAGACAGCGCCTTAATGCTCTCATGAGGAACCGCATTGTAGATAGAAGCACGCAAACCTCCCACACTGCGGTGGCCTTTCAGCCCCACAAAACCTTCCTGCTCGGCCGCTTTGACGAATTGCTTCTCCAGCTCCTCCGACTGCATGCGGAAGGTCACGTTCATAATGGAACGGCTGCCTGCTTCTGCGACTCCACGGTAGAAACCGCCGCTGCCGTCAATGTGATTATACAGCAGAGCTGCTTTGTCGCGGTTCTTGGCTTCAATGCCGGCCAGCCCGCCTTGTTCCTCAATCCATTTTAACACTTCGTTAACCATATATACAGAGAAGGATGGCGGCGTATTGTAAAGAGAGTTGTTCTTCAAGTGCGTATCATAACGCAGAATCGTCGGTATATTGGAAGGCGACTTGGCGATCAGCTCTTCCTTGACGATCACCACGGTAACACCGGAAGGTCCCAGATTCTTCTGAGCTCCGGCATAGATCAGCCCGAATTGATTCACATCAAAAGAACGGCTAAGAATGTCGCTGGACATATCCGCGATCAGCGGGATGGAACCGGAATCCGGATACTCCGCATATTGTGTTCCTTCAATGGTCTCATTCGAGGTAATGTGCAGGTATGCCGCATTGTCCGCTGCCTTGATACTGCTCAGCTCGGGAATGGCCAGGAACTTCTTGTCTTCGGAAGATGCGGCGGCATGTGCGCCTCCAACCAGCTTCGCTTCCTTAAATGCCTTCTCTGCCCAGCTTCCTGTCATGACATAGCTGCCAACCTGGCCTTCTGAGACAAAGTTCATTGGGATCATAGCGAACTGTGTGCTTGCGCCGCCTTGAATGAACAGAACCTTGTAGCCTTGAGGATTGCCGAGGAGCGAAAGCAAACGTTCCTGCGCTTCATTATGCACGGATTCGTATATTGCCCCACGGTGCGACATCTCCATAATGGACATTCCGCTTTCCCGGAAATCGACAAACTCTGCCTGTGCGCGTTCAAGTACTGTCAGCGGCAATGCCGCCGGACCCGCGTTAAAATTGTATGCTCTCTTGCTCAAAATTGCTCCCCACCCTTTCTCTCCTATGAATATGGATATCGATATGATAGCAGTAATCACACACACCAGCAAGTATAATTATTCACATAGGAGGTAAGACCGCAGCCCTTCACAAGGTGAAAAATTGATAGCTGCGGCTCCAATGCTTGCTGTGACGCGGTAAAATGCTGATGTTCACAAAAACTTCGGGAGAAATTACATGTTTTTCTCCCCACAGCGCCATCCGCTCAGCTGCAAAATCCCCGCTCTCCCTCACACCGGCTCCGCTTGGTTTATGCCGCAGCTCCCAGAAGCCCCCGTCATCCATTTTATTCCAGACCCCCAACTTACAGTAAAACGGCCGGTCAGGCTCCGCCTTCCAGCTGAGGGTATTGGCGGAAACTGACAGCAGATCCGCTGTATAAGAAGATTCGGGGTCTTCCACTCTTAGCCCAGCCGGAATTTCCAGTTCATAGTCCGGGCCGACATTTGCACCGTTAATCCCCACAAAGTTATGAACGTATTCTTCCGTATGCAGCGGCTTGTCGCCCATGTTCTCCAGCGTGTAAGAAATATTCAGCCGGTCTTCGAGCAGCGAAATCTTTTTGGTCAACCGTATGCTGTAGCCGCGGCATTCCATCGGCTGAACCGTATAGGTGACCGACTGTGCACTGCGCTCCTCTTCAATCTCGAACGGAATCAGGGGATAGTTTCCAAAGAAGTCGTAAGGTTCATCGCTTACCTTCTGAAGCAGCCCGACTCCCAGCTTCGGGAACCATTCCCCGGCTGCTGCTTCCTCATAGCCAATTGCCCGGGAAATGCCGAACTCGTTGCATAGTCCCATTCCCCCGCTGCCAAGCCCTGAAACGAGGCTTTCCGGCACGCAGAATGTATGCTGTCCCTGCTGCAAAGTCACCCCCGTAATGAATCCGGTCCAATCAAAACGGGTACCGCTGTACTCTCCGACATCAGCTATATCTACCTGGAGTATGCCGTTTGAGAGACTGTAAGCCATGATTAACCCTTCCTTTCCATATCTAGCAGTCTTTATTCAACCCTCACTTATTAAACCATTCATTATGCCGGAACGCACCACTTTTCATGATGATTTCAATGACGGCTGCATCAGGTGCCTCTATATCTGCAAAAGAGCACCCGCTGCCGCAGATGCGGCAAAGCTGGCGCTCCTCTTATCTTATCCCCTGTTATGCCAGTTCCACCTGCAGAAGATGGACCCCTTCTTCCGGCAAGGCAGTCAGCACACTCCGGGGAATCAGAACACCCTCTGAGACGCGCTGAAGCGTCACCACAGCGCCGTTCAGCGTAACGGAATGTATCTGGCAGCCTCCGTACTCAGCGCCGCTTGCAGCGGTGTAGACAACGTCCAGTTGACGTTCCGCAAAGATAGTCCGTACCGATGCTTTTCCGTTCTGGTCAAACTGGTCTTTCATCAGCTTAGGCTGAAGCAAGAGGTCGCCGAGCTTTCCTTTGACACCGAATACTTCAGTAACCATGGTCAGCAGCAGCCAGCTCGCAGAGCCGGTCAAATACGTATACATGCCTCTGCCCTGCTCACTAATGTACTCCGGAATGCCGGGATACATCCGGCTGAGCTCGAAATTTACGCTCAGGCTGTACAGAGAATCCAGCACCTTGCGTCCTTCTTTTACATAACCCCGCTTATACAGCGCATTTCCGTACATCACGGTCATATGGCTGAACATAGCCCCATTCTCCTTATGACCAAAGGCAAATCCGAACGCGCGGCCCAAATTCTGCTGGATGCCGCCAAAGTTCGAATTGAGCCGGTACCCGATTTTTTCATCATACAGATTGCGCTCTACCGCTGCAATGATCTGCGGAATCTGCTCAGGAGCGGCAGCATGGCCAAGGAGCGGGAACACCTGGCCTGTCAGCGTCATGCGGACGTTGTGGCCGGATTCACCTTCTACACGTTCCCCGTCATTATTGTAATAACCGTTGAACCAGCCGTCTCCTTGAGCGCTCTGTATCCACTCGTTCCGGCGCAGATGATCAAAAATCCACTCAGCCTTACGGGCCAGATCATCCGCTATGCTGTCGAGGGCAAGCTCTGCGCGGACGCCGCTTACGCGGTTCGGCGCAGCCGCATAATAACGGTCCAACCGGCCCCGCTTATCGGATACGGACTCATAATCTACCGCTTCATGCAATGAATCCAGCAGCAGCGCCATTTCTTCTGCCAATTCCAGCGTTTCAATTCCTTTACGCTCTTTCAGCATACGCAGCAGCCGGGAAAGGTCCAGCAGATTGCTGGCATAGAAGGAGGTGAAGGTGACACTTTCCCCACGCTGTGCCGCCATATCCAGGCCGTCATTCCAGTCCGCGCCTTCCAGCAGAATATTGTTGTGTTCCCCTACGTTGAAGAACGGAACAAGGTTTTGCAGCAGAATGTGCTCCAGGATGGTTCCCGTATAAGGCTCTCCGTTCGCAGCTTGCAGCATGCTGTCTGCGGATGCATCCCAGGAAACATCCCGCTCCCGGCAGCGGGCCATGAAGGAATCCCGGAAGTAGCTCTGCTGCTCAAGCAGAAAATCCAGATCTCCGCTCTGGTCCAGATACAGCATGGTGGTAAGGAACGGCCACGCCCCGTGGTCCATCCACACGCGCGGAATATTGTTGCGGTCGGCAATGAACTCGCCCGGCTGCTGGCCGATAATCGTTGCATTGCTGCCGTCGATCCGGACACCGGCATAGTTATTCAGCAGAAGACTGCGCACATCTCCCGGTTCCATGATCAGCAGCGCCAGGCAGTCCTGCCAGAGATCCCGCCAGCCGCGGCCGCCGCGGCCGTAGTCATGGTACGGCAAAAAGGAATTGCCGTACAGTCTGCGCAGCACCGGCTGCAGCGTAACCCATTTCATCCACTGGTCCGCCACCGGGTCACTGGTATGGAATTCCACCGTGTTCACCTTATCGGCCCAGAACGTTTTATTCTCCTGGAGCATGGCGTCAAAAGCTCTGACAGAGCCGTATTTGTCCATCAGCGCAGCAATATCGATTCTTTCGCTGCCGATCGCCAGCACAAGCACATATGACATGCTCTGGCCCGGCTGCAAAGAGACCCCGGCAAACCGCAGCCCGCCAAGTGCTTCATAACCTTCCCTATGTACTCCGCCGCCTGCGCCGATTTGCGGTTCCCGGTTTAAGACGACCGCTTCCGGCCAATCCAGACTTCCGCCTTCACCAATGAATTCCTCCTGTACCGGAAAGAAACCGGTTGGCTGATCACCGCCTTCTGCAGCCCCAAACACACCATATGAGGTGTAATTCACCCGGTGTCCACGCTCATCGAAGGAAAGCGCCGGCTGCACTTCAATACCATGCGCAGAGGTATAAATCCGGTTCAGCAGCGAGGTGACATGCCGGTGGTCCCGCAGATCGTCCGCTGAACGCGCATAGAGCGGAACCGCTGCCGTAGGCGTAACAGCCAATACCTCTGTGGAGGTATTGGTAAGCACAACCTTCATAAGCTCCACTTTATCGTTTCCTGCAGGCACAAAACTCGTGATTTCCGCCTTGATGCCCAGCTCCCGGCTCTCGCGGGTTACACGGTGCCACAACAAACCCGCCTCCAATTCCGTATCGTCAGCCTCTTCACCATACATTCCGGCATTTTGCCGGGCGGAGTTCCCTGCTGCCGACCAGGCCCCTTTGCCGTCCACATACACCCAGAAATTGCGGGAAGCCCGGGAATTATGCAAATCTTCTACAGATAAGGGCGGAGTAAGGAACGTATTATGGCCAGAAGTGACTTGACCATGAAGCTTCGGACTGATAGAAGACATCATCCCCCCCTCATTTACAAGAGGAAAATATAAAAAACTGCTCCGGTCAGGCTGTTTAAGACAGAAATCCCCGTTGCTTCCGGTAAAAACCCATCCTGTTTTCGAATGATTCACTGCATTCATCCTCTCTATTGCTCATATTTTATTGCTCAAGACTCTATTGCTCATAGGCAAACTATATTGAGGTTAACCTAAGCGGGTTAAAACCAGCAGACCGTTGAATACATAACAGAAACCGGTTTCGATTTTTATTATTGCATCGTTGCATTTCTTTGTAAAGATTTTTCTGGTATACCGTGAAAGAAAACAAAAACCCTTGAAAAAAGCTGGTTTTATAACAAAATTCAACGTTACCCAAAGCGAATTCCAGAATATAATTTTAACGAAACTACTTTCGTAAATAGTTACATTCGGTATAAAAGATGATTATTTTTTTATAATCGCCCCTTAAAAAATAGACTATCCACAAAAAGTAAGCGTTCTCTATTTTGGACATCTGAAATTTTAATTATCATTTCGGTATATTTGCGAAACTTTTCGTTAATAAAGATATATTTCTTCTATACTATATAGATTAGTTGAACTTGAGCACTTGAAAGCTCGGGGGATGCAATGAAGCTCATGAGGAACTGAAGCTAAGTGGAAAAAGTAAAACTAATTTGCTGAAATCCTGGCTACAAAAGGTTTTAGTTGGATTTTGTACATCTAATTTATGCATATTGACCCTATACGGCTGCTTTCAGCCGAATTAGTAGTACTTTTTCCAACATAGGAGCTTCTATAAGCATAATGAGTTCAATTAGTGATCCATTTTCCCACTTAGGATGACTGCTCTGTTCGTATCCTTATCTGATTGACCTATGCGCTTCCACTCCTGCTTTCTTAAAAGGTTCCAATTATACAGAACCATGTATGGATCACCTAAGCAGAAGCTCCTTGCCTCTACCAGACTAATCCCAGAGGCCGCTGGCCCCTTCACAGCGCCCTTTGACTTCACACTTCATAAAGGTACCACTGTACCGCTGCAAAGCCCGGAGAAAGCCTTACAGCACCAAAAAAAGAAGCCCCCGGTTTCCCGGAGGCCTCTCCATTTATTCGTATGATTAAGCGGTCTTATACATCAAAGTACAGGGAGTATTCATGCGGATGAACACGAATGGCCACCGCTTGAGCTTCAGAACGTTTCAGAGCGATGTAGTTATCGATGAAGTCCTTAGTGAATACGCCGCCTTCTGTAAGGAATTCGTAGTCAGCTTCCAAGGAATCCAGTGCTTCTTCCAGTGTGCCTGGAACGCTGCGGATTTTCTCTTTGTCTTCATCGGCCAATTCGTAGATATTTTTGTCCAGAGGACCATAACCCAATTCAACAGGGTTGATCTTCTTCTTGATTCCATCCAGACCTGCCATCAGCATTGCGGAGAATGCCAGGTAAGGGTTGGCAGTGGAGTCAGGTGTACGGAACTCAATGCGACAGCCCTTAGGTGTCACAGCAGCTACCGGGATACGAACTGCAGCGGAGCGGTTACCTTTGGAGAATACCAGGTTAACCGGTGCTTCGTAGCCAGGAACCAGACGTTTGAACGAGTTGGTGCTTGGGTTGGTCAGTGCGATCAGTGCCGGAGCATGATACAGGATACCGCCAATGTAGTGCAATGCCATTTCGCTCAGGTTGGCATAAGCGCCTTTTTCGTAGAACAAAGGAGAATCGCCATTGAAGATGGATTGGTGAACGTGCATACCGCTACCATTGTCGCCGAACAGCGGTTTTGGCATGAAGGTTGCCACTTTGCCGTATTGGCGTGCAGTGTTTTGCACAATATATTTGTAAGTCAGGAGATTGTCGGCTGTTTTCTTCAGGGTATCAAAACGGAAGTTGATTTCCGCTTGGCCTGCTGTCGCCACTTCATGGTGATGGCGTTCGATTTCGAGGCCTGCTTCACTAAGCAAACGGCACATTTCACTGCGGATATCCTGTTGGGAATCCACTGGTGCTACTGGCACGTAGCCGCCTTTAACGCCTACTTTGAATGCCATGTTGCCGCCTTCGTCTTTGCGGTTAGTGTTCCATACCGCTTCTTCGGAATCTACGAAGTAGGAGGAGCTGTTCATTCCGCTCTCATAGCGCACATCGTCAAAGATAAAGAACTCGGATTCAGGTGCGAAAAATGCTGCTGTACCTACACCGCTGGCTTGCAGGAACTCTTCTGCTTTTACTGCGATGCCGCGCGGGTCGCGCTCATAACGTTCGCCATCAGGTGTGAAAATGTCGCACATGATGTTAAGCGTTGGATGAGCTGTAAAAGGATCGATGTATATAGTGCTAGGATCAGGCATCATAACCATGTCTGATTCTTCAATCCCACGGAAACCTGCAATGGAAGAACCGTCAAATGCAACACCATTCACAAATGTTTCATCATCTACAGCAGATGCTGGAAGTGAGATATGGTGAGCACGTCCACCCAAATCTACAAAACGAAAATCCACCCATTCGATATTGTTCTCTTTGATCGTCTGCAACACTTTTTCAACCGACATGAATTAATTCCTCCCCAAGTTCCGAACATTAGGCCGCTCACAGTATCAAATGTTCTTGTTTTTAATTTTTTTGCTGTCGTCATTATAAATCCCAAACCTAACATCGTCAATGCTTATGTCAGGTATTTCTTGAGACAATGTAAGATATTCTGACGCTTTCGTGAAAAATGCTCCGTTCGTTCAAACACATGTTATGTTCACTTCGCAGTACGCAAAAATAGCCCTCTTTCCCGCCCGAAAGCGGGATGGAGGACTGCTTGAATGCCTTATCGGCCGCAGCTGTTAAAGGACGGGAGCTGCCTCAAGCGAACTGGAGAATCTGCGTCCGACAAGCGGTGCCAGCTTCTCCAGATCTCTCAGAAGCTTATCAAACTGCTCAGGGAACAGAGACTGCACGCCATCTCCCGTCATTGAGTTGTCCGGATCGGTATGCATCTCAATAATCAGCCCGTTGGCACCCGCAGCAACAGAAGCCTTAGCCATCGGCTCCACCAGCTCACGGCGTCCTGTGCCATGACTTGGATCGGAAATGACTGGAAGGTGGCTCAGGTTCTGGAGCACCGGAATCGCTGACAGGTCAAGCGTATTGCGTGTGTAGGTTTCGAATGTTCGGATTCCGCGTTCGCAGAGCATGACATCGCGGTTACCGCCGGCCAAAATGTATTCCGCCGCATTCAGCAGCTCATCGTAAGTCGCACTGAAGCCGCGCTTCAGCAGCACGGGCCGCCCGCAGGTGCCCAGCTTGCGCAGCAGGTCAAAGTTCTGCATATTGCGTGTGCCAACCTGCAGGATATCCGCATGCTCCGCACAAATATCAACATACTCCGGTGTCATTACCTCCGTAATCGTCAGCAGGCCATGGCGTTTGCCTGCTTCTGCCATCATCGTGAGGCCTTCCACGCCTACGCCCTGGAAGCTGTAAGGACCCGTCCGCGGCTTGAAGGCTCCGCCGCGCAGCACCTGGCCGCCGGAAGCCTTGACCAGGCGGGCGATCTCATCGATCTGTTCAGGGGATTCCACGGCGCAGGGTCCACCCATGATGACCAGGTTCTCCCCGCCGATTTTTACACCGCGGATATCAATGACCGTATCCTCCGGGTGGAAGTCGCGGCTCGCAAGTTTGTAAGACTTGGAGATCTTCACCACGTTCTCCACACCTTTCATCTGCCGCAGATGCTCGGCCAGCTTCGGAGTGACTC
This sequence comes from Paenibacillus graminis, assembly GCF_000758705.1. NCBI lineage: Bacteria > Bacillati > Bacillota > Bacilli > Caryophanales > Paenibacillaceae > Paenibacillus > Paenibacillus graminis. The sequence continues at coordinate 2,358,589 of NZ_CP009287.1, read as the reverse complement.
CGCCCACCAGGCCAATCACCGTATGATCCGCACCGCGCGAGAGATGGACCTGCAGGCCTTCCTTTTCAATAACAGCGATAATTTCGTTTACCTGCTCCTGTGGTGTCTGATTGGATGTAATGACGATCATATAATAGCTCCCCTTTTGGACAAATATTCTTAAACCGGCTCTAAAGACAATAAAAATACTATTTCGCTACGACGCGTGTACGCTTTTAAGCGCTAAAGCAATTTTAACTCATTGACCCGTTTTAGTCAATCTGCAATTGGCCGTATTGTATGCATTATGTCCAAATTATGGCGATGCCTCTCTAATTTCCTCTAATTCCCTCAGGTAACTTCAGGGGATAGTTCCGGATTCCGCCATAGTAAAAAAGCACACAGCTCCCAAAGGCAGGAAGCTGCGTGCTTTCTAATCAGGTATAAGTCCGCACGGGCAGAAATTAATCAGGTAGCGCTTGCGCTCTTGTTCTTCACTGGAGGCAGGAGCTTCGACATGTTCACGGTACGCTTGATCTCCCAGGTCTCAGGCAGTGCAGGATCGTACTGCTCGAGGTAGCTGATGACTTCTTTGGTTATAGGCGTAGGCGTAGAAGCTCCGGAGGTTACCCCTACTTTGGTAATTCCCTGCAGCCATTCCGTCTTCAGCTCCGACACATCGGCGATACGGTGCGCGGGCACACCGGCAATTTCCTCCGACACCTGGGCCAGGCGGTTGGAGTTGTTGCTGCGCGGATCGCCGACAACGATGACGAGCTCACATTGGCCAGCCTGCTCCGCCACCGCTTCCTGGCGCACTTGGGTAGCCATGCAAATCTCATTATGCACCTCTGCGCCGGGGAAAGTCTCCAGCAGCTTCTTCATAATATGCTTGATGTCCCACTGGCTCATGGTAGTCTGGTTTGTAATGACAATCCGAGAGGAGGGAATGGACAATCCGGCAATTTCCTCTTCTTTCTCGATCAGATGGACATGCTCAGGCGCAATTCCCACGGCTCCTTCCGGTTCCGGGTGGCCTTTCTTGCCGATATAGATAATCTCGCAGCCCTCTTCTACCTTTTCCTTGATGAGGTCGTGCGTCTTCGTCACATCCGGGCAGGTCGCATCGACCGTGGTCAGGCCTTTGGCCCGGGCCAGCCGGCGAACCTCAGGCGATACACCATGGGCGGTGAAAATCACCGTGCCGCTGTCGACTTTATCCAAAATATCAAGACGGTTATGGCCGTCCAGCGTGATTATTCCATCGTCCTCGAACGAGTTGGTGACATGGCTGTTATGCACAATCATGCCCAGTATATAAATCGGCCGGGGCAAATCAAGATTTTGCGCGGCCTGCCGTGCCATCACCATGGCATCGACGACGCCATAGCAATAACCCCGGGGAGAAATTTTGATGACTTCCATGAATTCACCGGCTTTCTGCTGTCGTTGACTGCTGTAATAGGACCTGCCTAATTATACCCTATTCCAGCGGCGGAGCAAAGAGAAGCGGCAGCCAGATGACAAAAGTCGTCCCCTCACCCTGGCGCGTAACCACCTCAACCGAACCTCCATGCTCATCAATAATCCATTTGGCGATCGACAACCCGAGGCCGATTCCTTCGGTAATTCCCCGCGATTCATCGGCACGGTAGAAACGGTCAAAGATATGGGGAACCTCGTCCTTATCCATCCCGATCCCCGTGTCGGCAATGCGGATTCCCACCTGATTGTGATAAAAAACAGCGTCCAGCGTGACCTCGCCCGCAGGGGTGTATTTAAAGGCATTATCAATAAAAATAAACATCATCTGCTGCAGATAGTCTTTGTTGCCGAGGATATATTTGCCGTTCAGCTGGCTGAGGTCGCCGACGGACCAGTCGGCCTGCCGCGGCAGGAAGGACGCTCTGCGGGCGACTTCAGTCATCATTGGCTCCAGCGCCACCGGTTCGATGTCAAACGTCCGACCGGTATCGGCCCGGGCGAGCGACAGCATGTCGGCAACCAGACGGCTCATGCGTTTGGATTCGTCAGCGATATCCTTCACAGATTCAATCGATAACTGGCGAATCTCTGCTTCTGTCATCCGGCTTTCAGCCGGGTCCATCTCCCATACCTTTTGCAGCAGATCAATATTCCCGCGTATTGTTGTAAGCGGTGTCCGCAGCTCGTGCGAAGCATCAGATACAAAGCGGCGCTGAGTTGCATAAGAGTCCTCAAGCTCTGTATAGAAGCCTTCCATCCGCCCAAGCATGCTGTTAACGGTCTGAATCAGCCGTCCAATCTCATCCTGTGGCCCGTCATATACGATGCGCGAGCTGAGGTCGGTTCCGGTCTGAATTCCGTTTGCCGCCTCAATGACTTTGCCGATGGGACTCATCGCCTTGCGGGCCAGGAACAGGCCGAAGGTAAATGCCGCGATGAGAGTGGCGAAAGAGCCTACGATCAGGATGTTCTTTAGATTCAGCATCATCCGGTCCTGCTCACCGACATAAGCAGCAACCTGGAGCACTCCTGGATGGGTGGCCATGTCGTCCGAAACATTTACTGCCATTTGATACATCAGAAACGGATTGCCTTCATAGCTTGTTCGAATAAATCCTTGTTCATTTTTTAGTGAATCCTGTTTTGGAATTTCAAACGAAAAACCCAGATCCTCCATGTTGGTGCTGGGAATCATCTTAGATACATCATACACATACATCTGCGCATATAGATTCTGTCCCTCAAACCCCACAAGGGTAAGCTTCCTCGTGCCGTCGATATTCCAGGTCGGCTTCAGTTGCAGCTGGTTTGACTGTGCTTTGAGCCGATCTTTAATATCACCATAAGTATTAATATACACAAACCCGTAAATTGCGGCTGATAGGGCCAGCAGCATAACGGCCAAAATCCCTGAATACCAAGCGGTCAGCCGCAATCGTATCGACATATTAGTCACCTCTTAGGATGTAACCGGCTCCCCGGATCGTTTGAATCAGTCTTTTACCGCCGTGCTCCTCGGTTTTCTGGCGAAGCATGGCAATATATACTTCAAGCACATTGGATTCTCCGCTGTAATCATAACCCCAGATTTTATCCATGATGAGATCCCGGGACAGCACCCGTTTCGGATTCTGCATGAACAGATGCAGCAGCTCGAATTCCTTCGCTGTCAGCTCCAGACGTTTGCCGCCCCGGGTGACTTCCCGCGAGTCCACATCCAGCGTAATATCCTCGTAGGAGACTGCCTGGTCGGAGCCTCCTCCGCCCTGCTCGCTTTTGCGGCGCAGCAGCGCACGCACACGGGCCAGCAGCTCCTCCAGCGCAAACGGCTTGACCAGATAATCGTCCGCACCCAGATCCAGGCCTTTTACCCTATGCTCAATTTCATCCTTAGCTGTAAGCATGAGGACCGGCACCGTGCTTCCTCCTTCGCGCAGACGCCGGCAGACCTCGAATCCATCCACCTGCGGCATCATCACATCCAGTACAACCACATCCGGATCACTGTTCAGTACAGCGCGCAAGCCATCGGCTCCGTTCGTGGCCGTCTTAACGTCATAGCCCTCAAAAGCAAGACCCCGGCGCAGCATGGAAATAATTTTCTCATCGTCATCAATAATTAGAATATTCGGCCGCATCCAAACAACCCCCATTGTCCAAATCATATATCTCTATTGTAACATGATTGCTAGTGTTAGCAGCCATTGCAGCAAAAACGGAAGGGTCTCCCCTTCCGCTCTGCACTTCACCGTCCGTTGTCCGTTACTGCTTCTGAGTTTGTGAAGTGTTGAAGTCGTTTTTATTGCCAATGGTGACAGGAAGTTCAAGCGTTTTGCCGTCACGTACAACGTTGAGCGTGATTTTGTCACCCACTTTGAGGGTCTGGATGTAGGTAATCAAATCCTGGCTGGTTGCGTACTTCTTGCCGTTAGCACCTGTAATAATATCGTAAGGACGCAGATCAGCGGTGTAGGCCGGCGATTTGAAGATGATTTCGGCTACGACGGAACCTTCTTTAATATCCGTACCCATCTGTTTGGCGACCTCATCGGTAATGGTCATCAATGAAGCGCCAATGAACGGAACCGGCTCTTTAGGAATTTCCTGGTTGGCTTCGAGTTTGTCAACAACCTCTTTAATGGTATTTACCGCAATGGCAAAACCAATACCTTGAGAATCCGTGCTTACAGCAACGTTCATTCCGATAACCTGGCCATTCAGATTAAGCAGCGGGCCGCCGGAGTTACCCGGATTGATGGACGCATCCGTCTGCAGCAGGTTTTTGTAATTGCGGGTGCCGCTGCCGTCTTCTTCGTTGATGTCAATGCTCCGGTCTTTGGCGCTGAGCACACCGGCTGTAACGGTATGGTCGAAGCCCTGCGGGTTCCCGATAGCGACCACTTCAGAGCCGACCTTGATGCTGTCAGAATCGCCAAGCTGTACAGTCGGGAAGTCTTTTCCTTGAATCTTCAGCACAGCCAAATCCAGATCCTTGCTGGTGCCGAGCAGTTTGGCTTCATATGGCTTGGTGTTGCCGTCGACAGTAACCTGAATCACATCGGCATTGTCAACCACATGCTGGTTGGTCAAGATATATCCTGCGGAGTCATAAATAAAACCTGTTCCGATTCCATAAGGTGTAAGCTGGGAAGAATTCGAGCCTGAATTCGATTCGGAATTCGAGCCCGATCCTGAACCGGAAGAACTGTTGCCGCCAAATTGATCACCGAAGAAAAACTGCGAAAACGGATCACTCAAATTGGGATTGGCCGAGTTTCGCCCAGAGCTTGTTTTCACCAAAGTTTCAATTTTGACGACTGCCGGTCCAACGGCGTCCACTACCTTCGAAGCATCCGTTGTACCTGTGAGCAGCGATGTCGTTGTGGTGGAAGGCTTGGCCTCCGCGCTGCCGTTGGCTGTCTTCGCCGCAGTGTTCGATATAGATGCCGTAGTCACCGGGTCACCTGTGAACCAGTTGCCGCGATCGGCCATGAACATGGAACCTGAGAGAACAATCATCCCGGCCAGAAAAGAGACCAGCACCGCTTTTACCGGCTTCTTCGGTTTGTGGTTATACTGCCAGCCGTTGCCGCCGTCCGTTCCATTCCCGCCGTTACCGCCCCGTCCGCCATTGCCGTCAAATCCGGTTGTGCGGAGCGAGGTGCTGTATGGCACCGGTCTGACCGGCTGCGGAGGATTCACCTCTACACGTTCCGGTTCCCGGCGGTTATAGTGCTGCGGATCATCCGGGTTCATCTCATCTTTGTTAAGCGATTTGAAAGGTCCGTAAGAGTAATAGTAGGAAGAGCCGGATTCAGTAGATTCATTATTATTGCTGCTATTGCTATCCCATTCCCGCTCCGGCGAGGGTTCATTATCACGATTAAAGTTGTTTTCACGGCCATAGTTGTTTTTGTTATCGTCCATGTTTATCTTTCCTCCCGCACCTTGCGCTTCCGGCAAGGGTTTATTTGTTTTCTTGGTCTTATTTTGTACTTTAAACCTTAAGGTCACATTAAAAACAATTTAAACGGAGATAAAAAGATAAGAGATGGCGGGAGAGCCCATGCAGGGTAGCAGAGATCCGAGACTCACTATATATTCTTAAATTGAAGCAAAAAAAAGCCCGGCGCATAATACGCGCCAGACCTTAATTGTATTTTGTACATTGCCTCATTCACGAAATCCTTGTCCACGAGGGTTACATCAATCAACGTGCAATTATACTAAATTCCAGCTTATTCAACCCTGCGCCCAGCCTTTGCGGTGGGCATATATCGCCAGTTGGGTACGGTCATCCAGCTCGCATTTCATCAGCAGGTTGCTGACATGCGTTTTTACGGTTTTGATGCTGATATGCAGTTCCTCGCCGATGTCCTTGTTGGTCTTGCCTTCGGCAATGAGCAGCAGCACTTCCTTCTCCCGTTCCGTAAGGCCGGAGGAATCTCCCTGCACCGTCCGCTGGCGGATGCCCCGGGTAAGGGCCTGGGATACATCGCCGGTCATCACCGGCATCCCGCGGAATGCGCCTTGCAGCGCGTAGATCAGCTCTTCGGCCGAGACGGTCTTGAGCACATAGCTCACCGCTCCGGCTTCAATGGCATCCACGACAAGATCATCCTCCAGAAAGCTGGTGAGAATGACGATTTTGAGGCCCGGAAATTCGGCCAGTACAGCCCGGGTAGTTTCTGCGCCGTTCATCACCGGCATCATCAGATCCATCAGCACCAGGTCAGGCAGCGCCTCCTGCCCCCAGCTCCGCAGCATATTCAGCGCTTCCTGCCCGTTCGCAGCCTCTCCAATGACTTCGAACATCGGGTCCAGCATCAGATAAGTTTTAAGGCCCATCCGGACCATATCATGATCATCAACAAGCAGAACTTTTATGATACCCATGTTTATCCTCCTAAAGTTTTTGTGCAGCCCAGGCTACCCCTGAAATATTGTTCTTACAACGTTCAACGTTTCTTCCGAAGCATTCGCCTAGTGTGATCAGCCCTCGGCAGCACCCGTGCTGTCCAGCTCCGGGCTGCCCTGCAGAAATTTGGGTATATGTACGCGGATCGTAGTGCCCGCTCCCTTGCGGCTGATGATTTCCACTTGTCCGCCAAGCTTCTCGGCCCGTTCCCGCATCGTTGTCAGTCCGTAGGAGCCTTGCTTATGCTGCACATGCTCGAAGCCCTGACCGTCATCGCTAATGCTCAGCACCACTTGTCTCGGGACTTCGCGCAGCGAAAGGCTGACCATACGCGCGCCTGCATGCTTGACAATATTCGCCATCGATTCCTGTATGATCAGGAATAGCTGATGCTCAATCGCTTCAGACAATTCCCCCTGCAGCTCAAGCTCCTTCACGCCTTTAAGCCCGTTCTGGCGGCAATAATCCGGGAACCATTTCTCCAGCGCTTCAAAAAGATTATGCCCCTCCAATTCCACCGGCCGAAGCTGGGCAATCAGGGCTCTCATCTGCTTCTGGGCCATTTGGGACATGGTAATCAGCTGATCCATTACGGTTTTACCGTGCTCTGCGTTCCGTTCCAGCACTTTAGGCAGCGAAGAAGCGGACATATGAATCGCGAACAGCTGCTGGCTCACCGTATCATGCAAATCCCGGGCCATACGCCTGCGCTCTTCAAGTACCGCACTCTCCGCCGCCTTTTCCTTTTCGATCACTTCCTGCTCGCCCAAACGCTGCAGCAGCTGCATTTTGTTCTCCACCGTGTCCATCATCATGTTGAACTCGTGGTACACTCTGGTAAAAGACTGGTCGTCGCTCTCAGGCATTCTCACGGAAAGATTGCCTTTGGCTACCTGAAGCATATTCAGATCCAGAAGATCAATCCGCCGCTGAATCCGCTGGCCCGCCATATACCCAACAATTACCGTGAACAGCACAATCCCGGCACAGAGATACAACCACATGCGGTAATCCTGAACTTCGATATAGCCGAGGCATGTCCCCGCATACATAAGTCCGGCGGTTACACCGCCGCTAAGGAGAAAATACACCAGCAGCATCCATTTGGTATTGCTTAACAATTTCCCCATGCCTAACCTACCGTTTTGATTTTAATGTCGCCAATGAAGGCACTGACATTAATGCGGACTTTTTTGCCGGCTTCCTTATAATAAGGAGTCTTGCATTGGACACTGCTCATGAACCCGCTCCGTGATTGTTCCAGAACCTGCATGTCTCCGATAAAAGAGCTGCTGTTGACCTTCACGCCTAAATTCATGTCTTCCGGCACGTACACCTTGATGTCGCCTACAAAAGCAGAGATATTAATCTTCGTCTCCCCGTAAGGAATCTGCGCATTGGTCAGATCCAGCACGGTGTCGCCGATGAACTGCGAAATATTCGTATTTTTGAGCTGGAAATGATCCTTGCCCATATGAACATCCCCGATAAAAGCGGAGCGGTGCGTCGTTTCCTTCGAGTCATCCCCATCGTCAAACCTGCCGTGCCATTCGCCATGCCGGCGGGCGTGGCGCTCCTGCCGCTCCTGACGTCTGCGTTCATGCCGCTCATGCTTTTCCTGCCAGCGTGAATCCGCCGATGAGCGGATATGCCCGTTGTCCTCATCCTCGTCCTCATCATCCTTTTGCAGATATTCGTTCCAATCCCGCTTGCCCTCAGGCTTGCCGAATTTCTGCTCGAACTGCTCATCGAGCGTGGATTCGAGAGGTTTGGGCGGTTCAACGTCCAAAGAGCTTTTTTCAGGTCCCGGAGGATAGAAAGTTGGCGGTGACGGCGGAACGGGAGGTGTATGATTCCGCGGTTTGAAGATTACGTATAGCCCTCCGCCGATCAGCATAACGGGAATCAGCAATTTGAAAAAATCGCCTGCCGATACATAGAACCAATCCAGGTTGCGGCCCAGGAAAAACACCCCAAGCGCGAGATAAAAGAACCCCCAAAACAGAGATGATCCCTTGCCGTGGTCATTCGTGGACAGAACATTCTGCACACCCATGACGATAAGAATAACCGGCCAATAATCGGCGAACAAAGAACCTATGTTGAAATCGGTGTACCCCATCTGCCTAAGCAGAAACATCGCTCCCAGACCAATCAGGATCAGACCCCCGAGGATCTGGCTGGTGAATCGTCTTTTCATCCTTCATTTCCCCTTTATATTGATGTAGCTCGCTTGGTTCAATCTTATAGCCTTAGTCTACAGGAACAGGCGGCCGGAGAACAGCGCCGGGAGAAGGAAACTTGCCTCAGTCTCCGGACTGAGGCGCATGGTAAAAAAAGTTAAATCCACACCATAAAAAGGCTGCCCCACCGCTCAGAGAACTGAACGGAAACGGGACAGCCGGTTAAATATCTGATGCAATTCGTTGAAAGCTGCTGTTCCAAAAGCTATCTACAGCATTACTGCTGTGGTTTTTGGACCGGTTTAGCAATGCTCTGCTTCGATGCGCCGTCATTTTCAACAGCAAATTCAGCATTGTATTTTTCGTTTGGTGTTTGATAATTTTCTTGTACCTTTGGTTTCTTGGAATTGGCCACGGAAATCACCTCCCTTGTCTCTTGTGCAGTCTGATTTCAGATTGCGCTCTGAGATGCTGACGAAAGAGGCTATTACTCTGCCCCAGTCCGTATTATGAGAAAGGCAGGGCCTATTTATGCATGATCAAGTGAAATAAAATTCATACTTCCGCTCTATGCGGCAAGCGTTAAATAACTTCCTCAAGCAGATCCTGCGGGATGGCATTATAAGTTTGGATGGCCTGTCCCAGACTCTTCAGCATGTTCTCGGTACATTTTCCGTTCCCCCGCTTAATGAGCTGAACCACTACCGTCTTCTTTCCCCACTCCTTATAGACCTGCTTGGTGGTGCTGAAATACAGATCAATTTTCCGGCCTTTAATGGCTGAACCTGTATCCGCTACAACCGCGTAGCCATAGCCAGGTATATACAGCACGCTGCCAAGCGGAATGACTTTCGGGTCCGCGGCGATGGTTGAGACGGCATTTTTATCCCGGCGGACTTTGACACCTGAATAGGTAATGCCGTACTGCGGATGTTTTGCGGTTTTGCCTGTAGACTCATAACCTGCTGTATAGCCTGTAGCTGTTACTTTTAGAGAAGAGATAATCTGCTCCGGTGCAGGTGCCGCCACCTGAATGGATGCCGGCCTCAGCGGCTGCTTCGCCGATGGTTGGACTGGCTGAGGTGCTGCTGAATGCTTCGGTGCCTGGCTTGCCGCCGGCTGGCCCGACTGGGCAAGCGCCTCTGAACGGGAAACCCCTCTGGAAACGGACTCCCCCTGAGCGTACAGCGCGGCTTGGCCAACCGAAAGCACGTCATTTAGAGTATGGCTGTGGACACTGCTGAACGGCATAGCATCCTTAGTATATTGCGGATCAAGTGACTTTGTTGTACTGCTTAGCTGATTTGCAGTGTCTCCCGTCCCGTTCGCTTCCACCCGCTTGTGTCCAAAATCAGGATAGACTCCGGCAGCAGTCAGCAAAAGTACAATAGTGACGAAAAGACACCAAAACCTCTGGCATAAGCCCATTTTGTTCATTAGTTAAACCTCCCCCTATTAGCGAAGGTTTCCCGTTTCACAAAATTTTATACCTGCAGCCGTAAGGTAACGGCCGCAGGCGGCGTATGACAGAGGCTTATATAGGCCTTACAACTATCAGAATATCTGCGGCAGCAGCTTTAGATTACACGCTCCGCAACTTCCTTAACCAATGCAGCAATAACTTCCTGAAGCGGCTGGGCACCGATATCGCCTTCACCGCGCTTGCGGATTGAGACGCTTCCCGCATTCATCTCGTTCTCACCGACCACGAACATATAAGGCAGCTTCTCCAGCTGCGCTTCCCGGATCTTGTAGCCCATTTTCTCGTTGCGCAGGTCTACTTCGGCCCGGATGCCGCTGGCCAGCAGCTTCGCTTCAACCTCCTTGGCATAATCATCAAATGCCGAGGATACCGGAATGATCTTCACCTGCTGAGGAGACAGCCAGAGCGGCAGGGAACCGGCAAAGTTCTCCAGCAGGAAGGCTACAAAACGCTCCATGGTGCCGAGGATACCACGGTGCAGCACGACCGGACGGTGCTTTTGACCATCATCCCCGACATATTCCAGCTCAAAGCGCTCAGGAAGCAGGAAGTCGATCTGTACGGTGGATAATGTTTCTTCTTTGCCCAGTGCCGTCCGGATCTGCACGTCCAGCTTCGGACCGTAGAACGCGGCTTCGCCATCCGCTTCAAAGAACGGCAAGCCGGCTTCCTCAGCCACTTCACGCAGCATCCGCTGTGCAGTTTCCCACATTTCATCGTTCTGGAAATATTTCTCGGTATCCTGCGGATCACGGTAGGACAAGCGGAAGCGGTAATCGTGAATGCCGAAATCGCTGTACACCTGCTTGATCAGATCCAGCACACGGGTGAACTCGCTCTTAATCTGGTCCAGACGGCAGAAGATATGGGAATCGTTCAGCGTCATGGAGCGCACGCGGTGCAGACCTGTCAACGCGCCGGACATCTCATAGCGGTGCATCGTACCCAGCTCAGCGATACGGATCGGCAGATCACGGTAGCTGTGCATCGAGCTCTTATATATCATCATGTGATGCGGGCAGTTCATCGGGCGGAGGACGAATTCTTCAGTATCGATCGTCATCTTCGGGAACATATCTTCCTGGTAATGCTCCCAGTGCCCGGAAGTTTTGTACAGTTCCACGTTGCCAAGCACCGGAGTGTATACATGCTGATAGCCGAGGCTGGCTTCCAGATCCACGATATAACGTTCCAGAATACTGCGCAGCTTCGCGCCTTTTGGCAGCCAGATCGGCAGACCCTGGCCTACCAGCTGGTTGAATGTGAAGATTTCCAGCTCTTTGCCGAGCTTCCGGTGGTCGCGTTTCTTGGCTTCCTCCAACAGACGCAGATGCTCATCGAGCTGTGCTTTTTTGATCCAGGCTGTACCATATACACGTTGAAGCATCTTGTTCTTGCTGTCGCCGCGCCAGTAAGCTCCGGCTACATTCATCAGCTTGAAGACTTTGATCTTCGCTGTGGAAGGGACATGCGGACCGCGGCAGAGGTCAAAGAACTCTCCCTGTTCATAAATCGTGATCACGCTATCCTCAGGCAGCGCCTCGATCAGCTCCAGCTTGTACGGATCGCCCAGCTCGCCGAAACGCTCCAGCGCTTCCCTGCGGCTGACCTCTTTGCGGATAATCGGCAGATTCTCGGATACGATACGTTCCATTTCCTTCTCGATCTTGAGCAGATCCTCCGGATTCAGCGGGTGCTCCAGATCCATATCATAATAGAAGCCATCTTCGATTACCGGACCTACCCCCAGCTTAACCTCCTTGGTTCCGAACAAGCGCCGAACCGCCTGCGCCATCAAGTGGGCAGTACTGTGGCGCATCACTTCGAGGCCTTCCGGCGAATCCAGGGTCACGATCTCCACTAACGCACCTTCCTGCAGCGGCGTTGCCAAGTCTACAACAATCCCGTTGAGCTTGCCTGCTGCCGCATTCTTGCGGAGCCCGCTGCTGATCGAAGCCGCTACATCGTCAATGCTGCTGCCCTCCGCATATTCCCGGACCGAGCCGTCCGGAAGCTTAATATTTACCGGCATGATTATTCCTCCTGAAAGTTTTGTGAGCCTCTGCTTCCTGATTGTGCTTCGTACAAAACTCGCTTCGAAAGCATAGGCTATCAATACATACAAAAAACACCCGTCCCGCAAAGGGACGAGTGATTGCACCCGTGGTTCCACCCAAATTCGATTCCAATCCTGCAGGAATCCTTCATCAGCATGGGAATAACGGCCATGAACCGGCGGTTCTTACTATACCCTGCAGGTTGTCCGCAAATAGACAGCACCCGGGAGTTCATAACCGCAGCTACAAAGGGGTAGATCGGTTACCGGATACCGGAGGAAATTGCAGCCTGAAGTTTCCTCTCTCTGAAGCGGTCCTGTAGTAACAATCCCTATCTTTGTCAACGCTATTAACATGAATCATGTGTAATTATAATTCTGTCTCCGGCGTTCCGTCAAGTCAATCTCCTAAGGTAAACATCTTCAGGTAACATATCCTCAATAAAAATCCGCAATACCAACGCCAAAAATAATGCAGGGCAGAAGCCGCCTTCTGCCCCGCAATACTATTCTTCCCGGCGTTTCCGTTCAGGCAAGCGGCCTGCGCGTTTCAAAGCCTCACGCAGCAAGTATTCGATGTGTCCGTTCACGCTGCGAAATTCTTCTCCTGCCCACCGTTCCAGCGCCTCGTGCAGTTCGGGATCGATCCGCAGCGGAAAGCTCTTCTTGGCCGCCATGATGAACGATCCTTAGTATAACGAGCCGGCGTTAATGACCGGACTCGCACCGCGCTCCGACACAATCGCTACCATCAGATTGTTAATCATCGCCGCTTTGCGTTCTTCATCAAGCTCGACTACACCGCTCTCTTTCAGCTGGCGGATCGCCATATCCACCATGCCGACGGCACCCTCAACAATAATCTGCCGTGCGGACAGAATGGCGGACGCCTGCTGGCGCTGCAGCATGGTGCTGGCGATTTCAGTGGAATACGCGAGATGTGTCAGGCGTGCCTCGATGACTTCAACACCGGATAAGGAAAGACGTTCCTGCAGCTCCGTTGCCAGCTCCTTGGCGATTTCATCCGCATTCGCCCGCAGGGACATCCCGGATTCGTTAAAATTGTCGTAAGGATACCGGCTGGCCACATGCCGCAGCGCAGTCTCACTCTGAATTTCTACAAAAGCCATATATTTGTCGACATCAAACAACGCTTTGGCAGAATTGACTACCTTAAATACGATAACTGCGGCAATCTCAATCGGATTCCCCTCGACATCATTTACCTTCAGCTTCACACTGTTGAAATTGCGCACCCGCAGGGATACGGTCTTGCGGATGCTGAAGGGAATGACGGCAAAGAGCCCGCTGTTGACAATGGTACCGACGTATTTACCAAAAAAGGTTACCACGACAGACTTATTCGGCTGCACTACCGTAATACTCGTACAAAGCACACCTGCTACGACAAACAGGATAACGGGAATCATAGCATAGTCATGAGCTGCACCGTAAATCCCTCCTGCCACACAGATGGCAATTAGCGCAATAACCAGAAAGCCGCTGATTGGATGCAATGTTTTTTCTTTCATGAAAGGCACCTCCATAAGATATGTATTTGATATAATTATGATATCACTTTTGGATATGACTGTAAACAAAAATATCACTGCATATTTGCCCGTTTTCTTTTATACTACGAAACTATCAAAGGCTATATTCAATACTACTAATGATGAAGGAAGTGGAAACCCATGAGTGTTAAGGAACAGGTATTCGATATTATTAAGGCATCGGAAACTCCGCTCAGCGCAGGCGAGGTTGAAAAGCTGTCCGGTCTGGAACGCAAAGCCATTGACAAAGCCTTCACCGAACTAAAAAAAGAAAATGCGATTGTCTCCCCGGTCCGCTGCAAGTGGGAAGCTGCCGTCAAGTAACGCACTTCCCGCATTCCTGCCTGTACAAAAAGAGCTCCGCTGCCATCAAATCGATGGGCGGAGCTCTTTTATGAATGACTAGTTCATGCCAGATTCAAAGCTTAGGAAGCTTTCTTCTCCAGCATACGGTAAATGATGACCGCTGCCTGTGCACGGGTAGCATCGCTCTTCGGCGCAAATTTCTTTCCATCCACTCCGTTGACAATGCCAAGCTGTGTAAGCTGGGCTACAGCCTCTTGAGCATAGGAAGCGATTTTCGACTTGTCGCCAAAGCCGGCCAGTACGGATGCAGAGTCGATGGGCTGCAATTGATCCTTAAGCGCTGCCGCGATCATAAGCGCCATCTCTTCACGGGTCACTTCACGGCCCGGCTCGAACTTGCCGTTGCCGGAGCCTTTCACAATACCGGCGTTAACAGCAGCAGCTATGGCATCGGTATACCATACCCCTTGCTTCACATCGCTGAATTTGGTGCTTGCTCCTGAAGGAGTGAGGTTCAGTGCACGAACCAGCATCGCAACAAATTCTGCGCGTGTTACTGTCTTGTTCGGAGCGAAATTCTTTCCGTCAATTCCTTTTAGGATGCCCTTGGCCGCCAAAGAATTGATCGCTTCCTGCGCCCAAGCCACTTTGCCTAAATCACCAAAAGTGATTGCAGGCGTTGGTGTAGGAGCCGGAGTTGCGGTTGCGGCCGGTGCAGGCGTTGCCGTTGCAGCCGGTGCAGGTGTAGCCGTAGGTTTTGGCGTAGCTGTTGGTGCAGTACCCCCTCCGCCTCCGCCGCCTTGACCCGGAGCTGGCGTTGAAGCTGTCAGGTTATTCGTAATCCGGCCCTCAATCGCGGCCGTAATCGCCCCGCCCTTAAATGTGTTCTGAACGTAATCATAGAAGACATCCAGGTCTATCGGACCTGCCAGGGATTCACTGGCCTTGGTCAGTACACTGTAGTTATCGCCGCCCGCAGCCATGAAGTTGTTGACGACTGCCGTGTAGCTTTCTGTCATGCTGATCGGTGTTCCGTCAGTCTTGGTCAGGCTGGCAATCCGGTCAGCCACCGGCAGATACATATTTGCGGTATATTTCAGACCGGAGATCTGAAGGGTTTTGGTGTCAGCCGTTCCGTCAGCTTTGGTTCCCCATTGCTGCTGAAGCAGGGTTTTGATCTGCTCACCGGTCAGCGTCAGCTTCACCAGCGTGTTGCCGAACGGCTGGATCTTCGCCAGGTCGCCAAAAGATACATTGCCTTTTGGAAGATCGGCGCGGATGCCGCCCGGATTCATGAAGGCGAAATCTGCAATGCCTTTGCCATCTTTAAAATCAGCCTGGCGCATAGCGTCGGCAATCAGGTTGCCGAGAGGAGCTTCATTATTGTAGGCATCCGTACGGGTAACCGAACCGTCTGTAGTGCCGACTGGCAGGGCCAACTCCGGGTGAAGCTTAAGGTACTTGTTCACCAAGGCCACCGTTTCAGCATCCGGTTCCACTCCTTTTTGGAGGGTTGAGGTTACGGTAGCTGATTTGGCTTTGACATCCTTGGTATCCGGATCAATCACCAATTTGATGTCTTCAAATGCGGTTCCGTAGGAATAAGCCTGAACAATCAGCTTACCGTTCACTACGCCATTGGCAAGCGCATGATTGTCGCCGGCCACGATGACATCAACCGGTGAATCGGCCGGAAGAGCCTTGGCTAAGTCCGCGGCTTCGCCTGTAGTCACATCCCCTTTGGTGGTTGCCGGGTCATGGGCAAGGACAATAATCGTTTCAACGCCTTGCTTCTGAAGCTCTGCAGCATATTTGCCAATCGCCGCAACCTCTTCCTCAGCGCTCAGGAATCTCACACCGGCTGTGCCGGCCGGAGATACCTTGCTTGGAGTGGCTTTGGTAACCACGCCGATAAATCCGATTTTCACACCGCCCACTTCTTTGATGGTATACGGTTTGATAATAGGTTTGCCTGTATCTTTATCTACTGCATTGGCATTAATATAGTCAAAATTCACAGGTGCATGGGTAATTTTTTCATTTACTGGGTCTACACCGCCAAAAATTTGTGCTTTAAGTGCTGCGACACCCTGGTCGAACTCATGGTTGCCCAAAGTTCCGACATCGAACTTCATCAGGTTCATCCATTCCAGCGTCGGCTTGTCGCGCTCCCTTGAGGACACTGGAGCTGAAGCTCCTACAGAGTCTCCATTGTGGACAAGCAGCGAGTTCGCATATTGTGCACGTGCCGTTTTCAGGTAAGTTGCCAGAATGGCAGCTGTGCCCACAGCATTGTCGCCTACATAGGATGTTGTATCCAATTGGCCGTGGAAGTCATTGATTCCAAGAATGTGAACCTTGACATCACCGCTCAGATCGAGGTTATAAATTTCGAACCCTTTATCGTTCTGTGTGCCGGTATCCGTAATTTTGTCATCCTTAAGCAATACCTTCTTAGCCTTCGGAGATGAGGTAAAGGTTACTTTGACATCCCCTTTGATCGGCTGGATAGACCAGTTGTTGTCCGCAGGCTGATTCACGGTACCTGCTTCCTTGATATAATCCATCAGAACCTGACGGTTTTCTTCCAGCGTATCAATGATCAGCTTGCCGTCCTTGATAGGGAAGTTCCCCCCGCCGCTCGCACGGTAGTTATTGGTAACAACGATAAACTTCTGATCCATATTAAGAGGCTGATCATTATAAGTAATAGAAGTTACACGGCTGGAGGAACCGTCATTAATTGTTCCATCCGTGTTGTATTTCGCATTTTTGGTCACATCAATCTTATATTTAATTCCGTCAATAACATCGAAATTATATACGGCAAACTTGGAGTTGAGCAGCTCCTGCGGCGTGGAAACTGCCGGATCGATACGGTTGAATGCACCCGCACTCATCTCCACCCACTCTTTTACCGTAGCGCCACTGACCTCGACCGCTTTCAGCGTATTATCATAGAGGTACAAGTCACTTGCGCTGCGGATGGTCAATGGTCCTGCCTCGATTTCCGTATACTCATCCGGACCGTTGCGTCCGGCCTTGAAGGGTGCTCCTACACTAAGAATTGCCTTACCCTTATACTGGGCCAAGGAGGGATCTGTATTAATCAGATTCTCGACATAACGCTTCTGGGCATAGGTTACGATCTGAACGGTCGGATCATCCTGCACCAGAGCAAAATAGCTGTTCATAGGTACGTTTGTTGTGCCGAGCTGTTCACTGACGTACTTAATTGTGGCCTGATGATTGGCAGCAACAGCCGCGTCTACCTCAGGGTCCGGTTCAACATTGGAAATATTCACTTTGTTCTCGTTTCTGTAAATCGAACGTGTCGAGGAAGTGGAAGCGGACTTGTCCACCTTCCAATGCCCGCTCTTAGCCGGGTCCTGGCTAATGGCAAGGTCGATCAGGCCCAAATAGCCTCCGCCATAACCGGCTTGAACTGCCGGAACACCGTTAATCTGGCCTTTGCCATTGTCGATGCCAGGCAGCTCGTTGCCAGCGGCATCCTTGAATGATGCGTCCAGTGACTTCACATCCGCTGCAGGGAATACCTTATGGGTATGGGAGAACGTAATGGCATCAATGCCCGCTACCTTGCTGAGCGCATTAATGTCATTTTCGGAGAAGTCGCCTTCCACTGCGGACTTGTCAAAACCGGTATGCGCCATAGCGACGATGACATCAGCACCTTCAGCCTTCATTTGCGGAACAAATTTGCTGGCTGTCGCAGCAATGTCTTTGGTGATGACCTTGCCTTCCAGGTTGGCTTTGTCCCAGTCCATGATCTGCGGGGTCACCAAGCCAATAAGACCGACCTTGATGGTCTGCTCAACGCCGTTGCTGTCTTTAACTTTTTTGTCCAAAATCTTGTAAGGCGTAAAATAGTTTACATCATTCGCAGGATCGTTATCCTTGTCATCCACATACACGTTTGCATTCAAATAGGGGAACTTCGGAAAATTATTCGAATGGCTATAAGTAGCATAAGTTGCCGATGTTACACTTTCCAAATAATTCAGTCCATAGTTAAATTCATGATTGCCAAGTGTTGCCGCATCATAGCCCATAATATTCATAGCCGCAATCATCGGATGAATTTGGTTCAGCTTGCCCTCCGGATCAGCCTGCTTCGACAGATATGTGCCAA
This sequence comes from Paenibacillus graminis, assembly GCF_000758705.1. Taxonomy (NCBI): domain Bacteria; kingdom Bacillati; phylum Bacillota; class Bacilli; order Caryophanales; family Paenibacillaceae; genus Paenibacillus; species Paenibacillus graminis. The sequence goes on along the minus strand of NZ_CP009287.1, from coordinate 2,340,473 downwards.
GCGGTGTGCCTTGAATCAAATCGCCGTTATCGAGCAGAAGATTGTATGTTCCTTTCGGCTCTGCTTTGGCTTGTTTCACCAAAGTCGCCGTCCGGTCCAGCCCCACTGTTAACGATGAATTGTTCTTAAAATAATCCCAGCCCATCACATTGGTGTGAACATCCGTGGTGCTCATCAGGCGTAGATTAATTGTCCCGGGAGTTCCCGGATCTACGGCTTCAGCGCCTGCGGCTTCTGCCTTGCCTGCTCCCAAAACCGGAACTGCAAAAACTCCGCCCAGCACTTGTGCTGCCAGAACGGTGGTCGCCAATATCGAAGCTATCGGCTTGTTCCATCTTCTTTCTCCCATAAGTCAGATATCCTCCCCATATGTTTCGTATTCCTACTTATGCTGACCGCAAGATTGTATCATACCCCAAAATATGAATCTAGCAAAATGCATTAAATCTGAGTAATAGTTGTGTAAAATATCACATTTCAACCATTAATTTTGGGTAAAATGCCTATAAAACTTTACATAACACAAAAAAAAGTCTATCTTTGTAAATTCCCATAGAGGAATTCCACAAGGATAGACGCCGCAATAAAATATCACACATGAAGTTATAAATATTTTTAATTTTATTAAATTATTAGTTCTGCATTACAAAATCATTGTCAATCTTCGCGTTCGCATCGTTGAACACCCGCAGGATGTCATAACGCGTGTTGCGCTGCGCCGGGATCTTGCCTGCTTCGCGGATCAGCTGGGTAATGGACTCGATGTTGACCTTGTAGGTTGCGCCCGCCGAGGATACTACATTCTCCTCAATCATGGTGCTGCCAAAGTCGTTGCAGCCATACTGCAGGGACAGCTTGCCGACCTCCGGCCCCATTGTAACCCATGAGGACTGGAAATTTTTGATGTTGTCCAGTACCAGACGGCTGATGGCAACCGTTTTGAGGTATTCTTCCGGCGTCTGTCTGTCCAGCTTCAGATTGGTATTATCCGGCTGGAAGGTCCAGGAGATAAACGCCAGGAACCCTTCGGAGTCATATTTGTTCGCAATGCACTCGTCCTGGGCTTCCCGTACCCGCAGCAGATGAAGCGCCCGCTCCTCCATGCTCTCGCCAAGGCCGATAACCATGGTTGCCGTGGTGTTCATGCCGATCTTGTGTGCGGTCTGCATGACATCCATCCATTCCCGCCAGGAGCCTTTGAGACGGCTGATTTTGCGGCGGGTCCGGTCATCCAGAATTTCCGCTCCGCCCCCGGGAAGGGAATCCAGACCTGCAGCATGAATCTCGCGGACCACCTGCTCCAGCGGCAAACCGGATACTTCAACCATTTTCATAATCTCCGCAGGGGAGAAGGAGTGCATGGTGATCTCCGGGAAACGCTGCTTAATTCCGCGCAGTAAATCCGTATAGTAGCTAAATGGCAGATTGGGATTGGTCCCGCCTTGCATGAGAATTTCCGTACCATTCACATCGATGGTTTCCTGGATTTTCTGAAAAATCGTCTCGTCGGGCAGCACATATCCTTCCTCAGAGCCCGGTCTGCGGTAGAACGCACAGAAACGGCAGTACACATCACATACATTCGTATAGTTGATATTGCGGCCAATCACAAAAGTAGCCAGCGGGTCCGGGTGCCAGCGCTTCATGATAATGTCAGCGGCAGCGCCCATTTTTTCAATTTCATTGCTCTCGAACAACCGGACCGTATCCTCCAGCCCGAGCCGTTCGCCCTTCAGCGCCTTCTCCAGAATCAGATCTATTGCACTCATCGTTAGCAGCCTCCTTTTTACGCCTATACAGCAAGGTAGATGTATTAAATTTGTTGAACAAATGAATAAGCTCGTTCCTCCATCGTATCACAATCCGGACGCCTTGAGAAACCTTTGCTGGGACACGCCGGCGTAAAACTATAAATCCAGCCGCCTTAAAATAATCCACAAGCGGGGCTTTTGCATGGAAGCTGATTCAGATACTTTGCGGGGACCCCATACATACTTACTGATCTATCAAAAAACAGCGGCGCCCGTGAGGGCGCCGCGGCCAAGCTTCTTATTCTTCAGCGGGCGTTGTGCCGGCAGATGCCTCTTCCAGTTCGATCCGGGCCGCTTCCAGCGCCTGTCCGAGATCGGCAATCAAATCATCCGCATGCTCAATCCCGACGGAGAAGCGCAGCAGACGGTCATCTACACCGACAGCGTCGCGGATTTCCACCGGGATATCAGCATGGGTCTGCACCGCCGGATAGGTCATCAGCGACTCCACCCCGCCGAGGCTTTCGGCGAAGGCAATCAGACGGATATGGCGCAGCAGCGGCTCGACGTATCTGGCATCTTTTACCTTGAAGGAGAAGATCCCGGTGTTGCCCGAGGCTTGGCGTTTCTGGATTTCATAACCCGGGTGGTCAGGAAGTCCCGGATGGAAAACCTCAGCGATTGCCGGATGCTCCAGCAGATAGCGGGCCAGCGCCAGCGCATTGCTCTCATGCCGTTCCATGCGCAGCGCGAGTGTTTTCATCCCCTTCATCAGCTGGTAGCAGTCATTTGGTGCCAGGACTGCACCCAGGGAATTGTGCAAAACCGCCATTTCTGCAGACAGCCCGGCACCTTTGGTTACGATCAGTCCGGCAAGCACATCGTTGTGGCCTCCCAAATATTTGGTCGCGCTATGGACGATGATATCCGCCCCAAGCTCCAGCGGCCGTTGAAAAAACGGTGACAGCAGCGTATTGTCCACAATCGTAAGCAGTCCATGACGGCGGGACCACGTACAGACAGCTTCGATATCCGTAATCATCATCAGCGGATTGGTGGGCGTTTCGATAAAAACAGCCTTGGTATTCGGACGCCGTGAAGCCTCCAGACCGTCCAGATCATTCGTATCCACATAAGAGGCGCTTATGCCGTATTTGGAGAGAATCCGTTCAAGCAGACGGTAGGTTCCACCGTACAGGTCCAGCGAAACCACTAAATGGTCACCTTGTCCAAACAAGGCAAATAGGGTTGTCAGCGCAGCCATTCCAGAGCTGCAGCCAAAAGCAGCATCCCCCGATTCAAGCTCTGCCACAGCTTCTTCCAGCACCCAGCGGGTAGGATTCTTGGTACGGATATAGTCAAACCCCGTACTCTGTCCAAGTCTGGGATGACGGAATGCCGTTGCATTGTAAATCGGATAATTAATTGCCCCCGTAGCCGGGTCCTCCTGCGAACCAATCTGCGCCAATCTGCTCTCAATCCTCAATTTTTCATCCATAGCTGCTGCCTCCTAAGTATGGTGTTCTCTTATATATTTAGAATACTAAATAATCGGTTTGGTCTATATCGTAAGGGGTCTCCTGGTATACATAGTAATTGAGCCAATTAGAGAATAATAAGTTGGCATGGGCACGCCAGACTGCCGGCGGTGTGCGCTGCGGATCATCCTTAGGATAGTAATGCTTCGGTATCGCAATATCCATCCCTTTGGCGATATCCCGGTCATACTCCCACTTTAACGAAAACGGATCATATTCGGAATGCCCGGTCACAAAAATCTGCTTGCCGTCAAGCGTCGAAACCAGATACACTCCGGCTTCTTCGGATTCGGCCAGAATCTGCAGTTCGGGATTGGCAAGGATATCTTCACGCGAGACATCCGTATGCCGGGAATGCGGAACATGGAACACCTCGTCAAAGCCGCGCAGGAGCTTTACATTGTTTTGGTTCACGGTGTGCGGGAACACGCCGAAGCATTTCTCGTCCAGATTCACCTTGCGCACGCCAAAGTGATGATAGAGCCCTGCCTGTGCCGCCCAACAAATGTGCATGGTCGAGGTCACGTTGTGCTTGCTCCATTCAAAAATCCCTTTCAATTCTTCCCAATAATTCACGTCTTCAAAGTCCAGCTGCTCCACCGGAGCGCCGGTGATAATCAGCCCGTCAAAGCGGCGGTCGCTGATCTCGTCAAAGGTTTTGTAAAAACTCTTCAGATGCTCCGCCGAGGTGTTCTTCGAGGTATGAGAGCTCGGGTGCAGCAGCACAACATCCACCTGAAGCGGTGAATTCCCGACCAGGCGCAGCAGCTGCGTCTCTGTAGTTTCCTTCGTAGGCATTAAGTTCAGGATGGCTATGCGAAGCGGACGGATGTCCTGGTGGAAGGCCTGGCTTTCATCCATTACAAAAATATTTTCTCCGGACAATACTTCTTTGGCCGGCAGGCTGTCGGGAATTTTTATCGGCATTTCTAGTTTCCACTCCTTCGTTGATGACAATGTAAAAATGACCTTTCTCTGTGAGAAAGGTCATATATCTGCAGTCATATGCGCCTCTCTCATCTGCCAGAGAACTTGTGCCAGGCAGCCGGACAGGCTTCCCATACAAAGTTTCCGCAAGAATTAGCACCGTGCGTTCACACGCCGGTTGCCGGGTTTCATCGGGCTAGTCCCTCCACCTGCTCTTGATAAGATTTAGCTGTATTCAATTGAGAAAAAGTCACATAACGTTAAATGCTTTTCTTAAAATTCACTTTAAATCATGAACCTCCTTTTCGTCAAGTCCATACAATGCTATTGGGTCCCCAAAAGCCGCAAGAATTTAGCTTGAAAGACCCATAACCCGGGGTTATACTAGACAAGGGTTTCACAGCCCCTACCTGACGAAAAGAAGAGGTGAGAGAAGAATGGAAGGCGACCCGAGTTCGCAGATAAGCGTCCAGAAAGAGCAACCACACAGGATTAACATCAGCTTGCCGGCGGCGGGAGCATTTCTTCTTCATGCCCTCGAACCGTCATTTGGCCTCAAGAATTGACTGTACCACCGGTCAAGCTGATTGTTCCCTGTGCCTATAATTTAGCACAGGCTCTGGAGAAGACCAGGGCTTAAGAGGAGTGGATCAGATGAAAATCCGGCTGGTAAACGCAGGGGTTTTTACACCTGTAGATGACATTGAAGAAACATTGACTGCCCCCGCTGAGGGATTTTATTGGATTGATGCGGATGTTGAGGATCTGGAGCTGCTTCAGCCCTTGTACAATCTGCATGATTTGGCCGTTGAGGACTGCCTCAGCGAAGAGGATCAGCGCCCGAAGCTGGAAATTTACGAAAGCCATTATTTTATTGTAGTCAACAGCATCCGTTTTGATGATGAAGAGATTTTTCTGCGTGCGCTCAACGTGTTTCTGGGCAGAAATTTCATTATCACCGTCACCAAGCAAAAAATTCATGAGCTGCGCGTACTGAAGCCCATTCTGTGGGAGCAGGAGGTCAGCGAGCCTGACCGTTTCCTGTATCTGCTGATCGACCTTGTCGTAGACAATTATTTCTCCGTCGGTGACCGGATTGAAGCGCGGATTGAGAAGCTGGAAGAGGATATTCTGATGCATACCAAGAAATCGCATCTGAGCGAGATCATTGGTCTGCGCAGTGAAATTCTCTGGCTGAAGAAGATGCTGGGGCCGCAGAAGGAAGTTATCAACACGCTTAACAAAAAAGACCTCCGCCTGATCGATGATCAGCTGCAGAAGTATTTCAGCGATATTTATGAAAATGCGGTCAAGATCTCTGAAACTTTTGAAACGTACCGCGATCTCATGGGGAACTTACGCGAAGCGTATCAGTCCAGTATCGCCAACCGCGCCAATGAGATCATGAGAGTGTTCACCGCGATTACCACAATATTCATGCCGCTGACCGTCATCACCGGGATCTATGGAATGAACTTTGACAATATTCCTGAGATTCATACCCGGTACGGCTACTATGGAGTCATTGCCGTTATGGTTACGCTCGGCTGCGGGATGCTGTTTATTTTCCGCAAGAAGGAATGGCTATGAACAAAAATGGACGAATAAGCAGGACGAAGGCTTCTCTGCCCCATGGCAAGGAAACCTTCGTCTTTTTGGTTTATCGCTGAGTCTCTGCATCTGCTGCTTCGATTTGCATAAACAATCGTTCCGTATCCTCACGCTTGCACAGCTGACGCTCCGGATTCATCACCGCCGCCGCTCCGGAGGCGATTCCGAACTGAACGGCCCGGCGCAGCGGCCAGCCCCGTTCCAGACTGTAGACCAGCCCGCCCACCAGACTGTCTCCAGCCCCTACTACACTCAGTACGGGAACTTCAGGTGCCTTGAGATGCTCGGAGCCCTCGCTCGTAATCAGCAATGCCCCCTCGCCGCCGAGGGATACCACAACCACTTCTGTCCGACCTTGCTCGATCAGCTCCAGGGCAGCCGCCCGGACCTCTGCATCCCCTGTAATGGAATGTCCGGTCAATTCCTCAAGCTCGCGGGCATTCGGCTTGAGCAGATATACACCTGCGTCAGCAGCCTTTTGCAGCGCTTCGCCTGAGGTATCGACAATCACCCGCGCCTGCCAAGGCTTCACGGCTTCAATTACACGGCCGTAGAAATCCACCGGGCATCCCGGAGGCAGACTGCCGCTGGCAACAACGTAGGTCGGCTTCCCGCCCAGGGATTTCAGCTGCTCCAGACACTGCTGCCAATCGCCCTCAATAAAGTGCGGGCCAGGCATATCGAACCGGAATTGCTGGCCTGTGGATTCTTCCACAACGATCAGATTTTCCCGTGTCTGCCCGGAAATCGGGATCTCCTGGTGCCCGACGCCTTCCTGCTCCAGCATCTTATGCAGCAGCTGCCCGTGCAGTCCGCCCGATGCATACAAAGCCAAGGACTCTCCGCCTAATCTGTGGATCGCCCGGGACACATTGACCCCGCCGCCCCCCGGCTTATAGGATGCCTCCCGGCAGCGCAGCTTATGGTCAGGAACGACCTTCTCAATGCCTGTGCTGGCGTCTACGCTGGGGTTAACCGTTAATGTTACGATCATAGGTTTCTCTCCTTTTATTCGGAATACCTGTAGTTTACTCCAAATTACAGCATTCTCCTAAAGTGAGTCCCAAGCGGCCTTCAGCATAGGCGATTATAAATTCGTCGCCCCTTCCAGCTTAGCTGATTGTCCCCGCCGGTAGCGGATGCGGATCAGCCGCAGCCGTTCATAATACACATCCAATCCTTCCGCAGGTGAGAATCCTTCCCCGTAGGCTTTGAAAAGTACGGGCTTAAGGAAGGTATCACCCATCAGCTCATAGGCGGTCCATACACCGGCTTGCTCGCTGGAGGATACCTCAGCCAGTTCGAGAGCAATGAGCTTTTCGACGGAATAGCCGTCCTTCTCCAGCTCTTCTACCGCTTCAAGCACTTCTCGGCGGCTTACCCCACTCGCTGCCTTCAGTTGCTCTATCCCAAGGCCTTCCTCTATTCCCTGCAGCAGAACCCTGCGCAGCCGCAGCCGCTCCAGCTGCTTCTTGTACTTCAGCTCCTTCTGCTTGTACTGCCAGGACACAAAGTGTTCCTCGTCAACGGCTTCATGCACCCAGCCCAGCGGAAAGCTATGCTCCCGCTCTGCGGCCGAGGTGATGCCCAGCCAGTCCTCGCCGTATTGCGAGGCCTTGCCCTCGCCTACGCCGGGAATCTGCAGCAGCTCCTCCAGAGTGCGGGGAAGAAAAGCGCTGAGCATCCGCAGGAGACGGTTGCTGGCAAGTATGTATGGCGCTTTCCGCTCAATGGAGGCTTTGCCCCGGCGCCAGGAGCAGAGCTCTTCATAGACGGATTCATTGCCATGCTGCTCGCTGAAATACTGCAGCTTAAGCTGCTCCTGGTTGCGGCTGCCGGACTGGCTGTCTTCATCGTGAAAGGCCCCATCGATTAGAGGCCGGTAGCCATCGCCCATCTTCACCGCCAGCTCATGCCGGTAGACGCAGAGCATCTCATTCCAGGAGCCGCCTTCATACCACAAGCTGTCCCCGGTTTCCTCTGAGCCGGAGAAATCGCGCCAGCCAAGGCGCCAGGTGCCTTCTTCTTCCCCAATCCAGAGCTGGGCTAAACCCTCTTGATCGGCCCCTGACATTCTCGACAAACGGTTCATAAATACAATCTGCATCCCAATCCCTACCTTCCTTGTCTTACAGCATGCATAATCCCGGAACTCTCCGGATGGACGGTTCCTTAGACAGATCCATCACCGGACAATATAAGGACGATATAGGTGTGAAGCTTATACCGCCTTACATCTGCACACAAAAAAGCACCTCTCCCACGAATTCACGTGAAAGAGGTGCTTCCTCTGGAATGCTATACTGTTAATGCTTACAATACCCATATATTGTGAAACAGTCAATCCCTTTTTATACTAAGTAGGAACAGCTTGTCCGTTCCTCTATGGGAACAGTATTTGTTCCAGCGGAAATATAAGGATGAATTGCGCTGTAAAGCCAATCAATCCTTATCCCTGCCTTCAGGCTACTCCCGGTCCAGCGCCAGCTTAGCCAGTCCAAGCGCTCCGGACAGACCTGCATTGTCGCCCAGCTGAGGCGGAACAATATAGCTGCCGATAGCCTCGTTCAGTGCAGGATGCTGCACATAGCCGCCGAGGAGCTCCTGAAGCTTCGCATGAATAAGCGGGAAAAGCTGGCTCTGCTTCATGACCCCGCCGCCCATCACAATCTTCTGCGGTGACAGAATCAGCACGTAATTCATCAGCGCATGCGCCAGATAGTGGGCTTCCATCGCCCACGCCGGATGATCCGCAGGCAGCTCGCCAGCCGGTTTGCCCCAGCGTTTGCCAATCGCCGGACCTGCCGCCAAACCCTCCAGGCAATCGCTGTGATAAGGGCAGAAGCCTTCAAACTTGTCTTCCGGATGGCGGCGCACAAGAATATGCCCCATTTCAGGATGGGACAAGCCGTGCACCAGCTTGCCTCCCACTACTGCGCCCGCTCCTATCCCTGTACCGACTGTGATATACAGGCAGCTGTCCAGCCCTTGGGCCGCTCCCCACTTGTATTCCCCCAGCGCCGCACCGTTCACATCCGTATCGAACCCGATAGGCACGGAAAAATGCCCGGCAACTGCTCCAACCAGATTGTATTGTCCCCAATGGGGTTTAGGTGTAGTTGTAATGCAGCCGTAGGTCGGGCTGCCAATTACCGGATCAATCGGTCCGAATGAGCCTATGCCGATTGCTTCCACATTTTTGCCTGTAAAATAGTCCAGCACAAGCCCCATTGTTTCCTCAGGCGTAGTCGTCGGAAAGCTGACCCGGTCGATAATCGTCCCGTCCTCATTTCCTGTCCCGCATACAAACTTTGTTCCCCCTGCTTCAATTGCTCCAAGTACCTTCACTGCAGCAGTCTCCCTTCCCCATAAACGTTCAGCCAAAGATTGGCCATTCGTGTAATAAAGCGTTCTCTTGCCTTTATTATACGTGGCCGGCAGATCTATGACAAGCGGTTGACATACGAAAAAGAAACTAGATTTCCACCGAAATCCCACTATATCGGGAATAGAGGCAAGCAGGCCAATCCAAGTAACAACCGGCGATTCGACTCCCTTTCCAATTAGGTCAGAACGCGCCTTTTATAGTACTTTCTGCAGCAGTAGACCCATCAAACCGCCCGAAAAGTTCAATCTATTGCACTTTGTACACTAAAAATCCCTGGAGAAGCGGCTGGGCTTGAGTGAACCTGCCTTGCGATCGTGCACCGGCCGGACTGAGCTAACTAAAGTGGAAAAAGTATACTTATTCGGTACCGTTTCGCTGTACGGGCATCCGTAGTGGGAAAAAGTAGACTTATTCTGGCTCAACTGCTCCTGATATCGTATTTTCACGTGAATTAAGTGGATAAATTCCCACTAAATTCCTTTTCTAAGCAATTATCGGCGGATTAGTTTTACTTTTTCCACTTAGAACTCAGGCTCTAGCGGATCTGGCAGCTCCTCCTCCAAGTGCGCGCATGATCCTAGCTTATTCGCCGGGATCATGCGGTTTATTCTGGCCTTGCTCTCATGGGTATCATCCTATGAGCGCAGCATGTCTTCGTTACTCCTGCGGTAGCTGCGGCAGGCTTCTACCAGCCGGAATGCCGCCGGGATATGGGAAGCCAGATGTATATGCGCATAAGCAGCCATAACATTGCCGCGGGCATAGCCCTCCGGCTGGCTGCCGCTACGTCCGCTGCTGTCATAGGCGTACAACCGCGGTTCGCTAGGCGAATAGCTCATCAGGGAATAGTGGAACTCGTGCCCGCGCAGGCGCTCGCCCTGCTTCAGCAGCAGGCAATCGGCCCGCGCGGTGACTTCGCGGTAGCCGAGTGCGGTGCGCCGGTCCTGCATGACTGTATGGGCGGGAATAATCCCGGCCATCTCATGTACAGCCCCGGCGCGGTCGGTAAGGCTGCGGGCCAGCACCATGTAGCCGCCGCATTCCGCATACAGCGGCATACCTGCTGCTGCCGCTGCCCTTAGGCCGTTCAGGAAGGCCGGATTCCCGGCGATTGTGGCGGCGAATTCCTCTGGAAAACCGCCGCCGAGGTAGATGCCGTCCGCCTCCGGCGGAATGCCTTCGCCGCTGAGCGGGCTGAACAGAGCCAGCCGGGCCCCGGCACGGGCCAGCAGCTCCAGATTGTCGGCGTAATAAAAATTGAACGCCGCATCCTGTGCAACGGCAATGACCGGCGCAGGGTCATATACCGAGGCGAGGGCTTGGGGAGCAGTGCTATCCAAGGATGGATAGCACTGTATAATACCGGCTCCCATAGCAGCTAACGAGGGGGAAAGTGCGGCGGTGGCAGGCAGCTTACCCGGAAGTTCCTGTGCTTCTTGCACGCCTGTCACCTGATGGATCTTAGCAGCTATCGTGGGGAAAAGTGCGGCGGCGCCAGGCAGCTTACCCGGAAGTTCCTGTGCATCTTGCGCGCCTGTCACCTGAAAGATATTCCTGGCTGCCGGAACATTCTCTGGCGGACTCTCTTCCGTAGAACCCCCTTCCGGCAGTATTTTTCCTTCCGGCATCATTTCTCCCGCCGCCGGATAATGCAGGACTGACGCTGCTGCAGCAATTTGCAGCAGTCCATCCAGATCCGTTCCTGCCTCCAGCAGGTCGGCGGCACGGTCAAATAACGGCTCCAGCTCTCCGCGTTCCACGGCAGGCAGCAGCCCCAGGTGCCGTTCCGGGATATCCAGTCCCTGATCCCGTGCCAGCCAGCCGATGACCGGTATGCCGCAGGCCGCTTCAATCGCGGCTTGGACCGTCCGGTAATGGCTGGCGCTCCCGCAGCGGTTCACGATTACCGCAGCGATGTTCACGCCCGGCTCCAACTGCTGAAAGCCAAGCACGATTGCAGCCGCACTGCGTCCCATGCTGCGCACATCCACCACCAGCAGCACCGGACTTCCTGTTAGGAGGGCAATTTCCGCCGTTGATCCGGTAAGCGCAGCCGCCTCTTTGCCGTCGTACAACCCCATAACTCCTTCAATTACGGACAGGTCGGCTGTCTCCGAGGAACGCAAAAAATACTCCAGCATATATTCGCCCGAGGTCATCCAGGAATCCAGATTGCGGGCCGTACGGCCGGTTACAGCCGCGTGATAGGCTGGATCAATATAATCCGGGCCGCATTTGAAGGCCTGCACTGTAAGACCGCGCCGGGCAAAAGCCCGCAGCAGTCCGAGCGTCACTGTTGTTTTGCCCGAACCGCTGCCTGTTCCGGCTACCACAAAACGCGGGCGGAGCCGGGGAAGCTGCTCCGGTCCGCTCTGCTCATTCATTCTTATTCCCCTCCGTTTCAGCAAAGCTGACTCTCGCTATTGCAATGGTCGCATTGCCGCTTTTTTTCTTCTTCAGCACCAGGTCGCGGGCACCTGAGGACAACAGGGCTGCCGGCTCACAGACACCATAAGCTCCGGTCGCCTTAAAAACAATTTCCGAGGGCTGCTCCAGCGCCACCATATTCAGTTCCTCCGGCGAAAACAGGGCCAGCTCCCAGCCGTATTTGGCGCACAAGGCCAGAAGCCCGGCCTCATCGCCTTTGACCGCGGCAGTAGCGGCATTGCGGACGCTAAGAAGCGAAAGCCCCAGCTCCGCCAGCGTACCCTGCACCACCGCTTCAAGCTCCTCCAGCGGGGTCCCGCGGTTGCAGCCGAGCCCGAGCACAAGACTGCGCGGATGGTAGACTACCGTCCGCTCTCCAAGAGCCGCTGCCTCCGGCTCCGGCAGCTGCCGGTCCGTGATCACGACCGCCGCGCTGAACGGCGCTTCCTGCAGCTCCGCCATGCTTCCGCAGAGGCGGACATGCTCTGGCAGCACCGCACCGGGCGGCAGCCAGCCGCGTTCGCCGCTCTCCTGCAGGAAGGCCACGGCTTCCCCGTTGACCAGGGCGGCGCTGACTGTTTTCATGGCTGCGAAGCTCTCTGCGCGCCAGCCGAACTCCGAGCCGAGCAGATCCACGGCGAAGGTGCCCTGCACATCCGAGGCGGTAGTGATCACCGGATGGCTGTCCAGCAGCTGCGCAACCTGCCGCGTAAGCCTGTTGGCCCCGCCCAAGTGGCCGGACAGCATGCTGACCACATGTTCTCCGCGTTCGTCAATGACAATGACGGCAGGGTCGGTTCTTTTATCCTCCAGCAGGGGAGCAATCAGCCGGACTGCCGCCCCCAGCGAAAAGAACAGGATAAGCCCTTCATACTGCCGGAACAGCTTCGGCAGCAGCGCTTTGACCGGCTCCGCAAACGCCCGCCCAATTCCCGCGTTGTCCTGTACGTTTTCACTATATTTAGCGTAATAAAAAACCTCAGTATCCGCCAGCCGTTCACCCAGCTTCAGCGCCAGCCGGATGCCATTCACAGTAATCGCAACGGCTGCATACCGCTTAGCCATCGGCGCCGATTCCTTCCCGGCAGCCGTGGGTAAAGGTCTTGTCGTACAGCTTCGAGCGGTACTGGTCACGGTCCGTAAGCGCCGGGTCCAGCGCCCAGCCGGCGAGAATCATCGCATGCATGGTGATGCCCGCTTCGCGCAGATCAGCTGCCAGGCGCGCCACAGTGGTCCGCAGAATCTGCTGGTCCGGCCAGGTCGCCCGCTTCACAACAGCGATAGGCGTATCGGGACTCCACCCGGCAGCGAGAAATTCCGCTGCCGCGTGTTCAGCCAGCGAAGCGCTGAGGAACAGGGCTACGGTGCAGTGATGCGCCGCCAGCTGCCGCAGCTGCTCGCGCTCCGGGACCGGCGTCCGGCCTTCGGCACGGGTCAGAATCACGGTCTGCGTCAGCTCCGGCACGGTGAGCTCCGCACCCAGCGCTGCCGCCGAAGCAAAAACAGAGCTGACCCCCGGCACGATCTCATAGCTGACGCCGCACAGCTTCAGCAGCGACATCTGCTCCAGGATTGCCCCGTACATGGAAGGGTCACCGGTATGGATGCGGGCTACGCTTTTCCCGGCCTTCACAGCCGCAGCCATGATCTCCACCTGCTGCTCCAGATCCATTCCCGAGCTTTGCAGCACCTCGGCTCCCGGCATCACACTGGCGATCAGCTCCCCGCTGACGAGTGAATCCGCGTAGAGCACAACATCTGCAGAACGCAGGATGCGGCTGCCTTTTACCGTAATCAGCTCGGGATCACCCGGCCCTGCACCTACGATATATACCTTGGGTTCCAAGCTGGCCGCCGTCATTTGCTCACCACCATAAGACTCAGGTATTCGAGCTCTTGGCCGCGCAGCTCGCGGGCATCCCGCCACACCGTTTCATTCGGAGAGGTTACTTTGGTCACAACGGAAGCTTTTCCCGCAAGCCCGAGCTCATCGAGCACATCCAGCAGCAGATCCAGCACCTTGGCCACCTTCAAAAACACCACCGTATCATGATGCAGCAGCGCCTCCTCCAAGGCCGCCCGGTCCTCTGTAGCCGGAATAATCCCCACCCGCTGGTCGCCATCGGCAAGGGGCTGCTGAAGCGCGGCAGCGGCGCCCAGCACCGACGATATTCCCGGAATAGAAACGATCGGCACGCCGGGGTGAAGCTCCTGCATCAACCGGGCCAGATGAATAAAGGTGCTGTACAGATTGGGATCGCCCTCCGTCACAAAAGCCACATCCCGGCCCTGCTTCAGCTCGTTCCAGCAGAGCTCGGCCGTGCGGTTCCAGCCGCTTGCCAGCAGCTCAGGATCTCTAGTCATCGGAAAGACAAGTCCCAGCATGACTTTTTCATCCGCCTTGATATGCATTTCTACAATTTCGTGGGCATAGGATTTCCCGCCCTTTTTGGTTGCCGGGTAGGCAATTACCGGACATTCCCTCAGCAAACGGCAGGCTTTGAGCGTAATCAGCTCGGGGTCACCTGGACCTACCCCTACTCCGTACAAGGTGCCTGTTCCAATGGGGGCAAGCTCAGTCTCCACCAGCGGATACTCATCATCGGCATGATACGCTGCAACTGCAGTTTGCCTGGCCGCTTCGGTGATTCGTTCTTCATGGGCGGCTTGCTCATCCATAGAGTGCAGCTGATGTTCAATCTTATTTTTTTGTAACCTTGTGGTCATGAGCGCTCCTCCTTTAAGTTAGGTTAATCTATTGATGCAGCGACACCTGGACTAAACCCTTTCTGGCAGCGGCTAATCACCTCAACTTCCACCAATCCCCCTTCAAAAATCACCCTGTACGTTGCTAGTGATTTTGTTTGTGCTGAGCGCAGATAGTGGCGTTAGACAAATAGCGGAACACAGTACGGAAGCAGTCCGGGAGCAGTGCAGAGTATACAGTGAGCCAAATCCTGCCGGCGGGCAGGAAGGCCGACGATAGAACAGCTTGAGCTACAATCAAAATCAGCCCTGTCTGCGCCCGCTTACCACGTATACGGGGTTCATCCCCTCAAACCGGGTCATGCCGAGAATCGGCTTGCCCCTTGATGCCTGGAGCTGCGTCACCTCGGTAGCCATTCCGGCAAGCTTCAGCGCCTCCAAACCCGTATACAGCGTCTCAATTGTAATGGCCCCGATCACAATCCGTCCTTCCGGCCGCAGCCGCTGCGAACAGTGTTCAATAATATGCCGCAGCCCGCCTCCGCTTCCGCCAATGAATACTGCATCGGGGTCCGGCAGCCGTTCCAGGCCTTGCGGCGCTTTGCCATGGATAACCTCAAAATCGGCGCGGAATTCACGGCGGTTAGCTTCCATATTCGGCAGATTCTCTGCGCTTTTTTCTATGGCGTATACCTTGCCTAACCGGGCAATCCGCGCACATTCGGCTGCCACCGCTCCTGAGCCGGAGCCAATGTCCCAGACCACCGCTTCTTCAGACAAATTCAGCTCGGACAGGACTAAGGCGCGCACCTCCCGCTTGGTGATCAGGCCTTTCTCCGGGCGCCGCTGGCGGAAGGCTTCATCGGGATAGGCAAAACCGCGCCGCACAGCCGCAGTCCCGCTTCCCGGCTTCCACCGCAGTATGACCACATTCAGAGGAGCAAAGGTCCCTTTTTCCATCTCCTCCAGTTCCCAGAACCGGCAGACCTCCTCGCCCCCGCCCAGCCGTTCACAGACAAAGGCTTCATATTCGGTCATTCCGAACTCACGCAAATAAGCACCGATAACCGCTGGTGTGTTGGTTTCGTCGGTGAGCAGGGCGATTTTGTGCTTGCCGTCTATCCGCTGGGCCAATCCCCGGATCGGACGTCCATGCAGGCTGACCAGCTCCGCATCCTGCCAGCTGTCCCCAAGCCGGGCAAAAGCCAGCTGGACACTGCTGTAATGCGGAATCACTTCGACATGCTCCGGCCCGAATCTGCGGACAAGATACCCGGCAATCCCAAAAAACAGCGGGTCACCGGATGCCAGCACCACTGTACGCCGCTCCTTCCACACTTCCTCCAGCTTATCGGCAAAAGCCTTCAGACCGTTTTTAAGAACGATCTTCTCCCCATGATACTCACTGAAAAAAGACAGCTGCCTTTCCCCGCCAAGCAGTACCTCGCTCCTCTGCACCTTGCTTAGACTGTCTGGGGTCAACCCTCCGGCCCCGTCCTCACCGATTCCGATAATATAAATAATGTCAGCCACGGATTTCCGCCCTTCCCAGCACCCGGCCCTTCATGGTCATCAGAACCATTTCGACGGTCATGCCTCCATTCATATGCTTCAGACATTGTCTGCAGGCGTGCAGGCACAACTGTTCAAAAAATCCGTCATTCCCCGCTGCGGTCATCAGATCCGCCACCTGCGAGGCCGTGTTGGCCGCAGCAATCTCCTCCACCAGCCCGTTATCCGCCCCGGACTCCGCGGCGATTTTGGCCAAAAAGCCGAAGTCCACCGGCGCGTTTTTGGAATGGATCAGCATGGCACCCTGCGCCACCTTCGAAAACTTGCCCGCCATACCGGCCAACGTGATCTTATGGATACCGAAAGCCTTGGCATGTTCCAGCGAGAAGCCGACATATTCACCCATCTGGATAAAAGCTTCCTCCGGAAGCTCTGCGAACATCGCCATTGCATATTTTTCACTGCTGCCGCCTGTGGTCAAAATAATCTGCCTGTTCCCCATGGCCGCAGCGACCGAAATCGCCTGTACGACACTGGCCTTGTAGGCCTCCGTGGAGAACGGTGTCACTACGCCGCGCGTGCCCAGGATGGAGATGCCGCCCAGGATGCCGAGCCGCGGATTCAGCGTTTTTAGCGCGATGGCTTCGCCTTCCGGCACACTGATGACCACCCGCATTCCCCTGGCCGCTCCATGCTCCTCCAGCACCCCGGACACCGCCTCCTCAATCATGCGCCGCGGTACAGGATTGATCGCCGCTTCTCCGACCGCCACCGGCAGTCCCGGCTTCGTTACTCTGCCTACCCCTTTGCCGCCGTCGATCTCTACGCCGGGGCTGTCACGCCAGCTCACAGCAGCCTCAATCCTGGCCTGATGCGTCGCATCCGGGTCATCTCCGGCATCCTTCACGGTTGCGCAGACTGCCGAGTCCCTGCCGCTGCGCTGCCCTCCGGCCAGCATAAACGCATGCCTGAAGCCGGCAGGCAGATCGATCTCTACGCTCGGCGGAGCTTCGCCCGTAATCAGCAGGAGCGCAGCACCTTTGGCGGCTGCGGCCGCACAGGCGCCCGTGGTGTAGCCACGGCGCAGCGGTCCAGCGGGACAGCCGTCAGCTGGCTGGCTCCCTCGCAGCTCTCCCGCAGGTTGGCTCTCTCGCTGTGCTGCCACAGTTTGGCTACCCCGCTGCTCTGGCACAGCTCGGCTTCCCCGCTGCTCTCGCACAGCTCGGCTTCCCCGCTGCTCTGCCGCAGCTTGCCCCTTCTGTCCAAGCTGCAAATCTCCGCTGCGCTTATCGTCCTGCACACCCTGTGACTTCCGCTGTTGCATGACCCATTTCTCCTCTCTCTGCTGATAAGGGGTGCATCTTTTGCTTCTGCCTTATTCACTCTGATTCTGTGATTCTGCTGCCTGGCGGACAGCCAGCAGGCTGAGGGCGTTGACAGCCGCAACCACAACAGTACTTCCGCCCTTGCGGCCGATGTTGGTGATGTAAGGGATGTCCAGCTTGCGCAGCTCCTCCTTGGACTCCGCCGCTGACACAAAACCGACGGGCATGCCGATGATGAGCCCTGGCTGTGCTGCACCTTCTTTGACCAGACGGATCAATTCCAGCAGGGCTGTTGGCGCATTGCCGATCACGTAGATGCCGCCCGGCGCTTCGGCGCAGGCTTTGCGTGTGGCGAGGATGGCCCGGGTTGTTCCCTGTGCTTTAGCGGCCTCAACCACATCGGGATCAGAAATATGCACCCGTACCTCACCGCCGTATTTGTGAATCCGCTCTTTGGCAATACCGGCCTCCACCATCCGCACATCGGCGATAATGGGCCGCCCCTCCAAAATAGCAGTAATCCCTGCCTCCATTGCCCGGGGATGGAACACCAGACTCCGTCCCAGCTCAAAATCGGCGGAAGCATGAATGATCCGCTGCACGACCGGGTACTGCAAAGCGTTAAATGCATGCCCGCCCAGCTCCCGGGTAATCATTTGAAAGCTCAGGCTTTCTATTTCCTGCGGCTGCACTGTGAGCGGCTTAAAATCCGTGCCAAATTCCATAGCTATCCCTCATTTCTTATTAAAAGCGGTAACTGCGGACACCATCTCTTCGAATGACCCATACACCGCGCCATACTCTTTATAAAAAGCTTGCGGCCGGGCAATCAAAATAACATATATCCCCATATCGAGCGCGGCGTGCACTTTTTCATCGAGGGAGCCTTCCGCGCCGCTTTCCTTCGTAACCATGACCTGTGTGCCATACTGCTTGTACAATGCCTCGTTCAGTTCGCGTGAAAAAGGTCCCTGCAGCGCAATAATGTTGCGCTGCTCTATCCCAAGCAAATGGCATTTCTGCATATTTTCCAGACAGGGAAGCAGTCTGACCGTCAGGCGGATCGCAGGGTCACCCAGCAGCGCTTCCGCAAAAATCTCCAAGGTTTTACCGCCTGTAGTCAGCATGACAGAGCCTTTCAGCTGCTTGGCCCTGCGGGCAGCCTCTTCATAGGAAGACACAACCAACAACCGTGGATGCTGCTCATACATGAGGCTGCGCCGCTCATAACGCAAATACGGCAGCCCCAGCGCTGCAGCGGCCCCCATCGCATGGTCATGCGCCTCTTGTGCAAACGGATGGCTGGCATCAATAATGGCACTGCAGCCCAGCTCGCGTAAACAGGCGATCATCCCTTGCTGGTCCAGCCGGCCGACACGGGTTGTGATGCCAGCTGCTTCAAGCCGTTCCGCAGCGCTGGGCGTCACTACGGAAGCCAGCAGCGGCAGCTGCTCCCGTGACAGGGCCAGCGCCAGTTCCCGAGCGTCACTGGTTCCGCACAGTATAAATATCATCGCGGCCGGCGAGCCTCTGGAGCACCTGCCGGGTGCACCGCATCCTCTGAATATGAAGCTCCGGACTGCGGCGGGACACCCCTATCTGCGTCTGCCGGGGCCGGTTGGCTGCAACACCCGGACTTATGCCCTTCCTCACCGTGGCTGTGGTGATCATGATGCTCATCGTGATGGTGGTGGTGATCATCGTGATGGTGGTGGTGATCATCGTGATGGTGGTGGTGATCATCGTGATGGTGGTGATGGTGGTGGTGCGCAGCCGCTTCCTCACGGTACATGCAATTGTCGCAGTTGGCTGCCGTCCGGCCTGTTAGAGTCTCTTCGATCCGCTCCAGCAGCATGTCAGACAACAGCGGATGGGAGCCCAGACCCGTGCCAGCCTCCACTTCAATCTCCGGATGCGCAGCGGCAAAACGGTTCACCGTCTCATTGAACTGCTTCATCAGCACTCCGCTGAACAATAAATACGGCAGCACGATAATTTTGCGTGCACCGAGAGCCAGGCAGCGCTCCAGCCCTGCGGGCAGTGAAGGCTTGGTGATGGCAATAAAGCAGGTTTCGACGCTTTTGTAGGGTGTTCTCTCCCAGAGCAGGCGGGCCAGCTTGCAAAAGTCGCTGTTCGCATCCGGATCACTGCCCCCACGGCCCATAACAAGCACGATGGTGTCCTCGTCTCTCACTTTGGAACAAGGCTCGCCCCTATCCGCAGCAGAGGCCATTACTCTAGCTGACAATGCAGCCGCAGTCTCCTGCCCGCCAGTATCCTGTTGCGCGAACGAACCGTGCTCCAGCAGCAGCGTTTCCCCCAGCCGGTCTCCGGGCAGCTCCGGCTGAGACGACACCTGAACCGGCTGCGGGACAGCCCCGGCGATCCGGTCGAGCAGAATTTCTACCGCTCTCTCCTGCACTCCGAGCGGACGGCCATAGATGAACTCCACACCCGGATATTTCTGCTTTGCCTGATCCAGAGCCTGCGGAATGTCCAGCTTGGAATGTCCAGCCGCGAACAAAATAATCGGCACCACATAGACTGTCCCGGCTCCTCCCAGCACACATTTGTCAATCCCCTCGGAAATGGAAGGAGACGACAACTCGATGAAGCAGGTTTCAATGGCAAGCTCCGGCTTGCGGACAGCAAGCGCCCGGGTGAAATTGCGCAGTTCTTCATTCCCCTCTTCCACACGGCTGCCATGTCCTACAAGCAATACTGTAGTTATCCCTTGCGCTTCTTCATGGTTATGGGAATATGTGTGCGTGTGTTCCCAGTGGAGTACGCTCTCCGCTTGCGGGTAATTCGCTGAAATCCCACTGCCCATCCGCTCAAAAAAAGTATAAAACCGTTCGTTCTGACTGCCCTGCGCACAGTATTGCTCAACCACCTCAGTTACTGCGGCCACTGCTTCCTCTTCGTTCATTCCCTCACGGACCTTGCTGCCCGCGTGCGGGGTGCGTCCGGTTTTTTTTCCGCCAAGATATAGTTCGTAGCTCCCCTTGGAATAGACAAGGCCGATATCCTCCAGGACCGCCGAACTGCAGGCCATCCCGCAGCCAGCCACACTGATCTGCAGCCCTCTTGGCACAAGCCGGCCGTTCAACTGTTGATGTAACCGCCGTGCGGCTCCGGCAGCACTCTCTTTTCTCATGCCGCAGAAGCCGCAGATGTTCACCTTCACCACATTCCCCGCGGGATTCAGCGCTGCCAGCGACCAGGGCTCCGAAGAGGTCCGCAGCCGCTCATGCGGCTTCAGTGCCTGTGTATCGGCGCCAAGGCTGTACTTGCGTTCATAGCCGCGCGGTGTAACCATGAGGCCGTCATAAACCATCGTGGCGGAGTTGCCGACGATCACGGTCGACAGCATGCCGATCTCGTGGTCAAGCATCTCCTGGAGCGTCGTGACAATGGTCTGCTCGCGGTCGCGGTAGGCGCTTTTTACAATACCCACGGGAGTGGAAGGATCACGGTAGCGGAGCAGGATTTGGCGGGCCTCTTCAATCTGGCGTGTGCGCTTTCCGCTGCGCGGATTATAGAAGGCAATCACGAAGTCTGCGGCTCCCGCCGCCTCCACACGCGCCGCAATGCTCTCCCAAGGCGTTAGATGGTCGCTCAGGCTGATCGTGCAGGAATCATGCATAATTGGCGCACCCAGCAGCGAAGAACAGGATTGAATGGCCGATATCCCGGGAATCACCTCGACTTCCACACCCGTGACACGGTTCCAGCCCCGTTCAATCAGTACTTCATAGACCAGCCCCGCCATTCCGTATACCCCTGCGTCACCGCTGGAAATAACGGCGATCGTCTGCCCGGATTCCGCACGGCGCACGGCTTCCTGGGCCCGGCTGACCTCTTCAGTCATGCCTGTGCCGACAATCTCCTGATGCCGCAGCAGCGGCTTGATCAGGTCCACATAAGTGGTGTAGCCGATCACGGCTTCACTCTCTTCCAGCGCTGCCAGAGCACGGCCCGTAATATGTTCCAGCCTGCCTGGACCAAAGCCGATAATCAACAGCTTTCCTTTCTTGTTCATTCTTGTTCCCCCGTTCGTATGTAAGTCCAACACTGACTCTAAATGGATGCCCATGCTCTAGCTGTTTTTGATACAACTAAAAAGTCCTATATTTGCACTGAAACCGATTTAATTGCACTCTGTCACTAAAGAGACCGTATGGCGGGTTATATTCCACTATGGCTGACGACCAGCTGCCCTGGCTCGCTCTCCCGTTCCTTCCTCCAGCAGACTGCTCAGCAACGCCTTGAACTCCCCGGCATTCCGGGGAGCAGCGCGCCCTCCCGTTACGCGCGAGGGCAGGCTGTGCCACAGCTCAGCCAGCAGCGGGAGCCCGAGGCCTATCTCCTGCAGCAGCTCCCCTCCGGCAAAAATAGCCTCCGGCGCTCCGGCGGCCCGGCAGACGCCCTGATCGAGGATAATGATCCAGTCCGCCCAGCGGTAGGCCAGATTCATATCATGCGTGGCCATCACCACAGTTGTACCCTTACGGTGTATGCTGTCCAGGCCATCCAGAAGCTGCGTCTCCGACAGCGGGTCCAGATAGGAGGTTGGCTCATCGAGCAATAGGAGCTCCGGCTCCATCGCCATCACGCCTGCAAGCGCGGTGCGCTTTTTCTGGCCCAGACTGAGCTGATGAATAGGTTTATCTTGTATTGCTGAAAGGTTAAGCAGTTCCAGTACCGCAGCACACCGCGCAGCGATTTCCGCTTCATCCATGCCCGCGCCCCGCAGCCCGAAAGAGATATCGTCCTGCGGTGTGCCCAGGATCAGCTGCTGCTCCGGGTCCTGAAAGACCAGCCCGACTCTGCGCCGCAGGGCGGCAAGCTCCTTTTTGGCATAGGATACAGGCAGTCCCGCTTGCAGCATCCTCCCTTTTTGCGGCCGCAGCAAGCCCACCGCATGCAGAAACAGGGTTGATTTGCCGGAGCCGTTATGTCCAAGCAGGGCTGTTTTGCAGCCTTTGGGAATCGCTGCGGTCAGCCCCCGGAGCGCCGGCTCCACCGTGTCCGGATAATGAAATACGACATCCTCGAAGGCTAAACTGTAATCCATGTCCATGCCGCCCTCCTTCTCCATCAGTTCTGTATCCGGGCTTTTCACTCATTGATCATTTGCCGTTCTCTTCATGTATACAGCATCCACAGCTGTGCGGCCGCCAGCAGGACAATTCCCGCATAGGCCTCAAGGGCAAACCTTCGGGGCACTTCCCGCTTCACATATGGCGGCAAAAGAATTTCTCCGGTAAACCCCCGGGCAGCAAGCCCCTGCGACAGCCCATAGTAGCGGTGCATGGTGTTCGCGAACAATGACGCCGCCATACTTGCAGCCTCCCGCAGCTTGGATCTGAAGCCCCTGTGACCCCCGCGCAGCCGCCGGGCCAGCAGCAGGCCATGGGCGGCATCATCCAGCAGGAACAGGAACCGGTACATGACCAGCATCAGCTCCAGCACGATCTGCGGCATCCGCAGCCTGCGGAGCACCTGCAGCAGTTCGCCGAACGGCGTGGTCAGCATGATGAACAGACAGCAGGCCAGACAGGCGGACACCCGGGCCAGCAGCAGCGCTGCCCGCATACCTCCTGCCGGGGCCATGTACAGAAACTGGGCCGTGCCCGGAATCCGCAGGCAGAGGGCAGCCTCTCCGGCTGCCGGACGGCCCAGCTCCACCAGCAGCGCCGGCAGGCTGAGGCCGTAGAACAACAGCGCAGTGCCAAACAACTGCCCGTAGGCGCGCGGCGGGATTTTGGCATACTGCAGGCACCACAGCATCATCCACAGCGTAATGAGCACCTGAAGGGCCGGATGCAGCACATAAGCGAGCGTGAACATGACGGCTGCGAAGAGGCTTTTCCACATCGGGGATATCCGGCTCAGGGCATTGCTGCAGGATATTGCATCAATTCTTCTGATCATTCAGCTTCTGCCGGTCCTGTCTTCCCTTCAAGAGACCCAGTGTGTAGCCGATTACTCCTGCGCCAATAGCCGCTTGCAGCGCGAACAACATGCTTTCCGTTTCACCCGGCAGCTCAGCCAGCGGCTTGAACCAGGGCTTATATGCGGGATCAATCTCTGTAATTGCACCCTCTGCCGCATCATCGGCCCCGCCGAACTCTCCGTTCACGAACAGCAGCGGCAGGACCACCAGCAGAATCACCGCGAGCAGCATCAGCAGGTTCTTCCATTTGTTCTTCATCTTCACAGTGTGTTTCCTCCCCTGGCTCCCCGTTTAAGCAGGGACAGCTCCTGTGAACTGTAGGCCTTCAGCCAGTTCCATAACAGCACCGTCAAAAGCCCCTCGCTGACCGCCAGCGGAATCTGGGTCACGGCAAAAATGCCGCCGAATTTCACCATAGAAGCCAGTACGCCGCCATCCGCTGACGGAAAAGCCACCGCGAGCTGAATGGAAGTGACCACATAAGTCATCAGATCCGCCACCGCAGCCGCGCAGAATACCGCCAACTTTTCCCGGTTGCCCAGCTTCATGACCAGCTTATAGGCCGCATAACCGGCAAAAGGGCCGGCCACTGCCATGGAGAAGGCGTTCGCGCCTAATGTGGTGATTCCGCCGTGCGCCAGCAGCAGCGCCTGGAACAGCAGCACAATGGAACCGGTCACGCTCATCGGCAGCGGACCCAGCATCACTGCGCCAAGTCCCGTCCCCGTCGGATGAGAGCTGCTTCCGGTTACCGAGGGCATTTTGAGCGCAGAGAGCACAAAGGTAAATGCTCCGGATAAACCCAGCAGCAGCTTCAGCTCCGGGTTGTCCCGGGTCATCCTTGTGAGCTTACGGACGCCAAGGAAAAAGAAAGGCAGAAAAGCAAGCCACCAGAACACCGCCCAGCCAACCGGTAAAAATCCCTCCATAATGTGCATTGCTTCCGCCGTGCCCGGCTCGTTCAGCAAAAAATAAACGGCAAATATGCCGACCAGCCACGCAAAACGCCAACAGCTGCGTTTGTTCATCCCTGCACCTCCTGCTTGATTTTTGTATGCGGCGTCAAACCAAAAACTCCCGCCCCTGAGGGTGGGAGTATCATGTACGTATCCGGATCACAAAGAGAAGGCTGCTCCGCCGCCAAAATAAGCAGCACACCCTTATCTCTCCATCCATTCGTACACCGCTCCTATCCGCGTAGAGTCGTGTGTGCGCAAACAAGGTAGGTCTCCTGGCTCGGGATCATCGCTGGCCTTCGTCTTCCCCGGAGCAACCGAGTGACCTGTTGAAAGCTGGCTCTTCCTTACAGTGGCGGGACCGCTCGGGAGTTGCACCCGATTCCCTGTTATCCCTTGATGTGAATCAAAGGCACCTTGTTTCATCGCTAATTCATCCTGTACATCATAGCGGACATGGCTTAAGGTGTCTGTGATAAAAGTGGAGGTGTCCATGAAAAGGCAAGAAGCTTGTAAGAACCTGATTTGAATAATATAATTATTAACTATATAAGCAGTAACGGCTTCGCCGTCCCCTTATTGTATGAACCTGAACCCGGAGGCTGTCCTATGAAATTGGATCTTACCGAAGAATCCCTGCCTGTCTACGAGGCTTTATCGAGCGCCGTACGCCTCCGAATGCTCCGCCTGCTCGCCGTTCAGCCGATGAACGTCAAGGAGCTGGCAGCGGCAGCCCAGCTTAGCAGCGCGATTATGACGATGCATGTCCGCAAGCTGGAGGCGGCCGGGCTGATCCGGACACATATGGCTCCCGGGCGGAGCGGATTGCAAAAAATCTGCACGCTGGCGGCTGAAAGCGCAGAGATCATTTTCCCCGCTCAAACCGCAGCGGAACGCAAAAGCCACCGCAAAGAGATACCGGTCGGCCTCTACTCCGACTTCCGGATCGAACCGACCTGCGGTCTGGCAACGGTAGAGAAGGTCATCGGCAATTTTGACGACCCGCGCTACTTCTGGGATCTGGAGCGGATGAATGCAGGCATCCTCTGGTTCGGCAAAGGCTATGTCGAATACAAAATCCCCAACTTTCTCCTGTCCAGCGAGCAGCCGGAGGAGCTTGTCATTACCATGGAAATCGCCTCAGAGGCCCCTTCCATCAATAATAATTGGCCTTCGGATATCACCTTTACTTTGAACGGAACAAAGCTTGGCTTCTGGACCAGTCCCGGTGACTACGGAGACAGCAGGGGCAAATATACGCCTTCCTGGTGGCCTGCGCTCACAAATCAGTACGGACTGCTTAAGCAGCTGCGGGTTACCCCCAATGGGACCTTTATGGATGGACAAAAGCTGTCCGGGGTTACGCTGGATCAGGTGGATATCCGCAGCAAGCAGTGGACGTTAAGACTGTCTGTGGAGGAGGATGCCGAGCATATCGGCGGTCTGACGCTGTTCGGCAAAGGATTCGGCAACTATAACCAGGACATGCTGGTTGAATTGTTCTATACCTATCTCTCCGAGAGTCCCGGCGCTGCCGGAACACCTTAAGCCAGGCTCCATATGAGGATTACAATGAAGAATCCCCGATCCTCCGCAGCGGATGAAGCCAGCGAATGATCGGGGATTTGAGGTTAGGCCAGGATTCATGCCATGCTGTATTCTGCACAGCCTGACCCAAGGACGCGCGCGCGCCGCGCTTAGCCGTTAACCGGCTGCCACAGGCCGCCGCCGGGAAGCGGGCAGCCGCGCGCCTTCAGCCGGGCAACAACCGGGATAATGCAGCCGCAGGCGGTGCAGGTCACACCATCCTGCAGCTTCGGGCAGGTACCGCAAATGGCAAGCCGCTCCGCGTACACCTGATCGGAGGCGGTGTTGCTTTCGTTGAACATTGAGGACGCCAGTATACGCGCAATCTGGGCTTCCGTGACCTTATAATCGTCCCGGCACCCTTTGCAGGTTGAGGTTGCAGCCATAGCCATGCCCCTTCGATTAAGCCTTCGGTGTAATCGCCAGTACAGTCACCGACATTGCCGGCAGCTCGACAGTAATAGTATCTCCTTCCAGCTTAAAGGCAGTGAACGGCTGCGGAACAACTGCTTCCGGCTCGCTGAAAGTGTTATGGGCATCAATGGTTGCCCCGGCAAGCGTAGTGCCGGCAATGTCCACCGCTTGCCCGGCAAGGCCGCGCAGCTCCAGCGGAAGTACAGCCGCAGCCGCATGATTCAGATTGCACAGGCTGACATGAATAACACCTTCTGCTGTGACTGAAGCCGACGCCGAGACTTCCGGAATCTCCTTGCCGCCGAAGCTGTAAGAGCCGCTGTCCAGCGTCAGATCCAGCAGTTCGGCATCCTGATGCACTTTGTACATATTGAATACATGGTAGGTCGGAGTCAGCAGCATTTTTTCGCCTTCGGTAAGGATGACGGCCTGCAGCACGTTAATCGTCTGGGCAATGTTCGCCATCCGTACACGGTCGCTGTGCTTGTGAAAGATATTCAGCGTCAGTCCGGCAACCAGCGCATCGCGGATCGAGTTCTGCTGGTACAGAAAACCCGGGTTCGTGCCCGGCTCTACATCGTACCAGGTTCCCCATTCATCGACGATCAGGCCGACTCTTTTCTCCGGATCATATTTGTCCATAATGACGCTGTGGCGGGTGACCAGCTCTTCCATGCGCAGCGCTTTTTCCAGAGTGGTGAAGTATTCCGCAGTATCAAAACCGGTAGCCGCGCCCTTCTGCTCCCAAGTTGCGCCGGGAACGGTGTAGTAATGCAGCGTGATGGAGTCCATAAACCGCGCAGCTTCGCGCATGAGCACTTCCATCCAGTGATAATCATCCGCATTCGGGCCGCAGGCAATCCGATGAATCCGGTTGTCCCCGTAGTTGCGCACATACGTCTGGTATTGGCGGTACAGGTCAGCGTAATATTCAGGACGCATATTCCCTCCGCAGCCCCAGTTTTCATTGCCCACGCCAAAATATTTCACAGCCCAGGCCTCTTCCCGGCCATTCTTCGTGCGCAGCTCAGCCATCGGAGATACACCGTTAAAGGTCAGGTATTCCACCCATTCCGACATTTCCTGAACCGTTCCGCTGCCCACGTTGCCGTTGATGTATGGCTCACATTCCAGCATGGCGCACAGCTCCATGAATTCATGGGTTCCAAAATGGTTGTTCTCCACCGCGCCGCCCCAGTGCGTGTTAATCATCCGTTTGCGGCCTTCGCGCGCACCGATGCCATCCTTCCAGTGATATTCATCGGCAAAACAACCGCCCGGCCAGCGCAGTACCGGCACCTTAATTTCCTTAAGCGCTTCCACAACATCATTGCGGATGCCCTTGGTGTTTGGAATCGGAGAGTCCTCCCCTACCCAGATCCCTTCATAAATGCAACGTCCTAAATGCTCGGAAAAATGACCATAAATATTCCGGTTAATCGTTCCCTTGCGGATATCCGTATGAAGCACAACACGCTGAGTCATTCCTATGCCGCCTCTCTTAATTAATATATTTATTAACTACTTAATAATTATATTAACATTATAAAGCGCTTCTTTCGCATCCGTCAACAACAAAAAAACGCCTCCCTGCCGTTGTCGGCTCAGGAAGCGCTTCTGCTGTAATCTGGATATATGTTACTATTAAGATCCTGCCGGACAGAGATGGGCCTTAACCCAGATCCCCTAGTTCAATCTGCACAATTCCCCGTTCATCCTTCACCGAGCCGACAAGATGCATCAGGCTGCCGAACTCCAGCTCCTGGAATTTGCGTGCTGCTCTATCCCGCTGCAGCTCCCACAGACATTCTGCAAGTGTACAGACCACCGGCACATCGCAGCGGATTTCCGCCAGCTCGCGGGACAGGTGGAGCATGTCGAGGTCGGCTTCGATTTTGGCCCGCACCCCTTTGGGCAGCAGGTGAAGATTCTCGATCACGCCTTCCACGGTGCCGTATTCCATCAGCAGCTTCAGCGCCGTCTTTTCGCCGATGCCGCGCACTCCCGGATAGTTGTCGCTGGTATCGCCCATGAAGCCCTTCAGGTCAATTACCTGGGCTGGAGTCAGCCCTCGTTCCTCCAGCAGCTCCGCCGGATCGTAGACCTTGTAATTGGAGCGGCCTTTTTTCATAATTACGACCTTAACGCTGTCGCTGACCAGCTGCAGCATGTCATGATCCCCGGTCAGAATATACACCTCGGATTCCCCGCTGTAGCACGAAGCCAGCGTGCCGATGCAGTCATCCGCTTCATAACCTGCCAGTCCGATATTCGGCACACCTAGCTCGGCAACCACCTCTTTGACCAGGTCAAACTGCGGAATCAGCTCCAGCGGGGCATCAATCCGGTTCGATTTGTAGCCGTCATACTTCTCCGTGCGGAAGGTCCCCTTGCCCATATCCCAGCAGCAGACCACATGGGAAGGCTCAAACGTGCTGACCGCATCGAAAAAATACTGCAAAAACCCGTATACTGCATTCGTCGGCAGTCCGGCTTTGGTCTTGCGGATATATCCTCCATAGGCGGTCGCATAGAAAGCCCGGAACAGCAGAGCCATTCCGTCGACGATCATTACCCGTTCCTTTGTTTCTGAACTCATTGTGTGTAACACCTGCTTTATGGATATTGGAACATGCATTCCTCTATCAAGTCTACCTTATTCCCGGGACAGGTTCAATGCCATAGACCGCCTGGTATTGCTTCCGTAAATGGTGAAGTTTGGCTGCGGACGGCAGCAGATCTCCGGGATGCCGCAGCTCAAGCACCCAGGCGCCATGGAATCCGCCTGCCGCCAGCCCGGCGAGCACCGCCTCCAGCGGCAGCTTGCCTTGGCCGAGCCCCAGGTGCTCATCCTGCTCAGCGGCATTGTCGCTGAGATGCAGCGCGACCAGGCGGGGCATGGCCTGCTGCAGCATCAGCAGGCAGCGGTCCCTGCCTGCCATCAGGGCATGGCCGCTGTCGAACACCAGACCTATGCGGGAGGAATCCACCCGCGCGGCGAGCTCCAGCAGCTCAGTGACCTCCGTCCCCAGCAGCCCGGGGTACGGGGGAACATTCTCCAGCGCAATAACCGCCGCAGAGCCGGCGGTTTCCGTCAGTATCCGCTGGAGGAATCGCACCACCCGCGCCTTGGCCGCTTCCCGCAGGCCCGACGAAGCTCCTCTTGCGCCTGCCGCTTCCCGCAAGCCCGCCGAAGCTCCTCCGGCGCCTGCCGCTTCCAGCAGCGGGGCTGCCTCAGTGTCCGCAGCAGACAGCTCGCCTGCATGCAGCACCACGTAGCTGCAGCCCAGCGCTTCTGCTGCACGCAGCGTATCCAGCAGCAGCGTTTCCGCCTCCGCCCGCCGCTGCCCGTCCGCTGCTGCCGGATTGCAGCCGGTAATCGGTGCGTGGATGCTCCAGCGGATGCCAAATTCCTTGCCCTTGCTGGCCAGCGAAGCCAACTGGCCTGCCGTCCATTCCAGCAGCTCCCCATGCCTGCCTTCGCACATAATCTCAATGTGTTTCCAGCCCTCAGCAGCAAGTAATTCAATAGCCTCTGCCAGCGGACGGCCGATGTAGACATAAGTAGATACCGCGCAGTCCTGTAACGACGTCATCTGAACTCCTCCTTGAACAGCTTTATTTAATGCCGGAATGCATGAAGCTCTCAATGAACTGGCGCTGGAACACCAGGAAGATCAGCAGCAGCGGGGTGATTACCAGCAGTGTAGCCGCGCTGACTTCCGTCCACTGCACCCCAATCTCGAATGACTGGGCAAAAATCGACAGCCCCACCGTAAGCGGCCGGTTCTCTACTGAATTGGTGATTATCAGCGGCCAGAGAAAGTTATTCCACTGATAGCTGATCGAGACCAGTGCGAAGGCCACATAAGTGGGCCGGGCCAGCGGGAAATAAATTTTCCACAGGACCTGCCATTGGCTGCAGCCCTCGATCAGCGCCGCCTCTTCCAGCTCGGCAGGGATCGTCTTAAATACCTGGCGCAGCAGAAAAATTCCGAACGCCGAAGCCAGAAACGGCAGCATAATGCCCAGCTTGGTGTCGAGCAGCGACAGCTGCTTCAGGACGTTGTAGTTGGGGAAGATCAGCACATCGGCGGGTATCATTATCTGCACCAGAAACAGCAAGAACACTATGCTGCTGCCGGCAAAGGTTACACGGGCAAAAGCAAAAGCAGCCATGCTGGCCGTCAGCATCTGCACAGCAAACACGCACACCACAATCAGAATCGTGTTGAGATAATAAGTGGCAAAAGGCGCGGCAGACCAGACCGTAGCGAAGTTGTTCAAAGTGAAGTCCAGCGAGAACAGACCCGAAAGCGCTGCATGACGGGGACGAAACGCCGTCACCGTCATCCAGAGCAGCGGGATCAGCCAGAAGGCCGCGAGGGCCAGCATCAGTAAATTTCCGAGTCTGGATGTAAATTTGATTATCATAGAATTGCCCTCCTTCCGGCAGCCATGCAGATTTAGTTATAGTGAATTCTCCGGTCCAGGCCAAAGAACTGCACAGCCGCAATCAGCAGCAGTACGGCAATCATCACCACCGTCAGCGCAGACGCCATTCCCTGATCCCAATAGCTGAACGCTGTTTCATAAATGTAATAGAGCAGCAGATTGCTGGCGTTATTGGGGCCGCCCCGGGTCATGATCATCAGGTGGTCGACAAGCTTGTAGGCGTTGGTGAGCGCAACAATACTTACGAACAGCGTAGTCGGCATCAGCAGCGGGAAAGTGATTTTGCGGAACACGGTGAACCGGCCCACCCCATCGACATGTGCGGCTTCATACAGCTCTTTCGAGATATTTTGCAGACCGGCGAGGTAAAAAATCATAAAGAATCCCGCTTCCTTCCAGATGATCATCAGGATCATCGCCCACATCACCAGCCCCGGTGTGCCCAGCCAGTTGATATCGTTCATACCGAACCAGGACAGGAGCCGGCTCATAAATCCGTATTCCGGTGTATAAATAAAAAGCCAAATATTCGCTGCTGCAATCATGGGAATCAGCGTCGGATAAAAGAACGCTGAACGCATAAATCCCCGGCCGAGCAGCGCCTTGTTGGCGAAGACTGCCATCAAAAGCGCCAGAGCGATTCCGAGTGGAACCGTCCCCAGCGCAAACAGCACATTATTGCCCATAACCTTGCGGAAGACCTCGTCTTGAAACATCGTGCGGTAATTGCCGAGACCCGTGAAGACGGGCTCCGGTGTGGACAGATCCGCCTGGAACAGACTCAGCCGCAGTGTCAGCGCAATCGGATAGAAGGTGAACAGCAGCAGAAATAACAGTGAGGGCAGCAGCAGCAGCCAGGCGAACCCGTTTCTTCTCAGCCTTGCATTCATTTACTTATTAAAGGAAGCCAGAGCCTTGTCCGCTTCATTCTGCGCTTTCTGCAGGGCTTCCGCCGGTGTCAGCTCATTGGTGAGTGCGGCTTGAACGGAGTCACTGAGGATTTTGACAATCCTGCCGTTGTTATGGGTCGACAATTCGGCGGATGCATATTCCAGCTGGTCACGGGCAATCAGCGCAGCCGGGAACTCAGCGGCATAAGCCTTCATCCGTCCGGTTTCATACGCCGATTTCTTCACTGCCACATAGCCGGTATCGATACTCCACTGCGCCGCACGTTCGGTTTCAGTCATGAACTTGACGAATTTCCAGGCTGCTTCCTGCTTCTTCTTATCGATATCCTTGAAAATATAGAAGTTGCCGCCGCCGGTAGGGCTGCCGTATTGCTTCTGCGCCGGCAGGAAGCTGACGCCGAAGTCAAAAGACGCATTTTTTTTGACATTGGTCAGGTTGCCGGTGGTATGGTACATCATCGCAGTTTTTCCTTCCAGGAAGTCGGAAGGCACCGTGCTCCAATCGGTTACACCGCCAGGCATAGCCTTGTGCTTCGCCGCCAGATCGACCCAATACTGGAGTCCCTCGACGTTCTCCGGAGTATTGAACATTACTTTTTTGCCGTCAGGAGCCATCAGATTGTTGCCGTTCTGCAGCGCGAAGGTCTGAAGCATCCAATAAGCGTATCCGGTCACCGGAATCTCCAGCCCCCACTTGCCGCCACCGGCCAGCTTGACCGCGTATTCCTGCATCTCTGCCCAGGTTGCAGGCGGCTTCTCCGGGTCCAATCCGGCAGCCTTGAACATATCTTTGTTGTAATACAGAACTATGGTGCTGCGCTGGAACGGAATACTGTAGGTTTTGCCCTCTGTCTGGGAATTCTCCATAAAAGCCGGATAGAAGTCAGACAAATAAGTGTCTCCTCCCTCCTGCTCTATGAACTCGTCCAGCGGAATAATCGCATCCATATCCAGCAGGCTGAACAGCTCTGTCGACTGCAATACCGCTACATCGGGCGGCTGTTTCGACTGGACTCCGGCTTGGGTTTTGACCGCTGTATCGGCATAGCTGCCGGTGTATACCGGCTTAACTACAATATCCGGGTTCTCCTTCATAAAGTCTGCAGTCATAGCTTCAATGGTAGCCGTCAGCGGTCCTCCGACAGCAATCGGGTAATAGTAAGTCAGCTCCGTCTTGGTTCCTTTATCCGCCGGAGCGGCTGCGGCTTCGCCTGCCCCGGTGCCGCTGCCTTTGCCAGCGGCGTTATTGTTGTTTGTGTTCGAGTTTGTGTCTGTGTTGTTGCCGCAGCCTGCCAACACCGACATTCCCAGTGCAGCCGCCATAACCATTACATTCACTTTACGCATCCCTGTAATCTCCTCCATTTATCTATTCATAAGTAGCAGAAAGATCGGCCGCCCTCGGCGCACAGCAGATCCTCTTACTCTGACCAACATGGGAATCCCTCTGTAATCCTGTGGTTCAACGCTGCTGCAATCAGGACAGGCGCAACTGATTCTGCAGCATCTCGGACATTGAGGTCCAGATATGGTCCGGCAGGGTCGAATATTGCTCCAGATCCTCTCTCGCGGTCACTCCGGTCAACACCAATGCAGTGCTGATGCCGTGGCTCAGGCCAAAGAGGATGTCCGTGTCCATCCGGTCTCCGACCATCAGACAGTTCTCCCGCCTTGTTCCGCTCTGCTCTAGTACCTTCTCCGCATAATAGGCGGAGGGCTTGCCGATAATCTCTTGTACAGTGCCGCAGCTGGCTGCCTCAATGGCCTTGACCATGGCCCAGGTATCGGGAAGCAAGTCGCCCACTACCGGACAATTCGGATCAGGATTTGCGGCAATCAGATACGCGCCCGCCCGGACAGCCTTCATTGCCCGGTGAAGCTTCTCATAATCAAAATTGCGGTCCATCCCGACCAGCACATGCGTGGCTTCCATAGGTTCATCGGTCAGTGCAGTCCCTCCGCAGGCCATCTCATATTTTAAAGCCTGCTCGCCAATCACCATCACCTGCGGCTTACGGTTGTTCATTCCCTGCATTTCCCGGAAATACACCGCAGATACCGAAGCCGCAGTCACCACTTCCTCCGTACGGACCTCAATCCCCATCAACGTTAGCCGATTCCGGCATTCTTCCCGGGTCCGGATGGTGGTATTGCTCAGGAACAACACCTGCTTCCCGTGCTCCCTTAGATACTTCAGTGTCTGCCTTACTCCCGGCAGCAGCAGGTCACCAATAAAAATGGTGCCGTCTAAATCAAAAAAATACGTCTCGTACGCAAGCACATCCTGCAATGGGAAAGCAGCCTCCTTAATGGAAACAAACCAAAAAACCCTATATCCAGCACAGTAAGCGGGCATGATGAATCCGCCGTCTACATAGCTGCATAAGGGTTTTCTCTTCGTCTCCGACCCTTGATATGAAATTGAACAGTGCTAACTTACGTTTACTTCTTCACTATAAATAAACCGTGTCATCCTGATATTAACTCCAGGTTAAGCTTGTGCAAAACTGTGCCAAAGCTCCGGGTTGCCCATCGATACTGCACTCGCTCCCGCTTGGAGAGCGGTCTGAATCTCCTGATGATCCTTAATCAGGCCGCCGGCAATGATAGGACGGGAAGTGCTGCTGCTCAGCTCCGTAATGACCCTGGGAATCAGCCCCGGCATGACTTCAAGCGCATCCGATTCATTCTGGCGCACGTTGTTTATGCCGTGTTCCAGCGCGGAGGTGTCGATCAGGAACAGGCGCTGGATCGCCAGAAGCCCGCTTTTCTTAGCCTGCTTGACCATATGGTTCTTGGTTGAGATAATGCCGGTCGGGCCAATCTTCTCGGCAATATATTTGACCACCAGAGGATCACTGCCCAATCCGCCGATAAAATCGACATGCAGGAAAACCTTCTTGCCGGCTTCCAGGCCCTGCCTCACATATTGCTTCACAGTGAACAGGTCGCCGATCAGCAGAAAAATCATCGGCCACTCGCTGTCGCAAGCCTTCTGCAGGTCTTCAGCCTTGCGCACTGCCGGTATAATCCTGTGGTTGCCGCTTCCCGCAAACAGTCCGTTCTTCACCTGTTATCCCCCTTCTGTGCCAGTGAATATTGACCATTGTAACAGCCGTTTGTCAGCGCGGTATTAACGGCGGGACCGCAGTCCCGCCACCACGTCATTGGATGAAGCCCGCCAAGCTCAGGAACCGCTGCAGCAGCACGGCCGATTGGGCGCGGGTTGCGCTCATTTCCGGCATCAGCAGCTCTTTCGATACACCGTTCATTAATCCGGCTTGAATGACGATGTTCCATTCCCCGCGCGCCCATGAGATGCCTGCCGCATCCTTGAACAGCTCCAGGGCTGGCGGTGATTCCGCAGCTGCGCTGCCAGCGGCGCTGTCCTGCCCGATGTAGCGCAGGGCCCGGGCCAGCATCACCGCTTGCTCACTGCGGGTCACCTTGGCATCCGGACGGAGAGTTCCGTCGCCGAAACCGCTGATCAAGCCGGCAGCAGCGGCGGCGTTTACGTCGCCCGCGAACCAGTCCGCAGGCTGAACATCCGGCCAGGCTGCCTTCTTCCCGCTGCCTTGACCGGCTGGCAGGGCCAGCGCGCGGGCCAGCATGGCGGCGAATTCCGCCCGGGTTACCGCGCGGTCCGGTTCAAAACGCCCGCCGCCGGTTCCGTTCAGCAGCAATTTGTCTGCCAGCTGCTTCGCCTGCCGTTCAGCCCAGTGCCCATTCAGGTCACTAAATGATGTATCCAGCGTCATGACGCTCAGGATGCTGCTGCCGCTCTGGATCTGGCGCAGCATTCCCTCCGTTCCATCGCCGGTAAAATTGGCGGGCACGAAGGACAGGGTTCCCTTCTCCGGCGAGAACATGACTCCAGTTGCCGTGCTGCCAGCCGGCGAGTCCAGGACCAGCGAACGCGTGAGATAACGGGAACCGGACGTGACCGGAATTGATCGCCCGTCTGACAGCACTTCAAGATTAAACTCTACCGCAGCGGACATTTGCCGGCCACCGGCCAGCTCCACCGCGCGGGTTACTGCCGCCGCCGCTGCTCCATCCAGCCTGCGGATGGTAACCTTAAGCTTCATCTCCTGCAAGCCTGTGCCCAGCGCGGCAGCCTGCTGTTCAAGCTGCAGCTGCTCCAGCGGGAGCATGTATCCGGCCTTCGCTTCAGTATGGGTCACCTTCAGCAGGGCACCGCTGTGCGCGGCGTTCTGCAATACAGCTGCCGGAAGCTCCAGGGCATCGCCGGTGAAGTTGACTGCCGCCTGCGCGGAGGTACGGAACGCTTTTTCCAGAACAGCCGCCTCTACTGTGCCATCCGCCGCTTCAAGTACAGGCAATGCCGGGGAAGGGGGCGCGCCAACTGTTCCAGGCACACTGGTATATCCGGCTCCAGGCGCTGCACTAGGAAATGTATAGCCTCCAGCTCCCGAACTTGGTGCCAAAGTGGCTGCAGGCGCCGGCGATGGCGTAACCGTTGGAGTTGCAGTTGGAGTTGCCGTCGGTGTTATTGTCGGCGTTGGGGCGGATGTCGGACCCGCAGCACTTTTCACCGTAATTTCCACCGGCTGCGAATAAAGATCATACGTGCCTCCATTCTCAATGGAAGCTGAATAACGCAGCAGCACATGGGCGGTTCCCGGTTTCCGGGCATTCACCCGGCTTCCATCCCCCTGCAGCAGCTCCTGCCCATCCAGGAATACAAGCTCAGGCGTGATCTCCTTGTGCTCGCCCTTATAGGTCTCAACGAAGGCTTCCAGCTCCCGTTCCTCTCCTGGATTCAGTTCAATCTTGGCAGTTTTCGCACTCAGTGATGCTGCCCAATCGGAGGCCCAGTAAGCATAGTCCGTAGTGATGCCGAACGCTCCAAGCTTCAGAAAGCGGATCACATCCTCGCGTTTGTTAAGCGTCCAGGGTGAGATCAGCAGGCCACGGTGTACCGCCGCCTCCATGAACTCCGGTCCAAGCCCGCTGTAATCCGTATTGAAGGTCAGATTAAGCTTCGACACCGTCTTCAGCGTATCCCGAAGCGAGCCTTCCACGTTATTTTCGCTGGCAATATAACCGGTCAGCAGTCCGGCGGGAATCTCCGGCATCAGTTTATTCAACCGCTCCAGCTGGGCTGAATGGAAAGACATCACATTTACAATGTCCTCTGCATGATGCGCCTTCACTGTGCGGACAAAAGCATCCACCGCCTCCGGCGTCTGCGTCTTGATCTCGGCATACACCAGCTTGCCGCGCGAACGCGCCAGCTCCAGCTGCTCATCCAGGGTCGGCATTCTCACGAGCGGGAAGCCCTCCGGGTAAGTCTTGTTGGCATTGTAGGTTTTGAGCTGCTCCAGTGAATAATTCTCCACCGGTCCGCTGCCGTCCGTTGTGGTTTCCAATACCGGGGAGTGCGTGATGATCAGATGCCCGTCCGTAGTCAGAAACATGTCATTTTCAATAAAATCCGCTCCGGCATCCAGTGCCAAAACGTTGCTTTCGATCGTATTCTCCGGCGACACGGAAGGCATTCCGCGGTGTCCAATGATATGCACCTTGCGGATCAGCGTGGTATCGCGGTTGTACAGCGCCAGTGCGGCATGGGCCGCAGAGGGCAAATCAATGACCAGACCGTTCACGCCGGCTGTGATCAATTGATGCAATCCGGCTGTCATGCCGGAAGGTGCAGGCGCCTTCGCCTCACTCCAGACCATTACCGCCAGCTTCTGCAGATACGCCGTATTCTCGCGGGTCGCAGCATTCCCAGCCAGCAGCGCTACTCTCGCTCCGCTGGCCGTTGTGGCACGGCGCATCTCCAGCAGCTCCTCCGGCCCCGGATTCCCGGCAGCGGTGAAGTCGAGAATGCCGCGGGCCATCGGGTAAGCCGCCCTGGCCCGCTTAATCAGCTCCCCTTGCTCCGAGACCACGAACACGTCCTCCAACCCGCGTTCCCGCAGCACCTGCACCAGCCGGTCTACAGCCAGCGCATCATGCACATAAAAAGCAGGGATTACCCGGTCCCCGGCTGCCGCCAGCACCTCAGGCAGAGCGGCAATTTCGGCTCCGGTTCCCGGTTCAATCACCATCAGCTCCGGGTTCAGATGCAGGATTGCCGTAGCCGGAAGCTGATCTGCGGCCAGCTTGCCAAGGTCGCTTGACTGCTTGATCTCTGTAACAATCGTCGGGGCGAGCGCAATTTGCGTTTGCGGCTCTGCCACTTTAATGAAGGGCTCGATCACAGGTGCCGGCAGCGGTTCCTCCAGCAAGGTCACCCGAAGGTTATCGACCCGCATCCTGCTGCTGTCCGCCTGCAGGCCAATCCCGCCTTTGGCATAACGGTTCGCCCGAAGCGTCTCGATAATCAGCTGATTGTTAATCCACTCCTGAACCTGGTTTCCGTAAGCCTTGATCGTATAATGCAGCGGTACACCTTCGGCCAGAGGCTCCGTATAAGAGCCTCTCTCCATTACATTCCATTGATTGGCCGCCGTCCGCTCGGCGAATTCCACACCATTGGCAGCGGAAGGATCTTTGCGCACCGCCATCTGGTAATACGGATAATCGCCCTGCTGGACCCGGAACATCACCGAATTCCAGCGCGAGGCATTCAGCGCGTCCGTGTGGGTGATATCACCTTCAATCACATAGTTGCCAAACAGGCTTAGATAATCCGGCAGCATTAAGCGTAATGGATTGTCCGGGGCCGCGGTGGCGTTCAGCTCCAGCGCTCCACCCTTCACGGCAGCTTTGCCGGCTGTCATGCCCTGCACCTTTTTCCAGCCGTCAGGAAGCGTCCCCTCCGGTGTGCTGTCAAAGTTATCCTCGAACAACACGTATTCCTTGGCTTCCGGTTTTTTGGCCACCAGAATTAATCTGATAACAGCATCATCCTTCCGCCCGGTCAGCTGGTGTATGCCTTCGGTCTCGACAGTTATCCCGTCTTTGCCGAGAATGACCCCCTTGCTGTCTGTGCTCCATTCCAGCGCATCCCCCTTCAGTTCTCCCGTGCTGTAGTCACTGGATTCTGCGTGGAACGCCAGCGCGTCTAATGCCAGCTCCCGGCCGGTCTGCGCCAGCACATAGCCGGTTTCGTGACTGAGGCTCAGCACCTTTGCCCCTGTCTTGGAAGGCGTAACGGTCAGCAGACGGCTGGCCTCCGCCTGATAGTAGACGGCTGTGACCGTAGCCTGCCCTTCTTTGACCGGCACTGGCTGATTGTTGACAATCCGCACAATGCTTTCGTCGGAAGAGTACAGCTTTAAGCCGTTGGCCTGCACCGGCTCTGTCAGCCCGTCAGAATAATACACCGAAGCTGTTACCGTAAGCGGTCCCGCCAGTGCCTCCGCTTGCTGCGGCAGATCCAGCTCCAGACGGTCGGCTGTAAGCCGAGTCACCTTCAGGTTGTCAAATGAAACCGCTGACTGGTCAGCCTGGAAGCCCACCTTGCCTTTATCCAGCAGCCCGTTCTCAAGCGGTTTGTCCAGCAGCAGCGTATAATCCGCCTCATCCTTGGCCTTGATGTATTCCTTGACGTTGTCGCCGAAGACACGGACCTTCATTGAATAATCCTTGTTCAAGGGAAGCGGTGCACCGTTTCCGTCCGACGTCACATTCCAGGCACCGTCCGGCTTCCGGTAGGCCAGCTCGTATTTCCCGTTCTGGCGCACCGCCATCTGGTAATACGGCAGTTTGCCGTTGGCCGGGACGCGGAACATAAGCGCTGCCCAGCGGGCACTGTTCAGCACACTTTCGAAGCGGACATCCGCTTCAATCACATAATGATCCGCCTGCACCGGGGCCACAATCCGGCCCTGCCGTCCGGCGGCATTGCCGTCAAACCGCAATCTGCCATTGCTGTAGACGGCTTCCGTAACACTGTTATTGTTTTGGCCTTGGTCTGGGTCGTAGGTTGCTTCCATAACACTGGTAATGTCTTGGCCTGAGTTGTATGTTGCTTCCGTCACCGCACTCGGCTCCCGCACTACCGCAAACGGGCTGCTGCCTGCACTCCCGTCGGCAATCCAGTCTTCGGGTATGGCTCCATCCGCGTAACCGTCAAAATTTTCCTCCAGCAGTATTGGATTCATCTCCCCGCTGGCCGGTTGTTCGTCACTCAACGTAATGACTCCATAGCCGGAAGTATCATTCCAGAAGCTGGAGGAATTGTAGGCGCTCCAGTACCCCGTGCGCTGCGCTGTGGCGTCAGATTTCTCCAGCCGGTCAGTCACACTCAGCTCCAGCCCCAATTGCTTCTTCAGATGCGGGTCCAGGCCCAGCATCTCCCAAGGTACAGCCATTTCCGCGCTCCAGCCCTGCCCGGTCTGTTGGATAGCACGCAGCACCTGCTTCTCATCCTTGCCCTGATGATTGTTCAGCGCCGCACCGAAGCGGAATTCAGGCGTGCTGCTGCCCGGCTGATAGAGGATGCCGATCTGCATATCCTCCTTCGCAAAAGGGGATGAGCGGTGCAGCGTCGGGTCGAGAAACAGATTCAGATTGTCCTGATCGAACCAATACCCCGTACCGTTGTGGATCGGTGTGCTGTCAGGCGCATCAACGGCGATGTATAAATAAGTGCTGTCCCACAGCAGCCCGAAGCTGCTTTTCTCCCCTGCCGGCTCCCCGGTCCGCACGCTTAATGACTCGTCAAGACTCCAGAAGCTTTCGTCCAGTTTGCCGTCAATCAGCGGAGCGGTCAGTGTTCGTCTGACCTCAGCTTCCGCTCTACCAGGCTCGGCAGCTGCTGACCCTGCAGATACCGGTGCTGTAGGTATCGGTGCTGCAAGTGTCGGTGCTGTAGGTTCCAGTAGAACATTTTCCGGTTCCGGTGACTCTGCTGTTGCTGGTGATGACATTTCAGGCGCCGCTGTTGAGAACACGGCAGCCGAAGCGGTTGCGGACAATAATGACGTATCCAGTAAGCCGGTCAATATAGCTGCAATCGCCACCAGGTTCACCAGCTTTTTTGCTGTTCTCACTTTTTGCACTTTTTGCACTTTTTGCATCTGTGACTGTACCCTCCCAAATGTTCGTAGTGAAATCTGAGCAGCACAAAAAACCCTACAATCCGTCAAAGTGTAATCAGACCCGGAATGGGCCTGTATTCACTCTGACGCATAGAGGGTTTTCTCCTCGTCTCCTACCCTGCGGCTTTAAGTTGGCGCTCTCAGGTTTACTTTAAAGCGGAAGAATCATCACAGTATCAACGCCGGGTTAAGCTAATGTCAATTCAGAACGCTGTCCCGGAGGTACAGCCCGATTCGGCGCACTGGAATAGCAGAAAAGCTTGGACGCCCTTCCGCAGCAGGGAAACCCGGATGCTACATAGACCAGGATTCGCTGAACGCCTCTTCCTTAAAGCCCACGGTAACCTTCTTGCCGTCAGTGACAACCGGACGTTTGATCAGCATGCCGTGCTTGGACAGCAGCTCCAGCTGCTCCTCCTCACTGAGATGCGGAAGCTTGTCCTTCAGCCCAAGGTTCTTATACACCTCACCGCTTGTATTAAAAAACTTCTTCAGCTCAAGCCCGCTGTTCGCCACCAGCACGCGCAGTTCTTGGGCGGTAGGCGGCTGCTCAGCGATATGCTGCAGCTCCAGCTCATGGCCTGCTTCCTTTAACCACTTTACCGCACTGCGGCACGTGCTGCATTTGGGATATTGATAGACTTTTAAATGACTCATCGGCTGCTCCTTCAGTGTATATTGAGAATGATAGGTTGTGTAAGTTAAAGTAAATAGTAGAGTTTAAAGCAAAGGTACTTTTACCTCTCATTTCCTTCTATAGCTCACTTGTGACAAATTCAAAGGCACTTTCTCCTCTCATTTCCTCCTATAGCTTACTTGGGACAAATCAGAGGTATTTTTACCTCTCATTTCCTCCTATAGCTCACTTGGGACAAAATCAAAGGCACTTTTACCTCTCATTTCCTTTTATAGCTCACTTGTGGCCAAATTAAAGGTACTTTTACCTCTCATTTCCCTTTCTAGCTCACTTGGGACAAATCAGAGGTATTTTTACCTCTGATTTCGATCACTGCCGGGCAGTTCCGCTGCCGCTGTCTCCCGCTGCAGCTTAGCCTGCAGCAGCGCCAGATCCGGCGGCAGCGGAGCTTCAAACACCAGCTCCGTGCGCAGCACCGGATGCTGGAAGGACAGCCGCACCGCGTGCAGCGCCTGGCGCGGAATGGACGCATCCAGCTCCGCTATCCGCTCCAGCTGCGCCCGCTCTCCGGCTCCCAGCTCTGCTATCCGCTCCAGCTGCGCCCGCTCTCCGGCTTCCAGCTCCGCTGTCCGACGCAGCTGCGCCGGCTTCACCGGGACCGGATCCCCCGGCTCCTCAGCCGACAGGCCCGCTTTGCTGTATAGCGGGTGGCGGTACATGCCGTCACCGATCAGCGGGCAGCCGATG
Source organism: Paenibacillus graminis (assembly GCF_000758705.1). Classification (NCBI taxonomy): domain Bacteria; kingdom Bacillati; phylum Bacillota; class Bacilli; order Caryophanales; family Paenibacillaceae; genus Paenibacillus; species Paenibacillus graminis. The sequence continues at coordinate 2,298,605 of NZ_CP009287.1, read as the reverse complement.
GAGCCCATATGCACCCGGATCTGATGGGTGCGGCCGCTCTCCAGCTTCAGCTCGACTTTTGCTGCGCCGGAATACACCTCCTTGACCTCGTACCGGGTCAAGGAAGGATAGCCGTCCGGCGTCACGATCCGCCGGTGCGGCTCCGCCGGATCGCGGTCGATCGGGCCGTCAATATCGCCGCTCAGCGCAGCAGGAACACCGTGGACCCAAGCGTGATAACGCTTGTCCACTGTTCCGGCAATCATCTGCTCGGAAATATGCTGGTGGCTGTATGGATTCTTCGCAATGACCAGCACGCCGGAAGTCTCCTGATCCAGCCGGTGGACGGGACGGAAGCGGAACTGCTCGCCCTTTTGCGCCCAGTAATAGACGACTCCGTTCGCCAATGTATCCGTGTAATGCCCGTGGGTCGGATGCACAATCATTCCTGCCGCCTTGTTGACGACCAGCAGATGTTCATCCTCATAGAGGATCTCAAAAGGAAGCGGCTGCGGCAAAATATCCTCCGAGGTCTCCTGCTCCATACGGATCTGTACAGTATCTCCTGCGTAGACCCGGACGCTTATGTAAACCCGTTCGCCATTCAGCATGATGCCCTGCTCCGTCATTTTGAGCCGGGACAGCAGCTTGCGGGAAACGTCCATCCGCTTCTGCAGGATGGTCTTCAGCAGCCAGCCGTCCTCGGACGGCGGCACTTGATAGGTAATCGGTGAATAATAGCTCATCGTCATCTTAGTTGCGGAACACCTTTTTGCTGCGCACATATTCTACATCAGCAATCCCTAGCCGTGTATTGGCCGCGCGGGCCAGCGCAAAAAAATAATCCGACAGCCGGTTCAGATAAATCACAGCCTCCTGGTTGATCTCTGCACTCCGTCCCAGCGTCACCGCACGCCGTTCCGCGCGCCTGCAGACGGTGCGGCAGACATGCAGCACAGAAGAGAGCTGGCTCCCCCCCGGCAGAATGAAACGCTCCAGCACCGGATTCTCCGCCTGCAGGGCATCGATCCAGCCTTCGAGGCGTTCTGCCATCCCGCTTTTCACCTTATATTTGTTCTCGCTAAGCTTCACAAAAGCCAGATCTGAGCCGCAATCGAACAGCTCATGCTGGATCTCCAGCAGCTGCTCCCGGACATCTGCGAACTTCGCGTCCTCCATCAGGCTGCGCGCCTGGCCGACAAAGCTGTTCAGCTCATCAATCGTGCCATAGGCCTCCACGCGCACATCATCCTTGCCCACTCTGCCGCCAATAACCGAGGTTTCCCCTTTGTCACCTGTACGTGTATAGATCGCCATTGTTTGTCCCCCTGTCTAATAAGTCACATGTAATTAGTTTATACGTTCCTATATACATTAGGCAAACAAAGACCGGAATTTCTGATATGCAAAATCCTGAGCCGGGATGAGCAGCAGCTATTCTGCTGCATTTACGGTTTTCTAAACGTAATGCAGTACATCATACCTTTGCAGACTTCTCTGTACTCTATCTCCAGCATATTCTCCGGAACCAGGCCCAGAATACCCGGCAAATCCTTCCCCTTTTCAAAATAACCCTTGACCACCGGCACCTTCACATAAGTTCCTTTGACCAGCTTCTCCGTCTCATCGGCAATCATCAGCCTGGTGCCGCTTTTCGCCACCCGGATCATCTCCAGCACCGCACGGCCCGGATCACTGAAATAATTGATGCCCCCTACATGATACACACAGTCGAACATCTTGTCCTGAAAAGGCAGATGCTCTGCTTGCCCCTGAAACAACTCAGCCTTGAGCTTCCAGCGCCGCAGATTGCGGACCGCCTGCTTCAGCATCCCGCTGGAGATATCCAATCCATAGAACTCAGCCTTTGCATCAATATAGGGGAAATTATCTGCGCTGCCCACTGAGGTCTCCAGCACACGATCGCCGTCCCGCAGCTCAAGCACGGAGAGAAACTGTCGTCTATAGTTCCGTTCCCCGCCAAATTTAAGTGCGAAATAGGCTTTGTTGCTCAGCCGGTAAAAACGGGCGATTTTATTGTACATTTCCAGATACTTTTTGTTGCTGCCTTCCGTATCAGCCTCATTCAGAAAAGCATAAAATCCGTGCTCCCACGGATAACATTGTCCATTTACCGGGTTCACGGCCCCAGCAGGCGTTAGCTCCAATCTGTCAAAAGTACCCGGGTCCCGCAGCATTTCAGCCTTTAACATGATTCTCATCCTCTTTCTTGTGCAGCACAGCCGCATCCTTGTCTACTCACATGAGATCATTATATGCCTATTGCCGGACCCCGCCATCGGGCTGCCGCCTGCTTCTCATTTCCGCCTGTGGACGTAGAAGGGACGCTCCGCTTAATCCGGCCCCCGGTATGACTGATAGCGGAATCACCCGTCTGTCAGCAGCCTGATGAATTCCCGCTTGCGGTCCAGCTTCTATTCTCCTATTAAAAAATAAAGTTTCTCTTAGACTGCAATCGCTTTCATTCTGTTGTAAGAATGTTGTAAAAATGCAGTACGGCTTCCTTGCCTGCTTCACTTTTGACTGTTAAAAGACACTCCCCTGCCTTGCCCGGCAGGGGAGTGCAGTCCGCCAACAACTTTATATACGATTTCTAATGAATCTGCTGCCCCGCTCCTTTTAACCACACTGCTTGGATGGATAGGCTGTCTGAAATGTTAGTTGTCGGGTCACCTTCTACCAGCACCAGATCCGCACGCATGCCTTCGGCAATGCGCCCCCGGTCCTGGAGACCGAAGCGGCGGGCCGGCTTGGAGGTAGCTGACTGAAGGGCTTCTACAGGAGTGAAGCCCGCCTTCACCAGCAATTGCATCTCATGATGAACACTGGCCCCATGAGCAAGGCCTCCGAGGTTGTGGAGCGGAACGGGAGAGACGTCAGTCCCGACGAGAATATCAACTCCGGCCTTGTGAAGATCCATGACACTTTTGAAGCTGTTTTCCAGGCTCCCTTGCGGATAAGTATTAAAGCTGGAATTCAAGATATCGATCCATTCCGGGCTTAATTTCGAGTTCACCCGCGGATCGCCAGCCAGTTCGGACGCCGGATTTCCGATGATCGACGCGTTCAATACCAAACAAGGGGTAACAAACGCACCGGAATCTTTAATAGCTGCCACTACTTCGGACGTTGATTCAGGCCGGTCGATAAATAAGTGGGCTAGGCCGTCAACACCCATTTGGATGGCAGATAGCGAAGAGTCAGCTGTCAATACGTGCGCCAGGACGATTTTATTCAGCTTATGCGCTTCTCTCACAGCCGCTTTTAGAATGTCTTCGCTTAAAACTGGGAGTCCCGGCACCCCCATGACCGTTCCTTCTTCAATCATGATTTTAATATAATCGGCGCCGTTCTCCACTTGAGTATGAACATGTTTGACCGCTTCTTCTATGGTCGTCACTTGAGGGGCCTCATCATGATCATGGGCAAAAGCTTCGAGCATCGCATTTCGTTCTTTCTCCGTTAACTTCTCTAATTCTTTAAGCACAAAATCAGGAATCCCACCATCATGATCCGGCAATAATTCGTCGGGATGACCGCCTGGAGCAGTGACAGCCATACCGGCTGAACGGACGTCCGCGACGTCACTTAAATTCTGTAACTGAATTTCACGCCCTTTTTTCGTAAAACCGCCATTCATCTCAAGTTCAGTCGTGACGCCGAATTTCAAAGCATCCCGCAAGCCGCCAATGGAGGTATGAACATGTGCATCCATAAGACCAGGCATTAACATCGCATTATCCGCATTAATAACGGCCGCATGTGCCGGAATCTCTCCCCCAACAGCGATGATCGTGCCTCCTTGAATCAAAATATGTCTTGCTCCGATAACCTTCTCCCCATCAAAAATACGGGCATTCGTAATAGCCGTTACCCCTGCCATTGGATATCTTTGTTCGCCGCTGCTCATTTTATTACCTCCTCAGTTTGTTCAGGTCGTCTTAACGACGAACCGATTGATTGTATTTTAATTATTAGAATTCTAATTGTCAATATACGAATATTATGTTGACAATTCTTTTCAATCCTAATAAAGTTTCCTTATTGATAATTAGAACTTTAATAGTCCATGAGTAAGGAGGAAAAATGTTAATGAATACTCAGCAGAATACACCCTATCTGGAATTACTGCAGCTCATCGGGCTGAAGTTGAAAAGGCGGGCTGATGAGAGCATTAGAGAATTAGGATTAAATGCCCAGCAAGGAAAAATGATCGAATATATTCATAAGCATCAAGAGAAGGGGATAATTCAGAGGGATCTCTCGGACCGGTTCCATGCCCGCGGGGCAAGCATTACGAGCATACTTCAGGGTCTTGAAAAAAAAGGATACATCGAACGCAAAATCCCAGCCCATAACGAGCGGCAAAAAAATATTTTTGTACTGCCCAAAGGAGTTGAATTAATCGAAGAGTTCAAAAGGTCTTTTCAACAGGTAGAGGCTGAAATCGTTCAATCCCTTTCCAACGATGAGCAGAAGCTCCTCAAAGATCTGCTGGTAAAAATCAATCAAAATTTCACATGAGTGATACGGACACAAAAAAGGGACCCGAAGGTCCCTGATCAAAAGCAACCCCCAGCCTTAGCGCCGGCGGGAATGCCCCTTCATGTATTCATTTATTTTCAGGTCCAGCAGGCTGCTGATTTCAATCACCTTCGCCGAAGTGAATGAATTCTCCTGTACAAAAAGCTGTTCCATTCTGCTGCGGAGTGTGCGGATCTCATCTTCCAGGGAGAGTCTTCGTGCGTTAATATCACCTTTGGGGGGCCGTTTGCCGCTTCCGGTCAAACATTCGCCGCCGAAGGAAGGCAAGTAATAATCGGCGCTGAGCACAATCATCCCTCCTAAAAGTATTATTCAGAAAAGAAAATCCTTGTAAATGCATATACAGGTGTTTCTTGTTCCCAGAGTAAAATAATACCATAGAACAGGAATATCCGCCATAGTCCGATTTACTTCATTTTGGCTGCATTACTCGGTTCGTTCGCGTTCAAGCTGTAAGACGAATGCCCCTATCCGTTCAACAGCTTCATTGAGCTGGGAGACGGAAGTGGCGTAGGAGCAGCGCAGATACCCTTCGCCCCCTAATCCGAAAACACTGCCTGGAACGGCAGCCACCTTGTATTCAAGCAGCAGGCGCTGGGCGAACTCATCAGAGGTCAGTCCGGTCCGGCGAATGCTCGGAAACGCGTAAAATGCGCCCTGCGGTTCATGGCAATCCAGACCGGCATCGCGCAAGCCTTTGACAATCAGGCGGCGGCGCTGGTTATACGAATCAACCATCCGGTCCTTCTCCTCCATGCCGTTGGTCAGTGCCTCCAGCGCGGCCACCTGTCCCATGGAAGGCGCGCACATGACCGTATACTGGTGAATCTTCAGCATCGCGGAGATCAAATCCGGGTGGCCGCAGGCATAACCCATCCGCCAGCCCGTCATGGCGAACGCCTTGGAGAAACCGCTGACCAGAATGGTCCGGTCCTTCATGCCCGGCAGGGAAGCGAAGCTGACATGAGCACTGCCGTACGTCAGCTCGGCATAGATTTCATCCGAAATCACGATGAGATCATGTTTCTCCACAACCTTGGCAATCGGCTCCCAATCCTCACGGCTCATGATCGCTCCTGTCGGATTGCTGGGATAACAGAGAATAAGGATTTTGGAACGCGGGGTAATCTTGGCTTCCAGCCCCTCGGCGGTCAGCTTGAAGTTGTTCTCCCCGAACGTCTCAATGCCTACAGGAATCCCTCCGCCTATTGCTGTAATCGGCGAGTAGGAAATATAACAAGGCTCCGGAATAAGAATCTCATCTCCGGGCGAGATCAAGGCGCGCAGCGCCAGATCAATCGCTTCACTCCCGCCTACTGTGGCAATGATCTCATTGGCCGGATTATATTCTACGGCGAAGCGGGTGTGCAGGTATTCGGAGATGCCTTCCCGCAGCTCAGGCATGCCCGCATTCGAGGTATAGCCGGTGAAGCCTCTCTCCAGCGAATAAACGCAGGCTTCCCTGACATGCCAAGGCGTCTTGAAGTCCGGCTCCCCGACCCCAAGGGAGATAATATCTTTGCTGCCTGCCGCCAGATCAAAAAACTTGCGGATGCCCGAAGGCTGAATCTGCTGGACCAGCGGGGCCAAATAGGAATGCATGGATTTGCCTGTATCTCCGGTTTGCTGACTGTTATTCGTGATCATATGATTACTTCCTTTACGGAGATATCATGAGACGGTTGTCTTCCTCATGCTCTTCAAAGATGATACCATCCTGTTTGTATTTTTTAAGCGTAAAATTGGTTTTGGTAGAGAGCACTGCATCAATCGGCGACAGCTTCTCGGAGACAAAGTTCGCTACCTCCCGCAGATTCCGGCCTTCGACTTCTACCAAGAGATCATAGGCGCCTGACATCAGATAGACCGATTTCACCTGCGGATATAAATAGATCCGTTCGGCAATGCCTTCAAAGCCGCGGCCCCGCTCCGGTGTAATCTGTACCTCAATGAGTGCGGTTACCCGTTCATCGCTGACCTTATCCCAATTCACGACTGTCGCATATTTTACGATGACATGGTCTCTTTCCATTTCTTCAATCGCCTGTTTGACATTCTCTTCATCCGCTCCAAGCAATGTCGCCATCAGCGCCGTAGAGCTGCGCGCGTCCTCCTTGAGCAGTTCCAGCACTTTCCTCTTTAGTTCATTCATTTCCTTCATGCCTTCCCTCCTGCGAAAAGAGTTTAATACTAATATGACATGAAAATGGCACTTCTGCAAACAAAATAACCCCGCAGGCGCGGGGTTAACACAGTGCATTGTTCTTAGCAGCCGCTTCCGCCAGGGACCGGAGAGATTAGCTCTGCTGCGTCGGGCGGAAGGCAGTTGGGTTACATATAATAGGAACTGTGCACGTTAGGCTGATGCTGCGGCACATTTGGAGCCTGTCTGAACTGACCGGTTCCATTCATTTTTTGCTGTACAAATTGCTGGCTTTTCTGCTGGGTCTGCTGTGCGCTTTGAATCTGCTTGTCCACGGCTTGCCGAAGGGCTTTGTCTGGTGCCTGGTACATTCCCATCTGAGACATCTGGTAGTACAGATCTCCTTGAATCCGCAGAGTATCCATGGTCAGGTCATTGAAGACCCGGCGCACAGTTTGACAGTTTGATTCTGTCGCCGCTGTCGTGTATTCGCGTACTGTCCGTTTCAGGTCATCCAAAATCATAGTCAACAGATCTTCATCCGCCATAAATTGCGTTCCGTTTTGTGTGTTCACTTAATAACCTCCTTGAATATTCATTAGATTCAGCATGCTGAAAACTCACTTACTGCTGGGGTTGCGTAGGTGCATATTGCTGGTGCTGCTGCAGAAGCTGAACGAGCATTCCCAAATGGTGGGTATGGCTCTGGATCTGCTGATTGCAGATTTGGTTAACTGTGGAGTTCTGGGTGCTGCCGGCGGTAGCCGCCAACTGCTTAATCAGCAGATCCTCATTGGAGATGGAATCGGAAATATATTCCAGTTCTTTTCCGGTAAGTGGTTGCATTTGCGTAGATTGCATATTCACTGTTCCCTCCTTCAAAATGGTTCAAGCAGCTTTAGTATGCGGTGCATGAAGGCTAAATATGTGCTTATATGCACAACTCCTTACCTATGAAGAAAGCAGATGTATGAGAGTCAGTACAGCGACCAATACTACCTTATCCGAATCTCATTTAGGGGGAGATCAACAGATGAAATTAATCAGCGGGCTGGTGCCCTGGGAGAGAACCCTTCCTCATTTCCCTGTATATCCTGTGCTGGATGGGGATATCACCTGCGATTGTCTGATTGTAGGCGGAGGTATGGGAGGGGCGATGGCTTCTTACCGCTTGTCCTCAAGCGGAGCCAATACCGTATTGATTGATAAACATGCAGTGGGAAAAGGCAGCACCTCTGCCAACACCGGACTGCTCCAAGTTGCCAACGACAAATCCCTTACCTCCTGCATGAATACTTTTGGAGCAGACAACGGCCTATTATTCTACAAACTATGCCGTAAGGCTATAGGGGATATTCTGAAGCTGCCGGGCACACTGGATATTGATCCGCACATTATACCCCGAAGCAGCCTGCTCTATGCAAGCTTTCCAGAGGATGTTTCCGCTCTGAAGCTGGAGCATGACCATCTGGCCGCCCATGGTTTTGACACAGAATTCTGGGAGGAAGACAAAATCAGGGCCCATTACTCCTTCGCCAAACCAGCGGCCATCTACTCCAGAGGGGATGCGGAAACGAACCCGTTCCGGATGCTGCACAGTCTCATTCATAAGGCATGCGCAAGTGGTGTCCGCGTATATGAACATACGAAGGCCAGTCATTTTGAATTTGGGCCGCAAGGGGTTACCTGTTACACAGAGACTGGCCGCATCTTTGCCAACCAGGTAATATTTGCCATGGGTTATGAAACGCAGGAGATGAAAAAGGACCGGGGGGCCGAGCTGATTCATACCTACGCAATTATGACCCAGCCCTTGAAGAACCTCCCCCACTGGCATGAACAAAGCTTGATCTGGGAAACGGCCCGGCCTTATTTGTATTTCCGCACAACGAATGACGGACGTATCATTGCCGGGGGCAAGGATGAGCAGCTAACTGATCCTGGGCAACGCGAGGCCAGGGTCCGGTCTCAGAGCCAGCGGCTGCTTGAAGAGCTGGAAGCGCTCTTCCCCGGGATTAAGGGGTTATCTGCAGAGTTCGCCTGGGGCGGTGTATTTGGATTCTCTCACGACGGCTTGCCTTTTATAGGCCCACATCCGGATTATCCTCATTGTTACTTCATAGAAGGCTATGGCGGCAATGGAACCGTCTACAGCATGATCGCAGCAGAGCTCCTGGCCGATACCCTGGCCGGCATTTCCCGGCCGGAGCTTGAACTCTTTTCGCTGACCCGGACGTCCAGACCTTCTCCTCCTTCTCCGCGACCATTCAAAACTTAGAAGCTGTTCCACGCTCAAAAAAGAAGGGTTGTCCCAACAGTAGAAATAATCTACTGAGGGACAACCCTTCTATATTAATAGCATTGTGTAATTTATTGTGCTTTTACAAATTCAGCCGATTTAATTCCTGCTTGACGGCCAAAGATAATAATTTCCGCAACAGAGTTGCCGCCGATCCGGTTTTGGCCGTGCAGTCCGCCTACTACTTCACCAGCAGCGAACAGACCTGTAATCGGTTGGCCTTCTTTATTTAATACTTCTGTGTTGGTGTTGATTTTTACACCGCCCATGGTGTAGTGAATCCCAGGCCCGATTTTGATCGCGTAGAATGGCGCGCCGGACAAGTCGTTATCCATCCCTGTCGTTCTGCCGAATTCAGCATCCTTCTTATTCTTCACTGCGCTGTTCCAGGTATCCATTGTCTTTTGCAGCTGGTCTGCCGGAACCTTCATTTCTTTAGCCAGGCCTTCAATCGAATCCGAGGTCAGAACAAATCCCATTTTCTCATACTGCTCAATCGCTTTGACACGGGATTTCACGCCGGAATCAAAAACAAGGATCGCGGCTTTCTCTGGAAGCTTATTAATGGCTGCAGTGACATGGTCACGTGTATCCATTTCATTGGTGAACCGTTTGCCTTCACTGGATACGAGGATTGCGCCTTCACCGCGAACGGCTTCCCCGATCAGATAGGATTTCTCCTGCTGCACGGTCGGGTGAACCTGGATTTGATCCATATCGACGGTGGTGCCGCCGAGCTTCTCAATCATTTTGATGCCGTCACCGGTACTGCCAATCTGGTTGGTGGTTACCAGCCCTTCCAGATCAGGTCTAACCTCGGCAATCATTTCCTTATTGGCGCCGAAACCTCCGGTGGTGACAATGACAGCAGAACCTGTAATTGTTTTTTCGTCTGCCTGGTTGAACAGGACTTTAACGCCGGTTACCTTACCGTCTTTTTCGGTAATTTCTTTGACATCAGCGTTCACAAATAGTGGAATGCCTTGCTCTTGCACGTTTTTCACTAATCCCTTGACAAGATACTGCCCTACCGCAGAGCCGTCTTCAGGACGGTGTGTGCGTTTTTCCTTCATCCCGCCGGTAATGGTGATATTGTTCAGGCGGATTCCGATGGAATCCAGCCAGTCGATGGCACTCGCTGAATTGTCCACGAAGAAACGGAGCAGCTCTTTATCATTGGTATCATGGCCGCCTTTTAGCGTTTCTTCATAAAATAAATCATTGCTGTCTTCAATGCCTTGCTCTTTCTGGAACTTCGTCTGCGAAGCGTTCATCCCCGAAGAGGATTTGGACGTATTTCCGCCCGCTACCGGCATTTTCTCCAGAATCACCGGATTCAAGCCTTTCGCTTTAGCCTCAAGCGCTGCCGACATCCCGGCACCACCCGCACCAACGATGATGATATCATATTTATCTTTTAATTGATCGTACGGTGTATAGCTTGCTTCCGATGCCCCCGAAACTGCTTCAGTCGTTTCTTTTTTGGCCTCATTGTCCTTACTCTTGTTCCCAGTGCTGTTACTGCTGCCATTGTTGCCGCATCCTGCGATAACGAGCATGACCGAGAGAATGAGAATAAGAGCAGCTGCTGCTTTCTTTTTCATGGTGTTATTGCCCCCTTGTGCATATTTTCACAATAATCATAGCGGCAAAGGTGCGGTTCTTGGAAGCTTACGTAATTAAAAAAATAGTTTAGTAATTAAAGTAAGCGGGGGTGGGGGGCGGGGGAACAGGATGAACACTTGTGTGAATGAATTTAAAAAACGTAATTAACAGAAATAATAAAAACAGGTCAATTATGGTGGTAGACCATAATCGACCTGTTCGATGTAACGAAAGTGTGTTATTTGGGGTAATTATAACCAAAAATTACTAACCAAATAAATGAACGAAATCTAGAAAGTTTTGAGCAACAAAACTAGCTGTAGCCGTGTTCCCTTTTTCAACGAAAACAATATTAGGAGCATTGCTGTTAGTGAAATCAAAACAAAACATATTACCATATTCATCAATTGCAAAAGGAAAATGCTTTTTAGGCAAACAATTTCTTTCCGAGTTGTATTTGTCCAAAATATCAAGTTCATCAAATGCTAGAAATGTCAATAAATACCCAAACATAACTTTCTTATCGTTTATAAAGATAGTTTTTGAAGAAGGCTCTCCTCCTTGGTATTTTTGGGCTACTTCAAGATAGTCCTTGGGAAATACAATTCCAAAGTTATTCTCTACAGTTCTTATTGAATTTATATCGGCAGGACTGTATTCAGATTGCCATTCAATTTTTTTGTACATGCACTCACCTTCTATAACTTGGTAAAACAAATGATAATATAAATTAATCAAACACTATCAGGCTACTCGCTTTCAGATGGCATTTCAGCCAAACAAATATTTACAAAAAAAGGACCCAAAGGTCCCCTGTTCGCGGCCAGCCCGATTAAATATATGCAGCTATAATTTCATGTCCTGAAGCGGTCACGGTATACATATATACCGGCCTGCCCACCGCACCGTAGCTGATCTCCATCTCCAGCACACCGGCCTCTGTGAGAAAAGCCAGGTATTTGCGTACGGAGATCCGCGAAATCGGAGCCCCTGCCGTGATTTCCTCGGTGGAAAACACCGGACTCTCCAGCTTCTGAATGGTGCGCCATATGCTCTCCAGCGTCCCTTCGGTAAGACCCTTGGGCAGCGTGCCGCTCTTTTCCTCCTCCGTTCCCATGGAATGGCGCAGCAGCTTGTCCAGCTGCTCCTGGCTGAGATGCTCCCTGTGTTTCATCAGCATGTAATCCTCCCGATAGGCGGACAATGCAGCCTGAAAGCGGGCGAACTCGAACGGTTTGATCAAATAATCGACGGCCCCCAGCTGGAGGGCCTTGCGGATACTGGCATTGTCGCTGGCTGCAGAAATGACGATAATATCGACTACACTGCCCTGCTCACGCAAAGAGGACAGCAGCTGCAGCCCGCTGGTACGCGGCATATAGATATCCAGCAGAATGAGATCCACCTTCAGCTCAGCAAGCAGCATCCTGGCCTCATCGACCGAAGCGGCCCAGCCGGCGAACTCGAAGCCCTGAACCTGCTCCAAATAGTGCCGATTGAACTTCGCCACCATCGGATCATCTTCAACGATCAGCACCTTAATGGTCATTGGTCTCCTCACCCTTTACTGCATATGGCACATCGGCCATAAATGTCGTTCCCGGCTCCGGGCCGGGTATTATCTGAAGCTGGCCCTGGAGCTTCTCCACACTTTTACGAACCAGGTATAGGCCCATCCCCCGCTGCTCTCCCTTGGTGGAAAACCCCTGGACAAATATCTGTTCCCGCAAAGTCTCGGGGATTCCCGGACCATTGTCCCGCACTGTACAGATCAGACGTCCCCGTTCATATTGAAAAGAAAGCCCGATTTCCTTCAGGCGCTGCCCTTCCAACACCTCCATAGCGTTGTCGAGCAGATTGCCTACGATGGTAATCAGCTGATGAATCACCTGCGGATCGGCAGATTCCGGGAGGTAGCTGTCTTCTGTAAGCAGCAGCTCAATTCCAGCTTCACGGGCTCTGCTAAGCTTCCCAAGCAGAAAGCCGGCCATAACCGGGTCCTTGATTGACCTGGTGATCGAACCGATCTCATTCTGATAGTTGCTCACGGTTCCCGAAATATATTGCTGCAGCTCATCGTAGAGGCCCATATGCGTCATGCCCATAATCACATGCAGCTTATTCATATATTCATGTGCCCCTGCCCGCAGGGCGTCCGCATAGACGGATATGCCGGACAGCCGCTCCGCCAGTACAGCAAGCTCTGTCTTGTCCCGAAAGGTAGCGATGGCCCCCGCAATCCGCCCATTCACCTGAATGGGCACACTGCTCACCAGCAAAGTGACCCCGTTCAGCTCCAGCTCCTGGTCCTGCCTGGACTCGCCGCTGGACAGCACCTGCTCCAGGCGCAGCTCCGGCCAATAATCGGCGATATGCCGGGTCATTCCATTGCCTGTAATCCCGGCAGTGCCCAGCAGCCTCTCCGCTTCCCTGTTGATCATGCTGATCCGGGCTGCATGATCGACCGCAATAATCCCCTCGCGCGTGGACTGCAGCATGGCACTGCGTTCTTGGAGCAGCTTGGAGATATCCGATGGCTCCATGCCGAACATCATCTGCTTGATTTTCCGGGCCAGGACCATCGCTCCTGCCGCTCCAAGTACGGCACCGGATAGCAGAATCACGATAATGGTCCATTCATTCTGCCGGATGAGCAGGTGAATTCGTTCCATAGAGAGGCCTACAACTACTACACCTACCTGGGAACCTCTGTTATTATACACAGGCACAAAGGCCCGCAGGGACTTCCCGAGCAGCCCCTCACCTTCTGAAATGCTTTCTTCACCGTGCAGCGCAGCCTTTTGCCCTCCCCCGACAAAGGGCTTGCCGATCCGCGACGGATCGGGATGTGAATAACGGATGCTGTGCATGTCGATCACGACTACAAACATAATATCATTGCGGCGGGTGATTTTGGAGGTATAGGCCTGGATCTCTTTACTGCGTCCTTCATTAAGCCCTTCTGACACCAGGGGAATCAGGGCAATGGTCCGGGCGATGGCCGTTGCCTTGTCCTCCAGGGCATGTCTGGTCTGGGGAATAATCTGATTTCTGAAAATAATGTAGAGCACCACCATGACCAGCATCACCACGGCGGAGACCATGATGGTAACCTTTGTCCTCAGACCGTAATCCTTTGTTTTGACCAATACTCTTTTCCCCCTGTCCATTCTTTAAATCATTGCAAGAGGGAGGCATCGGCCTTTCGCTTCAGCAGATGGTGCAGTGTAATCCAGCTTCCCAGCGGAGCCGCCCCCAGGAGCAGCATCAACCAGGTAATAACACGCGGCGAATCGTTCACCGAAAGTACGGCAATGAACACAAAGACGCCCAGCATGCGGCCGCACATCAAGCAAAGCTCCCGCAGAACTACAAGCTCCACCCTTTTCCCCGCGCTTTCTTTCGACTCTCCCATAAGGTCAAAGACACTTGAGGTCATTGGCAGCATATATAATGGAAGAAAAAGTGAGGTGCCTATGCCCATAATCAGCAAGGTGCCGTAGCTGACGTTCCAGAGAAGCGGTGTGATAACCGCAACCAGCAGAATACCGCCAACAAGCATTCCTCCCGAGCGGAGTTTCGGTGTGAACCATTTGCCCGCAGCCCAGTAGCTGACCAGGGCAACCGCTGAAGTAATCAGTGCAAATTGCCCCAGCTTGCTTTCTTGCTTAGCGGCTATGTACACAAGAAGACCGATCAGAAAGGAAAACACCCCCTCCCTTAACCCCTGAAACACCAAGGCTGCCGCTGCCGGCCTCCAGGCACTGCCTTTGCGGTGCAGCTCCCTCCAAGGCTCCATCCATAAGTACGCCCCTTCACTCTTGCGTTTCTTAAGGAAAAAGCTTAAGACTACAGCAATTCCATAAATGGAGAGGGACAAAAGGAAGACCAGGCGATACCCGCGCTCTCCATGCAGGGCAGAAATGATCCAGCCCGATACCCAAGGGCCCAATATGCCGGTAAATGAACCCAGCAGCCCCATCCAGCCATTGAAAAAATCCCGGTTCCCGGCATCCGTAATTTCAAAATAAACAATATTATACGCTAGCCAGAATAAACCGATAGCTATGCCCAAAACCAAACCAAGCGGCCAAATGTAATGAACCGCCCGATTACCAAGCCACAGTACGAGCAAATAAAAAAGGCCCGAAACGGCCAGGCCCAGCCGCAGGGCGTTCATCTTGTTATGTTCCTTGACCCATTTGCCGCCCAGCCAGAAGCTTAACCCCACGGCTATTTGCTGAGCTACCGTAAACCAGCCGATCATGGCAAAATTCTGCTGGTTTTTCCATAAATAAACGTTCAAGAAGGTTCCTGCCAGCACGCTTGCAAGTGAACATAACCCATTGACTGCAAGCAGCAGTACCTCCTGTTTATGCGCTGAATCCTTCATACTGCTCCTCCTTGCCAACTGGACGTGTTTGCTTTAACATGCCCAGCTCAAGGAGAAAGCATAACCTGCATACTTGGATTACTTGACCCCTATGCTGAGATTGCGCACCAGCTGAATGCGGTCTTCCTGGGCCAGGCTGTGCTGCACATGGAAGCAAGAGGGGCAGACGAAGAGATTAAGCGAGAATGGCGGTTTCAGCACCGGCCCGCCCAGAGCTTCAGGGGATGACGGCTCAAAACCCTCTACCTTCTGCGTGCCGGACAGCAGCATCAGCTCATGGCACTGCGGACATTCAGGCGCCTCCAGCTGAGCCGCCAGAATAGCCGCCACTTTGGACTCGTAGTGCTTCAAATCGTAATCTTCACCGAATTGAACCAGCGTATTGAAGATCGGCACTACACTTTCCTTATCCTCATCATCCCATAAATCATCGTCACTAACCGAATCTTGGTCCGGCTCCCCGGCCCCTTCCGGTTCATCTTCATCTTCCAGGTCATCGATCCCCAGGGTCACCGTACGGTAGCCGCTAAGCTCATTGTTGCAATGGGGACAGGTATCCTCCGGCCCGAACTCCTCGTCCCATACAATCTCTGTATGACACCAAGGACAAACTGTTGTTTCCATCTGAACTATCTCCTTCTTACCTCACATTTGAATTCAGTTGATCATTAGATATATTATACCGGCCGCTATAAAAGCGAGGGCAGAAAAAAACAGAACCCGAACCAACATCTTCATGTATTCTACCCCCGTATCAGAAAATAGCAGCACCAATAACGTACGAAAGGGACACGGAAATGATCATGGCGGTCAAGCCCACAGCCCGGTTATCTTTGGCGATCTCATCGTCAATGGAAAAAACCGGAGTCAGAAACTCGAACAGGAAATACGCCAGAATCAGCAGCAAAAACCCCACAACCGACCATTTCATCGTTTCGTAGATCGAGACGCCTGCTGAAATGCTGAAGCGGAGAATATTGCAAATGCCGAAAATTTTGCCTCCGGTTGCCATAGCGACCGCCACGTTCCCCTTGCGTATTTCTTCCCAGCAGTTATATTTGGTCACCATTTCAAAAAAGGAAAGGAATACCACCAGGCCAAGTATGGCCACAGTGAAATAACCGAGCAGCGCACCCAGCGGATGATCCAGCAAAAGATCAATATTTTCTTGCATCCTTCTCCCTCTTTCTGCTGGACTCCAGCCGCTATTGCAGTTCAGCCACGGTGACTCCCGCGCCGCCTTCATTATAATTCCCGAGCCGGTAGCTCTTTACATGCTTATGCTTGCGCAGATATTCCTGAATCCCGGTGCGCAGCACTCCGGTCCCCTTGCCGTGAATGATGGAGATTTGCCCCAAATTGCCCAGAAAAGCCTCGTCAATGAAGCGGTCTGTTTCCATTATGGCTTCCTCCAGATTCGTCCCGCGCAGGTCCAGCTCACTGCGGATATTCTCATCACGGGTGCGTTTTACCGTAGTTGCCCGGCGGAGTGCAGGAGGCGGTGAATCCGGTGCGGAGGCCAGAAATTCCAAATCCTCCAGATTGACCTTCATCTTCATAATGCCAAACTGCACAATGGCTTCTTTGGGACCGCTAAGCTCCACAACATAGCCTTTCTGGTTCACATTCTGCACCTTCACCTCATCGCCGGGCTGAATCTTCCGCGGCGCCTTGACGCTGCTGCGGGCCACAGTCTTCTTGCGGGGTGCGGGCTCCGCTTCATCCAGCCGGCGGCGCGCTTCAATCAGTTTATGCTCTTTGACGGAAGCCCCTTCCTCCAGAGCCAGGCGGCGCAGGTCGCTGATAATCTGCTCCGCTTCCTTGCGCGCCTTGTCAAGAATCGCGCTGGCATCCTTCTCGGCCTTCTCCAGCCGCTTGTCACGCTGGCTCTCCAGCTTCTCCAGCTCCAGCTGCTGCCGCTTGCGGAATTCCTCCGCTTCACGGCGGATCACTTCGGCACGTTCACGCTCGTTCTCCGCACCCAGGCGGTTTTCTTCCAGCGAGGCAATCATGTGCTCGACGCGCAGGTCCTCTTCCTTGACCTCTCCGCGCGCGTGTTCCAGTATCGCATTCGGCAGGCCCAGACGCTCAGCAATAGCAAATGCATTGCTTCGTCCCGGCACACCGATCAGCAGCCGGTAGGTGGGACTTAGAGTCTGTACATCAAATTCCATGCTGGCATTGATGACGCCTTTGCGTTCATAAGCATAGGCTTTCAGCTCACTGTAATGGGTGGTGGCCACCATCCGGCACTCCGTCCGGTGAATATTCTCCAGAATCGCAATCGCCAGAGCGGAGCCTTCAGCGGGATCGGTTCCTGCGCCTACCTCATCCAGGAGAATCAGACTCTTCGGAGTCATTCTGTGCAGAATGGAGATAATATTAGTCATATGGCTGGAAAAGGTACTGAGGCTCTGCTCGATACTCTGTTCATCGCCAATATCGGCATAAATCGCGTCAAATACACACATCTGGCTGCCTTCTTCCGCCGGGATGAACAATCCCGACATCGACATCAGGCTCAGCAGGCCAATGGTCTTCAGCGTGACCGTCTTCCCGCCCGTATTCGGTCCGGTTACGATGATGGAGCTGTACTGGTTGCCAAGCTCCACATCCAGCGGCACGACCTGCTCCGCCGGAATCAGCGGATGCCGTCCTTTGCGCAGCTTGAGGTATCCCCGGTCATTCATCCGCGGCTGGGTCGCCTTCATGTCACGGGCCAGACGTGCTTTGGCGAAGATGAAGTCAAGCTCGCCCAGGATATCCACATCATAAGCCATTTCCTCGGCAATGTCGCCAACAAGCGCGGTTAACCGGTGCAGGATGATTTCAATCTCCCGCTCCTCGCGCAGCCGGGTCTCGCGGAGCTTGTTGTTCATGGCCACAATCGATTCCGGCTCAATAAAGAGTGTGGCACCTGAACCCGACTGGTCATGGACAATCCCGCCGAAATGGGCGCGGTATTCCGCCTTGACCGGAATGACGAAGCGGTCACCGCGAATGGTCACAAGCTGGTCCTGCAGCATTTTGGCTACAGAGGAAGAACGGATCATGGAATCCAGCTTCTCCCGGATACGCGTCTCGCCTCCGCGCAGCTCGCGGCGGATGGCCGCCAGCTCAGGGCTTGCCGTGTCCAGCACCTCAGCGTTCTCGTCAATGCAGGCGCGGATGGCATCCTCCACATGCTTCTGCTCCGACAGCAGATCGCTCTGCGCGAACAGAAGCGGGATATTCTCATCTTCATGCATCGCCGCCAAAAACCGCTTGACCCTGCGCGCGCCGCCGATCGTATTCCCCACGGACAGCAGCTCGCTGGTCCCCAGCAGCCCTCCAATGGAAGCCCGCTTCAGGGCCATCTTGATGTCCGTTACGCCGCCAAAGGAAGGGATGCCTTTCAGCCGGTCGACGTTCGCCGCCTCATCCGTAGCCTGCAGCAGCTTTTTCACGCCTTCAAAATCACCGGATGGCTTCAGGCTTTCCGCCTCCAGCCGCCCCATCGGGGTCTGCGTATATTGCGTCAATTTATTTAAAATCTTGCGATATTCAAGCGTATGCAAAATCTTGTCGTCCAATTACAGTCACAGCTCCCTTCATAGATGGTTACATTATACCTAATTCAGCCGGGTTTCGCTATTTGGGTATGTTTTCAGGGAATAGAAATTTTGCCGCAGGCCACAATAACAACTGCACATATCCTTATGCGAAGGCCAAAGGAGGTTAGTTCAGTGAGATTTTTAGGTCATGTGATCCGTTTTATCGTGGCAGCGATTGTGCTGATGGTGGTTGGCTGGATTGTTCCCCAGTTTACGGTTGGCGGTTTCTGGAGCGCGCTTATTCTCGCCCTGGTCATTGCACTTCTCGGCTGGGTGATTGAGGGCATCTTCGGCAAAAAAACAACGCCCTTCGGCCGGGGCATCGTTGGCTTCCTTGTCAGCGCCCTGGTCATTTGGATTGCCCAGTTCATCGTGAGCGGTGTCAGCGTCACCGTTCTGGGAGCACTTCTGGCAGCACTGGTCATTGGGATTATCGACTTGTTCCTGCCGGTATCCACGCCGTTTGAAGCCGGGAAATAAAAGCAACTGCACAGCATTTGCAGACACAAAACCCCCTGCTCCGGAATTTAACGGAATTAGGGGGTTTGTTGTATTCTTTTAGGCATAGGAGAGAATATTGTCATCTTCGTGGGTGGACGCAGTAACTACGGCATTCTTTCCGGAATGTTTGGCGGCATACAAGGCATGGTCCGTTTTGCGGAACAGCTTCTCCTTGCCGTCCCCGAGCTGGTAGTCACATAACCCGATGCTGACGGTAATCGGCTTCCCCCCGGCATAGGGATGCTCCATGGCCGCAATGTTCAGACGAAGTTCCTCGGCAGCGGCATAGGCATCGTGAACACTTTTATCCGTAAAAATAACCGCAAATTCCTCCCCGCCATATCTGGCCGCAAAATCATTTAATCCAATCAATCCGCCTACCTTGGCTGCAACCTCCTTCAGAACAAGGTCGCCAACCCAGTGGCCGTAGGTATCATTCACCCGCTTGAAGTTATCGATATCGAATAATGCGAGCTGTAACCTTAGACCATTGCTCTCACACTGCTCCAGCAGCGAAACCAGATATTCATGAAAGGTCTTATGGTTGTACAGTCCGGTCAGCGCGTCAATCTTCAGGAGCTTGTCGGAAATCGCCCGCTCCACCATCAGCCCCTGCTCGGACTTGGTCAGCTGCTCCAGATGCTCGCGCACCTCACGGGCACGGATAATGACCGCCTGGGCCATTACAACGAACACAATAAACACACATTCCATCATCAAAAACTCCAGCAGCGGCTTGTCCAGCAGCCTCTGCTCCAGCCCCAAATAGATGGCGGCATAAAACAGCAGGCTGAAGGCTCCCAGCGCATAAAGCAGCCGCTGGTCAAAGTAGACAAGGGAAATCATTATAGGCATCATAAGAGTCATCTGCGCACCGTCGACAAATGGCTCAAGCACAAAATACATCAGATAAGAAACCACAAATCCGCATCCCACAACCGCCTGCTTATGATACTGCGAGGTCGACCGCAGCCACATTTCGGCCGTGATCATGGCTATAACAATCATCAGATTGCAGCCGATGAACAAGTGTCCTTTACTGGGAAGCAGGATAGATTCGATCTCAATGACATGATTCGACATAACAAACAGAAGCTGTGCCACCAGCATGCAAAACACTACGATCCAGTAACCGGTCAATATTTTACGGTGCCATTTGTCTGTATTCAGCGAATATTCGGCGATATTAATATGGATCCCCTACTTCTTAGCCTAGTAATATATAGCACTAATTATAATGAATTTTAATGAATTTTGCATCATATTTTTGCATATTTCGACAAACTTTGGAGTCTCTTCGACAGCAGAAAAACCTCCTTCAATTTCCCAAGACTTCTTAGGCAAATTAAGTTATGCTAGGGTCACGCAAGGCTCAATATGATTCCAGGAGGAGGATGAAGATGATCCGAAGATTTGCCATGCTGCTGTCCGTCGGTTTCCTGCTTATTCTTGCGGCTTGCGGCGGGACAGGCAATAACACCGGCACTGCAAACAACGAGGATGGAGCAGCCGCTGCCGGCATCACCGCAGAAGAGGAACTCATTATTTCGGCAACCAATTACAGCTTCGATCAAAACGAATATCATTTGAAAAAAGGGGTTCCCGTCAATATTGTGTTTAAAAATGAAAGCGGCAATCATGGCATCCTTGTTCCGGAGCTGGACCTGCGGCTGGACGGAAAAGAGTCCTCGCGCGTCATAGTTCCAGAGGAAGCCGGAACGTTCGAAATGACCTGTGCGATCATGTGCGGCTCAGGCCACAGCGGCATGAGCGCCAAGGTAATTGTCGAGTAGGGCAACGGCATAGAGAGTCTTCATGAGTCAGGCGGCCATTCCAAGTGGAAAAAGGATCACTAATTTGCCCCAGCACACCGATCTCCGCAGCTTAAGTGGAAAAAGGTTCACTATTTCAGCTCATCTCGTTCCTGAAGGAGTACAATTGCCCCATTAGGTTCCCTTTCTCCACCTAAATCCCTCATTTGTTGATTTGGAGGGGAAATAAGTTCCCTTTTTCCAACCAGCGGTTGTTCCACCTGTTGAATCGACAGCTTGAGTTGGAAAAGGGCTATCGAAGCTGGCTGATTTTCCACCCAAATGCGCCGCCAATTCACGTACGTCTACTTACCCGCAACCTTATGCACATTATTTTCATAGATGCAGGCAACCAGTAATTTCAAAAAAAAGAACAAATAAGGCGGGCCCCAGGCAGTAGGAACTGCCTGGGGCCCTTCTCTCATGCGTCCGCCATTCAACTGTCCTGTTCGATCAGTTGAATCCATTCATTATATTCACGCTGCAGCTTGGCATATTCCGCCTGCAGGCTCTGGTGCTCCTGGGACAGCTTCTCCAGCTCGCCCTGCCGCATCTCAGACTGCGCCTGCATCAGGCGCAGCTGGCCCTGAACCAGCTCATAGCTCTCGCCGATCTCGTCAAGCTGCTGCTGCACCTGAGTGTGCTCCCGGTTCATGGATTCGGCTTCCGCTTCCGCCTTGCTGGCTTCCTGCTCCCAAATCTCGATTTCCTCGCGGAGCTGCGCTTCCGTCTCGCTCCACTCCTGCTGGCTCTGCAGGAGTTCCTCGTATTTCCGCTTCCAGGAAGCTTCGATCTCGCGGGTTTCCCGCAGCGCCTCCTGCTGCTCTGCCGCCGCAGCGGCAGCTTCACGCCCAGCCTCGTACAGCTCTTCCAGGCGGCGGGCCGTTTCTTCGCCTTCCGCCTCGAGCAGCTCATATCTTTCCTTCAGCTGCTCGCCATCCTGCAGCACCTCGTCATACTGTGCGATAAGCTCTTCGTAACGGCCGCGCAGTGCAGCCAGCTCCTTGCGGGCGGCTTCCGCCTCCGCCCGATACTGCCGGCTCTCGGCTTCCGCTTCAGCCCGCAGGCCGGATTCACGGTCAAGCTGCTGGACCATGCCGTCCGCCTGTCCGCGCAGCGTCTCAATCTCCTTCTGCAGCGCCGAAGACTTTTCCTCCGCTTCCAGCAGCTTCATTTCCAGTTCTCCGATATCCTCCATGTGCTTACCGGCCAGCTCCTGCCAGGTTGCTGCTTCCGAAGCGGCCTGGGTGAGCTCACCTTCCAGCTGATGCAGGCTGCTCTTGGTTTCTTCCAATGATTGGTGAAGCACAGCAGCTTCCTCCTGCTTCCTGTCATGGCGCTGGCGCAATTCCTCCAGCTCATCGCTAAGAAGATCTCCAAGCTCATTGGCAGAGTGCAGCTCAGCCTTTACCCGGCTCAGGCTCTCTGCGGTTTCCTGCAGCGATTCCTTAAGCCCGTCAGCCTCCTGCTGCACAGCCTCATAACGCTGGCGCAGGGCCTCAAGCTCTTCCTGCTGCAGCGCTCCCTGCTCGGCAGCAGCACGAAGCTCTTCCGTCAGCTGCTCTTCCCGCTTCAGCACGGCTTCGTACTGGGCCAGCAGCGTCAAACGGCCCTCGCGCTCGCTCTTAAGACCAGCTTCAGCCGCACGCAGCCTGGATTGCAGCTGTCCGGTGCCGCCGCGCAGCTCGCCAAGCTGCTTCTCCATCTCCTGGAGCTGCTGCTTATGGCGATGCTCCTGCGTGCCCTGCGACTGCCGCAGCTCCTTGTTCTTGGCAAGCTCCTTCTGCCGCGCCTCGTGCTCCTCCGCAAGCTCCTTCTCAAGCGTGGACTTGGTATCCGCCAGTTCCTTGCTGAGCGATGAGCGGATCTCCACAATCTCCCCTCCAAGAGACTCGCGGGTCTGGGCAAGTTCCTGCTCAAGCCGGGACAGCGACTCTGCTTTTTCCTTGTCCAGCGTTTCACGCAGCTGCTCCAGTTCCTGCAGATGTGCAGCTTTCAGCTCTTCAAGCTGCTGCAGACGGGCCGCCTCAGTTGCAGCCAGCTCCTGCCGGTGGCTCTCACGCCCCGCTGCCTGCTCCCGCTCATAACGCTCTCTGAGCGATTTCAGCTCCGCTTCACGCGCCTTCAGCTCTTCAGCCAGCTGCTCACGGGCCGCAGCCGCTGCCCTCTCCGCTTCCAGCAGTGCCTCAGCGTGAAGCTTCCGTTCCTGCTCCTGAATCTCCAGGTGCCGCCTGCGCTCCTCTTCGGCTTCAGCGGCCAGACGGGATGCTTCCTCTCGGGCTGCCGCTTCCAGCCGTTCATATTCTTCCTGCCGTTCCTTCTGGGCCTCCGTAAGACGTGCAACTTCTACACGCAGCTCCGTGCGCTCTCCGGTCAGCATGTTCAGCTCGTTCTTAAAGTCCTGTACCTGAATAGCCTGTTCCGCCATATGTACGGCAGCAAGCACTGCAATCCGCGGGGTATCCAGTCTGGTATGTGATTTGGAAATGGCCCGCATATGCTCGTCTACATAACGGGCAACCTGTTTCATATATTCAGTGCTGCTTCCGACAAGTTTATAAGAAGTTCCATATATCTCCACGGCGACACGAGTCCGGTCCATAGCCACAGTTGTGCCCTCCTTTGTATGTGTGCGGATTCTAAGCTGGTCTCTCTGCTCCTATTGTAGCGTGATTCATTCTCTTTTGCCAAAAGGCGCTGATTTCATAGATTTCCGGTAACCGCCGCAGCTCAAAAAAAAGTGAGAAAAAGCCGCAGCGAATTCCGTTTGTAAATGGATTCGCTGCGGCTTTGCACAATTCCTGCTACTTTCTTAATTCTGCGCCAAAAGTTTGCTGAAGCGCGGAAACAACCTTGTCATGCACCTCTACAACCTCTTCGTCGGTCAGTGTATGGTCGGTATGACGGTACAGCAGCGAAATGGCTATGCTTTTCTTGCCGCTCTCCATCTTGCCGCCTGTGTACACATCAAATACCTGAACGTTCTGCAGCAGAGTTCCGCCGTTCTCACGGATGGAAGCCAGCAGGTGCCCGGCAGGCACTGCGGAATCCACCACAACAGCGATATCCCGCTCCATTCCCGGGAAGCGCTGCAGTTCAGTGTACTGCAGACTGGTGCGGGCGGCGCTGTAGAGCGGCTGAAGCAGCAGCTCGGCCACGTAGGTATCTTCCAGGTCCAGCCCACGCTGCAGTTCCGGATGGAGCTGGCCGAGGGTTCCCAGCTTCACACGCCCTTCAGTGCCCTGCAAATAGATGGAGGCAGAGCGGCCCGGGTGGTAATTCTCCGGCGCATCGCCTTCATAGCTCACGCGGTCCGCAAGGCCCAGATAGTTAAACACAGTTTCCAGCGCACCCTTGAGGTCGAAGAAATCCACAGGCTGCTCTTCCACATTCCATTGCTTGGCTGCCCGGCTGCCGCTCAGCAGGAGGCCCAGCACCGCCTGTTCACGCGGCTGGCGGGTCAGCTGCTCTTCGTCCGTGAAGAAGACATTCCCGATCTCGAACAGCGCCAGATCACTTTGGCGGCGGTTCGTATTGTAGCGGGCAATGTCCAGCAGCTGGGGAATCAGACTGGTGCGCAGAACGCTGCGCTCCTCGCTCATCGGCATCGCCAGCTTCACAGATAGAAGACCATCGGCAAGGGCCGGGAATAATTTACTCTGTTCCGGCTGAATGAAGGAATACCCCATAACCTCCTGGTAGCCCCCGTCTGCCAGCAGGCGCCGCAATTCACGGCGCTGAAACTGCCGTCTGGTCAAGGCTCCCGGTGTAGTCACACCCTCAATCAGGGTTGTAGGAATATTGTCATAGCCGTATAAACGGGCGACTTCTTCGATCAGATCAACATCATAGCTGATATCACCGCGTCTTGCCGGCACCTGCACCTCTACGAGCCCTTGATCCGCATCACCGCACTTGAAATGCAGACGGCTGAACAAAGTTTTCACTTCCAGCAGCGACAGGTCTGTACCAAGATAACGGTTCAGCTTCTCCAGGGATAAAGTCAGCACCTTCTCATCCACCGTTCCGTTTCCGGCCTGCACTATACCTTCATGCACAGTGCCTCCGGCATAACGGGCAATCAGGGCAGCGGCACGGTTCAATGCGGGGATCACGGCATCCGGATCAACTTCCTTCTCGAAGCGAAGGGAAGCTTCAGAGCGCAGACCCAGCTGGCGCGAGGTTTTACGGACGGTTCCTCCGTCGAACTTGGCAGATTCCAGAACAATGTTCACGGTATCCGCCGTAACTTCTGTCTCCAGGCCGCCCATGACTCCGGCCAGGGCCACAGCCTTGGCACCATCAGCAATAACCAGCATCTGCGGCTCCAGCTTGCGTTCCTGTCCGTCAAGTGTGGTCAGCAGCTCGCCTTCGCGGGCAAACCGCACACCCAGCACACCGCCTTCCACTTTGTCGCCGTCGAATGCATGCAGCGGCTGTCCATACTCCAGCATCACATAGTTGGTAATGTCCACGATGTTGTTGATTGGACGCACACCCGCCGCCATGAGGCGGTTCTGAATCCAGAGCGGTGACGGGGCAGGCTTCACCCCGGAAATGTAGCGAACTGCGTAATGCTTGCAGTACTCTTCATTCTCTATCTTGACCGAGATGGAGCCGGAAGCCAAACCGCCTGCCTCCACCAAGTCCGCTGCCGGGTCTGGCAGCTTGAGGTCACGGCCCAGAATCGCACTCACTTCATAAGCCGCCCCGATCATGCTGAGACAGTCGGAACGGTTCGGGGTCAGATCGAAATCCAGGATTTCATCGTTCAGACCCAGCACCTTCAGAATATCCTGGCCGATTTCTGTGTTCTCGGGCAGAACCAGAATGCCCTCCTGCAGTTCCTTAGGGAGCAGCTTGTCATTAAGGCCCAGCTCCTTTGCGGAGCAGATCATGCCCTGCGACAATACACCGCGAAGCTTGGCCTTCTTGATATCCAGGCCCGGCAGCTTGGCGCCCACCAGGGCAACCGGAACCTTTTGGCCTGCGGCTACATTCTTGGCTCCGCAGACAATCTGCAGATCCTCGCCTTGTCCGGCGTCCACGATGCACACATTCAGCTTGTCGGCGTCAGGGTGCTTTTCTTTCGATTTCACATAGCCGACAACAATGCCGGAAAGGCCTTTATTGCGGGGCTCCACACCGTCGATCTCGATGCCGGCGGTGGTGATCCGGTCTGCCAGCTCAAGTGCGGTCACGCCCTCAAGCGAGATGTAATCCGTGAGCCAGGAGGTTGATACTTTCATGTTCGCACACTTCCTTTTTGTATCAGATGTATTTATCTACGTGCCGTCTGTGCTTGGCGAGCGAAAAAGAGGGATAGAACAAGCCGTGGTGCCAACTTCGTCCTATAGAAATTCCTGTATGGCAGTGTTCCTGCAGAGAATGTTTGGACTTCCGGCCGCTGTTGTCCCCAGATTTCTCGATTTAACCCGCTGTTGGCGGTGGAAATCCGGTGACAAAGGCGGTCGCTATCGCTCCTACAGTTCCAAAATTCCCCTCCGGCCCTTTGATTACAGTCATTTAATTAGAACAGCCGTCATCCATCGGGCTTGCAGTATCCAGTCCCGCTCCCCCACGCACACCCGCCAAAAATCTAAATCCCCTTGAACTGTTTCACAAAAGCCATATCATTCGTGTAGAAATAGCGGATGTCATCAATGCCGTATTTCAGCATCGCAATCCGCTCCGCGCCCATACCGAAAGCGAAGCCGCTGTACTCGGCAGGATCATAGCCGCCTATTTCCAGCACGTTCGGGTGAACCATGCCGGCGCCGAGGATTTCCAGCCAGCCGCTCTGCTTGCAGAGACGGCAGCCATGGCCGCCGCATTTGAAGCAGCTCACGTCCACCTCAACACTAGGTTCGGTGAACGGGAAGAAGCTGGGACGCAGGCGGATGCCCGTGTTCGGTCCGAACATTTCCTGCACAAACTGCTGCAGCGTGCCCTTCAGATCGCTCATGCGGATGTTGGGGCCGATTACAAGCCCTTCGATCTGGTGGAACTGGAAGG
Organism: Paenibacillus graminis; assembly: GCF_000758705.1. Classification (NCBI taxonomy): domain Bacteria; kingdom Bacillati; phylum Bacillota; class Bacilli; order Caryophanales; family Paenibacillaceae; genus Paenibacillus; species Paenibacillus graminis. The sequence goes on along the minus strand of NZ_CP009287.1, from coordinate 2,271,700 downwards.
AGTGGGTCGCATCGTCGTCATCGCGGCGGAACACCTTGCCCGGACAGATGATTTTGACCGGCGTCTCCCCCTTCATCGCCTGCATGGTGCGGATCTGCACCGGCGAGGTCTGTGTGCGCATCAGGATGTCTTCTGTCAAATAGAAGGAATCCTGCATATCGCGGGCCGGATGGTTCTTCGGCAGGTTGAGTGCTTCAAAGTTGTAGTAATCCGTTTCGACTTCAGGGCCTTCCGCCACCCGATAGCCCATGCCGATGAAAATATCCTCAATCTCCTGCACTACCCGGCTTATAGGGTGTATGCCTCCTTGCGGCAGCCTGCGGCCCGGCAGGGTAACGTCTACCTTCTCCGCGTTCAGGCGGTTTAGCGTCTCCTGCTGCTGGAAGGCCTCCTGCTTTGCACCAATAATCTCCTCAATGGCGCCCCGCACCAGATTGGCCACCTGGCCGATCACCGGGCGCTCCTCTGCGCTGAGTCCGCCCATACCGCGCAGGACCTCTGTAAGTTCACCTTTTTTGCCCAGATACTTCACGCGTAAATCATTCAGAACCTGCGGATCGGTAACTTCCTGCAGTTTCGCCAATGCTTCGACCTTCAATGCTTCAAGCTTCTCTTTCATGGCCGTGTACTGCCCCCTTATCATGGTGTTATCAAGTGTAAACGGCTACACCGCCCTTTTAGGGACGGTATCCGTTTCAGCGAGAAATATAAGGATAACTTATAGCGCGAAGCCTATAAATTCTTATATTTCCAACAAAAAAAGGCCTTTCCTCCCGGTAAGGGACGAAAAGACCGTGGTACCACCCTTGTTAGACCGTCCTGAGCCGCACCCCTCAAGAGAAATCGATTCCCCTAATGGCATGACAGAGACCTGTCTCACTTTAGCAGAAATAACGGTCTGCGGCCGGTTTCCCCTACGCTTTCCTTCCATTAGGAGTGGAAAAAAATTCAGGGAACTGCTCCGGAGTGAACTTCGGCAGCTCTGCTCTCCTAGAAACGCTCTCAATCTGCGGCGTCTCCTCCCTGTAAGCCAGGCACTGCGTACTCTTCTCCATCACTGCATTTCATTTGGATGCTGCTAAATCAATGGCATCTTCTGTTTAAGAAGATATGTCCATTTATTATATGCAAAATCAGCCACTTTGGCAAGTGGGCCAACTTTAGTCTAACCTTTATCTTTTTTTAGTGGCGGCTTGGGACTCAGTATCTGCCGGGCAGCCGGCAACTATACCTTTTGAATTCCTGCAGCCAATTGAACCGCAAGCTGCTTTTTCCTGGGGCTTGCGGTTTATTTCTATCCAGACTGCTGCCATATGCCTAGGCAACCCGGGACCGATATCTGCGGATTATTCCGGGGAGGGTATCGTTTGCAGCAAAGTTGGGTAATAGGACTCAAGGGTTGGAAAATACTCATAAGGTAGCAGGTTATACATAAGACCTATTCTTGATCCGAGACAGCGGAAGTCTCTAAGATTATTACGTAGTATCCATTATTTTCCAGACAATTGCCCTGCATGAGTGCTTCCTATATACTGATGAGAAGAAACTTCGATCATACCGGGAGATCCCATTTCTGCCACCTCCTCCTTTTCCAGCTCTGTATGACTCGCTTGGATCGTTATCTCTTCAATGCCCTGCACACAGCAATTGGTCCCCAATATGGATATACTTCGCGTGTTCATGTACACAGCAATAGAGAACACTTAATTGTTATTGCAGGGGGTGGATGAAGTGGCAGGTTTTCCCGAGATCAAAAACACACGCAGATTAATCCTTTTATTCACCGCTATCTCCGTTCTGCTGGTCGGCATCAGTATTGCTTCCCTTTTATATCTGAATCATACGATGAACAAATTGTCCGACTCCTTATATAGCGATGTCTATCAGAATTCCCAGCTTATCCTGAACGCCGACCGTGACCTGTATCAGGCATCCCTGGCCTTCCATACGGCGATGAACGGAAATCTGGCCAGCGGGGAGTACAGTCAATTGTCCCAGGATTTCCAAGAGAACAATGCCCAGGCGGAACAGCGTCTCCGTATGGCCCGCGATAACATTAACTCCGTGAAGAACCCGTTCAGCGGAATGAAGCAGAGCGAACTGCTGCTAACCGAGCTGAGGGAGGTACTGGACGGAATGGATGCCCCCTTTCAAATCTGGAAGGATACAGGCACGAATCTTATGACTCAGCTGGCCCGGAGCGGCTGGAAGCCCGAATCCTACTCTGCCCCGGATGCCAATATCCTTCTGCAAAATGTGCGGGATCCTCTCGATAAGTCCGAGCAGTTAATTGACGGTTACGCCCGTCAGGTTACACAGGATTTCCGGGACCAAAAAAGCTCACTGTTTGCGCTGTATTCACTCTTCCTATTCTTACTGGTACTTATCATTATCTATCTTTGCCGCAAGCTGATTGACCTCCAGAACGAAATGCTTGAGGAGAAGTCGCTGTATCAGTTAATCGGAGAGACGATGTCCGACTTTATTATTTTGACCGACTCAGACGGACAGATTATGTATGCTTCCCCCTCCCATTCCAGCTTGCTAGGCTATCTTCCCGGCAGGGGGACTCCGCTCTCCAATTATATCCGTGAAGCGGAATTCACCTGGGCGAAGCTCAAAAGTGTAGTCCAGTCCACGCCCCGGATTTCAGAGCTGCGCATGCGTGCAGCGGATGGCCACTGGGTATGGCTGGAAACCAAGGTTACCCCCATTAAGGGGGGTGGTGCTGTTCCTGCGCAGTTCATGCTGGTATCCCGCGAGATCACCGAGCGGAAGCAATACGAAGAACGCCTGCATAAGCTGGCCTTCTATGATCATCTCACCGCCATCCCCAACAGAGCCCATTTCAAAATGTACATGGAGAATCTGATCAGCCAGCCGGAGGAACGTAAGCAGGAAATTGCGCTTGCCCTGCTCGATTGCGACCGGTTCAAGCAGCTCAATGACACCCTCGGCCATCTTGCCGGGGATGAATTCCTGCAGCTGCTCTCACGGGAGCTGCAGCAGACCGTGAAGGGTTCCGGCCAGGCCTTCCGGATCGGAGGGGATGAATTCGCCGTCGTGCTTCACCGCTTTACCAGTCCCGAGATGCTGGATGAAATCCTGGACCGGCTGCTGCAGCTTTTCAATAAGTCCTGGTCGATCAACAAAGGCTCCAGCTTCCATACATCAGCCAGCATCGGGGTCGCGCTGTATCCGCAGCACGGCAGCAGCATCAATGAGCTTCTTCGCGCCGCCGATCTGGCGATGTACCGCTCCAAGAAACACGGCGGCAACGAAGCCAATCTCTACAGTGAGCTTGTGGATGAAGAATATAAGGACCAGCCTAAATAAAATTCCCTTCATAGTGGGCCTTAACTTAAGTCGGCTCAGTACTTTGCGTGAGGGAGCCCTAAATTATTAGAAAAAGGAGCTGTTCTGCCGGCAACCCTCTAAGAGGGAAGCCGAACAGAGCAGCTCCTTAATTAGTTTGCTAACTGGTCATCTGCAGCGGATCATTCTTATCGCCGCTGTTCTCCTGTTCACGGTCACGGATCGTCACTTTAACCCGTTCCCTGCTGCCGGAACAGTCGATGAAACGGTCTCCGGCGCCGTCTTTTTCTTCCCAGTCATTCAGTCTGAGAATGTAGCCTACCGAAGAAGTCTCCGGGAGCACTTCGATCCGCGCCACCGCATAACCGTCTTCCATCTGCCGGAAATCATGCTGTCCATCCTGAATGCCTGTACCCCATACCCATAGATTCCAGCCCCGGTAATCGCCATCCGGTCGTTCATAACGGATTTCGATCATCTTGGACCTTGGCTCGGGCTGGCCGTATTTATCGTAGAGTACCATCATGGACAAGCCTTCAAGCTGTACCTCCGGGTCCTGGACACTGCGGAAGGCATCGGCCCCGGCAGCAGTATGGTCAACAACAATATTCCAGCAGCTGTCCGTTTCAGGAAGCCTTTGGCTGACGGGTCCGGGATTGGCATTAAAAATCACCACGATATTATTCCAGGCGTCACCGCCTGCGTTATTCTTCAGTACATAAGCTACTACTCCACCGTCACAGCGAAGGAACTCCAGAGACCGCTCAATCTCCTGGCGTCCATGCAGCCGGAAGGCCGGATGCTCCCTGCGCAGCGTAATCAACCCTTTGTAGTATTCAAAAACGGGGAGAAACTTCCTTTTGTTCTCCCAGCGGATGGCGTTAACCGCGTCGGGACTGCGGTAGCTGTTGTGGTCACCGTATTTGCTGCGCAGAAGCTCATCACCGGCCTGCAGAAAAGGAATCCCCTGTGAGGTCAGGATCATCCCGTTCGCCAGCAGTGTCCGGCGCACCGTTTCATTGCCGAGAATGTCATCCGGATCAATCCCAATGTATGGATCGGCTGCGGCAACCGCCGCTTCCACAGAACCCCCGTACTTCAGCCGCCCGTTTTCCAGCTCCGGCAGCCTTGCTGCTTGGCGCAAACCTTGCACCGCAAGCACTTTATCCCACAAATTCAAATTGTCGTGGGCGGTGACATAATTCACCGCCTCCACCGGGGAGTCGGTGAATTCATGAATGGCTCCCTTGATTCCGGATGCAACTGCACCTTCCTTGCCATACTCTCCGGTTGCAAAGCCTTTGCCCCAGCCGTCGCTGTCGCCTTTGATCGCAGAACGGAAATGGTCATTGAAGACGGCATATCCCTTGCCCTTCTGCACACCCTTAAGCGTTTTGGTGGCTAGCGGAGAGTCGCCTCCGGTCCACGGTTCACCATAGAGCAGAAGATCAGGTTTAACCGCAAGCCGCAGCTCTTCCGTAATTTCACGCATGGTTACACTGTCCATCAGACCCATAAGATCAAAACGGAAACCGTCGATGTGATATTCGGAAGCCCAGTAGGCCAAAGAATCCTTGATATATTTGCGGACCATTGGACGTTCCGTGGCCAGCTCATTGCCCACGCCGGAGCCGTCGGAGAGCCGGCCAGCATAATCATGCCGGTAGAAATAATCCGGCACCAACGGCTGAAAAGGCCCTTTTTCCACAGAATAGGTATGATTGTATACGACATCCATAATCACGGCTATCCCCTTGCTGTGCAGGGCCTGCACCATTTCCTTCATTTCGCGGATACGGGTGCCCGGATCAGCCGGATTGGTGCTGTAAGACCCCTCCGGCACGTTATAGTGCTGCGGATCATATCCCCAGTTATATTCGCTGAAATGAGGCTCAGCAGACGGTTCAACAATCGTTCCAAGTTCGTTTACGGTCTGAAAATCAGCTACCGGCATCAGATGCACATGCGTGATGCCCAGGTCAGCCAAATGATCTACACCAATGGCATGCCCTGCGGAATCCTTCAGCCCGAATTCAGTAAAAGCCTTGAATTTGCCCTTATGCCGCATGCCTGAATCGGCAGCAGACGAGAAGTCCCGCACATGCAGCTCATAAATCACAGCATCGGCAGGATGAGGCAAAGCCGGGGACACATCCCGGTCCCAGCCTTCGGGGTCGGTATCCTGCAGGTCCACAATGGCCGAACGCACACCGTTTGCCGACACCGCCTTGGCATAAGGATCGGCAGCTTCATTAAGCGTGCCGTCTTCAAATACGGCACGATACATGTAATACATGCCCTTCAGATCCTCCGGGAGACGGGCTGTCCAGATTCCTCCCTCCTGGCGCTGCATATTCACGATCCGGCCGCTGTCCCTATCACCGGAAACCGCGCTTTCTCTATTGTTCCCGCCGGTCTGATACAGCACCAGCGACACTGTAAATGCTGTGGGTACCCATACCTTGAACAGGCTGTACTCGGCAGTATAGGTCAAACCCAGATCTTTGCCCGTATAGATTTCTATTTCTTTTTCTGTATTTATATAATTACTGTTCATCTTAATCACCATCCCATGTTCTCCGCATAGCTGCCGGAAAACAAATTTTCCGCTATTATTATCCAACTCTTTCCGCATGGATGAGCAATAATACTTGCACGGCTTTGCAAGCAGGGCCTTGAGGATCTTGTTCCATTCCAACCATTACGTACTTGGCTCAACTTATTATATGTAACACTATGTTCACAAGTTTGGGTCCAAGAACCTATTCTGCTGTCTACAATCCTATATCGGCTGCTATGGCCTCCCGCTTAAGCTTATCCAGCGAAAACAGCTAGTCTACCGGAAGTATAACCTTCTATGGTTTGGATAGCTACTGTAAATTGATGTTAGACTGCAAAAAAAACCGGCCTCCCAAAGGAGGCCGGCATAGAGTAGTTGGAAAAGTGACTTGCGGTCAAACGGAGTAATTCCTGAAGCCGTAATTATTTGACACTGCTCTGCACCAGGGCAGCAACTTCCTCGGCGGTGCCGAGCTGCAGCGCCTTAGCAGCCATTTCCTTCATCTCTGCAGCAGACAGCTTGGAGATCTGGCTGCGTGCCGGCAGGATGGAAGTGGCGCTCATGCTGAATTCATCAAGGCCAAGGCCAAGCAGCAGCGGAATAGCTGTGCTGTCGCCAGCCATTTCACCGCACATTCCCGTCCATTTGCCTTGCGAATGGGCGGCGTCAATCACAATTTTGACCAGGCGCAGAATGGCCGGGTTGTATGGCTGATACAGGTACGATACCCGTTCATTCATACGGTCAGCAGCCATTGTATATTGGATAAGGTCATTGGTTCCGATACTGAAGAAATCTACTTCTTTGGCGAACTGGTCAGCCAGGACAGCTGTGGAAGGAATCTCCACCATGATACCCAACTGAATGTTGTCCGATACTTCCTTGCCTTCTTCACGCAGCTTGGCCTTCTCTTCCAGCAGCAAATCACGGGCTGCACGGAATTCGCCAAGCGTGGCGATCATCGGGAACATAATCCGCAGATCACCGTGGGCGCTTGCTCTGAGCAAGGCACGAAGCTGGGTGCGGAAAATATCCTGACGGTCCAGACAGAGGCGGATTGCCCGGAAACCGAGGAACGGGTTCATTTCCTTCGGCAGATCCAGGTAAGGCAGCTCCTTGTCGCCGCCGATATCCAGCGTGCGCACCACAACCGGCTTGCCCTTCATGTTCTCCAGTACGGTGCGGTAAGCGTTGTACTGGATTTCCTCCGAAGGCAGCTTGTCGCGGCCCATGTACAGGAACTCGGTGCGGTACAGGCCCACTCCTTCGCCGCCGTTATCGATCACACCGTTCACATCGTTAGGTGTGCCGATGTTGGCCGCCAGCTCCACATGCTTGCCGTCTGCCGATACCGTCGGCTCGTCGCGGAGCTTTTTCCACTCAGCGATTTGCAGATCATAAGCGGCTTGCTTGGCTTTGTACTCGGCCACTTCGGCATCGCTCGGATTGATCAGCACATCACCGTTCAGGCCGTCGACAATTACCAAATCTCCTGCCTTGACTTCAGACAGTACATTCTTGGTGCCGACAACCGCCGGGATTTCCAGGGACCGGGCCATGATGGCCGAGTGTGAAGTGCGTCCGCCGATATTCGTAGTGAAGCCCTTGACGAAGTTGCGGTTCAGCTGTGCTGTATCGGAAGGCGTCAAATCCTGTGCGATCACGATGACTTCCTCGCTGATCTCGGCAGGACTGACATAATGAATACCGAGCAGGTGGTTCAGCACGCGTTTGGTCACATCACGCATATCAGCTGCACGTTCCTGCAGGTAAGCACTTTTCATATTTTCGAACATTTCAATAAATTGTGTGGCCACTTCATTTAAGGCGTAGTCCGCATTAACCATTTCCTCGCGGATTTTGTCCATTACCGGGCTGATCAGCTCGGGATCATCCAGAATCAGCAGATGGGATTCAAAAATCTCCGCTTTCTTCTCCCCCAGCTCAGCGAGTGTGCGCTCCTTGATGCTCTGCAGCTCGGCTTTGGATTTCTCCAGCGCGTCTGTCAGTTTAGCAACCTCTGCTTCCACGTCGGCGGCAGCCGTTTTTGTAATGGTATAGTCCGGATGTTCCAGGATAAAGGCACGGGCTACGGCAATGCCTGCTGAAGCCGCGATTCCTGAAATTTTACTCATGCAGTTCTCCCAGCCCTTCTTTAACCATAACTTCCTGAAGAGCGCTTAGCGCTTCAGCTTCTTCACTGCCTTCTGTAATCAGAGTCAACGTGTCGCCGGCTTCAAGACCCAAAGACAATACGCCGAGAATGGATTTAAGTGTGACTTTTTTACCTTTAGCTTCTGCAAAAGCTTCTGTGCCTTTAAATTTAGTTGCTGTATTTACCAGCGCTGTTGCCGGGCGTGCGTGGATTCCGTCTTCGTCAATAATTCTGAATGTTTTTTGCATGATAATATCCAACTCGCTTTCTGTTCATATAGGTTTTGTATTATATGGTGAAGGCCGCGCTCCCTTTGATTATAAAGGAAGCGCTGCGCCATTGCACATTTTACTGGATGCTGATGATATCTTTGTCGCCGGTAACCACTTTACCCGGCTTCTTCAAAGTCACCGTGGAACCTTCGGGCAGATTGGAGAAAATCACTGGTGAGATTACGGAAGGCGCATTTGCCTTGACGTACTCCAGATCAACCTCCATAATCGGCTGTCCTGCGGCAACCAGATCGCCTTCTTCAACCAGGACCGTAAAGCCCTTCCCTTTGAGCTTAACCGTGTTGACGCCGATATGAACCAGCACTTCCTTGCCGCCATCCGACATAATGCCGACCGCATGCTTGCTCGGGAAGACGTTGAACACTTTGCCGTATACCGGCGAGGCAATCTTGCCGTCATCCGACAGGAATGCAAACCCGTCACCGGTCATCTTCTGTGAGAAGACTGCATCCGGAACCTGAGTGATATCGAGCAGTTCCCCGTTGACCGGAGACACGATATCTTCAGGGATAATGGCCGCGCCTTCTTCACCTGCCTGCTTCTCAAGGTCAGGCTGCGGAGCGGCTGCGGCAGGTGCAGCGGCAGGCGTTCTGCCGTCCATGACATCCTGGATCTGCGATTTGATCGTATCGGACCGGGTTCCGAAGATCGCCTGCACGTTGTTGCCGACTTCAAGCACACCGGATGCGCCCAGCTTCTTCAGGCGGTTCTTGTCAACACCGGCTTTATCTTTAACCTCTACACGAAGGCGTGTAATACAAGCATCGAGGTGGGTAATGTTTTCTTTGCCGCCGAGTGCGGACAAGATGTTGCGCGGCAGATCGTCGCCGCTCCTGGATACATTCTCTGTGTTAGTCTCTTCAACATCATCGGCCGGATCTTCACGCCCCGGTGTTCTAAGGTTGAACTTCCGGATTACGAAGCGGAATCCGAAGTAGTAGATGACCGCAAGCACAAGCCCTACCGGGATAACCAGCCACCATGCTGTACGGTTTGGGATAACCCCGAAGAGCATATAGTCGATGAACCCGCCGGAGAAGGTCATCCCGATTTTGACATTCAGAATGTGCATGGTCATGAACGACAGGCCTGCGAATACGGCATGTACTGCGAACAGCAGCGGGGCCACGAACAGGAACGAGAATTCCAGCGGCTCGGTAATCCCGGTCAGGAAAGAAGTCAGGGCCGCAGAGATCATCAAGCTGCCGACCACCCGTTTGTTCTCGGGTCTGGCTTCATGATAGATCGCCAGCGCCGCAGCCGGCAGACCGAACATCATGAATGGATATTTACCGGTTGTAAAGGTACCCGCTGTAAAATCAACACCATCACGGAGCTGCTGCATGAAGATCCGCTGGTCCCCGCGAATCAGCTCGCCCGCTTTATCCACATAGCTTCCAAATTCATACCAGAATGGCGAATAGAAGATGTGATGCAGGCCAAAGGGAATCAGTGAACGCTCGATGACCCCAAAGATGAACGCCGACAGCGTCAGGTTCGTGTTGATCATACTCTGCGATACATAGTTCAGGCCGTGCTGAATCGGCGGCCAGACCAGTGTAAGCAGGAGACCTAGCAACAGTGAGGTTACTGCGGTCATAATCGGCACGAAACGTTTACCCGCAAAGAAACCGAGATAGGACGGCAGCTCTATGCGGAAAAACCGTTTATACATTGCAGAGGCTAGAATACCTACCAGAATACCGCCGAAGACACCAGTCTGCAATGTAGGAATGCCGAGCACACTGGAGTAGGCAAAATCCTTCCAGGTTAGCACGTAAGCATTCACGCCGACGACCGTTCCCATCGTTACGTTCATAACGAGGAAACCGATGATGGCGGCCAGACCGGCCACGCCTTCGCCTCCGGCCAGACCGATGGCCACACCAACCGCGAACAGCAGCGACAGATTGTCAAAAACAATTTGCCCGGAATTCATCAATACGGTGGCAATGGCTTGAACTACATCATTTTCCAGTGCCGGAACGTATTGAAGGAAGTCGGGGTTAACCAGCATGTTGCCAATCCCAAGAAGCAGACCCGCGGCAGGCAGAATGGCAACAGGCAGCATAAGCGCCTTACCAACCCTCTGCAGCACGCCAAACAACTTTTTGAACATGGAGTTCACTTCCTTTTTAGTTTATTTCGTTCAAACAGAAGCCAAAAAAGGCATGAGCAACACAGCATACAGGTTGTTCCTCTAACACAAGGTTAGATTACCCCGACTTGGGGCTGAACAACCAAAATACTGTAAATCACTCATGCCTGATCGAATCAGTTACACGCTTTGAATTCTGTTTTGTTTTACCAGGGAACATTGTAGCACCGTTTATTTGAACATGCAAGCTAAAAAAAACCGGAACGTGAAGCTTGGCTCCAAATATAAGAATGCATACGAAACCGCTTTTTTAGCGGAGAGCACATCCGGCTCTTCTTTGTAGCGGCTAATCCGGCTGCTGCATACCCGCCTCATCCTCTTTTTTCTGGGCAAGCCGCTGCAGATGAATCGTCAGGTAGCTTACCTCTGCCGCATATACAGGAATACGCACCCGCTTCTCGATAACTTTGGTCAGCTTCCAGGCCAGCATATACATCTCCGGATATTCCCGTTTCATCAACCCGTCAAGCGAGGAGGTTTCCCGGACCGTTTCGCCCCGGCGCAGCCGCTCCAGCACGAAGCGCAGGTGAGTCACCAGCCGGGAGTAATCCAGGGAATCGCGCGGAATATGATATTCCAGATGATCCTCCACCAGATTCACCAAGTCCCCAATCAGCAGCGAATGCTCCTTGACCTCGGAAATATGCCGGTTGCTGAGTGCGCTGACAATATGCAGGGCGACAAAACCAATTTCGTCCGGAGGCAGTCTTACCCCCATCGCCTCGTTAATCCTCCCTACCGCATACTCCGCCAGGCTGTACTCTTCTGGATAGATTTCTTTGGTTTCGTACAGAAACGGATTATGTATGGCAATATTCTGCTCGTTGCGGCGGATGGCGAATGAGATGTGGTCGGTTAACGCAATATGAATATGCTCATTCAGCGGCTGGCGGCTGCTCTGCAGAATATGCAGCACAATCTCCTGCACAACCTCAATCAGCTTCTCGTCCACCTGGGGAACGAGCTGCTTATATTGTTCCTGCTCTTCCTGGTTGCGGAGAATAAACATCTTCTCCACGGAGGACAGATTGATCAGATCGCGTACTTTACGGTTGAACCCGATGCCCTTGCCAATGACAACTACCTCGGCATATTGGGGATGCTGGGCTATAATCACGTTATTGTTCAGTACCTTAGCTACTGTTATGCTGCTCACTTCCGACACCTCTTTTACTTCTGAATACCCTTTCTTTTTAAAGCAACCCGTTAACATAGCAGCATCTGTGGATTATTCTTGAGCTACCATCATAACATCAAGAATTCCATTTTAGAAGGGGCTGGAAGGAGACATCATTTTACGCGGAAGGTTCTGTCCGAATATCTGTATACCAAAAACAAGGCAATCAGCATGTAGGCCGCCGCCGCAAGCACCACCACTATAGCAAACCGGGCCGGTGTGCTCTGAAACTGCATGCAGACAACACCCGCAGCCAGAACAATACTGTTCACGATGCTGAAAAAGGGATTCTTCACATTCAGCTCCGTGCTGTAAGGCTGGAAGATATAATACATAAACAAATGATGCACTGAGAAAAACAGCGATAACCCCAGAACCGCGCCACTGACGGACAATGCTTCTCCGACCCCCCAACGCTCCCCGGACAGGAAAAGAAGCAGATTCACTGCAACACAAATGGCTGCGGCCGGAATCAGATTAAGCCCGCTGATGCGGAGCAGGCGGGTGCGGAAATTGCTTAGAATCGCCGAGCGTTCACGGTAAAAGCCATACCGCAGCAGACTCAGGTCACAGTTGAAGAACATCGCTTTGCAGACCCGTTCCCCGATAGAGGTGAAATTCATGGCAATGACCAGGACAGGCAGACTGCTGATTAAATACCGGGCCAGCTTCGAGAAGGTGTCCGGTGCGGCAAACAGCGCAAGCACCCCGGCAGCAGAAAGTGCGCTAATGATCACCAGCCGCCGCTGAATGGGCTGAACCAGGAAACGCTTATGCCGGGAGAAAAAAATCGCGTTCAAGTAGGCAAAGCCGCTTTTCCCCGCAAATTGGCCTGGCCGCAGCTCCTCCGCCGCAAAGTCCTTCTCCTTAGTCTCGACCTGCTTCATGTTTGCCTCTTTCATCATTCTTCCCATGTCCAGCAGCGGATCATCTATTTTGGTGACCGCATCCACTGCGTTCCGGTAGCCGGCATACCTTGCAATATATACAGCGGAAACAGCCCCCAGAACCACAAGCGCGAGACTCAAGGGAAGGCTAAACAGTACGCTATCCATATCAGGCACAGGGCTTCCCATGTACAATGGGGCAAAGGCCAGCAGATAGCCTGCACCTATGACAGTCCAGACGAAGCCAGTTTTTTTCACCAGAACAATTTCCTGCCGGTCAAAAATCCACAAATGCAGCGCTTCACCAGCTATACGCCATAAGGACAGCAGCAGGGACAACAGCAGACCTTGCCAGAGTGGTGCACCATAGATCTGGGCAAATACCAGCATTGCGGGAACAAAGTATATAAAAAAGGTCAGCGCCCTGAGGGACAGGACAGCATGCATGTATTTATCGGCAGGCAGTCTCATCAGTTTGACGCAGATATATTTATCCCGCTTCGGTTCCAAAATAACAGCATTCGACACAGTCCCCACCCCAAAGCTTAGCAGAACCAGCACATACAGATACAGATCGTACTGATCAGCAAGCGGCAGCTCCTTGACGGCCAGCTGGACAGGCAGGTATACCACAAGCCCCAGATAGGCAAATTTGGTCAAAAACCCCCAGATAATTTTTAGGATAAGAGCTCCTATGGTAAATGTTTTTTTGAGGGATACCTTGGAGTACACGCTGTCATTCATCCGTTTACCGATGAGAGGCAGCCGTCCAAAATAGTACAGCAGACGATTGGCCCCAGAGGCTCCGCGGATCTTCATTATGGTATTTAGCGTGCTAATCATGGCTGCCATCCTTCAGCAGTGCGATAATCTGTTCCTCGAATTCCGGACTGTGCAGGGTATCAGCGGGAATCTCCTGAAGCACACCGTTGTTCAATATGACCAGTTCATCGCACAGATCGGCGGCCAGCTGCAGAATATGGGTCGAAAAAATAATAATATGATCCTGTTTCATCTCACGCAGCAGCTTCTTGATCTCCAGCGCAACGACGACATCAAACGAGGTCAGCGGCTCATCCAGGAGGATCAGCGGCGGACGTGTGATGATAAAGCACAGCATTTGGATTTTGTTCTTCATCCCGTGGGAATAGCCCTTGATCAGCCGGTGCCGGTCCTCTTGCTCAAACCGGATAATGTCAAAATAGTCGTCAATGGTTCTGCCAGACTGTATTTTATCCTGATTGATGTCCATATAAAACTTCACAAATTCATAGCCTGTCAGGAATTCGGGAAGGATCGGCAGGGAGAATACATACCCGATCTCCTCCTCCCGCAGCGGCAGGCTTACTTCATTCCTCCGTAAAAAAGCTCCCCCGCTGTCCATACGGGTTTCTCCGCTCAGGCAGTTGAAGAGCGAAGTCTTCCCAGCTCCGTTGCGCCCCAGCAAGCCGTAGATTTTGCCTTGCTCAAAGGTAAAGTCGATGCCTTTTAGCACTGTTTTGTTATCAAAGCTTTTGCGGATATTATCCAGGATCAGTTGCAACCGGGCCACCTCCACTTCTCATATCTTCGGATGTTTAAAAAGAAAGGGACGACAGGCGGAAGCCGGTCATCCCCTGGATCTTGGTGCTTTTTTACTATTCTTCGCGTTTCTCAGCCAGTGCTGCAGGAGCAGAAGCTGCAGGCTGGGTTACAGCCGTAACGGGAGATGCCGGCGCGTGCGTTTTCCCTTTGGTCAGCCCCTTGATCAACGCCTCCACATCAATCCCGGAGACACTCTTCAGCATTTCAGGAGCCGTGGACATCAGCTGGGTCACATAGTTGCTGACCCGCGCTGCACCCTCTCCGTTGCCGGTATCCACCACCGTAAGCTTATCAATCGAAGCGAGCGGCTCAGCGATGCGTCCGGCCAGCTCAGGCAGCATTTTGACGATAATATCGAGTACAGCAGCCTCGCCGAATTTCTGGAACGCTTCCGCCAGCTTCTCTTTGGCCTCTGCTTCCGCAAGACCGCGCAGCCGGATTACCTCGGATTCCGCCTTACCTTTGGCCAGCTCGGCATCCGCTACCGCCTGGCCTTCCAGACGTTTCTGCTCTGAAGTTGCCCGGGCCTGAGTTTCGATACTGTACTGCAGGGCATCCGCTTCGCGCATTCTCTTCGCCTTGTCGGCTTCCGCTGCTTGTTCCACCGCATAGCGGTCGGCTTCGGCTTTTTTCTTCACTTCAGCATCATACTGTTTCTCGCGGACCTGGATTTCCTTAGCCTGGAGGTCAATTTCACGTTCCTTGCGGACCAATTCGACCTTCATCTGCTCTTCAACTACTGTCTGTTTGGCACGCGCCTCCTGAATGTGATATGCCTGGTCGGCTTCCGCCTTCGCAGTATCCTGATCTCGCTTAAACGCAGCAACCTTGAGCTGGTTATCCTTGGAGGCTTCGGCAATGTTCGTGTCGCGCAGCAGTTCGGCCTTCTGCCCCTGCTCTTCGGCATTGGCCTTTTGAATCCGCGCATCCCGCAGCGCTTCCGCTTCGGCAATCTCAGCATCCCGCTTAACCGCTGCAATCCGCGGCTTCCCTAGCGCTTCCAGATATCCATGCTTGTCGCGCACATCCTTTATCGTGAAGGAGACGATCTGCAGCCCCATTTTCTTAAGATCACGTGCGGCTACCCCCTGAACCTCCTGGGCAAAACGGTCACGGTTGCGGTAGACCTCCTCCACGGTCATCGAGCCGAGAATTGCCCGCAGATGACCCTCCAGTACCTCCTGGGCTTCGCTCTTCAGCGCTTCAATCGGCTTGCCCATGAACTGCTCGGCTGCAGTAGCCACATCCTCGGTGGAGCTGCCCACCTTGATAATTGCCACCCCGTCTGCAATCACAGGCACCCCTTGCTCTGTGTACACCTCCGGTGTTGTCACATCGAGCTTGTGGGAGAGCAGCGACATAAATTCCGCCTTCTGGAAGACCGGCAGGATGAATGCCCCGCCACCGCGGACAATCTTGATTTTGCGGCCGGAGCCGTCATCGGATATATGATTGCTGCCAAGGAATGAACCGGTAACGATCATCCCTTCATCAGGGCCTACCGTCTTGTACCGCGCCCAGAAGGCAATCCCAAGCACAAGGAGCACAGCAACTACCACAGCTGGAATAAACAAAAAATCAGGCAAACCAAACATTACGCATCCACTCCTCTTCGCTGTTCGAATTCAGACACAAGCGCAACACCATCTTCAACCTCAACCACTACAACCTTAATTCCGGCAGGAAGAGGATGATGATCAAAGCTAGCCGCCGTATGCAGACTGTTGCCTGCACCGAACTTCACCATAATCTCGCCGTAGCCTTGTGCCGGAACAGGGACTGTAATCTCCCCGATTTTGCCGGGCAGTTCATTCATGGAAAACCCGCTGGACATTTCGCTCTTGTTCACAGGTTTCACTACGCCCAGATACATGACAACGCCCATAAACGCTGCCGTCAAGAGAGACAATGCCAGAATCGGCCCATTGTCCAGACTGCTGTAGCGGGTCAGCAGAATGCCTGCTCCCCCGAATACGGTGATGCCTCCGGCCAGAACTGCAGGGCTGATAAAATGAAAGGAAACCACATCAAAAATTCCGTCCAAAGCACTGCCGATCAGATCTCCCAAAAGCACGCTGACTACGGCAAAAATGACGCCAAGCGCCAAACAGCCCAAATACAGCGTTTCCATGTCGTTCTCCTCCCGTCTTTACTTCCGGACTGTCATAATAGCTTAAACGTATAAACCATGTCCTTGGTTTCACAATCCTGGGTATTTATCTCAAAAATGTGTGGGACAAAGGGCAATGCTGCAGGAGAAGTTAATCTGGAACGAAAGCTAAGTGGGAAAAAGTAAACCTAATGAGCTGAAAATCGGGCTGCAACAGGCTTTAGTTGGATTTGGTATACCTAATTCAAGCTGTTTCATCCCATTCGGCCGTTTATGGACAGAATCGTGGTACTTTTTCCCACTAAAAACGCCCCGGGTGACAGTTGAGCCGAAATAGTGGTACTTTTTCCCACATAGGCTGCTCCATAAAAAAAGCCGCCCCAAAAGGGGCAGCTTATTCTTCTTATCCACTGAAGCGGCAGCAGGCTGCCGGGTGCTGTTACAATGCCATTGTATAAATTTCCACAACGTCTTCACGCTGCAGCTTGCGGAAATTGCCGAATGGTCCAAAGCGGACAGCTTTGTCAGCCATGCTGCCGATTTCACTGCTGTCGATATCATAGTCGCCCAGCGATTTTGGCGCACCGATGGAATCCCAGAAGCGGCGCAGCGCTTCAATGCCCTCAAGACCAACCTCTTCATCGGATCTGCCGGCAGCATCAATGCCGAATACGTTCACAGCCAGCTGGCGGAAACGGGCAGGATTCGTGCTGAGGTTGTATTTCATCCAGTGCGGGAAGAGAATTGCCAGCCCGCCGCCGTGCGGAATATCGTAAACCGCCGATACGGCATGCTCAATATTGTGGGTGGCCCAGTCACCGGCAAAGCCCATGCTGACCATGCCGTTGAGCGCCATTGTACCGCAGTACATGATCGTTTCACGCAGCTCGTAGTTGTTCAGGTCTTCAATCAGCTTCGGCGCTGTTTCAATCACCGTGCGCAGCAGCGTCTCACAGAACCCGTCCTGGACCGGAGTATTGCCGTCGGTATGGAAATAATGCTCCAGCACGTGGGACATAATATCTACCATTCCGTACACGGTCTGGTCACGCGGAAGCGAGAAAGTATTCTCCGGATCAAGGATCGAAAAGACCGGGAAGGCATGAACACTGCCCCAGCCCATTTTTTCTTTGGTGACTTCATTGGTAATTACGGAGCCGTTGTTCATTTCAGAACCTGTAGCCGCCATAGTCAGCACTGTCCCCAGCGGCAAAGCTCCCTGCGGAGCTGCCTTGCGCTCTACGAAGTCCCACATGTCTCCGTCATATTTCGCACCAACCGCAACCGCCTTGGCGCAGTCCAGCACACTCCCGCCGCCTACGGCGAGAATCAGTTCAATGCCATTCTCACGGCACAGGGCTACCCCTCTATGTACGGTGGACAGGCGCGGATTCGGTTCTACGCCGGACAATTCTGTAACCACAGCACCGATGGCCTTCAGCTCTTTAATTACATTATCATACAGACCGCTGCGCTTGATGCTGCCGCCGCCGTACATAAGCAGTACATTTGTGCCGTATTTCGGCACTTCAGTCTGAAGCGCGCTTAGGGTACCTTGTCCAAAAATCAACTTGGTAGGATTATAAAATTCAAACTTGCGCATAAGGAAGAACCCTCCATTATTTCTGGAATGTGATGCAATAATTTATTATAGACCTCTCGCCCGCAGCATTCAAATCAGCTCATCTAAACAGCAGCTGAGCAAAAAGAAACGCAAAAGAATGTCCCCGCACCGTAATGGCCGGGGACATTTCATAAGGTAACACTATACGATTGCAAAAGGTGTACGGACTTTAGCGGTAGCCGCGGATTTCCACCGTTAACTGCGCAGTAATCAGTCCACCGGAAGCCATCCGGATGTCAGCTCAGCGGAAGCCCAGGCTGTGGGCAAAACGGCGGAAAGCCGCCTGGCCTTCCGGTGTCCGCTTGTAGACACCGGCATGCTCCAGAATATGGGTGAACTTGATGCCGGCCTCATTCTGTACGGCCCTGACTGCTTCTTCACGCTCCATAGCTGTGCCAAAGCGTCCTGCCAGCTCCTGAATCCAGGAAGCATGCTGGGCCAGCGCGTGATCTGCCTGGGACTGTACGGCTTCCAGCAGTGCCGTGTCTCCGGCGAGAATACCGGCGATGGCATCCAGCTCATCCTTCAGGCGTCCCGGCAGAATGGCCAAGCCCATCACTTCAATCAGGCCGATATTTTCTTTCTTGATATGGTGCATCTCCCGGTGCGGGTGGAAAATCCCTTCGGGATGCTCCCCGCTGGTCCGGTTGTTACGCAGCACCAGATCCATTTCGAATCCTCCGTCTTCCGACCGGCGTACGATAGGAGTTACGGTATTATGCCGCGTCTGCTCCCCGTCCACCTCACTTGCGGCCAGGACTTCGGCTTCAGGATCACTGTAGACTTTCCAGGCTTCATAGATTTCATTGCCGCATTCCAGCAGCACTGCCGGGTCTGCACCACTCAGACGCAGCACCGACATTGGCCACTTCACGATGCTGAGGCTGACGCCCGGGTAAGCATCGTGGGTGAAGGTCACTTCCTTCGGCGCTTTCTGGATCGGGAAGGTGTGGCGCCCGCCCTGGAAATGGTCATGGGTCAGAATCGAGCCGCCAACGATTGGCAGATCGGCATTGGAGCCAATGAAGTAATGCGGAAAAGTCTCCACAAAGCTCAACAGGCGCTTCAGCGAATCCTTCGTCAGCTTCATCGGCACATGATCGTGGTGGAACACAATGCAGTGCTCATTGTAGTAGACGTAAGGAGAATACTGGAGAAACCAATTCTCATTGTTCAGCTTCAACGGAATGACACGCAGATTCTGCCGCGGCGGGTGATTGAGCCTTCCGGCATAACCTACATTCTCGCGGCAGAGCAGGCATTTCGGATACACGGGCGGCGGAAGCAGCCGGGCCATGGCGATTTCCTTCGGATTTTTCTCCGGCTTGGACAGATTGATCGTCATCTCAATATCGCCGTACGGAGAATCCTGCAGCCAGAACACATTTTTGGAGATACGATCCATACGGATATAATTGGAATCAATGCTCAGCTTATAAAAGCGGTCGGTTGCCGCCTCAATGCCCTTCTCCGCGGAAAGCCTGTAGAACTCGGCATTGACCTCGGAAGGCCGGGCCATGAGAAGGCCCATGATTCTGGCATCCAGCAGGTCGCGGTACGTATCTGTATTCTCGGGAATCAGACCGGTTGCAAAGCCGTAGTCAATCAGAACATCCAGCGGAGCCTGCGGGCTCTCAAGCGGAGTCTCTGTGAATTCTGCAGCATACGGCTCGCTGAAGCCGAACTGGTCCAGCAGCTCATTGCGGCTGTAATCGATATCTGCAGGCTGAATCAGCTCCCAGTGGCTGGCAAACAGCACCAGCTGTTCGATCGCATGCAGCGCCTTCTGTGCGGCGGGAGCGGCATTCTTTTCGTTGTCCATTTCATTACTCCTTCATCTGCTGTGCTTACCCTAATGGTGTAGATATTCGCTCCGTCCCGGATATCTATTCCCCATAGCCCTGCGGATTGGCCGAATGCCAATTCCAGGCGCTTTGGATAATGCCTTCGACATCGGCGTGCTGCGGATTCCAGCCAAGGACAGACCGGGCTTTATCCGAGGAAGCGACCAGAACAGCCGGATCTCCCGCACGGCGTTCCTGAATCACTACCGGAATATCCAGACCGGTTACCTTCTTCGCCGTTTCTATGACCTGCTTGACGGAGAAGCCCAGCCCGTTGCCCAGGTTGAAAATGTTGCTGGCACTGCCGCTGCGCAGGTAGTTTACTGCCCGCACATGGGCATCCGCCAAATCGCTGACATGGATATAGTCGCGCACACAGGTGCCGTCTTCTGTCGGGTAATCGTCACCGAAAACCGCAATGCTCTCGCGCTGCTTCAGCGCGGTCTGCAGCACCAGCGGAATCAGATGGCTCTCCGGTCGGTGGTCTTCTCCGATTTTGCCGCTTCTATGAGCACCTGCGGCGTTGAAGTAGCGCAGCGCCACATATTTGATGCCCAGCACCTTGTCGAACCAGGCCATCATCCGTTCCATGGTCAGCTTGGTTTCACCGTACACATTGGCCGGCTCTGTGCGGTCGGTTTCCTCAATCGGCACCTTCTCCGGTTCGCCGTAGGTTGCGGCTGTGGAGGAGAAGACAATTTTGTCCACACCGGCCTGCTGCATGGCTTCCAATAGGCATTGAGTGCCATAGACGTTGTTGTCGTAGTATTTGACCGGGTCCTTCATGCTCTCGCCAACCAGTGAGCTTGCGGCAAAGTGGATGACAGCGTCGATTTTATTTTCTGAAAAAAGCTTATTGAGCGTTACCTTGTCACGCAGATCCCCCTCATACAGCCTGCCGCCCAGCAGCGCCTCGCGGTGTCCTGTCAGCAGATTGTCGATCACCACCACCTCTTCGCCCCGCTCCAGCAGCTCCGCTACGGTATGGGAACCGATATACCCTGCTCCACCTGTTACTAGAATCGCCATCTTACTCCACTCCCTTCAGTTCTTCTACTCCATTGCCAATCCCGCATACATAGAACTCGCCGATTAAACCGGTTCTGGTTCTGTAGGCTTCCCCTACTTCACGAATAAAGCGTTCCACGTCATTCTCATGCACCAGCGATACAGTACAGCCGCCGAACCCTGCGCCGGTCATACGGGAGCCGAGCGTGCCGGGAATTTTCTGTGCTTCTTCCACCATGACATCCAGTTCTTCACAGCTGACTTCATAGAGGTCGCGCAGCGAGATATGGGAATCATTCATATACAGGCCGAACTGCTTCAGGTCGTTCTGCTTCAGCACTTCCACAGAGTCGAGCACACGCTGGTTCTCTTCCACTACATGGCGGGCGCGGCGCTGTACAGCTTCGTCAGTGATTTTGTCCTTGTGGGCTTCAAATTGCTCAGGCGTAAGCTCTGCCAGGTAAGACAAGCCCGGAACCTCCTGCTTCAAAACCGCCAGGGCCTCCTCGCATTGGCTGCGGCGCTCATTGTATTTGGAGTCCACCAGACCTCTCTTCTTATTCGTGTTGCTGATTACCAGCTTGTAAGAGCCTGTCACAAAAGGAATCAGGCTGTACTCCAGCGTGTCGCACATCAGCAGGATGGCCTGGTCGCGCTTGCCGTTGGCCACGGCGAACTGGTCCATTATCCCGGAGTTTACGCCCACGTACTGGTTCTCTGCACGCTGCGACAGCAAAGCGATTTCCACAGTATCCGTATCTCCGCCGAGCAGCGTCAGGAAGGCGAAGCCGGTGACCACTTCGATGGAAGCCGAAGAGGACAAGCCCGAGCCGTTCGGAATCTCGCCATGGAACAGAAGATCAAAGCCTGCAGAGACCGGAAGATCTTTTTTGGCCAGTTCCACCATCACCCCTACCGGATAGTCCACCCATTCCCCGGTTTTGGCTTTGCCGATTTCACTGTAGTCAATAGAAGCTTCATATGGAAAATTCGTCGATGCGAACTGAACCTTGCCGTCGCTGCGCGGCCGCACGATCAGTGTAGTTCCGAAATCCAGCGCTGCCGGAAACACGTATCCTCCGTTGTAATCCAAATGCTCTCCGATGAGATTCACCCGCCCCGGAGCATAGAATACACGTGCCTCTTCTGTGCTTTCTCCGTATTTCCCGATAAATTTGCCCTTCAGATCCTGTACGCTCATTAATGCCACTCCATCCTTTCGCTGCTTCTCGCTTGAACTTTGGAAATCATATTGTTCGTTTATGCTTACATTATAATAAAATCAGACTTGCCCTGATAATGCAATCATGTGCGTAATGTATGGACAAATGTGACTTTCCGGAAAAGAAGGGATATAATCAGGAGCAGGTTCCTTCAGCACATTCACCTGTCTGCACGGTTATAGCAGCACTAACTGGGGAAAGGCGGCATCAGCATGGAACATACTTATTCCGTAGGATCAAATCCCGTGGTTTATGACCGGCAGCATTTGCATGTGCTTTTTGCCGGCGAGAGCCAGACTCTGCCGCTGCATCAGGCCGGTCCCAAGATCTACGATTACTACCTCATGCACTTCATTGAATCCGGCTCCGGAACCTTCCGCACCGAAGAGCGGAAGTACGAGCTTGGGCCGGGTGACTGCTTCCTGATTCATCCCGGACAGCTGGTCAGCTATGTCTCGGACCAGGGGCAGCCCTGGCGCTACCGCTGGGCGGCCTTCACCGGCACGGACGCGGACGCGCTCGTGCTGCAGACCGGCTTCACTCCGCAGAAGCCGGTTCTGTCCACCGCCGAAGGCAGCGTCTTCCCCGGCGCCCTGGCCGGGATGATGCGTGCCTTCTATACGGGCAAGGAGAGCGCCCATCTCACCTCGCTGGGCTATCTCTATCTGCTCGTCGGCGAAGCAGCCGAGCTGCTTCTCGCCTCTTCCCGGCTGCCCGGCGCGGAATCCCAGGTTAAGCGCACCGTGAAGCAAATGATCCACTACATGTCGGCACAGTACGCCCATCCCGTCTCCATTGAGCAGATGTGCGCCAGCCTTGGCTACAACCGCGCTTATCTGTCACGCATCTTCAAGCAGGAAACGGGCCTGTCGCCCGTGACTTACCTGCTGAAGCTGCGTATCGAGAAATCCCGGCTGCTGCTGCGGGAGCGCCCGGAGCTGTCCGTCGAGCAGGTAGCGGCATCCGTCGGGCTGACGGATGCCCTGTACTTCTCCCGGCAGTTCAAACGCTTCTGCGCGCAATCCCCCACCGCTTACCGTATTGCTACGGCAAGGCATGGGGAGAAGTAAACTTCCGCCCTGGGAGCCGGCAAACGGCCGGGGCTGGTGGGGCTGGCGGGTGGACGGGCTGGTGGGGCTGGCGGCTGGTGGACGGAGCTGGTGGCAGAGTGTTAAGTGGAAAAAGTAAAACTAATTCGCCGGAAATCTGACGGAAACGGGTTTTAGTGGGATTTTGTACACTTAATTCAAGCTGTTTCATCCCATCCGGACGTTTATGACCGGATTAGTGATACTTTTTCCCACTAAAAGTGCCCCAGGGGCCAGTTAGGCCGGATTAGTGATACTTTTTCCACTAAAATACGTCATAGAGACTAAAAGTCCTGGATTACATGTACCTTTGTCCTATTCAGTAACAACCTTCTAAGATAAACTGGCCTATGGACAATGCTTTTGCACAGGAAATTGTGATAACAGGCCAACACTGGACCTATTCTTAGCCTTCCGCATCTTCCTTCTCTCCTATAAAGCCATAGCGATGTGAACAGTTCATGCCAATGCCAATGCTTCATATGACCGGACTCTAGCCGGACGTCTGTACAAAAAGCCCGTTTCCGGATCATCAGGAAGCGGGCTTTCAGGTGTGAGGCTGTTTATACCGGACAGCTTATTCGGAACTACTCGCTGTCCGTCTTCAGGATCGTCTCGATCCGGTCGAGCTCCTCCTGCGAGAACTCGCCGTGGGATAATGCGGCGATATTCTCTTCAATTTGGCTGACCCGGCTGGCACCGATCAGCGCAGAGGTAATCCGGCCGCCGCGCAGAGTCCAGAGCAGCGCAAACTGCGCCAGCGACAGGCCGCGGGAGACGGCAAGCTGATTGAGCGCGTGAATTTTGCGCAGCACATCGGGGGTAATCCGGCTTTCGTTCAGAAAAGCGGACGGGCCCGCCGCGCGGGAATCCTCCGGAATCCCGTTCAGATATTTGCTGGTCAACAGGCCCTGCGCCAGCGGGGTGAAGGCGATGCTTCCGATGCCGTGCTCCTCGAGCACATCCTGCAGCCCGCCTTCGATCCAGCGGTCCAGCATGGAATACCGCGGCTGATGGATCAGCAGCGGCGTGCCGAGGCTGGTCAGAATACGGACAGCCTCCACGGTCTGCTCCGCCGTATAATTGGACAGCCCGACATACAGCGCCTTGCCGGAACGGACCGCTGTATCCAGAGCACCCATTGTTTCTTCCAGCGGCGTCTCCGGGTCAGGCCGGTGCGAATAAAAAATATCCACATAATCCAGCCCCAGCCGCTTCAGGCTCTGGTCGAGGCTCGCGAGCATGTATTTACGTGAACCCCAGTCCCCATAGGGGCCGGGCCACATATAATACCCTGCCTTGGTTGAAATAATCATCTCATCACGGTAGGGAGCCAGGTCACGGGCAAGCACCTTGCCGAACATTTCCTCCGCCGACCCGGCAGGCGGCCCATAGTTATTGGCAAGATCAAAATGGGTAATCCCGAGGTCGAACGAGCGGGTGATCATCTCCCGGCCATTTTCATAGGTATTAATGCCGCCAAAATTATGCCAAAGTCCCAGGGAAATTGCCGGAAGCTTGAGGCCGGATCTGCCCGTGCGGTTGTAACGCATTCCTTCATACCGTTCATCGCTAGCCACATATACCATTCTTCATCCCTGCCTCTCGTTTCGCTAATAGACACGCTACCCTATTTTAAACCGCTGAAGGTGAATGTAATCTCCTGAGAACCAGGCAGTCGATAAAATATACTTCCTTTCTTCTCCCGGCATGGCTGCCGGCCGCCTTACAGCAGTTCCTGGATCTTCCCCATCACAGCTCCGATCCGGTCTGTAATAATCAGATCGGCCTGATGATCATACGGAGTCGGATCGCCGTTCAGCAGCACCGTGTGCCGGCCCCGGAAATAAGTAATCAGGCTGGCTGCCGGCTGCACCGTAAGCGAAGTCCCTCCGATAATGAGCAGATCCGCAGCTGCAATGGCCGCGACCGATTCAACAAGAACATCATGATCCAGCTCCTCTTCATAGAGCACCACATCCGGCTTGATGATCCCCCCGCATTCCGGGCAGCGCGGAACTCCGGCCTCGGAGGCAAGCACCTGGTCCAGCCCGTAATAACGCGAGCAATCCATACAATGGTTGCGGTGAATCGAGCCATGCAGTTCCAGCACGCGCCGGCTCCCGGCGAGCTGATGCAGGCCGTCGATGTTTTGCGTAATGACCGCTTTGAGCTTGCCGTCACGCTCCAGCTGGGCAAGAAGCTGATGCGCCCCGTTCGGCTTCGCTTCCGGGTGAATCATTTTGCTGCGGTAAAAGTCAAAAAAAATGTCCGGGGAGGACATAAAAAAGCTGCGGCTCAGCATTACCTCAGGCGGATAAGGAGAATTGTGCTGTGTCTGATACAGCCCTGCCGCTGAGCGGAAATCCGGGATTCCGCTTTCTGTGGATGTTCCCGCCCCTCCAAAAAAAACAATGCTGCCGCTGTCCTTAATCCAGGAAACCAGTGTCTGCAATGGGTCCATAAGCCTGCACGCATCCTTTCCATATATAATATTCAGATTGTGAGACGAAGCTGATGATAGCCGGAAATGACAGTGTCCGCCTCCAGCAGGTGAGCCGTGCTCCCGGATGGCGATATGCCAATGGACAGGCGCAGGCCCGCACCTTTGCCCAGCTGCATATCGGCATTACTGTCGCCGATAATCACAGTCTCCTCCGGGTCAAGGCCCAGCTCCCGGCAGGCGGTCTCCGCCATTTCTGGTGCGGGCTTGCCGTGGGTGACACGGTCTCTTGTAACCACCGTGTCAAAATAACCGGCAATCCCCATCCATTCCAGCTGCTCGCTGGTGGTCACCGCCCCATCGGAAGTAACGACGCCAAGCTTCAATGAAGCTGCGGCACACTGCTGGAGAAACGGCAGCAGCTCCGGCAGGGGATGTGCCTTCCGTTGGCGGCGCAGCTCGTTCATCGCTTCCTTGCCGATGGCCGTTACCCGGGCAAGCGCTTCGTTCCAGGCAATTCCCGCTGTATACAGCTGCCAGGCCAGAATGCCATTGGTCTCCTCCGCGGTAGCCATGGACAGCGGCCCGGCAGGATCATAGCCGATCACCCGCCCGGCGCCGTCATGCACCGTGCCCAGCACCTTGGCAAGGCCCGGGCCGGAGCCAGAGCTGTCTTTTCCGATTAACGCCAACTGGTTCTCCAGCCCCCTCAGCATCAGATCAGCCCAGGTTCCCCAGGTCTCAAGCAGATCAAGCAAGGTGCCGTCCTTGTCGAACAAAATGCCCTTGCAGGGTATGGCCAGATCATTTACATACAGTACAGCCATTGTTCAGCTCCTCTCCTAAGGTACAGGGCAGCTTAACGCAGATTGCCCATCCAATCCAGCATCGCCCGCGCGGTGAGGGCCTGCTGCTCCTCCTCGGAAATCGCAGCTCTCCCGTCGCCCTTCTGCTCGCCATAACTTCCGTACTGGGCATGATTCCCGCCTTTGACCGAATAATATACCGTGTTGCCGGGCAGATAGGAACGCCCTTCATTATATTTTTCCTGGTCAACCACATGGTCCTCTGTACCCAATATTGACAGAACAGACAGCGTAGTATCCTTCAGACTGCCCTTCTCATCCGGGTAGGAGGCCAGATAATATACCCCTTTCAACTGGTCCGCATGCTCCGCCGCATAACGTGAAGCCATAACCCCGCCCAGCGAATGGCCGCCCAGCACAAAAGACAGCTTCGGATGCACACGGATAATCTCTCCGGCCGCATCGCTTTTGATGACTGCGAGGTTCAGCGGCATTTTGGCGATATAGAACGGGTGTCCGGCAGCGGCGATTTTTTTGGCCAGAGGAGCATAAGCCTCCGCTGCAACCAGCGCCCCCGGGTAAAAGATTACGGCCGCTCCAAGAGTGACCGAAGGCTCAAATGAAATCCAGTTATCATTTTGTTCCACCCGGACGCCACCTGCGGAGACCAGTGCACTCTCAGCCCTTTCCTCCGGCGCATAAGGTGTTAAATATCTCCATAGAAAAAAACCTGCCGCAATCAGAACGGCAAAAATCCCCAGAAGAACACGGCGTTTCGTTAATTTTTTCCCCAATAGTGCTCACTCCCGATGACTGCATACAGAAAATTATAGAGGAATCAATGCATTCAAACAACCTTCAACACATCGCCACAATTATCCGCTATGACAGCGCTTACCAAACTGGCTTTTGTGATGTAATTCACAATTGTTTTTCCGAAAATCTAGTATTTTAAAATTAAAGTAATTTGCTTAGCGCAACCCTATTGGAGGTAAAAGTCATGGTAGGTAACAGCTCACTTACAGCACGCGGAGAAACTTTTTTTCTTAACCTGCGCTTTATGCTTATAGTCACCGTTTTTGCCGGCAATGCCATTGAACCTCTGATTCGCTCCCTGAGCGGAATGCACAGCCTGTATTTGTGGATTTTCAGTTTTCATATGCCGCTGTTCGTGCTGGTTACAGGCTATTTTGCCGGAAAAAGCCTCACCGGAGCCGCCGGACGCAAGGTGCTGCTGCAAATCGGACTCCAATACCTTATTTTTCAGACTCTGTACTCTGCGCTGGACGTATCCGTCTTCCATGCAGACAATATCCATCATTCCTTTTTCGCGCCTTATCTGCTGCTGTGGTTCCTGGCCAGTCATGCCTGCTGGCGCCTCTTGATGCTGGGCATGGGCAGATGGAGCACAACCGCACAAATTATTTTTGCCGTTTCGGCCGGTGTTGCTGTCGGTTATTTGCAGCTTGACGGTGTCTGGTTCAGCATCAGCCGTACTTTTGTCTATCTGCCGTTTTTCGTGGTCGGCTATCATTTCTCCTTCGAGGCTTTTGCCCGGATCTACAATAAATATGTCAAAACCGCTGCCGCTGCCGCATCGGTCCTGCTGCTCCTCCTGCTGAGCACGTTCGGTTCGGAGCTTCCGCTGGGCTGGCTGTACGGCAGCATGACCTACATGCAGCTTGACGCGCCTGAATGGTATGCAGGTGTGTACCGGCTGGGAATGTACGGGCTGCAGCTTGCCGCTTCCCTCGCTTTTCTGGGGTGGGTCCCTTACCGGCTGAGCCGGATGACCGACTGGGGCCGCCGCACACTGTATGTCTTCCTGCTGCACGGATTTGCGGTTCGCTTGGCTGCCGTGTCCGGGATTTACGCTTATCTGGGCAATGCTGCCGGGGCGGCGCTTGTGCTGCTCTGCGCTGTATCCTTTACAGTGCTGCTGGCCCAGCCCGCAGTCAAACGATTGCTGCATCCCCTGGTCGAGCCTTCTGTGGACTGGATGATTTCCCTGCAGCGCGCGGCCCTGCGGCGTTCCCTGTAACATAATTCCAAATCAGCCTATCCCCTCCGGGATGGGCTTTTTCCGCGTCCGGCAAGGGAATCTTCTAATGACAAACTTCACATTGCCCGGTAGAAAAAAGAGGTCTTTTGTGATAGACTCACTATTAACGTTCGTATTATATCCGCTTATATTTTATAGAAACGGCTTCGACCGCCTTCTGTTTTCTGCAAGAAGCTGGACCCCGTTCTTTCTATAAACCGCAGATACGCAGCTTTTGGGATTGCAATGCGTTAATGCGACACTATATCCGGTTCATATTTAATTAGGAGGGGAATGTCATCATGGCAGTCAAGAAAATGCGTTCAGACATGATCAAAAAAGGCTTTGACCGCGCTCCGCACCGCAGTCTTCTGCGGGCAGCAGGCGTAAAAGAGGAGGATTTCGGCAAGCCGTTCATCGCGGTCTGCAACTCCTATATCGACATCGTGCCTGGCCACGTGCATTTGCAGGAATTCGGCAAAATCGTCAAGGAAGCGATCCGCGAAGCCGGCGGCGTTCCTTTTGAATTCAATACCATCGGCGTCGATGACGGGATCGCCATGGGACATATCGGGATGCGTTATTCCCTGCCAAGCCGCGAGATCATTGCCGATTCCCTGGAAACCGTTGTTTCCGCCCACTGGTTCGACGGCATGGTCTGCATTCCCAACTGTGATAAAATCACGCCGGGCATGATGATGGGCGCCCTGCGGGTCAATATCCCGACGATTTTTGTCAGCGGCGGCCCTATGAAAGCGGGTGTGGACAGCAAGGGGAAAAAGCTCTCCCTGACTTCCGTATTCGAAGGCGTAGGCGCTCACCAGGTCGGCAAAATCAATGATGATGAGCTGCTTGAACTGGAACAATACGGCTGTCCAACCTGCGGCTCCTGCTCCGGGATGTTCACCGCGAACTCCATGAACTGTCTGGCCGAGGCACTGGGCCTCGCGCTGCCGGGCAACGGCACCATTCTCGCCGTAGCCGAAGAACGCAGGGAATTCGTCCGCAAATCGGCAACCCAGCTCATGGAGCTGATCAAGCTGGATCTGAAGCCGCGTGATATCGTAACCAAGGAATCGCTCGACAACGCGTTCGCACTGGATATGGCGATGGGCGGCTCCACCAATACCGTACTTCACACCCTGGCACTCGCTCAGGAAGCTGAAATTGATTACCCTCTGGAACGCATCAACGAAGTTGCTAACCGCGTGCCTTACCTGTCCAAGCTGGCTCCGGCCTCCGACATCTTCATTGAAGACGTTGACCGGGCGGGCGGCGTGAGTGCTGTACTGAATGAGCTTTTGAAAAAACCGGGGGCCATCTTCGGGGATTGCATGACCGTTACCGGCAAAACGCTGGCCGAAAATGTTACCGGGCATGAAATCCTGGATACGACGGTTATTCATCCGCTGGACAACCCGTATTCCGAAGTGGGCGGTCTGTCTGTCCTCTACGGCAACCTTGCACCTGAAGGCTCGATCATCAAAGTCGGTGCGGTGGATGCTTCCGTAGGCGGCTACCACAAAGGACCGGCCATCTGCTTCGATTCGCAGGAAGAGGCGCTTGAAGGCATTGCCAACGGCAAAGTCAAAGAAGGCCATGTGGTTGTTATCCGTTATGAAGGTCCGAAGGGCGGACCGGGCATGCCGGAAATGCTTGCTCCAACCTCCCAGATCGTCGGCATGGGTCTTGGCGCCAAGGTGGGTCTAATCACCGATGGCCGCTTCTCGGGCGCATCGCGCGGCATCAGCATCGGGCATATCTCGCCTGAGGCTGCGGAAGGCGGACCGATCGCCTTTGTCGAGGACGGCGACATCATCGAGCTGGACCTCAACAACCGCAAGATCGAGCTGCTGGTTGACGAGGAAGTGCTGGCTGTCCGCCGCAGCGGCTGGAAAGGCTTCGAGCCGAAGGTGAAGACAGGCTACTTGGCCCGCTACTCCAAGCTGGTAACCAATGCCAGCAAGGGCGGCGTGCTGAAGATCTAATGGGTGCTGGGCAATTTGCACAGCACCGCTAAAGTTACCGTGCGGGAAGCACTGGGAACGGTAAGTGAATGTGCTTCGAAGGTTTCCTGGCTAAGACACTTGCCAGGAGAATCAACAGATGTTGGTTCACGTAAGCTCCGCAACAACGGCATTTCTGCCGTTGTTGCGGAGCTTTTCTGCTGCGCGGGGCAAACAACGGCATTTCTGCCGTTGTTGCGGGGCTTTGACGCTGCGGCGGGGCAAACAACGGCATTTCTGCCGTTGTTGCGGAGCTCTGACGCTGCGGCGGGGCAAACAACGGCATTTCTGCCGTTGTTGCGGAGCTCTGACGCTGCGGCGGGGCAAACAACGGCATTTCTGCCGTTGTTGCGGAGCTCTGACGCTGCGGCGGGGCAAACAACGGCATTTCTGCCGTTGTTGCGGGGCTTTGACGCTGCGGCGGGGCAAACAACGGCATTTCTGCCGTTGTTGCGGAGCTCTGACGCTGCGGCGGGGCAAACAACGGCATTTCTGCCGTTGTTGCGGAGCTCTGACGCTGCGGCGGGGCAAACAACGGCATTTCTGCCGTTGTTGCGGAGCTCTGACGCTGCGGCGGGGCAAACAACGGCGTTTCTGCCGTTGTTGCGGGGCTCTGCCACTGCGGCGGGGCAAACAACGGCATTTCTGCCGTTGTTGCGGAGCTCTGACGCTGCGGCGGGGCAAACAACGGCATTTCTGCCGTTGTTGCGGGGCTTTGACGCTGCGGCGGGGCAAACAACGGCATTTCTGCCGTTGTTGCGGAGCTCTGACGCTGCGGCGGGGCAAACAACGGCATTTCTGCCGTTGTTGCGGAGCTCTGACGCTGCGGCGGGGCAAACAACGGCATTTCTGCCGTTGTTGCGGAGCTCTGACGCTGCGGCGGGGCAAACAACGGCATTTCTGCCGTTGTTGCGGAGCTCTGACGCTGCGGCGGGGCAAACAACGGCATTTCTGCCGTTGTTGCGGAGCTCTGACGCTGCGGCGGGGCAAACAACGGCATTTCTGCCGTTGTTGCGGAGCTCTGACGCTGCGGTGGGGCAAACAACGGCATTTCTGCCGTTGTTGCGGAGCTCTGACGCTGCGGCGGGGCAAACAACGGCATTTCTGCCGTTGTTGCGGAGCTCTGACGCTGCGGCGGGGCAAACAACGGCATTTCTGCCGTTGTTGCGGAGCTCTGACGCTGCGGCGGGGCAAACAACGGCATTTCTGCCGTTGTTGCGGAGCTCTGACGCTGCGGCGGGTCAAACAACGGCGTTTTTGCCGTTGTTGCGGGGCTCTGCCACTGCGGCGGGGCAAACAACGGCGTTTTTGCCGTTGTTGCCTGCGGCGGGTCAAACAACGGCGTTTTTGCCGTTGTTGCGGAGCTCTGACGCTGCGGCGGGGCAAACAACGGCATTTCTGCCGTTGTTGCGGAGCTCTGACGCTGCGGCGGGTGCGTCAAGAAGATAGTGTAAGAAGCATACGTATCTTCTCGGGGCATCGTTAGCTGGATAAGTGGAAAAAGGATAACTAATTTGTCTAAGCACCATGTACGCTGCAACGTAAGTGGAAAAAGGTACACTAATTCAGCTCATTTCACCCATGAAGGAGTAATATTGTCCAATTAAGTTTCTTTTTTCCACTTAAACCTCACAATTGTTGACTTTGGGGAGAAATAAGTTTCCTTTTTCCAACTGCTATATAAATTGAACTTGTGATTTTCGATTCCGGGATGGGTCGTAACTATAGAGGATGCTTGGACTTCCAACCTCTGCCCAACTGCAGATTTCTTGATGGTATATTGCTGTTCGCGGTTAAAATCCGCAGACTGGTTATGCTGAAGATAGCGAGCTTTCCTGCAAGAAAGCCTTCAGGCGCTCCCTACCGCTCCGTAAGTATCCATACTTCTAGTTCCGCCACTTTTCCCTGTTTTTTATATTTTCAAATTCAATCTATACAGCACTTGTTCACCGGATTGTTCACAGGGACCCGGCTCTTCGCAAGCGCTAGTTAGAAAATAGATATCTCCTCCGCCTGATTCCCCTCTTTCCAGGTGAATTTCACTTCACTTCCCCGCAGCTCCCATGCGTTTTTTCACAAGAGCAGGAAACCATAGTTTCCTTAAAATCAAAAAAACTCCTG
The DNA here is from genome assembly GCF_000758705.1 of Paenibacillus graminis. Classification (NCBI taxonomy): domain Bacteria; kingdom Bacillati; phylum Bacillota; class Bacilli; order Caryophanales; family Paenibacillaceae; genus Paenibacillus; species Paenibacillus graminis. The sequence continues at coordinate 2,239,257 of NZ_CP009287.1, read as the reverse complement.
TAACCTGAGGTCACAGAAGCTTATCTTATAATTGCTGTTTGCTGTTTCATTTCATTTAACAGTGATCATTAGTGCACAACCGTAGCTGCCGGCAGCTCAGCCTCCAGGGACAAATCTTCTTCCCGACGCTGCTCACGGGGCTTCACCTGTTTCTGCGGACGCTGCTGGTTCATCTGGTCAAGCAGTTGGGAGACGGGCATCAGCATCATTTTGGGAATCAGCACCTCGCTCCGTTCCTTTAGCCTTGCCCCTCCTGCCGGGTGGATGACACTCAGCAGTATACTCAGGTAAAACTTGGCCGACCGGGCAAACCACCCTTTCGGCAGATCCAGCACCATGAACCCGAATTTCTCCGGTCCGCGGTTGATCATACTGACACCGTACAGCGCTTTCGCTTCGGCCAGGTCTATATCCCCGGCAATCCGCTGCGCCAGCACCGGCATATCCTTCTCCATCCGGCGGATCATGCGGATCGCCAGCTGTGCCGAGGAACGTGAATGAATGCCAAGCTCGAAGAGCTGCCTGTTGTCAATATGCAGTTCAATCACCTTGTCGCCTTTGGCCAGCAGTTCGCCGCCTTCCATCTGTACAGGTTTTCCCTTATATTTGCGTATACGGTAATGCAGGAACGGATCTGCCGGTGAGAGGGTCTTAATCTGGAATATTAGCTGGAAAACCTTCTCCCAAGCCAACCATAAGCCGACAAGCAGCCTTTTGCTAAAAGAAAGCTTTTGGATCGGAGAGCTCTGCCCCATCTTGATCATCTCATCGACCCGGATGCTGCGCAGTCCGCGCCGTTCTGCCTCCTGCAGCATCCGCTCCAGGGCGACCAGCATATGCTCAGGCGCTTTGGGGTCCGCTCCGAGTGTGGTGCCGCAGTCATGCAGCAGCATCACTTCGCCCGGATTCAGCTTGGTAAGCAGCTTTTCTGTCAGCCGTTCTGCGCCGAGCTTTTCCTTCCAGTCGCCGAACATTGCCGACCACAGCACGATCTGCACCTGGCGGCGCTTCGAAAAGTCGAACAGATTAACGATCCCCCAGGGCGGGCGGTAATACGTGCTCCGTTCACCGGTAATACTGAAAATAATATCATCCGTGCGCTGTATCTGGCGTTTGACGGTAGCCGGACGCATCAGCCAGTTCGTCTTGTGAACATAATTATGGATTCCGATCAAATGCCCTTCATCATGCATACGCTTGATAATTTCTGGGTTCTGCTCGGCATGGGAGCCGACAACAAAAAAAGTAGCCTTGGCACCGTAGCGTTTCAGCAAATCAAGCAGCAGCGGTGTATAGAGCGAGTCCGGACCGTCGTCAAAAGTAAGCGCAAAATCACCGCGGCCCATCCCTTTGCGGAAGACACGATATCCAAATAAGCGGCTGATCATCCCAGGGATAAAGGCATAAAATGTTGAAATATAAAATAACCAGAGCAGCAAAGTCTGCATATAAATTCCCCGCTTTTCCAGAGTTGACTTTGGCTCGCGTTAGGTCTGCAAGCAGATTCAGTGATACGGCCAAGTAGAGTAAAGTATGCCTCGCGGTTTTTAAGTAGGCAGATTCCCACGAAAAAACGTTACCCCCTATTTTAACACAGGTATCAAAGAAATAGACGCTTTTTTGTTAAAATCGTGTACAATGAATTAAAGCTGAATTTGTTACTTTATCTAAAAAGGAGTCGTTCATATTCATGTTGCCGCTGTACAAAAAATATTGGCGCACCATATTCGACATCGGTTTAGTCGTGCTGACCGTGTATCTTGTGATGTTCGCTTTCAGTACGGTGTACCGGCTCGCCGCGCCTGTGTTCTTATCATTTTTTGTATTTCTGATGATTGAGCCGCTGGCCCGTTTTCTGAACCGCCGGGGAATGGCCAAACCGTTTGCTTCCGCGATTTCGGTCATCCTGTTCCTGATTGTGCTGCTGGGTGTGTTGTTCGGCGCCGGGCTGCTCATTACGATGCAGGCACTACAATTCCAGGACGATCTGCCCAGATATACATATATCGTACAGCAGCAATTTGCTGAGACGACCACTTATTTGCAGCACAAGATTGATGCACTCCCGCCGGATCTTACCAACAAAATCAACGGCTATTTTAAGGAAGCAACCAATGTGCTTTCGGGCTGGCTGGTAATCTCCCTTAAATATATGATCGGAGTGCTTGGCTCCTTCTCTTCATTTATGGCTAATTTTGGCATTGCGATTATTCTGGCCTTTTTTCTCAGCATGGAGATTAAGGACTGGCGCAAAATTGCTCATGACAAGATGCCCAAAACATTCAAGACAGCTTATGCTTTTTTACAGGGGAATGTCTTCAAGGCCATCGGGTCCTATCTCAAAGCACAGCTGATTCTGATCAGTATTACCTTCGCCATTGTCCTGGTTGGGCTCTTTATCCTTAGAAGCGGCAATGAAATCACTATGGCCATAGTCTGCGCCGTATTTGATGTGCTTCCGCTGCTCGGGGTGTCGACGATACTGATCCCCTGGATTGTATATCTGTTCATCATCGGCAATACTTCGCTGGCCATTGGCCTAATTGTGCTGCTTGCGGTGGTGCTGATTGTGCGGCAGCTGCTGGAGCCGAAGATCACCGGTAATTCCATCGGCGTATCCTCCGCTTTCCTGATGCTGTCGTTCGTGATTCTGTCCAGCTCCATCTTTGGCTTCGCCGGCTTGATTCTCTCGCCGATCCTGCTCATTCTGCTCAAGGAACTGCTTCAGCAGGGGTATCTCCAGCGCTGGATCTTCCTGCCGAAGGAAGAGTTTATTGTATCGCCATTCGCAGCATCCGGCGAGCCTTCCACTCCGGGAGGTGAGGCGGTTTCCGGTGATCCGGATGGCACTCATGCGCCGGAGGATTCCGCCAGCAGATCAAATACCTGACCAAACAGCCTGGTGGCCACATGCGGGCTCCCTGGGGCCACATTCTCCACCAGGACGGACACCGCAAATCTGGGGTGCTCGGCCGGTCCGTAGCCGACGAACCATTGGTTATTGCGGGGCATGCCCTTCACCCATGTCTGGGCTGTACCTGACTTGCCTGCAAGAGGCCATTTCGTGCCCTGCAGGCTTTTGCCGGTTCCCCCGGTCACAACCTTCCGCAGCAGGGAGAGCAGCTCATGGGCTGTCGACGGCGAGATTCTGCCTTGGGGGGACGGGGCTAAATGGGCAGGAAGCTCTTTCAGCGTCTGTCCGTTGGCGAATGCTACCCGCTGAAGTATACGCGGCGCATGGACTTCTCCACCATGCAGCAGCGTAACCAGCAGGTTGGCTGCCTGAAGCGGTGTGACCCGGACATCGCGCTGGCCAATTGCTGTCTGTACCCTCGCTCCGCCGTCATCGGGCAGCAGAGTGGTAAAGATTGTCCCCGGCTGTTCCCCGGACAGCGGACGGAGCAGCGGCAGGCCAAACGTATTTTCCGCTTGCCAGCTGATATCCCGGCCCAGCCCCAGCGCCAGTGCGGCGGACTGGAGCTGGGCTCCGCTCAGCCGCTCAGCCAGCGAGGCAAATACGGTATTGCAGGACACGGCGAACCCTTGCGCCATGGTAAGGGAGCCGTGTCCTTTTCCTTTCAGGCAGGACAGGCCATATTTTCCGTAATGCCCGGAGCAGTAAAACTTTTCCCCGGGCGAAGTCACACCGGCTTCCAGTGCCGCAGCGGCGGTTACAATCTTGAAAATAGAGCCGGGAACCGCAGCCTGAAGCGCCCGGTTATTCCACTCGCCTCCTTCTGGCGAAATCAGCGCGGGATTATAGAACGGCAATGAAACCATAGCTTCAATATCACTGGTGGAGGTATCCAGCACTACTACAGCACCTTCTTTGACTCCAGATTTCACAGCCAGCTTCTCAATATTCTCCTGAAGCTTCTTGTCTATAGTCGTATACAAAGACAGCGGATAATAAGGATTCCCCGGCGCTCTCACCTTAATGGGACTGTCAGGAAGACGGTTGCCGCGCGCATCCACCCGGGCATAAGCTTCGGTATGGCCTACTCCCTGCATAAGCGGCTCCAGCGTCTTCTCCAGACCATCGGTTCCCGTCAAAGGAATTCTCAGACCGGTCGGCGATTCCTTCGCCTCCGCCGCCTTAGCTTCCGACAGGTAGCCCAGCCACTGGCGGCCTGTCGCTTCCCCCGTATACCGGCGGGCAAAAGGCAGCGCCCGCACACCGCCGACAGCCAGCGCTTCAACCGCTTCAGCCTGCCCCGGCGTCAGCTCCAGCGGATTTTTGCCGCTGCCTGAAGGCCAGAGCAGCGGCTCTTTCAGCCCGCTGCGTCCAGCCTGAAGCTGCTCGTAGGTTACTCCCAGCACCGTGGCAAGCTGCTGCAGCTTCTCTTTGCCGGCAGCACTCTCCGCTGCTTCCGCTTCCGCTTCGTCCTGGGGAAAAAAAGCCGCCGTCCACACCGTTTCGCCGGCCAGCGGCTGGCCGCTGCGGTCGTACATCCGCCCCCGGCCGCTGTCGAGCACTACCTCCCGCTCACTCTGGATCGCGGCCATCTGGGCCATGGAGTACTCCGCTCCCGGCACTTTGCGGTCCTTCAGAAGCAGCTGTACCCAAGCCAGCCGGACAATCAGCACCGCCACCAGTAAGCACAGGATAAGCGAGCCCCAAAAAATACGTTTATGAATAAGCTTGTGCAAAGCCATTCCTCCTGAGGTTTGGTGAGACTAAAGCCGCCTGCCGGCAAGGGTTATGGAAGATACAATTCAATGATATCCTGTTTGCCAGACGGGCTTCATGGCATCTATTATGCCCACCTTGCGGATTTATTACCTGACTTATTACTCGACTTATTGCCCTGCATGCACCCCATGGAACTTAAACGCTATCTGTAAATGGTACAGCCAACTAGAAAGCCCGTAAAATTTCAAATCATATTATTGCAACCAAATACAGTTACAGCTTGAAGCTGTATTTTGCAGCAACGATGAACCTCTGCCCCCCGCCCAAGTCCCTACTCCTTCTTGCTTGGACCCGGTGGGAAGTGCAAGAGGAGAAAGTAAACTTAATTCTTCCCAATCTGCTTCCCCGTAAGTGCTAGTTGGAAAAAGGATAACTAATTCTGTCGATGCGCCGCTTTTCGGGAGGAATTGCTTAAAATAACTCTACTTTTTCCCACTATATCCTCATTCTGAGGATATTTTATTCAATTAAGTATACTAGTTCCACTATAGCCTCCTTCAAACTACCCTCTTCTCAACCATTTCCAAGCTTCTTCCCAGGCGGCCCTCCTACAAAAAAAGATTCGACAGGTTCATCTCGATATATCCCAACACAAGAGGAAATCCCAATATATGAACAAAAACCGCCTCTTCATAGGAAGAAACGGTTTGAGTTCCTGCTTATAACATCTCTACGGCGGCAGCTGCACTTCCTCCAGCAGCCTGTATTATACCGTAAACTTTGAGAGTCTTTCCTTCAGCATTGAGGAAGCCTTCTCCAATTGGGCAGAAAGGTCCACGAGATAATCGCTCACATTCTGCTGTTCCCCGCTGAGGGAGGCCACTTCCTGTGAAGCAGCCGAGGATTCCTCGGCAAAAGAGCTGACGCTGCTGATCGCATCCGACAGCACATGCTGCGATTGATTCAGCCCCTCAATAGAAGCTCCTACGGAATCCAAACGGGAAATAAAATGATTCATTTGTCCCTGTACTGAGACAAAGATTTCGCTTGTGTTCTGGACTGAAACGATCTGCCCGTCGAACAGGGGCGATACCTCCGACAGCGCAGCAACAGTCTCATGCATATCCGTCATAATCTTATCCGTTATTTCAGCCGCCATCGCAATCGAGCGTTTGGACTGTTCGGACAGCTGGCGGATTTCATCGGCTACGACTGTAAACCCTCTGCCCGCTTCCCCTGCACGTGCAGCTTCAATGGAAGCGTTCAGCGACAGAATATTCGTCTGCTGCGTAATGCTCTGCATAGCCTCCAGCACTTTCATTACGGATGAAGCGGTATCCTTGAGTTCATTGACCTTCAGCACGAGCTTATCGGTCATACCGCCTGTTGTATGCGTCTGGCGCAGCAGCTCCTGCAGCTTCACGACACCTTCCTGGCTGGATTGCCCCACATGATGTGCCATGCTGCCCATCTCATGGGCAGCAGAGATCACCATATCCATCCGGTCGGATATCTGCGCCGTCATCTCATGGCCGCGGTCCGCTTCCAGCGCCAGGCTTCCGGCTCCTCCGGCAATCTCTTCGGTCGCCGCGGCAATATCCCTGGCCGACGCAGCCGTCTTACGCGAAGCATTGCCCAGCGCATCTGCTGTTTCGAGGACCTCGCGTGCCGTCTCGTTGGTATGAACCACCAGTTCCGTGATCCGCTCCATCATCACATTGAAGGAAGACGACAGCTGGCCGATTTCATCACGGGAAGCAACCCTGGTCCGCACCCGCAGATCGCCTTCCGCCCCCTGGAACATCAGATCCCTAAGCCGTGAGAGCGGCCTCGATACCATTCTGACCATCCATAAGCCGATTAGAATCGCTATAAGGGCTGCGGCAGCAACAGCAATGTAGGTCGTCCCCAAAATACGGCCTGCATCTTTGACCAGATTCTCCGAGGGCACAACACCCAGCACTCTCCAGCCCGAACTCTGCAGTGTGCCATACACGGCGAGAATGGATTTGCCTTTTTCATCTTGGGTCGGCAAAGACCCCGAAGCTTCGGTCAGACCTTTAAACAATGTCCCGCCGAGGCGAAGATAGGAATCCGTCTGCTGCTGGGAGGAGGCAATCAGCTCGTCCTTGCTGGTCAGAAGCTGGATGTAGGAATCCAGGCCGAGATTGACCTTGCTCAGCTGGCTGTCCAATTCTTTGGTACTGATATCGCAGACAGCAATGTAGCCTGTCCCGCCCGATTCATCCGCCATGGATTTGGCAAAATGAAATACGCCCGATGTATCCCCCTGCTTCAATCCTTGCGTAATCCATAAGCTGTGGGGTTTCTCTTTCAGCTGCTTGAACCAGGAAGCCTCCCTGATTCCTTTCATAAAAACGTTATCTTTTGTTCCCGTGGCAGACACAGAAAACTCCTCATTCAAGGGTACCAGGTATACCGCCTGCACTCCCTTTACCGAAGTGATCCAGCGGTCCAATTCACTATTAATCCGTTCGGTTTGACTGTTCCGTTCAGCGCTGCTGGCAGCGGAGATACCTCCTTGACGAATTGCATCCTGAATATCCCTGTTGTAAAAAAGCTGCCCCAAACTGTCTTCAAAACGCATCAGGATCACGTCAAGCTTCTCTGCCGTTTGTTCGACAGTCTGCTGATTGGATGACAAAGCGTTGCTCTCAATGGTTTGTCTGGCGACGGAGTACGAGGTATACCCAAGGGATAATACAATTCCCATAGTCGCGATAAAAAACACGAGAAAGAGCCGCACCCCCAGCGACTTGGAGGGACGCAGCCGAGTAAAAAAACCTTTGCTGTCTGCTGCTTGTTTGCTCAAAAAAAATCACCGCCAGATCTACGATATTCTTGCACGGCTTCCCGTTACAAGGTCATGAAGGTCTGTAGCGTCCGATCGGAAAGATATGGAAGGTACTCATGACCGTATTCATGATATACCATCAGTTCTTTTGTTGCTGTGATTTTATTGTACGCAGCAAATTGCGTCGAAGGCGGGCAGACCGTATCTGCAAGTCCGGTCACCCACAGCACTTTGGCCTGGATCCGGCCTGCCAGATTCTGAATGTCGATGTACCCGAGCCGGTTAAAAATCTCTTCCTCCCGTTCATGATGGGGATCAAAAAAGCGGAAATAATAGTTAATCTCTTCATAAGCGGAAGTTGTAATATCCAGCTCCCATGCCCGTTTATAATCAGAAAGGAACGGATAGACGGGAACGGCCAGCTTGATTCGCGGTTCAAGCGCAGCGCAAGCTACCGTAAGCGCTCCGCCTTGGGAGAGGCCGAATGCGCCAACCCGTTCGGGGTCCACTTCCGGCATATTCATCAAAATCCGTGCGGTCTGGACAGTATCCAGAAACACGTTCCGGTAATACAGCTTGTCCGGATCCGGATCATCGATCCCCCGTATAATGTGACCCCGGATGGTTGTACCTTGCACCGTAAGGTTGTCTTCGGACAACCCGCCTTGTCCGCGGCAATCCATTGCGAGTACACTGATGCCGTGCGCGGCATAGGCAACCTTCTCCATCCAGTCGCCGCTGTCGCAGGAATAGCCGTGGAACATGACCACGCCGGGCCCTTTCGCCTGCTCTGTCTTTTTCGGTCTGACATATTTACAGTGCACTCTGGCACCGCCCACGCCGGTAAAATACAAATGAAAGCATTCGGCCAGCCCGCTGGTGAATTCCGCAGGCACCAGTTCATAATCCAAGGTCTGGGCATCAAGATCATGCAGGGCGCGTTCCCAGAATGAATCGAAATCCGCGGGCTTCGGGCTGGAGCCCTCGTAGGCTTTTAGTTGGGTTAGGGATCTTTCGGACGTCATAAGAAATCCTCCTTAGGAATGGATTGAATAGTATTGGCAAACAAGAGGAAAAACCCATTAAACATGGGTTTTGGGTTGATGCAGCATTTGTGGCAGCCACGGGATGGCTGCCACTGGCCACACAGTATTGAAGGCCCGGTCATCTTCATGGCCGAAGGATCAACAATGATTAGCGCCGGAAATCTGCGCAATCACAGCTGCAACCACAGATAAAAACTCAAGATCAGCTGCCAGCTTAGATCTTGCCCAATCCGGCGTCGTCTCCGACTTCCTCATGGGTTGCGATCACGTAGTTAACGATTTCTTCGACTGTAGTGTAAGCGAGACCTACATAGGTGTCGGCTGCGCCATAGTAGATGGCGATGCGGCCGGTTTCAGCATCATTCAGGGTAGCACAAGGGAAGAGCACGTTGTTCACGAAACCTCTTTCTTCGTACCATTCTTCCGGGGTAAGCACGAAGTTTTTGGAACGGTATTTAACCTTGGACGGCTCATCCTTATCGAGGATGACAGCACCCATGCTGTACACAAGGCCGTTGCAGGTTCCGGTAACGCCGTGATAGAACATCAGCCAGCCTTCGGTAGTCTCGATAGGTGCAGGGCCGCCGCCGATTTTGGTGCTCTGCCACCAGCCTTGCCCGCCTTTGGTCATGACATGGCGGTGTTTGCCCCAGTACACGAAATCAGGGCTTTCACTCAGGAACACATCGCCAAAAGGTGTATGTCCGCTGTCGCTCGGACGGGACAGCATCACGAAATTGCCATTGATTTTTCTGGGGAACAGCACACCGTTGCGGTTGAACGGCAGGAACGGATTTTCCAGACTGGTGAAGGTTTTGAAATCCTGGGTTTTGGCTACACCGATCGCGGCCCCGTAGAAATCCGTACACCAGATGATGTAATACGTATCTTCAACCTTGACCAGACGCGGATCATACGCATAACGCGGCATATACGGCTCGCCGGCTTCGTCTACAAACTGAATCGGCTCATCGTCAATTTTCCAGTCCAGGCCGTCCACACTGTGGCCCATGCGCAGATGAGGACGGGTGGTGTTGTCTTCAACACGGAATACGCCCAAAAATCTGCCTTCATAAGCAACAACAGCACTGTTGAAAATACGCGCGACACCTTTAGCCGGATTGCGCTTGATTACCGGATTGTCACTGTGTCTCCATACCGGACTGTCATTCCCGGCCGGTCTGTCCTGCCAAGGCATATTGGGAATATTCTGGCTTGCGGTCAACTTAACTTCTTTCATTTAAATACCTCCACAATTTAGCAGCGCGTGCTGCGGGTTATTTTATTCATGCAGGGCAACGGATGTGGTTAATGCTCCTTCAATCCCGCGCAGTAAACAGCAGTCCCAAGTTCCGGCTATGCCAAAACCGTTTCTGCTGTTATTCATCTGCGGTCTGTCAGGCCTTATTTGACCGACCCTTGCGCAAAACCGTTATAGATGTATTTCTGCAAAGCGATAAAGGCGACCAGTGTCGGTATAATTGCGATCATAATGGCGGCGCAGATAACCTCCCACTGTGAACCATACGGACCCTTGAATTTGAACAGCGCGGTGGAGACCACCTGCAGGCTGCTTTTAGGCATGTACAGGAAAGGCGTGTAGAAATCGTTATAGATGTTAACGCCCTTTACGATAATCACTGTTACAATGGCCGGACTGAGCAGCGGGAGAATAATTCTCCAGTAGATGGTCCAGTAAGACGCTCCGTCCAGCATCGCCGATTCATCAAGCGATTCGGAAATGGAGTCCAGAAACTGCATGAAAATATAAACAGCGATGATATCCGTACCCAGATACATCAGGATCGGCGCCCAACGGGTATTGAACAATTCCAGCGAGTTGATGATCTGGAAGGTAGCCACCTGGGTGGTTACTCCCGGAATCAGCGTTGCCAGCAGAAAAGCGCCCATGAGCAGCTTGCTGCCCTTGAACCGGAACCGGGCCAAAATGTAAGCCATCATAGAACCGGTAAGTGTAGCACCGGCAATGGAAATGAGCACGATGATAATCGTGTTCATGAAGCCAAGCAGCATATTCCCGTCTATAAAAGCTTTGGAATAGTTAGAAAAATTCAGCCAGTTTTCCGGCAGGGTAAGCGGGCCTGTCGACGCATATTCTTTATTCGTTTTTAAAGAGGCAAAAAAGACGACGACGATCGGCACCAGTGCCATCAGCGCTCCCAAAACCAAAGTGAGGTATTTGAAGAAAGAAGCTAAGTTATATTTTAGAGTATGCATAGTTCTTACTTCTCCTCCTTAATCAGAACACGCTGTAGAATGGTGACAAGAACAACAATTCCCAGAAGCACTACGGCCATAGCCGAGGCTAGTCCCAGCTTGCTGTATTTAAAGGCCACGTCGACGGTCTGGATGACAAAAGTGCCGCTGCCATTGGAACCGCCAGTCATGACATACGGAATTTCGAATACACCGATCGCTCCGCTCACTGCGAGGATCAGATTGAGCTGCAGTATGCGTTTGATGCTCGGAATAATAATGTGTCTGAACTGGTGCCAGCGGTTGGCGCCGTCAATTTCCGAAGCTTCGTAGATATCACCGCCAATGGAAGAAATCGCTCCAAGGAAGATGATAAAGTTCATCCCCATGTATCTCCATACCGAGGCAAAGGCGAGGGAGATATTGATCAATTGGGGATTCAGCAGCCACTTCTGCTGCCAGGCTCCAAGCCCGACGAGGTCAAGGATGGTGTTCAATGTTCCTTCCGGCTTGAAGAAAAACAGGAAGATAAAACCGATAGCCACGCCATTGAGCAATGTCGGAAAGAACAGGATTCCTTTGAACCAGTTCTTCATGCGGACGTTAAAGCTAAGAATGGTGGCAAAATAAAGTGCCAGCCCCATTTGGACAAAAGTAGCAAAGAAATAATACAAGCTGACCTTGAACACGGCGAAATACTCGGGTTTGGTGAAGATCGTTTTGTAGTTGTCAAAGCCGACATACTCCATATTTTTACTGAATCCATTCCAGCTTGTGAAGCTGTACTGGAACATTTTGAATACGGGTAAATATGAAAACGTCAGCAGCAGGACAACGGGAACGAGAGAAAATAAAAAAATGATCAAAATACGTTGATTTTTGTAGCTCATGTTAGACAATTTGGGCACGCTCCACACCTCCTAAGAACACATGCTTATTACTCCTAATCCTTCTCCAGCGCATAAGTGAAGGGGAAAATGCCTGCCAGGGCACCTTCCCGTTCTATTAAGTCTGTCCTCACTTCTGCGGTAAAAACTGTTAAGTCTTATTTGCCTGAGGTAATTTTAGCTCTTGCCTCTTTCCACTTGTCATTCAGGTCTTTCATAATGTCATCATAGGAATCTTTTCTGTTGCCGATCGCTGCTTCAATAATCACTTTCTTAAAGTCAGGCTGCCAGAGTCCGATTTCAGCTTGTTTATCGATAGCGTCAACCCAGCCCTCTTCACCGGCTTTGGCAGGGGTAAGTGTGTCAAACGTAACGTCAGTGCCTTCAAATTGTTTCAGGATTTCCGGAAGCTCAGCGCCTTTAACCGGGCTCATGCCGCCGCCTTCATTTGTAGGATAGCCTGATTCGTTAATGAACCAATCCACCCATGCTCTCGCAGCTTCTTTGTTCTTGCTGTGGATGCTTACGCCGAGCGTATAATCGTCAGACAATGGAACAAAAACCTTTTCGGCGTTGGTCGGGAAAGGCATAAAGCCTATATCATCAGGGTTGGCAGCAACCCCCTTGATCTGTCCGATAGCCCATGAACCGAGCATCATCGTACCGATTTTGCCGTTCGCCAGATCGGATTTGGAGGATTCCCAGTCTGTCGTAGTTGGGTCTTCTTCGATCAGACCATTTTTGGCTGCATCATACATTACTTTGTATAAGTCATAGTGAGGCTGGCCTTTAACGAAGTTATCATCGGAGGCTACTTGTCCGATGTTGACATAATCCCGGTTACCGGCTACGGTAGCCAGATCCGATTCCCATTGGGTCAGCGTCCAGCCAGCTGCATAGTTCGTGTAGAGCGGAATGGCATCGGTCTTATCCTTGATGCTTTTCAGGGCTGCGTTGAACTCATCAAAGGTTCTAGGTATCTTAGTGATTCCGGCATCCTTGAATACTTGTTTGTTGTAGATAATACCGGAGTAGTTAACTGTAGTTGGAATACCGTAAGCAATTCCGTCCACAGCGCGCTCTTCCAGACCGGTATACTGCTTCTCAAGATCGGACATCTTACCCAGCGGCTCAAAGAAGTCCGGCAGATCTTTAATCGCTACGCTTGTAGGCAGCAGCAGTACATCGCCATAGTCACTGGTGCTCATGCGGATTTTAATCTGATCCTCGTAGTTGGACAGCGCTTCGAAATTCACTTTGACATCCGGATATTTCTCATTGAACTTTGCGGCGAAATCCTTGAATACGGTATCAACAATATCCGTTCTCTGGGTGATAACCGTGATCTCACCTTTGATATCTTTAGCTGCATCGCCTTCAGGGGCTGCTGTCGCCTCGGTGTTTGTTCCGGTATTGCCTGCATTTGTTGCTGTTGCATTGTTGGCATTATTGTTGTTCGATGAACATCCTGCGAACAAACCCGCCATCAGTGTCAATGCTGCCAAGCTGGTAACTGCTTTGGTTTTCTTCATTGTTTGTTGACCCCTCTCTTCATTTTGAAACCTGAAAATAATAACAAAAAGCTAACAAAAATCATCACAAATCAACAATCTATACTTTAGGGAAGGCCAATTTTCACTCGCTTCCGTTTGAAAAGTGATGATGTTATCGCTTACAAACATATTATAAATCGTTTCCAAACCTAAAACGATGGTTTCAATTGTTTTTTCTGGTCTTCAATTTGTTATTTTTGTTTTTATTATATTCCATTTGTTATCTATTTTGTATGTAAAAAAAGGCAAACTCCCCATTTCGGGAAATTTGCCTGCGGCGAAAATGTCTATGATGCAGAAAGTTATGCGGAAAGGAAAAGAGCCTGTACTATATAAATAGAACTTAAAAATCGATGAAGAGGGCAATCATTGTTAGTGAAAAAAAGATCACTTCTCGGACGCATTCGACTAATGGAGTATCCTATGTTGGAAAAAGTACCATTAATCCGGCTGAAAGCAGCCATATGGGATGAATAGCTTTCAAGTTCTCTGGTCCATCTCATATTGTTTAAATATTTAGTGCCGCATGTACTTCCTCTCCGAGCCAGGCCTTCTGCCGGACAAGCAGGTTCTGCAGCTCGCGTATTGGAACCTCGCGTGAAGTCATGGACGAAGTGCTGGCCAGGTACGCGGCGGTGCCTGCCGCCTGGCCCATGGCGAAGCAGTTCGGCATGACGCGGAGCGAGCCCTGCACCACGCGGTCCGAGGAAGCTGCCCGTCCGGCAACCCACAGGTTGTCGACGCCCGCGGGCAGCAGCGCCCGGTAAGGCACACCGTGTGACCGGCCGCTCGGCAAATGCTGAATATCCATTTGTGACTGGGAGTCGGCCAGATGAACATCAATGAAATATGAATTTCTGGCGATATCATCAGGGAAAGATTTCATGCTCATGAAATCCTCCTTCACCAGCGTATAATCGCCCACGATCCGCCGGGTTTCCCGGATGCCGATTTGCTCTCCGGAGGTCACGAGATGCGCTTGTTCAAAGCCCGGCACGTATTTGCGCAGGAAATCCAGCTGCACCTTGATCCCCTGCCGGCCTTCGATCGCCCCCCGGGTCAGATCCTCCGCCCGGGTCCCGTCAATCCCGAAGATATGCCCAAAGTTCACTCCGACCAGTGAATCCGATATCCAGGAAAAACCAGACACTTCCTTGCGCCCATGCGGAAGATCTCCTGCTGCCTGCGCCTTCTGGACCAGAGCCGGAATCTGGCCGGTATCTCCGGTCCTTTCCAGATATTCATTGAACCGGCTATAGCTCACATCACTTAATACATAACAAAGCGTTCCCGGCTGCAGCTCGCCCTGCTTCCCGCCTTTCTGGAAGGCTGCTCCGGACATTGCCGCAATATCCGCATCACCGGTAGCATCAATAACATAGCGGCATCCAATATAAGAACGGCCACTTTTATTAACAATCACCACCCCGTCTACACGTGAGCCGCCCGCGCCCATTACCACCTGGGAAACAATGGTATGGTATAGCACATCCGCACCGCTATCAAGCACCTTGGCTTCATAGACCCGCTTGAGCACTTCCGCATCAATGGGTACCCAGTCCAGCTGCTCCCCGTATCTGCTCATATAATCCGGACCGCAGGCCTGCTTCATGGTCTCCAAAAGTTCCAGACCGATTCCGCGCACGACCGGCTTCTCATGATCCGTATAAGGGCAGAATGCCGGAACCAGTGCCGCCGTTCCCATCCCCCCCAGATACCCTCGCTGCTCTACGATCAGAACGGATGCCCCGTTCCTGGCTGCTGCGATGGCGGCGGCAATCCCGGCAGGACCTCCTCCGGCGACCAGCACTTCCACTTCACGGCTTACCGGGATCTGATCTGCTGGAATTGTGATTGTCTTCATTTCATCGGCCTCCTTGTTATCTTATGAACTAAACTTATAATATAATGAAATTGAAGCCTCATTTTACTTACACTTTTGTTTCATTTATAGGAGTGACCTGCCTTATGCCTATCCGTAAAAAAGTAACGCTGCAGCACCTCGCCACCGAGCTGGGCT
Source organism: Paenibacillus graminis (assembly GCF_000758705.1). Classification (NCBI taxonomy): domain Bacteria; kingdom Bacillati; phylum Bacillota; class Bacilli; order Caryophanales; family Paenibacillaceae; genus Paenibacillus; species Paenibacillus graminis. The sequence goes on along the minus strand of NZ_CP009287.1, from coordinate 2,224,086 downwards.
TGACGGTCCATACGGTGTCCAAGGCCCTCCGGGGCCTCCCCGGCATGTCGGAGTACACCCGAAATGAAGTGCTCCTGCTGGCGCACAAGCTCGGCTACCACACCAAGGAGCAGGAACGCAGTCTTTTATTTGAGAATACCCCTGTCTACTCAAGACAAAGCCGCCGCTTCATCTTTCTGATCGCTGCCAGGCAGGGCCTGCAGTCGCCGCTGCACCATGTTCTCCTGGAGAGTGTGCAGCACCGGCTGGGCGAGGCAGGCCACAAGGTAGAACTATTATTTGTCCCGGAAGGGCTTCAGCCGGCAAAAGCCTTCATACAATGGGAGAACAAACATAATCTCTCTTATGCTGATGGCATTTTTATTAGTCCGGTAATTGATGAATCCGTAGAGGCACATCTGATCCAGCGGAAAATGCCCCGGATTCTGCTCAATTTCCCTCCTCCCGGTGCAAATGTGGACAGTGTCATCTGGAATGTCCATGACGCCATGCAGCAATCCGCCAGACATCTGATTGCCATGGGGCACCGCAGGATAATGTACATTGGAAATCCGTGGCTGAGCCGGGGCTATCAGCTGCGCTGGCAGGCCTTCTGCATGACCCTGGAAGCAGCCGGGATTCAGGCGGAGCCGGACTCCCATATCTTTGAAATGAACCAGCCGCAGGAGGAATGGACAGCGTTATGGAAGCGCCAGACCGAAACGTATAAGCCCACGGCCTTCATCTGCGCCTCGGAGCAAGCCTTAACCCGTGTATATCTGGCTTGTCAAACCACCGGCAAGCGCATTCCGGGGGACTACTCCCTGATTGGTCTGGAACCGGAGCCGTCCCTGCGGAACATTATCCCGGATATCGCCCGGCCCACGCTGCCTGTTAAGGAAACCGGATATCGTGCGGCAGACCGGATGCTGTGGCGGATTGCCAACCCTTCGCTGCCCTATGAGCACATTCTGCTTCAAGGCGGGCTTCATAACGGAAGCACCGTGCAGCCGGCACATGCAGAAGAACCCCGCGGTAAGCGGGGTTCCTCTTAAGGCCACCTGAAAGCCGTTCTGTCTGTATTTTTAGCAGATTTCTTCCGGCAAGCCTATTCTTTTATCTGCAGCGGCTCTTATAATCCTTCGGCGTCATGCCGCACATTTTTTTGAACAACTTATTGAAGTAGACCGGATCGCTGTAGCCGACCCTTTCGGCAATTTCGTAATTTTTCAGATCGGGCTGGCCGATCAGGAGCTCCTTGGCCTTGGCGATGCGGATACCGATCAGGTAGTCCGTTATCGTCTGGCCTGTCTTGAATTTGAACAGCCTGCTGATGTAGCTGGCATTCATCCCCACAGTCTCCGCCAGCCGTTCAAGCTCAAAGTTCTGGCCATACTCCTTCTCCAGGATGCTTTTAGTCTGCTCAACCACATAGTGCTCACCGCCTTCAGCGGCCTGGTGGGGTGTTTCTTCCGGCTCTGCTGCCGCCGGCCGCAGCTTCTTATTCTCCTCCACACTTTTCAGCAAATCGTAGAGCTGTGCCTTCTCAATAGGCTTAAGCAAATAATCGAGCACACCATGCCGCATGGCCCGGCGGGCATATTCAAATTCACTGAATCCGCTCAGCACGGCTATGGGGAGGTGTTTCAAATGCCCTCTTACCTCTTCAATCAGCTTAAAACCATCCATTCTCGGCATCTTGATATCTGTTATAAGCAGGTCTATATCGTCCCGGCCCAGCTCCCGGAGATGATTCCATGCCTCCAATCCATTGCCATAGGAACCGATAACCTTAACTTCCAAATCCATTCGGGAAGTAATTTTCTCAAGCCCACGGCGAATCACTTCCTCATCGTCCGCAATCATGACCCTGATCACCAGCAAATCGCCTCCAGTTTAGTTAAAGCTACAAATGATTGCGCTGTCATTATCAATTATAAGCTTCATTATCTTATTAGCATATGTACTCTGTTGTACTTTTATAGTCTTCAGTTTACTTTGCCCATTTTCTGCTTGAAATCATGCCTAAAAAGGGTTATAACTTAATTGTGTATTGTTATTATTAAATAACAAAATTATAATAACAATATAACAAAATAACATTAATGTTTCGATGCCTAATCCTACTATTCTAAATAAGCGAGGTAGCTGAGATGTCACTGCAGAATGAATATGTCGGAGGCGTTACCTGGGGTTTCATGGGCAGGCGCGGAACCTGGGCTAATGAAGCGGCCGAGACTTCAATGGAGCTTATGCAATCCGTGACCGGAGCGAACTGGACCGCTATCGCCTTCAGTGCAATCCAGGCCACTCCGCAATCCACAGAAATTCCTTATTGGGAGAAACCCACGGTTACCGATGATGAGGTCCTATGGGCAATCCGCACAGCAAAGTCACTTGGCCTGAAGGTATGCCTGAAACCGATTGTGAACTGCGCAGACGGCACTTGGCGCGCCCACATCAACTTCTTCGACAAAGATGTTCCGTGCGAGCCCAAATGGTCGGATTGGTTCAGCTCTTACACTGCCTTTATTTTGCATTTTGCCGCGATTGCCGAAGAAAGCGGTTGCGAAATGTTCTGCATCGGCTGCGAACTGGTCATGTCAGACAGACGCGCAGCACAGTGGCGGACCCTGATTGCCGAAGTCCGCAAGGTGTACCACGGAATCCTTACCTATAATTGCGACAAGTATCAGGAGGACAATGTGACCTGGTGGGATGCCCTTGATGTCATTTCCTCCAGCGGCTACTATCCTGAGCAGGATTGGGAGGCACAGCTTGACCGGATTGAGGCCGTGGTGAAGCAGCATAATAAGCCCTTTTTCTTCATGGAAGCTGGCTGTCCGAGCCGCACCGGCAGTGCCGCGATTCCGAATGACTGGTCCCTAAAAGGCGAACCGAGCGAGGAAGAACAGAAACGCTATTACGAGGCGATGTTCCACAGCTGCGAGAGCCGGAAATGGGTCCAGGGCTTCATGCTCTGGGATTGGCCGGCCCAGCTCTATCCGCTTGAAGAGGCGGCGGAGAACGATGATTACTGCATGTACGGCAAATCCGCAGCGCCCATCATTAAAGAGTACTACAGCTCCAAGACTCATAAGTAATATAAAGGAGTGAATCAGGGAAAATGAAGATTTCAACTGAGGAATGGCGGAGACAGCTGGAGAATGAGCTGAAGGAAAATATCCTGGGCTTTTGGATGAAGCATTCACTGGACGAAGCGCATGGCGGCTTTGTCGGTGAGATCGGCAACCAGATGAATGTCATAGCTGGCGCGGAGAAAAGCCTTGTGCTGAATGCGCGGATCCTCTGGACATTTGCGAGCGCTTACCGGTTATATGGCACTTCAGAATATTTAGCTATGGCTGAACGCGCCTACAACTACCTTATCCAGCACTTCACAGATAACGAATACGGCGGATTGTTCTGGATGGTGGACGCGCACGGGGTTCCTTCCCAGCCGAAGAAGCAAATCTATGGCCAGGCTTTTGCCATCTATGCGCTGGCCGAGTTTCACCATGCTACCGGGCGCAGTGATGCCCTGCAGCAGGCCGTTGACCTATTCCATATTGTAGAGAAATACGGCTATGATCCCCTCTATAAAGGTTATATTGAAGCTCTGTCACGTGAATGGCAGATGACGGATAACCTGAGTCTCAGTTCCAAGGACATGAACGAGAAGAAATCTATGAATACTCATCTGCATGTGCTGGAAGGTTATACCGGCCTGTACCGGGTCTGGAAATCAGAAGAGTTGAAAAGAAAGCTGGCGGAGCTGATCGAAACGATGCTGGACCATATTATCGATGCAGAAGGCAAGCATTTCCACCTGTTCCTGGACGAAGAGTGGCATGTGAAGTCCCGGAGCATCTCTTACGGCCACGACATCGAAGGCAGCTGGCTGCTGGTTGAAGCTGCAGAGGTGCTTGGAGATGAAGCGCTGCTGCAGCGCGTGCGCAAGGTAGCCGTTTCTATGGCTGAAGCCGTGCTGGCGGAGGGCATTGCGGAAGACGGCGGAATCTGGAATGAAGCGGACGGCAGCGGTCATATTGACAAGTCCAGAGACTGGTGGCCGCAGGCCGAAGCTATTGTCGGCTTCTACAACGCCTATCAGCTGACCCATGAGACACGGTTCCTGGAAGCTGCGGAGAACGCCTGGATTTTTACTGACCAATATATCATTGACCACAAGCTTGGCGAATGGTACTGGGGCGTTGATGAAACGCTGCAGCCACTGGCCCGTGAGCCCAAGGTCAGCGCCTGGAAATGCCCTTACCATAACAGCAGAGCCTGCTTCGAAATGATCGGGCGGCTTACCCTAACATCCACTATAAAGGAGACAAAATAATGACGACAATCTTTCAAGAACGCAAACAGAAGCTGACTGAACGTTATGAGGCGCTGATCGGACGCAAAAATGAAAAGGTTCCCTGCGGCAACGGCATCTATGACCGCTACCAATATCCGCTGCTCACTGCTGAGCATGCACCGCTGATCTGGCGCTACGACTTCAATCCGGAGACCAACCCTTATTTCGCGGAAAGAATCGGGGTTAACGGCATCTTCAACCCTGGCGCCATTGAACTGGACGGCAAGTTCTATATTGTGGCCCGGGTAGAAGGCAATGACCGCAAATCCTTCTTTGCTGTTGCCGAGAGCGACAGCGGTGTGGATGGCTTCCGCTTCTGGGATCATCCAGTAGTGCTTCCCGAAACTGAAGACCCGGACATCAACGTGTATGACATGCGCCTCGTGAAGCATGCCGACGGCTGGATTTACGGCCTGTTCTGCACCGAACGCAAAGACCCGGATGCCCCGCATGGCGACCTGTCCAGCGCTGTTGCCCAGTGCGGCATTACCCGCACCAAGGATCTGAAGACCTGGGAACGGCTCGCTGACCTGAAGACGGGGTCTGCCCAGCAGCGCAACGTAGTGCTGCACCCTGAGTTTGTAGACGGCAAATATGCTTTCTATACCCGGCCGCAGGATGGCTTCATCGACGCCGGTTCCGGCGGCGGTATCGGCTGGGGATTATCCGACACGATCGAAAATGCTGTAATTACAAGCGAGACCATCATGGACCAGCGCTATTACCACACGATCAAAGAAGTGAAGAACGGCCAAGGTCCGGCACCTATCAAAACGCCCCGCGGCTGGCTGCACATCGCCCACGGCGTCCGCAACACCGCTGCCGGACTGCGCTATGTGCTGTACGCCTTCCTGTCCGATCTGGAGGAACCTAACAAGGTCACGCACGCGCCGGGCGGACATTTCATCGCTCCGGATGGTGAAGAGCGCGTCGGCGATGTATCCAATGTTGTCTTCTGCAACGGCGTGATCGCACGCGACAACGGAGACATTTACATCTATTATGCATCGTCTGACACCCGCATCCATGTCGCCACCACAACGGTTGACCAGATGCTGGATTATGTCCTTAATACCCCTGAAGACCCGCTTCGTTCTTATGCTTGCGTACAGCAGCGGATTGCTTTGATCGACCGGAATTTGCAGTTGAAGTAGTTGTGGATTGAACTTGAGAGCTTTACATTTGGGTGTTGGCTGTAACTGCGGGGAATGTTTGGACTTCGGGCCGCTGTTGTATTCAGATGTTTTTGATTATACCGCTTCGCTTAGCGGATAACATCTGAATACAAAGCCGGACGCTATCGCGCCTCCAGTTCCAAACTCCCCCTCCGTTACTTCACCTTTCATATTGTCTTCTCAAGTTCTTTTATAGGAGAGTAAGAAGAAGTAAAAGGCGGCCCTTGTGGAAACTGGGGCCGCCTTTTTATTGGGGTCAGAGGTTATAACTGCATTTCATACAACTAAAGAGTCCATTTTAAGTGTGCGCATTAACGTATAAACCGTGCGAAACCTAATCACAGCTTATTCCAGCATTCCGCGAAGCCTAACCGATCTACTTCCGGGGACCCGCTACCGAATCCCGGTGAACAATATCAGCGGAGATCAGAATCTTCTCCAGCGGCGCAGACGGATTCTGAATCCGGTTCAGCAGCTTCTCCACGGCAGCACGGCCCATGGCTTCCTTGGGTACATGTACGGTGGTGAGCGGCGGAATTCCCCGCATCGCATCTTCAATATTGTCAAAGCCCGTTACCGAAATGTCAGCAGGAATGGCTATGCCTTCCTCCCTCAGCACCTCACAGACGATGAGCGCCGTGGAGTCGTTGGCACAGACGAGTGCGCTGGGGAGGGTTTTGGCTTTTTTGCGCTTGGCCATCCAGAGCCTGAAATCGTCGCGGAACGTGCCGTCCTCCATCCCTTCCAGCACCAGCATCTCATCATCGCCAGCCGGAGTTTTCATATCGTTTTCCTCCAGCGCACTGCGGAAGCCGATCCAGCGGTCACGGAAGCTGCGCGAGTAGCGGATATTGCCGATAAAATGAAACAACGTATGCCCGATGCCCATCAGATGGTTGCTCAGCCGGGTCATGGAGTCGATATTGTTGGCGAACACGGTATCGCTCGGGATCAGCGGGTCCTCATGGTCAATCAGCACCATCGGCAGCCCGATGCGGTGAACCTCCAGCAGGAGGGAGGTGGAAATCTGCCCTACTCCTACCAGACCGAGCAGCCCGTTAGGATTAAGAATATTGATAAAATTATCAGCGCGGTGCTCCGAAACAATCACCATCCCCAACCCTACCTGATCGAGCGCCAGCGCAATGCCGTCGACGATTTTTCCCCAGTAGAGGGAATCCTGGGTCTGCGACCGGATATTCGGCATCAGCACAAGCACCGACTGCTTGTTGCGGTCACTGCCGGCCGCCGGGGACGTACGTTTAACATTTTGCACATAAGCATTTTTCTGCGTGAAATACCCTAGCTGGGATGCAGCCTGAATGACCCGCTCCCGGGTAGTTTCGTTGACGCCTCCTTTACCGGAGAGTGATTTGGAGACAACAAACTTGGAGACGCCGAGATGGTCGGCGATTTTTTGCATGGTCACTTTTTTTGCCATTGAAAATACCTCCACAATTTATCTTGATTGCACGGCAGCCGCCTGCGGTACGGGAGAAGCCTGCTGTCCCTCCCGCGCTTCCTTCCATTTCTCATTTAATTCGTCAAAAGATTTCTGCAAATCCGGCGCGGCGAGCAGCTCCTGAATATAATCGCCCGACCAGAAGGACAGCTTCGCCCGGTTCGCCATGTCGATAAAGGCATCCGTCTGCACAGTAGCCTCAACCAGCTTGGGATGATAGGAGAGAAACTCGCTGTATTGCGGCAAGGCTGGCTCTTCCGAGCTGCCGGAGGGAAGGAAATTTGCTGTATAGGCGGTCTTTTTTAAAAAATATTCCACCCAAGCCATAGCCAGCTCCTTATTCTTGCTGAATTTGCTGACCCCGATGAACCAATCGGGATTGAGCGCTGCGTAGTGGGTAGGCTTGTTATCATACGGAAACGGGAAAAAGCCTATATCCTCAGACTTCGCACCGGCATCCAGAATCTGGCGGATTGTCCAGTTCCCCTGCAGGTACATTCCCGTTTCCCCCTTGGCCAGCTTGGTCTTGGAAATCTCCCAGCTGTTGGAGAAGAGCTGGTCCTCCACGTATCCTTTGGCAACCATTGTCCGGGCAATCGCAATCGCTTGGCCCCATTCATTGTCAATCTTCCAGGGATCGTTCTCCTGCACCATGTTGTTCAGATAATCCGGATTGCCGGTCATGTAATTAACCAGGTTGTTGCCCCATTCCCGCAGCGGCCAGACAGCACCGTAATTCATGTACAGCGGGATGATACCTGCCTGTTTCAGCTTGGCACTGGCTGCATAGAATTCATCGAGTGTTTGCGGCACCCGCTCAATCCCCGCTTTTTTAAAAGCCTGCTTGTTGTAGACGATGCCGCTGGTAGTCGAGCCTGTGGACAGCCCGTATCTTTTGCCCTCATAGATGTTAAAAGTCGTGAATTTCTCCTGTGCAGCCAATTCTGCGGGCAGCGGTTCAAAAAAAAGCTTAAGCTCCTTCGCCGGCAGATTCACCGGAAGCAGCAGCACATCTCCGGCATCCTTGGTGGACAGGCGGACCAGTATGTCGGTGGCATAGTTGGACAGGCCCTCGAATTGCACTTGGGCTTCCGGATATTTCTTCTTGAACTCATCGGCATAGCTTTGGAAAGTTCCATCTTCAATCAGGTCAATCCGGTTCGTCAGCATCACAATGGTCCCGGACAATTCGGACGGGCTCTCACTGGTGCCAGGAGACGGCGAAGGCACAGCCTGATTATTGCTGCGGCTGTCACACCCGGCCGACAACAGGAGCAGCCCCAGGATGGTAAGCATGGGCCAACGTAACTTCATCCGTTTCAAGCGGATTCCTCCTCTATTCTGTTCCCTTCATTCCCTGGCGCTCTGGACCTGCAGGGGCAGGGACAAAATAACGTCCGTCCCCTCGCCAGGCCTGCTAAAGACCTCAATGCCATAGGTTGCTCCATAGTGGAGCTGTATCCGCTGATGTACATTTTTCATGCCGATGCCCCCATTGATGCTCTTCTTCGGAGGCATCTCATGCTTCAGGCTGTCATTGAGCTTGTCCAGCGTGGCCTGCTCCATTCCGCAGCCATCGTCGCGGATATGGAACAGAAGCTTCTGCTCTGTGACTTCACATGTGATGCTCAAATGCATCTGGGACTTCGTGTCGTCAAGTCCGTGATAGGCCGCATTCTCAATAATCGGTTGAAAAACCAGCTTAATCATGGAGTAGTTATCCAGCGTCCCGGGAACATCGATCTGCAGGACAAACCTTCCGGGATAGCGGCAGCCCAGCAGTTCAACATAATTGCGGACATACAGCAGCTCTTGCTTCATGGTTGTAGTCCCGGACAGATCACTTGTGCTGTAACGCAGGAGCTTGCCCAGAATGGAGATCATATCGGCGGCTTCCACGTCATCATTAATCTCTGCGGTCATACGGATGGATTCCAGCGTATTGTAAATAAAATGCGGATTGATCTGGCTCTGCAGCGCCTGCAGCTCTGCTTCCTTCTTCTGCTCTTCAATCCGGTAGATATCCTGAATCAGCTGCCGGATGCGGGCAAGCATCCGGTTGAATTGATGGCCCAGCAGTCCGATCTCATCCCGGCGTCTGACGCGGAAAGTCACATCCAGGTCGCCGTTCTGCACCCTTTTCATCAGCTGGATCATTTGGGTCAGCGGCTTCGTCAGCGCAAAGGACAGGATGATCGAAATGATCAGCGCCAGCACAATAATAATCAGGGTGGCCGCAATGGTCGCATTGCGGGTAAGCTTCACCCCGCGGGTCAGTTCATCCACAGGAATAGATATGATGACCTTCCAGTTGGTCTTGGCAGAGCTTGAATATATATTCAGCCGTTCCTTACCGGATACGGTATCATAAAAGCTTCCGGCATTGCCCACAGCCTGCCGGAACAGATGGGTACGGGAAATATCAGTAGTCAGGAGCTTCCGGCCGCTGTCATAGATCACTTTGCCGTTCTCATCCACAATGATTGACTTCCCATGGGTTACGGTATCCAGCTCAGCCACTTGATTTTCCAGATTGCTGATGTTGGCTTCGACTGCGATCAGTCCAATAGGATTCCACAGCCCGTCGACAATTTTGCGGACAACTGTAAAGGCATAACGGGTGCTCTGCAGATTGCTTGTGTACGCCTGCGTGCCAAAAAGCAGCGCCTCGCCGCTGGAATCCCTCGACTGCTCGCTCCAGAACTTGTAGCTCTGCTCCAGATCCAGCCGGACACCGCCGTCCTTGGCAGAATAATATCCGTTGCCGTACCCGTCGAAAATATACACAGAATTCGTTCCCCGCTTAATATTGTTAATAAAAGAAATATTGCCCTCAATGCCCCGCTGAATGGACAGCAGCAGATCGAAGTCGCCGGGAGCCACTTGAGTGCCGCCTCCCTTGCTGTTCATCATCTGCTTTTGTTCATAATAGCGGTTCGAGCGGACCAGGTTCTGCTTGATATCGTTAACATATGCCGGCATGGACGAGATCCGTTTCATATCTTCAATGTAGTCATCAATGGAGTCCATCATCTGATCAATCAGCTTTTCCGAATAGGCTACGGTGTTCGCCTGTATCGATTCGGAGTAGCTTTTGAAACTGATCACACTGATGACTGAAAGCGGAAGCGTAATAATAATCAGAAAGACCAGGAGCAGCTTGCGTTCCATGCCCATGTCTACGATGTAGGACCACCAGCTGTGGCTGCGTTTTGCTTTCATTGGGTCCTTCTCCTCGTTTCAGCTTAACCTAACTTTTCCACAGAACATAACAATTACCTAACAAAATAATTATACGTGTTAGCCTGCCGAAGTACAAGGAATTACTCAGCCCATATGGCGATCCTGTCATACAAAAGCGCCCCGCGCCAGTTGCTGGCTGCGGGACGCTTCAGGACAAGGAATTCGGATTCCCTGATTTCTATTTGATCGTAAACAGTGACAGCTTGTCTTTCAGCTGGGTTGAGGCGCCTTCCAGTTTGCCGGACAGCGCAACGAGCTGATCACTCACATTCTGCTGTTCATTGCTCAGGGAGGCAACCTCTTCCGAGGTGGCTGAAGATTGCTGTGCCACCGCGCTAACATTACTCATGGCATCGGACAAGACACCCTGGGAATGATTCAGGCTGTCGATAGCCCCCGTAACCGACTCCAGGCTGGAGATGAAATCATCCATTTGACCTTGTACGGATACAAAGATCTCGCTGGTGCTCTTCACCGAGGTCATCTGCTGCTTGAAGAGCGGTGCAACCTCAGACAATACGGCCACGGTCTCATTCATTTCAGTAATAATCTTATCGGTAATTCCGGCTACAACGGCAATGGACTGTTTGGACTGGTCGGCCAATTGGCGGACCTCATCGGCAACGACCATAAATCCGCGTCCCGCTTCACCAGCTCTTGCTGCCTCTATCGTGGCATTAAGCGACAGGATGTTCGTCTGCTGCGTGATGTTCTTCATCACGTCCAGTACTTTGATGACCGAGGATACTGTTTCTTTCAGATTATTGACCCGGTCAACCAGCGCAGTGGTCATTTCTCCGGTGCGGCTGGTCTGCGTCAGCAGCTCTTCCAGCTGCTTCGCCCCTTGGCCGCTGGCTTCTCCCACTCCGCGCGCGGCCTCGTCCATCTCGGCATTTGCGGCGATTACGCTCTGCATTTGAGTTCCAATCAAATCGGTAAGCTCATTGCCGCGCTCGGCCTCCTGAGCCAGACTTCCTGCACCGCCGGCTATCTCTTCGGTCGCTGCAGCGATTTCCTTCGCGGAGATTGCTGTCTTGCGGGAAGCATCGCCAAGCTCGCCTGCGGTTTCCAGTACTTCACGGGCCGTATCCGTTGTCTGGGCAACGAGCTCCGTGATCCGCTCCATCATCGTATTAAAGGAAGCAGATAATTCACCGATTTCATCCTTGGATACATATTCGGTGCGTACGCTCAGGTCGCCCTTTGCGCCTTCGACCATCAGATCCTTCAACCGGGCCAGCGGCCGGGCGATCATCCGAACCATCACAATCCCGACCAGAACGGCCAGCACCGCTGCAGCTATGGCGGCCAGGAAGGTGGTGAACAGGATTGGAGTAGCCGCCTTCACCAGTTCACCGGTAGGTACAATGCCTGCCAGCTTCCAGTCCGCTTTGACCATGGGACTGTAGACCGCCAGAACATCTTCTCCGTTTGCATCTTCGGCATCCTGGCTCTTACTGTTCGTTTTGCTCTCCTTAATAAATCCAAGCTCTGATGCTTTGCCATCCTCTTCAGGATTGGACGAAGCAACTACTGTCCCGTCCGGGGAAACGAGCTGAATCCGGGAACCATCCCCAAGGGTAACACTGTCGAAAGCTTCCTCCAGCAGGGTGTTCTTCAGTTCAAGCAGAATGACATAGCCTGAATTGGCTCCGAGGTTTTTAAGCGCTCTGACCATCGCAATATTTTTCCCGTTTTCTCCTGCTACAGCCGTAGGGAACCAATAGTTCTGTGCGGATTTGACTTCTTTTGAATAGTAGCTCTGGTAGTTTTCGGCATTCGCTACCGCTGTCTTGTACCATTCCTGGTCTCTGATGTTGTCCAGCTTCATGCCGGAGCTTCCGCTTGAAACGATATCGTAATCCGTAGATGTTGGAACCAGTGTAATCGCAACGATATTAGAATCCGTTGTCGTTTGGCTGGAAAGCTTCTTACTGATCGCATCCGTAGCCACGAATTTATCATAACTTGACGATGCAGACACCAGGTCTGTCAGGTTGTTCTGCATTTGCGGATCAAAAAAGAGCTGCATCGCCAGACTCTCATATTGTTTAAGCGTAATATCAAGCTTCTCCGAAGTCTGAATAATGGTCTGGCGGTTCGCTTCCGACACATTTTCTTTAATTGTGTTTTTAGCCTTATTATAGGACAACAGCCCTAGAGCCAATACGACTACTACAATTGAGGATAAAAAGATCAGGAACAGCTTCACCCCAACCGACTTATTCGGGTTAACTCTCTTGACCTGGCGAACCGAGCCATGCAGCACTCCCTTGAAGGACAAGGCAGACCCTTTTCCATTGGCTGAGGCCGCTTCCTTAACTGCTGCCTGTTCTACACCTGCCGGGTTTGCCTCAGATTTCTGGACGTTTGACGGCGGTTTCTTGCTGGTCTTATTTTTCTTTGTCAATTTCTGCCTTCTCTCTTTCTTCTCTTCCCCATTGCTGTCCCGTTTAGGAGCAACCATTATAATCACCTGCCAGTTAGATTAAAAGACATATGTAAGCGTTCGCTCTTCTTTATATCGGCAGACTGGGTATAAATACTTAGATTTCTTTAGAAATTACCACAGATTCTTTATATATTTTAGCGATTTTCCATTTTATTCTAACGCAAAAAAAGGAATGCCCCTCCTCTCAGAGGTGCACTCCTGTAATGAACGCAAAATGCACTATTTTTTCTTGCGCATCATGTCGAAATATGCAACCGGCTGGTCTACCTTCATGCGCACCCGCTGCAGCGGATGACGGGCAGCATCCAGCGGCTGGCCTTCCTCATCCCAAATCTCGCCTACCGTCTGCTTGAAGAACGTGTTATCAGGACCGAAGAACTCCACTTCCTGCCCCGGCTTGAAGTGGTTGCGCTGCTGAATGAGCACGGTTCCGCTCGCAGCATCATACTCCAGCACCAGTCCGGCAAAGTCATAAGGGGCCGCCTTTTCCTCAGGCTCATAAATATGGTCCTCATGATCCGGTGTATCATAGAAAAACCCTGTATTCAGCGGGCGGTTCGCCGCTTTCTGCAGCTCTTCCAGCCATTCGGGCTTCAGCACATACCCTTCCGGGTCAGCCATATATGCATCGATGGCTTTGCGGTAAGCGTTGACGACCGTCGCTACATAGTGGATGGACTTCATCCGCCCTTCAATCTTGAAGCTGTCAATCCCGGCTTCGATCAGCTCCGGAATGCTCTCCAGCATGCACAGATCCTTCGAGCCCATGGAGAATGGATTATCCTCCGGCTGATGCAGCGGAAGCTGGGTTACGCCCGGCTGCAGCGGCAGCGGCTGCTGCTGCGCCTGGGCCTGGTCTTCTTCGGATACCCATGCGCCTTCAGGCCGGGCATCCTCGAACAGGTCATATTTCCAGCGGCAGGACTGACAGCAGCCGCCGCGGTTCGAATCGCGGTCCGTGAAGTGGTTGGACAGCACACAGCGGCCGGAGTAGGAGGAGCACATTGCTCCATGAATGAAGCTCTCAATTTCGATATCGACATGCTGCTTAATTTCGGCGATTTCCTCCAGGCTCGTTTCACGGCCGAGGACGACGCGCGGCAGCCCTTCTTCCTTCCAGAAAGACACGGCCTGCCAGTTGAGTGTGGACTGCTGGGTGCTCAGGTGCACCTCAAGGCCCGGCACCAGCCGGCGGGCGGTATCCACGATGGCCGGATCAGCCACGATAATGGCAGCGATCCCCGCTTCATACAGGTTGCGCAGGTATTCTTCAATCCCGGCGATATCTTCATTGTGGGCATAAATATTCGTGGCGACAAAAACCTTGGCGCCGTATTTTTTGGCAAATTCGACGCCTTCGCGCATTTCCTCGAAGCTGAAATTATCCGCCCCCGAGCGCAGGCCGTATTTCTGTCCTCCAATATATACTGCATCCGCACCATAATGTACGGCGAATTTCAATTTCTCCAGATTACCCGCCGGAGCAAGGAGCTCCGGTTTGTCCAGACGGTAACGTTTGCCCTTGTATTGCGGCTTGGTCATGGTTCCCATTCCTGTTCTCCCCTCCATTTCTTTGCTGTATAAAACCAATCAAAAACTTTCCTTTCAGATATGAACGTGACTACGGAAAGTGTTTGGACTTCCGGCCGCTGTTGTCTCCAGATGTTTCTGATTTGTACCGCTTTGCGGATAACATCCGGAGACAAAGGCGGACGCATTCGCTCCTACAGTTCCAAACCTTCCCTCCGTTACTTTATCTTTAAGGTTAAGCTTTAAGTTCGAATTTAAATCAGCAAAGCATTATTTATATTTTAATACACCTGCTCCTTATAAAAGAAGCCAAAAGACAGCTCGCGCTCAGGGTCCTGCAGCGCCCGGATGCCATCCATCCAACTCTCCTGGAAAGCATAACTCTCAGGATCAGCCGCGTAGAGGTCCATGGCATGACGGTAAGCCTTGACGACAGCTGCGTTGTAAGCAACGGGCTTCAGCAGCCCTTCAATCTTCAGGCTGTGCACCCCGGCCTTCAGCAGAAAATGCAGATCCTCCAGAATGCAGATATCATCGGAGCTCATAATATGCGTGCCGTTCACATCCTCATAGATCGGGAACTTCTCATTCGGGCGCTCTGCCTCGATGAGGAACAGGCCGCGCTCCTTGCCCAAGCTTCCGCCATCGCTAGGACGGCCCTGATGAGACATATAGCTCGCCACCAGCTTGCGTTTGGAATGATAAATATTCGTCATACCATGGACCTGCACCTGGGCTTCAACTTCCAGCAGCGGCACCATTTCCGTCATTTCGTCCATATTCAGCTCCCGGGCCAGCACGACCCGCGAAGCGCCCTTGCGCCCCCAGTAATTGGCTGTGGCGTAGTTGGTTGAGGTCATTTCCGCGTTCCAATGCAGCTTCAAAAGCGGGGCTTCCCTCTTTACGGCGGCAAGCACTGCCGGATCGCCGAATTCAACGCCGTCTACACCCAGTTCCCCAATCGCTTGTACATAAGCGGGAAGCTCGTCCAGCAGGCGGTTCGACATTAGGCCGCCGAGGCCTGCATAGACCTTGCAGTCTTGCTCATGGGCCAGCTTAACGACTTCTGCAATATCTTCCAGCGAAAAGTGGCCTGCCAGCCGCATGCCAAAGCGGTCATCGCCAATCAGCAGCGCATCGGCCCCGGCTTTCAGCAGCACAGCTGCTTCTTCCAAGGAAGCGGCTGTCGCCAGCAGCTCCGGTTTGTTATTCATGTTGCATCCTCCTACTTCGCGGTTATTGCCGCATCACACTCTATTTTAATAGGTTACCAGCTAATTTTGTTCACTTTTTTTGATATTGGCTAAATGTTCCTTGTAGGTTTTGCCGAATAAATGGCCTTGTGAGCCATCTTTTTTGGTCACATAGAAATAATAATCCGACGCTTCCGGCACGAGGGCAGCCTGAATGGAAGCAAGTCCGGGACTGCTGATCGGTCCCGGCGGAAGACCTTCATTTTTATACGTATTATAAGGACTGTCTGCCTTCAGATCCTTCTCATACAGCCGCTCCTTCTGCTTATCAAGGAGGTACTGGACAGTTGCGTCGATCTCCAGCTTCTGACCTTTATCCAGCCTGTTATAGATCACACCGGCTACAATCGGACGCTCACTGTCTACTACAACCTCGCGCTCCACAAGTGAAGCCACCGTTAGCAGCTCATGCAGGGAGAGTCCGCGTTCCTTGAGCTTGGCTTGCCAGCCCTGGATAGTGTCCAGCTTCTTCTCAAGCTGCTCCAGCATCGCCTCAACAACCTGCTCCGGGGTGCTCTCCTTCACCAGTTCATACGTTTCCGGGAACAAGTAGCCCTCCAGGCGGTGGCGCAGCTGGCTGTTCTCAGGAATCCCCAGCCTGCTTACCGCTTCAAGCCCCGCTCCCGAATCTATAATGTTCAGGAATACTTCAGGCTTCTGATTCCAGGCAGCAGCAAGCTTATCTGCAATCTGCTTGGCTGTATATCCTTCAGGAATCGTAAAGACCACTGTCGCCTTCTTCACCACATCCCCTGCATTCAGACGGGCAATAAGGGCATCATAGGTATCCCCTGGAGCAGCGGTATACGTGCCGGCCTTGAAGCTGGACCCTTCCTTGACCCACTTCAAGTAGCCTTTGAAAAACAAACCTTTTCGAATAATGCCGTTTTCTTCGAGCAGGTCAGCAATTTCCGAGCTGCCCATCCCCTTCTCTATCGTAAACGTTACCGGTTGGCCCGGCTCCACTGGCTGCATGCCATTCCAGATGTACCAGGCCCCCCCGCCTCCCAATGCTGCCAGCAACAGGATGATAATGAGCACTGTGCGGATTGCCGCTTTCAAATGTCACTCCTCACTTTCCGACTATAAAGTATAAAATTGTATTGTCTCAAATTCAACATATATTTTGCGGACATATGCCGCACAAGCAAAAAGAGCGCGGAAAAATTCCGCCCTCCTCTTCCGTGCCAAACTTTGATATCGCCTGTCTAACTGCAGCTTATTCGCTCTCGTCAACGGAAAAAGTCAGCTCGTCATACAACTCGGAGACATCTTCCCATTCCTCGTCATCCACGATGCTCTCCAGTTCAGGAAGCCCGTCAGGAGAAACCACAATCCGCAGAATCTCCTGTTCGGCGCCCTTCCCGGAATCGGCCAGCACCGCATACGCGCGGCTGCCGACTTCAAACTCGGCAATAATATCGTAAACGGAAGATTTGCCCTGCTCGTCTTCCAGTTCTACTGTTTCTCCATATGCTTCTTTGAGTTTTGAAGTCCAAACCACCTGATCGGCGGAAAAATCAGTCATTCCCCGCTCCTCCGTCCAGCTCATCCACCAACGTATTGAAGGTCTCCTCAACAATCGCCCATTCCTCGTCATTCTCGATCATAAAGAGCTGAAGATCGTCACCGTCTTCTTCATAACGGAACGCATACACCTCATCGCTCTCTTCATCCTCGGAATCCAGCGGAACCACCATCATATACTTGGCATCCGAACCGTCAACTTCAAACTTCATAATGACCTCAAATTCCTCTTCATTACCTTCCTCGTCGGGAATATAGATAATTTCCGGTTCTTCTTCTTGGCCAATCTGCTCGTTTGTCAATCCAACACACCCCTCACCTTTTACTGTTAGCATCCAAAAAATTTTGCAAAATCAGGGCTGCGGCCATTTTGTCCACAATCCCTTTGCGTTTCTTCCGGCTGACGTCCCCTTCAATCAGCATCCGTTCAGCGGATACCGTCGTCAGACGCTCATCCCAAAGGTGTACGGGCATTTCGAGCTCTTCCCGCAGCTGATCGGCAAATTCGATACAGATCTCACCACGGGGTCCTACTGAGCCGTTCATATTCTTCGGAAGGCCGACTACAATCTCTCCAATCTCATGTTCCTTGACCAGTTCGCGGATACGCTCAAACTCATTGCCGTTCCCGCGCCGTTCAATGGTCTCCAGAGCTTGCGCCGTCCATCCAAAAATATCGCTTGTGGCGACTCCAATTCTACGGTCGCCGTAATCCAGACCCAGCTTCTTCATCATTTCGGATTATCCACCCGGTGATTGACGAGGTAGAATCGAACCAGTTCCTCAATCAGCTCATCACGTTCTTTTCTCCGGACCAAACTTCTCGCATTGTTGTGGCGCGGAATATAAGCCGGATCCCCGGAAATAAGATACCCTACGATCTGATTGATGGGATGATATTCCTTCTCCACCAGCGCATCGTATACTGCGAGCAGGATTTCCTCGGAAGAAGCTTCCTTCTCATCGCCCTTCACATTGAATTTGACCGTTTTGTCCATGGAGTCCATTTGTGACACCTTCCTTCTGCAAAATCACCCGCTTCTTGGGCGGCTTCGCAAAGTTGCTGCTGTACAGCTGACTTGCTGCCCTCATCATAACATATTCAATGCCCAACCAGGAAATCCCACGGCCGTGATAACGCTTTTTTTGGCATTTCGTCTACAAAATTAGTGTTTTTTTTGGTTTTTAAGCTATTGCAGATTATCGCTGAAAGTGAATATTACCAAAAAATATACATTTTCCTGATTCTCCTGAATAAAGCAGCGGTACTGAGAATATACCCTCAGTACCGCTGCGGTAAACCTGCAACTCAGTCGTCTTTACCATTGATCCAAGGCTGCAAAACCCGGAAATCCCTTATGTTTCACAGCAGATTCAGAAGCCTGCTCCAGAAATTTGCTTCAGCAGCTTAAGCCAATGCGGCTACAAGCTCTTCTGCCTTCACAAGGGCCTCGCCCAGCTTGGAAGCGTCCTTGCCGCCGGCTTGCGCCATATCCGGACGCCCGCCGCCCCCGCCGCCGCATACCGCTGCGATTTCTTTCACCAGCTTGCCGGCGTGGAAGCCTTTTTGGACGAGGTCTTGCGGAACCGAGACGACAAAGTTGACCTTGTCATCCATAGCCGCGCCAAGCACAAGTACGGCATCCGGCAGCTTGGATTTCAGTTCATCGGCAGTGGAGCGCAGTGCGTCCATATTGCCGGCCTGAACGGCAACCGCGAGCAGTTGTGTTCCGCCGCCTACTGTTTTTACACTGCTGGTCAGTTCGGCAGCAAAAGTGGCGCTCAGCTTGGACTGCAGGGATTCATTCTCGCGGGACAGTTCACGGACCTGGACATGCAGGGCTTCAATCCGCTTCGGCACATCGTTCAGTGAAGATTTCAGCAGTCCTGCCGATTGCTTGAGCAGATCCAGCTGGCTTTCGGTGAACTGGTATGCATAACGTCCGGTGACCGCTTCGATCCGGCGAACACCGGAGCCAATACCGCTCTCACTGACCAGCTTGAAGATTCCGATCTGCGAGGTGTTCAAGACATGGATACCGCCGCACAGCTCCAGACTGTAATCGCCCACCTGAACCACGCGGACGATGTTGCCGTATTTCTCACCGAACAGTGCCATTGCTCCCATAGCCTTAGCTTCATCAATCGGCTTGTTCTCAATGACCACATCCAGGCCGCGCCAGATTTGCGCGTTCACCCGGTGTTCGATGTCGCTCAGCTCTTCCGGTGTAATGGCCCCGAAATGCGAGAAGTCAAAACGCAGACGGGCGCCTTCTACTAAAGAGCCGGCCTGATTCACATGACTGCCAAGCACTTCTTTCAGCGCTTTGTGCAGCAAGTGGGTTGCCGTGTGATTCTTCACAATGTCTTCGCGCTGCTCCCGGTTCACTTCAGCACGGACGCTGTCGCCCACTCTCAATTCACCGGCTTCTACAGTGACCAGGTGAACATGCTGGCCATGCGGAGCCTTGAACAGCCCGGTTACCTTGGCCGTGACCGAACCTCCGGTCAGAAGGCCGGTATCGCTGACCTGGCCGCCGCTTTCGGCATAAAACGGCGTTGATTCAAGAATAACCTGGCAGTCTGCACCTTCGCCTGCCGTTTCCACCAGTTCGCCATCTGCAACTATAGCCAATATTTTTGACTCTGCTACGATGTCATTATATCCAACAAATTCACTTTTAACCGTCAGTTCAGCCAGCGGCCCGCCTTGAACCTTCATGCTGCCGCCGTCCTGGCGGGCTGCTCTGGCACGGTCCCGCTGCTCCTGCATCGCAGCGTCGAAGCCTTCCCGGTCTACGGTGAGGCCATGCTCGGAAGCAAAATCCTCCGTCAGATCAAACGGGAAACCGTAGGTGTCGTAGAGCTTGAACGCGTCTGCACCGGCGATGGCACTCAGGCCGTCAGCTTTTGCTTTGGCGCTGATTTCGCCCAGAATTGCCAGACCGTCGGACAGCGTTTCGTGGAAACGCTCTTCTTCGGTGCGGATGATTTTGGCGATGTATTCGCGGTTCTCGACTACGGATGGATAGTAGACCCCCATCACTTCACCCACAGTTTCGGTAAGGCCGAACAGGAATGGACGGTCCAGACCCAGTGTCTTCCCGTAGCGCACTGCGCGGCGGAGCAGACGGCGGATAATATAGCCGCGGCCTTCATTGGAAGGGAGCACGCCGTCACCCACGGCAAACGTTACCGTACGGATGTGGTCGGCAATGACCTTCAGCGCAATATCCTGCTCCAGATTGTCCTTATAGGTGACACCGGCAAGCTTCGCGGTCTTCTGGATGATCGGCTGGAACAGATCAGTGTCGAAGTTGGAATCCACATCCTGCAGAATGGACGCGAAACGTTCCAGACCTGCGCCTGTATCAATATTTTTGTTCGGAAGCGGCGTGTAGCTGCCGTCTTTGTTGTGGTTGAACTGCGAGAACACGAGGTTCCATACTTCGAGCCAGCGTTCATTTTCCCCGCCAGGATACATTTCCGGATCGGACAAGTCGCTGCCGTAGGCTTCGCCGCGGTCATAGAAGATTTCCGAGCAAGGGCCGCAAGGGCCTTCGCCGATATCCCAGAAGTTGTCGTCGCCCAGCTTGATGATGCGCTCTGCAGGCAGCCCGACTTTTTCATTCCACAGCTTGAACGCTTCTTCGTCCTCGGCATATACCGTTACGGAAATACGGTTCGGATCAAAGCCGATCCACTCCTTGCCGGTCAGGAACTCCCAAGCCCAGGTAATCGCTTCTTCCTTGAAGTAGTCACCGATGGAGAAGTTGCCCAGCATCTCAAAAAACGTATGGTGGCGGCGCGTTTTGCCCACATTCTCGATATCGTTGGTACGAATGCATTTCTGGGAGTTGGTCAGACGCGGATTCTCCGGAATTTCCCGGCCGTCAAAATAAGCCTTCAGCGGTGCCATCCCGGCATTGATCCACAGCAGCGAGGGGTCATTATGCGGCACGAGCGATGCGCTCGGCTCAATTCGGTGGCCTTTGCTCTCAAAAAACTGCAGCCATTTGGAACGGATTTCACTTGCTTTCATCATGTACACCCCTGTCTTATAGTGATTGAAACAAGCAGAAAACGGCTTCACCGTCCTTTTAAAGGACGGTACCGTTTCAGCGAGAAATATAAGGAACATTTATTGCGTGAAGCATATAAACTCTTATATTTACACAAAAACGCCCCTGAATAAATTCAGGGACGATGATTATCGCGGTACCACCCTGGTTATCGCCTTATTCCGTTAGTGCACGGATAATAGCAGACGATCGCCTTGTGCGGCTGTTAACGGGCGCCCCCGGCGGGATTTCCCCGCACTCCGAAATCAGCTTTCCACCGGCCTGCCTTCAAGGTCCTCACAGCCAATTGCGAATACGATCGCAAAGGAACCTCTTCTCTGATCAAGCCATTCTCCGGCGTACTCCATTTCATCAATGTGTTGTCCGATTTGCATTTTAACATTTCAAGTATAGCCAGCGCCCCTATATCTGTCAATCTCGGGCAGGGAAAAGGGTGAAATATAGAAGCAAAATGATTATTTACAGCGCTTCCGTACAGGCGTATAATGTGGATTGTTTAGAACCCTTCTGCGGTTAACAACGGGTGAACCCGTAATGACGAGACGTGGCTCAGCTTGGTAGAGCGCTTGCTTCGGGAGCAAGAGGTCGCAGGTTCAAATCCTGTCGTCTCGACCATATTTTAATGACTAAACCCTTAATTTATAAGGGTTTTTTGTTTGAAATTATATGTTGTCCATTCAATCCGATGAACTGGCATGCCAAGCCTTCAGCATCTCTTGAGCTTTTTGCGGATCGTCCATGAGCAGGGTCCGATACTCCAGCATCCAGTTCAGGGTATCCAGCATCTGATCGTATTCTTCCTTCTTGTGTTCGATCTCTTTCTTCTTGCCTTGAATCCACTCTATAATCTGCAGGTTAGTGAGCGCATTGGTATCGTGATCCTGCAGGGCCTCCTTCAGTTCAGCCAGCGAACAGCCGATGGACTGAAACTTCTTGATGAGCTTGAGCCGCTCAATTGCCTCTTCAGAGTAATTGCGGTAATTGTTGCTTTCCCGCCGGACATGCCGGCCATCCAGCAAGCCTTCCTTTTCGTAAAAGCGGATCGTATGGATCGTTAATCCCATCTTGTCCGCCAGTTCCTGAATTTTCATAATCCATTCTCCTTTGGACCGCTTGCCCTAGAGTTCACTTCATAGTTTATGCTAAACATGCTCAAGCAGTCAACTTATGAAGGAGGATATCATTATGCATGTTTTTGTTACAGGAGCAACAGGGTATATCGGTTCTGCGGTCGTCCGGGAACTGATCAGTGCGGGTCATACCGTGACGGGTCTTTGCCGTTCTGAAGAGAAAGCCGCGGGATTACAGGCGGCGGGAGCTGAAGCGCTGTACGGCACGCTGGACGATCTCGATACTCTGCGCAGCGCTGCCGCTGCTGCAGACGGGGTGATTCATCTGGCATTCACCAATGATTTCTCTAACTTTGAGGGTGCGCTGGCTCTGGATCTGCGGGCCGTTGAAGCCATGGGAACCGCACTCGAAGGCTCAGGAAAGCCGTTCATTACCACAGCTCACGCCAATGGATATGCCATAGATGATGCAGTGCTCGCAATGACAGAGCGGGGAATCCGGGCAGCCATTGTCTCGCTCTCCCCGTCCGTGCACGGCGAAGGTGATAGTGGTTTTATACCGATGATGATTAACATCGCCCGGGCGAAGGGCTTCGCCGCCTATATCGGCGACGGAACGAACTGCTGGCCGGCGGTTCACCGCCTGGATGCGGCGGTTCTGTACCGTCTGGCGCTGGAATCCGCCCCGGCGGGCTCACAGCTGCTTGGCGCCGGGGATGAAGGCATTCCGCTCCGCGAGATCGCCGAGGTCATTGGACGGCAGTTGAACGTACCAGCGGTCAGCATAACACCCGAAGAAGCTGCCGCCCATTTCGGCTTTCTTGGCACCATTGCGGCATTCGACATCACAAGCTTGTACAACACCGCGCAGGCGAGTCTGGCGACACGGGAGCTTCTTGGCTGGAAACCGGTGCAGCCCGGACTGATCTCCGATCTTGAAGAAGGGCATTATTTTGTATTTTAACCGTTGTAATGTCTTCGACAAAGAGGGGCTGCCCCCAGCAGTGCATTCACGGCATGCGGGACAGCCCCTATCGGGATTTATTGATCAGTTAGACAAATACACATTGTCCACGTACACAGAAGCTTGACCGGAAGAGTTGCTGGCATCAACGAATTGAATCCCATATTCTCTGATATCGGCGGCATTGACTGCCGTTAAGTCCAAAGTCAGGTCGATGGTTCCGCTCTTGCCTATCGATGCCCAGCCGCTGTCGGTGAACGTGTAGGCATTCCCATGCTTGACGAACAATTTCACGCCTAATCCCGAGCCGTATCCGCCCCAATCCGAAGCATGCACTGTCGCCTTCAGTTTGGTATGGGCGGAAAAATTCGCGTTGACGGTCTTAGATACTGTGTGCTGGGCATTCGGGGACATTGCAATATCCACTTGCAGGGAATGCGTATTCTTGGAGCTCCAGGCTGTGGTGGACCACGGTCCTCCCACAATGTCCGAGCCGGTCCAGCCTTCCGTACCGGATTCAAAATCCGCGTAGGCGGTAGTTGTTCCGCCGCCGGTTGTGCCGCCCAGGTATTGCTTCAGCCATTGCAGCGCCGGGCGCTCCGATCCGTTGGAATTCAGCAGATGCGTATTCGTTGCCCAGGTCTGGCCCTGGATGTAGCCCCAGAGTGTCACGCCTTTTACCGCAGAATTCTCCCACAGCACCGGGAACTTCTCTTTATATCTGGCTAGCTGGGTATTGTCGTCGCCGGTGATATCCAGCTCAGAGACATAGATGGGCAGACCCGTGGAGGACAGTTTATTCAGCACGGTATTCATAGTAGAGACGCTTACATTATCCATATTGAAATAATGGCACTGAATGCCGATGCCGTCGATCAGGCCTCTGGACTTCAAGTGATTGACGATCGTCACATACTGATCGGTCAAGCCCGGATCACCGATGATTCCATATTCATTGATGAGCAGCTTGGCGTTCGGAAACGCCGCTCTGGCCTGCTGGAAGGACCAGATGATCCAATCCCAGCCGGTGCTTCCGTCGCCGCCAATGGCATTGCGGTAGGAAGGCTTGGCATGCAGCGGTTCATTGACTACATCCACGAATGCGGCCTTGGGATAGCGTTGTCCCGCTGCGGCAATCCATGAGGACACCTCCGCTTTCTGGTCCGCTGCCGAAAGGCCGGCAACCCATGTAGGCTCTTGGCTTCCCCAGACCAGCGTGTGAAATTTGAAAGGGAAGTTTTGGCTGACCGCATAATTATAGGAAGTATCCGCACCGCCCCAATTCATGTTGTTGCGCGTGCCTTCAACAGCTTCCCACTTCGTACTATTCTCAGGCGTCACCTGATTCCAATAGGTGGCGAAGCTGGCAGGGACACCGCCTGCAATGATATTCCCCAGGAACTTTGGCCCATTGGTGAGCGCGGCGCTGGCGTTCCCCGACATCACGGACGAGAGCAAGACACCGGCCAAGGCCAACCCGCCTACCAGCTTTTTAATTCTGTTCTTCATTTGATAACATCTCCTTTTTCTTAATAGGTTCACTTCAGCTATTCCAGACGTAAATAATCAAAATCTACAAAACCGCCTGCTGACTTCGTGGCATAATAGAATAACGCAAACCGGTAGCCCATAAAATGGGGCAGCGTATAAGACATCTGAAGCGTATTGCCTGCCGCGGTCCAATTACTGCCGTTAAGGCTGTAGTAAAAATAGGCCTTATCTGTCTGGTTGGTGAAATCACAAACCACCTTCAGATAGACTCTGTTCTGGCTGACCGGAACACTTGCCACTTCAGACATCGGCCCGGAGCCGGCGTTGACCATCACAATGGACTTGGAATTGCCGGACATTTTCACGCCCACGAAGCCGTATTTGGCCTGAAATGCGGCCAGACCGGCATAATCCCCATCCTTCATTCCGCCTGTCTCCAGGGCCGTGATCCCTGTACTTTTCGGTCCGAACGTCCGCTGAGTCAGCGTGTTTCGGGCATCCAGAATACTTGTACTCACTTTGCCTGTAGTCAACCGCATGAAGCCGGGACGCTGTGCCAGGGACCACCTTGCATTGTCGGGATTGTGGTTCCACTGCCACACCTTGGCAAGCTCCGCTCCTGACGAAGCCGTTCCGGCAAACGACACATCATCCACATAAAAGTTCATCAGGTCATTCGCGGCATCCGGCGCAGAGCTGTAAGGAGTCTCCACAAAAATAAAGGTCTGGGACAGATCCGCACCGGCGGGAAGCGTATAGGTTCCCTGAATGGTGCCCCACTCCCCTTTGGTCAGTGTGGTGGACCCAAGAATCGTAATACCGGTATAGTTTGGGCCATTCTGGAGGTCGAGGTTAAATGGCTTGGTAGCCGGGCCTGTGGTGTATTTAACCTTTGCCGAGAACGTATATACTGCGCCGGGAGTCAGTTTGCCGGTGAGATCCTGCTTCGGCCCGGCGCCCGTCTGCTGCCTGCCGCTGACCAGCAGGCTTCGGGAACCGCTGTAACGGTCTTCGGCAGTGGCGGCAACGGTCGCCGTATTGTTATTGGTCCATGGACTGATGGAGCCCTCTTCAAAGCCTCCGTTCACGATAAGCTCCGCAGAGGCAGAAGCCGATGTGAACTCATCGGACGCATACACCTTTTTCACAGGATAACCTTCGGCAGGCATGTTCAGGGTCCTCGGCGCTTTACCGCCGGTTCCAAAGACCGGCCAGTGGCTGGTCCAGGTCACGGGTACAAGATACGGCATACGCCCGATCGCTCCGCTGTCCCTGAAGAGCATGGCATACCAGGAGCCGGAAGGCGTGTCTACGATTCCCCCCTGGGCAATGCCTGAATCGTTAAGCGACACCTGGCCCGTGTAGCTTCCCGTTAAGCTGGCGGACCGGTAGGTCAATTGTGTGCGTCCGCTTCCCGAAGGCCAGCAGATCAGAAAGACATAATAATAGCCGTTGATCTTCTGGATATGCGCTCCTTCGGCCTTCACGACGAAGCTGGAACCGGCAATATTGCTGGAGCCTGGGATAATGATCTGGTTGATCCCCCCGGACTTGATGGCTTTGGCATCCGCCGTCAGCTCAATGAGGCTGATATTATCGACACCGTGCACCAGGAATACCCGTCCGTTATCGAACAGCAGCGAGGCGTCATGATAATAGCTTCCCAGAACAGAAGAGGTCCACGGGCCGTTCTCAATGTTTGCGGTCTGATAGATATAAGTTTTGCCGGTAGAATTGGACCCGAAGCTCACATAGTAGATGCCGTTATTGTATCTGAGACTGCTTGCCCAGGAACCCTTGCCGTATTCGTTCTGGCCGTTGTTCAGGTTCTGTGCGTCACCGTTCGCATAGGTATCGTAGACATAGTTCACGATTTCCCAGTTGACCAGATCATAGGACTTCATGATTGGAACGCCGGGATTCATATGCATGGTGGTGCTGGTCATATAGTATACATTGCCTACCCTGATAACATCATTGTCCGGAGCGTCGGCATAAATGAACGGATTGGTGAATGTGGAAGCGGCAACCGCAGAAGGCTGGAATAGCATGCCTATCAGCAGCGGAATTGCCAGCAGCAGCATACCTGCTTTTTTAACCATAAAATAAGCCTCCCGCCTGGTTGTACAATCATTGGCTCCATTCAATGTAATCCACATTCACATCCCAGGTTCCATTGTCCGTGGTTACGACCAGTTTGACCTCCTGATTACCGGTGGCATGGGCCACATTGGACAAAGTCTGCACCGTAGGCGTGGTTCCACTGAAGTAGAAGGAGCCGACGGTTGTCCCGCCGATCTTCAGATCGACTCTGGCCGTAGCGGAGTTGCCGGAGGCCCCCCGGACGGAAATATTATGAGTGCCATAGGCAAAATACTGATTGAACGCAGCAGCGTCCTCATTCCCGTATAGCGCTACTCCGCTGAACGGGGACGTAATCTTGCCTGCATAGGTGCCGCTAAGCGTCATGTCTTCTGCTTCAACCATATTTCTGGAAGGAACAGTGGTGCCTGTAGAGAATTGCCAGTAATCCAGGTTGAACAGATTGCCGGAGCCTGACCCGGTGAATACCAGGTAGAGTCTGTGCACCCCTGTTGCATTGCTGACAGTGGTCTCTGCCTCTTTCCAGGTCTGCGTGCCTCCGGTCGAAGGGACATTAAGTGTTCCCACTAACGGGCCCGTTGCACTGTCGAGCCGGAGTTCGATTTTGCCCCCTGTGGTTGAGGCGACATTAGCCTTGAAGCTGGTCGCACCGGAACCGAAATCGGCATTGCCTACAGCAACCCAGTCTCCATTATTAATGCTGGTCACATTCATATTGCTTACAGGGCCGCCCGCAGCCTGAGTGGGTTCGGTTGCAATGCCTGCATTCCAGGCGATGGTCTCGGCGTCCACCCTGATGAACGGATTCAGATTGGCGATCTGGGCAATACCCGCCAGGTCTCCCTGCACCTCCTGGATGGTTCCATTGGCATTATGGACAAGCTTATTGATATGCGGAGAGCGGTACCCTTTGCCGTCTCCCAGGACGGCCTTCGCCACAGTCTGGGCATGGTACACTACATACCATTGGTTATTGAAGTTAAATACAGCATGGTGGTTGTTGCCGCCTACACCGAAGAAGGTATACGGATTCTTCAAAAAATGTCCGGCATACGTAAAGGGCCCCATCGGACTGTTGCTCACCATGTACCCGATTTCACCTGCCGGATAGGCCGCCGGATGCGTACCGGAGAAATTGATGCAATAAGAGTAATAATATTTGCCCCCGTATTTGTGGATGCCCGAATCCTCGAACATATAAGGGGCATCAATCATGGATGCGCTTCCAACAATGCTCGTCATATCCGCACCCAATTTGATTACCCGCGCTGTTTTGGGATTGGCTACGGATGCCGGGTCCGAAGTATTGGGGATTCCCCCGCCGCTGTACAGATATCCGCTTCCATCGTCGTCTACCAGAACAGCCGGGTCAAACAGCCAGGTCACGCCGGACATTCCGGGTGTACCGCCTGTCACCAGCGCTTTGCCCAGCGGGTCCGACCAGGGACCAATCGGGGAATTGGCCGTTAACACGCCGATGCCTGAAGCGCCGTTGGCAAAATACAGAAAGAATTTATCCTGGCCGTTGATTTTTTTCACCGCTGCCGAAGGCGCCCAGGAGAGAGAGGCCCATTTGGCAATGCCGGCGCTGCCGTTAACATTATTGGCTCCAGCCACCGGGATGGCGCCATGATCTGTCCAGTTCACCATATCTGCGGAGGAGATAACATTGATTTTATTGAGGGCGCTGAAATCATTATCCTTCACGGTTCCGTTGCTGTTATAGACATAGGCATCGCTGGACATATAGACATAGACTCTTCCGTTATATGCCAGCGCAAAGGGATCAGCGCCCAGCTTGTGATCCATTAGCGGATTGGAATTTCCCGGCTGCTTGGCCGTGGCATTGTTTGCAGCATACACTGACATCATGGGCAGACCGCTCAGCAATACAACAAAGGTCAATGCAATTACCGAGAGCTTTTTAAACATCGACACACCTCCATTATGAATGATTTGTAATCCCTTTCAATCGAATGCGGCACAAATAACAGTTGCCCGGCAGCCTCCTTTCAGCTTGAATTCTTTGAACCATTCTACCAGTATTTGTTATTCGTGATCATCTTATTACAATTACTAGACCGGAACAATGTAGTTTTTTGTTTGAAAGGTTTAATTTTTTTGGTATTTTGTCTGCAAAAAAAAGCCGGTGCAGAAGCACCTGGCCGAAATCCATCAATATTTGCGGTTTTCCATCTCCATACCGGCCAGCTCCTGCGTATAAATGCCTTCTGGCGTTACCATTCGCTTGGGCAGTGTCCGGCCAGCCATAATTTCTTTCACAGCCTGCATCAGCAGGGGGCCAAGCAGCGGATTGCATTCGACTACAGCATTAATCCTTCCCGCTGCCATCTGCTCAAACGCCCGCCGCGTACCGTCTACTGAAACAATAATAATGTCGGTTCCCGGTATCAGACCGGCCTCTATAATGGCCTCTGCCGCGCCGATCGCCATATCGTCATTGTGGGAATAGAGCACGTGGGACCACTTCTCCCTGGGCTGCTGCAAAAACCTCTTCATCACCTCACGGCCGCCGCTTTGTGTGAAATCTGCCGGTGCAGTCACTGTAATCCGGAAGTTCTGTTTGTCCCCGATCATCTTCCGGAATCCGCGTCCACGGTCAATCGACGGCGTCGAGCCTACTGTACCTTGCAATTCAGCAATGTTGATAACCCCGCTATGATGGCGCATCTTGTCAATCACATATTTGGCTGCCTTTACACCTTCTTCATAAAAGTCAGAACCGATGAAAGTGACATAGAGCGAGCTGTCTTCTACGTTGGCTGAACGGTCCAAGAGGATAACGGGAATCCCCGCCTGCTTGATTTCCAGGAGGATCGTTTCCCAGCCGCTCTGTACCACAGGTGCAATCGCTATAACATCGACTTTGCTGCGGATAAAGGAGCGAATGGCGTCAAACTGCTTCTGCTGATCTTGTCCGGCGTTCTTCAGAATGAGCGTGATCCCCGCCTCCCCGGCGGCTTCCCGGATCGAAGCGGTATTCGCCTCCCGCCAGGTACTCTCCGACCCAAGCTGGGAGAATCCCAGCACAATCGGCTTGGCTGCTTCGCTATTTGCGGTGGGAGGCAAGCTTGTCTCCACCGCAGGGAAATTATGAGGCATCAACAATGCCTGCGCATTGTTGTCTCTGCTGCCTGAGCAGCCGCCCAGCAGCAACAGCAGCAGAAGAGCCAGGCACCATTTTGCCGTTCTCAACGGAATCCCTCCTCCATATGATAGCGATTACAATTATATAGCAAAAACATGGGAAAACAAGAATTATTTGTCTCCCCATGCCCTCTTATTATTCTTTTAGCGTCAATCGCCTGGAGCTTAACACCCGCTGCAGCAGAATGAAGATGAACAGCAGCAGGCCGATGACAATTTTGGTCCACCAGGAACTGAGTGTACCCTCGAAGCTGATAATGGTCTGAATCACACCTTGAATGAGTACACCGAAGAACGTGCCAAGCACATAACCTACGCCGCCGGTCAGCAGTGTACCTCCAATGACGACAGCCGCGATGGTATCCAGCTCAAAGCCGACGGCATGAAGCCCATAACCCGACAGCATATAGAAGGTGAAGACCACACCTGCAAGCGCCGAGCATAATCCGCTAAGCGTATAGACCCATACCTTGGTTCTCGCCACCGGAAGTCCCATCCGCAAAGCTGCATTGCCCCCAAGCGCGTACACATTGCGCCCGAACCAGGTGTAGTGGGCGATGAAGATGGCGGCAGCGGCGACAACAAGAGCGATGACGGCGCTGATCGAGAGAAAGCTTCCGCCCGGCAGCGGGATCTTTATTTAAAAAGTGCGGATTTTGTTTACGCTTTCTTTTTTTGTTTCAGCATACCAGGATTTGTTATAAACTATATATTGAAGCCAAATATACTCTTTTCGTGAAAGGGAACTGCCGATGATGCGGATCACACACTGGATCTCCTCCAGTCTGCGGGCAAAACTGCTGGCTTTGTTTATTGTGCTGTCCACGATACCGCTGATGGCTGTGGGCCTCATTTCCTACCAGAAATCCTATCATTCGATTTCCAGCCACAGCAAGGCTTCGAGCATGCTTCAGGCGGACATGCTGGGAACGAATATAGACAACCTGTTCAAGGATACCGAGCGGCTTCTGGAACTCAGCAATAATCCCCAGGTCATCCATTTTCTTTTCTCACAGTCTGAAACCTATCAGGAGGCCAAGGAAATTCTGCAGACCTTCACCCTCTACCGGGACACCTACAAATATGAGGATGTACTCAACATCAGCCTGATTAATCTCTACGGCAAAGGCATCAGCGAGCGCAGAGGAATCTTTCAATCCAATATTAATCCGCTGCGCAATCCGCATTTTCAGACGCTGGCCCAGAACCCCGATCTCATTCTCCGGATTCCCCCGCCTTTGATTTCCGGTTATGACCGGGTCGATGGTTTCACCTACGGAAGTCAGGGCGTCATTTCGATCATGACGGCAGTCAAGCAGCGGATCACGCATGAGGTGATCGGATTTGTCATTGTGGACCTGAACGATTCTGTCATCAAAGAATTCTGCGGCAAGGTGACTATCGGTACAACAGGGTTCTTCTACCTGCTGGATCAGCAGAACAACCCGATCTACGTGCCCCCTGTCAATGCGGCAGAGCTGGCCTTGGTTCAAAACATAAGAATACCTGCCAAAGAACTGCCGTACAGCGGCAGCTTTGTGCTTCAGACCGCCGGCCCGCCCCGGTTCATTGTCCATACCTCCTCCCTTGCGACGGGCTGGACGATTATCGGCATGGCTCCGCTGCAGGAGATCGTTGCCGAAGCCAACCGGATCAGGCAGTTGATTATGGTCAGCGTAGTGCTGAGCATCGTATTTGCGATTACTCTCCATGATCTGCTTACGCGGCGCTTGACCCGGCCCATTCAACTGCTGCAGCACAAGATGCGCTTGACGGCAAGCGGCTACCTGGAAGCCAAGGTCAAGCCGGATGGCAACGATGAAATTGCCGATCTCGGGCTAAGCTTCAACATCATGGTGGAGCAGATCAAAGCGCTGCTGGAGCAGAGCATCCGCAAGCAGCAGCAGCTGCAAAAAGCGGAGCTGCGGACGCTGCAGGCGCAGATCAATCCACACTTTTTGTACAACACACTCGATTCTATTGTATGGATGGCTGAAGCGGGGAATAACGATGGCGTCATCAGGCTGGTGAAAGCGTTATCCGGGTTCTTCCGGCTAAGCCTGAATAAAGGGCGCGACTGGGTACTGATCCGCTCTGAGCTTGCCCATGCGCAAAGTTACCTCATCATCCAGCAGATGCGTTACCGTGACATCCTGGAGTACAGGGTTGAAGTTGCGGAGGACCTGCAAGAATACCCGATTCTCAATATGACGCTGCAGCCTCTGATAGAGAATGCTTTATATCACGGAATCAAAAATAAAAGAGGCAAAGGACTGATCCGCATTGGCGGATATGCGGACGCCAGCTCCATCGTGCTCACTGTAGCCGACAATGGAATTGGCATTCCGGGGGAACGGCTGGCCTTTCTCAGAGAACATATCGAGCATCCCATTCAATCGGAGGAGACAGATCCCGCTGAGAACGGCTTCGGCCTACAGAATGTGCATCAGCGGCTGCAGCTCTATTTTGGGGATGAATATGGTATCCGCTTGGACAGTTTAGAAGGTTATGGTACACAAATTACGGTTCGTATACCCAAGAACAGGGGGCCCAAAGATGAAAAAGGTTATGCTGGTGGACGATGAAATCCTGATCCGCGAAAGTATACGGGAATGCGTGGATTGGGCGAAAGAAGGCTTTATCTATTGCGGTGACGCCCCCGACGGAGAGCTTGCGCTTCCAGTCATCGAAGAACAGCTCCCCGATATCCTCATTACCGACATCAAAATGCCTTTTATGAACGGGCTTGAGCTGAGCTCTGTCGTCCGCCAAAAGTTTCCGAAGATCAAAATCATTATTCTAAGCGGCCATGATGACTTTCAATATGCCCAGACCGCGCTGCGGCTTGGCGTGGAGGATTATTGCCTGAAGCCGTTCAGCTCTGCCGATCTGCTGCTGCTGCTCCATAGTGTCAGCGCCAGAATTGATGAAGAATTGCGGCTAAAACAAAAATATGCCTATACCCCCGAAAATCTGTTCGCTGACCTGTGCGGAGGTCTGATCAGTACCGCTGCCGCCATCGAAGCGGCGGAACAGCTTGATCTGCCGCTAATTGCCCCCTGCTATGCAACAGCCATATTCACCTTGAATTCTTCGGATGGCGATGAAGTCAAGGATACTTCGCGCGCTCCGCAAGATTCCGAAGAGCTGTTCGCAAATCTGCTGAAAGAGTTGGCAGAAGGCTTCACCTACAAACGCAGCCGGACTGAAACGGTACTGATCTATAAAGGTAACAATCCGGTCCAACTGAGCAGTACCCTGGAAAAGATCTGCGCGACCTTGAAGCAGAAGCTAAGGGAGGCTTGCGGTCTGGAGCTTTCGGTCAGTCTCGGCGATGTGCGGGAACGCCTTCAGGGAATTCACCTTTCTTATCTGGAAGCCGAGGATGACTGGATATTTAAGAAAATGTCCAGACTGAACTCGGCAGCAATGCTTGACGCTTATTTTGATCCATCAGCAAATGGTGCTGTACTCGACCGGAACCGGCTGATCCAGTTTCTGAAGCTGGGGGATCACCAGCAGATTTCCGCATTTCTGCTGGAGCTCTCCGCAGATCTCGAAAGGATGGATTGGAATTCCGTGTACGCCTATTACCTGATGAACGACATCACTCTGGAACTGGTGCAGACGGCTAAGAACTGTTTTCGTGCCGCCATAAGTCCCGCGGAGATCATCAAAGAACTGCAGAAGCAGCTAAAGCATATCTCCAATATAGATGAGGGCCTCCATTATTTGAAAAGGCTGTTTGAGCGGCTGTGGGAATGGAGGTCCGAGGGGGCGGATAAATACCGGGAGCTGATTGACAAAGTGAAGCAATACATCCGTGAGCAGTATGACAACGAGCAGCTCTCCCTTAACGACATCTCCAGCCAGGTCAGGGTCAGTCCCAGCCATCTAAGCAAAACCTTCAGCCAGGCCACCGGACAGACGATCACTGAATTCCTGACAGCCACACGGATGGATAAAGCCAAAGAGCTGCTGAAGTCAACGGGGCATAAAACGTTTGAGATAGCGTTCAGCGTAGGCTACAACGATCAGCATTATTTCTCCAATTTATTCAAAAAAGTAACGGGGATGACTCCTATGGAATACCGCAAGCACGGAAATTCGGAGGATCAGCTACATCCTGTCCGCAAAGGGGCGGGAAATTTGTGACTTCCATCAGAATCCGTATCTGGCTTGTCTTCATCGTTTGGCTAATGGCAGGCTTTATCCTTGGCGGCTGCTTCCATAAGGCACGAGCAATAACTACAACCTTGCAGGAACCCGGAGATTCTTCGTCAAATCCAAGCGTGGAACAGCCGCTGACATTTGGCATTATCTATCCCATGGTGAATGCTACCTACGAGATGATTACCGGGAAAGCAGAAGCAGCGGCAAAAAAGCATTACGTAAGGCTGCTGGTTCAAGCGCCCGATGAAGCCAATCTGGAACAGCAGATTCGGATCATGGAGATGATGATCAAGCGGGGAGTGGACGGAATCGCAATTGCCCCGGTGGATTCGCAGGCACTCGTAAGCGTGATTAACAAGGCGGTATCCCAAGGGATTCCCGTGGTTTGTTTTGAGTCGGATTCCCCTCACAGCAGAAGAGATTCATTTATCGGGGCTGACAATAGAGCAACCGGTGCTGTTATTGGTCAGACCGTGGATCGCTTGCTGGGCGGAAAAGGGATGGTTCTGGTCGAGTCCGGAATGTCCCGCATGCTGGGAATTGAAGAACGGCTGCGCGGATTGCAGGAATATTTGGGGAGGCATACGGAGATAGATGTACTGGAAATCCGTCATAATGACGGCAGTGAGGACATCGCTGCATTGCAGCTGGAGCAAATGATATCGGCCCATCCCCATTTCAGCGCTTTGGTCAGTCTGGATTTTGTTTCCAGCTCAAGCTCTGTGCTTGTCTGGAAAGCCAAAGGGCTGAAGCGTTTTAATATCGCCCTGGGCCTCACTCCTTCCTTGAAGCAAGCGATGAATAACGGACAAATCACACGGGTGATTTCGCAGAACGAGCAGAATTGGGGGGAGAATATCATCAACACACTGCTATTAAGGGCCAAAGGACTAACTGTGGCGAAATGGGTCGATACGAAAATTACGATTATCGGTGAGTAGCTTGTCATTATGAAGGGCTGTGCCGTCCTTCTCTGGACAGCGCAGCCCTTGTGGATTTCCAGTCTAGCGTAACCTGGAAGGCAGCAAGGTTGGTGCAGCTTAAGCTTAAGCGTTTGCCGCAGCCTTCCAACGCCTATAGGCAGGCCATGATAGGCTCTGCCCTGAGATGTTCAGTGGCTGTCACCAGATAATCTGCCTGCCGGTGTATCTGACCGAGTGGAATTCGACGGTCTCCCATAAAGACCTGATGAGCGATACCTGCTTCAAATCTGCTTATATCATCAAAAATTTTACCGAAAACTATGACCGCCTCGATGCCTTCGGCTATTGGCTGCTGACCGATCTCCTCCTGCTGCCCCAGCAGTTGTTCCACGGAAGACTCGGCCTCTTTACCTATAACAATATCAAAAAACCGTCCTATCACGCCTTTTCCTTCCTCAACAAGCTGGGAAATGAGCGGATTGCGGACGGCGACGGGTATTTCATTACCAGATCCCGCACCGGCTATCAGATTCTGCTCCACAATTATAATCATTATGATGAAGTCTATGCCAAGGGCGTTTCGATCAGCATTTCCTATCATGAACGCTACTCCCATTTCCCGGAGCTAACAGCCGATGAAGTCCCTTATCTGCGCAGCATATCCGTACCTAAACTCAGCAGATCGCGTATACATGCGTCCGGTGCGCTTCCGATCCAAGCTATTCTAGAGCCTTTTGAGATCCGCCTGATTGAAATTATCGAACGGTTTGGGGAATAATGTCTTATTTCACCTGTTGAAGGTCTCCGGCTTTTCAGGATCAATCCATTGATCTTGGAACCGGGCTTGGCTGCACATCACTGTAATAGCAATAGCCGTTAGCCATATTGCGGTCCCCGGAGACGGTTTTCCACATTACGCTAATGCGCTTCCTAATCTGTTAAATGAGCAGGAGGATGTCATGGAATACTATAAGATCAGAAGGCCTCACCACTAACTCCGGTAAGCGCAATCAATTGTATTTCATGCATAATCTGCTGCATAGAATACAATAGATTTAGTTTTTAAGCTTATTTAAGAGTAAGCTGCGTAAAAAGTGCAATAGACATCCCTGCCGCCACACCTCACCCTAGAGGAAGCAACTATAAGCAGAAATTGAATTTCCGAGTCCGCCGGCTGGATTGTTCCCTTGAAGCAACCAGCTTTCAGCTCATCAGCAACGGCATTTCTGCGTTGCTTCCAGGCAAACTGACCTGTGGCGCTTCAACAACAGCATTTCTGCCGTTGTTTCCAGGCAAACCACCCTTTGGCGCTTCAACAACAGCATTTCTGCCGTTGTTTCCAGGCAAACCACCCTTTGGCGCTTCAACAACGGCATTTCTGCCGTTGTTTCCAGGCACACCAGCCTTCAGCTTCTCAACAACGGCATTTCTGCCGTTGTTTCCGGGCACTCCGCCACTGGGGCGCTTCAACAACGGCATTTCTGCCGTTGTTTCCGGGCACACCGCCACTGGGGCGCTTAACAACGGCATTTCTGCCGTTGTTTCCGGGCACTCCGCCACTGGGGCGCTTAACAACGGCATTTCTGCCGTTGTTTCCGGGCACTCCGCCACTGGGGCGCTTAACAACGGCATTTCTGCCGTTGTTTCCAGTCCACATTCGTCCTTTAGACAAATCAAACAAAAAGACTCTCATCCCCTTCACACCTTATCTACAACAGAAAACACAATAAAAGCCAGCTGTTTCTGGCTTCTATTGTGTTTCCGTCGGACCAGTCGATGGTCAATGATTCTGGTTTATTCGGTTGGCAATGCCGTTCCCCCTGCCATGACTGCTTACGCCCCTGAAGGGGAAACGGTGCTCTAAAGTTCCTTGATTATGAACTGAGAAGCGAAAGTGTGCCCCGCTCAGTCTGCAATCAGGTCGGTAACCTCTCTTCTCATGCTCAGCGGCGTATCCTGGGTCGGCTGGCCCAAGCGGATCAGGAACTGGATCGTTTCACCGCCCGGAGCATACTCCTGATGGATCCGGGTATACGGCGCCTTCATCTCCGGATACTCCTCCAGCACCTGGCTCAGCGGCTGCATCACCAGTCCCTGTTCATGTCCGGCCAGAAGGAGCCGGCTGTAGAGCATACCTGCTTTTACCTGGCTTGTGCGGCTGTTGTCCTTACTGAGAATCAATGCATAGGCCGGTGAATGTTCGGCTGCCGTCCGGGCCGCATCGACAGCCAGCTTTGTCGAAGCCTCCTCATTATTAAAGGATGGGATGATCGTAATCATGCCTTGCAGCAGATGCTTTTTCATACCCGTGGTTCCTTGCCCCTCAAACGAAAAACCGTACCGGTATTTGTTCTTCTGATTCTCATTCGAACGGAAAATGTCTGCCGACTCGTCATTCATGCGCTTAAGCCCGGTTTCAATATCTGTACCCTCTACACCGTATTCTCCCAGCTTTTTAATGTCCGCCGGAGCATCCGTGAAGGTTAACTTCAAAACCTCATCCGTATTGGTCTGCTCCAGACGCTTACGCTGCTCCGCAGTCAACGGGTCGGGTTTATAGGCCATCCGGTTGGTATCCGGCAAAAACATATAATCAAACAACGGATTAGCCGCAGGCTGTGCCTTGGACAGCGTTACTTCCGCTACAGGCTTCTGGTCCATACTCTCGCTAAGCTTCTGCTCATCGTATTCCCCTTCCGGAAAAAGCCTGATCGCCGCCCGATAGCCCAACTGTTCTCCGGCAACCTTCATATATTCCAGAAAGGTGCCTTGTGAAACCATGGTTTGCCGGGCCACAGGATCGGATTCCAGCGCGAGGCGTGTATTGTCTGCGTACAAAGAGAACTTAAGCGGATTTTGCTTGTCGAGTCGAATCTTCCAGGGCTGCATATTGTGTCCGTTGGGAGCAAGTAAGCCAAAGGCCGCCAGCTTCACTCTCGGATCTTCGAATTGGTCAACGTAATCACGTTTCCAGGGGTCCAGGTACTTGGCTTTCTTAAATACGCCGCTCGCCGTGAATACCGCTCCGGCAAGCAGGATGAGCAGAATAACAACAGATAGTAGTATAATCATAGATATTTTGGCGCGCTTGCTCATGGCCCTCTCCTTTATACCTCTAGTTTTTTGAGTCCTTTTCTGGAATTCGGATCAACGTATGGAGTCCCTGATGCTTGCGGCAGGAGAATTTCTTCCTCGAACGACGCCTTATAGGTCGCATACTCAAAAGGATACGTCGGCAGAGGCAGGGTTCGCCCGCCTGGAACTGACAGTCCTGCCGGATCAAACGGCACACCCAGCACATACAGCTCTGCCATGGCCCGCAGCAAATGCTCCGCAGGGTCATCCTCAAGCGGCAGGCAGATGGCATGAACTCCCCGGATGGCGTCAAGGGGCAGGCTGCCCCGGTGGCGGAGGCTGCCGCAGTACAGCAGCGCATCGCCCGCTTCCAATGAATGTTCATAGTCTGTAAGCTCCAGAGCGTTCACCATGGATTCTGCGATCAGCGGCCAAAGACCTTCCATGGACTGCTGATCAACGGTTCCCGAAGGAATAACAACCGCACACTTCACAAGCCCTTCGGGGAGAGGCGAAGAATCTCTTGCCGGCTCCCGTCTGTCCTGAATGAACTGAGCAGCCTGGCGCAGCGTAATTCGTCCCGTAAGCACCAGGGCTGCGGGAATGCCGGCCCCTTCGGCCAGAATAGCTGAAGGACGGATGCCAGTATCGAGAAGCAGCTTGCCCAGCGCAAACTGGAGGGCCAGGCATTCGATCTGTTGGCTTGCTGCACCGGCCGCCTCCATGACCTCGCGGTAAGCCAGGCCGAAGCCGGGGAACCGCGAGCTGACAGCATCCAATTCTTGGCCGCTCAAGGTCCTTCCGCCGTCAAGCACCCATTGGACCGGAGTCGTTCTGTTCGGATTAGCCCGGCCTCTGAGGATTCCGGCCAGGTGCTCGCCGTCTTCGACAGCCGAAAGAATGCCGGCCAGGTGCTCCCTGGAGGTTACGACAGCCGCTGCCTTGACCGGCAACTCCTTCTGCGAACGGTTCATCGCACGGCAGACGGCAGCGGCGCTAAGTTCCTGATTATCCGCAAGATAGGCCCGGAGCCGGCCGGCAACCTGTCTGAGTCCAAGTTCATTTCTGCCCGTAAGCAGCAGAAGCTGCGGGGCAAGCTGCGGCGAATCCTCCTGAACAACTACCTCCGGCGGCGCCTGTTCCAGAATAACGTGGGCATTGGTTCCGCCAAATCCGAAGGCGTTCACGCTGGCCCGCAGCGGGGCGTCTCCGGCGGCTTCCCACCGCCGGGGATGCTTATCCACGACATAAAAAGGGGAATGCTCGAAATCAATATTAGGATTAGGCTGTTCGTAATTTACCGTATGCGGAAGAATCTGATGCTTCAGAGACAGCACCACTTTGATCAGGCTGGTCACCCCTGCGGCGGATAACATATGCCCTACAGAAGATTTTACAGAGCCTATGCCGCAAAACTGCTTCTTGTCCGTAAAGCTGCTGAACGCCTGTGTCATGCCTTCAATTTCAATCGGATCCCCCAGCGGTGTGGCTGTGCCATGGGTCTCAATATAGGATACCGTCTCCGGATGAATGCCGGTCCGCACAAATGCTTCACGGATCACCTCGGCCTGACCCTGCGGCCTTGGCGCAGTGATTCCCTGGGAGCGCCCGTCATTGTTGACTGCCGAGCCCTTGATCACCGCATGGATATGATCGCCGTCCCGCAACGCGGCTTGAAGCGGCTTCAGGAGCACAGCGCCTGCCCCTTCCCCCAGAACCATTCCGTTCGCCCGCTGGTCAAACGGATAGCACTCGCCCGTTGGAGACAGCGCGGTTACCCGGCTCAGAGACACAAACGGCGTCGGGCTAAGGTTCAGATTCACCCCTCCGGCAAGCGCCATCTCCGACTGTCCGGTCCGCAGGCTCTCGCAGGCCATATGGATGGCCACCAGGGAAGAGGAGCAGGCGGAATTCACGATCAGGCTCGGCCCGCTCAGGTTGAGGCAATGGCTGACCCTCGCGGCCACTTCATTCAGGCCGTTCCCTGCAACAACATCGGCGACCAGCCGTGCAGGCTCCAGCACGCCGGAGATTCGGGCGAGAATCTCCTGCCGCTCAGCAGGCAGCATGCCGGTGAAGGCCGAACTGTCCAGCAACCGTTCCTTAATCAGCATATAGGAACGGTAATTAGCGAAATGCTCCATATAGGTGTTCTGCTCACAGCCTGCGAACACTCCTATTTTGCGGGTGCGGTATTTCCCGCCGTATCCCGCCTGCTGCA
The DNA here is from genome assembly GCF_000758705.1 of Paenibacillus graminis. Lineage (NCBI taxonomy): Bacteria > Bacillati > Bacillota > Bacilli > Caryophanales > Paenibacillaceae > Paenibacillus > Paenibacillus graminis. Next base: position 2,183,826 of record NZ_CP009287.1, on the reverse strand, counting down.
GGGCCTCCCAGCAAATCTGCAGGAAAATCCTCTGCTGCGGATCTGCAGACTCCGCTTCCTTGGGCGACATGCCGAAGAACAGCGGATCAAAATCATACGGGGCGTCGATGAACCCGCCCTTGCCGGTATAGGAGGTATGAAACACGCCTGCATCCTCGTTCACATGCTTGTCATCCGACCATCTGCCGGAAGCCACTTCACGGATAGCGCTTCTGCCGCTGTGCAGCAGCTCCCAGTATTCCTCCAGGCTGTTCGCCCCCGGTATGCGCAGACCCATGCCGATGATGGCGATGTCCTGCCGCTCTTCCGGGCCGGATTCAGCTGCTCCGCCCGCTGTCTCCAGGGCTGTAGCGGCATAAGCCGCTGAGTCCTCGGTCAGCTGCTCCGCAATATGCGAGGCCAGGGCTTCCGGCGTCTGATATTCAAAAATCAGGGTCGGGTAAAGCTCTGTATTAAGCTTGCCGCCAATGTCGGCAACCACCCGTGTCGCTCCAACTGAATCCAGACCCAGCTCCGTGAAATTCATGCCCGCATCCAGATTGCGGATAGATATCCGCAATTCCTCACCGATGGCCTGATAGACAATATCTCTGATTTCTCTCGTGGAGCGATGGGTGAACGGCCGCTCCGCCACCCGCATAGGCTCCTGCTGCCTGGAAGGCAGTGCGGAATATTCCTTTTGCGCCTTCGGCTCCACCAGATCGAGTACATGAACAATATCAGACCCGGTAGAGGACAAGGCTCTCAGGAAAGCAGCCGCTGCTTCCTCATGGGCAAGCGGCTGCAAGCCTTGTCCCTTAAGGGCGAGGTCAACCAGTTTGCCGTAATCGGTTCCGGCCCCCGTATCCTTCCAGAGGGAGTAGTTAATGGATAAGGAGCGTCCCGGCGCATGGTCCCCGGCCCGGAAAATGCAGTAGCCGTTCAAGAACGCATTCGCCGCGGCATAATCCCCAAGCCCGGAAGCCCAAGCTTTGCGGGAGGCCGAGACAGAGGACAAGGCTGCAAAAAATCGCAGCGGCTCCTGCCGGGTGACGAGGTCCGTAATAATCGTGCCTTGCCACTTGGGAGCCAGCACCTGTTCGATCTCGTCCTGGCTGCGGGCCAGCAGCTTATGCGGAGCATATTCCATCCGGCCGGCTGCATGAATGACACCATGCAGCGGTCCATAGACGGCATGAATGCGGTCCAATAATTCCTCCATTTGCGTACGGCTGGTGACATCCACTGCCGCATACATCACCTGCGCCCCCAGCTTCTCCAGCTCAAGGAGACGCCCGGGTTCAGCCGGAACCGGCCTACGGCCGGTAATCACCAGGTTGATCTGCGCCTGCCGGACAAGCGCTTCGGCGATCCGGCTGCCGACAAGCCCTGTACCGCCGGTAATCAGGTAGGTTTCGCCGCTGTATGGTTCAAACCCTTCTCCGGCTACTTGCTCCGGCATCCGTTCCAGGGTCCGCAAATATGCGGTACCGCTGCGGATCGCAGTGACAGATTCCCCATCGTTCCTCAGCTTCAGTGAAGCGTTCAGGGCGGCCGCAAATTCCTGGCCTGTAAGATATTCATCCTTGTTCATATCCAGCACCGAGACATGAATCCCTTCATGCTCCAAATCAATGACCTGACCCACTGCAGCCGCTGCCGTCTGCGCCGGATTCCCTGCTTCCTGATCCCCCTCCAGCCTGAACGCCTTATTCGTCACAATAATAAGCCGCACATCGCGCAGCCCCTGCAGCACCAGCGTCTGGCCCAGGAAATAAAGGCTCCAAATTCCATCGTTCACCGCCTGGATGTCCGTTAACAGCTCTGGGGTACGCAGCTTCTCCCGCGCGTAGTTGGACAAATGAATAACGGCGGAGACAGCGCCCGGCAGCTGGCGCAGCATGGCGCTGTAATCCTCCTCCCTATCCATCCGTATCGTGAAGCTCCGGTCCCCGTCATAATGCGGTTCATCGCCGAAGCTTACATAAAAGACCGGATTGCGCTCAGTGTCGAGCACGCTCTCCAGTTCCCTTCCGAACTCCGTTTCCCCCTTCCACACCAGCACCGCCCCGGCCGCAAGACTGTTGTCTTCCGCAAGCGGCTCAGGTCTCCATTTCCATTCATGGAGCCACTTCCTTGCATTTACAGCAGAGTCTGAGCCGGAGTTATCTCCGAAATCGGGCTTAAAGATTGTATGCTCAAAAGGATAGGCAGGCAGTGGTACTTTACGGAAAAGTCCGCCTTGCTCCACAGCCGCCCAGTCCAGCCTGGCGCCAAGGCAATGCAGCTGGCCGAGCAGGCCAAGCCAGGTGTCCCATGGATCCTTCTTGCGGCTAAGCGCATGAAGCACCTGCGGCTTGACCGGGTGACGCAGCCCCCCCGCCATTCCGGCGAGGATCGCGTCGGGTCCGCATTCAATCAGAACCGAGACCTCCTGGTCCAGCGCGTAAGCAAGGCTCTGTTCAAAACGGACAGCTTCCAGGATATGCCGCATCCAGTACTCTGCCGCAGTCGGACCTTCGATCACTTCGGCAGTGACATTGGAGATCACCGGAATCAGCGGCGCATGGAATACAGTGGCCTCCAGCTCCTTCCTGAACGCCTCCAGCATCGGGGTCATCAGCGGAGTGTGGAAGGCCTGGGACACATTCAGCCGTTTGGCCCTGATCCCCTTGCCCTGCAGTACGGATAAGAATTCGTCGACCGCCTCGCTGCTGCCGGAGACCACCTGATGCGTAATGTTGTATCCGGCAACCCATAAGGAACCGTCAAAAGGCTGCAGCAATTCTTCCAGCGCGCTGCCTGAAGTGAATATGGCGGCCATGGCTCCGGCAGCCGGAAGCCCGCTCATGAGCCTGCCTCTTGCGGCGACCAGCCTCGCCGCATCGGCAAGACTGACAATGCCCGCAAGGCATGCGGCAGCCCATTCTCCGATGCTGTGCCCCAGCATATAAGCAGGCTGGACGCCCGCATCCAGCAGCAGACGCCCAAACGCATAGTCCAGTGTAAAAACGGCCGGTTGGGTAAGCTGTGTCTGGGCAAGCAGTTTATCATCGGCCTCCCCGCCATAGATGAGGTCCGTCAGCTTCAGGTCCAGATAAGGCTCAAACGCTGCGGAGCAGGCGTCAATATTGTTCCGGAAGGCGGGAAGTCCTTCATACAGCGCTCTGCCCATGCCTGCATACTGCGATCCTTGTCCGGTGAACATCAGGGCCATTGCGGGTGAATGAGAAACCGGGGCAGCGGCCGGGACTCCGGTTTGCAGCTTTCTGATCAGATCCGGTACCGAATCCGTCACGGCATGGAAGCGGTGCGGCAATACGGTTCGCGTGGCATTCTCGGTGTAGCAGACATCTGCCAGCGGATAGTCCCCGTGCTGCTCCAGGAATGCCGCAAGCTCCAGCATCTTCTGCAGCAGCGCCGGCTCAGTCTGTGCGGACAGCCCTATGATATGCTTGGCCCGCACCGGTTGCTCTGCTTCACTTGTTGATGCCCGTGCAGGCGCTTCTTCAACCACCATGTGGCTGTTGGTGCCGCCGAAGCCAAAGGAATTGATAGCTGCTCTTCTGGCCGTTCCTTCGGCCACCGACCACTCCTGGGCTGCGGTAAGCAGGTAGAACGGCGTCTTCTCAAATTTCAGCATCGGGTTCGGAGCGGAGACATTGATCTGCGGCGGCATGATCTTGTTCTGCAGCGCCATCACCACTTTAATGAAGCCTGCAATACCCGCCGCCCCCAATAGATGGCCAATATTGGATTTCACCGATCCAATGGCAACTGACTGCTGCAGCAGTCCCCAGCGCTTGAAGGCATTATCCAGTGCTCTAACTTCACTCGGATCACCGATTTTGGTACCTGTTCCGTGGGCCTCTACATACTGCACATCCGCCGGACTGAGATTGTGCCTGATGTACAGGGATTCTATCAGCTCCCTTTGCCCGTCCGGATTCGGTGCCATTACGCCGATGGAATGCCCGTCATTATTGATCCCGCTGGCCTTCAACACCGCCAGCACCGGATCGCCGTCTTTCAGTGCCTGCCCCAGCGGTTTCAACATCACCAGTCCGGCACCCTCGCCCGGAACGAAGCCGTCTGCGTCAGCCGCGAACACGCTGCTGCGGCCAGTGGGGGACAAGGCTTCGGCGCTGCTGAAATATTGATAGGAGGCCGGCGTCAGCATAAGATGAATGCCACCGGCAATGGCAGATCCGCATTCCCCCCTGCGGATCGAGGCTGCGGCCAGATGCAGCGTGACCAGGGAAGAGGAGCAGGCCGTATCTACCACCATGCTTGGCCCTTTGAAGTTAAATTCCTGGGAAGTCCGTGCCGGAATCATATTGACGATATTATCCACCAGAAGGTTGGGATGAGTTCCCGTAACCCCCAGCTTCCGCTTCCATTCTTCCATAATACGCTCCTGCTGCACGCTCGTCAGCATAGAGAAGCTGTCAAAGCTCTGAAGATTCATTCGGTTCAAAGTATTCAGGTGATATTCGAAATAGGAATTGCCGCCCGCACCGACAAACAGTCCGACATCCCTGCCGTTCATCTGCTGCCTTGAATATCCCGCCCGCTCAATCAGTTCGTATACCAGCTCCATCACGATCCGCTGCTGCGGGTCCATCACCGCCGCTTCATCCCCGGAGATGCCGAACAGAGCAGCGTCAAAGCCATAAGGGTTATCAAGGAACCCGCCATTACGGCAGTAAATTTTGCCGAATTCCGGAGCGGGGCTGTAATAATCGTCAATATTCCAGCGGTCCCGCGGCACTTCACGGATGGAATCCTTCCCCTGCAGCAGGTTGTTCCAGAATTCCTCCGGACTTGAAGCACCCGGGAACCGGCAGGCCATCGCAATCACAGCAATATCTGCATCGCCGCTGTTGGTGTCCTGAACGGCAGCGGACTGCCGCTCCCCGGAAGAGGGCGGATTGCCGCCCGTATTCACTCTGCGGGCCAGATAGCTGTCCATCTCCTCAATGGTGCGGCATTTGATCAGCAGATCATGATTCAGTTCAATGCGCAGTTCGTCCTCCAAAGCGCCCAGAATCTGTATCGCCTTGAGCGAGGTGCCTCCCATGGACATGAAAGATTGGTTATACGGAATCGCTGCAGCCGGACGGCCCAGCACTTCAGCCCAAACGCCGCGAATTTTGTCCAGAAAGGCTCCGGGAGCCGCCACTGGGAACAGTGCCTTTAGGGACGGTACCTCCAGAGACGGTACCTCCAGAGACGGTGCCTCCAGGGACGGTGCCTCGAGAGAGTGAGCCTCCTTTGTCTCCTCTGCGAAATACGCGGCGGAATACGACTTGTCCTGGAACTCTCCCTTCCGGAAGGCCTCGACAAGAACGAACCGCTGCACTTTGCCGCTTGTCGTCTTGGGGATAGAGCGGATTAGTGACACATAGTCTACAGCGATGCCGATGACCTCGTTCACATGACGGAGTATCTTGGCATAGAACGGCTTAATTTCCTGCTCCTTAAGCCTTACCGTTGAGAAGATCCCGACTCTCTCTTGTCCTTCCTGTTCATCATGCCAGCCGCACACGGCAATCTTGCCCGGTTCGACCCCATCCAGCTCCTCCATTACTGCTTCAATATCATGCGCAAAGAAATTCTGGCCGTTGACAAAAATGATGTCTTTGATTCTTCCGATTACCGATAAGCGCCCGTTCAGAACAACGCCGGTGTCGCCGGTCTTCAGCCATCCGTCCTGATATGACCGCGCGGTAGCCTCCGGGTTATTGATATAGCCCGAAGTCACATTGCGGCCGCGAATCTGAATTTCGCCCACCGTGCCTTGGGGAACGACTGCACCCGAAGCCTCGTCCACGATCCGGATTTCCATGCCCGTCACAGGGTAGCCTTCATCAGCAATTAATGAGGCATGCCTGTTGTTCTCGCCGATGGCCTCAATCCGGGATTCACCGACCAGCCGCTCGCGGCTGACGGAATGGACCAGCGGCTCTTCGCCGGGCCGGGGGAAGCTGACCGCCAGGCAGGCCTCCGCCATTCCATATACAGGATACATCGCACTGCGTTTTAGCCCGCTGTGCACGAATTTGTCCATGAACTCCCGCATGGTCTTCACCGATATAGGCTCGGCACCGTTATAGAGCAGCCGGAGCGAGCTTAGGTCCCAGGATTTCAGCTGCTCTTCCTTCACTCTGCTGCTGACAAGACGAAGCCCGAAATTCGGGCAGCCGGTGAAGGTGATCCGGTGCTTGTCGATCATATCCAGCCACAGGGTCGGCCTTTTTACAAATTTCATCGGCGTCATATTGAACTGGTTAATCCCGCAGGCCACCGTGGACAGATGGAAGCCGATCAGTCCCATGTCGTGGTGATACGGCATCCAGCCAAGGGAACGGTCATCTTCTGACATCCTTGAGCTGGTGATAATCGATTCTATATTGGTTAGCAGATTATCATGGGTCAGAATGGTTCCCTTCGGCACACTTGTGCTCCCGGAGCTGAATTGAATCATCGCCGGAGTATGCGCCCCGGCCAGCATATGGGTTCCGTCCCGCCCGGCTGTATCCAGCTTTGCGGCTTCCAGAATCCGCAGGCCGCTGATGCCGAGCGTGGTCTCCATCTCATCCCTCGCCTCTGCGATGCTGTGGTCCGAGATGATCAGCGGCCGTTCCAGGACCTCCCATATCGCCTGCAGCTTGCTTAGGGAGGTATTGATGACCTTCGAAGAGGCAGGATAGGAGGCCGGTACGGGGATGATTCCGCCCAGGATGCATGCCCAGAACGTAAGAACGAATTCCCGGCTGTCCTCCAGCAGAATAAGCGCATACTGGCCTGGTGCAAAACCTTGCTCCTGCAGGCCGCCGAGACGGCGGGTTGCGCCTTCAAGGAGGGCCAGATAGGAGAGAAAGAACTCTGAATTATCATTTTGCAGGAAGGTAATGCCCCGGTCTGTATTGCCGGACACGTGAATCAGCACATTGGCCAGATTCCCCATTTCCGTAAATCTGCCGGTGATGCTTTCGCCCTTCAGGATGGAAAGCTTGGTTTCTGATTTCTTCCGTTTGGAACTGCTCACAATATTTCCTCCTTCGTTACCCTTACTTTCGATCCTTTTCTGGTTATTGCCGCATGGGCAAGGAACAGGCAGAACAGCAGCACACATACAGTGAATAAATGCTGATTGCCCCATGCATTCATGGCTACCGAGGATAAAAACGGACCCGCCGCTGATCCAAAGCCATAAAATGTGGTAAACAAAGCGTTCCCTGAGGCTCTCTCCCCTGGCGTCAGTTCCTGCGCCGTAAGCGCCATCGCCAACGGGTACAGGGGGCCGATGATGAACCCGGAGGCAAAGGAGAACAGCAGTCTTAAAGGCATGCTGCCGGAAGTCACAATGCCCAGAAGGGTAAAGATCGAGATAGCTACACATAAAATCAGGCATCTCTTGCATCCGATCCGGTCAGCCAGATAGGTGACCGGCAGCAAGCCGAGGATGCTGCCGACAGCAAAGATGCTTAATCCATACCCCGTCTGGGCAACGGCAACATGCTCACGGATCAGATACAGGGGATATAAGGCCACTACAATCGTTTCGCCGAACCCGTAGACAAAAGCACCGAACAGCGGCAGGTTGATTCTGGACAGCACCTTTTCCCCCGAGCGCCCGGGAATGACCAGTACACCCGGCAGCTTGAAATAGATAACGGCAGAAGCAAGCACGAGACAGAAGCTGCTGAATGCAAACGGCAGCCAGGCTACCTGGTCGTAGACCTGCGGCGCAAGTGCAGAGCTGGCAATCAGTCCAAGCGCAAAACACAGGCTGTACATTCCGCTGACCATCCCCAGACTTCTCTCATCCGTGAGACTGTGGAGCGCCGTCTGAAGTCCCATCATGTTGCAGCTGATGCCTATGCCCATAAGTGACATCAGAAACAGCCAGACTGCATTCGCGGTGAACAGCGGGAAGAGCGCCGAGCAGACCGCCGTAAGCAGCAGGCCTGAAGTAATGACCCGCTTCATATCAGTACCTCTCATCGTTCTGTCTGCAACCATGGAACCGAGTGCCATGAAGAAAAAGTAGGAGGAGGAGATCACCCCTATCCATATTTCTTCCCCGTGATTCGCCGTCATGTGAGTGGTGGAGAGCGGATTAATGACACCGACGGAGGTGCCTACCAAAAGTGCGATACCGTAAATAACGGCTTTCCCGCCTCCAAAAAGGTCCCCCAGCTTCCCTGGCTTGTGCGTCTTTAGTTCCATCACACCGCCCCCATTACGGCTGTCTGCGCTGAACGGCCTGAAGCAGCTGCATCTGCTGTGCCCCGAACCAGTGCATATCTTGTTTGCCGTTGATCTGTACAGCCTCGCCGGTAATATAATCCGCACGCGGAGAGGCCAGGAACACCACCGAGTCCGCAACCCCGGACGGAGGAATCGCCCGCCCCTTGAAAGCCGCCGGTGCCATGCCGGTGTCCACGAGCGCCGGGCACACAGCATTCACCTGAATGTTGCTGTTCTTCAGCTCTTCTGACAGTGCACGGGTCAGTCCAAGCACCCCGTGCTTGGATGCCGCATAGGCGCTCATCATCGGATAGCCGATAAATGAGGAATCCGAGCCGATGTTGATGATTTTGCCCTGATTTTGCCTGATCAGATAAGGGATCACCGCGTAGCAGAAATGATAGGTTCCAAGCAGATTCACCTGAATGATCGACTCCCACACCCCCGGACTCATGTCGGCCATCGCCGCCATGCCGGTAATTCCGGCACCGTTGACAAGAATATCGATCTGGCCGAAGCGTTCAATAATCTGTTCAACCGCCTTATTGACGCTTGGAGCGTCACTCACATCGGCGGATACGGACATAACCTTCACCCCGAGCCGGCGGATTTCATCTGCAGTCTCCTGAAGCTGCTGTCCGGATCTGGATACCAGCACAATGTCGGCCCCTTCACCGGCCATGGACAAGGCTATGCTCCGTCCGATGCCTCTGCTGCCGCCCGTTATGACCGCTACTTTATGTGCCAGCAGTCCTGCTCTGGGAGCCGGGGGCAGTGCCGGGGTATCCTGAATGGACGCCAGAAGCTCAAGTGCTTGCTCCATATACTGCTCAGCCAGCCCCTGGATCGTAGCAGCAGCATAAAGATTGGCGGAGTACTCGATCTCAACGGTCAGCTTCCCTTCTTCAATGGAGAAAAAGAATTCAATGACCGATATCCGTTTTTGACCCGGCAGTGAAAATCTGCGGTCCATGCCTTCTCTGGAAAATTCCAGGCCCGGCAGGCGGGGGGCATCCCGGTTGCCGAGATAGTTCGCCCGGATTGGGGTCAGCTTCACATCCGGGTACATGTAGCGCGGCAGACTCTCGGATACCAGATCATAGCTCACTCCGCCAAGCGGCACATTTTCGAGACCTTTACGGATGCTGGAGATCAGAGTGCTCCATTGGCTGTCCTTCTCCACATTTATGCCCAGCGGAAAATTCACAGCAAAGTTGCCCGGTGTTTGCATGAAATTCTGTCCGCTGCCCAATTCTCTTCCGTGCACCCGATGGCTCACAACCACCTCCGGCTGTCCGAAAAAAACGCTCATCTCCTTATATAGAGGGGCCAGCAAAATCGGATATACATTGCTGTTGAAATGCTTCTTGGCTCTGGTCAGAAGCAGTGAGGTCTGCTCCCGGTCAAAAGTGAAGCGCTGGGTCGCAGCAGACTGCTCGTCATTGGGTCCCTTGATGAAATCTGCCGGCAGCCTGCACACAGATTCAGGAGGGAAATGTGTGGACCAGTAGCCTGCGTACTCTTTCCCGTGGATTCTTTTCTTCTCCTGGACCGCGCGGACAAAATCGGCAAACGGCTTGGCATCGGGCAAGCTTATGTGCCGGGCTCCCGGACTCAGTGAAGCGTAAATCTGCCAGATTTCCTGCAGCAGCAGCTGATTCGTGACCACATCTGAAATCAGGTGATGCCCGACTGCTGCAATATCATAGACCGCTTCCGATACCTGAATGACAATAATCCGCCATAACGGCCATTGGTCCACCCGGAACCCATGAACCGCTTCCGTCAGAATCACCCCAATTTCTTCATTTCTTTCGGCTTCCTCCATATGGCTTCCATCATAGAAATCCACATTGGTCCCCAGCTCTCCTTGCAGGAACCTTTGTTCAAAGCCGTTATCCTTCCGCTCCAGAATGCTTCTCAGCGCGTCATGGCGCCGGTTCAGCATCATGGCAGCCTGCTTGAATTGCTGTAAATCCAGCGGCTGCTTGTATAGGAAGCGGGTATAGCCCGCCCAGCAGTAAGGATCTTCGAAATAATTCATCAGCCAGCTCTGCGCCGGAGCAAGCGGGAGCGTATCCCCTAGGCCCAGCGGCTCATTCTCCGCCGGAGGAACCAGGAGCTTCGAGGCTTGAGGCGCCTGAGATGCTTGGGACGCTTGGGGCGCTTGCCCCGTCCCGCTGAACATAACACTCAGCGCCTTGCGGTCCAGCTTGCCGTTTGGATTCTTGGGCAGTCTGGGCAGCCATTCCAGCCGGTGGGGAATCATATAGTACGGAAGCTTGCGGACGGCGAAGTCTTTAATCTCCTGGTCGGGCACCTGTTTGCCTGCCAGGCAGGCAAGCAGCAGCTGTTGTCCGGGCGCGGGCTGGGTGACAATCACCGCCACCTCAGCAACCTGGTCATGACTGCCCAGCACAGCTTCAATTTCGCCCAGTTCGACCCGGAAACCGCGGAGCTTCACCTGGTTGTCGATGCGTCCATGGTACTCATAGCTTCCGTCCGCCTTGCTAACTGTCAAATCACCTGTGCGGTAGATAAATTCTCCCGGAATCTCCGGAAACGGGTTGGGATGGAAGGCTTCGCGGGTTTTTTCCGGGTTGTACAGATAGCCTTTGGCCAGTTGAATGCCGCCGATCCACAGTTCGCCAAGTTCACCCACGGGCACTTCATGCATGTGCTCATCCAGATTTTTGATATACACGCCGGGAATCGGCTTGCCGATGGGAATGCTCATCTCCCCTGCTGAACCCGGCCGCTGTGAAATGATGTGGTAAGTAACATCGATAGAAGCCTCGGTAGGACCATACAGATTAGCCAGCTTCGTCTTATTTCCATAGCGGTCCATCCATTGCTGCACCGGGCTCAGCGGCAGCCCCTCTCCACTGAAAATCAGCCAGCGAAGCGCAGGAAATGTATAGTTCTCATCCTCCAATGAATTTACAAATTCACCGAACAGGGAAGGCACGAAATGCATGACGTTGATTCGGGTGTCCGTCATCCACCGGGCCAGGCTCCAGGGATTCTTGACAATTTCCTGTCTTACGGGGCATACCGTTCCGCCGTACATCAGCGGCCACAGCAGCTCCCACACGGAAATATCGAAGCAGCAGGAGGTCTTCTGGGCTACACGTTCGCCAAGCTGAAGATTGAAGGTCTGCTGGTGCCATTCCAGCCGGTTCATATAGCCGCGGTGATTCAGCATGACCCCCTTGGGCTTCCCGGTTGATCCCGATGTATACAGAACAACCATCAGATCATGGGGGGCGGTGTCTACCCGCAGATCACTGGCGGAGCATTTCTGCCATACTTCCGTTCCCGTCTGTTCAAAATCGCCGTGGGCTTCATATCCTTCATCAAGATAGACCACTTTCCGGATGGAAGGGCTCTCCCGTACTATAGGATCTGCCTGCTTTTGCAGGGACTGCTCTGTGAGCAGGACACTGAGCTGTGCATGCTCCGCAATATATTCGATCCGGTCAGCCGGATACATCGGATCAAGCGGCACATAAGCCGCTCCCGCTTTCAAAATCCCCAAAATCCCCGTCAGCATAAGACGGCCCGGGAGCGTTAGAATGCCGACCAGGCTCTGGGAACGCACCCCTTGTGAAATTAAATAATGCGCAAGCCGGTTAGACTGCTCGTCCAGCTCGCGGTAGGTAACCTCCCCGGTGCCGTCCAATATCGCAACCGCATCGGGAGTTGCCTTGCACTGCCTGGAAATATGCAAATAGGGAATTTCTGCAGCAGCAGAGTCCCGGCCTGCAAGTTCAACCGCATTATTTACATGTGTAATATGGGTAATAATTTCATTAAAGGTCCTGCATTCCAGCAATGCCGCCTTGTCGGCATGCCCGAATACTTTGCCCAGCCTGGTAATCAGCCGGATGCGCTGCAGGGAATCCAACCCGAGTTCTGCCTCCATATCCTTGAACAGAGCATTCTCATCAAACGCCGTTCCGCAAATATCCTGGGCCATTCCGTACAGCCGTTCTCTTATTTCCGCGTTATTCGGCTCTTCACTGTCTGCTGCGGCAAGCACCGGCTTGACCACAGGTTCCATACCGGCAAGCTGACTGAGGTTGTCCATGAACCTGTCCATATGCTCCCCGATATAATCATCATCAAAAAAGGTGCTGTCATAGTTGGCCGTAATCATCAGCCGACCCTGAAACAATTCAGCCAGGCAGTCAATCGTTCCCGGGTTGGTTCCTGTAAAAGCCTCATAATCATAAACTTCGTAATCCCCGTATTGCGTGTGTATGGATGTATTGCCTACGAATGAAAGATATAGGTTAGATTTCAATGTGGAGCGGATCATGGAGGCCACCGCTTCCGGCATAACGCCGTTCTGCAGATGGATCGTGTCTTTAGCATACTGCGCAGCTCTGTAGGTCTGCGCCCTGTCTATGCCTGAGGATAATTTGTTGGTGAATTCTTCATGTGTTCTGTTAATTAGTGATTCCCATTCTTCATTTACATCTTCGCAAGTGAAGCTGAGTGCAAGATTTTGGGCAAAGGCGCTTAGCACTTCTGAAGCATCCGTGTGGGGATACAGCCTGCCGCTTGTCGGAAGATTCAGAATAATCCGATTCCGTTCTTCCCCCTGCTGCTTGATCGTCTTCAGATATGCGCTGACCAGAAGAATGAACAGTGAGGTCCGCCAGGTCTTGGTAGAGGCAATCAGCCGTGCTGTTGTGTCCTCGCCGATCCAGTATTTGCGGGAATGAATCACAGCTCCGGCAGCACCTGCCGCATTTGCCTTGCGGCTTGCCCCGAAGGGGTTAAAGAAGTAGGCTCCACGGCCCTGCTGCTGCAAGTACCGGTCCAGCGCCTCCATCTCTCCCGGAGCATTCCAGGCATTGATTTCAGATACAATGCGGTTATATTCCACAGCTGGCAGCGCGGGCCTCAGCTTGGCTGCTTTGTTGTGCGATTCCGCCCCGTAAATCTCCATAATTTCTCTCAGAATCTGCTGGTTGCCCAGACCGTCCGAGATCATATGGCTGATATCCAGAATCAGCTCGTATTCCAGGTCGGCCGTTTGGATAACTGACAAAGAATGCAGCGGCCAGCGGGTGATATCAAATTTCTCATTCAGCGAGGCTTCGAACCTTTCCGAGATCCACCGGCGCCTTGCTTGTTCATCCAGATGTCTGATATCCAGGACAGGAATTTCAGGCGGCACTGCAGTCTTCAGCAATTGGAGACGATACCCCTTCAAGCTCGCGTTCGCCGGCTCCGTAATGAATACGGCTCGTAGTACAGGATGACGGAGGATCAACTCGCTCCACGACTTCCGCAGGCTGTCGGCATCCAGTCTCCCCCGCAGGCGCACCCCTGAAGTTATGGTCAGGTTGGCTACCGACAAATAGGTGATCAGAAACAAATATTGGGAATGTAATATTTCAAGAAATTCAGGCTCATTTTCAGGAATCTCCACTGCAATAGTGTTCTCGTCACCGGCAGCTGTCCGGGTACCGCTGCTCCCCTCTCCGCGGACGGCCAGCATTTCCACGATATCTCCAACCGTATTCAAAGACAGGAGCGAAGTCATTATACTGCTTTCGCTGTGTCCATCGGATGAACCGGCAGGGAGCAATGAAACCATCCCGCTCATTAATGAAATCATTTTAATAGAATCCAGGCCCAAATCCCTCTCTAGCTCCATATCCGAATGCAAATCTTCAGACTTATGTCCGGTAATGCTGGAGATCAACCTGCCAACCTCTATTTCCAGCTGTTCGCGCAAATTTGGCACAGCGGAATGAACCTGGACTGCAGCAACCTCCGACCGGGTATCCTCGTGCGCTTGAAGCGCAGTACTCACCGCAGCCTGTACCTCTGTCCCTTCCCGCCGGGCATGTTCCCATTCATCAAAAATCTGCACAAGCTCCCCGACGGTTTGCAGACCCAGCAAGGCAGTCACCGGGTATGCGGCCGTAAAATCATCCATTTGCTCTGCCGGGACCAGTCCGATTAATTCATTCATTAAAGTAATCATTTTGATGGAATCAAGCCCCAAATCATCTTCCAGATACATATCCGGATTCAAATCTCCGATCCTATGACCCGTTACATTTGAAACCAGATGATAGACCGCTTGGCTAGTGCCGCTTGAGACACTTGATGAACGAACAAACATTTCACCCACTAAGCCACTCCCCCTCACATCAATATTTTTGTTACAAATAATCTTATATAAGATTTTTACCTTGCAATGGGATTTTGTGTCAATGATGTTTTACCTAAATTCTCTTATTTTATAAAATTTAACATCTATTTTACGAAATGGATGTTTTCAATTCCGTTAAGACAAACTAAAAGGAGCCGACACTTCCTGTTGGCTCTTGTATTAATAGCAAATCAGAAGAAAGCGGGGATTGACATGCCACAGAAGCTGGCTATGATTGTGATTCACGGTTTAGGCAAACAGCATGAGGATTTTGCAGATACATTTATCGAGGAAATGCACAGGACCTTCTCGGCGGTAAGCGGAGAAAAAAAGCCCGGGCAGCGAATCGTGATTAAGCCGGTATATTGGGCTTCTGTCTTTGCTAACCGGGAAGAAAAATTAATGAAGACACTGGTGGGACCTCCTTACAATCTGCGCTATAGAGAACTTAGAGAGTTCATGATTCACTACCTGGCGGATGCCGTGGCCTACCAGCCCCTGGATGGCGGGGACGATAATTATGAGGCCATTCATAAAACGATAAGCACGCAATTAAACATACTAAGCGCTGAAGCCGGACCGGATGCACCGCTTTGTGTCATTTCACATAGTCTGGGGACTGTGATTGCAAGCAATTTCTTTTACGATTTGCAGTATGGCCACCGGAAGCCTCCAGTCCTGAATCCGGATTCTGCACTGGAACGGGGGGATACCCTGTCGCTGTTCTATTCCTGTGGAACCACATTGCCATTGTGGGGCTTGCGCTTCCCACAGTTAGACAAGCCGATCCAGGTTCCCAGCAAAGGGTTCTCCGCTCAGCATCCGCAGGTTCCAGGCGAATGGATTAACTTTTACGATAAAGATGATGTGCTGGCCTATCCGCTTAAGAGTATTCACCCTGCATATGATAAGGTTGTGACTGAAGACCGGGACGTCAATGTTGGAACGCTCATCAAAAGCTGGACCCCTTTATGCCACAATGGTTACCTTAAAAGCAGCAGCGTCATAACCCCGATAGCGGAAGGTCTGGATAAACTGTGGAAGCAAATCAACGTTAAGGCACTGCAGCCGCAGGGTTAGCAACGGCCGCTCACAACAGCAGATAAAAGTACAATCATTACTTTACTGGCCCGTTTACCCGTATCCCTCCCCTTTTTCACCTCTAATTCTTGAGCCAGAGGAAGTGCAATCAGCTCATCAATATGCTACCGTAAGAAGTGTACTCCTGGAGACGGCTTCCGGTGAGTTGATCTTACTCAAGCAAAGGAGAGTTATTCACCTATGAAAAGCATTGCTGTTTTTTGCGGGTCACGTGATGGAGCTTCACCCGTCTATAAGGAAAGCGCCCATGCGCTGGGAAAAGTGCTGGCAGAACACGGCATCACCCTGATCTACGGCGGGGCAACCGTCGGCCTCATGGGTGAGGTGGCGGACGCCGCTTTGGAAGCCGGAGGGGACGTGGTCGGGGTTATCCCCCATTTTCTCAAAAGCCGGGAAATCGAACACAAGCATCTCACGGAACTGATCCTGGTGGATTCGATGCATGAACGCAAACTAAAAATGTCGGAGCTGGCTGAAGGCTTTATCGCTTTACCGGGCGGCCCGGGGACGATGGAGGAGTACTTTGAGATTTTTACGTGGGCGCAATTGGGACTGCACCGGAAGCCTTGCGGCATTTTGAATGTACATCATTATTACGATCCGCTGATTGCCCTGTTTGACCAAATGGCCCGGGAACAGTTCATGACGGACATACACCGGTCAATGGTCCTTACCGATGTCTCTCCCGAGGGCATGGTCCGGCAATTCCTGAACTATTCCCCGCCGCCGGTGAAGACGTACCTCACGGATGAGCGTACCTGATTAGTGCAGAACACATAAGTTCTTATAGTTCGTTCAAGTGGAAAAAGTGAACTTAAGTCTTCCCAGTCCGCTCTCCCGGACGCGTTTGTGGGAAAAAGTAGACTTAATCCCGCCTATTCACCCCCTTTCAGGTGAAATTGCTAAGATTAAGTCTACTAATTCCAACTATCACCTATGCAGGAACGCTTTTCCGTCCATTTAAGTTCCCTAATTCCACTTCACTCCTTGAAGCTTTCCGCGCCTGTCCAGATTCTGCGTTCCCCGTTCCTTCCTGCCAAGCAACGCAATCCACCCTTTGTGCATTGTATAATTTCCGCTTACAAACAGGAACGGCTTCGGCATCTATTTAGGGTCAGTGGCGTTTCAGCAAGAAATATAAAGGGCTGTCCTCACCCTGCAGAAAAAACTCTGCGGACGGGACAGCCCTATGTCTGCTGCTTATATTGTGCCTTAGGCCAGCTTGACCAGGCTGTAATTCTTCTTGCCCTTGCGGATGATAATGAAGCGCCCGCCGATGGCGTCTTCAGCCGTCACTTCCACTCCGAGTTCAGTGACGCGCTCCCCATTGAGTGAAATCGCCCCCTTGGTGATATCTTCACGCGCTTGGCGTTTGGACGGCTCAATGCCCAGATCGACCAGCCAATCCACGATATTCTTCGATTCCTTGCCGGATGTGTAGGTCGGCATTTCCTTGAAGCCTTCCTCGATTTCTTCCGCAGTGAGGGAGCGGATGTCTCCGCTGAACAGGGCTGCAGTAATACGCTTCGCCTGTTCCAGCAGCTCCTCGCCATGAACGAAGCGGGTCATTTCTTCGGCCAGCGCCTTCTGCGCTTCACGCTTATGCGGCTCGGTTTGCACCTTTTCCGCCAGCGCTTCGATCTCCTCCCGGGTCAGGAAGGTGAAGTATTTGAGGTATTTCACCACATCGCGGTCGTCGCTGTTGGCCCAGAACTGGTAGAACTCGTATGGTGTCGTTTTTTTCGGATCAAGCCAGATCGCACCGCCTGCGCTTTTGCCAAACTTCGTACCGTCCGATTTAAGCATCAGCGGAATGGTCAGGCCGAATACTTTGGCGTCGGCCCCTTCTTTTTTACGGATCAGGTCCAGGCCGCTTGTGATATTGCCCCATTGGTCAGAACCGCCGACCTGCAGCTGCACATCCTCATGCTGGTACAGGTGCAGGTAGTCCAGAGACTGCAGAATCTGGTAGGAGAATTCCGTGAACGAAATTCCGCTGTCCAGGCGGCTGGAGACAACATCCTTGGCAAGCATGGTGTTGATGCTGAAGTTTTTGCCATAATCTCTCAGGAATTCGATGACGTTCATCTTGTGGGTCCAGTCATAGTTGTTGACCATACGCACCTGATTGTCGCTTTCGGTCACAAACAGCTTCTTCATCTGCGCTGTCAGCGCATCCACATTGGCTTGCACCTGCTCCAGCGTCTGGAGGGAGCGCTCACTCTGCCGTCCGCTCGGATCGCCGATCGTTCCTGTAGCTCCGCCGATCAGGATCACCGGACGGTGTCCGGCAAGCTGGAAGCGTTTCAGCACCATAAAGGGGATGAGATGGCCGATATGCATGCTGTCGCCCGTAGGGTCAACACCGCAATAGAGTGAAACTGACTTGGTATTCGTTAATTCCCGCAGTCCTTCTGCATCCGTCTGCTGGTTAATCGCGTCGCGCCATTCCAATTCATCAATAATGTTCAAGCCAATCCAGCCCCTTTGTCAATATTTCGTATCCATCTGCTGTACGTTGAACCAAGCAGCACTGCAACCTTGTCCGGTAGACCCAAGCGGGTAGAAACGGTTCATCCGTCCTAGAGGGACGCATTCTGTTTCAGCAAGAAATATAAGGGCCGCGAATGGTATGAAACACAGCGCTCCTTATATTTCCGCACAAAAAATCGCCCCTTGTCTATTCAGACACAGGGACGACTATAATTAACCGTGTTACCACCCAGATTGTACGAACGGCCTGACAGGCAGGGTCCGCACCACTCTTAAGCGAGGTATCGTTCGCTTGATTTCCGCTTGGCATTACCCAAGATACTCCAGAGTGTAATTCGCAGTCCATGTGTGTGCCAGGGTTCCATCCCCCCCGGCTTTCTGTGACAGGGACAAAGGCTGCTACTGTCTCGTTCAACGTATGTCAGCTATATGATTACTGAAAGTATAGTCAATTCGAAATTTGTTGTCAATGTTCCGCATATTCTATTCTTTCTTAAGCTGTGAGTAACATGACAATCCTTTTTAAATTTGAATGTTTTTTTATTTTGTTATTATTTTTTTATAGTGATTCCAAAACAAATATTCATATGTTATATTGGATATATATGGGTATTGGAGGTGGTCTGGCCGCGTACCGCACACACTTCTGGGAGTATGCAGATATAGATAGCAAATCCAAATCCGTTAAAGGAGGAACTATCCATGCAAGCGAGCAAGCATTTTTCATTCCGGATTCTTGGTATTTTGGCCCTAACGTTTATCCTCATCCTCTCCCTCTCGATCCCACAGAAGCAGGCGGCAGCAGCAGGAACTTCAGTTAAGGGTTTTCATGTAAGCGGTACCAAATTAATCGATGCCACTGGCAGCCCTTTTGTCATGCGGGGCGTAAATCATGCGCACACCTGGTATAAAAATGACCTGGCTGCAGCCATTCCCGCGATCGCGGCTACCGGCGCAAATACGGTCCGTATTGTACTCTCGAATGGGGGCCAGTGGTCCCTCGACAGCTTGTCCGATGTGCAGAACATCCTCGCACTCTGCGACCAGTACAAGCTGACCGCCATGCTTGAGGTGCATGACGCGACGGGTTCGGACAACGCTTCCGCGCTGAACGCAGCCGTCAATTATTGGATCAGCATCAAGGATGCCCTCATCGGCAGGGAAGACCGGGTCATCGTCAATATCGCCAACGAATGGTTCGGCTCCTGGAGCACGCCGGCCTGGGCCAGCGGCTATCAGTCCGCCATTCCGGCCCTCCGTGCTGCCGGCATCAAGAACACTCTGGTCGTTGATGCTGCCGGCTGGGGGCAGTACCCGTCCTCTATTTTCACAAGCGGGAATGCCGTGTTCAATTCTGATCCCCTTGCGAATACGATCTTCTCCATTCATATGTACGAATATTCCGGCGGGTCAGCCGCCACGGTAAAAAGCAATATCGACAGTGCTCTGGCTATTGGCGTGCCGGTCATCATCGGAGAGTTCGGCTGGAAGCATTCGGGCGGAGACGTCGATGAAGCAGCCATTATGAGCTATTCGCAGGAAAAAGGGGTCGGCTGGCTGGCGTGGTCCTGGTACGGAAACGGCGGCGGAGTTGAATATCTTGATATGGCCAGCGGTCCTGCCGGCAGCCTGTCGGATTGGGGTAAATCCGTTGTGAACGGCCCCTATGGCACTAAGGCAACTTCCGTGCTCAACACAATCTATACCACCCCTGGTTATGTGCCTGTACCCGACAACGGGACAACACCTACACCTACACCTTCGTCAACGGCTACAGCTACACCTACTGCTACACCGACACCTACTGCTACACCAACACCTACTGCGACCGTTACGCCCTCCGCGACTCCAACAGCTGCACCCGGAGCGCTTGCACTGTACTACCGGGCGGAGGATACAAATGTGAACGACAACCAGATCAAACCCCATTTCAATATCACAAACAACAGCAGCTCCGCCGTCAGTCTAAGCGGGCTGAAGATCCGTTACTATTTCACCAAAGACGGAACACAGGCGTTAAACGGCGCAATAGATTGGGCACAGCTGGGTGCAGCCCATATTACACTTGCCTTTGGAACGGCCAATGCGGCGTCTGCGGATTCCTACGTGGAAGTCGGCTTTACCCCCGAGGCGGGAAGTCTCCATGCCGGAGAACAGACCGGGGATATTCAGCTGCGTTTGTTCAAGAGCGACTGGAGTAATTTTAACGAAAACAACGACTACTCCTTCGATGCGGCCAAAACAGCCTACAGCCTCTGGGACCATGTTACACTGTACCAAAACGGCACTCTGGTTTCGGGTGTACAGCCCTAAGCACGTGCGTATACAATCTGAGTCTGTGTAAAATCCCCCCACAAGCGTGAAAAAAGGGGAGTACCGGCAGCCGCTTGCGGTTTGCGGTGCTTCCCTTTTTGCAGCTCTGCTGACTTCCGCCGGAACAAGAGTCCGCCTCC
The DNA here is from genome assembly GCF_000758705.1 of Paenibacillus graminis. NCBI lineage: Bacteria > Bacillati > Bacillota > Bacilli > Caryophanales > Paenibacillaceae > Paenibacillus > Paenibacillus graminis. The sequence continues at coordinate 2,163,369 of NZ_CP009287.1, read as the reverse complement.
GATTCTTCAAAACAAGACCGTCTGGTGTATAATGCAAGAAGCATCATTGCTTATCCACCAGATTACGGTACATACAAGACACTTTCTCCAATACTATAAGATCAGCGGACCCGTGCTTAAGCGTCCCTGCAGAAAAGAGGTTATCATCATGACATTATCTGCTTATTCCACTTATGATGCGCTGGGACTTGCCGCGCTGGTCCGGGCCCGCGAAGTCTCGCCGCGCGAGCTTGTAGAGGCCGCATTCGCCAGACTGGACGAGGTGAATCCGCTCCTGAACGCCGTTGTCCGCACCCGCCGTGAAGCGGCTCTGAAGGAAGCCGATGCGATGCCGCCGGATGATCCGTCCCGGCCGTTTGCCGGCGTCCCGTTTCTGCTGAAGGATATCTCCCAGGCGATCGGCGGCGAACCGCTGACCTCAGGCGCCCTGCTGCTGAAGGACAATATCGCCAAGCGGGATTCCAATTATGTCGCCCGCATCAGAGCCGGGGGCTTTATTCCTCTGGGGCACACGAATACCCCCGAGTTCGGGCTAAAAAACATCACCGAGCCGCTCCTGCACGGGCCTGCCCGGAATCCATGGAATACGGACCGCTCGCCCGGAGGCTCCAGCGGCGGGGCCGCCGCAGCGGTAGCCTCCGGTATCGTACCGGCGGCGGGTGCCAGCGACGGCGGCGGTTCGATCCGCATCCCGGCCTCCTTCACCGGCCTGTTCGGGCTGAAGCCGACGCGCGGGCGCACGCCGGTAGGGCCGGGAGTCGGCCGCCAGTGGCAGGGGGCCTCGATTGACTTTGCGCTGACGCGCTCCGTGCGCGACAGTGCGGCCATGCTTGACCTGCTGCAGACCCTGCAGCCGGAGGCCGCGTTTCAGACGCCGCTGTATCCGGGCGTCTTCCGGGACGACCTTATGAAGCCCCTGCAGCGCAAGCTGCGGGTTGCTTATACAACCGCCTCCCCTGTCGGAACGCCGGTCTCCGGGGAGGCCGCGGCGGCGGTGCTAAAAACCGTAAAATGGCTGCAGGCCGAAGGCCATGAGGTTGAAGAAAAGCTGAGTCCGGTAAATGGCGTGTGGCTGATGGAGAACTACTATACGATGAACGCCGGAGAGGTAGCAGCGATGTTCCTGTCTCTGGAAAATGATATGGGACGCAGCATTGCGGCTCATGAAGTGGACATCGTGACCTGGGTGCTTGGCGAAGCCGGTAAAAAAGTCTCGGCCGCCGAGTTCGTGCACAGCCTGAACGAATGGGATGTGGCTGCTGCCCAGATGGCGGGCCTGCTAAGCCGCTATGACCTGTACATCACACCTGCCAATGCGGATTCTGCGCCTGAAATCGGTGAGCTTACCCATCAGCAGGAGGAGATTGAGGCTTTGCTGCATGTAAGTGAGCTGCCGAAGGAAGCACAGCGGCGGATGATCTACGAGATGTTCGAGCCTAGTCTGACATATACACCTTTTACCCAGCTCGCCAATCTGACGGGTCAGCCCGCAATGAGCGTCCCTCTGCACCTTACACCGGCAGGCCTGCCGATCGGGGTTCAAGTGATAGCCTCCAAAGGCCGCGAGGATCTGCTGCTGCAGATGGCCGCCCAGTTGGAACAATCGGAGCTATGGGTGGGGATGAAGGGGAACCCGCTGTTTCCTTAACTCACATGAATGCATTTTCTGCAGCAGAAAGTATATATTTCTGCGGTAAATCTCAATCTGCTGCATTTTGTGCAATTGGTTTCTGTGATTTCGCCTCCAAAGGGCCTTTTCTCAGGAATCTACTGTACAGAATGCAGCAGATACTTTTTCCGGCTGATGTGGGATCAATCTGTTGCTGAATGTGCGGCAGATTCTCTTCTCCGGCTGACTGGGGGAACGTTCTGTTGCTGAATGTGCAGCCGTTTATCCCCTCCATTACTTCACTGACGGGCAGCCGCCCCTTTACCCGGAAGACTCATTTAGTCCCAGCCGCAGGCATTTCATCTTGGAGTACCTGTAACCCGCAGCCTCGTAAAAATGCAGCGCCCGTGTGTTACCGGCGTCAGCAAGCAGCGTGATCCGCAAAAAACCGTTCGCCTTCGCATACTCCACAATCCGTTCCATAAAAAACCGTCCGCTCCCTCTTCCGCGCTCAGCCGCAGATACAATAAAATCCTCCAGCATGATGACCGGCCCGCCTTCAAAGGTGCTGAAGCCAAAAGCCAGGTTCACCATCCCCACTACTTTTCCATCTCTCTTCAGCAGCAGCAGTACGCCCCGGTCCGGATGGTTCAGAATCAGCTCCAGCCCGGCCTTCTGCTTATCCATATCGCAGGCACCGGCAAAATCCGCTTCCAGGGCGAACAGCTCGCTAAGCAGCGCGCTCATGGCTTCCAAATCCTCTATTCCGGCTGAGCCTATTGTCAGCATAGTTTCATCCATCCCTTCCCATGCTAATTGGGTTTCTCCTATGATAAGGGATGTTCAGCCTTTTCACTGTGACTTTTGGGAGGTGCAGGATGCAGGCACCCCGCCCGGTTACATTGTGGGAAGACCCCGGGGGCTGGACTGCCACAGCCTGAGGGATTGCTGCTGCAGACCAACAGCTCTTTCAATTGATTGTCCTTAGTTGTAAAAAAGGACACTTAAATCAGCTGCACCAGCTGAATCCGCGATAGCCAAAAACCCCGAATTCAGAGGTATTTATACCTCTCATTTCACTCCGTAGCCCAGAAACTCTCTATCAAGGGTTTCACCGTTCAGTGGGGCTACGTGCTTACCCTCCATTAAATTTCTGCCCGCCGCCGTTTGTCTCAATCAATCTTCTGTATAGAGAAGACGACAAACTGAAAGCGGCCGCCCCCTCTATGTTCCGCAGCGTCCTCACCCTGCCCTCTTCAAAAAATCAAGAAAAAATGCTCACCACAGGATTACCAATTACCTACTTGCCAAGCCGGCACCAATGACTTCCATGAAGGCGGGACGGTTTAGGATATAAATGATTAGAGGGGCTGGGGTCTTTCACTTTCTATACAAAAACCCCGAGGGGATATAACCCTCTCAGGGTTCCGAACTTCTCTCAAGCTTTCTTAAGCTCGTCCAAGCTCACTTAGGCTCACCCAAGCTCACCTAATCCCACCACCTAATCCACCTAATCTCTACCAATCTCCCTCAAGCTCTCGCAAATCAAAGCAACTGTACAGCTACACCGGCTCTTCGACAGGCTGCTCCTCAACGGACTGAAGATTATCGAGCAGCCGGGGCTTCACTTCGTTCACCACTTCCTGGAACCGGTCGCACAGAAAAATCAGCTGATCGATTTCCTTCCGGCCCACTTTCTCGATGATCTCATTTAGAACACCGGAATAACGGGCCAAATTCATCTGCAGAACGGCCTGGCCTTTCTCCGTTAGACAAATATAGATCACTCTGCGGTCCGAGGTGGACATCACCCGCCGGGTATATCCTTTCTCTTCCATGCTGCTGATCATTTGCGAAGCGGTAGGCCTGCTGATCTGGAGCAGCTCGCTTAATTTGGAGATCATCACCCCTGGGCAGGATTGCTTCTCCTGCTCCGCTTTTTGCATGCTGGCATTAATCACGAACATTGTCAAAAATTCCGCACGCGGAATGGAGGCAAACAGTTGGGGACGCATAGTCAGACGTTTTATATTTTCCAGTGCAATGAGCAGCTTTCTCTCTTGACTGTCCTGGGTATCCATAGGGCACCTCCGGTTAATGGTTGGGAGCAGAGGACGGAAAACAACCTCATTTTATTTAGATTACCTACCTATTTTATAAAAATCAAGAAAAACCCGCCCGGAATTCATTAAATTTAATAAAATATTTAGTTGTACTATGCTTTTATTTTATGTATGATACATAAAAGAATAAAAGATAGTTTGGCTACCTAATTAGAATTAAGGAGAGGAATCATTGTGGAGCATCTCACGCAAAAGAAAAAAGTTACCATCATGATCGCATTAATGGCAGCCATGTTTTTCGCGGCAATCAATCAGACGATTGTGGGCACCGCGATGCCGCGCATTATTGCGATGCTCGGAGGAATTGAGCATTACACCTGGGTCATCACCATCTACATGCTCACCTCCACGATCGCCACCGTGCTTGTCGGCAAGCTGTCCGACATTTATGGACGAAAACCGTTCCTGCTTGCCGGGATTATTATTTTCGTAATCGGGGCTTTCCTGTCGGGACTGTCGGCCGACATCTTTCAAATGATCACTTACCGCGGAATTCAGGGGATCGGCGGCGGGATTCTGATGTCCGCGACTGTAACTGCCGTAGGGGATTTGTTTGCTCCAAGGGAAAGAGCCAAGTGGACGGGAATTATGATGGCAATGTTCGGATTCTCCAGCGTCATCGGGCCTACCCTCGGGGGCTTCATGATTGACCATATGGCCTGGAAATGGATCTTCTGGATCTTCCTGCCGCTGGGCATCGTGGCCTTTGTTATGATCTGGAGAATGTTTCCCAAAACAACACGCGCCGCTTCCGAGTCTATCGACTATCTGGGATCGGTCTTCCTCTCGCTGAGCATTGTGGCCCTGCTGCTCGGATTCTCCTGGGCAGGCACACAATATGACTGGGGGTCGCCGCAAATTCTCAGCCTGTTCGCAGCAGCGGTGGTCTTCGCGGTCATTCTTATTCTGGTTGAGCGAAAAGCCAAAAGCCCGGTGCTGCCGCTCTCGCTGTTCAAAAATTCGATTATTTCCCTGTCGATGATTATCGGCTTCCTGATGAACGCCGGCATGATGGGCGCTATGATCTATCTGCCGTTTTTCGTGCAGGGCGTGGAAGGTGTATCGCCTACCAATTCCGGCTTCATCAATATGCCGATGTCCCTGATGATGATTGTGCTGAGCACACTGGTCGGCCGCTGGATTTCCAAATCGGGAAAATACAAGCGTTATGCCCTGATCGGCATGCCGTTTATGGTCGCGGCGATGCTTATCATGGCCTTTATGAACAGTATTGCAATGGCCGTGGCCAGCATGATCATCTTCGGGATTGGTCTGGGGCTTGCCATGCCGGTATTTACATTGACCGTGCAAAATGCAGTTGCACCAGCCATGCTGGGTGTCGCTACTGCAACCTCCACGCTGTTCCGCAACCTGGGCGGCACGATCGGCATTACTATTATGGGCACGGTCATGAACACAACCTTGTCGCATAAGCTGGAGAACGCGGTCAGCTCCGGACAGGGTCCCGATATGTCCAAACTTGATGCGGAATCCGCCCGGCAGCTGTCGGCATTTATGAATCCGCAAATGCTGCTGGATCAGCCCAAGCTGAAGGAGCTGCATGCTACACTGCCTGAACAGATCCAGCCTCTGTTCAACCAGCTGATTGAGATGCTGCGGTCCGCTCTGAGCGATTCCTTGACAGTTGTATTCCTTAGCGGTACAGCGCTTCTGGTTATTGCGGCACTTCTGGTAGTATTCCTCAAAGAGATTCCGCTGCGGTCGGGCGAAGCGAGAACAGAGATCAAAGCCGGGGAAAAAGCGGCAGACAGCAAGCTGAAGGAACAGGCGCCTGCTGTGCAATAAGCAAGGATGGCAGTCTTTCGGGAGAGATGTCCCTCAACAGCGTAAGCTGCGGGACATCTCTTTTTCATATATGCGGGGGTTAAAATTCGTCCTGCCGGTTGTTCAACTGTTCAAAATATTCATAGACGCCGTTCAACAGCTGCCTAAGGGTGTCGCTCGGCTCCTTGCCCAGATAATCAATCATTCCTTTAAAGGTTTCATGAGTTCTCACCATCACCAGCTCTGCCAGGCGCTCCCCCCGGTCCGTCAGCGTAATCTCGCTGATCCGGCGGTCCTGGGCATCTGTAGTGCGGAGGGCGTATCCTTGGGAAATCAGACTATTGACCATTTGGGTAACCGTGGGAGAAGTAACCTTAAGCTGCTTGCTGAGGTCGGAGACGGTCTGTCCTTTTCTGCCCTCCCGTTCATTTCCCTGTCTGATCGATACCAGCATCCGGAGCTCGCTTGGCTTCAGACTGGATATGGAGTTCCTGCGCCAGTTCAACCGGGAAAATTGCTGGAACGCTTCAATTAAAGCATCAATATTCTCATAGCTGTCCATTTCGTCTGTCATCGGTACACCTCATATGCTCAATTATCATTAGTAATTATAGCCTAAACGCTTCGTAAAAAAAATCGCCGCGCACAGGGGCAGGCTCGTCTTATTCTGATGCTTCTTCAAGAATGGCCGCATTAAATTTCCGCAATAATTCTCCAAAAATCACACGTTCCCCCTCGCTCCAGCTGCTGAGCATTTTGCCGATGCTGTCCTGCCGCGCCTTCTTGTTCTCGTTCAGCACTTCGAGGCCCGCTTCCGTCATCTCCAGCGAATAAGCCCGCCCGTCAACCGGGTCAGGGATACGCCTTACATACCCTTTTTGCTCAAGCGCTGCCGCCTGTCTGCTGACCGTGGAAATATCCAAGTGGAATTCATCGGACAGCGCCTTCACCCCGGCCGAGCCGTGGGAGTCGATTTGATACAGCAGCAGATAGGCGGAGCGGTCCAGGTTGCCGATTTTTTTATAAGTGGTCATTGAAACCAGGCGGCGCACCAGAATCGCCATTTCCAGTTCAATGACGTCAACTGTATTGTTCATGAAGTTGTATCCTTTCTTCTCAAGTTGAATCTATATATTATGATCATTGACATTACCATCCCCGCTTGTATAATACAAGTATATACTTTCATTATACAAGTTATTTTCCGGAATGATAAGCTGTGGAGGGACATTATGAAAGCTCATGAATTTATGATCAGGCAAGTATACAAAGTCAAGGAAGCCGATACGGTGCGGACCTTTATCGAACGCTGTATTCAGTTCCGGATCAGCGGCATGCCTGTGGTCAATGATAGAAATGAAATTGTCGCCTATTTAAGCGATGGGGATATCATGCGTTATATCGGCAGACATGAAGATCTGATCGTCGATTCTTTTTTTCAGATCAATGTATTCGTGGGTGATAATGAGGAGTTCGAGGAGCGTACCCGCAGACTGCTGGACCTGAATGTAATGGCAATCGCCAAGAAGAAGGTCATCACCGTTCCCTGGGACGAAGATATTGAAAGAATTGCAACCATTCTCGGCAAAAAACAGATCAAAAAAGTCCCGGTCGAGCGGAACCGGGTCCTTGTCGGCATTATCAGCCGCGGCGATGTCATCCGCCATAGCTTTAAAACCCTGCTCTAACCCGGATCGGGCCTTCCGGCCGGTGCGGTCTCCGGCTGCCTGTCAACAGATGTACCTGTTCAGCCGGAGCCGCTTCAGCTTTTCCTGTTTCATGTTAACCCCGCACTCCACACGCTAGAGGCCTCTTCCTTATTCCTCCGGCTCCCGGCCGCACAGCCCATAGAAAAAGATATGGAACAGCTCATCCAGGAAACTCTCCTTGTCCTTATGATTCGCCACACTCTCCAGCATTTCCCCGGAGCTCTTGATATACATCTGGATCATCACCATCACCGCTTCCACGGACACCTTTTGCGAAATTTCTCCGCTGGCCTTGCCTTCCTCCACCATTTGGACCATCAGTGGCATGACCCTGTCATCATACTGCTGCTGGATATACTGGTACATGGCCTGATCGTCGAACATGATCTCTTTGACAAGCGCAGGATCCAGGGTAGAGTAGGTTTCCTTATCCTTAAAAATAAAATAAGTAATCCGCTCCTTCAAGGTTTTCTGCTGCCGCATCTCTTCTTCGAACTCCAGAAGGGATTCCTCCACAAAATCCTTGAAGGACTCGCTGATCAGCGCCTCCTTGCTGCCAAAATAATTATAAATCGTCACCTGGGACACCCCTGCCGCCTTGGCAATATCGGCGATTCGCAGACGTTTCAGCTCCCATGTCTTCAGCAGCTCCATCGTTGACTTCATGATTTTATTTTTGATCAGGGCTGCTCTCTTCTCAAAACCGTTCATCTTCGTCCTCCTAAGCGGCTTGTATAGAAAATATGCTATTCCAAAAATAATGAAATATAAAATATAAATAATTTCATAATTATATTGACTTCGCGTAATCCCGGGACTATTATAACATATGAAATAATCAAGCGATAATATTTCATCATTTGTTGCGGAGGTGGCGTCATGCTGAAGGTTGAAGGGCTCAGCAAGCGGTTTTCAAATGGCAGAGGCATTGACAATGTATCATTCACAGTTCATCAAGGCGAGGTGTTCGGATTCCTGGGACCGAACGGGGCAGGGAAATCCACAACCATCCGGCATATTATGGGGTTCATGCAGCCGGATCGTGGTTCAGTAACCATCGGCGGGCTCGATGCCTGGAAGGGACAGGGAACGGTGCAGAAGCTGACCGGGTATCTGCCGGGAGAGATTAACTTTATCGACGGTATGACCGGCACAAGCTTTCTTAATTTCATGACCTCGATGCAGGGAGTGAAGGACACCTCCAAGCGTGACCGCCTGATCCAGCGCCTGCAATTCGATGCCGCCACACCGATCCGCAAAATGTCCAAAGGCATGAAACAGAAGGTCGGCATTGTGGCCGCCTTCATGCACAGCCCGAAGCTCATTATTCTGGATGAGCCGACCTCCGGTCTGGACCCGCTGATGCAGCGGGTATTTATTGAGCTGGTATTGGAGGAAAAAGCAGCGGGAACCACCTTTCTGATGTCCTCGCACAGCTTTCAGGAGATTGAACGCACCTGCGACCGGGCGGCGATTATCAAGGACGGCCGGATTGTCACCGTCAAAAATATCCACGAGCTGCAGTCCATGCAGCGCAAGCTGTTTGAAGTAGTCTTTGCAGCACAGGAGGATGCCGCGCAGTTTGCCGCTTCGGGACTGCAGGTCGAATCGCATGAGGGCAACCGGGTACGGATCGCCATTCAGGGCGATTATGCGGCATTTACACAGGAGCTGGCCCGATATGCCGTACGCAGCATCGACATCTCTACGCAGAATCTGGAGGACATTTTCATGAACTATTATGACCGGGACCGCGAGGTGAATGCAGAATGAACTTTTCACTCTATAAAGAAATGATGCGGGTCAATTTGAAGGGGATTTTGAATTACGCCATGGGTTCAGCCTTTTATATGCTGTTCATGATCTGGCTGTATCCCGGTCTGGGCGGCAGTACAGCAGCCATAGATGAACTGGTCAAGGCAATGCCGGAAGGCGTAGGCAATGCGTTCGGGCTGAACAGCGGCTTCGCAAGCGCCGAGGCTTTTATCTCCGGGGAATATTACGGGCTTATTCTGGTTCTGATCCTGTCCATCGTCTCCGTACAGCTCTCCACCCAGCTAATCGCCCGGCTTGTGGACCGGGGGTCCATGGCCTATCTGCTGGCCACTCCGACCACGCGCCGCAAGGTGGCCTTCACGCAAGGCATGGTGCTGGTCACCTCTCTCTTCATTATATTGGCGGTTACCCTGCTGTCGGGGTTTGCCGGAAAAAGCTGGTTTCTCGGCACCAAATATGAATTCGACATGGGCCGCTTCACCCAGCTGAATACAGTGGCCTTTCTGTTGTTTTTTGCTATTGGCGGACTGTGCTTTCTGATCTCCTGCGCCTGCAATGACGAGAAGAAGGCACTTGGAATCTCCGGCGTGGTCACTTTCGGCTTCTTCACACTCGACCTGCTAGGCAAAATCAGCGGCAAGCTCGACGTGCTGCGCTACTTCACCCTGTTCAGCTTCTACCGCCCCGCCCATATTGTGCAGGGCACAGCCGAAGTTACGCAGATTTGTCTCTGGCTGCTGCTGATCGGCCTTGCGGCTTTTGCCGCAGGCATCCAGATCTTCCGGCGGCGGGACCTGCCGCTGTAAGTGAATCAGATGGCGCTGCTTAAGCAGCGTCTGCACCGGGCAGCACGCCCCTCCGGCCATGGCCGGAGGGGCGCTTCTTTTGCTGAAATGTAACGTTCAGTTGCGGCCCCCTCCTTTTTGTGTCATTGTAAGATCAGGTTTAGAATTGACCTCTTTACCTGATCGGGATACTTATTAATAAGGAGAGACCCTTGTGCTGCCTATTCATGAACTTATTCCTAATTCCAGAACCAAAGATATGTACTTATCTGTCCGAAAAAAAGGGACCGTATCCAAACAAACACTGCTGGAGGAAAGCGGCCTGACTGTCAGCACCTTGACCCGGATTCTTGACGAGCTGCTTGCCCAGAACCTGCTGCTGGAGGTAGGCTTCGGGGAATCTACGGGCGGCAGACGGCCCACCCTGTATGAAACTAATCCAACCTATGGCTATGTCTTCGGCCTGGAAATCTCCCGGACGTTTTCCAAGCTTGTGCTTGCTGATCTCCATCTAAATCTCCTGGATGAATATTCATGGACTATGGATGAACATGCCACGCCGGAACGCCTGATCGAATCGGTTCATGCCCAGGTGCTGCACATGCTGGAGCAAACCTCCATTGACATCAGCCAAGTTATCGGGCTTGGTATCGGAGCCGTCGGCCCCTTGGACCGCAAGGAAGGAACGATTCTGCAGCCAGCCGGCTTTGCAGCTCCGGGCTGGTCGCAGGTGCCGGTCAGAGAACGGCTGGAGCAGCTTCTTGATGTGCCGGTGTGTCTGGATAATGGAGCCAATACCGCACTGCTTGGCGAATATTGGGCCAGCGGCGACCGGCGGCAGCATCAGCTGCTCTATCTCCATGCCGGGATCGGGCTGCGCTCTGCGATTATGAACGAAGGCCGGATTCTTTATGGTGTCATCGACACGGAAGGGGCTGTCGGCCAGATGATCATTGAGAGCTCCGGCGTTCCTTCCAGCGTGCCGGGGGGCAATTCCGGCGCATGGGAATCCTATGTTTCTATCCGCACCCTGGAAATGCAGGCCCGGGAGGAATGGAAACGCGGCAGACCCACCTTGCTCCGTGAGCTGGCCGACCGCCCGGAGGACATTGAATTTGCACATTTAATTGAAGCGTTGCAGGCCGGGGATTCCGTGGTAAATGGCATATTCGGGCAGGCTGCGGCCTATTGCGGCATTGGTCTGGCCAATCTGATTAATGTTCTCCATCCGGAGGAAGTCATTCTGGGCGGCCCCCTGTTCTCGGCTGCGGATTTTTTCTTTCAGGAAGCCACAAGGACAGCCCTCGAAAGGACCTATTACCGGGAGCAATACAAGGTCCGCTTCACTCAGGGCAGCTTAAGCGACACAGCCGTCGCCGCCGGGGCGGCCGCCCTCATACTGAATCAGCTTACCGGTTGAGGATGGTGTGATCCCCCCAAATCCGTACGAACATCACCAAGGTTAGCCGCGGCTGGCGGCCTGCGCCAGCTCGGAGAGCCATTTCCCCCGCTCCCCTTCGGCTTTTCCGGCGATTCTTTTCAGCTTGTCCGTTCCGCCCCAGACCAAGTATACGATATGCTCCACTTCATGGCGTTTAAGACCGCGAACTTGATCTATCAGCAGCCTGAGATGCCTGTCGTCTGCCAGCTCGGCACCGATCTTCAGCTTCATCGAATCGCCGCTATGCAGCATGCACTTCACCAGCGTAGAAATGGTCTCCGCGTTAACGCCATGCCGTCCGGCCAAAGCTACCGTGAAGCCGTTCTGAACGGACTGGTGTTCTTCGTCGACCTTCTCCATATATTGTTCTACTAATGGAAAATAAGCCCGATCCGCGAGTCCAAGGCCGAAGACCGCATAACTGCCCGGCATGCAGCTTTTTTCCCCTTCCGTATCCGTATACCATTCGAAGGTTTCCATCGCCACCCCGGCGTACTCCTCCAGCAAAGGATGCAGTTTCGGATACTCCAAAGCGTTGGCAAAGAAACGGTGCGTGCCCGACTTGGCCAATCCTTTGACCGGCAGCCATTGTTTGACGGAGGACTTCAGCTTGATTTGATAGCTCTTAGGGAAACCCAAGCTTAGCAAGCGGGTAAGAAACCGGAGCGCACGTGCGTAGCTCTCCTCCGTTTCTTGCTTAATGGCTATGGTCACTTCGGCAAACACATCGTTGGCTGTGCATTCCGCAAATTCATCACGAAGGCTGATATCTTCCCGGGCGAACGTTCCGCTGCCTTCCACAGTCAGACGTTTGGCCCGGGCGCTTCCCAACTCGACAGCGCAATTCAACATCGCCAGCCCCGCACTTCTGCTATAGGAAGGATCATATTTCAGAATCAGGATTGCGGAATAAAGGACCAGTTCGACTAGACCTTGCTCGGTATTGTCCAGCCGGGCATCGCTTTTTTTCTTGTATACTTTCTGCCACTCTGTTCCTGTATTATCGAAATAACGGGGCAACCAATGGTTCTCCACCCAATTCCGCAAAGCCCCGCTCAGATGATTCCGGTGCTCGGCTAGATGTTTGTTTCCTTTATTCAATTGTTGAATGTTCTCGAAAACAGAAATGATCCGGCCAGGGTCCGCCTCCGGAAACAGTCCCTCATCCAACAGATGCCTGGACAGGAAAAACGTCTCCAAGGGTTTGGTCGGATATTGTCCCGCTTCGAGCTTATTCCCGATATAGGCGGAGATTCGGTCCAGCAGCAGTTTCTTCTTCGTCTCGTCGACGTATTCAAGAATACGGACGTTGACCCCGCCTTCCCGCACCCGGAACTTGCCGTTAAAAGTAAATTGATAATCGATTATTGCCGGCGGCATCCCGTTCAATTTATGCTGCATGTAGGAAGCAAGCTCAGGGACGATCTGCTCCCGCACTTGTTCCCCGGTCAGCCACTCGTTGGGGCCGCCCTTGCCTTCCGGCATCGTTAAATCGAGCTCCCCATCCGTCACGTCCACCCTGCCCCTGGCATATTCGAGCAGAGCATGACCGTGAATCCCCACCTGCAGCGGGGTGCGTTTCACGATTTTTTCCGCGTCGATATTGCTAATATAGGCTACCCATTGGTCAATCTCCTGTTTCATTTCGTCTAAAAGCGCTTCCAGTGTGTGATCCATATTCATCCAAAGCTCCTTTATGCAGAGGTAAGATTTTTTTTGCGCTCCCATACGGCTAGCCGCGGGTTACCTATTATCATAGCCTGTTCCGGCAGACAGGACAATTAGGCGGACAGACCGTTATTCTCCACCCTTAACAGGAACAGCGGCAGCCACGGACAATAACGTCCTGGACTACCGCTGTTTTATCAAACAATGATGTTCCGGTGAGCAGACCGGTGGATGTTAATGACGGCTCTTTTCCCTCTTCAGAATGGACTCGGTATGGTTCAACATCCGATTCAGATTATTCCGCCGGCCCGTCCGATCTGAAACGCCCGGCTTCAATACATCGCGGAGAGGGACAATCTCAGTACTTCTGCCGCCGCTTGTCATTCTCCGGTCCACGCCGGTCGGGATGTAATTGACGCTGGTGATATTCGTGTGTCCTTTTGGATCCTTTTGAATGGTGAGATTAAGAATGATTCCGCTTTGTGTATAAGGAATATTCATAAGTTTAGTAGACACAAAGTTACCCAGCGAATAAATCACAAATTTTTTCTTTCCCCGGGATTCCATGGGCTGGAGAACATGCGGATGAGATCCCAGAATGATGTTGGCGCCATTTTTAAAGAAGAGGTTTACCAGCTGTTTTTGCCTCTTGTTGGGCGTATAGTGATATTCGTTTCCAAAATGCATATACAGCAAAACCAGATCGGCCTTCTTTTTTAATTCCCGGATTTCCCGGCTGATTTTGGCGGTATCAATCCGGTTGACGAGCCATGGCCGGCCCGCCGGTACGGGAATCCTGTTGGTTCCTGCCGTATAGGAGAGGATTCCGATCTTAATCCCTTTTACGTTCTGGATCAGAACTTGCCTGGATTCTTCCAATGACCTGGAGGTACCGGTATGGCTGAGGCCATGGCGGTCCAGTACATGCAGCGTCCGGATCAGACCCGGGACCCCATAATCCATACAGTGATTGTTTGCCGTTACTAAGACATCAAACCCGGCTTTTTTTAGCGCCGGGGCCAGTTCATCCGGGCACTTGAATATCGGGCCGGAAGACCGTAGCGTTCTCCGGGAGTTTGGCCCGTTTCCGGCAAAGGTGGTTTCAAGATTTCCGATCGTCAGATCTGCCTGTTTCAGATATGGAGCCACCTTCGCAAACAAGGGGTCGAACGAATAGGTGCCGTCAGACTGTCTGGCCTCCGAAATAATATACCGTTTGACCATAAGGTCTCCCACAGCAGCTATTTGTATTTCCGTCATTCCATTCACCCTTTTGGCTTTTTCCATAGGATATGACAGAAAGCTGATATGGGTTAATCTACTCAGATTACGATGCTTCTCCGTACACTTCCACATTCATCTCCAGTTCGTCCTCCCCTGCGATTTCCAGGTGGCATCAGGCTGCTAATTGTCTTAGAATGAGAATTATAGTTCATTATGGAAACGGGGACAATATGCGAAAAAAACACATCGCCCAAAAATTGTACAGTCTATTTACCGGCGAACTGTTTGCTGTCATTATGTTTGCCGTGCTCTGGGTATTATATCTGCTAATGTTTGACTGGGCAGCGGCCTACTTAGCTTCTTTATCGTCTGTTTTCATCTTTGTTGTGCTGGAGTTCATTCTGCTCCAAGGCAGCTATTACTGGTTCTTCAAGTGGAAACAGGTCCGGCGCAAGGATTATTCGGCTCTGCCTGCCCGGCAGCTGCGATGGTTCAGCCGGTTCCGGAAATGCAATCTGGCCTTCCTTGCCATTGCACTCCTGATTCAGCTAGATCTGATGGTATCACGTTCGGTGGAGCGGTATTGGTGCTTGTTCCTGTATCTTTTTGCGCTGGTGGAGTATATCAACTATTATCATGTCCGGCTGTCTTTTATGAGCATTAGTGAAATTAAAGAATTTATCCGTCAAAAGGGATTCCGCAGCTCCAAGCTGGCTAAAGAATTGAAAAATCGGCAAAGGGAGGCTGCTCTACATCGATGAGCGGAGAAGCAGCCAGTCCAAACTTCACAAAAGCGTACCGCGTCTGATACACATGCGTATCCTTATCCAGGTCCTTGTCGGTCCAGCCCGGCTTATCCTTATAGCTGTCCGGCCCAACCTTGTAAACTTCACCTTTGATATGATGATGCGGTCCCAGCAGATTACGGCAGCTGCCCGTCATCTCCAGTTCAATGACGTTGCTCCCGCTGTGCAAAAAAGAAGAAATGTCTGCGTGATACGGCTCCCACAGGAAGCTGCGCACCTCCAATCCGTTGATGAACAGCTTGGTTACTATTGCGTCAGGGGGGGCTTGAAAAAACCATTGCGCATCCGAAGCTTGCGCTGCATCAAGTGCCAGCGTCTGCCGTATACGGAGGCTGCCGGAGAAGAACGGAAAACCCTGACGGGTCAAATCCCCCGTCTGTACCCGCCGGGCCGGTTCCGTCAATTGAAAAGGCCCTTCTGTACATACAGCGCTCCGCTCCCCGTCCGTGAACCCTGAGCTGGAATGGACTCCAAAATCGCCGAGCAGATAGATGCTTTCCAGCTCTTGATCAATCGTCAGCTTGTTGCCTTCTGCTTCAAACGCCCTGGCCCGCGCCAGCCGCTCCGAAATTTCCTGCGAGCTGCGGAATTCCATTCGCAGAACCAGCGTGTTCCGGCCTGTAGCCGCCAGGCCGCTAATGTCGATCGTTCTGAACGAGATATCCTGCCACCAGCCGCTGCCGGCCGTCTCTACCCTGGCCCCGTTCAGCTCAATCTCCAGCTCGTCCGGCCGTTCGATTACGAGATACATCTCCCGCTGCCTCGTGGTATCGAAGCTGACTGCAAATGCAAATTCCAGTTCCGCCGTCACCGTCCGGCCATAAGCCAGCAGCTGTTCCTGGATAAAAATCACAGGCTGCGGCTCCGACCATTCGCCGCCATCTACACGAAGGCGTGCGTTGTCCAGCGTCAGGCTGTTGAGACCGGCATGTACAATTTCCCAATCTGCGGCAAGCACTATCTGCGAACGTTCTTGATGGACCGTTTGTTCCCGCACACTTCGCTCTTCCCCGGCATGCCCCAGCTTCACTGCCGCTGCTGCCCGCATATCTGCATGCTCCCTAATATCCGCCGGTCTCACTGCTACAACATCTTGGTTTGCCGAGTCCTCTCCGGGCCCCTCAGATGCAACCGCCTTGTTGTCCTCGGCAAACGAAGCTGAATCCGGGAGCGGATCAACCTTCAGCATATAGGATTGGCCGGGATGCAGCGGGAGCTGCAGGCGCACGCCCTGTGGCTGTAGTTCCTGCCCCCTCTGCTTCTGCACCACCTGCACCTGCTCCTGCTCCAGCGGACGGATCTCTCCGGTTTCCAGATCAACCAGTGAAACTATGCCCTGGCGGGTCAGCTGTATATTCAGCAGCGGGTAGAACTCCGTGCCGGAGTTCACCACATAATGCAGAATCGAACCTGCAAGCTCCAGCGTCCGCACATTGAGTGTATCCGCAGCAACACGTTCCCCGTTCCCGCCGGAAATACGGAGGAATGGTCCAACCCCGGCAGACACCGCCCGGCACAATGCTTCGCCGCTCCATTCCGGCAGGACAGCTGCCTGCATGAAGCGTGCGAACTCTGCATCCTCCTGCCCGTCAACCAGTACCGGATAAGGCTCAAAAGCAATCAGCGTCCCGCCCTGCGCAGAAAATTCCCGAAGCAGCTCTGCCGTATGCCGGCCCACCGTCACACTTGGCGGCACTATCACTACGCGGTATGCCGCTTCGCCGACTATGAAGCTGCCGCCGCTGACCCGGCCATGTCCGGCGATAATGCCCTCGCTGCCATAGTCGTGCTCAATCAGGCTTTGGCACAGCCATCTGGCGAGCCGGGCGAATGCGTCATGATAAGGGATCACAGCGGAATAATCTGCGCCGCGCTGCAGCGTCCAGGCTGTGCGCACCGGATGCAGCAGAAGCACCTCCGCCTGGCCGGTGCCTTCGGACAGCAGCAGGGACAGCCGGGCAAAATAGTCGTTGAAGCCTTTATAGTCACTCCACCACGGCTGCTGATAGAACAGGGACGGCGGGTAATCCCGCTTGCGCAGCCCTCTTAAGGAGTACCCCTGCAAATGCTGGCACATCAGATTGATGCCGTGCACAAACTGCCACTCGCCAATTCGCTTGAGGTCCGCGAAGCTGACGTTCCAGCCGGAGCAGCCGAAGCTCTCGGTGACCGTCCGCTTTTTGCCGAGCTGGCGGGCCACCGAGCTGACCTGCTTCGGCACCATGGCATCGGTTCCGACGAACCGGCCCAGCCAGTCGCAGCCGGGAATCTGCAGATGCTCATAGAAGGCCATCGGATCGCCGACAGAGGTCACCTGGTGCATCAGCTCCTGCTCATCAACGACATGTCCGGTCGCCGACCAGCCCTTGTCTGCGCACCAGTCCCCGATTTGCTTGGCGTAGGCCTGCGTGAACATAAAGGTTACGGTCTCCCAGTAAGCATATCTGGCCGCACTGCAGTTCTCCGTTTCCAAGAAGAGGGATGGCAGAACCTCCTTCAAGTTGCCGCCATGTCTTGTACTGAACACCTCCTCCAGCTCAAAAGACCAAGGCAGCCCGCCCCGGCCGAACTGGGGCTCATCCGTGAATACACCGCTCAGCTCCCTGCCGTATTCTTCTCCAAATTGCCTCCAGTAGCGCTCATAAGTGGTGTCGATAAATTCTTTTACAGCCATAGCACTGAGCGTATCCGTATAGTAAGGATTCACATCATAGCAGATTCGAAGATCAGCATGGGCTTCTTCACCCGGGGGCAGCAGCCGGTAGCCCGCTTCTCCCTCCGCTCCAGCGGCGTACCAGCCGATGATCCGTTCCGCTGGAACATCCTGAAAGGGAGCCTGTTCACAAACCAGCCGTTTCTGCTGATAGTCCAGCCCTTTGGCGGGAACCTTCCCGTCTGCAAAACCGCTGGGCCAACCGTTCTCGTCATAGAACCAGGCATTCATCCCCAGCTCGCGGCTTTTCTCAATCGAAGTGCGGATGGCCTCCATCCATTCTTCGCCCATGTACGGCGTTTGCAGCCCGCCCCGGGCATGCATGAAGAAGCCGCCGATTCCCGCCAGGTGCATCTCTTCAATCTGCCGCTCCAGCTCCTTTTTTTCCAGCCGGTCATTCCAGGACCAGAGCGGAACGGAGCGGTATGCGGCAGGCGGGTTCTTCAGTTCATCCCACAGATTCGTCAGCCTGTTCGTTATCCGGTTCGACCGGCCGTTCGTTTCCCCGTTAGTCATGCTGTTCATCAGCCTTTCAGGCATAGGGAGATCAGATCATCTACATGCGCGGTAGCAAGGCATTCAATCGTATCCGCAGAGCCGTAGTAGATTTTGACCTCGCCGTTATCCTCCAGAATCATTCCGCCCGGAAAAATAACGTTGTTGCGGAAGCCGCCGTCAATTTCATAGCTGGTCTCTGGTGCGAGCAACGGCTGTTTATACATGCCGAGAATCTTTTTGGGATTCTCCAGATCCAGCAGCATGATGCCTGCGGTATACCGCTTCTTCCAGGCAGGCTCCCAGCCGTGCTTGCCGCGTGACGGGTCAATATCCACCGCATGGAAAGTCGTCAGCCAGCCCTTGTCCGTCTTCACCGGAGGCGCGGCAGGTCCCACCTTGTCATTGGCGAACGGCACATGCTCCACAGCGAACAGCAGGTCGGAATTGCCCCAATATTTCAAATCCGGGGATTCCGAAATCCAGGTATCAAAGCGGTCCTGCCCGCCCCGGCTGTACACGGTGAACGGGCGTTCCAGGCGGACGTAATTACCGCCGATTTTCTCCGGGAACAGCACCATGTTGCGCAGATCAGGCGACGACAGGCTGAGGATCTCAAACTCCTCAAAATCATCCGTCACCGCAATCCCGCCCCGGATGCCATGATGGGTATCCACGGCAAAACACATATAGCAGCGGTCCCCGATCACCGTCAGGCGCGGGTCATAGGCGCGGATAATCTCTTCGTCATGCAGCTTGAAGCATTTCTTAGGACTGGCCTCCCAGTGGATTCCGTCATCGCTGAAGGCGATCCCGAGGTCGGTGGTGTGATGCGGCTCAATGGTCTGATCGGCAAGCGAGCCGTAATCGTTACGGAACACCATGACATACTTGCCTTTAAATTTGGTCACGCCAGCATTGAACACTAGCGCTGTAGGATAGGGGACCTTGGACGCATCCAGAACAGGATTGCCAGGATAGCGCTGAATCAGCGGACTGGATGTAAGGATTGAGGGAACCTGAACGGTCATGTTGTAAACCTCCTGATTAGTACTTGTAATATCGTCAGAGTCTAATTAATAGTTCTATTATCCTTGTTAGATGTAGTATTGATGGTTGATAGTAATGTCAGCGGATACCCGGGGCGTTCCTATCCCTTCAGGGAGCCTGCCGTCATCTGCATAAAGGATTTATTGGCAAACACATAAGCTACCAGAATCGGCAAAATCGACAGGCAGGCACCGGCCATCATATAGTGGGTCTGCGAGGCTGCGGAAATGCCGTATTTCAGGTTCGCCAGGCCAACCGTGAGCGTCTGCAGCTCCGGCTTCGTCATCGTGAACACGAGCGGCAGCAGGTATTCATTCCACGCGCCGCGGAAGGTGAACAGCGCACCAACACCCAGGCCGGGACCCAGCAGCGGCAGGATAATAGTCCAAAAGGTGCGGCCCAGCGAACTGCCGTCGATCCGTGCGGCTTCGTCCAGCTCACGCGGAATGCCTTTCATGAAGCTTAGCAGGATAAAAAAGATCGAAGCATGCGCGGAGATCAGAATCAGAATGACGCCCCACAGTGAGCTGTGCAGATGCAGCTTGACCATCAGATCGAACTGCGGACGCAGCACCACCGCACCTACGGCGACAAACATGGTGAATGACTGCATGCCGATATAGATTTTTTTGCCGAAAAAATCCATCCGGTCTACCACATAAGCCGCCATGGACGCTACCAGCAGCGTACCGGCCACCGTGGTCAGCGACACAATCAGACTGTTCATTGTATAGGTCGAGAAATTGGCTTTGTCCCAGGCATTGGCGTAGTTGGAGAAATGCCACTTGCTTGGCAGAACGGTGGCGCCTGTGGTCAGTTCAATATTTGTTTTGAAAGAACCGAGTATGGTAATCACAACAGGGATCAAGGTTACAAAGGCGAGTGCCAGCAAAAAGATCCATAAAACCGTCTTTCCCGTTATCTCTTTTGTTCTCATGTCACATCTCTCCTCAATCGATCCGATTCATTCGTCTGGAGGCGTAGAAATAGATCAACGAAATCATTCCCACGATAACTGCAGAAACGAACGCGACTGCACTGCCATATCCAAACTCCTGCACCTGGGTAGAGGCTGAGCTGCCGCCGACCGGAAAGAACAGCTTATACAGGTAAAGGAACATTACTTCCGTTTTACCGGCAGGGCCGCCTTCGGTGAGTACCATTATGCTCTCATAGCCCTTCAGCGCGTTGATGATCGCCAGCATGATGACCATCTGCAGCACAGGTCCCAGCATCGGCAGGGTGATGAAGCGGAACTGCTGTATTTTATTGGCTCCATCCAACGAAGAGCTCTCATAAACATCCTCGGGAATATTCTGCAAACCGGCCAGGAACAGCAGCATGTAGTTGCCGACCGCACCCCACACCGCCACCAGAATGACCGTAAGCATGGCATGTTTGGGTCCCAGCCAGTCAATGCCCGAGGATGAAATGTTAAATTTGATCAGGAACTGGTTCAGAATTCCGTTGTATGAATTGAAAATGGTGAAAAAGACCACAGCCATGACGGCTGTACTGATTACTGTTGGCATGAAAAAGACTGCCCGCAGCAGCTGTCTCCCCCTGATCTTGCGGTTTAGAATCGCCGCCAGCAGCAGGGACAGCGGGATCGAGAGCAGCAGCTTGCCTCCCGCATACACAAATGTATTCACGACCGAGTCCCAAAACTCTGCGTCGCGCAAAATCCGGCTGAAATTATCGAGGCCGATAAACCGGGCGGTTCCATAACCCTTGTAATTGTAGAACATGTAGCGGAATGCCCAGGCAATCGGGTAAATTCCCAGCACCAGCGTGAGCAGTGCGCTCGGCAGCAGAAAGCTGTAGGCAAAAGCGGCATTCTTGGTTTTGTTCATGGCTTCTTCCAGACTCCTTTCCTCTCTTACATTAGACCGGTGAGGATGGGGGGGGGGACCCCCCATCCTTGGGTCATCTCTATGAATGCCCGGATTAGCTTGTTCTAACTTATTTGGCAAATTTACCGGCAAGCGCCGCCGGATCAAAGCTTGGGTCCGGTTCAGCTTTCAGGCCGTCATTCTTGATCGCGTCATCCAGCGCAGCGTTGTAGCGCTTATTCAGATCGGAGATGGCAGCATCCAAATCTCCGCCGTTCAGCATGTATTTGAAGAAAGCATCATCCGATTTCATGCCTTCCGGCGCTACGGACGGATACACCGGCCAAACGCCGTCATTCCGGTTCGGCAGGAAACCTTCAATACCGTTAACTTCCGGGGTTTTGGCTGTAGCGCTGATGGAAGGAACCATCGAGATGCCAAAGCCTTTTTCCTGATAGGATGTCAGCACTTGATCACTGTACATGAACTCCATGAACTTCCAGGCAGCATCTTTATGCTTAGACTTGGAGCTCAGTGCCAGCCATTGTCCGCCGAGGAAGCCGGAAGCGCCCTTGACATTGCCGTCAATCGTCGGAGCGGGTGCCGCAGCCCAGTCAATTTTGGCCGGGAACTGTGTGCTGTAAACTCCCGGCTCTGAGGAGTAGCTGAGGTACATCCCGATCTTGCCTTCGGCGAACTGCGCCCGCAGCGGATCAATGTCCAGCGATTCCACGCCCGGCAGCATGCTGCCGTCGTCCTTGATCTGCTTGAAGGCCTCGATAATCGGCTTGAAGCCGCTGAAGTCATAACGCGCTGTTGCAAAGTCATAACCAAAGCCGCCGAAGCCGCTCAATTCAGCAATAACCCGGGCCGAGCGTCCAAGGGCACTGTTTGGACTTTTGAAATTCTGGGCGAAGCCATAGGCGCCATCCGCTTTTCCTGCTTCTGTCAGCTTTTTGGCGGTATCCACCAGTTCCTTCAAGGTAGTAGGCGGTTTGGCAATCCCCGCTTTGGCGAACAGATCCTTGTTATAGATCAGGCGCATCGTCGTTCCGTAGTTGGGCAGGCTGTAGCGTTTACCGTCAAAAGTATTCAAATCAACCATTTCGGGAAATTTCGCCTTCATCTCATCTGACAGATACTCGTCAATTGGAGCAAGATACTCTTTTTTATAAAAAGTGCCGATGGTGTTCTCTTTCACCCGGATCACGTCCGGAGAATCGGCAGTCTGAAAGGACAGATCCAAGGCAGTATCGAAATCGTCACCTTTGACGACCAGCTCAACCTCAATGCCGTCGGTATTCGTTTCGTTGAACTCGGCTACCTTCTCTTTCACAAATTCGGCGTCATGGCGGTCACCTGTCCAGTAGGTGATTTTGGTCTTTTCCCCCGATGCCGCTCCCGAGTCTGACGCTTTCCCCGCATTTGATGCCTCTCCGGAATTTTCAGCGGTATTGGAGTTGCCGCAAGCAGCCAGGCCGAATGCCAGCACCGTGCTTAGTGAAGCCAGAAGCAGTTGTTTCTTCATTTCTGTTAGCCCCCTTAAATGTTCAAAGCTGTGTTTGCCTTACACCCTGATTATAGGGCAGTCCATCCCGCTGCATAATGCGGGTAAACCCACATTAAGGGCAGAAATCTGTTGAACTCATGCCAAACGGGGCTGAACCCCCGCTGCATCAGCGGATCATCCATCCCCGTGGATTCGCACATTGAAATACGCCGGGCGGCCGGGGCTGCGCCCGGCGGCATTGGCGCTGGCGGCTGCGCGGCGGCGGCACTCTTGACGGCTGCGCGGCCCGGCACTCTTGGCGGCTGCGCGGCGGCGGTACTCTTGGCGGCTGCGCGGCCCACAACGGCATTTCTGCCGTTGTTTCCACCTTTTCATCCCCTGCTGGCAAGCCAAGTGGAAAAAGGGAACTTAAATTCCACAAAAATCAACAATCGCGAGGTTTAGGTGGAAAAAGGGAACCTATTCCAGCAATATTCCTTATCAGGAGCGAAAAAGGGCTGAATTAGTGCACCTTTTTCCACTTAGCCTGCCGGGTTGCTCGATGCTTAAGCAAATTAGTGATACTTTTTCCACCTAACCAGCTAACGAAGCGCTCAGAAGAGGTACATACTCACCTTACACAAACTTCCTGGCACTGCCCGGCGGCGCACCCAACAACGCAACGGCATTTCTGCCGTTGTTTCCGCACAAGCAGACAAGCAGACCACATGGCTGCTCCTTATTTTACCTGCCGAGATATGAAATCTTGAACTCTGACGGGGTCATGTCGGTGTATTTCTTGAACACCTCGCTGAAGTAGCGGCGGTGCTCATAACCGAGCTCCATGGCGATTTCCTGCACCTGCAGTCCTTCAATCAGCATGGTTTTGGCCTTCTCCATCTTCTCGTGCATGACGAACTGTTGAAACGAGATGCCCGCCACCTTCTTGAACAGGTTCGAAAAATAGCCCTGGCTAAGGTTGATCTGCTTCGCCACCTGCTCCAGCGTCAGGCTGGTGTGCAGATTGGCGCAGATATAGGCTTTGGCCTGCTGGATGATCCGCGTGGATTCGACCGAACGTTCTTCTTCAATCCAGCGGCAGCTCTCGGCGCACAACTCTTCGAGCAAAGAGCGGATTTCCTGCAGTGAAGGATGCAGGCGGTTCTTCAGCAGGTTCACTTGCTGCTCCAGCGGCTGCACCTTCTCATAGGGGAACAGCTCCAGCATGACCCGGCAGATTTTGAAGGACAGCTCATAGCCGATGTTCTCCACATACTGCGGGGCAGGCAGCGGATCGAGCTGCAGCAGCTCATCAAAAATCTGCTGCAGCACCAGCTGGCTTTTCTCACGGTTGCCTGAACGCAGGGCGAAGAGAAATTCCTGTTCGGCAGCAACGGAATAATGGCTCGCGGCCCGGGGTTTATGCACGATACTCGCGTAGCTGTATACAGCGTTTCCACCGGTATAGAAATGATACGCCAGCGCGCTGAGCGCCTGGGCGTAGGAATCGGCCAGCTCATGGATGGCAGCCACGCAGAGTCCCACCCCGATCGAGACTGTGCAGCGGGAATAACGGCTGACATTCGCACAGCAGGCTTCGCTGATCTGCCCGGCGGCCTGGGGGTCATCCCCGTTGATGATGCAGACATAGCGGTTCGTCGCCTCACGGAAGAGGACTCCCTGCGTCCAGGCGAGGATCGTCTCCTCCAGGATATTTTGCAGGCTGAAGCGGATCAGCTCGATCTCCTGCACCGGCTGCATGCCGTATTTTCCGGCAAAATGGTCGATCTCCACGATAAATACCGTGAAATTCTCCTGCGCCAGCGGAATGCCAAGATACTCCCAGCGGGCTTTCGCCCCCGGCTCCGTCGCCCGGTGCTGCATCAGGAAGGTTAAATACTCCTGACGCAGAATCGGCAGGCTCTCTTTGATCTGGGCTTTCATAGCCATGATCTTTTCCTGCTCCTCGCGTTCCTGCAGACACAGCTCCCTGGCCTTCAGCACCACGGTCACAATCTCCTCCAGCGAAAAGGGCTTTTTGACAAAATCCATCGCCCCAAGCCGGATCGCCTGCTGGGCATAAGAGAACTCCGAATACGCGCTGAGAATAATAATTTTGCAGTGGGGGGCAAATTCGAGAATCGCCTTGGTCATTTCCAGGCCGTCCATACGCGGCATGCGGATGTCTGTAAGCACAATATCGGGCTTCTGCCCGCGGACCATCTGCAGTCCTTCTTCACCGTCGAGCGCAGTGCCGGCCACCTCAATGCCATACTCCTGCCACTGGGGCTTGCGGGCGATCATGTCCACCACGCTTTTGATATCGTCGATCACGCAAATTTTAACCGTTCGATCTTCAGGATATTCCATAGTTTCCTCCCTCTTCCCGCAGTGGACTGAGCGGTATCCACAAATCTGTGCGCGAGCCCGCGCCCGCCTGGCCGGACAGCTCCATCCGCGCCTCATCGCCGTAGTACAGCTGCAGCCGGTGCCTGATGTTGACCAGGGCGTAGCCTTTTTTTGAAATCTCCCGTTTGGCCATTCCCTGCTCGACTGCGGCGGCATCCAGGCCTTTGCCGTTATCCTCTACAACGATATGCAGCATGGACTGCTCCAGCGAGATCCGTACCTGAATACAGCCACCGCTCCGCCGGTCTGAGAACCCGTGCTGGATGCTGTTCTCCACAAGCGGCTGCAGCAGGATTTTGGGAATGAGGCATGACAAAAGCTCCTCCTCCTCGGCTTCGGCATGATACTCGAACAGATTCTCATAGCATTTCTGCTGGATGGCGCAATACTGCTGCACATGGGACAGCTCGTCCTCCAGCGTAATCAGATCCCTGCCGCCGCCAAGCCCCAGCTGAAACATTTGCGACAATGCGAGGATCATCTCGTTGACATCATCATTTTCGCCCATCACAGATTTGCAATAGATTGTATTCAGCGTGTTGTACAGAAAATGAGGCTCCATCTGCGCGGTCAGCGCCCGGATCTCCGCATGGCGTTTGCCCTTTTCCTTCTGCCGCACATCTTCGATCAGTGTTTTGATCTCCGTCATCATCCGGTTGAACTGAAACCCGACCTGGGCGATCTCGTCGTTATATTTACTCTCAAAAGATACGCTGAGCTGGTTCTCCTCCACCCGGCGCATCAGCCTGCTCAGCTTGAACAAGGGCCGGAGCAGCGCAGCTGTCAGCTTATTGGAGAAAAACCAGGTCGTCAGCAGAAATACCAGAATCACCACCAGAACCGTCCGCTGTACGCCCTTGAGCTGTCCCAGCAGCTGATCCTTGGACTGCATCCCGGCGAGAATCCAGTTCGGTGCAACCGCCGACTGCTTATAGTTGACCAGGTAATTCTCACCGGCAAAAGGATAAAAGAAATTGCCCTCGCTGTCCGACGTACTGTCCTGCAGAAATTCCGGGTCCTTTGCAGGCTCGCCCTTGGCAGGCCAGCCTGTCTGTACTACCGTCTCCCCTTCAGTATTCAGGAGCAGGTATTTCCGGTCATTCGAGGAGGTGCCCTGGCCAAGCAATGAAGCGATCTTATTCTCCCTGAGATTGACTACTATGAAAACGTTGGTGATCGGCGTACGCTCATAAATTCCCCGCACAACAAAAGACACTACCCGCTGGCTGCCGGTGAACAGCCGGTCATAATGGCCTTTGGCCCAGTAGCCGCCTGGGCTTTTTTTGCTGTTGTCGTACAGCTCCGAGCCGTAGAACGAATTATCCTGCGCACGGACCTGGGTGGTGGAATAAAAATCCCCGATCGGCGTCGCTATGAGAACGTTCTCAATCATCGGCTCATTGAAAGTGGTCTGCGAGAGGACGTATTGCATTTCCGATAAATGAACATAATATTTCGTCACATCGTGGGCCTGCACATCAATCATCATCTGCCTGTAGGCATCGCTGAGCATCAGGGACTGGACAGACATTGCCACATCGTTCAGCCGGTAGTCCAGCAGCTGCAGGGTTTTGTCCACCGTCTCCTTGCTCGCATCAAACGCATTGTTCTGAATTTCCTTCCCGGCTATCCGGTAGGTCAGCACGCCCATGGCACTGATTGACAGCGTTATCAATACAATAAAAGAGAACAGCACCCGCTGCTTGATGGACACCTGGTAAAAACGTTCACTCCACTTGCTCCAGATCAGGCCGCCCCATTTTCTCAGAAACTTCATGGATGCCTTCTCTCCTTCCCACAGCAGAAATTTCGCCAGCTCCCCGGCAACCAGCGCATGCCCCGTGCATTCGGATGATCCACATGGGCAACCAGCTTTCATCCCCTGTACCATACGACCGATCCCGGGCTGGTGTCAACAAAAAAAGAATATCGATGTTGTTTCATCTTTATTCCAAAGATTGGTATCCGGTGTGACGGCACATCAAAAGAGCCCCCCACCAATATTAAGGGCTGCTCTTGTTTACCTTGCTATTCCGGTAAGCTTATTTGTCCGTGCCCTCTGCAAAACCAGCCAAGGCCCCAGCCCGTTACCCCGCCGCCAAAATGAAGGCGCATCCATAGCTATGGTTACCGGCTAGAGTGTCACCTACCGGGTTCCTGCGAGGTGCCCGTGAGGCACCTATGAGGCACCTACCGAAATTCTGCTGCACAGAATGCAATAGAATCTGATATCAGGCTGATTTGGGAGTTAACTGCTGTATAAAGTGCAATAGACTGCTTCTCCGAATGCTCAGCCGTTCAACAAGCCAGCCTTCCCGGCAACACTCAGCCATTCGTTGGCAATCAGGTCATGGCCGGCATGCGTCGGATGAACGCCGTCCCACAGCCAGTAGGCGGCATCCGCTCTTGACGCCGCCGCATCGAAAGCGGCCTGCAGCGGAACATGCACTGTGCCGAACTCTTCTGCCAACGCACGGACCACCTGCTGATAATGGGTCAAATGCTTCGACCATTCGTCCCAGGCTTCCGCCGGAGCTCCCGTCTTCAGGATAAACGGCTCGCACAGCACCAGCTTCGTCTGCGGCAGCACTTCCCGGGTTTCCTCCAGCACATGGCGGTAAGCCCGCTCAAAACGGTCGGTTACCCCGCTGGGCTCCCCCTTCATCATTCTCCAGAGATCATTGACCCCGATCAGAATGCTGAGCACATCCGGCTGCAGATAGATCGCATCCTCATTCCAGCGGGCATAGAGATCTGAAATCCGGTTCCCGCTTATGCCCCGGTTATAAAACACCGGCTTCTGTTCAGCCAGCTCATTGCCAAGCCTGGCGCCGATGATATACGCGTAGCTGTGGCCAAGAATATGATTAGGGTCCTCGTCGCGGCCCCGGTTGCCGTCAGTAATCGAATCGCCCTGAAATAGAAAAACCTTGCTTTTGCCAGAAAAAGTAGACATCAATACTCATCCTTTGATTACGATTTAGTGGTTATTCGCCTGCGGTTACCCATTCATATTCTACCGTGATCCCGGCCTTCTCTTCAATGATCTGCATCGCAATCCGCTGGAGAAGCTGGGACAGCGCGGTATTCGAATTGTCATTCCGTAGACTTCATATAATAAGTAGTTAGCTTAATCCTGAAATCCCTCGGCAGCCCGAGGGGCAATAGCCCCAATGCTGAATATGGTGTTCTCTGATGATTCGCCTCTATGAAACACTAATCTCTCTTTTTCTTAATTTCTTAAATGCAGAGTAATCCAGATCGGACTTAATATAACTTAATATTTTATCGGTACATTCAACTGGGCTGAGTTCTTCCGTGTTTACTTCAAGATCATATTCATCATAGGAATATATGTAGTCGAACTGGGAATGGGCAAGACCAATCGCGCGATCTCCCCTGCTTTGCTCTCTTCTTGTGAGTTCTTCTTTCGAGCATAATACGCCTACAAACAATATAGGGTGATCAATAAGTACATCATAAAAATCATTAAAGTACTTGTCATTTGCGATTATGGTATCTACTATTACATTAAAACCCAGTTCTGATAACAATTTAATTGTCGAATGGTACACTGACAATATGGAATGATCAATTATTTGCGAGACAACTTGATGATCTATTCCTCTTGGAGGTTCATCTGGAAACTTATTATTCACAAAATCATTGTAATTATTAAAAAATTCATCAATTGATAAATGATAAAAAGGAATCTCTTTCTGATTGATCAGTTCAGTCGATATGGAGGTCTTTCCAGAACTTGACGTTCCGTTCAAAAACACAATGAGTCCTCGCTTCACATGAATCACCCTTATCTATAAGATTTGCGTTTCATTCAGAAAACCTTATTCTAATTAATTTCATTAAATTATCCAACAGACAAAATATTCGAGAAACGATTAAACTATCCTGTCTGTTAGCTTAATGAAGCATCGCCTTTATTTGCGGCTTTATTGCATCTTTTAATGGTTGTTCGACAATCCATTTTACCAAGGGATGTTTTTTTTGTGTTTAACCTGTATTTGTAATAGTCGATCCAAAATGAAACCAACAAGATACCAGAAGGCTAATGTTGTGAGATAAACTACTGCTATTGGAATGTCTGTTTTTCGCACAAAATGAGATGATTCGTATATCCAGACCAACGGACTAGTTATTGCCAACAGGATGTTATAGTCGTCATTTCCTGAAATATTTACAGCAATAGCAACAAATGAAATTAAAACTAACCAAAATCGAAATGATTTCATTAAACGAATTAGTTTCATTATTCATACCTCCAATTTACATGTGAAATAACAGACAGACTGAAGATGAAAATATTTCATTTTCCTATACCCAACATCCCATATTTCTTCGTTCCCCTCAATGATTATCGTGAGTTTGCTCCCAGCCTCGATAGGAATCTCAAACATTGCCGGGAACAGTTCCGGATCACTACGTTGAACTTCTCCAGAACTGGTCAATACCTCACGTCCATCAACAGAAACACGGATGCTTCCGGAATAATCCGTTGGTTCAGGTATTCCGTAATATAAAGAGAAAATAATCTTCTCCTTATACGAATACGTAAACGTTTCTAAATTTCCTCCTTTAACGCCATACATATTATAGCGGGGGTTTACGTTTTGAACGCTTATTTTAAAGCTATTCAGATTTTTTCAGGATGAATTTTCGGAGCTGTATCTGCTCATATAGAGTAGTCATTTCTTTTAGGAGCTCCCTTCCATTACCCTCGAGATTCGAATATACTCATGATCTCTACTTTGATCTTTAGGGAAGTAAGCAGGTTCTCATGATCTGAAGGAGTGCAGATCATATTTTTATCCCCTATTCTGATTAGGACGTCGTTAACTTAATTATAGAATGCAGACGTATAGATAACCATCAACTAAAGGACAACAAAACAAGAAACCCCTCCAACTGTTAGTTGAGGGGAAAAGCGAAAAGATTGAGAAGATAAAATATTAGTTTAGACTGATCAATTAAAAGAAGCAGCTTAAAACCTAAATCGAACTGAATGCAAACATTATTTCAGTTTCACAAACCATTTCATTGTTAACCATGGCAACGCCTTTTCCTTTGACTATCTGTCCCTTGACTCGAGTTACCTCAAACGTAAGGAGGAGTTGGTCTCCAGGTTTCACTTGCTGTCTGAATCGACAATTATCTATACCAGTTAATAAGCCTATTTTGTGATTACTGTTATCTTCTTGAGACATAACTATACCACCGATTTGCGCCAAGGCTTCTACAATCAAGACTCCAGGCATAACTGGATAGCCGGAAAAATGACCAAGGAAATAAGGTTCATTGATTGTCACATTTTTAATTCCAACAGCTTTCTTGCCCTCATCTATTTCTAAGATTTTATCAACCAATAGAAATGGGTATCTATGAGGAATAACCTTTTTTATTCTTTCAATATCAAGCATGGGGTGCCTCCTCTTGTAGGTTTATTATCATTTTAACGCCGTTTGGCAAAATCATCCATAGTGGAACTTAACTGCCAGTTAGTTGAACAAAAGCAGCCGATCACGTCGATCAGCTGCCTTCTTGTTTTTATTGAGCTAACGTTTCGAGGGAGCTCAACGATTCTTCGGTTATAAAAAATCCACCAGGATAGTTCTCGTCGTCTTCTGCATCTACATCGGGGTATCGATTAAAGACTGATTGGAAATTGTCGTGTTTAATCAAATGGTCGATTAGTTGTTCAATTCTTTCCCTACTTATAATATCAACCAACACCATATTGCTTAAAGCAAAATAAGCACCGTTCATGCATTCACCGGTTTGTATATTTTTTTGCCTCACCGTCTCGATATTTTGGTAAGTGAAAACGGTGGCAATCCATTTGGAGCGATCCGGAAAGACAACAATAACATCGGTATTATCATCCTTACAATCCGATAAGCCTTCGGGCCATATTTCAGCTTCAATCCATACATAACGCTTCGAAAAGCACATGGACAATCTCCTATATTAGGTTTTATTTGAGCTATAGTCTTCCGTGGGAGTTGAATCAATTTTCGTTTACGAAAGGCTTATAATCTTGTTCGTACGATAATTTTGTTTCCTCAAACGTTGGAATATCTATAAATTCTACATTTTCTGTATACAATCCTAAAAAATCTTTTGCAATTATTCTTATGCTTTTCTTAATCTCATCGACGTCCCAATAATTGGATAATTTTGACCACATATCGATATAGACAGGTTTATACCCATCTATATTCGTCGGAGCAGAATGAGGAACTTGACGAGAAACATCTTCTAAGTCTCTTGGGTATATATAATGATAATGAATATCTTCGTAACCATTTATAAAACTTTCATCTTTTCCTGATAACTTTAACAAAATATTTCGTTTTCTTGTGATTATTTTGAAGCTAGCTTTGATTCATGAACATGATTGTAGAAATGCCATGCAATTCTGTGACCAGTAACGCACAATTTATGCGCATGATTTGGTTTTCCATCGAGTTTCACTTGATAAACAGCTTGATCCAATTTCGTGGCAGCTTTTTTGATTCTTTCGGACGGTTGCGGAATTGCCGCATGCAGACATTATTGTTTGTCCAAAAGACGGCGATAGGCGTCAATGTTTGCGGTAAATCTCCATTGATCACATGCATCAGACTGATGAAACCCGAACACAGATTGTCTCGCCAACTTCCCAGTCTGCCGCACCACCACGTATCGACCTGACATGCCTTTAGTGCATAATCTCATCGGAATCCCAATTCATATCGCCACAATAATAATATTGTTTAGGATCAAAACTGACGTCAAACTCCCTGTAGATCGTTGCATGAGCAGCGTAATGGCCACCATCTTTGCGGCTGACGGAAACCTCTTCATGGCTAACCTATTGAGTTCTTTCAAGCTCAATTGATTACCAGCATACGGGATAAGTAGTTGCTTGCAAGGTAAAGTCCGTATTTGATGTTTTACTGCAACTAGTACAAATTCAAAGCTAATCCAGTGTATTTGAGAAGGCTCGATCCCTTGAGGTGCAAGGGAATGGATCTGCTTCAAGGATAAGCCCGCCGGGAATTATGTTTGACAGAAAAAAGCACTGATGAAGAACATTCATCCGTGCTTCCATGCTCATAACGAACACCGTTCTTTACGAACACTGTTCGTTATGATATAACTAATGTGTCTCAAGGAAGCAGATCGATACTAACATGGAAAGGAGAGTGACCTTTTTGACCAATCATGCGCGTCCCGTTCCATCGGAGTTTTCGATCGGACAAATTCTTCCGACATTGTTGGCTATTGCCAGCGGCATGTTTCTGGTCATCTTGGACAGCACGGTCATGAATGTTGCCATTCCCAAGCTCGTCGACCATTTCGGCACCACACTTGGAACCATTCAATGGGTCATTACCGCTTACACCCTCGCCCTTGCTGCCGTCATTCCTTTGGCCGGATGGTTTTCTGACCGATTCGGGGCGAAAAAAGTATTTTTATCAAGCATCGTGTTGTTTGTGATTAGTTCGGTATTATGTACGCTTGCCCAAACACCCGAGCAACTGATTGTTTATCGGATCATTCAAGGGTTAGGCGGAGGGATGGTTGCTCCCATCGGGATCGCGACAACGTTCCGAATAGCTCCACCCGAAAAGCGGGGATCGATTATGGGGATATTGGGCATTCCGATGCTACTGGCCCCCATCTTGGGCCCCATTTTATCCGGCTCCTTGATTGAATACGTCAACTGGCATTGGATCTTCATTATCAATGTGCCGGTCGGCATGCTTGCCTTCTTCATGGCGTTCAAGTTTCTTCCGGCAACAAACCCGAGCAAGGAAATGAAATTGGATGCGAAAGGAGCGCTCCTTGCTCCTATAGCCTTTGCCTCGCTTGTATTCAGTATTCATCAAGGAGGCGATAAAGGCTGGTCGGACGGGCCGGCTTTGGCTTCGCTGGCGCTAGGCTCCGCGGCGCTGCTCCTTTTTATCGTTGTTGAACTCAGGCAAAAGCAGCCGCTGCTGGAACTGCGAGTTTTCCGTTCGCTTCCGTTTTTTCACGGAGCGATTCTTGCCTGGCTGAATCAAATCGCCTTGTTCGGCAGCCTGCTTCTCTTCCCGTTGTATCTTCAGCAGATTAAAGGACTATCGCCATTTGAAGCTGGCTTGTACGTTATTCCACAAGCCGTTATGTCCACCATAGGAATTAATATAGGCGGCAAATTGTTTGATAAATATGGCACCCGTCCGGTAGTTATCGTGGGAATTAGCTCATTGTCGGGAGCCTTGCTCGCCCTGACACAGATTTCGGCCCAGACCGGATCCGTTTATCTGTTGATCAGCTTTGCTTTTGTCGGACTTGGTCAAGGTTTGACGCTGATGCAAATCAACTCCCATATTCTGAAGCTGGCACCGCGGGAACTGGTCAGCCGGGTGACGCCGATCACGACTTCGGCCCAGCAGATTATGTCCTCCTTTGGCATAACGATTACGACGGCGTACTTGTCGCGGAAGTTGAAGCACTTGTCAGCCGATGCATCGGCTGACCTGGGCATCGCATTCGGCCATACGTTCTGGATTACGGCCGGAGTAGCCGGACTGGCTTTGCTGGTCAGTCTGTTCCTCCAAAAAGAAAAACAGCTTTGAATTCCTCATGCTTCAATCCATTGTAGAGAAAATAAGAGCAAACTGACTTTGGGAGTGATGACAAATGAACCATTCATCGAAACGAATTGCTATTGTCGGCGCAGGACCCGGCGGGCTTACGCTTGCCCGCGTGTTGCAAATGGCTGGTTACAGCCCTGTCGTGTATGAAGGCGAAGCTTCCCGTTACGAACGTCAGCAGGGAGGAACGCTCGATCTCGAAACGGATTCCGGTCAAAAAGCGTTGCAAGCGGCCGGTCTGCTCGAATCGTTTTACGAAATATGCCGGTTTGAGGGGCAAAGCAGCAAAATCGTTGACAAGAACGGCAAGGTTTATCAAGAAGATACGGCCGATCAAGCCCCGGATTCAGTTCAATATTCACGGCCCGAGATCGACCGCACCGTCCTCCGCGACTTATTGCTCGACTCGCTGCGACCCGATACGATTCAATGGGGATACAAATGTTTGGAGGCGGTCCCTGTCGGTGATCGTCAATATGCCCTTCATTTCGAAAACGGACAGAAGGATGTCGTGGACCTGGTCGTGGCGGCAGACGGGGCGTTCTCCCGTATTCGACCATTGGTGAGCGAGGCAAAGGCCGAGTATTCCGGGGTCAGTATGATCGAACTGAACATTTTGGATGCAGCGAATCATTCTCCCGGGCTTGCCGCTTTTAACGGCCCGGGTACCGTTTATGCGTTGGATGACCGAAAAGGAATGATTGCGCAAATGAACGGGGACGGACGGATTCGCGTGTATTTGGGATTTCAAGCGGAACGCGATTTTTTGGAGAGCGTGGATATCCCCTACGACGAGCCAGAGAAAGCAAAGCCTAAACTGTTAGCCCTGTTTGCAGACTGGGCGGATGAGTTGAAACCATACATCTCTTGCGCTAATGGAGCCATCACGCCACGGCGGATTTATATGTTACCCGTACCGCATACCTGGGAGAGCAGAGCGGGCGTTACACTGATCGGGGACGCCGCGCATCTCATGTCGCCGTTTGCCGGGGCTGGCGCGAACTTGGCGATGCTGGACGGCGCGGAGCTTGCGCTTTCCCTTATAAACCACGACG
Source organism: Paenibacillus graminis (assembly GCF_000758705.1). NCBI lineage: Bacteria > Bacillati > Bacillota > Bacilli > Caryophanales > Paenibacillaceae > Paenibacillus > Paenibacillus graminis. The sequence goes on along the minus strand of NZ_CP009287.1, from coordinate 2,128,761 downwards.
AGCTGGATACGGCTGTGCGGCAGTATGAACAGAAGATGTTCGACTACGCCGGTGCCGTCGCAGCGGAAACCAAGGCGAACATGGAACTCTTTTTTTCCGATAACGCCGCGGCTAAGCTGGGCGACCTGATGAAATCCTTTATAAACCCATAATCGATTTATTGCCTTTATACGAAAAGGAGCGAAGCTGGCAGCATGTCCTGCGGGATCGCGATGTTGCCGCCAGCGAAAAAAATGACCATGAAAACAAAATTGACGACGCTCGACTTGAGTCTGAATGTGCCCGGGATGCCCGGCGGAGGCGTATGGACCATTACGCCAACCTTGATCTCATCGGGAGATACCCATTACTTGGTTGATACGGGGATGCCGGGGATGATGGAAGATTTGACAGCACAGTTGGCGTCTGCGGACGTTTCGCTGGAGATGTTGAGCGGTGTTATTATCACCCATCAAGACATCGATCATATCGGCAATCTCCCGCAGATACTGGAAATCAATCCGGGAATCGAAGTTTTTGCTCATTCCGACGATACTCCTTATATTGTCGGGGAACTTCCGCTTCTCAAGCCTCTGCCGCAGATTCTCGAATCGTTCGGGGCCAACTTTTCAAGAAACGGCATTCGCATCGATCATTCGATTGCTGAAGGTGAACCCTTGCATGCCGCAGGAGCATTTATCGTGATCCATACGCCGGGGCATACTCCCGGTCACATCAGCCTTTATCATCCGGACAGCAAGACGCTGATCGCCGGCGATGCGATGGTCGTTCGGGGCGGTCAGTTGCAAGGACCGAATGCAGCGCAAACGCCCGATTTGCCGGAAGCCTACCGTTCGCTGAAAAAATTGACCGCATTCGATATCCGGAAGATCATCTGTTACCACGGAGGCATAGTGGAGACGGATGTCAATCAATCGATTACCACGCTCGCTTCGCGTGGGGAGAAAGACTAGAATGATTGCCGCCGGTGATTTTACTATTAACTGCAATCATGATATAAAAAAAGTATGAATAATGCCAATCGAACTATTGTCAGCCGCCGTGCCCGACCCGCTAAGGAGCCGCTCAGTCGGGAAGTCATTGTCAAACAAGCATTTCTTTTGTTGAGAGAGGAGGGAATCTCGGGTCTTTCCATGCGAAAGGTGGCCAAAGCTCTGGATACCGGAGCTTCGTCACTTTACGTCTATGTCAAGGATTTGCAGGAATTAAGCTCCTATGTGCTGGACTATGGCCTGACCCATGTCGAATTGCCCGATACGGACGATGGATCGTGGAAGAGCAACCTGTTTGCAGCACTGCTCTCTTATCAGCAAGTGCTCTATAAGGACCCCGGCATAGCCGAGCTTGCCTTGACCACGACACCCCTGGGTCCCCATTCCCTGGATCTCTCCGAATATTTGCTGAAGCAGTTGGCGGCCAGCGGCATCCAGCCCGCATCGGCAGCATGGGCGATGGATTTGTTATTGATGTACGCCGCTTCCTCGGCTTTTGAACATGTCTCGTGGTCCAAAAACGAGAAGCGATCGTTTACATTGATGAAGGAAGCTTATTTATCCGCCGACGCTTCACGGTTCCCGTTCATCCATTCGCATAAAAGCGAGTTGTTTTCCGGTGATCTTCCGAAGGACGAACGTTTTCTTTGGGGCTTGGAAGTTATCTTGCAGGGAACGTTAAAGCTGGATCATGGAATGGAATAACAAGCCGAAAGAGAGATGCCCATCACTCCGAGTGGTTGAGGAGCAGGCATACTCCCTTTCGGCTTGCGTTTTTTGTCCGGTCGACGCTGCAATAAAACTGTAGCCTATAATAAAAGTGTCACACTATCCTGCCCTTAGCTTAATAAAAATAGAGCAGCTGCCAGATCGCAAGCTGCCCTTTGGTTTATTGAACTAATTCCCGTTAGCTTAGATTGCTTTCTTAAAAGGGAATTACATTATATGCGATTCCTAAGATTCTCCCATTTTCCACAATTCCCAGCCCCTGTCATTAACTTATCTCTAAATTATTTCAAGTACTTTATTTTCTCAGTCTACAACTTTATTCTCCCGGTCTAACACTTTATTTTTCAGTCTAAAACAAATCCTCAAACACACGTGGGTGTACAGCAATGCCCCAAATGCTTGTGAAAGAGAGGTTTGGGTGGCTTTTTTTGAACAATTAACCGCCCGACAAGCTGTAGAAAAAAATTCATGCTGCATCAGTCTTGGACCTATTCGGCACCGATTCCATGCGTCAAAGGTTCAATGCTCGAATGGGCTGAAGCGGATTGCATCACCAAAGCCCGGGCTTCTATAGCCAAAAAAATGCTACCTATTGCCAGCAGCAGAGCCAATTTTCTTTTCATTACTCTTTTGCACCTCGCCAATTAGAATTTTATATCTTTCCTGGTCTTCGACGGAGCTGAGATGTCTGTACTGCTCAAATAATGCTACACACCCAACAATACCGCTGTCACTGTTCATTCTAACAGAGAGGTCCAGATTCTGGAATAAATAAACGAGGCCCCTGTGGACTCTCTGGGTTTTTAAATAATACACAGACAGCTCATATAACAGAACCGCAGACTGGTCTTCGGTGACCTGCACATTCCGTTTCCCCATCCGGGTCCGCTGCTCTTTGAATTCCACACGGGACTCGAAGCATTCAATAATAGGATCCACGTTCAAGCCAAAGCGGTTGGCCGCTTGTATGATTTTGGTCAGGCCCGTAATAATTTCGCCCTCTCTGGTGCTGATGAATTCAACATAGTCCGCAAGCACAGCCGTCTCTCCTGACATCAGGCGGTACAGATATGTATTGGCCCCGGCCCATTCCCCAAACTGTTCCATGATCTGCCGGGCCTCCTCCGTTCTCTCCTGGACCCAGCTGAAATCGGAATAACGCGAGACATACTGGAGGGCCTGTCCGTAGTCCCCGCGTTCAGCACAGACAGCCGAACGAAGCAGATGGGAATAGAGGATATAGAAACACAGAGGCCTGCCGGTTTCTTTAGAGACCGCACGGCGGCTGACTTTATGGTATCTATTCTGATACTGAATGGAGGCCTTGCGCCCCATCGCCTCCGCTATGACATCAACGTTGTTCCAGCGGTGCAGGGAAGCGTAAATGTTTGCCAAATCCTTCAGCGCATTCAACTGGTCCACCTCATCCAGACGTTCCACAAAATATTCAAAATGCATCGCCGCACGCAGGTTGGCTTCCTGATCTTTTCCCAGTGCAATCTTGAACAAACGGTATTGGCATAAGGCCAGCCGTTCTGAGTGCTGATATTTTTCACTTTCCGCCACACCTTCGTACAGCAGCGCAGCCGCCTGGCGTTTGCCTTGTGCGAACCATTCCTCTCCCATTTCAAATACCGCCTGGGCATAGGATATATTATCCATAATGGTCCGGACGACCTGCCGGATGCATTCCAGCTTGTCCAGCTCTGCACAGCGCTGCAGAAAAGGTCCCATCCGCCGCCAGTCAGGGGTAGAACGGACAACATATTCATCTATATATAATTCATACAATTCGCCTTCGGGAAGTCCCATACCCGTTGTAATCCGGTCCAGCTGCTTCACGGCGACGGGACGGTTTCCATTAATAATACTGCTGAGCGTACCGGAGTTCACACCCGATATTCCGGCAAACTGATTGATGGTAATGCCTTCTATCTTCAAGTATGCGTCAAGTTTTGCCTGTATAGTATTTTTCAATTGCAAATAAACACCGTCCTAAGAACCATAAATTTGAACGATAATCCAGATATTCCTATATCTTAGGTTCTCGTATGGCACAGGTCAATGTTCATTGGCAGGTTGAACACAGGTTGACAGGAAAGAATTAGGTGTTCCAGTACCAGACAATGGTGTTAGGAGATCAGCTTGGACGCCTCTGCCTGTTCTGCCGCACGCCGGATGAACCGCTCCAGCGGCTTCTGGAGGGTAAGCGCCAGCACCAGGGCGAGTATACCGAACAGAACCAGATACAGGGCGTCACGGACAGCAACCTCCGGCAGAATGCCGCCAACGGCTTCTCTCAGCAGACTGATGGCATAGGTAAAGGGCATAAACGGGTTCAGGATTTGAAAAAAGCGCCCTGTGGTACTGATTGGAAAAGTCCCGCCCGAACTGGAGAACTGGAGCACCATGAACACGATGGCTATGCCTTTGCCGATGTTGCCGAAGACGTAGACCAGTGTAAATACAATCGTCACAAAAACAATGCTGATCAGGACGGCAAACAGCACGAACCACAGCTTGTCGGCAACATAGCAGTTCAGCAAATATATATTGCCCAATACCGCAATCAGAGCCTGAAATATGCCTACGGTAAGAAAAGTCAGCAGGCGGCCAAAATAAAGCTGGTACCGCCGGTATGGGATTCCAGCGGTATCAACGGCGGTCCGCAGCAGGGAAATCAGCAGGGTGCCGCCTACCCACAAGGACAGCACTACGTAAAACGGTGTCATCGCCGATCCGTAATTGGGGATGGGATACAGTGCCTTTTCCTTCAGAACTACGGGGCTGGCCAGAAAATCGCTGGTCCCCTTGATATCCCCGCCCAGCAGTTGGGCGATTTCCTCCAGATTGACCTCCCGCTTGATTTCGCGGACCGTATCCGCGGCGCGGCGGACGGCATGCTCCAGGGCGGGAAGATCATTCCGCACCAGCCCGGCCGCCCGGTTCACCCCTTCGTCTGCCCGGGGAAGGCCGGCGGTAATCCACTCCGACGCGCGGCGGAACTTCTCCTCCGCCCCCGGCAGATCATTCCGGGCGAATTCTGCCGCCGCATGAATGTCTTCTCCGGCAGCAGGCAGCCCATTCTGAATGCGCGGCAGCACATTCGTCACGAAGCCGCTGAACGCTGCCAGCCTGCTGCTCATGCCGGATGCCGCCGCGCTGACCTCGCCCGCTACTGCAGGCAGATTGTCCCGCAAGGCGGCCAGGCCGGTCTGCCCGTACTGGATGGCGGTACCCGCTTCATCCAGCACCGCACCCAGCGCAGCCAGCCGCTGCGGCGCCTGCTGCAAGGCCGTGGCGGCGGTCCCCGCCGCGGATGTCAGCTGCTGCAGCGTGCCCTGCAGCGCAGACTGCCCCTCCGCGCTGTAGCGCGCGAGGATTCCGCCCAGCGCCGCTGCGCCCTTGGCGGAATCCCTGCCAAGCTGCGCCAGTGCGGCGGGGTCCAGCCCGCCGCCGCCCCGCAGCGCGGAGGCAAGGCGGGCCGCCTGTGCAGCGCCGGCGGCCCAAGAGGCCCGCGCCCCGGCCAGGGCGCGGAGCTCGCTGCCCGGCACGGCGCCGGGCGCGAGGGTGTTCACGGCGGCGAAGAGAGCCGCCGTGTGCTGCAGCTGGCCGCTTCCGGCGGTCAGCCGGTCAGCGGCCAGCTGCAGCCGGGAAGCCGCCGCTGCGTCCGGCGGCGCGGTGCCTTCCGCGAGCTGGCTGGCCAGCAGCGCTGCGCTGTCGGCATTCTGCTGCAGCAGATAGAGATTCTGCTGCAGCACCTGCGGAACCGCGGTGAAGGCCGCGCGGTTCTGCGCCAGATACTGCTGCAGCTCCTGCCCAAAGGCAGGCCCCGCTGCAGCGATCCGGTCGGTCTGCGGCAGGGCCTGGGCAGCCGCAGCAACAACCTTTCCGGCCTCCTCCAATCTGTCCGAGGCCCGGTCCAGGACCTCCCCCACCCGGCTGAAATCAGTATCCAGGCCGGACAGCAGCTCCGCCGCACGGGCCAGATCCGGGAGCCTGCCCTGCAGCTCCTGCAGCCTGCCCGCGGCATCGCTGATCTGCCCCCAGTGCTCATCCAGCAGCCCGGCCGCCTTGCCCGCCTGCTCCACTTCCGGCAGCTTATCCGTAAGCGCAGCAATCCTTCCGGCCGAATCCGCAATCTGCGGCCAGTCCTGCTGCAGCTTGAGCACCAGTCTCCCTGCCTTTTCAATCTCCGGCAGGCTTGCCTCCAGCTGGAACAGCCCCTGCTCCACCTTGCGGATAACCGGCAGCTCCGCCTGGAATTCGCGGTCGATGGCGCTGAGGGCCGTCAGCACCGTCCTGCTAAGGGTTTCCGTGAACCGCTCACTGATTTGCGCAGTAATCGTAGAAGCCCCTTTCGCCGTAATTTTGGGTGCAATCGCGTTGATTTTTTCATTAACGGTATAATCCACCTGAGGCTTCACAAGTTCCCCTTCGAGAACCCCCGCCATCCGCTGTGAGAATTCTGCCGGAATGACGATGCTGGCATAATAATCCCCGCGCTGCACCCCCCGCGCTGCCGATTCGGCATCCGTGAACCTCCAGCCCAGCGACTTGTTGCTCCGCAGACTCTCCAGCACCTCATCTCCGATGTTGAAGCTCTTGCCATCGACAGCAGCTCCCTGATCCACACTGGCCACGGCAATTTGAATGCCGGATGTATTGCTGTAGGGGTCCCATACCGCAGCCACATTCACCCAATCGTAGACTGAGGGAAGGAGCGCAAGTGCTGCTATCAACAACAGGGCTACCGGCGCTTTGAACAGGCCCAGCCAATCTTTTTTATAAATCCGCCATACTGCCGCCATGTTTACCACACCTCTATGCTGAAATCTGAATAGTTTAATATGCCCTCGAACGCTCCTTTTTAAATGAGAAGGAGGTACAAGTTTCACCCGTCAGCCAGCCGGATATTTCACACTGCCGGCCTGTCTGATTTTCCCATGTCCCAAGCCTGAAACTTTTTGCAACATTTTTTCCCGATCTACGTTTATAAAGGTATAATACCCGTTTGAGAAATACAGTGAAGGGTAATTAGGTATATAGACGTATACCGTGTCATATTTAGAATAAGGGGGAATTCTACATGTTCAAAAGAAAATCGGTTTATCTCTTTCCTGCTCTGGTTCTGCTGCTCCTCTCCCTTGTGACTACGGCAAGTACAGTAGGTACACGCGCAGAAGCGCAAAGCGGTGATAAAAGTCAGGAATTGACGGTTTACATACACGCGCTGAAGTCCAAAGACGGGCATACGGTCATGACCGCCGACCAGATCGGATGGTATGAAGGCGCTGAAGCCGACCGCATCTTCGCCGAACGCGAGCCTGATGCAGCGGCTGAGCTTGGCGGCACACCGGATGGTTACTATATCGTAAATGACAGTGACTCCCTTACTACCTATCCTATTGCCGATAATGCTGCAGTGTCGATGCAGATTTACGATCATACCGGGCACATGGAGGATCTGGACATCAACTGGAATGAGGGCATTCCTCTTCATAAGTTCATTAGCGAATTCGACAAAAAGAGCATTATCGACCTGAGCCAATCCCCTTACCACATCACAATTCAGGATGGCAAAGTGACTTCGATCGTACAGCAGTACACTCCATAACTTCAGAGTCTGCACACCCAAAAGCATCGTCCCAAACGGACGGTGCTTTTGGGTTTCGCTTTGTTTTGTTTTGCTTTCCGGCATTTAATTGCACTTTGTACAGCTCTTTTTAATTGCACAAAAAACAGACACTTTAGGCTTAAGCCCAAAGGTTTAGAGCCGCTTCTCAGTTGCTTTAGCTATGCGCCGAAAGGATAGAGTTGCCCCCGGACAAAGCAAAAAGTGCCCCGCTTCCCTTACCAGGGAATCCGGGACACTTAATCATGGGCGGTTTAGCTATTCATTTAGCAAAGTTATGAGGCCGCAAACGTTAACCTTACCTCCTGCTGTCCTTAACAGGCAGGCCGAAGTTTGGCGTGCCATCTTCATTCCAGTGCAGCACCTGGGCACGGGTGTGGCGGTTTGGATCGTACAGCGGATCACCGGTAATTTCCTTGTAATTGCGGGCATGGTAGATCAGCACATCTTCTCCGTTTTCATTGACTGTGAAGCTGTTATGTCCCGGACCGAATTGCCCGTTTTCTTCACAGGTTTGGAATACTGGCTCAGGATGTTTGCTCCAGGAAGCGGCATCCAGCAGATCGCTGTCCTCATCCGCCGTCAGCAGCCCCATGCAGTAATGATGATCGGTTGCACTGGCTGAGAAGCTCATGAAGATTTTGCCGTTCCGCTTAAGTACTGCCGCGCCTTCGTTGACGCTGAAGCCGATGACTTCCCAGGGATGCTCCGGTCTGGCTATCATCGTCTGCGGGCCGGTCAGAGTCCAAGGGTTCTCCATCTCTGATATGTACAGGTTGGAGTTCCCCGGAATATCCGGGTCCTTCTGCGCCCATACATAATAGAGTACACCCTTGTGCTGGAAGGCCGTCGCGTCGAGAGCAAATGACTCCCAGGCTGTCTTCACCTGGCCTTTTTCCACCCAGCGGCCCTCCAGCGGATTCGCCGATTCGTTCTCCAGTGCATACATACGGTGATCGAACAGCCCCTCCTTTGTCTCTGTCGTCCGGGCCGCCGCGAAGTAAATGTACCATTTACCGTGAATATAATGGATTTCGGGTGCCCAGATATTGGCGCTGAGCGGTCCCGTCTCATATTTGCGCCAAGCGACGACAGGTTCGGCATCTCTCAACCCTTCAATGGTTGCAGCCCTTCGCACTTCGATCCGGTCATATTCGGGCACCGAAGCTGTGAAGTAATAATAGCCATCCGTATGTTTATAGACCCACGGGTCTGCACGCTGCTCCACAAGCGGATTGCTGTATTCTTTTTTCCTGCTCATAATGGTTTCTCCTTTTATCTAGTTCTGTTATTCCAGGGTCAGGACAACTACGGATGCCGGAGGAAGCTGACAGTCCAGCACCCCGTTCTTCAATGAAGCACCCTCAAAAACGGCCGGAGCAACGGTTGCCGGGGTCTCAAAGGTATTGTGGGCATTCAGATCTGAATGGGTCAGGATTTGACCGTTTATGGTTCTTGCCGAAGTGCCGACCAGCTCGATGCTGAGGGCGGCATTGTCTGCATGGCTGATATTACAGATGGAAACGTATACCTTGCCTGACGCATCCCGGGATGCAGATACGCTAAGCTGAGGAATAGACTCCTCTCCCATGCTGTACACCGGACTCTCAAAAGACACCTCAAGCAGCTCGTTATCCTGATGCACCTTATACATGTCAAAGACATGGTAAGTAGGGGTAAGCAGCAGCTTGTCGCCTTCGGTTAAGATAAGCGCCTGCAATACATTAACCATTTGCGCGATATTGGCCATTTGTACCCGTTTGCTGTGATTCTGGAAAATATTCAGGTGAATCCCTGCCACCAATGCATCACGCAGAGTATTCTGCTGGTACAGGAAGCCCGGATTTGTGCCCGGCTCACTGAGGAACCAGGTTCCCCATTCATCTATTATCAATCCTACCCGCCGCTCCGGATCATACTTGTCCATTATGTTCGAATGACGGGTAATCAGCTCATTCATATGGAGGGATTTCTTCATGGTCTCGAACCATTCGCCGTTGTCGAAGCCAAGCGCGAAACGCTTCTCTTCCCAGCTTCCTGGGATCGTATAGGAGTGCAGGCTCAGCCCATCCATGAACTGTCCGGCTTCCCGCATCAGCACTTCCGTCCAGTTGTAGTCATCCACATTGGCGCCTCCGGCAATTTTGTAGAGCTTGTTGTCCCCGTAATTGCGCGCATAAGTCTGGTAACGGCGGTACAGGTCCGCATAATATTCCGGACGCATGTTGCCTCCGCAGCCCCAGTTCTCGTTCCCGACGCCAAAATATTTCAGCGTCCAAGGCTGCTCGCGCCCATTCCCGGCCCGCAGTCCGGCCATTGGAGACTCACCGTCAAAGGTCATATATTCCACCCATTCGGACATCTCCTGCACCGTTCCGCTGCCTACATTTCCACAGATATACGGCTCACATTCAAGCAGCTCGCAGAGCCGGAAAAACTCATGTGTGCCAAAGTGGTTGTTCTCCACTACGCCGCCCCAGTGGGTGTTGATCATCCGCTTGCGGGTTTCAGGCTTACCGATGCCGTCCTTCCAGTGATATTCATCGGCGAAGCAGCCGCCCGGCCAGCGCAGCACGGGAATATCGAGCTTGCGCAGCGCAGCAATCACATCATTGCGGATACCGTCTGTATTAGGAATAGGCGAATCCTCGCCCACCCAAATGCCTTCATAGATACATCTGCCGAGATGCTCGGCGAAATGCCCGTAAATATTTTTATTAATTTTACTCTTTGGCGCATCCGATAGGATTCTAAGTTTTGCAGTCATCGTTTCTCTCTCCTTGGCTGTCTCTATTTTTTTAACCCTTAATGCCTGAATTCAGATTGATGGATTGGACAAAGTATTTCTGCGCGAACAGGAACAACAGCAGGGTTGGAATAATCGCCAGAACCGCTGAACCCATCAGCTGACCAATCATACGGTAATTCCCATAGATATCTTGAAGAAGTAATAACCCCGCTGTAACCGGCATTTTGTCCACATCGGTAAAGACGATTACAGGCCAGAGGAAGTCATTCCATGATCCTGTGAAGGAAAATAAGGCGCATACAATCAGTACCGGCTTGATGAGCGGCATAATAATCGAGAAATAAATCCGGAAATGCCCCGCACCGTCCACGTGCGCCGATTCATCAAGGTCCTTCGGAATGCCGTTCATAAACTGCCTGACAAGGAAGATATTGCCCATGCCTGCCAGTCCCGGGATAATCATTGCCCAGGCGGTGTTGACCCAGCCCAATGCATCAATAATTTTGTAGGAGGGAATCAGATTCACCACGCCAGGAAAAAATGAGATGCCCAGCAAGGTGAAAAAGAGCGTATCTCTGCCTTTAAATTTCATCCGCGAGTAGCCATAGCCGGTAATGGAAATGACCACAACCACCAAAAGGGTATGCATGGTCGCAATAAACAAGGAGTTCATGAGCCACCGCAGAATAGGTGCGGTTGAGGTATTCTCCAGAATCGAGACATAGTTGTCAAAGATCCATTCCTTTGGGAATAATCTGAACCCGGAGGAGACCACCTCAGACTGTGAACGGAAAGAAGTTGTGATGCCAAAGATCACCGGAATGATCCAAATGATGCAAAGCACGATCAAAAACAGATAAGAGATATACTTTGAGATGTTGGTTCCCGGGTTTTTTCTTTTTACTGCGCCGTGCTCTTTCATGCGGGGACGTTTATCGTATTGCTGCGCCACCTGATTGGACATACGGGTACACCTGCCTTTTCAATTTCCATTACTGGTTCCTTGCCCTATCGAAAATCAAGCCGCATTCCGGTTCATGACATAATACTGCAGAGCTGAGATGACCAGTATGACCAGACCCAGCAATACGGCCATAGCGGAAGCCATACCCGCAATAGACTCTCCATTGCCGAACGCCAGCTGGCGGATATACATCATGAGCACATGCGTGCTCTGGCGCGGTCCCCCGTCTGTCATCATCAGCGGCTGGCCGAACACATTGAAGGCCCCGGCAGTGGTCATGACAAAGGTGTAAATCAGCGGGAAGCGGATGGAGGGCAGCGTAATACTCGTGAACCTGCGTATTGTTCCCGCTCCGTCCATCTCTGCCGATTCATACAAATCCTGCGATACACCGCTTATGGAGGCGCGGTAAATAATCATGTTGCCGCCGACTCCCCCCCAGATCGTGATGATAATAATGAGTATCCAGGCATACGGCTGGTTAGCCGGCCAGGAGACATCTGATCCAAAAACATTGCCGGCCATCCCAAGCTGCTTGTTGAACAGCAGCAGCCAGATCAGCGCTCCCGCGGATATGGAAATCAGGCCCGGAACGTAAATAATAGACTGGATCAGGCTTTTCCCTTTGACTTTTTTATGTTCAAGCGCAACGGCAACAAGCAGCGGAATCACGATTAACAGCGGGACACTCAGCAGAACAAAAATAAATGTGTTCTTAAGCCCGTTGTTGAATTGCGTGTGGAAGGTGGACCCGTTGTCAAAAAGAATAGTTTTATAGTTGTCGAGGCCGACCCAGACCGGCTCATTCATCAAATTCCATTTGGTGAAGGAAGCATAAATCCCGTAGAAGGTTGGCAGCAAGATGAAAACGGCAAATAAGATGACATGTGGACCTACAAAGAAAGCAGGCGCGAGATTCAGTTTCTTTTTCATAGGCATTCTTTTCTCCTTTGGCATGAAGCAATGTTCCGGATGACAGTCCACTGCTTCATGCAATCATTTCCGCTTTTCTTTTACTTCGCTGCTCCGCCCGTTCCTTCGGCGATTTTATCCTCCACAAATTTCTGCATCGTCTGGAGGGTTTCATCAATATCCACGTTGCCGCGCACAATATCCCCGCAATACGTATCTACGGCTTCCGCAATATACGGATAATATTCATAAGTGTAAATGTAAAGGGATTCAATTTCTTTTTCACTGGAGGTGAAGAAGGATTGCATATAGTTTTTGAAATCAGGACTTTCATTGACTTGCTTACTGGCTACGATCTGTCCCGCTTTAGCCCACTCGATTGAATTCTCACGGATGAACTCCAGGAAATTGCCGATGCCCGCTACCTTTTCTTCAGATCTGTCTTTATTCTTCATCATCGAGAACAGGTGGGAGGACGATCTGTTGGTGAATTTGTCTGCTGTTGGCGAATATACATTAGTTACGCCGAAATTCAACCCTTCCACCCCGGCATGTGCCGTAGAGCTCCAGGTCCCGTCCGTGGAGAACAATACGTTCCCGGATTGGAACATCAGGTATCCGTCTTCGCCAAATGGCGTCATCAAGCCCGCATCGTTAATCTTTTTCACATTCTCAAAGGCCTGCTTCATCACCGGAGTGTTGACGGCAGGTTTGCCATTCTCCTGAATATCTCCGCCGAGGTCCTGAATCTGCCCAAGAATGACCCAGCCCAGAAGCGCATCATTAACGACATAATCCCCTTCAGCCAATTTCCCTTGCAGAGAGAGCATTTCATCAATCGTCACCACATTATCGTCTAGAAAAGATTCGGCATTGTATTTCTTAAGCAAATCCTTATTGTAGTACATAACATTACTGTGGATATCAAGAGGTACCGTATATTGAGTGCCGTCAATTGTGCCTGTTGACCAGGCCTGCGGCAGATAATTCTCCTGTTTGATCTCAGGCTGGGCGGCTGTTACCGCTGTCATGGGCTCAAGCGCCCCCTGCTTGACATACCCCGGGACACGGTCAGCATGAATAATAGTCAAGTCCGGAACACCTTTGCCCGAGTTAAGTACGGTGGAGAGCTTAGTGTACATATCAGAGGTGATTACATGCTTTACTTTAATCTCCGGATTAGTGGCATTGTAATCCTTTACAAGCTGATCCATATAAGCGCCGTCATCACCGGTTAGCGGAGTCCAGAATGTAATCGTCTTGGAGTTGTCTTCCCCGCAACCCGCCAATAACGTTGATAACATTAGAACAAGTACTAATACTGAAAACCCCCATTTTTTCTTCACACTTTCTCCTCCTAATGAAATAATTTTAGTGAATCATCTACAAAAATGTTTTTGCAAACAATTAACTCAGACATCTTCCTTCACATATTCATTAAATAATTAAAAAACATTTGAATGTATTCGCTTACAGATATAAAATAACATACAGAAGGCACCTTGTAAATAATTAAATCTAAATCTATTCATATGTATTCAAAATAAAAAGATAATGTAAAGCTTACTCAGGAAATAAACCGCTTTTTTACGCGAATACACATATTTATATTTAGTATATTATGAATATAAAGCGAAATTTTGTTTGAAATATAATTAATTTTTAAATCATCAGACAAATAAATAGAGAATACTTCCCTTTTTGACCCGATTAGTTTATAATTTTATAAAACAGTTTTGATAATGACGTTAGCGGAAGAAGGTACTTGACCATGATTTATATTAAAGATCTAATGAGCGGGATTGATATCTTCAAAGCACTCAGCTCGGAGATCCGGATTCAAATTCTGGAGCTGCTCGCCACCAATCAGGCCCTCAATCTCAATGAAATTGCCAAGAAGCTGAATCTCAGCAACGGAGCCATCACTATGCACATCAAGAAGCTGGAGGAAAGCGGCCTGATCGAGATTAATACCTCCGTAGGCAAGCATGGTATCCAGAAGGTGTGCTATTTGAATAAGGATAAGCTAATGGTGGATCTGCGGAGCAAGGAGACTGACAATCTCTATGAGGTCGAAATCCAGGTCGGACATTACAGCAACTACCACGCAGTTCCCACCTGCGGCCTGGCTACTAAGGACAGTATCATTGGCGACTTTGATGAACCGCGCTATTTCGCCGACCCCCAGCGGATTGATTCCGAAATCATCTGGATGGCTGAAGGCTTTCTGGAATACCGGATCCCGAACTACCTGAAGGCGAATCAGAGCTTCCGCGAAATTCAGTTCTCCATGGAGATTGGTTCGGAGGCTCCCGGATTCAGCGACAACTATCCTTCAGATTTGTATTTTTATGTGAACGGCATCGAGATTGGCTTTTGGACCAGTCCCGGTGATTTCGGCGCTGCCCGCGGCACCTTCAACCCTGACTGGTGGCCTCCTCACCTTAACCAGTACGGCATGCTCAAGCTTATCCGCATCAATAATGAAGGAAGCTTCATCGATGGCTGCCGCATCTCGGATATTACCCTCGACGATATCAAGCTGGATTACAAAAGCGAGCTGACCTTCCGCATTGCCGTCACCGACAAACCGGTCAACAAACGCGGACTGACCATTTACGGCAAGCATTTCGGCAATTACAGCCAGGACCTGCTGGCCCGTGTGCTCTACGATGTGCACGAGGTCGAAGAAGCCGCCGGTCTCACTTCAACCCGCGCGGACTAAGCCGCGCACCGCAAAGGCCATGTGCAAGGCAAGCTGCCCGTACATGGCCTTTGCGCTTTTATGGAAGCCATCTCCACCGTATAAAGTCTCCCCCCTTAACCCACACTAAACATGTCTTTCAAACCAGCTTAAGAGGGAGTGTTTCGAATGCGTGAAGGTATGATTCCCACCGTTCTTGGAACTGTAGTCACCGCTTCAAGCGCAGCTTTTTTAGGCAGCAGGTATAAGATGGCCGCTACAGGTATTCTTGGATTTGGCCTCGCCCACATCGTGCTGGGAGCCATTGATCTGTTCGAGCACCGCTGAAAAAGGTTGAAAGATGCCGGCCCGTACTGGGCCGGTTCTTATGTTTGAACAGCACAAATCACCACTGGCCGCTGAACAAGAACTCAAAGCATGCGGGCATTGATTGTTGTACAATAGGCAAGATGTATTACGTGCAAAATTATCGCCGATCCGGCGTATTAAAGCACGGTTCGTTAGACAGCTAAAAGTAGCTCTCTTTAAGAATAAAGGTTTTACGGTCCGTAAGGAGCAGACTCGCTTGATGTTGTTTCTCTTCACCGAACCCTAGAGGGTTTGACCTTAATCACAGATTTAGAACGGATGCTGGACTAGAAATATAAACAGCAAAAAGGCCCTCCCTGAACGGCAGGACCTTCATCATCTATTGTTTATTTCACCGCTACATAGAACAGCCGTCCGGCGCTGTCGTCGGCCTCCACCCACTCAAAATCGGCATAGACCTTCACTTCGCTGAAGCCTGCCTTCCGCAGCTCTTCTGTCATCCATTCCGGGTCATAGGCCCGCTGGATATGCGTTTCCTCAAAACGGCGGTACAGGCCGCCCTCTCCCTCTTCACGGGCGAAGATTGACAGATGATGCTCAATCTCCCGGCGCGGAACATCCATTTCACAAGTCCAGATATACGATACCGCAGGCTCATCCAGCACAAACGGCTGCTCTTCCTCATAACGGATGAGTGTATTCGGATGATGCACATCGAACAGGAAGGTGCCTCCGGTCTTAAGCCCGGCAAAGGTGCATTCAAATACAGAGCGGATATCCTGCTCTTCCAGCACATAATTCAGGCAATCGCAAAAGGAGATGACCGAATCGACCGGTTCCGGCAGCTCCCATTCCTTCATGTTCTGCCGAACCCAGCGCACACTGCCCTCACGCAGAAAACGCCGCCCCTGCGGATGGCGCTCCATCTTCATCTGTGCCACGGAGAGCATATCCGAAGACAGGTCAATCCCCGTCATGTGATAGCCGGAGGCCGCGAGCGGAATGGTGATGCTACCGGTTCCGCATCCCAGCTCTGCTACCGTCAGGGGCTTGCCGTATTTGCTCCACGCCGCCTCCGCAAAGGCCAGCCAATCCGGATACGGCATATCCGCCATCAGCTCATCGTACACATATGCAAATTTCCCATAGGAAGACACTGGCTTACACCGGCTTTCTGTAAATCATTGATCGTGACCCGGAGAGAATGTTTGGGCTTCCGGCTGCTAACGCTCCTTAAGCATCCAAGCTTCCCCCCCGGTCACCTTATTTCAAGCAGGCAATCCGCTTGCGGCCCGTTATGATTCAGACCCTCCATTGTCCTTGGACGGTCCCTGATCCGCTTCAGCCTCTTCGCTGCGGGCCAGATAGGTCCAATTCTCCTTTTGGGTAACTAGGCCTTCCTTCATCAGCTTGCCAAGGGCACGCTTGAATGCCGACTTGCTGATGCCAAACCGCTGCTTGATAATCTCCGGCGGTGTAGCATCCGAATACGGCATCGCTCCGCCCGGACGTTCATTCAGGAAGTCCAGCAGCGCTGCGGAGTCAACATCCATGCCGATTTCCTTACGCTGGGACATGGACAGATTCACCCGTCCGTCTTCACGGATATGGGAGACACGGGCCTCGAACTCCTCGCCGAGCCGCAGCAGGCGGCTGCGTTCGGAGGAGTGGACCATGCCGATGATTCCGAAGCCCAGCACACCGCCGTCCACAAGCACAAAGGTACCCATCTGCAGCGGCTTGTATACCCGGGCCTTCACCGTCTGCCCCATCCAGGAAGCAGGCGCAGGGAGGGCAAGCGGAGCTAGCTCCTGCTCCCCGGCCAGCTTGGCGCGCAGGCGTCCCTGCTTGTCATGCTCCATGAGCACATATACCTTGTCGCCTACCTGCGGACGCAGCTCAATCAGCTCCGGCAGCTCACGGATCGGCAGCAGCAGCTGCCGTCCCAGGCCCATCTCCAGGAAGCAGCCCAGACGGGGGTGAATATCCGCCACCTCTAAGAGGGCCATCTCACCCAGGGTCAGGAACGGCTTCTTCATTGTCGCCGCCAGGCGGTCTTCCGTATCGAAGAAGATGAATACTTCCACCTTGTCTCCAATCTTAGGCTTGCTGCCAACAAGTTCCGTATAATGCAGCATGACGTCCTGGTCACCGGCGCCAAGGAAGTATCCGTAAGGGGACACCTCACGCAAGACTTCCAATGTAACTGTAGTTCCGGCAATCAGGCTCATACGGTTTCCACAACCTTGGCGTCGGACCACAGACGCTCGATGTTGTAATATTCCCGCTCATCGCGGTGGAAGACATGCACAATCACATCTCCCAGATCCATCAGGACCCAGCGGGCTGCATCCATGCCTTCAATGCCGCGGATGACGCCGCCGGCTTCATGAACTACCTTGCGTACTTCTGTGGCAATAGCCTGCACCTGTGTATCGGAATTCCCGTGGCAGATGACGAAATAGTCACTGATCGGTGAAACGCTGCGCAGGTCAAGCGCGACCACATTCATTGCTTTTTTATCATCAGCGGCCTTAAGGGCCAACTGCAGAAGCTTGCTTGATTCAACACTCATATTTTATCCTCCATTATTCTTACTAAGTCATTGCGTGCCAATACGGTCAGCGGGAATACAATCTGCCGCTTCTGCAGCAGAAGACTGATCGTGGAGTCGAATCCAGCCACCAGTCCTTCTTCGAGACTTGCCTTGGACAGCTTGCGGATATTATCTACTCCCGGAAAATCCCGCCCCGGTTCAATATAATCAGCGAGACATACGATCTTCTCCAGCAGGCCCATGTTCTCGCGCCCGGAGGTATGGTACCTTATAGCATCCAACACCTCAGGATCGGTAATCCCATATTCATTCCCGGCTACAAAAGCGCCCACCTCCGCATGCCACAGCTGCTTGTCATAGTTCAGCAGCTCGGTGGACAGCCCGTTTTCCACAATAATCTCCTTCATTCGTTCGACAGGCCAGTATTTGGCCACATCATGCAGAATCGCCGCCGTTTCGGCACGGGCGGGATCACCGCCGTAACGTTCTGCGAGCTTCACCGATGTCTCCATCACGCCCAGTGTGTGCTTCCAGCGTTTGTCGGGCATCTGTGCGGAGACGGCTTCAATCAGCGCTTCGCGGCTGAGTGCCATACAATCCACTCCTTTGAACATAATCATATACAGCATCCGGCACCATATAGCGAATAGACTTGCCTTCAGCCGCCCTGGCCCTCAGCATCGTTGAAGAGATATCTACGAGCGGCATGTCGGCCAGCAGCACCTTCTCGGCAATAAAGCCGGGCAATGCCGCAAGATCCAGCGGAGTGCCTGGACGTCCTACCCCAATAAAGGTCAGACGCCGTACCAGCTCTTCAATTCCGTGCCACTTTGGCAGATACTGGACC
Organism: Paenibacillus graminis; assembly: GCF_000758705.1. Taxonomy (NCBI): domain Bacteria; kingdom Bacillati; phylum Bacillota; class Bacilli; order Caryophanales; family Paenibacillaceae; genus Paenibacillus; species Paenibacillus graminis. Next base: position 2,110,363 of record NZ_CP009287.1, on the reverse strand, counting down.
ATGTCCGCACCCACGATGAAAAAAAATTCATGCTCCGGGTATTCCTCCTGCAGCACGGTAATCGTTTCAAAGGTATAGGATACGCCGCCCCTGGCGATTTCGAGGTCCAGAATGCCAAAAGCTGCATGATCCCTGACAGCCCCCTCCACCATGGCCAGCCGTTCCTCGCCCGACGCACCGGCCTCATGCTTATGCGGCGGGATATGCGAAGGCATGAACCATACCTCTTCCAGTGCGTAGGACTCCCTGGCAGTCTCTGCTGCCATCATATGGCCGATATGAAGAGGATCAAAGGTCCCTCCCATAATTCCAACTCTCAAGAGGTCTACCTCCTCTTATTAACAGGGTTAACTGCGCGCTCCCGCTGGGGGCCGCTTTTAGCGGGGCAGCTCGATGGTTTTGTTGTCGCGTGATTCCTTGTACAGAATGATCGTCTTGCCGATGACCTGCACCAGCTCGGAGCCTGACTGCTCCGCAAGAGCGGCACCGATTTCCTTCGGATCATCCGCATTGTTGTTCAGCACGCTGATCTTCATCAGCTCCCGTTTTTCAATCGCCTCTTCAATATGGCGGATCAGATGATCGTTGACGCCGCCTTTGCCGACTTGAAATACGGCATCCAGATGATGCGCCAGCGAACGGAGATAGCGTTTTTGTTTTCCAGTTAACATAAATGAACAAACTCCTTAATTAACAAATATTATTACCCTTACTTCAACGATCTATATAAGTTGAACCTAGTTTTACATGGTGGGGTATGACCGTTCCGGACTTCTACCCTTTTATGATTTTTTTGGTCCATCTTATATATAAGCTGTTTCTGCTTCAGTCGCCGCCGCCGAGACAATCCATAATCGTCTGCCGCATGATATCCACCGGAGCGCTCCGGCCGGTCCAGTACTCAAGCGAATAAGCTCCCTGGTAGACGAACATGCCAAGGCCGCCGTGAATCCGGCAGCCCCGCTCCAGGCTCTCCTTGAGCAGCCTGGTCTGCAGCGGATTGTAGATCAAATCACTGACGATCATGCCTTGACGCAGCAAGCCGGGGTCGATTGGCATAACGTCTATATGGGGGTACATGCCTACGGAGGTAGTATTGATGACGATATCCATATCGGCAATATAGGCCGCGATCTTATGGTTTCCGATGCCGTTAACCGTACCTTTGGCCTGAAAAGCCTCCGCCAGCTGCTTCGACTTATCCTCGGTCCGGTTGGCTATCACCACTGCCGCCGGATGTTCCAGCAGCAGCGCGGCAATAATCCCCCGAGCCGCCCCGCCGGCCCCAATGACTAGAATCCGGGAGCCTGCCAAATCCGGCGCAGCTTCCGCTTTGAGCGAGCGGACATATCCGATTCCGTCCGTATTGTATCCGGTCAGAACCCCATTGTCGTTGACCACCGTATTGACCGCTCCGACAGCCACCGCGCTGTCATCCAGCCGGTCCATATATTCCATCACCGCTACCTTATGCGGAATCGTCACATTCACCCCGCGGAATCCCAATGTACGGATCGCCTGAATGGCTTCGCCCAAGTGGCCGGGGGCAATATGCAGCGGCACATAGGCTCCCGGAATGCCGAGCGCCTTCAAGGCCGCTGTATGCATAAGCGGGGATTTGGAATGGGCGATCGGGTCGCCCATTACCCCCAGCAGTATATCCTTGTTCCAGTACTGGCCGTTAGCACTTGTCACAGCGTACTCGCCCTCCTATAGATCAGATCAGCGATGGGCGGGTCAGAACCTTAATGCCCCTCGGGACGTGAACAGCCACAACTGCTCCGCCTGTTCCGTTCACCTTGATCCAGCCCAGGCCGGAGATGAACAGATCCGTCTGGCTGTTCCGGCCGATGCGGAACTCGTGGCGCTGCCACTGCGGCAGCTTGTCCATGTCTGCGGTTCCCGGCGGAGACAACAGTTCTCCCCGGTGCTCCTGATAGAGGGAATCCGCGCGTTCCAGCTTCGTGCGGTGAATCTTCAGCGTTCCGCTGATGTAGCAGGTGAAGGATTGGCGTTCCCCCTTCACGAAATCAAAGCGGCCCAGGCCGCCGAAGAACAGGGACTGTCCCTCGTTCAGCTGATACACCGCCGGCTTCAGCGGATTCTCGGGCATGACTGCTCCCAGATCCTTGCGTTCCACCAGTTCACTGTAACGCCAAGGGTATACTATCCCGGGAGTGTCGATGATATAGTGTCCGTCATCCAGAGGAATCTTGACGGTATCGAGCGTGGTTCCCGGATAACGGGAGGTAGTCAGCTCCTGCTCCAGATCACTGTAATCGGAGATCAGCCGGTTAATCAGCGTGGATTTGCCGACATTGGTTGCGCCGACCACATACACATCGCGCTGTCCGCGCAGCTCAGACACGGCCTCCAGCAGACGGTCAAAGCCCTGGTTGCGCTTGGCGCTGCAGAGCACAATCTCCGCCGTCCGCAGGCCATGCTCCTTGCAGCGCTGCTGCATCCAGTTGCGCAGCTTGTTCCAGTTCGTCACCTTGGGCAGCAAATCGCTTTTATTGACTGCCAGAATGATCGGATTGTTGCCTACAAACCGCTGCAGGCCGGAGATCAGGCTGCCTTCAAAGTCAAAAAGATCGACAATATGAATGACAAGCGCATTTTTCTCGCCAACACCGCTCAGCAGATGCAGGAACTCGTCCTGATCCACGGATACGGAAGAAGCTTCATTATAGTTCTTAATACGGAAACAGCGCTGGCAAATCACGGGCTCCCGCTCAAATGCCACCCCCGGAATATAGCCTGGAAGGTCCTTATCCGTGGTCTGCAGCTTAATGCCGCAGCCGCTGCATTTCTCAGGGCGCTTCGTTTCATTCATTGAATTCATTCAGGTTTATCCTCCTCGTGCCACAATCCTTGCTTGCGCAGCCGTGTCGTTGCAATTCTCTCCACCCTGCGGTTGAATCTCGTGCCGATCCCTTCATCCTTAACGGAGATAGGCAATACCAATACCGTATACAACCCCAGCCGGTTGCCGCCGTAGACATCGGTGAGCATCTGATCGCCGACCACAATCGTCTGTTCCGGCGTTAGCCCCATCTGTTTCATTGCTTTCAGGAATGGAGTATTGCTGGGCTTGCGGGCCTGATGCACGAACTCAATATTAAGCGGCGTGGCAAAGCGTGACACCCGGTCCATGTTATTGTTCGATACGATAATGAGCTTGAAGCCAAGCTCCTTCACCTTCGCGAACCATAACAGCAGCTCGGGAGTCGCCAGAGGCGCTTTGGCGCCGACCAGCGTATTATCCAGATCCGTAATGATGCCACGGTAGCCCAGAGCGTACAGCTCCTCAAGAGCAATATCGAATACCGTATTCACCCGGAGTTTGGGTACTAACCTTTCAAACAATACGTTCACCTCGGTTTCTTACGAAAAACTATATCATACTCTTTGCGCTTCGCAAATGAATCAGCAGCGGCCATTGTACGCTCACTGCATCACTTGCTTGACTTGATGCTTTTGCGCAGCCGCAAAGCTTCAGTATACACGCTGCGCCAGTCTTTGTCTTCAATAACCTCGGGGCTGTATTTGGCCCGTTCGAACATGCGCAGCAGCGCCGTGAGATTGCCGGAAGCCGCAGGGCGCTCATGACTCCAGCGGTCCACGGATTCACGGAGCGTTTCATGCTCTTCCTTCAGCATGCCCTTCCTGCGGACATACCTTACCCAACGCGCGGTTTCTGCTTCAACTTTTTGAACCGGAGACAGCGGCTGGCCGTTGCTGAGCCGCTGCAGGAAGAAGCGCAGGGTGAACCGCCGCTGCCAGAGCAGGAACCCTGCCCACGCCAGGATCACAACCGCTGCCGCTGCCACGATCCATATTTTCGGATGAAAGCTCTGCTCCTGTGTTCCCTTATTCACTTCCACCGGTTCGGGCTGGTTTTGCTCTTCTTCAGGTGCGGCGGTCGGTTGTGGCGCAGTATCTTCGCTTTGTGCCAGCAATGGTGCCGTGAACCCCGGGGTCGCCTCGACCGGAATCCAGCCGTAATCCCCAAAATAGACCTCCGCCCAGGAATGGGCATCCGCATTGGTAATCGTATAGTTATTGTTAACCAGTGTGCCTCCCTGCTGAACGGCAAGGTTGTCCGGAAGCTGGGCCTGCTCGCCTGGCGCATAGCCCTTCACCCAGCGGGCCGGAATATCCAGTGAACGGGCCATGGTCACAAGCGCAGTGGAATAATAGTCACAATAGCCTTCCATAATTTCGAACAGGAAGCTTTCGACAAGGTCTTTGCTTTTGCGCCGTGACAGATCCGGCTGATTGGTGTAGGGAAACGATTGCTGCAAATATTGCTGCAGAAGCGCTGTTTTTTCATAAGGGGTCTTCCCCTGCGCGGTAACCTTTTCCGCCAGCTCTCTGACCCGCTTCGGGAAGTTTCCGGGAAGCTGCAGGTACTGCTGATCAATATCAAGCCCGCCATAGAGCTGCTCATAGGTCTGCTTGTTCAGTTCCTGAATGGGAACCACAGGCACCTGCGAAGTCAGCACATATTCTCTCGGATACGCTCTGCTGTTCTCCACGGATTTCCACAGCAGTTCGCTGCCCTCGCTTCTCCAGAGCAAACCGCCGCTGGAATCTGTACCATTCACCGAGTTGACCTTCGAAATGGACAGGCCCCCGAACAGCACCGGATAGGCATTCCCCCCCAGTATCTTTACGGTCTGTTTCAGCTCTCTTGTCTGGACCTTGGAGGCCCTATTCTGCTCCAGCGGCTGGCCGACCTCGCCCCCTTTCAGCTCTCCTCTGGCGAACGGGTCGTCGTCACTCCAACCGGAGCCTGAATATACGCTGCGGGTCTCTCCGCGCATATACGTGCGCAGATCCGTGGTTACAGTCATTACCGGCGAATAATCGAAGTTGAAGCCCCCACCCAGATTATTGTCATCGGTACTATACCCGGAGGTGGTGCTGCCTGCAGAGGCTGTACCGGTTCCGTTATCGGATGTTCCGGTGGCTCCGGAACCCGAACCGCTTCCCTTGCCGTTCCATTCCTGCCATGCGGTATAGGGGTCCGTCAGCGTCGGCCGCACTTCAGGCATATTTACGCCGGTAAGAATCACTAGAGAGAAGATAATGGCTACATTAATCGCGATTTTAAAAGGATATTTCAGCAAATGGGTCCAGCCGCGCGGATAATGCAGCTGAAAGCTTCTTAAATGCTGGGTGACCAGCCAGCCCATGCCGGCAAATACGGTCCAAGCCACCTCTTGCCATAGAATAGAAGAAGTAAAAGAGTCCAGCGCAGCAAACGCCGCGATGTTCATTCCGGTAAACATCAGTATCCGCGGCTTGGAGGATACCCACCAGGAGGACAGCAGAAGCAGAACAAGCGCTCCAAACGCAAACCAGATGTACGGTGCCATATGCGACAAGATATCTGGCAGCCTCTCACGCAGCCCCGGCAGCCAGGGATCGCGAACATAGACTCCATAATGCAGAATCATGCGGTAGGTAAGGAATACCCCTGCAACCACTTCAAGCAGCAGCCGGTAGATCACTTTGACGGGTAGAAGAATTTCAATAGCTGCGGCAAAAGCCAGGGTAAGCAGTACTGCGGCGGTTGTTACTTCCAGCCAGAAGGGCTCCGTGTAGGAAACCCACTGCAAGGCAATGACCATCAGCCACAATAGGCTGAAAGAGTGGTGCCATGACGATTTGATTCCATTCCACCAGCGTATCATATGACTCTGTCACCTCCGAGCACCGCGGGGAGCTCCTGCAGCGAACTCACACTGCAGCCTGTTATGCCGCGTGATGCCAGCACATCCATCCACTCCTGGTTGCGGTTCTTGGCAGCCGGGTTATGCACATGAATCTGCGAAGGCGTCATCCCCCGGCTCTCTGCCCAGCGCAGCACATCCAATACCGGCTGGCCCGACTGCGGGCTGATCAGCACAAAATAGGAACCTTTGGGGAACATGCGGTACGCCTTCTCCAGCCTTGTAATCAGCGGTCCCCGGCCTTCAGCATTGATATCGATTAAATATTGGATCATTTTCTGGCGTTCCGCGCTGCCCTCCGCAGGACTGAACACCTTCGTGTTCTTATCCAGGCAGCACATGCCGATCCCGATCCGCTCCCGGATGCCGTAACCCAGCAGCGAGGAAGTGACCGAAACGGCAAGCTCGAACTGATTGCTGCTGCCATAGGCTGAAGCGCTGCCGTCCAGCACCAGCACGGTTTTGGGAATAGATTCGTGCTCGAATTCCTTCGACTTCCAGTCGCCTGTCTTGGCTGTGGCGTTCCAGTGAATGCGGGTCAGCCGGTCACCGTAGACGTAATCGCGGACGCCGTTGATTTGCGTAGTCTCGCGCCGCGAGGGAACCAGGGAAGCCTGTGGCCCGGCCAGCCGGGCTCTCCGCTCATACAGCTGCCAGCGCGGAACGAATACCGAGCGCGGCAGAACGCGGAATTGGCCCTCGGCGTGAAACGTTCCTTTGTGCTCCACAAGACCGAAGATATCCTCCGCGAGGATATCCGTACCTTCAAAGGTATAATGGCCCCGTTCAAGCGCCGGAGTCTGAAAATGCAGTTCCCCCCTGCCCTTCAGGTTCGGGATGAGACTCTCCTCGAAAACCCAGGATTCCCCGTTGTGGCGCTTCAGTATTTCTCTTACCACTACATACGGCAAGGGCAAAAAACCCGGAATGGCAATGCTCAGCTTCACCCGCAGGAACCCGCCGGCATATAATAAATCAGGCTTGTCCTGCTCGGAATACAGGCTGCGTGTGCCTCTGGCCCGGCGGACGCCGCCCAGGCCCCCGATGATTAAATACAGCAGCAGCACTGTGACCATGATAAACAGCATGAAGGAAGTTTTGCCGCCCTGAAAGAGTACATAGAGCAGCGTGATGCCCCAAATGGCGAGAACTCCGGCGAGTTTGCCGGGCTGGATGACCGCCGCAGCCCCGGATAGATAGCTCTTCATCTTACTGCCTCATCGTGACAGGCACGTGAATGCTCTGCAGCAGCTTCTGCAGCAGCGTGTCCACATTAACGTTGTCCAGACGCGACTCCGGACGCAGCAGAATACGGTGTCCCAGGGCATAAGGGGTCAGAATCTTCACATCATCAGGCAGCACATAATCGCGTTCCTGCAGGAACGCATAAGCCTTGCAGGCCATCATGAACGAGAGCGAAGCCCGGGGGCTTGCCCCGAGCAGCACCAGCGGGTGTTCCCGGGTCTGCCGGACCACATCCAGCAGATAATTCAGAACGGGATCACTGATGTAGACAGAGCGGATTTCCTCCTGAATGGCTGCAATCTGGTCCATGCCGGTAACGGGGGACAGCCTGTCCACCGGCTGGCCCTCCTGATGGCTCATCAGCAGATTCTTCTCGGTATCCGCATCCGGATAACCCAGGCTGATCCGCAGCATAAAGCGGTCAAGCTGGGCTTCCGGCAGCGTATAGGTGCCTTCAAAGTCAATGGGATTCTGCGTTGCACAGAGCATAAACGGATGAGGAAGCGGATACGTCTCTCCATCCACAGTAACATTCCGCTCCTCCATCACTTCAAGCAGTGCAGACTGCGTTTTGGTGGTGGCGCGGTTGATCTCATCGGCGAGAAGAATATTGGTCATGACCGGGCCCGGACGGAAATGGAACATTTCATCGCGCGGATGATAGACGGACACCCCGGTGATATCGCTTGGCAGAATGTCCGGATTGCACTGAATCCGGCGGTATTCACCGGACATGGATCTTGACAGCGCCCGTATAAGCTGGGTTTTGCCCGTTCCCGGCACATCTTCGATCAGAACATGTCCGCCGGCAAGCAGAGCAGTCAGCAGCAGCTCTATTTCAAATGATTTACCAAGAATACAGGATTCCAGATTATTGCGTACAGCGTTCATAATTTGCATGGATTCTTGACGTACGGGCATATGGGGTAATCCTCCTAAGTCAGAATAAGCAGTAATAATTATATTTTACATGATTAGGGACCCCAAAGTACATTATTGGAAATAACGATCTTGAAGATACGCAAGCAGGTTAGCCTCCAAAAATTAATAACCCGCCTGAATGAAATTTATATTTTTAATAGAAAGTATTAGTCCGAAATCCCTTCAGCCCAAGACCAAAGAAGTCACAGCAATCGAGCGGCGATTTACAGAACGGTTTTATTCAAAAGATAATGGAGAGCAGATTGCATCCCCGGATAGGGCAGCATCTGTATGACTACAGCCTGTTTCCTGGCATGAAATCCACAGAACTGGAATATCGGGCCAAATTAGTCGAGCTATTCTATTCTAAGGATCATGCGATTCTGAAATTTTTTTTGCTGCAGGCCAAGAATGATCCGGATTTCCCTCATCCTTACGCGTCTTTCTAATGATCAGAAACTGTCGGCCCTGCTCTTTAACAAAGACTATGAACCTGAAACCCGACTCTGGCTCGGTATAGATTATAAGGATATCAGCGCTTCGTCATTGAAGCTTTTTGAGCGAACACCTGCCTCTACATAACCGGAAAAGCGGATGGCTGGCCAGCCGCGGGGCAATATCCACAATATAAGAAAAATCATACTATCCTAAATAAGAACAAAATCATCTTTTACAGATTGAAGTTAAAAACTGAAAGGACAGACACCGTTAGTGGAAAAAGTATCCTTAATCGAGCTCATTCAGCTTATGGAGTACCCTATGTGGGAAAAAGTACCACTATTTCACCTAAAAACGGCCGTATGGGATGAATATGCATGAATTAAGTATACAAATTCCAACTAAAACCTTTTGTAGCAAGGATTTGAGCGAATTAGTTTTACTTTTTCCACTTACATCGTGTGAACTTAAGAATCTAACTTGATGTCATAGTTCAACTCATCTAACAGATGTGAACAGAGGCAAGGGTTATGGATTCATGTCCATTCGCAATTGATGCGGACAGGAAATCCGTTATTTAGGCAGAAGGAAACTGTCGATTAGGCGGAACAGGCTTTTCGCCCGGGGAAGAGGTAAAGAATCCGTTATTAGACCAGCCAACAAAAAAGCCGGAAGGGGTTATCCCAGCCAGCTTCGTATATCCTCTATTCTTCTCTCTTAGTACCTGCGCCTTCGCCCGAAACCAGTTCGTTCAGTCCGACAATCAGGCTCTCCAGCTGTTTGAAGCTTTCCACCATGTGACGGGTGATGTTGCGCTGCTCCTCCACGCCTGCCAGAATTTCTTCCGTTGCGGCGCTGGACTGCTCGGTTACACTGGAAAACTCCGTAATTTCTCCGACCACCTTTTCGGAAAAATGCTTCATACCCGCTGAGCTTTGCTCCACATCCCCGGCCTGTGCCAGTACCTTGTGGGCGTTGGTCTGGATGGACTGGAACACCTTCTCTGTGTTCTGTGCGGACTCGCTGCCCGTATGCAGAATCTCAAGGCTCTGTCCAAACTGTGCGATCAGCCCATCGGTCTGCTGCCGGAGGCTTGCAAGCACCTCACTGATGGAATCCGCTGTTTGCCCGGAGCTTTCGGCAAGCTTGCGAACCTCCCCGGCCACTACGGCAAACCCCCGGCCATGCTCCCCGGCTCGTGCCGCTTCTATAGAAGCATTCAATGCCAGCAGATTAGTCTGCCGTGAAATTTGCATAATTCCGTCAAGCATCGTGTGCATGTCCAGACTCCGCTGTGAGAATTCCTGCATCTGCCCGGAGGTGTTGTTCATGACTTCCCGCAGTTCAGCGAATTGGCCTGTAAGCAGGGAGATATTGCTGCTGCCCTCTTCGCTGACCTCTGCCGTGTCCGAGGACAGCTGCTTCATTTCCCGGGAATAGCCGGCCACATCGCGGATGTGCTGATCTGATACGGAAATGGACTCGGTGATATCCGCAATACTGCTTGCCTGATATTCAATGCCTTTGGAGACTTCCTGAAATCCGATAACGACTTCATTGGTAATGGCGTCGACCATCTCCACTTCATCTTTGAAATTCCCGGTAAAAGCATACAGCCCGTCTACTGCCGTTTTCACACGTTCCAGCAAATATTCCACCTGTGTGCCTGAAGCCTCGACCTCCTGCCGCTGCTGCTCGCTTCGAAGGAAGAGCTTGCGGTTTACAATGGATACGCCAAGCATAACGGCGCTGATTAGCACAAACATGCCAAATCCGCCCACATAGGCCAGGAAATCCGGATTGGCACCAGCCTCTGAGTGTCCTGTAACGACCTGAATAAAGATATTAACAGCATTCACGCCCGCCGCAATCGCAAAATAATGATAATTCGGGTAAAACAGCAGCATCGAGCAAAACAGCAGCGCCAGCGGAATGTTAACCTCACCCTGGTTCAGGTACACGGATAACGCTCCAATAATAACGGTAAACACCCAAGGGATGACGAGGGTTCCTTTTTTCTTGAGATGAAGCACGGTCAAAACGGCACTCAAAGGAACCACAACTGCATTGCTAATCCACAAGTCCGGCACTTGAAATGCCACAACGACGCCAAGCAGGGCCACAACCCAAAAGGCACAGATAATAATTTTGGTTCTCAACCAAATAATGTTTGTTAATCTTTGATTCTGCAACTCGCACTTCCCCCATCTTATTTATGTTCCCATTCTTACTTTGTTTATCGTCATTATTCGACATGTTTTTAACTGTGAAATGGATCGGATATGGACAGTTCCTTTTTTTGAAGCGTGGACCACAGTGCTTGAATCCAATAAAGAATATCCTGTTGGTTTGTACACATACGTATTATTCCAACTTCCGTTCAATTTTCTAATATTCCACAGCAAAAAAGCCGCCATATCGGCGGCCCCTTGAGCAAAATTATGCAGTTGGTCCACAATGTTTAGCCCTTCGGGCGCACAACAAGCGCGGCCAGGAACGAGAACACTATGGCGGCTGAGATCCCTGCACTGGTTACATCAAATATGCCGGTAACGACTCCAATCCAGCCATCCCGTTCCAGCTCGGTCAGCGCCCCGTGCACCAGGGAATTCCCGAAGCTGGTAATCGGCACACTCGCCCCGGCACCGGCAAATTTCACGAGCGGATCGTATATGCCAAAGGCGTCAGCGGCAGCTCCGGCCACCACCAGCGTACTCATGGTATGGGCAGGTGTCAGCGCCAGCACATCCATCAACAACTGGCCGATGACACAGATGGCACCCCCAACCAGAAAAGCCCATAAATAGATCATGCTCCATCACCCCCCATCTCCAGAGCTACAGCATGGGCCACACATGGAATCGTCTCCCCCTGCTGGTAAGACAGCGGCGAGAGCAGTGCTCCGGTGGCCACAATCAGCACCCGCTTCAGCTCGCCTTTTTTCATCCGCTTGAGGATATGACCGTAGGTTACCGTTGCAGAGCAGCCACAGCCGCTGCCCCCGGCAATTACATATTTCTGTTTGTCCAGATTATAGATCAGCAGGCCGCAGTCATTAAATTCCGTCTGTTCCATGGGAATGCCTTCCTTAGCCAATAAATCCTTGGCAATCGGCAGGCCTACGCTGGCAAGGTCTCCGGTAACAATCAGATCGTAATGCCCGGGCGAAAGGGCGGTGTCGCGGAAATGTGCGGTAATCGTATCCGCAGCGGCCGGAGCCATGGCAGCCCCCATATTAAAAGGGTCCTTGAGGCCAAGGTCCATAATGCGGCCCATCGTTGCCATAACGACATGCGGCCCCGCTGAAGTGCCGTCATCCCGGCCGATGACCGCACAGCCTGAGCCTGTAACGGTATATTGGGCCGTTGGAGGTTTTTGCGAGCCGTATTCGGTGGGATAGCGAAACTGCTTCTCAACAGTACAGTTATGGCTGGATGTTCCCGCCAGTGCATATTTGCCGCCGCCGGAATCTACGATCATTGCGGCAATAGCCAAACTCTCCATGGAAGTGGAGCAGGCTCCAAATACCCCCAGGTATGGCACACCAAGCTTTCTTGCGGCAAAGGAGCTGCTGATGATCTGATTCATCAGGTCGCCGCCCACAAAAAACTCCAGTTGTTCCTGCTCCAGCGAAGCATTGATGAGCGCCAGCTTGGAGGCTTTTTCGAAAAGGGCGCGCTCGGCCTTCTCCCATGTTTTCTCACCCATTTTCAGCGAGTCATAAATAAAATCAAAATCTGAAGTCAGAGGCCCCTCCCCTTCCTCTGGGCCAACAACTGCAGAGGAGCCGAGAATAACCGGACGGGTAGTATACTGCCACGTCTGGCTGCCAAGCTGCTTCATAAATGTCCACCTCCAAAGCCCATAATGGCATAGATTATGCCTACGACAAATGCGGCGACTACCCCGAACACAATAACAGATCCAGCCAGCTTGAACATGTTCGCGCCTACCCCAAGCACCAGCCCCTCCGCCCGGTGCTCAAGCGCTGCGGAGCACATGCTGTTGGCGAACCCCGTGACAGGAACTGCCGTGCCTGCACCGCACCATTGCGCAAGCTTGTCGTATACGCCAAAGCTGGTCAGAATCACGGAGATCAGGATCAGTACAGCAACAGTGGGGCTGGCAGCTTCCTTTGAGGTCATATCAAAAATCGACATAAACGCCTCCTGGATGCCTTGTCCGATCAAACAGATCAAACCGCCAGAGAGGAAGGCACGGATGCAGTTCTTAAACACCGGACGGGACGGGACGTAAGGCTTGGACAATTTTTCATAATCGTCCGGGGTCAGAGTATCAAGCTTCAGCTTAACACCTGATTTTCTGGTTTTTGCCGGCAAATCGGGACACCTCCGTAAAAGGGATGCGAAAGAGAGGCCTGCGCCCATAAGACTCAGGCCTCTCCCTTCGTTTAGAAGTTTTTCCTTATTGTTCGCCATTTCCCGTTCCGTTATGTCCCGCCAGCTCAGGTAAAATACAGCAGCACAATGATCAGCACGATGAACAGAATCAATACAAGCACAGCTTGGCGCTCAGCAATAGAGCGCGGGCTGTATCTCCGGCGCATTCTGCGGGTGCTTTGCCTGCCGGATACATCTTGGGCCCATGCCCGGGGCACGCTCCCTGCCACCCTCATCCGCTTCGCTTCCTTTCCCGGCCCCTGCCTGCAGAGCCACTATTGCATACTATTCGCAGCAGTAGTGCCGGGTGTTCATTTTGCCCTCCAGTCATGGACAATTAGAGACACAATGTTCATACTAGATGACAGTAAAGGAGCGATATGCACAATGAATCCAGAAACACTTGAACTGTTCAAAACACTGACTGAATTCCCCGCAGCCCCGGGTTTCGAACGTGAATTGCGCGCCTACGTCAAGGATGCACTGTCACCCTATACCGATGAGTTCGTACAGGACCGGCTTGGCAGCCTGTTCGGCGTGCTGCGCGGTGAAGAGAACGGGCCCAAAATCATGGTCGCCGGGCATTTCGACGAAGTTGGCTTTATGGTTACAGGCATTACCGATAAGGGGATGATCCGTTTCCAGCCCCTAGGCGGCTGGCTGGCCTCGGCGGTCGCCTCACAGCGGCTGCAGATTATCACCCCCAAAGGCACACTCACCGGGGTTGTCGGCAGCACTCCGATCCACTTGCAGAGCGAGGAAGAACGGAAGCAGCCAGGCGACATCCGTAAAATGTATATCGATATCGGTGCAGACAGCCGTGAAGAGGCGCAGAGCTTCGGCGTAGCTCCAGGGCAGCAGATCGTCCCGGTCTGCCCGTTCACTCCGCTGGCGAATCCCAAGAAAATTATGGCTAAAGCCTGGGACAACCGCTATGGTGTTGGCCTTGCGATTGAGCTGGTCCAGGCGCTGCACGGCAAGAAATTGCCGAACACTGTCTTCGCCGGGGCAACCGTACAGGAAGAAGCAGGACTGCGCGGTGCGCGCACCGCAGCCAATCTGCTGCAGCCGGATATTTACTTCGCCCTGGATGCCAGCGCCGCCGCCGATATGACCGGCGACCGCCAGGCTTTCGGCCACCTGGGGCAGGGTGCGCTGCTGCGCATTTACGATCCGTCGATGATTACTCACCGCGGACTGATCGAATATGTGCAGGATATGGCTGACACCCATAAGATCAAGTACCAGTATTTTGTCTCGCAGGGAGGCACTGACGCCGGCCAGGTGCATGTCAGCGGAATCGGCGTGCCGTCTGCTGTCATCGGCATCTGTTCCCGCTACATCCATACCGCCTCCTCCATCATTCACAGCGATGATTATGCAGCGGCCAAAGAGCTGCTGATCAAGCTGGTGGAGGGACTGGACCGCACAACCCTTCAGACCATACTTGAGAACAGCTAGACCGGAGAATCTTCAGCTTGACTGAGAACCGGGCTGAAGCATATTTTCCCGCTCGCTTATAAAGGCAGTTCTCCAATTGCAAAACGGGCTGACCAGGAATAGCTTTCCCGGGCAGCCCGTTTTTTATGGATAAGGGTACGGATCAATCAGTTCCGTGAACGCACCTCCTGGCGCATGAACAAGTAATAGGACAACCCGAAGCAGAGTGCAGTTGCTGCAAGCAGTCCGGTCAGCTGCGGCCAGACCAGCAGCAGGCTCTGACCCAGCGATAACGGGCTGGAGATCGCGCCCACCAGCTGATCCATCGTCAGCGGCCCCAAGGAACGGATGCCAGGCGAAAGCAGCGTGGTGATGGTCTCGGAGAACAGCTCAGTCGGCGAAAGCCGGTTCAGGGCAAGAATGAAATGGACATGGCGGAGCTGCTCGCTCACCGGGGCTGTCTGGGAGACGACGGTGGCACTGTCGATCAGGCTGATGATCATGCTGTAGAACAGAGTCAGGAACAGCCAGGCAGCGATACCGGACAAGGCGGAGGTGGCCGCCTGGCGGAACCGGATCGAGAACAGGATGGACAAATTCAGCCAGAACCCGATGTAGACTGTGGCGATGATCAGAAAAAACAATATGCGCCAGAACTCCTCAGGAGTCGGCGGATAGCCAATAGTAAGCAGGCCAAGCCCTGTAACCAGCAGCCCCAAAGAAAACACCACGACCGCAATCAGCAGCAGTGAAGCGGTGAATTTTGCTTTTAAAAAATCATCCCGGTAAACAGGCTGCGAGAGCAGACGTCCCAGAGTCCCTTTGTTCCGCTCCGAATTCACTGCGTCGAAGCCCAGCGAAATGCCGATCAGCGGACCCAGCCAGGACAAAAAGGTGGTAAAGGTCGGTATAGACAGGGTGCTGCTGGACAGCGTGAACATTTTTAGAAATAAAAAAGCCGCCGTCCCCTGATCCGCCTGTCCTCCGCTCTTAATGGAGCTGATGGAGGAATAGATCGAGCCGATACAGGCTAATACGATAATGCCGATCAGGATGGTGAACCGCCAGCTGCGGACATGATCCCCCATTTCCTTTTGCACCATGACCCAGAAGGCTGAGCCGCTGCCTCCTTCCCGTCCGTCCTGCCTGCTGTCTGCCCTCTCGGGGGTTTTACCGCCGCCCTGCAGCAGGGAGCGCAGCCTGGACCAGCCCACACGCAGCGGCGCCGCAGCATTTTGCGCTTTTACGGTCATCATCCTTCCTCCTTCCTTTCAAAGTAACGATGATAAATCTCATCCAGCCCAAATTCCTTGCGGGTGATGAAATGCAGCTCCGCACCGCTCTGTATGACCTGAGCAGCGATTGCAGAGGTCAGATTCCGGTCGCAGGTCAAGGTGGCCAGCACACTGCCCGGCGGTGCATTGTCACCTCTCCACTCCTCTGTTTTCATTCCCTGCACGCCTTCGACCGCCTGCAGACGTCCGGCCAGCTCCTCACTCCAGGGCTGGACAGCCAGCTCCACCTCAAAGCGCAGCTCCTGGTTAAGCTCCCTGGACAGCGCGGCAATATCTCCGCAGGCGATGAGCCGGCCTTTAACGAACAGTCCCACCCGGTCACAGATTTGCTGCACCTGCTGCAGCTGATGAGAGGATAGCAGTACAGTGATGCCTTCATTCCGGCTCAGTTCCGAAATCAGCACCAGCAGTTCCCTGACCCCTTCCGGGTCGATGCCGAGCGTCGGCTCATCCAGAATAATGACCTCGGGATTCTTGATCAGCACATCGGCCAGTCCCAGCCGCTGCCGCATCCCGCGGGAATAGGTGCCTACCTTGGCCCGCGCGCTGCCGGACAGGCCGACCTTTTCCAGCAGCCGCTTCGCGCTCTGCGCCGCTTCCTCCGCTTCAATCCCGTTAAGCCGGGCCGTATAGATCAAATTATCCAGCCCGGTACGGTCTTCGTAGAACCCGATATCATCAGGCATGTAACCCACCCGGCGCTTGACCTGCAGTGCATAGCGCGCCGGATCATACCCGCAGATCAGCGCACTGCCGGAGGTGCGCTCCGTCA
Organism: Paenibacillus graminis; assembly: GCF_000758705.1. Taxonomy (NCBI): domain Bacteria; kingdom Bacillati; phylum Bacillota; class Bacilli; order Caryophanales; family Paenibacillaceae; genus Paenibacillus; species Paenibacillus graminis. The sequence continues at coordinate 2,094,111 of NZ_CP009287.1, read as the reverse complement.
GCCCGAGCATCATTAGAATCGTTGTTGTTTTGCCGGCGCCGTTCGGACCCAGCAGCCCAAAAACCTCCCCTTTGCGGATCGCAAGGCTTAAGTTATCTACAGCAGTAAAGGTGCCATACTGCTTGGTCAGGCCAGTTAATTCAATAACAGATGGACTAAATTCGTTGTTACCAGAATCATATACTCTATTTGCCGCTCCTGATGTTAAGCGCTGTTCGATATTTGTATCCATAACATCACCGTCTTCCGAATTTGCGGAACAGGTAATAGATTCCGCCGATGACAGCGGCAATAATCAACACGCCAATCCAGCCCCAGAATACAGAGGTCTTTACTGTAACCCGCATATCGGCCGTAGCTGATTTGGCTGCGGAAGCGGCGCTGAGCGTGACCACGTAATCCCCCGGCAGCGAATTGCTGCTGGATTTGATGACGGCCTGGGTGGTCGCGGTTGCTCCCGGCGCAATCGTACGGACGGTAGAAGGATCGAAGGAAACCTCCCAGCCCGTAGGCGTACCCTGCGAAGTCAGGGATACATCCTCAAGCGGAGCGCTGCCTGTGTTCGTAATCACCAGATTGATCCGCCGTTCCCCGCCAGCCTTTACATCTGTGCTCAGCAGATTGTCGGACGTGCTGAGCTGAATCCCATAGGTCCCGGTGACAACCGCTTCCAGTTCAGCCTGGGTATTGGTCGCTCCGCTAGTCGCCGTTACCGGGATTTTATAGGTGCCCGCCTTTACCTGTTCCGGCGGTTTGGCTTCGATACTGATATTCTTCTCTGCTCCGGCCTCCAGCGCAACAGAAGTCACACTGTTGCCGTCTGCCTTGATCCGCACATCCCATCCGTCCGCCGCTTGTGCGGCAAGCGCGTAGGACTGCTTCTGTGCGGTATGGTTCTTCAGCACCGCACTGTATGTGAAGGTGGTGTCGGAATGGCCTTCCATATTGGACTGGTCGACGGCCAGCTCGGTTTTGAAGGTCCCCTGCTCCGATACGTTGACTTTAAGCTTCAGCGAATCCTGCCCCGGAGCATTTACAGCAAAGGTGTAGCTTCCCTTGTTAATCTTCAGCGGTACCTCAAGCTGCAGGTTCACGCTCTGTGTTTCTCCGCCCTTGACAGCGAGCTGCTGAACCTGCCGCCCTCCGGCCGTCAGCTCATACTTCCAGAAGTTTCCCCCTGCGTCAAAGGACAGCCCCACCTTGGCTGTAGACGTGCCGTGGTTAATTACATCCACCGGATAGGTCACAGATTCACCCGGTGCCGCAGACAGCTCGACATAAGGTGTGTACAGCTCCACCGTTCCCGCAGCCGCCGCCTCAGGCAGTCCTGCATTTGAACTCCACACCAGGCCGGACAGCAGCAGGATCAGCAGTGCCGCCAGCGGTTTACCGCATCGTTTTAACATCAATAACTCCTCCTTCGGTAGTTCATCCGATAAAGATACGAACGGCAGCCGCCTTTGGATTTACTCCGGAAAATAAATTTTTTGAGGTCTTTAAAAAGAATAATTTTAGTGGTAAAAAGAAGAAAAGGGCAAAGACTACAGCGGGACTATGGCAGGCGAACAGGAAAAAGTGGCGGAAGCGGCCAGTCCCGAAATAGCAAAAACCACAAGCTCAAGCTATATTATCCAGACCGTCGGGCTGCCAATAGCTCAGTCGCATAAATGCCGAGCCGGGCCAGCCTAAGTGGAAAAAGTAAACCTAATTCGGGCCTTCTGGCTTCCAGATGACTTTATGTTGGAAAAAGCACACCTAAATGGAGTGAATCGCTGCTTAGGTATTGATTTTTCTAACACCAAGTGTACAAAATCCCACTAACGCTGCTGAGGAACGGATTCCAAGCGAAATAGTTGTACTAATTCCACTTGGCCTTCAGTTGGCAGGGACAATCCCAAAGAGTGGTTATTTGACGCTGGAACAGCACCCGGTATAGACGGAACAGAGCTGGAATTCAAGGTGTGTTTTGGGGGCGGATGGAGTTGGAGCCAGGTTGAAATGGACCTTGATGGAGCTGGAATTGAGTTCGAATCGGTTGGTTAATATGTTCGGACAATAGATTTTGAGAGAAATTGAACGGCATATAGTCCGAGGATGTTGCAAAGGGAGGAGAAACAGCGATGGACCCCCACAACGAGGCGATGGCCGCAGCACTGGCGCAAATGTGCGAAGGCTCCACAGCCGCGTTTGACGAATTTTATGGCTGCTATGCGCCTTTCGTCATGCAGATCGCCTACCGGCAGACACAGGATTGGATGGAGGCGGAGGATATCTGCCATGATATTTTTTTGGAGGTACTGCGAAAAGGCAGAGCCTACGACGCTTCACGCGGCACGGTCAAAGCCTGGCTGGCGGTAATGACCCGCAGCCGCTGCATCGACAGGCAGCGGCGCAAGGCCCGCACCGAACCGCTCGCCAATCCCGAGACTCAGCTCCGGGATCAGGACGGGCCGCAGGAAGATGCCGCGGTGCGCAAGCTGCAATGCGAAGCGCTGGGTCATGCCCTGCAGTCTCTTCCGGCCAACCAGAAAAAAGCGATTCTCGGCTCCTATTATGCCGCCCACACGCATCAGGAGCTTGCAGATTCCTGGAGCGTCCCGCTGGGCACGGTGAAATCATGGATAAAATACGGTGTTGCCAATATGCGCAGGCAATTCATTAAGCAAGGCTGGATCGAGCAGCCGGAAGGAGACATCCCCCATGAACCGTTACAAAAACGAAAATCCTGAGCCTTCGTACAGCGGCAGCGGCTCGCGTGTCCCCTTCCGCCATTACAGCGGCGAGGAATGGATCGATTGGATCGGCAATGACATACAAGGCAGCAAACGCGCAGAGATGGGCTTCCATCTGGAACACTGCCCCGCCTGCCGTGAGCTTTATGACACCTGGTTGCCGCTGCTGGCAGAACCGTCTCCGGCCCCGCAGCCGGCAAGACCCGCGGACGGATACAGCTCTGCCGGCGACGGGCACATCGGCGGCTCTTCAGAGCAGCAGGCCCCCCTCTACCCGTCAAGTGCAGTGCGGCGGAGGTTACGACGCCGCGTCCGCTGGACGGGATGGCGGCACAGAGTCGAAGGCCTTCGTCCGGCCTACCGGCGCGGGGCTGCGGCCCTCGCCTTGTGCGGCGCAGTGGGTATCATGCTGCTCGGGCTGTTCGGGACGGAGCAGAGCGGCCGCTCGGAGCGCAACCGCTATGTGAGCAGCTATGAGCCCCAGGCTATGGCGGTGCTGAGCAGGCCGGAGACGGTTGCCTACCCGCTGGACTGGAGCCGGAGGGACCAGTTCTCCGGGAATGTCTGGTACAACGGCAGCTCCCAGGAACTGTTCGTGCTGATCGAAGATGTCGCGCTCGGCGACGGCCAGTCCATCCAGGCCTGGGCCGTTAAGAACGGCAGCCGGAATACGCTGGGACTGGTTCAGATTGAAGATGCCAAGGGCCATCTGTATGTAAAAGGCAGCCAGCTGCGGGAAGCAGACAACATCGCGCTGACGGTGGAGCCGACAGGCGGCAGCCTCAGCCCAACTTCTCCGGATGCTGCTTGGGTGCATCTGCTTAAGCGGTAAAAGGTTTAGCTTGATTGCATTCCATACAGTAGACATTCATCCCGCCGCGTGGCCCCCTAGAGGATGCAAATATAAGCATGAGGATGAATTTGCAGGATCGAATGCTGATATTTCAGCACGTAAAAATGCATTCTGCTGCATTACACGCAATGAATTTCCTTGATGGAGGCGCTGGAGGCTTGCCATTTAGTTCAGCGAGAGCCGCGGGCGGGACTCCCTACACCAGGACTCTGTTCACAGCAAAGGGGGTTTGCGCCTCAGCCGGTGCATGAGCCGGCTGAAGTGCAAACCCCCTATTGATAAATTTTATTTTAATTTCGCATATTCTTTCATTACGGACTGGTGTACCGCATGATCTGCAGCAATACCCGTGTATTTCGTTACAGCGGCTTCGGTGCCAAGCTCTGCAACGGCAGCCTGAAGCTCAAGAGCTTCAGGATCATCCTTCACATCAAACAGTAAAGCTCCCGCCATGGAACGGGTCAGCGCCGTATAGCCCAGTCCTCTGTTATACGCCTGCATTGCCGGGGAGACCAGGCGGTCATTCGGGGACAGCTTGCGCAGCGGCGAACGGCCGACACGGGACACTTCATCCGTCAGCGCAGGATTGCGGAAGCGCTCTAGGATTTTGTCGATATACCTGCTGTGCTGCGCCTCATCGAATCCATGCTTCTGAATCAGCACCGCGCCGGTTTCCTCCAGCACTTCGCGGACCTGTGCAGTCAGGGCTTCATCGGCCATGGCCTGCTGGATCGTCTCATAGCCGCGCAGATACCCCAAATAAGCAGCCGAGCAATGCCCCGTGTTCACTGTGAACAGTTTGCGCTCAATGTACGGCTCAAGATTATCCACATAATGAACTCCCTCTACAGGCACATATCCGGGAATCATCTGCGAAGAGTCAATCACCCATTCATAGAATGGCTCCACCACGACCTTCAGGATATCCTCATGCTGCTGCAGCGGTACAATCCGGTCTACAGCCGCGTTCGGGAAGGCTACGGAGGCTTCCGCTTTGGCACAGGATTCCCCGTCCAGCTTGGCGTATACCAGCTCTTTGAGCTGGGCGCTGCCGCCGATGGCATTTTCGCAGGCAATGACATGCAGCGGAGCGGAGGAGACGGCCACCCGTCTGCGGATGCCTTCCGCGACCACACCGGCGATATGCTTAAGAATGGTTACTCCGACAGCCGTCGTGACGAGATCGGCTTCAGCAATGGCCGCCGCCACTTCCTCTGCATGGGTCACGCTGCTCAGCGCAGTCACATTTTTGACGACCACGGTTTCCTGTCCTTCACTGGCCAATGTCACCGGATATTCCTTACGCTCCTGAAGCTGGGAGACAAAAGCCTCATTAACATCGACGAAGCATACTTTATACCCCGCCTGCGACAGCAGTAAGCCGATAAAACCTCTGCCGATATTGCCTGCACCGAAATGGACCGCTTTCATTACTCCAGTCCTCCTTCAAAGATCGCAATGACATCAGCCGGAGTAGGGGCATTCATCACCCGTTCAATTGCATCGTCTTCCGTAAAAATCATTGCCACATTCGTCAGCACTTCCATATGCCCGTCTCCGGCGGCTGCAATGCCAATGACCACAAAAGCAGGCTCATCCCCGCCAAAATCCACACCGTCCGGAAAACGGATGACCGACAGCCCGGTGGATTTGATAAAAGGTCTGGCTTCCTTGGTGCCATGGGGTATCGCCAGCCCTCCGCCCATATAGGTGGATACCACCTCTTCGCGCTCCAGCATCTTTGGCACATATTCCTCTGTTACATGTCCGGCATCGACCAGCAGCTTTCCGGCCATGGTGATCGCTTCGTATTTATCTTTGGCGGCACCGTTCATAATCACTTTGTTTTCAGACAGTATGCTCATATGTTTCCTCTCACTTTCACATTTTATTTTCGAAAAAATGAAGCAGCTCCGACGATAAATATCGCCTGATCTCGGGCTCGGTCCGTTCCTCCAGCAGTTTGACCAGCTCCGAATTCAGCAGCAGGGCGCTGATCTCGCTGAGCACCTCCAGACTCTCCTTAGACAGCCTGCGCGGGGCCAGCATGAGCAAAATGACGCGGACCTCGGTCCCGCCCTCGAGCAGCACCGGCTGACTCAGCCTGTATAGGGTCAAGGAGGACATATGGACATGGCTGCTCCGGGTATGGAACAGCGCAAGCCCTGTATCCGGGATCACCTGGCTGGCCATCCGCTCCCGCTCCAGCAGGCGCTCCAGCAGGATATCCGCGTCACCAACCACGCCGCTGCCATTCAAAAGCTCCAGCATACCGGCCAGCGTACGGGATAAGGACAGGCCGGTGTTGTCGAGCGGATGGAAGCGGAACCGCTCCAGCAGGCTGACCGCCTCATCCAGAATTCCCTTGTAGCTCTTCAGCCGGTCCAGCGCCGCGGCTTCCTCACGGACAGGCTGATCAGACTCGCCGGGTGAAGCCGGCTCCCGGTTCTTCAGCGTGATATTTTGGATATAACTCAGCAGCTTTTCTATCTCTTCCCCTGTGAGCAGGGGGCTGATTTTGATATAGCGTTCCTTGCCGATCGGCAGGTCGATGGTTGAAATGATCAGATCATAATCCGTACCGGGCAGACGCGCGGCCTCATACCAGGAGATGTTGCCGAGCACTTCAATCTGCGGCATCTCCTTGGCCAGCCTTGTGGCGAGCAGCCTGGAGGAGCTAAGGCCGCTGGCACAGACCAGAATCGCCCGGACACTGCGCTTCAGCTGGTTCAGCCTCTCCGTGGATGCGCCAAAATGCATGACCAAAAAACCGATCTCTTCGTCCGGAATCGTCAGCTCAAGCCCGATATCCTGGGCAGCCGCGCGGACAATCGTGAATAAATAATCATAATCCTTGCGGATGGGCCCAAGCAGCGGATTTCGGATACGCGTGCCTTCCCGGATACGCTTCAGCGCCGGGTCCATATGCTCCAGCAATCCTTCGCGCAGCGAACGGTCCCGCTGAAAAGGCAGCCCCGTGCGTTTCGCCACACTCTCTGTCAGCCTGTATACAATCTCCATCAGCTCAATATCGCCGTAAGCGATTCCGCTTGAGGAGAACGACTCCTGTACCCGGTCGAACAATCCGGCCATGTAGAGAATCTCTGCGCGGGCAAACTCCTGTCCGAGTGCCGCTTCCAGCCGTTTCACGAACTGCTCTGCTCCGGCTATGCTGAGGTGATCGGATACCCGGGAGAATCCAGCATCTTCTCCACTCTTGATCCCCCGGCCGATCTCGATCCCCCGGCCGATCTCGATCCGCCGGGTGGTTACAGCCAGCCCCAGCAGCATTTCCATGTAAACGATTTCGGGGAGCTCCGCGGTCCATTTCCATTCCATGTCCCACAGTATGCTCTCCACCGTCATCAGACGGCCTTTGCCGACGGTAGTCAGCAAAAGGCGGAAAACCGGATTGCTCTCGCTCCGCGGCGCATGCCCTACGAGATCAGACAGGTCCAGGTGCTCGGCAGCCAGCCGGCAGATGGCCCGGCGCTTGTCGGCTTCCAGACCTGCAATCTCAACACCGTACCCCCGCCTTCGGACCAGCTCCAGACCGAATTTGCGGACCCACGGCTCCAGTTCATCCAGGTCATAGCTGATCGTCGCTACCGTTACTTTGAGCGAATGGGCCAGCGTGAACAGCTTCACCGGCTCTTCAGCTTCCAGCAGCGTGCACAGCTCATAGATTTTGCGGTCCTCCCCGGAATACTCCGCAGGCTTTTCTTCCCGCAAAAACAGACGCAGCTCCGCAAGAGCGTCCTCAGATCCGCTCAAAGCGATGCCCTTTCCTGATTTCCTGATCAGATCGAGCCCGAAATCCCCCAGCAGCTGCTCAATATCTTCCATTTCCCGGTGAACCGTCCGTACGCTCACTCCAGTCGACCCGGCGATTTCAGCAGCAGTGATCTCTTCCTTCACACCTAAGAGAATCCATAGCATCTGGCGCTGTCTTGCGGTAATTTTTTTCATAACCTGTGTCCCTCGCCTTAACTGGAGACAAACGCTGGCCTGCCTGAGGTCCAGCGTTTGTCTCCTAATTTAGCTGTATACAGATCGACCCAGCTTCCTTACTTCAAACGTTCCACCAGCTCGTCATATTTCGGACTCTTCAGGAAGTTGTCTATCGAGATATGCTCAGCGTTCGGATTGCTGGCAATCGCCCGTTCCGTCAGCGTTTTCTGGGTGACTACAATGTCAGCATCCGCAGGGATTTCACTGACCGCAGAGTTCACAACCGTAATGTTGACGCCTGCATTCTGGAGCTTCTTCCGCAGAACGGAAGCGCCCATTGCACTGGAGCCCATCCCTGCGTCGCAAGCAAAGACGATCTTGTTGACATCTCCTTTGTTGCGTACGTTGGCTGCTACATTAGGAGAGATTACATTCGCTGTAGTTGCATTTGAGTTGTTAGCCGAAGTGCCAGCAGCTTTCATATCGCGCATTTTGGCAGACGCTTCTTCCAGATCCACTTCTTCCTCGTTGTTCTTGCTGCTGGTCTTAAGCAGAAGTGCAGCGATCAGGAAGGAAACAACGGTTGCTACAATAACACCGGCAAACATCGGTCCATAACCGCCCTTAGGCGTCATTGCAAGGTAAGCGAAGATACTGCCCGGCGATGGTGAAGAGGTAAGTCCCGCACCCAGAAGCTGGAAGGTAAAGGTACCGCTTACACCGCCGCCGATGACTGCCAGAATCAGACGCGGATTCATCAGGATATACGGGAAATAAATTTCATGAATCCCCCCGAGGAAGTGGATGATTACCGCACCCGGTGCGGATGATTTGGCCGAACCTTTGCCAACCAGCCAGTAAGCAAGCAGGATACCAAGACCTGGTCCAGGGTTGGATTCCAGCATGAACAGGATGGATTTCCCGATCCGCGCCGATTCTTCGGCAGCGATAGGACTCAGAATTCCGTGGTTGATCGCATTGTTCAGGAACAATACCTTTGCCGGCTCGATAATGAGGTTAACCAGCGGCAGCAGGTTGTGATTGACAAGAAATTCAACACCGTCAGATAAAATATTGGTCAGTCCCTGAACCAGCGGCCCGATCCCTTTGTAGGCTCCCAGCGTCAAAATACCGCCGATAATCCCGAGCGAGAAATTGTTGACCAGCATTTCGAATCCTGCTTTGATTTTTCCTTCAACTGCACGGTCGAAGACTCTCAGCACCCAACCCGCCAATGGCCCGACAATCATAGCTCCAAGGAACATTGGGATGTCTGCCCCGACGATAACCCCCATGGTCGCAATCGCACCGATGACACCGCCGCGCTTGCCATTGACCATCTGTCCGCCTGTGTAACCAATAAGCAGCGGCAGAAGGAACTTGATCATTGGGTCAACCAGCATTGCCAGATCTTTATTGGGTAACCAGCCGGTCGGAATGAACAAAGCCGTAATTAACCCCCAGGCGATAAAAGCGCCGATATTCGGCATAACCATACCGCTGAGCATGCGGCCGAATTGTTGAACCTTCACCCTTACGCCACCGGATGAAGTTTGCGTTGTTGCTGTTGTGGCCATTTTAAATGCCCCCTTATGTTAGTGAATGGGATGCCCCATCTTGAAGCTCTTTGAAAGGTTATCCCTTATGCAGTCATCGTAAATCAAAGCGCTTTCTTTGTCAGCAAATTGAAAACACGGTTTCGTCATGAACATTGTTGACAACATTTAAGAGTTCCTGCCAAAGGGCTATTTACCGGCTTTTTTTATCCTCCGAACGACCTAATCCACAAAAACGGAAGCCTGCATTTTACTGCAAGGCCTCCGCCGTCAGATTCATTATTCAAATGTAAAATCCGTTATTCGCAACCGTAATCTGGTACCAGTAGAAGCTGGCCTTCTTTGTTCTTGCGAGTGTCTTGATCCACATGGATCAGGCCAAACCGGATCGTGCAGCCCTTTTCTGATCCGCCACTATACCCTCCACCGGCTCGTCATTATAGCATGCACCATTTCCCGTAATATAAACCGGAATATCTCCATACAATTCATGAATGCGGCTCCAAGAACGGCTTAAAACCCTTGCGGATAGATCGGCCAGCCGTTGTTTCCGCCTTTTCCGGCCGCGGTGCGCTCAACAACGGCACTTTTGCCGTTGTTTCCAGCTTTTCCGGCCGCGGCGCGCTTAACAACGGCACTTTTACCGTTGTTTCCTCCTTTTCCGGCCGCGGCGCGCTTAACAACGGCACTTTTGCCGTTGTTTCCAGCTTTTCCGGCCGCGGTGCGCTCAACAACGGAACTTTTGCCGTTGTTTCCAGCTTTTCCGGCCGCGGTGCGCTTAACAACGGCACTTTTGCCGTTGTTTCCAGCTTTTCCGGCCGCGGCGCGCTTAACAACGGCACTTTTGCCGTTGTTTCAGCTTTTCCGGCCGCGGCGCGCTCAACAACGGCGCTTTTGCCGTTGTTTCCAGCTTTTCCGGCCGCGGCGTGCTTAACAACGGCACTTTTGCCGTTGTTTCCAGCTTTTCCGGCCGCGGCGTGCTCAACAACGGCGCTTTTGCTGTTGTTTCCAGCTTTTCCGGCCGCGGAGTGCTTTACAACGGCACTTTTGCCGTTGTTTCAGCTTTTCCGGCCGCGGCGCGCTCAACAACGGCGCTTTTGCCGTTGTTTCCAGCTTTTCCGGCCGCGGTGCGCTCAACAACGGCGCTTTTGCCGTTGTTTCCAGCTTTTCCGGCCGCGGTGCGCTCAACAACGGCGCTTTTGCCGTTGTTTCCAGCTTTTCCGGCCGCGGCGTGCTTTACAACGGCACTTTTGCCGTTGTTTCCAGCTTTTCCGGCCGCGGCACGCTTAACAACGGCACTTTTGCCGTTGTTTCCCCTCCCGCCCCAAGCAAAAAAGGCTGTCCCGAAACTCCCGGGACAGCCTCTGCACAACCAAACTCAAATCATATCCAGCGGTACCTTCCAGGCCGGCTGCGGAAAAGCATCATCAAGCTTCCAGCATTCCTCTTCGCTCAGCCGGATCTTCGCGGCTGCGGCGTTTTCGGTGACATGCTCGCGGCTCGATGCTTTGGGGATGGCAATTACATCATCTTCCCGGATGCTCCAGGCCAGCATGATCTGCAACGGGGTTGCCCCATGTTTCTGTGCTATCTCCTGTACGGTCTCATTCTCCGCCAACCCTTTGCGGAGCGTGCCTGCCTGGGCCAGCGGCGAGTAAGCCATTACAGGGATCTTGTGGGTACGCTGCCATGGCAGCAGCTCATGCTCAATGCCCCGTGAGCCGAGATGATAGAGGACCTGATTTACAGCACAGCGGTCTCCGCCAGGAATGCGCAGCAGCTCCTTCATATCCCCGGTATCGAGGTTGGATACGCCCCAGCGGGCGATTTTACCGGAGGCTACGAGCTGTTCCATTCCCTTAACCGTCTCTTCCAGCGGGATTTTCCCCCGCCAGTGCAGGAGGTACAAGTCCAGATGATCCGTTCCCAGACGCTTCAGACTTTCTTCACAGCTGCGGGTAATCCGGTCCAGACCGGCATTATCCGGGTGCACCTTGGAGACGAGAAAAACCTGATCCCGGATGCCCCGGATGGCTTCACCCACCATTTCTTCGGAACGGCCGTCCCCATACATTTCGGCGGTATCAATGAGATTCATGCCCAGCTCCACCCCCAGCCTGAGAGCAGCTATTTCCTCATCACGCGTGGCTGTGCTGTCGCCCATGTTCCAGGTTCCCTGGCCCATTTTTGTCACAGCAGTTCCGTCCTTGAGTGCGATAGTACCGGATATATTGGTGTTCATGAACAAAGTCTCCCTTAACCATTAGATTGGATTACCTTATTATACCTACTATATATACTTACCATGTTGCCTCAATCGAAACATCGTACAGGTATCCATTTCGTGAAAACTGCTGCCGCATAGCCTGCTATGGTTATCCGAAAGTATGCGCCAACAGTCTGGTTATGACAGCTATTATACAGTGGAACCTCTACACAATCCAAAATAGCGTCCATTCTCTTTGCAGCGGATGGGGAAGGTTCGGCCGAAGGACGGTAATCTCCACCCACACACTAAATCCGTTCTCTATCGCCAGCCTCTCCAGCAGCACCTAGCTTAATAATACTCTGAACGCCTGGGAATTACAGGTAATTTATGGGAATTGTTGAAACTCTAGAGCACTGTAGCGAACTGTAGGGAACTGTTGTAATTCTAGCGAACTGGAGCCAACCGTTGCAAACTGTTGTAATTCTAGAGCACTAGAGTGAATCGTAGCGAACTGTTGTAATTCTAGAGCACTAGAGTGAACCGTAGCGAACTGTTGTAATTCTAGGGTGCTAGAGTGAACCGTAGCGAACTGTTGTAATTCTAGGGTGTAGAGTGAACCGTAGCGAACTGTTGTAATTCTAGCGAACTGGAGCAAACTGTAAGTGAAGCTGGCAACCAGCTATCCTCCATAGCAAACCTTATTGGAAAAAGTGAACTTAATTCTCGCTTATCCCGCTCCCCGCAAGCGTTAGTTGGAAAAAGGATACGACTGTTGATTAACCTATATTTAGGAAATTTAAGTTACAGGATAGGAACACCCTCCATTCGAGCGGCAAAGATTGTAGGCGAAATAACCGATCGAATTCGGCGAATGTTAGTTTTGCGGTGCTATGGACCGAAGCATTCCCTTGGTCAAACAGATATTTGAGCAGAACGTACACCAATAAAGCCGTATAGAGCTGTCCATATACCGCATTTGGCGTGGTCCCAAATAATCTTGGAACATTCAGTTGTTGCTTAATCCAGCGAAAAAATACTTCGATCTGCCAACGTTTTCGATAAATCTCCGCGATTTTCTCAGGCGAATGCCAGTGCAAATTCGTTGCTAAGATGACGGGGTTGCCTTTCGGATCTCGCAAGATCACCACTCGAAACGTCGCTCGGAAAGGGCCTTGTTTTTTCCAAGCTGGCAGGTCAGATCTTGTTCAATGCTTCCCGTGAACGGTTTCTTACGTATTCTAGGAACGGGATCATGAAAGGTCGTGTTGTCCCGAAGCCGGATCACAAAATACTGACGCTCGATTTGCATGTCGTAAGCGTCGAAAAACTTGTGTTTTCCGTAAGAACGATCGCGACCAGAATGCGTGTCGGATCGATGAGCTCCGCACAACTGTTGAGATCATGCTCATTTCCTGTGGTCTCCGTTACCCGATGCAATTCCCTCCGGTCCGCTATGATTGCGACATGGAGTTTAATCCCGGATTTTTGCCCGCGAATGGGAGCCCAAGGAAGTCGGCCCATCCCCACCGTGACTTGAGTGGAGTCGACGACAAGCAGTTCTTTTGGGATGCCAAGGGAACGCTTCGTTTTGCGATTGCACAGCTCAATCATGATTGCCAGCAAACGCTTGAAGAGTGCAAACGGAACCTGTTTCGCTTTTTTGGAGAGGGTAGAGTGGTCCACCGCTCGTTGACCGTAATGAGCCATTTGCTGCTCGCCATCGCGGTACCCGCGCCATTGCTGGAAGGCCGCTTCACTAAGAAATAAGAACAAATCGTACACGGTAAATTTTCTAGCAACATCGATATATCCCAGTTCTTCCAGGATTGGCTTCATTCGTTCCGGGGGAATCACCGATTGCAGAATGTTCGATAATGAAGTAGACTTTTTCATGAGGTCGCCTCGTCTCGGATGTTTGTAGGGGTACAAACACTTTACCGAATCGGCGGCCTTTTTTCTACATTTTTTTGGTTAATCAACAGCCGTAGAAAAAGGATAACTAAATCGACCCATCCTCCCCTTTTCGGGGGAATTCGTGTAATTTAAGTTTACTTTTTCCCACTAATCCCTCCTGCAGATAGCTTTTGGGTAAATTTAAGTGGAGAAAATCCAACTTGGATCCCCTATTACACTCTGCAATCGTCATTCGCTTCCCTATTACACTCTGCAATCGTGGTTCGCTTCCCTGCTACCCCCTGCAATCGTCAATCGCTTCCCTATTACACTCTGCAATCGTCGTCCGCTTCCCTGTTGCCCCCTGCAATCGTGGTTCACTTCCCTATTACACTCTGCAATCGTCGTCCGCTTCCCTATTACACTCTGCAATCGTCGTCCGCTTCCCTATTACACTCTGCAATCGTCGTCCGCTTCCCTGTTGCCCACTGCAATCGTGGTTCACTTCCCTATTACACTCTGCAATTGTCGTCCGCTTCCGCACCCTGCAAAACGCCAGCATATCCACCTCATGGCCTTCAAGCAAATCAGCCTAATAACTTGAGGCCGACGGCTGCTCCGAGAATCATTACAATGCAGATAATCCGCCGTAATTCGCGTTCCTCCCCATAAAGAAGCATACCGAGCACCGCTCCCCCGGAAGCGCCAATTCCTGTCCATACTGCATAGGCCGTTCCCATCGGGAGAGTGTTCATCGCCTGTGACAGCAGCAGCAGACTGCCGCCAAAACCCAGCAGAAACAGGCAGAGGGTCTGCCAATTGCGGTTCAACTGCAGCTTTCCGAGCATAGCCACTCCGAGCATCTCACAACAGCCTGCGGCAATTAGCATCAGCCAGTCCATGTTATGACACCTCCTTTGTATGGGAATTTCCGGTAACAAGCTTCAATCCAATGACTCCGGCCAGCAGCACCAATATAAGTACTAATTTGATCCATCGGAACGGTTCACCGAACCAGAGCATATCTGCCAGAACAGTACCTGCCGTGCCTAATCCAACAAATACAGAATACACCGTGCCTACCGGCAGTTTTCTGCTCGCTACGATTATGGTATAGAAGCTGACCAGCAGCGCCAGTCCCGTAATCAGCCATTCCCAGGGAACCGAAGCATGCTTCAGCCCGATTACCCACACTACCTCCAAGCAGGCGGCACCTGCAATTTTGAACCATGCGCTATTGTTTTTCATGATTGAATCGCCTCCTCTGATTCCAAACAAATAAGCCCGGAAGGCCATCGTCCAATGACGATACCTCCCGGGCTTTTATCCCTCCGTGTTGACACGGAATTATTACTCCGTGCGTTTTCCCTCGGACCTGCCAGCCTAAATGCGCCGCGGAACCCTAGAAAACTAAAAAAGAATTATTAAGTTACATCGTATGTTAGCAAATTCCCGGGCGAAAGGCAACCCCTAGTTTGTTCAGCAATTCCAGTCCCATCTGCGGACAGCATTTCGAATGCGCCTATCAGCAGCACTATCGGAGCTATCGGCAGCACTGTCGGTGCTATCAGCAGCACTATCGGAGCTATCAGCAGCACTATCGGAGCTATCAGCAGCACTGTCGGTGCTATCGGCAGCACTATTTAGAGACTTACTCAGCAGTATTATTTGTTGATTCGGTTCATAGTACTCTCATCAGCATCATATAGACTTTTTCATCCGCATCATTATCGAGGTTCACTCCCGTGACTGCTATGTCCGGGCTCATTCAGCAAACACTCTGTATGCCTAATGCTCAAGCAAAATTGCTGCTCCCCAAGGAGCCAGCTCAAGTTCCTCTCCCGGGGCAAACTCCCGTCCCGACAGCAGCTCTTCCGCAGGGCCGTGCGGATAAACCAGTGACTGCGGCGAGTCAGAGTAATTAAAGTAATAGCGGACCGTCTGGTTCTGCGGATTGATGCCTGTCTTAACGATCAGCGGAAAAGCCAGCTCCTGGTCCGCCCCCCATAATCCGGCCTCCTGCACCGCTGCTCTCAGGATGCTGCCTGCCAGCTCCGGGCTTGTCATGCAGCCGATATAGGTCGCGCTCCCCTGGCCGTAACGGTTCCGGGTCACTGCGGCATATTGGCCCCAATGCGGATGATCGTACCGGAGCAGCACCTCCGCCGTCGTCGGCGTTATTAGCTCCATCCACGCTTCCACGCGGTTGTCTCCGGCGCAGACTGCCGCATTCTCGCTCTTCAGCGACACCTCATGCGGTGTCACGAACAGGCTGTAGCCGATCCCGCAGGCCTCGCTGATGATCCCCGGCTGGACAGTGGTACGCACCTTGACGGTTTCGTCCGCGAACCCGCTTTTGAACGAGTACACGGCATGGCCGCCTTGTCTTACGTATTCATTCAGACGCTCCAAAGCCTCATCGGAGACCGCATACAGCGCCGGGACAATAATGAGACTGTACTCGGACAGCCCGGCATAGCCCGGCTGAATGAAATCGCATTCGATGTTCATCCGGTACAGCCCGTCATACAGCCAGCGCACGACGTCGTTGTAGTTCTTGCCATCCGGCAGCTTGAACCACTCCATTGCGCTCAGGGCTTCGTTGCTGACCATTACAGCAACCTTGTTCTTCTTGTGCAGGCCGAACAGCGATCCGCTCAAACGTGCAAAATCCCTGCCAATCGTAATTGCCTCGTTATACACCGGGTTCGGCTTGAAATCATGGCTGAGCAGCCCTTTCCAATACGTCTCGAATGAATTATGAATGGAGTGCCAGTGCCAGTAGGCTACCATATTCGCGCCGGAGGCCAGATGGCTGAAGGCTTGCAAACGGAGCTGCCCCGGATATGGAGTCCAGTGGGGAAAAGCCTGTGCCTGCGTCTCCAGCACCAGGTAGTTGCTGCGCTTCAGCGAGCGGGCCATATCGCCGCCGAAGGCGATCTCCGTTCCGGTCAGCTCGTGCTGCGAGGGATGGTAAATATCCACGCCGGCAATATCGAAGGCCTCTGCGGCGGCAAAGTGGTCGACGGATGGCTGCACTCCGTACGAATACCCCCGCCATTCAAAATCAAAGTTCTGCGTGACGAACTGCCCCGGCTGCTTATACTCGTTCACCAGTGCCGCCTGCCAGGCCAGAAAATCCGTCACCAGCCCGCGCTGGAAACGGGCGAACTCCGCCCCGAGACTGCCGTTAATGGTGCCCACCACCGAAGGGAAGTCCTCCCAGCTGTTGATCCGGTTGCTCCAGTAGTCCAGCCCGAAACGGCGGTTGACCTCTTCCAGTGTTCCGAATTTCTCCCGCATATATTTGACGAACAGCAGCTGTACATTGTCTCCGGCCGTCTCGTAATGCTTGGTTTCATTGTCTGTCTGGTAGCCGATCACCGCCGGATGCTTGCAGACCCGGCTGATCAGCTTGCGGATGATCCGCTCCGCATGGAACAGATAGGCGGGACTGGTAATATCCATTATCTGACGCGCGCCGTATTTACCCGGTCCCTTGGGCGTTACGGCCAGGACACCCGGGTGCTCCTTCACCAGCCATGCGGGTACGGCATAGGTCGGTGTTCCGACGATCACCGCGATCCCCGCCGCATGCATCGCGTCCAGCACCCGGTCAACCGAGGTGAAGTCGAACACGCCGTTCTGCGGCTCATGGGTACTCCAGGTGGATTCAGCAATGCGGACTGTGTTGATGCCCGCCGCCTTCATCATGGCAATATCTTCATCGAGCCTCTCGCAAGGCATATATTCGTCGTAATAGGCCACGCCGTAGCGAAGTTGATTCATTATTGTTCTTTTCCTCCCTCGTGGATGCATTAGACGTTTGGAACTGTAGGAGCGGCAGTGTCCGCCTAAAAGCTTTCCGCTGGAAAGCTCGCTTCGGAAGCATAGGCAAGGTTTGGATTTCTACCGCAAATCGCGGGTACAATCAGGAAGTCCAAACAATCCCGCAGTACGGCCAAACCCAATTTTAAAATTTGAGGTTCACCTTATATCACTCAGACTCAGCCCTTAATTGCTCCCTCGGCGATCCCCTGCATAATAAACTTCTGGAAGAACCCGTAGATGACAATGACTGGGAGTGCGGTCAGCACCAGTGCGGCCAGAATGAGCGACCACTCCTTGTTGTATTCCCCAAACAAAGTATTCGTGGACAGGATCAGCGTGTATTTGTTGGCATCCGTAAGCATCAGCAGCGGCAGCAGGAAGTCATTCCAGATCCACAGGAAGTCGAGAATCGCAATGGTTACGGTAATCGGCAGCAGCAGCGGAAAGATGATGCGGAAAAAGGTCTGGAACTCACCGCAGCCGTCAATGCGCGCCGCTTCCTCCAATTCGCGGGGAATGGACTTCACAAAGCCATGATACAGGAAAATTGCCATATTTACCCCAAGACCGATATAGATCAGGGCAAGGCCGTAGGTGCTGCCGCTGACATGCAGGGATTTGGCCATCCGGGTCAGCGGAATCATGATCGAATGAAACGGCACCAGCATCGAAGCGATGAACAAGGAGAAGATCGCTGCGCTAAGCCTTCCGGAGGTCCGGGACAGCTTATAGCCGGCCAGGGCAGCACAGAAGATAATGCCTCCAATCCCGATCACAGACACAATCACCGAGTTGAGCGTGCTGTGCAGCAGGTTGATTTTATCAAAAGCCTGGCTGTAGTTCTCGAAATGCAGCTTGGTCGGCAGCGCTATAAAGGAAGTGAACATCTCGCCCTGGGTTTTCACGGAATTGATGATCGCCAGATAGATCGGGAAGAAGGAAATGACGGCACCGATAGACAGAAACAAAGTAATGAACAGCGAAGCTCCTTTTCTCAGTCTCATGCTTCCACCTCTTTTCGTTTCATGACACCAATCTGGATGAAGGTGAAGATCAGGATAATGACGAACAGAATCACCGATTTGGCGCTGGCATACCCGTAGCGGAAGTTGTTGGAGAATGCCTCTTCATAAATATTCATCGTGATGACCTGCGTACTGCGCCCCGGGCCGCCACCCGTGAGGCCATAGACCACCTCGAACACTTTAAATGCTCCGTTCAGGGTTAAGAAGAAGCAGATGGTCACTGCATGCGTAATCATCGGCAGCGTTACCTTACGGAACGTCTGAAACGGGCTGGCACCATCGATAACGGCGGCTTCCTTGAGGCTTTGCGGCACACCCTGCAGGGCAGCCAGATATATAATCATCATATAGCCGACGCCATTCCACAGCGATACGATTATGATCGAATAAAAGGATACCTTGGGATCGCCGATCCACAGCTGGTCCAGAAAGGACATGGCCGTTTTCTCCGCAATTTGCGGCAGCACCTGGGAGAACACGAAGGTCCACATAAAGGCGCTGATAATCGTGCTGATCATATTCGGCATGAAAAAGAGGGTGCGGAAGAAGCCTTTGGTTCTGGTTTTCGTCTCAATGAACACGGCAAGCACCAGCGCAAATACATTTTGCAGGACAATCATGAACAGCACATATTTAAGCGTAAACATAAGCGAATGCACGAAATCGGGATCTTCACGAAGCGCTTCAATAAAATTACCCAGTCCGATAAAAGAATAATTGCGGTTCAGGCCGTTCCAGTCCGTGAAGCTGTAGTACATGCCGCCGATTGTGGGGATCAGCAGAAACAATAAGTAGATGATAAATGCGGGCGCGACGAAAGCAAGCAGCGAAACAATATGTTTATAGCTCTTGACCGGCACAGTATCCGCCCCTCTCCTTCTATGATGTGGGCAGCAGCAAACAGGGATGGAGGAAAATGGGGTTCAACCGCTCTTCCATCCCTGATCGTCTGCCGCAGCTTATTTATTCACTTTGTTGTAGGATTTCCACGCTTTATCGAGTGCCTTCAGCACATCATCCTGCGACATTTGTCCGGCGTAGTATGCCTGCAGCCCTTTGCCCACCTCATCTTTGACCGATTGCGGAATGGCCGGGTCCTGTACGGACTTGCCTGCTTTGACATAGGTGGTAGCTTCAGTGATCCAAGGGTAGCTTTCATAGGTATGAACGGTGGATACCGGATTGAACTTCATCGCCTGGAAAAGCCCGTTGGACGCCTGGTCGTCCAGCACATAGTTAAGGAAATCAAGTGCGACTTCTTTATTTTTGCTGGTTGGAGACACTGCCAGCGACGTTGAAGCGCTGAGATTGATCAGCGTTGCCTCCGGGTTGTCGTTAATCGGCAGCGGAGCTACGCCAAAGTCCAAATCGGGGTTCGACTTAAGGATCGTTTCGGCATACCATGGGCCCATCAGCCACATCGCCCCCTTGCCTGCGGCAAAAGCTGCTGCTCCGTCATCACCGCCGACTTCAGTGGCTTTGGCTGTGCCGTTCTCATTGATCAGATCGAATACATCAAAGATCGCCGATTTCATTTCACTGAAGGAGCCTTCGTCCTTGTTCATCTTGTTCACGAATTCAGGATCTTCGGTTTTCATCATCCCGCCCACTGCCAGCGGCAGCACCAGCTGCGGAATCCAGGACTCCTTATAGGAGAGGACAAATGGGGTTACATTGTTGGCTTTGAGCTTCCCGATGACTGTCTTCATCTCGGTCAGAGTCGTCGGTGGAGTCAGTCCCTGCTCGCTGAAGATTTTTTTATTGTACAGATAACCCCAGGAGAGGGTTTCCAGCGGCAGCGCCACAACCTTGCCGTCTGTAGTGGTCACTGAAGGCTTCACGCTGTCCAGCAGCTTGCCGACAAACGGCTGGCTGGTCAGATCCTCCAAATATCCGGCTTTATAATAGGACGGGATTTCGTTGACAGCATGGATGGCGAAAATATCCGGCGCGTCATTCGAAGCAAGCCGCGTCTTGAGAATCTGGGAAGCATTGTCCGCCGTTGGCATTTCCAGCTGTACGGAGACATCGATGTTTTTGTCCGCTTTCTCTTTCTTCACGAACTCGGCGATGTAGTTGTCATACTGCTCCTTGAAGCGCGGCTGCGCGATGAACATCTTCAGTGTGACGCTTTTGGCGCTGGCACTTCCGCTGCCGGTGCTTGCATCGTCTCCGGCTGCATTGCCTGCATTTCCGCCGTTATTGCTGCCGCAGCCTGCAAGAAGTGCAGCGGCGAGGAATGTGACGAGTAACCCTTGGCTCATCTTTTTCATGCTGTAAGACCTCCCAATGTCTGTGTTTTGTTTACGCTTTCATTGTATCCTGAATATGAAAGCGTTTAATTGGACGGAATTACCCTTCCGGATTGGACATTTTTAAACCGGATTTCTGCTTGCGCATTTCCCCTGGAGCTACACCGAAATGCTTTTTGAATACCCTGTAGAAATAGCCGACATCCTCATATCCTGCAAGCTCAGCCACGGTCTTGATTGGAATATTTTCATCGGCCAGCCACTCCCTGGCTTTGTCCATCCGCAGCCCGAGAATATAATCCGTGACGTTGCAGCCGTACTCCTGCTTGAACACTTTGCTTAAATATTCCTTGCTGACAAAAAAAGCTCTCGCCAGCCCGTCCAGCGTTACCGCCTCAGCAAAATGCCCGTCAATATACAACCTCACTTCCTCCAGATTGAGCTTGTTTTTGAACTTGCGCTGCCCGATGAGCTGCTCAAGACTTGCTTCATAGAGCTCTGTCAGATATGCTGATACGCTCTCTGCCGATGCAAGTGCCGTATGGGGAATCTCCGCTTTCAATAAGTCTTCCTCCAGACCGTTTCCCCGGATGAGCTCCTTCAGCAGCAGCAGCATTTCACTTGCCGCCTGCCGGAAGACGCCGGGCCCCTTTACGCCCTCATGCTCCAGCTCTCTGCCAATCCCTTGCAGGACCGAATTTACCCCCTCGGCATTCAATTCGTTGAAATGCACACGCATCCGCTGTTTGTAAGAGGACAGCCACAACGACACATCAATATCCAGCGCATATATGCTCTGCCCTCTGCCGGCCTCCTCCAGTTCCCTCCGGCATTTGTCCAGCACAGCGTTCAATTCCTTGGGGTCAATCGGCTTCAGCAGATAATCCACCGCCCCGTACCGGAGGGCATTCCGGGCATATTTGAAATCATCATAGCCGCTGACTACAATGACTTTGATCTCCGGGTTCCGCTCATGAAGATTATTCATCAGCATCACGCCGTCCGCGCCGGGCATGCGCATGTCGGTGATTACGATATGCGGCGACAGCTCACTGATCAGGCGCAGCGCTTCCCGCCCGTCCTCGGCTTCGCCGGCAATCTCCATTCCAAGCTCCGCCCATGCGCCGAACGTCCGCACAATGTCCCGGTTCCAGCTCTCATCATCCACGAGCAGCACTTTTATCATGGTCGGTTCATTCCTTTCGGTTATAAATTGAACATGAAAATCCAATAATTCAGGTTCTGCCCTGTCTGCGCGGAATGTTTGGACTTCCGGCCGCTGTTATGTTTGGATTTCCTGATTTTATTCCGCTGTCTGCGGTAGAAATCCAAACATAAAGCATATGCTTACGAAGCCAGCTTTCCTGCGGAAAGCTCTCAGGCGGTCGCTACCGCTCCTCCAGTTCCAAACTTCCACTCCGACACTTTTCCCTCATTCATAAAAATTTCAAGTTCAATTGATATAGTTCATTTTTATAGAGGAATGGTTACGGTCACTGTGGTTCCCTGTCTTTCTGTACTCTCTACCCGAATGCCATAGCTGTCGCCAAAATGCAGGTGAATCCGTGAAGCCACATTGCTCAGTCCGATCCGCTCGCCATGGGTCCACAGCTCCCCGCTGCGCCGGGTCAGCCTGCCCTGCAGTTCGGCAAGCCTGTCCGGCTCGATCCCCACCCCGTTGTCACGGATGGTGATGACTGTATCCTCTCCGGCGCGGGCCACTTGAACCTCCAGCTCCCAAGGGCCTTCCTGCGGCTCCAGGCCATGGAAAAAAGCATTCTCCACAATCGGCTGCAGGCTCAGCTTCGGAATGAAACTGCCCAGTGTCTCTTCATCCACCTCAAGGCTGTAATTCAGCCGGACGGCGAACCGCTGCTGCTGAATCTGCATGTAGTTGTTCAGATGGTTCAGCTCCGCCCGCAGCGGCGCCAGATCCTCCGGCTCGCGGATGATATAGCGGAACATATCGCTCAGCGACCGAATCACGCCGTAGCTTTCGGCCGGGCTGTTCTTGAACAGCATGCTGCCGATCATCTGCAGGGTGTTCTGCAGAAAGTGCGGGTTGATCTGCGCCTGCAGCGCTTTAAGCTCGGCACTCTTTTTTTCCAGGCTGATCAGGTATTCCGTCCGGATATGCTCGCGGATGCGGTGCGACATTTGATCCAGCTTCGTCTCCAGCAGGCCGATCTCGTCCACACGGTTGCTGAGCCGCACCTCCCGCTCCTTCATCATGCCGAAGCCTTGAATCGAACGGGCCAGACTCACTATCGGAGTCGCCAGCCGCCAGGCGAGAATGACAGCGAGCAGAATCGCGACAACTACAGACACGGCACCGATAATCAGACCAAAGTTCATGGTCGCCAGCGCGCTTTTATTAATGAAGCTGTTCGGGATCACTGTGACCAATTTCAGACCCACCGGGTCAATGGTGTTGTAGAACACATATTCATGATCGCTGCGAAAATACCCTTGCGTCTCACTGGTGCCGGCGATCCGGTGAAGTGTAACAGCAGCCGGAGCACTGCCCCATGGCTGGTACAGCACTCTGCCGTCAGCTCCGGCGATAAATACCGTATGCTCGTTTCCCCTTCCCAGCAGGTCCAGTGTCTGGTCGAGCACACCCCAGCGGATCTGCAGGGAGATACCGCCCAGCTTCTCCTGATTCTCAAAACGGTTAATGCTGCGGATGAGCTGGAACTTGGTGCCATCCGTGCTGTCCGTTGTGATCATGAAATCCTTATTCTGGTCGAACAGCAGCTTATAGGGTGCCGGAATCGCAGCCGGGGATTCAATATTGCTCTGCGAGGCATTAATTGTGAACAGCTTGTTGTATTCCTTCAAATACAGCTCCACCCCAACCACATGGTTCCCGGCAGAATAGAACAGATTCGTCAAAGTATCGGTAATATTCCGCTGCGCCGTAAATTGGCTGGACAGGCTCGCTTCCTCAGCATTCGCCAGATAATCGCTTAAATGCGGACTGATCAGCACGGTATAGATCAGATTATTCAGCTGGGCGAACTGGTCGCCGAGATAGACACCGGTCCATTTCATATTGGAGAGATTCGTGCTGATCACTTCAGCCTCCATAGAGCGGCGGGTGTTCTCGGCAGCGAGCGCTGTAATCGCCACAATAGGCACTACAGCCAGGCCGATCATGGTCAGAATGAGCTTGTTGCGGATACTCCGCCGGAAAGGACCGGACAGCTTCATCATCCATTTAGCTAACATTGTGCACTCCAGCCCCTTTGCATCTCTTGCCGTAGTGTATCCCAAGGCAGAATGGAATATATAGCAAGCAGAAACGGCTTTGCCGTCCTTTTAAAGGACGATACCGTTTCAGCGAGAAATAGAAGGATAATTTATTGCGTGAAGCATATAAATTCTTATATTTTAGCAAAAAACTAACGCCCCGCTATTTCCGGACGTTAGTTCATTTGGAATAAAGCTACGCTGAGCTTAACCCAGCACTAAAGTATGAAAGGATTCTGCTTCAAGCTCAAAGGAGTACAGCGATGACCCGCTGCGCAAATGCAGCATCCGTGCCTCCATATAAGGGTTGGCGATAACCAGCGTCAGCCGGCCCTCCGGTGTGCGGAAAGCGACAGCATGTCCGCTCCACGGCCCCCTCAGCCCCACCCTTACCGAACCCGGCACGGCGTAGCGGGTGAAATGCTTCATCACAAAATACTCCGGGTTGAGGATAGCCTGCCTGGAGGCAGGATCAATGGTCAGCATAGAGTTCTGCTCCCAGCCCCAGGTGCTGCGCCCTTTGGGGGCAAGCGCCATATTCCAGTAGATATAGGCGTTGACTCCGTTCATAAAATAGTGCTGATACATGCCAAAAATATATTTGGCGTAAAACCAGGTATTCTCCCCGTCGCCGCATTCATTCTCCGTCTGCATATAGCGCAGTTCAGGGTAGCTCTGCACCGTACGCTGAATGGCATGTTTGCCTGCCCACTGGTAGCCGACGCCCTTAACATATTTATAGGCTTCCGGATCACCAAGCACCACCCCGGCAAAAGCATCATGATCGCTGGACTTCTTCTTCAGCCATTCATCCCACGGCTCCGGGGCGTTGATCGTGCCGAGCCAGATTTCCGTATCCAGCCCATGCTGCTCGAACGCCGGTCCGAGATAATCGCGGATGAAAATCTTCAGCTGCTCCCCGGTCCAGACACAGGAAGGGAACTTCTGGTCGGCGACCACTTCATTTTGCACATGCACCTGATGTATGGTAATGCCCTCTGCCCTGTAGGCCTCTACGAACTTCACGAAATAGAGGGCATAAGCAGCCAGAATCTCCGGCTCCCAGCGGAGCGTGCCGTAATTATACGCCTTGGGAAATTTCATCCACGTTGGCGGACTCCAGGGAGAAGCGAATAATTGGAGCTCCGGGTTCAGCGCCAGAGCTTCCTTGATATAGGGAATCAGCAGCTGCCGGTCCCGCTCAATGGAGAAATGCTCCATCGCGTAATCGCCATCCGTTTCGTTCAGGCTGTACCAGTCCAGCGCATAATCGCTGGCTCCGATCGGCAGCCGGCAGATGCTGAAGCGCTGTTCTCCCTCGGGATGGAACAAGTCATACATCACTCTGGCCCGTTCATCATCCGGCAGCTGGCCCAGTGCGGCATAGCCCAGTTCATTGAAGCAGCCGCCGAAGCCTTCCAGCGTCTGGTAGCTGTCATCCGTAACCGTCAGATTGGCCGGTGCCGCTTCCTCCGTTCCCGGTACTCTCGCCTCCGGCACCTGACGCTCGGTCCAAGGCGCCTGCTCTGTGCTGGAATACCATTTGAGATTTATATCCGTCATCATTTGTACCCTCCATGTGAGCTTAAGAATTCAGCAGGCTTACCGGAAACTTCTTTCTCAGGTATGCCCCACTATAATTATGATTACGCTTTCATTATACCTTGAGTGTATCGCTGATGTATTGGACAATTCAGCAATCTGGAATTGGACTATTTTAACCTTGCTCCTGTTAATATCTTTCATAATCTCGAGTTCCTCTCCGGCAGGTCATCCAAAAGGCAGCAAACCCGGGTCAGGGCTGCTGCCTTTTTTTATACAATCCTAATCAAGTTCCCTAGCCGTTAATGCTCTGCTGCTGCCGGTTGTTATTTCGCCGCCAGTGCATTCAGCTCGCGCAGATCCTGAGCCAAATCCTCTTCGGTGTATTTCCCCTGCCCGAAGCCGATCATAGCCCGCAGCGGCATATATTTCATCATCGCCACGAACATTTCCGGATTATCCTCCATCGCACTTTCAAGTCCGAAAATACTGCTGAATTTCTTCGCGCGCTCTGCCGTAAGCGGATTGTCCAGCAGATCCCCGACTGTCGAATTGCGGTGGAAGCTCACTGGAATCTCCGTTGTGGAAGCCACTTCAAGGGAAGCGCTCAGACGGATATCGCGGGAAGAAGCGCCGACCCCAATCCGGAAGGCTCCGCTCTCGACATGCCATTCGCCAAGCTGCACATTGTAATAGGCAAAGGCGCGTTTATCCAGTGTAAAAGAAACCCCGCGCGCCTCTCCGGGCTGCAGTTCTACCTTCTGGAAGCCTTTCAGCTCCTGGAGCGGACGGATGACGCTGCTCTCCACGTCACCCACATAGAGCTGGACGATCTCCTGTCCGGTCCGGCTGCCGGTATTCTTCACAGTTACGGTGACCTGAACGGTGTCTGTATCGCGTATGCTGGTTTTATCCAGCACCAAGCCGCTATATTCGAATTCGGTATAGCTCAGGCCGAAGCCGAACGGGAACAGCGGCTCCATTTCTTTTTTGTCATAGTAGCGATAGCCGACGAACACCCCTTCCTTGTACTCCACCTTGTCGCCTTCACCGGGGAAATTCAGGAACGACGGGTTGTCGCTTAGCTTCACCGGGAACGTTTCGGCCAGTTTCCCGCTTGGACTCACCACGCCAAAGAGCAGGTCGGCAACCGCCCCGCCGAAGGCCTGCCCGCCCAGGTAGCCTTCCAGAACCGCCTTCGTCTTGCCGATCCAGGGCATTTCCACCGGGGAACCGTTGCTCAGCACCACGATAATGTTTTCCTGCACCTGAGCCACCGCCCCGATCAGTGCGATATGGCTTGCGGGCAGGGACAGATGGCTGCGGTCATACCCCTCCGACTCGTATCTGTCCGGCAGTCCAAGGAACAGCACTGCGGCATCCGACTTGGCGGCTGTATCGCGCGCTTCACGCAGAAGGTCTTCGTTCACCTCATCGCTGCCCAGCTCATAACCCTGCGCATACAGGAAGCTTGTTGCCTCCCCCGCCACCGCCTGCAGCTCCGCAAAGGCATCATCCAGCTTCGTCGGATTCACATGCGAGCTGCCGCCCCCCTGATAACGCGGCTTCTTCGCGAACTCACCGATGATGGCAAGCGTGCCTTGCGGAGCCAGCGGCAGAAGGCTGCCTTCATTCTTCAGCAGCACCATGCTTTCCCTGGCCACCTCACGCGCCAGAAGGTGGTGTTCGCCCGGCTCAAACGAGAGGTTCTCTTGACGGTTCTCCACCCGTTTGTAAATAAAGCTAAGCAGCCGCTCCACCGCAAGGTCCAGCGTCTCCATGGACAGCTCGCCGCTGTTCACGGCGGCAATGATTTTGGCACCGCCGATCCCTCCGCTTGATGGCATCTCCAGCTCAAGCCCGGCCTGCAGCGCCTTCACCCGCTCGTTCACAGCCCCCCAGTCGGACACTACGAAACCTTCAAACCCCCACTCATCCCGGAGAATCCGTGTCAGCAGCGTTTCGCTTTCCGAAGCATATTCTCCGTTTACCCGGTTGTAAGAGCACATAACGCTCCATGGCTGGGCTTGTTTCACTGCCCCTTCGAAGCTCGCCAGATAAATTTCCCGCAGCGTCCGTTCATCAATCACGGCATCGGTGGACATTCTGCGGTGCTCCTGGTTATTGGCGGCAAAATGCTTCAGCGATGTGCCCACACCCTGGCTCTGTACTCCCTGAATATGACTCGCAGCCATCTCCGAAGACAAATATGGATCTTCGGAAAAATATTCAAAATTCCGCCCGTTCAGCGGGGAACGTTTGATATTGGTGCCTGGCCCCAGCAGAACGGCCACATCCTCAGCCTGGCATTCCCTGCCCAGCGCTTCACCGACCCGGCGGATCAGCTGCCGGTTCCAGGAAGAAGCAAGTCCTGCCGCCGAAGGAAAACAGGTGGCAGGCACACTGTTATGAAGACCCAGATGGTCTGCGCTCTCCGCCTGTTTGCGCAGGCCATGCGGACCATCTGTCATCATCACAGACGGGATGCCCAGCCGTTCAACTCCTTGGGTATGCCAGAAATCAAGACCCGAGCAGAGAGCGGCCTTCTCTTCAAGCGTCAATTGCGAAATGAGATGTCGAATGTCAATAGTCATGGGGAACCTCCTTGAAAGTGCTTTCTTTTTTCCCATTCTAATATACTTTCCGGCAGATTTATGGCAGAATAATTGTATTCTTGGTATTTTCATTGGGTAAAGGATGAGGAAACATGCTGGAGCATCTGGAAGATCATGAACGGATTCCTTATATATGCAGGCTGCTGTACGAGGCTTATCGGCTGCCGGTCACCTGGCTGAATCCGAAAGGCGAAACAGTGCAGGCACTGCATCCGTTTGGCCACACCCGGCCTCCGGTCGAAGGCATCCAAGGGCTTCCGGCGGAAGTTCTGGAAAGGATTCAAGCTGCAGCAGGCAGCCGGAATGATTCAAGAACCGCTGCTTTTCCGCGAATCTGCACAACGGCTTACCTGGAGAATTTCATCATTCTCCCTCTATGCGGAGAGCTGGAGCAGAGTGGGGCCGTCGTCATCGGCCCTTCGCTGTACGCTCCCCTGACCGAAGAAAATGCGGGCACCCTGCTGCGTGACCACAACACTCCTCCTGGAGAACAGGAGGCCTGGCTGCAATATTACCGCCGTCTGCCCGCACTGGACCGGATGCGGCTGTGCCATGCGGCCATCCTGCTGTATACGCTGGCCACCGGCCGGACCCTGTCCGTCAGCGAGCTGCTGCTCGATTCGACACTGCTTCAACCTGCGCAGCTGAGGGACAGCACACCTGATCTGAATCTGTCCTACCGGCGGGAGAACACCTGGCTGCACCATGATCCGAGCCAAGAGCGCGAGCTGTTCCGGCATATCCGCAACGGAGACAAGAGCGGGCTGCTGCAGACACATGCCAGCTTCAACGAAGACCAATACGGGCTGCTCTCCAGGAAAAGCCAGCTGCGCAGCAAAAAAAATCTCGCCATCTCCTCCATTACCCTGGCCACCCGTGCGGCCATTGACGGAGGACTGTTCTGGGAGATCGCTTACACGCTGAGTGATTTTCATATTCAGCATATTGAGGAACTGCAGGATATTCCGGCGGTGGACCGTGCCCAGCTTGCGGCCCTGTGCGAATTCGCCGATCATGTGAAGGATAACCGCAGGTCCAAGCTGTCCCGCACCTCTGCGCTGTGCCAGAATTATATTTTCAACCATCTGTATGAAGAGCTTACTTTGAGCAAGCTTGCCGGAGTTGCCGGGCTGAATGCCAGCTACCTCTCCCAGCTGTTCAAGAAAGAAACGGGCCTTGCCGTCAGCGAATACATCCAGCGGGAACGGATCGAGGAGGCCAAACGCCTGATGGAGTGGCCAGGGATCAGCCTGTCGGATATCGCTACCCGGCTGCATTTTAACGACCAGAGCTATTTCACCAAAGTATTCAAGAAATATACCGGCATCACCCCCAGGGAGTTCCGGCATGACCGGGGGATTACCTGACAGGTAACAAGACTTGGCCGGGGGCCGGGGCTGACTTCTATTCGATTTCTCTACTTCAATCCACTTTCAAGTTCAGCTGGAGATACATCTATTGCACAATATGCAATCAAACTTGTGAAATCTACGCAGTTTTTTTTCCTCACCTGTCTGTGAAGGTTTGCGATGGCCCTTTTTCTCTCACTGGTCACCTAACCTCTCTCACTGATAACCTAACCTTTCTACTGATCACCAAACCTTTCTACTGATCACCAAACATCTCTCACTCGTCACCTAACCTCTCTCACTCGTCACCACGCCGTTGTGTCGTTTCTGCAACGCTCTCCGCAGAAGACAGAGGCATGTCTGCAATAGATTATGGTACAATTCTGGTAAGAGACCTTAAATTTAGGAGGGATAGGATTGGGTATTGGCATCATTTTTATTGTAGTGTTCGTTTATATCGTCGCTAAGGCCATTCTGAGAGATAACAACAAACGCGGCACCAGCGGGAGAAGCAGGAATGATTCCGCCGATAGCTTCTTCTTCACAGGAAACGGAGCGGACCTCACCCCGGGAGACAGTCAAAAACATCATTCCGGCCATCCTCATCATGACGGGAACAACGGTAATGGCAGCCACAACAATCATAGCCACGGCGGTAGCAGCTGGGGCAGCGGACATGGCAATCATGGCGGCTGGGATGGCGGCGGCCATAGCGGAGGCCATAGCGGAGGCCACGACAGCGGAGGTTTTGGTGGCGGCGATTCCGGCGGCGGCGGCGGAGATGGCGGCGGTGGCGGCGGAGACTGAGTCCGTGGACTTAAGAACCCGCTGGCCAAGTGCGGCCAGCGGGTTCTTTTAGGCAAGATCATTGAATCAACCCGCCACGAAACCTGCATTCGTAGACTTTAACTGCCCCGTTCCAGATCTCCTCGTACGTTCTGAACCCCTGGAAATCACCATCCACCATACAATCAACGCCCAATCCTCAGAACATCCAGGGCCATGCTGTATTTCATTCTATGCGCTAAAATGGAAACGGCTCAGCAGAACCTCACCGCTGAAGATCAAATAAACATCCGTATTTCCGGCTTCAATGCCGACAAGAACGGACAGGCTTTTCCACTCCTGGGTTGCACTGCCTGCCGGAATCTCCAGCGTACCTGCCAATTTCCCAGTACGGCCTCCGGTCCGGATCTCCAGACTACCGCCTGTGGCCGAGGATACAAGCCCTTGGAACTCGACTGCACCCTGTGCGAAATCCGCATCCTTGAAGGCGATCCAGGCTCCGTCCGCTGCCGGGTGAATGGATGCGCCGCCCGCTTTGCACTCATCCAGGTACACTTTTTCATAGTCATCGTAGTTCTCGGCTTTGACTGTAGCATACAAATTACGCGGCGGAACAGTATCGCCCTGCACATACACGCGTCCGGTCAGTTGAATATCGCCCGAGGAACGGCCAATGATGACCTCGTAATCACCGGATTCCACACAGTACTGCTCCCGCGTCACATCCCAGAAGGCCAGCCCGGCCACCGGCAAAGTGAAGGCAACAGTGTGCATCTGTCCGGCGGCAAGATGAATCTTCTCGAAACCCATGAGCTGCTTGAGCGGACGCTGCACCCGGGAGGATAAGGCATGGATGTAGAGCTGGACCACTTCGTCGCTCTCCACCGCACCGGTATTTTTAACTTCCACCGATAGGTTAATTATTCCATCCGGCTGCAGCTCATGCTCCGCCAGCGACAAATTGCGGTAAGCCACCTGCGCATAGGTCAGCCCATGGCCGAACGGATACAGCGGCTCGCCGTCAAAGTACATGTAGGTTCTTTTGCCTTTGATAATATCGTAATCCATCAGGCCAGGAAGCTGATCCACGGAACGGTACCAGGTCATATTGAGTTTGCCCGACGGGCTGTAGTCCCCGAACAGAACATCCGCTACCGCGTTGCCCAGCTCCTGACCGCTGTGGGAGGTGTACAGCACCGCCGGAATATTCTCATCAATCCATGTGGAGGAAATCGGGTAGCTGCCCACAATAACTACTACAGTGTTGGGATTGGCTTCGTAGACTGCCTTGACCAGACGTTCCTGCTCTTCCGGGAGCACAATATCCGGACGGTCGATTTCTTCCTTGCCGTTCAGCAGCGGATGGTTGCCGACGAATACGACAGCGACCTCTGCGGCTTTGGCCGCCTGGACTGCAGCTTCTACACCGTTTACAACAATCTTTTTGTGGAAGGTGTGCGCTTCGGTACTGGCATCCTGTTCACCAACATGCAGGGTGCCATCCTTTTCGCGAATTGAGATCAGTTTGTCATTCCAGGTGCGCAGGCTGACCGCCCCCCCTTCTTCCGGCACCAGATTCAGCGATTCCTTCACGTACCAGCCATAGATTTCATCCGCAGAAGCTGTCAGGGTGCCGGCATCGTTCAATGTTACATACTGTCCCCGGCTGGTGGCTTCCAGCGTATGGGCCGTCCAGCCCCAGGCCGTATGGCGGAATAATTCTCCGCGCTCCGGCACATCATGCAGCACTGCCAGCCTTCCTTCTTCCCCAGTCATTCCCACGGCCTTGCCGCTGGCTGCCGAAGTCAGAATAATGCGGTCGTCCCCGCTCTCAAAAACAACCTGCTTCCCGGCCAGCTTCTTGGTCACACCCTGCAGCGGAGTCACGCCATAAGCCAGAGTGCCGGAGTACCAGTCTCTGAAGGCTTCATCCGCCAGTGGCCCAATGACTGCGGCTTTGGACAACTCTTTTGAGCGGAGCGGAAGGGCAGCATTGTCATTCTTCAGCAGGACGATGGACTGCTTCGCGGCTTCCAGGGACAGCTTGCTGTGTTCCGGGCTGAGAATGACGGAATCGTCAATGGCTGCGTACGGATTGCCTTCCTCAGGATCGAACTCGCCCAGGCGGAAACGGACCCGGAATGTATTGAAAAGCGCGCGGTCCAGATCCCCCTCAGTCAGCAGACCTTCGTTAAGCGCCTGATGAATAACCTTAATCGTTTCCTCCGTTTCCTCTGTCACACTGTCGATGCCGTTTTTGATCGATTCTGCCATGGACCGGGCGAACGATTCGTAATATTTATGATCTTTTACAATCCCGAACAAATCTCCGGCATCGCTTACAATAAAACCGTCCATTTCCCATTCGCCCTTCACAATCTCCATGACTGCCGGATGCAAAATCACCGGAACGCCGTTCACCGAGTTGTACGCCGTCATCATCGACTGCGCGCCGCCCTCTTTGAAGGCAGGCTTGAAGGCTTCGAGATAATACTCGCGCATATTGCGCGGATCTATGCTGGACGAAGCTACTCCACGGTCAATTTCATTGTTATTACCCAGGAAATGCTTGAGCGTTGCTACCGCTTTCAAATACTTGGGGTGGTCGCCTTGAATACCCTTCACCAGTGCAGTGCTGAGGCGGCCTGTCAGTACGGGGTCCTCGCCATAAGCCTCTTCCGTTCTGCCCCAGCGCGGGTCGCGCTCCATATCTACTGTAGGCGCCCAAAGAGTCAGGCCATTCACCGTCGGATTTTTACGGTAAAACGCTCTGGCTTCATCCCCAATCGCTTCACCGATTTTCTGCACCAGCTCCGGGTTCCAAGTGCAGGCCAATCCGCCAGGCTGGGGAAAAGAAGTGGCTGCGCCCAGCCAGGAAATGCCGTGTGCCCCTTCCGTACCATGCTTATAGCCGCCTACTCCTAAACGCTCGATGGCTGCTTGATATTGGGGCATCAGGCTTACCTTCTCATCCAGCGTTAATCTGGAGAGCAGGTCCTGCACACGTTCATTCAGCTGCAATTCAATTTGTTCAAAGGGAAAGGTTGCGGTTTCCATTGGGCAGACACTCCTTTTGATCTTTATGATAACGGTTTCATCTATCTTTCCTATCATAAAAGATTTCCGCCGGGAGCAACACCTGAACAATTGACAGAAAAATCAGTTCAAAATTAGAGATTCGGGCGGGGAGCTGCGCCGGGCCCGAATCTAAGATGGGCAGGCGCCCCAACAACGGCATTTCTGCCGTTGTTTCCGGGTTCCCCGGCCGCAGGCGCCCCAACAACGGCATTTCTGCCGTTGTTTCCGGGTTCCCCGGCCGCGGGCGCTTCAACAACGGCATTTCTGCCGTTGTTTCCGGGTTCCCCGGCCGCGGGCGCTTCAACAACGGCATTTCTGCCGTTGTTTCCCGGCTACCCGGCCGCGGGCGCTTCAACAACGGCATTTCTGCCGTTGTTTCCCGGCTACCCGGCCGCGGGCGCTTCAACAACGGCATTTCTGCCGTTGTTTCCCGGCTACCCGGCCGCAGGCGCCCCAACAACGGCATTTCTGCCGTTGTTTCCGGGTTCCCCGGCCGCAGGCGCTTCAACAACGGCATTTCTGCCGTTGTTTCCGGGTTCCCCGGCCGCGGGCGCTTCAACAACGGCGTTTCTGCCGTTGTTTCCGGGTTCCCCGGCCGCAGGCGCTTCAACAACGGCATTTCTGCCGTTGTTTCCCGGCTACCCGCCCACAGGCGCCCCAACAACGGCGTTTCTGCCGTTGTTTCCCGGCTCCCCGGCCGCAGGCGCTTCAACAACGGCATTTCTGCCGTTGTTTCCCGGCTGCCCGGCCTCAGGCGCCCCAACAACGGCGTTTCTGCCGTTGTTCGTTCCACCTCCAGCTCCCGAAGCCTCAATTACCATAGCTGGTCGTCCGAGAATGAATAAATCACCTCATAGCGATAAACTCTACTGCCGCTTTTAGTAGGCACAGGTCTGAGTCTCCCCTTCGCACAAAGAGCCTGCAGCGTATTTCGAACCGTCCGCAGGTTAATCCCAAGCTCCTTGCCCAGGTCAACCGGGCGGATCATTCCATCCCGGGACACAGCTAGCCGGATCATCTCCCGCTCCAGACGGGTAAATTGCCCCACCGCATTGATCCCGCCTATAAAAGGAGCCACTAGGGACCTAATGAGCGAAATTGTAAGCTGCGGACTACCTTCGAGATCGTCATAGGGAATTGAAACTACCCGATAGCCGGCAATTTGCAGAAATGTTTCCCGGTTGAGCTCCTGCCGGTAACGGGTGCGGTCCATATTCTGCACATGCGGGCCGTAGCCCTTCACTTCGAACGCGAATTTGACCTGTCCCGGCTTCCAGACCAAATCCACATAATAAGGTCTACCTCTCCAATCTGCGACCTCATATTCGGGGTGAAGATTCTGTAGCGATCCCATCAAAGGCCACCATACCTGCTCCAAAAACATACGCTCTCCATGACCATGCCCCCGTTCCAGCCGGTCCCTCCTTTCTCCTTTTCTCCGGCCTATGTGATACTTGATCCATGTGCTGTACGCTTCTTGAAATCCCATAAGGTGCACTCCCCTTCCCATGGACGCAAAAAAGTCCCGCACCCATGAATCCATGAGTACGGGACGTGCTTCGTCCTTATTTAAAGCTAGTATAGGGTTTACTTGTTTGAACTGTCAATTCATGTGCAGCATTTTCTTGGAACAATTTAGCGCAATACCTGCCACTCCCCGCGCTTCCTTTCATCCTGTTTCAGCCAACCGCCAAGACATATGCTCTATAGCTTACTCCCTTCTCTGCCGAACCTGCCCCCCTCAAGTCGTTAAAAACCTCCGCGCATCCGGCGAGAGGCCGGTGACGTTCTGATCCCCGCTGGTGATAACATAGGTGCCTTCCAGAATAGAATGAGGCGGGCGGTCCCGCACTTCCTTGGGGGAGAGGCCATATCTGGCCTTGAACACCTTGTGAAAATAGGAGTAGGTGCCGAATCCGCAGCTTCCGGCGATATTTTCCAGTCCCAAGTCGGTATAGCGGATTCGCTCCAGGGCATTGGACAGTCTGATCTCCTGGGTGTAGTGAATGATCGTATACCCCGTCAGTTTTTTAAAAAGATGCACCGCACGGGAGACGCTTAACCCGGCAGCCGCGGCAACCTCCTCCACCCGCAGCGGGCGCAGGGCATGCTCGTTGATATACCGCTGCATCAGCAGGACCAATTCGTTGGAACGTACCTGCAGGTCCTGCCGGGAACCTGACTCCTCCGCAAGCCGGTCCAGCGACAGACATAAGGCACACAGCAGATGCCGGATCAGCTCGGGATTGACCTGTACAATCCGGTGCTGCTCGATGCTGAGCTGCTGCCATAGGGACAGCATTCCGCCATCCAGATGAATCCGCTGCTGGATCTTACGGGGCCGGGCCTTCCACCACTGTTCGATCCACGAGCCTTCGCAGAGCAGGTAATAATCTCCGCTTTCTATCTTTCCGTCTATAGCCTCAACCTCTA
Source organism: Paenibacillus graminis (assembly GCF_000758705.1). Lineage (NCBI taxonomy): Bacteria > Bacillati > Bacillota > Bacilli > Caryophanales > Paenibacillaceae > Paenibacillus > Paenibacillus graminis. The sequence goes on along the minus strand of NZ_CP009287.1, from coordinate 2,058,754 downwards.
AATGATACAGCTCGCCAGGGGGATAGATCAGCAGATCTCCAGGCTCAATCAGTCTCATTTTCCCGTGCACCAGCGCCCTGCAGCTGCCCAGCACCTGCAGCCGGAACAGAAAAAACGGCGGCGGCGTAAAGGAGGTTTTGAAGGGCAGCGTATGAAAAGAGTACGCGCAGGCATGCAGCCTAAGATCCATAATCTCACCGTCCCAGCCAAATAGTAGAGGTTTTCGAGCAGATAAAACATTCTTTAATCATCAATAATTAACTATACTATAACCAAATGAAAGATAAAGCCGCAAGCTGCTTCTGAAGGAGACGTTCCCGTAAAAATGATGACCCGTACCCGCAATCTTTTCCGAATTCCCAGTTATCCCGTCTTTTTGATCTGCATGATGCTGCAGGGGATGGCTATATCCATCAGCTCACCTTTTTTGGCTGTTTATTTCACCACTAAGCTTGGCGTATCCGCAGGCATCTTCGGTGTTTTTACGGCTGTAACCATCATAACCGGCGTATGGCTCAGCATGTGGATTGCCAAACGTTCCGACAGCGGACTGAACCGCAAAAAGCTGATGGTCACCGCCATGTTTTTTAATGCGCTTGCTTTTGCCGGCTACCTCTTGATCCATGAGTTCTATGGGCTGCTGCTGTATATGGCCGTATTCACAGCGCTTGGCGCTCCGGCCATGCCACAGCTGTTCGCCAGTGCGCGGGAAGCTGTCAATGCCAGCAAGTCCGCAGATCATGCTTTTGCCAATTCTACGCTCCGGTCCATGTTTTCACTCGGATTTATTGCCGGTCCGCTGGCCGGCTCGGTTCTGATCCATTATTTCGGATTCCCGGGAATCTTCATGAGCACCGTGCTGATTTTTCTTATGAACGCCCTGCTGGTTGTTATCTTTGTAAAAGCTCCTGCCGCTCCGCCGCAAACTGCAGGCAGCAAGCAGCAACAGCCTGTCAAGCTCCATCAGAACCGTCGGGTTCTGGTTCCCTTTCTGGTATTGACGCTGCTCTATTCCGGGCATTGGATCAACAACTTGAATATTTCCCTGTTTATCACGGACACGCTCGGCGGGAACACGCAGAATGTCGCATCGGTATCGAGTATTTGCGCACTGCTTGAGATCCCGCTGATGCTTGTGCTGGGCCTCCTGTCCGCCAAATACTCCGCCCGCCTGCTCATGGTCTGGGGGATTGTGCTGGGAGCGGCTTATTACATTGTCGTGCTGGCCTCAACCTCACTGTGGATGATTATCGCCGGACAGGTGCTGCTCGCCTTTTTCGTAGCAGTTATTTCTGCCATTGGCATCAGCTATATCCAGGATTTGCTCCCGGACCTGCCTGGATATGCTTCAACGCTGTACACCAACTCCACTACCATCGGAAGGCTGTTTGGCAGTCTGGCCGGAGGAGCGGCGGCGCAGTGGTTCGGGTACAGAAACGCCTATTGGGTATGCCTGCTGCTGGGAATGGTCTCGCTGGCCTTGCTTGCACTCCCCCGGCGTTCTGCGGCAGAAGAGGCAACCCGCTCAGCCAGTATCACATAACAGGAGGAATTTGCTATGAAAATCTTACTAGTCGACGACAAACCCCAAATGCGCAGTGAATTGAAGCTTCTGCTGGAGACGCTGCCTTTTACATATGAAGCGGTTCTGGAAGCAGCCTGTGATACGGGGGCCATCCGGCTGATTGAGCGGCATAACCCGGATATCATTGTGACGGATGCCAAGCTGCTGATCAGCGAAGCAAGTGCGCTGGAACGGGTGAATGCAAGCCAGACTCATGGCACAATCATTGTCACCAGCAGTTATGAATTTGTCCTGGATGCCTTCTGCAAAGGAGGTATGGCCACTCTGCTCAAACCTGTTGCCAAGGAAGAGTTGAAATATGCTGTACTTAGGGCAGCCAGCGGCATGAGGCGGGAATGTTTGTATGGCGGGCAGCCGGGGGCTGTTCCTGCACGGTAGTGGACTGGAAGGGGAACGCCCCCGGCTGCAGCTGCCGAAGCTGTCTATAATGGAAAAAGTGAACTTAAATCTGCCCATCCCCTTCTCCCACAAGCGCTTGTGGGAAAAAGTACACTTAATCCGGCCGATTTCACTCTTAAGAGGTGATTTCACTGAAAACAAGTCTACTTATTCCAACTAACACCTCTGTGTAACGCGATTTGAGCACATTTAGGTTCACTAATTCCACTTAGGTATCCTCTCCCTTTTGTGGGCGGACATATCAATTCTGGTCTCTGGTCTACAGAACAAAACCAGCCGTCACCGGCTGGTTTGCTGCAACACACTCCATATTCTACTGCGGTTGCTACAACATGTTCCCTATGCAGCATCCATCCATTTCCCCAGTTACACCGTCGGAATCGTCCCGCCGTCAATCACATATTCACTGCCTGTAATCGACGCCGCCCGGTCAGACACCAGGAATGCCACCAGCTCCCCAACCTCCTCCGGCAGGCCGGGACGGCCAAGGGGGATGCCGCCAAGTGAATCCATCAGCTGCTGCAGGGCAGCTTCCCGGCTTCCTGCCGCCTGGGCGATCCGGTCAATCATCGCCTCCGCCGCCTTGGTCTGGATAAAACCCGGAGCCACGGTATTAATGCGGATGCCGCGCGGCGAAAATTCATTGGACAAACCTTTGCTGTAGTTGGACAGAGCCGCTTTGGCGGCAGCATAGGCCAGTGTAGTTTCATACAGCGGCAGACGTCTCTGGATAGAGGAAATATGGACGATCGCCCCGGAGCCCTGCTCCAGCATCAGCGGCAGCAGCCCGCGGTCCAGCCGGACGGCGGCAAGCAGATTCCAGTTCAGAGCCTGCACCCAGTCTTCGTCGGTCAGGACAAGCGCCCCGCCCGGAGGTGTACTGGAGCCTCCCACATTGTTCACTAGAATATCAATGCCGCCGAGCACTTCTTTTACCCCGTGAATGACCCTCCCCACTCCTTCAGGTGTGGCAATATCCGCCTGCACGAACAGCCCTGGCTCCCGAAGATCAGCAGGCATCGTGCGGGCAGTCGTCAGCACCGTTGCTCCGCTGCCTGCCAGTCTTTTGGCGATGGCTTCCCCCATGCCCCGGGTACCTCCGGTCACCAGTACTCTTTTCCCTTCAAATTCATGGGCTGGGTCTTTATAGGTTATTGCCATTTCTGATTCCTCCTATTATTCTGATGCTGCTGCGGACACGCCTTCAACAATGATCCCGCGGTAAGTTCCGCCCCGGAGCCGATGCTGTACCGCATCCTGGTACGCGGGACTGTAATACCAGACCTTAGCCGCTTCAATGCTGGGGAACTCTAGTATGGCCGCTCCTTCAATAGCGGGACCCTCGATCACTTCATGGGTTCCATACACCGCAAGCGGGGTTACGGGATGGCCTGCCAGACCGCCTGGCGCTTTTTGTGAATAGATGCGGAGCTCTTCCGGGTCATGGCTGTGCTCACGGATAAAAATAACATAGGCGCTCATTGCTCTCCTCCATTTCATATACAGTAAGCTGCTGTATCGCCGTGTCTGCTTGTCAGGCACAACGTTAGTTTACATCGCCTTTTTATATAAGTATAATTTATCTTATTTATCTGATTGATTACTATTATTCATATAAATTGGAGGGGCTTCTTCTGGAACTCACACAATTGGAATATTTCATAACCGTTGCCAAGCTTCAGCATATGACCAAGGCCGCCAAGGCCCTTAACCTGACCCAGCCTGCCTTAAGCCATGCCATTTCCAAGCTGGAGGAGGAATTGGGGCTGCCGCTGTTTGACCGGGGCGGACGAAATATCCGGCTTAACCGTTACGGGGTGCAGTTCGCCAAGCGGGTAGAAGGGGCTCTGCGCAGCATTGAGGGCGGAATACAGGAGATCAGAGAATGGTCCGATCCGGATACCGGCTTAATCTCCATCTCCTATCTGAACATTCTTGGAGTAGATCTGGTGCCAAACCTCGTCCAGGAGTACATGCAGGAGCATCCTAAGGTCCGTTTTGAATTGTTTCAGGGCAACCTTGGGGATCTGGATGAGCATTTCGAGCTGGGCAGCTCGGACCTGATGATTACTTCCAGGGAATCCCCGGTGATGAAGCACGAATGGCTGACCATTCAGAAGGTGCCGCTATACATCGTTGTTCCCGCCCGTCATCCCTTTGCCCGGCAGTCTTCACTAAGTCTTACCAAGCTGTCCGGCGAACCTTTTGTCGGTCTCAAAAAAAACTGCGGCCTCAAAGCCACCATCACCGCCCGTTTTGAAAATACCGGATTTCAGCTCGCTTCCACCTACGATGCGGAGGATCTGGTTACAGTAGCCGGCTTTATCCGAGCAGGACTCGGCGTATCTGTCCTTCCGCAAACGCCGGGGCTAATGCTGGAGGGGCTCGCCTGGATTCCGATTGCCGAAGAAGGCTGGGAATGGGAAATCGGCCTCAAATGGCGAAAAGACCGCTACCTTCCGGCAGCGGCCAAAGCATTTATTGATTGTATGGAACAGCAACAGGTTCATCCTGTATAGATTGAATTACTGAAAGGCAGCCGATTCCAGCTCCGGCACCATAAAGGCGTTCAGGAGATGTACCATCCAATCGGGATGTAATCCGCGCATGAACGACACCTGGCTGTTCGTCATCTAGCCGATCATCCGTTCAATCCGGTACATGCTGAGATTCACGGCAATTACACCTGCTGAGCCGAACGCAACAACCGTTCTCTTCCCTACACAACCTTAACCCGAAACGCTTCAATACTGGCTTGATTCCCGTTAATCGTCAAGGCAGCATCATAGTAGCCCCGGTCCCCGTTGGACTTGCATTTATAATCCCCCGAGCACCCGCAGACGAAAAACTTGGTTTGGGTAAAGCCCGGGTAGATATTGTTAAGCTTGTGGTAAAATAAATGTCCATGATGGGTAAAAATCGCCAGCACCTTGTCTCTCGCCTTGGCAGGAATCGAAGCGAAAAATCTGCCCGTCTCAGCTCCGCTTAACACATGACTGGAGTCAACGGTAATTCCGCTCACCTTCAAGGGCCAATGAAAATCAATAATATAATAATGCTGGTCATCCAAATTCGTAAGTAAATTTATACTGGCCGGGGTGAACCTTCCAAGCGCACAATCCAGCCACACATACTTGACCTTGCCCTGTGTCCCCGGAAAATTCATCTTTCCCGAAACGGCCCCCAGATATTTGGTGAACAGGTTTGCGGTACTTGCCTCCCAATTGCCTATCGAAGCTTTGTAAGGGATATTGCCAAGTGTGCTGGTCACGGTATCCTTGAAGTCTTTGTAATAAGCATCCGCATGATTTCCATGATCCGCACCTGCCTGCGCGTTGTCGCCTCCGAATATCACAAACCTCGGTTTCACACCCGCGACCGCTTTGGGCAAAAGATTCTTGAATATGCCGGAGCTGTTCCCATATCCCACATGACTGTCCCCGATCACCGCAAAACGGATGACCTGGGCTTTAGCCGATGGGCCGGCTGTCCGGTTACGTGCAGCAGTTCTGGAGGACAGAGTTTTTTTTTTGACAGGTGGAGCCTGCTTTTTCATTGATGTCCCGCCTCTCTCTTATCGATTAATCATATGTAATGGTATGTATATTCAATACCAAGTTACATATCTTGGACAAAGAGAAGCTAGGCCGGAGAAAATAACAGCCAGCAGCTATATTCCTATGCTCCGGGAGTTCAACTTCCCGGCCAGCTCGGTGTCCTGCAGGAACTGTTCAATTTGCTCCATATACCCGTTGACCGTGATTTGTCGAGGCGCGAACAGGCTGATGAGCACGGCACGCAGCTTGGAACCGGCGGTTCGGGTGGACAACATGGAATGCTCTGTATCCGGGAAGAGCTTAACCGTGAGCAAGGATGGACTTACTTTTTGGCGGTAAACGTGTTCTGTTTCCTTCCAGTCTACATTCACATCGTCTTCCCCCAGCAGCAGGAGCACAGGAGTTTTGAAGTGCTGCAGACCGGCGGTCGCGTCCGCCCGGAAGTTCTTGCTCACAAATGTCCAGCGTTCCCGGGACATCACATCGCCCTTATGTGCAGCCTGTACATATTCCTCATACGTTGCACCCTCTTTCAAAAGCTCCTTCACTTGCTGTTCATACGCTACCTGTGCGGAAATTTCATCCCCGGAGTATCCGTCCTTCGCCATTTGACTACGTGTATTATACTCGCCCTGAGTCAGCCAGTTGATAGCCGGGGATACCAGAATACTGAAGGCCAGCGGCTCCTTCCCCGCAAGCTTCGGAATCACCCATCCGGCCTGGCTGGCTCCCCACACCCCAATCCGCGAAGGATCAATCACCGGCTGTGTTCTGGCCCAGGCCAGCGCCTGGCGGGCTTCGTCTACCCGGTCATCGATGCTCTGGTCAAGCCAATTCCCTTCGGAGCCGCCGATGCCTCTCTTGTTCAGCGACAGTGAAGCATAGCCTTGCTTAGCAAGCCTCTCCCATAGCGGCTTATAGCCGTCATCATGGGAAGCATTGACCGCTCCATCACCGTGAATGAACAGTACAAGCCCCAGCTTGCCGGACACCTCCTTGGGCAGGACAAGCGTGCCGGTTAATTTGCCCTGCGGAGAAGGAATTTCAAGGGACCGCTCCTCCATATCAAAAGTGTTCTGCTTCAATACATAGAGCACCGCCCCTGCACAGATGAGCACCAAAACGATGAGTGTGATTCCCATTTTTCTTTTCATAAGGACTCCTCTTGTTCAGAAATCATGTTTGCTTGCGCAGTGGCAGGACCATATACTCCCATCTCCATTCATGAAAAAGAAGAAGCCTCACCAAACTGTGCTCTGCCGCCTGTGTGCGGAAGGAAATATGTTCATACAGACGTTTTGCGCCTTGATTATGCCCGGAGACATGCAGGCTCAGCACTTCCAGGTGCGGATCACTGCAGGCATAATGCTGTGCCCAAATCAGCAGCTGCTTGCCTACTCCCTGCCCGCGGGCCTTCGGATGCACGGATAGATCCGCGATATAACATTCTCCCTCCTGCGGCTTATGGTCCAAAAAGTGCAAGGCTGTCAACAGCTTGAACATCTTCCTCTGCCCATCCCGGGTGATGTCCTTCATTCGCGGAAGCCGGACTGGTATATTGTCCGCCCCTGCCAAGAGATCAGCTTCAGCTTTGCGCTTGAGGCATAATGTACCGATGACTTCCCCTTCCTGAAGCGCAACCAGCCTTTGGCTCGCCGGCTCTTCCGGAAAAGCATCCAGCAGCTGTTCAAACAAAGCCGCCAGCCCGCCCGGCTCAAGCCTCGTCAACGGATAAAACTTCCCATAAAACGCGTCCACAAGCAAATGGCTAACCTGCCGGTTGTACTCAGCCTGCATTGGCGCAATGATGATGTGTGCTTGCTTCATACGGTTCCGATCCGCTGCAGCAGTTCGTAATGAAGCCTGTCCTGGCTGAACAGGGAAAGGTACGATTTCTCAATGAGCACAAGAGGTCCTGTTAGATGAAGGGTTCTATCTGCTGCATACGAACTGAATTGCTCCATCCGCTGCTCCAGTTCATCTTCATGGGCGGCGGGAAACTGGAAGGACAGATAATCTCCTGCCGGCAGCAGCAGACTGGCTCCCTCAGCGGCTTCCGTGCAGAGGACAGCAGGACCTTCCCCCTCGAACACATAATGAATATCCGCTTCGAACAAGTTGAGACCGGGACCCGCTTGGCCGGCAAGCTGTCTGGCCTCCAGTACATTCTGTGAGCTGAGCCCGAACCAGCGCCGCAAATTCACAGCCTCCCGCCGCTTGACCCGGTAAGCCTCGATCTCTTGACCGAAGTCCCGGTGCTCTTGAAGTACCTTGCCTATGAACAGCTCAAGCTGCTGGAGCCGGAGAATCTCCGCATGCGTATTCTCCATAGAGGTCTGAAGCATTTGCCGGACCTGGTCCGGGCCAAAGCCCGTCATACTTTCTTTGACCGCCTGAACCGGCAGCCCCAGCTTCCGCAGCAGCAGAATATGGGCCAGCTGATAGATCTCATTCATACTGTACATCCGGTACTGGTTGTCGTCAGTATAAGCAGGCTGAAGCAAACCCTTTTCTTCGAAATAGCGGATCTGGTGCACCGACACATCCATAAGCTTAGCCAGTTCACTGATGGTAATCTCATTTCTCACGTCTCATCACTCCTTCCCCGGTATGCATCTTTAAGATACACCTTAGGTCTGGCCTAAGGTCAACGCCATTTTCTCAGAATCATTCAGATTTCTCCCGTTCTTCCCGGCCGCTGTGGATTTCAGTTTAGCGTTGCCTGAAGAAGCCTATACGAATCCTTCGGCCTTCCTAAGTGGAAAAAGGGTACCTAATCTGCCCGTGCACCTATTCTCTGCAGGCGAAGTGGAAAAAGGATAACTAATCTTGCACATTTCGCTCCTGATGAGGCAAAATGGCCCAATTAAGTTCCCTTTTTCCACTTCAATCTCACAATTGCTGATTTTTTGGGGAAATAAGCTCCCTTTTTCCAACTAGCCACTGCTCACCTGCTTCGTTGCAAGCGCTATTTAGAAAATCATCTGGTTTCATGATTCTCCGTATTTCCTATACAATAAAAAAGGGCATGCCTACCGGATTCTTCCGGTGAACATGTCCCAACAGTCCGGCTATGCAGATATGCAGCGTATAGTCCATCAATAATGCGGCCATGGCGGCATGGATCTTCAGCAGCCATGCGGGCCATGCGGGCCATGCAGGCAGGCCATTTGCAGGAGCACTGAGCGGTTACAATGAATAATCCGGATCAAGGAGAAACGCCTGTCCTCAAGCAGATAATCCGCAGCCTTGCGGCCAATCCCTGTACCAGATACGGCCATTTCAAAAGGACCGAATTCACTGTTGTTTCATTTAATCATTACGAAGATTCTGCTTTGATAAGGCCGTATAAAACAATATCACTCATCGCCTTGGTGCCGGACTCGAAGCTGACTTGATGGCCTGCAATAAACTCATAGTCCAGCAGCTTTTTCAGAGTCTCATTCAGCATAAGCTTGAGAATGACGGTATCTACCTGGTGCAGCTCGCCACGGTTCATCCCTTCCTCCACCAGTTCAATAGCACCGTCCCAAATCATATCCAAATGATGATTCACCTTCTCGTAGAGCCGGGGATAATACCGCTGAAAGTCATCCATATGCCGGATAATCGCGCCAATCGAATAGGCGTCGGGAATATTCTGAAAATAAAGTCTGAGTTTCTCCTGAATGGGGAGCCCTGCATCTTCCAGGATGTCCGTATCCGACTGGATAATCTGCGAAAAGACGAAATCAATCGTTTTCTCAATCATTTCATCCTTACTCGAAAAGTAGGCATACACTGTGCGTTTACTCGTGCCCAATTCTCTCGCCAGATCCTCTGTGGTAAACCGCGTGCCTTTGGCTCCAAAGCATTTTAAAATTTTCAAATAGACCTGGTTGTCCATGTCCTTGCCAGTCCACCCTTCATCTATATAAGTTGAACTTTAGTTTTACATTGTCGGGTATGGTCGACTACGGGGAATGTTTGGACCTCCAGCCGCTGTTGTCCCCGGATTTCTTGAATTGAACCGCCTTTTGCGGTTGAAATCCGGTGACAAAGGCGGACGCTGCCGCTCTGCCAGTTCCAAACTTCCCCTCCGCACTTTTACCCTTTTTATGAATTTTCCAAGTTCAACTTATTTACCGTCTGCACCTGAATCCTCAGGTAAGGATTCGCGGAAGGGGTTTGACCATACGGTACAGATAATACGGTTTGTTCTCTATGGAATCCGTAATCCGGTATCCCAGCCGCTCATACAGCTTGATGGCCCGGAAGTTCTCTTGCCTGACGGTCAGGGAGCATTTGCCGTAGTTGTTTAATCTGGCTTTGTCCTCTGCCTGCTGAATTAATTTGGACCCTACTCCGGACCCCCGGCTTTCCGGCAATGCAGCCAATGCCCCGATATGGTATTCATCCGCTCTTCCCTCCTTCAAGCTTACCATAGACCACAGCTCCTGCAAATGCAGCAGAGAATGCTTGATGAGATTCCATTTACGCAGTTTGATTAGTTCCCTGGCGGTGGGCCAAGCCAGCTTATCCATCACAGATACCGGGTAGCAGGAGATAATTCCAATCGTTCTGTTATCCAGCCTTGCTTCAAAAGCATATTGATGGCTGAATCGGTTTTTTCCGAGAACCCATAATTGTTGCAGGGTGTTCTCAATTAATGCTTTATCTGCCGTTCCGATCACCGGATAGGCCATATAATCCAGTGCCATCCCCAGGAGTCTGCCTCCTGACGCCGATTTGGGGTTGCCGTGTGTGATTGAAATATGATCCATATAAAAGCTCCTCTCAATTTATAATGGTACTTTAATAGTTTTTATAGTACCAAAATACCCGAAGCTATCCCTTTTGTCAAACAGAGCCTGAATTAACCGGATCACACCAAGGTTTCACATCCAGGTCTGCTATTGTTTCTTATCACGTCCAATCATTCCGCTGTAAAATCACATAATTTATTACTGACCAAATATGTGATAAGGAGCTGAGTACCGTGGCCCAGATTCTCGATTTCAGTAAAAGCATTACCGCCAGCTTCAGCCAATCCATCTCGATTCCCATTGTTGCTTCGCCCTCGAGCAATACGCTCGCCCAATTCGGCTTGACTACCGGGACAGGCGGAAATGTATGGCTTGACGCTTCAGTCGGCACCCAGACTACCCTGGGCAGTCCGGATTTGCTGTTCACCATTTTACGGGGAAGCACGGCGATTTTTTCAATTACAGCCAGTGCGCTAAGCGTCAATCAGTTTGATCCGATCAGCTTCTCTTTTGTGGACAGTAATTTGACGGCAGGATATTTTGCCTATACCCTTACCGTATCTCAGGTTAATTCCGCTGTCCTGAACAGCGCAAATCTGGTAGGTCCCGTGTTATTCTCGGGCCTTTCCCTGGTGTGACCGCCATGTCGCAGATTATTGATATTGGTAAAAGCATCCCGTCCAGCTTCTCCCAGTCCACCTCCTTATCCGTTATAGCTTTGCCGAGCAGCCTGATCCTCGGGCAATTCGGATTAAACGTTTCCACTGGCGGCTCAGTCATGCTGGGAGCTACAATCGGCCTGCAGAGCACCGGCAGCAGCTCTCCCGATGTTATCTTCACGATCGTACGCAATGCGGTGGCGATCAGCAGCTTCCGGTCCAGCGGTACCGCTGCCCATGTGTTTGATGCGGTCAAATTAACTTATGTAGATTCAGGAATTACTTCCGGCTACTATGCTTATGCAATAACTGCCTCTTCTGTATCGGGCGGAAATCTTCCCAACGTCGTCGGACCTATTGTATTTACAGGCTTGTCCATTCTGTAAGAACTGCGCAGAGGGAGCTTCGTCCTCCCTCTGTAATCATACATATTCTGGTAACCCGGCATAGGACAAAAATGCTCCACATACGTTTTACTAAACGTCTCAACCAAGGCCGGAAGGAGTTCATGCTATGCCTTATACAACGGGAGCGGTATATAACCCCCCTACAGGCTCCACCCATTTGGATAGGATCCAGATCTCCTGCTTGAACGATTCCATCATTTCCCCCATTAACCTCACCTTGCAGATTTTTCACTTCCGGGGAGCGAGCTTCACACGTGTCGCTGTCGGAGAAACTCTTTTCCAGCTTAATCCCCAGCAGCTGGTTGTCCAGACCTATTCGGTTGCGCTTGCCGATTATTATGAGGTCCAGATCAATTTCTACAGTGCAGTAGACACCATTATTAACATCTTTGCGCTGGATGCTGGCGGAAACATTCTGGACCGGATTCTGCAGTCTGAGCTTACAAACATTGACCGGTTATCAATTATTTCCACCTAAAATGAGGTGATCCATTGGCTAACGTGAACATCACTGCCGCTCTGCCGGGGAATCATATTGAGCCCTCGATAGCGGTTAGTACGCTTAACCCCAATATCATGTGTGTCGTGGCCGTTGAAGACAGTTCAGGAACCGCATTAACAGGCTTTTACCGCTCGATCGACGGAGGCGCAACCTGGTCAAATACCGTATTGCCGCAAGCGCCGGGATACATGAGCGCAGAAGCCCCGACGATCGATTATACCTTTCCCGACACATTTATCGTCGCGGTTCACTTTTTCAATGAATTTATGGATGGAACGATCGCTACCTACACCTCTTTTGATAACGGGGTTACGTTCAATCCTCCAGTTCTTGTACAGCAGGGATACGGCCTCTATGTTCACAACGATGAGCCTTTTATCGCTGTTGACCGTTCTCCCTCCAGCCCGTACATCGGAAATGCTTATGTAGGATATACACCAATTTATGACTTTTCCCAGAACTCGGCTATCTTTTTTCAACGTTCTCTGGACAAGGGACTCAGTTGGGAACGGCCGCTGCGCATCTCCGATCCCAGAGGCGAGCTTGACCGGGCTGCCCTTGCCGTTGGACTCGCAGGAGAGCTGTATGTCGGTTATATTCAGACCCGCTCCAACCTCCCGACGAATGCCTATGTCAGAGTATCCCTCGATGGAGGGGTTTCCTTCACCCCCCCGGTGACCCGGGGAGCTACGTTCATCGCCAGCACCGTTCCTGTGCCGAGTCCCTTGCCTGTGCCCAATTATGCGTTCCGGGTGCAGACGAACCTCAGCTTAGGAACCGACATTTCCGCCGGGCAGTTCGGGGGATTTGTGTATGCGGTCTGGAACGATTTCCGCCTGGGCTATGCAGATGTCTTTTTCTCCCGTTCTCCGGATGGGCTGCTGTGGTCCACGCCCATCAGCATTACAGGCGCACCGGCAGGCTCACAGAATTTCTCCCCTTCTATAACTGTCTCTCCGGCCAACGGAACCATACGGGTGATTTATTACACGAACCGGGTGGACGGATTTCTTCTGGATGTTTTTGCTGCCGAGTCTTTCAATGCCGGCGTCTCCTTCGCCAATCGGCGGATATCCGACGTTTCCACCAATCCTAACGGCAATTCTCCCACACCTGTTCCGCTGATCGGCGACTACATCACTGCGGCCACCAAATTCCCGGATACGCTGGCTGCTGTCTGGAACGATTCACGGCTTGGCAAACAGGATATCATTTTCGGTACTTGAGGACTTCACATTAATTTTTTTGATCCAGGACATACTATGCAGCAAGTAGAAACGGCTGCGCCGTCTTTTGAAGGCGCGGGCTTTCTAAAATAAAAGCAAAAAGGAGCATGTGTATGTCTGGTATTTTAGGCGGAAATGCAAAAGATGAACCGATGCATTACGGGGAAATCTATAATGTGTGGCAGGCTTCGATGGTTGCAAAGGGGGCAATTTCCTTTTACCGGGCCTTCCTGAATCATGCGGGTGACCATGATCTAAAAAAAATCCTGGGCGCATTAATTGATCAGGCTGAACTGGAAGCAAGCGAATGCGACAAATTATTGACAGACAACGGTATTGGTACTGCCCCGGCACTGCCCGACAGACCCCAGGCCAAGCTTGAAGATATTCCCGTGGGGGCAAGATTTACAGATCCCGAAATTGCCGCCAAAATTGCCGCCGATGTGGCCACTTCCTTGGTAGCCTGCAGCCAGGCGATGGCACAAAGCATCCGTGAGGATGTAGGCGCCTTATTCGGCAAGTACCACATGACTAAGGCAGCCCTGGGAGTCAAAATTCTGAACATCCTTAAAGAAAAAGGCTGGCTTATTCCTCCGCCGCTTCAAGTCAAAAGACATGAGACTGTGAACGCATAAAACAGGATCAGCCCTTTCGTTTCCAGGCGGCGGGAACAGAAAGGGCTTTTTATTTTTGCCGCCGGGTATTCAACTGGTTATCTCTGCTTGTAATTTCTTGTTTGCTCCCGGAAATTACGGGGTACAAAATCATTAGCCGCACAATGGGAACCCCATCTGTTCATACGGCTCAGCGCTGATCTGGGTCTCTTTTGGCATGAATTTGGATTCCAGAAGTTTACTTTCCATTCTGTCGGCTACAATATACTTAATTTAAGTGTTTTGGAGGGACTGTTATGCAAACCAGAGAACAAGCATTCCAAGCTGCAAGCCAGCGTACAACTATTCATCGTGAAGCACTGCATCATGTTCCCCACAGCAACTGGGCGTATCTCTATGACAAGGATACCTTCCATCTGCGTGTCCGGACAGGGAAAGAGAATGTCGGCCAGGTCTTTGCGCTCACGGGCGACAAATATGATTGGGAGCATTATCATGAGGAGCACCGGATGCGTAAAATAGCATCCGATCAGTTCTTTGATTATTGGGAAACGGCTGTGAAGCCGGAAAACAAGCGTTTCTCTTATGCCTTTCGCATGCAGGCAGAAGACGAGACCCTCTGGATGACGGAAACCGGATTTTACACGGAACCGCCGGCACCACCCGATGGTTTCTATGAAAGACCTTATATCCATGAGGTTGACTTGTTCACTGCCCCTGAATGGGCCAAGTCCGCCGTGTTCTATCAGATCATGCCGGACCGTTTTGCCAATGGAGATGCCGGAAATGATCCGGTGAATGTGGCGGCATGGGGAGATACGCCCACAGCTGAGAGCTTTTTCGGCGGCGATCTGCAGGGCATTATAGATCATCTTGATTATTTAGCCCGGCTCGGGATTACAGCCATATACCTGACACCTATCTTCGAAGCGCCAAGCAATCATAAGTATGACACTACCGATTACCGGAAGGTTGATCCGGATTTCGGTGATGTGGAGGTGCTTAAGGAGCTGGTGGCAAACGCCCATGCCAAGGGAATCCGGGTGGTTCTTGACGCCGTATTTAACCATATCAGTGCACAATCCCCCCAATTCCAAAGTGTGATTGAGCATGGGGAACACTCGGAATATGCCGGCTGGTTTCATATTCATAATTTTCCTGTGAAGGTTACGGACGGAAAACCCAATTATGACGCCTTTGGTTTTTTTGCGGACATGCCTAAGCTGAATACGGTGAACCCTGAGGCCCGGAAGTACCTGCTCGATACCGCCGGCTACTGGCTCAAGGAAGTGGGGATTGACGGCTGGAGACTGGATGTGGCCAACGAAATTGACCATACGTTCTGGAGGGACTTCCGTAAAGTTGTCAAAGACATTAATCCGGAAGCTTTTATTATTGGCGAGGTCTGGAGCGACTCCATGCGCTGGCTAAACGGAGATCAATTCGATTCCGTGATGAACTATCCGCTGGCCAGCCGTTTAACTGAATACCTCAACAATGGCGATATGGACGCCGGGCGTTTTGGCGAGCAGCTCGGGAATCTTCTGATGCGTTACCCGCAGCAAGCCAACGAGGTGCTGTTCAACCTGCTGGCCAGCCATGATACTCCGCGGATTCTCACACAGCTGGGCGGGGACCCGAGAAAGCTGAAGCTGGCCGCCGCCTTCCTGTTCACCTTTACGGGTACTCCCTGCATCTTCTACGGCGATGAAATCGGTCTTGAGGGTGAGGGTGACCCGGATTGCCGCAAATGTATGATCTGGGAGGAGGAACGCCAGAACCGCGAGCTTTTCGAATGCTACCAGTCTCTGATCCGGTTGCGGAAGGCGTTTCCGGCCTTGCAGACCGGCCGGTTCCGCATCCTGACGGCTAATCCGCAGGAGCGTGCTTTCGTCTATGAACGAGTGGATGCGGATGCCCATTTCGTCATTTCACTGAATCCCTCGGAGCAGCCCGCCACCCTGCCCCTGCCTCTTGAGGATCACTTTCAGGATGCCTTGAATGGTGAGAAGCTCATTCCTTCGGAGGGAGAGGGACAGGTCCTGCTTGATCTTGCTCCATACAGCTACAGAATTCTGATCAAAACCAACGAAACCCTACGCTCTCCGGAGCAGGCGGTACATCCCGTAGGTGAGTGAACATGCAATCAAATAAGAAAAAAAAGTCCAGAATGCATTCCATCCATGCCCATAGCTGACCTTCCCAAATAGAACCAGTATCATCTCAAGACCGGTTTTGAGCAGACTGAACAGAATGAGCAGCAGGAAGATATTCAGTTTGCTCTTCCTGGCCGAAAACACACACAGGCACCCGAGGACTGGAAACACACCCAGATTATAAGGCAGAAATGAAAGGACCCCGAATTGTTCCGGGGTCACCTGCCACCACTGCCTGAAATAGCCTATTTCATTGAACGCAAAGGCAATGAAACTGGCCGCCGGACCTATTGTATAGATAAGGGACCGGTCGTCCCTGAGAATATAAATGCCGATTAACCAAGGCAGACAGAAGCCAAGCCATACATTCACAAACATCATTAGCCCCCTAAGCCTGAATCAGCCCCATCTCAACCGGCGACAACGCCCGGGTATGATCCAGATAAATAAAAGCGTCATAACGTCTAGTAAGGATTGAGGGGACATAATTGCCTCTCTCCCTTTCCGGATGGTAGACAACGCCGATGGCCCGATGACCGATGACCTTCCGGTCCAGGACAGTCTCTTCCCGGCTGAACAGGAGCAGCTTGTCCTCAGCCCCATCCCGGTGCAGGAGCTCCTCCCAGCTGTTTTTCATGGCTGGCGGCACCTGCATTATTTCTGGCGGAGCTCCCCAGGCTCTGCCTGCAATTACCGTTCCCCCGTATGTTCCAAATCCCACCGCATAGACGGCGTTGTCATACTTTTCACGCAGCAGTTGTCCCACATTGACCATTTGTTCCTGCTCCATGTCGGTTGCCCGGGCGTCACCGATATGTGTGTTATGCTCCCACACCACGGCCCGGGCGCCTTCACCATGAAACTCCATCAGCTTGTCCAGGGCTGCAACCATATGGCGGTCCCGGATATTCCACGAACCGGAGTCATGCCGGATCATCGTCCGGTAATACGATTCTGCTCCCTGTACCGTCATCGCATTAAGCTCAGCGCTTAAGGCATTTTCCCGGTCAGCCGGATGAACGTCTTTCCATTCATCTTGAAGTTTGCTTAGCAGTGTGATGACTTCGTCCTCACAGCCCTCCCCATACAACGACGCTGAAATTCCATACGACTGCTCGTCCCTGCCAAAGGGCTCGAAGCATTCAAAGGCCTGTTTAGCCGCTTCCAGGTCCGGACTCCCCTTAGACGAGAGATACTTGAGAATTTCGTCCATCGATTCCCACAGACTGTACATATCTATGCCGTAAAAGCCTGCCTTCTCCTCATCCGGGCGTCCTTCATTATAGCTGCGCAGCCACTCGGCCAATTCAAGAATTTCGCGGTTCGCCCACATCCAGGCGGGCCAGCGGGTATAATCGCTTAGTGCCGCCCGCGCATGGGGAGCAGCATCGGGGTAACCCTTAATATAACGGTTCAGCGTGTAGCAGGAGGGCCAGTCGCCTTCTACTGCGATGAACCGGAAGCCTTCTTCCGTAATGAGCCGTTTGGTAATTTCGGCGCGTACGCTGTAGAACTCTGAGGTCCCATGCGAAGCTTCCCCCAACAGGACATAAGTTGCGTTTTTAGTTTCAGCAACCAGACTGTCCAATGCTTCAGCACTGCCAAAAGGCTGCGCCAGCCTCCGGATAGCCTGCATAACGGTTGAATCATCCATGTGCTTTCACTCCTTGGGTTATCGATTTATTTACTTATGTAAAATGAAAACCGCCAAGTCAGTAAGCTTGACGGTCCTCATCTCTGACTAGGTTCTAATAGCCTGATCTGAAGCTATTGAACATTGGATAGGGACAAAGCCTTGTCTGCATTCTGGATATCCATTTGCAGCTGCTCTGACGGATCGTAGGCATTATAGAATCCGTTATCCCTCATATAATTAAACACACGTTCGTGTAATCCGACAGCCTTGCCGAATTGTGCATTTAATGTACTTCTCACTTCCGGACTGGCGGACTCGGAGATAGCTGCCGCATAACTTTTCAAGCCGCTTTTGCAGGCCATCAATAAATCAGTGGCAATAGCCTGATCTGTCATCGCGTTCATTCCTGTTAGGTTTTCTACAATTGGATTCATCTTCTGCCTCCTAAATTTAGACGAGTAAAGCTCTGATTTGCTGAATGTCTTCAATCCCTCCGCGGATGTCTTCCTGAATGATTCCTTTCAGCCCTGTATCCGACACCAATGGCAGCATGGTCTGGCTTTTGGTCAGACAATTTGTCTTGAAGGTAAGCAGCTCATGTAATTCCAGCATTTCATGAACACCTAATTGGTTCGCCATGTTATTCCCCTCCTTTCTCCCCAATTGTTATATCCCAAAGCCGACATTATATTCACCGGAGCGGGAGATGCTCTACATAGTTGTCCGACCGTTTCAGCCGGTCCATAATAAGGTCATAGTCTGGCTTATAGGGTGTAATGTCCCGAACCCGCCGATGGGTTCTAATCAAGGTGGCTTTCCCATCCTCAAAGCCTTTTTTACCGGGGACAAATAGCACCTCGTCATTGAAGAACGAGCCTGCGGGCAGGTAATAGCGCATGCCCACAACATTATGCCCGGCGTTAACCAGATCCTGTCCAAAAGCCGTAAACCCCTCCTTCTTAAGATCGAGGCCCATTATATTGGCGATTGTCGGAAGAATGTCAATTTGGCCGCCGGTCTGGTCAACTGTTCTCCCTCTATGCTGTCCCGGCAAATGAATCAAAAGCGGCACATTAAAGGTGCTGATATGCTTATCATAAGGAATGTTCAAGGCATCACTAATCTTTTGGGGATTGTACTTTTTCTTATTCAGCCCAAAGTGGTCTCCGTACACAACAAAAACACAGTTATCCCACAGACCGGTTTGTTTCAGCTTACTGATAAAGGTCCCCAGGGCATAGTCCGCATAATGAACAGCTGTAAGATAATCCCCAAGGGTTTTTCCGTGTAACGGGCCGTTCAGCTTCAGCCGCTTTCTGTCTTCCGGGAGGGTATACGGAGAGTGGCTGGAGACGGTAACAAACTGGGCATAGAACTTCTGATCCTGCTTCGCCAGTTCATTCAGCTTATTGAAGCCTACACGATACAACTCCTCATCAGAAGCCCCAAACCGGTTAAACTTTTCTTTGCGGAAATAGGGCTGATCATAAAAGGTGTCAAAGCCTAGTGCGGGGTACATCTGATTCCGTTCCCAGAAGCTTACCTTATTCACATGGAAGGTATCCGCAATATACCCCTGCTTATGCAGCAATCTTGCCAGGCTGGGCAGCTTCCGGTTTCCGTATTTCGATGACATAGGCACCGCGCCCACAGGGTAAATGGAGGTATTCGCTGTAAACTCGGCATCCGAAGTATTTCCGCGTCCGATTTGCTGAAACAGATACGGGAAATATAAGCTTTCCGACTTCAATGTATTCAGAACAGGAGTCAGCGGCTGGCCTTCGACCGATTGGTTCAGCAGGAATTGCTGGAAGGATTCCAGCTGAACCAAGATGAGATGGTATCCTTTTCCCGCTCCATAATAAGCTTTGGGACCATCTGCATTCGGTCGATGCCATATCACAATGGTAATGCCCACGAGGAATACGGCCATGATTATACAGGTTCTCCGAATAGAGAATATACCCAAGCTTCGCCTCTCCTCTCCATCCTAATCGTTTAGCGTGCGCGCTGCCGCTGCAGCGGGCTGCTTCTGATTTCCCCGGACTTCAAAGGCTTATCCTCCTTATTCCCGCCTTCACTCGGCTTCACCGCGAACAGCGTCAGCAATCCGCCCACTGTGCCGACCCCTGCCATCGTCCCGAACAGTACCCAGTGCCCCCGGGTCATCAAAAGCGAAACAACAGGCGGACCCAGCGCTACTCCAATAAACCGCATGCTGCTGTATAAAGAGGTAATAGTCCCCCGGTTTTCCTTCTCAATGCTTTCTGTAATCAACGCATCCATGCAGGGCAAGGCCACCCCAATCCCAATTCCGCTTAAACTCAGAAATCCAACCATGAAAAAAATATTATTGTTGAAGCCGGTAATAATCATGGCTGCCGTCAGCAGCACCATGCCTCCAAAACCAAGCCATTTCATAAGAGCTTTATTTTGCCCAATGATTTTACCGCTGCCATAGGAGGCCAGACACAGCAAAGCCAGCGGAATCGCCAGCACAAAACCCTTGGAGGAGCCGTGGAGATTGTATTTTGCTTCCAAGGTTTCGGATAAATAAAACAAGACCCCGAAGGTAACAAACATACAGATCCCGCCAATGGCGAAAATAGCATAGAGCCAGCGTCCCTTTTCATGCAAAATATCCTTGATTTCTCCTAAGAACTGACGCAGGGCCTTCTTCTCCGGCTGTTCCTCAGCCTCCGGTTTTTTGACCAAAAATACAACCAGCCCAAACGAAATCAGACAAAGAATAGGTATTGCTATAAATGGGGCATACCACAGCACTGTGCCCAAATAAGCGCCCAGAATGGGGCTAAGCACCTTGCCAAAGGTATTGGAGGTCTCCACGATACCTAAGCCTTTGCTGACCTCCTTCTCATCCTTGAACAAATCCCCGATAAAAGGAATAACAATCGGGAAGGCTCCGGCAGCCCCGATCCCCTGGATGAAGCGCCCGGCCAAGATGACCCAGTAAGCACTCACTCCATTCATAAACCACGCTGCGGCAACACAGCCTGCTCCGCCTATAGCCGCAATAATCAAGCTGGGCAGAATCACCTTTTTCCGCCCATAACGGTCGGATAAGTACCCCGCAATCGGAATCATCAGTATTGCAATTAGTCCGTAGACGGTGATAATCATACTGACCTGAAAAGCGCTGATCCCTAGCTCATTGGAGATTTGCGGCAGTATGGGCAGCAGCATGGAGTTGCCCAGTGTCATGATCAGCGGGATGGAAGCCAGTGCCACCAGAGCCCCTTTCTTTCCCTTCATGGTAGAACCACCTTTATCGTTATTCACATGCTGATATTGTGGTTTCTTCTGGACGATTTATGCACGCATATCCAGAAGGGAAAATATCCCTGAGAGCCAATGAAAGTATAAACATGAAGTTGCTGAGGGGAAGATATCTAAGATGATTTCAAATCAGTTCGAGGAGGTTTTTAATCTGTATTTTTATAAAGAAGGATTAATCAACAGTATTGTAGCAGATAAGCCGGACCCGGCAGCGGCCAAGGTCCTTCAGGAAATTCTGGGCGGCCATTACGGGGAAATGCGCACCATGATGCAGTATTTCTTTCAGAGCAGTAATTTTCGCGGGAAAGAGCTGCAGTTCCGGGATTTGCTGCGGGGCATTTTTATGGAGGAAATTGCCCATGTCGAGCTGGTACAGCACACCATCAACCAATTGTTGAACGGATCAGGGAAAGATGAAGCCGGTAACGGCGGTGCAGACCAAGCCCCTTTGGACGAAGCGGTGAAACATGCCAATCCCCATCATTATATTGTGGGAGCGCAGGCTTCATTGCCTGTAGATGCAGCCGGCAATCCATGGCTTGGCAATTATGTATACAGCCACGGGAACCTCATCGGGGATCTGCTGAATAATGTTGTGCTGGAATCCACTGGTGTACTGCAGAAAACACGGATTTATGAAATGAGCTCCAACAAAACCTTCCGGGAAACGCTCGCCTTCCTGATTGTGCGGGATAATGCCCACCAGAATGCCTTCGCCAAAGCGCTGGAGACACTCGGTGTTAATTGGGGCAGCATCTTCCCGGTTCCGAATTATGATATCAATAAATACCCGGAATGCCGCAAATTTGTGGACTTGGGATATCATAACGCCCAGTTTAATTTCAGCATGGAGCCGAACCGCATGGGCGAGATCTTCCAGGGAACCTCTCCAAGCCGCAACAAAGGAATGCTCGAAGTGGTGCCTCCTCCAGTTGGATTTCCTGTGCCTATGATGCCTGAACTGGCTAATGAGCACAGCCCCGGATTGCATGATATGAATGCATGAGATTTTTTTGACCAACCGCTTAACATAGATTCACACTCCGCCCAGTCCTGAATAGGCTAACGCATAACGCTTAGGAGGGATTGGGATTGTATACTTATGATAGACCAAACCAGCAGCAACAGCACCTGGCCTGGCATGAAACGATGGAGATGCACGAATTGACGGCTTACCAGAGCAATCAGCTTATTCACTTTAAAATGACGGTTGATGATGTCAAAGACCCCCAGCTTCATGCTCTTTATGTCGAGGCTATTCAAAGTGTAGAACAGAACTTAAAAGAACTGCTGCAATACTATCCGCTCGCTCCGCAAGGAACCCGGAACAGCCTGAAAGACATAGATTTGACTGCATTCTATGCGGGACAGCTGCTCGGATTCGCCAAAACTGCCGTCCGCAGCTATGCGATCGGGATTACCGAAACAGCCACACCACAGCTTAGAGCAACTTTGCAAAAGCAGCTGAATGCATGTATCGCCCTGCACGGCAAAGTCTTCTATTTTATGCTCGAACGCGGCCTGTATCCCTCCTATGATCTCCCCAAGCTGCTCTCCAATGATGTGGCTACAGCTAACAAGGCTTTGTCTTTATAACCACAGCAGATTAAATAAGGCCCCCGGTTTTCCGGGGGTCTTCATTTTGTTGTCCTACAACCCTGTCTTGAAGAATAAGCTAGCTACAGAATAGTAAAAGGAGGGCGGGGACTATTAATGTATTCATAGGGTATATCTTTTTGGGGCTGTCGCTTTCAGCTCCGATTGGCCCGATTAACGCCGCACAACTGGACAAGGGTATCCGGGGGGGCTTCCTGCATGCCTGGTTAGTGGGGCTTGGAGCCATAAGTGCAGATATCATTTATATGCTTCTGGTTTATTTTGGAGTCATCCATCTGCTGGATGCGCCGTTTGTCCGGGCTTTTTTATGGCTGTTCGGGTTCTTTGTACTGGTATATACAGGTGTGGAGAGCATCAAAAGTGCAGGCATGATTACGGCTTCGGAAATGAGAGACAGTGAAGCCTCCCTCGCCAAATCTTATCTGGCAGGCTTCCTGATGTCCCTATTTAATCCGCTTTCCATCCTGTTCTGGCTGGGGATTTACGGCTCCATTCTCGCCAAAGCTGCGAGCGAATATCCTCTTCATCAGCTGCTGATCTACAGCGGTGCTATTATACTTGGAATTCTTCTCTGGGATGTATGCATGGCGGCAGCCTCCAGCGTGTTCCGCAAATTGCTGACGGCCCGGGTGCTTAAGGCGATCTCCGTGCTGTCCGGGCTCTCGCTGGTCGCCTTCGGCTTTTATTTTGGAGTACAAGCCATGCGGCTGCTGTTTTTCCATTAGAGCTTGCTCTTGCGCTTGAGGATGCCTATGATCCTGAATTTCGGTCCTCCTGCCAGCCCGTGATACCTGGTCGTCTGTTCCTGTACAAGGCTATCTTCAGAAGAAGAGGCCCCGCTTTTTTTGCGGACCTTATGAACAATGAGGTCAGTCCCTACAATCAACGCTACGAGCAGCAGGCTGATGTATAATCCAGGGCGGCTGAGCTTGTGGAAAAGAGTTCCGGTAACCGCCAGAACGATCAGCACCAGCCCGGTCCAGCGTTTCAATCCGCTCCATTTCACAGGCTTTAGCAGCTTCCCTGAGGACAGCAAAATAAAAGACCAGTTATACAAAAGCATTAGTCCTGCTGCCGTAGTGATATATTCATATACTTTCCCCGGAAGCAGCAGGGACATCACGATTGCGGCAATTAACCCGCCGGAAATCAGACACAGGGCGTACAGCGGATATTTGCCCTTCAACTTCTTGGAGAACAGCCGGGGCGCATCGCCTTCCTGTGCCAAGGTAAGCATCATTGATGTCACGGCATAGAGCGAAGCGGTCATCGTTGAAAAGCCGGCAATGATCAGTACCCCGTTGAACAAATGCGGCACAAAGGCCAGATGATCACTGCTTAAGGCAAGCACAAACGGGCTTTCTTTGGGATTAAAAGCACTTAAAGGCACCATCGTCACCGCGAGGCCAATAGAGACGACATATACGGCAGAAAGCGTCAGCAGCATTACTTTCCCCGCCTTCGGGGCCTCCTCCGGTTTGTTCAGCCGGTTAGACATAATTCCCAGTACTTCAATGCCGCCATACGCGTAGAAGGCAAACAGAAATGCCGACCACAGGCCTATCCCGCCGGCTGGAAACAATGTCTTAGCCGTAAGCGGAAGCTTAGGTGTATATTTGCCGCCCCCGATCCATCCCGCCAGCAAAGCCGCTGCCAAAACCATAAACATTAGGATGGCAGCTATCTTGATGACCGCCAGCACATTTTCGACACGGTCAAACCCTTTATTGCCGAAGAAGACAATCATCAGCCCCAGCAGGCCAAAGCCTGCTGCGAAGATCCACATCGGCACAGCCGGAAACCAAAACCGGGCAAAAATGGCCAGGGCGGTCAGCTGGCTTCCCATGATCAGCAGCTCCGAGAACCAGTACACCCAGCCGCTGGCGAAGCCCGCCCAGCTCCCAAAGGCCTTTTTGGCATAGGAACGGAAAGATCCCTGCTCCGGATGATCCGCCGTCATTCTGGATAAGGCGTCAAATACTACATAAGTACCTGCGGCGGCAAGAATATACACCAGCAAAACCGCCGGTCCGCCAATGGAAATCGCAAGACTGGACCCCAGAAAGTAACCGGTACCAATGGTACCCGCAACGCCCAGCAGACTTAGCTGCCACCATTTCAGTTTTTTGTCGTCTTTTGCCTTCCCTGAAGCTTTATCCAAATCAATTCATTCCTCACCTGTTTGGGATTTTAGATGTTCACCTTCCATAGGCTTCCCACACCTGTTAATTTTCATTATCGGCCAGGCATTTAACATTACAATCCATGATGCTATGATGATGTACGGAAGGAGGAATAGCCCTAATGGACATTAGCCAATATGAGAACCTTGTGCCACAGGTTTTTCTGTTCGTCGACCGCAAATGCTTTCCGGACTGGGAGATTGCCAGAAGCCCCATTGATTTCCATGATCTGACGTTCATCCTTGAAGGCCGGGCGGACTATTACATTAACGGCCGGAAATTTACGGTAGAGGCTGGCGACATGCTCTATGCGCCTGCTGGCAGTATCCGCGAGGCCCAGACTTGCAAGCAATCTCCAATGCATTCCTATGCCTTTAATTTTTGCTGGGAAGGGCCGGATAATCATGTCCAGCTGCCTTTCCACACGGTTACGAGAAACCGGAGGACCAAAGAAATTATGGACGATATCCGGGATTTCTCCCATGTGTGGATGGGCAAGCAGCCGCTCTACCGGATGAAGGCCCGGGCTATTTTCCAGCTGATCGTTTACCGGCTGCTTAGCATCGCCCACCATCAGGAGGCACCGCTGGTTGATCCGAGAGTCCATAAAGTGATGGCCTATATCATGGATCACTATTCAGAGAACATGAGCATTTCCAAACTGGCCGCTGGGGTCGGCCTGAATCCCGTATACCTGGGCAAGCTGTTCAAGCAGAACACCGGCTTTACCTGCAAGGAATTCATGAACAAAGTGCGGGTAAACAACGCGGAGATGATTTTGTCGGCAGGCGGTTTCAATGTGTCAGAAGTCGCGGAGCATTGCGGGTATCATGACGTTGCCTATTTCAGCAATGTATTCAAAATGATAAAGGGCTATCCCCCGTCATCTGCGCTGAAATAACGGAGGACACATCGAAAAGGAGCATATCTTCCGCCCTCCTCCGTCTGCCCAATAATTATTAATGTCCGGCATGCCCTGTATAGAAGCTCTCTTCAGGTCCCAGGTATGAATACGGCAGCGGAGCAGCGGACAAAACCAGCTTTTGCAGAACCAGTCCGGCATCCAGGCCATAGAATCGGAGCGTATGCAGCCCTTTGGCCAGCTCATGGGAAGTGACCGAAGTATGGATATTGTCCATCACGGCCCGGCACCATGGTTCATGATCATGATTGCCGCCCTCATAGCCCACCGGAAGGGCGTCTGCAGCCACCGGCGTTCCGTTATCCAGGCTTACTGCATATTTCAATCCGCTGGCCGGTGAGAGGTTATTCGTCGGGGCAATATAGGCTGTCAGGGTGTATTCCCCATCTTGACGCACCAGAATCCGGTACTCCAGATAAGGTGCCTGCTCCGGCTGGGCAAAAGACACCCCGTCCGGGAACATTTTGAGCGAGGATAACGAGCGTCCATAGTTCCCGATGATCCTCCACTCTACCCCGGACCTCGATACACGGCTCATGGCATGCTCCGCCTCGATCGACACGACTTGATGGGCTTCAATAAAAGTCATCGGCGGCACATCCTGAAGGCTGGTCCAATCCACAGCTACCTTCACTCTCACGGCTGTTCCCGCGCCCGAGAGCGTAATTTCACCAGAAGCCGCTTCCCCAAGCCCAAGCTTATCCCAATCCACAGCAGCCTGAATGGTCGTTCCCGTGTCAATCCACCCCCGGGTTTGCTCCAGCCTGATCCAATCTGCGCTGCACTCCGCCTGATACTCAAATCCCGTTTCTCCGCCATTGCTGATCGTAATGTCATAGGTTTCTTTCAGCAGATTGGTAAATGCCGGGAGGCTGGCCGTCCCTGATACATATCCTTGCTCTGTTCCCTCCACATCAACAATCATCAGCGGACCATCGACAGGGGCTAACGTGCTCACCTCCGGATATTTCCATCCCTCCGCATCCCAGTGGACATATCCTACATGAGCCGAGCTCATCATGCCCTGCCATTTGCCTCCCGAGATGCCGTGGTTATAGACTTTCTGCAAGTGCTGATCCCGTCCGATCGCATCTTTTACCAGATTCGCATAGGTGTTGGCAAGCACACTGCCCCGTTCTGCATATAGTCTGTTCAGTCCGGCAAAGATGTTCATTTTGACCACATTAGCTGAAGCTGCCGCAGGATAGTAGACAAGCTGATAATAGGCATCCTTATGCTGTTCGGCAATCAGCGCGTAAAAAGTATCCGCAGCCTGCTCAAGCTCTGCCGCTTGCTTCAAGACCCGTCCGGCCTCATGGTAATGGAGCAGACTAAAGGTTGCGGGCGTGACGATTTCCGGTTTGCGCCGTCCGTTCATCCGGGTGTAACCGGATAATATCTGGGCGATTCCTTCTACTGTACCCGGTTCCAGAGTATGGCCGAACTGCTGCTCCACCCACCGCTTGGTATACTCTCCGGTCCGGTTGGCCGCATTCGTGCCCCACGCCTCAAAGTCATACGCCAAATCCAGGAAGTAGGATACCGGCAGCTCCATCGGCTTCAGATCCCCGACATTGACGATCCATACATCCCGGATGCCATAATCGAACGCCATGGACATCTGCTCCCAGACCTTCTCCAGCGGAATGGTGTTCACCCATTCATAGGAAAACGGACCGCCGTGATAGTCAAAATGGTAGTACATCCCCCAGCCAGCGCCGCGGCGCTGCCCGCGGGCCGCCGGGATTTTGCGGAGATTGCCAAAGTTGTCGTCCGCCAGCAGAATGATAACATCATTTAAGACGTCCCAATCCTTCAGGCCCTCTACCCCGGCGGTGCCATACCAATACTTCTCCACTTCCTTATAGACGGCCAGGATTTGCGGCTCATGCTCCAGATGATATTTCTTCAGCAGCGCTTTTTGCGTCAGGATGATGTCCTTAAGCAGCTCAATATTCTCCCGGTCAGAGCCTTCCAGTGCTGAATCGGCCTCCCCCCGCATCCCGAGGGTGATCAGGTTATGGAAGCTTCCGTTGCGCTTGATTCCGTCTTCCCAGAAGGCGGTGATAGCCTCTCTGTTCCGGGCAAAATCCCACAGGTTGCTTGTTCCGTACTGATGGTACACCTTTTGCCATTCGCTGCCCGCCCGGAACAAAGGCTCATGATGGGAGGTCCCCATAATGATGCCGTACTCCTCAGCATGTCTGGCGTTAGCCAACGGGCTGCTTGTGCCGTTCAGGCTGAATTCAGCGCTCCACATCGCAGGCCATAAATAATTCCCTTTCAACCGGAGGATCAGCTCAAATACCTTGTCGTAAAACTCTTCGTTGAAATCCCCAAACGCTTGAGTCACCCAAGAGCCAAGCGACGGCCAGTCGTCATTTAGAAAAATACCTCTGTATTTTACGGATGGCTCCTTAGAGGTTATATTCAGCAGGCTTGCAGAAATAGCCAGCAGCGGCTGCTTCTCCGGGACAACATCCGCCCAGTAGACCCAGGGGCTGACCCCGATCCGTTCAGAGATCGAATAGATGCCGTAGATCGTTCCCCGCTTATCACTGCCCGCAATAACGAGTGCCTGCTCCACTCCTGCAACAGGCCGTTCAACCATTTGAATCCGGTAGCACTCCCTTTTGCCTTGGATCCCGGATACATCCAGAGTCCCCTCCGCAATCAACCGGTCAATCAGCTCATTGCTGCCAATGGACCCGGCGATGACTGCCGTTCCATCAAGCTTGCAGGTTTCGGAGCAAATGTCAGGCTGTGTTCCGGTCACCAGGTGTACATCTGCCGCAAAAGATCCGGCGGCCCGGCGCAACCCGGCATAATCTTCTCCCTTGGGATCTATGTAGATTGGAGCTGCCTTTCCCTCCTTCACAAATGTGAATTCCTTGCGCTGCGCGGGCTCCAGCTGTTCCACTTCCTGCGGGATTTTTGGCGCTCCGGCAGCCGGTGTATCCGATGGGTGCTTTGGTATCATTGAAATATCTCTCCTTGGCGTTGTTAAGTTCGTGCTTTCAGGCACATTATAAAGGTAAGCGGTTTCAGCCTCCATGGGTAAACTAGCAACTTTTTGTAATTACTAAATAAAAAAACGGAGAAGCCCTCAACAATGGTTGTCAGAGTTTCTCCGTTTGGATAGATTATATTGGGAAGGTGCAGGGATGGGGTTCGCGGTGGAAATCCGCAGACTGTCTATGCTGAAATAGCAGTCTTTCCTGCGGAAAGCTTTCAGGCGGACACTACCGCTCCTACAGTTCCAAGCTTCTCTTCCGCCACTTTTCCCTGTTTATATATTTTCAAGTTCAATCTATATCGTCCGGGTTCAGCTAGTCCAGTCTCCTCCCCCAGCTAGATGTCCATGTCCTTGCCTGTATAGTCAAGGAACATGAACCGGCCTTGTGGAGCATTACGCTGCTCCATCAGGCTAATGATGCCCCCGGCACTGCTGCGCGGGTCTGTCGGCGCCTCTGCCCCGCCCATATCCGTATGCATCCAGCCGGGATGCACGCTGAGCACTTGTACGCCGCGTTCCCGCAAATATACATGCAGCTGCTGTGAGAACATATTCAGCGCCGTTTTGGAAATGGCATAAGGATAGTCACCAGGGTACGCATTCGAGATGCTGCCTGCTTCGGACGAGATGTTGATGATCGAACACTCGGATTCCGTGAGGAGCGGCAAAAAATGCTTCACCACCCGCATCGGCCCGTATAAATTAATATCCATCGTGGTCAGCATATCCTGCAGATCCAGCGCTTCAATCTGCGTGTCACGGGCGTTCAGGACCGCCGCATTGTTAATAATCCCGCCGAGTGTCCGCCCTTGTCCTTTCAGCGAGGCGGCCAATGAGGCAATTCCGCCCTCGTCTGTAACATCAAGGGCCGCTATGGTCAACTTGTCTCCATGGATTGCAGCAAGCTGAGCCAACGGTTCCTGTGCCAGTTCAGGATGGCGGACCCCGGCGATGACTCCATGCCCGCGGTCCAGCGCTTCGGCAACCAGCTCAGCCCCCAGACCCCGCCCGGCACCGGTAATTAGAATATTCATAAAGCATCCTCCTGTCTATACTTTGTTGTCATTCTCCAGCAGTTCCACCAGCACTTTCAATTCCTTGAACGTATCCATATAAGCATAACGCCCTCCGGTATACTCCCCCTTCTGCTGAAGCGGGAAGCCCTTGCCTTCGAGCAGCATGATCTTTTCCTTCATCCCTTCGACGACAAAAGCAATATGATGCGGTCCTTCCCCATGCTCATTGAGGTAATCCCGCCACGTGCTCGGCTGATGATCCGGTTCAATCAGCTCCAGCTGCACAGAACCCATATCAAAAAAAGCAAGCTTCGCCCGCGCCTCCGTCGCCACGCCGTTATATCGGGTCTTGGCCATATCTGCCGTATCGGTCACGACAATGTCCGGCTTTTCCAGCCCAAAAAAGTCAGCATACGCCCCGCTAACCTTCTCAATGTCGTTCACCAGAATTCCAATCTGCGTAATCAAATGATTGCCCAGCCATCCTGACATCCATCATAACCTCCTTGTATTCTGACCAGTCTACCATACCTGCACGATGAAAAGGCTGCTGGCGGGGGCTGCCTGGGCGCGAGTTCTGCTCCGCACGCCATCTGCGGCCTGATCAGAGGTATTTATACCTCTCTTTCCGCTCCGCAGGCCGTCTGCGGCCTGATCAGAGGTATTTATACCTCTCTTTCCGCTCCGCAGGCCGTCTGCGGCCTGATCAGAGGTATTTATACCTCTTTTTCCGCTCCGCACGCCATCTGCGGCCAGATCAGAGGTATTTATACCTCTCTTTCTAACCCCAGCCTGTTTGCGGAAACCCTACCATAGCTCAGTATCCATAAAAGAATGAATATATTCATACCGGCACACTCTATTACTGACAGGGGCAGGAATGGGCCTAAACTTCCCTTTTTCACATAAAGAATTCATCAGTTTTTTGACTGTACGCGGATTCACGCCAAGTTCATTTACCAGATCAACAGGCCGGATGCTCCCGTTCCAACGTGCCGCTAACCGCAGAATGTCACTCTCCAGCCTAGTATACAGACGCCCCTCTCCCTCCGCCTTCTTCAACAAAGATGGAACGAGCAAGGATTTGAGGAGAGAAATGGTCAGCTCCGGCGCCGACTCCAGATCATCATAGGGAACCGCGACCACGCGATACCCCGCAATTTGCAGATAGGTTTCTCTATTTAACTCCTGCCGGTAGCGGGTACGGTCCGTATTTTGCACATGAGGCCCATACCCCTTGATCTCAAAAGCAAACTTCACCTGCCCCGGCTTCCAGACAAAATCAACAAAATAAGGACGGCCCCGCCAATCCATGACCTCATACTCAGGGTGCAGATCAGCCATGTGGCCAAAAATCGGCCACCACACCCGCTCCACAAACATCTGCTCTCCATGCCCATGCCCGCGCTTCAGCCGATCCAGACGTTCCCCGCTTCTCCGGTTCTTATGATCGTCCAGCCACTTACAGTGTTCTTCGGCAAATCCCATCTCTGACCGCCTCCCCGGCACAAAAAAATCCCGCACCCCAAGAAGCCATGGGATACGGGACGTTCTTCGTCCGTTTTTTCTAGATTATAGTGTGTGCAGCTCCCCTGCGTCAATGACATCATACACGATGGTGTTCATCCGCCCAGCCTGTAATGGGTACCCGCCAACCGTTCACTTCGAACTCCGGGTGCAGATTCTCCATCCGCTCACCGGTAATGTGTTACCCTCCATCCCGGGAGCGGAATATGGAAAATATTAGTTTTTTTGTTTCGCTTAACTGGCGTCATGGTTATTTAATGAAATGTCTACAATACACCAAGGGGTGAGGAGCAATGGACCTTAAAAAAAGATCACGCCTGATGCAGCAGTTTATTTTTGTCGGGCCAACTTCCCTGTTTTTCTTTGTGATTGTATTGATTCCATTCTTTTTGGGGCTTTATTACTCGTTTACCAGCTGGAACGGAATCTCGCGCCATGTCGAGTGGACCGGGCTGCGGAACTATATCCATATTTTCACCAAGGACCCTTCCTTCCTGAATTCATTTTGGTTCACGGCCAGGTTCACATTTTTCGGCCTGGTACTGACAAATCTGCTTGGCTTTATGCTCGCCTATGTGCTGACCCGCAAGCTGTTTACGCGCAATCTGCTGCGGACAGTGTTTTTTGTCCCCCATGTCATTGGCGGCTTGCTGCTGGGGTTCATCTGGCAGTTTATCTTTGTTAGAGGATTCGCCTCGGTGGGGCAGGCTACCGGCTGGTCTTTCTTCAATCTGCCTTGGCTCGGCACGGGAGCTACATCGTTTTGGGCCATTGTGATCGTTTTTGTCTGGCAAAATGCGGGTTATCTGATGGTGATCTATATCTCGGCTATCAACAATGTTCCGCAGGGCCTGATCGAAGCCTCCAAGGTGGACGGAGCCGGACGCATGCAAGCCTTGCGCCATGTTACCCTCCCGCTGGTGATGCCGGCTGTAACCGTTTGCTTGTTCCTCTCCATCTCCTGGTCCTTCAAGCTGTTCGACCTGAACCTGTCGCTGACCAAAGGCGGCCCCTTCAAAGCCACCGAGTCGGTCGCGCTCAATATTTACAATGAAGCCTATACGATCAGCAGGTTTGGGATGGGTTCGGCGAAAGCGATGATTTTTTTCGTGATTGTCGCCATCATCTCGCTGCTGCAGGTTAGAGCGACCAAGAAAAGAGAGGTGGAGCTGTAATGGAGACTACCGCCAAGAAATTCAATGTTTCCCTGCTGCTGGCCGAGCTGCTGATGATTCTGCTCGCTCTTGTATTTCTGGTTCCTTTCTATTTCCTGCTGGCCAATTCGGTCAAAAGCTACAGCGAAATTCTATCGGATTCCGCCGCGCTTCCCTCTGTCCTTCAATGGAACAACTACGCAGAAGCCTGGAAAGCTACCGATTTCCCGCACGCGTTCCTGAACTCTTTGGTGGTCACCGTAACCAGCAATGTGCTGCTGGCCTTCCTCTGCTCCATGTGTGCCTATAAAATGGTCCGCAACAACAGCAGGTATAACCGCATGCTCTATGTGGCTCTTGTAGCGGCGATGGTCATTCCTTTTCAGGCAATCATGATCCCGCTGGTGCAGATTGTCAGCCGCCTGGGTGTGATGGATTCGACCGCCGGCCTGATTCTGGCCTACCTCGGTTTTGGTGCCCCCATGACTGTCTTTCTCTTCCATGGTTTCGTGAAATCCGTTCCGGTCGATATTGAGGAGGCCTCGCGGGTGGATGGAAGCAGCCCTTACGGCACCTTTTTCCGGATTGTGCTGCCGCTGATGCAGCCGATCATCGTGACCGTCATTATTCTGAACACCCTGTGGATCTGGAATGATTATCTGATGCCTTCGCTTATTCTGCAGGACCCGGTGCTCCGTACCATACCCATCGCCACTTACTCTTTCTTCGGGCAGTATACGAAGCAGTGGGATCTGGCGCTTCCGGGTCTTGTGCTCGGAATTACACCGGTGGTTATCTTTTTCCTGCTGATGCAGAAGTATATTATTGAAGGCATTGCCCAAGGCTCTGTCAAGGGCTGAGAATAGCAGTTACTTTCAGGCAGAGAGGATGAATGAATATGAGAAAAAGCCGTGGACTTCTCCTCGCATGCTCCCTGCTGCTGGCCGGGCTGACAGCCGGCTGCGGACGCGGCACGGACGATGCGGGCGGGATCAAAACCGTGCATATCTACCAGTTCAAGGTCGAAATATCCGAAGCGCTGGCTAAGCTTAAGACCGAATTCGAGAAGGAGCACCCGGACATCCGGCTGGAGATTCAGAGCGTCGGCGGCGGCAGCGACTATGGCGCCTCCCTGCGGGCGAAATTTTCTTCCGGGGATGAGCCGGATATCTTCACCATCGGCGGCAATAATGAACGCGATATGTGGCTGGAATATCTGGAGGACCTGAGCGGCGAAGCGTGGGCCAAGGATGTGAAGCCGCTGGCCGCCGAACAAATGACCGTAGACGGCAAGCTATACGGCATGCCGATGAATCTGGAAGGATACGGCTTCATTTATAATAAGGATCTGTTCAAGCAAGCCGGAATTACCCAAAAGCCGCTCACGCTGACCGCGCTGCGGGAGGCCGCCGAAAAACTGAAAGCCGCAGGCATCACCCCTTTTGCCAACGGGTACCAGGAATGGTTCGTGCTCGGCAACCACAATGTGAACGTAGCCTTCGCCCAGCAGCCCGATCCTGAAAGCTTTATTGCCGGTCTCACGGACGGCTCTAAGAAATTTGCCGGAGATCCGGTTTTCTCCAGGTGGCTCGACCTGCTGGACCTGACGGTGGAATACGGCAACAAGAATCCGCTCTCGACTGACTATAATACCCAGGTCACCATGGTGGCCAGCGGGGAAGCGGCGATGATGCAGCAGGGCAACTGGACCCAAGGCCAGATCGACGGCATTAATCCGGATCTGAATCTGGGCATCCTGCCGATGCCGATGGACGATACACCGGAAGATAACGATAAACTCTATGTAGGGGTTCCAAGCAACTGGGTGGTCAACAAGTTCTCCCCGGTTAAGGAAGAAGCCAAGCTCTTCCTGGATTGGCTTGTTACCTCGGAGACGGGCAAGAGATACATCACGAAGGAGTTCCAGTTCATCCCTGCGCTCGACAGCATTAAGGGTACCGAAGAGGATCTGGGTACCCTTGGTTCAGAGGTGCTGGAATATACGGATAAGGATCAGGCCTTAACCTGGAACTGGTCACGCCTGCCTAACGGCATGCCGCAGGAATTATCCAGCAGCATCCAGGGTTATCTCGGCGGCAAGCTGACCAAAGAAGGGATGCTGAAGGAGTTCCAGGTCAACTGGGATAATCTCAGTGTGCAGTAATTGCACTTTATGCAGAGGATTGCTCATTATTTTGCTGAAAATCCCATTCTGCTGTATAGAATGCAATTGAACACGCCCCGTTCTTAATGAGTAGACGTTTCGAAGCGAAGCGTTAAATCTTCGTAAGCTTGCGGTATTGCGCCGGGGTCATGCCTTTCAAACGCAAAAAGGTCCGGTAGAACTGTGTAACACTGGAGAAGCCCAGGCTGAAGCTGATGTCCGTTACCGATTCTTCGGATAGCCGCAGCCTTTTTCCGGCTTCGTCTATTCGAAGCCGGAGTACATACTGATAAGGCGTGAGCTGCGTCAATTGCTTGAATGAACGGATAAAATGATAACGGCTCTGCAGGGCAATGGCAGCCATGGATTCAATATCAACAGCAGTCCTGTAGCAGGTATGCAGATAATCTATTACCCGGATCATATGGGGATCAGACGTATAGGGACGAGAGACAGAATTATGGAGGCCGGGCCGGTCTGATTCCCCGTCGTCCTGCAGCAGCCGCTCAAGATACAGCTGCACCTGAAACTCCATCTGCTGGACCATTAGAGCGTCCGTTTCATTACCCAGCAATTCATACGACCAATTGCGGAAGAGCTCAGTGATCTCTTCGGGGTTGAAATTCCGCGCCAGCCTGTATTCCTGTGAGCCTCCAAGCGACTTATGATTCAGCAGACTGCCGCGGAACTTAATCACGATAACAGCCGCTAGGGCTCCCACCTGAAAAGAATGTTCGGTTCCGGGATGCTGCAGCAGACCTTCACCCGGCTGCAGAAGGTAGGTTTGCCTGTTCTGTAATAAGTCACATGTCCCTTGTACGGGTAAGGTGACCTGATACCAGTCCGCATGCTCATGGGGAGTGTTCGCAAAACCGTTTTTGCCTTTCCACAGCTCGAAGGTATCGGTCAGTAAATTAATCTCCATACGATCATCACCTGCTGCCATTATAGCAAAAAGTGCTCCATTTACGAGCACTTTACACAATGACTTTCCACTTGGAGCAGTTTATGATATGAACAATACAGCTGCAGAAAGAAGGTCATCCTCATGATTATTGATGTACATAATGTAACGTGGACCAAAGGCGTCCACACCTTGTTGAACGGGATTAACTGGACTGTACGTCCAGGTGAGCATTGGGCTCTGCTCGGCTTGAACGGCTCCGGCAAAACCACACTGTTAAATATGATCACCGGATATCTCTGGCCCACATCCGGCAGCATCTCAGTGCTGGGTGAGCGTTACGGTGAAGTGGACCTGCGTGAAATGCGCAAATCCATCGGCTGGGTAAGCTCCTCCCTGCAGGAGAAGCTCTATGGCACCGACCGGACACAAAACGTTGTCATCAGCGGCAAACATGCCACAATCGGCCTGTATGAGCACTTGACCGAGCAGGATACCGTGCGTGCCGGAGAGCTGATGAAGCAGCTGGGCTGCTTTCACTTATGGGACCGGGAATACAGAACCTGTTCCCAGGGCGAGAAGCAAAAGCTGCTGATTGCCCGTGCGCTGATGGCAGATCCCCGGGTCCTGATCCTGGACGAGCCCTGCAACGGGCTGGACCTGTTCTCCCGGGAGCGGCTGCTGGACAGCATCCGTGAGCTGGCCCTTTCGAAAGAAATGCCGACGCTAATCTATGTTACCCACCACACTGAAGAAATTCTGCCTGTATTCAGCCACACTCTGCTGCTGCGCAGAGGACAAGTGGTGCAAAGCGGCCTAACCCCAGAAATTCTAACCGCCTCGGTGCTGAGCGATTTCTTTGAATCCGAAGTGATCGTGGACCGGCATGGAGAACGGGTCTATGTGCGTGCTGCTCAGGACTGACTGCCAAAGACTGATGTTCCGGTAATATTTGAGCTTATTGATGCCGGAGCGAAGTGATTTGCTTGGCAAGATATTGCGGTGTATACGGCATGTCGTTCCGCAGCCAGGCGATGATGGTGCCAATCAGGGCGGCTGAACCGTACCAGACCGCCACGTCCTTTTGTATCGCCACTGTTGAAGCATCGGCAGGGCGTTCCTTTTTTTCCACCCGTGCAGCAATCATGTCGGCAATCAGATTGAACAGGCGATCCGAAAAAATCGAGCTTCGTCTTGAGGCAAGCACCGTTTTGTAGAATCTCGCATTAGCAGCAATATATTTAAGCAGGTTCTCCAGGACGGGCCAATCCTCATGTTCTCCCGGCTCTGAATTCCCCGCATCCTCGCTGTTCACTACCTTAGTTATGTCCTCGACCATTTCATCCGCCATCTTTTCCAGCATATCAGGGATATCCTTATAATGAAGATAAAAAGTAACCCGGTTAATTTTGGCCCGCTCGGCAATCCGGTTTACCGATATTTTCTGAACATTCATTTCTTCCATCAGTTCCACAACAGCATTTTTGAGC
This sequence comes from Paenibacillus graminis, assembly GCF_000758705.1. NCBI lineage: Bacteria > Bacillati > Bacillota > Bacilli > Caryophanales > Paenibacillaceae > Paenibacillus > Paenibacillus graminis. The sequence continues at coordinate 2,021,978 of NZ_CP009287.1, read as the reverse complement.
AATTCACGCGTCCGGAGTACACGGGGATCTGTACGGGGCGTTGTATTATTCATCCTGCTCTCTCCATTCTTATCCCTTTTTCAGATAGACTACATTTTCATTAAGTTTGTAGTTTTTCAGGCTGAAAAGCTACAAATATCCATCGATTGTAAACTAATTTACACTTTCACGAAAATCGTTGCTTGCTTGCATGAAAATTTCATTTATAATCAACTTTATACTTTGTAAACTATACAACACATTGTAAATTTAGTCCATGATCGGCGAGTTGAAAGGATGGAGTGGAGTGAGTAACAAGTCAGAAGCAACAAGCAGTTCCGTGAAAAAAGGCCCCATATTGTTCATTATGATTCTGGGAGCCTTTCTGGCGACACTGAACCAGACAGTCATGAGCGTTGCCACACCGGAACTGATGCATGATTTTAATATTACAGCTGCTACGGCGCAATGGCTGACCACCGGCTATATGCTGGTTAACGGGGTATTGATCCCGATTACGGCATTTCTGATGCAGCGGTTCACAACGCGCGAGCTGTTCCAGACCTCGATGTTTATATTTTTGGCCGGAACGATCGTGTCAGCTCTAGCGTCCAGCTTCCCTATTCTGCTGACCGGGCGTATGATTCAGGCCGCCGGGGCCGGGATTATTATGCCGCTGCTTACCAACGTCATCTTAACCCTGTTCCCCCGCGAAAAACGGGGTGCCGCCATGGGCATGGTCGGGTTAGCCATTATTTTTGCACCTGCAATCGGTCCAACATTGGCCGGATATATTCTGGAGCATTATTCGTGGGAAACTATGTTTTACGGGATGCTCCCGCTGACTGCCATTGTAATCATCTGCGGATTTATCTATTTGAAGAATGTAGCGGAACGCTCATATCCAAAAATTGACCTGACCAGCGTCATCCTCTCCACCATCGGCTTCGGAACATTGCTGTACGGCTTCAGCCGGGCGGCCAGCGCAGGATGGTCGAGCGCAGAGGTAATCGTTTCTCTTGCAGCAGGCGTCCTGTCGCTGGGTTTGTTCACCTGGCGGCAGCTGGCTTCTTCCAGCCCGCTTCTCGATCTCCGGGTCTTTAAATACAACATGTTTTCGTTAACCACTATTATTAGCATCGCAGTTACGATCATCATGTATGCGGATATGATGCTCCTGCCGCTGTATTTGCAGAATGCCCGCGGCTATACAGCTATGGAGTCCGGCTTGCTGCTGCTTCCCGGTGCGCTTATCATGGGGCTGCTGATGCCGGTCACCGGCAAGCTGTTCGACCGGTTCGGGGCTAAATGGCTTGCCGTCGTCGGTCTGCTGATCACCATTGTGACGACTCTGAGCTTTGTAAACCTGACGGATTCAACCAGCTACATGTATCTGGTGTTCATGTCCACTGGACGCCGGATCGGGATGGCGCTGCTGCTCATGCCTATCCAGACCTTGGGCTTAAATCAATTGCCTTCCAAGCTGAATGCGCACGGAACAGCGATCTCCAATACAATCCGGCAAGTGGCCGGCGCCGTAGGGACTTCCCTGCTCGTCACCGTGATGACCAGCCGTACCACGACACACATGATGGATATGATGGCTGCAGGCGGAGCAAAAGGCGCCTCCAAGGAACATATGATTATGGAAGCTTCAATCCAGGGTATCAACGATGCCTATCTCGTCATTGTAGGTATCGGCATCGTCGGCTTGCTGCTGGCCTTCTTCATCAAACGTGTCGGGCAGGCTTCCGAGCAGGAGCCCGAAGCGCAGCTAACACAGGCGATTGCCGAAAAAGCGTGAACTCAGCAACATATAGGCAAAAGAGATCAACGAAGTCATTCTCGTTGATCTCTTTTTTTGGGGATTCCGTTATGGAGCTACTCTCCACTTCTGGCGCAGTTCATCCGTTCGGTACGCCTCTAAAGTAAGTTTGGTGCCATCCCCGGATATGGCCAGTGCCAGATGTTCATGAGCAGAGATAATGGCAGCTGAGCCATCCTCATTCTTCCGGATGATCCACCGCTGATTATTGTAGCCCAGATAAGTATAGAGCTGAATTGTATTCCGTCCTGTGTCCAGATCAAGCGCCTGGCCGGCGGCCGTGCGGATGGAGTAGGAGCCTGCTTCATCTCCTGTCGGCACAAACACCCATTTCTGATCCGTGGCTTCATTGGCATTCCGCACTTTAACAGCTTCGCCATTTGCCAGGCTGTCTGTATACAGGGATTTCCCGGATTCAGTATTCACCAGGCTTGAGGTCATCAAGTCCGCTGGCTCTGCCCCGGTCACCTTTACATTCTGATAAGAGGCCTCCCCGCCAAAGACATGAAGCCCGAAATGTCCCTCCGCAAACGTTCCGTCCCTCAGGTCCATGATCTGCTGTCCTCCCAAATGCACGATAATGCGCGGGCCTTCCGCTTGAATCTTTATGTTGTAGGTTTGACCCGGCAGGATGAAGGCCGGGAATTTCGCCAGAACCTGCCGCTCCTCGAACCGCCCATCGATCTTGTAGAACAGGCGGACAGATTTCATGTTGGGGTCCAGATTCAAGTAGTAGCCGCTGCGCCCATCCCCGCTTGCACGGAACAGAAGTGAACCTGCCCCACCGGATTCGCCAAGCTTCATGTCGGCTTCATACGTAAAATTACCCGCCTGCTCCTGGGCCATATTATTGGCGTCGCTGGAGTATTTCCCACGAATGCCATCCCCTGTGGCGATCCATGAAGCCATGGACAAGTCCTTGGTCCAGCCGCTGAGATTGGTATGAAATTCGCCGCCATATACTTTTACCACAAGGCTGGCAGATGCCTTGCCGTTCGGGGTGGATACCGTAATGACGGCCTCCCCTGCTTTTTTCGCCTGAAGGGTTGCGCGGGAAAAATCTGCTGCATGAATACCAGCCACCTCTTCATTGCTCGACTTCCACTTCAGCGGATGAACACCGCTGCCGGGCCCGTTCTCCACTGCCGCCTGAAGCGTCACGCTGTCTCCGGTCTCCAGTTCACGGTCCGCGGTATCCATCGCAATCCGGGTGGCTGCGCCGCTGTCTGAATTCCATACCGACCCTAGCTTATTCACTTTCAAAGATATCACCTTTACTATGCCGCCCTGGCTATAGAAGCTCATTGCCCTGCTGGCCGGGTCAGGAAAAATGACCTCAGAGAACACCGTCTTTCCCCCATTCCCAAAAACCTCAACAGAGGATTCATCCACCAAAATCCGCAGCTTGATCCGCTTGTTCTCCGCTCTCATAGCCGCTTCATGCCTTGTACTAAAAAGACTGGAGAAATCCGTTATCCCGGAAGCGGACCGGTCAACGAATAGTTGGCTTTCGCCCACCTTGTAGCCGACAACCGTCTTCTGATCCGCACCTTCGCGCACGTGAAACCCAAACTCTGTCGCGGTGCTGCCGTCCGGTATCTCCAATTCGGCTTCAATTTCATACGCACCGGCTATGAGACCCTTCAGCAGGTTGGGAGAAGAAGCACTGACCATCTTATCCGCTGCAGTGAACAGCCTGCTCCGAAGCTGCTCTATTTCCTTAACCGGACTCTGGGCAAGCCGAAGCCCCTCAGGGGTCATGACCAGGGTAACCTCTCTTGGAACGGTCAGCTCACCCTTCCAGCCTGAAGTCGGGAAAGCAAACGGATAATCCCAGTTGGACATCCACGCCAGCATCACTCTGCGCCCATCCGGCATGTCCGAGAAAGACATGGAGGCATAATATTCTTTGCCAAAGTCTGTCCGCAAGACCTTCCCAGCCGGGTTGTCATTCACGAATTTACCTTCAGCAGTCAGACTCCCCACAAAATATTCCGAGTCCGAACCTCCCGTTGCCGGATTTGCCCCTGTACTGATCATGAGCACCCATTTCTTCTGCGGCGTCCCCTGTACAGCCAGCGGGAACAAGTCCGGGCATTCCCATACACCGCCGCGGACATAATCCCCATACCCCCAATTATCGGTCAACGTCCAGTCCAGCAGATTGGTTGAGGTAAAGAAACGGATATGATCGCCCCCGGATACCACCATCACCCAGCGGTTATTCCCGTCATCACGGACCACCTTGGGATCGCGGAAATCCCAGCCTCCCGGATCTTCTCCGTTCCTGCCGGGGTTCTCTATCACAATTGGACGGTCCTTGGCATATTCCCATGTGCGCCCCTTATCCTTGCTGTAAGCAAGACCAATCCGTTGGTTGCCGTTAGGGCCATCCGGGTTATAGGAAGTATAATAAGCTATCAGGCCTTTACCGCCTGAATCCGTGAACAGGCCTGATGCATTCGCTGTATCCGCTACAGCAGCCCCGGACCAGATATGCCCGTGATCATTCCATGGAAGGGCAACCGGCAGGCGTTTCCAGTTCAGCATATCCTTGCTGACGGCATGAGCCCATGTGCCTCCATCCTGATGGAAGAGATGATATTCGCCTTCGAAGTAGACCAGCCCGTTCGGGTCACTGGCGGAACCGCGGACCGGCGTATAATGATACTGGGGACGGAAAGTTTCATTATAATAGCTGCTAGCGTCTATGAGATACGCACCCTGAAAGTAAGCGCTTCCCGTTTTCACCGCAAGTCCGGCATTTCCGGTTGAATACGCAGTATCTTTTATATCCACTGCTGCCGGTGTATACCCGTCCAGGAACACTTGAATCCGGCTGCCCTTTGCTTTGATTTCCACATGATGCTTTGCGCCAATTCTGCCCGGATAAGCGCGCTCTGAGCTTGCTACTACTGTTCCGTCTGCTTTTGCCAGTTTGACACGGACCTGGTCCCCTTCCTTCGCAAGGGTGGCTTCATAGCCGCGGACTCCATCGGCAGAGGAGCGGAATGACAGCGCCGCAACAGCATTGGAACCCAAAGAGATGGTTCCTTCATATACAAAATCAGCGGCTTGCTTGCTAAAGATTCGCTGTGCTTTGCTTGAGTCCTCAGATGTTCCTTTTAGTCCTCTAAGGTCAGGCTCCCACTGCCCTTTATTAACAAGCACTGTACCCAGGTTTCCTTCCAGATCACTTACCCTTATATTCTGGAACACAGCAGAACCATTCTGTACATGGAGCCCAAACCGGCCGGAACGGTATGCACTGTCCTGAATCTCGATCACAGGCTTGTAGAGATTCCCCCAATATACCTTCAGTGAGGTTCCTTCAGCCTTTACTTTGAGATGATAGATCTCCCCTTCCTGGAGGGAAACCTGACGTTCTTCGTATAACTTGCCCGCCCCGCCTGCCGCATCTTTTAAGCGGATTAACCCGGACCCGGGTGCAAGTTGCAGCATATACGAATTCTTCCCATCATCATTCGAACGGAAGATCAAAGATGCCTCCGCCTTCAACTCCTTGAGCATAACATCAGCTTCATACAGAAAATCTTCTGCCCCTATTTCAGAAACAGCCATTACATTATCCTCCGGACCGGAGGTCAGCAGAAGTCCTTCTGCGGTATTCTCCATTCCGCCCTTTCCTTTGACTTGCCATCCCGTCAGATTTGTTTTCACATTGGCAGCGCTCTCAAAAATAGAAAGACCCTCCTTGTCTGGTTCCCCTGTCCCTTGAGCTGCTGGCGCAGCCCAGCCTGTGGCAGGATTTACTGCGTAAATGCCCGATGAAGCCATCACGGTTCCTATAACCATCAGAATGCACAGTGCTGCTTGGAATTTTTTCTTCATCTATTAGCCTCCATTTCTCCTCTGCGCAATTTGATTGAACTTGTGATTTTCTATTTTGGGATTTGGACGTGACTCCGGGGAATGTTTGGACTTCCGGCCGCTGCCCATCTGCAGATTTCTTGAATTTATACCGCTGTTCGCGGTGGAAATCCGCAGACAAAGGCGGCCGCTACCGCTCCGTAAGTTCCAAACTTCCCCTCCATCACTTTATCTCTTTTTTCTTATTTTCAATCTATATAGCAGCCCCATTGTTCCATGCCGCAAGCCCCAGTGCCAGGGCGCCGCATAATCCTGCCTGCTGGCCAAGGCCCGGTGAAACAATATACTCATCCACATGATCTAAAATAGCACTTGAACTGACATACCCGTTCAGATTGCGGAGCACAGCCTGCCGGATGAGCGGCAGCAGCTGCAGCTGCTGCATCACACCGCCGCCCAGAATAATTTTGTGGGGAGACAGCAGCAGGATAGCACTGGTTATGGACTGGGCAATATAGAAGGCTTCCATTTCCCAGGCAGCATGGTCCGGGGGCAGCTCGTGGCCCTTTTTCCCCCATCTGGCTTCAATGGCAGGACCCGCCGCCATCCCTTCGAGGCAGTCCCCATGGTAAGGGCACACGCCTGCAAAATCATCTTCAGGATGCCGTCTGGTCAGCACATGCCCTCCCTCAGGATGCACAAGGCCATGAATGATTTTGCCTTCCGAATACACGCCGACTCCAACACCAGTACCTACGGTATAGTACAGACAGCTGGACGATCCTTGCGCAGCCCCCCATTTGGCTTCGCCATATGCAGCTGCGTTGACATCGGTATCCCAGCCAAAGGGGACCGGAAAGGCACGCCGTAAAGTCCCCAGCAGATCGTAATTCGCCCACCCCGGCTTAGGGGTAGTCGTCACGCAGCCGTAAGTCGGGCTCTCCGGGTTGATATCGATCGGACCAAAGGAGCCCACCCCGATCGCCTCTGCCTGTTTGTCTTGAAAATATTCTATCACCTGGGGGAGGGTCTGAGCCGGATGCCCGGTTGGAAAGCTGAGCCAGTCCAGAATATTCCCGTTTTCGTCCCCGATCCCGCATACGAATTTGGTCCCGCCTGCTTCAATGGCTCCTATACGCATTCCGTCAGCCCTCCACTTGCCGGTCATCGCCATTTGCGGCAGGCAGAGCTAATTTGTAGACCTCCAGTGAAAGGAACGGGGTCCCTTCCTGTTCTGCAAATGCAGCAACACCCGCAGATTCAGGTTTAGGAAAGATAAGATCCGTTAGAACCGCCTGGCCACCATTGCCAAACACTTCGACCGAAGTACGGTCCACATAAATGCATAGTTCATGGATCTCACCCGGAGCTTGCAGCTCCACCGAATGACGTCCCGGGAACCACTCATGGAAACTGTTCTGGCCTGAAGCCAGCCGGTCTACATACAGCTCTTCGGTCTCCGCATCCATTCCGACAACGGTTTCTTCCCCCGCCCCAACTCTTACCTTGATTCCCGCAGATATGCCACGGGTGAACTTCACTGCAATCTCGTAAGCGTCCAGCTGGAGACCGGCTAAAGAAGCGTTGATTTCATGCACAGTAACATCTTTTAGTGAAAGAACAGGGATGCGGGCCGCCTCCAGTTCTTTGGCCGGCTTCTGAACGAGCAGGACCTTCCCTTCTCTGGATTCAAGGTACAGCTCTCTTGGCAGGGTCATCGCCCCGCGGAACTCTTCTGCCGGAGTCTGTGGCGCATACATCCAGTTGCTCATCCAGCCGATGAACAGACGTCTTCCATCTTCCTCAGGCACATCCGACCAGCTTACTCCTGCATAGTTGTCCCTTCCATAATCCAGCCAGCGGATCGTCCGGGAATCCTCGTCCGGAGTAAACACATCCCCATCGAAATGACCAGTGAAGTACTGCGTTCTGGAGCCTTCTACAAAAGCGGGGTCCGCGCCGATACTCACCAGCATCACCCATTTGATGTTCGATGGGTCTCCATCCACGTGCAGCGGGAACAAGTCCGGGCATTCCCACACACCGTCATGAGAGCCGATGCCCTTGCCGAATTCACTGGCAAAAGTCCAATGGATCAGATCCGGTGAATGATACAAGCATACCGTTTGACCGCAAGCAACGATCATTACCCATTTGTTAGTCTCCTGGTTCCAGAACACTTTCGGATCACGGAAATCGATGAAGGTATCATGTTCAAGCACCGGATTGCCTTCGTATTTAGTCCAGGTTCTGCCGTTGTCATGGCTGTAGGCGAGACTTTGGCGCTGAACAGCCGGCTGCCCTTCGGGCATATCCAGGTGATGTGTAAAGATGGCAACCAGCCCCGGTTTTTCCGCAAAAAATCCTGTCGTATTGTTCCAGTCCACAACAGCGCTCCCCGAGAAAATCATGCCAAGCTCATCCGGAAAGAGTGCGATAGGCAGCTCTTCCCAGGTGATAAGATCCCTGCTGACCGCATGGCCCCAGTGCATGGCTCCCATGGTCATCCCGCCCGGATGATGCTGGAAAAACAAATGATACTCTCCTTCGAAATAGACCATCCCGTTCGGGTCGTTCATCCACTTGGCCTGGGGCGAGAAATGGTAGACACCCCGGTAGTTTTGTTTTGTAATAGCTGTCATTATAGCTCTCTCCTTTACTCCGCTGTCTTTTGTTATTTTTGTGTTGCTCTGTCATAACCGGCTTGTTTAATTTTCAGCCATTCCTGCAGACCCAGCCGGTCCAGCTCTTTCAGGTACTCATCCCACTGCTCATTCACTTTGCCGTTCTGGTACCACTCTGTACGCATTCTAAGGACGTAGGCGAACAAATCCGTTTCAATCGTCGTCAGGCGGTCCAGCTCTTCAATCGAATTGAATACACTTGGCATTACGTTCTCCGCTTTCATCTTCGGGGCCATGATGTTCTTGATAATATCCATTCTGCCTTTGGCGTCATCCGGCATGGTGGTATATTTGCCATAGTAGGAATCAAGAACGGCCAGAGGTCCGCCGATGCTTGTTTTTTCACGAAGCTCAACAGGAGCTGCACCTTCCAGCGGCAGATGCTTCAGCATGCCTTTGGCTTCATCCAATTTGAAGATGTTCTGCTGGGTTTCATCCCCGTAGGTGCCCCAGTTGTCCTGCACGGATTGGAGCGGATCATACAGCTGGTCCACCCATTTCGCCGTCGTTTCCAGGTTTTTGTTGGCGCTTGTCACGACCATTTTGCCGCGCCCAAGACCAAGAGCATTGGTTCTCGTTACATTGACTTCGCCATCCGGACCAGCGAGCGGCGGCATTACATCATAGGCATCATTGGCTCCGGAGATGTTAGCCTTATCCCAGGAGAAGTACAAGCCGTAGCGTTGGTCCTTCCCTTTGGCCAGGTACGTACTCCAGTCCTGCGTGTAAGCCTCAATATCAATAAGCCCTTCTTTGTACAGCTCATTGACAAATGAAATGGCGTTCTTATAACCTTCTTCCGCCGCGGTAAAGATCACTTTGCCGTCATCGCTCACAACCGCGTGATCGGGATTCTCCCCAAGTCCAAAGGATGCAAAGAGGAAGGCCAGATCTTCCGCGCCGGGCTTATTAATGAAGGACAGCGGAATTTCATCCGCCTGGCCGTTGCCGTTCGGGTCCTGCGTCTTGAAGGCGATCAGCACTTTTTTCAGCTCATCCGTCGTTTTCGGCATCTCCAGGCCCAGCTTCTTCAGCCATTCGACATTGATCCAAGGCATGCTGTCTACAGCCTGAATCCGCTCTTTACCGTTGCCCAGCTCCTCGATCCAGGGAAAGGCATAAATATTGCCGTCCGGCGCCGTAATCATGCTCTTGTATTCGGGAGCTTCTTCCAGCACCTTTTTAAAATTGGGCATATTTTTCTCGATCAGATCGTTCAGCGGAATGATGGTACCGTCTTTAGCGAGCTTGAGCAGCTCATAATCGCTATAATCAGCATTAAAAATCGCATCGGGAAGGTCACCGCTGGCAACCGCCAGGTTTCTTTTTTCTACAAAAACGTCCTTGGTGAAGTTTTTCCAGTTAATATGAACATTTGTTTTTTCTTCAAGACGTTTATTGATCAGCTTGTCATTCGGGTCAGCCGGTGCCAGCGGGGAGCTCTGCGTAATAAAGTTCAGGGTCACTTTGCCGCTGGGGTCCTGTTCTTTACTGGCTGCACTTCCTCCCCCGCCACCGCTGCATGCTGTAAGCAACAGGATCGAAGCAAGCACAGATGCAGAAGCTGCTTGGGTTACCACTTTTGATGTTGTCAGTTTTTTCATGGAAACATGACCTCCTGAGTAGGATGAATGTAAATCTGTATCTATGTTCAGTCCGTCCCCTATTTCAGGGAACCGAGCATGACACCTTTTTCAAAATACTTCTGGAAAAAAGGATACATAATGATCAGCGGCAGACTGGAAACCACAATGGCCGCATATTTGATGATTTCGGACAACCGTTTCATTTCCGCCATAGCCAGCTGATCACTGATCATGCCTGGATCGACCTGGTTCTGAATCAGGATGGAACGCAGGACGAGCTGCAGCGGATGAAGGTTCGGATTATCGAGATAAATCATTGCATCGAAATAGGAATTCCACTGGCCGACAAAGGCATACAGGGCAAGCACGAAGATAATGGGTTTGGAGAGCGGCAAGACAATGCCGATGAAAATCCGCCACTCTGATGCCCCATCCACATTGGCTGCCTCCCTCAATTCATTGGGTACGCCCTTAAAAAAGGTTCGGGATAGGATAATGTTCCACACGTTGACTGCCCCGGGAATAATTACGGCCCAGACCGTGTCAAGCAGGCCCAGATTTTTGACCAGGAGGTAAGTCGGAACCAGTCCCCCGCCAAAAAACATCGTGATAATGAACAAGGTCATAAAAAATCCTTTACCCTTCAGCCTGTCATCCGACAGGGCATAACCTGCGCAGATAGAGACCAGAACCGTCAGCACAGCAAATGCAACGGAGTAAAAAACAGCGTTTCCAAAACCGCGGATCATCGCTGGGTTGGTAAGGATCATTTTGTAGCCGTCTAATGACCAGTCCGAAATTTTGAAGGATAATCCATGGCTGAGCAGTACCGACGGGTCCATGAAGGAAGCAATCACCACATAAACGAGCGGAAGCACCACCACCAATACAGCGAGCGTCAAGAACGTGGCATTCAGCGCGAGAATAAAGCGGTCCAGCCGGGAATGTTTGATGAACATGAACAGGTGCTCCTTTCTTAGTAAAGGCCGTCGCCCTCATTCAGCTTCTTCACAATGAAGTTCACTGTAATGAGCAGAACAACGTTGATAAGCGAGTTGAACAACCCCACTGCGGCTGAGTAAGCGTAGTCGCCTGACTGCAAGCCAATTTTGTACACATAAGTCGGAATGATCTCGGAAGTCGGCAGGTTGGTCGCCGTTTGCATGAGATAAGCCTTTTCAAATCCAATCGACATAATGCCGCCCGCAGCAAGAATGAACACAATGGCCATAATCGGTCGAATGGTCGGAAGATCAATATGGCGAATTCTCTGCAAAAGATTGGCGCCATCCAGATTCGCGGCATTATGTAACTCAGGGTCAACGTTGGCAAGTGCCGCCACATAAATAATTGAAGCCCAGCCTGCACTCGTCCAGATATCCGAAAGAATGTAGATCCAGCGGAAATACTCAGGACGGGACATGAACATCACAGGTTCACCTGTAGCCCAGGTAAGGATCTGGTTGATTGGCCCTGTCGGGGACATGAAGATGAACAGCATCCCCACCACAACCACTACGGAAATAAAGTTAGGCGCATACAGAAACAGCTGTATATTTTTCTTGACTGCCGACTTGCGCACCTGGTTCAGCATCAAGGCCAACAGGATAGGAACAGGAAAGCTCAAAATCAAACCGAAAAAACTTAATTTAAGCGTATTCATAAAAATGACTTCAAAATTGGGTGAAGAAAGAAACTTGTTGAAGTTGTACAACCCCACCCACTCACTGCCCAGGATTCCTTTGATGGGACTGAAATCTTTAAAGGCGATAATCGCGCCATACATTGGACCGTATTTGAAGATAAGGGTCAGGATCAACGCCGGTGCCAGCATTAAATAAAGAAAGTAATGCTTCTTTATAAAATTTAGTAAGGAGCTCGAAGATCTGGGCACCGTACTTCTGGCATCCGCTTTTATTGTGTTTTGCAATGCCTTTGCCTCCATTTCTTTTACAAATTTAATGTGCGATGAAAATGCAGCTCACCGTTTCAGCGGCCCTCAAGCCCCGCTGCATTTACAATTTATCAGACAGTTCAGCATACGTCAATAAAATTTGTAAAAATATTTTTGTTCATTTGACAATCAATACATACCGAAAAAGTCTAGAATCCGTTGTAAAATAACAAAATGTGGGATTTAATGAGCGAATAAATGCAATTTTCAGCTTAATATATTCACATTGAGTAGTAATGTACACAACAAATTTGCACATTTTTATATTTTAAAACGTAAACTAATTTGTGCATTTGTAAATTTTATATTGCTATTTTTGGAAAACTATTGTACATTTAAGGAAGTTAAGACGATGAGAAGATATGATATAGAGGTGAAGGTACAATACATGGCTAAAGATAGAGTAACCATACAGGACATCGCTGATGCCTTGGGGATCTCCAGAAACACGGCCTCCAAAGCTTTGAACGGGGCTGACAGTATTCCTGCTGACACCAGAGACAAGGTGATCAAAAAAGCGGTTGAGCTTAAATACAAACAATTTTCTTATATGGATACAGCTATTAGCTCCTCCGACAAACAAGGCAATATTGCACTATTGACCTGTAATCTGCCCAACGGCTCACACTTCGGTTCCCTGCTGATCAGCGGGCTGGAGAAAGAAATCAGTACCAAGGGCTATACCTTATCAATTTATTTCGTCCGTGAGAATGATATCAATGGCATGGCCCTTCCTGGTAACTTTGAACCATCAAGTGTGGATGGCATCATCTGCATTGAAATGTTCAATAAGGCTTACAGCAGGCTGATCACGGATCTTGGTATTCCGACTATTTTTGTTGACTGCGCTGCCGATATGGTATACCCGGAATTGAAGGCGGATCTGGTTCTAATGGAGAATGAGCACAGCACTTACTCTGTAACGCGGAAACTGATAGACCACGGATACACCAGCTTCGGTTTTGTAGGCGATTACAATCACTGTAAAAGCTTCAATGAACGCTGGACCGGATTTAACAGGGCTCTTACTGAATGTGGAATATCTCTAAATCCGGCCCATAATATTGTAGCGCCAGACCGAAACTTCAATATCAATATGGAGGAAAACTGGATGGGGCAGCAACTGGATGCCTTGGAAGAGTGGCCATCCGTCTTTATCTGTGCCAATGATTTCATTGCCATCAGTGTTATGAAGTCTCTGAAGAACAAAGGGGTTAAAGTACCGGAAGAAGTTGCTGTATGCGGATTTGATGATGCTTCGGAGTCGCGGGTTGTCGAACCTCATCTGACAACCGTACATATCTACAGCAGCCAAATGGGGATTATTTCAGCTGAAATTCTATTATCCAGGATCAAAGACAACACCAGGCCGTACCAAGTGACCCATGTTGCAACGGATATGATATTCCGTGGGTCCACGCCTGTTCTCAATTAAAACTGTCCACAGGTTGAATTTGAAATGAAATCCCAATCAAAGATCGAAATGTAGAAACAGGACAAGGGTCCGGTGTTCTTAAGAACGCTGGACCCTTGTCCTGTGATCTTTTACTGATAAGGGGGTTCCATTCGCTGAAATAAAGTAACTAATCAGACCCGTAGAGCAATTTCCATAAGGTCAGTCACTGAAAAACTAATTATAGATGGATAACTTTGTCAGCCAGAGCAGTCAATTCATCCTCATGGGATATAAAAATCACAGTAATTCCTGTAGTAAGAATTATTTTCCTGACTAATTCCTTCCCTTGGTCATCTAAGTCATTATAAGGCTCATCAAGGAAAACCAAATGACTGTTTTTTAATAATGACCGGGCGACGGAAATTCTTTGTTTTTCCCCGCCAGAGCTGTTCTGGACATCAAAATTCTGTTCCGAGAGGTCATGTAACCCCGTTTTCTTCAATACATGAATCACTTCTTCCGCACTGGCAGAAGGATTTCCCAGCTTTACATTGTCGTATATCGATGCGTCAAACATATAAGGCGTCTGCTCCGCATAAGCAAATTGCCGATAGTATGAAGGTAAATCAATCCGGGACATATTTAGATTATTAATGGTGATGATACCTGAACTAGGTCTGAGAAGTCCGCTCATCAGCTGTAGCAGAGTGGATTTTCCCCGTCCATTGGGTCCAACAATAGCCACCTTCTCTCCTGGTAAGATGGTAAAGTTAAGATCGCTAAACAATGGGGGGTTGTCCTCATATTGAAATCCTAAATTGTCACCTTTAATGGCGATAGGACCATCAGGCACCTTGATGAGACCAGAATCACCTGCCGCTTCACTGATTTCATGTAATTTCGGGATATATAATTGAAACAAATGATAGCTTTTGATTGCAGTTCCTATATCCTGGTACACAGTCTTCAGACTATTGGAGAGCCCGATGACTGTCATAATATAACCAGCTTGAATTTGATTTTCTGCAACAAGCCATGCGCCGAAAATAATGATAATAGAGTCGGTAATGACACGTAAAATCAAATTTAGCTTTTGAATTAAATATTGCAGCTTCATATTCCGTCTAAGTTGCTGATCATAGTATTTTTCAAAATAATGGCAAAAAAGATCAATAAACTTCTGTCCCAGCTGAAATACCTTAATATAGTCCGCTCCATTGACCATATCTACTTCTAAATTCCTCTGCTTCATCTCAAAATCTCTAGTTTTCATTTTATAAGAAGCTTCCAATTGTTTCGTGATTCTAATACCTATCAGAGGAACACCCGCCATAATAAGGCATATCAAAGCATATAACATGTTGATCCTAAATAGCTGTATGAATATACCCGCCCCTACGATAACAGAAACAGGAATCTTGGTGAATACCTCTATAACAGTGAAGCGAAATTCATTCGGGTCACGCTCCAGCCGATATTGAATTTCCCCCTCCTTAAATTTCCCAATTTGATCCGAAGGAAGATGAATGAACTGATTCATAATATAACGGTCATGCTCAAGCGCGTGGCGAAACAAAATAATATTTTTGATATACTGCATCACTGGAATTATAAGGATGCTGCCTATTAAAGCTAATACTAAAGACAACGCGGAACGGAGAGTAATCAAAGCCGGCCTGTATAAAATATCGTTTGTAAAATCTCCGATGATATTATAAATAATGATTGTAAGGTACCCCCCCGTAATCCCCTGGATGACCCCACAGACAATAACCCATTTCTGATGCTGCAAAGCTTTTGAAAGAACTGAATTAGGCATGAACTCCATTCCCTCTATATAAATTTACATGATTCTCCTGAAATTCCAGATTCACATTTGTGTTATCTTGAAAACAGCTGCCGTGACTGACAATGACTACTGTACGATCTATACTTTCAATAAGCTCTATTAATACGGATCTTGACTGCTGATCAAGCGAATTTTCAGGTTCATCCAGCATTATAAAAGAATAGGAGCTTTTCAATACAGCAGCAACCAAGTATACCTTTTTACGTTCTCCGCCTGATAAATCACTGATTGAACGCTGACTCAGCAGGTTTTCTTCCAGACCAAACAGTCCGCATATCTGCAGAACCTCTTCCAACCTTTCGGGCTTATCCTCATATAGCATTTGGTACAATTGCATAGGAGTGATGGAAAATATGTAATCCTCCTGGGGAAGCCAGGAAATCTCACGCAAGTATTCATCCTCTGGAATAGAGATCAAATCTCTGCCTTTGTAGATCACCCTTCCGCTGTCATACGGATTTCGGCGCAGCAGTACGTTCAGGAGAGAAGATTTTCCCGAGCCGTTACTGCCCTTGATCAGAATGCGGTCTTTCTCCAAAATCCGAACATTAACCTTGGCTGCCCGTTCCGGATTCCCAACAGAAAGGTTGCTAATTTCCAGAAATGGAGCCAAGCCTGAAAGCGGTTTACCCGATGTTTGGCTCTTCTCTGTCAAATGCCCGATTGCCAATAGTCTTGCCCTTGCGGTGATGTAAACCTCACGTTCAGCCAAATAGTTGAATATTCCGGCTGCGGCTTGATAGAATCCGGTACTGAGAGTTAGAATAGCTAAACCTGATTTCAAGTCCCCTAATCCCTTCACTATCAGGAAGGCAATAATCCCATACGTTCCGAATTTCACAATATATTCTAATGAAGCTGACATTCCTTGCTCTACGGTAATTGTTTTCTCAGCTTTCTTTCCGATCTTATTGTACTCGGCATGTATATTTTTATATTTCTCCATAAACCATGAATACGCAGAATAAATTTGAATGGAACGGAATCCTTTATAACCGGATAATAGGTGATTGGTGATTCTCGCTTCTATCTCGCGGGCGTCCAGGTAATTTTCAAGCATGTATTTCTTGATTACGATTGGCGGGAGTACATGCAGTAGCGCAATTACAATCAACAGGCAACAAATCCAAACGTTAACCGATGCGAAGTAGACAGCATACGCTGCTGCAGTTACCATGGCAGCAATCCATACAGGCAGCGTCTGCGTAAAATATTTCACAACTTCATTAACATCATTATAGAGATGCTCGATGAACTCACCTTTGTTTAGCTCAGTATGTAATTTCATATTCTGAGCCAAATACTGCTTCAATATAGCTGCCTTCAATTGGTGCTTGCCATATTCAGTGCGGATTTGCATACTCACACTTATGAAATAATCGATGGCATTGAAGATTAAGACCAGAGCCCCGAGAAACAAACACTGCCGAATCAATTGTTGAAAATCAGCAGCCATAGCCGAGTGTATAATATCAGCCAGTAGAAACGCAGTTGTAAACCCGTAAGGGACCCCCAGCAGAAGTTTAAAGGTAAACCCAACAGCGGCCCTGGAGAAAATAGAATAGTACCCAGTGCCCTTCATACGGATTGCCTGTTAAATATCAGTAGTCTTCTGCAAATGTCGCTGTTGGTTTTCTCACAACTTTGGGTGAAGTCAGAAGAGTGGTCTATACTTAAAAGGTTTTTGTACATTATGCAAGGGGTGAACACAAAATTTTCCGATAATCCCCATATCCGATTACCCGCCCTACAGGCTAAACAGCCTTTAGAATATAATACTTTCCATCTCATTTGTGTAACTGCATGCTGCATAATATATCTCTCTTTCCCATTGTAGTATTTTTATAAAATTTAAATATTTAGGCTCGAGCTTCCTAATTAATTTGGTTTAGTTCAGCTTCTTGCTGCCAAGAACAAGATGATAGCTGTTCGAGAATCGTTGGGTGCACACCAGATACTTCAAAATAATTTAAAAATATCTATTTACATTTACATTACTAGATATAATTGTCAATACTATTTTTTTTAATATTTTCCATTTGAATTTTTTTTACATACTCACCTTGGAACATCAGTTAACTTCCCCATAATTCGACTGCGAAAGAGTTCGCACAGATAATTTATCAACTTCTCCAATGTGGGAGATACTTTTGCCGGAGGTTATCCTCAATTTGTTTATTTTCTAATCATAATAAAAACTCCTCTTCAGACTTGTTGATTAGACAAGCACTGAAAAGGAGTATTATCCCTCCGGGTTCTATTTCGTACCTTTTGAGGTTGTGAACTCAACCGGGTGTAAGGATTGTGACAACTCCCAACATCGTCAGATGACAAAGATGCACCTGTAAGCAGCCTAATTATCACTTCACAAGCAGGCGTACACGATATTTCTCAATCGCGGATGCACAAAAGGCTCCTGATTGTTCAGCATATGCTGCGCATACATCACGGTCAGCTGCGAAGCCGGATCGATGATGGCCAGGCAGCCGGCAGCGCCGCTCCAGCCAAATTCGCCAAGCGGGCTCAGCGAACCGCTGCGGGCCTTTGAGATATGGGTTCTGACGCCCAGCCCATAGCTGTAGCCTTTCAGCTGCTCCCAGGAGAAATCGCCGCGCATGCTCTCGGTCAGCTGCTCCGTCCGCATCAGCTCCACCGATGCCGGTGACAGAATACGCACGCCGTCCGGGCTTGTTCCCTGATTCGTCAGCGCATTCAAAAATTGCGCATAGTCGCTCACGGTAGACAGCAATCCCGCCCCGCCGCTCTCGTATTCGGTTCCGAGCCGGAACCCGTTCCCGTCCTTCCGCACGGGCTTGCCGAGCTCATCACTATATTCATACTGCGGAGCCAGACGGCTCTGCTGCCCGTCCGGGAGATCGAAACCTGTGTCATCCATGCCCAGCGGCCTGGTAATTTCCTCCCGGATATACGTGCCAAACCGCCGGCCGTCCACAGCCTCGACCAGTGCTGCAAGGACATCATGACATAAGCTGTAATTCCACCGGGTACCCGGTTCGAATTGCAGCGGCTCCTTGGCAAGTGCCTCCGCAATGGCGCGCGTCGGCATTTTGCCCCCTGTGTGTTTCACTGCTTCCCGAATGGAAGGCAATCCCAGATCATAGGAGAAACCCGCTGACATAGTGAACAGATCGCGTACCGTAATCGGATGTACGGCCTTCTCAAGTATGAGCTCGCCGCCCGGCAGCCTCTTCTTCACGTTCATTTCAGTGTATTCCGGCAGATAGTCCGACAGGCGGTCATTCAGCAGGAAGGCGCCCTTCTCCAAGAGCTGGAGGGCCGCTGTGCAGGTCATGATCTTGGTCAGGGAGTAGAGATTAATGATCCGTCCGTCATCGATTGGCGTCTGCTCTTCCAGGTTGGCATAGCCGTTACGGTAACGGAAAACTGGTTCGTTACGGTACATAACAAGCACCTCCGCCCACGGGATCCGCCAGGAGGTGATGCGGTCGATAAATGAAGACAAGGGCTCAAAGTTCATCATTCGCCATCCTCTTTTTACAAAGTATAATTATAGATATTGAGGCTCATTCATAATCAAGAACTACCATTTGATGGCATTCCAGCACGGGTACCGTGTAGTGAACAATCTGTTCTTCCCGGCTGAAATTAAGCGGTGTCATTTGCGGAGCCAAATACACATTCTGAACCCGGCCCTCCGTTCGAACAGAAACCTGGACATCGTAAAGCGGAATAATATCCTCGATTACTTCGATGTTCTCGCCTCTGCGGACCGGTGACGCATACAGCAGATGATTGACCAGGCGCTTCTCCACCTTCTGCTCCTGCAGCGTGACGATGCCCTGCGCCGGGAGATTCGTCTGCAGAGACTTATCAGGAAGCAGCCGGTTCAGTGCAAGCAAAACCGTTTCCTTTACAATCAGACTGCCTTTGCTGGCATAATCTTCGAATACGTTCCATGCAATATAGATTCCATTGCTGTTTTCCACCATGCCGGGTCCACCATTAGTGTAACTGCTTGGCGTATGCTGGTGCGAGCAGAAGGTAAATACATCACGGTTAAAATACGGATCTTCGCGGCGTCCCAGCTCGATTCCGCCGGCAAGCTCGACCTTCTGTCCCTGTCCGTAAAAGATGAAGGAGGCCTCTTGCAAGCGCCCGGGCTTGAACGAAGGACGGAAATAATCAGGGCGGTAAGAATTAACCTCCACATGCCGCACCCCGAGATCAACCGCAAACTGCGTCCCTTCCGGATCAAGTCCGGACCAGCCTGTCGCCAGAATTTTGCCACCCTGCTGCAAGAACGCTTCTAATTTACCGCGCAGCCCGTCATCCACCGCCACATAATCCGGCAAAATCAACACCTTGTAGGCGGTAAAATCATGCTCCTTGTCGATGACGTCAAACAGGAATTTCCCCTCCAGCAGGATGCGGGCGGCTCCTGCATCCGATGGCGGCTTACGCCCGCCGGTCTTTGCCTGCGGATGCACACCGGTTGCTTCGAGCGACAGCAGTGCCACATCCGCAACGTTCGTGGTGCGGGTGCACCAAGCTTCTTTGCTCTCCACCTCACGGTAGGCTTCTCCGATCAGGGCATAGGTCGCTTCATCCATGTGTCCGTCGGGATGCAGCTGATCCCCGATCGAACATCCTGCGCCATTGGCGATGCTGAGTGCGGTTTCATAACGGAGTGCGTTGGGATGCTTATAGCCGCCGAATTCCCCCCAGGATGTATGGAATTTCCCGGTCATGCCGAGAAATTGGACGCCCAGCGTCTGCGCATATCTGGCCGACAGCGGGAAATGGTCATAGCCCCAGCCGCCCGTGGGCAGTGATTCCAGCTCCAAGTGGCTGTTCATCCCTGCCAGATCCCGCCGGCCGCGTGCAATGTGTCCGCCGTTGTGGAAGATCGGCAGTCCCGGCTTGATGGCTTCGGCCGCTTCCTTCAGCCTTGCCGTATAGTTGGCATAGGTTCTCTCCCAGAGTCTGCGCATCGCCTGCTCATCCCGCGGATCTCCGCCCTCGCGCCGCACGCTCTCTATACAGCTGTGGCAGTAGCATTTGCGCACACCGACAATATCGAAGAAGAGGCCGTCCAGATCATAGCGCGACACGACCTCGCGGGTCTGGGCAATCAGGATATCCAGGTAAGGCGTGTTCATGCAGAACTGGTGATATCCCGGTTCCAGGAAGCCCTTCACCCAGTTCGTCTGATCGTTTTCGTCCCGGATAAGCCATTCCGGATGGCGCCTGGCCAGCTTCTCATCCAGACCGGCCGATAGATATACCGGCGTCTTTACGTTAATTTCATGGGCGGCCTCGATCTGGGCTCCAAGTAAATCGAAGCTCAGCCCGGGATGAATCTCATTCGCCTCCGACGGATGATAGGCCCAGCCATGGTGGCATTTGGAGAAGACGGTAACAGAATCCACGTTACCCAGCTTCAGCATCTCCTGAAACTGCTTTTTGTCAAAACGGGCTCCGATCGGTGTGATGGCTTCGGAGGTGTGATAATCGAGATGAACCTGACGAAATCGCATGCTTTCCCTTCCTTTCCGGATCTTATACCTTCAGTATAATGACTTCCACCGGGGTCTGACAGGTCCTGAATCGACTTATAATAGCACATTTTCTACCTTATCAAAGTTCACCATGCTACAATGAAACCGTTGATAACAGGTTCTGAAAGGAGCACCCTGCAATGAATTGCCTGGAGCTTGCCATTCCCCCGCTGCCGCAGCTGGTGACCATCGGCCACGCCTTTTGGCCGCCGGGGCAAAAGCACGAAACCCGTTCGTTCGATGTATATGACATGCTGTTTGTCTTAAAGGGCACCTTGTATATGACGGAAGAAGGGATACCCTACGAAATCAAGGAAGGCTCCATGCTGGTACTCGAACCGGGCCGCAGGCATGCCGGGCATCGTCCTTGTGAAGAAATCACGGAAATTTATTGGATTCATTTTGTCCATCCGGCACCGGTCCGGACGATGGACAGCGGAAAAATCCCCTGGTCCTTTCCCTATGTCAAAGGGACAAATCTCGATACTGCCCCGCAGCAGCAGGTGATGTATATTCCGAAATTCACCAGTCTGCATATCCCCGATGTTCTTCCGTTCCTGGAGCGGATGGTGGAGCTTCATCAGGCCTTGTCTCCGGCAAGCTCCTTACCGCTGCAGACGCAGTTGGCCGGTCTTCTGGTCCAACTGCAGGCTGCGGCAAAAATGCAATATGCCTCCCGCGCAAGACAGCTCTGCGATCAAACGATCGCCTACCTTCAGCAGCATCTGACCCGTCCCTTCGACGCCAGGCACATGGAGCAGACGCTTCATTTCCGGTTCGACTATCTCGCCCGGTGCCTCAAAACGTATACGGGAATGAGTCCGCTCCAATATCTGCATGATCTGCAAATCAAAAAGGCCAAATCATTGCTGGAGAACATGGAACTTTCCGTCTCGGAAGTAGGCCGGCAAGTCGGCATTGAGAATGACAATTACTTCATACGGCTGTTTCGTAAACAAACTGGAGTCACACCCGGGAGGTACCGCCAGATTAGGAACGGGAAAGCTTAGAGGGCAAGGAGTTGGCAACGCCTCCTCATATTCCGGCGTTGCAGAAACCCGCCCCTATTTGGCCGAATGGTGAAGTGCCGAGCGGTAGTCCAGAGGCGTCATGCCTTTGTGTTTCTTGAACAGCTTGCAAAAATAGGGGGCGCTTAGCCCTCCGATCTCGCGGGCGATTCTCTGTACGGATTGCCCGGAATTCCCCAGCAGCACGCAGGCTTCACGGATTCTTCTGGCCGTGACATAATCCATGAGCGATACCCCGGTGTACTGTTTGAACAGATGGGATACATAGTAGGAGGACAGATGCAGTTCCCCGGCCAGCAGCTCCAGACTGAAGGGTTGCCTGAAATGGTCTTCGATCCAATCCATAACCGATTCGATGTGGGCCGTTGTTTTAACGGACCAGCCTTCCGGCAGCAGCTCCTCGCCGGAAATGACCGCCAGTTGAAGATACCGCAGCAAGGATATCAGGAACAGGATACGGGCCTCCTCCTGCCCCTCACTCGGTTCAAGTACGGCCTGAACATGACTCTCCACCGCTCCCATCAGCCGGCTGTCATCAACAGCAAATCTGGGCGAAGGCAGCGCCCCCCTGGATAAAAAGCGGAGAAACGCCTCAAGCTTGGGGTATGGAGCCAGAAACGGCTCCAGATACCGGGGCTCAAAGGTCAGATTCGTCCGGACATAGCGGACATCCCTTGGGGCGGGAATTTCCACCTTGTGCAGCTGGTATGGCTGGAAGCAAAACAACGCTCCTCCTTGCAATTCATAGGTGCGGCCCTCCACCTCGACGATCCCTTGCCCTTCATGGATAAATAACAATTCCAGACCCTGATGCGCATGAAATTTATGAAAGTGATCCTCCTGCAGCTCATCCCGGAAAGCCAGAAAAAAGCTGCTGTGGCCCGGATCCACATGTTCTATATGTGACGCCAACGCCAACGCCTCCCCGTTGCTATAATCGCAATTTGGTTACATTTTAGCACAACCGGCAATCATTCGTCCGGTTATATAATAAAGGCAGCATGATAACGCGAAATGGAGGATACCGCTATGTGGGCACAAGCTATCGAAGACGCCTTGCGCGTAATTTCAAACAATATTGGGCGGTTTGGAGACAAGTTCCCCGTTACAAGCACCCAAGGAAACCGGATCTACCGGCTAACTCCGGGTAATGATTGGACCGAGGGCTTCTGGACCGGGCTGCTCTGGCTGTCCTATGAATATTCCAAGGACCCCCGGTTTCGGACTGCCGCTATGACAACATTGGACAACTTCCGGGAGCGTCTTGAGCACCGGACGGGCCTGGAGCATCATGACATCGGATTTCTCTATTCTCTCTCCATCAAAGCCCATTGGATTCTGGAACGGGACGAAAGCTCCCGGTCCGCTGCCTTGCAGGCTGCGGATATTCTGCTGGAAAGATGGCGCGACATTCCGGGAATTCTCCAGGCGTGGGGACCCAAGGATGATCCCGAGAACGGCGGGCGCATTATCATCGATTGCCTGATGAATCTGCCTTTGCTGCATTGGGCTTACCAGCAGACCGGCCGGGAGGCCTACCGTCAGGCCGCCGAGCAGCAGACGGCCATGAGCCGCCGATTTCTGGTCCGCGGAGATGACTCCACGTACCATACCTTTTACTTTGATCCGATAACCGGGGACTCGATCCGCGGGGGCACCCACCAAGGGAGCCGGGACGGATCAACCTGGACCAGAGGCCAAGCCTGGGGCATTTACGGTTTCGCGCTGGCCTACCGGTATATGCGGCAGCCCGAGCTGCTGGAAACCTCCAAGCGGCTCGCCCGCTATTTTGCGGACCGTCTCCCCGAGGATGGTGTTGTGTTCTGGGATTTCGATGTGCCGCAGATTCCGGAGACCAAACGGGACAGCTCCGCTGCAGCCATCGCCGCGTCGGGCATGCTGGAGCTGGTTGCCCTGCTTCCAGAGCATGACGCTGACCGGGAATGGCTGGCACAATCAGCCCGGAGAATCGTTGCCTCCCTTGCCGCCAACTACTCCACGAAGGGTGAGCCGGATGCACAAGGACTGCTGAACCGGGGTTCCTATGCCGTCCGGCTTGATATTTCGCCTGATGATTATGTGATCTGGGGAGATTATTTCTATCTGGAAGCCTTAATGCGGCTGGAGCGCGGAGTGCCGGGCTATTGGTATGAACGGTAATGATTTCGAAAAGCAATGATTTTGAGCCTGAAACCGAAAGGATAGATGCACACTTATGAACAGCCAGGCTGCATTACAACAGCTGCTGCAAGTTGCAAATGACAGCATGTCGGTTAGCTGCCACGCCGTTTCCACATGGCATATTCCGGGCTTTTACTTCGATATGGCCGGCCATCAGGCAGCCAAGCGGCTGATGGAGGAGGATGCCCAGGCGGCGTACACAGCGGCGTTGGCTTACCGCCACACCGGCAGGACCGCCTATGCGGATAAGGCACTTGAATTGATTGATGGCTGGGCAGCCATCAACAAGGTGCTGACCGGCGATGACGGCCCGCTGGTCTCCGCCTATCTGGGAACAGGACTGATCCGGGCGGCTGAGCTGCTCCACAGCTATTCCGGCTGGCGCAAGGAGAACAAGGACCAGTTCATTGCCTGGATGACCGGGGTATGCCTGCCCGGGTGGGACCGCATTCCGCTCCGGAACAACTGGTGGAGCTGGAGCTTGTATGCCCAATTATCCTTGTTCCGCCTGATGGACGACCAAGCCCGTTTTGCGGAAGAAGTCGCCTATCTCAAGGAACATATTGACAGCTCTCTTGAAACTTCCGGACTCATTCCGGAAGAAACAACAAGAGGAAACAATGCAATCTGGTATCATTATTTCTCCCTTGCTCCCCTTACGGCTGCCATCAAGCTAGTCGATGACACTACCGGCGAGAATTTGTTTCACTGGACCTCTCCCGGCGGAAAAAGCGTCAAGAAGGCACTCGATACCTTCTTTTATTATGCCGATGGGCGCATAGAGGAATGGCCGTATGACAACGGTCAGAAATTCCCGGCACCGCTTGCTTCCGATACGTGGCCGCTGGATTTGTACGAAGCCATGTTCAACGTTTACAGGGAACCCGAATATGAGCGCTTTGTCTCTCCCTATCGCCCGATTACTGGCAACAAAAATAGCAGCAGCGGGTATTATCAGTCATACGCCTGGATTTTTCCCGAGCTGCAGTTCACACACAGCTAGCCAGATGCAGCATTGCCATATGCTGCTGAGACAGACGCTGCTGAGACAGACCAACAGAGCCTTGGACAACTTCGTCCAAGGCTCTGTTGGTGTAGAGGATGCTATGATCTTCCGCATAGCTCAGACTGGGCTAGCAGCATTCAATTGCAATTTATACAGCAGATGATCCCTAAATCAGCGAAAAAAAATGAATCTGTAGCGCCCTGTACAACAGAATTAGGCGAAAAAGATGCTTTTGACTCAAAATCAAGAAGTTTTTTAGAATTTTGCTACTCAAGTCTCAAGACCTATTCACCAAATAACTTTAAAATTGAATAGATGTTTTTCACAATCAGCATTGATATGCGACCCGTTAAATTACTCAGCCGGAGGAATCACTATTTTGAGAAAGCTATCATTCGTTATTGCCATTATCATGTTAGGTGCAATGTTGTCCGCTTGTTCTGCCAATACATCCACCGTGGGTCAAGCACCTGCAGGCGTTACGTCCGGCGAGAGCAAAGAAATCGAAAAATACAATGCGTATGTCAGGCTGAACAACTTGATGACAGGTAGAATCAATGAGGTTCTAGTTCATTATTTTGAGAAGTTCGGAGTTGATACACAGCCTGTAATCGAGGAGAACTTCAGCTTCATCATGCTCGGCGTTGCTGAAACTGAGCGGGAAGTTGTTGATAAAGCGAACGGCTATACCGCAAGCCAACCTGCTTTTGCGAACGCAGACCCCCTAGTGATCAAACTGGCACCGGTCCTCAAAGATTTGTTGTCTGTCCTGGACGATATGAAAGCCTACTATGATACAAGAGGCTACGTGGATGATGATTTCGCAAAAGGAAAACAGCTGCATACCAAGCTGGTAAGTGCCAATCTCGCTTACGAGACTGTCGCCAACCAATACTTCACGGCTTTGCAAAAATTGGGTAATGAGCAGCGTCTGGCTGAACTGCAAAAACTGAAGGATGCAGACCAGCAGATCAGGTATAATGCCTTGAAGTTCATGATAGATGCCGAGGCTACGGCCATTGAAATGGATGAACAGGGAATCACCGCCAGCAACGTGCTGCAGCTTGACATGACGAAGTTTAAAGCCAAATACGACATCATGACCGCAGATCTGAGTGTGCTCATGACGATCTTAAAAGACAAGGAACGAATTCAAAAAGAAGGGATTAACAGCTTCAGTATCGAGAGCTATGTTAATTCAGCCACTGAGGCAAAAGCGGCTGCTTCAAAAATCATTGAACGCATCAATAAGAAGGAACCTGTGTCTGATTCTGACCTGAACGGCCAGTTCCTGAACACTACAGATGGTACACCCGAGAATTTCAATTATCTTCTAAGCAAGGCAGTTGAACGATTTAATGAAATGAATTAAGATATCTAATGGTTGGGCCTAGAAATCAATAGAAAATTCCCAAGTGGATAACTTAGATGAAACTATTAAGCATCTTGAACAAACAGGTGTACCTCTTGCAAAGAACAATAAGGTTAGTGAATTTGGAAAGTTTATTTGAATTGAAGATCCTGAAGACCGGCTGGTCGGGCTTTGGGAGAAATAACGAGTTGTACTTCATTCACGGGAACAACGGCTGCGCAGTCCAATAAAGGACGGCGCAGCCGTTGTGTTTGTTCCTAATTCAATTCACCCGGCAGATCGGATCATCAACCTAGCTCTGCGTGCCAACCCTTCCCAGAATATCGTGCGCATCCCGCAGGAGATAGGAAGCGGCTTCAGCCTGGATATGCTTGCCGCTTTGGGCCTGCACCTGGTGAAGGAAGGCTTCCACTTGCCCGTGGTCCAGTTTCGTGCTCAGACTGTTCGCAATGCCGTGATTGTCTATCCACGATTTCTCCCTGAACAGGCTGACCAGCGCTTTCAGCGAGTTAATATCGGCATAGGTCGAGAACGTTACTGTGCGCTCCTGCGTATTCCCCGCGCCATCGCTGGCGGACACGGCGAACGTGTGGCTGCCAAGATCCAGCGTGTACAGTGGAACTGAAGCCCCCTGCTCTACGGCTTCACCATCCAGCAGCGCAGAGGTCTTGCCGTCAGCCACCCCGGACATGCCATCGGCGGCGGTCCACGATAATGTCAGGGTTTCCGTGCCTGCATAAGCTCTCGCGGCCGGCTCCGCAACGGATAGTTCAGGGGCACTGCTATCCAGCTTGAAGCTCAAGGTCTGAATGTCCCCCTTATTTCCGGCGGAGTCAACCGAGCGGTACTGCAGCGCATACCGGCCGTCCTGGCTGATGGTCAGCGGCCCCTGGTATGACAGCCAATCTGCACCACCATTAACGCTATATACGGTGTTAGTCACACCGGAATCCGTATCTGAAGCTTTCAGCTCTATTGTCACCGGATGTGCATACCAGCCATCCGATCCGTCAGGAAGTGCCGGATTCATGGCTGCCGTGGTTACGGGAGCGGTCCGGTCAATCCTAGTAAACTTGACGTCGTCAAACCACATAGCGCTGAAACCGCCTACATAAAAGCCCACCGTTACGGACGGGTTATGGGCAGAATCTATACCATCCAATCTCAGTTCACCGTTCACATATACGCGGATGCTCGAACCCTCGGCCAGAACACGGATGTTGTATTCCGTATCCGGCTGCAAATCCGCAGCTGCTATATTCTTGGTCTGAAGCACTGTCCAAGTCGGACTGTAAAGAATCCACTGCGACGTGCCGTCCGCCAATTTCTTGTATGCGATCTTGCCTGAATTGCCGGAGGCGGTACGGTCATACACATATAATGTACCCGCTTCCGGCATTTCCGCAGGTGTTTTCAGCTTGAAAGTCAGCTCGTAGTCCGTGAAAAGCTTCGGATGAAGCGCCGATGCCCCCTTCAGAATTTTGTACATTTTGTTTCCGTTCACCGTCACAATGCTGCGGTTCGGATCTATCGGCCATCCGTTAGCTCCTGAATCGTAATCGGTGAAGTGAAGAATATTCGAAACCACGACCCGGGCTGAGGCTGAAGCGGACGGGTTGGCGACCGAGGCAACGGTAACCACAGCCTCTCCTGTCCCCAGAGCCGTGACTGTTCCGTTCCCATCGACAGAAGCTACCTCCGGATGGCTCGACTGCCAGACAACGGCATGATTCTCGGCGTCTGACGGGTCGAACTGGACCTGCAGCTGCTGCTGCTCATTCATCACCATGTTGACGCTGCTCTTATCGAGCAGCAGACCGGCCACTTCCTTCGTCGGCACCGTAAATTTGATATCATCGAACAAGAGATAGTCGAAGCCGCCGGCGTAGAATCCGACTTTGCCGGAAGGATTAGCGGTCGGATCAGTGCCCTTCAGCTTGAGCTTGCCATCTAGGTAGACACTGATCTCGTGGCCCTTGACAATGATCTTCATGTTGTAGACGGTATCCGGCAGCAGGTCCTGAGTGGCCAGCGTATTCTGCTTCACCGTACCCCAGGCCGCATTATAGAGAATCCAGGAAGAGGTTCCGTCGGCCAGCTTCTTGTATCCGATTCTGCCTCCGCTGCCGCCCGGATTCAGCCGGTCGAACACGTAAAGCGTCGCCGATTCCGGGATCGCCGGAGGCGTCTTCAGCTTAAAGGTCAGCTCGTAGTTGCTGAAGTCGTTCTCGTTCAGCGTTGTCGCACCCTTCAGCAGCTTATACATATGGTTGCCGCCGTCAGTCTCCACAATGGTCCGGTTCGCATCCATCGGCCAGCTGTTCCGGCCGTTCTCAAAAGTCGTTTCATCCATTATCCCGTCTCCGACCTCAACCGTCACCTGGACTTCGTCCTTCAACAGAGGGTTGTCTGCAGAGACCGCCGTGATGACTGCATTCCCCAGATTAACCCCCTTCAGCTTGCCGTCTGCGTCCACCTTCACTACAGAAGGATCGCTGGAGGTATATTGCAATTTGTTATTGGTCGCATTCCAGGGGAGAACTGCCGAGTACAGGTTATACGATTTTCCGATACCCAGGGTTATCGCATCCTCATACAGCACGACGCCTTTTACAGGGATCACATCCGGAGCCAGATAAGGGCCGGCCTTGCCTATGATTCCCATCTCGCTGAAGGGAACCGTCTGGAAGCCGGGAATCTGCTGGAACACCTCAGCATTCGCCTTCAGATTCAGATCACCGCCCGCCAGGTTTACGAATCCCGGGTCGCGGTCCGTCACCCAGTTGTTCGCGTATTGAACCAGTTTTAACTTATCGTAAGCTCCATTCTCATTTAGGTTGGGGCCTCTCGTTTTGGTCGGATTATAGATTACATTGTTCTGGAATGTGTTGGTGTCAGGATAGTACCGGTTCTCCGTGAAGAAATTGGCCAGCTCCGGGTACTTGGTCAGATGCGGCATGCCGGCGAAGTTGTTGTATTTTTCGAACAAGGCATGCCACGGCTGCATATAGTTTTTGTTGATTTGCTGCTCCGGCCCGTCACCCAGGTACATATCCGAGTACTCATAAGGCACCTTGGCGTCGATAAACAGGTTGTTCTTGGTGCGGATGTGCGCGCCTCCGTTGTTCAGAATGGCGGAATTGCCCATCCGGTAGAAAATATTTTTTTCAATCGTCATCCCCATCGTGAAATTGTCCGGATAGACGCCCTGCACACCGGCTTTGCCTTCACCGATGTTGTGGAAGTAATTCCCCCGGATAACCGAACCCCGCTCCTGCGGGGCAGCGCCCAGATTCATGTAGATCGCGCCGAGATCCGAGAAGGTTTTGCAGACATCATAGATGTTGTTGTATTCCACTACCTGGTCGTTTCCGAAGATCAGAATGCCGGGATGCGGAGCATCGTGAATTTCATTATGGGAAATGCGGTTGCCTGCTCCCGTCAGAATCACAGCAGGGTTGTACGCTTTATGGTAATAGGCAAAATCATGGATATGGCTGTTCTCCACCACATTATTGCCTGGCGCAAGCGTCAGCCTGTCCCCGCCGTTCAGGATGACTCCCGTCCCTCCGACATGATGGATATGTGTGCTGACAATCGCGTGATTAACCCCTGTGCCCTTAGCGAAGTCATTGTACAGCCAGCGGCTCTGGGTATTGATCCGTACGCCGCCTTCGGTGAAGTTGCGGATCTCGCAGTGCACCAGCCGGACACTGTCGCCGCCAATGATGACCGCCCCCGAATCCCGTCCATTCTCCAGAATCAGGTCCTCAAAGGTGACAAAAGACGTATTTAACGTACTGATCAGGGGGGTTTTCAGCATGGACACGGTAATTTCCGGGTTCGCCGCCTGGAAGGCTGCTGTGGGCATGAAATACAGCTTGCCTTTGCTCCGGTCAATATAATACTCTCCCGGCATGTCGATCTCTTCCAGCAGGTTCTGGGCGAAATGGAAGTCCGGGTACCAGTTTTTAAAAATTCCGCTCATTTCCCCGTAAGCCAGGGTGATGGACTTGTTCTGTGTATCAATCGAAGCGATTTTGTTGTACGACCATTCCCAGCTATAGCCAAAGATCCCGTCGAGCCAGATATCATCCGCCTGGGTCCAAAGCGCAGGCCGTTCATAGGTGTACTTGAAGGTGCCTCCCCGGGTCTGCAAGTCAGGATCTTTGCGGGTCGGCCCCGGATCGATAATATCGCCCATCTGAACCGTGCCCTTGTTAGGCCACCGGGCCAGGGTCATCCCTTCGCCTTCGATGTACAGCTCCATAGGCGGAGTCTGGCTTACATCGTTGGCTTTGTAATAGCCATGACGGCTCATGACCCCGTAATCGGTAATGCCATGCCCCTTCAGGTCTGCCTGCAGAACCTTGGATCTTGCATCTGTGCTGATGATCCGGTTCAGGACTGACGGGTCTGTCACCGGGGTGAACCACCCTTTCTGAAGCTGCCGGCCACCGCTCAGCCTCACGGATTCGCCCGGATAAGCCTTGTAGGTAACCGGTTTGCCTGCCGTTCCCGAATCCTGCTCCTCCAGCAGGAAGCTTCCGGACCGGTTGTAGATGCCGCCCCTCAGATAAACGGTAACGCCGCCGTCAGGCAGTCCTGCGCCTTGCTTCAGCTGGCGGATGGCATCCCTGGCCTTCTCCAGGGTAAGGAAGGGCTTATCCTTTGTCCCCGGATTGGAATCGCTTCCATTTTCAGATACGTAATAGACTGCTTGGGAAGGGTGTGACTCTTCTGCTTGAATCGATGCGGCCGGGAAACATCCTACTATCAAAGCAATGATCGATAAGACAATGAACGTTCTTCTTTTCATTTTATTACATGCCTCCTTATCGATTGAAGTATCTGAAAGGGAACCGTGAGGTTCCCTGGAAGCGCAGCTTACCCTTTCACTGAACCAATCATCGTTCCTTTCTCAAAGTATTTAAGCAGGAACGGGTACAACACGAGCACCGGTAATGAGCATACAATCACTGACGCCATCTTCAGACTCTCCGGTGCAGGAGGGACCAGATTGGTTGCCGTAGTGAACGGGTCCAGCTTGTTCTCGATGAGGATCTGCCGGACGACTTGCTGCAGCACGTACTTCGACTGGTCGGTGACATACAGCAGATTATCCATAAACGCGTTGATATGGTGAACGAGCGACCAGAGCCCAATCGTCACCAGGGACGGGATGGAGAGCGGCAGCACAATGCGGAACAAGATCCGCATGTCCCTGGCCCCGTCGATGCGGGCCGCTTCGATCAGTGCATCCGGAATGGACCGGAAGAACGACAGCATCACCAGAACCTGGAAGGCATTAGCTGCTGTAGGCAGCACATAGACCAAGCGTGAATCCAGCAGATGCAGCTCTTTGATCAGCAGATAATTCGGGACGATGCCCCCGTCGAAGATCATGGTGAACAGTATTAGCATGATCAGCGCACGCTTCATAGGAAAATCAGGGCGTGACAGCGGATAGGCAGCGCAGACGGTGACTAGCAGCGTCAAGAGCGTTCCCACCACCATGCGGAACACGGTATTGGCATAGCCTGACCAAATGAACGGATATTCCAGCAGCTCCCGGTACGCTCTCCATTCGAAGTCCCGCGGAAAAAAATGAAATCCGCTCCGGAGCGCCTCTCCGCGTCCGCTGAAGGAAACCGCCGTAACATGAATGAATGGGTACACGACGATCAGCGCGAGCAATGATAACACCAAATAGATGATAGCGGGTGTAATAAGATCCTGCCATTTTCTCGTCTTCATGACTGACTTCCTCCTGCTCCTACCATAATCCGTTTTCCCCTTTGCTCAGCTTCTTCACGGTCAGATTGGCACCCAGAATGAGCACAAGTCCCACAAGCGACTTGAACAAGCCGATAGCTGCTGTGTAGCTGTACTGGAACTGCTGCAGGCCGACCCGGTAGACGTAAGTATCGATGACGTCGCCCGTTTCAAAGGTGACCGGGTTAAGCAGATTGATAATTTGTTCAAAATTTGCACTTAAGAAACCGCCGAGACTGAGGATGAACATAATCGATATGGTAGGCATGATCGACGGAACATTGATCCGGATGATCCTCTGCCAGCGGTTCGCCCCATCAATGATGGCCGATTCCTGAATTTCCGGGTTAATCCCCGACAAAGCGGCAAAATAGATGATGGAACCCCAGCCCAGGTCCTTCAGTATGGAAGAGCCTACGACTATGGACCGGAAATATTCCTTTTTGCCCATAAAGAAGATAGGCTCCTTTCCGAACCAGCCCATGATGTCAGCCATAATCCCTGTAGTCGGCGACAGAAAATAGATGAGCAGACCCGACATGATTACCCAAGATACGAAATGGGGCAAATACATCGTTGTCTGAATAAATCTCTGGAAATACCGGGAGCGGACCTCATTGAGCAGAATCGCCAGAATAATCGGAGCCGGAAATGCAAAGAGCAGCTGATAAAAGTTCAAAAGCAGGGTGTTTTTAAGAAGACGGTAAAAGTCGCTGCTCTGGAACAGCTCCTGAAAATGCTGAAATCCTACCCACGGACTTCCCCATATTCCATCCACGACCTTGAAATCCTTAAATGCAATGACCACGCCATACAGCGGACCATATTTAAAAACAATGAAAAACGCAAAGGCAAACAGAAACAGCGCCAATAATTCTCCATGCTTTCGTATGGTTTTCATCTTACACTCCCCTAAAAACCCTATTTATTTTTTGAATTGAGCCTGGTACATCTCATTGGCTTCTTTAGTCAATTCATCGCCGCCTCTGGATTTCCATTCCGCAACGAACTTATCGAAATCTTCGAGCGGGATTTCTCCGCTGATAATTTGGGCGAAGTATTTCTGCATCAGTGAAGTTAAATCGTTTTTGTATTTCCCGTCGGAAGGCAGTGCCGAGAATAACAGCGCATCCGTCTGTCTAGGAGCGGACGAATAGGTTTTGATCGCTTCATTCAGAGCCGGATTGGAATACTTCTCGCGGTATGCCTGCGTCGTGATGTTGCCGAGCGAGAAGAGCCGGATGCCAGCCTGGTCGCGTTCCTCTGCCTTCTCGAAGCCGGCCTTAAATTGAGTGGCTCCTGAAGTCGCACCGCTCTCCGTGAAGTCCCAATGGGTCCCTTTCACCCCGAGGCTGGTCATGTTGATGGTTTCTTCGTCCGTGCTCTCTGCCCTCAGGATCTCGAACAGTTTGTTAAGCTTCTCCGGCTGGTCCTTCACTTTGTTGCTGATCACAATAAAGTTGCTCTTCACTCCCCAGTCCCACGAGCCGTCGCCGCCAGGGCCCTTCGGATTCTTGGCGAACACCAGCTCCGCATTCGGATTCAAGGACTTCATTTCTGTCACGGTCGCTGCATCCGGGAGCGCACCCTTAGCAATCTGCTCCTCGATAACGCCGATCCGGTTATTGTAGAGTTTCTTGCGGTAGGAGTCTTGGGTATCGGTGATAAACTCTGGGTCAATAACCCCGTCAGCGAACCACTGCCGCAGCTTGGCCAGTGCTTCCTTGGTCTCCGGCATGACGGAGCCGTTCATGATTTCCCCGTTCTTCTCATGCCACATCGTCGGCTCTACACCGAACGCACCGAAGATCGAATAGAAGCCGGAGGACCAGGTGGAGGTTGCCGTACCTGTCAAGCCGTACGTATCCTTTTGGCCGTTTCCGTCCGGATCCTTCTGTGCGAAGGCATAGATGGCCTTCTCGAACTCATCCAGCGTCTCAGGAGCCTTCGTTATGCCTACCTTATCCAGCCAATCCTTGCGCCAGAGCATCGCCAAATCATACGGCTTCAGATCGATGAACATAGGGATGGCCCATAGCTTATCGTCGATAGTCACCGTTTGGAACAGCGCATTGTTTTTTTCAATATCCGCGTAATATTCCGGCATCTTTTCCTTCAGCATGTTCTGGTCCAGGCTCATCAGGACGCCCTGGTTCTGATACGCCGTCACATTGGCGGGATCGCCAAGCATGAAAATATCGGGAACTTCACCGGAGGCAATACTGGCATCAGTCACCTTTACCGGCTTAATCTTTACATTGAACTTCTCTTCAAGCCACTTCTGGACTTGAGAGTTTTCTACAACCCCCGGAGCCTGGAGATGGATACCCCAGGTAATTTCCACCGGGTCTGCTGCTGCCGTTGTTCCGGCATTTGCACCTGCGCTGGCTTCCGGTGCTGCCTTATTGTTCCCGCCGTTGCCGCAGCCGGCCACCAGGCCCGCTACCAGCATTGCGGGTAGAAGGGTTTTGCTGAATTTCTTGAATTTCGTCTGCACTAGTACTCCCCCTATTAAAACAAGTATGTTCACCGCAGCCCGGCTTTGGTTCCGGGTGATGATAGCGGTTACAACATTTACGATAAGCTTCTCCGCCAAGGTACACAATCCTCTGTTTCGATTCTTTTTATGTTTTTGGCCACTTCTGCAGCTGAAAGCGCATTATGTTTTTCTGTTTTTTTAATGTTTTTCCGGCATCCTCTTCCCCGAGGGCACTTCTGTGATATAATCCCCCTAGTGATGTGTTGTTTATTTCACTTAATTTGTAAGCGTAACCATTCTGAGAAGTGGAGTGAGTGCTTTGCCGGGATACCGCTCGATCAAACATAACACGATGTTCGTCAAGCTGCTTCTTTCCTTGACTGCGATTGCCGTGATCACCGTAATTCTCATCTCCACGATCACTTACTCAATTTCAGCAGACAACAGTATCCAGAATGCCATCGCATACAACGAATCGATCCTGACACAGCAGCAGGAGCTTATCCACAAGGAGCTGACCGCGATCAAATATGCCGCCTCCGGCATGATCACAACCCAGTCGTACCTGTACCATACCAATGGCAGCGGCAAGTTGAGTGTAAGCTCCCTGATTGATTTATCCAATTTCGTGGAGACGCAGAAAAAAATAAGTCCCTACATTGATTCCATCTATTTGTATTACGCGCCTTTGGAGCTTGTCCTGACATCGCGTCCTGAAATCAGGACATCGCCTATCTCCACTTTTGCCGACCGCTCCTGGCTGGAAGTGTGGAAGCAGCAGTCTGACAACCGCACGCTTTGGTTAACCGGACGGATGGACGGCTTCGAGCCGGAACAGCCTGCCGCCAGCCTGCTGCAAAAGATGCCATTAATCGGCCAGGTGAACGGCGCCATCGTGATGAATCTGAAGCTGCAGCTGCTGTTCGACGACTATTTGAGCCATTATCATAATAAAAAAGGCGCCACCCTTGTATTGGGGCCCCATTCGGAGCTGCTCTATTCCGATTCTGCTGACGGGGAGTCTCTGCTGGCGCAGCTGGACCCTGTCCGCCTGACCGGTGGAAGCGGCTACTATATGGATGATTCCGACCGGATCGTCTCTTACACCACCTCAGAACTGACGGGCTGGAGATTCGTTGATATCACCAAACGCTCCAGCCTTCTGCAAGGGATGGACCGGATCAAGTTCATAGTCGTCACTGTTGCGGCTACCTACCTGACGGTGGCATTTGCGATCTCCTTTTATTTGTCCAGAAGATTGTACCGCCCGCTTCAGAGTGTGATCTCCTATATCGGCGGTTCCGAAGCCGGCCAGCGGAGCGGATCAGGCGGCCCCCTTCCCGCTGGCGACGAAGCGGGCTTCATCCGTCACATCTACGATCAGCTGGTCCGCAACTGGGAAACACTGATGACAGAGAAACGGAAGGTGGATTCCCTTCTGACCGATAACCATACAGCGATCAAGGAGAAATATTTGAACGGCCTCATCCAGGGGGGCAGCACGGATCAGGCGGCGGAGCTGCTGGGGCTCCGGCTGGATTTTACCCGGTTTGCCGTGCTGACTCTTGAGCTGGAAGAGCCATATCCGGTAAAAGGGCCTGACGGCATCCAGTTTTATCTGTTCCGTTACGGGCTTATGGAAGAGCTCGGAGCCGATATCGACGGCGAAATCTTCGCCAAGGATGACAAGCGGACCGTCATTCTGCTGAGCGTTCCTGCGGAGGAGGACGACTTCCCGCTGGAACAGGCCAAGCGGCTGAAGCAGCTTCTGCTGAACCGGTACAGCTTGAACGTGACCATTGCTGTCAGCCGGAGTTATAGCGGTGAACAAAGCGTGTGCTCAGCCTACGAAGATACCCTGGAAGCACTGAATCTGAAAATGTACATCGGCAAGGGCGAAATTCTGACATATGGCATCCTGGGCGACTGGAAGTCGACGGAAGAAGCTTATTACTATCCGTATGAGCTGGAAACAAAGCTGCTGCAGGCATTGCTGCAGACAGACAGGGAGCAATGCTTCGGTGCCATCCGGCAGATTACCCGGACGGCGATTGACAGGAAGCTGGGGAAGGCGAATATCCAGCAGCTGTTTTTTCAGCTGAGCGGGGAGATCATGAAGACGCTTGTCCAAACCCGTGGCGACATGTCCGCCGTCTTCGGGGACAGACCGGCTTACGCAGATGTGCTGTCGCGTGCGGAAACGCTGCCGGATATGGAAGAGTGCCTGCTGGACATGTGCAGCAGAATCATCGCCTACCACAAGGAGAAACGTTCGAAGATGACGGATGTGACCCTGCAGCTGGCAACGGATTATATGGATGTTAATTTTAATAAAAATATTTCTGTAGACACGGTTGCTGAACACGTGCAGCGCAGTTCCTCTTATTTAAGCCGCATCTTCAAGGAGTCTACAGGGATGACTATTAACGATTATTTAATTCAGCTTCGGATCAAGCGGGCCATGGAGTTGCTGCAGCTCGACCTTTCCATCGAGGAAATCTGCCGGGATATCGGGTATGCAAATGTAAGCTACTTCAACAAGATCTTCAAGGCCCGGACAGGGCAAACCCCCGGACAGTACCGGCAGCAGCAGGCTGCAGACCGGCTGCTCTCCCAGGGGAAGGAACAAGCGGAATAACTCTGGCCTGCTGGCGTCACAGCCGCAGGGCTGTGACGTTCTTCACGGAACGGGCAGCCGCTCCCGGATTTCATCCTCAAGCGCGAACAAAAACGGCTGTGCGGTCCTCCAAGGGACAGCGCAGCCGTCTTGGTTCTAGCGTTACCTGGAGAACGACTCCCCATGAATCCTACGGCAACTTTTTAAGTGGAAAAAGGTTACGGCTGTTGATTAACCAAAAAAATGTAGAAAAAAGGCCGCCGATTCGGTAAAGTGTTTGTACCCCTACAAACATCCGAAACGAGGCGACCTCATGAAAAAGTCTACTTCATTATCGAACATTCTGCAATCGGTGATTCCCCCGGAACGAATGAAGCCAATCCTGGAAGAACTGGGATATATCGATGTTGCTAGAAAATTTACCGTGTACGATTTGTTCTTATTTCTTAGTGAAGCGGCCTTCCAGCAATGGCGCGGGTACCGCGATGGCGAGCAGCAAATGGCTCATTACGGTCAGCGAGCGGTGGACCACTCTACCCTCTCCAAAAAAGCGAAACAGGTTCCGTTTGCACTCTTCAAGCGTTTGCTGACAATCATGATTGAGCTGTGCAATCGCAAAACGAAGCGTTCCCTTGGCATCCCAAAAGAACTGCTTGTCGTCGACTCCACTCAAGTCACGGTGGGGATGGGCCGACTTCCTTGGGCTCCCATTCGCGGGCAAAAATCCGGGATTAAACTCCATGTCGCAATCATAGCGGACCGGGGGGAATTGCATCGGGTAACGGAGACCACAGGAAATGAGCATGATCTCAACAGTTGTGCGGAGCTCATCGATCCGACACGCATTCTGGTCGCGGATCGTTCTTACGGAAAACACAAGTTTTTCGACGCTTACGACGTGCAAATCGAGCGTCAGTATTTTGTGATCCGGCTTCGGGACAACACGACCTTTCATGATCCCGTTCCTAGAATACGTAAGAAACCGTTCACGGGAAGCATTGAACAAGATCTGACCTGCCAGCTTGGAAAAAACAAGGCCCTTTCCGAGCGACGTTTTCGAGTGGTGATCTTGCGAGATCCGAAAGGCAACCCCGTCATCTTAGCAACGAATTTGCACTGGCATTCGCCTGAGAAAATCGCGGAGATTTATCGAAAACGTTGGCAGATCGAAGTATTTTTTCGCTGGATTAAGCAACAACTGAATGTTCCAAGATTATTTGGGACCACGCCAAATGCGGTATATGGACAGCTCTATACGGCTTTATTGGTGTACGTTCTGCTCAAATATCTGTTTGACCAAGGGAATGCTTCGGTCCATAGCACCGCAAAACTAACATTCGCCGAATTCGATCGGTTATTTCGCCTACAATCTTTGCCGCTCGAATGGAGGGTGTTCCTATCCTGTAACTTAAATTTCCCAAATATAGGTTAATCAACAGTCGTAGAAAAAGGTTAACTAATTTGCCAGAGTACCCTACCCTCGGGCAGATGAAGTGGAAAAAGAGACACTAATTCAGCCCATTTCGCCATTGGACCAGAAATGTGGCCCAATTAGGTTTACTTTTTCCACCTAACTCTCAGGATTTCTTAATTTCGGAAAAATAAGTTCCCTT
Organism: Paenibacillus graminis; assembly: GCF_000758705.1. Taxonomy (NCBI): domain Bacteria; kingdom Bacillati; phylum Bacillota; class Bacilli; order Caryophanales; family Paenibacillaceae; genus Paenibacillus; species Paenibacillus graminis. The sequence continues at coordinate 1,983,263 of NZ_CP009287.1, read as the reverse complement.
TTTCCAACTAGCACCTGCGAGGAAGCCGGTAAAGACGGATTGCCCTATTCCTTCGCGATCGATCCGCAGCCGTTATGGATAGAAGATTCGTCTATTCCGCAGGACTACGGACTGAGATGCCTTTATTTCTCCCTTTCCCCTATATTCCAGGCTCCATCGAACGTTATAACGTCTCCTGAGTCCGTAACTGCTGAAAAAGTAAGATTTTTGGCAAAATAAGGGCTCCTCTGTCCGCTTCAGTCCGCGGATGGAGCCCTATCCTCCTGCATCGCGTATATGCCTGTGAGGCTTCCAAGATATCCACATTTTTTCACACTGTATTACAGTTAAATAAGGGGGAGTCAGTTCCCCCCAAAACATATAAATTCTTATCCTTCAAAAAAACCCGGCACCGTATCTTTACAGTGCCGGGGGGCTTTTCAGGCGGAATAAACAGTTCATTCTGCGTACAAAACATCAATATCCGCAAACTGCGAAAGATCCTCTACAAAGCCCGGATAGGAAACGTTGATACAGCCGCAGTTGCGGATGATCGAAGGCTCGTCCAGGCTGCTGGCCAATACTGCTGCGGTCATGGCGATCCGGTGATCACCACAGCTGTCAACGATGGCAGGCGATAGACGCCGGCCGCCATGAATGACCATTTCGTCTTCACTGCAGGAAGTTTCTACGCCAAAAGCTCTTAGCACCCCTGCGGTGGTCTGAATCCGGTTCGTATCCTTGTCTCTTAATTCCCCGCAATCCCTGATCACCGTATCCCCTTCCGCAAATGCCGATACCGCTGCCAGCAAAGGAACTTCGTCAATCAGGCTCTGTATTCGCCCGTTGCCTTCAGCAAGGACAGAGGACAACCGGGTTCCCGGTGTGCAATAGATATCTGCGATGGGTTCCCCGGATATTAGCTCGGCTTCCGCTTGCAGCGTCAAATGAAGTCCCATCTCTGCAAGCAGCCCGGTAAATCCGCTCCGGGTTGGATTGACACCCACCCCCTTGATCAGCAGGCTGCCCTTGCGCTCCGCTCTCCGAATAGCATATGCAGCCAGCAGAAAAGCCGCCGAGGACAGATCACCCGGAACCATTACATCCTTGGCGGAAAAGGCCTTGCCACCCTTCAGGAATGTAACATCGTTGTCGGATTGAATATCGATGCCGAAATAATGCATCAGGCGTTCGGTATGATCCCGGCTTTGACAGCGTTGCCGGTAACATGTGATTCCCTCCGCGTATAATCCCGCGAACAGCAGGGCTGACTTTTCCTGTGCGCTGAACACAGTGGCTTCCATTTCTATGGGGGACAAGGGGGACGCTCCCTGAATCCGCAAAGGCAGGCAGCCTTTTGTCCCAAGATATTCGATTACAGCCCCCATGTCCGTCAGCGGCTGAACAACCCAGTCCATGGGTCTTGCCGAGAGCAGTGCGTTCCCGCCGAGTTCCGCTGCAAAGGACTGTCCCGCCAGTACAGACAATATCAAACGGGCCGATGTAGCCGTATTCCCGACCTCAAGCCTGCCCGCCGGTGCCTGCAGGCCCCGCAGCCCTTTTCCATGCACAGACAGATCATCCCCGTTCCATGCAATCGTTACACCTAATTGGCGCAGAATCGCGATGCAGCTCTCAATGTCACGGGAACGCAGCACATTGTACACCGTACCTTTGCCTTCGGCAATAGCGTTCAGCACAATGGCCCGCTGGGAGATTGATTTGTCTCCGGGAACCGAATGGAATTCGAAGGAGCACACCTCCCGCTTCGCCTTAATCTGCAAATCACATTTGGCCGGCAGGCCGACCCTGTTTCGAACCAATGCCAATTCTGATCACCTCGTCATCGGAGAGTATTTGTGAGTAATCCATATCTCTGCCGGGAGCCAGCGGAATCCGCCGATCGCCCTTCGCTGCATAGCTGCGGTACCGCTGCCGTTTCCGCTCCAGCCCAAGATTGTTATCAAAGGTGTAATCGACCAGCTTAGCCGCATTCCGGCGCACCGCAAGCTCAAGCAGGCGGGCCCCTGTCTTCGTTCGCACCATTACCGTGGAGGATGCTTTGGCGGATATCCCTTCTCTGCTGGAATCAAATATATTAGGATCTCCATCCGAAATCGAAATATCGGCGATCCCTGACCACCAGTCCGGGCATGCGAGGCAGCGGAAGGTTTTGAATTTTTTAAATTCCTCCACCAGCCGGTAAAAGGGTAGATAATACTCCTGCCCCTGCCGGGTCCTGACCATGAACTGCCCCGGATATTGCCCTTCCCGGTAGCGCATCACAGCAACGTCAGCCAATTCGATCCCCAAGATCTCCGTAATCAGATGTTCGGTACCGCCCAGTGAGGTGTTGGAGGCGCATCCCAGCTCAATCGTGAACGCTATTTTATCTGCCAGCACAGAGGACGGCAAGTGCTCCGGCAGATTCAGCAGCTTGTTGATTCCTTGGATCTGGCAAGGCACGCCTATAATGCCGATCTTGTCATATCTGCCATCCTGCAGCAGGTCCAGATTGGGAGTGATGCAGTAGCTGGTCTGGGCACACTGGATAATCCGGTCCACCGAATCGGCAAGGTAGGCCTTCGGCACCCAGGGACGTTCCTCATCTCTCCCCACCACAATCACTGCGTCAGCAAGCTTCTCCTCCAGCGCAGTAACCGCCAGGATCGTTCCCGCCCCGCCGGCGGCCGCCCGGCCGAGAATTTCCGGGTCCGCCGCCGATAACTGATGGGTAGACAAGTAGATGCCAGTCCAGCGTTCAAGCTCTGATCGGTTGCGGCCGAAGATGCGCCGCTCCGATTCCATCACACCTGTATCATAGCCCGGACACACCTCCGAGCAGAGATTGCAGCTTCCGCAGGTGTCTGCCGCCTGGCCCTCCAGGCCCTGAAAGACCGGAAGTGAAACGGAATCGCCATTCATCGCAAGCAGGCCTTGGGGACATACTGCGGCACACAATCCGCAGGAAGCACAGAGCGATAGATCAATAATCTCTTCCTTGAGCGTTATAAAAGATGTCATCCCGGCATCTTCCTTTCCTTATAATCTCACGCCGCTCAGCGTGGAATAGACTTCTCCGGTTCTGTCCGCAATGGGCTGCCAATCATACCGCAGCAGAACTTCCCTCCGGGCTGCTTCCGCAAGCAGGCTCCCCTCATCAGGGGCACGGAGCAGCTGCAGAATCCGGCCCGCAAGCATTTCAGGGTCTCCAGGAATGCTGGTAAGGCCGGTCCGCCCATGCTCAACTATCTCGGCCAGCCCTCCGGCTTCAGACACAATTACAGGTGTACCGCTGCCCATCGCTTCCAGCGCTACAATGCCGAAGGGCTCATATAAACTGGGAAATACACAGACATCGGCACTCTGGAGCAGATAGCTTTTCTCCTGGCTGTCCACGAAGCCGGTGAAGCGTATGCTTGTACCCAGCTCAGCCGCACTGGCTTCAAGCTCGGCGTACATCGGCCCCCGGCCTGCAATGATACAGGTGCATTGCGGGAATTCCCGCAGCACGTCATGCATACTTTGCAGCAGCACCTGTACCCCTTTTTCCTTCACCAGTCTTCCAATGAACAGGACAATCTTCCCGCCATCCTGCGCGTAATGCTCTCTTCTGAAGGAATGTGCCGGAATCAGCTCCATTGAACGAAGATCAATGCCGTTGGGGATAATCTCCGTCCCGGACTCCTCTACACCATGCACAGTGCAGACCTCCCGCTGCATATGCAGGCTGCATACAATGACCTTGTCTGACGAAGTGACCAGTTCATGTTCGATGGCATGAATCATGTGCTGCTGAGGCGTGAACAGTCCCTGATTCCTTCCATATTCTGTAGCATGGACCGTTGTGACAAGCGGTAATTTCAGCTGCTGGCGCAGCAGAAGGGCGGCATAGCCGACCAGCCAGTCATGCGCGTGAATAAGATCGAGCCTTACGTTCCCGCTGAGCCGGGAGGCAACATAATCTACAATCGCCAGATTGAACTCAAGCACCCAATCCTCGAAATCGGTCAAGTTCTCATAAGAATTCACACGGTGCACGTATACACCGTTCTCCACTTCCAGTACGGGCCGTCCCGGCGCGCTATTGGTGATTACATGGACCTCGGCCGGCCCGCAGGCCAAATGCCTGGACAATTCATAGACATGCGGGGCCATCCCTCCAATCACCACAGGCGGATACTCCCAGGACAGGATTAAGACAGATGCTCTTGATTGCATAGGTTCCCCCCTCCGAATCTCTCAATGTGCAGAAAGTGAATACCCCGTGAAGAATTCCCACCATGTATTTTGCTCCAGCAGCGGAGGTGAAGCATGATCTCTTTGGAAGGAGAACCAGTCCGAATACATCAGGCTCCCGTCATCACAAATAAATAACACATTAGATCTCAAAATTGGTACAAACGTTTGCACTTTTTTAATAATCCCTAAATCTGCGTAATAGTAGCGGTTAGCCGGCCTGGGAATCCGCATCTCCAGCATTTGCCCGAGCGGCCTGTCCACCGGGAACAGGAATTGCGCAAATTTGTTCTCGGAAGAGAGGGCGGTTAGCCGGACAGCCTGCGGCAGCTCAAGCCAGCTGCTTTTGAAATGCCACGCAATCAGTTGTCTCTTCTCTTCTTCCAGCGCAGTCTGGAAGGTCAGCTGTGTCCCGTCAAACTGCAATCTCTCATCCATATGCAGCATCTCCTTCGGACAATTGAAAGGATTCTTGGCAGGCTCCCTGCCACTCAACGATCATTTCGGATACACCCTCCGCAGGCGTATGGAGGCTATGAGCCTCTCCTTGCTCCAAGCGCACAACCCCGGAGCTGCTCCTAAGCAGAATTTTGAACTCAATCCCGGAATCCGCCGGCAGGCTGACATCGCAATACCAGGTTGGATACCGATAGACAATATGGTTGTAAAACGGCCCTGCCGCCTTTTCCGCTTGCCAAGCTCCAAGCTCATACACATTCCCCGTCACGTAGACCCCGGTATCATAATCAGTGTGTACGTTCTTGACCACCAGCCTCACCGTAACCAGTGTTCCTGTCCACACCTTCAGTTCTTCCGGCAGCCGGAACTTCTGCTCCCCGACCGTCAGACCTTCAACAGGATGTGTGCCTGCCGGGACCGCCGGAATCCTGGCTACAATCTGCTCGGATTGCCATGAGATTACAGCTGCCTCATAGCCGCCAACGGTCAGACGGCCGGTGTCGCCTAAATGTCTGCCCCGGATCATTAGCTCGCTTCCCGGCGCCGCTGCTTTGGGATAGACATGTACGGCTGCCGGCTCCTCCAGATCAGACTCATAAACATAGACATAAGCAGACCGCGGTGCCAGCAGCACATTCTGTATGTCCCCTTCGGCCCCCGCAACTGCTGGACGGTCCGGATAAATGTCCTTAAGGAGGCTGGAGTAAGCGCCTTGCGGCAGGGAAGTAACCAGTGGCGGCAGAATTTGTGCACTTTCTTCCTGATTAATGAAGATCAGCGCGACATCCCTCTTGCAGCTGCGCTCGAATACCAGCACCCCCGGATTGACATACAGCAGCTTCGTACTGCCGTAACCAATCGCAAGATTACAGGCTCTTAAACGATTAAGCTGCGCCACAAGCCGGTAGGCTGTTGTCTCCCTGCTGAAGGAACTCATCATCGCACGGTTGTGGGGATCCTCCCCGCCGCTCATGTACTGCTCGGTTCCATAGTACACTACGGGCAGCCCGGCTGAAGTCAACAGCAGCACAAGCGCCAAATCCGTAAGCCAAGGCTCTGAATCCCGGGTGAACCGGCTCATATCATGATTATCCAGAAATATAAGCTGGTCGTACAAATACTTGTAGCTTCCGGAGGATTCACGCAGCATATCGGCAAAAGCACCGAAGCCCCGCCGCCCATGAAAGGCCTCGCGGATCGCGTGTGTGAACATAAAGTGCAGCAGGCTCATCCCGCTCCCGTTGGCAAAAGCAGCATTGTCCTGTGTGCGTCCATGTGCTTCAAGAAACCACTCCCCGAACAGATAAGCCGGCTTCCTGGCATGAATGAAGGCGCTCAGCGAAGTTAGCCAGCCCGGGGGAATATGTTTGGCGGCATCAATCCGCACACCGTCCACCCCTTGATCCAGCCAGTAAGCAATCCCTTCCCGCAAAAGCTCATCCGCCTGCGGGTTCATTTGATCCAATCCGGCAAGGTCATACAAATTGCGGTACAGCGAATCCTCGGCATCCCGGAAAGCCGTTCCGCCATTATGAAGAAACACACGCTCCATATCTCCCGAGTACGTTGCTACCAGCCGGCCCGCGCGGTATATTGCACCGTTCTCCATGTAATCCGGCCGCAGTTCCAGTGCCGGGGAGGTATGATTTGGCGTAAAATCAATAATTACCTTAATTCCCTGCTCATGCGCAGCACTCAGCAGGGCTCTGAAGGTGTCCATCGAACCAAAATAAGGATTGGGCCGGAGGAAGTCTCTGGGCCAATACCCATGATAGGAGGCTGTGCCTTCTTCATCCTCCATACATACATCAATATTCTCTGCCGGCTGGGAGATCAGGATTGCGCTGAACCCCATGCCCGTAAGATATCCGTCCTGAATCCTGGCAATAATCCCTGCCCAGTCGCCGCCGAGATATTTCCGCAGATTGTCTGCACCGGAACTGAACAGTTCCGCCCGCGGACGGCCCGCGGGAGTGCCTTCGCAGAACCGGTCGGTGACAATCTGATAGATGCATTCGCCCGGATGCAGCATATTTACTTACCAGAACCGGCCGGAATGGCATTTGCTTCCGCCAAGAGAAGGTTCAACGCCGTTTCCGCCTGTTCGATCAGGAGGACATGGATTTGAAATTTCTGTTCCAGTTCCAGCTTCCGGGCCAATCTCCGTTCGTGGGGATAGACTTCGTATTGCCCATAAGAGGTTTCGAGCTTATCAGGCAGCAGCAGGGCAAGCGGCCGCCTGGAGTAGATTCTTAAGATCTCAATCGCATCTTGAATAGCGCCGTCATCATCATAACCGGCAATCAGCAGAACATATTCCGGATCAAATGCCCGCAGCATCGCAAATCTCAGGGAATTAAATGCAATATTCATAGTGGGAAGAATGGAGCTTTGCCCCGCCATAATGATCCAGTCACTGCCGCTGTGCTGGGCCTGATGAATCACTGTATCGATATAATACGGATACTGCTCCAACGGGCGGTGTGCCAGGAACTTGAAGATATCCCCTTCAGGCTGCCTGAACAGGAACCCGGTTGGCTCTGTAATGAAAGCTGTCGCCTTAATACCCTTTGCTGCGAATTGCCGGTAGAGATTCATCTGCACGGTAAACTTCCCGATGCACCCCCGGGTGGCAAAAATCCCAACCCTCTTAATTGACCTGGGACGGGAGTACATCAAAGCTTCCTTTTCGAACTGTCCCAGATAGCGCTCTATATCCGTTCCGCCCGTGCCATAGCGCTCATCCATCTCCTGAAAAAGCTGCTCCCGCGGACTGTGAACCACATCGATCTTGATTTGCTGCTCCGCCATCCAGTTCAGGGTATCCCGGTCATAAATTTCATGCACACTGACCACCTTTAGGCCCCGGCCAGAAGCGTATAAGACCAACTTCCGCCATAATCCGGCAAGATCATGTTCGGCAAAAACCCCTGAATTTCCGCCAAAAGTGGTGCCGGGATCATTCAGAATCAGGGTGTCCGCGTCCTTCAGACCGTCTGCCATGGACGTATGGATCAGAATCCCCGAATGCTTCCCGTCCACCTGCGCTCCGGCATCTTGCCCGTCTTCCTCCACAAAGTCGATAACCGACACAATCTCCACGTCCAGCAGGTCACGGAAGCGCAGCAGACCCTGTGTGATTTTATTGAAGGGGTACAGCACAACTCTCTCCATATTCGCGCCCTCCGTCCGGATCATAATCTGACAGTCTTCTTATAATCAGCCAGCTTGCCTGCCAGGCTGCCAATGTCCAGCACCGATTCGACATGTTCAGCATCAAAGCGGCTGCGGATTTCTTCCTTGCGCTGCTCTATTTCTTGCGGAGTCTTTGAGATGTATTCTCCAAAATCAACTTCGTATTTATCCGGGATTAGAATGGCAAACGGCCGGCTGGCATTGCCGTAAATGCGAAGAATATCGAGGCTGTCTCTGATCTGCTCATCATCATCGTAGCCTGCAATCAGGATCGTCAAGTCCGGCTGCAGGGCCCGTAAATAAGAAACTTTGGTTGCTGCAATCACGAAATTCTCATTCGGGAGCAAAGAGCCTTGACCTGACAACAGGACATAATCACAGGCTTTGCTCTCCGCTTCCCGGACAGCTGCGTGAATGTAGTACGGATATTGGTTCAGCGGCTTATGGGCAATAAATTTCATAATATCACCGCCCGGTTGGTTGAAGAGCGCAGCCGTAGGCTCGGTTATAATCGCCTGGACCTTCTCTCCTGCCTGCTGAAGAGCCCGGAATAACGACATTTGAGCCGTGAACTTCCCGAGGCAGCCCCTTGTTGCGAATATCCCAACCTTGCATATATTGCGGTTATAAACGGTCATTTGTGCATCTACATCAAAATAGGATAAATAAGTGGCTACTTCATCTCCAGGGGAAGGAAATGCATATTCTGTATGAAGCCGGTGCTGAAGACTTGCGGGGATTTGCGGTAGAATCTCAATCGTAATTCCATTCTTAAGCAACCAATCCAGGGTAGGGCGGTCTATAATTTCGTGCACACTGATGATCCGCAGCTTATGCTCATGGGCAGAGGCAACCAGCAATCTCCACAGCTGGCTGAGGTTATGCTCGCCATATACGCTTTCGTTATTTCCAAATGAAGTTCCCGGATCATTCAATATCAGGGTATCCGCTATGCCGAACACCTCTTCAAAATTGTCCGTGATTGGAATTCCGGCCGCCTGGCCTTCCACCAGCTCTGCTGCGTCTTTACCCTTATGCAGGACAAAATCAACAACCGCCCTTACCGTAAAATCTGTTAAATCCCTGAACCTGATGATCCCTTGCGTAATCTTGTTGAAGGGATACAACACCACATTGTCCATGCATAACCGCCTCCCATAATAGAGTAAATGATAGACAACAACCGGTAGACTTAACCGATTAAGCTGATACTACAATAATTTACATATTATATCAATACCAAGAAATAAAAGGTTTTTTATGACATGAATTTCGAGGATTGACTCCTGACCTAAGCTAATGTTAATCTTTAGGAAATTGACAGATTGGAGAATAGGATTGTTGAAAAAAACGACTATGAAGGACATCGCCATCCGGGCCAACGTATCCGTTGCCACCGTAAGCTACGTGCTGAATCGTGTGGACAATCAGACCATTCCTGAGAAGACACGCCGCCAGATTATGCAGCTGGCCGAAGAGCTGCACTATATTCCGAATCTGGCAGCCCGTTCACTCGCGAACCAAAAAACCGGTCTGGTAGGTGTATTGGTCCACAAATCCAAGCAATTGCCTTACTGGAAGCTGCATGCCCAGCTTGCCTTCATTCATACTTTGGAGCAGCGGCTGACAGCAGCCGGTTATCATACACTGCTCTATACTCTGGATACCGACAACCCGTCGCTGGACATTATCGTTGAGCGCAAGCTGGAAGCCGTGTTTCTCATCGATGCACAAGATGCCTCCTTCTACTCGATTTCCAGACACTTTGTCGAAGGCATCCCCCTGATTCTGATCGACAGCATGATTGAGGATAAGCTGTTCAAGCAGGTTGTGTTCAATTACCGTTCAGTGCTTGAAGCGGCCTTGCCGGATGATCTGTCCCAGGTCTGTTTGATTATGGAGAGCTTCAATAACTCACTCCTTACCCGCTATATCCGCAGCTGTGTTCCTCTGTCTGACGATGCTGTCTTCGAGATCCGCGAACTTCAGGATCTGCTTCCGGCAATGGATCACCAGCGCTTCAAGCAGGCGATTGTGATTAATGAATTCATTGGCAGCTATGTCGAGAAGTCTGGAGATTTCGAGCATCTGACCGTAATCTGCACCTGCAATTCCCCGCAAATGCTGGGTGAGCGTGTAGAGAAGATTCTTTTTCAAGGGGACAAAGCGGAGGTCGCATTTGAACTCATGCAAGAGCTGTTATATCATTCGGACTACTCCGAGCAAGAGAATAACTGTTATTATGTAGACTAAATTTTTTTGATCATTAACTTAAACGTTTAAGTTGAAAGGAGGATCAATATGACAGAACCGGTTATAGCCACCCAAGCAGCTCCTGCGGTACACTCGTATCCAAAGCTGTGGGCCAACAAAAAATTCATGCTGCTGCTCTGCTCTTTCTCCATTTCCCTGTTCGGCAATACCTTTCACAGCATCGCTCTCAGTCTCTGGGTGCTTCAGACCACAGGCAGCGCCAAACTGGTGGCTGTACTGACGATCATTAACCTATTGCTGAGCTCGCTGCTCGGGTCCATCGGAGGAACGTTCGCGGACCGGAACAACCGCAGAAAAATTATGCTGTTTACAGATCTGATCAGCTGCTCACTGGTAGTGACCCTTGCCCTCGTTATCTCCGTTCCTTCCGCTTCGTTCATTATCGTGGCTGTACTTACAGCGCTAACTACGGTGTCAGCCCTATTCCAGTCCCCTGCCTACCAGTCTTCCATTATCACCGTTGTCGGCAAGGAGCATGTCCAGCAAGCGGTTGGCATGCTTAACCTGTCGGAGAACATCTGCCGGACGGTTGGATTTTCCGTGGGCGGAATCTTTGTAGCGAGCTTCGGTGCAGCGGATGCCATTTTATTCGATGGAGTCACGTTTTTGGTCTCCTTCCTGCTGGTTCTTGCTGTCCGTTCCCTGCCAATGCCGGTACGCGCCAATCCAGAGCCCCAAGAGAAAAAGAAATTTATTCAGGATCTTGGAGAAGGCATACGCTATATCTGGAAATTCCCCTTTGCCAAGGCAGTCATCATTATGCTTCCAACGCTCACTCTATTCTTCATGCCCTCAATGATGCTGACCCAGGTCATGGCGGTCAACGTCTGGAAGGCAAGCCCCTTTCAGTTCGGACTCATGGAAGCTTGTATCCCGCTCGGCTACATGATCGGCTCAGGTCTGATTATGATCCTGGGTTCCAGAATCAGACGGCGGGGATTATTCATTATGACCGGACTGCTCTGTCTGGGCCCGATGTACGTCCTGTTATCCTTCATTACTTCTGCAGCCGCAGCTATCCCTGTCGTCCTGCTGATTGGATTCATGTTCTCGTTCTGCACACTCCTTATCAATATCATCCTCAGGCTGGAAATTTCGGAAGAGATTCAGGGCAGAGTTTTCGGAGTACTGGGGTCGATTATGAGTGTAGCTCCATCAATCGGTCTATCCATTGTCTCCTATCTTTCGGATCATTTCAGTCCCGGCCCTGTTATGGGGTCCATTGGACTGCTGCTGCTCCTGTTCGCCTTATATACATCAACTAAGCTCAAGATCATTCGAGGTTATAAATAGCCATCAAGCTATATAAACTGAAATTGTAATATTTCGATTTTGGGAGCAGCCCTGACTCCAGAGAGCGTATAGACTTCCGGCCGCTGCCTATCTGCCTATTTCAACGCTTTCTTTCCGAATTCACCCGTTGCTTGTTTCCCAGAAGACCAACGGCTGATGCGGACAGGAAATACGCCATCGGGGAGGATTCGTCCATTTCGCATTTCGCAGGACGATCCGGACTGAGATGTTGCTAATTGTCCTATTCCCATTATTCCAGGCTAAAACGAGCGATATAACGGCTCAGAGTCCGAATCCGCCGGAAAAGCAGACTTTTTCGCAAAATAAGGCCTTCTCTGTCCGCTTCATTCCGCTGACGAACCCCCCTCCTGCAGCGCTTATATCATCTGAGGGTTCTAAGATATCCACATTGCTTCGCCTCCCCCAAAACATATAAACTCTTATCTTTGAACAAAAAGGCTACGCCATCCTTGACTGGACGGCGTAACCTTTTTGGTTTTCAGTTTAGCGGTGCCTGGAGAACCCTTTATGCACCCTTCGGCAATTCCAAGTGGAAAAAGGGTCACTAATTTGCCCCAGCACCCTGTTCTCTGCAGGTTAAGTGGAAAAAGGTACACTAATTCAGCTCATTTTGCTCCTGACAAAGGAATATGGCCCGATTAAGTTTCCTTTTTCCACCCAATTCCCAAAATTATAGATTTGTGGGAGAAATAAGTTCCCTTTTTCCAACATATAAGTTGAACTTTTGTTTTACATTGTGGGGTATGGCCGTCACTGCGGGGAATGTTTGGACTTCCAGCCGCTGTTGTCGTAAGAATTTCTTGATTGGAACCGCCTTTAGCGGTTGAAATCCGGTGACTGATTATGCTGAAGATAGCGAGCTTTCCTGCGGAAAGCTTTCAGGCGGACGCCACCGCTCTGTAAGTATCCAAACTTCCCCTCCGCACTTCTACCCTTTTATGAATTCTTTAAGTTCAACTTCTATAGTACTGCTCACCTGCACCTGCTTCTCCGCCAGCGCCAGTTGGAGAAAGGCTATCGAACCCGAGTGATCTCCTCCCACCCCTTTGGGTGAATCCGCTGAATTCACGTCCACTTATCACCCTCGGGATTTCTCGAAATTCACTTGGATCTCACTCGGAATTCCGCAGACTTTTATTCGTTCTGCTGCTTAAACCCAAAGCATTGGAACTCAAGATTCTTCATACTTCAGATCCGGGTTCTCCGTATGGGATAGCAGAGCGGCCGCCCGGACGGCTGTCATCCTTTTACCGCTGAGCCTACTGTCATGGCCCGCTCTACCTGATCGCTGAGAAGCAGATATACCAGCACCATGGGAAGAGATGCAATGGTCATGACCGCCCCCATGGCTCCCCAGTCGGTACTGTACGAGCCCTGGAAGAAGAGCAATCCAAGCGGCAGTGTCTTCATGTTTTCGTCCGAGATTAGAATGTACGCCAAAGTGAACTCATTCCAGTTGTTCAGGAACTGGAAGATGGCAATCGTTGCAATTGCCGGCAGTGCCAGCGGCAGGATGACCCCGAGAAACAACCGGTAAATGCTTGCACCATCAATGCAGGCTGCCTCTTCAATTTCCCGGGGAATGCTGACCAGGAAGCCGTAGAACACCATGGTTGAGAAGGGAAGGCCGATGGCAATGTAGGGAATGATAAGAGCTCCATAGGTGTTGGTCAGATGAAAATCCCGAACCAATAGCGCAAGCGGAATCATAATTACCTGCAGCGGCATGAACATACCGACAAGCATATAAGTTCTGACAGCCGAGCGGAATCTCCACTGCATCCGCGCCACGGCAAAGGCGAACATAAGCGCCAGAAGCAGAATGAACAGCGTAGATATGATGGAAACAACAAAGCTGTTCCAAAAGTAACGCGGAATATTGAACTGCGTCCAGGCATTTACATAGTTCTCAAAGCGAAAATGAGTCGGCAGGCCAAACGGGTTGGTGACGAAAATTTCGTCATTGTTCTTCAGCGAATAAGAAATCATCCAGAACAGCGGATAGATGGATACAACAAAATACAGCCACAGCGGAATTTGCAACAGGAAATGCCCGATGGACCGGAATGTTTTTGGGCTCATGTGGTTCTCCTTTCCATTAGGCATTCTGTCCACGGTCGAACACCTTGTTGATTACAACCGTCGCTACAAGCGAGATCAGCACCAGCAATACCGATACTGCGCACGCATATCCATAGTTGCTCTCCATAAAGGCATACCGGTAAATCATGAAGGTCATCGTGTAGTTGGTCGTGCCTGGACCTCCATTGGTCATAATCAGCATCTGTACGAACGCTCCGATCCCGGAGGTGATCGCGATAGTGAAGCAGAATTTATACGTTTCCCGCATAAGCGGGAGCGTAACATGCCAATGTGCCCGCCACTTTCCGCAGCCATCGATGGTTGCGGCCTCGAAGTAATCCTCTGGAACAGCCTTGACCCCGGCATACAGCAGGGAAAACTGATAGCCCATAAACTGCCAGGCGTTCACAAAAGCGATAGCAATGATCGACTGCGTCGGTGAGCTCAGCCAGTTCTGCCGGTAAGGAATATTCAACAGCCCGAAAAGCTTATTCACAAGACCGTTCGTCGGGTCGTACATGGCGATCCACAATTGGCAGACAACCGTAACCGACAGCACCACTGGGATGAAATAAGCAGTCTTCAGCAGCTTGCGTCCGCGGGTCCGCGGATTGGCGCAAACAAGTGCCAGTACCGTACCGAGTCCAATCTGGAAGACCGCCAGCACCAGGGCAAAGATCAGCCCGTTTTTCAGGGAAGTGGATAGCAGCGGATCGTTAAACAGCTCACGGTAATTGGCAAATCCGGAGAAAGCCGCCGTGCTCAGCCCGTCCCAATCGTAAAAGCTTCTTACCACGGTCTGCAGCACGGGATAGATAAGGATCACGCTATATAACAACAGGGCAGGAAGCAGAAACAGCGCCAGCGCCGATTTGTTTCCCAGATATTTATTCATGCGGTTCTTTTCCTCCTTGTTCCGTTACAGCCGAACCCCCGGGCGAAGGCCGCAGGGGCAGGGCAGATTTGAGACTACTGGTTTTCCTTGCCCAATGTACGGTTCAGGTTCGTGACAAAGTTCTCTGTTGTAAAACCGTCCACCAGCAGGTTCTGTGTGTTGTCGTTGATGGCATTCTGAATTTGCGTATTGCTTAGCAGCTTTGCGTATTCTTTGGCGTTCGGCAGCAGTTCCGTGGCGATCCGCTGCATCATGACCGGCACGTCAGCAGCGATCGGCTTGTCCGTCTTCGGCGAAATAATCGGGCTGCCCAGTTTCGTATATTTATATTCTGCTGATTTCGCGGCGAGGAACGCTGCCACCTTCACTGCAGTCTCTTTATTCTTACTGCCGGGCGAAACAGCGTAGCCCTGCGGAGATCCCGCCCCGTCGATATTATATTTGGTTTGTTCGTAGGTCGCTTCATCTTTGGCCGGCCAATACATCCAGTCAACCTGGCCGCCAAGCTTTTCTTCCGAGCTGTAGATTTCCCATTGGCCGTTGACGAACATCGCGGCTTTGCCTTGATAAAACTGCGAGGACGCCTGGTCATAGTTCGTGTTCGTTGCGTTAGCGTCGAACAGTCCCGCTTCTTGAAGCTTCTTCATTTGCTCTGCTGCCGTGACAAAAGCCTGTGGCAGCTCCGTTACTCCCTGTGCCTCCAATGCGCCAAAGCCAGCAGCCTGCTCCCTGGTAACAAGACCGTTATAGAATGCGGCTGAAATCCATTTTTCTTTTCCGAAGATGGACATCGGCGTGTAGCCCGCTGCTTTCAGCTTTTTGGCCGCTTCCGCCAGCTCGTCAATGGTTTTGATCGGCATCGCAATGCCGACTTTGTCGAAGATCGACTTGTTATAATAAATCAGCTGAAACTCAATGCCGGTATCGGGATAAGCATACACATGGCCATCCGGGGCAATCAGACGGGATTCAACGCCCGGATTAAGACTTTCCTTGTACTGTGCTGTCGATTCATAATCGTCCAGCAGCTCTACATTTTTCGATTTGGCAAAGGTCTGCAGGGTCTGCCAGTCGGTGAAATAAACATCAGGCATGTTCCCTGTGGCAGCATAAGTCTTGAGCTTCTGATTACCATCCTGCACCGCGGAGTCTAGCTCGATCTCGACGTCCGGCATCTCCTTCTTCAGCTCTTCCACTGCGTAGTCGAAGGGGCCTTTCGTATCTTCGTCAAAGTGCTGGGCGTAGACCTTCAGCTTGACCTTGCCGCTGTCAGTTGCCGCAGCTGAATTCTGATTTTTGTCAGAGGCTGTGTTGCCGCCGCCGCAGGCAGACAGCACCAGCATCATGGAAAGCGTTATCATTAGTGCGCTTAAACGTTTGTGCTCAATTTTCATTGTGTATATCCCCCTCATGCGAGTATGTGTCGTAAGGCTGTGACCTGCCGGCCACATTCACATTATAGCCTCCGGCCAGCCATAACATTAAGGGATAAAACGGGTATTACCCGTAAAAAACGGGACAAAACAAGTTGAAACGGGTACCGTCCTTATAAGGACGGTACCCGTTTCAGCGAGAAATAGAAGGAAAACTTATCGTGCGAAGCAGACAAATTCTTATATTTAAAGCGATTCCCGGCCGGGAACCGCCTACGCTTTTTTATAGGAATTTCTGAAGCAGGGTTACTTTCTGACCAACTGTTCATATTCTGTCGGAGTGACGCCGAAACGCTTCTTGAAGCTTTTGCTGAAATAATTCGGGTCCGCATATCCTACGCTCTCTGAAATATCGGCCAATTTACGGTTGCCTTCGAGCAGCAGCGCTCTGGCTTTTTTCATGCGGATATGCGTAATATGGTCCACAATCGAATACCCGGACTCCTTGCGGAAAACCCGGCGCAGATAACTGGGATCGACATATACGCCGCCTGCCACCTGTTCGGCCGATAAATCTGCGTCTGCATAATGCTGCTCAATATAGTGGATAGCCGCAGCAAACAGATTCGATGCCTTCGTGGGCTTTACATCTTCTGTCAGTTGTATAACCCTGCGGTACAGGGCGGTCAGCCACTCCTCAGCACCATCCCAGGACCCGCATGCCTTTAACCTCTCGAAAGGCGGCTTGTCGCCTTCGCTGTCCCACACCCGGCTGTAGGAGAAGCCCCGTTCGCCCGCAAAGGTTAACACCAGCGAGACAAGACCCATCATCATTGCATCCGCATATTCGTCCCCCCATTTGCAGCCGCGGAGCTGGCGGATCGCCTTGCGGACTTCCTCCAGAATATCCGCATCTTTCATGCGGAGGCCAAGCACAATGACGTCGCGGATGCTGCTGAGATCCGGCGCCTCTTGTCCGGCCGGGCTTACCGGCCTGTTCCCTTCAGCCCCTTCCTTATCTGCCTCCCGCTCACGGGGCAGCTGCGGCAACTTTGGCCGGATACGGGCCAGCATCGCGGACATCTCCTCTTCGTTGAACGGTTTGAGCAGATAATCCTGTACGCCCGTCCGCACGGCTTTTTGCAAATACTCAAATTCGTTGTGTCCCGAAATGAACACAATCACGATGCGTTCAAAGCGTTCCTTCAGCTTGACCGCCAGCTCAATGCCGTCCATAAACGGCATGTTAATATCAACCAGCGCCAGATGGGGCTGATGCTTCTCCGCCTCAAGCAATGCTTCCTGGCCGTTCCTCGCTTCGCAGCATACCCGGAAGCCGTGCCGCTGCCAGTCCATCTTAAGCCGCAGATAGTCGCGGAACAATGGCTCGTCATCAACGATCATCACCTTGTACATCCTGTTCATCCCTCTTTTCAGTTCCAAGCATAGGCAATGACAGCTCCACCACAGTCCCTTCATCAACAACGCTGCGGACAGTCAAACCATATGCCTCTCCGAAGTATAGGTTCAGCCGCTGCTGGACACTGTAGGTACCGATTGAACGGGTCTCCTCCTCCGGTGAATAACCGGACATGATGGCCTCTATCCGGTCCTCATCCATACCGATGCCGTTGTCCGTCACTTGAACGAGCACCTTGCCGTCTGTGATGCAGGCTTGAATGCGGATGAAGCCCCTGCTCCCTTTTTTCTTCAATCCGTGGTAAATAGCATTCTCGACAAGCGGCTGCAGCGACAGCTTCGGTATTGGCGTACCCGACAGCTCAGCCGGTATATCAATCTCATAGCGGAACACATCAGGGTACCGGATCTGCATAATGGCCAGATAGTCATCCGTAATCCGCGCTTCCTTCTCCAGGATGATTAGCTCCCTTCCCTTGTTGAGCACCATCCGGTAAAAATCCGCCAGCGCTTTGGTCGTATCCCGGGCCTCTTCGTTGCGGTCAAGCTCGTTCAGGACATATATGGTATCAAGCGTGTTATATAAAAAATGCGGCTTGATCTGCGCGCTGATCAGGGCAAGCTCATACTCCCGCTTGCGTTTCTGCTCCTCGGTCACCTTATTTAGCAGTTCCCGCACGCGGCCGACCATGAAATTGAAAGCTTCTGCGATCGTTCCGATCTCGTCTTCCGTTCTCGCGGCCACAACCGGGCGGAGATCACCGCTGACCACCTGCCGCATCGCTCTGGTCAGCCTCTCCAAGGGACTTGCAACCATCCGTGACAGAAAATTGGCGCCGAATAGGGAAAAGATCAGGCACAGGGCGCCTACCAGCGCCGTCAGCCGCACATTCTGCTGCACATCAGCTGTGAGCAGCTTAAGCGAAACTACGTTGATCAGCTCCCAGTCCATCGGTCCGAAACGGCTGACCGTAACCAGATTGCCGTCATCCTTGTAAGAGAAGCTGGCGGATCTGTCCCCTTTCTCAAGATCCCCGATTTTGGCTGCCATCGATGGCTCTATGGGCTGAAGCAAGCTGCTTTTATCCGCTGCCGCCACAACGCGCCTATGTTCATCCACGAAATAATAGGCCTTGGAGGCTTCCGGATCGCTGGACTGCAGAAACGCCGACAACTGTGCTTCTTTGACCATCAGGAACAGTGTGCCCAACGGCTCGCCGCTATCGATATTGATGACCATCTTTCCCAGTGTAAGCACAGGAGAGTCCGGATCGGAGGTCAGAACATTCCGCTTCTCCATGCTGAACCAATGTGAGTTTCCATAGCTCCCGGCCTCCCTCACCGTATCCAGCATACCGCTTGCAGCAATGCCCTTCTCCTCTTCCTCCCCGCCGGATGTATAGGAAGAATAGACGGTTCCGTCTTTGCCGACGAACACAGCGGCATCTACCTCCCGGAAGATCGACAGGTCGATGGACAAGCGGCTCTGCATCAGGTTGGCAAAGCGGAACTGCTCCAGCGGAACCGCCTGAACAGCGGGATACGATTCGTAAAGACGGTTAATGTTGGTAACCATAATATTTGCCGCAGTCTCCGCGCTGCGGAGGATATAATCGGTACGGGAGAGGATCAGCTGAGATTCATCGGCTACGTTGCTTGTAGTCCGTTCAATCAGGGAGCGGCTGAACAAGTGGCTGGACAGGGCGCCCAGAATAAGCAGAGAAATAATCAGCAGAGGCAGAAATATCGCAATGACCTTGCTTTTGAACCGGAGCCGGCCAAACCATCTCCGGATAAGTGCTGTAAGTTTCAAGCCTGTTCCCCCCGCCCTCCTATGAATATTCAACATGGTATCACAATTGCCCGGGGTTTAGAAGCAAGCCGGGGCAGACCCTATCTGGGTATATATTCCAAAAATATAACCACTTGAAAGTACAGAATGTGGATGGTAGGATAGAAGCGATATTTAGTAAATTTATTAACTAAAAAAAAGGCGTGAGCGGCTTGCCAACGATTAAAGACATCGCCCGCGAGGCCGGCGTATCGGCCGCGACGGTATCGCGAGTGTTAAATAATGACCTGTCCCTGGCCGTCAGCGAGGTTACTCGGACCCGTGTGTTTGCCGTCGCCGAGCGGCTGGGCTACAAGCCCGCCCGGTTAAAGCAGCTAAAGCGGAATACCGAGCGGAGCGGCAAGACTGTCTCGCTCCTGCTCACCTGTTCGGTCGAGGAGGAACGGGATGACCCGTATTACGGCTCCATTCGCCGGGGGATTGAGCTGCGCTCCGGGGAGCTGGGCATTTCGCTCGGCCAAACCCTGCGCGGGCATGCACAGCTTCCTGCCCTGCGGGCCTGCGACGGCCTTATCGTCGTAGGCGGTTTCGATCCCAAAGAGCTGGAGAGTCTGCATGCTGACCAGAGCACGATCGTGCTTGTCGACCAGTATGGGGAACAGACAGACTATGACTCTGTGCGGACGCATTTTCGCCAGGCGGTCGATCAGGCGCTCGGCCACCTGATCGCTCTGGGCCACCGCGATATTGCATTTATCGGCGGCGGCGGGGACGGGGAGCGGCGGGCGCATCATTTTGAGCGGATCATGCTGGAGCGGGGCTGGTACGACGCCCGGCTGGTCCGGACGGGGGGATGGAGCAGCGCCGACGGCTACCGGATGATGAAGGAGCTGCTGGCCGGTGCGAAACGGCCGACAGCCTGCTTCGCGGCGAGCGACCCGCTGGCGGTCGGCGCCCTGCGGGCCCTGCACGACCAAGGCGTGCGGGTGCCGGAGGAGATGGCCATCGTCGGCTTCGACGATATCGAGATGGCCGCTTACGTCCAACCGCCGCTGACAACCGTACGCGCCTATCCCGAGCAGATGGGCAAGGCGGCTGTCCAGCTGCTCGTCGAGCGGTTCGAAGGACGTGAAGCGCCTTCACATACGATCACCGGCACGAAGCTGATCGTCAGGGAGAGCTCCGGCGGCACGCCTGGTTAAGCCGCCGCCGCGATGCACAGATACCTCGCATCACCCAAGCAAGGACGGTCCTCGCCAACGGACCGGATCACATTCACAAGGAGAGTAATGAGCATGAATATTTACGCAGACGAAACGCTGGGCCTGTTTCACCTTCAATCCAAAGATACCAGCTATATCATACAGCTGGTTGAAGGCTACCCTTCCCATGTATACTGGGGCGCACGCCTCCGGCACGACAACAGCCTGGCCGGCGTGCTGGAGCTTCGTGAACGATCCTCTTTCTCCCCAACCCCGCTGCTGCCGAACCCTACCCTCTCTCTGGATGCTCTGCCCCAGGAGTACCCTCAGTACGGGACGGGCGACTTCAGACGGCCGGCCTATCAGGTTCTGCTGGCTGACGGCACCCGGACCACCGAACTTAAATACGTTGGCTGCACGATTACTCCCGGAAAACCTGCACTTGAAGGGCTGCCTGCAGTCTATACAGAAGAGGATCACGAGGCGAAGACGCTGGAGCTTACCCTTAATGACGACTATACCGGCCTGACCGTTAAGCTGCTGTATACAGTTTTTGCTGACCACAGCGCCATCGCCCGCTCTGTCCGGTTTGAGCATAACGGGCAGACACCGCTTCGGCTTGAGCAGGCGCTCAGCGCCTCGGTTGATTTTGCCGATTCGGCCTACGATACGCTCCACCTGAGCGGCGCCTGGGCAAGAGAGCGCCATGTTCAGCGCCGCCGCCTTACCGCCGGGGCCGCAGTTTCGCTGGAGAGCCGCCGGGGCTCAAGCAGTCATCAGGCCAATCCCTTTCTCGCGCTTCTCCGCCCCGGCGCGGATGAAGACCAAGGAGATGTGTATGGCTTCAGCCTTGTGTACAGCGGCAGCTTCGCGGCAGTTGCAGAGGTCGAGCAGTTTAACCAGACCCGCGTGAGCATTGGCATTAACCCGTTCGATTTCTCCTGGCTGCTGGAGCCGGGCCAATCCTTCCAGACCCCTGAGGCTGTACTCGTCTACTCCGGCGAAGGGCTGGGCGGCATGTCGCGTACCTATCACCGGCTTTACCGGACCCGGCTGTGCCGCGGCGTTCACCGCGACAAGACCCGTCCGATTCTCGTCAACAACTGGGAAGCGACTTATTTCGATTTTGATGCCGACAAAATCGCAGCCATCGCCAAGGAAGCGGGTCCCCTCGGCATCGAACTCTTCGTGCTCGATGACGGCTGGTTCGGCAAACGCGACAGCGACAACAGCTCGCTTGGCGACTGGTTTGAAGACCGGCGCAAGCTGCCCGGCGGACTGGCTGACCTTGCCGGCCGGGTAAACGCCGAGGGCCTTCAATTCGGACTGTGGGTCGAACCGGAGATGGTGTCACCCGACAGCGAATTATACCGTAAACATCCTGACTGGTGCCTGCACGCCGAAGGCCGCCGCCGTACGGAAGCGCGCAACCAGCTCATTCTGGATCTCTCCCGTTCCGAAGTATGCGATTATCTGTATGAGACACTGAGCTCTGTTTTTTCCAGTGCGCCGATTACCTATGTCAAATGGGACATGAACCGGAATATGACGGAGATCGCCTCCGCGGCAGCCAGCCCCGAGCGGCAAAAAGAAACCGCCCACCGCTATATGCTGGGCCTGTATGGTTTGATGGAACGCTTGACCTCACGTTTCCCGGACATTCTGTTCGAGAGCTGTTCCGGCGGCGGCGGCCGGTTTGACCCGGGAATGCTGTTCTATATGCCTCAGACCTGGACCAGCGACAACACCGATGCGATCGAGCGGCTGGCGATCCAATACGGCACCAGTATGGTATATCCCGCCAGCAGTATGGGCGCCCATGTCTCTGCGGTACCGAACCACCAGGTGGAACGGATCACTTCACTCGCTATCCGCGGCGATGTGGCAATGAGCGGCAATTTTGGCTACGAGCTGGACCTTACCGCCTTCACCGGGGCAGAGAAGCGGCTGGCAGCCCGGCAGATCGCCCAGTACAAGGAAATACGCCAATTGGTGCAGCAGGGCGATATGTACCGGCTGCTGAGTCCTTTTGAAGGAAGCGGCGAAACGGCCTGGATGTTCGTGAGCGGGGACAAAACAGAGGCCTTTGTAGCTTATTTCCGTGTGCTCGCGAAGCCTAACGCGCCAATCTCGCGTCTTTCGCTTAAAGGGCTGAACCCTGAATTGGATTACATGATTGAGACAGGCGCCGCATCTGATGGCGCGGCGGATCATAGCGGGGCAGAAGCTTCTGCATCGGCGGGAACCTCCGGCTCCGCCTTTCAAGAAGGATTCGGCGGCACGCTTCACGGCGGCGACCGCTTAATGCGTATCGGTCTTGTCGTTTCCGATCTGCACGGCGATTTCGCCAGCTGCACCTACCGTCTGAGAGCCGTAGGGCGCTGATCCGGCGCTTCGTGCATTCAGCTGCAGAGGGCATGCCCGCAAGGGACTGCCCTCGATCGTAAATGTTCGTGCCGTGCCCCCGGTTGACACAACCCCGAAATGGCCTCCTGCTTCCCCAATAGAGTGGAAGCAGGAGGCCATTTTTTTCAGCCATAACGGTATCCGAAGGGCCGATTGGGCAGCCAGCATCGAAGGGGCGCCGCATCAGATTGGCGGTAGGCATCAGATTGGCGGTAGGCATCAGATTGGCGGTAGGCATCAGATTGGCGGTAGGCGTAAGCTTACCCGGTCCGTCACCTGTAAACCATAACCGAAGCCGTTCTGCTTCCCGTTTGGTTTTCAGCAGAGCAGCCTTTTGTTTCATTGGTCTGCTATCCCTCACAGCCGCTCTTGTTCTATTCGTCCACTATCCATCACTCGCATTCACCTGGCTTCTCCTTCATTTCTGCTTCAGAAGTGGTTCCAGTACCCATGCTCCCCCTGGTCAGGCAGTCGCTCCATGGCGCATGCCTTCACCTGGCTGCCGCAGCCTAATTTCTACGCCAGAACAAGAACGCCTCCTCAACAACGGCATTTCTGCCGTTGTTTCCAAGCAAACCTGCCTCCGCCTCTTCAACAACGGCATTTCTGCCGTTGTTTCCAAGCAAACCCGCCAAAGGGCGGCCATTTCCTAAATCCAAAGCAGGTCAGATGTAACTTTTTTACAAACCATGAGTCTATACAGTAGCGGTCCAGAATATGCATCGCCGTTGCGACTCATACGCAACGTAGTCACAATTTTCATTTGCAGCTTAGTTACAATTCATTAGAGATGGAGGATACGCAATGGGAAAGGGACAAAACTTCAAAAAACTCAGCTGTGCCATCTGTGCTGCACTGATGCTGCCGCTCGGGGAGGGCGGCGGGACGGCCGAGGCAGAAGAAGCGGCAGTAAGCATAAGAAATCCCTATTATCAGCAGGTGGAGGCACCGGTAGTACAACCTGCCTGGTCCCTGCCGGTCACTAAGCCCAAGGGGGTAGATAACGTGGAGCCGGTGACAGCTATCGCTGAGAACGGCAAGGTATTTATGCTGCAGCCTAACGGCAGGCTGGCTGCACTGAAGGCAGCAAGCGGTGCCAGGCTCTGGGAATACGGCAGCCAGTTGGCTCAGCAGATGGTGTACAACAACGGTGCCATTTACGGAATGACCACTGCGGGAGCGCTCTACAAGGTCAAAGAAGACACTGGAAGCAAAGCTTGGTCTGCCGCCCTTGGCTACGGAACTGCGGACAGCATTAAGGTAACCGGGGGAACGGTGTATGTGACCCAAGGCCAAAAAATGGCTGCGGTAGACGCGGCAACCGGCAAAATCAAATGGCGGATTGCCGAAGATCCGAACAATTATTATTTTGGCTCAGAAGCGCTGGAGGCGGAGGGGGTTGTCGTTAGAAATTATGCCGTATCCGGCGCAATTACCGTGTCCCTGGTAGCCGTCTACGATAAAACGACCGGCACCAAGCTGTGGGAGGCTTCCAGACAGCTGGCTCCGCTGGCCATTAAGGATGGCATTCTCTACTCTGAGCGTGAGTTATTCATGCTGGACGATGATCCGGTGAACCGCAAAATCCAAATCGCCGCCTTCAATCTCCGTACCGGAGCACTCAAGGGGGAACGCACTTACAGCTGGACAGACAAGGCGGCAACTGACGGAGTGTATCACGGGGGCGGCTCTTATAGCTCTGCCTTCCTGAACGGGAACGATCTGTACATTCACCAGGGCCAGCGTCTGGTTCTATACGATTTCTGGAACTATGTGTCCGGCGCAGAGCCGTTGAAGAAATGGGCGCAGGAGAGCTATGATCAGCGGCTTCCGCTGAACCTTGTGCATCTGGACCGGATTTATTACACCGATGAGCACAGCCATGGCCTGATTACCATGAAGCTCGCTAACGGACAATATGTACGCTTCGATCAAGGAGAGAATAATACGGTACAAGCCGCTATATTCGGCAAAGGGGTTTATGTCGGCCAGTCCGACGGTCTGCTGCATGCCTATGACCTTACAAGCTCCAAACCTGTATTCACCGTCCGCACCGGATCACCCGAATTTGCCCCGCTGCTGAAGACTGGCGGCATGCTGTTAATTCAATCAGGCGGCAAGCTGCACGGGATCAAGCTGCCCGCTTCACTGAAATAAGGGGAGGCCACAACAAAGAGCCTGCGTATGCAGGCTCTCCTGTTTGCCTTTTTGAAAATATACCCCATCAATTTATATAGGTTGAACCCCTATTATGAATTTTCAAGCCCATCTTATATAAATCCTGTGCAGACTGTTGTGCGTTCAACACACCGTTCTTCATCCGTTCCTAGGCCGAGGCTTCAATAATCTGTCCTGCCAAAGCAAGCAATTCCTCCTTGGTCAGATGCCCCCGGGTTTCCCGGATAATGTAGTTGATACGGGTCTGCGGATTCATCCACGCTACCGACTTGTATTCCATTTTATCTATAGGTGTGTAAATCACCTCTTGGCCGCCCACCTCAAGCTTCTCCGACTGCGCCGTTACCGGCTCGGATTCAACCGTCTTGTCATTGGGTCCTGCAGGTTCGGCAACGATGCCGAGAACTCCTGTTATTCCGTTCTTCTCTGTGGCCATTTTATAGATTATGTTTATAGCAGTACGCTTCTCCTGCAGCTTCTTGACATATATTTTTTTGCCTGATGCCTTCCCCTCAGCGATCACTTGCTGGTATATCTTATTCTGTTCTTTTTGCGTCATATATGGAGTAATATTTGCCATGAAAAAGTTATAGCCTTCCGGGGCCTGCTGCAGCCGCAGCGGCATGGCGGTATTGCCCGCAGCATACTTCTCCACGTATTCATTGTACGTATTATACCTAATTGAATACGTTGCACCCGAAATGGATGATCCGGCAGAACTGGCTTGATATTCCTTATCATTGATATACACATATCTGATTTCTCCGGGCTTAAACTTTTCACTTAATGCTTTCTTTTCCATATCTTTGAGATTCTTAAATTTCTTCATTTCTTGCTCCGCTTTCGCTTTCGCAGAGGCTTCGCTGGTCTGGGCTATCGTCTTGAATTCCGCCTTGATGGCGGGTTGAGCCGCAGTCTGGGCACTGGAATTCTCAGCGGAAACCTCACCTGCGGGGCCGTACCCTAAACCAAACAGCAGGGCCGTACCGGCCATAGCAATGAGCATTTTTTTAGAATGCATATTTTTAAATACCACCTTCCTGGATGTGTAAGTCTCTTAAATAACACATAGGCTGCCACATTCGTGACATCTAATGGCAGTCCCTTAGTTCATCATGCCGGCAGCAATTCGGATAATCTCCTCTTTAGTCAAGGAAGACTCTGGTGAAGCAGTCAAATCGTATAACATATTGTTTTTCGGGTCCGCCCAGACAAGTTTGTATTTATAACCCAACTTTACTTTCCCGTCTCTTGAATGATCCATATAAATCAGTTGGGTTCCGTTGACCAGAATGTTCTCCATGATTGTATTTTTGGTCCACATCAAGCTTTCTGCGATTCCGGTTTTTTCTTTGAGGCGTTTGGCCGAAATATTCACTATAGTCTGACCTTTTCTGTAACTCAATCTGGAGATATCAAAATTAATGCTGCCCAGCGGCTCTTTTCTCCAGGAGACCCGGTAGCCGCCTTCCAGCTTAAATCCACCGCTCAGGGCAAGCAATTCCTTTTCTTTGATCTCAAAATAAGGTATAATCCATGCCTGGTCAAAAACATACCCTTCCGGCATATACTCCGGCTGCTTCAAATCCGGTGCTATGTACCTCTTTGCCTTGGCAGCATAGCTGGAATAGTCTTTAAATGACATCGCGCGGTTAACAACGCCAATCATGGGAGACTCACCCCCAGCCTTTTCCTGTCTGAGCACGTATGAAGCGAACTCCTCGGGCAGCAGCAATTTCTCTACAGCATCATATGCCTCTGAATATTTTTCCCGAAACAGCCTTTCTTCTTTGCTTTCCTGCCTCTGGAGAACTTTTTCCTCCGAAAAGAATATTGGTTTGTTGGATTTTACAACCTTCCCCCCTTCCTCCGTTACCACAAGCGGCTGGTAGGGCAGCACTTCATACTGGAATTTAGCGGCTTGCCCAGGGCTTTCAATAAATAAGGAATAGCTGCCTCCGAGCAAGGCAATCAGGATCAGCGCCGCTGCCCATCTCCCCATATGCCGCCCCATCGTTCGCTTGCGGTATCTTTTTGCCTCGACTACCGGTTCCATACTCTGCATAACATCGGGGGTGTTCTCCACTTGCAGCTGAGATTGCTCCATCATAAGGCGGTCATTGCCAAGCCCGATGGCTTTCATTACAGAATCATGAACATCAACCAGCGGAAGCTTAGCAGAATGATCTCCCTCCTTCAAAAACAACTCTTCGGAAGTCAATTCGTCCTTGCACATAGCTGTTTATCCCTCCTCACAATGAATTCTCTAAGCTTGCTCCTTGTACGCTCGTACCGTTTCCTTACAGTAACCGTACTTTTACCCAGAATTTCAGCAATTTCCGCAAACGACTTATCTTCAAAAATGCGCAAAATCACCAGATTCCGTTCCTCAATGCTTAGCTTCTGCAGGGCTGCGGCGACAGATTCGCTGAACAGCCGATTCTCTACCACTTGTTCCGCGCTCTTAGCCGTTACATCCTGTCTGAGCAGCCTTCGCAGCTGATTCTGGAACTTTTGCTGCCGCAGTTGGTTTAAGCAATGATGATAGGACACCCTATAGAGCCACGAGGTAAAATTAGCCTGCAGTTTGTAGTCCCAGATGTTCTGGTAAGCCTTAATGAAGATGTCCTGAACCGCATCCTCCGCCTCTTCCCTGCTGTTCAGCAAACGGAAGCAGTAGACATAAATCCGTTGCTGGTAGAGTCTGATAATATCTGAAAAAAGATAGACCTCTCCCGCTTGTATCCGCCTTATCTTCTCTTCTATAGAATCCACAACTGTCTCCTTTCTGATATCAATACAGGTATAACACTTGAGCCGTCTGTTGCGTGACATTTTTTTATGTTTCCGTCTCCATCCTGAACAACGGGTGTATACCCAAAAAAACGCCGCTTCATTTCCCTTAGGAAGTGAAGCGGCAGTTTCTGAAGGGTAGAATCATGAACTTTTGTTCACCACACCCTGGTGGACTTCGGGGTTATTGTCCCTTAATACAACCGCGGCAGTTGGTCTAATGTAACTGCATAGGGGTGGTTATATGCACGCCGCAGCTCCTCATTTGTCGTCCATTCCCCGGACGCGCCGTAATCATTGGACCATATCATGTACCAAACCCAGGGAATGCGCGTCTCGGCCAGCATAGAGAGGCTCGGGACCACACCAATCTCCCCCAGTGCCGTCAGCTTATTGGCCGGCGTAATTCTCACCAACTCGTTGTATTCTTTCGATAAATCAGTATGGGTATGTTTAGGAGGATACAAATCCAGGGAGATAACGTCACAGACATCGTCGCCCACATATCCTTCCGGAAGCGGAGAATTCCAGACCCATATGAGGTTATTCAAACCATGATGATTCGTATACCGCTCATACATTATACGATAGAGCTGTTTGGCAACTTCCGGCCCTTTGGCTCCCCACCAGAACCAGTCCCCCTCGGATTCGTGGAAGGGACGCCATAACACCGGAATCCGCTGCTCGCAGAAAGGTTTTAGCAATGCTGCCATATGATCCATGTCAGCAATTAGCATTTTATTCTCTTCTGTTCCTCCGATAATTGCCCGGGAAGCGTCAAACGTGGTGTTCTCAGTATAGAACCCTTTGTCCCTGCTGCCAAACGGTGAGAACCAGTGCCAGGTAAAGGTTATCAGCCCACGCTTGTTTAACGCCCAGTCCCATGCATTGTCCAGCGTATTTTTATTTTCCTCTACCTCCATTAAACAAGCTTCGCCGGCATCCCCGTAGTTGATGTTAGGGGAATAGGCGAGAAGCTCAAAGCCGCATAAGGCCGGCAGTTTCCCGGTTATGTCTTTGATATACCGCAGTTCCTTTTGTACGGTAGTTTGGGTGTGTTGTCCGGTAATGATCCCCTTACCGGACAATTCGCTTAAATAACGGAGAACATTTTTGACTTCCTCAATTGCGTTTGGATTGCAGGGTGTAGCATTAATAAATTTGTTCATTTCCGAGACTCCAATCATTAAAATCACACGACTGGAACCGTATCTGGAAAGGGTGTCCCAGTCGTGTGTCATGTATTAGAACTGATAGGCAAATCATCTTGTTATAGATATATTAGGAGTTTATAAAATTCAAGTAATTCAGTAAACGCTTTATCACGACGGCGGCTTGTGCGCGGTCTACCCAAACCTTGGCTGCAAACTGATCATCAGCCAAGCCCTGTACAAGCCCCGCAGCCAACGCCTCATTAACGCTGTCCGCTGCCCAATTACTAATAGAAGACGAGTCATGGAACTGTCCCAGGACATCATGTGCCGCTTCCGCGTTTTGACCTGCGATTGCTGCAGCGCGAACAATCAGAACCGCCATTTGCTCACGTGTAATCCAAGCGTCCGGCCGGAAGGTCCCGTCCGAAAATCCGGTAATTAAACCTGATTCACCGGCAGCCCCAATCGCCTCCGCGTACCACTTTGTTACCGGAACATCAGAGAATTTGACTGCTCTCGATGGAGTGGTGAAACCCAGCGCTCTGGTTATTAGCATTGTAAATTCAGCCCGCGTAATTAACCGGTTCGGGGCAAAGTGATGGTCATCGGTTCCATGAACAAGCAATTTATTCGCCATGAATTCGATATCCTTCTTGGCCCAGTGGCTGCCGAGATCGTCAAACGTTCGGTTAAACTGACCTATGGTATAAATACCGCTGCCGTTCCGCTTGATCGTTACAACCGTTTTGCCATCTGGTGATGTATTGAATACAGCTGGAATAAACGACAGCTCTCCTGTGGCCGGATCGACCCTTACGGCTGTTAATCCGTTGCCCGCTACTTGGGGAATTGTAATTGTGTGGGATACATAACTGCTGCCAAAATGGTTGATTTGGACGGAGCTTGCGTCCGAAATTGCAAAGACGCTGAATTCATACATGTCACTGTCCAACCGGGCGCCTCGGCCCTTTGCCTGTATGCGGATTTCCCCGGCTTGACTGCTGGTGAGCTTCCTCAGGTTGACCAAAATATGAATTTTATCAGCCTCCGCCCCCAACCGGCCGGAAATTGCGTCAACATCGGCGAGCGTAACCGGGAGACTGTATGACCCCGTATCCGATTGAATTACAATTCTTGCTTTTGGAGTGATGGCAGCTGCTTGTGCTAGAGCCGACGCCGGGAAGCTGAACTCTGTAACTTCACTGCCGGCAGCATTAATCACAAACAACTGCGATTCAGCAGGATAGCCAATCTGTTTCTTCAGCGCGGCAATCAGTTCTGCCCCATCCACCTCGATACGCTGTGGTCCAAAACTATGCGTAATCCCGCTGTTCCCTTTGTTTCCGGAACTGCTGGCTTCGGACACGGTTTCAGCAGACGGCATAAGACGCGTTAACTTAATATAATCAATATCTGTTCCGCCTTCGGCGCTGATGATATCAACCGTATTCTCTCCTTTTTGCAGAATGTAAGGTCCCATTACCGTATCTGTCCACTCGGCTGTATCTGCAAACATATAATCAACCGCAGCAGCTCCATTTACCGAAATGCTATTCTTTGTCTGCACATTGTCCGTCTTATAACGAATCAGCAGTGAGTAAGTACCTGGTGACGCATTGGCTTTAATCCGTAGCCTTCCCCCTTGAGCATCCATCCCTGTAACATAACCGCTTCCCGAGTATACACCCTGCTCATCACTTATCACTAATCCTGTGAGTTCTCCTTTCTCTGCCTCATACTTTAGTGAGGAGTACAGGTCAGCCGGAAGTTCATCAAGAGTGAGGACATAGTCGTGCTTATAGATTCTCTGCAAATGTTCAGCAGAGTTGGTGGTTCCATCCTTGATAAAGTTGCCGGTCCAGGTGGTGAAGAAGCTCCAGTCGGCGCCATAAGCCTGCAGCATTTCCGGATCAGGGATAGGCCCGTTTTCCGCCAGTCCGATTACCTTTTTGCCGTTCACCAGGGATACCAGCTTCTCATACTTTGCGATGCTGGGGTTATAGTCACCTGCAGGATTGTAAATATCGGCACTGGCGATATCTACCACATCATCTCCCGGATACCATTCCGGATTCTCGGAGTTCCATACCCAAACCAGGTTGTTTAGGCGGTGATAGTTGGTCAAACGGTCAACCAT
The DNA here is from genome assembly GCF_000758705.1 of Paenibacillus graminis. NCBI lineage: Bacteria > Bacillati > Bacillota > Bacilli > Caryophanales > Paenibacillaceae > Paenibacillus > Paenibacillus graminis. Next base: position 1,952,372 of record NZ_CP009287.1, on the reverse strand, counting down.
CAGTCTCCATAATCGCTTCGCCGGCTCAGGCCCTTTAGCTCCCCACCAGAACCAACCGCCTTCCGCCTCATGAAGCGGCCGCCATAACACCGGAACACCTGCATTCTGCAGGCGTTTCAACTGAGCTGCGATTTCATCGATATCCCGGATGAGCAAATGATAATCCTCCGAATCCGGATGGTCGAGCGCATATTCCACATCAAAGGTTGTAAACTCCGTGTAGAAGCCTCTCCACCATTCGTAGCCTGGCTCCTCTCCTCCAATCCCCTTTGGCGCATTCCAGTGCCAGCACAGGGACACAATACCGCCCCGGTTGAACCAGGCGATCATTTTCTCGATTTCAGTTGACGAGGCGCCGTTCTCAACACGCGAGGGGGAATAGTCCATCAAGTCGGTGGCGAGTATTGCCGGGTATTTTCCAGTCTCCTGACCGATCCACTCTGCGTCCTCAGACGTTTGCTGCCCCGAGATAATCTTTTGGCCATACTGGCTATCCATAAAGTTCATGAGTGCCCGTGCTTCGGACGTTGCATCCGGATTAATTAATGTGCTTGCCACCTCTCGTTGCTCCGGCTTGGCGGCAGCTGTCAATTTGACGTAATCGATATTGTACCAGCCCCAGTTAGCCTGAAACACGATGGTATTATCGCCCTGATTCATCCAGGCTTTCCCGGCAGGGATTTCAATAAAGCCGGCGGTCTCCGGCAGTGTAATCTCCGAAGTATGCCCGTTCAAGACTATACTGCTCTTCTTCTCCCCGTTTGGTGCACTGTAACCTACAAAAATGTCATATGTCCCTGCCAAAGGGGTTTTGTAAGTCAAAGCAAGCGATCCCGACTGCTGAAAGATCACGTATCCTTCACCTGAGTATCCTTCCTCTGAGGTGCCTATCGAGACACCGCCGCTCATCACGCCGTCCTCTGCCTCAAGCAGGCTTCCAGCCGGCTGGTCTTTGGCCGGTTCCAGCTTGATATGCTCGATTCCATAGTAGCCCCAGCCCCGTGTAACCTTAATCGAATTTTTGCCGGCGTTCAACAGCACTTTGCTCACCATTTTTTCAGCCCGTACGGTACCTGCAGCAGGTGCATTCAACATTAGCTCTCCGGTGCCTATGCCATTAACTTGTATACCGGTTGCCTTTCCGCCATAACCTTCAGGAATATAGTAGCCTATACTCATCTTGTACAATCCGGCCTCTGCGGCTTCCACCGTAAAGGTTGCATTTCCGGCTTCATCCGGAAAGGAAGCATCTTCCGCGAAAAAGAAAGAGAGATAGCCCTCGCCATCGTAAAGCCGATCCTTATCCTCATAGACAGGACCCCGTTTCTCGATGCCATACCCATTTAATACTGCCTCTGCATAAGTGACCTTTATGACGCTCATTTGATCAGTATCCGTCCGCTGATCTCCCATCATCCCTCCCTGGGAATTATAAACAATGTCTGAGATGCCTGTGAAAGCAGCAGCCTTTGCGCCGTTCGCTCCAACATTTGATAACATAGAAAACAACATAATTAAACACAGCGAGCCTAATAGACTTCTTTTGGTTTTCAACCGCATCAACTTACCTCCTAGCAAATCTTGATAGCAGTACGGTGTTTATCATAAGATAGAGCGCTTACATAACCATCGTAAATTCTCTCTCACCCGTTTGTGTCTAATTATTTATTTCATTAAAAATGGGCCCGTTTCCGTTCTAAATAAAGTTGGAAACGAGCCCGCTGGAGCAAACAACCTACTTAGTGGACCACAGCTCAATACGGTTTTGGATATGCTCGGTATAAGCTTCTTCCATTTCCTTAACTCCGGCCTTATCCAGGTCTGCCATATAGGCGTCCCAGATTGTATCAAATTCCTCCGGCTTGGACATCACTGCTTCAGGTATCCGCTTCCAGGTAATATCCTTCATTTTAGCACCCAGGATCACAGCAGGATCGTCACTGGCGAGTGACATCGTGTAGGCTGCACCGTAAGCTCTTGGTTCAAATTCCTCTTCTGCAGGAAAAAGATCTTTCCAATGTTCCGCACCGTAAGCCTTCAGGGTTTCCTTCTCCGGTTCACTGTAACTCGCTGTCAACTGCTCAGGATAACTGCGTGTGAAATAGTTCCCGGTTGAATCTTTAATCCCGTCCCCATAGTGGACCATCATATTCCAGTAAAGTCCAACACCCGCTTCTTTTTGGAAAGCCGCGTTGTCATTGTCCATGCGTTCCTGTACAGCTGGTATAACTACCCGTTTGCCGCCTTCAACCGTATAGTGTTTTCCTTCAATTCCCCAGTTGTTCAGAATTTGCCCCTCTTCCGATGCAAGGAAGTCGAGGAATTGAATGGCACGTACCGGGTCTTTACACTTGCTGGAGATCGAGATTCCGTACCCTCCGTCAAAGCCGGCCGGCCAGAAGCTGGTATCCTTGTATTCTTTACTCAGGGTAACCGGATAATGACCATAAGTCTGATCGACCTTTCCTGCAGCCTTCAGCGCATTCTGTGCGTCACCATAATCCCATTCCGGATCAGCCAAGCCGAGGACCCGGCCCGAAGCCACTTTAGCCTTGAACTGGTCGGTCTTTTGCACAAAGCTTTCCGGATCAAGCAGCCCGATGTTGTTCATGTGATTCAACCAGCGGAAATATTCTTTTTCCTCCGGACGGCGGAAATGATAAGTCGCCTGATGTGTTTCTTGATCAATGTAATATTCGCCGTCGTCCGGCCCTCCGGTTGTCTGGAATCCTGCATTAGTGACCTGGTACATATGCCAATCGTCCCCATTCAGCGAAAGCCCGACATTTTTATTGCCGTTTTCGTCCGTAGGATGCTTGGTGATATAATCCTGAATGACTTTTTCAAAATCCTTGACCGTCTTTATTTCCGGATAACCGGCCTCTTTGACGACACGGTGCTGAAGTTCAAATCCTCCGTCGGCTTTGAATTTCTTCTCATCAACGGCGGACCAGGTTGGAATGGAGTAAATCGATTGATCCTCCAGGCTGTATTTGGTCCGGACAAGCTTATCTCCTAACATTTTTTTGATATTCGGTGCGTGCTTGTCGATCAATTCCGTCAAGTCGATAACAGCTCCGGCGTCGACAAGCTTACCGACATCCGCCTTAGCGGCGATCAGATCCGGATAGTTGCCTGTCGCGGCAATCAAGGAGATTTTTTGCACCGGATCACCGACGGCAAACTCAGCATCCAGGGTCACTCCGGTTTTTTCCGTAATAATCTTTCCGACTTCATCCTTCATGTTATTCCAGTTTGTGCTGGAATCTTCCGAAAAATAAGTAAGCGTGACCGGTTTTAACTCTGTCCCGGATGAAGAATCTCCCGCATTGTTTCCCTTGCCGGCAGCAGGGCCGTTATTTCCGCTGCACCCCGCGAGTGTCGACGCTAAAGTCAGTGCCAATATGGAAGAAACAATCAACCGGTTTTTTTCTGGCTTCATGAAGCTAACCCCCTAGATTAATGAAATAGATAATAGCTTGTATGAGACAGGCTGTTCGCCTGGGCACACCATAGGCCGGGACACTCTAGCTCTTCACAGCGCCGAGCGTCATCCCTTTAACAAAGTATTTTTGCAAAAAAGGATAAACGATAAGAATCGGAACGGTGACCACAATCGTAATTGCCATTTTTACCGACTCCGGCGAAATTTGTGACATACGTTCTGCCATATTCGCAGCGTCTTGGGAATTGCTTGCGCTTGTTGTCGTACTTTGCAGAATTTTCATTAATTCATATTGCAGCGTGGTCAAAGATTCGTTCGACCCGTTAAAAAGATAAGTATCAAACCAGGAGTTCCATTGGCCTACTGCCAGGAAGAGAGCCACGGTGGCTAATGCGGGTTTGCAAAGAGGAAGAATAACGCGCCAGTATATCGTAAAATCGTTGGCGCCATCCAGCTTGGCTGATTCTTGTAATGCATAAGGAAGACCGTCTATAAAAGAACGGATCACGAAAACATTAAATGCACTTACAAGGCCTGGCAAAATGTAGACAGCAAACGTATCAATTAAATGCAGGTCCCTCATCAGAATAAAACCCGGAATCAAGCCCCCGGTGACATACATAGTGACAGCAAGAAAAATTGAAATAAATCTTCTCGCTTGAAAATCACTTCGCGCAAGCGTGTAAGCCAGCATAGAACCGCTGATTAAGCCTGCTATGGTACCAATGACGGTCCGCAAAAAGGAAATTTTGAACCCGGTAATCAGGCTTCCATAGGTAAAAATCAGACTATAGTTATCCAGCGTAAATTGCCTTGGCCAGACGGTGATTCCTCCTCTAACGGTATCTACTGAATCGTTCAGGGATATGGCCAGTACGTTTAAGAATGGATAGATCGTCAGAACGGTTACGACAGTCATTGAAAAATATACGATTACTTCAAGGATTCGATCTTGTGGCGCTTTCGCCTGAAGGGTCTGTTTTACCCGGCCGGCCGGCGCATTGCTTTTAACAACCCCCATGTCACCCTTCCTCCTTACATGATACTTTCATTTGTAAAGCGCTTAAAAATTCCGTTAGCCGCAAACAACAGCATCAGGCTTATCACCGAGTTGAAGATGTTGATTGCCGTTCCGAAGGAGTACCGTCCCATAGCCAGACCGTAATTAAGCGCATACAAATCAAGCACCTCAGAGTAATCGATGACCAGGTGATTCCCCAGCAAAAATTGTTTCTCAAAGCCCGTACCCAGCAGATGGCCAATGGACATAATCAAAAGGACGATCATTGTCGGCCGGATACCCGGCAGCGTAATATGCCATATTTGTCTCAATCTGCTCGCACCGTCCACACGTGCAGCTTCATATAATTCAGGACCAATGCCTGATATGGCAGCGAGGTATATAATCGCATTCCAGCCTGTTTCTTTCCAAATATCCGCACTGGTTACAATGCCCCAAAACAAGTGTCCTTGAGCCATAAACTGAATCGGCTGATCGATGAGATTCAGGCCAAGGAGTATATCATTCACTACTCCGCCGTCCGTCGAGAGCATTTTGGTGACAATCCCTGCAGCTACCACCCAGGATACAAAGTGTGGAAGATAAGATACGGTCTGGACGAACCTTTTCATAGCCTGTACGCGGACCTCATTTAGGAGCAGCGCAAAAACGACCGGTACGATGAAACCGGCGATCAGTCCCATAAAACTCATAGCCAGCGTGTTTCGCAGCACCTGGTAGAAGTGCTCATCCCCGAATAAGGTGCGAAAGTGATCAAAGCCTACCCATTTCTGTTCAAAAAAACCGACTCCAGGCTTATATTTCTGGAAGGCCATCGTCCAGCCCCACAAAGGCAGGTACTGGAAGACAAAGACCCAAAGAACGAACGGTATAGACATGTAGTAAAGATACTTCTGATTTTTTAACTCCTTCCAGGCACTCTTTTTTCTTTTTTTGTATGCGTTTTCCGCACTTGCTGTTATCGTTTTCATACTTCCTCCCCTCTCTCGCTTACCATCATAAATCAGAGGAGAGGCGGAACCCATCCCAAGGATTTCGGGAAAAATCATCTAATAATTATGGATTTTTATAATCGGACGGCGAACGGCCTTCATACTTTTTGAATTTGCTGAAAAAGTAATTTACGCTCGTGTAACCGACAAGCTCGGCCACTTCGTACACTTTCATCCCTTGGGCCAGCAGCTCTTTAGCTTTTTGGATACGTACCTTATCCAGGTAAGTGTTGAAGTACTCTCCTGTCTTATTTTTGAACAGCTGACCTAAATATGGGGTGCTATAGCTCAGCAGGCCAGCCAAAGTTGAGAGCCTTAAGTCTTCCGCATAATGTCTATAAATAAAATCGATCATTTTCTTAATTTCCTGCTCCTTGCCCTTTGGCCCGGAGTCCTCCGCAAATTCCAACAGGAAACGGTGAGTCTCTCCCAAAAGATCCGATAGATAATCATGCTGGTAAATCCCGTTTAAGAAACGCGAAACTGTCTCCGTTTCTTTCAGATCAATACGGGATGCGGCAGCGAGTTTATGAATGATAGCATTAGAAAGAAAAAAGAAGGATTGTTTGACGGACTTCTCATCTTGTCCGGATTTGAAAAATAATGCGGCGGCTTCATTCAGCAGCGGCAGAACCATAGCTTTGTTTCCTGCTTCCAGACTGTAATACAAGCGAAAGATTAGATCCTCTAGTGTGCCTTCATAACTGGCATCCGGCTGCCGTGGAGATTCCGGCGAAGGAATACAAGCAGGTTCCGGCTCCAACAGACGATCTTTACCGCTAAAAAAAGCTAATTTTGCCGCTTCCCGGGCTTTTAAATAAGAGCTGCAAATATGTTCTGGTCCGGCAACGGCGCCCCCGGTTGCGGCAATAAATCGGATATCGCCTGCAATGTTCCGGATCCCGCCGTACAGATGTTCACGCCGCTGCGGTCCACGCAGCGGCGCGTTGAGCAGAAGAATAACATAAGGGGAGATTATGGTGACAGCCCCCATATTCCGTTCCTCTATCGCCTGTTTCAGTCCGGCCGATAGTTGATTTAATGTTTCCGGAAGATCGGCGTCGGAAACACGCGGAAAAATAACAATGACTTCGTAACTGCCCCACAGCAAATCCATTTTCTCGATCCTGCCTCTAAGCTTTGACGGGTCCTCCGTCTTCTCCTGTGGAACAAGCAGGCTGTGCAGGTACAACTCCCGGTTGATCCCCTCTGGCTGGCCCGTTCCCCCCCGAAGACGCTCTTCTTCAATCCGCTCGCGCACCAGCTTCAAGCTAGCCGACATCTCACTGATATTCACTGGTTTAAGCAGATATCCGGCAACCCCATACTTAATCGCTTGTTTGGCATATTCGAAATCCGCATATCCGCTGAGAATAATGCAATGCAAAGGTTGCCGGGCCGATCTCAAATGCTGAATCAGTTGCAGGCCGTCCATAACGGGCATGCGGATATCTGCAATTACGACTTCGGGGGTTTTTTCCTCGATAGCTTTTAATGCTTCTTTACCATTGCTTGCTGCAGCTACAACTGTAAAACCAAGACTTTCCCATGGAATCAGCGTTTGAAGTCCTTGCCGAAGCTTTGGTTCATCGTCCACGATAACTACCTTAATCATTGGTTGCACCTCCTGGAATGAAAAACGTGATGTAAGTACCTTTTCCGGGTTCGCTTCCGATACTCAAAGCACTGGATGTTCCGTACAGCATGACCAGCCGATCGTTTACATTTCTCATACCGATCCGCTGGCTTTCCTGTTCATGTACGGATACGGCAAGTTCCGCTCGAATACTGGCAAGCCGCTCCGCCGGGAACCCTGCCCCGTTGTCACATACCTTGACCTGAACTCCCTGCGGGATTCTCTTCACTTCAACTTTAATGACAGCTCCTTCTTCGCGGTTATCAAGACCATGAACGATGGAATTTTCCACTAATGGCTGAATAATAAACGGAGGGACAGGATGCTCCTCCAGACCCGGATCAACCGTCAAACGATATTCCAGACGGTCTTCATACCGGAACTTTTGCATTTCAAGATAACAGCGTACACGCTCAAGTTCTTCTCGCAATGGAATGTTGCCGTTACCGGCCTCCAGACTGCTGCGCAATAACGTGCTCAGAAGCCAAACTGCCTCCGCGATATCGTCCTGCCTGCGAATGTGGGCCTCCATGCGGATGGATTCCAAAGAGTTAAAGAGAAAGTGCGGATTAATCTGGCTCGCCAGCATTTTGAACTTGATTTCGTTTTGTCTTTGCTCTACAAGATTTTTCTGATGATTCGTTTCCTGGACTTCCTGGACCAAATCGTGCACGCTTCTGAGAAGCGCATTAAATTGCTTGGACAACAAACCTACTTCATCTTTACCGTCTATTTGGAGATACGTTTCCCAAGCTCCCGATCCCACTTTAGACATATGCTTGCTCAGACGAAGAAGCCTGCTGGATAATAGTGAAGCGGAAGCATAGATAAGCAAAACTGCAAAGATCAGGCTAACCGTTATTACAACTGCGCCGAGCCGGATCACTTGGTTGGCATCACGCGTAATCTCGGAAACAGAGAAAATGGAAATGATCCGAAGTCCATTCCAGCTATTCTCCGGATTCAGATTGGCGATAATGACTTTGGACGCTTTTCCGTTAACGACAGTGTTATAACTTCCTTCCTGACGGGAAAGTATCTTTTCATCTCCATCAATTTCGGATAGATTCTTCCCGAAAAATTCCGCTTCATTGGATCCGACCACTCGATTCCGGTCATCCACGATCAACGTAGTGAACGACTCCTGGTCCAAGATCGATCTTAGCTGCTGTTTATCTACATTAATGGCCAGAACTCCTTTCTCCCCTAAGGAGTCCACAGGAAATGAACGTATCAGACTTAACTGCTGGGAACCGTTCCGTTCATCCTTGATAAGATTCCATCCGGCAAGCCCTTTCTGCTCTATGGCCTCTTTATACCAGGCCTCGGCCATAATGGTATTGTCCGGCTGGATAAATTCCCAGTTATTAAGTGCTCCTGAATTAACGACATATACGCGAATGCTCGATATCTCCTTGTACAATTGGATGTAGTCGCGAATATCCGTATACTCCCGGTATGCCTGGATGACTTCGGCATAACTTTCATATTTTTGGGCAGCCACCATCTTCATCCGGTTATCAATGGTTAGCCGGTAGGAAATGTTAAGCGGCACCTTAATCAGTTCTTCCGTACGCTTCCGTACGCGCTCGACATTGTTAGCTAACTGTATAAAGGCGTCATTAATGACAATCTCCCGAAGCTTCCCGGTCAGAAACAAGCCGGATAACAGCAAAGGCAGAACAGCTGCTGAAATGAACGTTATCGCCAGTTTCTTTTTCATTTTCATGTCATTCATCATTCGGATAAAAAACATGGATCATCCTCCCGGGCCTGTTTGGCCGCTGCGCGCAAAATGCCCCTTTTCCACAGAAAGGGGCAAAGATTTGTTGAAGATATGTTCCTCTTTCGGGCGTTGACAGATCCTTTACATCAAACAGTGACGGGCTTTACTGCCCGGACCCTGAACCATCCGCTTTCATAATCCTTTTGTTCATAGGCCAGGGGCAGACCCAACTGCATCAGTCTGTCTCCCCCATGGATAAGCTGTTCTCCGCTGTATCCCGAATGGATCTCGTATTCGAGTTCCGGATCAAGTCCGGCCAGACGCAAAAATCTCTGAGGCGCATTTGGTACAGCCATCACTTGGAAATAGTAGACAAGCGCTTCCTCTTTGTCTTCGGAGACAAACATCCAAGCCGACTCATTTCCTTCGAATGGGCTCTGCAAACGGAATAGATCTCCCCGCTGTACTAATCCGCGAACCTCCTTGTAGGTTAGGATTTGGCGTTTGACCCTCTCCTTGTCCTCTTCAGTAAATTTCGTCAGATCAAGCTCATAACCAAAGTTTCCGGACATAGCGACATCGCCCCGGAAATCAAGCGGGGTTATCCTTCCCACTTGATGGTTTGGCACAGCCGACACATGTGCTCCGATTGCGCTTACGGGATAAACAAGACTGGTGCCGTATTGAATCTTAAGCCGTTCCACTGCGTCGGTATTATCACTGGTCCAGGTCTGCGGCATGTAGTAGAGCATACCAGGATCAAACCGGCCTCCTCCGCTGGAGCAGCTTTCGAACAGAATGTGCGGAAATGCGGTGGTGATACGCTCTAACAGCTCATACAATCCAAGAACATAACGATGTGCGGTCTCGGATTGACGTTCCGGCGGCAGATCAGCCGAGCCTATTTCCGTCAGGCACCGGTTCATATCCCATTTCACATACGAGACTGGCACACTGGAAAAAATGGCAGAAAGCGAGTCATAGATAAAATCACGCACTTCTTGGCGAGTGTAATCCAGCACCAGCTGCCATCTAGCTTCGGTACGTCTCCGCTCCGGAACATGCAGGCACCAGTCCGGGTGCTTCCGGTACAACTCGCTGTCCGGCGAGATCATCTCGGGCTCAACCCATAGTCCGAATTTAAGGCCCAGCCGGTTGATGCGTTCCGCAACATCCTTAAGGCCGCCAGGAAGCTTCCGCCGGTCCTCAACCCAATCGCCGAGAGACGAATTGTCAGAATCCCGTTTCCCGAACCAACCGTCATCCAATACAAAAAGCTCGATCCCCAGCTTGGCTCCCTCTTCTGCTATGGATACCAGCTTATCTGCATTGAAATCAAAGTAGGTAGCCTCCCAGTTATTGACCAATATCGGCCGTTCTTCATCCCGGTATTTCCCCCGGCAAAGCCGGGTCCGGTACAAACGGTGATATGTCCGGGACATGTCCCCCAGTCCTTGTCCAGAGTAAACCATCACGGTTTCCGGTGTCTGGAAACTCTCCCCCGGACTCAGCAGCCACGCAAAATCAAAGGAATTTATACCGATGCTAAACCGCGTAGAGCCGAACGAATCCACTTCCGCAGCGGCTTCGAAGCCGCCGCTGTAGACAAGGCTAAAGCCAAAAGCCTCCCCTTGGCTTTCCGTCGTCTCCGGAGTAACCAAAGCAGCAAAAGGGTTGAGCTGATGGCTGCTCATGCCCCTTTTACTATCGATTCGGGTCTCACCCTGATGAAGCGGTGTGCGGGTAATATTACCTTCCCGCGCCCAGGCACCTGAAAGGTACGTGAGCTCAAAATCGCGTTTGCCCGGAAAATCGACACTGGTACTCAGAGCACGGCGAAGCCGTAACTTTTTTTCTCCCTGATTGCCCAAGCGGGCCGAGCGAACGATGGCGTTCCGATCCGCGAAAATGCTGTAACTCAGCACAACTTGCAGATCAGAATAGGCATCCGTTAATTCTAATTCCAGCGTATCCGCTTCGGTTTCATCCCCGGTATACACGGCCGGAAGCCCGGTTAAGGATGGCTTTCCCTTAATAAGCCGGTAACCCTTATATTTCAGCTCAGTGATACGTGTTCCATCCTCCAGTTCAACCTGGTACGCGGGATTCCGGAAGTCTCCGCTCCCGTATTGCGGGTATTCCTGCGGCAGCCGGTCCAGACCGGCATTTTTCGGGGTGTGAATCAGCAGGTCTGTCATGGGTTCCCGGTGTTTCAGTCTGCTCCCCCAATAGACATGTACGGGGTACCCGTCTACGATCTGAAAGATATAGCTCATGCCGGACGACTGCAGATGAAACAGCCCTGCCTGCTCTTGTACGATTATGCCCATTGTAAAATATCCCTTCCTTCTAGTTCATACTGTTCAGAATTTGCTGCGTTCAAACACAATAACATGGTTTAATACTTGATAAGTTCATACAGTATTGTAGTCAGCACTATAAAAATAATATATAAATTAAGATGAAGAGTACATGGCATGGCACTTAGTAAATATGGTATAATGCTGGATATTTTACAGGAAGGAGACTTGCTGTGATTGAGTATTTACCACGTAGCAAACAGCACACGGAATTGCACCTCACCCAATTCGGTATTGAGGAATGTATACCGGGTCACTTTTTTGGGCCGGCTGTGAGAAATCACTATTTACTCCATTATGTTTTGAGCGGGGAAGGACTTTTTGAAGTCGGTGGTAACAGGTATCGGTTGCGGAAGGGGCAGGGGTTTTTAATTTTTCCCGATGTTATCACTTATTATCAAGCTGATACAGCTGATCCCTGGTCATATTGCTGGGTTGGTTTTAACGGGACAGCGGCGGAATTGCTCCTTAAGCAAGCGGGTCTAACCAATACCTCCCCAATCTTCCACTATGACAGAGATGATATGATTTACCAGTGCTTGCAGTTGATGAATGAATCAAGAGGATTCCATAAAGCCCGGGAAACCAGACTGACGGGATTGCTGTATTTATTGTTATCGCTGCTCGTCGAGTTTGGTCCGGTGACGTCCCCTGAACTCAAAGAAACCCGGACGGAGATTTACGTTGAAAAGGTACGGGATTTTATCGAAATGAATTATCCTCAGAAAATTACCATTGAGGATATTGCGCAGTTTATCGGACTCAATCGAAGCTATTTGTGCTCGTTATTCAAACAGCGAATGCAGATCAGCATTCAGGAATATTTGATTCGTTATAGAATCAATAAAGCATGTGAAATGATGGGGAACGCGGAGCTTTCGATAGCTGACATTTCCCGGTCCGTAGGCTATAACGATGCTTTACTTTTCTCCAAAATGTTCAAAAAAGTAAAGGGCTCCGCCCCTAAGAATTACCGGGCGCAGATCCAGGCCCAAGTCCAGAACGACTCCGAGGAGTCCATTCTGCAAATTGAAGAAGAGCATCTGTTTTATAGCGGATTTTTGCCATGAACAGCTATCTGTATGTAATGGAACACGCAGGTTAAATAAACCTTGCGGGTTCTTCTTTTTTGTGCGGGAAAACATTAAAGTAACCATGCTAAACTTTACTATTTTTAATGCTGCGTCAAATATTTTTTGAATCTAATCTATGAAAAAGCTTCCGCTTTTGAATAAAATGCTATATTATATTGTTCAAATGTATATTAAAAAATATTTATGTATATTAATTCGTTACATGTGGTGTGAATATAACCTATTATGGTAGCATTGCCAGGCGAATTCATTTGGAGGGATGCATAAACTTACAGACACTGGAGAGTCGTTTTACTAGAAAAGCCATAAATAGAGAGAATAACTGGGAGGTAAATAATGTCTAAGAAATTATTATCCTTATTAATCGCGTTAACCCTGACGTTGTCCGGAATCCTTCCGGCAGCCTATGCCGGTGAAGTTGCAGCTGGGGCAGAGCCGCAAGTTCAGACCGCCCCTGCATCTGCGGCTTCCGGCGCTTCGTCTACGGTTACCGCAGAAGTCTATCAAACGGCTGTACCTACAGTATCCACAGAAGTCTACCAAGCTTCGATGACCGAGCCCAGAACACTGCCCATTACGCTGGCCCTTCCTGAAGGCGTAACGGCAGACCAGCTTACCTGGAACTTCGGCAGAACAGCGGAAGAGATGAAGCCGCTGGCACAGTGGAAAAAATGGAACAACGCTTCCAGTGTTAGAGCGTATACAGGAGATCCCTTCGTAAAAGTAAGCTATGCGCCTGCTTCACCTTCTACAGTAACTGCTCTGGTATACTTTGATATGCCTTTCGGCGTCAATTTGTCGATCAGCGGCATCCGTGCGGAGTATGTGAAACTTGCAGGTGTATACAACCTGACGGCAACCGCCCCTGACGGTCATGTGCTGGCGCAGCAGCAAGTGAAGCTGAACCCTTATGATACCTATCATACATATGATGAGATCAAACCGGCGATTGATAGAATTACCGCCGGCAGCAACAATAAATACGGCCGTTATGTGGAGTATCAGCAGATTGGAACGTCCACGCAGGGACGGGCGATCCACTTCTCCATCGTAGCCAAGGACAAAGCGTCCGTAGACCAATATTTGAACGAAACGCTGCCGTTGATGAACAATGACCCTGCTGCATTGCAGGAGATGATCAAAAACGGCCAGCTGCAAAACTATAAAGTGCCGGTCTGGCTGAACAACATCCATGCGGATGAAGCCAATGGTGTCGATGTCATTATTAAGTTTTTGGATACGCTGATGACCCAGAAAACCGTGAACTATAAAACGACTGATGCGGACGGCAATGTTGTTCCGGTGGCACTGGATATCGACAAGGCGCTGGACAACGTGATTTTCCTGCTTGATTATGTGGAGAATCCGGATGGGCGTGCGCTCAACACACGTGCAACTTCGACGCTGCTTGACCCGAACCGCGACAACTCCTACCAGACACAACCGGAGACTCAGGCCGTTACAGCGCAAATCGCCAAGTGGACACCGCTGAGCTTCCTGGATATGCACGGTTTCGTGAGCGGCTTCCTGATTGAGCCTTGTACACCGCCGCATGACCCGAACATCGAATACGATCTGGTCATGGACAATATGCTTGATCAGGCTACAGCTATGGGGAATGCCGGAATCGCTAATACCAAATATAATGCTTACCACATTCCTTATCTGGAAGCCGCGAAACTGAAGAATGATCCGGATTATGCTAATCCTTACGGCAATGCTACCGGATGGGACGATGCTTCACCGGCTTACACCGCAGTCTATGCGATGCACCAAGGGGCGCTTGGACACACCATTGAGGTGCCGGAGCTGAACGAGGATTCTCTGGATGCTTTCTACTATGCAGCACTGGCCGCTACCAATTATGTGCAGAATAACAAAGAGAAGCTGTTCCTGAACCAGCTGGAAATCTTCAAACGCGGCATGAACAATGAAGACCACAAAGAGGTTGACAAGTATTTGGTAAATGCTAAATATGAATCCATCGGCCGTAAGCGTGCAACGGAAGCAACGAACTTTTTCCCTGAATATTATGTGCTTCCAGTAGCCAAGGATCTGCAAAAAAACGAACTGGAAACGTACAAAATGGTGCAATACCTGCTTCGCAACGGAGTGAAGGTAGAGCAGACTACTACGCCAGTAACCGTAGATGGAGTCACTTATCCGTCAGGAACCTATGTAGTGAACATGCATCAGGCCAAACGAGGCTACGCCAACCTGGTTCTGTATGACGGGCTGGATGTATCCGACTTCAATGAAATGTATTCCGACACTGTACAAAATTTTGCCGACATGCGCGGATTTGACCGGTACATCAGCCGTACAGCCGGCGCATTCACCGGCAAGACCCAGCAAGTCAGCAGCATCGTCATTCCAACGACAGATCTGAATCAATACCGTTTTGAGCAAAACTACGTCATCCGCAACAGCAGCAACGATGCGATCAAAGCGGTTAACGAATTGCTTGCGGACAAAAAAGCGGTAACCCTGCTTTCGAATGGCGGACCCGGCTATGAAAAAGGCAGCTTCCTGGTCTCCAGATCGAACCTGAAAACTGTAGCGTCCAAATATCTCTTGGACCTTGTGCCGTTCAGCGCATCAGCGGACAAGGCAGGCAAGCTGCTCAAGCCGGCGAACGTAGGCATTGCCGGAGCACCTTCATTCATCCTGGCTGATCTTGGATTCAAGGTGACTACCGATACGGCTGCGGCTGATGTACTGGTCAATGCGGGCACCAGCCTGATTGCCAGCGGTAAACCGTTCATCGGATATGGGCGTACGATGCTTAGCAGTATTAAAGCCCTGAAAATTTTGCCGGGCCTGGATTACTCCAATCCGGTCAACAAATCTAATAACCCCTCAGCACACGAGGGCTTGTTCAAAGCAACTGTCTCGCAGGACAGCGTAATTACGGCTCCTTATGCAGATAACGAATACCTGTATACCGTATCCGCCGCTTATATCACAGCTGTGCCGGAAGGTGCTGAAGTCCTGGCGAAATACGGAACAGGCGGGGATTTCTTCAAAGCAGGCTGGTGGCCAAACAGCGATGCGGCAAAAGGTCAAGTCCTGGCCCTGAATTACCAGAAGGATAACGTCCATGTAACCTTGTTCGCCAACGATCTGCTGAACAAATATCATCCGCAGAACCAGTTCAGATTGCTGGCGAATGCGATCTATGCATCGTCTCCGGCAGCCACGGAAGCTGACGGCATGGATAACGGTGCACTTGAGCCTGAACCGGCTTCACCGTCGAATCCGGGTTCAAGTGTACCTGTCCCAACCGCAAACGCAGCGCCAACTGCGACACCGGCACCGACCGGAGCTCCGGCTGCACAGCAGCCAACCGCAACGGCTACACCAGCTCCGGTGGTCCATTTCACGGATTTAGGCAGAGTGGCATGGGCAGTATCTGCTATCGAAGAATTGACGGCTAAAGGAATCCTTAACGGCGTTGGCGGCAATGCGTTCGCACCGCTCAAAGAGGTAACCCGTGCCGAGTTCATCACGATGATTGTCCGCGCCTTTGGCCTCCAGACAGCGAATGCTTCGGCAGCTTTCAGTGATGTTTCTGCTGCGGATTGGTCTTACAGCTATATCGCTGCCGGAGTCAGCAATGGCCTGATCCGCGGTGTAGGCAACGGGAAGTTCGAGCCCAAACGCTCCATCACACGGGAAGAGATGGCGATCATCGCCGCGAACGCACTGACGAAGTTCAAAGGCAAATCAGTTACCCATGCCGATGCTGCACTTGCGAACTTCAAAGACAAATCGAGCATAGCCTCCTACGGTAAAAACGCAGTAGCGCTGCTTACCCAGGAAGGCGTTGTGAAAGGCATGACAGCCAACACATTTGCGCCAAAAGATATAGCCAACCGCGCGCAAGCCGCTGTCATGATCAGCAACATCATCAACCTGCAATAATCTGAACGAATGATAGGCAGTGAACGTGAACAGGGATGCCCCCGCCGCAAAGGCTGAGGGCATCCCTGTTTGCCGTAGAATTGTATATAAAACAAAAAGCAGCACTATAGCAGCTCGGCCAGTTTTCTTAACACAATATCTTCGGTGTGCACAACTTCACTAATCCTGGTGTCTATTTCGTCTAAGATTCTATCATTTTTAGTTATATTATATTTTATAGTCAGGTTCCGGATCGTTAAGGAGTGATTCACAACCTTCTCATATTCACTAACCAAATCGTGCATTCCCAAATTTAGATAGTGTATCCGTTCTATCATGCACTTCTTATGCTCCCATAAAAGGTGGGGAATACGGACATCCAAAACTTTAGGACCATTCATCACTTTTACTTGCTTGATTAGCCGCTGTATATAGCTGTATACTTCATGACCAAATATCCAATATTGTATATTCTGCACATAAGCGTGCGGCCCATCCACCGGAATTTGATCCCAGTAAATCCCTTGATTCATAGGTTTTGAGGATAAATAACCTTCTATTTGATCTCTCAGATGTGCGGTGCTAAGTGTATATTCGCCTTGTTTGCTATTAAGCACCCGAAACAGCCTGCGGAAGTGTTCACAAATATCGCTTTCCCAGGCTTTTATAAGCTGCCGGCAGGAAATCTCTGTTGTTATAAACTTGCCATTGTCCAGGTTATCCGCGATGTAAAATACACTGGCTCCATCATCATATCCGTATACAAGTACTGAATGTTCTTTGTGCATTTTTTGATAATGTGCGCTTTGCGGGATATAGAATTGATCCAAATAGAGCCAAATGTACTTGTTCTGGTTCAAATAACTGGTGACAGCATCCTTAATATTGAATGAGTATTGAGAGTAAATGGTTTTATGCGGCGGTTTGTACACCTCCAGCCATGGACATGAGGTTAAACCTTCCCCGTACTCAAAAAAAGTGAAATGATCCGTAAAATACAAAGTATCATCACAAGTGTTGATTCCGATGGATATGAAATTACTATAAAACCAAGGCAGATAGCTTTCATCCTTTGCAATAATCGAAAATAATGCAGCGTATACATTGTAAGTATGTAGCCTGGGTTCATACATTGGAAGAATCCTGCTGCTCATTTGCAATACTCTCCTAACGCCCCTCCCTGGAGGCGGCTTTTTTTGTTGGCAGAAACAGGCGGTTTCCCGTCAAGCAGACGAATCCTAATCCACGTTTGCTCCTCATAAAAACATGACATTTTTCGACATTTTAGTGCAATATGACTATTTATTGATAAATTATGATAATTATTGGAGGATATTCACTGCTTTCGACGAATTAATACCACAAGTTTATTATTTTCAATAAATCCATTTATAGACTTTATTCATTCAGATGATCCTCTCTATTTTGAAAGGAGTCGGTTATGAACTGGTACATTTTTTTTGTGAAGACAGGCGATGAACTTTGTGTAAAGGATTGGTTGAACAAAACTTTTGACAGAGAAACACTGTATTCTATCGTCCCAAAGAGAATAGTCCCCGAGAAAAAGAATGGAAAGCTTCTATACGTGGAAAAGAATTTGTTTCCAAGCTACATTTTCGTAAAAACAGTCATGGATTTCTCCACTTACTACTTAATCAAAAGGAATTCCAAAATTATTAAGATGCTAAACTATCTGAACAAAGAAGATTTAACCTGCCACAGAACAATCTCCGCACACAATAAACAGTCTGCTGTGCCTGCAACAGCGAAAGAGGAGCTGTACTTCAAGAAGATTCCCGAGGAAGAAATGTCGATTATTTTAAAGCTTTTGAATCAGGAGGAAGAGATTAATTTCTCCAAGGTCTACACCATCGAATCCAAGGTCTATGTGGAGTCCGGACCGTTAAAGGGACTGGAAGGCATTATCAAAAAAATTAACAAGCATACACGCCGGGCGAAAGTCCTGGTATCACTCATGGGTGATCAGCGTATCATCGAACTCGGCATTGAACTCATAGAACCTGTTGGCAGCAAAGAGCTAATCATGTAATCTTGTGATGAAGCAGATACTGCCTTTCTCTATGCGCTTAGGCGAATGCCGGAAGGCTACCCTTAAGGGAGGACTATCCTTGTTGCAAATCTATGCAGTCGCTATATCCCATTTCCCAAATACTCAGCTTATCCCCCTGCTCTCCTGTGTATCCAGAGAAAAAAGTGAAAAGCTATCCAGGTTTCATCACCAGGATGATCTGATTCGAGGGCTGGTTGGGGACCTGCTTGTCCGGAAAATGATTTCAGAGACATTTGCTGTGCCGGTAAAAAGGATTGTTTTTGGTACGAATTCATACGGCAAGCCCTATTTGGCTATACCTGACAACAACAGCTTTCATTATAATGTATCGCACTCTGGAGATTGGGTGGTCTGTGCCATCGATGACAGTCCTGTCGGTATTGATATTGAAAGAATTCAGCCCGTTCAACTTGAGATTTCCAGGCGTTTTTTTGCCCGGGAGGAAGTTGAATTCATTGAGGAAGCCCCCTCAGATGACCAAAGGCAAGAACGGTTTTTTGCGGTTTGGACGGCAAAAGAAAGCTATATCAAGGCGATCGGCCAAGGGCTCTCCCATTCCTTGAACAATTTTTCTACAGTCCGGGCAGGGAGTGTCGAAGGCTTGCGGGTATTTGATCATTGTGACTGGTATTTGAAGGCATACAGCCTTGATAACAACTACGCTCTTGCTGTTTGCGGACAGAAACCCCAGTCTTGTGAGACGGTCAGGGTGATTTCGCCCGATGCAATTATCCGGTATTTTCTGGACGGTCACGGGCAGCAAGATGTCCATGTCCATTAGGGCTGCCGGACGTTATAACAGGCTCCGTCGAAGTTATGACGGAGCCTGTTTACTATCATCTTCGCTCTGTTTTATAATCTCCCTGCAGTAATCCATAGATCTCCACATCAACGATTCCTTTACCGGACCATAACGTGGCCTGCCTTAGTGTGCCTTCATACTTGAAGCCATTTTTTAATAATACGCGTTTGGAGGGTTCATTTGCCGGCATCACTTCGGCTTGAATCCTGTTCACTTCCACCTCCTGAAACAAGAAGCGGACAACCCGGCTGACTGCCTCTGAGGCAATCCCCTTTCCCCAATGCGCTTCCGCTAAAAAATAGCCGATGGTTATCATATCTACTTTTTGATTGAAATCAAAAGCTTCTATGATCCCGGCCAGTGTGTCCTTGTCGTTATTGGCAAAGATCCCCCACTTCACTCTCGATCTTTTAAGAAAGTCTCTTTCAAAGTGCCCAATCATGGTTGCTACGGTAGCTTTATTGTGCTTGGGTATAATCCCGCAATACTCAAAAACTGTATCGTTGTCATAGATGCCAAAAACCTCTTCAAGGTGGCTCTCATCAATCTTTTGGAGTGTTAACCCATCGGACACAAGCATCGGAAATTGGCTGAATAAATGGTGTGTATTCACTGCTGTTCCCCTTTCAAGATGACGGAAGCACGCTCTGTCTTTTCAATAAATCTCCCAGACCTGTTCCTAGATTACTGGTAATAATCTGAACTATTTCTATAAATCCGCTAATCAGCTCACCGATAGTTTCTTCTGAAAACAACGATTCGAAATACGTTATTTCCAGCCCCAGGCTGTTGTTCTCCTGCACTACAATGAAGTGAAGATCGAATTTGCCCGGCACATTGTCGTGCCCGAACGGGACCATGTCAATAGCGTCAATTTGTTCTGCTGCGTCCATTTCGGCAAATTGAAACATTACAGTGAATAATGGCTGTCCCCGGAGATTGCGGGATACATTCAGTTTCTCCACCAGACTGTCAAGCGGATAATCCTGATTTTCATAGGCTTCTATCAGCTTGTCTTTCACCTGATTCAAATATTCCTGAAATGACAGATTGCGGCTGGCAAAGAAGCGGACCGCCAGTGTATTGACGAACATCCCGACTATATTATCCAAGCCCTCATGATGTCTTCCCGAGGTTGGCATCCCTACGACGATATCCTCACAATCTGACAGCTTAGACAGCAAGGCGGTGAAGGCAGCCATCAGCACCATAAACAGCGTTGATTCTGTTGTTTGCGCCAGACGGTGCAATTCAGAGGCGGTTTTGTCATCCATGGCAAAATAGGCTGTTCGGGAAGAATCTTCCCCTGCCCGCTGTTCTGTGCGGCGGTCAGCCCACGGAAGCGCGGGGACAGGCTCCTGGAATACTCCAAGCCAGTACTCCTCCTGCCGGTTCCATTCCTCAGTGCCCGCCAGCTGATTCTGCCTTACCGCATAATCTTTATATTGGTGCTTCAGGATATCCAAATCTCTGTTCTCATACAGAGCTGCCAGGTCCTTTAGCAGAATGCTTACAGAAGCACCGTCTGTTATGATGTGGTGCATATCCATAATCAGTACGTTTTCTTCCCGGTCTGTAAGCCGTATGAGTGCGGTCCGGAAAAGGGGCGGCTTATCAAGACGGAACGGTCTGACAAAGTCTTGGATCAGCAGTAGCGTTTCTGTTTCGCTTAGCTCATATACCGGAAAAGCAAAAGACACGGCAGGATTGACCTTTTGCCTCAGCATGCCGCTGCCCGCGTCCAGTTCGAAGGTGGTCCGCAGCGATTCATGACGGTTGACAAGTTTCTTCAGGGCCCCGCCAAGTCGCCCGGCGTCAAGCATCCCCTTAATTCTGCGGATGACAGGAACGTTGTAAGCCGTGCCTCTCCCCGATAGCTTATCTGCCATAAACAATCTTTTTTGCGCCGGGGAAGCTGGATAATAAGTTTCCTGCTTGCGTTCTGCTCCCGACAGCATGTCAATCTCCGACAGCCGCCGGTCCAGGTTGCCGGCCAGATGCTGCACTATATTCATATAATGTTGAAGGAAGCGCTCTACCGTGTCTCTGCGGAACAATTTCGTGCAGTACTCCAGGCTCAAGCGAAGGCTGCCGTCTTTTTCTTCAGCGGCTTCCAGCGTAAGATCGAATTTGGCAATGCCGTTATTGACCGGGTAAGCCGTCATCTGCACATTTTTGAGGCCCGGGGTATACCCCTCCATATTCTGCAGGACAAACATGGTGTCAAACAATGGATTCCGGCTGAAATCCCGGGGCAGCTGCAGCTGTTCAATCAATTGTTCAAACGAGAATTCCTGATGCTCATAGGCTTTCAGACAGCTCTCCTTCACTTCAGCCAGAAAGCTCCGCACGGTCTTGTCCCTCTGCGGGAAGCTCCGCAGCGCCACGGTGTTGACGAACATCCCCACCATAGATTCAAGCTCGGCATGCCTTCTTCCTGCAAACGGCGAACCCACGATGATGTCCTCTTGCCCCGTATATTTGTGCAGCAGCACATCATACGCGGCCAGCAACACGATAAACAACGTTGTGTCCGTGGCCTCCGCGAGCTTCTTCACCTCTGCCGACCGCTCTGCGTCCAGCCGGATGCTCAGCTTATCCCCTTCGAAGCTCTGCACCACGGGCCGGGGGTAATCCGCCGGCAGATCCAGCACCGGCAGTTCCCCTTGGAACAGCTCCAGCCAATAGCGTCCCTGCTCCCGCATCGTACTGCTCTGCCTGGATTGCGCGGATTGCCAGATGGCATAGTCCTTGTACTGTATCCGCAGCGGTTCCAGCACCTCCCCTTCATAGAGCGCCGCGAACTCCTTCAGCACAATATCCTGGGACACGCCGTCGGTAATCATGTGATGCATATCCAGCAGCAGCAGATGCTCCTCCCGGCCTGTCCGGACCACCTTGACACGGAACAGCGGGCCCGTCCTCAGCTCAAACGGACGGACAAACGGCCCGATCAGGGAACGGTGATCGCCGCCGGGGACCTCCTCATACTCGAAAAATCCGGTAGCCTGGGGCAGCACGCGCTGGACCACGGTATCCCCGGTCATTTCGAAGCAGGTCCGCAGCGCTTCATGCCGCCGGCTGACCGCCGCAAACGCCGCCTCGCAGCGGACCGGGTCAAACGGTCCCTGCACCTGCGCGGCCCAGGTGACATGGTAGGCGGTGCCAATCGCCTCGAATTGCTGCAGGACGTACAGCCGCTCCTGCTGAGACGAGAGCCAGTAATATGTCTGCTGCGGGTCTGCCTGCGGGATGGGCACGAAGCGCTGCTTCGGCGCTTCCCGGATCAGCCCGGCCAGCTGCCGGACCGTCGGCGCCCGGAACAGCTTCTGAATCGGGAGGCTGACGCCGAACGCCTTCTTGATGCGGGCAAGCAGGGCAATCGCCTTCAGGGAGTGGCCGCCCAGGCGGAAGAAGTTATCCTCCGGGCCGATCCGCCCCACGCCCAGCACCTCCTGCCAGAGCACGGCCAATGTCTGCTCGATCTCGTCCGTGAGTACAGCATCGTCTCCCGCTGCGCCGGTTCCGGCGCTCGGGTCCGGCAATACCCGGCGGTCTATCTTTCCGTTGGGCGTCAGCGGCATGGCCTCCAGCAGCACCACGTGCTGCGGAACCATATAGGCGGGCAGCTTCGCCTCCAGCTCCCCGCGCACCTGCTCAGCGGTGGCACCGGGCGCTGCCACCGCATAGGCGCACAGCATGGTGTCTCCCGCTGCATCCCGTCCGGCGGTTACCACCGCTTCGTGTACCCGGGGGCTGTCCAGCAGCTTCCGCTCAATCTCCTCAATCTCAATGCGGAACCCCCGCACCTTCACCTGGTGGTCCACCCGCCCAATGAACACGATATTGCCGTCCGGCCGCCGCTTCACGATATCCCCTGTCCGGTATACGGTCTCTTCCGGCAGGTCCGTGCTGTGCACGAAGCGTTCCTTCGTCAGCTCCGGCGCATGGTAATAGCCGCGCCCTACCCCGGCGCCCCCGATGCACAGCTCCCCTTCCACGCCTTCAGGGACCAGCTTCAGTTCGGAGTCCACCACATACAGCCGCACGTTGTCAATCGGTTGGCCGATGGGCAGCTCATCCCCGCCCGTCCAGTCTTCGCTGCGCAGCCGGTAATAGGAGGCGATATCCGTACATTCGGTCGGGCCGTACGTGTTAACGATGTCGGCCCGGCACACCCCGCTGCGCAGCCAGGGTCCCAGCCTGGTCATATGGACCGGCTCCCCGCCGAGAAATACTGCGCGCAAGCTGCCCAGCTGGCGATATCCGCTGTCTGCCGCGCACTCCACCAGCGGGTAGAACGCGCTGGGTGTGCAGTTAATAACCGTAATGCCTTCCCGTTCGATCGTCTCCGCCATGTGCTCATAATCGTACAGGCCCGGCTCGAACAGCACCAGCCGTCCACCGGTTACCAGGGCCGCATACAGATTTTTCTGCGCCAGATCGAAGCTGGCTGAGGCAATTTGCAGGATGCGCTCCTTCTCGGTAAAGGCGAACTCCCGCGTGTACCAGTGGAGCAGATTCACAAACGAATGCGATGTGATCATAGCCCCCTTCGGATTCCCCGTCGAGCCTGACGTATAGAGCACGTACATCAGCCGCTCAGGCCGGTAGACAAGCGGCAGGTTACCGTCCGGCCATTCCGCCGCCAGCAGCTCCTCAATGACCACAGTCTCGGCTTCGCTAACCGCCGCGTGGTCCCTGAACTTGTGCTGCATAAGCAGCAGCTTGGCCTGGGAATGGCGCAGCAAGTAACGGAGCCGCTCCGCCGGATAATCGGGATCAACGGGAGTGTAGGCCGCTCCCGCCTTGAGCACCCCGAGCACTGCGACCACCAGCTCCGGCGACCGCTCCGCCATGACGGCTACAATCTCCTCTTCCCCGATTCCCCTCGCGTGAAGCGCATGTGCCACGCGGTTGGACTGCTCGTGAAGCTGCCGGTAGGTCAAATGCCGGCTTCCCAGCGAGACCGCAACCGCCTCCGGGCGCTTCAGGACCTGCTCTTCCAGCAGACCGGCGATGCTCTTCCCGTAAGGATAGGGGACGGATGTAGGGTTCCATCCCTGAACCAGCCGCTCGCGCTCTGTTCCCGACAGCATATCGATCTCCGACAGCCGCCGGTCCAGGTTGCCGGCCAGATGCTGCACTATATTCATATAATGCTGAAGGAAGCGCTCTACCGTGTCTCTGCGGAACAATTTCGTGCAGTACTCCAGGCTCAAGCGAAGGCTGCCGTCTTTTTCTTCAGCGGCTTCCAGCGTAAGATCAAATTTGGCAATGCCGTTATTGACCGGGTAAGCCGTCATCTGCACATTTTTGAGGCCCGGGGTATACCCCTCCATATTCTGCAGGACAAACATGGTGTCAAACAATGGATTCCGGCTGAAATCCCGGGGCAGCTGCAGCTGTTCAATCAATTGTTCAAACGAGAATTCCTGATGCTCATAGGCTTTCAGACAGCTCTCCTTCACTTCAGCCAGAAAGCTCCGCACGGTCTTGTCCCTCTGCGGGAAGCTCCGCAGCGCCACGGTGTTGACGAACATCCCCACCATAGATTCAAGCTCGGCATGCCTTCTTCCTGCAAACGGCGAACCCACGATGATGTCCTCCTGCCCCGTATATTTGTGCAGCAGCACATCATACGCGGCCAGCAACACGATAAACAACGTTGTGTCCGTGGCCTCCGCGAGCTTCTTCACCTCTGCCGACTGCTCTGCGTCCAGCCGGACGCTCAGCTTATCCCCTTCGAAGCTCTGCACCACAGGCCGGGGGTAATCAAGCGGCAGATCCAGCACCGGCAGTTCCCCTTGGAACAGCTCCAGCCAATAGCGTCCCTGCTCCCGCAGGGTCCCTCTCTGCCCGGATTGCGCGGATTGCCTGTTCTGCCCAGATTGTACGGATTGCCAGATGGCATAGTCCTTGTACTGCATCCGCAGCGGTTCCAGAGCCGCACCTTCATAGAGCGCCGCGAACTCCTTCAGCACAATATCCTGGGACACGCCGTCGGTAATCATGTGATGCATATCCAGCAGCAGCAGATGCTCCTCCCGGCCTGTCCGGACCACCTTGACACGGAACAGCGGGCCCGTCCTCAGCTCAAACGGACGGACAAACGGCCCGATCAGGGAACGGTGATCGCCGCCGGGGACCTCCTCATACTCGAAAAATCCGGTAGCCTGGGGCAGCACGCGCTGGACCACGGTATCCCCGGTCATTTCGAAGCAGGTCCGCAGCGCTTCATGCCGCCGGCTGACCGCCGCAAACGCCGCCTCGCAGCGGACCGGGTCAAACGGTCCCTGCACCTGCGCGGCCCAGGTGACATGGTAGGCGGTGCCAATCGCCTCGAATTGCTGCAGGACGTACAGCCGCTCCTGCTGTGACGAGAGCCGGTAGTATGCCTGCTGCGGGTCTGCCCGCGGGATGGGCACGAAGCGCTGCTTCGGCGCTTCCCGGATCAGCCCGGCCAGCTGCCGGACCGTCGGCGCCCGGAACAGCTTCTGAATCGGGAGGCTGACGCCGAACGCCTTCTTGATGCGGGCAAGCAGGGCAATCGCCTTCAGGGAGTGGCCGCCCAGGCGGAAGAAGTTATCCTCCGGGCCGATCCGCCCCACGCCCAGCACCTCCTGCCAGAGCACAGCCAATGTCTGCTCGATCTCGTCCGTGAGCGCAGCATCGTCTTCCGCTACGCCGTCTCCCGCTGCGCCGGTTCCCGCGATCCCGATTGTCGGCTCCGGCAATGCCCGGCGGTCCAGTTTTCCGTTGGGCGTCAGCGGCATGGCCCCCAGCAGCACCACGTGCTGCGGAACCATATAGGCGGGCAGCTTCGCCTCCAGCTCCCCGCGCACCTGCTCAGCGGTGGCGCCGGGCGCTGCCACCGCATAGGCGCACAGCATGGTGTCTCCCGCTGCATCCCGTCCGGCGGTTACCACCGCTTCGTGTACCCGGGGGCTGTCCAGCAGCTTCCGCTCAATCTCCTCAATCTCAATGCGGAACCCCCGCACCTTCACCTGGTGGTCTACCCGCCCAATGAACACGATATTGCCGTCCGGCCGCCGCTTCACGCTATCCCCTGTCCGGTATACGGTCTCTTCCGGCAGGTCCGTGCTGTGCACGAAGCGTTCCTTCGTCAGCTCCGGCGCATGGTAATAGCCGCGCCCTACCCCGGCGCCCCCGATGCACAGCTCCCCTTCCACGCCTTCAGGGACCAGCTTCAGTTCGGAGTCCACCACATACAGCCGCACGTTGTCAATCGGTTGGCCGATGGGCAGCTCATCCCCGCCCGTCCAGTCTTCGCTGCGCAGCCGGTAATAGGAGGCGATATCCGTACATTCGGTCGGGCCGTACGTGTTAACGATGTCGGCCCGGCACACCCCGCTGCGCAGCCAGGGTCCCAGCCTGGTCATATGGACCGGCTCCCCGCCGAGAAATACTGCGCGCAAGCTGCCCAGCTGGCGATATCCGCTGTCTGCCGCGCACTCCACCAGCGGGTAGAACGCGCTGGGTGTGCAGTTAATAACCGTAATGCCTTCCCGTTCGATCGTCTCCGCCATGTGCTCATAATCGTACAGGCCCGGCTCGAACAGCACCAGCCGTCCACCGGTTACCAGGGCCGCATACAGATTTTTCTGCGCCAGATCGAAGCTGGCTGAGGCAATTTGCAGGATGCGCTCCTTCTCGGTAAAGGCGAACTCCCGCGTGTACCAGTGGAGCAGATTCACAAACGAATGCGATGTGATCATAGCCCCCTTCGGATTCCCCGTCGAGCCTGACGTATAGAGCACGTACATCAGCCGCTCAGGCCGGTAGACAAGCGGCAGGTTACCGTCCGGCAGCTCCGCTGCCAGCAGTTCCTCGATGTTCACAGTCTCGGCTTGGGTCTCGGCTCCACTAACCGCCGCCCGGTCCCAGAACTTGTGCTGCATAAGCAGCAGCTTGGCCTGGGAATGGCGCAGCAAGTAACGGAGCCGCTCCGCCGGATAATCGGGATCAACGGGAGTGTAGGCCGCTCCCGCCTTGAGCACCCCGAGCACCGCGACCACCAGCTCCGGCGACCTCTCCGCCATGACGGCTACAATCTCCTCTTCCCCGATTCCTCTCGCGTGAAGCGCATGTGCCACGCGGTTGGACTGCTCGTGAAGCTGCCGGTAGGTCAAATGCCGGCTTCCCAGCGAGACCGCAACCGCCTCCGGGCGCTTCAGGACCTGCTCTTCCAGCAGACCGGCGATGCTCTTCCCGTAAGGATAGGGGACGGATGTAGGGTTCCATCCCTGAACCAGCCGCTCGCGCTCTGCTCCCGACAGCATGTCGATCTCCGACAGCCGCCGGTCCAGGCTACATGCCAGATGCTCCGCCAGATCCGCCACAATGTTCACATAATGGTGAAGCAGCCGCTCCATCGAACCTTTTGAGAACAGAGCTGTATCATACTCCAGTTTCAGTTGAATCCCGTCTGCTGCTCTTTCGGGCACCAATGCAAAATCATATTTATCCCAACCCGTTTTGACATCCCCCGTCTGGAATAAGGCATCGAACAGGGGATTTCTGCTCGGATCACGGTCAAGTTCCAGCTTTTTCACCACTTCGGCATAAGGGATGTGCTGAGAATTCCTGGCTTGCGCACAAATAGAATTAATGCTATTTACATACTCTTGCCAAGTTGCAGTCCAATCCACCTGCCCCGCCAAAACGGTGAGACCTGCGTCCCCTCCCGAGCCGGACCGCAGAAGCGAGCCGTAAGCCCAGCCGACCAAGACGGTATCCTGGCCTGCATATTTAGAGAGCAGCACAATGTAACATGCAAGCAGCGCGGTCTCGACAGATACCGTTTCACTCTCCGCCAAACGCTCAAGCTTGCCGGCAAGCTCCTCGCTTATCCGGAGCATGGCAACCTCACCTGCATAGCTTTTGACAGCCGGACGGACATAATCCAAAGGCATATTTAACGGCGTGCCGTTGTCTATAATGGTGTGCCAGTATTCGCCCGCTTCCCCATCAAACGTTGACTGTACGGGTTGCATCTGCAAGGGTCCCTCTGTATGGCTAATACCTGAAGGGTCCTGTTTCATGATCCGTTCTCCTTTAGCGATAAAATAGGCATACGCTTTGCCGCTACTCTGTATCCTGGACACCTATAGTTTCAAAGACTTCAGCTAAACCGGCAAGATCCGGTTCCCTGAAGACGGAATAATGATCGCCGTTAACCTCCCGGAAGATGACGGGACGGTACAAAAATGCGTTCCAGCCGTTCTCTGCGACCCCGCCTGATTCTGACGCCTTGATTAAATACGCCTGTGCGAATACCTTTCGCACCGGATTGTAATGAACATAGGCATGCTGCAGGTCGATAAACAGGTTCACATAATGGTAGAAGTCATTTGTGCTGTGCTGCGCATACGCTGGAATGGCCCGCATAATGTCCATTGGGAGCAGAGCTTCCAGTGCCTCATAGCCAAGGCCGCTTGCTTCCATGTGCCGGGCAAGCTCCTTGTATATACCGTATAATGTCGTTTCATCCCTCAGCCCGGCAATCCATTCATAAGCAGGCAGTGCTTCCTCCAGCTGCCGCCTGAAGCTTTCCACTTCTGCTTCATCAGGCGTTTGCAGGTGCCGAAGCATCCCCGGGTGGGAGGAATCAATCAAGGCGAGCATGCTCACATCATCGCCTTCAGCTTCAATCTGTTTGGCGATCTCAAACGCCAGCAGGCCGCCCAAACTCCAGCCTGCCAGCGAGTAGGGACCGTCTTTCTGAATTTTTTTGATTCTGGCAAGATAGGTTCCGGCGAGTTCCTCCACAGTGGCGCCGTGCCGCCATTGACGGCCAGTGGTCTCCGCAGGAACACCGTAGCAGGTGTACTTATCGCCCAGACGGGCCGCAAGCCCGAAATAAGCGTCGATGCTTCCGCTGATATCGTGGATAAGAAAAAGAAAAGGAGCTTCCGGCGCTCCCTTATGAATCAAGATCAGGTCATGTTCACTTTTCGGCGGCGCTTGCGAAACTTCAGTTCGGATGTATGCTGCTAGTTCAGCAATCGTCTGTTTCATATAAACCTCGCTCACCGGAAGATCCACACCCATGTCTTGACGGATTCTGGCTGCAATCAGGATAATTTTCAGGGAATTGGCTCCAACCGAAAACAGATTGGTACGAACGCCAATCGCTGCAAGATGCAGCACATCCTGGCAGATTCCGGCCAGCTGCAGCTCGGCCTCATCTACAGGCAGATCATCCCCGGCCTGATGGACTCCAACCTCAGGCACCGGTAACAGCCTCCTGTCGGCTTTCCCACTGGAATTGAGCGGAATCTTGGGAACCCCCATAATATAATCCGGCACCATCAACCGCGGAAGCTTCTTGGCAAGATAGCTCCTCAACGCTTCGGAGTCCAGCCCGTGTCTAGGCACATAATAGAGGCAAAGAGCCTGATCGCCGGCGCTGATCTCCTTAACGGCTGCAACTGCTGCTTCAACCTCTTGGCATTGGAGCGCTATATTTTCAATTTCCCCCAGCTCGATGCGCACCCCGCTGATTTTCACCTGCCCGTCCATCCTGCCCAGGTACCCGATGTTTCCATCCGGCATCCAACGGGCCAAATCGCCTGTCCGGTACATTCGATTGCCTTTAACCCAAGGGTCCTGAACAAATTTGTCCGCTGTCAGACCGGCGCGGTTCACATAACCGCGTGCAACCCCAATTCCCGAAATAAGCAGTTCTCCGGGAACTCCGATGGGCTGCAGTTCATCCTCCCTGTCAACGATGTACAAGCGGATATTGGCAATGGGTTTCCCGATGGGAATGAGGTTACGGGACCCGCTTTCCCCGGAGGTTTCAGAGCAATCGAACCATGATACCTCCACAGTGGCTTCCGTCGGGCCGTATAGATTGATTAGCCTGGTTGCATTGGCCGAAAAGAGAGTCTGATTGAACAGGTTCACGGTGCCGGAAAGAAGCGTTTCTCCGCTGACGAACAGGTATCGCAGACTGGACAGCCGCTCCCCCTCCGATGCCGCACGCGGCACCATATAGGAAAGGAGGCCGTTCAGCAGGGAGGGGACAAAGTGTACCAGCGTGACCTGCTCACGGGCAATCGTTGTCAAGAGCATTTCCGGGTCCTTTTCCATATCCGGCGGCAAAAAACAAAGACTGGCTCCGTTATAATACCAGCCGAAAAGCTCCCAGACTGAAACATCAAAGGTATAGGGTGTCTTTTGGAGGATGCAATCCTCTTCGCCGATCGGAAACTGCCTGTGCATCCAGGCAATCCGGTTGACAACGGAACGGTGTTCGACCATGACGCCTTTGGGAGTGCCGGTAGAGCCGGATGTATAGATGATGTATGCCAGATCCCCAGGCCCGCTTCTCGGTTCCGGATTGGCATCGTCTCCCTGATAGAGCGACGGATCTTGGATATCCAGCATCAGACACTCCGGTTTCCAGCCTTCTATCGTTGCTGCCGCATCAACAAGCAGAACCCTGGCCTGACTGTCCTCCAATACAAAGGACACCCGGTCCAGCGGATAGTCCGTACCAATCGGCAGGTACGCTCCCCCTGCTTTCAGAATCGCCAAGAGGCCGACCATCATCTCAAGAGAACGCTCCAGCCGTATTCCGACAACTGAACCGGCACCCACACCATTATCCATAAGTACACGCGACAATTGGTTGGATCTATGGTTCAGTTCCTGGTATGTGAGCGAATGATCCTTATCCTTAACCGCAATGTTGTCTCCGGCTTTCTTAGCCTGCTGTTCAAAAATGGCTTGCAGGGTTTGCTCCGCCACAAGATCCGAGGCGGTATCGTTAAAAACATGCAAAATTTGGTGCCGCTCTTCGTGGGACAGCAGACTATAACGTCCAACCTTACCCTCCGGTTCTGACAGGACAGCATGCAGCAGTCCCATAAAGTGCTCTCCCATTCGCTCTATGGTGCCAGGATCAAACAACTCCAGATTGTATTCCGTGTTCAGACATGCTTCTCCAGTATCAAGCATATAGAAGCCGCAGGCGATATCCAGCGTATTCCGGGTCTCCACTACATCGTCTTCGCCAGAGATAAGGGATTCTAATATCGATTCCAGCTCCGTATGAAAGTTTAATGAGACACGATACAGCGGATGCTCTGCCCTGGAGACCCCTTTTTGACGGCAAATCTCTTCCTCAATTTCATTGACATCGCATTCCTGATGCTCAAGTACAGCAATGAACTGTTTCTTTACCTGCTGCAGATATCCGGAAAAGGTCTGATCCGCAGCCGCCTGAAACCGGATGGGTACCGGACGGATAAACACACCAATGCTATTCTCTAATCCGCTGTACCTGCGCGAGGAGAGTATGCCGAGCGAAATATCGGACTGTGCCGTATATTTGGAAAGAAACAACCCATACACAGCTGTTAAAAAAATACTCGGAGTGGCCTGGTAACGGGTGGCTGTATTATTGACTTGTTCAATAAGCTCACGCTTCAGACGGATATTCCGGACTCCGTAGGCCGATATCAAACGATTGGAGCGCGGGCGGTCAAGCGGTAAATTCAATTGCGGATGTTCGCCGGCAAACATATCCAGCCAGAAAGCCCGCCTGCTCTCATACTCTCCGGTCGCTTCCAGTTCTTTTTGCCATACGCAATAATCAGCATATTGCAGATGGAGAGGCGGCAGCAGCCTTCCCTGCCGGATACATTCCAATTCCTGATACACCAGCTTAATGGAATACGCATCGAAGATAATATGATGGAAATGGATCAGCAGCAGACAGCCCTGGCGGGGTACCCGAATAAGCCCAATGCGAAAAAGAGGAAGCTCCTGGAGCGAATATGGTTGGTTGAGTTCCCCCACACAATTCCGGATAAATGCCTCTTGCAGTTCTTTCTCCTGAGGCGCTTCCCAGACTTTGATCCGGAACCATTCGGATTCGTCATGCACAATTTGCACGACTTCCTCATCTTTGATCTCGAATGTAGTCCGCAGCAATCGATGCCGCTTAATGATAGTGTAGACGGCCTGCTCCAGATCGTCCGGGTCAATGTCATAATCCAGTTTCCGCATATCCATGACGTACTGCTCTATCCCGCTGACCGCGGAGAAATACATGTTTTTTTGTGTCCAGGAGACCGGGTAATGAGCTCTTTCCGGGGCAGGTTTAATGACTGAGCGCTTGTCTTCCTCTGAGCTGCAAATATAGTCGGCAAGCTCCCTGATCGTCAGGTTTCCAAAAATATTCTCCAAGGAGATTTCGGTATCGAACTCGATTCCAATTCTGACCTCAAGCTCTAAAGCTTTTAATGAATGACCGCCCACTTCAAAAAAATGATCGTTTATTCCAACCTCATCGATTTGAAGAACTTCTCTCCAAACCGCTTTGAGCTTTTCTTCGATTTCATCCCTATGGGTCTGGATCGTTCGATGCATAGTCAGAATTCCTCCTTCAGACCTTTTAAATTCTCGCTTCCACACCGGATTGAATTTCACGAATGGTCTGCGCAATTCCTCTGGTCGTCTCCTCATCGCCAAGCAAGGCGCGATGATGAATCCAAATGACTTCTTCCGCCACCTTCCGGGAAGCCGGGCAATTCAGTTGATTCGGGAAAGAATAGCTGCCGTCCAGGTTAGCTGCAAACTCTTTGAATATAGGCGTATCATGAATTTGGGTATAGGCAATGTATGCAGGAATTCCTTGCTCATTGAGCATCTCAACAAACCGTTCTCTGCTGATCCCGCCAAATTTCCCCGGATTGTAATAGAACATGTACATGTAGTATGTATGAAGCGTACATGCTTCCAGGCGGCCCTGCGGAACGATCCCCTCGATGTTCTGGATCTCCTCATTTAGAATCTTCGCATTGCGCTCACGCCGTTGGTTTTGTTCAGCGAGACGTCCTGCCTGCGGAAGCAGGACTGCCGCCTGGAATTCGGATAGACGGTAATTGGTTCCTTCGACGAGATGCTGATATTTCTTGTCGCCGAAAGGCCGGCCCACATTGTGATATAGAAATGCCAGATCATACAGCTCCTGTGAATTGGTAACAAGCGCCCCTCCTTCCCCGGCTGTCATGAGCTTAAATTGCTGGAAGCTGAAGACCCCTGCATCCCCTATGCTGCCGGCACGTTTGCCCTTCCATTCTCCGCCGTGCGCATGGCAAGCATCCTCCATGACAAACAGGTTGAATTCGCCGGCAATTTCCATCAGTCGATCCATATCACACAGATGGCCGGCCATATGAACAGGAATGATGCCTACGGTTCTCTCGGTAACGGCTTCCCGCACCTTCTCCGGATCAAGGCAAAATGTACCGGGATCAATATCTACCGGAACAGGAATGGCTCCAAGACTCATCACCGGCAACGCTGTTGAGATAAACGTAAATGCAGGAACAATGACTTCGTCGCCTTCCTTTACCTTGAAGCTCTTAAGAAGAAGGTCGATTGCGTTGGTACCGTTTGTCACGCCCAGTGCATATTTGGCATTATGCATTTCTGCAAATATCCGTTCAAACTCCTTCACCTTCGTCCCGGTCATGCGCCACCATTGGTTGCTGTACAGCGCTTCCAGCAGTTCCTTTTCTTCACTCTCGGTAGCCATTGGCCAGTTGGGGAATCGGTTTGTCATGTTACTCATTGTGAACACCTTCCATTTCTTTGTTTTTTTATGGATACTTGTTGCAGACCATATGCAAGGCCGCCCCAAAGCGCAGCATCGTCTCCGAGGACAGACAGTGATACCTGTACGTTTTTTTGCGGCAAGGTTCCCAGGATAAGCTGGATGGTCTTCTCCAAGGAACGGTATACTTCAGGAAATCTGCTCACCATTCCGCCGCCTATGACCACCGATACCGGGTCGAATAAGCGGACGGCATTCGCAATTCCGATGGCAAGCAGTCTGAGCGAATTGTGAATGATGATCCGGGCTGCTTCATTTCCATGAGCAGACAACCGGAACACATCGCCTGCTGTCGTAACAGGCAAGCCTGCGGCCATCGCCATACGCTCAATGGCTCTTCCGGACGCGTACAATTGCAAGCAGCCGAATCCGCCGCAAGGGCAGCGCTCCCCATTCGGGTCCACCGTAATATGGCCCAGTTCACCGCTGGCTCCTCTTGCCCCTTTATATACGTCCCCCTGCAAAACCAGGGCGCTGCCGATCCCGGTTCCCACTACTACATACAGCAGAGGATTCACGGGATAGGTTAATCCGAAGCGGTATTCGCCCATAGCCGCCAAATTGGCATCATCAAACAGAATAAGGGGCTTGCCTGTTGCGCTTGTGAATGCCTCACGAAAAGGAAAACCGTTCCAAGCGGGGCGGTTCGGCCAAGTGATGATTGTTCCGGAAGCATCGTGCAGTCCTGCAAGACCAGCCGCCACGGTATGAATGGCCCCTTCCCGATTCTGCTCCCAGCTGGCGATGACACTGGCAATCTGCGCGACCGCTTCGAGCGGTTCCGTCTCAGCGCCCAGTTCAATTTTGACGGAATCCTCCAATGTCATGTTGCCGCTGTCGAAGATTGCCAACCTTGCTGCCGAGCCTCCCATATCGATTGAGACCAGAGCTTCTGTCATGTGGCAACAAGCCCTTTATGTGCAGATTGATAGAGGAGCTGAATCAGACGAATGACTCTTTCCCCATCCTCTGCGGTAATGCCGGGCTGCTTCGTCTCCCGGATGCAGTCCACGAAATGATGCGCTTGCCGCCGGAAATCAATGAGCACATCACTTTTCGGCGGGAACTTGAACCACACTGATGTTTGGCCCGCCGGGGTGAACTGCAAGGAAGGCTGTTTGTATAAGCCCTGATTGCTGAAGCCGAACAGGGTGCGGAGGATCACGCTGCCCCTGCTGCCTTTCAGATGGATCTCCACCAAATCGCCCTCCACATCATCCTGCCAGCTCACATGAATCCGGCCCAGCATTCCATTGGCAAATTGAATCATCCCTATAGCCGTATCTTCAACCTCAACCGTGTCCGATTCGACACTGCCGAGCCAGTTGGAATAATCCCCCTGTGCAACCGGCCGGGAGTGGAGGCCAGCCAGACAAGCAACAGGCTCTGGGGCATCCGTCAGAAAAAGCATCTGGTCAATCATGTGGCTTCCAAGGTCAATAAGCACACCTCCTCCAGACATCTTTTGCTGTGTAAACCAGCTTCCGGGGCGGGGAATCCCCTTCTTTCTGCGCCAAATGACCTCACATACCTGCACATCTCCAATGTGGCCCGATGTGATTCTGGAGCGCAACTCGCGGATATCGTCCCGGTAACGGTTCACGAAACCCATTAACAGTACAGCCCCCGAAGCCTCGGCGATTCTCCGCAATGAGGCTGCTTCTTCCGCGGTTGTTGTCATCGGCTTCTCACACAGGACATGGATTCCTTGCTGCAGAAAGTGCTTGGCTAGTTCGTAATGCGTGTGATTGGGTGTGCATACAAGGACAGCATCTAATGGAATCTGACTGACTTCAGAAAGGCTCGTGCACGCCTTGGCACCGGCTTGTTCAGCCAGGCGGGCAGCCCGGGACGCGTCTGTATCATACACAGCTCCAAAGGATACGCCCTCCATCGGTAAAAAGCTGGGGAGATGACCATGCTCGGCCACCCAGCCTGCTCCGATTATTCCAAGGGAAACCTCTTTTGTATTGGACAATGAATCTCATCCTCTCATGTTTGGGACAAATGTCATTTGTTCGGATTGCCCGGTTAGCCCAAGACTGTCCTGGTCCTGTCTATTAAGTCTCTTTCCTTTTCGTACAGTTTGGCGAGCAGCCGCTTCAATGCGTCCAGTTCACCCTGGGCCATCCAGTTCAAATCCTTCATATATTTGAGTTTGTAATAATATTTAATCAAGGTGTTTCCATATAAATTCCAATCATTGCAGAGCTTTTTGTATTCGTCCGTCAGACTTTGGAAGTGCCGTTCCTCAAGCCCGTTCCTCCGATGAAGAAGGAACGGCAATTGAATCGTTGACTTGCGGTAATAGTATGGATTCTTGATTGCCAGCGCTCTATGTTCGAAATCATCTCTTAAGATTGCCAGCAATCTTTGTTCCAGCATCTCCGCAAAATGCCCGATCACAGGCAGACCATAAGATACCGTTACTCCAGTATCGGCTGAAGATATGGCGTGATCTATAAACGGGCTTTGCTCCTCCTTCAAGAGAAATTCCAGGTTACCGCGCATCTGATCCTTCGTATAGCTGGAAAAAAACTGCTGCTCTTGATCCTTGCTGCGAACCAATACGATATAATAGCTGTCGGCCCCGGACCCGGCAGCAGCGATTGCCTCGTCAAAACGATCATAAGGGAGCATGTAACTTTCCATTTTACTTGGCTGTATGCAATCTTCCATCAACAAGTAGGCGCTCGCACCGTCATTGTAGCCATATATGAAAGCGGGGTGCTTCAGATGATTTTTGCCTGCGTCAACGCCGGAAGGATAATAGAAACGGTCCACATCGACAAAGATATAAAAGCCTCTGTGCAGGCAGTCCTTGATGATTTGATGAACAGGATCATTTTTGTCAGCTGTCAGGGTTTCATAGTCCAGGTAGGGAGAGAAATCGAGCGTTCTCACCATATCAAGAAGCGGTGTGACAATATTGCTGCTGCCGGGAGGAAACTCTATGCTCTCATTGCAGTTACCATAGGAGAACAACCGGTACCTTGCGTTCGCGAGACAGGGTAAATATTCGAAATTTCTGTCATTCACCATCAAAATGGAGATTGCATTGTTGCACACACAATCTATCCATGTTCCGTTAAAAGGCTCCGCTTGGAGTGAAAACTCTTTCACATGGTCACCTCCCCGATTGACTCTACAGCTTGGTTTATACTGCCCCGCTGATCTCGCCGATCAACACCTCTGCTTCTTCCGCCGTGATGATTCCGTTCTCCAAATCGCCCATAACCTGTTCGATGGTCATCTCCCGTTTTTGCGGAACGGTTCTCTTGCGTTCCAGATAGTCAGCCATGTCGTGAACCGTAGGGAAGGAAAAGACATCCGAGATGGCAAAAAGACCAGGGAAGACCGCATCAAGTTCCTTATGAAGCCTCACCGCGAGCAAGGAGTTCCAGCCCAGGTCCTCAAAATTGGCGAAAATGCTCAACTCCTGAACGTCCAGCACTTTTGCCAGGATTTGCGCGATTTCTTTATGGCTCCGGGTCATTTGGAGTTGATTCGCGTCCTTAATAACGAGTTCTGCCCGATCGGGCGTCCCGTCCAGCTTCTGCGTCTTGTGCAGTGATCTCCTGAGCTGCTTGTTCAAGCTCTCCGACAGCACATAATCATTCATCAGGCTCTGCCCGATAGTATCCCGGGCAAGCCGGCGTTTCAATTGGCCCACGATAACCCGGCTCCGGCCAGACTGCAGCAGCTCGGCAAAGATTGCCGCCCCCTGCCGGGGCGTGAGGCTCTCAAACACGCTGTGGCGGTTATCGACCTCATAGGTTTTGGCCATCCCCACCTCCTGCCACAGCGGCCAGTTGACCGTGATCCCTTTCCTCCCTTGCGTTCTCATCCAGTCGGCGTACAGATCCAGATAGCTGTTCGCTGCCACATAGTCGCTCTGCCCGATTCCCCCGGTCACCGTGTTCATGCTGGAGAACATCATGAAGAAATCCAGGTTATCCTCCCGCGTAAGCTGATCCAGCACCCACGTTCCGGTTATCTTTGCCGACAGCACCTCCCGGATCTGCCCGGCGCTCTTGCGGACCAGCAGCCCTTCTCCGGCCACCCCCGCAGCGTGAACCACGCCGTGTATGCCGCCTGATCCGGCGCGTATCCGCTCCAGCACGCTTCGCATCGGCCCTTCCTCGGCGACATCTGCAGCATGAAGCTGCACCTCGGCTCCATTTCGTTCCATCTCTTGGATCGCCGCGATTTGCCGGACTCGCTGCTCCCCGGCTCCTGCTGCCACGATCTCTGCCCAGTGCTCCCGCGCCGGCAGCTCCCGGCGGCCAATGAGGTGTAGCTTGACCCGGCTCATCCGGCTCATCTGCTTCCCGATTTCCAGCCCCAGGCCGCCCGTCCCGCCGGTGATGACGTACACCCCGCCCTCCTGGAGGCCGGGATGCCCTTCATCCGGCTCAAGCGGTGCCTCCTTCAGCCGCTCCACGTAACGCTGCCCGTTCCGGTACGCCACCTGATAGGGCGCTTCCCGGAGGCTGAATTCGTTCACAATCCTGTCCGGAGGGGTGAGTCTGTCGACATCCACCAAGCGGATGTGCACTTGGGGGAATTCCTCCCGCGCCACCTTGCCAAGTCCAAGCAGGCATCCATGATGCGGATGAAGGCCTGCTTCCTCTCCCGTCACCTGATTCGCTTCGTCGCAGACGAGAATAAGCTTCAGGTCCCCGGAGGAACGCTGCACAAAGAGGCCGTCCAGCAGGGAATACAAACTGTAAAACCCCCGCTCCCCGGCCTCATCCAGATCCGCCTTTGTTTCAATCTCCCGTTCGCTGAGGCCCGCCAGATGAATAACGGTTCCCACCTTCCCGGCTTGCAGACGCTCCAGCCATGGCTGATAATCCTCCCGGCTGTGCCATTCCCCGCCGGAAATCTCTATCACCTGTCCATACTGTGAACGAATCTGCTCCAGGAGCCGGTCCGCAATCTCCCCCTCCCCGGTGAAGACCGCGACCGTTTCCCGGGAAATTTCCCGGTCAACATCGGGGAAGGCTGTACCGTCCTGTACCATCCAGTCCTTGGCGTAATACATCCCTGCCGATTTCCAGGCTTGTACTTGCTTGATCGTATACCCCTCAATCTCGGCAAGCACCTCCCCTGCCGGATTCAGGATGTCAATATCGAAGGTTGCCGTCTGATGCCCCTGCCCCGAGTCCTTCCTTCTCACCACGCTGTAAATGTCCGCGGGAATCCGGCCATAGACCCGGATTTCCTGATAATAAAAAGGCAAATACAACTGGTCGTCGATGCTGCGGATG
The DNA here is from genome assembly GCF_000758705.1 of Paenibacillus graminis. Lineage (NCBI taxonomy): Bacteria > Bacillati > Bacillota > Bacilli > Caryophanales > Paenibacillaceae > Paenibacillus > Paenibacillus graminis. Next base: position 1,913,396 of record NZ_CP009287.1, on the reverse strand, counting down.
GCGATATTGACCGCATTGTCAAGCATCGCCGGATGATAATGGTATTCGGCGGCTTCTTCCCGGTACGCATCGCTGAGTCCGACATGAACCAGGCATTCCTCTTCCCCCACCCGCAGCTCCTTGATATTGTTCCATCTCGCCCCGGTGGTAATATAACCTCCGCTGGTTTCGACGCCCGTTATCTTCGGATGGGTGTGGAAGGCTTCCAGCAGTGCAGGGAGGTCGTACGTCTTGCGCTCCCGCGAAGGAGGGCATAGTTTGCCTTCCGCGTGCCTGCGCCAGGTACCGTCTGTCTGATCCTTGCTCTCAATAGTAAACCCGCTGTCGCCCTTGCCGTTGCTCACGACGATCTGCAGAGCATGAGTGTCCCCATCTTCCTGCACGGAGAACGGCTGCAGAAAAGCGAGCTGCTTGATGACAGACCGCCCGCCCTGCTGCCTCCCGATCTCCAGCAGCAGCTCGATGTACGCCGTACCCGGCAGCACATACTCCCTGCCGATCTGGTGTTCATGCAGCACCCAGTCCGCTGCTGCTGAGAATGTTGCGGTATATACCACCTGCCCGGAAGTTTCGCAGACATTTCCCCGAAGCAGCGGATGCCCTGACGCCTGATGCAGATGCATATGCTGCGGATGCCCTTGACCGCGTTTCTCTGCCCAGCACCGAATGCGGCGGAACGGGTAGACCGGCAGGTTCAACCGCTGGCAGGGTAACCCTTGATACATCCGTTTCCAATCAACGGTTGCCCCTGAGACATATAGCTCACCTATGGAACGGTAGAGAGCCGGACCCTCCTGTGGAGAGTCCAGTGTTTGCAGCAACCGGGCGGCCTGAAGCGTTAAGGATTGCTTTTCCCGTTCTGTCAGCCTTACCTTATCAAGCTGATCCGGCGCTCCCCCGCCGTGCGCCGCCATCTCATGGCTGCGGCAGAAGACCCCCTCACCGGAAGCGAGACCGTGTTTCTGCAGGTGCTCCAGCTTCTGAAGCAGATCCGCGTATCCGGTGAAGAGGATGACCAGACGATGGTTATAATGCCCCCGTCCCGTACTGGCTGTATAACACAGGTCTTGCAAGCCGATCCCGGCATGACGGGAGATATAACCGGTGTAATCCTCCACCAGCCTTAAGAGAACCTGATCGTCTTTTGCAGATAACGGAAGCACATACAGCGGCGCTTGCTCCCGCTCATCTGTCAGCTTCTGAAGGTCCGGCGCTTCCTGCACGATCATATGGCAGTTGGTCCCGCTGAACCCAAACGAACTGATTCCGGCCACCCGGGGCGTGTCCGTCGTTGTCCAATCTTGAAGCCGGTCATTCACATAAACGGGGGATGCAAAAAAATCGATAAAAGGATTCACCGCCAGAAAATTAAGACTGGCCGGCATCTTCTGATGATGAAAGGCCAGCATTACTTTCAGCAAGGAAGCCAGACCCGAAGCGCCTACCGTATGTCCGATGTTGGTTTTTACAGTGCCAATCGCACAAAACTGCTTTTTCTGGGTGTAACGTGAAAAGGCCTTGGTAAGGCCATCAATCTCGATGGAATCTCCCAACTGGGTTCCAGTGCCATGCGCCTCCACATAAGAGATCGTCTGCGGATCGATTCCGGCCTCTTGCCAGGCCTGGCAAATGACCTCTTCCTGTGCACGGGCATTGGGGGCTGTGATGCCGTCTGACGTTCCATCGTTGTTCACGGCACTCCCCTTAATAATCCCGTAGATAGGGTCCCGGTCCCGGATGGCTTGCTGCAGCGGTTTGAGGATGACGGCCCCCACGCCTTCGCCCCAAACCGTGCCGTTCGCCTGCTTATCGAAGGTTCGGATGAGAGAATCCTGCGATTCGACAAGATCAAGCATCGGATTTTTTACCGGGCTGTAATTGATGTGAATACCCCCGGCAATTGCCAGATTGCACACACCCGACTGAATGGACCGGCAGGCCTCATGCACGGCTACCAAGCCGGAGGAGCAAGAGGTATCGATTACAAGACTGGGGCCTTTCAGATTCAGCCCATAGGAAATCCGGCTTGACAGAATGGCCGACCATGTGCCGGATAACAGCAAGGGGTCCTGTTCGGCAGCATTGTCTCTGTACCATTGGCCCCAGGTGTGGTCCGTACCGATATATACGCCGGTATTCGTCCCGCTTAACTCCTTGTAATCATAGCCTGCATCCTCTATGGCCTGATAAGAGGCTTCCAGCATCAATCGCTGCAGAGGGTCCATGAATTTAGCTTCGGCAGGAGCGATTTGAAAAAAAGAAGGATCGAATTGATCGATCCGTTCCAGATATCCGCCTTTAAAAAACAATTGATTTACCTCTATTTCGTCCAACAGGCCTTCACCGATGCAGTCGCGAACCCGTGAATCGGGAAAATCAGTGATCCCGTTCTTTTGATGCTGGAGACATTCCCAGAATTGTCCCAGATCCTCCCCTCCCGGAAATCTGCCCGCCATGCCGATAATAGCGATTTCCTTTTCCTTCACCAGTTCTTCATGCTTCTGTTGATGCTCCAACAATAGGGCAGCATCGTTTGGGGTCAGCTTTTGGGAGGCTACCAGTTCAAAAATCAGTTTTTCTGCCGCAGTCATGACACGCCTCCCGGTTTCGTTTTGTACGTTTCAAGGGCTTCGTTCATTGAAATCTCCTGGTTCGCTAATCGCTGCAATAATGCCAGAGTCGATGATTCAGGTTCCATCGCAGGCGTTCCACTCTGCCGTTGCTGCTGTATACCCAGATAATCCGCCATTTCCGCAATGGTTGCATAAGTGAAAACATCCGAGATATTTACGATCTTGCCATATCTCGCTTCCAGCCGTCTGAATAAATCAACGGCAAGAATGGAGTTGCCGCCCATACTGTTGAATTTGGCAGACAAGCTAATTTCATCGACCCCAAGCACCTGCCCCCAGATGTTGGCGACTTCTCTTTCGGTGTTGGTCAGATCCGCTTCATCCTTGTCAAGAATGCGTACAGGAGAATAGTCCGAAACCGGCCGCTCTGTTTCCTCACGTTGCTGCTCCATACGGGTGCGGAAGGCGCCCGCCAATGTATCCGACAGCACATAATCATTCATCAGGCTCTGCCCGATAGTATCCCGGGCAAGCCGGCGTTTCAGTTGGCCCACGATAACCCGGCTCCGGCCAGACTGCAGCAGCTCGGCAAAGATTGCCGCCCCCTGCCGGGGCGTGAGGCTCTCAAACACGCTGTGGCGGTTATCGACCTCATAGGTTTTGGCCATCCCCACCTCCTGCCACAGCGGCCAGTTGACCGTGATCCCTTTCCTCCCTTGCGTTCTCATCCAGTCGGCGTACAGATCCAGATAGCTGTTCGCTGCCACATAGTCGCTCTGCCCGATTCCCCCGGTCACCGTGTTCATGCTGGAGAACATCATGAAGAAATCCAGGTTATCCTCCCGCGTAAGCTGATCCAGCACCCACGTTCCGGTTACCTTTGCCGACAGCACCTCCCGGATCTGCCCGGCGCTCTTGCGGACCAGCAGCCCTTCTCCGGCCACCCCCGCAGCGTGAACCACGCCGTGTATGCCGCCTGATCCGGCGCGTATCCGCTCCAGCACGCTTCGCATCGGCCCTTCCTCGGCGACATCTGCAGCATGAAGCTGCACCTCGGCTCCATTTCGTTCCATCTCTTGAATCGCCGCGATTTGCCGGATTTGCTGCTCCCCGGCTCCTGCCGCCACGATCTCTGCCCAGAGCTCCCGCGCCGGCAGCTCCCGGCGGCCAATGAGGTGTAGCTTGACCCGGCTCATCCGGCTCATCTGCTTCCCGATTTCCAGCCCCAGGCCGCCCGTCCCGCCGGTGATGACGTACACCCCGCCCTCCTGGAGGCCGGGATGCCCTTCATCCGGCTCAAGCGGTGCCTCCTTCAGCCGCTCCACGTAACGCTGCCCGTTCCGGTACGCCACCTGATAGGGCGCTTCCCGGAGGCTGAATTCGTTCACAATCCTGTCCGGAGGGGTGAGTCTGTCGACATCCACCAAGCGGATGTGCACTTGGGGGAATTCCTCCCGCGCCACCTTGCCAAGTCCAAGCAGGCATCCATGATGCGGATGAAGGCCTGCTTCCTCTCCCGTCACCTGATTCGCTTCGTCGCAGACGAGAATAAGCTTCAGGTCCCCGGAGGAACGCTGCACAAAGAGGCCGTCCAGCAGGGAATACAAACTGTAAAACCCCCGCTCCCCGGCCTCATCCAGATCCGCCTTTGTTTCAATCTCCCGTTCGCTGAGGCCCGCCAGATGAATAACGGTTCCCACCTTCCCGGCTTGCAGACGCTCCAGCCATGGCTGATAACCCTCCCGACTGTGCCATTCCCCGCCGGAAATCTCTATCACCTGTCCATACTGTGAACGAATCTGCTCCAGGAGCCGGTCCGCAATCTCCCCCTCCCCGGTGAAGACCGCGACCGTTTCCCGGGAAATTTCCCGGTCAACATCGGGGAAGGCTGTACCGTCCTGTACTATCCAGTCCTTGGCGTAATACATCCCTGCCGATTTCCAGGCTTGTACTTGCTTGATCGTATACCCCTCAATCTCGGCAAGCACCTCCCCTGCCGGATTCAGAATGTCAATATCGAAGGTTGCCGTCTGATGCCCCTGCCCCGAGTCCTGCCTTCTCACCACGCTGTAAATGTCCGCGGGAATCCGGCCATAGACCCGGATTTCCTGATAATAAAAAGGCAAATACAACTGGTCGTCGATGCTGCGGATGGCGATATTGACCGCATTGTCAAGCATCGCCGGATGATAATGGTATTCAGCGGCTTCTTCCTGGTACGCATCGCTGAGTCCGACATGAACCAGGCATTCCTCTTCCCCCACCCGCAGCTCCTTGATATTGTTCCATCTCGCTCCGGTGGTAATATAACCTCCGCTGGTTTCGACGCCCGTTATCTTCGGATGGGTGTGGAAGGCTTCCAGCAGTGCAGGGAGGTCGTACGTCTTGCGCTCCCGCGAAGGAGGGCATAGTTTGCCTTCCGCGTGCCTGCGCCAGGTACCGTCTGTCTGATCCTTGCTCTCAATAGTAAACTGGCTGTCGCCGCTCCCTTTTTTCAGGGTGATCTGGAGCGCTTGCGTCTCCCCCTCCTGCACGGAGAACGGCTGCAGAAAAGCGAGCTGCTTGATGACAGACCGCCCGCCCTGCTGCCTCCCGATCTCCAGCAGCAGCTCGATGTATGCCGTACCCGGCAGTACATATTCACTCCCCACCTTGTGCTCATTCAGCACCCAAGCTTCCTCGGCCGACATACGAACTGCGTAAGTGGCTTGATCCGGTGTTTCCCCGGCAACGTCCGCAAGCAAAGGATGGACCTCCCTGCCCGAAGTGGAGCGTTTGGGTTCAACCTGTGCTTCCGGTTTAATCCAGCAGCGCGTTTTCAGAAAAGGATAGACCGGCAGGCTCAGACGATTACAAGCCCTGCCCCTGTACATCTCCTCCCAATCGATTGCCGCTCCGGAGATGTACAGATCCGCTATCCTGCGATAGGAGTCCATCACTTTCTCCGGGTGCCGCGCCATCTCCTTCAAGTGTTGGGCTGCCTGGAACGCCAGTGCCTGCTTCTCCCGTTCTGTCAGGGACGCCAAACGGTGTTGCTCTATATGCTCCAGTTGGTTAAGCAGATCTTTGTACCCTGTGAAGATAACCGCCAACCGGTGGTTGTAATGCCCGCGCCCCGTACTGGCTGTATAACAGAGATCTTCCAGATCAATCTGGCATTCTCCATATAAATAGTTGATATACTCTGCAGCCATTTCCCGCAGTGTTCCTTCGTCCTTAGCCGACAGCGGGAGCAAATACACCGTCTCTCCGTGATGCTGCTTCTGCTGCGCCGGCGGCGCTTCCTCCAATACCATATGACAGTTGGTTCCGCTTAGTCCAAACGAGCTGATACCGGCAAGCCGCGGCGCTCCCGAGGCCGTCCATTCCTGAAGCTGATCGTTTACGTATACAGCCGACTCGCTGAAATTAATCGTTTGGTTCGGTTTCATGAAATGAAGAGACGGAAAAATCTTTTTGCTCTTAAGTGAATAGATCACCTTTACTAACCCGGCAATCCCAGCGGCATGGTCCAGATGGCCAATGTTGGTTTTCAACGATCCAATCGCACAAAACTGCTTTTTCTTGGTATAACGGGAAAAGGCCCGGTTGATGCCTTCGATTTCGATGGGATCACCTAGTCTGGTCCCCGTGCCATGTGCTTCGATATACGAGAGCTCTTCGGGATTGATCCCCGCCTCTTCCCACGCCCGGCAGAGCACTTCTTCCTGCGCTTGCGAATCGGGGGCCGTGATGCCAATGGAATTGCCGTCCTGATTGATCGCGCTGCCTTTGATAATGGCATGGATATGATCCCTGTCCTGCAAAGCTTTTTTCAAAGGCTTCAACAGAACGGCGCCGGCTCCTTCACCCTTTCCGGTTCCGTTTGAGCTGTCATCGAAGGTTTTGGTTTTCTCATCGGATGACTCAATGCCGATTTTCAAATGGGCATGGCTCTTTAACGGGAAGAGCTGCAGCTTGATCCCGCCCGCCAATGCCAAATCGCAGGAGCCTTCGATGAGTTGTTTGCATGCAAAGTGAATAGCGACGAGCGACGACGAACAAGCCGTATCCAACACAACCGCCGGCCCCTTCAAATCCAGGTAGTGGGAAATCCGGCTGGCAATGACTGATTTGATATTCCCGGGAATGGCTACGCCCATAGCTTCCGGCATGAGCATCTGAATGCCTTTTTTATACTCCTCGCCAAAATCCGAGCTGTAGCCAATAAATACGCCTGTCCTGCTGCCCGTTAATTGGGTTCCCCCATAACCGGATTCCTCAATGGCTTCCCAGGCAAGCTGTAAAAACAGGCGTTGATTCGGGTCCATGAGGCTTGCTTCTCTGGGAGAAATATTAAAAAAGGCATAATCAAACGGATCGATCTCGGATAGATATCCGGCCTTGTCATACTGTGCGCGATTCTTCTCTACCTGAAACAAGGGAAGAAACAGGCCAGCCTGTTCCTTCCTGCTGGCAGGGAGCTCCTGAATGCAGTCCACACCCAGGGTGAGAAGCTTTTCTACTTCCGATGTACTGCCGGTATTGCTGAAGCGGGAAGCAACCCCGATGACCGCAATGTCAGTATCCGCCTCTTTCCCATGATCCTGCCGGAGGTAATGAATCAGGTGCGCGGCAATGTTTTTATCCAAATGTCCGGAACCGACCTCTTGTAATATATAAGAATAGATCTCGTCCTTTTTTTCCACGACCTCACTCCCCCAGTTTTTGTAGGATTTCCTCTACGGAGGTTTCACCTTCGCTGTATTCATCCAGAAGCTGCATGATATCGCTGATCTCATCCTTTGCTGTTCCGGTTGTGGATTCTGACTGTCCGGATTCCTGCATACTTCCCTGGATATAATCGGCTATGGCGCCAATGGTTTTGCACCGGAACAGATCAATGACCTTGATCCGCTTCATGTATTTCTGTTCAATTCTTGCTTGAAGCTGAATGATCAGATGCGAATTTCCGCCGATATCGAAGAAATTTTGATCCGTTCCGATATTCCCGATTCCGAGTAATTCCTGCCACACATGCAGCAAAAATTCCTCCGCATCATTCTCCGGCAGCTGCATTTCCGCTTGTCCAGCGGGTTCCATCAGAAGAGGCATGGACCGCAGCGCCTTTCTGTCGATTTTCCCGTTGGATGTAGTGGGCAGGGTTTCCAAAGAGATAAACCGGGAAGGGATCATGTACAAAGGCAAGGTCTGCTGCAGGTAATCTTGAATTTCCCGGACCGGGATATCGCGTGCCGAGGTATAGTAGCAGATCAGTTTGTTCGACTCGCCTTCGTTCACCGCTACAACAGCAGCCGTCTTCAGCCCTTCCAGTCTGTAGAGCGTATGTTCGATTTCACCTGTTTCAATCCGGTAACCTCTTACCTTGACCATTCCATCTTTGCGGGCAATATATTCGAGCTGGCCATCCATACTGTATTTACCTATATCTCCGGTGTGGTATACAATCTGATCGGTAAATGGATGGGTGCGGTACACAGCGGCGGTTGTCTCCTCGTCCCGGAAATAGCCTGGAGTGACTCCTGCCCCACTGATGCAGATTTCACCGGAAATCCCTTGCCCGCACAAGTTCCCATCCTTATCGAGTATATAAATCCGGTTGTTATAAACCGGTTTGCCGAGCGGCACTGTCGTTTTGCCGGCCAAATCGCTTGCGGCTTCATAACACGTTGCCCAGATCGTAGCTTCCGTAGGACCGTACAAATTGTATAGTTTTGCATGGGAAAAGCTTTTGCGGATATCTCCTGCCAGCTTGGGACTCCACGCTTCGCCGCCAATGGCAACGGCATCAAATTGCTGCAAGCACGCTACCTCCCGCTCATCTTGCGAAGAGATTCCGAACAGAAATTGATTCATCAGTGTGGGTACCGAATGCCAGAAGTTAATCTTGTTTTGATCAATATAAGTTAACAAAAGCGCGGGGTCCCTGAGCCTGTCCGATGCTACAATATGCAAGGCTGCCCCGCTTGACAGACAACCAAAGATTTCGAAGACTGAAATATCAAAGCTGACCGAAGTGACCAGCATCATGTTGTGCTGCGGCCCCAAGTTGAACTGCTGACGGCTCCACAACAGATAGTTGAGCACATTGGACTGGCTGACCATGACCCCCTTCGGCGTTCCCGTAGAGCCTGAAGTATAGATAATGTACATCAGCGCCGAAGACGCCTTGGGCCGGATTCGGGCAGCGGGCTGCTTGCGGATATCAGAGTAGTTGTAGCAAGAGAGATGATCTGCTGTTCCCGCTGGGATGGAATCGCCTGTAACATCGATGACAGTCTTCAGAACATCGCCGGCTAATTCCACCAGCTTGGGTATAGACGCACCGTCTGAGACAACGGTTCTAAGCCCGCTGTGCCTGATCATATACGCGATCCGCTCAGGCGGGAAATCCGCATCAAGCGGAACATAGGGACGGCCAGACTTAAGAATGCCCAGAAGCGCAGCAATCATATGGATACCGCGGCCCAAATAGACGCCAACCGGATCAGCCGCTTCCTGTTCAAGCTGCACCAGAAAGGCTGCCAGCTGATTGGACAGCTCATCCAGCTCCCTGTAGCTGAGCCGTTCTCCCTCATACACCACAGCCGTGTGGTCCGGGTTCTTCTCCACTTGCGCTTCAAACAAACGATAGACCTGATCCGGCGGATTCAGAGGAACCGGAAGGGGATTGAATGCATTCATAATCTCCGTTTTGTGACGGGTATCCAGCAATTCATAACCGCTAAGGCGTCCTTCAGGATCTGCGATGACCTGGTTAATCAGGTGCGTTAAATAGCAAGCGTAATTTTGTATAGTCCGTTCCGTGAAAAGTGAGGTTTTGTATTCCAGCCTAACCTCGATTTGACCGTTATCCATTTTGCAAATACAGCTCAAATCGTAAAGGCTCATTCTGTCATTGTCCTGGGGAACATTGTCATATAGCTGAAAAATGGTAGAAAAGACAGGGGTTCTGCTCGGGTCTCTTTCCGGGTTCAGCTTCTCTACCAGCGTATTGAACGGATATCTACCGTTGGCATAGGCTTTTAAGCATTTGCGTTTGACCTCCTCCAATACCTCGCCAAAGCTGCCAAGCTCCCGGAAATCCACCCGAATGCACACCATATTCATAAATAATCCGATGATATTCTCCCATTCCTGTTGTTCTCTTCCCGAAACCGGGAATCCGACGATAATGTCCTCTTCTTGGCTGAGTTTCTGCAAAAAAAGAAAATAGATCGCCAGAACAGTCATGTACAGGGTCGTTGAGCGGTCTCTTGCCAGCACCCGCAATTGCCCGGTAACCTCTGCTGAAACCGTGAATTTAATATAACTCCCATCATAGGCAAGGGAATGCGGGCGATCATAATCGGTCGGCAGTTCAAGAACCGGGAGCGGCCGGGCCAGCTCTTCCAGCCAGTATTTTTCCATGTTTCCACAATCTTCGGACCCGATCCAGAGCTTCTCCTGCTCTACCCAATCCACCGGCTGCAAGGTAATCGGCGCTAATTGGACGGGACGCTTGGACTGGATTTGGTCGTACAGCTCCATCCATTCCCGGAAAAACACCCCCATACTCCATCCATCCGAAATCATATGGTGCATGTTGATGTATAAGAGATACTCGCTCTCTCCATACCGGTGCAGCTCCGCCCGGAATAAGTTCTGCTCCAGCTCAAAAGCGGTTGTATTCAGTTCATCCAGCCGTCTTGACGAAAGCAGCTTCCTATCCGGTTCCTGTGAATAATCGATAAAATGGATCACATGGCTTCTGTCCGGAACAATGAACTGTTTCGCAGTCCCGTTCACATTCCTGATTACGGTCCGCAGCGAAGAGTGGCGCCGGGTTAGGATATCAAGCCCCTGCTGCAGGACCGCCAGATCAACCGCCTCGCGGATCACCTTGACAACCGGTAAATGATAGGCCGTTGTCTGGGGATCGTAGTTCTGCAAGAACCAAATCCGCTGCTGTGCCTTGGAAAGATCATAACCGGCATTTGGAGCCTCTGAGCTGGCCGTCTTTGCGGGAGCCTCCTTCCGTGAAGGAAGAGATTGCTCCAGGTAAGCCGCAAGTTCGGATACCGTCGGGTATTCAAAGATCTCTGCAATACCCAGCTTCTGTTGCAGATGTGTGTTGAGGAGATTGGTCATCTGCGTAGCCATGATAGAATCTCCGCCCAGCTCATAGAAGTTCTTTGATATATCCATTTCTGTCAGCCCAAATGTCTTCGCCCACACTTGCGCCACTGCCTGTTCCGTTTCACTTATTGCGGCCCCGCTCTTGCCGATAACCGCAATCTGGGCTGCCGCTGCCGGAGCGGGACCAGGCTTCGCAAAGCGATTGCCGGTTCTCCTCAGCTCAGGCGATAGCTGGAGCGGGAAATTCCGCAGAACGGATTCATTGAGCCGGTCAAAACGTATGTCTGCGATCATGATGCGGGGTTGCCCCAACTGGAGAGTCCGGCTAAACGCACGAACCGCTTCAGCGGTTTTCAGCGGCCTGAATATTCCGCCGCCCTCCAATGCACCGTAATCCAGCGCCATGCCTGTCTCTCCCCAGGCAGTCCAGTTAAGGGTAAGCCCGCGGACACCTTTTCTGCGCAAAAAGTGGGCAAACCCGTCCAGGTAGCCGTTCCCCGCTGCGTAATCACCTTGGCCGGGACTGCCTTCCAGGGTCGCTACCGAAGAGAACAGAACAAAAAAGTCCGGCTGCTCCTGCAGCAAGCTGTACAGCAGATAAGCGCCTTCGATCTTGGGTGCGGTCACCCTTGTAAAATCAGACCAGTCTTTAGTAAACAGATACCCGCTGCCCGCGATGCCTGCCGCATGGATAATCCCTTTGACCGGTCCATACGCTTCTCTCAGCTGCTTCAGGCAGTGTTCAAGTTCCTGCCCATCTGTGATGTCGCACGGACATATGATGACCTGGCTGCCTGAACGTTCGATCTCATCCAGAAGCTCCATTTTCCGGGCTGTTCCCTTCTCTGCTCCGCTTTGCCTAATGTCCTCCCCTATGTCACGGGGCGGCAGGCCGCTGCGGCTTAAGAGTCCGAGCTTGATCTTGTTCTTCGAGGACAGGTGTCTCGCAATCTCCAGCCCAAGCCCGCCGGTTCCGCCGGTGATTAGATACAAGCCGCCTTCCTGCAGCCCGAGCAGCTCTTCCGGCTCCTCTCCAGCGCAGCGGGCCAGCTCCTCGACAAACCGCTCATTCCCGCGGTAGGCCACCTGATACGCCATGCGCTCCCCGAAGATTTCCTCCAGCACCGCTTCCCATCCGGTCTCATCGCCCAGGTCGATACTGCGGCACTTCAGATTAGGATACTCCGTATTCACAACCTTCCCCAGATTGAAGAAGGCCGCATAACAAGGCTCAAGCTCTTTTTCGCCTCCGGTGACCTCGTAGCCGTGTTTGCCCAGCAGCACGACATCGATCTGCTCTTTGTATTTCGCCTGAACCAACGCTTTCACAATGAAAAACAGGCTTTGGACGCTCTTTTCCTGAGCCGCCTGCAAACTGGTGAAACTGTCTGCCCCGCAGCCTTCGTCAAGGGCATAACCATGAATAATCCGGCTGAGGTTTCGGCCCTGCAAATCGGCAAACAACTGAAGATAATCCGTTGCTTCGTTGCCGACTGCATAACGGCTGTCCGTCTCTTTGCGATACGCATCCCCCCGGGCAACCTGAATCAGCTCAACGCCGTCTGCCTCCAGGTGCCCGATTAATTCCCGGGTTCGTCTGCACTCGTTGCCGAACAGGAGCACAGTCCCTCCTCTTCTGCTTTTCCCGTCCGGCTGTGGAGACTTCACCCAATCTATCCGGTAGAAAAGATCTTGTGAAATCAGCGCCGGCGAGACTTTTTTCAAGGTATAATTCTCCACTTCCACGAAAACGTTGCCTTCCTCATCAATCAGGCTGATATCGTAGGAGACCGTTTCCCGGTGATCTCCGTGAGTCTCCCTTTTCCGCAAATAGCTGTAAAAGGAAGCCGGCATCGCTCCAAAGATGCGGATGGATTCATAATAGAAGGGAAACGCCGGCAGATCAGCCGCTTCCCCGCTTTGTCTCAGCAGATGCCAGAAACTGAGCGCTGTGTCCATAAGGGCAGGATGAAGCGAATATTCCTCACGCTCTGGAGCACCACCCGTTGACCTGATATGGAGCACTGCCGAACTGTCGTTCTGGTAAAACCTGCGGATGCACTTCCACCTTGGGCCATACTGAATTCCCGCTGTAAGAATCGGAGTGAATATTTCAGCGTTCTCCTCGTTCATCTTCTGAATCAGCGGTTCCAGCGCAATCCATGGCATTTTGTACTCAGCCTGCGGATAAATCTCCCCTTGTGCATGAATGATCCAGTTTTCCTTATGCCCGCTTTCCTTCATACTGGCTATCGTAAAGGCAACATGATCATGCTCCTCATGAATAATCGTATGAACAACCCTGGTCTCATCCGGCGGGCACATCAGCATATTTGGCAAAGTAACCTGCCTCAGCTCTACATTCTTCCCGGTAAAATAATACCCGCTTGCTGCCTTGGCCATTTCGAGATAAGCCACTCCCGGCCATACACCATTATCGTGAATGCGATGCTCCTGCAGCAGCCAATGCTCTTTGCCGGACAGCTTCGCGGCGTATATTCTCATTCCCGCTGTCTTGACGGTACACTCACCCGGAAGCGGCCCCGGAACACCCGGAGATGCTCCTTCATTTGTCCCTTGTGCCGGCCAGTGCCTTGTTTTGGCAAAAGGATAGACCGGGACCCGGACAGTCTGTACGGCTTGTCCGGTCCATAGGGCTGCCCAGTCCACGCGCGTACCCTGGACATATAATTGAGCCAGCTCATTAAGAGAGCCAGCAGCAGCCTGCGCAGGGTTCCCGGCGATCTGCCGGACCAGCCGACCGGCTTGGTCATAGGCAGCCTTCGTTGTGGCGTCGGACAGGTCCTGCTGGGCCATATTATTTTTCGCCTTTTGCCTGATGGGGAAATACCTGTAATACCCTATCGATTCAGAGAGCTGTTCCACATCGTCCGAAAGGACCGAAGCGATGTGGAGCCGCAGCTCAGACGAATTCTTGGCGATAATGGCCAGCCGGTGGGAGAAATGTTCCCGGCCAAGCTGAGCGGTATAGACAAGATTCTGATAATCCGCTTGTGGATTGGCTTGCAGAAATTGAGAGTACCTGTGCAGTAATTCCAGCAAACCGGACTTCGTTTTTGCAGACACCGGAAAAATCCGCGGTTCCTCCGGTTGTTCCCGCACCGTGTGGTGATCTTCCTGCTGCTGCCATTCCTCCAGAAGCACATGACAGTTCATGCCGCTGAATCCAAAAGAACTGATGCCCGCACGCCGCGGCCCTTGGGCCTGTTCCCAGGCAAGAGGCTTGTCCACCATATAGAACGGCGACTGGGAGAATGGAATATATGGATTCGGCTCTTCAAAGTGGAGGGTGGGGACCAACTGCTTATGCTTCATGGACAAGACGACTTTGATGAGGGAAGCCATCCCGGAAGCCCCCACGAGATGACCGATATTGGATTTTACAGAGCCAAGGCCGCAAAATTGTTTTTTATTCGTATATTGATCAAAGGCTTGCTTCATCGCTTTCACTTCGATGGGGTCTCCAACCACAGTGCCTGTCCCGTGGGTTTCAATATAGGAAACCGTTTCCGGATGTATTCCTGCCTTAGTCCATACATCAATCAACAGGCGCTCCTGAGCCTCCGGATTGGGAGCTGTGATGTAATTGGATGCCCCATCGCTGTTCACCCCGCTGCCTTTGACCACCGAATAGATCCGGTCCTTGTCTTTGAGCGCATCCCGCAACGGTTTGATGATGATGGCGGACAATCCTTCTCCCCAAGTCGTTCCCTGGGCATTTTTATCGAAGGGGCGCACCTTGCCGTCATTGTTTTCCACAATTTTGAACGAGGAGTTTGCCAGCGGAAGCAAGTTTAGACTGATTCCGCCGACAATGGCCATTTTACATTCTTTATGCTTCAGCGATTCACAGCCCTGGTGCAGGGCAACCAATCCGGAGGAGCATGCGGTATCAATGACCTGATTAGGGCCGGTCAAATTAAAGAAAAAGGCAAGCCTTCCCGAAATAAAGCTGGGAAGATTGCCGGTCATGGCCAACTCGTTGGAAGAGTCAATGAATTGTTGATACAGTCCGGAAGAGTGGTGGTCCCTTCCAATGAACACCCCTGTTTGGGTTCCATATATTTTTTCGCCCATATAACCGGCATCTTCAATCGCTTCAGCGGCAACTTCCAGCATCAAGCGCTGATGGGGGTCCATGAACTCGGCTTCCTTGGGGGACAGGCGAAAATATTCGGCATCGAACGAATCGACTTCTTCCAAATAGCTTCCTTTGCCGTATACGGGCGTCCCCATTATTTTTCGCACTAAAGGATCAACATCCTTACGTCTCTTCAGCGGAAAATCAGTGATGCCATTGACTCCGTTAAGCAGGTTGTCCCAGTATTGCTCAAGCGTATCGGCAAAAGGAAAGCGGCAGGCGATGCCGATGATGGCGATATCATCGGCTGTACGGTTTTCCGCTTCTGCCCGGCTGCTGTTTAGTTGATGCAGAATTTTCAGCGCGAGCTTCTGGTCCAGGCGGTTGGCCTTGACGCTCTCCAGAATTTCGGCATTCAGCAGATCGATGTTACTCATCAATACGATTCCTCCGTTGTGATAGAAGCTCCACCAAATCTTCTACGGTTTGTTCATCGGAAGTCAGCTTGTCCATAATCGATTGCAGCTGCACGTCAAGCGAATCCCCGGAAGAGGGGTTCGGATCTGCTGCGGATTCGGCCGTTTTCACTTGCTGCCGGTCACGCTGCTGCTTTATATAACCGCAAAGCTCGGCCACCGAAGAATACGTAAACAAATCCGGCAAGTCGAGAATGCCCGGAAACTCGATTTCCAGCTTTCTGAGCAGTTGGGTTGCGATCAATGAATCCCCGCCTATATCCAGAAAACTGCTGTAGATGTTAACAGACGGCAAATGCATCGTTTCTGCCCAGATCCGCGATATTGCTTGTTCAATGTCATCATAGTTCCCGTCGGCGCGGCCCGTAATGGTGAACGGGAAAGTATCATGAACAGTCTGCTTGGGATCACCCAGCCTGCGGATAAGCGCATCCTCTATTCTTAAGAATGAGCTTTCTTGCACGGCTGCAAGCCGGTCAAGGTGGAGTGAACCGATCAGCACTTGACTGCAGTCCATGGCGAGCGCTTGTCCAAAAGCGGCAAGCGCCTCATGCGTTTTCAACGGCTTGCAGATGCTGCTGCCCGTTGCCGCACCGTAGTCTGCAGCCATGCCAATCTCTTCCCAGGCTGCCCAGTTCAGCGTGATTCCGCGAATCCCCTGCCTGCGCAAATAGGGGGCAAATCCATCCAAATAGCCGTTGCCCACGATATAGTCACCCTGGCCCGGACTTCCTTCCAGCGCTGCAACCGAAGAGAATAGCATGAAAAAGTCGAGGGGCTCCTCTATCAGGCTATGCAGCAGATAAGCCCCTTCTATCTTGGGTTTCGTGACCCTGCTGAAATCCGCCCAGGTCTTGGTAAACAAAAATCCGCTGCCGGCCAGTCCAGCTGCATGGATGACTCCTTTCACCGGACCGAAGGTTTCCCTCAGCCTGTGCAGAGCACCGGCAAGCTCTTCCTCATCTGTGACATCGCATGGGCACACCATCACCCGGCTTCCAGAGTGTTCGATTTCTTCCAGAATCCTCAATTGCCTGCTTCGCATCCCGTCCGTTTTGTTTCGCCCGGTATCCTCTTTTGAATCAGGAAGGGACAGCCCGCCACGGCTTAACAGGCCCAGGCAAATCTTGTTCTGTGAGGACAAATACCTGGCGATTTCAAGACCAATCCCGCCTGTACCGCCAGTAATCACATACAAACCATCCTCTTGCAGCTCTGGCGGCTGTCCGGACTGTACCGGTTCCCCTGTATAACGGCCAAACTCCTGAACATACCGTTCATTTCCCCTATAGGCAACTTGATAGACAGCCTGTCCATCCTCTATTTCTTCCAATATAGCTGCCAATGCTGTCTGATTGTCCAGGTCAATACTGCGGCATCTCATATTCGGGTACTCTGCAGCTGCGGTTTTTCCGAGATTGAAGAAGGCCGTCTGACAAGGTTCCAGCTCTTCCTCATGCCCTGTAATCTCAAAGCCATACTTCCCTAACAGCACCAGCTCAATCTCCTGCTTGTACTTGGCTTGGACTAACGACTTCACTATATAGAACAGACTTTGGATGCTCTTCGCCTGAAGGGCCTGAAGGGCTTGCAGATTGCAGAGTCCGGCGGCTTCACCTCCCGCATCCAGAGCATAGCTATGAATGATTCTGCTGACCTTCCGGTCCTGCAGATCAGCGAACAAGCGTTGATAATCCGCTTCCTCATTGCCTACCGTGTAGCAGGATTCCTGTTCTTGCCTATACTTCTCACCGTGATGGACCCGAATCACCTCTGCGCCTCTTGCCGCAAGCAGCCGGACCAATTCGCCGGATCGTCCTCTTTCGTCTCCAAACAGCAGGACAGCGCCGTCCGTTATGTTTCTTCCTGCTGACTGCCGGGACTCCTTCACCCAATGGAGCTGATGGAAGAGGTCCTTCGTGACCATTGCTGCGGACACTTTTTTCAAGGTGTAGTTCTCTACTTCCGCGAACACGTTCCCTTGCTCATCAATCAGCCTGATATCGTAAGAGATTGTCTCCTTGTTGTCTCCCCCGGCTTCTCTTTTGCACAAGCAGCTGTAAAAGGAAGCAGGCATGTTATCATAGAACGTAAATTTCTTGAAGGAAAACGGCAGATACAAATCACGTAAAATAAACATCGTGGCTGCATTCAATCCCGTATCGAGCAGAGCCGGGTGATAACCGTATGCCGAAAAATCCTCCGCATAGCGTTCTCCCAACTGCACGTGGACAAGCACACGATCCTTGCTCTGGGACAATTGCCGAATGTTGTTCCAGCGCGGACCAAAGGCAGTGCTGCCCGCAATGCTGCCAAAGTCCGGCTCGACTGGCTCCCACCCGCTATTTTTCAGAAGCAGCTCCATATCTACTCTGGCAACCCCAATATTCTGGAAAGGTACGATCCGCCCTTCGGCATTCAGGTTCCACTCATTAGGGCTCCCCTCGTTGCCCAGGGCGGCCCGATTGGCGATTTGCAGCCGGAACTGGCTGTCCTGTTGCTCTACCCGCGTATGGACTAGATGCCCTTCGCTTTCACCGACAATCAAAGGGTTAATAAAACGGAAATCCTGCAGGTTGAACGCAAGGTTTCCAACATGGCTGCAGCCTGTCTGGCGGGCCCATTCAATCAGCCCCGCCGCCGGAACGATATGGAATCCCATCATCAGATGTTCCCGCAGCAGCCACTGCTCTTCTACACGCAGCTCAACTTCATAGACCGATTGCTGGTAGGTTTCCAGTATCTTGCGCCCAGGCAAGGTTTCGCTTGGCGGAGATTGAAGCCCTCGGCTTCCCGGGGGCTTGTCCGCCTGCGGCCAAAAGCTTGTCTTTTGGAACGGATAGACAGGGAGTGGAATCCGCCGGTGCCTGCCCGGCTGGTAACAAACTTCCCAATTGATCTCGGCTCCTTGAACATACAGGCTGCATATTTCCGAAATCGCCTGAATATCTTGCCCGGAATAAGCCGCCAGCATTGTACGTGCCTGTTCATGCAATAGATTCAGGGCCGGCTCGGTTGTCTCCCCGGTGCTTTTATCCTTTTTGCTTTCCGGAACGATTTTGAATTCACCGTAATAGATTCCGTCGGCTGATTGCCCGGATCGGGGATGCCCACTTATGAGGCGATGCAGTTTTTCTTGTAATTCCTGCATATCCCTGACGATTAGAGCGAGCCGGTACGCATAATGCCCTCTTCCTGTCGCAGCGGTGTAACACAGGTCCGCCAGCTCCACATCTCCGGCGCGCTGCATATGATGCAGATATTGGGACACCCACTCGAAAAGGACCGCCTTCTCCTTGGCTGAAACCGTAAAGATATGAAACGGACGGCTTGCTTCAGCCTGTGGTGTACTGACCGGAGCTTCCTCAAGCACGAGGTGGAGATTCGTCCCGCTGAAGCCGAAAGAACTGATGCCTGCCCGCAGCGGAATATCCTCCTGCACCCGCGTCCACTCCTGAAGCTTATTGACCATATAGATTGGAGAACCTACAAAGTCGATAAACGGATTGGGATCATCAAAATGAAGGGTACTGACGAGTTTTTGATGCTTGAGTGACAGAATGGCTTTCATCACCGATGCAATTCCCGAAGCAGCCGCCAAATGACCAATATTCGATTTCACAGAACCGATGCCGCAGAACTGTTTTTTGGAAGTATATTTTCGGAAAGCGTTGCTGAGCGACTGGACTTCAATCGGGTCTCCAAGAACGGTACCGGTCCCATGCGCTTCGTAAAAACCGATGGTTTCAGGCGCAATCTCCGCATTGGTCCACGCTTTTGTGAATAAATCTTCCTGTGCAAGCGCATTGGGTGCCGTAAGTCCGTTGGATCTGCCGTCGTTATTCACCGCACTCCCTTTGATAACCGCATGGATATGATCGCGGTCCTCAATCGCTTTATCGAGCGGCTTCAGCAGCAATGATCCGATGCCTTCTCCCCACAAGGTGCCATCCGCCTGTTTATCGAACGGCTTAAGCAAGTGCAGCTTGGATTCCACCAGACCAAACGCCGGATTTTTCACAGGAAAAAAAACCAGACAGACTCCGCCTGCAATCGCCATGTCGCATTCGTTGTTTCTGATCGCCTGGCAGGCATCATGTATGGCCAGCAGTCCGGAGGAACAAGCCGAATCCAAGACGATGCTCGGACCCCTCAGATCCAGGAAATAGGAGATCCGGCTGGACAAAATCCCGGTATAAGACCCGGTTAAGGCCAGCTCATCCGTCTGATCCAGCAAGTGGGTGTACATGTTCCCTACGGTATGGTCCCTTCCAATAAACACGCCCGTTCTGGAGGATACGATCCGGCGGCCGCCGTATCCGGCATCTTCAACGCTCTCCATAACGGCGGTCAGCAGCAGCCTCTGGATGGGGTCCATCATTTCCGCTTCTTTGTTGGAAATTTTGAAGTATTCGGAATCGAACTGGTCAATCTGCTCCAAATATCCGCCTTTTTCATACGTTATCTTCTGAAGCGGGCCCAGTGCATTCTTTTGGATGAAACCTTCGACACCCTTTTGCCTGCTCTCAGGAAAATCGCCGATGCAATCAACCTCATGGAGCAGATTATTCCAGTATTCATCCAAATTAGAAGCGCCCGGAAAGCGCCCGGCCATCCCGATGATCGCGATGTCCTTATGCTTTTTCACGCCAGCCTGTTTGATTTCTTTAAGAATAACCTTGGACTTTTCGACGGATAACTCCTGATCTTTGATCTGTTGATAAATGTATTTTTTGGTTTCCTTCATTCGTCTTCTCCCAGCAATCGCTCAACCTCATCTATATCCAATTCGCCATTGGCTAAGCGATGCAATATCTGGTCAAGGTTGTAATCCTCTTCCTCCTGGCTTGGATTCGCTTCAGCAGATGAAGCAGGCTGATCTTGTTCCATTCTGGAATATACATATTCAGCCATCTTGTTAATCGTAGGATACGTAAAAATATCCGAGATTCCCAGCATGCCTGGAAACGCTTTTTCGAGTTCCTGCAGCAGGTACACAGCAAAGATCGAATTACCGCCAATAGAAGTAAAAGAATCGTCCGGCCCTATGGATTCTGATTCAAGCAGGGTCACCCACAACTGGCGAATTAGCTCCTTAATGGCCTGCGCCGAACGGTCATGGGTTCTTCCTTCCGCAAGACCGGCGGAGGCTTGGGCGGAGGGGCTGGCTTGAACAACAAGCTGTGGCTCCACGTAATTCATCAGCAGGTTATTGCCTTCAACAAAGAAACTGCTGCGGAAATTCTTCACCACATTTTCCTTGTTGATGGTTCCGATCACCACCTGTTTCTCGCCTGAAGCCAAGGCAGCATCAAAGGCGGACACCGCCACATGCGTAGGCAGCAGATTGAAGATCAGCTCTTGACTGGACATTCCATAATCATAGGCCATGCCAATCTCTTTCCAAGGTGCCCAGTTGAGCGTGATTCCGTTTTGATTGGCAGGCAGACTGTAAACAAAGCTATCCAGAAAACCGTTGGCCGCCACATAATCCCCTTGTCCGGGCGTACCCTCCAGTGAGGACACGGAAGAGTAGCAAACAAAGAATTCCAGCGGCTCTGTAATTAATTCCGCCAGATAGAGGCTGCCTGCGATTTTGGATTGCACAACCTCACGGAAGCGCTGTTCTTCCCTATTGAACAAGAATTGGTCTCCGGCTACTCCGGCGGCGTGTATTACGCCATTTATGCCGCCAAACCTGTTTCTTACATCCTGCAGCACATGTTCCAGTTCAGTTCTGCTCGAAATATCTGCTCTATAGAACGTATATGTACTGCCGCTTTCTTTGATCTGCTGCAGAATTTTGATCCGCCGTATCACCTCATGCTGTTCTCCTTCTTCGAGAATCTCCTCCCATTCACTTTCACCCGGAAATCCGGAGCGGCTGACCAGCACCAGATTGACCGGCTTCTTGTTTGCAAGATGAGACGCGGTTGTAATCCCCAGGCCGCCTGTGCCGCCTGTAATCAGATAACAGCCCGAGCCGGACAACATCAGGTCTTTGGACAGCGGATTGGACAGCGGAAGCTCCCTCATCCTTTGCACGTACCGTTCGCCTTGTCTATACGCAGCTACGTAATGGTCAGGTGGATTGTCCAGCTCCGCCAGAAGCGCAGTGACCTCCGTTTCCGGGTCCAGATCAATGCAGCGGCAGCGCAGGTGGGCGTATTCGCTGCTGACCACCTTGCCGAGATGGTAGAAGGCGCTGTGCATCGGGTTCAGCCAAGGCTCGTTCCGTGTAACTTGAACCCCCAGATCAGCCATGAGGACGAGTTCGATCTTCTCCCGGATATTATGGGCAACCAAGCTTTTGGTCAGATAAAAAAGACTGAATAGTCCCTTGTTCATTTCCTGCTCTACATGGCTGCCTGAACGCAAAGGATCATGGCTCCAGGAGAAGCAGTGGAGCATCCGCTGCACCCCTCTTGTCTGGATATCCCCGCACAACCGGTCAAAATCCTGCTGACTCCCGCTGATACTGTAATGATAATCATCCAATTTGCTGAAGCATTCACCCATTATCACCGAAATAAAGGGCATGTTCCTCTCTTGCAGAGCATCCAGAAGCTTACGGGAAAGCGGATCTTGTCCGGCAAAGACAAGCGTAAACGGCATGCTGCCCTCAGCTTGCTCCCGTTCACGAAGCGGCGTACGCTCCCACTCCAGCCGATGGAACAACCCTCCAGGCAATACCGGTGCGGAAGCGGATGCTTCGATATGTACCCGTTTCAACGAGTACTCTTCCATTTCGGCAAAGACATCCCCGGCTTCATCGAACAGCACGATGTCAAAAGAGACCGTTTCCTGAAGCTCTGCGGTCTGGTTGTTTTTCATGTGCAGCATGCTGTAAACTCTGTCCGGCATCTTGTCAAAAATTTTGATCCTCTTATAAGTAAACGGCAAAAATAACCCATCGCGAATCTGGCTAATGGGAATATTGACAGCACAATCCAGCAGGGATGGATGCAGGGTATAGGCGTGAACTTCTGCTGCAAAAGGAGCCGGCAGTTCAAAATAGGCTATGATGCGGTCAGGCTCCACATAAATCTCCTTCATACACTCCCAGTGCGGGCCGGTCTGGACCGGAGCCTCTGCTCCAGGTTTATAGCCGGCAACGGATTGTCTCTTCGATTCTTTCAGGATATCCGGGAGAGCAACCCGCCTTTTTGGCTTCTCCCCGTGCAGGATGCTCACTTTACCTTTACAGTGAATCACCCATTCATCCGGCTGCTCCCCGGACTGGGAGGTGATCATGACATCAACTCCGGACTTTTGCCTGGTCAGCACTATGTGGACACTCTTTTTTTCATGCTCCTTCAGCTGCAGCGGCTGCAGGAACATGAAATTTTCCATCATCAGCCCGCCCTGTCCGGGAGCAGTTTGCTTCAGGACTTGAGCCGCGATCTCCAGATAAGCGGTTCCGGGCAGCACATAATGGTCCACAATTTGGTGTTCAGCCACAACCCAGTGGGTATCGCAGGAGAAGCGGGCTTCATAAACTTCAACCCCATTGCTGCGGACCAGACATTGACCGACAAGCGATCCCATCTTTGTCATATACGTCTTAGGTTCGATCCAGCAGCGGGTTTCCTGAAACGGATAGGCAGGCAAGCTGATTAACTGATAGCATCCGTCCGCATACAAGCTTTGCCAAGGAATAACTTCCCCCTGTACATACAACTGTGCCAATTGTTGAAAAAGGGATGCACGCTGCTGATCAACCGCAGCCCTTATTTCCTGGACTATCTCCTGTACATCAGGACGGGATACCGGGATGTTGGAAGCCTGTTCAAGCCCCTGCTGCATATAGACATGTTCCATGGTGCTCTTCTCTATTCCCGCCTGCTTAAGCGATTGGAGCTTCTCAAGCAGATCCATCCGATCTCTGAACACAATTGCCGCCTTATGCACATGATGGTCCCGGCCGGTATTCGCCGTATAGCACAAGTTGTCCAGATCAATTGTCTCTGACTGATTGATGAATTGGTGATACTCAGAGACGAGCCTGCGCAGCACATCACTGTTCTTGGCCGATAACGTCATCATGTTCCAGCGGTCTGCGCTGCGCCTCCCTGCACGCTCAGCGGCCGCTGGCTCTTGGTACTGCTCCAGAATCATATGGCAGTTGGTTCCACTTAATCCGAAGGAATTGATCCCGCATCTTCTAGGATGCTCGCCGCTCTCCCAGGAGCGCACCGTATCATTCACGTAGACCGGGGAATCATGGAAATGGACCGCCGGGTTCGGGGATTGGAAATGGATCATCGGCGGCAAGGTCTCATGCTTCAATGCCAGAATACATTTCAGCAAGCCGGCAATCCCTGCTGCATGGTCCAAATGTCCGATATTCGTTTTGATGGAGCCAATCGCGCAAAACTGTTTTTTTCTCGTGTATCTGTCAAAAGCCCTGGTAATTCCGTCAATCTCAACAGGGTCGCCCAAGCGGGTTGCCGTCCCATGGGCCTCAATCAGAGAAATGGTCTCCGGATGAACATCCGCATCCTTCCATGCCCGGATAATCAGCTCTTCCTGTGCTTTGGAGTTAGGTGCGGTAATGCCGATCGATTGTCCATCCTGATTGACTGCACTCCCTTTGATAAGGGCATAAATATGGTCTCCATCCTGTATCGCCTGCTTGGCATCCTTCAATAGAACGGCTCCCGCGCCTTCCCCAAGGCCGGTTCCATCGGCATCCCGATCAAAGGTTCTCGTTCTGAACCCGGAGGAGACGATGCCAATACCGGTGCTCGATTTGTCAAAGGGCTGCAACTGCACCTTTACTCCCCCGGCAAATGCCATCCCGCACTCTCCGCGGCGAATGGACTGGCAGGCGAGATGAACGGCGACAAGCGAAGAGGAGCATGCCGTATCGACCAACAAGCTGGGTCCGTGTACATCCAGCCAATAAGCCAACCGGGCCGGGATAATCGATTTGATGTTGCCCGTCATCGCCAGATCAGCCAGCTCTGCACTGTCCCCGCTGAGCAAATGCTTGTATTCCCCCCCGAAATCGCTGCTATACCCTACAAAAACACCGGTTGAGGTTCCACCCAATCTCCCTTTCCCATACCCCGCGTCTTCCATTGCCTCTATACAGCATTGCAAAAAGAGGCGCTGATTGGGGTCCATCAGCTTGGCCTCCTTGGGTGAAATGGAAAAGTATTCGCAATCAAACCCGTCAACCCGGTCCAAATACCCGCTTTCCGCATACTCCGCCGGGTCCTTCTGACAATCCTTTTTCAGCAGGGCGGACATGACCGCTTCATAGTCCTGTTTTCGGGACAGGGGGATTTGGCGGATCGAATCCTTGCCAAGCACAATATTAGTCCAGTACTCCCTGGCGTTGTGAGCATCAGGCATCTTCCCTGCCAGCCCAATGACCGCAATGTCTTTGCGGAGAGCTTCCTCTGATTCAGCAGATTCACAGGAAAGGGGGAGCTCCTCTTCCAAATCGAGTTGAATCTGATTGAACAGAGGTTTATTGTTCATACACAGTTTCCTTTTCGCCAAACATGAGCGCGGCAAAATCATCAAATAGATGTCTTTTCTTGGTTTCATCAAAGATTTGCGTGAAACGTTCCCTTTGCTCTTCCAGCGGTACCTTTTTGGTCACAAAAACAGAACGGAGCATCTCGATTGCCTGTTTCATGTCTTCGGCAGACTCCTCGCCGCCTTCTTCCTCCAGCCGGTTGCTCAGTGCCTGCACCTTTCTGTAAGGCTCAATTACACCCCGTTGGTACTCCGCTTCATCCCAGTTCTGATTTCGTGTACACACAGCGATAGCCAAAGAGCGCGATACCAGAGTAGGGCGTTTTTCGGCGATTTGCTCATCGATGACTGCCATGATCTCCTGGTAATGATCCTCATAAGAAAAGGCGCGCACATGCGAGAAATCACGTTTGATCAAATGGGTCAAAGCCGACTTCGGACCCAGTTCGATAAAGGTGTTCACACCTTGGCGCAGCAAATAATCAATCGTTTCTTTCCATCTTACCGCGCTGACCATTTGCATGCTGAGCCGGGTACGAATTCCTTCAGTATCGAAATAGGGCTTCGCATCCACATTGGATAGAACCGGCCAGTTGATGGCGGACATATCCGTAGCGGTTAGGACACGCTGGAATATTTGATTGCTGATTTCAAGATAAGGCGTGTGGAAAGGAGCGGATACTTGAAGCGGAATGCTGATTGCC
The DNA here is from genome assembly GCF_000758705.1 of Paenibacillus graminis. NCBI lineage: Bacteria > Bacillati > Bacillota > Bacilli > Caryophanales > Paenibacillaceae > Paenibacillus > Paenibacillus graminis. The sequence goes on along the minus strand of NZ_CP009287.1, from coordinate 1,887,934 downwards.
CCGATCTTCGCCAGATTTTCCGCCGCCTGCGTGACCAGCGCCTTGGACCCGGAAATCACCACTTGATTCGAGGAATTATAATTAGCTACCACGATTTTATCCTCTTCATTTGAGAGCCTTGCACACTCCTCTTCTACCAGCAGCGGATGCAGGCCGTTAATGGCGGCCATTCCGCCCTGCCCGTCTGTTGTAGCCTGCTGCATCAGGGCCCCTCTCTCCATTACCAGCCGCAGGGCATCCTCATACGTAAACACACCTGCACATGTAAGTGCTGTAATTTCCCCTAAGCTGTGGCCGGCCATAAAGGACGGGAAAAACTTTTTGTCCTTCCAAATCGATTGAAAAATCGCATAACTATAGGCAAAGATCGCCGGCTGGGCAAATTCAGTCCGCGTTAATTTGTCCAGATTCCCCTCATTGATAACCGCAAGCAGATCATAGCCGAGGATATCGTTGGTTTTGCTAAAAATGTCCCTTGCCTCGGCAGAGCTTTCATAAAGAGATTTGCCCATCATAGTGTACTGGCTTCCTTGACCTGGGAACAGCAAAGCAATTTTTATCATATATTTTATCCTCCCTTTATTTACCTCGGTACAGTTTACCGCCGGGTTGTGAACACTGCGGATATCCCGGACTCATGGAATGTAGAGCCGGCTCGCCAACTGATTGGCTAATTGTGTGAAACCTTGAACCATTTTACTTAATGCTGCCCCTTTCCATAGTAGTCTGTCATACTCAAGCTGGACGATAATTCTCTCTCTGCGGCTGATCTCCCATGTCCAGAGGGCATTGAACGGGAAGGACAAGCTGGCAGCCACAGAAGAGGTCAGCGGGAACAGCAGGAACAGGTTCTTCTCATCCTTCTCCTCAATCCGGGTGTTCTCTGCCGGGGAGCGTTCACTCTGTATATCACTGACCTTTTCCTTAATCTTTGTAAAGAGCGAATCAAAGTCTTCCAGCTCGGAAAAATCAATGCACGCCTGGTGTAATCCGTTGTTACCATCCAGAAGAGTGATTTCGGTAATTTCTTCGCGGGATATCTGATTCAGCACATAAAACAGAAGCGCCAGGATGACCTCTTCCGTCCTCATCCCGTGGGAATCGGCGATATGGACCAGACTCTGTGCCGTTGCCGGTTCTAATTCCAGCCTCAACTTCATCTGCTCATTCCTGTCATTCGCTGTCAGATAGTATCCGGAAGGCATCTGTACTCCCCTTAGCAGTAAGGAGGTCTCCGGACTAATCTTCATTTCAATGAAGCCTGCCAAGCGTTCGATGGTAGGATGTGAAAAAATATCGGCTACATGGAGCGGTACGCCAAAGGCTTCCCTCAATTGTTCCTGCAGCAACACCACGGTAATCGAGGTGCCGCCAAGGTCGAAATAAGAATCTGTAATACTGAGGGTCTCTTTGTGCAGCAAATTCATCCAAATCGAACTGATCTGCTTCTCCACCTCCGACGCCGGCTCCTTAAACGCCTTCGCGGACACCAGAAGCTTTTGCTGCATCGTCCGCAGTCTTTTCTTATCAATTTTCTGATTGGCACTCAGCGGGACTTCAGCAATGATGAAATATTGCACCGGGATCATGTAGGACGGCAATCTTTCCAGCAAATAGCCCTTCAGCCCGTCGATATTGACCGCTTCTGGTCCTGCCGGAACCATGTAGCTGGTGATAGACTTCTTCTCGCTAGTCTCCGTTTCTTCCACATTTGGCGGGCTGGTTTCAAGCACCACCACATTGTCTTTGATCCCCGGATAAGCGGCAATGACGGCTTGGATCTCTGACAGTTCAATGCGGAAGCCTCTGATCTTCACTTGGTCATCGATTCTGCCCTGGCATTGGAGGGTGCCATCCGGCAAAAAGCGGGCGAAGTCACCTGTCCTGTACATCTTGGGATACAACGTGCTGAAGGGGTTGTCGACAAAGTTCTTCTCCGTTAACTGCTGTTGGTTAACATATCCGTCTGCAACCCCGGCTCCGCCGATATACATCTCTCCGTAGACTCCTAAGGGCACCGGGTTTTTGTTCTGATCCAGGATGTAAATTTGTGTATTATCAATCGGCTTTCCGATCAGGATATGCCCGGCATTGGTGATCTCGGCAACGGTTGACCAGATCGTCGTTTCGGTAGGCCCGTACATGTTCCAAAGCGAGCCTACTTTGGGAAGCAGCTCCCTGGCTACATCCGGCGGCAGGCTTTCCCCTCCGCATAACGCCTTCAACCGGCTGCTGCCGGCATATCCGGACAGCAGCAGCATCTTCCACGTGGCTGGTGTAGCCTGCATCACTGTAATTCCGTGTGTTGCAAGCAGCTCCCCCAAGACTCTGCCATCTGCCGCTTCCCGGTTTGTCGCAAGGACAACAAGCGCTCCCGAGATCAGCGGCAGGAATAGCTCCAGACCGAAAATATCAAACGAGAGGGTAGTTACAGATAAAAGCTTATCCTCCGCTGTCATCCCGGGCTTTTTGGCCATGGAGAGCAGGAAATTCGTCAATGCGCGGTGCGGAATCTTCACCCCCTTCGGTTTGCCGGTGGAACCGGAAGTAAAGATCATATAGGCCGTTTGCGAAGCCTCCACCCCGTGGCCCGGATTGTCCGGTGACTCCTGTGAAATGGCCTCCCGCTCCCGGTCCAGCATAATCATTCTCCGGCATTGCAGCTTTGCTTGTCCTGTTAGATCACTGGTGGACAGCATGACCGCCAGTCCAGCCTCCTCTTGGATGTGATGAATCCGCTGGATTGGGATGCTTGGATCAATCGGCACGTAACAGCCTCCCGCCTTTAGCACAGCGAGTATGGCGACAGCCGCATCCGGAGAGCGCTCCAGGTATATCCCAACCGGGGTTCCCCGGATTACGCCGTTCTTTTGCAAATAATGAGCCAGCTGATTTACAGCATGATTAAATTCCAGATAACTCATTGCGGTTAATCCCGCAGCAACGGCAATCTTCTCCGGATGCTCTTCTGCCTGCCGCTCGAATAACGAAACGATATTTTGCCCAGGCTCCACAATGCTGTGTGTCTGATTAAAGCCAAACAAAATCTGTTCTTTTTCAATATCTGTCAACATCGGAATTTCGGTCAGCGGTCTGGCAGGCTCGTCCAGAACCTGTTGCATAAGATGTTCAAAAAAACCGGCAAACCGCTGCATCGTCTCTTTAGCCAACACTGTAGTACTGTACTCAATTTCGCAGCCGATCTGCGGTCCTTCATCCCAAGCGGTAAATCTTATCGTGAACATCGCTGTCTTGTGTCTGTAAAAAGAGGTAATCTCCCGCACGCCGCCGATTTGATGGGTCTTATCGTATACCTCCCGATAGCTGAACATCGTTTCGAACAAGGGATTACGGCTCAAGTCCCGTTCCAGGTCCAGGCTGCCTATCAGCTCTTCGAATGGATACTCCTGATGATCCAGAGCGGAGGACAGCGTCTGCTTGACCTCTTGCAGAAATTCCGCAAAAGAAGCCTGGGCTCCCATAGACAGCTTCAACGCAACCGTGTCTACAAACGGGCCGATGACATTTTCCAGATCCGTATGCTTTCTGCCGGATACCGGGGTGCCGACGATGACCGTCTCCTGCTGGCATATCTTAAAAAGAACCACTGCATAAAGCGCCAGCAGCCCCATATTTAAGGTCACGCCCTCTGTTTTCAACATTTGCTTAAACCGTCTGCTTGTGCGGTCATCCACATCAAACCGGATAAAGTCGCCTTCATAGCTTTGAATGAGAGGCGGCTTGAAATCGAGCGGCAGCTGCAGCTTCGTTTCACAGGCCCCATCCGCGAATTGATCCAGCCAATACTGCTGCTGGCTTACGAACGCCGGACTGTCTTTCATTCCGGATTGCCACGCTGCGTAGTCCTTATATTGCAAAGGCAATACGGTCAAATCCCGGCCCTCATAAAAAGCAAGGAAATCCTTAATCAACAACTGGTATGACATCTCATCCGATACGAGATGATGCATGTCGATCAGCAAAATACGCTTGTCCCGCAAGTAGCCCACACGCAGCAGCGGTACCTTCTCCAATTCAAACGGACGAATAAACCCTGCGATTACCGCATCTATGCCGGTTTCGCTCCCGTCCAGCTCTTCGATGGCAAAGTCAACACTCTGATGAACCGTCTGAACCACTTCTTCTCCGGCAAAGCCGAAGGAGGTCCGCAGGATTTCATGCCGCTGCAGAATCTTCTGGAAGATTTGATGGAGCACGCCGATATCGATTTCGCTTTCCAGCTGATAGATTCCCGGATTGTTGTATACCGTCGTCATAGAATGCATCTTTTGCAAAAAATACACACGTTTCTGAACAGAGGTCAGCGGATAATAATCCTTGGGCGCAGCAGGCTTGACCCCGTCCGGCACATTTGGCGTTACTTGCTCCATATAGCTGCTGAGGCCAGCCACAGTCGGGTGGTTGATAAAATACGCCATAGGGATACGCTCGTTATATTGCTTTTGGACCCTGGCCAGAATCGAGAGGGCCATGAGCGAATCTCCTCCCAATTCAAACAGGCTGTCATCCACCCCGACCGGCTGCACCCCGAACTGCGCTTCCCACAGCTGCGCGATCTCCCGCTCCCGCTCATTTCGCGGAGAGACATACTCCGTTGTCAAGCTGGGCCGGCCAAATACCGCCGCATCAGGCTGATGATGAGAAATGCTCTCCGCCCCCTCAAAATCAAGAGGAGAGCCGGCCTGCTCATGGAACCGGACCCTCTCGTTCATCTCAAAGGCAGAAATGATTACCTGAGGCAAAGCGAGATTGCCAATCCGCGAAAAAATCTGAACGCCTTCTCCTTCCGTAATCGTATCCTCCAGTTCCGACCCGGTCAGTTCTTTATGCAAGGCTTCAATCCTTTTTGACATTCCGGTCTGTTTCCAACGCTCCCAATTGATTGACAGGACGGGAAAACTGGAATTCTGTGCATGGGCATAGAAAGCAAAAGAGTCAAGGAATGCATTAGCCGCACAATATCCCGCTTGGCCCACAGCCGGAAGATATGAGCTCAGTGATGAGCATAAAATAAAAAAGTCGAGCGGTTTCCCCTGCAAAGCCTCATACAACAAAAGCGTTCCGTCTACCTTAGCCGCCAACATATGTCTGGAGCTCTCCCGCGTGGAACGTTGTATGAGCTCACCGTCTGCAACTCCGGCAGCATGAATAACCCCCGTCAGTGCTCCCACTGTATGCTCAACCTGTGCGATCAATGCTTGAACCTCAGCCGGATCACTAATATCAGCCTTCAGAATATGAATGGTGCCTCCGGAGTTCTCTATTTCCGTTAGCTGTTGGATCTCCTCTGCAAGATGGGGGGCGCTCCATTCTGCCCACTCTTCTTTTGGAGGAAATAGCGTACGTCCTGCTAAGATTAATTCCACCTTGGCCTGCCGTGCCAAAAATCCGGCAACAGCAAGACCAATACCGCCAAGCCCGCCTGTAATCAGGTACTTTCCGTCCGGTTGAATCTTCATGGCATGATGAGTATCGAAAGTGACGGCATTACAGGTTGGCACCCAAAAATTATTGTTTCTGACAGCCACAACTCCCTCCCACTTCGCCGCTGCAAGCTGTGGGACCAATGAATCGATGATCTTGTCCAAACGGGAGTCATCCGGCATCCGATCCATGTCAAAAAAGCTGCAGCGTATCGTTGGATACTCAAGCGGAATGACCTTCACAGGTCCAAGCATTGTTGCCTTATGCGGAAAGGTACCGTCGCCCCCCATCACTTCACAGACACCGTTAGAGATTACTTTCAGTTCAAGCGGATGCTCGCTGAGCTGCTGTCCGCACGCTTTGGCAATCGCAAGCAAGCTATAGTAACCATCGTCCAGACCAGCATCCGGGACAATAGCATGAACTTCGTTCTGATCAAACGATAAACTCCATAAATGAATAATTTCATCCGGGATAAACGAATCGGCGTGCAGTTCTTGAAACAGCCATTCGTAATCCTCGTCCCGGGCGGGATTGATCACAAGCTCGTCCGCACTCCATTTGGCACGCTGCTCCCCCTTGTAAACCGTAATACTTCCTTCACTGACCGATTTCCATTTTTGGGTCAAGCCATAACCAGCGGAACTATGGTCACAAAAAATAAGCCTGCGCTTCTCAGGCTTGGCTTGAGATGGCGTGGCTTGATAGACCGGCGTGTGCCGTTTCCAGGAAGGTAGATAGTACCACTCCTCTATGTTTTTCCGGTTCATGCGACAGGACTGACTGCTTGCCCGGCTTGGAAACGAGGGTTCCTCCAGCCAGAATTTCTTCCGCATGAACGCATATGTGGGCAACGGTATGCGTCTGCCCTGCGGGTTAAATGTATTCCAATCCGCAGAATAGCCATATTGCCACAGCTTGCCGATCCGGTCGTACAAATGATGCTGCTCGGAAACCTTGCTGGTGCCAATCGGAATGAGGTTGAGCACCTGTGCATTGGGACTCTGACCAAACGTCCGTTTGGCCAAGGCGCTTAGATCATGCCCCGGGCCAATTTCAATAAAGAGGGTGCGTTTATCAGCCAAATGCTGGATCGCTTTCACAAAGGAAACCTTTTCCTGCAACTGATTGATCCAATACTGACTTGTGGCAAGCTCTTCTGGCCCGGCCCAGTCTCCGGTCACACTGGACATAAACCGCAGCTTCATCGGCTGGTACTGCACCGGCTGTAAAGCTGCCCGGTATTCATCCAGGATGGACTCTACTCTCGACGTATGAATCACCTTTGCCGTGGGGAGCGGTGTGCAGACACATTTGCTCTGCTTCAGCTTCTCTTCCAGCTCAAGCACCGAATGTGCGGGACCGCCCACCACGCACGATATCTCATTATCAATTGCAATTTCAAGAGAGTCGCCTAACAGAGGCAGAACCTTACCCGGCGGGAGCGGAATACTGAGCATCATTCCATCCGGCAGCCGCTGAAGGAGCTGCCCCCGTTTGAGAACCAGAGGAATAGCCTGCTCCAGGGTGAATAACCCCGAAATCGTACCAGCGATATATTCTCCGAGACTATATCCAATCACAACATCCGGCTTGATCCCCCATTCTATGAGCAAGCCTGCTAATGCGTATCCAAAAATAAAGAGGATGACCAGGCTATGTTCCAACCGCGCCATGAATTCCCGCGCCTGCTCTGCCTCTTCTTCGCTTGGAAACAGGATAGCCCGATAATCAGTTTCCGAATGGACCCGCAGGATTGCGAAGCACTGATCCAGATATTTGCGGAATATCGGCTCGTTGTGATAAAGCTCCCTGCCCATATTGACATATTGGGCGCCCTGCCCCGGGAACATGAACACAATTTGCTCAGGTGCTTCTCCCACACGGTACACCTGCGGCTGCCTGGCATCCTTCTTGCGTAATCCTTCGATCAGTTGTTTCCTGTCCCGGCAGATGATCTGCTTGCGGAATTCAAAAGGTTTTCTGCCTGCCTGCAAGGTATAGGCAACATCCCGGATACGGATGTCCGGATGTTTTTCCAAATGGTGCGCCAGATTCTCTGTCATGTTCTCCAAAGATTCCATGCTTTGCGCGGACAGCAGGATCAACTGCGGCTGTAAATCCTCTGCCGGTTCCTCCGCGGGCAGGGGAGCCTGCTCTAGGATTAGATGTGCATTCATCCCCCCCACACCGAATGAACTGACTCCCGCCCGCAATGGATGGGAGGACAGCGGCCAATCCAGCAGTTTGGTATTGATCTCAAACGGATATTTTTCCATTTCCAGAAGCGGATTACTCTTCGAGAAGTTAACCATTGGCGGAATCTGCCGGTGCTTCAGTGCCAGCACGGCTTTCATGAATCCCGCAACCCCGGAAGCTGCATCAAGATGGCCAATATTGTTCTTGACGGAACCCAGTATGCAAGGGGACTGCCTGGTGTGAAAAACTTGCTGAAGCGCAGTAAATTCAATGGTATCCCCAAGCTGAGTTCCGGTGCCATGCGTCTCGATGTAAGAAATGCTGTCAGGCCCGACTTCAGAGATTTGCAGAGCGCTCTCAATGACTTCCCGCTGTCCCTCTACACTGGGTGCCATATAACCCGCTTTACGGTTCCCGTCGTTGTTGACCGCGCTGCCCTTGATGACCGCCCAGATGTGATCCTTATCCGCAAGCGCAGTTTCCAGAGGCTTCAGCACAACGGCGCCGGTTCCGTTCCCGAACAGAATGCCCGAGGCTTGTTCATCAAAGGCCCGGATATGCCCGTCTTTGGAAAGAAAATGACCCTCTTGATATAAATATCCGCTTCGGTGCGGAATTATGATCGAGCTTCCGCCTGCAATCGCCATGTCACATTCGCCGCTCAGCAGACTTCGGCAAGCCGTGTGAATGGCAGTAAGCGATGTGGAGCAGGCTGTCGTGAGCGTCATGCTCGGGCCTTTCAGATTGAACTTGTAGGAGATCCGGGAAGCCAGAAAATCCTTATTGCTCAACTGAATTTCGGAAAAGGCGTCCCGGTGCTCCCCTTCATAGGAATAGACTCTCGCATTCCAGTTGTAGTTGCTGGATGCCCCGGCAAACACGCCAATCAAACCGGGATAAGTATCGGGAACATACCCTGCATCCTCCAGCGATTCCCAGGCCACCTCATGAAACAGCCGCACCTGCGGGTCCATCACCAGCGCATCTTTGGGGCTGTAGCCAAAAAATCTTTCATCAAAATACTCAAACCGGTCAAGAACCGCGCCCGCTTTTACATAGTTTTCATTATTTAGGAACTCAGCCGTGACGCCTTCGTGCTTCAGCTCTTCATCCGTAAAAATAGTAACCGATTCCAGCCCGTCCTTGATATTGTTCCAAAATTGTTCGCGGTTGTTTGCTCCCGGAAACCGGCATGCCAAGCCGATAACGGCTATCTCTAATCCGTTGTAATCCGATGGATCAGCCATTTTGCAGCTCCCTCCCTTTGTTCCGCAGCATTTTTAGTTTATCCATCCCTCTATTCACGATCTCAGTACGGTCAAACGCCTGAGCACTGCGCGTTTCCTTTTCTTCACCCTTTAAATAACCCGCCAGCTTCTTGACCGTCGGATATTCATACCAGGAGGAAATCAAAATAGGTCTGTTGATATGCTGCTGGATGGAGTCATTCATGCCCACAATGTCGATAGAGGTAATCCCTGCATCAAAGAAGTTCTCGTCTGCCCCCATGTTGGAAAGGCCTGTTGCTTCTCTGATCCTCTCTTGCAATAGCTGTTCGATGGATAGCTCTTTGCTGCTTTCCCGTTGGCCGCCCGGTTCGTTATTCCGCGAATGGTTCACCCACAGAGCCAGCCTCGGTTCAAGCTCTGTAGTCGAAACCACAATATGTTCCGTCTTGTTCATGACCTGGAACAGAGCTTTCAGAATCTCTCCCCCTTCCGCAGGATGAATAAACTGATCCAAGCGTTCATTGACAGCTGTGCTGCCCGCCTTGTCAGAAACTGAAAAATCCCAAGCATCCCAATCCACAGCCATCCACCTGGTCCGATTCTGCTGTTGGTTCATCCTCTGAACAAAGCTGTTCATAAATTGGTTGGCAGCCGTATAGGCGGCTAATCCGATTCCGCCGAGAATCGTGGAAATTGATGAATTGACCATGCAGTATTCTATCTCTTTCCCGCGAATCATCTGCTCAAGAATAATCAGTCCCCTCATCTTCACCTCAAACTCAACTTCACACATTTCCCGGGTAATGTGGGATATTGAATTATGAAAGAAATCGCTTACAACCGTACCTGCCGAATAGATAACGCCCTGTATTTTGCCGTGTATATGCTCTATGCTTGTAAACAGCTCGTCCATCCGCTTCTCATCGCTTACCTGTACTTGATAAAGATATACCTGGGCTCCCTGTTCCTGAAGTTCTATTATTCTGCGGATTTTCTGATTGATGATGTCGTTCTCGGGATATTGGGCAAGCCGTTCCTCCCATTCCTCTTCTGGAGGGAAGCAGGCTCTTCCAGTCAGGATAAGGGTTCCCGCACCTTGTTCCGCCAACGCCTTTGCCGCAGTCAGGCCAATGCCGCCTAATCCTCCAAGAATCAAATGTACCCCGTTCCGCTTCTGCTTCCAATCGATTGGCGTATCAATCTGCATGGGCTCAAAAGTGCGGACCCATTTCCGTCTGCCCCGAACCGCCAAGAATCTTTCCGGGCCGGGCTTTAAAAATTCATCAACCAGAAGCTCCACAATATCTTGATCTTGCTTGCCGGCCTCTTCCCCGGCCATCTCTATTAATGCAGTACGAACGTTTTGAAATTCTTGCGGAATCACATGCACTGCACCGGTTGCCGTTGCATTTGACGGGACCAAGACCTCATTGCCCATAATGGATTGAAAAGCGGAAGTCACGACCGTCAGTTGGATCTGCTGGTGAATCTGAATCATGCCAAAGGACTTGCCCATATGCAGCAGGCTGTAAAAACCCCCGGGGTCCGGCATGTATTCCCGGCTGCTCCACATATGAACGATTTTCCATACAGGATGGGCCGTCTGAAATACATGCCGGAACACCTGAAGATAGTGCTCTGCATTGCCGGGATCTATTTCGTATTGATCTGGATGGATCCGGCGAAAACCGGCCCCCATCTTTACCGTACATACTTTATTCCCTTTTGCTGACAGGGAATCTTGTATTCCTTCCCCCCATCCGCTGTCATCTATAAACAACAGGAAGGTGTCCGGCCCTCTATTCTCTTGACTGGAGTCCGACGAAGCATAATACTGTTTCCAGACCGGGCGGTACAGCCACTTTTCGGGCGTTTTTTTACGCGGAGCGGTTTGCGGGACTTCTTCTTTCCTTTCATACCAATATCGTTGCCTGTCAAAAGCATAAGTAGGGAGTGCGACGCGCTTTCTGCTCTCTCTGAAATAGAACGGCTGCCAGTCTACTGTTCCGCCGCTCATCCATATTTCCCCTAATTTGCTATATAAGAGAGAATCCGCCGGTTCATCGTGAACCGGTTGGCGCAGTAAAGAAACCACGCTCATAGCATTCAGCGGGCCGTCTATCTCGCTTTCCATGCCTATCTTAATAAGCAGCCGGCCCTCTTGCTCCGGCAGCTCGGCCGCTTGGGGCCCGCCGGCAGCTTGACTGCAGGACAGCCAAAATTCCTTGCGGCGGAGCATTTCTTCGTCTACCCGGATTCCACCCGCGATCATTTCCGCTTCCGAAGTCTGGACCGGCAGAGCGTGCAGCAAAGAAGCCAGTTCGATTTCAAGCAAGGATTGCTGCTCCCCTGCTGCACTACGCCATTTCTGCCCGATAAGAATGATTCGGAGCAGGTCATTCATGCTGAGCGATCCGGAGACGTATATCGCTGAAAACACTCCATTTCCCTCTGCAATCAGCACTTCCTTCCGGATACCCAATGAAATCAGATAATCGGCAAGCGCACATTGATAGATAAACTGGCCAAGCTCCGTATACAGGCGTTCCTGGTTTCGATGGCGGGGAGCCGCCAAAATTTGCTGTAAATCCAGCCCGGCCAGTGTGCGGAGGACAAGCTCATCACTGAAATACGTATCGATGATAGACGCCAAACGGGTTTCTCTTTGATATAGTTCATAACCGATCTTCAACATATCCCGCTGCTGTGCAGAAAAGAACAAGGCGACAGGCACCTCTTCCCTCCCTTGGCATTCTGCTTGGCTTGAGCCTGTCCTGAGCCATTGCGCGACCTCTTCGAGCGAGGAACTGACCACCATTTTCCGGTAAGGAAAATGCTTGCGGCCGGTTTGCAGCGTGTAGGCAACATCGGCAGGATGAAGTGTGGAGTCATTGCCGAAAAAATCAGCCATTTTCCTGCAGGTTTGCTCCAAAGACTTCAGCGTTTTGGCGGAAAATAAAAAGACATGGTGCTCTTTTGCGGAAACGTCTGTAGATATGGAAGGTGCCTCTTCCAGAATAACATGTGCATTGGTTCCTCCAATGCCAAAAGAGCTCACTCCCGCCTTGGGAGCAGCACTTGCCTCTTTCCATGGCCGCGATGCTGTATTCACATAAAAAGGACTTTCCTCCAGGGAGAGCTTTGGATTGGGTGTTTCATGATTGATGCAGATAGGGATCACCTGGTTCTTGAGAGCCAGCGCAGTTTTTATCAGCCCGATAATGCCGGCAGCCGTGTCGAGATGACCTATATTCGGTTTGACTGAACCAATTGCACAAAACTGCGCCGGGCGCATCCCGGCCTGATACACTTCCTTAAGCGCCTTGATCTCAATGGCATCCCCCAGTTCCGTCCCGGTCCCGTGGGTTTCAATGTAGCTGATCTCCCAGGGAGCAACGCCGGCCACACTCAGTGCCTCATGAATCACTTGAGCCTGTCCCACCGGACTTGGCGCTGTAAAACCAATCCTTTGATCACCGTCGTTGTTGACGGCCGTGCCGCAGATCACAGCCTGAATGTTATCCCGGTCCCGGACTGCGTCCGCCAACCGCTTTAACACAACGATTCCGAGGCCATTTCCAAACACAGTACCCTTGGAATCCTTATCAAATACACGGCAATGCCCATCCGGCGAAACCATGCCTTCCTTTTGATACATATATCCGGCCCGTTGCTCGCCCCGTATGGTGACCCCGCCGGCCAAGGCGAGATCACATTCCCCGTTCAGCAGACTTTGACTGGCCATATGCACCGCTACCAAAGAGGACGAGCAGGCGGTTTGGACATTGACGGAAGGGCCGCTGAGTCCCAGCTTATACGAGATTTTTGACGCTAAGAAGTCTTTTTCATTGCCGATTCCAATCTGGACATGCCCAAGCCTGCCCATCAATTCGGGATCTGAATACAGATTCAGAACATAGGAGCTGATACATGAACTGGCATATACACCTACCAAATAGTTCTCCAGGTCCTGCACACATCCGGCATCCTCCAGCGCCTCCCAGGCACATTCCAGAAACGCCCGGTGTTGGGGATCGGTAATTTCCGCATCTTTTGCCGTGTAGCGAAAGAAATCAGCATCAAAATAGTCGGCATTCTCGATAACCGCGCCCCGCTTCACATACTGGGGATGGTTGAAAATATCCGCTGAAATGCCGCTTGCGGTCAGCTCTTCATCCTTGAATGTCCTGATGGATTCAACCCCGTGTACAATCTGATGCCAAAAGGCTGCGGGAGTATCGGCTCCGGGAACACGGCAGGCCATGCCTATAATTGCAATTTTTGACTGCATCGCGTCATCCTCCAACAATTCAATCCCTCCCGCTGCTTATAATGAAACTTCAGTGTGCAGAAAAAGAGTCTGCAGCTCCTGGCGCAGTTCCTCCACGTTATATGCGATATAACCGGGGGCTTCCTGCTGGAGAATTTCTACCGGATTATGTCCCCAGGCGACGGCAATGCTTCTCATCTTCGCCTCACGCGCACAAATGATATCGTTTTTTCCATCGCCTACAAAAACTGAATGATCCACCGTCGTATGCAATTGGCCTATGGTACACAGCAGGCTTTCCGGGTGCGGTTTGGGATGGGTGACATCATCGGAACAAACCACGGCATCAAAATAGCCGATCAGTCCATGTTCCTCCAGTGTTTGCAGAGTCCGGGAGCGGTCCTTTCCCGTGCAAAGGCCGCAGAGCCAGCCTGTATCCTTGATGTACCGAAGCAGTTCCTCCATGCCGTCTATCATTTGGATCAGATGAATGTTTTCTCTGGCAATCCTCCGGTAATGCTCGGTCATGCCAAGCGACAGGCCCATCTTGGTAAAAATGTTCGGTATGGAATCCCCGCTGTGCCCAAGGAATTCCTCAAAAGAAGGGAGCGGACCCTCGGAAACCAGGCGAAAGCTCTCGAAAAAGGCTTTGCGCTGTACTTCCAGTGAATCAATAATTACTCCATCAAAGTCAAACACTACAGCGTTATTCATTGTTCAGCTCCCCTTTTCTGCGGTTTCCCATCAGGCTTCTTCTCAACTCTCCGCGTTGCTTGCTATGGTTCAGGTAATCATTGTGACTATGGTTGTCTTTTAAAAACGCGGCTAACGAACTTATAGTAGGATATTTGAAAAGATCAGCCATCTCAATGGTTATCTTAAGCTCCTTCTCCAGATTGTTCTGGACCTGCATGAGCAGCAGGGAATGGCCGCCGATGTCAAAAAATCCGTCATCTGCCCCTATGTGCTGTACGCCCAGCACTTCTCCCCACAGTCTGGCCAGCATGTTCTCCATCTCATTGCGGGGAGGCACATATTCATCCCGGAGGCCCTCTGACTGAATGGCATCCAGCGCCGGCAAGGCATTGCGGTCCACTTTATTCGGACCAATCATGGGGAAGGACTTCAGTTCTATCCAATAACGGGGAATCAGATACGCCGGCAATTGTTCCCGCAGCACCCGGATAATTTCCTTTTCTGCAGCCGGTTCCTTCAAAACATAATAGGCGGCAATTGCCTGCTCGCCCTCTTGATCCATGATCGCTGTGACAATGCTCTGCTGAATAAAAGGAATGTGATCAAGTGTGCTTTCGATTTCGTTCAGATCAACTCTGTAACCCCTAATCTTCAGTTGAGTATCATTTCTCCCATGATATTCCAGGCAGCCGTTTGGCAGCAGCCGGCCATAGTCTCCGCTTCGATACAGCCTCGCTCCGGTGTCTGGAGCGGAAGCACCCCCCCTCTCCGTAGCCCCGGCCTGCTTCCAATAACCCGGAGAAAGATATTCGCTGAGATAAACAAGCTGCCCGATTTCAAAAATCCCGGCCTCCCTGCCATTATCATTGACAATTCGCACGTCAATGCCATGGACTGCGTACCCGGCCGGAAGCTTTGCATGATTCACTTCACTTTCCTTATCCAGCATGTAAAAGGAAATCACCATCAATTCGGAACATCCCAGAAAGTTAACAAACAAGCAGTGTTCGGCGCAGTTCTTCTTGTACAGCTCAAAATCCGCTCTGGTAACCACTTCTCCGCCCAATAAAATCATGCGGAGCGAAGGAAGCTTGACATCTTCGGGCAAATTCTTCATTAGGAACCGGAAGACGGATGGAACGGAATGATAGATGGTAATCCCTTCGGAGTTCAACCAGCTGCTGAATCTCTGTATACTCGCGTCCAGTTTTAGATCACATAAATGCAGCGTTGCCCCGTTCAACAAGCTTGCCCATATATCCAGAATGCCGATGGCATGGCTGTAGGTGGTTAACAGGGCTATCCGGTCTTGATGATTGACCGCTAAGGAATGCGTAAACTGGGCAATGTAATAGGTGATGTTTCTGTACGATTGGACTACCCCCTTCGGTAATCCCGAGGAGCCTGACGTATACAGGATAAAGGCGGTTTGATCACCTTCCGGGTAAATGGAGGGATTCTCCGCAGAGATACCGCTCAAGCCCTCTGCTGTATTGACAATCGTTACTTTTGTATTGGCTCTTTCCGCCAGTTCACGGGCAGCGGACTCATTCTCAGAATCAGTGAGGATGAGAGTTGCCTGCGCATCATTGAGCATATGGGTCAGACGTTGCACCGGAGCGCTGCGGTCGAGCGGCACAAAAGGAATCCCCGCTTTTATAGCCCCAGCCAGCGCCGCAACCATTTCAATCGTATTCCCGAACAATAAGGCTACCGGCTGTTCTACACTCTCCTGTCCTTTCAGCTCCCATATCCGACGGGCGATCCGGTTGGCTTGTTCGTTAAGCTGCCGGTAATTCAATGATTCTTCACGGTATTTGACAGCAGGATGGTCCGGATATGCAGCGGCCTGCTTTTCGAACCGTTGTACCAGATGGTCTGACGGATCGTTGTATTGGAAGGCTTGGAACCGGACGGGTGGTGAAACACTGCCTCCTGCCCGCGGGATGTCTTTCTGCCGGAATACCGGCAACTCCCCTATTGTCATACCGGCCTGCTCTGGAATGGCTTCGATCAATCTGCGATATTCCTCAAAGATGTATTGAACGGTTTCCCGCTTGAACAGATCCGTCCGGTAGAAGCACTCCAAAAAAATTCCGGAAGGAACTTCATATAAATGAATATTCAGATCCGCTTTCGTCGTTTTCGATATCATTGGATACGGCGACAACTTCATGTCCCGCAGATAGCTTACTTCCGTCTCCGTCTGATTCTTCATGCTCTGATAATTAAAAATCGTGTCATAGAGAAAGGTCCGGCCCGGGTCCCGTTTATAGTTAAGCTGGTCCATAATCATTTCAATCTGAAAATCCTGATTTTCCAAAGCTTCCAGCAGGCTTGCCCTTACTTCCTGTAAAAAGGCGAGGAAGGGCTTATCTCTCTCCGGCTGATTCCGCAGCACCAGCGAATTGACAAACATGCCTACCATTTCTTGTACATCTTCGTGATTGCGCCCGGCCTGTGGAATGCCTATCAAAATATCAGATTCTCCACTGAGCCGTGCGAGCAATGCATAATACGCAGCCAGCATGGTCATAAACCAGGTAACCTGCTGCTCTTGGGAAAACTTTTTGATGCGTTCACTTGACGGGCGGCCAAGCTCCAACGTGATCCGGTCGCCTTGAAAGCTCAGTGAAACCGGACGCGGATAGTCTGCCGGCAGAGTCAAGACGGGCAGCGGCCCCGCCAGCTTCTCCAGCCAGTAGGCCTTTTTCGCTTGATAGGCTTGGGAAGTAATGAATTCTTGCTCCCACCCGGCATAATCCTTATACTGAATGGCTAATGGCGGCAGGATCTTCCCCATGTACAGATCAGCAAAATCCTTGACCAGCAGATTCATCGACGTGCCGTCTGAAATAATATGATGCATATCGACGACCAGGAGATGACGCTGCTCCCCGGCTTGGAGCAAGCCGACGCGGATAAGCGGTGCCTGGGCAAGGTCAAACGGCTGAATAAACCTGTCTACGGCTTGTTCAAGCCCCCCCTCATTCACCGCCGTCACGATCAGCTTAAAGTCAACATGAGGGTGGATGATTTGAACGATCTCGCCATCTTCAACCCGAAAGGAAGTCCGCAAACTTTCATGGCGCCCGATGATGGCGGCGAAGATCTCCTCGATCTTTCCGGCACTCAAATTCCCTTCCAGCAAGACGGAAGTGGATTCATTGTATCCCACCGTATCTGGCATAAGTCCCTGCAAGAAAAAGATCCGTTTTTGCGCCAATGAGGTGGGATAGTGGCTTTTGGGGTTCACTGGAGCAATCTGCCGTTCATTAGCACGGCTGGCATTCAGAATGAATAGGGCAACACTCTTAATCGTTTTGTTCAGAAAAAAGTCTGTCAGGGTCAGGCTGCAGTCAAATTGCTTTCTAATACTGGCGATTACATGAATGGCTTTGAGCGAATCTCCGCCCAATTCAAAAAAGTCATCCTCGATACCGACCGGCTGAAACCCAAGATGATTTTCATAGATCACACACAATTTCTTCTCGATATCCGTTTGGGCAGGAACATAATCCACCGGCAACTCGGGCCGTTTCCCCTGCGGCTTTCGGGTCACCGGCTCTTGTCCGTGCTTGTGCAGCTGATCGGTACTCTTATCCCCGCGGAGCCGTGTTTCCAGTGGTGCCGCGGAGACGATGATCGTGGCAGCTTCCGCCGCAAGTGCCCTGCCGAATATTTCCTGCCCTTCCTCCGGCAGGATGCCTGTTGAGGCGGCTGCATTCCCGGCCGGGAACGGGTCCAGCAAATGATCTATATCGATGGCAGCCTGTTGCGGCTTCCCGTGATTGGTACTGATCCGGTTGGCCAGCACATCGGATACGGCTACCATGGTGTAATTCCTGATATCCATAAGAACGTTGCCTTGTTCATCCATGATCTGAATATCAAAGCTGGCCAGCTCCTCTTGAGCCAAGGAGCTGCCAAGATACTTGCTGTAGCTGTACACCCGGCTCGTCAACTCCCCATAGACCGCGAGAGATTCATAGGACAAAGGAATATACAGACTTGTTTGGTTAATGAAGCCAAGTAAAAAGCTTGTTGCAGAATCCAGCAATCCGGGATGGAGATGATAGTCTTTCAGATCACTTTGATATTCCTCCGGAAGCTCGATGATGGCCAGGCCTTCATTGCTTCCGGCCATGACTTGGCGGATATTCCGCCATCTTTTTCCAAAGATCAGATGGCCCGCATGCTTGTGATTATCAGCTTCTGTATACATGACGTTCTGCCGGATGCAGCGGTTCTTCAACTGTTCAAGATCCACGGTGTTGCCCTGCGGCTCTACGGAACCCATCCTCCCCGTAACATGCGGCACCCATGAAAGTTTTTGCGGAAGACGGCCATACACTGTAAACTCATTGTTCCTGGTGAGTATAAGCACGATTTCCTTCTCTTCTTCTGCGTAAACCAAGATGGGCGTGTGGAACTGCACATTGTGGAGAAGGAATGGCTTCTTCTGCCTGCTGCTTTCTACAGCTTCCCGAACCATTTCCAGTACAGCAGTTCCTGATAATACGCCATATTCCTCCGTGCGATGATCCTGCAGTACCCAATGCTTACGCAGGCTCAGCTTCGAATGAAAGATCTCCTTATCATTTACTCGAAGGCAGGAGTCGAATAACGGATGGCCAAGTTCCTTTCGGGGAGCTGGAGCCATCCCTGCATTAACCGCCATCCCGACATTTTTCCACACATCCCATTTGATGCTGGTTATCCGGTGCTTTCCAAGGCGGTTCCAATATTCTGCGTATGCATCAACAAATGCATTGGCCGCGTTATAATCGGACTGCCCGATAATGGGAAACAGTGTACTGATCGAAGAGCACACCACAAAGAAATCCAAAGGATGATCCTGAAGGATTTGATTCAAATGAATGCATCCCAGCGCTTTGGTCAAGATGACCGGGTCCGCTGTCTCTTTGCTCTGCTGCTGAATAAAACCGCCTCCAGGAAGCCCTGCAGCATGGATGACGCCTTGGATCTGCCCCATTTTCTGCTCGACTTGCTGAATGGTGTGTGCAAGATGGTTGAAGTCAGAGACATCTGACTGATATACGTATACCTCTGCTCCCCTTTGTTCCATGGCTTGGATTCTTCTGATTTTTCCCGAGATAAGATCATTTCCGGCATGTTCGCGAAGCCAGCTTGCCCACTGGCTTTTCGCCGGAAACGCTGAACGGACCATGAGGACGAGGCGGGCATGGCAGTGGCGGGACAGATATTCGGCCAGTTCCATTCCGATGCCGCCGCTTCCCCCTGTAATCAAATATACCCCTCGATCAGAAAGCACAGGCAGGGTGTCCGGGCCCGGGGCAAGGGGTTCATACATGGGAATCCATTTGGAGTTTCCCCGTATAGCAACAATCTCGTCTTGGCTGCTCTCCGCTTCCCGGAAAAGAATATCGGCGACTGTGGGCAGGCGGAGCTGTTCTTGATCCGCAATCTCGATGAGCTGGCACTGCAGGTTCGGAAACTCTAGGGGAATTCCGCGAACCAATCCCAGAAGGGTCGCATTCCATGGGTTTAGTTCTTCATTGCCCAGCACATCAAAGAGATGATTCGTGACCACGCCCAGTTGAAGCCTCCCGTTTGCATTGCACTCATCTATAGCCTGAACGAGAGGCAATAACCCATAATAAGTTTCCTGCAGCAAAAGATCTCCTTGTCTGTGATCCCATGCATCCATGCCATGCCCGCTTAGCGCAAAATAGAGGATATTCTTGGGCAACGCCTTGGTTTGCTTTTGATACGCCTGAAACATTTCGCAGTAGGCGCTTTTGCTGCTATTCTCCAGTTGGATTGTGGTGCCGCCAACCGAAACGGGCTTACAAGCTTTTGCCACAAATACCGGATGGTCAAAGTAACGGTTGCACATTTCAATTGTGCGCTCTTCCAATGCGACATCGTGAACAATTAACGCTGAGGGCTTGCTCCCCTTCCTGCTTCTCACGCCGGAAAGCGCTGCTTTCTTCCAGGTAGGAGTATAGCAGCAATCTGCTGCAGACTTCTGATGCCCTGTCTGTCCTTTTACCTGCTGAAGCAAGGATGCTCCCAGTAGTACCGGGTCTTCATCAAGGAAATAGCGGTTTCGCTCAAACGGATAGCCGGGCAGCGGAATACGTCCCTTATGCCCTGCCTGCTCAAGCGCATCCCAGCGAATGCCCAGCCCTGCGCTCCATAGTCTCCCTATCCACTCCAGAAAGCCCCGGTTTCCACTATCACTGTCCACACTTGAAATGAATGAAATCAGCTTTGTGTGGGGTTCATCCATTGCTGTCATTAGCTCGTTTACTTCCGTTCCTATATATGCAACAAGGGTCTTGGGGGTGTTCACGAGGTTCACAATCCCTGGCGTTAAAGAAAAAGAAGCGTTCCAGGCATTACTCCAGAACTCCGCTTCTTTCAATTGTCCCCACAACATTTTGCCGCCACTTGCAGCCGAATACATCGGGACACGGGGGTTATAGATTGGATGATCTGTGATGGCTGTGCGCTCTCTGTCCATGAATGCAGTAAATGAGTGTTGAAGTGCTACAGCTTCTGCCACAGCAGCAGCTACAAGGCTGCCCCGCTTGATGCCAAGCAGCCCCAAAGGTTTTTTGTTAACTTGAAGCATGATGCTTACCACAGCATAGCCGAAGAGAAAATGAATAGCCTCACGCTGCAGCTGATTCTTTTCACCCCGGAGGAACAGTGTACGGAAGTCTATTCCGCTGTAAGATCCCAGTTTACCCATGGCCGTGTCTGCCGCCTGACGAAATGCCAGATGGCTCTCATATAAGGAGATTGCCTGTTGAACGGCTTGGACATCACCATCCATATCCGGCAGGACGTAAAGAACAGCAGATTGGCTTTTGTCCACTGACCGGATGGCAAATGTCTTTTCCTCAATCTTGCTTGCCAGTTCCTGATGACTGTCCGCAACAATAAAGGCACGGTTTGGCCGGGCCCCTCTCCCGGCTTGCAGCGTATAGGCAGCATCGGACAGACTCAGATGGGGACTACTTCTCAAGTGCTCCTTGAAGCGCCTGATTTGTTCCTGCACGGCAGTTGGAGTCTTGGCAGAGAATACAAACAACCGGGGAGCCTTCTCCTCAGATTTTTGTTCCAATGACGGAGGTTCTTCAAGAATGATATGGGCATTGGTCCCGCCGATGCCAAAAGAACTTACGGCGGCCCGGAGCGCAGTGCCTTGGGTTGTCCAATCGGCCAGCGCATTATTCACATAAAAGGGGGTATCCTCAAATTCAATTTTGGGATTCGGGTTGTTGAAGTTAATCGTGGGAGGAATCTGCCGGTGCTCAATCGACAGAACCGTTTTGATCAAGCCTGCAATTCCGGCTGCTTCGTTCAGATGGCCGATATTCGACTTTACAGAGCCGATTGCGCAATACGCTTTGTGGTTCGTACTATACGCCCGTTTCAGCGCTTCGATCTCGATGGAATCCCCAATCTTCGTACCCGTACCGTGGGCTTCCACCATAGTAATCGATTCCGCCTCCACCTCGGCCATTTGGAGTGCCGCTTCGATCACTTCTCTTTGTCCGTTAATGCTGGGTGCGGAGAACCCCGCTTTTTGGTTGCCGTCGTTATTGACGGCCGACCCTTTAATCACGGCGTAAATATGATCGCGGTCCTGAATGGCATCCTGCAAGGTTTTCAGGACGACGACCCCAGCTCCATCGCTGATCACCGTTCCCTGTGAAGCGGAATCAAACGTGCGGCAATGGCCATCCGCTGAATAGATCAGATCATCGACGTAGTAATACCCCTTCTTAGAAGGGAGAGAAAGGTGCACACCGCCCGCCAACGCGATGTTGCATTCACCGTTCAGCAAGGCCTGGCTCGCAAGATGGACAGCAACCAGCGAAGTGGAGCATGCTGACAGAACGGTAACGCTTGGCCCCCTCAGCCTTAATTTATAGGAGATCGACGTACATAAATATTCACGGAAGCTCATGTTAAACGTAGGGTGCTCGCCGGCCAGAAGCTGCCGGAGCTGCCAGTTGGCATTTTCGGTGCTGCCCGCGTACAGCCCGATTTGCCCCTTGTATGTATCGGGATTATACCCGGCGTTGTCTAATGCGTTCATCACACATTCATGAAAAACTCTGACTTGAGGGTCCAGTACCGTCGCTTCATGCGGCGTATAATCAAAAAAGGACGCATCAAAATATTCAATGTCTTCCAGAATGCCTCTTGCCTTCACATAATTCGGGTCATTGCACAGAGCTGAATCGATGCCGGATTGAATCATTTCCTCATCGGAAAAAAACTGAATCCCTTCGACTCCATACTTGAGGTTATTCCAAAATTGCCCGGCGTCAGCGGCTTGCGGGAATTTACAATCCAGGCCGATGACGGCAATTTCCAAACCAGTATACTTTTGATCACTGTTATGATGACTCATAGTAATCCCCAGTCCCTTTCCTATTCTTCGCTGAAAACAATCATGTCTGTGCAGAAGAATAACTCTGCGGAAGAGGTGCTCCCAAACCCTCAGAGCTAACCCGTATCCTTCAGTTAGCCCTGCCAGCAGCACAAACATAAATAACCCTTCACCATATACAGGTGAGGGTTATTTATGCTGGCACATCCTATGCAATTAGTGTTCTGTTAATGAGGTCGATGACCTTCTTCTCTTCCTCGTTGATGAAGAAGTGCCCTCCCTGAAATGTAACGATCGAGCAAGATTGGGTCGTGTACTCTTTCCACTGCCGGATCTCCCCCATGCTTGTGATCTCATCCTCATCGCCGACAAGAACAGTAATATCCATATCCCATTTCACTTGGGGAGCTTCCGTAATGTAGCTCTCTACATTCTTGTAGTCAGACCTTAGGACTGGTGTGAAAATTTGCATCAGTTCTTTGTTCTCCGAAACTTGCTTCGGAGTCCCGCCAAGCCTGATGACTTCTTGCCAGAATTCATCATCCGGCAAATGATGAATCTTCTTCTTATCATGAATATGGGGCGGGTACATGCCGGACAGAAAAAGATGCCGCGGTTTCTCCCAGCCGTTGGCCTGGATTTGTTTCATCAGTTCACATATATACAACGTCCCCATGCTGTGTCCAAATAATGAATAGCCCTTGTCGCCTATTTGATCCATAATAGCAGTCGAGATATCTTTCACCCCGTCATGCAACGAAGGATAGAATGGTTCAACAAACCTTCTTCCCCTACCGGCCAGCTCAACGGGTATCAGCTCAATTCTTGAGTCCAGCTCCCGTTTCCACTTTGTAAATACAGTAGCGGACCCGCCTGCGTACGGCAAACAAAACAACTTCATTCCATCTAAAGAACCGTTGCTGGTACCCACTGCGTATTTCTCCTTTTCGGGCGTCCCATCGCACCCTTTAGAACGTCTTCAGAGGCATGGCTCCGCCACTTCGTGTATCTTGCTTCATACACTACTACTCTATCATTTATGGCCCCTGCGTCATTCTAAAGTGCCTAAGCTTCAATAGAACAGTCTGGTTATTTTTGTGAGAATAAAGCAAAAACCTCCCCTATAACTCTGCTGTTGTCAGGGCAGGTTTTACCACTATGAGCATCTTTATCTATCCAAAAAATTGTCGACTTGGAACCCTTAACCAACATATTAGCGTACGCCTATACCCTTGTCAAGAAATTGCAGGACAATTCACACAGCGTTTACGAAAGCTGAAAAAGCAGCATAAAGCGGCCGGGGACTTCCAGGCATATTGGTGAATCAACCGGGCGGATATACAGGTTAGGACGCTTTATTCACTTCCCTTTCAATATAAGCAACCAGGTCTTGCAGTGAATGAAATAATTCAATGTTCAGCATGTCGTCCTCAAATTGCATATGAAACGCATTTTCGATCTCAACCACTAACCGGATAAACCCAAGTGAGTTAATCCCTGCATCCTGCAAGCTGATTTGATCCCCGGAAAAATCAATTCCGTTAGTCTGTACAGCTGTGTCGCCAGTTGCCACAGCTTGCATCTGTTTAAGATAAATCTGCACCAATTGGGCTTCAATCTCATTTTTGGTTATCACGCTTAGAATCACTCCCATTTTGGATTTTACCTATGGCCTTTGAGCGGGATGGATCATGACAGTGGCTTAGAAGGAGTAGGCTTTGTTTTGATATAGTTG
Source organism: Paenibacillus graminis (assembly GCF_000758705.1). Taxonomy (NCBI): domain Bacteria; kingdom Bacillati; phylum Bacillota; class Bacilli; order Caryophanales; family Paenibacillaceae; genus Paenibacillus; species Paenibacillus graminis. The sequence goes on along the minus strand of NZ_CP009287.1, from coordinate 1,863,965 downwards.
ATCCAATAGCTTTTCCATGAACAGCTTTTCCTTGGCCGCTATTTCTTCCAGATACCTCATGATCCTGGCAAGTGATTCCGGAGTATTGTGCAAATAATATCTCAGCATCAAATTTCGGGCGTTTAATGCCAGCCGTTCCAATTCAATAGAAGAAGCAAGTGTATCATCAGAAGAAATAAGCTGCTTTGAAAGCCCTTGCATGTATCTGATGCGCGCTGACATCAAGCTCTTATGTTCCCACAAGCTATGAATATGCCTGACGTCGAAGCCGGTTTGCCCATTCTGCAATTGCTCAAAATATTGCAGCAGAGATTCATAGGTTTTCAACCCATAATCACAATGATTCCACGGGGAGGCAACCATCCGGAATCTCGTAGATGTATTCCTGGAGAGCAGGTAATCTTCCAGAGTTTCCTGAACCAGGGTCAGATCAAAATCATATTGTCCCGATTCCATCCATTTATAAAGAAAGATCCGATCACACACCGCCTGATGATCAATATTGTCAATGTTGTCATACGCCTGTTCAAAGTCGGTAAACCGTACGCTGGTGGAAGCAAATGTATGCTTATCTGTAAAGCCCATAAGCTGAAAGGTCTGTTCCTGCATGTCATATCCGTGGACCAATACATCATGGGAAAGATGCCCTTTGCGGTAAACTTCCCGTTCCGGGATGAAAAACTCGTCTACGTTCAGATTACAATACATGCCGTCATCGAGACAGTCCCGGATAAAATCAACAATATTCCGCTTAATGATGCCCATTGTGCCTCTTTGCAGGCGTTCGACATGCAGCCATGGATTTAAAGTATGGTCATGGATGTAAAAAGTAAACGGGATGGGCGGATCAGGTCTTTTGTCATAACAAACTTGTATGAAGTTGCTGTAGAACCAAGGCAGGCTTTTGTCGTGTGCAAGCACGATACAAAGCGGAAAAGCAAAAAACTGGTATCCCCAAATAGGCGGCTGCACCACCGGTAAGAGCACTTTCTTCATTCCGTACTTCCCCTTTCGGTTTCGATTGAGAACGGTAAGCTTGGGGTTATTCCAGAAACGGGCCAATCATCGAACCGGCATTTTTTTTCACTTCTTCAGGGGTCCCGGCGGCCACAACTTCCCCTCCCTTGTGTCCGGCGCCCGGTCCTAGCTCGATGAGATAATCACAATAGGAAAGGACATACGGGTCGTGTTCGATGAGTATAACGGAATGCTTGCCGGCTACCAGTTTGCTTAAGATCATCAGCAATTTTTCGGCATCGTAGTAGCTGAGTCCGACAGTAGGTTCATCCAGGATATACAGATAGTTGACCTTTCCGCTTTTCCCCAGCTCTCTGGCAAGCTTTAACCGCTGCACTTCTCCTCCGCTCAGTGTGGTGAGGCTTTGGCCCAAGTGAATGTAACCCATGCCCATCTCTTCAATCGCAGTAAGCAGGTTGCTGATTTTGGGATGATCCTGAAAGAAGGCCTGGGCTTCCGCAACAGACATCCCAAGGATGTCAGCAATACTGCGCTGCTTATACTTCACCCGCAGCACTTCATCCTTAAATCGTTTGCCTTGGCAGGACGGGCATTCCTCACTGAACACAAGCTGGCTCAGCCATCTCTTGATATGCCCGTAGCCATTGCACATTGGACATGAGCCCATGGAGTTAAAGGAAAAATGTCCTTTCGTAAACTGCTGCGCCGCCGCCTCTTCCTGTGTGGAGAAAATATGGCGGATCGGCTCCCAGACTCCCAGAAATGTAGCCACAATCGAATTTTCATGCCTCCGGGCCAACTGCTGGGTGACGACGACAAAACCGTCTATATTCCCGGCACCTTCCAGCTCCGCCTCTGCTCTGGCCGTCACGGTATCCGCCTCGGTTTCCGTTTCGTCTGAACGCTTGTTTCCCGGTGCCCGCGCCTTCAATGCCGCCTGCAGCTTAGGGATCAAGGTATCGATCATCAGAGAGCTTTTTCCGCTGCCGGATAAACCGCAAATTCCGACGATAGACTGCAGCGGGATATCCACGTTAATATTCTTGAGGTTGTTGGTTTGGGCATTCCTGATGGAAAGCCTGGGCGTGGAGGCGTCCACTATCCCCGCATATTCTTTGGGCGGCATCGGTTTATGAAGCAGATACTTGGCCGTTATCGATTCAGCGGAATCCAGGAAGTTGGCATAGTCCCCTTGATAGACGATAGTCCCGCCCTCTTGACCCGCTTTGGGACCAAAATCAATAATATACTCCGCCTGCCGGATCACACTTTCATCATGCTCTACGACAATCACAGTATTTCCTTGCTGCTTCAAGCTTTGAAAGCTCTCGATAATCTTGGCCTTCTCCACTTCATGCAAGCCGGCCGTCGGTTCATCAAAGATATAAATAATCGAATCCACTTTGGCCGAGAGATGGGACATGATATGCAGTCTCTGAATTTCCCCGCCGCTAAGAGACGGAATTTCCCGGTACAGATTGAGATAAGATAATCCAACGGTCTCCATACAGGCCAGCTTGCTGAGGATCTCCTTGATTAAATGCACCACAAAAGCAGTATGCGGCCTTACGGCCAGATAATGCTGAAAAAACGCTGTAAGCCCAAGCACATCCATCCGGCAAAGCTGGCCAATATGGTTATTCTCCAACGTGATGGCGAGTGCCCTGTCCCCGATCCGGTACCCGTGGCATCTTGTACATGGCCGGGTGATGTGGAGATCGGGGAGCTGCTGCAGATTCACTTTTTTCAGCTTCTCTTCGATCACCACATTCACTCCATAAAAGATAAGGTTCCCTTTGCTCTGCGTCCGTTTGGGCCGATAATGCAAAAAAACGTCTCTGGCCTCACCGGATAATTGTGAAAACGGCGTCTCCGGCGCGAGGTTATAACAGCTGATAAAGTTATCAAACCTCTTGGTGACATATTCCTTTTCTTCTTTTTTGTGCTGCGGGAACTCATAGGCGAATTGGTGCCATGTTTCTATTGATTCACTGTCTGGCGGCAGAATTTTCGCGATGTTCACCTCTGTAATCGTTCCTCTGCCACTGCAGGCCGGACAGGAACCGTGGGGCGAGTTGAACATAAACATTCCAGGGACATATTCCCGCAACGATGTCTCTGTCTGTCCGCTCCCCTTCTCTACCCCTTCGTTCACGTAGATCAGCGCCATCAAGTTCAAGAGCCGGGTGGCCGTCCCTACAACCGACCTTGGATTCAGATTGCTTACGGTTCTCTGCTGTACGGCAATCGTCGGACTAAGTCCCTGAATCATATCAAACGAGTCGTAGTGCAGGACGTCGTGAGAAATGCCTAAGGCCTCCAGATAAAGCCGCTGCCCTTCATGATGGAGCGTATCAAAGATAAAACTGGATTTCCCCGATCCGCTGATGCCTGTTACGACAATGAGCTGCTGTTTTGGAATCTTCGTTGTGATGTTTTTGAGATTATGCAATTTGGCATTATAGACTTCAATATGTTTCATTTCACATGTCCCTTCTGCTAGTTCGGAGCAAGCGCTGTGTCCAAATACTGTTTCATCCCCTGCAGACCAAGATCATAGGAATAACCTTTCAGGCCCACGACCAGTCCGGCGGCATTCTCAAAAAAGATGGATTGTGCGTGCCAGCCTCCCCTGTCAAAAATATTGGACATATGCACTTCGATATAAGGGATGCCGACCGAAGACATCGCATCCAGGATGGAATACCCGGTTTTGGATAGTCCCGCCGGATTTAGTACAATCCCATCCAGTGAAGATAGATGCTCTTGAATAAAATCAACGATCTCCCCCTCATGGTTCGATTGAAAACAAAGCAGCTCGATTTGCCATTCTTCAGCCAGTTTCCGCAGCCTCTCCTCAATTTGCTTCCATGTGACTTTTCCATAAAACCCGGTTTCCCGTACACCGGTTAAATTCATATTCGGACCGTTCACGACGGCAATCTTCATAACGCGGCTCCTTCTTCCTTGTGATGGACTAACTCTCCGAGTGTTGGCGCATGGGGAATCTTGGCTACCTGCTGCTGGATATCCAGCAGGAGTTGAGCGATATGGTCAGGATCATATACACTGCGGTTGTATTCAATCCGTAGCGTAAACCGCTCATCGCCCGGATTGACAAACAGACGCAGCGGAAGATGCAGTTGTCCGATACTCTCGGCTTGAAGCAAATTCTGCCCGCTTCCGTTTGGAATTTGGTTCATGTGAAACGGAAAATTGGTGTAGACCAAGCTCCGTGTGTTGGTCACCCGCTGTAAATAATCGACAGGAAGCCCGGACCACTGGCTTATCTGCTGTAAGGTAACATGCTCGTGGCGTCTGAGCTTCAGTAATTTTTTTTGCAGCGCTTGAAACCAGTCCTGGACACGCTCCGCAGGAGTGTACGTCAAGCGGACAGGCAGGCTGTTCGTAAACAATCCCACCATGGTGTCCATATGCTCCACCTCCGGGACTCTTCCGGATGTAATCATTCCCAGCATGATGTCATTCTTCTTAAGCAGCCGGGCAAGCACCAGGCCCCACACGCCAAGAAACAGCGTATTCATCGTGATCTGCCCTTTTCGGGCATAATCTCTTGCCGTCTGCAGATCACCCGGCAGAATATCTGCACTCTGAAAGGCGCCTTCGTAGTTCAGAGGGGTGATGTCGTCCGCTAACTCCGGCTGCGTTTCCATGCTGAAACCCTTCATTTCTTCTGTCCAACACCACTTCGCTTCCTCAATATCCTTTGTTTTTTGCCACTGTATATAGGCCAGATAAGGAGTAGGCGCGGTTTCGGGCACAAGCATCCGGGATTCGCTCTGTCCATAGCTGTCCCATACTTCCCGCAGAATAATGTTCATGCTCCAGCCGTCAAACAAAGAGTTTTGGTAGGACCAGACAAATTGATAGCAGGCCTCCCGAAGCTTCATCAGGTGGAAACGCATTTGCGGAACCTCATCCACTTTAAAGCTTTTTTTTCTTTCAAGGGACAGGAACTCATCCAGTGCGCGCTGCTGTCCTTCTGGGGAGAGTCCGGTCCAATCCAGCTCGTGGATGGTGATTTCCACCTGTTTTTTGACAAACTGAACCGGATTGGAGATTCTTCTCCAGACAAAGCCTGTCCGCAGCAGGGTGTGGCGGTTGGCCACCTTGTGCCAGGCTGACCGGAAGCGGTCGTAATCCAGCTCCTCGGAAATCTGGAACGAAAGCAGATTCACCGTGCCTGAGCGGGCATTAATGATGTTGTGATTCAACACCAGAAGCTGCATAAATGACAGCGGATACACACTTTCCACTTCTTCGGCAGGCAAGACCTCCGCCAACAGGCTCTGATCGGATGCAGCCACATCAAAATAATGAATGCCCGCCCGTTGTTCCGGCATAGGCTCTTCTTCTTGCAGGGAGGCTGCCGGCTGCTCCAGGAGCTTATCCGATAATTGCTCTATCGTCGGGTATTCAAAAAGCAGCTCCGAAGAAAACACGATGCCGAAATCCTTCGCACGGGAGGCAAACTGGATCGCTGTTACAGAGTCGCCCCCACATTCGAAAAAGTCGTCCTGGCTGCTGATCGGTCTTTTTCCCAATAACTCCTCCAAGAGGCTGCACAGTCTGGGAACGATGTACTCCTTCCGCTTCTCCTGTGAATCCGGAAATGATCCGGCAGTGTCCGGGGAGAAGCTGGCAAGCAGCTCTTGAATTTCCTGCAGTTGAGACGAATCCAGCATATAGCGTGTGCCGCCAACCTGAACGAAATGGTCTCCCCTGCCCACTGCCTGCAATGGTTCTTCGTGGAGTTTATCTGCCGCAAATCCGTCCTGTTCTTGGGCAGCCGCTCTGTCAATCCAGTAAGTTTCTCTGTCAAAAGCATAGGTAGGCAGCGGAATTCTTCTGGTCTGCCTGCCGGATTGAACGTTCTTCCAGCAGACCTCAATGTTTGCCAGCCACAACCTCCCCAAGGCGTCCTGAAGAACCTTGTCAGCCGCCTCGTGGTCTGCTTCGCGTGGAAGTGAATCCAGCAATAGGGCGGTTGGATTCTTTTCTTGGATGGTTAGGTCCAGGCTATCGAGACGATGGTTTCCCGGACCGATCTTGATAAAAACCGGATTTTGGAGTGCGGCAAGCTCTGGTACGCAAGCCAGCAGATTGTTTGGCTGGTTCAAGACCTCTTTCCAATAGGTGAGAGAAACCGCCTGTTCTTCATCTAACCAGGTATGCGATACATTCGACAGAACCGGGAGGGCTGGTTGTCCCAACACAATGCCTTCCGAAACATCCCCTTGGAAAAATAATAATTTCAAGGCAGCCTCACGTGAAAAAACATTCGCCAGGCAAGCGCCGACATATTCGCCGATTCTATCCCCGGCCACCGCTTGCGGGAAAACGCCCCAGTGCTGCCAGAGCTGTGCCAGGGAATAACCCGCTATGAAAGACAGAAGCGGCCCATAGGGCTCTTGGCTGGAGGGGAATTCCGCTTGCCCTTGAATAGTATCCGCTTCAGGGGATATCCGCTTGGTGAGATCAAGCTGAAACATCCGTTCCACCATTTGAAAGCTTTCATCCATTGTTTTTCGAAAGAACGGCTCCTGCCTGTACAATTCCTGAACCATTGTTACGGGGGGAGCCTGTTCCAAAGAGAAAAAGAAAACAACGGATTTCTCCTGCTTTACCGCCCGGTGTTCCGGACAGAACACCCGGTGCCCTCCATGATTGCCGCAAAGAAGAAATCCGCGAAAGTCAAAATGCTCCCTTCCCGTCTGAAGGGTAGATGACACCCGCGACAGATCAACCTCTGGATGGGCTTGGAGGTACGCCTGCAGATTTTCAAGGTTTCGTTGCCGGGCCTGTTCCGTTTTTCCCGAGAACGGCAGCAGATGCCACTCTTGTCCGTTTGGTTCCAGGCAAAGGTCTGGGGCTTGTTCGACAATGACATGGGCATTGGTGCCTCCGATGCCAAAAGAACTGACGCCCGCCACCCTTTTCTGCTCACCCGCAGCCCATGTCACCGGACTCCGGTTCAGCCGGAACGGGCTGTCCTCTAATTCCAACTGCGGATTAGGGCTGCGGAGATGCAGGAGCGGCGGGATGAGATTCTGCTGGATGCTCAGAACCGTTTTGATTAAGCCGGCGATGCCTGAGGCGGTGTTCAAATGCCCAATGCTGGACTTAACGGATCCAATGTAACACGCCTCTTCCCGAGTCCGGCCTTTGAACACTTCCTTAAGGGCCGCAATCTCTACCTGATCACCCAATTTGGTGCCGGTGCCGTGCGCCTCGATATACCCTATATCGTTAGGCGTCACTCCGGCCACTTCCATAGCTTCCGAAATCACTTGTACCTGTCCATCTAATCCCGGAGCCGTGAACCCGATCTTGCCCGCCCCGTCATTGCCGATGGCTGAACCGCCAATCACCGCATAAATATGATCATTGTCTCTAGCGGCGTCCTCCAGCCTTTTGAGCACAACCACACCAACCCCATCGCCGAACACGGTTCCTTCTGCCTTTTCATCGAAGCAGCGGCAGTGTCCGTCAGGCGATTCGATGCCGCCCGCTTTATAGAGATATCCGCTCTTGTCTAAAAATTGAATGGAAACGCCTCCGGCCAGTGCCATATCGCACTCGCCATTCAATAAGCTTTGGCATGCTATATGCACACTCACGAGGGAAGAAGAACAAGCGGTCTGTACTGCAAAACTGGGGCCGGTCGCATTCAATTTGTAGGAAACGCGTGTGGTGAGAAAGTCCTTGTCATTGGCCGCCTCAATTTGCCGGTGATCCAAGATATGCAGCAGCTCAGGATGGCTCATAATATGGGTTACATATTTATTCGCACCTACCCCTGCAAATACGCCAACCGCTCCTTCGTATTGGGACAGGCTATGCCCGGCATCCTCTATTGCATTCCAGGCGCACTCCAGAAATAACCGCTGCTGCGGGTCCATGATTTCCGATTCTCTTGGTGTGTATTGAAAAAAAGCGGCATCAAACTCCCCGATGTCTTGTAAACGGCCGGAAGCCGGTACATACTCGGGTTTCTCGAGCAGGGCCGGACTCACCCCCGCCTGCCTCAATTCCTCCTTGGAGAAGAATTGAATCCCTTCCGCACCTTGAACCAGGTTACGCCAGAATTCTCCGATATCCCCTGCTTGCGGGAACCTTCCAGCCATTCCGATGACAGCAATCTTCGAGTTAAGACTAAGATCATTTTCCATGGTCATGTTCCTTTCACATGGGCGGATGTTAACCTCTCATGTTGCGCAGTCTTTTTCTCATGTCCGCTCTTTTTTGGCCTGTTTCCACACTCGATACTTTTACCGTATGCTCCTGCAGGTAATCCGATATCTTTTCAATCGACGTATATTTGAACAGATCCATCATCGGGATGTCCTGGAAGAATTCCTGCTGGATCATCCCTTGCATCTGTACGATCAATAAAGAGTTCCCGCCAATATCAAAAAAGTTATCCTGAATGCCGGCAACAGGGATGCCCAGCAGTTTTGTCCACATCCCGGACAGCTTCTTGTCCACTTCGTTTCGGATTCCCGCTGCATCCATGCTGCCCGCAGTTTCTCCGGCAATAAGGGCCTCCATGGACCTCCAGTCCATTTTTCCGTTTGGCGTGAACAAGAATTGGTCCACATGAAAAAATTGGGCGGGAATCATATATTCCGGAAGCCTTTGCCTTACAGCCTCCTTTAACTGGTTCTGCGGAACCGGCGGGCCGCCGGTATAAAGGCAGATAATTTTGTTGGTTTCCCCATCCTTCACAGTCGTTACAGCGATCTGCTGCAGATTCGTCAGCTCTTGTAAGGCCTGCTCAATTTCTCCTAACTCAATACGGTATCCCCTTACTTTGACCAATTGGTCTCTTCTCCCGGCGAACTCCACATTCCCTTCCGGCAAATATCTTCCCAAATCGCCCGTCCTGTAATAGATCTGCCCATTGTTCTGCGGGATAAAGGCCATTTTCGTCTTTTGTTCATCGCTATAATATCCTTGGGTCACATTGTTCCCGGCGATATAAATTTCCCCGGTGACTCCCTGCGGACAAACGTTGCCATACTGATCCAGGATGATTAGCTGATTGTTGGCAATCGGCCTGCCGATAAGCATGACCGGATGCGACTCATCGATCTCCGCACCCAGTTTATAGCTGGAGATCCATATTGTTGCCTCCGTCGGGCCATACATATTGCGAATCTCCGCTTGCGGAAAGGTCGCGCGCAGGCTTTGGGCCAGTGAAGTACTCCATGCCTCCCCGCCAAGCATTAAGTGCCTGATCTGCTGTAATACCGGCGATTGGCGGTACCGGCCCTGATTGTTCCCGATAAATGTCATAAGCTGAACCATCAGGCTGGGAACAGAATGCCAGATGGTGATCCCCTTGGCTTCCATATAAGCCAGCAGGCTTTCGGTATCCCTCAAATGTTCCTTAGCTGCAATGCATAACCGGGCGCCGCTTAACAACGCAGCGAATATCTCGAACACCGAAATATCGAAGCTGATTGAGGTTACCAGCAGAAGTGCATCCCTGGGCTGAAGTTGCAATTCTCCAATGCTCCATTCAACGAAGTTCAAGACGTTGGAATGGGTAACCAATACGCCTTTGGGCTTGCCGGTAGAGCCTGAGGTGTACATGATATACATCCAGTCCGCTCCTTGGCTTCCGGTAGACGGATTCACCCTGGACAGCGCTTCCTCATAATCCGTTAAGTACATCTGGCTTACAGGCGTCTGTTCCTTGACCGGACTCAGATTGATGACCGTAATCCCTCCATCATGCGCGAATGCTGCCACGTTCTGGAGATAGCGGTTTTCTGTCAGCAGCAATCTGGCGCCGCTGTGCGCAAGAATATAAGCGAGCCTGTCTTCAGGATAACCCGGATCAAGCGGTACATAGGCTCCGCCCGCCTTCAGAACCGCCAATATACCGATGACGGTCCAGCAGCTCCTGTCTACAAAAATCCCGACCGGGGTATTTCGCTGAACCCCGTTATCGATCAGCATCCAGGCAAGCTGATTGGCCTGCTCGTTCACTTCCCGGAAGGTCATTTGCCCTTCCTCATCAACTAAAGCGATGGCTTCCGGATTTTTTTGCACCTGCGCTTCAAAACGTCTGTGAACCGTCTGGTCGTCCTCCAGCTCCACCTGCTCCCCTTGAAAACGGCTTAACAGCTCGGTTTCTTCCTGATGTCTCAACAAGGTAACCTCTTGGAGGAGGCATTCCGGCTTGTCTACAACCTGTCCGATGATATTCAGGAAGTATCCTGCAAACCGGGAGATGGTGCCTTCTGTATACATATCAGAATTGTACTCGAACGAAATCTCAATTTGCTGATCGGTTTCTTGGGCCAGGCAGCTTAATTCAAACGGGCTGATTCCTTCATTTTCCAAATATAATTTATCATAAAACTGGAAGAGAACATTGTAAATGGGATTTCTGGACAAATCCCGTTCCGGATTTACTTTTTCCACCAATAAATCAAACGGATATTGGGCTTTATCAATAGCCGACCATACCTTGTGCTTCACGGTATCCTGTAATTCCATGAATGTGGTAATTCCCTGAAACTGAACGCGGATGCACAGGGTATTAATGAATATGCCCGCGACTCTCTCCCATTTCTGTTCATTCCTTCCTGAGGTAGGCACGCCAATAATAATATCCTGCTCCTGCGACAGGTTGTGCAATAACAGAAAATACGCGCTCAAGAGAAAGTTGTTGGCTGTAATCTGCTGAGTTTCAAGATGCGCCTTCAGCTTTCTGTACAGCTCGCCGCAAATTGTGAATTTGTGGAAGCTGCCTCTATATGTCTGAACGGCAGGCGCTTTGTGGTCTGAAGGCAAGTTCAAAACCGGCAAGGGCTTGGAAAGCTCCTTCAGCCAGAATTGTTCATGCTCCACAAAGGCTTCGCTCTCCTCCCATGCTTGTTGTTCTAGAATCCAATCAAAGTAATCGTACCTCATCTCCGGCAGTCTGGGCGGCTGCCGATGCAGGAAGGATTGGTATAGGCTAAACAATTCTCTGTAGTAAATATCAATGCTCCAGCCGTCTGTGAGGATGTGGTGGAAATTGATGTAGAGGCAAGCCCGCTCAGCGCTGATGGTGTACAGATAGATTCTATAAGGCGGCATTTCGAGATTGAACGGTTTCATTTTTTGCTGGTGTATATTCATCCTCACGAATAACTCCGGATCATTTTGCCCGGCGGCATCGATAAATTGAACGGCCGGCACATACGCCGGCAGCACCTCCTGCACCGGGTTTCCGTCCTTCAATACATATTTCGTGCGCATCATGAGATGTCTGCCGGCCAGGAAGGCAGCCGCCTGCTGCAGCAGTTCCCCGTCTATGTCCATGTCAAAGAAGCGGATAAAGGGCAAATTGTACGCCACCAGGTCGGGATTCATTTTTTGCAAAAACCAAATACGCCTTTGCGCATGTGACAAAGGCATACTTGTTTGGGCGGGTTCCACTTCCTGCTTGGTCACCGCCCCGGCTTCAGTTCTGGTACTCAGCTTTTGCTCCACCAGATTCCCCAAGGATGATACCGTCAGATGGGTGAATATATCCTGAATGGTCATGGCTACACGGTACTGCTCATTGATCCGGTTCGCCATTTTGATGCCCATGATGGACGTGCCGCCAAGCTCATAGAAATTATCTTGAATATCGATGCTTGGCATCTGGAACAGGTTGCCCCAGATCTGGGCCAATTGCCGCTCGATCTCCGTATAGGCATCATCTGCCCTTCCGGTTAGCCGGACATCGATTTCAGCTTCAGGAAACTTGATCTGCGCTCTAATCGCAGGAGCCAGTTCAACCGGCAAAGGACGGTTCCAGAACAGGTCATTATTGAACTGGATGCTGCCGACCACAATGTTATTTATTTTTTTGCCTAGAATCTGATCAAAGGCATGGAGCGCGTGGCGGGGCAAAATCGAGCGAAAGGCAACATCCAGGTTCCCGCCTGTATTCTTCGCCATACCGGTGTCCATCCATGTCGTCCAGTTGATGGAAATCAGCCGGGTATGTTCGGTTGGCATACCGGAAAACGCGTCCAGATAGCTGTTCCCCGCCACATAATCTCCTAAATATATGCCCCCCACTACAGAAGCTATGGATGAAAACAACAGAAGAAAATCGGGCGGGTTCTCACGGGTTAACTGATGCAGATAATGGGTTCCTTTAATTTTGGCAGCAATGGAGGCGGCAAACGATGGCCCGTCCTTCTCAACCAGCAAACCGCTGCCTGGAAGGCCTGCTGCGTGAATGATTCCGTCTATTTTCCCAAGCTGGCTTGTGATCCTGCTGATTACTGGCGCTAATTCATCCAGCCTGGCAACGTCCGCACTGTATGTATATAGTTGTGAGCCGTTGCGCTCCAGATGCTTCAGGCTGCGGATCAGCGCCACTCTTCCGTCCGGCTCCTGGGCCGATTGGATCAGCTCTTCCCAGGTTTCGCGCGCTGGCAGCCCGGAACGGCTGATTAATACAAGCTTCACTTGGTGCTGCAGGGCAATATGCTGTGCCAGCTGCAAGCCAATTCCGCCCGTTCCCCCGGTGATGACATATACCCCTTGCTCCTTAAAGCCTGCCGCAGAAGGGCCGAAAGCGTCCAGCTCAACAGGTGTTAATTGCGGGTAATATTTCCTTCCTTCCCGAATCGCAATTTGGTAGTAGTCTGATTGTCTAAATACTTCTTCGGCGAGTTCACGGACCGGTGTCGATTCATCGCAATCAATGCATCTGCAGCGGAGTCCGCTGTATTCCTCGCGAATGACTTTCCCCATCCCGTAAAGCGATGCGAAGTATGGATAAATCTTCTCGTCTGAGGGGATAACCCTTTGACCGTTCTTCCCGGCCAGGATAACCTCTGTCAGGTTCATTTCCTGCATGACCCATGCCTTCGTCAGACACAGCAGCGGGTATAATGTATGGGTCAATTGCTCCTCAACATCGCGGCTGTCCCCGATATCACAGTCATCCATTCCGGTTGCCCAAAGTATTTTGCTTATCTTCACGGAGCCTATATCGGTTATCAATTGGCAGAAGTCTGCTTCCGTGCCGCTCACACTGTATAATGCCGGACTCTCCCTGTGGTAAGCTCCGGCAAGCCGGGCATGAATGACATGGGGGGTGTGCCGGGAGATTTCATCTGCCAGCGCCCAGCCCCAGTCTGCCGGATCGGTGAACACCAGGACTGCCTCTTCGCTCGTAGGCAGCGGGTGAGGGGGTTCTGTGTTAACGGGCAACCATTGAATATTGTGGTAGAGCCGGGACTGCGGCGCTTCTTCATCCGGGTTAGACGTCTCATGCATATTAGGCTGTTTCCGGGCTGCAAAACCGGATTTGGCAGCTGCGGCCGGCCATAGCCTGATCTTTTCAAAGGGATAACCGGGCAAATTCAGCTTCTGCCGCTTTTGCGGGTATAGAGCTGCCCAATCGACGGATAACCCGCAGATATACCGCTTAGCCAGCTGGTTAATCTCGAACTCATCTGCAGCAGCTAAGACATCTTCCGGCTGGACATTTCCGCTTATATAGATTCCATCTTCGCCGGATACGCCGGTTCGGGTTACATCCGCATTTGCCAACTGCTTCATTAACTCGTCTCTGGTGGCAAAAACGAACGCAGCCCTGCTGTCAGCTTGAACTCTGCCGGTATTGGCCGTATAGCAAAGATCTTCGAGATCAATGGAATCATGGGCTTGCAAAAAGGCATAATACGCCTGGATTAATCGGCCTAGGCCCGCTGTTGATCCGGCGGACATGGTTAAAAAATGGACCGGAGGCGAACCTTCCGCTTCTTGACGCTTCATCTCCGGGGCTTCCTCCACCACTACGTGGCAGTTCGTACCGCTGAAGCCGAAGGAATTGATGCCGGCCCGCAGCGGCGTATCTTTTCGCTCCCAGTCTTTCACCTCCGTATTTATATAGATGGCAGAGTGCTCGGCATCAATAAACGGATTCGGGGACTCATAGTTCAAGGACGCAGGGATTTTTTTATGTTGCAACGACAATATGACTTTGAGCAATGATGCTAAGCCTGAGGCAGCCACTGTATGTCCAATATTGGTTTTGACCGAACCAATGCCGCAAATATGAGGGGTATCCGTGTATTTTTTAAATGCATCGTTTATCGCCTGCAATTCGATGGAATCCCCAAGCAGTGTACCTGTACCGTGGGCTTCCACATATGAAATCGAGAGCGGATCGATCTTGGCTTTCTCCCAGGTGCGGATGAACAGCCCTGTCTCAGCCTCCGGATTTGGAGCGGTTAAGCCATTGGAGGCCCCGTCGGCGTTAACTCCGCTAGCCTTAATGACGGCATAGACGGGGTCCCGGTCCTTCAACGCCTTCTCTAACGGCTTAATAAGCAGGGCTGTGATTCCTTCGCTCCAAATCGTCCCGTCGGCATTCTTGTCGAACGCCTTCACCTTTCCCTGGGAGGACTCCAGATCATCTAATTTCCCTGCGGCTTGCGGAATAACCATCAGGTTGACACCGCCAACCAGTGCCGTTTCGCATTCTTTGTTCGCCAAGGCCAGGCAGGCCTGGTGCAATGCGACCAGCCCGGAGGAGCAAGCTGTGTTTACCACAAGGGCGGGTCCCCGGAGGTCCAGAAAATAGGAAAGCCGGTTGGCTAACAGACCTACCAAAGAACCCGTCAACGAAGAAATATCCTCATGTTCGAGCAGAGCGCGATAGTGGGACTGGTAAGCCGTTTCCATCCCTACAAATATGCCTGTGTTCGAATGCTTCAGTTGATCTCCGCCATACCCTGCGTCTTCCATCGCGTGGTATGCCGTCTCCAGAAACAGTCTTTGATAGGGCTCCATCGCCATGGCTTCCTTCTCGCTGATCCGAAAAAACGGATGGTCAAAGCGGGCGATCTGCTCCAAGTAGCCTGCTTGATGATTGGACTGTGCAAGCATCTCCTCCAATTCCGGGATAAACGGGGAGAGGTCCTGCAGGCGTTCCTCCGGAAACGCTCCGATGCTGTTGATCTTCCCCAGCAAATTCCCCCAAAACTGCCGGGGGGTATTGGCTCCGGGAACACGGCAGGCGATCCCGATGACGGCAATATCCTGCCGCTTCACCTCTGAGGAGCGGTTGACCTTTTCCAGAATGGCTACAGCCATTTCCTGATTCAGGTTTCCTGATTTTAACAACTGTAAAATATGATCATTGATCTCTTTACGGTTAATCATCATCATCCCCCAACCCGTTGGTATCCAGATACTGCAATATATTCTCTATCGACACTTTCCCCTCGACAAACCCGGACAGCTTATCGCTGAGCTCCATTCGCTGGGAGTCTCCCGGGTCTGCTTCCTGCGGGGATGCGTTGTGGCTTTGTTTCTGCTCCAGGTATTCCGCCATTTGGGCGATGGAGGGGTACGCAAACAAGGTCGCTATGTTGACACAACCCGGATAGACGTCGTCCATTTCTTTGACTAGGCTTGTAGCCAGAATGGAGTTTCCGCCTGTTTCCTGAAAAGGCAGATACACATTGACCTCTGCGACTCCCAGCACCCTTTGCCACATCGCTGCCAGCGAGGTTTCATACGAATTGTAGCTGTGATTATTTCTGCCTTTTAAGACAGGCATGATGGGCGGCACACTTGCACTTGCAGTTGCTCTTGCTTCCGGAAGGAACGCTCCGGTTCCCCGGGAGATTATCTGCGGCGGGACAACAAAAGGCAACGAATGGTTTCCGCTCCGGAAATGGCGCTCATTGATTTGACCGACAATAATCCGTGAGAGCTTCCGCTGCAACACAGCATCCAGGATGCTGATCCCCTGCTCCTCTGTCAACCCCAGAAAAGGGGAGAGTCCCTCCTGAATATCATATTTCAGGGTCATGCCGACTTCTTTCCATGCAGGCCAATTGATGGTAACACTCCTGCGGTTATTCGCTTGCCTGTAGTCGCTGAACACATCCAAATACGCATTGGCAGCCGTGTAATCCGCCTGTCCCATCCCCCCCAGCAGGCTTGTGACCGAAGAAAACAGCACAAAATAGTCCAGGTTATCCTGGGCCGTATACTGATCCAATAACCAGGTACCCGTTACTTTGGCATCAAGCACCCGCTTAATCTCCGGCTTCTCTTTATTAATCAGCAGCCCTTCCCCGGCAATGCCCGCGCAATGGAATAGACCATGAATCTGTCCATATTTGGTGCGGATGGCTTGCAATACACCTTGCAGTTCATCGGGTTCGGAAATGTCTGCGGTATACAAATCCACCTCAGACCCGTTAGCTTCGATCTGGCGAATCCTTTCGATTTGGCTTGGGCCGGGCGGCGATGTTCCCCTGTTCAACAGACAGACATGAACCCGCTGCTTCCCGGATAGATAATGGGCAACCGCCAGGCCAATACCGCCGAGTCCTCCGGTTACCACATAGACGCCGTTTTCTTGCAGGGACACGCCGCCCGCTTCGGCAGCTCCCAGCAACCGCTCTTCGAGATGTTCGATATAGCGGGTGTTGTCCCGATAGGCCACTTGGAAATCCGCTGAACCGGAGCATATCTCTTCCCAGACAGCCGCTGAAGCTGTAGCATTGTCGATATCGATGCAGCGGCATTTAAATTGCGGGTATTCCTGAGGAATCACTTTAGCTAACCCGAACATGACGGCATGATGCGGGCTCAGCACCGGTTCATGCCGGTTCACCCTAAACGTATGATCGGCAACGAAGAACAGGTTCAGTTCTTGATGATACTGTCCGTTCAGCAGCTCGGTTACCAAATGATAGAGGTTATATACACCCCTGTTCTCCGCAGCATGAAGGTCCTCTATCCCGGCAATCTTTTCGTCGGCAAGGCTCAGGCAGTGAATGATATTCCGGACCCTTCTATTTGAAAGCTCTTTCAGCAAAAGAGAATACTCTTCGCCCGAACCGATGCTGTACCGATTAGCAGCTAATTGGTGGTAATGGGTTCCCGGAGTGACCTCAATGAGTTCAATCTCCTGCTTGCGCAATTCGCTGAGCAGCTCCTTGCTCTTGGTTCCGGTTCCCCCTATAAACAGCCAGGCACCTTCGTTCGGCTTGCTCCCTGCGGATTCTTCTCTATGATCCGGCAGCCATTGCAATTGATAGTGTTTCACTGAAGGGTTCAACAGCTTCCGGCTGCTGTCGCCAATCCAATGGCGGACAGCTTCATAGGAATAGACCGGCAGCTCGGTCAGCCGGTAAGGCTTGCCCTGATATAGACGATCCCAGTTGATATCCGCTCCATCCGTGTACAATCGCGCAATTTTGTGCAAATGATCCACAGCGAACAACGTCTCTTCAATGCTCCATTCCTCCATTAAGCTCTCTGCCAGCCTGTTTAATTTGAGCTTATCTTCCTCAAGCAGTCCTTCTTCGTCATCACCATTCCGGTCATAACTGATCCTGCTGGCCTTGTAATAGATTCTCTGATCGTGATCCGCCGCTTCCGGGAGACCCGCCTCTTGCAGATATTTGAACTTGGCGCGCAGCTCATTGCCGGTCCGGAACAGGATGACGACCCGATGCTCATAATGTCCCCGGCTGATGTTAGCGGTGAAGCAAAGATTTCGCAAATCCAGCGTGACTGATCCGTTGATCTGAAGAATGTAGCGCTTGATTAATGCGCTCAAGGATGCTGCCGTCTTTGCCGACAGCGCCAGAATATACCAGTCCTGCTTCTCTTCCTGCGGACCGGGGAAGGTTGGAGGTTCCTCCAGCAGGATATGGCAATTCGTTCCGCTAAACCCAAATGAACTGATGCCGCATCTGCGGGGAGCGGCCGAGCCGTTCCAATCCTGAAGCCTGTCGTTAACATAAATAGGAGAATCGGCAAATTCTATAAATGGATTCGGATTTTTGAACTGTAGAACCGGAGGCAATTGCTTATGCTTAAACGCCAGAATCATTTTGATGACCGACGCCATCCCTGAGGCCCCGACCAAATGTCCGATATTGGCTTTCACGGTGCCTGCGGCACAGAATTGCTTTTTATTCGTAAACCGCCTGAAAGCATTGGTAATTCCCTTTATTTCAATAGGGTCCCCCAATTGGGTTCCGGTTGCGTGGGCCTCGATATAAGAGATCGTTTCGGGATCAATATTGGCCGCTTTCCAGGCGGCTACCAGTACTTTCTCCTGCGCTTCGGCATTCGGTGCAGTTATACCGTTGGATGCTCCGTTGTTGTTCATCTCCGAACCCTTGATTACAGCATGAATCACATGGTTGTCCTGCACCGCTTCATTCATCCGCTTCAGGATGATCGTCCCTGCCCCCTCGCCCCACATGGTCCCGTTAGCCTCAGCATCAAAAGGACGGATCATTTCGTCAACAGAGTCTATCAGAGAGTTATGCTGGGTAGGAAGATACGCCAGAGATACGCCCGCCACAATGGCGATATCAATCTGTCCTTGCTTCAGGGCCTGCGTCGCCAGACATATTGCGGTCAGACTGGAAGAACATGCTGTATCCACAACCAGGCAAGGGCCATTCAAATTAAGATAGTAGGCGATTCTGCTGGCCAGAATGCCAGTCGAGCCTGAAGTCACTTTCAAGGGGTCCAGGATATCCACCCTGTTGTTATACTCATTCCGTCCTGTGGTATCCTTTCCGACATACACGCCGGTTCGGGTACCCGACAGGATTCGGCCGCCCAGGCCGCTGTGTTCGGCAGCCTGATACACATTCTCCAGCAGCAGCCGCTGCTCGGGGTCCATCAATTCTCCTTCTCTGGGAGAAATGTGGAAGAAGGCGGAATCAAACCGGTCAATCTCCTCCAGATACCCCCCCTGACAATACGCATTGTCCCCAGGGCTGATCTGATGTGCAGCCAGGTAACTGTCGGTATCCTTTCTTCTTGACTCAGGAAATGGCCGGATCGCGTTGACTCCCGACGTAAGATTCCGCCAGAATTGTTCGGCATCATCTGCCATCGGGAATTTGCAGGCGTATCCAATGATGGCATATTCGTCACTCCCGGCGGGGTGAAGGCGCTGACCGGATGAATTTTCAGTCCATTCTGCCAACAGCCTCTTTGCCTCTTCTTTGGAATATTTGCTCCCCTTGAACCCTTCCAGAATACTATCCAGATTAAGCGCAGCAGGCTGGCCTGTCTGTCGGCTGTCCAGATACCCGGCCATTTCATGGATGGTCGGGTATCTGTAAATATCCGTCACGTCAAGCGTGCCGGGATGCCGCTCATTCCAGCGCTTGTGCAGATGCGCAGCATGAATCGAGTCCCCGCCCAGCTGATGAAAAGAATCGAACACGCTGATCGAGGCGAGTCCAAGAATATCACCCCATACCTGGGCCAATTCCCGGTGTGTGGCTGTATAACCTTCCGGCTCCTTCACTGTGACTCGGGTCTGCCGGATCGGCTGCTCCTCACGGTGTGTCTTCGTGAACAGTGTCTGCTTGATCTCATCCGCCAACCGGAAAGGCCATACGTTCTCCAATTCAAGCAGCTTGTTCCGAACGTTGAGCTTGCCGACGATGGTCCGGAACATCCGGCGGCGGATAACCAGATCCAGTGCCTGCAATGCCTGATGGGTGGACAGGAACTCAAAGAAATGCTTGTCCTCCTGCAAGGAAAGATGGGATGCGGTCGCTTCCCAGGTGGACCAGTTTATGGCCATCACGTTTGGCCCCTGCAGCTTGATGGTTTCCGCCAAGCCATCCATAAAAGCATTGCCCGCCGTGTAGGCCAGCGAACCTCTTCCGCCAGTAATGCTGACGGCCGAAGAAAACAACAGGGTAAACCCGGTATTGAACGGCTCTGTAAGCTGGTGTACCAGCCAGCTTCCATAGGTTTTCGCCGCATGTCTTTGTTCAAATTCCTGCTCACTCATGCCAAAATCCTCGATGTCCCCTACCCCAACTCCGGCACAATGGAATACACCGTTTATTCTCCCGTGATGCTCCCGGATCAGCTGGACGGTCCGCCGGAGCTGGGTTTCGTCGCAAATATCTACACAATGGTAATCAAGCGTGAAGCCCAGAGCTTCAATAGCCAGAATGCCATTGATTTTTTTCAGCAGCTGTTTATCTTCATTTTCCATAATGACCGATGGCCAGGATGCTCTGTCAGGAATAGCCGTTCTTCCGAGGACGATCAGCTTCACTCTGTTCTTTTGGCTTAGATATTTGCAGACCTCAATTCCCAGCAGCCCCAAGCCGCCGGTAATCAGGAAAGTGTCTCCCGCTTCTATGCCTGCGGCTTCACTGGCTTCTTCCGCCATATCCGCCCTCTTGATGACTTCAACGTATCGGCGGCCATGGCGCAGCGCTACCGAATAGTCGGCAGAAGGCACTTCCAGCTCTGCTAGAAGTGAATCCATATCGGCAGGCTCATGGCTGATGTCGATATGCCGAACATGAAAGGAACGGTTTTCCTGCAGGATTGATTTCCCTATTCCATAGAGCGTATGGGCGAATGGGTCGGAAACCGTATCCATGGGTTGCAGGACATGGGCATTTTGTGTAATCAAGGCCATGTCCAGATTCTTATTGAGGCTATTGGCAGCCTGCAGGGCTTTCACCAGGTACAGCAGATTCATCACTGTCTGATTGAAGCTATCCTTGAATTCCTCCAGAGAATCCGGGAGTCCGTCCCGGGAAGGCGCTGCATACAGAATTTGCTCCAGGGCCGAAATATCCAGCTCCCCGCAGAGTGCGGAGAAATCCTCAGCTGAATTGGATACATAATAATGCGTGCCGGTTATTTTTTGATAGGGTCTGCCGATTTCTACAAGGATGCAACGCTTTCCCCGTATTTTCCTGAAAAGCTGCGGCTCCCATAGGGCTGTATCCGTCTCATGCACAATCAGCAGGACCGTATCACGGGCAGCTCCCGTATTTGCGGTCTGCCTGTGCTCTTCTACCCATTCAGCCTTATAATACAGTTCATCCTGGAATACCTCTTCCCGCTTGGCTTTAGCCGGCCAATATTTCGTCCGTTCCAGAACATTGCCGGGCATAGCCAGTTTTCTGCCGTCAGGATAGAGCATACGCCAAATAATGCTGGCGCCCTTGAGGTAGAAGCGGGCAACCTGCTCCCAGAGCATTTCATTGCCTGCTTTCTTTTGCAGCAGCTCCTTAATCACTTCGTTTGCGGTTTTATCCAGTGCGATTTTTTCGCCTTCCCTGATCTCCCAAGCTTCTATCCATGATTTCGTATCCGATACCACTTCATGGGTTTGGCAGCTGATTCCGGGATGATCGTTCCACCGGGAAAGATCCCGTGTCTCCTTAATAATCTTCAGTTTGGCCAGCAAATCTTCATAGCTGCTGAACATGATAGCCACCCGGCTAGTGAAATGATTGCGGAACCGGCTTGCGGTGCAGCACAGATCGGCCAGATTAATGCTGCGGTTCGTGAGCAAGAAATGCTGCATGCTCTGCGCAGCCTCTAACAGCTTCTGGCCGCTTCTGGCGGATAAAGTCAGCAGGAATACGTTATTCTCCGCCTTTGTTTCATATACAGGCACCGGCGGCTCTTCAAGCAGAACGTGGCAATTCGTACCGCTGAATCCGAACGAGTTAATCCCGATCCGGATCGGGTGGTTCCGCTTCTCCAGCCTGCTCCGCTGATCGTTGATGAATACGGCCGAATCTGCCAGATTGATATACGGACTAGGCGCCTGAAAATGCAGCGAGGCCGGAATTTCCCCATGCTGCAGCATCAATACGGCTTTTATCAGGGAGATGATCCCGGAAGCCCCGACCAAATGGCCGATATTGGTTTTTACCGAACCCACACCGCAGAACTGCTTCTTGGGGGTGAACGCTTGAAAAGCATTGATGATCGAATTCAATTCGATCGAATCTCCCAAGACGGTTCCCGTCCCGTGAGTCTCGATATAACGGATCGTTTCGGGGTTGACTTGCGCTTGCTTCCATACCTTTTTCAACAGTTCTTCCTGCGCTTCCCCATTCGGTGCGGTGATGCCTTTGGAAAGGCCGTCGTTGTTGATTCCGCTGCCTTTGATGACCGCGTAAATCACATCCTTATCTGCGACCGCCTTGGACAGCGGCTTCAAAAGCAACCCGCCGCAGCCTTCTCCCCAAACCGTGCCCTCTGCATCTTTGTCAAAAGCCCGGATCATTTCTTCAGCGGATTCGACTTGATCCAGGGAACCGTCTTCCTTGACGGGGGGAAAATAAAAAAGGCCGCTAATGCCGCCTACAAATGCCATGTCACATTCATTTCTGCGCAAAGAATCACAAGCAAAATGAAGTCCTACCAACCCGGAGGAGCAAGAGGTATCAAAAACAACGCTCGGCCCCTTCAGGTTGTATACATAGGAGATTCTGCTGGCCAAGATACCCGGCCAGCCCCCCGTTAAACGAAAGATATCGGGTGCGGCATAGTTGCGGTACTCAATCCCTGTTACGTGGTCCCGCCCGATAAAAACCCCGGTTCTGGAGCCGAGAATATCCTGCGTTTCATAGCCTGCATTGACTAACGTGTCATAAGCAACTTCAAGCATGATCCGCTGGTATGGCTCCATCGATAAGGCTTCCTTAGGCGAAATGCGGAACATCTCTGCATCAAAAAAACTGATCTCGTCTAAATATCCGCCTTTTTTGAAGCGCCCGCCTGTCACATGCCCGCCGGGTCCCAAGGCCTGTCCATCCTGAAACCGCTCTTCAGGAAAGGTATCTAGACAATCTCTGCCGGAATAGAGATTCTCCCAGAACTGCTCTACCTTATCTGCCTTTGGAAACCTCCCGGAGATTCCGATAACCGCAATCTCCTCGCTCCTATGCTCATTTCCGTTTTGCAGGTATGTGATGTACTCCGTCGCTTCCTTGGCAGTCAGCTTCTTGGATGCAACAAGCTCGTAGATGTACTTTTTCAATTTGTCCATCATTTAACACCATCGCTTTCTTGATCCTTCGGCTCTCCTACCCTTTGAATTGCAGCGATTCATTCTCCAGAAAAAGTGCCTGCAACTGCCCGAAGTGCGCATCCGGGTCTTGAAGATATATGGAGACTTCATCGAGCAATTGCAGCTCCTCGAAATCCATATCCTCTATTTCCTTTTGGCAAATAGGAGGATAATCCCAGTACCGCAGCTCCCGGCCAAGCACAGCATGCAGATCATAACAGAGGTTGTTGCGGATATAATGCATTCCCCATGATTTTTTCACGCCAAAAAGCTGCGGGTTGATTTCTTTGTCTCTGGCCATTAACCAGGCAGCCCCGGCCAACAGGAAATCATCCCCTTGAAGATCGACGATTTCCATATCGGGGTCCACTTTGATCCAGCGCGATTCGCCTTCGTTCCACACCTCGCAAATCCAGTGATCTATATATTTCAATTGATGCTCTGAGAGATACCTTGCAAATCCGACTCTGCCGCGCACGGGAACTCCCATGGAACGCAGCATGGAAATAAGCAGCAGCGAATGGTACCGGCAGGAGACAATCAAGCGTTCCCGGGGCAGCCGCTCATCGATAATTCCATTGGCATTGCGTTCCACCAATGCTTCGAGCATGTCATGAATGGTATAGAATTTCTCGTCTTCATTTTTGGTATAGGAAGTGAGCAAATGTCTTACCTTCTTCACCATCCCAGGATGAATCAATTGACATTTAATCAATCTGCATAACCCGCTCAGATCACTTGGCAGCTCATCGAAGAGATAGCGCAGGCTGAATGGGTCTGTGTTCGGAGTATACTCCGTGTAAAATTGCAGCACCTGAGATTTATTCACTGTCCGTATGCCCCCTTCTTTTGGCGCTTCGTTGTTTCATCCGCTCTCTCCCTTGATTCCGCGTGGATAGTTGTTCCTGCGGCATTTCATCCGTCTCATTCTGGTCATTCCCGGATAAATACTCGGCCAGCGCGTGAATATTTGCGTATTCAAACAGAGTGAGGAGAGGAATCTCCTTCTGGAATTCCTGCTTCAGCTTATTGTTAATCATTGCGATCTGGACGGAGTTGATGCCCATCTCAAAGAAATTGTCCAGTGTACCCACCTGGTCCGCTTCCAGAAGCGCCTTAAAGATGTTTACGATGCGCTCTTCAACCTCGTTGCGCGGAGCCGTATAGGCTGAGGTCTGCTTATTGCCGCAGGGCTGCAGCTTCAGCAGCGCTTGTACATCTATTTTCCCGTTCGCAGTCAGAGGAAATTGCTCCAGCACGGCAAAAGAATACGGGATCATATAATCGGGCAGAACCTTGGCTATACGCGCTCTGACTTCATTGACGAATGCTGCCTGGTCTGCTGAATGGCTGTCTGGAATCAGATAGGCGCTCAACCGCTTTTCTTCCCCGTCTGCTGCCAGCACAACCGCATGCCGGACCCCTTCACAACGCTGCAGCTGCGCCTCCACTTCGCCCAACTCGATGCGGTAGCCGCCCACTTTCACCTGCTGGTCCTTCCTGCCCAGGAACTCCATCCAGCCATCCCGATGCAATACTCCGTAGTCGCCGGTTCGATAAATGTACCCCAATTCGGAATGATGAATAAAGGAATGGCTGGTCTTTCCGGGATCATTCAGGTAGCCGTTTGCCACTCCCCTTCCCCCGATATACAACTCGCCGGGCACTTCAAGCGGGCAATAGCCCAACTGCCGGTTGAGGACATAGAATTGCTGGTTGGCTAAAGGCTTGCCATAGGGAACGCTTGTCCACTGCGGCAACACCTCGTCTATTGGATAATAGATGGACCATATGGACGCTTCCGTTGCACCTCCACAACTGATTAGCTTGGCCGCAGGGAACAACTGCTTGACAGTCTCCGGCAAATGAAGGGGAATCCAGTCTCCGCTCAGCAGCACCAGCCGTAAATCAAGATTTTTCTGAGATATGCCCTGCGCTCTTATTTCTGCTCCCACCCGGTCCATGATCGCGGGAACAGAATTCCAGATGGTGATCTTTCCGGCTGACAAGGCAGCGGCAAGCTGCCCGATATCCTTCTGGTCTTTCACCAATACAAGCGTGGCCCCGGCAGCAAATGCTCCAAAAATATCATAAACAGAGAGATCAAAGCAAAGCGAAGAGATGCCCAATATCCGGTCTGCTGCATCCACCTGGAACTTCTGATTGATATCCAGCACCGTATTGCATGCAGCCTGGTGACTGATCATAACGCCTTTGGGATTCCCTGTGCTTCCCGACGTATAGATTACATAAGCCAAGCTTTCCGGTAGATGGGCGTTAGGCTGCAGCTCCACCGGCTGCTGTCCTCTACGGGTCTTCTCGTAAAAATCCGTCTCCAGAACAAGCTTGCACTGACTATGGTTTCGAATATAGTCCACCCGTTCCTGCGGGTATTCCGGATCAATCGGCACATAGGCAGCGCCGCTTTTTAGGATGCCTAACAGATTAATAAAGGTAGCAATTTCCTTCCTGGCAATCACACCAACCCTATCACCGGCGCTTACCCCAAGACTCCGCAGGCAACCGGCCACCTGGTCCGCTCTCTCATCAAGCTCTTTATAGGTAATGCTTGCGTCATCGGCTTCAATGGCTGCCGCATATGGAGTTTGGTGGGCGGCTTCTTCAAAAAGCCCGTGCAAGGTCTTGCTTGGTATCGGCTCTTCGGTATGGTTATAGGCCTGAATACTGGCGTAGTCGGACGCCGGGACCGCCGGAAAGCCCATTTCCTCCCGGGAATGCAAAATGGCTTCGATCCGCGCAAGATATTGCTCAAACATGGCATCCATCAGGGCAGGATCAAACAGCTCGCTGATATAGTCCCAATTAATCACCATTGTCCCATGGATCAGCGCCACCTGGTTATCGAGATAGACCTGGGATGTTTGCGTGATTCCGCCAGTGTCCTGCTTCCCGTCAGAGGCACCGCCTTGTTCCTCTGCTGCTTCCCCGCCGTTTTCACCATTCTCAAATAATGCGCTTGTGAACACGATCGGCATCAGCGCCTTGTTCCCCAGCTCTCTCCTTTTGCTGATTTCCCGCATCACATCAATACCGTCGAAATGACGATGGCCCAATGCTTCCATCAGCACCTGCTGAATGCTGCCCGCCTTCTCCCAGAATGAATCTTCGGGATTCATACGGACCTCCAACAACAACAGAGAGGTGAAGTCCCCGATCAGCTTGTCTACGTCAGAATGCAAGGGCAGCCGGTTAAACAGCGTCAGATTCAAGCCAAACTCAAGCTGATTGCTCCAATTCGCCAACACTTCGGCATAGACAGTGCATAACACCGCCGAAGGGGTCAAATTATGGTTTTGCGAAATTTGTTTCAGTTGCCGCCAATGCTGCTGCGAATATTGCTTCGACTTCCGCTTGAAATAGGGATTTTTGACGTGCTGCGGTTGTATCAGCAGAGGAAGGCTGGGAGCCAAAGGGAAATCGTCCACTTTGTGCAGCCAGTACTCCTTGTCTTCCAGGTACCACTTGGTGGTTTTCATCTGCTGGTAGCCTACAATGTAATCCCGGAAGGTAATGGACAGCTCCTCCAGTGGCGATGAGCGGTCAGCATACAGCGCCAGGAGCTCATTCTGCAGAATCTCCAGACTGTAAGCATCCATAATCAGCAGATCAAAGCTGACGCACAGCAGGCTCTCCTCCGGGGAAGAGCGAAAGGACACAATTTCAAACAGCGGCCATACCTGCGGATTGAAGATATGATGAGACATCCGCTCTCTTTCTTTAGCAATTCTCTGGTCTTTGGCTTCTTCGGCGTATCCGCTCAGATCGTATTCACAAATAGGGTATTCCGGCACTTCCCGCAGAATCTGCTGTGTGGCATCCGGCAAATACACGGTGTGAAGCGCGGGATGTCTTCGAATCAGGATATTCAGGCATTGGTTCAACCGGCGGATGTCCAGCTCCGTTGCAATCTCCAGATACGAGTGGGTCGAAACACCGCCCAATTCAAAATGGCTGCTTCTGCCCAGGTAATATGCCATTTGCACATTGGTTAATGGAAACGGTTCATGCCGGTTGGCAGGATCAGCAGCAATGAACGGCAATTCCTGCTCCCGCTCCTCTTGTATGGCCTCTTTGATGAAACCCGCTATTCTCTCTATCGTTTGCCGTTCAATAAAATGAGTAAACTGAAAGGACACCGGAAAACATTTGTTGATTTCATAAACGAGCTGCATGATTTGAATCGAATTTCCGCCCATTTCAAAAAATCCGTCCTGTACACCGACATCCTCAATACGCATTACTTTCCGCCAAATTTCATGAAGCTTCGTCTCCACCTCATCCTGCGGCTTGCGTGCTTCGCCCGGTTGAACCAAAGTACCCGTTACAGGCGGCAGCGCCTTCACATCAAGCTTGCCGCTAATCATGAGGGGAAGCTTATCGAGCTGCATAAAATGCTGCGGAATCATGTACACCGGCAAAAACTTCTGCAGATGCTCCCGCAGCTCCCCGCCCGAAACGGCGCGGGCTGTTGTATAATACGCAACCAGTATTTGTTCCTCTTGGGCATCCTGCCGGGCACGGACCACAGACTTTTCAATGGCGGGATGAGTATCGAGCTGCTTCTCGATCTCCGCCAGCTCCATGCGGTAGCCGCGGATTTTCACCTGGAAATCTGCTCTTCCCAAATATTCAATCGTACCCTCTTCCGTCCACTTGGCTATATCTCCCGTACAATAGATTCGTTCACCCGGACGGTACGGATTCTCAATGAACCTCTGGTTCGTCAGCTCCGGATTGTTCTGATACCCCCGCACAACACCGTGACCGCCGATATACAAGAGGCCGGGAACACCTATGGGCTGAAGCAGAAGCTCATCATTGAGAATATAAACTTGTGTATTCCTGATAGGTTGGCCGATATTTACGGGACCTGCCGTCACCTCTTGTGCCGTTGACCAAACCGTGGTTTCCGTTGGACCATACAGATTAAATATCCGGCTGCTGTTCATGATCCTTCTTGCCTGCTCTACCAGGGCCTGCGGCAAGGGCTCCCCTCCGACAAGCAAATAACGCAAGGAGCTTAGCGCTTTCGCCTGCTCTGAATCAGCCAGCAGGAGCTTCAGACGCGACGGCGTGGTTTGCATTACGCTGATCTCCGCTTGTTTTACCAGGGTCAGCAATGCGTGTACATCTTTTTGCTGAAGCTCATCGGCAATGACCACCCGATATCCGGCTAACAGAGGCAGGATGCTCTCTAACCAGAAAATATCAAATGAGACCGTAGTTAAAGATAAAAACGCCTCATCTTTCCCGAAGGACAGCATGTCCAACATCGCTGATAAAAAATTCATTAAGGAGCGGTGCTCAACCAGAATCCCTTTCGGCAAGCCGGTAGTTCCCGAAGTATACATGCAATACGCCAGATTGCGGTTGTTGTTAACTGGCGGCAATGAAAGGGAGTGGGAGGCACCCTGTCCAATCTCCAGGCTGCGCATGTCGATGACGACACGATTTCCCTGGTTCTCTACAGACGTGTTGGTCAAAATAACTTGAACCCGGGAGTCCTCCAGCATATAAGCGACTCTATTCGCCGGAAGGCTTGGATCAAGGGGCAAATATGCCCCGCCGGCCTGTAATATGGCTAATATTCCGACGATCATGTCAACCGACCGCGTGGTGAGGAGTGCAACGATCTGATCGGGACCGATTCCTTGTGCCTGCAAAGCATATGCCGCTTGTTTCACCCGAAGGTCCAGCTCATGATACGTGATGCTCTGATTGCGGAACGTGACAGCCACATGGTGCGGATGCTCTTTCACCCTGTCCGCAAAGATCTGATGAACGGTCAGGTGCTCCGGGTACTCACCCGCGGTCTGATTGAACCGGTGCAGCAGCTGGTCCCGCTCTTGATCGTCGAGCAGATGAATCGAACCCATCTTCTGGGCGGGATGTTTCAGCACTTCCTGAAGGATTGTACGGAAATATCGGATAAAGCGTTTGACCGTTTCTCTTTTGAACAAATCCGTAGCATACTCCAAAGTGAAAACAAGCTCGCCGGCCCGCTCTTCGCCGTCCAGTGTCAGATCAAAGCGCGATGTGGTTGCCTTATACGGATAAGGCGCTATTTGCAGCTCATTCAGATGGACCTGTCCGGCTTCTTGCCGTTGTACGTTGGCATTTTGAAAAGCAAACATCACATCAAACAAGGGATTCCGCCCAAAATCACGTGTAATCTGAAGCCGGCTGACAAGATCCTCAAAAGGGTAATCCTGGTGCTCCAGCGCATTGGAAATATTCGTTTTCATGGCCAGCAGGATTTCAGCAAACGTCAGCTCTTTGGAAACCCGGCTTCTGATCGGAAGGGTATTGACAAACATGCCGATTACACGCTCGATATCGCTGTGATTTCTCCCCGAGGTGGGCACGCCTGCAATGATTTCTTCCTGATCGCTCAGCTTAGCCAACATGATATTCCAAACCGCAAACAACACCATATACAGCGTTGCTTCCTGTTGTGCTGCCAGCTCTTTAATTTCCTGTACCTGCTCTTTCGGGATGCTGAACATCTCCGCGGACCCCCGGTAGGTCTTGAATGCCGGACGTGAAAAGTCTGCCGGCAATTGAAGCAGCGGGATTTCCCCGGAGAACGTGTCCAGCCAATAGGCCTCAGCGGCTTCATTGCTGATGTTCGCCCCATCATTCCGCCACTCCGCGTAATCCTTGTATTGTATCGTTAATGGCGGCAAGGCGCCGGGGTTCCCGTCATTTTGATACAGGGTAGTGAACTCGTCGATCAGGATGGCGTTGGAAGTCCCGTCTGTGATGATATGATGAATGTTAAACACAATAAGATGCTGGTGTTCACTTTCCTTAAACACACCCATCTTCCATAACGGCGCTGCAGCCAAATCAAATGACTGTATCCAGTCCTCGATGTGCTTGTCATTGACCGTTCCATGGATTGCCACAACATCGAGGGTTAGCTGAACCTCTTCCTCAATGCATTGTACCCATTCCCCGCTGATTCTCCGGAAGCAGGTTCGCAAGCTCTCATGCCTGCGGATCAACTGATTCAGGCAAGCCTCCAACTTTCCGAAGTTCAAAGGCCCCTTTACTTGCAGCGCGATGATATTGTTGTACTGTTTATTTTCCTTCTCCATTTGGCTCAGGAAATAGAGTCTTTTCTGTCCCGGAGTTAACGGATAGCCCTCTTTTTGGGGGGCGTGCCTGATCTGTGCATAAGTCGTCCGGTTTGCCTCATGGATGACACGGGTGATTTCACCGATCGTTGGCTTGTGGAAAAAGGCAGGGAGCGGGAGCTTGACGCCAAGCTTTTTGAAGACCAGTGAAAGGATAGTGATCGCTTTCAGCGAATCCCCGCCCAATGCGAAGAAATCCTCGTCGATGCCGATTGCGGTTATCCCCAAGACTGTGCTCCAGATCCCCGCAATCTGCTGCTGCAGCTCAGCTTCCGTAAGCGTGCTGCTGCCGACTGCTGCAGTTCCAGCTTCCGCAGCATGGACAGCCGCCTCCTGCTCCAGGATAGCCTCCACGCTGATGTTGTTGCTCTCCTCCATCAATGCCGGCAAATCGAGCGCAGAAACAATCACCCGGTTCATTTGGTTCTCCATGATATACCGGAACACGTTCACACCTTGCTCTGTCGTGATCGCCTCGGCTTCAAACTGAAGGTCGTTGACCTCCTTGTGCAGGCCGCGGTTCTTCTCCATCGCTTTCACGGACATTCCCGCTTCCGCCCAGTCGTTCCAGTTAATCGTGGCTGTAAAGCCTTCCCGGTGCTGTAAGCGGTAGTGTACAAAGGCATCCAAAAACTCATTTGCCGCATTGTATCCCACTTGTCCGAACTTGCGGCCGTAGATATAGTTGCCGATGGATGAAAATAAAACAAAAAAGTCCAGCTTGCGGTTGCGGAAAAGTGTATCCAAAACGATGGTCCCTGTAACCTTGGGCAGCAGCACCTCGTCGGTCATCGCTTGTGTCCGTCTTTGAATGACTCCCGCATAATCCGCAACGCCAGCCGTGTGCAGGACTCCGGTAATCGGACCCAACCGCGCTTCCGCCTGGGCAACCACTTGCTGCATGGCGCTGAAATCAGAGATATCGGCGCTATGCACCTCGATCACCGCTCCTGCCGCTTCCAGTGACCGGAGGGTTCGAATGATCCGGGTTATTTCTGCGTCCTCTGGCCGGTTCAACCGCTGCTCCCATTCACTTTTCGGCGGAAAAGCAGAACGCCCCACCAGAACCAGGCGGGCTGTATGCTGCTTGGCTAAATATTCCGCCAGCGCCAAGCCCATTCCTCCCAACCCCCCTGTAATCATACAGACGGGATTTTCCTTGAATAGCGAAACCTTGCCGGGGCTGGCCAAAAAAAGCGGTTTTTGAATCGATTCGATCCACCGGCTTTTCCCGCGATATGCGACTTGCTTGTTCGGAAACTCAAACTGGAACTCCCGGAGCATTTGCCGGGCCTGTTCTCTTGTCCGCGTGGCATCACCTTCCGCCAGCGGGAAATCCACATGGCAAACCTTGATATTCGGATACTCGTAAGGAATAATTTTGCCGGCACCCAGCAGCAGCCCTTTCATGGAGCACAGCATTTCTTCTTGCGTTATTGAATATAGCCCGTTTGAAACGATCTGCAAGTGCACCTCTTGAGCAACAGCCGCAGCACCTAAGAATTGGACCAGATGCAAAATATGATGCAAAAACAATTGCTGGCCGATTTCGATATTGGCCAGCTCCGGCTCCATCGGAGAGGTAACCGTCCAGAGATAGCAGATGTGATCAGGAACCGTATCCAGACTGCGGTACAGCCGGTCCATCTCTTCACTGCGCAGCGGGTTCACCCTATAGTGATCTGCCGTAATTTGCCCGTAATGCTCTGCATGTTCAACAATAATGCAGCGGATCTGCTGCTGCTTGAGCAGATCGTCCAGCGCTGCTCCCAGACCGGCCGGGTCACAAAAAATGAGCCAGACTGCATCCCTGGAGAGCATTCGGCCTTCATAGTTAGGAAGAGCGGCGCTTTCCCAAGCGGGTACATACAACCATTTGCCGATATCGTCACTTCTTGCCGGGGGACAGTCCTTCCCGGATGGAGGACGATTGAGAAGATGCTTAAGGTTGAACAGCTGTGTATCTACCGGGAACTCTTGGCGGTCAAAAGCATAGGTGGGCAAGGAGAGACGGTTCCGCTGCTCGTATTGATATAATTCCCGCCATTTGATGTCCTTGCCGTACAGCCACATTGAACCTACGGCAGCCATAAGGGAGTAGGTGTTCAGCTGGTCCAGGGCGATGATTTGGGGCTTAGCAGACTGCTTGTCCAAGAAGGGCTGTACCTCCTCCTCTGCACCTAACACCAGCCAAATCTCCTCCCGCCGGACAATTCTGCGGTCAGCCTCAGGCTGCTCCGTTCCGCAATCATCCAGACTCAACAGAAAAGAACGGACAGCCTCTTCAAGCGAAAGCTCTCCCGACAGGCAGCCAGCCAGCCATTGGCTTTTTCCCCTCCCTATCACAGCTTCCGGGTGCAATCCCCATTCGATGAACAGCTTTCCTGCCGCATAATAGCTGCCAAACGCAAGCACCGGATTGTACTCACGTTTCCGCAGGTCCTCCGGCTTCAAAGCAGCTCTGCCCGGAACAAGCCGGTTCATAATTTCCAGAGCCTGATTCAGGAAGCGGCGGGCTCCAGGTTCCTCTTGATACCATTGCTCAAGTTCAACAAGCTCGCTGCCGCTCCATACGTGCTGCGTAAAGTCCGGGATCACAAAAATTACCGGAGCACCTTCCCATCCTGCCGTGCCCTTCTTTGTTGCCATTTCAGCAAATTGAAGAACCCGGTGGCTCTTCCGGTTGACCAGGACTAACTCGCGGACGGGAAAGTGTTTTCTGCCCACTTGCAGTGTATATGCAATATCTTCAAGGCGGCTTTGTCCTGCCTTAGAATACCGCTCCAGCTCCTTTTTGAGCCCCGCCAAAGCCGACGGTGTTTTGGCGGATACGGGAAGCAGCTGCCACTCCCGCCCGGCAGAGGATTCCGGCAAGGTCGGTGCTTGCTCGACAATGATATGGGCGTTGGTTCCGCCGATGCCGAACGCGCTGATTCCGGCCCGTAAGGGCTCATTTTTGCGGGGCCATTCGGTCAGCCGGTCATTAATATAGAAGCCCTTTTCAATCACATTCAACACCGGATTCGGCGTTTGAAAATGCAGGGATGGAGGGAGCATGGTATGTTTGAGTGCCAGAACGGTTTTGATGAAGGAGGCAATGCCTGCTGCGCTGTCCAGATGCCCAATGTTCGTTTTGACTGAGCCGAGCGCACACGCATGTCTTCGCTCCGGGTTATAGCCCAGCTCCAAGGCTTCCAATTCAATCGGATCGCCCAGCGGCGTCCCTGTCCCGTGGCATTCGATGTAATCAATGCTGTCCGGCGATACTTCAGCCAGCTTGAGCGCTGTCCGGATAACCTCTGCCTGTCCGATGGTGCTGGGGGCTGTAAATCCCGTTTTTTGATGACCATCATTATTCACTGCGGAACCTTTGATGACCGCATAAATCTGGTCACGGTCATCAAGGGCATCCTGCAGGCGCTTCAGAACCACTGCGCCAACTCCATCTCCCCCAACGATTCCCTTTCCATCAGCGTCAAACGCCCGGCATTTCCCGTCCGGGGATAAGATCATTCCCTCCTGATATTCATAACCGCTTTTCTCAGGCAGGGTGACCGTGACCCCGCCCGCCAGGGCGATATCGCACTCGCCGTTCAGCAGCGACTGCGCTGCCATATGCACGGCGACGAGAGAGGTGGAACATGCCGTGTAGACCGACAGGGCTGGGCCTTTGAGATTTAATTTGTGCGCGATCCGCAAGCTTAAATAGTCCTTATCCAGCAGTTGAGAGGCGGCCCAATGCCCTATAACCCCGCTTTTGCCGGACAAGCCCATCAGCCCTTCCCAAATATGATTCGGAGATGCCCCCGCGAACAACCCGATAAGCTGCTGATCCGCCTCCGCCGCGTAGCCGGCATCCTCCAGAGCCGCCCAAATGCACTCGTGGAACACTTTCATCTGCGGGTCCATCAGTTCTGCTTCCAGGGGAGTATAGTCAAAAAAACGGGCGTCAAAACAATTGCCTGCTTCCAGATAACCCTTTGCCTTGACATACTCTGCCTTCGCAGCCAAGTCCGGCTCTACTCCGGCGGCAATCAATTCCGGCACACTAAAGGTCCGGACCGAATGAACGCCGTTCTTTAGATTGTCCCAGTATTCTGAAATCGTGCTTGCTCCCGGAAACCGGCCGGCAAGGCCAATTACGGCAATTTCCAAGCCATTGTAATTCTGCACTGTATCATCCCTACTTTTTCAACAGACGTAATTTTTGCCTTCTTGCCCGCTTGCCTTCCTCGATGGAAGCTTCTCTTGAATCGGCGTTCAGTTCCGTCACAGGACTATCCGCCTTAAGCACAGTAGCCAGCATACTTATCGTTGGATAGGTAAATAAGGTGACCACCGGCACCTCTTGCCCTAAGTCTTCTGACAATGCTTTGCTGATCGTGATTACATCAAACGAAGTTCCTCCCAGATCGAAGATGGTCGAATGCACACCGATGTGATCCATTCTGAGGACGGTTTTCCAAACCTCTGCGATTCTGTGCTCCATTTCTGTGCTTGGCGGCGTCAATACCGCTTGAGTCTGCTGCTTAAGCTCCAGGGCATTCAGCTTGCCGTAGTCCACTTTTCCATTGAGTGTTAACGGAACCTTTGAAATGGGCAGCAGGAAGGAAGGGATCATGTAATCGCTTATCCGCGTTTGCAGATACTGCCTGATCTCCACTGGATCAAAAGCGTCTTCGCGCCCCTCTTTTAGTACAATATAGGCAACCAGGACAGGGGTTTTCGGCTCAATCTCCCGTGCCGACACCACGGCTTCCTTGATGGACTCTACCGTCAGGAGATGGGCGGAGATTTCGTCCAGTTCAATGCGGAACCCTCTTATCTTCACCTGGTTGTCGCTGCGCCCCATATACTCTATTTCACCGCCCGGCAGATATCTGCCGAGATCACCGGTCCGGTACAGACGTATCCAACGCTCCCCAATTCTGCAGGTTCGGAATCTTTCTCCGGTCCATTCCGTCCGATTGAGATATCCGCGCGCTACCCCTTCGCCGCCAACCCATATTTCTCCGGGAGTTCCAATAGGGACTTGCTCATGCTGCCGGTTGAAGATATAGACCTCTACTGTGGAAAAAGGCGCACCGATGTTGTTCTGATTCGATTGGATCTGCTCTGCCCCGATTTCTTTAAAAGTTGTATGTACCGTCGTTTCGGTAATCCCATACATGTTGATGATCCGGGTGCCGGGATATTTCACTCTCCAAGCTTCCAGCTTGCCCGGCTGCAAAGCCTCTCCGCCAAGAATCACATAACGTAAACGCAGCTTCTCCCCGGTATCTTCCAGCTCTTCCTGAATGAATTGGTAGAAGGAGGAGGGCGTCTGGTTGAATACGGTTACGTTCTCATTTCGGAGCGCCTGCACAACGTACCGGTAATCTTTCTTGAGCAGCTTCGGAATCAGCAGCAGCTTGCCGCCATGCAGCAGCGCGCCGAAAATTTCCCACACGGAAAAATCAAAGCCAAACGAATGAAATAGGGTCCATGTATCCTGGCAGGTGAAATCAAACCTGTTATTCTCATGAAAAAATAACCGGACTACATTCCGGTGTTCAATCATGACACCTTTGGGATTTCCTGTGGTGCCGGATGTATAAATGATATAAGCCAGGTCATTAGGATGAATGATATGCTCCAAGTTGGTACCGGGATACTGCTCCAGCTTGGGGTCATCGAGAAAAATCACCTCACAGTCCCCGCCGGCCGTCCCTGGCGGTAAGGAGAGCGATTGAACCGTTAGAATCTGCCTGGTCCGGCTGTCCTGCAGGATATAGTCCATCCTCTGTGCCGGGAGGTCCGGGTCGATGGGCAAATACGCGCCTCCCGCCTTAAGGACCGCCAGGATACCAATAATCATGTCCAGAGAAGGCGGCAGGATCAGGGCTACCACCGATTCGGCCGTTACGCCAAGCCGGCGCAAATGATGGGCCGCTTGATTCGATTTGCGGTTCAGCTCTTGGTAGGACAAGCGCTCATTGGCAAATACCGCTGCCGTATGCTTCGGATATTTAGCAGCACATTCCTCAAAGAGGGAGGGAATCGTTGCTTCTTCCGGAAAGCCTGCAGATGTGTCATTGCTGCGTCCGATGATTCGCCGGTCCCTCTCTGTCAGTATCGAAAGCTCCTGCACAGGGCTGCGCAGGTCTGGTAGCGACTGCTCCAGCAGCACATGGAAATGCTCCAGCAATTGGCGGACCGTATCGGCACTGTAGACCGAAGCATTGAAGCGGATTTTACCATGGAGTACGTTCTCCTCCCTGTGGGCGATCAATGTGAAATTGGACATCGTTCCGGATAAATACTGCTCATCCTGAATGTTGTCCACAATCACGGATACATCCAAAAAGCCGGGTTCTAAGCTTGCCTGCTTCAGCATTAGCCCGAACGGATAGTTCTGGTGCTCGGCCGCTTCGGAAACCGTCTGCTTCATCAAAGAGATCACATCAATCATCCGCATGCCGTTGTGAACCTGTACGCGAATCGGGAGGACTGTATTAATGAAATCCTCCTCACTGTGCTGCCTATAAATGCTCGTGCCAAGCACGATATCCGTTTGTCCCGTATACTTGAGCAGCCACACGGAAGTGAATGCCAACAGCAGCACATGCAATCGGGCATCGGAGCCATTGCTGATCTGCACCAGCTTGCCGGCATGGGCGGGGTCCAGTACAAAGGGTATTGTCTCTATCCGGCGTTCCCGATGAAGATCTGTATGCTGTTCGCAGGGGAAGCAGCTCTTATCAGGCAGGCCGGCCAGCTTGTGCAGCCAGTATTGATGTTCCTTCTTGTACACGTCATTCAAGTACGGCACATTGGCGAAGAAATTGCCTTTCACGATACCCCACTCCTTTGCAGTTGATTGGCTGTTTAAAATGCAAAATCATTCCCGTCATCAAGCAAATCCAGCGTTTCCGTCCGGACAAGACCTGAATCCAGCCTAATTTCTTTGACGAGGATGTCCGGGTTCCCGGCAGCCTGTCCGGCAATATCCAGCAAGTGCCGGCACATGGTTGTGATCGTCCTGCGGGCAAATAAATCCGTCGAATACTCCATCCGCATTTCTATCCTGTCGTCATAATCGTACACCCATAAGGTCAAGTCGAATTTGGATGACGGGTTGCGGAACGGATACGCCTGCAGCCTTACCCGGTCCATAGCCGCTTCGGCGGGGGCAACATCGGGCAGCACCAGCATGACATTGAATAAGGGATTCTCGCTTAATTGATGGCTCCGCCCCAATGCTTCGACCAGGATCTCAAACTGTACATCCTGATTTTCAAAAATCCGCAAACTCTGCGCTTTGACCTCTGTTAGCAGCTGTTCAAACGATGTTTCGCGGTTGATGCGGGAACGGAAAGGCAGCACATTGGCAAACATGCCGACCATGTCCACCAGATCTGCATGGTTTCTTCCGGCAAGACTGGCCCCGATCATCACTTCATCCTGGCCCGTATATTTGTGCAGCAAGATACTGTAAAGGGCCATCATATTCATGAATAATGTGGTGGTATTGCGCTTCATCCCCTGCTTCAGCCGGCGCGTTACGTTTTCTTCTAAAGTACATGTATAAATATCGCCTTGGTGGCTCAGCACGGCAGGCCGCGGGTAATCAGTGGGAAGATGGTTCTCCGGCAGCTCCCCCGATAATTGCTGGAGCCAGTACCCGGTTTGCTTGTCGAATGCTCCGCGTCTGATCTGTTCGTTCTGCCAGCCCACAAAGTCAACATACTCCAAAGGGATTGGCTTGAGCTGCCCGGCTTGACCGTTATAAATACGGATAAGCTCGCTCTTGAGAATCTCAACCGAGAGGTTATCGGCAATGATATGGTGTATATCAAACAGCCACACATACTTCTGCATACCGCAGCGGACCAGCTTTACACGCAGTAAAGGAGCCGACCGCAGATCAAACGGCTGCATAAACTGTTCAACCACCTGATCGGCTTCCTCTTCCTTTACGGTCACCTGCTCCACTTGAAACCCGGCATGGTCATGGATGATCTGGACAATCTCCCCGTTGATGATGTCAAAGCTTGTCCGCAATACCGCATGCCTCCGGATTAACAGGTCAAATGCGTTTTGTAATTTATCCGGATCGAGATCACCTTCAACCGATGTAACCTCCAGGATGTTGTAGGCAACGCTGTCCGGCTGGAGCTGCTGGTGGAAATACAACCGTTTTTGCGCCGATGACAAGGGATAATGAGCCTTAGGCGCAGCCTTTTGAATGGCAGCATATTCATTGGTTGTATGATAGGCAGCTTGAATACGCCGGGCAAGCTCTTTCAGCACGGTGGTATGAAAGAAGACCGAAACCGGAATCTTGATGCTGATCGCCTGATAGATCCTCTCTGCGACCGTTAGCACCTTCAGCGAATCCCCGCCCAAATCAAAAAAATCATCGTCTCTGGAGATCTGCTCATGCCCCAGAACACTCTTCCAAATGCTGTGGATCACATCTTCTAACTCCTGGACGGACAATTTCACCCCTGAAGCCCGCACTTTGTCCCCCGCAGAGCTGCCGCTGCTGTCTTGATACAGGCTTACCTTCTCACTTCTGTAGGCTTCTACCCGTGTAAGCAAATCAACAGTAGATACAATCACCTGTGGATAGGCTGCCGATAATGCGGTCTCCAGAATCATAAGTCCTTCCTCAGGAGTCAGAGAACCCGAATTGCCGTCGGAAGCTGCCGCAGCCGCCTGGACTGCAGTTGTTTTTTCGGCCGCCGCGCCTCCCCCGCTGACCTGCTCATTCGTGACAGCTGTAACCTGATACCCCTCGATTTCCATGATCCCTTTGCCGTGTTCATCCATAATCGTCAGATCAAACTCCAGGATTTTGTCTCCAAGAGAGTGTTCTGTCCGGTGACGGATATAACTGTACACTCTTCCGGGCATCTTCCCATGGACCGTAATGTTTCTGTAGCCGAACGGAACATACTGGCCGGCCCCGGTGTGTGCAAGACCCATGTGCACCAGCGCCACATCAAGGATCGCCGGGTGAAGCCCGTAAGCAGCCAGATCTCCCGCGAACGTTTGCGGAAGTTCAATCCAAGACAGCCCCTCCTCCTGAGAGAATCCTCCCCAGCGGTAGCTGTCCCACCGGGGACCGTACCGGAATTTGCTGTCCCGCCGGTTGTTGTAATGCTCTCTGCCATAGCGGCTGTGCTCGCAGGCATTGCGGATGACATCCAATTCATAGTTTTGGGGCTTGAGATTACTGGCGCTCATGCAGCCGCGTGCGTGGAGCACCCACCTGCCCTTGGGAGCCCCCGAGTAACTTTCAATCGTAAACCGATAACCTTCCGTGTCCCGGATAATGACCGTCCGGACCGGAACATCCGTATTCTCCGCTGCTGCCAGCGGGGTTAAGAAGAAAACATCGTGGATCAGTACGGCTGCTTCAGGATTTGAAGTCGCTGATTGATAGGCTGCACGCGCCATTTCCAGATAGCATGTTCCCGGCAGCACGGCCTGGTCAACAATGCGGTGTTCATCCAAGACCCAATCTCTGCCGGTATGGAAATAAGAAAGAAACGTAGTACGTCCTGTATTTTCTGTCAGGGAATACTTAAACAGCGGATGCTCTTCGGAACGATAAGCGATTCCCGGAGCAGAACCGGCTGGACGGGAGAGCGCCGAAAGGCTGGCCATCCCGGTGTTTTTCCACATATCCCAGTTGATCGCTTGGGTGAAATACCCCCTTCTGGTGTTAACCAGGGCAAAGGCATCCAAAAAAGAATTGGCTGCGCTGTACGCTACTTGCGCCGGTGGAGCGAGCAGCGCGCTTAAGGAAGAGAAGAGCAGCAGAAAATCGACCGGACAGGACAGCTCTTCGATGACTTTTTGCAAGACCTGGGTTCCATAAATTTTGCTGCCAAAAACCGCTTCGCACATCTCCTTGCTTCTTCGCTGAATGACCGCTCCATCCGGTACACCTGCAGCATGGATAATCCCGTTGATAGCCCCGTAGCGCTCAAGGATCTGCCCAAAAACGGCTCTGACCTGCGCTGTATCCGTAATATCCGCCTGAACCAAACAGAATCCGCTTGCCGCTGCTTTGATTTCCCGCAAGCCGGCAATTTTGGCGCTCACCGGATCATCCCCGCTGTGGATTGTATACCACTTGTCCCACTCCTCCTCGGGAAGAAACTGCGACCGGCTGAGCAAGACCACACGGGCCTGATACTGCTCTGCCAGAAACTTGGCCACATAGAGCCCGATGCCTCCAAGACCTCCGGTGATGACGTATACCCCTCCTGCTGTTAAACGCTTGGAGACTGTATTCAGCGGAGTGGTTGGGCGCACCTGCTTGAAGGTGGGCTCCCATATATAGCTATTCCGAAGCGCGATCCAATCGGCACGGCGGTTCTCTTCCGGCTCGGACAGTATGCGGCAAAGGAGATGATGGTCGTATTGATCGGTGTCGACCAGCCTGCAGGCAATGTTCTCGTACTCTTTGGCGATAACACGAAGCGGCCCGAACAATGTGGCCTTTGCAGGGACAACCGTCTCGTTCCCGATGACTTCAGCCACCTGGTTGGCAACGATATCGATGGTTACCGGCTGCCGGAGCTGAAGCTGGCCAACCGCCCTGGCAATGTTCAATAAGGTATAGTACCCCAGGCGGTTGTATTCTTCCGCTTCCGGTAATTGTTCATGGGCGGCAGCCTGTGGATGCATGCACCAAAAATGCACAATCCGGATCGGCCCATCCCCCCGCTGGGCAAGTGTATCCAGCAGCTGTATGAAGTCATCCAAGATTTCCGGATTGATCTCAAATGACATCTTATTTGATTTGAAGGATTCACCGGGCTCAATCCGGGCAAGGGTATGTCCCATTTGTTCAAGCTGCTCCATGCATCGGGCTGCAAAGGGCTCCGGTGCGGCAAACACTGCGAATAACCCTTGCTGCCGCTCCCCGGCCTCGGGTATGTGTTCAGAACGTATCCAGGAGGGAACATACAGCCATTCTTCTTTGCTTTTCTTGCCGGTTTGGGGATCTTGACGTTTCCAGTTATGCTGGAACTGCTTGATCTGCTGCGAATCCACCCAGTATCTTTTCCGGGCAAAGGGATAGGTTGGCAGTGTCAATCGGGATGGGTTGTGATGCTTAGCAAGCTCGTCCCAATTGAGGGGATAGCCGGTTGCCCATATGCAGCCGACCGCATCAAGGAGATTGGGCTCTCCTGTCACAAGGCTAATATGCCCCGACGGGCCGGATGGCTCACCTCCTGTACCGAAGTCAAGAACCAGATGCTTATCCTCTTCTTCCACCTTTGCGGGCAAGCTTGTACCGTCATCCTCTGCACCTAATGGATTGACCCAATAGTCCGGGAGCGTCACATCATTCACTGTATTTCTTCGGGCATCCGCAGAGAGCAGCGGAATCGAAGGCGCAGACAAGGCAATCGAATCAAATGCCTCGTAAAACTCGGACTGAAGGGCCTCCAGCAAAAATAAATCCCCTTCGCTGCCCCGCCATTCCTCCAGCAGCCGGTCTCTTTTCTCAATGAGCATCAGCGCTTCTTCCAAGCTAAAAACACCGGCTAAACAGCCCGCCACATACGCCCCGGTCCCGGTCCCCATAAGGGCAGCTGGCTTCACACCCGCACGCAGCAGCCATCTGGCCAAGGCCAGTTGGAAGAGAAAGACCGGCGTCTGTCCAGCATCCTCATTCCCATCCCCTAAAAACCCTTCACGCGCAGCGCCGCTCATCCCGCCCGCCTGAAGCAAGAGCGCTTCCATTTCCTCACGGCAATACGGATTGCGCAAGCAATTGTGGTAATGCTGAATCGCCTCTTTGGGTTCCATCCCGGCAAACCAAAAGTATACAGGCTTCAATGCTTTTTTCGGATCAACCCACAGGGCTTGCGGTGCCTTCACTCTTAATGCTGCACAACCGGCAAGCAGTGACTTGCAGGCTACATATTGACGGTAGGAAAAGTGCTCGCGTCCCTGCTGGAGCGTATACGCAATATCCGATAAATCTTTCCCCGGATGCTTCTGCACATCTTGTACAAACGCTTCAATGGACTCCTCCAGCGCTTCTTTGGTTTTGGCTGAAAAAACCAGCAGCCGCTCCTGCTCCTCCTCTGGCCTTACGCTCTGCTCTGATGGGGCTTCCTCCAAAACGATATGCGCGTTGGTTCCGCCAACACCAAATGAACTTACTCCTGCCCGGCGCAGCCCTGAACCGCTCTCCCATTCCCTCATCCGGTCTACCAGGTAAAAGGGGCTGTCTTCAAGCATGAGATGCGGATTGGGGTCCGCAAAATGCAAGGTTGGAAGCAGGCATTTATGGTGCAGGGCCAGCACCGCTTTTATAAGCCCGGCTATTCCAGCCGCGCTGTCAAGATGGCCAATGTTGGTTTTGACTGAGCCTATCCCGCAGAAATGTTTGCGATTGGTACAGAAGGCTGTAGTTAACGCCTTGACCTCAATCGGATCACCGAGAGCCGTCCCCGTTCCGTGTGCTTCTATGTAGCCAATCTCCCCGGGATCTACCCCGGCCACGCGGTGGGCCGTCCGAATGACCTCTGCCTGTCCATCTACACTCGGCGCACTGTAGCCTACTTTGCGGTTGCCGTCATTATTAATTGCCGTTCC
Source organism: Paenibacillus graminis (assembly GCF_000758705.1). Classification (NCBI taxonomy): domain Bacteria; kingdom Bacillati; phylum Bacillota; class Bacilli; order Caryophanales; family Paenibacillaceae; genus Paenibacillus; species Paenibacillus graminis. The sequence continues at coordinate 1,821,347 of NZ_CP009287.1, read as the reverse complement.
TTTAATAACTGCATAAATATGGTCTTTGTCGTCCAAGGCATCTTCCAGCCGTTTCAATATCACCAGGCCGATGCCATTGCCCACCACGGTACCGTCCGATGCGGCATCGAACGCCCGGCAATGGCCGTCCGACGACAGGATCATCCCGTCCTGATAGAAATATCCGTTCTTCAATGGACTTGTAACAGATACCCCGCCGGCTACCGCCATATCACATTCTCCGCTGATGACCCCCTGGCAAGCCGCATGGACCGCAACGAGCGAAGTAGAGCAGGCTGTGAACAGCGTATAACTGGGCCCTTTTAAATTCAGCTTGTAGGAGACTCTCGTGCTCATTAAATCCTTGTCATTCAGATGGGCAATCTCGAAATCCTCAGCCCCGTTGCGGGAGCCCATGGACAGGGACAGCGCCTCCCAGTGAAAGTGGGGCCGCCCTCCTGCATAGACCCCGATGGTATCCTGTGTCCTGCCAGGCGGATAACCCGCATCCTCCAGTGCCATCCAAGTATGCTCGTGCAGCAGCCTCGTCTGCGGGTCCATAAATTGCGCTTCATTCGGTGTATACCCAAAGAAGGAATTATCGAAGTACTCACACTCATCGAGATAACCTTTTGCTTTGACGAAGTTCTCTTTGGTGTATACCTCTGCGGGAACTCCGGCCTCCTCCAATTGTTCGTCTGTAAAGAAGGAAATGCTGTCAACACCATTCTTTACATTCTGGAAAAATTGCTCAAGGTTTTTGGCCCCCGGAAAAGAACCCGACATTCCAATAATGGCAACTTCTAACCCTGTTCTCGTGTTTTCCTTCATAATTACCCTCGTTTTTTCGTCATTTTTTTTGCTCTGCTCTGCATCTGCGCTTTAATTTCAGGCATATAAGGCCATAGCAAAAATATGTAAATTAGGACAATCAGGCAGTCGCATGCCTACCATTTTCCGGGTTGTATCCAGTGCATAATTTTGGGTAAATACATGTGCTTGGGATTCATTCAGCTGGTTTTGCCCGTTCTTTCGGGATGCCGCTCTGCCTGACCAAACGATGGATTCACCGTAAAGAGGTTCCATATAGAAATCTGTAAATGCAATTGGGAGGACGGACGCGGACCGGTCCTCGTACACAAGCTCGATCTGATCCGAGTAACTTCCACACTCCGAGCATCCCACAAGCACTATGGCAGAATAATGGCCTGCCGGAATCCTGATGGACTGTGCAGCGCATGAAATATTGTCATAATTACTGCAGTTCAATACCGGGAGGGAAAATTTCATTCCTTCCAGCTTCCATTCCACCGGAGGATCATCGGCTAACAAATAATCTCCCATCAGCGTAAGATCCGCCTTGCTCTCCTCTGAGAGCGAACGGTCAAATCCTTTATTATTGTAATATTCCGCCAGCTCCACGAATTGCCTATCCGCTTGATCGCTGATTGGACCCACGATAATGTTTTTGGACATAGTCTGCTGACCTACCGCCTTTTCTTCACACATTGAGAGAAGCTGACCGGCAATCTGTTCTTCCTTGTCTGCGATCATTCGAAGCTTATCGGCCGCTCTGGGCAATAGACTTCTATCCCTTGGGCTGTAGTAGGATTTGGTCACCATAGAGAGCAGAATGCTCCATTGTGACGCAGCATAATACAGTTCATCCACCGTATCATGGAAATCCTGTTCCTGTTGTCTGGTATTCAAATATTGCAGTACCGCTGCAAACTGTCTTCTGCCATTGCTAATAGCGTTTAGTACGGACAGTAACGGGGCCATCCAAATATGCTTATGCTGCTTGAATTCTTCGTTCAAATCGGGAGATTGCTCCAAAATAGCTGCGAGACTTCTCATCTGATGGAATGAATGATCTGTTTGTTCCGGTCCCCTTATTCTCCTGGCGGCATGCCGAATTATGGTTCTCCAATCCGCAACGGGCTCCGGCAGGGTTGAACATTGGAATACAGCTACACGGTTACGGTTGCTATCGTATGAAAAACAACTTTCACTTGAAAGCTTAATAGATTGTTTCTGATAGAAACAATCTATTAAGCTGTACATGCGATTTGCCTCGTCGTACCCGACAATTAAATTGGTATGAGGGTAATGATAGCTGTGATAACCGGAGTCCCAGGGACATTCATAAGTATCCAGTTCAACGATGACGGGTCTGGATTCTGCCAATTCCCTGGCGACTACACCGGCCGTATCTTGAAAGCTCAGGTTTTCTACGATCCGGATATCGATACCATGGTACTGCGCCAGTAAAGGAAACATATTACCGGAATCCGGACTCAAGGAGGAAGATAGTTTTCCCGTGCTGCTCCATTGCCGGATGTCAAAGGCAAATCCCCACGATTCTGCATACATAAGCTCATGGTCCCGCTGCAGCCAGGATGCAACAGAAACAATGGTGTCCTCCGTGCAATTTCTCCAATCGCGGTGAATCGGAATGATATCCAATACGTTCATGTAATCACCTTGAGTTTATTAGTTAGCTGCCTATTTAACAAAACAGTCATTATGGATATCTTTGGCTTTCAACATCAAATCATGTTTGAATATATGCGAAGTATCCCCAAAGCCAATGCATCTTGGCGTTGCCCAGCGATCCGACCGCTGTTCCAGAACAACCGTCGTGACTGAACTGGGCGGCATCCAGAATCCCGACCACATTAATGAAATCGGGATATCCAGTAAATGGCCAAGCCAGGTTAAACCAATCGCTCTGTGACAAAACACCACAATTTTATCCTGGCTCGGATTGATGCATGAGTACCGTCCGTCCATTCTTTCATATCCATGGCGCAGCAAAAACCGGTCAGAGCTTCTGCGGATCTCCTCCACTCTTTCTTTCGCCTGCACCTCCTGGTAATAATTAAGCTGATGCCAGGTTTCATGAGTCGGGAATGAGTCTCCGTTTCTGATTACTTCACCCGGAATATCAAAAACCCCTATATACCCCCAAGGAGAATTCTCAATCCATAAATCGGTCAGCTCCCTTAACCAATTCTCAGTCCGCGGCTCTATCCCTAGCAGCTCGGAGGTATAGCTCATCGTCTTCAACGCCCTGCCCATCGGCGATGAATAAATATAGTCGGCTCCCTGAACCTGCAGATATTGCGCCAGTGCTTTTGCCTCAAGCTCTCCGGCAGCAGTGAGGGTATCATTTTCATAATCCGGTTCCGCGTGGCGGACAATATAAAGATGCATCATTCAAATTCCCTTCAAGCTTTATCGTGTGGACCTGAATCGGTCCCTGCAGGTTTTCTGAATTGCAATTGTCTTGTTAAGCCGGATCTTCCACTTCCCAGCCCGCTCAGCACTGTATTCTCCTGACCGTCATGCCCGCCATTCACAACCTGCCCAATCCGTTTGGCCAGCGCTGCGATGGTCGGGTTGGCAAACAAATCAACGATAGGAATTTGAAGGCTGAGCGCCTCTTCCAAAATCGCTTTGATCCGTATCAGTGTCAAGGACGTAGCTCCCAGCTCAAAAAAGTTATCATGAATGCTGATGTCCTTGATTCCCAAAAACTCCTCCCAAATCTCTGCAATTTGCTTCTCCAGATGATTGGAAGGCTCCTCGTATTCAGTCATTGCCACGGGACGCTGCCGTTTCTTTTGTCCATCTCCGGACTGCACAGGCTTGCCTTCTGAAATCCCTTGGAGGTGAACCCACTCAGCCAGTCTCTTGTCAAGCAGGCCGGGGGAGTGAACAAGATGGTGGTATCGTTCTGCCGACAGCACCCGTTTCAGGGCCTCAATTCCCTCCTCCGGACTCATCGCCAGGTCACCAATCGAGGATGTATATCCTGCCTCTGCCCTCGTCTCCCGCCTCCATGCTTCCCAATCGATGGTTTGCCATTTGACCTGCCGCTGCTTATTTCTTGTCTTCGTGTACGTATCCATAAATACACTTGCCGCCGAGTAGGCCGCAAACCCATAGCCCCCCAGGACCGCTGCCGTTGAGGACATGAGCAGACAAAAATCAAGCTTTTTATCCTCCAGCACCTTATCCAGAACCAGCAAACCGTCAACCTTCGGCTGGAAAATGGCCCGGCACAGCTCTTGATCCAACTGGGTAACCGGGTTAAAAAACTCAGCTCCCATGTTTGCGGCACAATGGATTACACCGTTAATGCCTCCCAGATCGCCTTCGATAGCCTCAATGGCGTCCGCCATTTGCCCGTAGTCGCTCACATCGGCCCGATAGATGGCGATGCTCGCACCGAGCTTCTCGGCCTGCATCATTTCATGGATGGTCCGGCTTCTGGGATCATCTTCAGGGTGATCTGCCAGCCACTTGTCCCATTCCTGTCTCACCGGGAAAGCGCGCTGAATAACAGCAATGGAGGCGCGATAGTTTATGGCGAGATGCTCAGCAATCATCCACCCGATCATGCCCGCTCCGCCAGTGATGACATACACACCATTAGTCCGAAACAGATCCGGCTTGACGATCTGGGGTTCCAGCTTGATAGGCTGATAGATTGGAACCCATCTTTGGAACCCCCGATAAGAAACCTGCCGGTCACGATATTCTCCGCCCAGCTCCTCTAACAGCATCCGTGCCAATAGTTTAGCCTCTTCCCCTGTTTCTACAGAAGCAGACTGAATGTCTACTGTCAGATGCCGGATATGCTGCATTTCTTGCGGAATCACCAGGCCCAGCCCAATCAAAGGGGCGTTCTCCGGGTACAGTCTTTCCTGCCCCGTCACAGAGAAAACTCCGTCCGTCACAACTTCAATCCTAACCCCCTTGTGTCTGCTATATTGATGGAGGCATTGGACAATATAGGTGACACTGTAAAACCCGTTTTTTTGGCTTTCATGAAATCCAGCCGCATCCAAATGCGCGGAAACCCGCTGCTCCAGGCTCCACAGATGAATCAGGTTATCCGCCTCCGCCTTTTTTTCCTCCAGGTCGGCAAACAGCTTTTGGTAGTCCGTCAGCGCTTCCGGGCGAATCGTATATTCGTGGTCATTGTTCATACTAAATTCATGGCCGCAATAAACCGTAATTACGCGGTGCCCGCTGCTCAATAACGCTTGCCGCAATTCCCTGCTGATGGAATCATGGTTCGCAAAAAGAAGACAGCTCTGCCCGCCCGGCAGCCTGGCCGCCAGCGGCAGTTCCTTCTGCTGCCAGAGCGGGAGATAAAACCAGTCTTCCATATGCGGCTGTTTTTGCAGGAGCGAATGCTTGCCCTTCTGTTGACCCTCCAGCATGTCAAACGGGCTGCCCTCCAGCCCATAGGTTTGCCGTTCAAACGGATAGGTCGGCAGAGAAAGCCTTTTTCTTGTCTCATAGGCATACAGCTTCATCCATTCAATGCTGTGTCCTGCTCCCCATAACTGGCCCAACCTTGTATACAGGTAGTTCTGATCCTCCACTTGTTCCTGCGGATTCCGAATAAGATTAAGGACCGTATGCGACGAATCGCGGTGCACAAAGTATCTCAAAAGCGCACTTAAATTCCGGTCCGGTCCTACTTCGAGGAAGGTTAGCGCTTCATCCTTCAATATCTCCTGCAAGCCATCTGCAAAGCGGATCGAATCGGTTAATTGCTTGCCCCAATACGCTGGTTCGGTGGCTTCCTCATCGGTAATCCAGTTCCCGCTGATGTTCGAAATAAACGGAATCTGCGGCGGATACAAACGGATTTGCTTCATTTCTTCCGCAAATGCTTCCCTGATTGGTTCCATCACCGCAGAATGAAGGGCATAAGCTGTGTCCAGGCGGATGCAGATCTGCCGCAATGCTTTCAGTTGCTCCTCAAACTGTTCAACTGCCGTCCGGGTTCCGCCTACCACGCAAGAAGGGCCATTCACGATGCTTAAGGAGATGTTATGCGGGAGTAGAGGCCGCAGCTCTTCTTCCGTCATCGGAACGCTGAGCATAGCGCCTTCCTCCGTCCCCTTAATCATCTGCCCCCTCTTGATAATCACGCGGATGGCATCCTCCAACTCAAAAACGCCTGCCAGACAAGCGGCGGCGAATTCTCCAAAGCTATAGCCAATCATATATTTGGGCTTGATCCCCAGCTCCATAAGATACCTGCCAAGAGCATACTCAAAGATAAAGACCGCGATTTGATTGATATCAATCCGGTTTAGCTGTTCAATCGCTTCCTCCCGTGCTTCCTGCGGGAAAAGAATGGCCTTCATGGAGAAATCCAAGCGGCGGTCCAACAAGTCAAAACATCTATCAAGCTCTTGCTTAAAAAGAGGCTCCGTGCAATATAGCCCCAGGCCCATATCCACGTACTGATTGCCTAGGCCCGGAAACATAAATACGATCGGCTTGTTCTCCTGTTCAACGGTACTCGTGAATATTTTCCGTGAATGCTTTCCTTTCTCTTTGCCAAGCGGCGACAGCATTTCCGAAAGCCCGCCCGTATGGTTTGCCACGATAAACTGTCTGTGCCCGAAATCCGTTCTCCCGACCTGCAGGGTATAGGCCAAATCCGCCAAGGACACATCAGGATGGTCACGGAGATAAGCCGCCAGATTGCTGCTGTGCTGCTCCAAAGCGCTTTTGCTTTTTGCTGAAATCAGAATGAGCTGTGAATCTCTTCCCTTCGATGACCTTGGCGGCGGGGGCGCTTCTTCCAGAACGATATGTGCATTCGTGCCGCCGATCCCAAAGGAGCTGACCCCGGCCCTGAGCGTGCTGCCTGCGCCTGATAAATCGAACAGCTTGGCATTTATCACGAAGGGAGAATCCGCCAGACTGATTTTTGAATTTAATTTGGTGAAGTGCAAAGTAGGCGGCAGCAATTTGTGCTGTAAACTGAGCGCTGCCTTGATAAATCCGGCGACACCTGCCGCCGCATCGAGATGGCCGATGTTCGACTTCACCGAACCAAGCCGGCAGACACCTGCACTGTTTCCAAAAGCGGCTTTTAACGCCTCCAGCTCAATCGGGTCCCCCAATACCGTGGCTGTTCCGTGCGTCTCAACAAATTGGATCGAAGCCGCCGACACCTCGGCCAGCTGCTGGGCCGTTTGTATGACTTCGGCCTGTCCTTCCACGCTTGGGGCGGTGAAGGCGCTCTTGCGGTTTCCGTCGTTATTGATCGCCGACCCCTTGATTACTGCATAAATATGATCTCCGTCTTGGATAGCCTCCTCATATCGCTTCAGGACTACTACCCCGGCCCCATTTCCCGGAACAGAGCCTTGTCCCTCCTCATCGAACGCCTTGCAGTGTCCGTCTGGCGACAGTATCATTCCCTCTTGATACAGGTAGCCGGATTTCAGCGGCATGGTGATGCTCACACCGCCCGCCAGAGCAATATCACATTCACCGTTCAGCAGCGCCTGAGCCGCAAGGTGAATGGTTACAAGAGAGGTTGAACAGGCTGTATTGATGGTCAGACTCGGCCCTTTTAGATTGAGGCGGTGGGAAATCAGCGTCGATAGATAATCCTTGTTCGCGAACTGGTTCGCGGTAAATGGACCGAGCAACCGGGCACTTTCCGATACATAGGAGAGCGCCTGCCAATAGAGGCTGCCCGCCGCCCCCGCATATAATCCGATCAGGCCCGGATACGTACCGGCACAATAACCGGCATCCTCCAGCGCTTCCCAGACACATTCATGAAAGATGCGGACCTGCGGGTCCATCACTTCGGCTTCCAGCGGCAAGTAGTTGAAGAAGGAACCGTCAAACTGATCGCTGTTCTCCAGATAGCCTTTAGCGCGGACATAACCGGGATGGGACACCGCGGCCGGTTCAAGCCCGCTCTCCAGCAATTCGTCCGCAGTGAAAAATGTAATGGATTCTTTGCCGTTCACCAAATTATCCCAGAAGGTATGAACGTCCGCTGCACCCGGAAACCTGGCCGACATGCCAATGACTGCAATCTCCAGTCCGTTTGTTTGTTTACTCATCTCGGTTTATCCCTTTTCTTTTTGATAATCTTTGCGCTCTTTTCTCATTGCCTTGCAGCAGCAGCTCTTTTCGTCCGGCGTTGCTTGCCGTGTGCCGGGCAGAAGTATTCTGCTTTTGGCTCAGGTAATCCAGAAAAGCTTCAATGGTGCGGTACCGGTACAAATTGGCGATGGAGATTTCAGCGTCTACATGCTGCTTCACCTGCTGATGCAGCATAATCACACTGAGGGAATCCCCGCCGATCTGGAAGAAGTCGTCACGGAGACCCACCCTGTCGATTTGCAAAATCTCTTTCCAGAGCTGTGACATTTGCCGTTCCAGCCCGGTTTTTGGGTGAACATACCGCACTTTCTCCACATGTATTTCCATTTGGGAAAGTGTCTTTCGGTCAACCTTCCCGCTGGAGGTATGGGGGAGCGCATCCAATTGCATGTAAAAGACCGGAACCATATACGCCGGCAATTCCCGGCGTAAATATTCCTTCAGCGCCTCCGTTTCGATCCGCTCCCTGGCTGTAAAATAGCCGCAGAGCGCTTGGCTTTCTGCCTGTCTCCCCTGGCTCACCACGACAGCCGTTTCGATCCGGCTGTCGTATTTCTGGATCGCGGACTCGATCTCCCCCAGCTCGATCCGGTAGCCCCGCAGCTTGATCTGGGTATCTTTTCTCCCCAGATACTCAATGTTCCCGTCTTCCCGCCACCGGGCGAGGTCCCCTGTGAAATACAGCCGTTCTTCCGGCAGTCCAGGCAGCGCCTTGAACTTCTCCGCCGTCAGCTCCGGATTGTTGAGGTACCCCTTCGCCACCTGCACGCCGCCGATGCACAGCTCTCCCGGAATGCCCACCGGCACCAGCCCGCCTTCTTCGGATACGATGTACAGGCGGGTGTTCGCCACCGGCTTTCCGATTGGAATCGAAGCGTCGGACGGGTGTACCTCATAGGAGCTGACATCGATCGACGCTTCAGTGGGTCCGTACAAGTTATGCAGTTCGACCCCTTCGACTCTGCGGAAAAACCGCTCCTTCACTTCAAGCGTCAGCTCTTCCCCGCTGCAAATACAGCGCCTCAGCTGCCCCAATGACGCCTTCTCCGGCAGCGCATGCACAAAACCCGCCAGCATCGAAGGCACGAAATGCAGCGTCGTTATCCCCTGCTCTTGGATTAACCGGTACAGATAATCCGGGTCTTTCTCCCCGCCCGGCTTCGCCAGGCAGACCACTCCCCCGATCATCAGCGGGAGGAACAGCTCCCAGACCGATACGTCAAAGGTATACGTGGTCTTTTGCAGAACGACCTCCTGCTCATCCATCCCGTATTTCTCCGCCATCCAGCGCAGACGGTTCGCCAGTCCCCCGTGGGTCAGCATGACCCCTTTGGGTTTGCCGGTCGAACCGGAGGTGTAGAGCACATAGGCCAAATGATGAGGGCGGATGTCCAGCGCAGCATTATCCCGTTCATATCCGGCATAGCTTGCTTCCTCTTCCACATCCACAGCGGTTACGCCCAGCGCAGCCACCCGGCCCGCGAAGGCGGTCTGGGTCAAGACGAGGCGCAGCCCGCTGTCTTCGATCAAATACCCGGTCCGTTCCGCCGGATAGTCCGGGTCCAGCGGGAGATAGGCACAGCCCGCTTTCCCGATCCCCAGCAAGCCGATAATCATCGCCAGGGAGCGCTCCGCCAGGAGGCCGATGATTTCTTCCCGCTGGCAGCCCCGATCCCGCAGCAAGCGGGCGACCTGGTTGGCCCGCTCATTCAGCTCGCGGTAGGTCAGGCGTTGTCCTTCCCAGACAACGGCCGTTTCGCCCCCCCTTTTCTGCGCTTGTTCTTCGATCAGCGCGATGATGCTCTGACTGAGGTCATACCCCGCCTCCGTCTGATTGAATCCGTACTGTATCTGCTCAGCTTCCTCTGGCCCGAGCAGGCTAAGCTCCCGGATCGTCCGGCCGGGAGCCTGCAGAACCTGCTTGACGATCTGCTGATAATGTCTCCCCATCCGCTGGATCGTGGAGTCCTTGAACAGCGCGGTGGCGTACTCGATGTTAAAGCCCATTTCCCCCTGTTCTTCCCAGGCCTGCAGCATCAGGTCGAACTTGGCAATGCCGCTGTGGAAATCGCAGCGCTCCACCTGGAGACCGGAGAGGTGCAGCCGGCTCCGGTCCCGCTGCTCCCAGGTGAACATGGTGTCGAAGAGCGGATTGCGGCTGACGTCCCGCTCCTTCTCAATGTCTTGCACCAGCTCTTCGAAGGGATACCCTTGGTGGTCAAAGGCGTGCAGGCAATACTCGCGTACTTCCTGCAAATAATCCAGCACTGGCTTCGCTCCGTCCGGGCGGCTGCGGAGGGCCAGCGTGTTGACAAAGACTCCCACTGTATCTTCCGTATCCACGCCAACACGGCCGCCCACCGGTGTGCCTACCCAGATCTCTTGTTGCCCGCTGTATTTCGAGAGCAAAATGGTAAAGCAGCCCAGCAGCAGCATGTACGGCGTAATCTGGTGGGTCTGGCAGAACGCCTGCAGCGAGCCGCTGATTTCCCCGGTCCAGGCAAACGGGCGGAGCGAGCCGGCAAACTGCTTGAGCGGCGGACGCCGGAAGTCGGTTGGCAGATCCAGCATCTCGTAGCCGTCTTTGTATTGCTCCAGCCAAAACGCCCGTTCCTCTTGCCAGAACGCCGAATCCCTGTTCTGCTGCCAGACGGCGTAGTCCTTGTACTGTATCCGGGGCTCCGCAAGCGTCCGTCCCTCGTAATACGCCAGGAAATCCCGGACCAGCAGTTCAATGGACAGCCCGTCCGAGATGATATGGTGCATATCAATCTGCAGCACATGGCATTCGTCCGCTACACGCACCAGCCGTATCCGCAGCAGCGGAGCCTGATCCAGCCGGAACGGCTGCACGAAGCCCTGCAGCGTCTCTTCCACTCCGGCCCCCGGCAGTTCGGAGTATTCAATGGCCAACGCTGCGTCAGGATCTACCTTTTGCACCAGCGCTTGTCCCATCAATGCAAAGCTTGTCCTCAGCGCCTCATGCCGCCGGATCAGACCGCCGCACGCGGCTTCCACCCGTTCGGGGTCCAGCTTGCCGCGCAAGACAAATGCCCCGGGGATATTGTAAGCGATGCTGTCCTCATCGAATTGCTGCAGCGCATACAGCCTTTTCTGCTGGGAGGAAACCGGATAATACTCTGCTTCCGGCGCTTTCGGGATGGTGACGGCTTGTACCGGTGCCTGCCTCTGGATCACTGGCAGCAATTCCCTGATCGTCGGGTTTGCAAAAATCTCAAGGACGGTTACATTCACATGAAAAGCTTCGGATATTCTGGCTTTCAACACGATTGCCGCAAGCGAATTACCGCCCAGTTCAAAGAAGCTGTCCGCCGGAGAAATATTCCCGCAGCCCAGTGTCTCTCTAAAAATGGTCTCCAGCATTTGCCCTTCCTTACTGGAGATAACCTCTGTCATCGTCTCCTTGCTGCTAGGGCTTACAGCCGCTTCCGCCAGTGACTTTCGGTCAACCTTCCCGCTGGAGGTATGGGGGAGCGCATCCAATTGCATGTAAAAGACCGGAACCATATACGCCGGCAATTCCCGGCGTAAATATTCCTTCAACGCCCCCGTTTCGATCTGCTCCCTGGCTGTAAAATAGCCGCAGAGCGCTTGGCTTTCTGCCTGCCTCCCCTGGCTCACCACGACAGCCGTTTCGATCCGGCTGTCATATTTCTGGATCGCGGACTCGATCTCCCCCAGCTCGATCCGGTAGCCCCGCAGCTTGATCTGGGTATCCTTTCTCCCCAGATACTCGATGTTCCCGTCTTCCCGCCACCGGGCGAGGTCCCCTGTGAAATACAGCCGTTCTTCCGGCAGTCCAGGCAGCGCCTTGAACTTCTCCGCCGTCAGCTCCGGACGGTTGAGGTACCCCTTCGCCACCTGCACGCCGCCGATGCACAGCTCTCCCGGAATGCCCACCGGCACCAGCCTGCCTTCTTCGGATACGATGTACAGGCGGGTGTTCGCCACCGGCTTTCCGATTGGAATCGAAGCGTCGGACGGGTGTACCTCATAGGAGCTGACATCGATCGACGCTTCAGTGGGTCCGTACAAGTTATGCAGTTCGACCCCTTCGACTCTGCGGAAAAACCGCTCCTTCACTTCAAGCGTCAGCTCTTCCCCGCTGCAAATACAGCGCCTCAGCTGCCCCAATGACGCCTTCTCCGGCAGCGCATGCACAAAACCCGCCAGCATCGAAGGCACGAAATGCAGCGTCGTTATCCCCTGCTCTTGGATTAACCGGTACAGATAATCCGGGTCTTTCTCCCCGCCCGGCTTCGCCAGGCAGACCACTCCCCCGATCATCAGCGGGAGGAACAGCTCCCAGACCGATACGTCAAAGGTATACGTGGTCTTTTGCAGAACGACCTCCTGCTCATCCATCCCGTATTTCTCCGCCATCCAGCGCAGACGGTTCGCCAGTCCCCCGTGGGTCAGCATGACCCCTTTGGGTTTGCCGGTCGAACCGGAGGTGTAGAGCACATAGGCCAAATGATGAGGGCGGATGTCCAGCGCAGCATTATCCCGTTCATATCCGGCATAGCTTGCTTCCTCTTCCACATCCACAGCGGTTACGCCCAGCGCAGCCACCCGGCCCGCGAAGGCGGTCTGGGTTAAGACGAGGCGCAGCCCGCTGTCTTCGATCAAATACCCGGTCCGTTCCGCCGGATAGTCCGGGTCCAGCGGGAGATAGGCACAGCCCGCTTTCCCGATCCCCAGCAAGCCGATAATCATCGCCAGGGAGCGCTCCGCCAGGAGGCCGATGATTTCTTCCCGCTGGCAGCCCCGATCCCGCAGCAAGCGGGCGACCTGGTTGGCCCGCTCATTCAGCTCGCGGTAGGTCAGGCGTTGTCCTTCCCAGACAACGGCCGTTTCGCCCCCCCTTTTCTGCGCTTGTTCTTCGATCAGCGCGATGATGCTCTGACTGAGGTCATACCCCGCCTCCGTCTGATTGAATCCGTACTGTATCTGCTCAGCTTCCTCTGGCCCGAGCAGGCTAAGCTCCCGGATCGTCCGGCCGGGAGCCTGCAGAACCTGCTTGACGATCTGCTGATAATGTCTCCCCATCCGCTGGATCGTGGAGTCCTTGAACAGCGCGGTGGCGTACTCGATGTTAAAGCCCATTTCCCCCTGTTCTTCCCAGGCCTGCAGCATCAGGTCGAACTTGGCAATGCCGCTGTGGAAATCGCAGCGCTCCACCTGGAGACCGGAGAGGTGCAGCCGGCTCCGGTCCCGCTGCTCCCAGGTGAACATGGTATCGAAGAGCGGATTGCGGCTGACGTCCCGCTCCTTCTCAATGTCTTGCACCAGCTCTTCGAAGGGATACCCTTGGTGGTCAAAGGCGTGCAGGCAATACTCGCGTACTTCCTGCAAATAATCCAGCACTGGCTTCGCTCCGTCCGGGCGGCTGCGGAGGGCCAGCGTGTTGACAAAGACTCCCACTGTATCTTCCGTATCCACGCCAACACGGCCGCCGACCGGTGTGCCTACCCAGATTTCTTGTTGCCCGCTGTATTTCGAGAGCAGAATAGTAAAGCAGCCCAGCAGCAGCATGTACGGCGTAATCTGATGGGTCTGGCAGAACGCCTGCAGCGAGCCGCTGATTTCCCCGGTCCAGGCAAACGGGCGGAGCGAGCCGGCAAACTGCTTGAGCGGCGGACGCCGGAAGTCGGTTGGCAGATCCAGCAGCTCGTAGCCGTCTTTGTATTGCTCCAGCCAAAACGCCCGTTCCTCTTGCCAGAACGCCGAATCCCTGTTCTGCTGCCATACGGCGTAGTCCTTGTACTGTATCCGGGGCTCCGCAAGCGTCCGTCCCTCGTAATACGCCAGGAAATCCCGGACCAGCAGTTCAATGGACAGCCCGTCCGAGATGATATGGTGCATATCAATCTGCAGCACATGGCATTCGTCCGCTACACGCACCAGCCGTATCCGCAGCAGCGGAGCCTGATCCAGCCGGAACGGCTGCACGAAGCCCTGCAGCGTCTCTTCCACTCCGGCCCCCGGCAGTTCGGAGTATTCAATGGCCAACGCTGCATCGGGATCTACCTGTTGCACCAGCGCTTGTCCCATCAATGCAAAGCTGGTCCGCAGCGCCTCATGCCGCCGGATCAGACCGCCGCACGCGGCTTCCACCCGTTCGGGGTCCAGCTTGCCGCGCAAGACAAATGCCCCGGGGATATTGTAAGCGATGCTGTCCTCATCGAATTGCTGCAGCGCATACAGCCTTTTCTGCTGGGAGGAAACCGGATAATACTCTGCTTCCGGCGCTTTCGGGATGGTGACGGCTTGTACCGGTGCCTGCCTCTGGATCACTGGCAGCAATTCCCTGATCGTCGGGTTTTGGAACACCTCATGCATGGTTAAATGAACGCGGAAGGCGTCTGCAATCTTCGAGATCAGGGAGATCACCTTCAGGGAATCAAATCCCCGCTCGAACAGATCATCATCTTCGCCAATAGCTGTGCCCCCGATGATATCCGTTGTGATCTGGACAAGCATGGCGGCTTCACTGCTCATTGGACTTCGCTCAGCTTGAACCGGACTTGCCTCGGACTCCACCGGTGCTTCCTGCACACCATAAGTGTCCCGGCCTGCCGCCGCTTCAATGGCCGGGCTTCCCGCAGCATAGCGAAAATCCCGGAGCCAATAGCGTTTTTTCTCAAAAGGGTAGCCCGGCAAAGGAACTCTTCTTCGTTGTTCATTGCTGTAAAAGCGGCTCCAATCAACAGGAACGCCGTATACCCATAATTGCGCGGCCGTCCTTAACAGATACTCGTCATCCGCTGTTTTTTTACGCTCCGCCCGCAGGGTATCGAGCAGCTTCTGCTTGCGGTCAGGCTGTATAAAGCGCTGAACCAGCGTGCATAGATTCCGCCCTGGGCCGATCTCGATGAACAGGGTATTCTCTTGCGACGCAAGCTTCTTGAATCCTTCCGCAAAGCGTACAGGCTCCCGCAAATGACGCACCCAATGCTCCGGAGAGGCTGCCTCTTCGGGTGTGATGACATCTCCGGTTACACTGGATACGAAAGGAATAGCCGCCGGATTACAGGTCACACTCATCACACATTCCCTGAATTCGCTTACCATCGAATCGAGCATTTTGGAATGACCCGCGTGTGAAATCTGCAATCGCATGCTGATGATTTTTTGGCTCTTGAGCCGAGCTTCAAAATCGGCAATACTGTCCTTGCTTCCAGAAACAATACAAGACTCATCGTTAACAGCGGCAACCGACAGAGTGGATGGAAGCATTTGCAGCAATGCCTCCTCCTGCAGCGGAACCGTAATCATGAGCCCTTCAGGCAGCTTCTCCATAAGGACTCCCCGCTGATAGGTCAGAAACAAGGCATCCCGCAAGGAAAACACACCTGCCAGACACGCAGCGACATACTCTCCGATGCTGTACCCGATCATACTCAGCGGCTCAACCTGCCAATTCATCAGCAGCCATGCCAAAGCGTATTCCAGCGCAAAATGAAGAGGCTGGGAGACGCTCTGTCTGTGAATATGCCCCTCTGCCTGCTGCTCCCGCTCATCCGGGAATAAAAAATCCCGATAGCGCAAACCGGAAATCTCCTGCAAAACCGTCAAGCATTCATTCAGTTTGTCCCGGAAAACCGGCTCATGACGATAAAGATCCAGAGCCATATTTACATATTCTGCACCTTGGCCCGAAAACATGAATACAACGGATGGGGCCTGCTCCGAAACCACGGCCTCCCATCTTTTGCTTGTCTCTTTCGCCGTAAGAATATCTATGGCTTCTTTGGTTTCTGTACAGAGAAAAGCAGAACGATGTCTAAAACTCTTCCGCCCCACCTTCAACGTATACGCGGCATCAGCCAAATGCACACTGGGATTACGTTTGAACGACTCTCTTACTTTTCCCTTCAAATGGTTCAGCGCCGGCTCCGTTTTAGCGGATAGGGTCATAATGACGTAACGTCTATGGGCAGGACCCGAGTCCACCTGCGGTGCTTCCTCCAGTATCACATGCGCATTGCTGCCCCCTTGCCCAAACGAGCTTACACCCGCCCGCAGCGGATAGTTGTCCTCATTTCGCAAATCAAGAAGCTGGGTATTCACATAAAACGGGGAATCCTCCAATACAATATGTGCATTGATCTCATCACAGTTGAGCGAAGCAGGAATCATTCTTTTTTGCAGGGACATGGACGTTTTCATCAGCCCTGCGATTCCGGCGGCAGCTTCCAAATGTCCGATATTCGTTTTGACGGAGCCCAGTCCGCAATAATTTTTCTTAGTTGTGTTAAAAGCCCGTTTGAGCCCTTCGATTTCGACCGGATCACCCAATACCGTCCCTGTTCCGTGCGCCTCAATATAATGAATCTGTTCGGAGCCAAGGCCGGAACGCTGAATGGCCTTCTGGATGACCGCTGCTTGTCCTTCTGCGCTTGGAGCGGAGTAACCCGCTTTACGGTTTCCATCGTTATTCACGGCAGTGGACTTGATAATGGAATAAATATGATCCCCGTCGGCAAGGGCATTCTTGAGGCGTTTCAGGACGACCAGCCCCACTCCGTTGCCGGTCACGGTGCCTGATGCCTTTTTCTCAAAAGCTCTGCAATGCCCATCCTTGGACAGGACCATCCCTTCCTGGTGGATATAACCCATTTCATCAAGCAGCGTAACCGCAGCGCCTCCGGCAACCGCAATGTCACAATCGCCAAAGAGCAAGTCCTTGTAGGCACGGTCAATGGCCACCAGCGAGGTGGAGCAGGCGGTTTGGACGGTGATCGCCGGTCCCCGCAGATTCATGCGATAGGCAATCAGCGTAGCGAACGAATTGCTGTTCATGTTATAGATTTGATACTGATCTGAAGCATACAGGGAAGGGCTGAAGTTCTCGGGTACCCAATAAATGTTATACGAAGATCCGATGTACAGTCCGATTGCTCCAGGGTAGGACTCCGGTTCATATCCGGCATCCTCCAGCGCATGCCAGGCACACTCATGGAGCAAGCGAATCTGCGGGTCCATCCACCTGGCTTCGGCAACGGTATACCCGAAGAAATCAGCATCAAAGCAGTCGCTGTCCTCTAGCTTTCCTTTTGCCCTCACATACTTGGGATTGTTCAAAAGCTCACTGTCAATTCCAAGCGCCTTTAATTCCTCGTCGGTGTAAAATTTGATCGCTTCTTTCCCATTCACCAGGTTGCTCCAGAACTGTTCTTTGTCAGCAGCCCCTGGAAAACGGCCGGCCATCCCGATAATAGCCACATCCGTATCTTGGAAGTCTAGGGTTGGAGGCTGGAAAGCCTTAGGTGCTTCGGGTTGCAGCCGCTGCCGGGCTTCGCCGCTTGCTTTTTTCGTTGTTTCATTGCAGTAACTGACAAATTCATGGATCGTCGAATAGTCAAAAATGGTTTGAACCGGGACCTCCATATTCAAACGGGTCTTTAATTCATTACATAGATGAATGACCTTCACCGAGTCGCCGCCGATATCAAAAAAGCGGTTGAATATGCCCACTTTCTCCGTCTTCAGTACCTTTTTCCAAATCTCTGCAACCTCATTTTCCAGCTTGCTGCGCGGCTCTACCAGCTTTCCAGGCTGAACCATGCGGTCAATTTTCATATGGGCGAGTGCCTTCCGGTCCACCTTTAGATTGCTCGTATAGGGAATCTCGCCGATTTCATACAAATAAGCCGGCACTGCATAATACGGGAGCTTGCTCTTGAGAAACGTTTGGAAATCCTCACGGACAAATCCGCCGCCCGTCACCAGATAAGCGGCCAGCGCCGAGTCGCGGGCCTCTTTCACTTCGATGACCACCACATCTTTTACAGCAGGATAGCTTTTTATTGTGCTTTCTACTCCGCCAATTTCGATCCGATGTCCCCTGACTTTGACCTGGCCATCGTTTCTTCCTACGAAGTGAAGTCTTCCATCCGGCAGCCAATACGCGTAATCCCCGGTACAATACAGCCTTTCCTCCCGATGAAACGGATTCGCAATGAACCTATCGCCGGTTAATTCGGGCTGGTTAAGATATCCTTTAGCCACACCTTTCCCGGAGATGCATAGTTCTCCCGGATAACCCAAGGGGCGCAGATGTTTGTCTTTGGATAAAATATAGATGCCTGTATTGGCAATGGGCTGCCCAATAGACATGGTATCCTCAAGCTCCTGCACGGTAGACCAAACGGTCGTTTCCGTCGGTCCGTACACATTGTAGATCTGATGCTCCGTGATTCCGCGCAAGGATTGGTACAGATCTTCGGGAAAGGCTTCCCCGCCGATCAGAATTTTTCTCGGCTGCTGAAGACAACCGGCTAAGGAAGAGTCTGCAAGCATTCTCATACGTGACGGCGTCGCTTGGAGAACATCGATGGACTCTTGTTCGATGAGCCGCAATATGGCATCAGGGTCTTTCTGTACCCCATCGGTGGCGAGCACGAGCTTCATGCCCAAACAAAGCGGCAGCAAGGATTCCAGGACGAATATATCAAAGGAATAGGTCGTGAGCGCCAATATCTTATCGTCATGCCGGAATCCGATTTTTTGGTCCATGCCATATATAAAATTCACTACGTTTCCATGGCTGACCATAACGCCCTTGGGCGTCCCGGTCGATCCCGACGTATAGATCACGTAAGCAAGATCCTCCGGGGTTGAAGGAGAGATGCCGGCTTCACGGGAGTATCTGCCGATGTCCTGCAAACCGTAATGTCCCTGCAGCATGTCTTGATCCATACATAAGAGCGTCAGGCGGACCGGTTGCTTCCCATCCATGCCCATTATGGCCTCCGTGTACCTCTGGACGGTGACGATTACTTGAATCTGCCCGTCCTGCACCATGGCTGCGATGCGTTCCTCTGGCAGCATTGGATCAACCGGTACATAAGCTCCTCCCGATTTCAAGATTCCAAGCATCGCGATCAGCAGTTCAGGCCGTCTGTCCATGCAGATGCCAACCAGCTGGTTAGGCTTAATCCCCTTGTCGATTAAACAATTCGCCAGCTGATTGGCTTGTTCATTGAGCTGCCGGTAAGTGTAGACCTGACCTGCATAACGAAGCCCAATCCGGTTAGGCTCCTTGTCCGCTTGCTCTTCAAATAGCCGATGAATGGTTTTTTCGGCTGGAACCGCAACGTACGTATTCGTAAATTCCTGCAGCAGCTTCCTTTGTTCTTCCGGAAACAAAAAATCAGCAGCAGCAACCGGTGCTGCCGGATGTTGAACAAGCGCAGACAGGATCAACTGATAGCGGGATGCTGCCTCGTTAACAAATGACTCACTATACATCTGGCTGTTATAATCCACAACGAATTCAATGGAATTCCATAATGTAATCGAGATGGACAGAGGATAGTTGGTTTCCTCTCTATATGAGAAGGAATCGATAATCATATTCCGACTATTCAAGTTATTTTGCAAAGGATAATTCTCAATCACCAGAATCGTATCAAATAATTCTTTTTCAAAAGGCATCCCGCTGTAGCGTTTGATATCCCTGAGCGGTGTGGAGCCATACAGTTGTCTTGCATTCAGAGATGCAAATACTTTCTCCAGAAGAGCCTTGAAGGTTTCTTCCGGGTCAATCCTGAGCCTGAGCGGCAGCGTGTTAATAAATAAGCCGACTGTATCTTCCCATCCATGCATAGCCTCTTCCCGGCCCGAAATGGTTGTGCCAAACACAATGTCCCTGCTGTCGGTATAAAAAGCCTGAAGGAGCGCCCATGCTGCATAAAGGTAACAGCTTACCGGGTATTTCCCCTCCTGCTTTATCTCTTCATAGAGAGCAAGGGGCAGCTCCATACGAAGCTGCTTGTTCCCTTCCGCCTGATTCCCGGATGGACTGGCCGGAAGAATATCCTGCAGCCATACGGGATTAACATCCTGCAAATATCCGGTCCAGAACTTTTCCTGCTCCGCCTTGTCCTTGTTTCGGGTCAGCCCGATAAATTCCTTATATCTCTTCTTGGGTGCAGCGGATGGCTGCTGATGATTCAGGAAAAGCTGATAGGCTTCCATGAATTCATTCAGGATAATCCCCGTACTCCACCCGTCGAACAAAATATGATGATGGCTCAGAAGCATTTGATAGTCGGCTTCAGCGAACAGGTACAGACAGACGCGGAAAGCCCCTTCCGTTAGATCAAACCTGTTGTTTCTGTCATCATCCATAATCTTTGCAATACATACACTGCGCTCATCTGTGCTCTGGGAAGAAGCATCGATAATTTGCAGGAATTGGGACCGCTCTTTCAGAATAATCTGCACAGGCTCTTTGACGCCTTCCCAGCGATAAACCGCCCGGAGCATCTCATTGCTGGAGACAACATGCTGCCATGCCGCCTCAAAAGCGGAGAGATCAACCCGGGATGCAATGTGCAAACTCACCTGTTCGAAATACAGGGTACTGCTGGGCTCCTTCAAATAATGAAAAAGCATCCCTTCCTGCATCGAACTAAGAGAGATGATGTCACTCACATGATTTGCATCCAATTTCTTCATATTTCCTTGATCCTTTTTGGCTGATAATATTTATTCGCGCCATACAAGGCGATCATTTGCTGCTGAAGCTGTGAAGTCCCTTCAATGATTTCAAGGACCTTTGCCTCTCTGAACAGACGTTCCACCGGAAACCGGCTGCTGCATCCGTTGGCTCCGAGAACCTGAATCGCATCGGCGGCAGCCTTGTTGGCAACGGTAGACGAGAAATACTTGGCTGCTGTCGTTTGGATGGCAGCATCCGGGTGATTGTCTATTCTCATCCTCGCGGCCTCCTTGCATAACGAACGTGCAGCCATAACATTCGTGACATTATCTCCGATAATGCCCTTGATGAGCTGATGGTGAAAGATTTTTTGCCCGGACTGGCTTCTTTTTCTGGCGTAAGTAACCATCACATCCAAGGCCTCCTGCGCCAAACCTACACCCATCCATGCTACATTGAAGCGCCCATAGTCCAAGGCAAAATTGGCGATGCCGGCAAAACCCATCCCTTCCTTGCCAACCATCATTTCCGGTCCGACCTCAACATCGGTTAGCTCGACGTCAGCAAGCTGTGAGGCGGCGCACGACATCAGTCCCTTCATTTTGGATATATTCACGCCTTCCAGATTGCGGTCCACGAGAAAAGCACTGACGGCCTTGTTCGATTGTTCGGCAGCAATGACGATAAAAAAATCAGCGATTTCGCCGAAGGATATCCATCTTTTCCGGCCTGTAATCCGGTAGTTATCTCCGACTTTTACGTAAGCGCTTTCAACATCCTTCGCTCCGCTTCCCACTCCCGGCTCGGTCAACGCAAAAGCGCCGATCTTTTCTCCCCTGGCGATGGGCAGCACATACTTCTCTTGTTGGTAGTCCGTTCCCCAACGGATGAGCGTCTCGCCTACCAAACCTGTGCTTACGGTAAGAAGCATGGCAGCGGACAAGGCTCCCTTGCCGATCTCTTCAACCAGACTGCCGTATTCAAGCGGGTCCAGCTGCAGCCCCCCGAACTCCTCAGGGAAGCTCGCGGCCAGGTATCCTTGTTGCCCCATCTTCCGGATTAACTCCGGGGGCAGTGCCTGCTGTGCTTCAAAATCAGCCGCGAAGGGCCGGATATCTTCCTCGACGAACTGCTTCACTTCTTCCAGAATGCTGTGTGAAATATTTCTAGTCATCGCCATTTTTCATTCATCCCATCATTAGAGTGTATGTTCTGAAAAAGACCCAACAGCTATCCCTTGCACAAAACCGTCAAAAAATCATAAACATAGCCCTGGCTGGCTTCTGCCCGGACCGGCTGCAGCCCACATGTCTGAATCTGTTCCAATGCGGTCTTCTTGGTTAACAATTCTCTATACCCCAGGTTGATTTCGGGATGAACCTCGTAATAGGCCCGTGTCAAAAAGCTGTCCATCGGTACGATCAAAATGATATATCCGTCCGGGCGGCAATGCTCTCTGTGGATGGACAGAATCTCCTGCTTCTCTTTAAAATGTTCGATGAGTCCAAAGCTGCAAACAATATCAAACGGCTCTGCCACCTTCAAGGCAAACAAGTCTTCCAACTGATACGTAATGCGGTTCTCACTCTTGTCCTTTATCCGGTTATAGGCGTCAAAGGAGGTCCGGCAATTATCCACCAAAGCTCCGCTGCCTCCGTACATGGTTACTAAAAGACGAGTCAGAAACCCTGTACCCGCCCCCAGCTCCAGGACTCTTGGCTCCGGCTGGATCTGAACGCCCCTCAACAGCTTGCGCAATACATCCCCCAAGACCAGGGCCAGCAAGTGAGCGTTCTCGCTCAGCAAATCCCTGACATTATGAAAATACGACTCCACGTTAAACGCCGCAACTTCCCCGTTCTTCAGCTTCATAAAATACTCATCCCAATTAAAAACGGCCCCAGTGTTTTTCGTCGTATAAATCATACTGTGCCCTTATTGATAGACCGTTTTCGAATGGATAAAGTTTACGATGTTATCTATCGTATTGAAATTGTTGATATCCATTTCCTCACTCTCAATGGTCGTATTGAATTCACTCTCAATATACGTAACCAATTTCATGGCAAACAATGAATTCACGAAGCCCAGCTCAAAAATATTGTCTTCATTGCTGAATTCAACATCATCATCAAAAACCACCAGATTGTCCTGAATAAAATTGCGGATTTGCTCATGCATGCTCATTGTAAAAACTCCTTTATTTTTTATTTTTTCCGGGCAATATTACCTGACGAGAAGCTCGATATAAGGAGGGAATTTCTGAATCGTTGTCAAATCATTTTCCAGGATAACAAATCCGTCCTCCGCCTTGGCTATCTCTTTGAAGTTGGAGAACCTGTAAGAGACGTACATCATTTTGTTGCGTTCCGTATTCTTAAAGTCAGCTAACAGCCTTTTATTGGCTTGTTTGGCTTGCTGCATGATATGCGTCAGCAGAACCGTGCCAACCCCGTGCGAAATCACCCGGCATGACATAATCAGCAGCTTGATATGCCAATGGGTTTCTGTCAGCTCGGCCAAGGCGATGCCAATTTTGCCGTAAGAGCCGTATTTATCGGTTAGCTCACAGACATACAGCTTATGGCCGGGTGATTCCCGAAAGTGATTCAGCTCGTCGTAGCTGTAGATCCGCCCCGTCGAATTCAACTGATTGGTGCGTACGGTTAATTCTTCGGCACGCTTCAAATCCTCCTCCCCGGCCTCACTGATGATGAATTTCATGCCCAGCGATTTTAGAAACTCCTCGCTTGTTCCCGAGAACGCTTCTTCTTCCTGTTTTCGTTTCATATCCTCCAGATACATGAGCCTTCTTTTTACTGAGTCCTCTGTGATGAAGGCGGGGATCAGCGAAGAATGGTCAAGCAGCTCCTGGTAACGATCGGCATGAACGCAATTGATGGCTGCATGAACACTTTTTACCTCATCCAGCTCAAAAGGCCGGTCATCAATAAACAGCAGCGTATCCATGCCGATGTTGATCGACTGGCGGATGGCATCCAGTGACTTTGATTTTGGCTCCCAATGGATTTGGGGATAAAGAAAATAGTGGTCAATTTCAAACTCTTTCAGTTTGTTCATCGCATCGTCGATATTATTTTTGCTGGCGATGGACAGCAGAATTCCCCGGCGGTCCAGTTCCTCCAGAATTTCCCTGATTTGCGGTTTTAACGTTACCTCATCCCCTTCGGACAGAACACCATCCCAGAGGGTATTGTCCAAATCCCACACAACGCATTTAATTCCGTTTTTAATTTCCATCCTCAGGTTCCTTCACATTAGATTTGGTATACCAGCTTACACACGGCTAGGGGCGAGAACCGAAGTGTAATCAAAAAAGCCTTTGCCGCTCTTCTTCCCCAGCAGCCCTGCGTCCACCATCTTGACCAGCAACGGACAGGGGCGATATTTCGGATCGTTATAGCTCTCATACAGAACCATGATGGAATTCAAGATCGTATCAAGCCCAATCAAATCGGCGGTAGCGAGCGGGCCCATTTTATGGCTGAAGCCTAAACGGAAAATTTTATCCACATCCTGCGGTGCAGCGACCCCATCATGCACGGCCCAGATGCATTCGTTAATCATGGGCATTAGGACGCGGTTGGTCACAAAACCCGGCGAATCGTTGACCAGAACAGGCTTCTTGCCAATCGCTTTCAAAAAGTCTTTGATCTTCTGGATCGTATCCCCGGATGTATAATAGCCTTTAATGATCTCTACCATCTGCTTGAGCGGAACCGGATTCATGAAATGCATGCCGATTGCCATCTCCGGATTGGGAAGTATTGCACCCACCTTAGTGATGGAAATGCAGCTCGTGTTCACACCATAAATGGTATCTTCCTCGCAATGCTCCCGAAGTTCGAGATATACCTGTTGCTTTGCCTCCCAGTTTTCCGTGATATTTTCAATCACAAAGGGAACGGCATGGAACTCTTGATATGTAGTAGTGAACCTGATGTTAGAAAGCACTTGTTCAATTTCTTTCACTTGCAGCTCTTTTTTCATCAGCTTTACTAGCTTGAAATCTTCTCTGATCTTCGCCTTAGCCTTGTCCAGTGCCTCTTCATGGATATCTTTCAGGATGACCTGGTACCCCTGGCTTGCCAAATCCAAGGCCAAATCGGAACCCATTACCCCTGCGCCAATAATCCCGATCGTTTCGAATGTATTCATTTGCGGCTGCCACCTTTTCCTAATAGTTGAGAGAGTTAGTGTACATTACGGATGATGCGATCCCCGATCCCCTTTGGCCTCCCTTCATTTAAGGATCATTAGACCTGCCCGCCATAACTTGTTATGCATGTTGTTTCTCCGGCTCACCCACGAGCAGTCCCACTTCCATTTTCAGCAATTGGTCAGCCATATCGAAATATCTATCGTCATGCGTAATCGCAATGATGCATTTTCCCTTTTCCTTCAACTCCGGAATGAGCACATGATAGAAATAATCCCGGAATTCCGGGTCTTGATCTGCGGCCCATTCATCAAAAAGATAGATCGGACGATCCTCCAGGCAGCTGATCAAAAGCGCTAATCGCTTCCGCTGTCCGGTTGAGAGATTGACGGTGCTAAAGGCCCCCTGCTGGATTTGGACCTTGTGTTCAATGTCCAGCTTCTGCAAATATTCTTGAATCTCCTGACTTTTACCGCCGGTTTCCATTCCGTAAAGCCTGTCAAACAGGTGGAAATCACTAAATATAGCAGAAAAGCTCTGGCTCAGTTCCTCCGGTGCTGCCTGCCGGCCATTCAGCAGAATTTCTCCCTGATCCGGCTTATATAAGCCCGTTATTAATTTGCCTAAGGTAGACTTCCCGCTCCCGTTCCCGCCTGTAACAAAAGTAACCTGCCCGGAACGGACACTCAGATTCAGCGGCCCCACCGCAAACTGTTCGCCTTCTTGGGTTTCGTAGTGGTAAGTAATATCCCTGGCCTCCAAATGGAGGGGGCCGTCTTCGGACCCTTCATTATCAGCTGGGATTTCATACATTTCCTCAACCGTATCCAGCTGATTGGACAGCTCGTTCAGCCTGTTCCAGCTGATCCGGACCCGAACGAAATTCGGAATGGCATCCAGCACTCCGTGGACCGGCCCTGTCATATACAGAAAGACAAAGATATAGGCCCTGAGGGAGCTGTTCGAAATGTCCTTAAAGAGCAGCGGAAAAATAAAGGCTACAACTCCGATTACAAAGGTAAACAGCAGTTCTCCCATCACAAATACATTGGCGAAGCTTAAGTCACCCTGAATCCGTTTGATCCGGTAGGTATCACAGCTTTGCTTAAGCTCTTCCTGGAACTCTTCTTTTTTACCTTTATGAAGGCTAAGCTCCTTGAAACCGCTGACCATGTGATTGATGAACTTGAAAAAGGTATTTTGAATATCCCTGGTCTCTCCCCAGACTTGATTGGCATGTCTTCCCGCCAAAAAATACAGTCCGGCTGCAAATAAAATAACCACAATCGAGATCAGCAGGCCAAGCAGATTAATGGTTCCTAAATAGACGAAGCAACACAGCAAAGTGACCAGGCTGGTCACGCCAAAAATGAGAATATTGGTAACGCCGCTGATCGTTTCCGTATCATTGTTTAGTACCGAATAGATCCGTTCTTTTTCGATACTTTCGATATTTTGATAAGAAGAACGCAGAATCTTGTCGATCAGATCTGTTCTTTTTTGAAAAACCATTTCATTGGTCAGGGTAATCAGCTTCGTCCTAACCAGCCTTTGGCCAAAGACATAAACAGCAAGACCCATCACGAAAAACGAAAATAACCCCGTCTGAAAACGGTTCGTATGATTCAGTGCTTCATTAATGATGAAGATGATGATTGCATTTCCAAAGCCGCTTATGGTGCTAAGGAAGATGATAGGAAACAGGCTCCGGTCCCGCGCCTTGGGGAACAGTGATGTGGTGAAGTAGTATACGGAAAAGAAAACGACCCCGATGAATAAACTTGGAATCGCAGTCATAAAGCTTGATGGGGCCCATACTTCCACAAGTTCCCATGAAAGCCCGCTAAATAAAACAGATGGAATGTTATATAAGCAATAACTGAGCAGCCCCAAAAATCCCAGCAGCACGGCCAGCCCATACATATTTTTAGCGGTTTTCCGGCGAAGCCTTCTTTCCTTGGTGATGATTTCCTTGAGGGTTATAATGAAAAACCAGCCCGTTAACAGGATTAACGGGACCGCAATACAGAGAATGACAAGGGAAACCTTGTCTACACTGGCATATTGATCGGACACCTGTTCAGGCGGCTTTTTGTTGTGCAGAATTTCCATAATCCCCTGCCCCATCGCCTGGGTGTAGGAGGAGTTAAGGTTCGCCAATACGGCGACCCCGAGCTTCTCCTCCGGGCGGAACACCACGGAAGAGGAATAATTCGGATTGCTGCCTCCATGGGAAAGCTCTCCGCTCCCTTTCTGATAGACAAACCAGCCTGCCGCATAGGAAGAACCGTCCAGACTGGGGAAGACGGACCGGTCCGGCTCATGGGAGCGGCCGATCAAGCCGGCATCCATCGCTGCTTCCGCCCGCTCTCCCATCTGAATTTTCAGCCACGCTGCCATATCGTTGCCATTTGAAATGACATAACCGGCAGGCGTATTTCCACGATACACAGGAGCCTGATATTCCCGGGCTTTTAAGAATCCGAGCTTATACCCCCTCGCCATTTCATGCTGCTCTGCTTCTGTACGGAAAAGGTAGGTGTTTTTCAAACCCAGGGGGTTCAATACGTTATTTTTCAGATAAGTCTCATATGATTCTCCCGTTACTTTTTCGATCACAAGCCCCAGGATGTCATAATTGATGGAAGCATACTGAAACCTGTCCCCCGGGTAAAAATCAAGCTTCTCCCCAACCACGGCCTTAACCGTACGCTCCAGCGCCTGGTCATCCCCGCTAACGGGAATATCGCTGATCGTATCAAATGGAAGGCCGCTGGTATGATGAAGAAGCTGATCCAGGGTAATTTCAGCCGCACGGCTTTTACCAGAGCCGTTTTCTCCGGCATAGGCAGCCTGAAACCAGGGAAGGTACTTCTGTACAGGGTCTTTCAAATGAAGCAAACCTTGTTTTTCCAGCGATAGTACAGCTAATGCAGTAAAAGCCTTACTGGTCGAACCAAGCTCAAACAGCGTCTCCGGAGTCACAGGGCGCTTAGCTCCCACATCGGAATCCCCAAAGCCTTTGCTGTAGACCGTCTGCTCACCCTTAACAATAACAACGGATGCACCCGGTATTTTGCCTTCCCGCATATTCTTGTTGATCCAGGCTTCAATGCCGGCAGTTTCCTCATTAGACAAACTGTTTGAAGCAGCCGGTTCTGCCCATGCATGCAGTGGCAGTACCATAGTGAACAACAACAAGACGAGCCATCCCGCTATCCCTTTTTTCATTCCATAACCTCGCATCCTGAATTTTCGCCATCAGCTGAACAGGCTGTCTAACTCCTCCTGGGAAATATCAACCGTATCAAAGTCGGAGGGAGTATATTCTTTTCTTTCAGTATTGCTGCAATGTTCAATCACCAGCTTCAGATTTCTGATCCAAAACGTTTGCAGCCGCTCCATGGTCGTGTCCAGGAATTTATTCCGGCTGTATGTCAGATTTAGCTGTAAATGGCCATCGATCACCAAGCAGTTGATGTCCAGCAAACTTGTAAGATGGTTGTCTCCGCTTACATTGTACTGAAATTGTTCTCCCGATAGGGTCAGATATTCGCCGCTGTGACCTTGAATAAATTCCCCAAGGTAATTCAAACGGATAAACTTGCGCAGACGGTTATCTGCAATACGGCCAAGCTGGCGCAATAATCCAAACCCCATTCCGTTACCGGGCACTCTTCTTCGTTCCTCTTTAACCTGTTTAATCTGCCCGGACAGGGTTTCCTCGTTCAAGGTGATGCCGAATGGATACAAGCTTGTAAACCATCCTACGGTCCTTGTGACATCAACAAGTTCATCGATATCCTCCCGTCCATGCCCCTCCATTTCAATGACCATATCTCTGCTGCCCGTCCATTCTTTGATTGCCACCAGTAAAGACGTCAGCAGCAAATCAAGTGGTTCTGTATTGTAAGGAACATTGGCTTCAGACAGAAGCGCCGCAGTCTCAGGCCGCCCAAGATCAGATATTAATGTATGGCAGCTTGCGAGGATGTCCGCTCCTTGGTCATGGTCCGCTGACAACGTGAAAGGCTTCTGCAGTATCGAATTCCAGTACACTTCTTCCTGCAACCCTAGCGTCTGCCGGCTGGTTTCCAATGCCTTGGCCCATTTCTGATAGGAGCTTGTCTTCAAAGGGAGTGCCGCTTCTTGGCCGCGATGGATCTGCCGCACCAATGTATTCATATCTTCCAGGATAATTCTCCAGGATACACCGTCTACCACAAGATGATGGGCGATCAGCAGCATTTTCCGGACAGGGCCGAGATCAAATACAGCCGCTCTCACCAAAAGGCCTTGCTGCAGATCGAAGCTAGCAGCCAGCCTATACCCCTCTTCCCCCAGCTTAGCCTCTTGTTCGGGCAGGGATAAGTCTGAGTAATCATATTCTTCAATAGATGGGCGGGTATGATAATGCTCTTGATTATAGAACAACTCACCGCTGTCACCCTTGCAATTGATCCGCAGGGAATCATGATGCCGGATTAGTGCACTTAACGCTTTTTCCAGCGTATTCAGCCCAATCTCCCTCTTAACCACTGCCATCACGCTTTGATGATAGTGATCCTCCTTTGCAAAATGCTGCGCAAAAAAATAGGACAGGATGGGAGTAAGCGATATGCTCCCCTCAGCTGCTCCCTGCTCAATCCCCTTTGACTGCGCCGCTTCAATAAATGTAGCCATCTCCTCCAGGATGGGAAATGACAGCATGTCCTTCACTTTAAGCTTGAAGCCTCTTTGGCTCAGTTTCGAAGCGATCTGAATGGCTTGAATGGAGTCTCCGCCCAGATGGTAAAAGTTGTGCTTCATCCCTACATCGCCGACCCGTAAAACCTCCCCAACCACTTGAATAAGCTGCTCTTCTTGTTCATTTCTAGGTTGGACATACGCATTCTCTTCTCTTCCCGGAAGTGCAATTTCCTCCAATAATACTGTATCTACCTTACCGTTTACGGTTAGGGGAATTTCCTGTACTTCGATAAAATGTAACGGAATGAGGTAGTCAGGCAACTGCTCCATCAGGAACTCTTTTAACTCCTGGGCTGCAATTTTCCGTTTGGAAACGATATAGGCGCAAAGAGTTGCATTCTGCCCTTTGTCTTGACGGTTCAGAACGACCGCTTCTGCTATTCCGGTATGATGGAGCAGGTGCTTCTCGATCTCCTCCAGCTCAACGCGATATCCCCTGATCTTAATTTGCTTATCCAGCCTGCCGATATACTCCAGTGTTCCATCCCGCAGGAACCTCCCTTGATCCCCGGTCTTATACATCCTCTTCCCCGGAGCAAACGGGCAGTCTATAAATTTCTCCGCAGTCAGCCCAGGGTTGTTCAAGTATCCTCTTGCCACCCCGTCGCCAGCAATATAGATTTCACCTACAGCATGAACAGGGACCGGAGCCAGCGTGTTATCCAAAAGATAAATT
The DNA here is from genome assembly GCF_000758705.1 of Paenibacillus graminis. Taxonomy (NCBI): domain Bacteria; kingdom Bacillati; phylum Bacillota; class Bacilli; order Caryophanales; family Paenibacillaceae; genus Paenibacillus; species Paenibacillus graminis. Next base: position 1,791,347 of record NZ_CP009287.1, on the reverse strand, counting down.
TGCACATTATCGGCAGGTCTTCCAATAGGCACGGCTGCTCTTGTGTCTGTATCCGGGACATAATTATGGATCATACATCCGACCACTGTTTCAGTTGGCCCGTATTCATTGATGATCTCGATATTTCCACCAAAACTGTCATATATCTTTTTGGCAAGACTGACTTTTAGATTTTCTCCTCCAACAATAAAACGTTTGACGGAGGAATTCAGGCTGCCCCGGTCCAGCAACAAGGATAGGTGGGATGGCGTAAGCTTCACGATGGTGGCCTGATTCTCTTGCAGAATCCGGTACAGGACATATTCATCTTCATCGTCCCGGTACACAAGGAGGGTCCCACCACTGATTAATGGCGTGAAGAGGGACGTGATCGTCAGATCGAACGCAAGTGAGGAATAGAGCGGAAACACTTCCTCCGATTGCTTCACATAGACCTTCTTAGCCCAGCAAATATAATTCACTAATCCCCGGTGCTCAATCATGGTGCCTTTGGGTCTCCCCGTGGAACCGGAGGTGTAGATCACGTAGGCTAAATCCTCCGGTTTGCTTACCGGCTTCACATTGGAGGTCCCGTATGCATCGTATTTAATCCCTTCCATATTGATGATCTGGCCGTCAAAGCCACATTCATCCACGGGAGAGAGATTAGTAAGCAGAAATTCCGCGCCGGCGTCTTGCAGGATATAACCCAGCCGCTCAGCCGGATTACCGGGATCGATGGGCAGGAAGGTTCCGCCTGCCTTGCCGATACCAAGGACGCCAATTACCGTTTCCATCGAGTGTGCGGTCAACAAACCGACAATGGTTTCTCTGCTGACACCCTTTTCGATAAGAAATCCTGCGAGCTGGTTGGCCTTCTCATTGAGCTGCTTGTAAGTCAGGTGCTCATTCCTGTAGCTAACAGCGATTGCGCCGGGTGTCTTTTCCACCTGTTCTTCGAACAGCTGGCAGACGGTTTTGTCATGCGGGTAGGAGGCTTTCGTCGCATTAAAAGTATCCACCCGTTCTGTCCACTCTTCCTTGGACAGGATGCTGATTTCTCTGATCTTCGCTTCCGGGCCGGACACCATTGCCGTGATTAGCCTCGTGAGATGACCGTACATATCATCAATTTGTTCATCCGTGAAATCGTTTTGCTTATAGTCAAAGCTTGCAGTAATGCTTCCGGAGCCCGTCCATTCTTTAAGCACGAGCTGCATGGAATACATCTGCTGCCCGCTGTAGAACTCGACACTCTCAACAGGGTATCCGTTGATTTCTGTACCCAGCTTGGTATTGTAGTAATTGACACAGACATTAAATAATTGATCCAAACCTTTTTTCTTAAGCTCAAGCTCTTGTACTAACCGGTTATAAGGATATCTTTGATGGAAATAGCAGGCCTGTAGCTCGCTGTTGATCTGGATCATCGTGTCCAGTACCGAACTGGAACCGTCAATCACATAGCGAAACGGCATTGTACTGGTATACATCCCAAAGGTGCTTTTTTGCTGCCGTCCGGATCTGTTCAATACTGGCGTGCCGACGACCAAATCGTCTTGCCCCGTAATCTTGTGGGCATACAGCAAATACGCCGTAACAAAGAAGGTATTCAAGGAACAGTTATGCGCTGAAGCCAAACCCTTGATCCGGGCAGAGAGCCCAGGACCCCATTCGTACGTTTTTCTGTTTCCGGCTAATCTATCCGAGCTGGCATTCAGAAAAGAATCAGGAAGTGCCCGGTATTTCTCGAGCCAAAAGGACCGGTTTTTGTGAAACCGCTCTGAAGCAAGATAAGTTTGCTCCTGGTCCCTGTACTCCAGATAAGAAGGTTCAGGCTGAACCTGCACTTTTTCTCCCTGCAAAAGCCGGGTATACGTCCTGCTTATTTGATCGGTCATGATATTCATGGACCAGCCATCTGCCACGATATGATGGAATTTGGCCAAATAGCCATTTTCGTGTTCAGAGACTCTAAACATGGCAAAATAAAAAAGCCGTTCGTTTTCGAGGACGAATGGCTTTTGTGCTATGGATTCCACCCAGTCTGCAAGCTCCCGTTCCGGCTCACTGTGTGTGGAGAAATCTATGAAATCTAATGGAAAATCATTATTATGATTATTGATGTATTGCCTTGGCTCCCCGTTCTGGACAGCCATTCTCAGCCTTAATGCATCATGACTTTGGATGAAGAGAGCAATAGCCTTTTCTAATACCGAAAACTGAACAGGCCCCTTGATTCGGATGGTTCCTCCAATGTTGTGCAGCGGGGTTTGCGGGTAAATCTGTTCGATGGACCATATTCTTTGTTGTGGATGAGTTAAAGGATAGAAGATACTTGGTTTCATATGCAATGATTCCTCCATAACCGTTCAAGTCCTTATGATTCCATTACCCGGTTTCTATCGAATGCCTGTTAATAACAATTAACCACAACAAAAAAATGGCAAAGCTTCGCCATTTCGTGTAACTTGTGAAGTATACACTACCTTGATCTTTGCCACCATATGTCCCCCTCATTTCTCTAAAGTGCCTAAGCTTCAATAGATTCATTCGGGTTGCTGTGATGCCGCCGTCTAAATTAACGTTATATTCCAGTGTCAGATCACCATTTCCAGTCAGTCCGAAAGATAAATCTTACAGAATCGTCAGTGTTTAGTTTTTAAGGTTATTTTATTCTAAAGGAGATTCGATTTCAAGCTTTTCCCTTTTTTTATTGCTATCATTAAAAATGAAAGGAGGTACTTATAGTTGGAGAATCTAACACGATTGTCTGGTACTTTTCCCACTCATGCAAAGCCCGGTTTGGAAAGGCGATACTTTGCATGAGGCAATTATGGAAATTAAGCAGCGCAGTTGATTTGATCCCGACAACCGATCTAACCCAATCTTCGTGAATAGAATCACGTCAGAGTCAGACGAAAATGATGCCTCAATTAGATGTAAGACACGATTGATCTATTTATAGATGAAACCCTTCTATTTGTAAAACAGCTGATTTTTGACGGAGTCTTGGTGGAGCTTGAGGTCTACCCCGGGTACCATCATTTGTCACCCATGTTTGCAGAGGCACACTATTCAAAAGAAGGCGCCCAATCAAGTGAATATGCCTTACGGAAAGCTCTGGGATTGCTTTGAGTTACTTCTATCACCACTTCATAAGCTCTTTAATCTGAGAAGTCAGCCTTTTTGCCGCTTTGCTGTGTGTGGCTCGGGACGGGTGGAAGTCGGCTGCGTAACCGTCTGCTGGCAGCTGCTCGTCAAACTTCATTGCGGTAATCTTGCTGTCCCCTGTTTCCCGGATAAATTGCTCCACTGCTTGTTCGATATAGGGATACAGCCTGTCCCCCATAATACCCAGCGTACACATTATTGGAGCATGGGGGTTATTTCGTCTGACCATTTTCAGAAACTCAACATATTCTTCAGCATATTCCGTCTGCTTGGCAGTATCCTCTTTCGTGTAAGAATCATCGTTCGTTCCGAGGTTGATGACAATAAGATCAGGCACAAACTGGCTGAAATCCCACGGTACGTCTTGGGGCAGCAAGCGATCGTCAAACTTCCCCTCAGACTTGCCCACTTTCTCATAGTAATCCGGAAGAAGATGCGTGGTAAGCTTGTGGCCATTTTCCGTATAGCCTGTAATAATGCCGTATCCGCTGTACGAAACCATGCTGTAGTCAGCCTCAAGCTGCTGCGCCGTTAGGTAAGCATAGGTTTTTGTAACATCTTCTGTAGCTGTGGAAAAAGAATGCAGTTCATGCTCATCATCGACCCCATAGCCGCAAGTAATGGAATCGCCGATAAATTCGATGGTATGTACGTTATCCGGAGTTGGCTTAATTCCATCGGCGGCATGGACGGCAATATCCTGAATCCCCACCGTTGACATCGCCGCCTCGGAGAGTTTGATGAGCCTTACCGTGACGTTCTGCGCAGTATCGCTTTCAAAAACCGTGTATGACCGGAGCGGCTGATCCACCTGATCGTCAATAATCCTTTTGCCGTTTACACTGATGCCGATTCTGGCCAGATTATTGCCGGTTGATGCCATTGAATCGCCCTGGAGGGTGATCTCCGCTTTCGTGCCATAGAATGAAAATTCTATGCCGCCGCCTGAGAGGGCCAGCCACCGTACATCGTTGTAATAGTGGGTCCGGCCAATGATTTTCACATGTTTATTTGTCGCTTTAAACGTTTGAGTTTTTGAAGACATAATAACCTTCCTTCTTAGCTTGTATATTAGTAACAGTAACAAAGGTATATTCTGTTTTCAATAAGCCGCTGTAAGATCAATACTGAAACCGCAATATAGTGCTATTGGACTCGCAAGATTACTGTAGATAATGCTAATCTCCTTTATTATGATGGAATTAACAAGAGCAATAATACATCAGTAAAGGAGATTTATAATGAATCATAAGCTTGCAGCACCTACTCCGCCGCTGGGCTGGAACAGCTGGGACTGCTACGGCGCGGCCGTAACAGAAGATGAAATCCGCGGCAATGCGGAATACATGGCAGAGCATCTCAAAGATTACGGCTGGAGCTACATTACCGTCGATATTCAGTGGTATGAGCCTCAGGCGAATTCCTCTCAATACCGGCCGTTCGTTCCGCTCGTAATGGACGAATATTCCCGGCTGATGCCTGCCGAGAACCGCTTCCCTTCCGCAGCAGGCGGCCAAGGCTTCAAGCCGTTAGCCGATTATGTACACAGTCTCGGCCTGCAGTTCGGCATTCATATCATGCGCGGCATTCCGCGGCAGGCTGCTCATGCTGCTGCTCCTATTCTGGGCACGACGGCAACCGCACGCGAGATTGCACATACGAACTCTATCTGTCCATGGAATACAGATATGTACGGAGTGGACGCCTCTAAAGAAGGGGCGCAGGCGTATTACGATTCTCTCTTTGAACTGTACGCACGGTGGGGAGTCGACCTGGTGAAGGTCGATGATATCGCGGCTTCCAGGCTGTACGACACCCATCAGCCGGAGATCGTCCTGATCTCCAAAGCCATTGAGCGCTGCGGCCGGCCTATGGTGCTGAGCCTCTCCCCCGGACCCGCTCCGGTGGAATATGCGGAGCTCTTCACCGGACATGCCAACATGTGGCGGGTCACGGACGACTTTTGGGACCAGTGGCCGCTGCTGCTTGATATGTTCAGCCGCTGCCGGAAATGGCAGGGCGTTCCGCAGTCCGGGTCCTGGCCGGACTGCGATATGCTGCCGCTCGGCCACATCGGCATCCGCTCTGTGGATGGCGGGGGAGCGGACCGCTGGACCCGGTTCACGCGTGACGAGCAGCTGACGATGATGTCGCTCTGGAGCATCTTCCGCTCGCCGCTGATCTTCGGCGGCGAGCTGCGGGACAACGACGACTGGACGCTGTCGCTGCTTACCAACCGGGAGGTTCTGCGCATGCACCGCGAGAGCCGCGGAGCCAAGGAGGCGCTTTGCACAGATGAGCTTATCGTCTGGACTGCCGATCACACCGATGGCACCCGTTATGCTGCCCTATTCAATGTTGGCGAAAACCCGCTAGCGCTGGAACTGGACCTTGAAGAGATCGGCCTGAGCGGTACAGCCGCCGGCACCGAGCTATGGAGCGGAACGCCGGCCGAGCTTAACGTAGGCTCCCTGCAGACAACCATCCCGCCACATGGCGTCCGCCTCTATAGCTTCTTGTAAAGAAAAGCCGGTTATCCAGATTCGTCTGGACGGCCGGCTCTTCTGTTGCCTGCATTTTCATTATCCTAATTGTCTACTTGAAGGGGAGCAAATGGCAAGTTTACGAACTTCACCTCCGGAAAGCGGCTATCCGGTCCTTTCATTAAGACTCCGCCCTGATTTTTCAGATACCTATCGAAGAAATCCAGCATATAGGCATTGATAACGGAGTTCGCTCTTTCGGGCGCAATCTTTCCTGTAATGCCCAGCATTTTGAAAATCGGGGAAATGAACTGTACGTCGGTAAAATTCAAATGCTCCGTATTTTCGATATAGAGGGCTTGCCCCCCTTCGTCGACCGTTTCGCGCATCCGTTCAAGCTCCAACTTTTTATCTTCCGTTACTTGATCCTCCCACTCTCTTGTGGAGCCCATACGCTTAAGCTCAGCATCCGTGTAAATCCGGTTATCCATCACCATTTTTAATTTTTCGAAATAGCTTTCTGAGTTGATGAACAAAAACGGCTTTCGCAGCCCCTCTCTGTCACGCAGCCGATAAAGCCCTCCATCAAGGTCTATTCCAACAGCGATTCGCGGGTCGTAAGAAGCGTCATAGGCCGTCGCCCCACCGATGGAATGACCGAACACCCCGACATGACCGAGATCCATCCTCCCTTTTAGATGACTTGGAATCTCCCCCGATTGGATGAGTTCGAATTGGTCCAGTACAAACGTCACATCACCGGTTAAAACTTTTCCCAACTTGTCGCGAATTTTTCTTCCTGTCTGGTAATCTTGGCCGGGAGAGAATAAGTCGTTGGTTGTGCTGGTCGTGATTCGCCCGTCTGGAAACTCGGTTGCAGCTGTATTGTAGGTGTGGTCGATCACTGCCACGATATATCCGTGGCTCGCGAGATTTTCGGCTTGGGACGTGTGAAGGAACCTGGAAGAGCCGTTGCCGGGATTCGCAAGGACCAGCGGGAATGAAGTCTGTGCCGAAGAGATTTCGGCCCCCGGATAAGCCTGACTGGATACGTACTTCAGGTGTTGAAAAGTAAACCCGGGAAGGCCATAGTCCTCGGCCAAATAACGTAAGATCCGGGTATCGGGAATTAAGGGGGCGTATTTGCCGGTGCCAGCTTGAGCCGGATACCATACCTGAACCATCAATTCTCTCTTACCCTCTTTGGCTTCGTCGTAAATCTCTTCCCTATTGGTATCCACGAAATGAAACGTTTGCGTTCCTACCTTAAATTGGCCTGTCGGCTCAGGCAGTTTAAATACAGGAAAAGCATACAAGAGACCCGCTGTTACGACCAGCATTACCGCTATAGCGGTATAAGCTGAACCCAACATGAATCGTGGGATTTTTTGGGGGCCAGTTTTTTTAAAATAGCTATACACTGAAATGGCTAAAAAAATGACCGTTATGCAATATGGGAAAAATAGCTGAACTCTGTATCCTTCCACTATCCAATGAATGACCAGTAAAAGTGTGGCGATCCCGCCTGCAACGAATACTGGAATTCTGCGCCGTCCTTTTTTTAAGAGGACTGTTAATGCAAACAAGCCGATGTTTGACAAAAAAAGCAACAGTTCAAACAGCCTCATCTCGATTCTCCTTTTAAAAAATTTCTATTTTCGTTTGTTCCAATCTTATCCTGCCAGGCTGGCCCAGGCTATCGATTTGCCTTACATCTACCTTACAATTTTATATTTAGCTCTTGCGGTATTGGAGGACTCGTAAAACGTCGTCTAACCTCATCTTCAGAATTCCTTTAGAAATACCCTCACTGGTTCCTCAGAAGTTTTCGTTACGATTCCTGTATAACGAACGAAGGGGGTATCAAAGTGGCCAGCAACACGATCTTAGAGCTGATCAGCCAGTATGGTTATCTGATTTTTTATGTTGCCTTTACGCTAGGGCCTTTTGGAATTCCCATTCCGAATGAAATTACAATCGTTACCGGAGCAGCTCTGAGCCACATGGGCGTTATCAATCCTTGGATAACCTACTTCTGCACTTTGTCAGGGCTTATAACGGCCTTTACGGTATCTTATTTTGCAGGGAAATACTTCGGGCAAAAGCTGAAGAACAGATTCCGGCAGAACAGACATTTTCAAAAGGCAGAGCTGATCTTGAACAAACGGGGAAATAGGGCTATGTACATTGGGATGTTTATCCCGGTTGTTCGCTATATCATCCCTCTATTAATCGGACTGAGCGGTACAAATTATAGACGTTTTGCCATTATTTCATATTCCAGCGCGATAGGATGGACCCTTATGTTTTTTTCTGCAGGAACATACTTCGGAGATCACATCCTACCCAAGTTATTCAATATCCAAGTCTAATTAAACTAGCATTAATGGAGGCAAACCCAATGAACTTCAATGACAATCTTTTATTTTTACAGAGTTTTATTCATCATCCAAAACGGGTAGGCAGTATTATACCGAGTTCCCGGTTTCTAGCAGATTCCATGGTTAAGCAGATCCCCTGGCCTGAGGTTAAAGCAGTCGCTGAGCTCGGATCGGGGACAGGGGCAATCACCAGTGCAATCAGTACTAAGGTAAATAAAACAACGTATTCACTTCACATGAAGCGGCAATTATCCGAATATTTTAGTATTGAAAAAATAGATTTCGTGCCTTTTAACATTCCCCCTGCATTCGTCTACGTCTGCCGTAAAAGGGGAACTATTATAGATAAATAAGGAAGAGGAGCTGTGGTGAATGATTACTATCCTTGTTGCCGATGATGATTCTGAAATTCGGGATGTCATTCATGTCTATCTGCGGAATGAAGGTTACCATGTGCTTGAAGCAGCAGATGGCCAGGAGGCGCTGAATGCCATACAAACTGCATCCGTTCAACTGATTATTCTGGATGTCATGATGCCTCGGATGGATGGTATCATAGCCTGTCTCAAAATAAGGGAAATATCCGATACTCCGATTATTATGCTGTCAGCCAAGCAGGAAGATATTGATAAAATTACGGGTCTAACTACCGGGGCAGATGACTACATGATCAAACCGTTTAATCCGCTGGAATTGCTGGCCCGTGTAAAAGCCCAGTTACGGCGTCAATCCTTAATGGGGAAGGAAGAATATACTTCTCTTCTTATTATAAAGAACCTGATTATAGATAAAACGAAACATTCCGTGAAGCTGGACGGAACCGAAGTTTCATTAACTCCGCTGGAGTTTGCAATTTTAACACTGCTGGCAAGCCGGCCGGGGCAGGTTTTTAGTACGGAGCAAATTTATGAGAGTGTTTGGAAAGAGCCTTACGGCTATTCCGACAATACCGTAATGGTCCATATCCGAAATTTGAGAGAGAAATTAGAAAAAAATCCTCGGGAGCCTCAGTACATTAAAACAGTGTGGGGAGTTGGATATAAAATTGACTAAACCTGTGTCACAGTTAAACCGAAAAAAAAAGATACAGTTCAACATTCTAATCAGAATGATGTTAAGTTTAATTGTTGCTTATGCTGTAAATAACACGATCATCTTCCTTGTTATGAAGGCTGGGAATAGGATGGCATTGAACTGGTTATTGAATATATTCCCTTATTTTATCACCCCCTTTTTTATGGTTGTATTTATCATTACCTTCTTAGCTCTGACACGACGAATCGTTAAAGACTTAATCACCCTGGAGCGCGGGCTTCAAATAATCACTGAGGGTGATTTGAACTATCGGGTATCTGTGCATCGGCAAGATGAACTCGGGCGGGTTGCATTTAATATCAACCGAATGACTGAACGTTTGCAACAGCAGATTATAAAAGAACGGGAAATCGAAAAATCCAAAATGGAGATGATCACGGGGATTTCACATGACCTGCGTACACCTCTTACAAGCATTATCGGATACATTGAGCTTTTAAGAACGGAATCGTTTCAAGATAAAGAAGAATACTCGCGATTTGTGCAAAACACCTATAATAAAGCGATTCATCTAAAAAAGTTGCTGGATGACTTGTTTGAACATACCCAGCTCTCCACTGTTGACTCCCGGTTAAATATAAGAAACATCGATTTATTCCAACTTTTAGATCAATTGCTGTTTGAATTCGAACCTATTGCTCAAGAGAGCGGCATAACTATCGTAAAAGATCTTGGTAACGCTCCAGTTGTGATCCCGATTGACAGTGATAAAATAGCCAGAGCTATCGATAATCTTCTGATGAATGCCTTAAAGTATTCTCTGAAGCCGGGAATGATCGGCATACGGATGAGAACGGATGGTGATCAGCTAACTATCGAGATCGAAAATAAAGGGATTCCGCTAACACCGGATCAAGAAAAAAGACTATTTGACCGCTTTTATAAGGTTGACCATTCAAGAAGCAGTGAAGGCATTCAGGCAGGAACAGGTCTGGGACTTTCCATTGCCAGGAATATTGCGGAGCTGCACCGGGGAACCCTGACGCTTAATCATTCTCAAGATATCTTCATATTTCGACTGAATTTGCCTTTTGGAGATGGTTGCTAAAATCCCGTATATCAAGGGTATAAAATTGGAATCATTAAATCGTTATTCGCCTTTAGACCCTTTTTTTGCCAGAAGCTTCCTCGTAAAATTCACGTCAAAAAAATGAATGATGGGTCCCAGACCGAATACAGACACCAGTGTTCCCAAACCTATGATGCCTCCTGCCAGGAAGCAGATCAAAGCACAAAGAGCATCCGTAAACATCCGGTGCCAAAAATAAGAGATTTTCGGAAAGTTATCCCTCATAATCAGGGACAGGCTGTCATAGGGGGCTATTCCCACATCCGAGGTCTGATACATGGATACCCCAAAACTGCATACCACCACACCAATCGCCACGATGACCACCCGCTGCCAAAACAGCTGAGGTTCGCCCCACAAATTTAGCCAGGTACTATGAAAGAAAGTAGCTATGTAGCCCAGCAAAATTGCATTTACAAAAGTTCCGGCTCCGATATACTTTCGTCCTGTGATAAATTCTATTCCAAACAAGACAAGGTTCAGTAAGATTAGAAAATTTGCATATGCGATACCGCTGGACTCTGCAAGTGCCATCACCATGCCGCTAAAGGGATCATTCCCCATGCCGGACAGCTTAAAAATACTGATTCCCATGCCCAAGAATACATTGCCGAAAACCATAATGATCAATCGTTTGGTGTCTACTCTATTCATATACCCCTTCATATGGTCCATCCTATTATCATAGTAGTAGTTCTGCTGTTCACAAACAACGACGTCATTATATCACAATTTCATTGGCTGGACGGTGCCTTGTTAGAATGAAGCACAAAAAACTAACGTCCGGAATTCCGGACGTCAGCCTATACGTTGGAGTCATACCTTCCAATATTACAAAGAGGTGCAAAGGTTAGCCTACGCGAGTTTGACGGCAAACGCTTCGTAAGGCTGTAATTGTAATTGCTTAAAGTCCACGTCATCTCTGGTATAGTTGCCAATGATGAATTCCCCGGCCTGACCCGTTTCCGGTAATTCAAGTGTGGTGGCTTCCCTGCTAAAATTGGCCGTTACCAGCCAGGTCTCCCCTTCATACCGGCGGAAATACATGAACACTTGATCCGGTACGCGGGTCAGCAGTTCAAAATCGCCCCATACAACGATTGGGTTGTTCTTCCGCAGCTCAATCAGCTTACGGTAGCAGTGAAAAACCGAATCTGGATCTTTCAGATTTGCTTCCATATTTATTTCCTTATAATTTGGATTTACATGCAGCCATGGCTCTCCGGTTGTAAATCCTCCGTTAGGGGAATGATCCCATTGTACCGGGGTTCGGGCATTATCTCTTCCCTTTACATTAATGGAATGGATAATATCTTCCTTGGCATACCCCTCTGCAATCCGTTCCTGATACATATTGATGGTCTCAATATCCTGCGCTTCGCTGATCTCTTGAATCGGATAATTGGTCATTCCGATTTCTTCGCCTTGATAGATGTAAGGCGTGCCCTTCATCAAATGCAGAAGAATGGCGAACATTTTGGAGCTTTGTACACGGTATTGCTTGTCATCGCCCCAACGGGATACGATTCTCGGCAAATCATGATTGTTCCAGAACAGACTGTTCCAGCCCGCGTTCCCCAGTTCGGTTTGCCATTTTGCCAATACCTGCTTTAATTCACTTACGTCCAGGGGCTTCAAATCCCACTTTTCTCCCCCGTCCTGTTGGTCCAGACCAATATGTTCAAACTGGAATACCATCGAAAGCTCGTTCCGGTCCGGATCGGAATAGAGCTTGGCCACTTCCGGAGTCGCGCCCCATGTCTCTCCCACTGTCAGAACATCATGCTTTCCGAACGTCTCACGGTTCATATCCTGCAGATATTCATGAAGCTTCGGACCATTTCCTGTAATCTCCTGATCCGGTATTTTGCCGACCAGATCAATCACATCCATACGGAATCCGCCGACGCCTTTGTCCAGCCAGAAATTCATCATGTCCCATACCTCTTGCCGGACTTTACTGTTCTCCCAGTTCAGGTCCGGCTGTCTGCGGCTGAACAAGTGCAGATAATACTGGCCGCTTGCTTCGTCGAACTCCCAAGCCGACCCGCTGAATGTTGAACGCAAGGAATTGGGAACTCCGCCGTTTACCGGATCGCGCCAGATATAATAGTTCCGATACGGATTGTCTTTTCCCTTGCGGGCTTCAATGAACCATGGATGCTCATCCGAGGTGTGATTGACGACCAGATCCATAATAATCCGAATGTTGCGAAGCTTGGCTCTTTCAATTAATTCATCCATGTCCTCCATCGTGCCGAATTCGCTCATAATCTCCTGGTAATTGCTGATATCATATCCGTTATCGTCATTGGGAGACTTGTATACAGGACTAAGCCATATTGCGGTGATGCCCAGCTGCTCGAGATAGTCTAGTCTGTTGATAATCCCCCGGAGATCGCCGATCCCATCCCCGTCGCTGTCTTGAAAACTCCTGGGATAAATCTGGTAAATAACAGCTGTCTGCCACCATTTTGTATTGTTCATATCATTCACTCCTATAGGTTATACTTCACTAAATTTCACTACAACCATGGTCCACACTCTCAGAGAGGGCAAAGTAAATCTGGCTGCCAGTCCTTGTCCGTGAGGAACAACCTCGTAATCCAAGAAACATACTTCTTGGTTACCGTCATCCGGGCTGGCTGTGTAGATGCACTCAATCGGCTGTTCAATCAGCAAATTGCAAACCACTCCAGTTTGAGGTTCAGGCCGCTGTTTCTTGCCGTGCTCCCAATAATCATCCTCAAGTCCGACTAGGTTAATGAGCTGCAATATCTGGTAACCTGGCATCCGCTTGATGATGGTCCACACGGAATCAATATCTCCATTTGGCGCAAAAGGCACACTGCCTTCGAAGGTGATTTCGGTATTTACCCCTGCTGTATAGGTATAAGACACATCTTCCAACTGTGCATTGTGTATAAGCGTGCCGAACCGTACTATGAAATCATAGTAACGTCTGACCTCAACGGCAAATTCAGTCCGCATCACTGCATAATCGGGGTAGTAGGGCATTGTCAGCAGCCCATTGTTCTCACCCAATAAGAGGTGATATCCACCGCTTGCAAATATAGATGCTATGGTTAACAGCGCGCCATTCTCGGCCCATTCCTTGTCATTACCGGCCTTCGGGTAGAAGGAGGGCAGATAGGCGGAAAGGATGATCGGCTTGTCCGGGTCCAATGATCTTGCATTATCGATCAGTCCTTTAAGCTCACGCAACCGGACTACAGGCGGCCACACTTCAATATAAAGTGCCTCCTGATCCGACGAGGCAGTCTTGCTTATAGGATAATTGCCTACATTATTGAATATGACCCCGGCTCCGGCTTTAATTTCCTTCACTGCTGAGCTGGCTCGGTCAATAAGCGCCGGGTAGCATTCCGCCAGATCCAACATTTCTTCTCTTCCTCCGACCCTACGTATTGCTTTCTTGGGAAAACCGTATTGATCCATATGAATCCCGTCGAATCCGGCGATTACAGCCTGACGGAACTGTTCAACAATATGATCGGTCCAAGGCGAATCCGGTGTAATGTCCATAATATAGAATAAGTCTATTAGTTGAAACGGCTCTCCCCGGCGGTTATAAAGTCCCCATTCCGGCCGTGTCTGCAAAAAATCTTTTAGACTCGCGTATACAGCCCCATAGGCCATGGCTGCCATCCCTTTATCGTGCACGGCTGATACTTTTTCACGCACAACTTTATAGGACATCGTCCGGCCCATGGGATCGATAAATTCGTCCTGTTTCGGAACAAGATCATCATGGCGATACATCCAATCGTAGAACTGTATGACATTCAAGTGGAATTTGTTCATACTTTCGACGTCACGGAAATCTCCGGATTCTTCTGTCCGAAAATCGCTTAAAAAGCCATACCGTGGCGCCCGGCTCCAGTGATCGGCAATATCATACGAAGTATAGGCTGTGGACACTGCAATTTTATCGCAAAACAGTGTAGCCTTGACCCCATAACCGGCCCACTGTGTATCTTCAGCAAACAGGGGAATGTGCACAATTTGTCTCAATCCATTTTTCGTGCTGATTCTTAATGTTTCTTCGGCAACTTGCTGTTCTAACTTGTAAAACCCGACAACCAGTTCCAGAATCTTATCCTCCCGGGTCTCCAGTTCGATTACAATATTGCCTGATTGGCCGGATGTGTACTGGGCTTGATCGGGATACATATCTATATAGGTCAGCATTGAATTTTCCATATGAATACTCCACTCCACTTCGATGTATGATCCTTGACAATTAAAAGGGGGATTTGCTGTTTTATTTAAGCCAAGCATCAAGCTGTTTTTGCGCTTCAGCGATTACTTTGTCAGCTCCTGCTGCTTTTTGTTTCTCCAACATCTTAGGAACAACCTCTTCCGGGTCCAATTGACCGGACTTTAGTCCGTCCACAAATGTTTTGTTGGCATTGTCGATCGAGATCAGCTCATTCTTTACAGGCTCCGGATCGAAGACAAATCCAAAAATACGGGAACGGTTGGAGGAAATTTTTTCGTTGAATTTCTCATAGTTCTTGTATTTATCCGGATCTTCCCCTACACGGGTGTAGTTAAGCATCTGATTGCCCAATTGCCACATAATATCATGATAATAGCCGACGCTATCCGTAGTTTGACCTTCCGGCAGTGCAATTTGGCCATCCTTAAGCACATAATGTTTCCCTTCGATTCCGAAGTTAAAGAGGGTCAGCAAATCCTTGTCTTTATAGAAGAGGTTAAGCAGCATCATGGCACGTTCAGGATCTTCAGAGCTTTTCGAAATCGCATACATAGTAGCTGTCATTTTTCCGGTTTGCAAACGGTCAATATTTAGAGGAATCTGCAGCATCTCACGGCCCGCTTTAATCGAACCATTCGGCGAGATGTCAGCTTTTCCGATCTCCATATCAGCCAGAATATCCATATCGCTGACAAATGCAAATCCTTTGCCGGCCTGCAATTTTTTCCAGGCATCCAAACCGGGTGTCAGTGCATCCTTGTTTATATATCCTGCCTTGTACCACTTGTTAGTCAACTTGGCAAGCTCCATATACCGGGGAGTAGTGAAGGAATTGATAACAGTATAATCATCTGGAGCTGTTCCTACAGTGTTAATAGCAGCGATGCTTGTAATGGAGTCCAGATTTGTGGACGAATAGTAAGCTTCGAGTGGAAAACTAGGTGCCACTAAAGGCGTAATACCCGGTTCGTTTTCTTTGATCGTTTTCAGCATGGGCTCCAAATCCTCGACCTTTCCGGACTTCAGTGCAGTCAGGTCAAAGTTATATTTGTCCACTAGCTCCTTATTCAAATAAACCCCTTGTGCACCGCCCAGCTCCTGATGGGTATGGATACCGTAAAGCTTGCCGCCGCGTTTAGCCGGTTCGTGGTAATCCTTTTCCACAGCTTCGATATCGGGCCCGTATTTGGCGAGCAAATCATCAAGCGGCAGCAGCCCCCCTTTTGTAACCTGCTGCTGGAATCCAAGCCAATCCGCCGCGAACAGCAAATCCATTTTGTCGCCGGACGCCATCATTAGGTTCGTTTTATCGCTCCAAGCGCCCCAGTCAATGGGATTCAGCTTGACAGTCATGTTTAATTCCGGATATGTCTTCTTCAGATAATCATTCATCGCATCCTGAACCAGTTGATTGTCTTTTTGGGGCGCATCGGGGAAGACCATCATGACTTCGTAAGGCTTCAACTCCGAACTGGCTGCTCCATCTGGCTGAGCTGAACCCGCCGGCGAATCCGATGCGTTATTTCCGCCGCAACCGGCCGCTACGACTGAAGCCAACATCAACGATGCCAGCACAGCAGAACTCTTTTTTAACCACTTCATAAATAATAGCCCTCCCTGGAATCCTTCTATTTTTGCCTTTAGAACATTTGCTTGCGTATACTAATCCGGCATTATGCCGGGATCAGCCTTTCACAGCGCCTACGGTAAGACCCCTTACAAAATACTTCTGCAGGAAAGGGAACACCAGCACCAGCGGACCGATTGCAATCATTGCCATCGCCATTCGGATAGATTCCAGCGGCGTCGTAACCTGTGCGGTCGAACTATAAGCCTTATTGGCTATCGTCTGCAGGAACGAAGCGTTCATCAAGGTTTTGGTCAACAAATACTGCAGAGAGAATAGCTTCTCATTCTGGATGAAGACCAGGCTTGTAAACCAGTCATTCCAGTAGGATACGGTGGTGAAGAGCCCAATTGTGGCCATGACAGGAAGTGACAGCGGCAAAATAATGCTGAAGTATGTCCGGAATTCACCTGCACCATCGATCTGAGAAGAATCAATCAGGGAAGGCGGGATGCTGTTCGTAAAGAAAGTCCGCATGATAATGACATTGAAGCCGCCGATCAGACCCGGAATGATTAACGCCAGCAAAGTATCCTGAACATGTAAAAAGCGGGTGTATACAAGATACCAGGGCAGCAAACCTCCCGAAAACAGCATGGTGATCAAGATGTAGAAGCTAAGAGCCCCTCTGAGCGGAAACTCTTTCCGTGACAAGGCGTAGGCCATTGCGGAAGTCACGAACAAACTGACGACCACACCAATCACTGTAACCAAAGCAGATACGCCGTAAGCCCGCAATATTTTTTCGGCATCTTCAATTAAATACTGGTAAGCGACAAGGCTGAATTTGCCGGGCCAAAAGCTGTACCCGTGGGCGGTTACCCAATTTTCGTCGGCCACCGATATCATGAACACGAGCCAGAACGGGATCAGGCACGCCAAGCTGAACAAGGTCAAAACAACGACGATGATGGGGTTGGTTCTCTTTTGGTTCATATTAATCTCCTTTTAAAATAGAGCATTTTCTCTGCTGAATTTACGAACAATCAGGTTGACAGTCACGACGAGTGTAAAGCCAACAACGGATTGCAACAGCCCTGCCGAGGAGGCGAGTCCCGTATCGCCGGTGACCATTAGTGCACTGTACACATAGGTATCAATAACTTCTGTGGTCTCTTTGATCATACCGGATGCCATTGTCGCCTGATAAAACAGACCGAAATCGGCGTTAAAAATCCGGCCAATCGCCAGCAATGTCATGATAATAATGATCGGGGCAATTAGAGGAATCGTAATTTTCGTCATTTGCTTCCAGCGGCTGGCTCCATCAATGACAGCAGCTTCATAATATTCAGAGTCTATCCCAACAATGGCTGCCAGATAGACCACGGCCGCGTAACCGACATTCTTCCATGTGTTGACAATGGTCAAAATATATGGCCAATGCTGCGCTTCCGCGTACCAATTTTTAGGATCAATACCGAAGGGCTCCAAAATAAATTTATTGATGAACCCCAGTTCCGGATTCAAAAATCCATAAACGATGTAGCCGACAATGACCATGGAAATAAAATTGGGCAAGATCACAGTGCTCTGAAAGAATTTGGAGGCAAATTTATTTTTAACCTCGTTAAGGAGAAGAGCCAGCATTACAGCCAATATCGTATTGATCAGCAAAAAGCTAATGTTGTACAGCAATGTATTCTTAATGATCAGCCAAGCGTCGTTCGAAGCAAACAAAAACTTAAAGTTGTCCAGTCCAATCCACTTGCTTTTCCATATTCCGTCTGTATAATTCAGGTCCTTGAAGGCCAAAAAAATACCAAACATCGGCAGATAGTTATTGATTAACATCAGCAGTATTCCCGGCATCGCCAGAATAATTAATGCCCTGTACTTCCAGAAGTGCCTCCATTTTGTATTGGGCTGTGAGATGCCGGGTTGGGTTATGAATACTTTTTCCGAAGCCATAGTTCCACACCTTCTTATTGGGTTATGACTTCAGTATAAGGAGTTGCCTGCAACTGCTCTGCCGTTTTTATGACCTCAGTCTAATCGTTTTGTGACCTTGCGATATTCCTGAGGATTAACGTCGAACTGCTTGCGGAACATTTTAGTGAAATGCGAAAAATTACTGTACCCAACCTGTTGCGCTATCGAACTGACCGACATATCCGTTGTGTCCAAAAGTTCGCGGGTACGGTTCATCTTCACCGAAATCAGGAAATCAATAAGGTTTTGGCCTGTCTCTTTTTTAAACAGCCTGGAAAGATAGGTTGGGTTCAATCCCACATAATCAGCGACACTCGCTCTAGAGATCTCTTCCTCTACATTTTGTTGGATGTATCGAATGGATCGTTCAATCACGCTACCCTTTTCCTGCCGCTCGAATTCCGTTTCCATGACGGCTGAGACGATTCCCTCTGCCCAATGCCTGTACTGAAGAAGGCCCCGTATACGGGCGGTTGTCCAGTCGGTAAACAGGACAATACTTCCTGCATTGATTCCTCTTACCTGCAGGAAGTGGTATATAATCTGCATTGTATCCTGATGCAATGCGTCCAGATTTCTTCCCTGAAAGCAAGGATTGGTTTCCAATTTCTCTGTCAGGTTATGAATAAAGCGGACAGCAGACTCACGCTTTCCGCTTAGCATATAAGAGATCAGGTCATCGAGCCGGATGTCATCTAAATTAGGTGACAGTAATATCTGGTCTTGCGGCAAGTATAAGAGCACCGATTGTGTCCTTGAGATATTGTCACGCTCCATAATCTTTAAGCTTTCGCACATTCCCGGCAGCTCTTGAAGGGGTTTGAACGAGCCGACATAGCAGGTTACTATACTATAGAACAACTCCTAGGCATGCCTTGATAAAACGTTTTCCCATGGCAGTGAGCTTCTGAATTTTAAGCGTCTCAGCCGCCCGTCCTCCCTCTTCCTTCCCTTTGGCGTACAGCAGAATGAACAAAACCCCGCTTTTGTCTGTGACTGCCTCGCCTTGTTGCTCTTCTGTAAAAAATTCCTCCGCAGCTTTCTTCACAGCATATTCCATGATTTCCTGGTCACGCGGATTTAAGGGTTTGTTCCACTCCTCAATGCTGATTAGAATGGGAAGCACCAAATCTCCAGTGGTTAACCCCACGCCAGCGCCTGCCAGCTCCCGTTCAAAAAAGTCCCCGAAGGACAGGATGCTGCGTGACAACAGGTCCTGCCAGAAACGCTCCACACGCTTCGGCTTTTCTTGTTGCCACAAATTTAGATACTTATGGTACATTTTATTGTAAGACTCATACTCTTCCTTCTCGCGGATGGCTGCAATCATACCTGATACGGCAGACAACAGTTCAGCTGAGTCAACAGGCTTCAGCAGGTAATCAAAACTTCCGAGGTTAACTGCCTTTTTAGCGTAGGAAAATTCGGAATGACAGGTCAAAAATATCGATTCCGTCCAGGGAGAGTGCTCCCTCACCCAGCCAACCAGCGAAAGCCCATCTTCATCGGGCATCTCAATATCGCAAATCAGCAAATCTATTTTTTTATCATTTACAATATCCCTGGCCCGGTCTGCCCTATTAGCCGTCAAGACCTCTTCTACCCCAAACTCCTTCCAGTCGCAGCAATAGAGAATCCCCTCTACAGCGAACTGTTCATCATCTACAATTAATAATCGCATGGCTTATCGTTCTCCTTCTGCATATTCAACGGGTAAAATCAGACGCACACGGAATCCGGTCGGCTCATTTTCGCTGAAGTAAATGTCAGCTTTCTCCTGATAACGCATAGCCAACCTTTTTTTTACATTCCAGATGCCAATATGCCCGTCCTCCGTTCCGGGTGTGTAATCCGGTGAATTTAATTCCTGTAGTTTCCGGGCACTGCAGCCTTTTCCGTTATCCGAGATTTCAATGATCATAATATCGGCCTCTTCTTCAGATTGGACTGCCGAGATCCGGAGATTGAATGTCTCTGTTTTCAGACTTATACCGTGAAGCATGGCATTTTCTACAAAGGGCTGAATAATCAAGGAAGGTATAGAGGCGCCGCTAATCTCTTCATCCACGGCAATCTGAAAATCAAACGATTGCTGGTAACGCATTTTTTGAATTTCGAGATAATTGCGGAGATGTTCCAGTTCTTGTTCCAAAGTAATGCTGTTATCCTTGACCTGAAGCATAAAACGGAAATACTGCACCAGATGGCGTACTGTCTTTTTTACCAGTTCATAACGTTTCAGGTCGGCAAGCTGAAAAATGATATTGAGCGTGTTCAGAAAAAAATGCGGATTAATTTGCATTTGCAAATGCTTCAATTCTGCCTTTTGTGCGTTTAACCGTTCCTCGTATACATCAATTTTCAAGTCTTGAATTTCCACAACCATGCTATTGAACGCTTGATTCAGTGCTTGAAACTCCAACAGGTTAGAAGAAGGAAGCTGGGTTTCCATAGAGCCTTTACGAATGCGGTGGATGCCTCCCAGCAAATCCAGAATCGGGCGGATGACCATACGGCGAAAATAATATAAGTAAACCAGCAAAATGATCAAAACAAAAAAGGGAAGAACATTAACAATCATCTGGAAGATATTCAATCCCTGAAGCAGCTCTGAATCGGGAATGACCACCGAAAGATTGATTCCCAGGGCGGCTGACTGGCTGGACACAACGAATAGCTTCACGCCATCATGCGAAAAAGAAAACGAAGAATTCCGGTTCAGCTTCTCACGCGGCAGCTTGAAGCCGTAGCCCATTGTTTCCGAAGGACTGGTTATAATATTCCCTTCATTATCCACGATAAGAACATCGCCGCCGGATTGCAGGTTTAGATTGCCCAGCGGTGAGCGCATGGAGTCGATTCGGATAAGCGCACCAATATAGGAGGGATTGCCCAGATTATTGCCGACTGTCCGGTTTAAATAGTAATCCCCGGCAATCTTAACGATTGTCCATTTGTACTTGAGTGGTTCTAATTGATCTTCATCGTGAACCCTGTTCGTGATCCAGGTCCGTACCTTATCCATATAATCCTCTGTCGTTCCTAATACATTGGACAGTGTCAACGTATCATTGACGCTGGAGTATAAGTAAAACATATCCACGCTATGATAATATGCCTGGTAGGCTTGATTTCTTTGCATAATCCCCATACGGGCAAAATAATATTCGGAATCTGTCAGCCCTGGACGGTTGAATTGAAGAAAATTCACGTCGTGATCGACAATATCCACCAGATTAATCGTAATGTCCTCAAGACTGCTCTCCATCATTTTCAGATTGGAGTTCACTAAATTCTGATAGGATCTGGATACCTGAGCCAATACATTTTCCTTGGCATAGTACCCTCCTGCAAACAGCACGGAGAGAAGCGGAACAGTTATAGCGGCAAACAGTTGAATAAGCCTTACACCCAGTGAGTTTTTCCTGTTTTTCATAATGCATCCTTTCTGTGGCATTACATAAGAAAGGGCCACCTCAGTGACCCTTAAAGCTGCAATGAGATGAATTTTGTATTCGCCAGGATCATCTTTTTTTACCTATAGGGATGGTGCAAGCATAACGTAAACGTTTACTCTAATGAGTAAAACTATTTCTTTATTAAGAACTTTCCCTCCCGTCCGAAAAAATTTAATGCACATGTATACGTTTTACTTAAATCTAAGTTAGGCATTTAATATTCATAATCTTAAATCAGCTTTACGTAAACGCTTACCTTAAAATTATCCTGTTTATTTTTTCTTGTCAATGCTTACTTTCCCAATATACCTTTATGTGATCGTCGGATTGAAAAACTACCGAAACGCACAAGTTGCTTAGTATAAAAAACAAAAAGCAACTCATCTGCAGACGAGTCGCTTTCTAAGCGTATTGTTAATAAGATACCGAACTCTATTCTTGAAACATAGCTCATCTTCGTGCCCTTGTTCAGACGGTGGCTCTCGATGGCTTTGATGAGGCCGATGGAGATCAGATCCTCCGAGTTATACTAACGGCAAATTGCAAGGTCCATTCCCGAGCTCCATCTCTGATCCAAACCCCTTAAGAGGTAGTCCGGTCGGTATTTACACGTTCCGGGAACTTAGATTAATTAGCAACTTGCCGAGAGACTTTGAACGAGCACATTCCCTCTTCCGACATATGCAGACTGTAGGTAATATTCCCGATTTTAGCAGTCCTCCAGCTAGCCTGTTTAGGATCTAATCTTGGGGTGTGGTCAAACAAAGCGGTCACTTCTTGGTGTTCCTTTATTGTGGCATCAGGTGAAAATATCGATAATAGCGTTTCTATGGTCAATGCAATTTCTACTCCCCCATCACCCTCAATGCCATTTTTCTTCATATCATCTAATGTTTCTTGCGGATAGTACATATATTTTTGCTGATATACGATGTTTCTCAAGCTTTTATCCACATTCATTACAGCGGTCATCGAACCATATCCTCCAAGACTGGCCTGTAACTTAATTACTCCAGACTTCTTTAGGATTGTATAGGATTCAATCGGTCCAAGCTTGGAATTCTTATTGTATTGATTGATAAAAGCGTTCGCACTGCTGTATATGTGTGATTCCGTCTGGATCACCTTTGGGGATGCTTTGGCCGTAGCGATTGCCAAGGGATGAGGATGCTTAAGTGTAGCTGCAACAATAGTAGTGCCGATTATAATTGTTATCACCTTCAACCATTTGTTCTTCATGCTTAACTTCTCCTTTGTGGTCTATAATAAATGAAATTTAATAGGAAAATAATGTAAAAAATCATCTTCGCTCTTCCTATTATAAAGAAACTTTGGACTTCTTTCAATTACGAAAATGTTGAAGTGTTTTGCTTGGAAGAAGGGGTGAAGGCACTAATATTTTCAATTAAAGAGTGCATCATCGCTAATTCGATGTTTTTTAATTTCATTATATTTTCAATTATAGCTTCGTATTTTTTATAGATTCCTTTCTCAGCGATACAATGGTTACAGTAAAGAACTAAGTTTCTAAGCTTAAAGGCTTCATTGATTAACAGGTCTGATTCCTTTTTTACGGTGGGACTGTTTGTAAAGGCAGCAGCTAATGATAACAGCTTTTTATGTTCATACAGCAAATGGAACGGATGAATGGCAAAGGGTTGCCCAACCATATTATTCTTCTGTTTTTCTAGCATTTCGGTCATAACATCGTATATTTCTAAGCCAAGATATCTGTTATCTTTTCTTAGGATAGTTCGAACATTGTTACTCATCCCAATATACTCTTTTAGAATATCCAATAAATCCTCTGGGGAAAAGTTTAGTACTGTTTCATAGTAGAATTCATTGGGTTCTTTATATTGGTTTGTTTTTTCAATTGCCCATACGCCATTTAAATAATCTGTGGACCACTCATTTTGAAAAGCTGAATCTCTTTTGAGTGTTATTTCACTAAAGGGAATCCATTTTTCCCCATAAACCCCATTCCAAAAATCATGACATAGGAATTCTTTCCTGGACAAGTCAAAACCCGAGATAAACACCTCATGTGATCCTCCATCAGCAAGCTCTCTAATAAAGTATATATAGTTTTCGTTATTAATTAATTCCACTAAAAAATCATGAAAATTCCATTTCCCAAGAATAATTTCTTTTTGATAGACTCTGGTAATTAACATAGGACACGTTGCTAATTTGAATTTATGCCAAGGATAATATTGGGAACAAAAATCTAATCCATACCCTCCTTTTTCATCATGATGAAGAATCACCAATAAATAGTTATGAAAAATCCAGCTAAGCGACCGCTGATCCAAATCAAGTATTGAAAACAAATTTGCATGATGTGGGTAGGTCGTAATTAAAGGCTTATTTAAATTTAATATCTTTTTATTCATAACGGATGCTCCTCGTATCATTGTCATTTGAAGAGTCTTTCTAGAATCGCTAACTCTTTTGCGCGGATTTGGTTATTGCCGCAGATGATCCGATCAACGATTTTATGGTCTTTAGTGACTAAGTATTTTAATGCGAAGTTTAATTGAATAAGGCTTTGATTAACGATTTCAATGTAGTCATCGTACTTTCTCTCTTTATCAAGATGACCATTTTCCCTCATATAATCCAACCGGTCCAGCATGCACTTTTTATGACTCCACAACAAATGGAAGTCCCGTATATCCAACGTATTACGCTCGCTATATCTAATAATTTTATTATTCCAAAAAGAGTAGACATCAGAGGCGTCATGGATGCAATTCAAACGGTAATTCATGTAGCTGCTCATGGACTTCATTACAAACTCCAGGTCAAAATTGTAATCAATCTCAGTTACGCTTATTTTGTTAATTCCAAGATAAGAATCAGGCTTAAAATGGGCATAGGCCCTTGAGATTTCCAGAAAAGTACACTCTGTTGTCTGGTAGGCTCCCCGTCTGAAATTATCGGCAATATAGATGAGCTCTTGAGAACGATTATAGCCAAAGATCAGTGTTTCATGAAAAAAAGGGCTCTTTGTCCTTTTAGCGTTCGGTATTTGCGATTGATCCAGTGTAAGATCCAAATAGCAGCCAGCATCAATACAATCGATTACGAAATGAACAAAGCTGTCCCACTCCAGTTGAATTTGCTCTCTTGTTAATTTCTCAATGCTGAGCCACGGACATGAACCAAACAATGTTGGATGTTCGGCAAAAAAAATGGTGTCATCCTCAATTTTCAAATCAACAAAGTTGTTATAAAACCAGTTCATTGAGTCCTTGCAGCTCCCAATCATTGAAAAAATATTAGCGTAGGGCGGATAAGTCGTAATATAAGGTGTCGATATAGACAATTTTTTGCTCATATCCCACTCTCCCTTACAGTAATCACATATTTTTCTCAAAATAAAAAGCGAATCTCCCGGAATATTACATTATCTCTCCTATTAAAAAATATAGTATACAAGGTTTCACTTGGAAGCATTTTTTATCACTTGCTATGCCCACTAACCCCTGATTGAAGCTCAGCCAATTTTAAATTACGAATAATTTCACCTAATAAAGGAGAAAAAAAGCAACTTATCCGCAGACAAGTCGCCTTCTGATCACTCTATTGTAACGGACTCCATTAATCCTCCCGTTGAGCTTCTGACCCATCCAGTCGTATCCCCGTACTGCAACACTGGATCATCTGATCACCTTAGCTCACCTCATCTCAGGTTTCGTTTCCGCTTACACTTTTACGGTCCTCCGATAACCATAGCTTTGAAATCATCAAAGTCGATGGAGGCATTGGCGTAGCCGTCGACGCCGAACCGCTGTCCGGTGAGCTTGTCGCCGCCTGTGTGGCGGAATTTGTAATCAATAGCCACCGGAACATCGTCTATGTAGACGGTATACGTCTTGGCATCCCAGTTGGCCACGATTTTAACTTTGTACCATATATTGTTTGCGACGTTTAGAACTGCCTTCTTGGTACCGCCATCCTGTACGATTATTTTTCCCGTATCAAAAGCCGTCACCATCGAATAATTGCCTGTACCGCTGTCATTTCGAATCATGGCGCCATTGGCGTACTGGAAGCTGCTGTTTAATCTGGCGCGATATTCGATGACGATGCGCTGATCTGCCTCGGCCTTTACCTCGCCCGCATAGGGTAAGAGCAGGTTTGCTTTGCCCGAAGCAGCAGTTGTGGTCAGCCGCAGGAATTTATTCCCGTCTTCTTCTTGTACGGTGGCGGAAGCGCCATTGGTCAGATCTTCGGTGATAATGCCGTAAGGATATTTGCCCGCCGTATCGCCGGAGAAATCCCGGTAAGCGTTGTAGAGCACGCCATCCTGTATGTTGTTAAGCGAACCTAACAGAGCTGCTTCCGCCCCAGCAAGTTTATCCAGCTCCCCGTCAAACTGTTCTTTACTCAGTTCTGCATTTCCGGCCATTTTCTCCGCCTTATCCACCTCGGCCACGAAGGCATCATACTTGGATTGATTATAGTTGCCTAGTCCGTCTCCCAAAGGATATGAAAAATTGGCCAGCTTGTTGCGGAGCTGATTCACAATGTCGTCAAGACCCCAGCCCGGAATCACTTCTACGGCAATAGCGGAAGAAATATTACGGCCACCCAGTTTCAGGGTGACAGGTACCTGAACAGTGCCAAGAGAGCTGAAGTCAAGTCCCGCCAGCTCCCAGCTGACGATTTTTGCCTTCTTCGACTTACTATTGTAGACAACATCAACAACGCTGGGCAGCTTAGGGGTAACTCCAGAAGGAGTCTTCACCGTTGAAACAACCTTAACCGCATCCGAAGCAGCAATTACCATCAAGTGGAATGCCGCTTTCTTGCCGCTATATTCGGCTGTAATCAGCGTTGTGCCCGGTTTGACCGCATATACCGATCGGGTGACCGAATCAGAATCAACCCGGGCCACCCCGGGATTGCTGCTGGTATACTGAGCATCAGCTGTCACATTCTGCACTTCATAGTTGTTATAGCGTGCTGTCACCTGCAGGGGCTGGCTAGTCTGCCCGCTGGTCAGGATGCCGGCCAATCCGCTTATGACAACGGACTGCACAGATTCAGGCTCAGCAATAACGGTAACGTTGGCCGAGGTCATTTTACCGTTATAGGTTGCGGTGATTGTGGTACTGCCCGCCCCGACAGCCTTAACCTGAGTCCCTCCGTCAATAACGGCAACCTTCGGGTTGGAAGAACTGAAGAATGCTCCTGTGTCAACAGCGGTATAAGTAGTGCCTGTTACCGTATACAGGGGCAAATTACGGGTTTCACCCAACCCCAGCGTGTATCCCGGTGATTCGAATAAAATTTCCGATGTATCCAGCTTGAATATATCCATGCTGTCGATCTCGGCAAGGTTGTTCCCCTTCCAGAAGCGGAGGATATTGTCGCCTTCCTTCAGATAGACTTTCGCCGTGGAGGCCCCCCAACGATTCAGACCGGAATAGACGATGTTCAAGTTTGCGCCGGAGCTTCCGTTGACCGAGAGGATATGGGAGGCTTCCGCCGCATTGGGTGAGCCGTTGGCATTGCGCACGGACATTATATAGAATCCTGCCTCTGGCACGTTTACTGTAAACTGGGCATAATCATTGGCATTATTGATGTTGGCGATCTTCATCCCGCCTGAAGCGCTGCTTTCCCGCCGGACAGCCGGAAAAGTTACACCGTTCGGATCTTTCACCAGCAGCGCTTCTTCCGCTTCATAACGCTGTCGCACCGGCTCGCCGGATGGCTTGGCAACCGGTTTATTCGGATCGGCGGGCTCTCCCAGGTTCGGCGTATTGTCTTCGTTCCAGGTGAATTTCTGCGTGTGAACTTTGCGGGTCCAGCCTGATCCCGGCCAGCGGGCAGCGTGGTAGATGATCCAGTCCTCCGCGCCGTCAGGAGACGCAACAATGCTGTGGTGACCCGGCCCGTAAACGCCATTAGCGCTGGAGAAGATCGGCCGGTCCTGTTTTACCCAGGAGCCGGGATTCATCAAATCATCGCCAATCTGGGCTGTAATCAGCCCGAGGCAGTAACTGTCTGTCCAGCTTCCGTTAGCGGAATAGACCAGGTTGATGGTATCGCCCTTTATAGTGACTTGGGGGCCTTCATTGATCCTGCCCGGAGATGTTTCCCAATCATGGTCAGGCGTCGAGATCAATACCCGTTCCGAGCTGATGGTCCGTGGATCGCTCATCTTTGCAATATATAGATTCTGGAAGCTTCCGTCCGTTTCTTCCCAGCCGGACCATATGAAATAATGCTGCCCGTTTACAGTCAGCACAGTACCATCGATCGCCCAACGGTCGGTGGAATCGCTAATCTTCCCTTTAAATGCCCAGGTTCCTGTCATCGGATTTTCATTGGCGTTCTCCAGCACGTACATGCGGTGGTTGGCGTTGGCTCCGTTATCAGCCGCGAAGTAAATATACCATTTGAATTTGCCATCGGTATCCTGGACATAGTGCATTTCAGGCGCCCAGACATTGGAGCTGTACATCGTACCGTTAACCGGTGTCCAGGCTAGGCTTCTCTCGCCCGCATCAATGCCGGAGATGGTCTTCGCTCTGCGGATCATGATGCCGCTGGCATTGACAAAGACGTTGTAGTAATAGCCGTCCGTGTGCTTGTAAACCCAAGGATCGGCTCCTACCTGCATGATCACATTGTAGAAATCCGCCACATTCTTTCCCTCCCATAGTGGTGCCGAATCGGGCGTATCCGGCATCGGCTCTGCCGCTACAGCCGGTCCGCTCCATTGCGGCAGCGGCAGCATCAGCAGCACCGCGAGACAAATCAGCAGATACCTGAATCTTTTCTTGACCATTTTCAGTCCTCCCTGGAATCATGTCATTATGTTTTCCTGCGACGCCTATGGCCTCTCTTAAATGATGTCTACGGGTCGCATAAAACCGCTTTCATTTTTTCGTCTCCCTGTTCTACTGATTTTTCCAGCCATTGTCCTCATTCTACCTCCGGAAGAAAATTCAAAAAATGTACTATCTTAAAATGTTTTTGTAATCGTTTTAGAAAAAAAGGACACAATCCCCAATGAAAGGAAGTGTCCTGAACTTTCCGGCAGTGCCATCTATTCCCCTATCTCGGCTGCCCGGCAACAATTTGTTTAATATGTTCTAACGGAACTTTGGGGGCCCGGTCATAGGTCAGCAGGCCGTTGATCTCCTGTTCCACATCGGTCAGCTGAGTATAACAGATGCCTTGGACATGAGGCGATTGCAGCAGCGGTTCGATCACGTCGGCCAGCTTAGCCAGGAAATCCTCATCGTTGTCTGCACCGGAGTAGCCCCAGCCCTCCCAATCGCTTTTTTTATAGGCTATACCCCCGAACTCCGTCACCAGAACCGGCTGGCCCGCATATGCGGTTCCCCCAACAAACAGCTCCCTGCGGTGCGGCTTTCCAACTAGCGTCCGCTCCAAGGTGCTGTAGCGCTCCGTTAAGTCCTCGCGCCTCCACTCATAGTCATGGATGGTAACCAGATCCGTGGTCGTCTGCTCCCAACCGTCATTGGAGATAACCAGCCTGCTGTCATCCAGGGATTTGGTCAGAAAATACATCGCCATGGCGTGCCGCTGCTGCCTCTTATCGATTAAGATGTTCGGCACCCCCCAGCTTTCGTTAAGGGGAACCCACACCACCAGAGACGGATGGTTGTAATCCCGCTCCACGGCCTCCTGCCATTCCGCCGTTACCTTGCGCACATATTCCTCCGAATACGCATAAGCATTAGCCATCTCGCCCCATACCAGATAACCCAGCCGGTCCGCCCAGTAGAGGTAACGGGGATCCTCTATCTTCTGGTGCTTGCGCGCGCCGTTGAAGCCCATTTGTTTGGCCAGCTCAATGCCCCGTTTCAAATCCTCGTCGCTGGGCTCCGTCAGAATCCCCTCCGGAAAATACCCCTGATCCAGCACCAGCCGCATAAAATAAATCCGGTTGTTCAGCATCAGCTTGCCGGCTTCCACCGCGATTTTGCGCATACCGAAGTAGCTTTCTGCCTTATCCGCTTGGGTACCGTCCACGAAGAGTGTAACGGTGACTTCATACAGATTGGATGCTCCGGAGACCACCAGCGGCCCAGGCCATGATCATTAAAAACATGGAGACCGATGGTACGGGTTTCCTCCGCATGGTCAATAGACATGGTTGTAACCGCCCGGTATTCATCCTTGAAGCGGATTTCGATGTGGGCTTCCGCCTTGCAGCCTGCAGGAGCCTTATTCAAAAACGTGCGGATTTGGATTTCATTGCGGTCAATATCCGGCTTGAATTTCAGCTTCCTGATATAGTACTCCGACACAGGCTCCAGCCAGACTGTCTGCCAGATTCCGGTTGTCCTGGTGTAGAAGATCGAAGCCGAGTCCTCCTTCCAATACTGCTTCCCCCGTGGCAGGGTAACATCTCGGCTGAAGTCTTCCGCGCGCACTACCAAAAAGCTTCAGCAGCTCACGGGCTTTCTTGATTCTGAGCTCCGACACATATTCAGAGAAGGTTTTGCCCAGATTTTTTTGAATAATTGACAGCAATACACCTGATTGATGAAGAATTGGGCGGATAAATCCTTCAAATACAATTTCTGCTCAAAGTGCTGGTTGATATAGGCTATCATCCTGTTGAAGCAGGACAGGATGTCTCCTTCCTGCAAAGAGCGGCTGTTCTCCTGCCTGATAGAGGCCAGGACCTCATGCAGAAAGCTGCACAGAGACTCAAAGTGTTCAAAACGCTCCTTGATCTCGGAATAATTCAGGAATTCCAGTTCCATATCCTTCAATTCCCCGGGATAAGCGTTTATGAGGATTCCGGCTGCCTGATTCTACAAGTAGACAACTTCAGACATCCCCAGATGATGATCTCTGAAGTATTCCTGCAGCCCTATAATGAACACATCCATGTCATCAAATTGATTTCCCTGGATGATACGGTAGATCTCATCGATGCATGGCTTCACCAGATGAAGCTTCGGCTCGTAGTGAACTACGCCCCCGGCTCCCTCCAGAAATACCTGGGAAGCGGACATGTCCGCTTCTTTAATCAGCTTGCTCATATGCTTAAGCTGGCTGGAGATGCTGCTGATGCCCACAGCATTTATGCCAGTATTCTCCAAATCCCATTCATCCAAATATCCCTCTAAGCAAGCCCTATGCTCCGACATCAGAACAACCAGCATTTTTCTGGTTCCGGCTTCAACCTCCACAGCATGAATGGGCTTTCCCTTGAAAGACAGCAGGGTATTGAAATCCTTGTTCTCGCCCTCGAAATCGACCGCAAGCACCCGATAATAACATACAGCCGCGCAATCGGAATACGGCAATAAGCGTTTTATCTCGTCCTGATCTGCCGAGGTCAGCGCATCCAGATGGATTTGATTGCGTGCTTCGCTTCTCCGGGAGAAGTGCATGGCCAACTTCATAATGAACTGATCAGCCATATCAATATCCAAAGGCTTCAGGAAATAATCCAGCGCGCCGTAGCGCAGCGCTTCCTGAGCATATTCAAATTCCGCATATCCGCTTACGATGACAAACTCAGTGTCCAGCCCATGTGTCTTAGCCCTCTTCATCAGATCCAGCCCGGAAATGTCCGGCATTCGGATATCCGTAAATACCAGATCTGGTTTATCCGCTTTTATGGCATCCCAGGCATTGTAAGCGCTTTTAAATTGGCCTGCGATTTCAAACCCATACTTATCCCAATCAAAGGCGTTGCAGATTCCTTTAATTGCCCACGCTTCATCATCTACAATCATGACCTTATACACGGGTATCCTCCTGAATATATGGAATCTCCGAATAATAGCAAAACTATCATGGAATAGCAATGAAATACGGATCAACCAAGGTGAAGAATAATCAATGGTTTATCCTTGATCCTCATTTCAATTTTGCCCCATTCAGGCAATTCATTTAAATACTATTTTATTCCACTTCTATCTGTTTCAAGGATAAATTCTCCATCAGCTTTATGAGTCCCCTTAACTGATGTTTATGTATCCATAGTACTAACCTTTACCTAGTGTATCCAAAAGAATCCGGAACAACATATAACATAAAGAGTTATATATTATGCCTTAAGATTACCATTTATATTACATATTATAATAATTATAGTATTTTCTCTTTGTTAAAACTCTGAAAATAGTTCAATTTCATATTATTCATTGACTGAATTAATATACAATGTTATATTACCTAACATTATTAATAAAATACATAGGAAAAGGAGATTGCCAAATGAATAAACGTCTGCGTAAGACCAAAAGGCAAGTTATGGCTACTTCCATTGCGCTATCAGTTATGGCTTCGGCAGTGATTCCGTTTCAAACCGCTGATGCTTTAACCCGGGTGACTTCACAAAGTGGTACCGTATGGGAGATTCACGATGCTTTTGCTCCCAGCTTAGACACAGGAAGTTTACGTACCGTTGGTACTACACAAGTGCAAGGCTTCGGTAATATCTTTGTTAAAGTGTCATCGCCTTCAGCTTCCCTGATGAATGGACAGATGATGCGCGGGTTCGACCTGAAATACGATGGCGTTAATAGATTCACTTCAACTCAATCTGTAAATCTGGGAAATGTCACAGTCACCCGTGATGTGTATGTAGATACTATTAATAATAGAACGAGATTCTTTGATACTTTTACTAATAAGAATGATATGGCTGTTAAGATTGATGTGTCTTTCGGGGGCTCTTTAGGATATGGAACAGCGGCAAATGCTTCAGTAGTCAAGGCAACCTACTCCAATGATCTGGAGGTGACGACAGACGATTCATGGATTGTTGTCGATAGCAGTGCCAAAAACAATAAACCCCTAGGTATTGCAGTTGGAGCTCCATATCCGTTTCATAATGGATTAACTGATCTGGGGAATCAGCAGCAGAATCCATTCACGACACCCCTGGCTAAGTCCGGAAATGAGGCGAATTTCTATGGCTTCATTAATACCTTAAATATTGAGCCGGGTCAGTCCAAATCCCTGGTACATTTTGTACAAGTTGGAGAAGCTGGCGAAGCAGGGCTGAACAATCTGGTTACCACGCTTAATGGACTTAATCAGCAGCTAGATGTATCTGGATTAACCCATGCACAAATCCGGTCCATCAGTAACTGGGATATCTCTGCTATAGAGGGGCTGGATACCGGAGATAACCTGGTTATTCCAGATGCCCCAGCAGCCAAAACATTCGTCACTTCATCCCCCTATGATGTTGTGAATAAATCAATTGCAGAGATGCAGCAGGATATGATCAATGGAAAAACGACTTCTGTACAAATTACTCAAGCGTATTTGGATAGAATCAAGGCGTACGATGAGGGGCAACTCGGATTCCATGCCTTCCTGCACGTATCCGAAACTGCGCTAGCCCAAGCCAAAGCTGCTGACGATGCCCGTGCACAAGGCGTCAAAGGTGATCTCCTGGGAATTCCGATTGCGATCAAAGATATTTATGACACCAAGGATATGCCCACTACAGGCGGCAGTAAAGCGCTTGAAGGCTGGCGGCCTGAATCCGATGCGTTCCAGGTGAATAAGCTGCGGGAAGCTGGCGCTGTCATTATTGGTAAAGTAAATACTTCTGAGTTTGCAAATAGCGGAAGCTTTAGTGAAAGCGGCTGGATGCAAACATGGAATGCTCTGTATCCCTCCAAAACCTCTTTTGGCTCAAGCGGCGGATCGGCGGTATCTGTTGCAGCCGATTTTGCAGCAGCAGCCATGGGATCACAAACAGGGGTATCTCTCTATGCACCTACGACAGGCGCTAGTTTAAAAAGCTTCCGTGGTACAGACGGTATGGCCAGTACTACAGGTGTACTGCCGCTCACTTGGGGACAGGATTATGCAGGTCCCATTGCCAAAACAGTAGCTGACCTGGCCATTATGTTGAATGCTACAACGGGTACAGACCCACAGGATATTTTTACAGTGACTGCTGATGCGGATCATAAGCGTCCGGTGAACTGGAAGCAAGCTCTGGATGCCAATGCATTGATAGGAAAAAAAATCGGATATATCCCCTCATCCTTTGTATCTAGCTATGCTGATGATGATACTGGACAAGCGGTAAGGGATAAGTTCTCAGAGCTTCAGGCAGCGGGTGCAACAATGGTTGAAATGTCAGCAATACCTTCAGCTCCTAGCCGTCCTTCAGGCATTAATGGATCTACTGAAGGCTGGGCGCGCTATATCGAGCTTCATAAGGACTTCCCTTACCTGGATGGAGCAAGTGTGCTGGCTTCAGATAAGGTGCTTATCTATAATCAAAGAGGATATACTCAGCCTGAACGGATGACTGAACAGGCGGTACAGGATTACATCAAGTATAGAAGCGACTATAAGGAAGTGATTAAAGGGTGGATGGACGAGAATGGCGTGGATGCTGTCGTTTATGCAGGTTTCATTAGTGACGTATACAACAATGACGCAGCAGCTTCTCAATTAAGCTCTGACCGCAACACAGGCGTATTAACGTCTAATGTCGGTCTCCCTACAGTAGTGGTTCCTGTAGGAACGAACGACAGCGGATATTCGATCTCTATGCAGCTTGTGGGCAGAGCATGGGACGATGCAAAAGTTTTAGGTATGGGCTATGCTCTTGAGCAACAAAGTCAAGCCAGACTGCTTACAGCCTTTGCTCCAGCACTTCAATATGTTCCAAGCCCTACTAATCCTGATCCAACAGATAATGGAACGACTAATCCAAATCCAGGTACCGGAGGAGGTCCAGTGACGCCTCCCGCAACAACGCCTACACCAACACCAGCTCCTACAGCAACACCAGCACCAATAGCAACACCAACGCCTAAGCCGGAAGTGGCCAGTTTTGCCGATACACTGAATCATTGGGCAAAGGCAAGCATTGACCTGCTGATTGCCAAGGGATTACTAACGGGTTATGCCGACGGAACCTTCCGTCCGGATTCAGGTTTGACCCGTGCCGAAGCGATTAAGGTCATTGCAACGTACCTGGGACTTGAAGGACAAGCTAGTAACTTTACTGATGTATCTTCAATGCATTGGGCGAATAAGTATATTGGTGCAGCTGCCGGATCAGGCTTGATGAACGGATATAGCGATGGAACCTTCCGTCCGAACGATAAGATTAGCCGTAGTGAATTAGCAACACTAATCACCAGAGCCTTCAAGCTGACGGGTACCGGAAACACCTCATTCAAGGATGTACAAAGAAATGCATGGTATTATGATTCCATTGATGCACTCGCCTCCAATAAAATTATTACCGGATACGCAGACAGTACATTTAAGCCTGGACAAGATATTACCAGAGCAGAGTTCGCCACAGTGGTATCCAGATTATTGGAAAACTTGAACTAATGAAGCTCCATTCAAAGATTACAGAAAGGGCCATCCCGAAAAGGATGGCCTTTAACTGTGAAATCGCCATACCCAATCCGTCCAATCAAGAGACCTGCGAAAGTTTGCATCAACCAGATTAAGGAATTATGATTTATATCAGGTCTGTTTGCTTCTGGGAGGTAGTCAAATGTCAAAAACGATATTAGTTGTAGACGATGATGAAGAAATCGTAAAACTTATCACCAAGAGTTTAAGGTACGAGCAATTTACAGTAATCTCGGCATGTTCCGGGAAAGAAGCCTTATCTGCTGTGGATGATAACCACATTGATTTCGTCGTTCTGGATATAGTGATGCCTGATATGAATGGGCTTGATGTCTGCAGAAGTATCCGGACATCTTATAATGTTCCCATCCTGTTTCTTAGTGCGCGTGATCAGGACATTGATAAAATCGTCGGTCTCGAAATCGGAGCAGACGATTATATGACCAAACCTTTCAGTATTCAGGAGCTGGCCTCCAGGATCAAGGCCCATTTCCGAAAATTGGACAGGCTGTATAAAGAGTGGGACGAGCTTAGTCCGGGTAACGAAAAGGCGGATGCTCCGCTCATTCTGAACGATAAAACGTTTGAAGCCTTCCTGTACAACCGGAAACTAGACTTATCCGCGAAAGAATTTCAAATTCTGTCTATGCTTATGCGTCACCCCAATCAGGTATTGAGCCGTGAGCAGATCTATGAGAACATCTGGGGAGACGAATACGGAGAGATCAATACCGTAACGGTCCATATCAAAAATATCCGCAAGAAGCTGGGTCCTGAACATAACTTTATTAAAACCATCTGGGGCATAGGCTATAAATATACGGAAAGAGAGCAATAGGATGAAACTGAAAATAAAACTCCCTCTCTTATTCCTGCTGATGCTTCTAGTTCTTATGTTTTCCATTGGAATGTACTTGAAGTTTGTCTTTGCAGTATATTCCCCTATACGCACCACCTTGCTGGACTCACGATATATAGCATTGCTGTTGCCCATATTCGCCATTGCTGGTTGCATATTTTTTATTCTGATCATCTATATTCATTTTCGCATAGAGAAGCCCATTCGGCGTCTGAATACCCGGCTGGGGGAAGTGAATGTGGTCCATCCCCTGCCTCCGCTGGCTTTGAAGCGTAATGACGAGATCGGAGAGCTTTATAAGCACTTCAATAAGATGGAGCATAGGCTTCAACTCGCCCACAGAGAACAGACCGATATGATTGCAGCCATCGCCCACGATTTGAAAACACCCCTTACCTCTATTAACGGTTTCACTGAACTGCTGGCTACACACAAGGACTTACCCGAAACTGAAAAGCAGGAATATTATGAATTGATTCAACGGAAATCAGCATATATGGTTGAACTCATCAATGATTTCTCCAGCTTCACCAAAGAAAAACTGGAGCTCGAATCCATGGTGCCCAAACCTGTAAAGGCAACAGAATTATTCGAAGAAATTGCTTTTGAATATGAGTACGAGCTGGCTGGACTTGACATCGAACTGACCTGCCGCCATTCATTCACGGACAGTATACAGCTAATGGTCAATGAACCGATGATCCGCCGGGTGTTCGGTAACCTCTTTAGCAATGCTGTAAGATATGGAGGGAAGAATAAGCTGAAGGTGTATATGACCGGATACCTGCGGGAGCATTATGCCTATTTCCAGATTGAGGATAATGGAATTGGCGTGCCGGATAAGGAACTTTCTTCCCTGTTCCTTAAATTTTTCACGGTGGATCAATCGCGGCAGATCCAAAAGGGCGGACTGGGACTGGGGCTGGCAAGCTGTAAATCTATTATTGAACATCACGGGGGAGAAATTGTTGCCTACCCTTCCGAATATGGCGGTTTGGGAATTAGATTCAGCCTTCCCCTGGCGGTACACCGCTGATTATATACTTGCACTTCTTCTTCAACAACAAAGCTCCAGGCTGCAGCCGGGTGTGAACCCAGGTTACAGCCTTTTTTTGTTTTTTAGCAGTTTATAGTTTTTTATATTCTCTTTATACATATTTATTTTTCTTTTAAAGAAGCTTCATCTTTGGATGTGAAAATAAGTTGTAGCAGAAAACTACAATTACTGTAACTTAACAAGGAGGAAGTCGGAATGTCAATTGAGTTCAGCCGCTGGCCTAATAACTACATGATGTCATACCAGGTTACCAAAGCTTTGGGTATGGCAAGCCTTGGTGCTACAGACGTCACTGAAATCTATGAGGCCTGCAAAAAAATCGACCCCGATGACAAGGCTACGTGGCACAGGGAATGGCTCATCACCGCTCAGGCACTGGAAAGACACGGCAAGGAGGCAGAAACGGCCGGAAACTGGTATACCGCACGGAACTGCTACATTCGTGCCTGCAATTACTACAGAATCGCAGAGTATGCAGTGATGGATGATGACAATGAGAAAATTCGTATCTTTAATAAGGTGAATGAACTTTTCGAGGCTGCCGGAACATACTTCGAGGTCCGTCCGGAGAAGATTGAGGTCGATTACGAGGATGTCAAGCTGGATGGATACTTCTTCTCCCCTTCCTGGATAGAAGGTCCAAAGCCGACCGTATTTGCACTTAACGGTGGTGACGAGTGGTCCATTGAAAACTATTTCTGGCTGGGTCCTGCCTTCATTTCGTGTGGATATAACTTTTTGGTCTATGACCAGCCCGGCACCGGCCTCTCGATGTACGAAAAGGGGAAGGGGAGACGGGCGGACAGCGAGGCCTTTCATTCCCGGGCCATCGACTTCCTTCTAACCCGGCCGGAAGTCGATCCGGATAAGATTATCGTGCACGGGGAGAGCTTTGCGGCTTACGATTCCCTGCGGTTTGCTTCGTTCGATCACCGGATTGCTGCCGTCATCTCCGACGGCGGTACGCATGCCTTCGACTGGAAAGCCATGCTTTCATGGATGCCGCCAAGTCTGGCCGCACACGGCATGAGAATTCTCGGGGCAGAAAGCCTGGAGGATTTTGCGGGGAATCCGCGTTTTGCCTATGATCTTGAGGGTGTACTTCACCAGATCGAATGTCCGCTGCTTGTCATGCATGGAGCGGAAGAGATATTGGTTCAGCCCAATCCGCTGACACAAGCCTTGAAGAATTACGAGCAGGCCGGTTCGCCTAACAAGACATTCTATGCGATAGAGGATAGACGGCTTGGCGGATTAGAACACTGTCAGGTAGATAACATCAACGTGCTGCATGAGGTAGCACTGAATTGGCTCTGCTCCATTGGGCTTGGGCCAGCCGCGCCCCGCCAATCTTAGATTGTCATAACATCATCAAGCAGTAGATTTATTGAAACATTTTCGATGGAGCTTGTTCAGGAATGTTGTCCTTAGATTCCTGTATAAGCTCTCTCTTTATGGAGGAGTTAAAGGTTATGCAAATTTTATCAAAGAAAAAAATCGGCAGCACGCCTGCTATACAAATTGACGGAGTGCATAAAAGGTTTGGCGACTATACCGTATTAAATCATCTTTCGCTGGAGGTGAACCGAGGAGAGATCTTTGGATTCCTGGGACTGAATGGCGCCGGGAAGACAACGACCATCAAGATGCTTCTGGCGATGCTGAGGCCAACCTCCGGTAAGCTCTATATGTTAGGTGAAAAGGTCGATGCCGGAAATTATAAATTATGGAGCAAGGTCGGATATTTGGAGGAGGCTACTTTTTATCCAGATCTGACTGTAACGGAGAATCTTGACATCGCAAGACGCATGCAGGGGGTGCCGGACAAAGATGCCGTACATCAGGTGATCTATAAGCTGGGACTGGAGCCGCACAAAAAGAAAAAAGCAAAACATCTCTCATTAGGAAACAAACAGCGCCTGGGACTTGCGAAAGCGATGATTCACAATCCGGAAATTCTAATATTGGATGAGCCGATCAATGGCCTTGATCCCGCAGGCGTGGCGGAGATACGGAATATGTTATA
This sequence comes from Paenibacillus graminis, assembly GCF_000758705.1. Taxonomy (NCBI): domain Bacteria; kingdom Bacillati; phylum Bacillota; class Bacilli; order Caryophanales; family Paenibacillaceae; genus Paenibacillus; species Paenibacillus graminis. The sequence goes on along the minus strand of NZ_CP009287.1, from coordinate 1,752,602 downwards.
TAATCTGGCGAAAAATTTCGGCGTAACTGTTTTTATATCCAGCCATCTGTTAGAGGAGCTCTCGAAGGTGTCCACACGCATTGGGATTATTCACAGCGGCCAGCTTGTTCAAGAAGTCGCAATGGACAAGCTGGAGCAATCCTTACAGAAAAGCTTAGTGGTGAATGGCCGGAATAAGCCTGCCTTAAAGAAGGTGCTTGAAGAGCATGGCTATGCATTTGAGGATACCTTGGACGGCTATATCAAACTAACCGATGAGCACGCGGCAGATCATCCTGAACGGCTGGCCGAACTGCTCGTTCAATGCAATCAGCCGCCAACATCGCTCCGGATGATTACGGAGGATTTGGAAGGCTATTTTCTCCGCACCATCGGGATCACCAGGGGGATTAAATAATGAATATTTTATCTGTTTTACATTGTGAGCTTCGCAAGATTATCCGCTCCAATGTGTTTTGGATAGTGTTTCTTGTTTTAGGCTTCGGGCCCATCATGATGGGCGTCGGAAATGTTTTATCCAGTAACGCCGGCGGTATCCACTGGGAACAGTATTTAACCGGATTGCTTGATACGCTTGCCCCGCTGGGACTTATCGGGTACACCTTTATCGCGGCATGGGTATTCGGACGGGAGTTCTCGGATAGAACCATTAAAGATTTGCTGGCAAAGCCCGTGTCCAGAGCGAAAATTGTATTGTCCAAATTCCTTGTCATTTTAGCATGGTGCCTGTTACTTTCCATCTATATGTTTGCCGTAGGTTTTGCCGTAGGAGCAATCCTGGGCGTTGAAGGCGGGTCCGCTGCTTTCATTTGGAGTTTGTTCTTTAAGTTCCTTATCACCTCGCTATTGTACATTTTTGTGACCGCACCAAGCATTCTTTTGGCTAATGTGACCAAGGGCTACCTGGCACCCCTGGGGCTCATCCTGATCATCGTCATTCTTTCCAATGTGTTGGCCTCTTTTGGATTTGCCCCCTATTTCCCATGGACCATCCCGTCGGTATTTCAAAGCACCGGTTCTCTACAGCTGAGCAGTATAGTCATTCTTGCGTATACGGGGATAATCGGAATAGCCGGAACCTTTGCCTGGTGGAGATATGCCGAGCATCCATAAACAGGGAAAGCAGCACCTGCTGAAGAGCAGGTGTTTTTTTCTTAGCTTAACAGAGGTAGAAGCAATCACTTTTCATCACTCCTAGTACCTTTCATCACCGCCTGTTCGCAGAAGGCAGAGGGGTCAGCCCATACTTTTTCTTGAACAAGGTGGAGAAGTAACTGATGCTGTATATCCCTACCGATTCACTGATTTTGGCCGCAGTCTCATGGGTAGAAGCAAGCAAATCTTTTGCTTTTTCCAGCCGGGGATCCCCTCATCATACAGCCGGAACACATTGTTCATATGGTCTGTTAATGTGATATAGATGTACTCGCTGAGTCCTGACTCGAGTTTGTTCTTAGCGTATTCGATCATATCATGGCATAAAGATACATTCTCAGGTGGCACATCTACCGGTGCATTGTTATTGAAGATCTTTCTGATAATCACCCTTCTATGAAAAATAAAAAAGGCAAGTTCCAAAATGCGCATGACTGCACACTTTGGGTCTCGCCTTTCCAGTAACAATCCCAAAAACATAGTAACATGCAGTGAGCGAAGGTGCAGAAATATCTCATTCTCGATACAGCGGGCGGCAAAAGTCGCAAGCTTCGTCCCCTTGTTGGGGCGGTAGCTCTAAAAAGAGTCTGTCAAAAGACAGACTCAATACTCTCACCGCTTCACCTTATAAAACTCATGATACAGCTTCATGAGCGCCCTCTTCTCGATCCGCGACACGTAGCTCCGCGAAATCCCCAGCTCCTTCGCAATCTCCCGCTGCGTCCGCTCTTCCCCGCCGGTATCCAGGCCGAAGCGCCCGACCACCACTTCCTTCTCCCGGTCATCCAGGATGTCGAGATTGCGGTAAATCTTGCTCTTCTCAATCTTCAGATCCACTTCTTTAACAATATCATCTGCGTCCGAGCCAAGAATATCGATCAGTGTGATCTCGTTGCCTTCCTTGTCCGTCCCGATTGGATCATGCAGGGATACGTCCTTTTTGGTCTTTTTAAGCGATCTCAAATGCATGAGGATTTCATTCTCGATACAACGGGCAGCAAAAGTGGCGAGCTTCGTCCCCTTGTTCGGGCGGTAGCTCTCGATGGCTTTGATCAGGCCGATGGTGCCGATGGAGATCAGATCTTCCATGTCTTCGCCGGTGTTGTCGAATTTTTTGACTATGTGGGCTACTAAGCGCAGATTGTGTTCGATCAGTAAATTCCGTGCTTTGGCGTCTCCCTCCGCCATCCTCCCTAAGTATTTGCTTTCATCCTGTTCAGAGAGCGGCTGGGGAAAAGCATTGTTCCTTACGTAGGATACCAGCAGTGTCAGTTCTTTGATCAGCAGCGCTATCGTGCTTATTATTCCTGGCAACTTGGCGACACCTCCCGCACATGTACAATGAAACCGATCTGTAGTTCGAACTACGGGTTCATGGTCCTTTTATTGTATGTGGGTAAACGCCTAGAAGTGCATGTACAGAGGACTTATTTCTTTATCATCTATCCGCTTGGGCATTCTCCTGCTTCCCTCAATCTATCAAGGTAGGCGGTCATTTTATAAGACATATATAATTTAAGAACGTTATCAATATTGTCTAAATCAACATGGATCAATTCACTGATCTGCTGAAGACGGTACCGCAGGGTGTTGCGGTGGATGAACAGCTCGACTGCGGTTTTTTGCAGCTGCCGGTTGTTCTTCAGATAGATAAAAAGGGTATGGTACAGGTCAGCATGGTGCTTCCCGTCATAATCCCGCAAAGTGAGCAGCGCCGGATGGCATACATCCCGGTAATCATTCTGTGTATAGGCAGACAACATGTCATACAGCTGCACATCGGAGTATAAGACCACCGGGTCGGCTGGCAGGGCGATCAGGCCGATCTCCAGCGCTTTGACCGCCTGCAGATAATATTTGCGGCAATCCGCAATATCGCTGAATTCACTGCTGATTCCCAGGCGAATCTGATTCGAGGTCAGGAATTCGTGCATATCGGGACCAAATTCCATTCTTGCTGCCCTAAGCTCCCTTTCCCTGACACTGACAATATGCTCATTATAAAAGATCTGACGTTCCGCAGAAAAAAGCGAACTGATCCGGTCCCGTAAATACCCGTTATATTTGCCGCAAGCATTATACCGCGTTATGTCCAACACCAGCACCGACAGCCTGCCGTTCAGCCTGATATTACCGCTCCGGAGTCTCTCTTGGACAAGTTCTTTGCCGCTCAAGTGATTCTCCAGCAGATCGTAGATCAACTCTTCATACACGGCATGCGTGGAATTCCGGTAAAAGCTGTTCTTCTGCAGCTCCGCCGCTACCATCTCACCGGCAAAAGCGGCTAGATTATGGTCCCTCCGATGGATAGGCCGTTCAGTGCCCAGCAAAATAAGATTGCCGACAGGCTTGTCCCCGATTTTAATCTTGGCCACCACCTTCGCGGCAGCACTGCCACTGCAGAATACTTCATACGGCTCCTCAGACTTTACACCGTTTTGCACGCTTTTCATCTTTTTGACGGTGGCTATAAAATCATAAGAGCAGTAGCCCTTCTGCAGATTATCTCTCCAGACCGGATCGGTTACCTCACTGTCCGAACAGGCCAGCACTTTATAGCTTAAATCAATGACGATTACCGGATTCCCCAATATATCCGCCGCCACCGATACGATATGCTCCATCCCTTTTCCGGCCGCAAAAGCTTTGAGCAGCTTGGCCTTTGCCTGCTCCGTTTCCGCTTGTTCCAGAAAGAGCTCCCTGGTCTGATTGTAGATTTCGAAGACATCTTCTCCCGCTGTAAACTCAATGATATTCGGGCAGGTCTCCACATCCTCCTGTACTGGAAGCTCTGCATCATTGATCAGCACCAGGCTGGCATTCTCCATATTAGCGGCATTCCCCGGCAGCATGGATCTCTTGCCCACATAGATAAATTCAGGCGCAAAGGACGTTAGACTCTTCGTAATCAGTACAGCATCACTGTAAACCTCATTCTCTAATCTCCTGTTCCGATGAACATGCACCGCTTGCTTGCCAAAATGCCTGCTCAATTGCTCAAAGCTAATACTCATCACTCTCACCCTTTATTAATTATAGTGCGAGCTGCACAACGATTCCAATTATTTTTATATTTTCCATATATATGATCATTAAAAGGTCTATGTTACATTGAAGCTGACGATGAAGAAGGAGGTTAATCATGAATAATCTGTTTGATTTAAGCGGCAGAGTGGCCGTTGTAACCGGCGCTGCTGGCGGGATTGGCGCAGAATTGGCTAAGGCGTTCGCCGCACAGGGCGCGGATGTGGCCCTTCTGGATCTAAGACCGGACAAGCTGGCAGAACCGGCCAGGGAAATAGAAGCCGCAGGCCGCCAGACCCTGTCACTGGGATGCGATGTGATCCGGGAGGATGAGATTGAGGCTGCGGTCCAAGCGATTGTACAGCATTGGGGCAAAATCGATATTCTGGTGAACAATGCCGGGGTCGCCTCCGCCGGTTCGGTGGAGGAGCTGGAAGAACATGAATGGGACCGGGTGATCGACACCAACCTAAAAAGCATATTTCTTATGTCCAAGCATGTCATTAAGCCCATGAAGGACAGAAAATATGGCCGGATTATCAATATGGCCTCCATCTGCGGCATGATCGGCAGCAAGTCATTTCCGCTTCATGCCTATAATGCCTCCAAAGGCGCGGTTTTGAGTATGACCCGGGGCATGGGGGCTTCCCTGGCTCCGTATGGCATAACGGTTAATGCCATTGGTCCCAGCCTGTTCCGTACGGAAATGACGGAACGCGCCCTGTATCAGGACAGTTTTCTCCAGCTGTACAATGCGCAGTGCCCCCTCGGCCGGCCCGGCAATCCGGAGGAATTGAACGGTGCAGCCATCTATTTTGCCTCAGACGCTTCCAGCTACACGACTGGCCAGACACTGTACGTGGACGGGGGCTGGACTTCGGTTTGATCGGAGACGAGCATCCGCCAGTTAAGATACAAAAAAACCACTCTCCGCAATTAAGGGAGAGTGGGCTCTGTATATAATACATTCATTCGCCTTACTGAAAATGCAATGTTACATTAAAAGGTCAAAATTCCCGAGGTATGCAGCAGCACCAGGAACACCAGAACCGGGGCGACATACCGGAGCATGAACAGCCAGACGCGGAACCAGCGCGCCTGCAGCCCGGCTGCTTCCGCTGCCCCCTTCCAGAAATATCCGGCAAAGATGGTAATCAGCAGGCCGCCCAGCGGCAGCATAATGTTGGAGGTGATGAAATCCATCCAGTCAAACAGGGCTTTTCCGCCGAATGTAAGCTCCGGGAACATTCCGAGCGACATCGCTGAAGGAATGCCGAGCAGGAAACAGATGAGAGACAAGATCCAGACGGCACGCTGGCGGCTCCAGTTCCAGCGCTCCATAGCGAAGGATACAGGTACTTCAAGCAGGGATACGGCCGAGGTCAAAGCAGCAATCGCCAGCAGAATGAAGAACAGGCCGCCGAAGAACGAACCGAAAGGCATGGCCGAGAAAGCTGCCGGCAGCGCGATAAAAATCAGTGAAGGCCCTTGATCGGGGGCAATGCCAAACGAGAATGTCGTCGGAAAAATAATCAGACCGGCGATAAACGCGTATACCAAATCTCCGGCGCCAATCGCTAGTGCAGCGCTGCCCAGCGACTGTCTTTTGTCCACATAAGAACCGTAAGTCAGCAGAATCCCCATCCCGAGCGACAGTGAGAAGAAGGCATGTCCCAAGGCGACCAGTGCGGATTCGGCCGTCAGCACCGAGAAGTCAGGTTTGAGGAAAAAGGATACCCCTTCGCCTGCACCCGGCAGTGTTACCGCGCGGATCATCAACACAATAAGGAGAACAACCAGGCCGGGAATCAATACTTTATTAAATTTCTCAATCCCGCCAGAAACCCCAAGGATGACTACCCCTGCCGTAATCAGCATAGCTGCGCCCTGCCAGACAATCGGCATATACCCTGAGACAAAGGAGCCAAATTGACCCGCGTAATCACTTGTGCTGAACAGCTGTCCATTGAAGGCGATCACCGCGTAGTTCAGCGTCCAGCCTGCAACAATTATATAAAAGGAAAGGATCAGAAACGGAGCCACCACTTGCAGAATTCCGGCTGCCTTCCAGCCTTTCCCGCCTCCGGCCCGTATGAACGACGTCGCCGCGCTTCCGCGTCCGCTGCGTCCGATGGCCAGTTCAGCCAGCAATACCGGCAAGCCGATCAGCACCAGACAGACGATGAAGAGCAGGAAAAAAGCCGCTCCCCCATTTTCTCCTGTAATATAAGGGAACTTCCACATATTCCCCAGACCCACTGAGCTGCCAATGGCCGCAAAAATAAAGCCGCTGGAAGAAAAACGCTCCTTTTTCTCCGAAAGCAGGCTTTTTTCACCTTTAAACTGATTCATTCTAACGCCCCGTTTTCTTTTTTAGACCTCATTATAGCTTAAGTAACACTGAGAGTCATATGAAAAATTTATTAACTCTCACCAGGGTGCTAAAAGATTGCCTTCGGCGCTGTCTCAGTTTCGTTCGGATCTTTAGTTATATCGAACCCGGAAATCAACGGGAAATGCTCCTATTCCCAGTAGAACGGGCCGGCTTCTTTAAGCCGGGCCAGTGCCTCGACATAAAAAAAATCGCCGTAGATAAGGGGAACGCCAACGTTGCGGTTCTCCGGATAGTTGCTTGTTCCGTGAAGCAGCAGCCCTTCCTCGTCCGGCTGGTTCCAGGTTCCGTAATTCCGGTAGAGGGACTCCATGATCTTCAGCGCACCGCTACGGTACACATGTGACTCCGAATGGTCTACCAGGCGGGCCAGCAGCAGCAGGCCGCTCGCTGCGCAGGAGCCGGCAGAGGTATCGCGGATTTCACCGGTTTCCCCTGACGCCCGGAAGTCCCAATGGGGAACATGATCCTCCGGAAGCCGGGTCAAAAAGAAATGCGCAACCCGCTGGGCAGCATGCAGATACTCCTGTTTGCCCGAATGGCTGTACGCCAGCGTCAGGCCGTAAACAGCCCAGGCTGTGCCGCGCGACCAGGCAGATTCAGGACCGTAGCCCTGCCCCCCGAGCTTCTCCTTCACCTCACCCGTCTCCGGATTGAAGTTGACGATATGGTATACCGAACCGTCCGCCCGGATGAAATGCTCCAGCACGGTATCCATATGCGCCTCGGCGATATGACGGTAGCGCGGATCGCCGGTCTCTGCGGAAGCCCAGAACAACAGGCTGGTATTCATGCAGCAGTCAATAATTGCAACACCACTGTTGTTCTCCCCTTCCCGCCAAGGATTCCAGGCCCGGATATAGCGGCCTTTCAGGTTGAAGCGGGCAGACAAGTAATTAGCCGCTTTTAATGCCCGGATACGGGACATTCCGTTTCCGGTCAGCTTGAAGTTCGCCACACTGGTGAGAATCCACATAAAGCCAAGATCATGATCCAGCTTGACGTAGCCGTCCAGCACCTCGTCAAGCCTTTTCTCACAGCGCTCGGCAATCGCTCTCAGGCTCTCGTCACCGCATTCACCGTAGAACTGCCACAGCATCCCCGGCCAAAATCCGGCGGTCCACCAATCCGGGGCTTCCAGCACATATTTGCCGCTCTGACCCGCATGAGGGAATTCAGCGCCGATTCTTTGGCTGTTTATAACTGTTTTCTCCAGTGCCTTACTCCAGGCTTCTTCTACCCAAGCCGTATTTTCCACTTGTTTCATAATTCAGCCACCGCCATTCCTCTATGATAGGAACTGAAATGTGAATACAAATCTGCCCTCAGAGCCGGGCCGCAGCACATGAAAATCCAGCGTATGCCAGACCGTCTCCCGGCCGTAATGATCACGGTACTCACGCAGCGTAAATTCGGGTTCCACCAGCTTATCATCATAATGTACTTCTACTCTGCCGCCATCACTTCCCGGCAGCAGAACGATGCCGGGCCGGAGGAGTTCCGGCTGCCGCCAGGTTACGAACCGCTCGGTCCAGCTCTCCGGCGCCCCCTCATACAGGTACTCGTCACACAGCTCCAAACGGGGGAGTTCCTCCTTGTGCCATACCAGAGTACGGACCAGTGACTTCAGGCCTTCCGTTTCATAAGCCTTAGACAACTCCAGCTTTAGCTCGTCCCTGTCCGTCCCAGCGGCGGCATACAGCACTGCAGCGGCATACTCCGGCCCAGCACTCTGGTACCGGCCGCTGATAATCGGCACCGAATGACCCTGGGAACCGTTGCAGTCATACTGGTAACGGCCTTTGCCGAAATAATCCGCCGTGTACTCTCCGCTTCCAAGGTCCGCGGCGTAGATTTCCCCGCCGCCGGCCAGAATGAAATGGCCCAGATCATTATGATTATGCGGTTCATCGTTATGCCCGCCCTTGGCGGCGAAGCCAAAGACCTTCCCGGGAGAACCGTGCCGGGCAACGATCCAGGCAACATCAGGAAGATAAAAGCTGGCGGCAGCCCACTCCTGCGCAACCCTGGCCTGCCTTGTCCAGATTAGATTGCGCAGTACCGGAGCCCAGCGGCTGCAATGATCCTCTGTATAAGGGGCACGAAGCTGCGCCGGAGGAAATTCGACACCGGAATATTTATCCGCCAGATAATGGGACAGGCCCATATGTACGCGGACCCGGGGCGTCGAATCAGAGAAATTCGCTACAAGGCTGCCGCCGATGAAGCATTTCTGCTGGAACGCGGCGATGCTGCGGACCTTGTCACATTGGAACCAGTCCAGCTTCCCTCCGCTTCTGGCCCGCAGAAGATCGCTGTAATACGTGAAATATCCGAATCCGTAATTCCAGTAGCCAAGCCCCTCCGCACACGCTCCATCCTCCCCGAAGCCCTCCAGATAGAAGTGCATGCTGCGTTCCGTCTTGTGCAGAATCCGGCTCAGCTGAGCCGGGTCATCCAGGGCCAGCATAGCCGCTGCCCCGATCGATCCTGCACAGACAGCAGACCAGTTATGTGTGACGGTCTCCCAGTGATAAGGGCCGTCTTCCAGAAAAGGCCGGAATATTCTGCGTTCCACTTCAGCCGAGATCCGGGAACGCAGCAGCGGCGGCAGCCGCCCGCCCAGAAGTAACGATATTTCGCTTAAGGTAAAACCGGTCTCAGCCGAAAACAGATCAATAAACCGTCCGATCTCCGTGACCGCAAAATCCGGAGGCAAATGGGCAGGAAGACACCAGGTGTACTCCCCGCAGATAGACCACAGGATATCCTCCAGCCCCCTCAGATATCCCGGATTCTCCGGCTCCAGCAGAACAAGCAGAGCATACGTATTCAGCCTTCTTCTCCGTTCGAAGTAGACCCGTTCATACTCCAGCCTGGAGCCTGTACGCGCAAAGGCCGTGAACAGGGAATACGCCAGCTCCGGGATGTCCAGAGCTTCCAGCCGCAGACCCTCCGCCCGGATTTCAGAGATACTCTCCTTCCATTCGCCGGACTCTGCTGCCCGCTTCCAGAAAGTATCCTGATCCCCCTGCGGATAATAGTGGCTCGCCTGCAGCGGACCAGCCTCCCGGAGGATATCAAGCAATTCCTGTTGATTCATATCTGCTCTCCCCTTCTTAGTAGCTTAAGAATTACAAAGCATGATCGCGTATAACATTCTCACCTGCAGCAATTTGCCGTGAAGTCCAATTCTGATTCTCCCCGCTCCAGAATGAATCTTCAGGCAGCAGCCCCAGCGGAAGAAATACGGTTGCGCACAAGTACAAGCTGCCTGTATTGATATAGCTCTCTGCCAGCTCCGGCTGATAGCCGTATACACCCGGGCGCAGCCAGCCGTTCTCATCCAGGTTGCCCGGGAACTCCATAATCCGCTTGATCACAGCCGTCAGGGCACAGCGAACCTGTGCAGGCTGCAGGGATTCTTCAAGGAAATGCTGAAGCGCCGCCTGCGCGAGCAGCTGAAACGCCCCGAAGCGGTACACGATGGAACGTCCAAGGAACGGATAAGTCCCGTCCGGTGCGATCATCCGCTCAAGCACAGTGGCATACCGCCGGGCCCGCTGCATAACCAGAGGCTTCAATTGGGGATAATGCGCCGAATCCTGCTCAAAAAGGGTAATCACATCCACGAGCATCGGCTGAATAACAAAGCTGTTGTAATAATCCCAGCGAAAATCTTTGCCGTCCCCGTATACTCCGTCGCCTTTATACCAGTCCATGAACATATGGACTGCATAACCTACCCGCATCCGGTCGTATTCCGGATCGCCGAGAATGTATAGAGCTGCTTCCACCATTGCGCTGAACAGCAGCCAGTTGCTGCCGCTGGGGGCCGTCCGCCGGGTCTTTTTTAATGCCGCAATCACGTTGCCCCTGACGCGTTCATTCAGCTGAGAGGCCAGGCGCTTTGGTGCGCGCACCAGCGCATGCGCCAGAAAAGCCGCATCGACCAGCGGCTGGCCCTCCGCCTCAAAATCCATAACATCCGCAGATTCCGGGTCCGTAGCCGCATCAAGCGCTTCCAGCATCAGCTTAGCGTAATAACCTCTAAGCTTTTCTTCTTCACCCTCAAGGCCTTCCAGCTCCAGCCAGGGCGCCATCCCGCAGGCCAGCCGGGCAAAAGCTTCAAGCGGCGCGAACCCGCCCCGGCCGCTATGGAATTCCACCGGCAGCGTTTTCGTAAGTGTCCTCCGCTTCAATGCTTCCAGCACCGGAGCACCGATCAGCAGCATCGTATCCAGCCAATATTTACGCTGTTCCTTACCGTTCATCTTCAAATCCTCCATGGCTTCACTCTTCTGGATTGTCTAAACTTCATTTATAGTTTAGTTTTATGTTATCGCAATGTCTTTGCGATAATTAATGATTTGTTGCGTTTATTGCGATAAATTCCGAAGGTGGTCTACGATATGAAGCATGCCCAATATTATCAGCAGTTCCATGGTGATATCCTGGCGGAAATCGGCAATTCCCCGACCTCTCCCACCAAGGATTTTCACATTCATGACCATTATGAAATCTTTCTGTTCCTGGGCGGGCAGGTGAACTGTTTTGTGGAACAGTACAGCTATCCTCTGAGTCCCGGAAATGTTCTAATCTTCAACAATCATGAAATCCATAAAATCATCAACCGGTCCCCGGAGCCCTATGAACGGATTACGATCCACTTCAAAGCTCCTCTGGTTTACCCTTTTTGCACCGCTGACACGAATCTGCTCGCCTGCTTCCAGAACCGTCAGACCGGAGAACATAACCTTTCGGAGATGGATAAGGCACAGCTTGAAGCTTTTACCGGACTGGCATTCCGTCTCATCGATATCCTGAAGCATCCGCGGTACGGCAGCGACATTCTGGCGCTCACTTATCTGATTCAGCTGCTGGTGCAGGTTAACGATCTGTACAGCCGCAGCTTTGCGGCGGTTCCCAGTCTGATCTCCACACTGATTCAGTCGGCCATGACCTATATTGATAACCATCTGCATCTGGCCCTTTCGCTGGAGGGGATTGCTGAGGAACTTTCCGTAGATAAGTATTATCTGAGCCATCTGTTCAAACAGCAGACCGGAGGAACCCTCTACCGTTATGTCCTGTTGAAAAAAATAACCTTAGCCAAGCAGCTCCTCACCGCCGGCAACTCGGTATCTGACACCTGCTATCTGTCCGGCTTCAATGATTACGCCAATTTCATCCGTACCTTCAAGAATTTCACGGGCCACACCCCCGGCCAATACGGAAAAAAAAGCTAGGCCCTCTCCCCTGATTATTTACATAGTTAATTCTTTAAATTAATACTATCAGCACAGATCGGCTTTATAATTTCTCATAATATGAATCTTGTAAACGCAGAGGGAGAGAAAACCATGTTCAGAAAACGTATTCGCCGAAGGTATAAATTTATATCCTCGAGAGCAACAATGCTCCTCCTACTCCTCACCGTTATCGTAAGCACCCTGCAACCGGCAGGCCTCATTGCTGCTGACCCGCCCCTCCCGAGTACCGTAGTCATCGAGGATTTCGAGAATAACCTGAGCGATAACGTGCTGGTGCAAAAAAGGAATTTCGCAGGCGCCATGAGCCTGGAATCCGATCCCCGGCATGTCCGCTCAGGAAATAATTCCGTACGTCTGGATTATGATTACATTGGCGTTAAGGAAAACCCCTCCTATGTATATGTAGGCCCTGCAGCTCCTTATCCGGTCACCGGCCTTCCCCAAAAAATCGGGATGTGGGTGTATGGCAATAACGATGGACATCTCATCTTCAGCAAGCTCAGGGACGGCAACGGCAAGTCCTTTGAGGTGGAATATTTGGACGAGAACGTTGGCGTGGACTGGACGGGCTGGAAATACATTGAGGGTGAAATCCCCCAAAATAAAGTAGGTCCTATCCAGCTGGAAATCTACATGCGGATTGAACAATCCATTTTTGAGAAGAAAAATAAAGGGACCGTATGGGTCGATGACGTCCGCCTGGTCTATGGGCAGGACCCTAATGAAGATATGGGCGTCCCGACACTGGATGTACTTTCTCCGGCTAATGAAGCAGTCATCCATACGAACTCACCCCACATTCAGCTTGCGGCCACAGATGCACAAACAGGCATTGATCCCGGCTCAGTTACGTTGAATCTGGATGGGCATCCTGTACAGCCTGAGTACGAAGCTGCCAGCGGCCTCATTTCCTACCAGCCTTCCACTCCGCTGGCAGGAGGCTATCATACCGTCCAGTCGGCCGTATATGACAGATCCGGCAACCGCGCCGAGAGCAGCAGCACCTTTTTTATACAAGACGGAATTCAATATCACCTGGACGCCCCCACAGAGGTTATCAGCAACAAGACGTTCCCATTGAAGCTTCAGATCAAAAATGCTGTTGATTTACAAAATGCCTATGCCGAGCTTCAATACGATCCCCAGACGTTGGAAATCACCACCGCTGAACCTAAGGCAGCGGCATCGTCCGTTACGCAGAATGAGATCGACCCTGTAAAAGGACAGTACCGGCTGCAGCTTGCCGGACTGAGCAAGGATTCCTTGGCGGCGGACGGGACCATTGCGCTATTGAATGTGGCCGTAAAACCCAGTGCCAAAATGGAGCGCGGCGAGGCCTTCAAATCCATCGTGATGAGCGACGGCAGTTTTCGAGTGAGCGTAGGTGAAGCTGTCTATGCGCTGGCTGCCCCCCACCGGTATACAATTGGTTTTCCTTACGTACTCACTGTAAAAGGGAGCTCCCTCCATACGAAAAGCACCCTCCGTGTCACAGATGATGCAGGAGTGCCGGTCGAAGGGGTGTCCATCATCCCGTCCGATCCTCTTTTTCCTCAGTATTTCGCTGAGGTGAAGCCGGTTACGGCTGATGTCTATGCGGATGCTGATCCCGCTTCGGCCAAGCTCACTTCCGCCACCCAAGGCGAACAATTCTATTCGAATGGAGTTACCCGCGGGGAATATACCGAAATTCTACTGCCGGTCGGCAAAGCAACAGGCTGGATTGCCACTGCCGCTATTCATGCAAAGCTCCTCAAGGATGGATGGGGCCTGACGGACGCTAAGGGTGAAGTCCAGACCCGTCTGACAACTTTGGCCTTAACGAAGCTTAATCTCCAGGCTGTGAATGGGGATAAGGTCAGCAAGGTGTTCTCTCTGTCCGTAGTGCCGCAGCTTGGCTCAGATAAGCCTGAATATGTAAGAACCTATGTTACAGAGGATATGAAGACAACCCAGAGCATCGTCTGGAAAACTGCACCCCGTGTGGAGAGCGGTGTGATCCAATATGTGGAGGCCAGTAAGTTCACTGGTTTCGGACAGTCTAATATCAAAGAGCAGACGGCGGAACCGCAGCTTCTGCTGGCTCCCGACCGTGTCGGAGAAACGTTGTTTCACAAAGGGATGCTGCAGAGCCTCTTACCGGGTACAGAATACATTTACCGTGTGGGATCTCCGGGATTGTGGAGTGAGCCGCATAGGTTTACTACAGAAGCAGCAGCTCCGGGCTCCTTTTCCTTCTTATTTGTAACTGATTCTCACAATAATACGGAAGAGGCCTACCACATTCATCAAAATTTGCTGAGCAGTGCATTTAGCAGCTACCCGGATACCCGGTTTGTGATGCATGGCGGGGATATTGTCGATGATGGCGGTATTATGGGCGAATGGGAACAGGACATGAAGGCCACACAGCTATACAGCGGCAGCGTACCTTCTGCCTATGCGATGGGCAATCATGATGTGAAGAATGGCGGAAAAGAAGTATTTAGAACCGCTTTGGGGCTGCCAGGCAACGGAATGCCCGGACAGGAGCAGCTGACCTATTCGTATGACTATGAGGATACTCATTTTATCGTGCTCAATTCAGAAGCTGATGAAGTGGACATGCAGAAACAGGCAGAGTGGCTGCGGAAGAATTTAAGTGCCAGCTCCCAAAAGTGGAAGGTCGCTATGTTCCACCGGCCTGCTTATCATACGGAAGATGGACGCGGTCCGGAGCTCGTCACCAAATATCTGGCTCCTGTCCTTGAGGAGCTTGGTGTAGACCTGGTGCTGGTGGGACATGATCATGCGCTTGCCTGGACCTATCCTATGAAGAATGGCCAGCCGGTGAAGGATGGCCGCCCAGGCACGGTGTATCTGTCCGGCGGGTCCTCCGGCTGGAAATTCTACGATGCGGTCAAGTTCGATTACCTGGAGTATCTGTACGATGACAATTTCCCGGTATATTCGGCCATTACGGTCGGCAAAGATCAGATTGTGATTGAAGCCAGAAAGGCCGATGGCGAACAACTGCAAGCATTGACCATTGAAAAGGCTAAAACCTCAGAGCCTGAACCTGAGCCTGGCACAAGTCCAACCCAGACACCAAGTCCGTTACCAAGCTCAGATCCAAGTCCGTCACCAAGCCACACGCCAAGTCCGAACCCTAGCCCGATCCCTGGCTCCGGGACAGGCTCAAATCCGGGCACGGTGCCTAGTACAGTGCCAAGCACGGTGCCTACGGCAGCACCCACACCTGTTCCGACAGCCAAACCTGTGCCTGTTGAAACGCCACAAGGTTCCATATTTGCTGCCGGAGTAAACTCCCAAGCCTTAAAAGACACACTAAAGGGCGTGATTGCCGGGAAAGACGGGAGAGTTCCTGTACCTGCTCTTAAGGACATTGCTGACCTGTGGAGCACCCGGACGATATCGGCTTTCCTTAAGCTGAAGGTCATCAACGGTTATGCCGATGGCACCTTCAGACCGGACAAAGCCATCACCAGAGGGGAATTCGCTGCTGTCGTTGCCAAAGCATTTGGGCTGGCGAAATCAGACGCTTCTACCCTTCAATGGAGTGATGTTAAGACCCATTGGGCCCAAGAAGCGATTGCTGTTTTAGCTTCCAATGGGATCATTGCCGGTTATCCAGACGGAACCTTTAAACCCAACCGGGAAATAAGCCGCTCTGAGATCATTATGATCTTGTCCAAGATCGTGAACTTCAACAGCGCAGCACCGGTAAAAGCCGGCATCACCTTCAGCGACACGGCTCATTCGTGGAACAAGGACCAGATTGCCAGAGCTGCCCAAATCGGGCTAATTAACGGAAGAGGCAACGATAAATTCGCCCCTGCCCAATCATCGACCCGGGCAGAGGCATTGACCGTCATCATGAATGCCCTTTGTCTGGACCCGGAAATCAAAGCTCTAACGGATCAATTATCTAATTAAACGTCTATAGAACCTCTATAACATACAAAAAGACCTTCAAAACCACGCCTTGGTGGAGTTGAAGGTCTTTTGTATTCAGCCGAGGGTTAAGGCCAATCTGGCCAGGAGAACTTCCAGTGATCCCCTGCCTACTCATCCGATTCTATTTCCCGGGCCCCGAGTGCTTGTACAGGACGGTTATCATGCGGGAAAATAGCGCCATATTGATTAATTTGCTCCCCGGACCATTGAACCGGATTTTCCAGGACGATCCACTGCACACCTTCGGTGCATGGCGGCGTGGTGAGCGATCCCTGGTAGCGGAAGGAATGAAGATCTGCCGGAAGCAGCTTATTCATGTCGAAGTCACCCCCCACCGGAACCTCCTCTTCACTTTCTTCGTTCGGAAGCAAGGACCAAAGCTTGTTCAGTCCGGCATTTTCTGTACCTTTAGTAATCAGTACACTCAGCACCGCAAGCTGGCCTTCTTCATTTTTATGTACAAAATGAAGCTCCATGTCCGCATGTTTGCCATCCACCTCATGTTCGCTGGGCAGGTGGAAATGAAACTGCTGCAGGGTATATGTTTTGCCTTCAACAGTGATCCGGTTGTCCTGGTTCTTCAAATTAACCTGAATAGTATGGCCGTTATTAATCATAGCTACCGGAGACGGAGAATACTCCACTACAACAGGCGACAGGCTCTCGTCATCCTTCACTTTCTCCTGGAGAATATTAATGGGGGACTGGGCCTTGCCGGTACTGCATGCCAAGAATAGCTCATCAAGTTCCGCCCAATGCTCAGGTGAGGTTTCCCCTTCGTAGGACCAATGGGCATGGTGAGCGCTTGCCGTAGCCTGCGGCTTCTGTGTGCCATCGGCCTCGCCGTTCTGCTTGTCACCTCCGCAGCCCGCCATCACAGACATGATCATGATTGGAAAGAGTATTCGGGCTAGCCTTTTGCTCGGAGTCATGTATAATCCTTCTTCCTAATATTTTGTGGAAAACTATTGTTAATAGTAAATAATGGAATAGAGACTAACAAGTGAAAAAAGGCTCAAAGTTCCCAAAATGATTCTAACTATTCATTTCATGTATAAAATATGGAGATCCAGCCGCAGGCGGATCAGGCCCAACGAGTGAAATCCTTTTCCGATCGATAGAGTCTGCCTGTTTGCTACGGTCCGTAAGGATCAGCAAGACTGACATTATAAACTTGAAGTCGAAAATAAACAAGACAGAATATATTAGCAGTCGTTGGGAGAGTGGAAGAAATACGGCTGCAACTCTAAGAATACATTGTCTTTTTTCTGGTAAAATAGAACTCAAACCATAAGACAGGTAGAAGGAGTGCAGAAATGATTTATTTGAGAAGCTTTAAGCTTTCTAATTATACGGATCGGAATCCCAACATTTACCCTGATTATGTATTTAAGCATGTGGCTGGTGAGGTGCTGTTGTTCGATCGGATTACAGTGCTATATGGAAATAATGGTAGCGGAAAATCCACTTTACTCAATGTAATTTCCAACAAACTTGAAATCCCGGGAGCTGAAAGAATGACAAGCTACGGGCATAGTGTTTATGCTCAGCGATTCCTTGATTTGAGCAGCTATCAGCTTGGGCATGATGAGCAAGAGCGTGAAATCAGGCAACTTCCAAAAGGATGCCGATATATGAAATCAGAGGATATTTTATATGAGATTAAGAAGATACAGCAATCTTCCGTGCTGCGTGAGGGAATACTAAATGAACAAATTAGCAGAGGGATGAGCGAGGCTCAGGCGGCACAGTATGAGGCTACATATGCGTTCAAAAAGAAAATGGAAGATATTCAATTTTCACAAGAAAAATACTCTAATGGAGAAACGTCCATGCAATTTTTTGAGGAATATCTGCTGCCCGGGCAATTGTATTTATTGGACGAGCCGGAAACGTCACTTTCTCCTGCCAATCAAATACGGATGGCAGAACAAATCAATGAGCTGGCACGATATTTCGATAGTCAATTTATTATTGCCACTCATTCTCCCTTTGTTTTAGGCACGTTACATGCAAAAATTTATAATCTCGATGCCAGGCCTCTTCAGACAGCAGAATGGTTTGAGCTAGATAATGTGCAATTTTTTTTCCGATTTTTCAATAAGCATAAGCAATTGTTCGAATGAGAGCAGGACAGACACAGTCTATAGCTTTTTATCTGATTCAAGAGTTCCAGCCGCATAAAAAAAGAAGCGTACCCGGCATTCCTACAGCGCCAGCGCCTCTTCCGTAATTTGTCTGATATCAATGGAGGATATCGTTTCTTCATTCACCATATCCGGCAGAATTTCCGTCAGGAAATACTCAACACATTTGAGCTCAATGTTCTTGATCTTGATCAGCGCATTGCGGTACATTACCACAAATTCCTTCTCCGTGTTCCCTCTCTGCAGCTCGGCAAAAGCCTCATACACCTGGTCCATCTTGTCGGCGACCTCCAGAATCAGCCCTTCCACCGACTCATCCTTACCTTCACGAAGTTGCTGGTAGAAGATGCTTTTGAACTCCTCGGGAATGTGCTCCTTAATGAAATTATCGATCATCCCCTCTTCAACCTGCTGGATTAAGGACCGCAGCTGCAGCGATGAATGCTTGACCGGGGTTTTGATATCGCCGATAAAAATCTCACCATAATCGTGGCTGCTTGTAATTTCGTACAGCTTCTTCCAGTCAATGACGGCACCGTTTTGCTCCTCTATGTCGGCCAGTGTTTTGGCATACTGCACGACCTTCCAGGAATGGGCGGCCACGCTGTGCTCCTCGAATTTGAATTTACCGGGGCAGCGGATAATACGTTCCAGCTCGTTCAGCGAACGGAAATATTTATGAATTCCCATGCCAGTCCTCCTTTTGTCCAGATATGAATATGATCCGGTACTGTCCAGTATAGGCCGCAAGTGTTAAATCCAAATAAACAAGCTGGCAGGTTATGTAAAAAACGGGGACAACTATGCGTTATCCTGCGTTTGTCCAAGCTTTCCCCGCCTTACTGCCGAGGCCATCCCCGACTAAGGTCGAGATTAAAGAACAGTCTTCAGGCCGTTTTGCAGCAAAGCCAATAGCTTTACAATAAACACATAGACAACGGCTAAGACGAACCGCACCCCGGTTCAACCCATATGAGAGGAAGAGATTAATTATGAAAAAATTGTACCGTTCCGAAAGTGACAAGAGAATCAGCGGCGTCTGCGGAGGATTGGCCCGTTATTTGAACATCGATACCACCCTCATCCGGCTGCTGGCTGTCGCCACTGCCCTGTTCAGCTTAGGCACTGTAGTGTTCCTGTACATTCTGGCAAGCATCCTGATGCCTAAAGAGCACTACAACAGTTACCCTGAAGGTTATGAGTACTACTAATTCCAAGCCGACAATACCAGAATTCACAATACCAAATTCCATCCTATAAGAGAAAAAGGAGAAATGAACATGAGTATTTTCCAAAGAATCACAACCCTGACCAAGGCGGCAATCCACGAAGGACTGAATAAATTGGAGGACCCGGTACTGCTGACCGGACAATATTTGCGGGATCTGGAGGAAAAAATCGCCACCGCCGAAACCAAACAGCGTGAGTTCCAAGCAGCAGCGAGTGTGCTGGAGCGCCGTATCTACGAAAACCAGGTGCTGGCTGAACGAAGCGAAGCGGAAGCCATGCAGGCGATGAATGAAGGGAACGAACCTGCGGCCAGAGCAGCGGTCATGGCTAAGCTGCGCTACACCGAAAGTGTTCAGGAATGCACCGCAGGGCTGGAAGAAACCCGTGAAACGCTCGCAGTCCTGGACAGCAGTCTTCTGAATGCCCGGGAAGAGCATAAACGTCTTAAGGCAAAAAGAGCCGAGCTGGCAGCCCGCGCCCGCAAAGCGGCTGAATTAAAACGCGCCTCCGAAAGCAGCTGCTATTCTGCCCATCCCGGACACCCTGGACAAATCTTGAATGCCGGCGCGGCCTCACGCGGCTTCGAGCGCATGGAAGACAAAATCAACGAATGGGAAGCCGCCGCCGAAAGCTCTGCACATTATTCCGCAGCCACCCCTGAATCCCCGCTAAACAGCGCCGTTGAAGCCGAGCTGGAACGCCTCCGCAACCGTAAGGCCGGAGACAGCAAATAAGAGAACATCGATCAGCTCTACAATCTGTGTGCAACCTAAAAGGATACTCTTCCTGATGACAGGAAAAGTATCCTTTTTAGGTTTGGGGAAGAGTTAGTATCAGCCGCGCCACAACTCATGCAGAGATAACCTTCCGCTCCCAGCACTGCTATTCCGGCTAAATCCCGTTTCCGGGTGATCCTCCCAGGCTGCCGTCACACCAGCGGTGAAGGCTCCTTAGCCTGCACATAGCGGTTGGCCGGAACCGGAAGACCAAGATTGCCCCGCAGAGTATCACTTTCGTATTCGGTGCGGAACAATCCCCGTTCCTGCAGGATCGGAACCACACGGTCTACAAATTCCTCCAGGCCGTTCGGCACAGCCGCTGCCAGCATAAACCCATCCGCTGCCCCGGCTTCAAACCAGGCCTGAATCTGATCCGCAACCTGCTCCGGTGTACCGATGAAGCTGCTGCGCGGAGTAGCCGCCTGCAGGGCAACCTCACGCAGGGTCAGGCCTTTTTCCTTGGCATTTTTCTTGATTTTATCCGTGCCGCTCTGAAAGCTGTTCCGGCCCAAGTCTCCCAGCTCCGGAAAAGGCTCATCCAGCGGATATTGCGAGAAATCATGATGCTCAAAAAACCGGCCCAGATAATTCAGCGCGTTCTCAATCGTTACGAGTCCGGCCACCTCCTGATATTTGCGCTCCGCTTCCTCCGGCGTATCGCCAAGAATGGGACCGATGCCGGGGAAGATCAGCACCTCATCGGGATTTCGCCCAAACGAAGCCACGCGCGTCTTCACGTCCCGGTAGAATTCCTGCGCTTCCTCCAGCGTGTCATGCCCTGTGAAAACGGCATCCGCCACTTGGGAGGCATAATTCTTCCCGACCTCTGAGGAACCCGCCTGGAAAATAACCGGCCCGCCCTGCTGCGAGCGGGCGATGTTCAGCGGGCCTTTGACGGAGAAAAATTCACCTTCATGGTCCAGTGTATGCATTTTTTCCGGATCAAAGAAGACACCTGTCTCCTTATTGCGGACAAACGCATCGTCCTCCCAGGAGTCCCACAAGCCGCGGGCCACCTGCAAATATTCCGCAGCAATCCGGTAGCGTTTGCCATGGTCGGGATGCTCCTTCCGGCCATAATTCAGTGCAGAGCCTTCCAGCGGCGAAGTTACCACATTCCAGCCTGCCCGCCCGCCGCTGATCACATCCAGTGATCCGAATTGCCGCGCTACGGTGAAAGGCTCGCTATAGGAGGTGGACAACGTGCCGACCAGACCAATCTTGCTGCTGACTCCCGCCAGTGCGCTAAGAATGGTCAGCGGCTCAAAACGGTTCAGGAAATGCGGAATGGATTTCTCATTGATATACAAACCGTCTGCTATGAAGATCAAATCCAGCTTGCCTTCCTCAGCCTTCTGCACCCACGACTTGTATAGTTCAAAGTTCACACTGGCATCCGGTTTGGCGTCGGGATGGCGCCACATTGATGTGCTGCCTCCGACTCCGTGCAGCAGCGCACCCAGCTTCAGTTGTTTGGGCTTGGTCATGTTCAGTCCTCCTCAGTGTTTTATTGAACTTCCTGGCATACTTCGCAATAAAACTGGCATCGGAAGCATACGCTTAGTTTTTACGTTAATGGAACCGCGCTACCGCCCTGCTTACAGCGTCCTGCTTAATCCGCTCTATCTGGGCCAGGTGCGTCTGCACATGCCCTGTGAAGCTGCGGAGAATGTCCGCAATACTGACGGCTTCCCCCTTGAAGTTAATTCCGCTTTTCTCCCAGTCCCCGTCACCCAGCCGGTTGAACAGCAGACTGTTGTAGTGAAGAAGGCTGCGGAACAGCTCCAGACTGTCAGCAGCATGGCCTCCATTGGAATGCTGGCCGCTAACCCAGGCGTCCTGGTTAAATACCGGCAGCTGCACCTCAGTCCCGGCCAGAATGTCGCGGATGCGGAAGGAAACCACGATGCTGTGATCGGCCAGATGCGCGAGCACCTCGGTGACACTCCAGCTGGACGGTGAGGCTTTCCACCTGAGCTGTTCCTCGCTCAGCCCTTCCAGTGACTGTACCAATTGGTCATACGTATTGAGATAATCCTCGATTTGCACGCTGCTCATTAGATCCCCTCCATAGTAAATCCGGACTGTGGCTGTTCCGGTGATAAGTCAATGCGGGACAAGGAAAATGGCCCGATATTCTGTCTGGAAGCTCCCTTCCACAGCACATGCGCCCGCAATGCCATGTCGATATAGGCCGGATCACCGCTGTAGGCATGCCGGATCAGCCGGGCCTCTCCGTGATAGCTTGCCTGTGTATGCGGGAGATCGAAGGCATGGACCAGTCGCGTTTTCACACCCTGCTTGGCGATTTCGGCAGCACTCATGCCTATCGAGCCGGCACCGACAACAATAACGTCATAACCCGGGGGCTTAGCTATGAGGCGGCACCCTCTTCCGCAGAGAAATGCTTCAGCACCCGTACAGCCAAGTCAGCAAAGAATGCCGTTCCCACCGGCAGTGCCGCTTCATCCAGATTGAACGCAGGATGATGCCACTCACGGCTTCCCCCGGTGCCCACGAATACGAACAATCCGGGAACTACGCGCTGATAAAAGGCAAAATCCTCTCCCGCCGGCGAAGGCTGCGGCTTCACGTAATGGAAACCAAGCTCGGCAGCGGTTTCTTCGCCCAGCCGGGCCAGCCCGGCATCATTATTCACCGGCGGCGGTCCGCCGAGCCAGCGCACTGCCGCTTCGGCTCCAAAGGCAGCGGCTACACCGGCAGCCACCTGCCCGAAGCGTTCCAGCACTTTGCTCCGCACAGCTTCGTCAAAAGTGCGGATCGTGCCCTCCAGTACCGCCGTTTCCGGGATAATGTTCCAGGAATTTCCGCTATGCAGCTTCGTAACGCTGACTACCGCACTTTGCAGTGCGCTGACGTTGCGGCTGACGATGCTCTGCAGCGCCGTAACGATATGCGAAGCCGCCACAATGGGGTCGGTTCCTGCCTCCGGCACGGCCGCGTGCGCTCCGGCTCCCTGCACCTCCACCACAAATCCGTCTGCCGCCGCCATCAATGGCCCGCCGGTGATGCCAATGGTGCCTACTGGCAGGTCCGGCTTATTATGCATGCCGATGACTGCATGAACGCCTTCCAGCGCTCCGCAGGCTATAATCTGCTGAGCGCCTTTCGCTTTCTCCTCAGCGGGCTGGAATAGAAGCCGGACCTTTCCTTTCAGATAAGACTCCTGCTGTTTCAATTGATAGGCGGCACCGATCAGCGCCGCCGTATGGAAGTCATGCCCGCAGGCATGACTTTTGCCGGGATGAAGCGAAGCATAGGGCAGCCCGGTTTCCTCCTGAATCGGCAGCGCATCAATATCGGCGCGCAGGGCCACCACCGGGCCCTCCTGCAGTCCGCCGATCTCCGCAATGACACCTGTCGTCAGGCCATAGTCAATAATAGTTATTCCGGCTTGCTCCAGCAGAGTGATAATATATTGGGTCGTTTCGAATTCCTCGTTCGAAAGCTCCGGGTGCCGGTGAAGATGGCGGCGGATGCCGATCACCGTTTCATTTAACGCCTGTATACCCTGCTCCGCGTTGCGAATACTCATCATGATCCCTCCCTTCAGCCAAATACTGTCCTTTCATTGCCTCACTTGCAGATTTCCTATCTGCCCCTCCTGATCTGTACGAGCTATGCCTCCGCAGGCACTTCAGCGAATGCTTCATGCAGCAGCTCAAAGGAGCGGAGCCGCTTGTCAAAGGACTGGACATTCGTCGTCACGATGAACTCTGTGACACCGGAAGCCCCGGCCAGCGCCAGCAGCTGCTCGCGGACAGCTTCCTTGGTTCCCTTCGTAATCTCCGGCTCCCGCTCTTCGAGCGTATAGGCCTCCTTGCTCTGCCGGGTAAACTCTTCCGCCTGCTCGCGGGTAGCCACCGTCAGCGTCCTGCCGCTGGCCAGATGAATCCGGATCAGCTTATGCGCTCCGGCCAGCTCTTTGGCCTCCGCCTCCGTGTCGGCAGCCAGCACGGCAAGGGCGATTATGGCCTGTGGCTCTCTCCCCAGCGAAGTGTCAAAACCGCTCCGGTAGGCCCGGATCGCTTCCAGCGCCACCGCCTGATCACCGCTGATGAACAGTGAGAATACATAAGGCAGTCCAAGGCTGGCGGCAATTTCCGCGCTGGCTACGCTAGCGCCCAGCACGTAGAGCTCAGGCGGAATACCCGGAATAGGTCCCGCTTTGAGCCCGGCCAGCGGATGATCCGCTGCCAGCCGGTTATGCACGTATTGCTCCAGCTCCATAATTTTGTCCGTCAGGGAAGGCGCTTCGGTGCTGCCCTGCTGCAGCGCCTGAGTGCTCCGGGGCAATCCTCCCGGAGCCCGGCCGACTCCAAGGTCCACCCGTCCCGGCGCCAGCGAAGCCAGCACATTGAAATTTTCCGCTACCTTATAAGGACTGTAATGCTGGAGCATGATGCCGCCGGAGCCTACCCGGATGTGCTCTGTTTTGGCAAGCAGATGCGAGACCAGCACCTCCGGGGATGAGCCTGCTATCTGCTCGGAATCATGATGCTCTGAAACCCAGAAACGGCGGAAGCCCAGCCGTTCGGACAGCTGAGCCAGCTTGACCGTATGCTGAAAGGCTTCTTCCGGGGTTTCACCGGGATAGATTGGACTTTGATCCAATACGCTGATTGTAATAGCCATAGGTTTGCCTCCTAGATCGAATAGTTCAGCTCCGGCGTAATCCGCTTCAGGAACTGCTTGGTTCTTTCTTCCCGCGGATGGTTGAACACCTCCGTTGGTGTCCCCTCTTCTACAATGACCCCGCCGTCCATAAACACCACGTGATTGGCCACATCGCGGGCAAAGCCCATCTCATGCGTCACCACAATCATCGTGATGCCTTCCTTGGCAATTTTGCGGATGACAGCAAGCACTTCACCCACCAGCTCCGGGTCAAGCGCCGAGGTAGGCTCATCGAACAGAATCACTTCCGGCTCCAGCGCGAGCGCCCGGGCAATCCCGACCCGCTGCTGCTGGCCCCCGGACAGCTGGCTCGGATAGGCGTCCAGCTTCGCGCCGAGGCCCACCTTCTCCAGCAGCGCGATGCTTTTTTTCCTCGCTTCCTCCTTCGGAAGCTTCTTCACGATCAGCAGTCCCTCCATCACATTCTCCAGCGCTGTTTTGTGCCGGAACAGATTGTACTGCTGGAAGACCATCGCCGTCCTCTGCCGCAGTTGGTGAATGTCCTTCTTGCGGGCATGCCTGCAGTCCAGCTTGAAATCCCCGATGGCGATTTCTCCGCCGCTGGGCTTCTCCAGATAGTTCACGCAGCGGAGCAGCGTGGTTTTACCTGAGCCGCTGGGGCCGAGAATGACCACAACCTCACCTTTCGCAACTGTCAGATCAATATGGTTCAGCACCTGATGGCGTCCGAAGGACTTCGAAATCTGCTTCAGCTTAATCATAGGACTCCCCCCCGGTTGTATAGATTGATCCGCTTTTCGATCAGGCCGGTAGCCCGTTCAATCAGAAACGTTAGCCCCCAGAAGATCAGCGCTGCCGCCAGATAAGCCTCAAAAAACTTCCAGTTCGTCGAGGCCACGATCTGCGCCTGGGCATTGATATCCACGACCGAAACCGTAAAAGCAAGGGTTGATCCATGCAGCATGCCGATCACGGAATTGGAGAGATTCGGCAAGCCCGCCGCCAGGGCCTGGGGGAAAACAATCCGCCGCAGCGACTGGGCCGTAGTCATGCCTACAGAATGGGCGGCCTCCATCTGCCCGCGGTCCACCGCCAGCAGACCCGAGCGGACTACCTCAGACATATAGGCGCCTGCCGTAATCGAGAAGGCAATGTAGGCAAAGCCGATCATCGGAATGGATACCGACCGGAAACCCCAGCCGAAATGCGCCGCCAGCCCGTCAATGATCATCGGCAGTCCGAAATAGATCAGCAGCAGATGGGTAAGCATCGGCGTCCCGCGGATAAAGGTGACATACCCGGTGGCGAGCGGATGCAGGAACGGCACCTTGTAAATCCGGATGAGCGCAACAGCGATTCCAATGATGAAACCGGCACTTACCGAAACAAGCGTAATATACAGCGTCGTTGGGATTGCACTGAGAATTTGCACAAATGCTGTCCATATAAATGAAGGGTCCAGCTTCATCATCCACCGCCTCCTTTACCCGGTCCCAACTGGGCAATCATTCTCCGGTAAGAACCGTTCCTGTGCAGACTAAATGTTTTTCTCGCAGGACTGTTCGGTACTTCATGACGCAAGAGACGGCGTTCTGCCGCCAGCAGCAGCTTCTCAAGCGTAAAACTGATGACCAGATAGATTAGAGCAAGGGCAATATAGGTCTCAATAAAATGCTGGCTGACGCTCCCCAGGGTCTGTGCTTTCCCCGTCATCTCCATCACCCCGAGGGTAAAAGCAAGTGAGGTATCCTTCAGCAGGGCAATTACCAGGTTGGAGAATACAGGGACCGCGATCCCCAGCGCCTGAGGCAGCACAATCCGTGAAAATGCTTGAACTGACGTCATTCCCGCCGCATAAGCTGCTTCCACCTGCCCCCGGTCAACGGCCGTTACAGAAGCCCGGATCATTTCAGACATGAAAGCTCCCGTATGCAGCCCATAAGTCAGAATCACAAAGAACAGCACGGGCGTCCGCGTCACATCCACATGAACCAGCTTCAATATTTCAGGCAGACCATAATAGAACAAGAACAGCTGAATCAGAATCGGGGTTCCCCGGAAAAAGGAGATATAAATCCCGGCAAGGTTTTTTAGAACCGGCACCTTATACAGACGGGGGAGGGCCACCAGGAAACCTACCAGTATACCTGCCAGCAGAGAAAAGCCGACAATCAAAAGCGTTGTACCCAGCGTAGTCAGCAGTTTGGGCAAAAAGGAAAAAATATAGCTGATATCAAACGGTGCCCCCATTCGTTCGCTCTCCCCTCCCCATAGGTTTTGAAAAATCAATCATTTCACTTCATCAGCGGTAACGTCCGCACCCAGCCATTCGGTGCTCAGTTTTGCCAGAGTTCCATCGGCCTTCAGTTCCTTGATTGCTCCGTCGATGGCATCAGCCAGCGTCTTCGAATCGGCATCATCCTTGCGCAGGACGTAGAGTATGTCCGCAGAGGACAGTTCTGGCCCCGATGCCTTCAGCTTGCTCTGCGGATCAATGACCGGCAATACAAAATCCGCCGCGAGCGTGGCATCCACCCGTCCGGAGCTGATTTGGCTTACCGTATCGTTGGCGGCTCCGTTCTGATAGACGATTTGGATTGCATTGTCATGCTCCTTGTTATAGTTCTCCAGGATTTGCGCCTGGGCACTGGTTGCGCCGACGAGGGCTTTTTTGCCCTTCAGATCATCGAGGGTCTTAATCGAGTTGTTATCCTTGGCGACCACAATCCGGTTTCTCCAGTGTGCATAAGGCTCTGTATTAAAAAGATATTTCTGCTCTCTCTCCAGATTCTTCTCCATGACATGAGCGACCAGATCAATCTTCTTCGTATCCAGGCTCAGCAGCAGATTACTGAAATCCATGGTCTTCAGTTCGAACTCATATTGCGGCAGGCGGCTGTCGATATCCTTGAGCAGCTCGACATCGAAGCCTGTAAGCTTGCCGTTCTCATCAATGAAGCATACCTGCGGAAAAGCGGTGCCCGTGCCGACGACGATTTTGGTTACTTGGGCCGCGTCTGTTGCGGCAGGAGCCTCTGCGGATGTTTTCGCTGCTGCTTCAGCGGTATTGCTGCCCTGGCTGCGGTTTGCATTATTATTAGTGCCGCAGCCTGCAATCACCAGCGTCAACAATAGTCCATATACCAGCGGGATCGTCTTCTTCATCGTTTTAGCCCCTTTGAATAGTAGTTGGTTGATCGATAAGCTTCTTTCGCATCAAATACATCGTACCGTCGCCATTCTGCGGGTCCAGCTCCAGAATCCGCTCATACCCCCGCCGTTCATACATCGGAACCAGCCAGGGGTGCTTCTCCGCCGTAGCCAAGGTAACAGCAGAGGCACCCAGCTTGCCGAGGATCACATTCTCCTCAACCCAATCCAGCAGCTTACCGCCGTACCTTCTCCCCCGGGCATCCGGATTTACCGCAAACCATTTGACAAAAGGCAGCTCAGTAAGTGCCTTGATCTCTTCACCCCTGGACAACGTGATTGTGGCTTCCACGATACCCTCGATCTCCAGCACATAACACTCGTTCGTGGCTACATTGTCCTTAATCAGCTCCAGGTCGGCTGTGGCCGCAGGCCAGTGCAGGCCGAGTTCACGAATCGTCTCATAGGCACGATAGGTAATATCCAGCAACCGCTCCGCATCCTTCAGCTCTGCGAGCCGGTAAATCTCTCCCATACTGCCACCTCCGTCCGTTTTAAATTTTATAATCCCTATAGAATTAGTGGTGATTTTCTGCAATTAACTTTATCACTGCATGTGACCATGCGCTAATAGAGTTTTTTAATTGATCTATACAATAAGTCGATTTAACGGATTGCCCGTTCCCAGCTCCAGCAGCGTTTGGATAAAGCCGGCATACTCTCCATTCAGGGAGATCAGGCTGGTCCGCAGCGAGATCCCTTCTGTCTCCGCAATCTCTACCCGGGTCAAGGTTCCTGCTGCAACCTCCTCCTGCACACTGAGGACCGGGAGAAAAGCAATGCCCGCTTTTCGCAGCACCAGCTTTTTGGCCGTCTCCAGATTATCCACCTGGTATACAATATCCGGCGGCTGCTCCATACTCTCGAATACACGGTGAAGCCGCAGCCAGTCCAAAGAACCGCATTCAAAAAAAACAAGCGTCTCCTTGCGGATATCCTGGATTGAAGCACGCCTGGCCTGGGCCAGAGGGTGCCCTTCATACACATATAGAGAAATCGGGTCCTCACAGAACGGATAAGCCTGGATCGCCGGATTGACAACCTTCCGGATGAAGGCCAGATCAATGTCCTTCGCTTTCAGCTTGTCAATCAACACCTCCGTAGGGGCCGTCGTCAGTTTAATATTCAGATTCGGATAGGCCGTCTTCAGATGAACCAGGAGCTGCGGCATCAGATAATTGGAGACCGATATCGTGCTGCCGATTCGCAGCTCATCCGGGACCAGCCCTTTAGATTGAACCTGATGTTTGCCTGTTTGATAAACCTGAAGAATTTGCTGGGCGTAGGGAAGAAACTGCCTGCCTTTATCCGTAAGATTAATCTGCTTGCCTACCCGGTCGAAAACTCTGCAATCCAGCTCGCGTTCAAGCGACTGTATGCGGGCAGTGACTGTCGGCTGGGAAATATACAGAACATCCGCTGCCTTATTGAAGCTCCCGTAGTGGTTGATATAGACGAACGCTTCGATATTTTCAATGTTCAATAATAGCCCCCCTCATCCCTATTCAATAAACATTATAATTCCTATCTGTTAACAATGAATTATAAGCAAAGCACCCTATAGATTTTGTTTATATCTTAGTCACAGCCCCTTTTTTTGTCAACTGAATTCCCTTGTTGTTATTCAGGAAAACCATTAAAAAAGTCACAAAGATAGATAGAATTTTTCTATCCATTTATCGGAATAATTAAATTCGGCTTATATTCATCGGAATTGTCGTTTATAATAACCTCATTCATTTTGATTCGCAGGAGGCGCTTAAATGTCCAACTCCAAAGAGATCCTTATCCGCGACGCGGCAGATTCAGAGCGGGATGCTATTGCCGAAGTGCTGCTGGAGGCGTACGGCCAGTATGCTGCTGAGCTGCCTGAACCCTTTTGGGCGGAGTACCGCCGTTCCATTCTTGATTCCGTCCACGGAACTGCCCCCTATGCGCGGATCGTCGCTGAAATAGACAACCGGATTGTCGGCAGCGTGCTGCTCTTCCTGTCCTCCGAAGAAGCGTACGGAAGACCGGAGCTGGGCATTGATTCCCCAATTATCCGCCTGCTTGCGGTTTCTCCAAGTGTCCGGGGCCGCGGCGTCGCAGTACTGCTGATCCGTGAAGCGGCCAGAAGATCCATCGGGCTGGGAGCCGCCACCTTGAACCTTCATACCTCCGATATGATGGCTTCAGCGATTAAGCTATATGAGAGACTAGGCTTCCAGCGGGCATATGAGACTGATATTATGAACGGGGATACCCTGGTTAAGGGCTATTGCCTGGATCTGGGAGCTTTCTCCCTTCCTCAATCCAAACAAACCTCCACATTGTGAACAGGACAGGCCGGGCTCCCTGTTTCTGTGGAGGTTCTTTGAGTAAAGTCCCTTTTTCAGTATATTCCGCTTCAGTTGCGCTTCACTGCCTGTACTAGATAATCCGTTTCTCTTTCGCCGCCTTAAGCCATTGCGGAAATTCATTCAACAGCCGATCATACAGCTCCTCATCGGAAACCTCCTCAATGCGGTCCAAATGAATGAAGTTGGCGTTGTCTACCAAACGTCCGGTCATGGTATCGAGCTGCTTGAGCACTTCGAAGTCAGAGTCGCCTATTCCAACAAACTGCCAGAAGATAGGCTGTACAGAAGCTTCGGCAATCACCTTTTTGGTCTGCCGCACTACACCTCCATCATTAATGAAAATAATGAATACTGGTGTGGAGTCCTTCTCCTCTTGGGTATACTTGTGAATTACATCCTCCATTACTGGCGGTTCGTTATTCCTTCCGAATTTGTGGATGCTTGAATTGTTGAGAATATGCGTAAATACATAACGCCCCAGTTCCTTCTCCGTTACCGCTGGCAGCCGGCTGAACTCCGTATCGTATACCCAGACATCCAGTGAGCCGTTGTCATCAAATTTGCTAGCTACGGCGAGAATACGTTCAACAACCTCCTGCACAACACCGTTCAAATACAGGTTTCTCATAGAGCCTGTAATATCCAGCACAACTCCCACTCTGGCGGTTACTCCCGTTAACTGCTTTTTTACCAATGTAAGCTCTACAATTTTCTTGCGCAGATCTATTCTCGACACTAGGGGCTTTTCCGGTGTTTTTACATCCATCTCTTCTTCAATCATCACAGCAGTTGCAGCAACTTCAGAAGTTCCCTCCTGTTCAACTTCAAGCCCGAAGTTCGCGCATAGTGCGGCCAACCCTCCATTGAAGCCGCTGCCGATCGCACTGAATTTCCACTCGCCATTATGACGGTACAACTCTCCAACGACCACCGCCGTCTCCTCAGACAAATCAGCGCCATAACCGAAATGGTATAGCTCCTTACCGCTTATACGATCCATAAGTTTCAGGTAGAGACCCGACACATCCTTCATACGATGATTTAGCCGCTCACCTTCATAGATCGTCAGGGTTAATGCAATCCGGTCTACCTTTTCGGGAAGACGGTTTAATGAAATAGATATACTTTCTCTCCCGTCTTGTTCCACAGCCGAGTGTGATACAGCTCCTTCTGAAGAATTAGGATTACCATAAAAAATAAAATCTTCATCCCGCTCGCACCGGCTGTGCTCCGACAGTAAAAAAGCCGCGGCATCCATGCCAATATCCGCCTTTTTCGTTGTCCATCCAAAAGAGAACAGCAGCTCGTTCACACTCTTTCCTCTGGTCAAGTCTACCTTTTGCCCTTTTAACAGCTCCACACTCCCACCCTCTATTCACAAGGAATCCTAACAAACTTCATAGATAAGGAATACCATATTCACTACTCATTGTAAATTCAGCAGATTGTATTTGCCTCTCCGCTCCTTTAATATGAATCCTATATGATGAATAAGGGGCTTTACCTATGAATTTTACTGCGATAGACTTTGAAACGGCCAACTCCAGCCGCTCAAGCGCCTGTGCTGTGGGGCTTGTTCAAGTGAGGGAGGGCGTCGTAAGCGCCGAGCATGTGTGGCTGATTGATCCGCAGCAGCGGTTCGACGGCATGAATATTTCCATTCATGGCATCACCCCCTCCATGGTGGAGGGAAAACCCACGTTTGATGAGCTATGGCCTACACTCGAACCACTGCTGCAAGGAGAGGTGGTCATCGCGCATAATGCCGCCTTTGATATGAGTGTCCTGCGTTATTGCCTGGACCGGACAGCCTGCAGCTATCCTGAGTTTCAATACATGTGTACCTACCTGCTCAGCAAAAAAATGCTGCAGGAGCTGCCCTCCCATAAACTGAATGTGGTGTCACAGCATTTCGGGATCAGCCTGAAGCATCACGATGCACTGGATGACGCCAGAGCAGCGGCGGCGATACTGCTGAAGCTGATGGAGCGGGAGCAGCACACCGATCCCCTGCTTCTGGCTGGGAGCCAGGGCTATAAGGCCGGAACGATGTATGCAGGCGGCTATACGCCTTTTAAGTCCCCGCCTAAGAAAAAAGCCAAGAAGGCAGCGGCTCCAAAAACCTCCGGCCCAAAAAGTCTGCCGCCATCTTCCATATCTCCACGCCAAGGAGCCTCCGGCAACAGCTCCGCCTGGAGCAATTTCTTCTGAACATGCAGAACCCCCGGTCCATTCCAGCGGACCGGGGGTTCTGCAAACTATCTTTCCGCACACAAAGCCGCCTGCTGTCTGAAGCAGGCGGCTTTGTGTCTTGTCCAGTGATTGTGCGCAGGCTTAGGGGGGCTCTGCCACATCAGGTGCTTTCCCGTTCGATTAGCTCCACCGGCAGAACGGTCTCCCGCTCTACCGGCTTGTCATCCATCTGCTCCAGCAGCAGTTCAACAGCCCGCCGGGCCATATCCTTGATCGGCTGTCTGATCGTGCTTAAGCCGGGCATGTACCATGAGGCGGCGCCGATATCATCATAGCCGATGATCCGCACGTCGCGGGGGACCTCCTTCCCGAACGTGCGGCACCATTTCATCACAAACAGCGCCATCAGATCGCTTGTCGCGAACACGCCGTCGATGTCAGGGTGTTCAGTGAACATTCTCCGGATAATTTCATTGTAAATCTGTTCATCGAAGACATCCAACTCGGTCTGGTAGGTGACAAATTCGACGCCTCCCTGTCTGGCCTCACGCTCAAAGCCGGTCGTACGGAGATTGGACAGCATATCCAGCTTCATGTTGCCGGACAGATGGCCGATCTTGCGGCAGCCCTTAGCGATCAGCAGACGGGCCGCCAGAGCTCCGCCGTTTTCATTGTCCGAAGCGACAAACGGAATATCACCTATCCTGCGGTCGATGGTGACCAGCGGATAATTCAAATGGGTATAATCGCCGATCTCCAGCGTATGGCTGCCGAGAATCATCCCATCCACCCGGTTGCGCCGCATCATATCAACGTATTCCCGCTCCTTGGCGGAGTCGAGCTGCGAATTGCACAGCAGGAGCTTGAAGCCGTGCTGATAAGCAACAGATTCGATTGCATTCGCCAGTTCGCCGAAGAACGGATGCGCCACGCTCGGGATAATCAGCCCGAGTACATTGGAGTGCTTGCGCAGCAGCGAACGGGCCAGCTCATTCGGCTGGTAATTCAGCTCGTCCATGACTTGATATACCTTCTGCCGGGTCTTCTCGCTGATATACCCCCGGTTGTTTAACACTCTTGAAACGGTGGTCACGGACACACCGGCTTGTTCCGCCACATCGTTGATCGTAGCCATTGCATTGCTCCTTCCCAAAGCTCGTCTCTCTATTATAATTTATCTGGCGCTTATAGGGAAAAGATTGCCTGACCAACGAATCGCTAACACCATCCTGTGCTTCCTGGGAGCAACAGCTCTACACCTCAAGCTGCGCCAGCACGCCCTCCCCGTCCGTATATTCAATCTCAGAGCGCATCGTATCAAGGTTAATGTACAGCGTGCAGCGGAATTCGCCCTTCGTCCAGGACAGTCTGATTTCATCCGCTGCAGCTTCCTCCACTGTAAAATCGCCGTTAAACGCCTCGTATTCATTTCTGAACCGGATCAGCTTGAGCAGACGCTGTACAACTTCCTTCTCCAGCGATTGCCCGATTTCCGGGAGCGTATAGTTGCGGCGGTTGATCTCGCGTCCCTCGCCGGTTTCCCGCACCCGCTCCAGATCATTTTCACCAGCCAGCAGCCCGACATAATACACCTGCGGAATGCCCGGAGCAAAAAACTGAATCGCCCGCGCCGCCAAATACGCATCGTCATCACAGCCCAGCACCGAGTAATAGGAGCAGCGGATTTGATGGACGTCGAACCCGTCGGGCGCCTTGTGCTCTTCGGATACGATAAGGCTCAGGTTGGCTCCTCTTTCGACACAGGTGTCAACGATCTTACGGGCATCCTTTGTGTCGATCAGATCGTCCAGGTCAGGCTTGACCGGGACGCCGTCATGACAGTCGAGCATGGTGAACTGCTTGGCCGGACGGGTGCGCAAGTACTCCTTAAGCTCACTGCTGTCCTTGTTCAGCAGCGTATCGAGAATCCGGTACGGCAGGATGAAATCGTAAATCCAGCAGCCGTGCTCCGCCAGCTTGTATTGAATCGAATAGTGCGAATGCACCTCGGGCAGCAGTTCGATATCAAGGGAATCGGCCAGTTCCTTGATCCAGTCCAGGAAGCCATAAATTTCCGGCTCGACGAAAAAGCAGCTGGTGCCCAGCTTTTTGATCACATAACCTACCGCGTCCAGCCGGACGATCTTGATATTGTTCTCCTTGAAGCAGGTGAAGAATTGTATGAACAGCTGTTTGACCTTCTCCGAGCGGATATCTAGATCAATCTGCTCGGACGGATCGCTTTTGCCGAAGGTCGTCCACACCTGAAGCTCTTCCTGTGTGTCCTCAATGGTGAACGTGGAGTAGGGCTTACTGCGGCGCAGGAACATTTTATCGATGTCCGCCTGTACCGGTTGTCCGTCCGCCCAAATTTTATCCAGCGTAAGGAACAGATCGGCGTAGCGGGACTGCCGCCCGTGCTGCAGGAAGTCCTGAAAGTAAGGAGACTGGCGGGAGATATGATTGACCATCAGGTCCACCAGCACATCATGCCGCTCCCCGATTGCCCGGATGTCCGCCCAATCCCCAAAGGCAGGCTCGATCTCCAGATAGGTCAGCGGTGCAAAACCGCGGTCCCCCGACGAAGGGAACGGAGGCAGAATATGCACCCCGCCCTTGAATACATCCGGAAAATACGCATCCAGCACATGACGGAGTGACTTCAAATCTCCGCCAAGCGAGTCCGGGTAAGTAATCAGTTGCACTTGATTTTTAACCATAGTCGTCTCTCTCCCTTAGCATCCGTATTCGGCTTGTATTGTATTTAAATCGGGCAGCGGAACCACTGCACCGGTAAATTTCAGCTTAAATGCGCTCACGGCAAACCCTGAGCGGAGCGCCTCGCGGATCGTTGCCCCTCTGACAAGCGCCGTATAGAACCCCGACCAGAAAGCGTCGCCCGCTCCGGTCGTATCGACCACCTCATGCGCCAGCGTTTCAAACCGGACCGTCTCCTGTCCATTCGAGACAATAGCGCCGTCCTTGCCGAGTGTCATAATGACAAGACCTGCGCCGAGCGCGATGTATTTTTGCACCTGGTTCTCGGGGGTGTCGCTGCCGAACAGCCGCTCCGCATCGTCTTCCGAAGGCTTCACGATATCCGCCTTGCCGATGATCTTCTTGACATAGGCCGTGCCATCCTCACCCTTGCACCAGATCCGGGGATGGTAGTTCGGGTCAAAGCATACCGGAATGCCGCGCCGCTTCGCCGCCTCAATCACCCGGTTAATGGTCTGCCGCGACGGCTCCATTGAGATCGGCCAGCAGGAGAAATGCACGATCCCGGCCTTCAGCACTGCCTGCTCCAGTTCCGGCGTATAGGCCAATTGGTAATCCGCGGCCCGGTAAAAAATCGGGACAGGGGTGGACGTGCTTTTGGTGATAAGCACCAGACTGGTGGAATCCTGTACCATTTGTACACACCCGGTATCAATTCCTGCCTTTTTCAATGATTCAACCAAAAAAACCCCCAGCCGGTCATTACCGACTGCTGAAGCCACTATAGGACGGATACCCAGGCGGCTGACATTCATTGCGATATTGGAAGGGGCCCCTCCGAAAAAAGGATGATAAGTCCCTTGCCCTGCAGTATTCTGATCCTCCTCCGATATAAAATCAACCAGCATCTCTCCCGCTGTCAGCACATCGTACTCTCTATCGGCCGGCAGCTTGATTCCCTCATCCAGCTTGAACACTATGTTTTCCCTCCTACTTCTATCCAATATGAATCGTTCAACCCCTGCATAACTCCGCTCTCTCAGACGGGCAGAGGCTCTCAATCAACCAACCGCGGCTTGTGGCATGTCCCCAGTGTACCGGGCCCCCACTCTGTGCCGCCAGAATGACATTGGTACATCCAATCATTGTCACAGAAAGCTACTTCACCGAACCCTGCATAACCCCCTGGATAATGTATTTTTGAGCGAACAAATACACAATAACTACCGGCAGAATAGTCAACATCAGGCTCGCCATCAGAGGACCGTAATCGACCGTGTAGGTGCCGTAAAAGGAAAAAGTGGACAGAGGCAAAGTGCGTTGTCCAGGCTCAACCAGGATCAGTGATGGAAGCAGGAAGTCATTCCAGATCCATAATACATTCAAAATCCCGATGGTCACAGTCGTCGGTACCAGCACCGGAAATACAATTTGAAAGAACATTCGTATTCTGGAGCAACCGTCAATCATCGCGGCCTCTTCCAATTCCTTGGGGATGCTTTTAATAAAACCGTGATAGATAAAAACGGCCAGCGAGCTGCCGAACCCCAGGTACATAAAGATCAGTGAAGTCTTGCTGTTCAGCATGTCGAGAGATCCGTATATTTTTACCAAAGGAATCATTATCGCCTGGAACGGAATAATCATGGAGGCTACCATAAACAGAAAGGTATTCTGGTTCAGCCTGCTGGGATTGCGCACAAAATAGTGGGCGGTCATGGCACCGCAAATCCCGATCAGAATGACGCTGAAGGCCGTGATGATAATTGTATTGGTGAATGCGTCTAAATAGTTCATCTGCTTAAAGGCATTGCTGTAATTGGCGAACTGAAAGCTGGTAGGCAGGGCCAGCGGGTTAGAAGTGATCATCGCGTTTTCTTTCAGGGAGTTTAGCAGCAGCAGCAAGAAGGGAATGAGAAATAAAACCAGCAGAATAGCCAACACAACGAATTTTGCTGCTGAGCCAAGCTGTCTTTTGACGTGCATCAGGCTTCTACCTCCATCTTTTTGCTGAAATATACCTGCAGCAATGTGATTACGGCCACGAGCAGGAACAGGACGAACGCTTCAGCCTGGCCGACACCGTAGTCCCGCGACAAGAAGGCTTTTTGGTAGACGTGCATGGACACAAGCTGTGTGGAGCCGAATGGGCCGCCCTTAGTCAGAGTCAAGTTCAAATCATAGACCATAAAGCCGCGTTGCAGCGACAGAAAAAGACAGACGATAAACGAGGGCACCATCATGGGAATGGTCATACGGATCAGCTTTTGCCAGCTGTTGGCCCCGTCAATGCTGGCGGCTTCCTGAATATCAGCAGGCACACCGGTTAATCCCGCCACATAAATCACCATCATATATCCGGCATACTGCCAGATGGTAACAATGACCAGCGTCCAGAAGGCCTTGTCCGGATCAGCCAGCCAGGATGCGCTGAAGATGCCGATGGAGGCTTTTTGCCCCAGGTAGACCAATACATTATTAAAAATAAATTGCCAGATGAAACCCAGTACAATGCCGCCTACCAGGTTTGGCATAAAAAATCCTGCCCGGAAAACATTCTGGCCCTTGACACTTTTGGTGAGGGCATAAGCAAGCAAAAAGGCCAATACATTGGTGAGCACCACGGTGAACAGCACATATTTGAGTGTAAGTCCGAAGGAACTCCAAAATTCCGAGTCCGCAAAAACCGATCCGTAGTTCTTGAAGCCGACCAGAGGATGGGCAACCGAAATGCCGTCCCAGCTCGTAAAGGTTAAGTAAATACCGTATATAAAAGGAATAATCATTACGGTCAAAAAGGCAAATAAGGTCGGCCCGGTAAACAGAAGCCGCACCCGCAGCCGGTTCCAAAAACCTTTTTCTCCTATCATTGCATGGTCACTCTCCTTCGTGTTGAAAACCGGCAGGGCCGGAAACAGCCCTGCCGGCAGAATCACATTACTTTACTTTTTTCCAATAGTCCCCAATCTCTTTGGCCAAAGTGGCCCGGTCGCCGGCCTTGGACAAATACTTCTGCATGGATGCCCCCACTTTAGTCCAGTGGTCAGCCGGCAGATCGCTCAGAGAAGGTTCCACATTACCTGCGGCCAAATAGGCTTGAATCGACTTGCCTAACGGATCTGGTGTTTCCATGGTAATATTCTTGAAGGCAGGGACGATATTGGCTTTATTCACCAGGAACTCTTGTCCGGCTTGATCATATACGATCCAGTCAAAGAATTTTTTGGCCGCCGCTTGCTGCTCCGGAGTTGTCTTCTCCTTGTCTACAACAATACGTTTGCTTACAGCAGCAGAAATTTGGGCGTTGCCGTAATCATCGGGATTATTGCTGATGGGCACAGGGAGGAAGCCATATTGCTTGTCGGCTGTATCAAAGCCGCTGATTTGCGGCCATGCCCAGTTGCCCATAAACCAGATGCCTACTTCACCCTTGCCCAGCAGTTCAGGTCCCTTCTCATAAGTTGGAGAAAGCGGAGAGGCCTGATCCATGTTGTACTTCATCATCACATCGAAGGTGTCCATCAGCCCGTTGAATACCTTGTTGGAGGACAAATCCGCAGTTCCTGCTTTAAGGGAGTCGATAAAGCCGGAAACCTCCGTGCTGTCCTTACTCTGCCCTCCGTAAGCAAGAGGAAGATAATGAGCGCCAAGCGACCAGTCCATTGGAGAAATGGTGAGGGCTTTCTTTCCGCTGGCTTCTATTTTCTTGAACAGCTCTTCCAATGCAGATGTGGTATTGATCGAAGCAGGATCAAAGTTACCTCCTACAGCTTTATCCAGGACCTGTTTGTTGTAGATCAGGCCATATCCTTCAACCGCCAGCGGGAAAGCATAGTTTTTGCCGTCAATGGTTGTCAGATCAAGCGCGCTGTCAATAGCGTCGCCGTTCCACTTCTCATCGCCCAGTTCAAGAATGTGGTCCTTGAATTTGGCTACATCCCCGGTATCCAGCATAATCATAGTAGGCTGATTCCCTGAAGCATAAAGCGTGGAAGCTCTTTCAAAAGGCGATGTGCCGCTAGGCACTTGCTGAATTTCCAGTGTGATGTCTGGATATGCCTCATGAAAGCTCTTGGCCGCATCCTCTAATTGGGTTTGAATTTCACCTTTGGAATTAAGCAAAGTGATCTTGACACTTTTATCCGTGCCGGATTTATCTGAAGAGGTGGTGGCTTGGCTGTTGCTGTTGCTGTTTCCACAGGCAGACAAAGAGGCGGATAATATCAAAGTAAGCGCTGTTAAAGATATCTTTTTAAATCCATTCATGTTTACATTCCCCCGTCGTTAGTTTAGATAAAGAGATTTGAAAGCACTTTCAAATCATCTTCAAAATGATTATATGTCAAAGGTTTAACATATGTCAATCCTTTGACATAAAAATTCGCAGCGTTGCTCTCAAAATAGCGTTGAGAGCAGATGATAAACCGGTGGTTCGCCCTCTTCACGGGCCCGGGAGCTGCGGTACATCAGCAAAGTTGCGCGTGAAGCCCGTATCATCGGGGCAAGGCCCAAGTATTAAGACAGGTATAAAAACGACCACCTGCTCAAAGCAGGTGGTCTAAGAGAAATTAGTATCTTACAAGGAAGTGTTGGACCGCTATTGGAAATTAAATCTTCAGCCGGTACACAGCCTTGTTCTCCAGCCCCCGGATGAACGGTGTCCATTCCTCCGTCTCAGGTGTTGTATCCAGTGCATCCTCTACCATTTGCAGCTTCGCATCCATCGCGTCGATATGATGCAGGGCCACGGCCTCCGCCGTCTGCGGCTGCACCGGGCTGCCCCATTCACCCAGGTTATGATGGGATAATACCAGATGCTGCAGGCCGAGCACTTTTTCCGATTCCAAATCAATGCCGGAGCGGATCGCGGCCTCGGTAATCCAGTTCGAAGCCATGGAGATATGTCCGATCAGCTTGCCCTGCACACTGTAATCAGACACAATCCCGAACTGCGAAATCATCTCTTCCGGCTTAGCGATATCATGCAGGATAATCCCCGCCTTCATCAGGTCGGGATTGAGGAACGGACGCTGCTTGCAGAGAAACTCGCCGATTTCCAGCATCCGCACCATATGATAGGCAAGTCCGGCAAAATAAGCGTGATGATGGGTTTTGGCCGCCGGATAATGCATTAATTTCTCTTCCACCTTAGCCACACAAAAAGATACGATCGTGGCGATCTCCGGGTCGGTGATGCTCGCCATAACACCTTTGATTGTATGAATCAGATCAACCGGCCGGATCGGGGCGGACCTGATAAAATCAGTGAGAGAGACGTTGTCACTATCATTGGCGAGTCTGATCTTGGTTATTTTTACCTGAAGCTTCTCACGGTACGTATGCGCAATCCCGCGGATCTTCACCAATGCCATCGGGAAAAAGGTTTCTTTATCCGTCGTGCTTGCATCCCAGAACTTGGCCGAGATCTGGCCACTGGAATCACCCAAAACAATATCAAAATAATCCTTTGGAGGAGTACCGTTTGTTTGTTTGATTGCCAGCTCTCGCAGCAGATAAAAGCCGACAAATTCATCCTGTGGAGATAGCTGTTTAATTAATGTCATTTTTGGAGCCTCCTATTACTGACAGGACCTAAGCCTGTTTGTGTATATTAAACTTTAGACATTCATCTCCGAAATCCCTTTAATTACTATACGATTCCTATTTCTAATTATGCCCTTGTCCCACCACAAGCCATTTTTACCCCATTCCGCCTGCTCCGCAAAATCTTAATCATAAACGGCATAAAATATCCCCATAAAGCGGGGCCTTTGCCTGGAAGCTGATTCAGGTACTTTGCAGAACCCCAATATTACTTTCTGACATGTAAAAAAAGGGGTATCCCAGGCCATGTGCATGGCCCGGAATAACCCCTTCATGATGACTCCTAGAAAATAATTATTTCCCTGCTGTTTCCAGTGCAGCTTTGATGGCTTCTACCGCTTTGGCGGAGACTTCCTTCTCAGCGTCATTGCTGCCGAATGCCGCTGCACGGTATCCATATTTGTGCAGGCCATTGCCGGTCGAAGTATTTTCGATCTCTGCCTTCACAGCCTGTTCAGCAGCAGTCAGCTGATCGTAAGTTTTTACTTTGCCTGCTGCATCCAGGTAGTAAACAATCATGCTCACTGGAACGTTATATTTTACAGTAACCATTACATTTACAGTTTTGTCGGTGCTTACACCAATGAAGGTTCCGTTAAAGTAAGCAGCCTTGCCGGCTTCAACCACTTCAGCTTTGCCGTATGCTCTGTCCACCGCAGCCTTCAACGCATTGCTGCTGCTGGTTGCCCCGGAAACCGCATCCACTTGCTGTGCACCTTCTCTGGTGCCTGCGGCAAGGAAGCTGGCTGTCAGCTGCGGAAGCGCTTTTTGCACTTCAGCATAAGCGTTTTTGCCCAGGTCAACCATATTCATGCCTACACGGCTCAGAGCAACATTTACGATTTTGCCGTTGCGCAGAGTAACATCAGCTTTGTTTGTTCCTTTGTCATAAGCGTCGCCAT
The DNA here is from genome assembly GCF_000758705.1 of Paenibacillus graminis. Lineage (NCBI taxonomy): Bacteria > Bacillati > Bacillota > Bacilli > Caryophanales > Paenibacillaceae > Paenibacillus > Paenibacillus graminis. The sequence goes on along the minus strand of NZ_CP009287.1, from coordinate 1,711,017 downwards.
AGGCAGTGAAGGTACCGTCTTTATAAGCGCCCTGCTCCTTGGAAGCATTGGTCAAAGCGTCTGTCAGTGCAGCTCTTGCCGCTGCAGTCAACGCTTCTTGACCAGTAATGTCAGCGATTTGTACACCTTTGTCAAGAAGTCCTGCGGTCAATTGTTCAACCAGAGTTTTCTGTTCAGCAGTCAGCTTATCGTCTGCAATCAGTTTGCCGTCTGTTCCGAACAAGCTTAATTTGATGCCCGTTACCTGGTCTCCCGCTACATCAGCAAGCATAAAGATCTTGGACGCATTGTCCACACCGGCAAATTTGCCGTCGAAGTACTGGCCGGCAGCCGGAACCTTCAGAGCCTTCTCAAAAGCCCGTTCTACAGCCTGATTCCAGCCGTGGCTGCTTTCGGTAGCGCCGGAAATTCCGTCTACCTTCTCATTATAATTAGCGATATAAGAACCGTTAGCAAGCAGTTTAGCCGTCATTGGAGCGTTGGCCTTCACTACTTCAGCATAAGCGGTTGCGCCTCTGTCGATCAGGTTGGTGCCCAGTCTGTACAGCTTCACATCCACCAGCTTGCCGTTGCGGATCACTACATCGGCTCTTTCTACACCCACGCTTCTTGCAGTGCCGTAGGAAGAATAGAATCCGTCAATATACGCTGAGGTGTTGTTGATGCTTGCGTTTTGTTCTGCATCCCGGAAGGCTTTGATGGCAGCCTTGGACTCCGCCTCGAAGCCTGCAACCGGCTGGGCGGAAGAACCGTTTGCGAGCAGTACCGGTGTAATTGCGGCAATGGCTGCAGTTTGTTCAGCAGTGTAGGTTTTTTCGTCCACGAAATCACCGGCTGCAGTCAGCGGATACAGCTTCACAGCAGTAAGCTTATTAGCATCGTAGCTGGCGAATACAGCATATTTGCCTTCCGGATCTACACCCATATGGTCGCCTTCAAAATAAGCGGCATCCGCTGGTTTGACCTTAAGCGCTCTTTCAAACGCTCTGTCGACCGACAGCTTCCAGCCGTTGCTGGAGCGTGTTGCGCCGGAAACCGCATCCACGGCTGCTGCGCTGTCTCTGGTCTGGCCAAGCAGTCTGTCCTTCATCAGCTTGTAGGCTGCCCACACGCCGCTGTAGTTCTCGCGGGCATTTCTGTCGATAAGCTTCGGGCTGGTTCTCAGCAGCTCAATGTCAGTGATTTTACCGTCTTTAATGGTTACCTTAGCCCCTTCAGTACCTTTGGAGTAGGCATTGCCGTAAGCTACATACACTCCGTCCTGATACACATTTTGCTTAACCGTTACAGGTTTTGCGGTCGGTGCCGGTGCAACAGTTGCAGTTGGCTTGGCTGTTACAGTTGGCTTCGCTGTTGCGGCAGGTTTCGCTGTTGCCGTTGGCTTTGCGGTCGCTGCAGGTTTCGCTGTTGCCGTTGGCTTTGCGGTCGCTGCAGGTTTTGCTGCCGCTTCGGCTGTTGCCGCCGGTTTAGCCGTTGCTTTCGGTGTTGGTTTCGCGGTTGGCTTCGGTGTTGGTTTCACGGTCGGTTTGGGTTTTGCTGTCGGTTTTGCTGTTGGTTTTGGTGCAGCCGGTTTGGCTGTAGCCGCAGGTGCTTCTTCCGAAGCCGCTGAAACCGCATCCACCTTTAGATTCAAGGCAGGTGCATTAATCGTATACGCGAGTGGCGCGAGCAGCAAAGCTGCGCTGACAGTCAAAGAAATTAACTTTTTCAATGAGTATTCTCCTTTATCATATCCCCAGTAGTATGTAGCCTTTCAAAACCAAGCTTCTTCATAGTCTCTCTCTTCTGTTCTTATGAAAGCCTATTCATAAGACATTAGAGGCCATCCCCCCTCTCCCGGTCTTGCGCAACCATCCGTGCACCCAAAGATGCCATTTTATATGCCTCATTAAAGGTGAAACATTTCACATAATAAGGTGAATTAATTCACAAAAAAAGGATTCAAGTCTGCTAGCGGCAATTTCTGGCTTGATGGTATCAAAATTATCCTTTACTTCTCTGTATACTAAATCACATACCCTATAAGAAACATCACTATTTCACAATTCACTCAAAAGACAACCTCACTTTCTCTCTCAATTCCTTCCATTTACTCCTCCTTATGATAATCATGTGATTCCTTATATTGTATTCTCAATAATGGATGTGATATTTTAGAGTGATGTCAAGTTGATGGAAAGGTGGCTTTTGTCATGCTGACCCGCACTCCTATCGGAGTGATTCTCGCTCAGATTGGAACACCGGAAGCTCCCACTGCCAGGGCTGTCCGGCCCTATCTGCGCCGGTTCTTGTCAGACCGCAGGATTATCGATTATCCGCCGCTCTTCTGGCAGCCCTTGCTGAGGGGAATTATTCTGCGCACCAGGCCGCGACGCTCCGCACTGCTGTACAACCAGATCTGGCAAAAGGATGGATCGCCGCTGCTGCTTCATTCACTGGACCAATGTGCCGGGCTTCAGCGGCTGCTTGGCAGCCGTTATCTGGTGGAACTGGGACTCGCCTATAGTGCGCCAAGCATGGAACAGGCAATGGGCAAGCTGGAAGCGGCCGGCGTCACACGAATGATCGTCGTTCCGCTTTTTCCGCAATACTCTTCTACAACAACCGCTTCGGTTTATGATGCTGCGAGCTTTGCCGCTCTCGGGCGGCGCAGCGCCAGCGGGCCGGTCACCAAACGGTTTGTGCCCGCACTGCGTTTCATGGAAGCCTACTATAATGAACCCGGATATATCTGGGCGATGAAAGAGCATCTTATGCAGCAGATCAGCCGCTTAAGCCTGCCGCCTGACTATTATGTGCTGAGCTTCCATGGCATTCCCCGCAGGTATGCAGATACCGGAGATCCATACCCGCTGCAGTGTCTGGAAACGGCGCGCCTGCTTGCGGAGGCAATGGGCTGGGAGACGGGATGCTGGCAGGCCGCCTTCCAATCCCGCTTTGGACGGGAGGAATGGATCGGTCCCCCAACTTCTGAAGTCCTGAAGGAACTCGCCGGACGCGGTATCCGCAGACCTCTGATCTTCTCTCCTGGCCTTACGACCGACTGTCTGGAAACGCTGCATGAGCTGGAAATCGAAGGCCGGGAACATTTCGCTGCGGGCGGCGGGCAGCCGGAAAACTTCGCTATTGCACCGTGCCTCAACGACAATGAGGAGTGGCTCAGCTTTCTGGCAGAGCTGGTAGAGCGGAATGCCCAAGGCTGGATCTAGAGGTATGCCTTGTAAGTGGTGAACAGAGCAAAACGGCTGCGCTGCCGCACAGCCGTTTTGAGTTGCCGGAGGACCTTGTCATTCGCGCTCACTGGGTAAACCTATTCTTTTCCTGAACCGGGCAACAGGCCAAGTGGAAAAAGTGAACTTAAATCTCTCCATTCCCTCTCTCCGCAAGCGTTAGTTGGAAAAAGGATCACTAATCCGGCCGGTTCCCACCTTTTCAAGAGAATTCCCTTAGATTAAGTCTACTTTTTCCCACTAGCATCTCTGCAACACGCTTTTCAAGCCCATTTAAGTCCACTAATTCCACTTCACTCTCCACCAGCTTGTCAATTCCTATAATTCAAAAAAACAAGCCGCCCGTCCGCGCATAGTTATGCGGGAGAAGCGGCTTGTTAACCTGATTCCGTAAGGAAGCTCTGAATGAACGGCACTCTCATACGGTCAATTGTTTGTATTTGGCGGTCAATTCCTCGAACCATTGCTTATCCTGCAGCGACAGTGCAAAATCGATCAATTCGGCAATTTCTTCCGGCTGCAAATCCGGCGAGTCATTGAAGCTGACCTCAGCCCAAGCCATCGCCGCACCATTGGCGCCTTCGGCAAAATCATAAGAAAAGCGGAGCTTGATATCACTTTCCAGAAATTCGCTTCTCAGGAAGTACAGCACTTCGCACATCAGAACCGGCCGGGTATGGCTCTCAAAGACACAATCCATGACTTTGGCCCAGTAGTGCTGGTTGCTGAGGTGCAGCTTATCATTCGTAAGCAGATACTGCTCCCCTTGAAAATCATTGACGAATCTCAGCTCAACCGGCTCTATTTTAAAAATCGCAGCAATTTGCTTTCTGGTGATATTCACGATGTCCTGTGTATCTAATCTCATCATTTCATACACCCCGTTCCACATATTTGGTCTTTCCGTACCTTGTTATCTTCACAATATGCAATAATTTTAATTAATTTAAAAATATTATCGTCTATTTCCTGCAGATTGTTAATGTTTTTATAAAAAATTTATAAAAATATGTTTCTTAATGTGATGAAATGGTTAAAATATAAGTTTTGTTTACAAATTCGTTACTTTTGGCTGCCAAAAGAGAGTCTGAAAAGACCAAGCAAACTGATCCTGCTAAGCTATTATCCCTACACAAAAAGGGGTGCTCCAGTCAAAATGATGACTGCAGACACCCCATCGCCTAGGACCGATATGAAAGTTAGACGAACAAGGATACGAGCCCAATCCCCTCTTCCGGTGAGATACGGACCAGGCCTTTATCGGAAATACGCAGTGTCGGGATCACGGCCAGCGCAAGCAGGGACAAGGTCATAAAGGCATAATTCAGCGTGCAGCCCGAATCATACAGCGCTTTGCTGACCGCCGCAGACTCCGCTGCTGCAATTTCGAAGGGTTTTACGGACATCAGTCCGGCAATAGCCAGCAGAAAAAGCGTGGTTCCGGTTCCGGTAATTACAGCCACACCGCCCTGAGCTTCTGCAACCGCCCCCGCCGCTTGTGCCATCAGCCCATCATCATTGCCAATCACCAGCACGTTGTGGCTGTCATGGGCAACGGTCATGGCGATGGCGGCAGGCTCATGGAAGCCGATTCCCGCTACAACACCAACCGACTTGTTGCCGGTCCCTTTGTGGCGCTCCAAGACCGCTATTTTGCACAGACCGTTTCCTACTTGCAGTCTGCCTTCTGCGACCGGCAGGTCCAGGATCAGCTCCTCTGTCTCCACATGGTTCTCTATGACTCGGATCACCCGGGTTAAGAGACTGCCTGATTCAACCGGCGCATGGATCACAAAATCCTCCGCTACAGGCAGCTTCAGCAAATGCACCGAAGCCAGCACCTCGCCGGGATAGGTATATGGCGCAAGCGAAGCGGTCATGATGCCATTTTCAGCAACTACAGCACCTGCCGCAATAGTCATTACCACATGCACATCCGCCAGATTTCCATCCAGTAAAATAATATCGGCACAGGAGCCGGGGGTAATCGATCCGATATCACGGGCAACGCCAAAGCGCTCGGCCGTGTTGATCGTCGCCATCTGAAAAGCGGTAACCGGCTTCACTCCCTGCGAGATGGCATGGCGCACCACAAAATCCATGTGCCCCTCATCGCGCAGCGATTCCGAACTGCGGTCATCGGTCACGAGCAGCATCCGGCGCGGGTCCAGCCCATGCTCCGTATGTGCGGTGATCGTCTTCGCCACATCATGCCAGGCGGAGCCGCGGCGCATTTGGGCATACATGCCCAGACGGACGCGCTCGATCACATCCTCGGCTGTAACACACTCATGATCGCCTGTTACGCCGGCGGCGGCGTACACAGGCAGTCTCCAGTCATCCGCCGGCCAGGTGAAATGCCCATCCACCACCCGGCCGGCGCGCAGGGTCGCCTGAATTTCCCCGAGCATTTTACTGTCTCCGTAGACCACACCGGGGAAGTTCATCACTTCGCCCAGCGCGATCACATCCTCGCCCCAGGTGTACGCCTCCGCTACCTCTTCCGGTCCGATGGACGCGCCGGTTGTTTCAAATTCCGGGCCCGCAGAAGGCACACAGGAGGCGACCTGCATGTAGGCAGCCAGCGGTGTTCCGCGCATCTCCTCCAGCATCAGCTTAATCCCCTTCAATCCGAACACGTTGGCAATCTCATGCGCGTCGAAGAAGCCGCCCGTTGTCCCAAGCGGAAGCACCGCCCGGGCAAATTCGGTTACGGTGAGCTGCGTGCTCTCAATATGGCAGTGTCCGTCCAGCAGTCCCGGAGCGATGTATCTTCCGGCTGCTTCGATTACCCGGGTGCCTTCGCCGATCATGTGCGAGACATCTTTGCCAACATAGGCGATGCGTCCGCCTTGTACCGCAACGGACATCCCCTCCAAAATTTCACCAGAACAGACATTGACCAGCTTCCCCCCGGTAATGACCAGAGTGGCGGGCAAATCGCCACGGGCGGTAGCCACAAGCTCCGGCACACAGTCCGCGAGCGGTTTTCTTGTAAATGACATGTCTCTCACTCCTTTAGATTCACTATCCAATATACATCCACTTCTATATATTCAGCAAAAACGGCCTCACGGTTCCCCTCCGGGACCCGCAGCCGTTTCTGAATTCAACATCTATTCCCTGCCGCCCCCGGAACAGCCCGCAGCGGTTTGTGCAAGCATACAACCGGATGCTTTTAACCCGGCTTAAGCCTCATATACATCAAGCGCCGCCTGTACGCCAAGCCCGCACGGAACAGCATAACCGTGCCGCAGCAGCACGGCCTCCAGCGCTCCAAGCAGACGAAGCACATTATTCTCGCGGCAGCTGAAGCCCATCGTGCCAATCCGCCAGATCAGACCTTTGAGCGGACCAAACGAGCTGGCGATCTCAATACCGAAGCGCTCAAGCAGCATGGCCCTGACCGATTCGCCGTCCACACCCTCCGGAATAAGCACACAGGTTACGACTGTCAGCTTGCTCTCCGGGTCACCGTACAGCTTCAGCCCCATCGCTGCCAGTCCGGCAACCAGCGCCCGTTCGTGCAGGACATGCCGGGCATGCCGTTCCTTCAGCCCTTCCTCCAGCACGAGCCGCAGACCTTCCCGCAGCGCATAGAGCATGGAGGTCATCTCTGTATGGTGATTCAGCCGCTGTTCACTCCAGTAATCCTGCAGCATGCCCAGATCGAAATAATTGCTGCCCACCACAGGCAGTTCGCTGCGCGCAGCTCCGCCAGTGCGCAGTCCGCGCTCTACCTGCTTGCGCTTCATCAGCTTGGCTTCGGCGCGTTCATTGTAGGTTATAGGCGCCATGCCTGACGGAACGGACAGGCATTTCTGCGTGCCGCCGATGACGGCATCCAGCATCCAGGCATCCGTCTCCACCGGCACACCGCCGATGGTCGCCACGGCATCGACGATCAGCAGCGCACCGTGCCCGCGGCACGCCCGCCCGATTTCCGCCAGCGGCTGCACCCGGCCTGTCGAGGTCTCGCCATGAACCATCGCCACTACATCGGGTCGAAAGCTCCGAATCGCGGCAATGACTTCCTCCGGGGCGAACACGCTGCCCCAGGCCTTTTCAATAGTGAACACCTCGGCCCCGCAGCGTTCGGCGATCTCATGCAGCAGATGGCCGAACCGGCCGAAGATCGGAATCAGCACCCGGTCGCCCGGCGCGATCAGGCTGACCATAACAGCTTCGATACCCGAGCGGGAGGTGCCGTCCACAGGAAAAGCCCATTGATTCCCCGTCGCAAACAGCTCACGCAGCATCCCCATCGTCTCATTCATAATGTCCGTAAATTCGGGATCGAACTGGCCGAGTACCGGAAAAGACATCGCCCGCAGCACACGCGGATCGACTTCCACCGGCCCTGGGGTCATAATGCACCGCAGGGACGGCGACAAATCTTCGTACCGCTTCATGATCATCTCTCCCTCTATAAATTCAGCTCACCTCGTAGGCGAGCCTATATAAAAGTGCCGTTAGGACATTAAGCCCGGCCGCCAGCTCTTCCGGTGAAGAATATTCCTCCGGCGAATGGCTGATCCCCGCCCGGCTGGGCACAAAAATCATCGCCGTCGGGCACTCCGGGGCGAACAGCTGGGCATCATGCCCCGCCCCGCTCACCATGCGGCGGAAGCTTCTCCCCTGCTCCAGGCAGATCTGTTCAAGCGCCTCGCAGAGCGCCTGGTTCATCGGTGCCGGAGAAGTGGCCAGCGTGGGCACAAGCTCAAGCATAAGCCCGCGCCGCGCCGCAATCTCTCTGAACGCTGCTACGAGTGCAGCGCAGAAGCTCTCCAGCCGCGCCGCCTCACTGTGGCGGATGTCCAGCGTGAACTGCACTTCGCCCGGAATCACATTCGGTGTGCCCGGGATTACCTCCAGCCTGCCGGTGGTTGCTACAAGCGGAGCTCCCGCTTCCACAGCAGACCGTTCCAGCGCACACAGCATCTCCGCTGTACCGGCAAGCGCATCCCGGCGCAGCCCCATCGGCGTTGTCCCGGCATGATTGGCTGTTCCCGTCACCCTCACGGCGAAGCGCCGTTGGCCGGCAATCGCCTGGACGACCCCAATCTGCAATGCCGATTGCTCCAGAAGGATGCCCTGCTCGATATGCAGCTCGACGTACATCCCGATGTCTTCTCTCCGGGCGGAATTCCCGCTTTTATCAGAGGACTCTTGGCTTCCCCCGGTACCCGGTCCGCAGGCATTCATTGCCTCCATTAGTGTAACACCTTCCGGATCGGCAATGGAATCTCCTGCCCTTCCGTCATAGAGGCCCGTAATATTGCCCGAGCCCCAGAAAGTCAGCGGGAAGCGGCTTCCCTCCTCCTCACAGAACGCAGCAACCTCCAGCGTGCGCAGCGGCGGCCCAAAAGTCTCCGCCAAATAATGCAGCGCGGTGACAGCGGCAGCCACTCCGTAGGCTCCGTCATATTTGCCGCCGTTCACAACGGTATCGATATGCGAGCCGGTTAGAATGACACTACCGGAATGCTGTGATCCGTTCAACCGCCCAAAGACGTTGCCGACGGAATCCGTATGAACCTCAAGCCCGAGCCCAGCCATTTTCTCCTGCAAAAAATGCTGTGCCCCGCTCCACTCCGGCGTGTACAGCAGCCGGGTAACCCCCGGCCCCGGCGCGCTGAATGCCGCCAGCTCCTCCAGCAGCTTCTGCATAGCCGCAGCCGGGGCGTGAATGACCGGCTTCTTCATAGAGCCTGCTGCCCGCTATAAATCTGCAGCCACTCTCCTCCGTCCGCTGACACCACTCCTTGTTCAGCGGTGTATATCACCTTCCCCCGGCAGACCGTTGCTGTAACCTTGCAGGATAAGGTCATTCCAGTGTATGGACTGTGCTTGTGCCGGTAGAGCAAATCCCCGGCAGCCAGCGTATAACTGGCTTTGGGGTTCAGCAGTACCAGATCCGCATCCAGCCCGGGAGCAATGGAGCCTTTGCGGTGATCCAGTCCAAAACGCCGCGCAGGCCGCCCCGACAGCAGTGCAGAGACTTGGGTGACCGGCAGACCGCGCATATGCACGCCTTCATGGAACATCAGCTCCAGGCTGCTCTGCGCCCCGGAGATACCGCCCCAGGCTTCAAAGAAAGTTAAACCCGGGTCAAGCTTAAGCTCCGGCGGACAAGGCGAATGGTCGGATGCAATCAGATCAATCCGGCCCTCCGCCAGCACCTTCCACAGCTCTTTCTGCTCTTGCGCGCTGCGGAGCGGCGGCGCACATTTGGCTACCGGTCCGAGCCGTTCCATGCTGTCTTCATTCAGCACCAGGTAATGCGGACAGGTCTCTGCTGTCACATCCAGTCCGCGCCCCTTGGCGGCGTGGATCATTTCAATTGCTGCGGCGGTGCTGATGTGTACAAAATGCAGCCTGCAGCCGGTACGCTCGCTGTAGAGCAGCGCACGGGACACCGCCTCAAGCTCCGCTGCCGCCGGCCGGGATGACGCGAAATCCCGCGCACCGGTCCTGCCGCTGCGGACAGCATCTGCAGACAGCACAGCCGTAATGTCCTCGCTCTCCGCATGCAGGGCGAGAATGCCGCCGAGCGCAGCGATCTTTTGCATCCCCAAATATAGCGCCGTGTCATCCACCTCACGGAACCGTCCTTCCCCTTCGCCGCCGGGATTGGAGATAAAAGCCTTGAACCCTGTCACTCCAGCCGCCGCCAGCTCCTCCAAATCCCCCAGATTCCCGGGAACCAGACCGCCCCACAGCATATAATCAACTGCAGAATTCCCGGAGGCGGCTTCCGCCTTCAATTGAAGTGCAGCCTTATTCACCGTAGGCGGATTGCCGTTCAGCGGCATATCCGCATAACAGGTGCAGCCTCCTGCCGCCAGTGCAGCCGAGCCGCTGCGGAAGCCTTCCCAGTGACCGAACGCCGGTTCATTAAAATGGACATGCATATCAATCATCCCCGGCAGCACATACTGCCCCTCTGCATCCATGACGGTTGTAGCTGCTGCAGCCTGAAGGTCCTGGCCCAGCGCGGCAATTTTGCCGCCCCGTACCCCCACATCCAGCTTGCGCACTTCTCCGGGCAGCACGACATCCCCATTTCTGATAATAAGCTCATATGTTTCCTTCATGTATCGGTCACCTCCGGTCATTTGCCCCTGCTCTTCTCAGCTTCCCCGGTATGTACTGTATCCTCCGGGCGCAACAAGCAGCGGAACATGATAATGCTCTGCCGCATGGATGATATTGAACCGGATCGGGATCTGTTCGAGGAAAAAGCTCTCTCCATCGCCCAGCTGCTCCTCCAGCCTGCCTCCGCGAAAATAATCCCCTGCCATGAACAGCAGCTCATAGCAGCCGGGAACCAGCTCCGTTCCTTCCAGAAGCGGAGCATCCAGCCTGCCGTCATGATTCGTCTCCGCTTCCCGCAGCAGCTTCCCTGCACCTTCCGCGAGATTCCAAAGCTGCAGCTTCATGCCTGCGGCCGGCAGTCCCCGCGACAGGTCCAGTACATGAGTCGTCAGGCGCCCGCTCATGCTTCCTTCTCCCGGATCAGATCGTTCAGCCGGAAGGCGGTAATTTTGCCGATCTCGGCAAGCGCCTGCTCCCGCTCTTCCTCGTATGAACGGTTCACACGCGCTTCAATGGACTGAATGATGTCATCCTTATTCTTGCCGCGCACGGCCAGGATAAAGGGAAAGCGGAATTTTTCCGTGTACGCCGCGTTCAGTTCCGTAAGCCTTGCAAATTCTTCCGGGCTCAGACGGTCCAGACCCGCTCCCTGCTGCTCTGACGCCGACAACGGGCTAACCTGCAGCCGGGTCGCCAGATCCGGGTGTGCACGCAAAAGCGCTTCTACCTGGCTATGCTCCGCATTTCGCGCTGTATCCAGCATCAGGCTGTGCAGCTGGGCAGTGGATTGAAACGGAATATGCTTATAGGCCCCTTCCGCCACCCATGGCGAATGTTCAAAGATTCCGCCGAGATTCGCCACAAATTCCTCCTTGGGCATACGGTTAAGCTCTTCCAGTGTCAAAAATAAAGGTGGTATCGTCATGAGTTCCCCCTCTTCCTCCAGTTATTCTCAATCCTAAATTATATTAATTTTAACTTTTTTCAGTTAGAAAAGCCCATCCTCTGCATTCAACCAAGGCGGCACTCCGGTATTCAGAACCGCTGTTCACGAATATAAGGCGTTCCCAGGGATTCCGGTGTGCCGGATGGCTTGTTGCGGTTGCGGTAACCGAGATACATAAGCACCAGGATGGTTACCACGTAAGGAATCATTTTGAGGAAATACGGCGGAACAATACTGCCGAGCAGTTGAATGCGGAAGCCCAGTGAATCGAGCGCCCCGAAGAAATAGGCACAGAATAATGCGCGCAGCGGATTCCATCTGGCGAAAATGACGAGACCCACCGCAATCCAGCCCCGGCCTGCTGTCAGCCCTTCATTCCATGTCGGCGCGTATGCGAGCACCATATCGGCACCTGCAAGACCAATCAGCGCCGTTCCTGCGGTGATATAACTGTAACGGATCAGCTGCACACGAATTCCCATGACATCCGCTGTCGCCGGACTGTCTCCGACTGCCCGCAAATGCAGCCCCCAGGAAGTACGATGAATCAGGAGATGCAGAGCCAGCACCAGCAGCAGGCTGAACCAGGTCAGACCATCCATCCGGCCAAAAATATCTCCGACCACCGGAATCCCCTTCACCCAGCCCAGATCCAGCTTGGGCGAAGTCCCCGGCAGCGGAATGCCGCTGATGGACTTGCCTAAGTAAGCGCTGAGGCCACTGCCAAACAGCGTCATTGCCAGGCCGGACATGGTCTGGTTTGCGCGCAGGGTAACGCACAGGAAGGCATGGACCAGACCCAATACGGCAGTTACGGCTATGGCTGCAAGCAGGGCCAGCAGCAGGTTTTCACTGCGGATGTAGACGATACAGGTCGTGACCGCCCCCATTAGCATCAGGCCCTCGGCACCCAGCTGGATGATGCCCGCCCGTTCATTCAGGATGCCGCCAAGTGTAGCGAGGAGCAGTGGTGTTCCGGCGGAGATGGCGGCTATTAATAACTGTGTCGTGAAATCCATGGTTATACTCCCTTCTCTAAGAGGATGCTGCTATGCATTCCGGCGGATACGGAAACGGTGGATCATCTCGCCGGCAATCAGGAAAAACAGGATCGCACCCTGCAGCATTTCCGAAATGGACGAAGGCAGTCCGATGGTCTGCACACTGTAGCCGCCTACAATGAGGCCGCCGAACAGGACCGAGGTCACGATAAGGCCCAGCGGATTCAGCTTGGCAAGCCAGGCGACAATGATCGCTGTATAGCCGTAACCCGGCGAGATTCCCTGCATCAGCTTGTGGGTCACCCCGGAAACTTCGGCCATTCCTGCGATTCCTGCCAGGCCGCCGCTGATCAGCATGACGATAATAATATGCTTTTTGATGTGAATCCCCGCATAACGCGCAGCGGTAGGGTTGGCTCCAATCAGCTTCAGCTCATAGCCCCAGCGGGTGAAGCGGATCATTAGATAATAGATAGCTACTGCTACCAGACCAAAGATCAGCCCGATATGCAGTCTTGTGGTCCCCAGCACCGGCAGCGACTGGGCAGCAGTGAACATCGGCGAACCCGGGAAGTTGAAGCCCTTAGGGTCCTTCCAGGGACCAAACACTACATAGTCGAGCGCCAGCAGTGCCACATAATTCAGCATCAGCGAGGTTATCAGTTCATTGACGCCGAAATGCGTCCGCGGAATGGCCGTCATGAGTCCCCAGAGCGCTCCGGCGGCCGTTCCGAATACGAGCATCAGGGCAATAGACCAGAAGGAAGACAGACCGGGAAAATATATCGTCACCGCGGTCGCGGCCATTGCTCCGACGGTCAGCTGGCCTTCCGCGCCGATATTCCATACGGAGATCCGGTACGCGACAGCGATGCCTAGTCCGCAGAGCAGCAGCGGAATTGCTTTGACCAGCGTTTCCGTGATGCCGTAAGAGGTGCCGAAGGCCCCGCGGAACATTTTGTCGTATACAGTAACCGGGCTCATGCCGTTGGCCGCAATGAACACCGCACAGAGCAGAAGTGCCAAAATAATGGACAGAATGGGTGACCACCAGGGAGAACGCGTGCGGCTTGCATCATACTCCAGACGCATTGGGAACCTTCTGGCGGATTTGGCCGAGGCGGAATTCAGCAGCACGGAATCACTTGCACTTTTGGAACTCATATCGCGCTTGCCTCCTTATTCCGGATGCCGGCCATGAGCAGGCCGATATTCTCCCGGTCCGCGTGTTCATGATCACTCTCCCCAATAATCGAACCGTTATAGATCACCAGAATCCGGTCAGAGAGCTGGAGCAATTCATCCAGGTCCTCTGAAATCAGCAATACTCCGCTGCCCGTGCCGCGCAGCTCCATCAGCAGCTCATGCACACCGGCAGCAGCTCCTACGTCCAGCCCCTGTGTGGGATGGACGGCAACCATCAGCTTCGGCTGGCGGCTGACCTCACGGGCGAACAGCAGCTTCTGCTGATTGCCGCCTGACAGCTGCTGCACCGGCGTATCCAGCTCAGGCGTCTTAACATTGAAGCGTTCGACCAGCTCCTGTGACCAGGAACGGTTTTTGGCTGCCTTCAGGAATCCGAACCTGGAGTGGTCGCTGCTGCGGTAGGACTTGAACAGCAGGTTATCCACGGAGCCCAGGCGTCCGGCGAGGCCGCTCTTCATCCGGTTCTCCGGCACATGGGAGATTCCCGAATCAATGGCGCCCCGTACCGAAGCCGATTTTACCGGCTCACCATCAAATATGATCTCGCCGTTCTTCCAGGTTCTCAGCCCTGTCAGCACTTCTGCCAATTCCTTTTGTCCATTGCCGGCCACTCCGGCAACCCCTACAATCTCCCCTTCGCATACTTTAAGGGACAACCCGTCCAGCGCCTTGCGGCCATGATCGGCAGCGACCTCCAGATTATTGACAATCAGGAGCGGATCACCGGCCGCAGCTTCACGCTCCTGCCTGGTGATTTCAACCTCGCGCCCAACCATAAGCCGCGCCAGTTCCAGCTCATCAGTCTCGGCAGTGGCCAGCGTTGCTATCATTTTTCCTTTGCGCATGACAGAAATCCGGTCTGAGGAGGCCATAACCTCCTTCATTTTATGCGTAGTCATGATGACCGTCTTACCGGCCTGTTTCATGACCTGCAGTGTCGCAAACAGCTGCTCCACCTCGCCGGGAGTCAATACCGAGGTCGGTTCATCCAAAATGATGATCTCCGCCCCGCGGTAAAGTGTCTTAACGATCTCCACACGCTGCTGCTCGCCGACGGACAACTGCCAGATCGGACGGTCCACCGGGAACTTCAGCCCGAACTGCTCCGCCAGACCTTCAATTTCCTTGTGTTTGTTTTTAATCCATTTGCTGCCCCGCCAGAAAGACGACTTTTCGCCAAGCACGATATTTTCCGCTGCCGTGAGACTTTGCACCAGTCTGAAGTTTTGAAAAACCATGCCGACGCCAAGAAGCGCAGCATCTTTGGGGGAACGGATTTTGGCGGGCTGGCCGTGAAGGAGAATTTCGCCCTCATCCGCTCTGTACACCCCTGACAGCATACTCATGACTGTGCTTTTACCTGCTCCGTTCTCACCAAGCAGCGCGTGAATCTCACCCGCATTTGCCGAAAAATCGACTTGATCGCTTGCCGTTACAGATCCGAACTTCTTCACGATCCCGCGCATCTCAACCGAAGGGTCCTGCATAATGGACGCTCCTTTCCTTATAGTTGTAGTACGGGTGGGAAAGGTACCGTCTGTACGGCACCCGCCCCACCCATAAGGTCTTACAATATTCATTTGGTTGCAGCGCTTATTTCGGGATGGTGCCTTCAATGCCTTTGGCCAGCCAGTTCATGGCCAGAACCTCTTCAAGGGTCAGCTTTTGGCCTTCCTGAACCTGGACCTTGCCCTGGTTGTCAGAGATAGGACCTGTGAACACATCCAGCTCTCCGCTGATAATTTTAGCTTTGGCGTCCTCCACGAGCTTCTTCACATCATCCGGAACCTTGCTGCCGAATGGCGCAAGGCCGACCATACCGTCAGCTATATCCCCGGAATACTGCTCACTCTTCCAGGTTCCGTCCATAACGGATTTCACAGCCTTCACATAATAAGGGCCCCAGTTCCAGACAGGGTTGGTCAGATAGTGATCCGGTGCGTATTTGCCCATATCAGAGTCATTCCCCCCGGCAAAAGCACCGCGTTCAGACGCAGCCTGCAGGGTGGCAGGTGAATCCTGATATGCGAGCAGCACATCTGCGCCTTTATCCAAAAGGCTGAGTGCCGCTTGGCGCTCTGTTGCCGGGTCATACCAGGTATTCGTCCAAACCACATCCACCTTAACCTCAGGGTTGACGCTCTGCGCTCCAAGTGTGAAGGCGTTGAGGTTATAGATCACCTCGCTGATCGGAAAGGCTCCTACATAACCCAGGTGATTTTTCTTGGTCATTTTGCCGGCTGCAATCCCCGCCAGGTAGCTGCCTTGATAGTTCTTACCGAAATAGGTTCCCATATTGGCGGCTGTTTTGTAGCCGGAAGCATGCATGAACTTCACCTTCGGAAATTTATTGGCTACGTTTAGGGTATAGTCCATATACCCGAAGCTCGTTGTAAATACAATGTCATGGTTCTGGGCAAGCTCGGTGATGATGCGTTCGGCATCGGCGCTTTCCGGAACATTTTCCACAGTGTCCGCCTTAATGCCAAGCTCCTTCTCCAGATAAAGGCGGCCCTGATCATGCTGATACGTATAACCGCCGTCACCCGGAGGTCCAATGTAGACAAAAGCAACCGTCGGCTTCTCTGCTGCCGGCTCTGTTGTTGCTGCCGCCTCTGTTGCTGTGCCCGCATTCGATGCTGCCGGAGGTTCCGTGCTGCCGGCGTTTGTGCCGGAACTGTTGCTGCTGCCGCAACCTGCCAAAACCACGGCCAACAGGAACATGATTGCGAAGCTGAACGATAGCGCCTGACCCCTTTTTTTCATAGTTCTCCTCCTCCAGTAAATCTCTCATCATAGCTGCTGCCATTAATGTATCTCTACTATACTGAGCTACAGCACCTGCGTAAATTTATATAACATACGTTTGTGCCATGTGATAAGAACTGCTGTTTATTTTGTGCAGAGCGCACTAGCATACCTCTAATTATTCTTAAAATATGTGACTTTCCTTAACATGACACACCTCATTCATGCTCCAGCATTTTCCGGAAAATAAACACCAGCTTCAGGCGCATCAGATCATTGATTTTTTTGAAATCCACGTCCAGCAGCTCGCTCAGCTTCTCGATCCGGTAAGTGGCGGTATTGCGGTGAATAAACAGCTTTTTGGCCGTCTCATTCACATGTCCGTCATTCTCCAGGTAGACCTCCAGCGTATGCAGCATCTCCCTGACATACTCCGGTTCCCGGCTTTGAAGGCTCCGCAGGCTACTGCTGCAGTATTTCTCCATGGTTTCTGCCGGAATCCGGGCAAGCAGCAGGTTCAGCTCAAGCTGCCGGTAATGTATAACATTTCCGTGTGCTCCCCAATGCGGGAACATCCCCATACATTCCTTGATCTCGGCAAAAGCCTCCTTCACCCCTTCCGGTTTAACCTTAAAACTGCTGAGCGCGGCCCGGGGATAATAGCCTTTATCGAATTTCAAATTTTCAAAACAGGCATTGACCAGTTCCCGGAACTGCTCAGGACTGTTCGGACCCGCCGGATACAGTGATACCAGGCCTTCGTTCATCATCACATGAATCCCGTTCAGCTCGCGCAGCAGGGGCTGCTCCAGATATTCCTCTTTCATACGCAGCAGTTCGGCCTGGCGAGCCTCCCCAGAGGCGGCTGTATCGGTAAGCATCAGCTGAAACGGCGCCTGCAGCAGCCCCACTCCCAGCTTGGAAGCGGCCTGGGCCATTTCGGCGCATGACATTCCGCCGTTCAGGCAGTGACGCAGGAGTCCGCTGAACTCCCTATGCCCGGCATGCTCGAAATAATCCTCATAACCCGAATGAAGATGATAGGAGATCAGCTCGGCTCCCTGGACGAACAAGCTCTCTTCCACCGGCAGCAGCAAAGGATCTATAGAGCAGTATAAAAGATAGCCGGAGCACTTATCGCCTTGCAGCAACGGAATCCTGAATCCGACCTTGTCACCGGTACGGAAGCGCTGATTCCGGTTTTGCCAGGGCCAGCCTTCCAGCAGCTGTGGTGCAGCATGATCCGAATTATTGAATACCACATCCCCGCGGGAGCTGATCACAGCGAGCGGAGTTTCGATGACTTCAGATACCGATTCAAACAACGGACGGCTGTGTCCGGAACGCAAGGCGAACCGCATCAGCTTCCGCTGCTTCTCCATCATGGCCTGCAGCACACTGGTGCTGCGCGTAAGCTCCGCACGGAACAGCCCGTTCATCTGATCCGAGAAGGTGAACTGGAAGGGCAGCTCAAGCAGCGGAAAATTCAGCGTTTCCGCTTCGGCAACCAGCTTCTCCGGCACAGCGTCCCAAAAACGCCCCAGCTTGATGCCAAGCCCTGCAGAACCGCGCCGGTTCAAGGTCCGGAGCAGAGCCGAAGCATCCTCCAGACTGTCCTTGATTAAGTAAGCTGTCGTAAGGAGCATCTCCCCCTCCTTGATCCAGTCGGAGATATCGGGAGCGTCCATTACATTGACAGATTTGATAACCCGGTGTTTCCCCTTCGAACCGGCAATCAGCTTCGCTTCGGACAAAGGGTAAATGGACAACGCTTCTTCAACCGTAAGATGCATGGCCACCCCTCCTTTATAAATTCTATTGAAATCCGGTTAGTTATGTCACTTTATGTAACATTATAAATAAAGATACCTATATTGAAAAGAAAAAAGTATTGAATATCAATTATTAAAGTTAGAAAACCTAACATATTCCTGCGCATCGTAGCAATTTCCGGTTGCTTTTTCTATTGAATGAGGGGAGTTTAGCTTGAGCGGAGGCATGGCATGGACTTCTGGAACGGTGTATCCAATCAGTTAACCGGGCGGTGATGGGACGGCAGCGGTGAGATGGGCGGCGGTGGATTCGCTGCGGTGAGATGAACGGCGAGGGGATCGCTGCGGTGAGATGGGCGGCGGTGAGATGGCAGTAGCGGGATGGGCGGTGATGGGACGGCAGCGGTGAGATGAACGGCGGTGGGATCGCAGCGGTGAGATGGGCGGCGGCTGTCCTGGGTTCACTTGACTTAAATCTCACAATTATCTGTTTCCTGGGGAAATAAGTTCCCTCCCCCCTTTTTTTCCACTTAATCGTTTTGCTGGCTGGAGGAAGTGATTTCAGAAGTACTTTTTGTGCGTCCGAGAATTAGTTGAATTTTGCCTTACCACCTGCTCTTACCATCACTAACACTATTACTATTACCATTACTATTACTCATACTCCTATATTCACCTCTACTATTCACTCCTACTAGCTACTCCTACTAGTTACACCTACCCAAAACCCCCTAACTTCACAGTCGCGAAGTTAGGGGGGTTGTACTACGCTACTTCTGTCGAGCAACATCAGTTCTATCCTGCAAATCATCCTCATGCTATATTTGCATCCTCTTGAGTGCCGCGCGGCGGCATGAATGTCTATTGTGCAACACTAGTCCTGTCGCCAAATCCTCCGGACCCAGGAGAGCAGGCGCAAATCCTGCCCATGCCCGCCGATCACCGACAAGCCAAGCGGCAAGCCGGCGGGGCCAATCACCGGCAGCGTCACCTGCGGCAGACCGGCTAAGCCGGCGATGCAGCTGAGCATCATGGCGCCGCTGCGGTGCTGTTCCAGCTGTGCCAGATCCCCGCCGCGCAGCGGTGCGGGCCCTGGCACGGTCGGGAGGACGATGCAGCCGTCCTCCCCAAGCAACTGCCGCAGCCGGGCCGCAATCACCTCGCGTATCCGCAGCGCGCGGCGGTGGTCCTGCCCGGCAAGGCCCGCCGCCCATGCGAAGCGGGCGGCGATGTCCGGGCCAAAGAGCGGCTGCGCACGCTCTATCCATGCCCCGTGGGTCGCCCATATCTCGGCGCCCTGCAGTTCCCTGAAGACATCCATCCATGTCTTCAGCCCCTCCGGCGCGATCTCCGTCGCGCCGGACCAGCCTGCACCGGCCTGTAGCACCTGCAGGCCGCCTTGCAAGCTGGCTGCGCTATCCGCACCAGCCAGCGCCCAAGCCTCGGGCATGATGTGCAGCTTACCCATCGTGCCTGCCCCACTGCCCGGAGCTGCTGCTCCGAGGAGTACTTCGCCTGCCCGCAGCAGCAGCTCCGGGCGGGCTGTGATCCAGCCCACGGTGTCGAAGCCCGGCGCAAGCGGAATTACGCCTTCCATCTCCACCGCACCATGCGTAGGGCGGAAGCCGTATACGCCGCAGTACGCAGATGGCACGCGGACGGAACCGCCCGTATCCGTTCCCAGCGCAAAATCCACATCGCCGGAGGCTACCGCCACCGCCGAACCGCTGGAGGAGCCGCCGGGGATACGGCCTCTGGCCCGCGGATTGACCGGCGTGCCATAGTGGTAATTCTCCCCGCCGAGGCTGTACATCAGCTCATCGGTATGCGTGGCCCCCCGCAGGCTCGCCCCCGACTGCAGCAGCCTGCGAACCGCTGCCGCATGCATCTGTGACGGCTGATGGCTGCGAAGCCAATCCGGGTTGCCGGCAGAAGATCGGTGCCCGGCTACGGCGAATACATCTTTTACTGCAAAGCTAAGACCAGCCAATTTCCCGCTTCCCGAACCCGTTACCTCAAGCTCCGGTTCAATAAATGCACCATGTTGATTATGAACAGCCATCTCTGCCCCACTCCTCCCGGACGAACCGGAATGCCTTCAGCCATCCCATGTTTTTTTGCTCTTCTGTTCTTGATTGGAAAGAACCTATCTGCTCATTACCGATAAGTACATTTACTGCAATTAAACGGGTGTGTAAAAGTCCATTTTTTTAAATAAATGTAATTCGTACAGTGGGGAATGTTTGGACTTCCAGCCGCTGTTGCCGTAAGAATTTCTTGATTGAACCGCCTTTGTCGGTTGAAATCCGGTGACTGATTATGCTGAAGATAGCGAGCTTTCCTACGGCAAGCTTTCAGGCGGAAGCATTCGCTCTGTAAGTATCAATACTTCCCCTCCGCACTTCTTCCCTTTTTATGAATTTTTAAGTTCAAATTATATAGATCTATTTTCATGCCAATATCCGAGCTTTTAACTGCAGAAAATACAGTTACAGGCGGGAGGCAGCCTCCCGAGAGCAGCTCCAACTCCGCTTCAGCTCCAACTCCATCTACCAGTTCTACCTCCACTCCAACCCCAGCTCCAGCTACCAGCCTATAGCTGCACCGTCGCAGCGCGGGTCCGTGCCCCCGCTGCGGTAGCCGTTGGCATCGATTGAAATCGCGTGGGCATGGCCCACTATTCCATCATATTCCCCCACGGAACGCACCAGATGTCCGGCTTCGGATAGCTTGTTCAGCACCTCAGGTGCGACCCTGCGCTCCACCTTCAGCTCCTGGGTCGGCTCGCCCCAGGTTCTGCCCCAGACCAAACGCGGCGCGTTCACCGCCGCCTGCGGGTCCATTCCGTAATGCAGCATCCGGGTCAGCAGCAGGCTCTGGGTCTGCGGCTGGCCCTCTCCGCCCTGCGTGCCATAGAGATAGACCGGTTTGCCGTCAAGGCAGGCCATAGCCGGCATCAGCGTATGGAACGTGCGCTTGTGCGGCTCCAGCCCATTAATATGTCCGGGCTCGAGCGAGAAGAACGAGCCCCGGTTCTGCAGCAGAATCCCTGTATTGCCGGCCACAACGCCTGAGCCAAATTCAAAATACAGGCTTTGAATGAAAGAAACCGCATTGCCTTCATCATCCACTACTGCCGCATAAGCGGTATCCCGGCCTACCGGTTCACTGCCAAGCGCAGCTGCCTTCACAAGTGAAACCGATGCAGCCAGCACGGAAGCATACTGTTTATCCAAGAGCTGCTCCAGCGGAATCCGGCTGAATGCCGGGTCGGTGAGCACCCGGTCGCGGTCGCGGAAGCTCAGCTTCAGCGCCTCCACCAGCAGATGATAATATTCATAGGAGCCATGCGCGATCTCTCCAAAATTGAAGTGTTCCAGGATATTCAGCACCATCAGCGCGGTAAAACCCTGGGAGTTCGGCGGGACCTGATAAACCGCGTAACCGTGGTAGTCCGTAGATACCGGCTCGTCCCAGTTCCCCTGATGACCGGCAAAATCCTCCCGGGTGAGATACCCGCCGGAAGCCCGCATATAATGACTGATCTCCTCGGCAATCTTCCCTTTATAAAAAGCATCCCGGCCGCCCTCGGCCAGGAGCCGCAGCGATGCGGCCAGCTGCTGCTGCACAAACCTGCCCCCTGCGGCCGGAACCGCGCCGCCGGGAAGATAGATCGCCGCCGCTTCCGGGGACAGCGCCGCTCCGGCGAGCACGCTGTTGCCGTACTGGTCCGGCGACAGCGGAAACCCGCCGGCGGCATAGCCGATCGCCGGCTCCAGCACCTCCCCCAGGGTCAGGCGTCCATACTCGCGTTGGACGGCCGACCAGCTGTCCGCCATTCCGGGGACCGTAATGGCACTGCGCACACCCCGTCTCGGAATCGCCTCCTCGCCGGCGTAGCAGTCCCTGCGGACGCCGTAGCCGGAACGCCCGCTGCCGTTGTAGGCCCGGACGCGCCCTTCACCCGCGCTGTAGGTGAGCCAGAAGGCATCGCCGCCCAGTCCCGTCATATGCGGATAGACCACAGCAAGCGCGGCGCTGACTGCTACCGCCGCATCAAAGGCGTTGCCGCCCTTTTGCAGAATCCGCGCTCCGGCGGAGGAGGCCAGGTAATGGGGGCTGACCACCATCGTTTTCGTACCGATTACAGGACCTGTCGTCATGCTGCCATCTCCCATTCCTGTTGCTCAAGTTAGTGTCATTTAACAGCACCGCAAAAACCTTTGTCAATCGGGAGAGACGAAACCGCACGTTTGCCTCCTGTTTTTTGTGAGCCATGCACAAAGTTTTGCAGAGCCGCATTGTGCAGTGTGGCTGCACACCGGAGAATTGTATAAAATATCCCTGGCTGACCAGTCAGGATTTTTGAATAACCTTACGCTGGGCATTGCGCTGCCAAATCCGGCCGCCACCATAACCGCCATTGCCGCAGGCATGATGACTATGACTGGCCCTGGGCTGCTCGCTGCAGAACTTCCTTCCACGGCGCCATTCATCGTCCAGTTCGGCGTCATGCAAAAATACAAGCAGTCGCCTGAAGGGAAAGGCGCGACCCTGCTTGTACAAGTAATCGCCATTATGATGTTTGTGCGCTGTTCATTCTGGCCGCATTTGCCTGTGGCGGGCAGGTGCTCCTCTATTCCATTTAGCAGCCGGGCACCCACACGTTATTTTAAAATATACTGGGACAGTACAGCCTGCACCTCATAGATATTCACGGATTTATTGAAGGTTTTCTTCAGCGGCAGTGCGCCTCCCGACACATACAGGCATAGCTCCGCATCCAAGTCAAAGTGCCCGGCTGTTTCCACCGAATAATGCGTAATGCTTTTGTAAGGGATGGAATGGTACTCCGTTTTTTTGCCGGTTACGCCCTGCTTGTCAACAAGAATCAGCCGTTTATCCGTAAAAATAAACATATCCCGGACCAGCTTATAAGCCCGCTCGATTTTTTCCTGCGGGGCAAGAATCTGTGCGTATTCCCGCTGAACATCCGGAAGTGCGACCTGTGTGGCATTGCCCAGCAATCCGTTAAACATCGCCATTTTGCCCAACCCTCTTTCTGATTGGATTTGGTAAAAAGTCCTTCGCCATATACTCATACTACTTGCACATTGCCTCAGATATGCACAGGCGCTGCACTTTTTCTCTTGCATATTCAGCTGTTATTGGTTAAACTGATCTTAAATTTGGATGAAGGAGGTGTAGGAGGAATGGATCACAATCGGACCAATAGTGTTAGCAGCCGGCTGATTAATATTATGGCTGGCATCGTTCATGTAATTGCCGACAACGGGAGAAGTCTGTCCATTAACATGAATTCAATAACACTACAACATTGTGAAATGCCTTTCCTGCCTGCGCTTCAACGGACGCTTTAAGACCGGAGAAACGATAAGGGCCGCGGGGAAATTTCCCTGCGGTCTTTTTGTTTCCAGAATTGAACGTAAGCGGCGACAGGGCATTCTTATAAAGGAGAATCCCTATGATCATCTCATGCCAAAATGTTCAAAAATACCACGGTGCCCAGCTCGTGCTGAGCGACGTTACCTTCGATATCCGCCAAGGTGAAAAAATCGGCCTGATCGGCCGCAACGGCTGCGGCAAAACAACGCTTTTCCATCTGCTGAATGGGGAGGAACGTCCCGACCAGGGTCAAATCTCCATCCGTAAAGGCAGTGTCGTTGGACTGCTGGCGCAAATTCAGGAAGTACATGACGAGGAGACTGTTTATGCAGTTTTGCAGCGCAGCTTCGCCGAACCGCTGGA
The DNA here is from genome assembly GCF_000758705.1 of Paenibacillus graminis. NCBI lineage: Bacteria > Bacillati > Bacillota > Bacilli > Caryophanales > Paenibacillaceae > Paenibacillus > Paenibacillus graminis. The sequence goes on along the minus strand of NZ_CP009287.1, from coordinate 1,687,247 downwards.
GTGGCAGGCCCGCCTGCGGGAGCTGGAGCTGGCAATGTCTCAGCCGGATGCCGGAAGCAGCGGATTAACCTTTGACCGGCTGCTCAAGGAATACGGCACCCTCCAGGAAAAATTCGAAGCGGCTGGAGGCTATGAGATTGAATCCTCCATCCAGCGTGTAGCCGCAGGTCTGGGCATCGGAACCGGACAATATGACCGCCGCTTCTCCTCCCTTTCCGGAGGCGAGAAAACCAAGGTCGGCCTGGCCGAGCTGCTGCTGCGCCGTCCCGATATCCTGCTGCTGGATGAACCGACGAACCATCTCGATATGGAAGCCATCGAATGGCTGGAGCAGTTCCTGCAGGACTACGAAGGGACAGTGGTGGCGATCTCCCATGACCGCTACTTCCTCGATGCGGTAGTGAAGAAGGTGATTGAGATTGAAGACGGTGAAGCCTTCACGTTCCACACCAACTACAGCGGCTATCAAGTCGAGAAGGAAGCCCGGCTGCTGCGGCAGTTTGCCGATTATCAGGAGCAGCAGAAGAAGATTAAGCAAATGCAGGAGAGCATCAAACGGCTGATCGAATGGGGCAACCGTTCCAATCCGCCGAACCCCTCCTTCCACCGCCGGGCAGCTTCGATGCAGAAGGCGCTCGACCGGATGGTGAAGGTCAAACGCCCGGTCCTGGAGCGCAAAACCATGGATCTGCAGCTGCAGCAGGAGGATCGGACCGGCAATCAGGCCGTCATTCTTGACCGGATTGGCAAAAGCTACGGGGACCGTACCCTCTTCTCCGGGGCCAATGAAGTTCTGCGGTATGGGGAAACCACCGCATTGATCGGCGGCAACGGCGCAGGCAAGAGTACGCTGCTGCGGATTATTCTGGGCCAGGAGCTGCCGGACGAGGGAACCTGCACCCTTGCCTCCAGAGCCGTGATCGGCTATCTGGCTCAGGAAGCTGTTCCAGAGGACGGGAAGCTTTCAGTGCTGCGGTACTTCCGCGAGGAAGCAGGCCTGGAGGAGGGCGAGGCCCGGGGACAGCTGGCACGGTTTCTCTTTTACGGAAGTGATGTATTCAAGAATATTGCGAACCTCTCCGGAGGAGAGTGGACCCGGCTGCGGTTTGCAGTGCTGATGCACCGCCGCCCGAATCTGCTGATTCTCGATGAACCGACCAACCATCTGGATATTGATTCACGTGAGGCGCTGGAGGAAGCGCTGGAGGATTACCCCGGCACTGTGCTGGCGGTATCCCATGACCGTTATTTCATCAACCGCTGCTTCGGGAAGCTCTGGTCCATAGCCGGAGGAAGATTCACCGCTTTCCCCGGCAACTATGAGTATTACAAGGAAAAACAGGCCGAGAAGGCTGCCGCCTCGGGGCTCTCTTCGAATAGCAGCAACGGGCAGCTGCAATCAGATAATGCCCCCAAGTCCGGCAGCAATTCATCTGCCGGCAAGGCTGATATTTCAGAGGCTAGGCTCAGGGACAGTAACGAAGCCAGAAGCGGCAGCTCTGCTTTAGTACCCGGCAAGTCCCGCCCTCAAGGCTATTGGGAGGAGAAGATCGCCGCAGCCGAGGAGCAGCTTAGCTCCATTGATGCGGAAATGCTTGACCCGCTGATCTCCAGCGATGCGGATAGACTCGCGGAACTGCAGACTCTCCGGGACACCGCGCAGGAGAAGCTGGATGAGCTGTACGCCTGCTGGATGAGTGAAACAGACCAATAAACACTAAAGGGACGGAGGATTATAATGACAGAAATAATCGCTGAATATTGGAAGGCGTATCTGGAGGAACACCCTGAAGCGGCTGATTTATACGACAGTGCCTGGGCGTTTGGAGACAATGACCGGCTGGCAGATGAGCTGCTGGCCCTTGTGCTGGAGGGAGTCAAGACAGCCATGAACTATGAGCTGAACGAGGTGCGCGGTCTGCCTTTACCTTTTATCGGCGGTCATTCCATTATCCTGGACAGCCAAGGCATGCCGCGGGGAATCATCAGGACAACGAAATGCGAGGTTGTTCCCTTTCACGAAGTGACTGCGGAGTTTGCCTATTCCGAAGGTGAGGATGACCGTACTCTGGAATCATGGCGGTATCATCATGAAGCCTATTTCACAAGAGAAATGAAGGCTTATGAAATGAACTTTGATCCAGGCATGCGCGTGGTCTGCGAAAACTTTGAACTGGTATACCGCAAATAATCAAGCGCACAACTCAAAAAGGCTGCTTCTTCATCGCGAAGAGGCAGCCTTCATTGTATAGTTGCAAGTAGTGGAAGTTGTAGCTCTGCGGTTAATTCTAGTGCCAGAAGCCCATAACCCAGCCAATAACCGAGATCCATAAAGGAATACTGATGAGGATGCCCCATACCAGTCCAGTGGCAATGTTGCCTTCTGCAGGACGTGTCATGCCCTCCTGCTTAAGCGGAAGTCTTAACTCTTCTTGTTCCATGCGATCCCCTCCTAAAATAACTATCGACAGAGCAGAGGAAAAAATGTAGACCGCCTGGCCCAAAAAGTTAAATTTTCGGCGATTTTTTTAGATATAAAGGCTCAGCGGCTTCACCTTGTAAAGGCTTACATATTTATTATTAACCAGTTTTTGTCTCATTTAAAACTTATAAGCTATCTTATTTATACAACATATGCACATCCCTAGTCCAAAATGACCGGTTTATCAGGATTCCGCAAATATTCGAACATTGTCTGCAGCTGCTCCCGTGTATTCCGTTCTTCCGACAGCTCCGGCAGTTCATCCCCGGCAAAAAAAGCTACCCCGTCCGTCTCTACTCCCTCCGCAGCAGCGCCGCCGGTTATCCGGCATAAGATGAACATTTTGTACACATGGTACGGCTCCGGCGGATGGTGATGGAACTTCTTGTCCAGCACTGCCAGCAGACGCACCGCCTCTGCCTGAAAACCTGATTCCTCAGCAATCTCCTTAACCGCTACTTCCCTTGGAGACAGTCCGATATCGGCCCAGCCTCCGGGGAGCGCCCAGTTGCCGTCCAGCTTTTCACGAACCAGCAGAATCTTCTCTTCACGGAAAATTACACCGCGCACATCTACCTTGGGCGTACTGTAGCCCTCCTCGCCCGCAAAGGCAAGCCTGATCTTCTCCTTGCTCTCAAAGGTATAGTTCGCCAGAATATCCACACTCAGCTCCCGCAGCGCCTGATAACGTTCGATATCATATACATCCTTGGCATAGGTAAGCCCCGTCTGGGCAATCGCCTGAATTTCCTTGGCCCAGGTTAACCACTTCTGTTCCATAGCTGCACCGTCTTTCCTTAGTATAGGCATACGAAGCCTTGTTTACTCACACAGCATCAAATGACGGGAGAATGCGCCTTTCTTCGCTACACAGCGGTCGATAATGGTGAAGCCTGCTTCAGCAATCATTTCATCCACCGCTTCAATCGCAACAATGACAGCACGGTCAGCGATACGGCGGGTATGGACCAGAATCGCCAGCTGCTCCCCGGGCGTAATCCGCGAATATAAGTTATAGGGCATGTCCACTATGGCAACGTCATAATGCTCCTGGATGTCCGCGATATCGCCCAGGGTAACCATGCTGCTCCATCCAAAATGGGCAATGTTCGTCCGTGCACCGGCGACAATTTGCGGATTAATGTCCCGGCCCACAATGTCAATGCCCATGGACAGGGCCTCCACCATTACTGTGCCTATCCCGCAGCAGGGATCTATCGCTCTCACGCCTGCTGGATGCGGAACCGCCATGTTGACCGCCGCCCGCGCAACACGCGTGCTCAGGGCAATCGAGTAGCTGCGCGGTTTTTTCATCTGCCGGAACCAGGTTGCCTTATTCTTATGATACTCTCCGAAGTACCAGCAGCCGCCCAGAGTCACAATGCCGTACACCCGCTCCGGATGGTTCACATCCGCTTCTCCCTCAATACGCATCCCGATCTCACGCTCAATGGCTCTGCGTTCATCATACTCAATTTTTTCTTCCGGGGACAAATCGTTCGTCTTCACAAAAATCACCTTGAATGTCTGCCCCTCCACCTCTACCTGTTCAGTCTGCTTGTAGATATCCTCCAGACTGTTCCCGGAGTACATAACGTCAATCCGCTCCTTGATAAACGGACTGCGGCTGACATCCACTTGGACCCGGCTCCCAAAGATCGCAGCCGGAATTTCCCGGCCAAACAGACAGCGCAGCTCCATTCCGCACAGGGATTCTTCGTCCCCGGTACAGGCGTAAGTATAAATATATAATGGCTGTTCCTGATTATTTTGCATTTGCCTTTCGGGGTCATGGCTTATCTTTGAATTCGCTGACACTTTATTTTCGCTCCTGTCGCTTCCGCTTTGATGCGGAGATTCTGCCTTATTCTGCAATTCCGATTAATCGTTGTTGTCCAAGGGGGTGTACCTCCACATAATTGAAGCAAGTAACAGAGCCTTCTTGGCGCTTAAACTAGCTAAGCTTATCACGGTTACTGTATGTAATCAACAACCTGAAAGGAACTGATAGTGGATGGCAAAATAATAGCTAAGGGTGTAACCCCCGCAACCATTCTCTGGTAGGCGGTTGCTGATTGCGTTTTGATCCATCGTGGGTTCTCCAGTATAATGGAGGCATCACACTGCCAAAAAAAGACTGCGGCGCATTGCCGTGATGCCATGCCGGCGGATTCAGCCGGTTTTTCGCAGCGAAACTCCAAGGAGGTACATACTCACTATGTCTTACGAAAACTACTTTCAGACTGAGCGTGAAGCTCAGCTGGCCGAACTGAAGCAATGGCTGGCGATCCCCAGCATTTCCGCGCTCTCTTCCCACAAGGAAGATGTATTATCCGCTGCACACTGGCTGCTGGATACCCTGAAGCGCGCGGGGCTGGAAAACATCGAGCTCCATCCTACCGCAGGCCATCCGGTCATCTATGCCGATTATCTTCATGCCCCCGGCAAGCCGACCATACTGGTCTATGGCCACTATGATGTGCAGCCGGTCGATCCCCTTAACCTGTGGACGACTCCGCCTTTTGAACCGAAAATCCGTGACGGCAAACTGTATGCTCGCGGAGCCACCGACGACAAAGGCCAGGTATTCATGCACATCAAGGCTATTGAGGCCATTCTCAAGCAGGAAGGCACTCTGCCGGTCAATATCAAGCTGTGCATCGAAGGCGAAGAGGAGATTGGCAGCGTCCATCTGCCGCCTTTCCTGGAAGCCAGCAAAGACAAGCTCGCAGCAGATGCCGTGCTGGTCTCGGATACTTCCCTGCTGGAACGCGGACGCCCGGCCATCTGCACCGGCCTTCGCGGCCTCTGCTCGCTTGAAGTCAGCGTCAATACCGCATTGACAGATCTTCACTCCGGTTCCTACGGCGGAGGTGTGCCGAATGCACTGCATGCGCTGGTCTCCCTGCTGAGCTCACTTCATGACGACAAGGGCCGCGTTGCTGTAGAAGGCTTCTACGATGGTGTTCCCGAGCTATCCCCGCTGCTGCGCGAAGAATTTGCCAAGCAAGGGGTAGATGAAGACAAAATCCGATCCGGCCTTGGTCTGGAGCAGCTGTACGGCGAAGAGGGATACAGTTTTGTGGAACGGGTCGGCGCCCGGCCAACCCTTGAACTGAACGGTGTCTACGGCGGCTTCCAGGGTGAAGGCAGCAAGACTGTCATCCCTAAAGAAGCCCATGCCAAAATCACCTGCCGCCTTGTCGGCGACCAGGACCCTCAGCATATTCTGGATGTTGTTGAGGCTCATCTCAAGGCCAATATCCAGGCAGGAGCGAAAGTCCAGGTAAAACAAATGGAAAAAGCCCGCGCCTTCAACATCGATCCTTCGAATCCCATCCTGCAGACAGCGGCTGACGCCTACGGCAAAGTATACGGCACCCGCGCCCTTTTCACCAAAGACGGCGGTTCCATTCCGATCATGGAAAGCTTCTCCCGCATTCTTCAAGCACCGGTGGTGCTGATGGGCTTTGGCCTGGATGACGAGAATCTGCATGCACCGGATGAGCATTTCAATCTGGAGAACTTCGATAAAGGCCTGCTGACCATTGTCGAGTTCCTGAAGACTGTCTAAGACCTCCTGTCCCTATACAGTAAAAGCCAGGGTTTCCGCATATTGCGGAGACCCTGGCTTTTTTAAGATTTATGTTTTTTGTGAGCCGGAATGGCAATGAGAGCTGCAACCATCAAAGGGAGAGAGACTGACCCACTGAATCCGCCAAAGGTCACCGGCGAACCGGAGGCAAAAATCAGCGCGCTAAATTGCAGCACTCCGCCTGCCCGGAAACAACACGGTGGACCGTATATTAAAAAAACGAACTCAAGCCCCATCTTCGTAAGTGTTGTTGCATCCCACCCAGGCAGAATCCATAGGAGAGGCGATCTTAAGATATTATTAATAATTGGCTTAAGTTCTCCTTATGTTTTCGTTTCTATACTTGGTCTATCAAGGAAAGGAGGACAAAACGGAGCTGGGAAATCAGCACTGATCCGCGTTGTCACCGGACTTGCTTTTCCGACTGAGGGGACAAGTGAACCGGATTTTGCGCGGCATCCCAGGCAAATATTACGTCCGGTGGCATCATCGAAATGCTTGAGCTGCTCAAGCGGTTAAACCGCGAGCTGGGCATACGACTGTAATCCATTATTCATCAAAAGGAGAGTTACAATGAAAAAAATGATCCCGTTCATTCTCGCTGCTGTTTTGCTGGTTCCATCCGTTGTTGCAGCGGCAGATCCAGAAAAGAACGCTTCCCCTGTCAACCTCGGCAAGGCTGAAATCGAAGCATTCGCGAATACATTTTTTCAGCAAAAAGAAGTAAAAGACCAACTTGCAGGCGCAGTTCTCGTCGTCGTGAAAAACGGGCAAGTCATGCTGAATAAAGGGTATGGCTATGCGGATATCGACTCTCAAAAACCGTTCGACTCCGGTAATACCGTCTTCCGCGTGGCATCCGTATCCAAATTGTTTACTGCTGTAGGGATTATGCAATTGGCTGAAAAAGGAAAACTGGACCTGGACAAGGATGTTCAAGCCTATTTACCGGATGTTCAAATCCCGAATAAAACCGGGGGGCCGCTCACTTTGAAACATCTAATGACTCACACGGGCGGTTTTGACGCAGGTACCGCAGAAGATCCCCAAAAAACATATTCGCTAAGAGACTTTATCAAGGAGACCGTACCGACCGTCATCACAAAGCCTGGCGAAGTGTTCAACTACAATAACTACGGCTATGATTTGCAAGGATATATTATTGAAAAGGTATCCGGACTTCCGTTTGAAGAGTATATGAGGAAGAACTTGTTTGCGCCTCTGGGCATGAACAACAGTGATTTCATCTTCACCGATAAAGTCAAGAAAGCGATCGCTACTCCCTACGACAGTTCCCTTAAGCAGGCCCAGCAAATTGTCAATGTACCGGCTAACAGGCCGGCCGGCGGTATGTTTTCCACCGGAGCCGATATGGCCAAGTTTCTTATGGCCATGCTGAACGATGACCCTGCAAGCGGACATCGTATTCTGACCGAAGCTTCTATACGGGCGATGGAACATAACAGCGTTACGATTCACCCTAAAATTCCAGGAGCCGGCTACGGCTTGGAATCGAACTATACCCAATATTACAACGGATACAATGTCGTAGAGAAGGGCGGCGATTTGCCCGGCTTCCATTCGAACATATGGCTGCTACCTGACGAGAAGACAGGGGTTTTTCTCGCTTCGAACAGCGACAAAGGCAATTTGCGCCTGTCTTTCTTCGAGCAATTCATGAATCGTTATTTCCCGAAAAAGGGAAAAGGTCCGACTTTCGTGCAACCGGAACCGACCAAGCAGCAGTTGCTTCGCTTCGAGGGAACATACCGAGATTTGCGCAGTCCGGGATGGAGTTATGATATTTCGGCCGTGGATGGAGCATTGATCGTCAAAGCTCCTTCGGGTAACCATACTTTGCGGCAAGCGGAAGACTTGCTTTTCTATGACGAAGAGGGAGTTGCAGCAGGATTTAAACCGGACGCCGATGGGAACATCCTTTACTTTGCTTACAACAAGCCTGGCAGTTGGTCGGTGAAGCCCCCCGAGATGCCCAAATTCCAAGACGTACCCGATGACCATCCTTATGCTGAGTACATTTATGAGCTCGTTCAATCAGGAGCCATCCAAGGAGGTTCAGGCCGTTTTGAGCCGGACAAGCCGATCACCCGCGGCCAATTCCTAGCTATGCTCGTCCATTTATCCACTTATCCGCTTTCTCAGAAACCCTCTTCGTTTGCAGACACCAAAGGAAATCAATACGAGGCATATATCCAGACAGCATACGAAATTGGCATTGCTAATGGATTTACAAACGGTATGTTCAATCCAGACCAACCGGTCACCCGTGAAGAAGCGGCAACCCTTGTCTGGCGATTGGTCAAAATTGTGCTGAGCGCTGCCCCAGTGCAATCCGACTTGAAAGGCCCGTACTCTTCTTGGGCAGCTGAAGGCCTGCAGTTTGTCGTCGGAAAGCAATTGTTCGGTCCCGATGTACAGACGTCTTCAGCAGGTTCGGTAGACTATAGGCCGAAAGATATCATGCTCAAACAAGAAGCGGCTGCATTGCTTAGCCAGCTCCTGAAGTCAATTCGACAAATTGAAAATAACTGAATATTCAGACGGATCGATCGTGAGGGTTCCGATCCGTCTTTTTGGCCCGCCACTAATTTGAACACCAGGCATCCCGCTCCAAAGACGGATTCCCGCCATGAATTACCCTGACCAGTCCCGTCCAAACATATTTCCTAATTTCGTTTTTATTATTTCGTTTTTATTATGGAATCAAAATAAACTACTAATATTCTCAAGTTTGTCGAAAAATGAGCAAACAAAAAACCCTTCTGCAACAAGGGTTTAGGCGAAAAAATCATATGGAGCGGGTGATGGGAATCGAACCCACGCTATCAGCTTGGAAGGCTGAAGTTCTACCATTGAACTACACCCGCAATGGAAAGTAAAGACAAGAAGTATTGTAGCATTCCTATGAATAAAATGCAACCCTTCTGGCACTTTCTTTTCCCTTAAGATGGCATTCCCAGCGAAGGCTTCAGAAAAAATGTTTCGAATTCGGCAGCCTTAATGGGTTTGCTGAATAAATAGCCTTGCCCCTCATGGCAGTGCTGCTGGCGCAGGAATTGCAGCTGCTCCTGGTTCTCCACACCTTCCGCCGTTACCTTCAGCTTCAAGTGGTGGGCCATGGAGGTAATCGTCGATACGATGGCTGCGTTGTTGCTGTCTTCCAACACTTCCGACACAAAGGAACGGTCAATCTTCAACCGGTCAATCGGCATATTCTTCAGGTAATGCAAAGAGCTGTAGCCTGTGCCAAAATCATCAATACTGATAAAGACACCCAATCTCTTCAAGCGGTTGAGCTGATCGAAGGCTGTCTCTTTATCCAGGGTCATGCTTTCCGTGATCTCCAGATCAACATAACAAGGGTCAAGTCCGATATCCTGCAGAATGACACCAATTTTCCCCGCCAGGTTCGGCTGAAGGAATTGGCGCATAGACAGGTTGATGGAGACGCAAATGGGCCGGTAACCGGCGTTTTGCCACATTTTATTCTGGCGGCAGGCTGTTTTGAGCACCCATTCCCCAATCGGAACGATCAGGCCGCTTTCTTCGGCAATCGGAATGAAGTCCACTGGCGAGACCAGTCCGCGCTTCGGATGATCCCAGCGGAGCAATGCTTCCATACCGACAATTTCCTCGGTTTCGAGCTGTACCTGCGGCTGATAGACCAGATAGAACTCGTCACGTTCAAGCGCACGGCGCAGATCATTTTCCAGTTTCAGCCGTTCCTTCGCTTTCATCTGCATTGCGGGTATGTACCGCCGGATCTCCACTCCCTGGTCTTTGGCATTATGAACGGCGGTATCCGCATTCTGAATCAGCTGCTCTGCCGTGTCCCCGTCCCCAGGGTAAATGCTCATGCCCAGACTGAGTGAAATATGATATTCCCCGGATTCAAGCTGTACCGGCGTGTCAAATAGCCGCAAAAGCTCCCCCGCACGAATCAGGCAATTCTCAACACCGGTCCGGTCCGTCATCAGAAAAGCAAACTCATCGGCTCCCATACTGTAGAGTTCTTCATTCGCCTTCGCTTCATTCCCAATACGCTTGGCGACCAATTGAAGCAGAAGATCGCCGGCGTAATGTCCGAGCGAGTCATTTATATTTTTGAAATGATTGATATTCATGATAACCAGTGCAGTGAATCCGCGGCTCTTATCCCGTTCACCCTGGAGCAGCATTTCTTCCACGCTCTGCATCAGGCGGCGTCTATTCGGCAGACCGGTTAGATCATCGTGGTAAGCCAAATAATTAATCCGGGCCTCTGCCTCCTCATTTTCCTGAAAAGGCTCTTCAATAGTAAGCCGGTATACACCCTTCAGCAAAAGATAATAGGCTGCACCGCTGCTGAGCATTCCAAACAGATAATCCATCTCTCCTACGCTTAGAAGATTCATAAGAAATACCTGGCCCAGCGAGAAAAAGATCAAGGAGCGGATAATAATGAGGAAGGAGGCCGACTTCTCCGTTTTGCCAGGGTAAACGATGATGCCCACGGCTAGCAGATAGATAAAAAGCACGGCCAGATTCATGACATGCTGCAGTCCTTCAACCTGCGAATAACCCGACATCCGGTTAGCCACCATATCCCCAAAAATGAACAGAGCCAGAGCGCCCACAATCAGCACAGAGGAGGTCCGGAAGACTTTGTTTTTGCCTGCAGCTGCTACGGGCTTGTCCCCCCTGCCGAAAATGAACAAAATCCCTACTGCACTCGTCAAGCGGGAGAAGGTGAGCAGCCACAAGGATTGTTCAGCATTAATATAGGAAGATATTGCAGGAATGCCTACGAAACTGAGCGTGTGTAAAAAGTCAAATATGCAGACACCCAAAAAGAGCGCAGAGGTATAAAGCCTCGCCTGGGATAATCGATTGGCGAAGAACAGCCATCCTTGGGCAAAAATAGCAAATCCAAAGGCGACATTACAGCAGCCAATGATCAGGTAGAGCGCCGACAACAAATCCTTATCCTCTATATTCCCCAGCGGTGTACGAAAAATTTGTATCAGAAGGAACAGCACGGCCCCTGTAATTGCCGCATGTATGGTCTTTTTCTCTTCTTGTCTCATAGGTCCCTCGCGTCTGAATTTGATATCTATAATAAGTGCATGGATATATTTATGTCCTATGTATAAATATCGGCCGGATGGCTCAGTAAAGTTACAATCAACTTTTATTAAAGGAAAACCCCGGAGAAAAATAAAAAGCACTTCCCTCTGTTGTAGAGTTCAGTGCTTCTCATGAGACTTTTATTTATCTCCAAAATTCACTTCAGGCGTGGTGAGCTTGTCATAGAACTCAACCGCTTTGTCCTTGTCCTCTGATGAACGCAGCGCCATTGCGGAACGTGGATGCTCATCCAGCGTACCTGTAATCATATACGGAATGATATAGCCCCATTCTTCCTTTTCACGCAAAGGGATCATCAGCCGCTCAAGGATGTCGAGCACCGGCCGGAGCGTATATTTGGTATTCTTCAAATGGGTAACCAGCAGTTCAGTTGGGCAATTTCCGGCAGCTCGTCCCATCCCGTAGCAGGAAGCATCAAGCAGTTCGACACCTTTTTCGGAAGCTAGAAGGGTGTTGGAGAAAGCCAGCTGCAAATTGTTATGGGTATGTACCCCTAAGCGCTTATTCGGCAGGTGGGTTTGGAATTTTTCCACCAGGTAATGAATGTCGTTATGGTCCAGACTGCCGTATGAATCTACAATATATACAACGTCTACAACGCTCTCGCGGATTTGTTCAAAGGCTTCCAGCAGTTCATTCTCCATGACATTTGACAAGGCCATAATATTAATGGTGGTTTCATAACCAAGATCGTGGAACGTCTGCACCAGCTGCAGGGCTTTGTCCACATCCTTGCTGTAGCAGGCTACGCGGATCAAATCCAGCATACTTTCACTGCGGGGCAAAATATCATTCTCATCCACCCGGCCAATATCCACAAGCGCAGACAGCTTGGTGTGACCCTTCTGGGGAATCACTTTTCTCAGGAAATCATCATCCAGAAAACGCCAAGGCCCGGCACCTTCTGCCCCTTTAAGCAGTTTAGGTGAATTTTTATACCCGATTTCCATATAATCAACGCCAGCCTCATTCAGACCGGCATACAAATTCTGTACAAATTCCACACTGAAATCCCAGTTATTAACCAAACCCCCATCGCGGATCGTGCAATCGACAATTTTGCTTTTATTACTCTTTACCATTGTGTTCTCCTTTCAACTATAGCTCTCATTGTGCCGCCAGGACGGACTTCCTATGCAGTCATTATCGTTCAATCATACTGTAGCAAAGAATCAATTGTAAAGAAAATTTCAGATTCGCTCCATACACTTTTTATCGCATAAGAAGCAGTGACAAATATCACAGAAAAAACGCACTAAAAAATGCTACAGTACAAGAAAACAATTGAGATTGATTATCAATCTCTCTCGGAGGGATTTAAATGGCTTCCACATCCTGCTCCTTACTGCGCTTACAACCGGGCTCAACGGGCTCCATTCACAGAATAGAAGGAATGAACCCCATTTTGCGGCGCCGCTTGGCTGATCTTGGTGTGTCTGAAGGCGTAATGATCCGTCTGAAAGGGAAAGGGCCTTTTCTCGGTCCCATTACCCTGGAATGCAACGGTCAGTTGTTCGCTATCCGCCGGAAGGAAGCTTCCATGATTGAGGTGAATGTCTCATGAGTTCAATTGCTCTCGTAGGTAATCCTAATACAGGGAAAACCTCGCTTTTCAATACACTGACTTCTTCCTATGAATATGTGGGCAACTGGGCCGGCGTAACGGTTGAGAAAAAAATCGGAAGCCTGAAGAATGGCGCAGGCAAGCTGATCGATCTTCCAGGTATATATTCGCTGCACCCCCTCTCCCGTGATGAGGGTGTCGCTACGCAATATCTGATTGAGGAATCTCCGGAAGCCCTCATTAATATCGTTGATGCCTCCCAGCTCGAACGCAATCTGCTGCTCACCCTTCAATTGCTTGAATACGGCAAACCTACTGTCCTTGGATTGAACATGATCGACGTGGCTAAGGCGCGCGGCATTGTTGTTAATCATGAGGTACTGCAGTCTCGTCTTGGCATTCCTGTGCTCCCGCTGATTGCCAGAACCGGCAAAGGCAGCGGACAAGTGCTCAGTGTTCTGGAGAAAGCCTCTGCGATCCCACAGGCAACCTTCAGACTGGACTATGGCGGGTTGGCCGAAGCAGCCATCTCCTCCATCGAATCAGAATTGAAGTCCATTCCCGGACTGCCCAATCTGCGCTGGGTGGCCTTACAGTTGATGGAGCAGAACCCGGTTGTTCTGGAACTGCTGAAGAAACGTATGGATACCTCCCGCCTCATGGTTATCTGCGACGGATGCCAGAGCGCATTGCAGAGCAGCAAGCAGGCGCTGACGCTGCCTCAATGGATCCGGTCTGTCCGTATGGACTATATCCGCTCCCTCTGTACAGCCGCGATGGATACCACACTCCTTAAGCCGCATAATCTGACGGAAAGACTGGATTCCATTCTGACGCACCGTTTTCTGGGGCTGCCGCTGTTCATTTTCTTTATGTACGCGATGTTTAAGACAACCTTCGACTGGGTCGGCGGGCCTTTATCGGATCTTGTAGACGGCTTGATATCAGGCCCCATCAGCAATGGAGCAAGTTCACTGCTTCAAACAGTCGGGGCATCAGGCTTCACACACGCGCTTATCGTGGACGGAATTATTGGCGGTGTTGGCGGGGTTATCGTCTTCGTTCCGCAGATTTTCATCCTGTTCCTGATGATCTCATTCCTTGAGGACTCCGGTTATATGGCGCGTGTCTGTCTGCTGATGGACAGCACAATGGAGCGTATGGGTCTCAACGGTAAAGCGTTCATCCCTTTTATCATTGGCTTCGGCTGCAACGTGCCGGCGATTATGGCCGCACGCAGTATTGAGCAGCCTAAAGACCGCATGCTGACAACACTCCTGATGCCGCTCATGTCCTGTTCTGCACGGCTTCCGGTGTATCTGCTGTTTGCAGCTGTGTTTTTCCCGGCGCAACAGGCTACCGCGGTTCTGGCAATGTATGTGCTGGGCGTTGTGTTTGCACTCATATTGTGTAAATTGTTCTCCAAGCATCTTTTCAAGAACGAATCCTCTGTCTTTATCATCGAGCTTCCGCCCTACCGGATGCCCCAGCTGAAGACGCTTGGCCGCAGCACCTGGGAAAAAGGCAAAGGGTTTCTGCGCAAGGCGGGAACGATTATTCTTGCCGGTTCAGTGATTATCTGGCTGATGTCTTATGCTGGCCCTTCAGGATTAAATGTGGAGATGGACAACAGCTTTCTCGCTAAATTCGGCGGGTTGATTGCGCCCCTGCTGCATCCGCTCGGCTTTGGCACCTGGCAGGCTGGCTCTACGCTGGTTCCCGGCTTTCTGGCCAAAGAGGTGGTTGTATCCACCATGAATATTATCTATCATGCTCCGGATGCTGCCGGACTTGAAGGCCAAATCTCGCAGGTCTTCACACCGCTCAGCTCGGTCAGCTTCATGGCCTTTATCCTGCTCTATATTCCTTGCCTGGCTACGGTAGGGGTTATCAAGAAAGAGACTGCTTCGTGGAAATGGACCTTTTTCTCCATGGGGTATTCGCTGGTGCTGGCGTATTTGGTGTCATTGGTCATTTTTCAAGGTGGAAGCTTATTGGGCTTGTCGTAGGATCTGGTACAATCAAAAGTTACTTGAGCGAAAGCGGGGGAACTGCAATGATAATTAATATTTTGATTATAGCGCTTGTATTTGGCTACTCCGGCTGGATGATCTACCGTCACGTGCAAAAGGGAAAAGAAGGGGCTTGCGCCGGGTGTGACAAAGGCAAGACCTGCGCTGCCGCCTCCGCAAATTCCCCATTCTCCTGCAGCGGAGGACCGGTAGATCCCAAGCATTCAGCCAAGGCCTGAAACTCAATCACGATGAGCCATTCGTTTAAGTTCCCTGGGATGGGGGTATGTTAGTTATATGCAAGTACAGCCAGACCAACCCAAGGAGGGAAAACACATGAATACCAAAAAGACTTTATTTACTACGGCAGCGCTTGGAGCAGCCTACCTACTCAGAAACAAGGATGCGCGTAACAAGGTCATGAACGGCATTCAGTCCATTACTTCCCAAATCAGAGCCAAAAGAAACAGCTAGCCGGAGCCGATGAACGGTATGGGCCGTGCTTATACGTCATTATTATCAAGCACAAACGGTACCTCCTTTTCCTAAGGAAGGTACCGTTTTGCTGTTATCCTGTTGGAACCGTCCTCAGCTTTGGAGTGAATCCGCAGCTCTGGCCTCATCGTCAGCGTTCAAGTGCAGTAAATATTGCAGCAGCGTGCGCACCATGACACCGGTTGCCCCTTTGGGATTTACTCCGCGTTCCTTGGACAGAAATGCCGTTCCGGCAATATCCAGATGAATCCAGGGACGTCCTTCCGCAAACTCACCGATGAACAAACCTGCTGTGCTGGCTCCGCCGTATCTTCCGGCTGCATTGCGGATATCGGCCACCTCGCTGCTTAGCATTTCACGGAACTCGGGATACACCGGCAGCCGCCAAATTTTCTCTCCGGCACGAATGGAGGCTGTCTGAAATGCTTCCATTATAGCCTCATTATTGGTTACAGCCCCCGTTGCAATATCACCCAGAACCGAGAGCACAGCGCCTGTCAGCGTCGCTACATCGATAATCCGCTCTGCGCCCCACTCCAGGGAATAGGTCAGCGCATCTGCCAGCACAACCCGGCCTTCAGCATCGGTATTCAGGATTTCGATAGTCCGGCCGCTCAGGGTAGTCACGATGTCTCCCGGTTTGAATGCATTGGCTGCCGGCATATTTTCTGCAGAAGGAATAAGCATCACCACGTTAATCTGCGGACGCAGTGTCCCCAGCGCCTCCATAACGCCAAGTACAGCCGCCGCACCGCCCATATCGCTGATCATGTCCTCCATGCCCGGTGCCCGCTTAAGCGAAATGCCGCCGGTATCGAAGGTAATGCCCTTGCCTACGATTGCAGTAACATTCTCCCACTGGCTGGTGCCCTGATAACGGATAACAATCATTCGTGGAGGATGTACACTTCCTTTGCCGACAGCCTGCAGTCCACCCATGCCCTTCTGTTCGATCTCCTGTTCATCCAGAACTTCGGCAGGGAATCCATGCCGCTCGGCAACTTCAATCGCCGCCATAGCAAGCGCTGATGGTGTCAGCAGATTGCCAGGAAGATTGGTAAGATTGCGAGCCAGGTTGGTTGCTTCACCAAAAGCCTTGCCCTGCCTGATCCCTAGACACCATTCCAGAGACTCAGCCGCCTCTGCCTTCCGGTCCAGATGAAATACAGCAGACTCAAGACCTGTATAAAGCGGCTGTTCCCGCTTATAGTGCGTCCTGCGGTAAGCTCCCAGAATAAGCCCTTCCGTCAGTGCTTGCGCGGCCTCTTTGGAGCCTGCGGCAGTCAGCTTACCCAGATGGTCCGGAACCTGGATGATGAGTCTGACCGCTTGTAGCCTGAGCGCAGCACGGGCCGCCTGAGCCGCAATAAGGCGGAGTTCTTCCGTTCCCGCCAGCCCCTTCCCGCAGCCTGCCAGAATGGCAACAGGAAGCTCAGGCTGCCCTTCCAGCGGAAGGACATAGATCTGATTCAGCTTGGCACCAAACAGTCCGGCTTTGGATAGCCGGTTAATTGGCTCCGACCATTCACCAGCCTCACCGCTTTCAATTTCATTTTCAGCTATAATCAGACAGAGCGCATCCCCCTGCAGTGCCTTTGCCCGGCTGCCGCTGCTCCATTGAATATCGATAAAAACCACTCCTGTCCCGTGCATGATTGCTTTGCAAAACGCAGATAGGCTGATCTCCCGCACAACGTGCTGTGCAGGGATCAGCCTCCCATAAACTATATTATAACTCAGTATGCCAAATAGAAACAGCTGTGCCGTCCCCTGCATGGACGGTATCGGTATCAGCGAGAAATTGACGGATGATTAATGATAACTATTGAATCAGCGGCAGCGAGATAACAAATCGTGTCCCCTCGTTAATCCGGCTGCTGACAGAAATGCATCCCCCATGGTTCTTAATAATCCGGTCGCTTACGGACAGTCCGAGTCCCGTCCCATTTTCCTTCGTGGTGAAAAAAGGACTAAACAACCTGTCAAGGGTGCAGATATCCATCCCTTTCCCATTGTCGGAAATAAAGATGCGAACCTCGGCGCCTTCTCTGGAAGCCCCCAGTTCGATTCTGCCTATAGAATCATCAATCTTTTCGGTAATCGCTTCCATTGCATTCCTTATCATATTAAGCACGACCTGCTTCATCTGCTTGATATCGCCAGAGATAATCATATCCTCCTGCAGCGGATAAAAGTTGATCTCGCAGCCTTTCATCAATGCTTCGCTTTCTGTGAGCAGTACTACTTCTTTTAGCAGTGCTGACACTGGAATCATTGCCACCTGCGGCACAGAAGGTTTGGAGGAGGTCAGAAATTCATGAATAATATCGTTGGCACGATCGATCTCTGCCAATATTATCTTGGCGTACTCCTCTTTGCCCAACTGATGAAGGTGGGGATGAAGCAGTTGAATGAACCCGCGAATCGAAGTCAGCGGATTCCGGATCTCATGGGCAATCGATGCTGATAATTTGCCGAGCATGGCGAGACTGTCGTTCTGGTAAGCAGTTTGTTCAATCAGCTTGTAGTCGGAGATTTCCTTGAACGTGAACAGATAGCAGCCTTTCATTTCCTCTCCGCAGTGAAGAGACACCGTCCAATATCGGCCGTACTCATCTACAAACTCATAGCTTGGCTTACCTTTCTTCATCATTTCACGATATCCGCGCAGCACCTGCTTCTTCTTAAAACGGTTCAGCTGGATATTCGACAGCAGGTGAATCAAAGTGCAGCCTAAAAGAGAATGCCTGTTCAATCCAAGAATGCCGTACATCTGCTTATTTACAAACGTCAGCACACCCTCTTCATCAAAAAGCAAAATTCCGCTGTCAATGTGCTCGAGTACATCCTCATATGTAGTGTTCATCGGTCCAGATTGAAACGTTCTTGCCGGCAAAAGCAAGCTTTCCTGATATTGGCTTATCACGATACGAAGTTCCCCCTTTTACTGCATTTGACGAAGAGCTTAAGCGACATCAAATTACTATGTATTTGAGTATATGACGAAGCCGCCAGAACATTCGGAAATCGTATTATATTATCCAACCGTTTCAACTATATTCCAATCATATCCAAGAGAAGCAGACAACGCAATCAGAGAAACTGTCGAATTACAAAAATATTTTTAAAATGATTCTAAAGACACATTAAATCGCATAGGGAAACCGATTCCCCTTGTCTCCTGCAGCTTCCAGGCTACAAAAAGAGCCTCCGCTACAAGCGAGAAGGCTCTTAAGTCACTATATAAGGCCGATACATAGACAGGCTGGATTTGGGATGTTTTCAGGCTTTTTGCTGCAGGCGGTGCCGCCGCTGGCTCATCACAGCCAGACGTTTCTTAAGCTCACGTTCCCACTTGGTATCTTCAATCTGCTTGGCAACAGCCAGTAGATCAAGGGCCATGTCAATCTGGCTGCGAACGATATTCAGCGGATCTTCACTCTCTACGTTGATGACGTTCTCGAAGATCGCTTCCTCATCCTCCATTACGTAATCCTGGAAATCAACATCTGTCACACCGTCGCCATGGGCATATTCCGCCAGAATTTCATATTCGTTTTCAACTTTATAATGTACCTCTACCCGGTGGCAGACCGGGCAAAAAAGCAGGGGAACATTATGGACTTGCGTGCGATAATGCTTTAGGGTTCCCTTCGTTCCAACCATACTCGCTCCACAGCAAAAGCTCATTTTTGTTCACCCTCCTTGATATTTTACATTGATTTCGTATAGTGTATTACAAAATGGCAGTAGAGATTCCTCTACCCGAGCTTTCCTGCAGAAAGCTTTCAGGCAGAGGCATCCGCTCCTACAGTTCCAAACTTCTCTTCCGCCACTATTCCCTATTGGTACATTTTCAAGTTCAATCTATAGATGGGCTGTTTGGTGCAAAAAACCCCCTCGACGGGAATTTCTCCCGCAAGGAGGTCTTCTTAGTATATCAAAGATCGCTGCTTATGCCAGCCCCGACTTACAGATTCTTATCGCCCGGCTTCCAGTTCATCGCGCAGAGTCCGCCTGATTGCAGGGCTTGCAGAACACGAAGTGTCTCTTCTACGCTGCGGCCTACGTCGTTGTGGTTGACTACCTGGTATTTCAGCTCACCTTCAGGATCAATGATGAACAAGCCGCGCAGTGCCACACCTTCTTCTTCGATCAGGACGCCATAATCACTGGCAACCTTCTTCGTGATATCCGAAGCGAGCGGGAAGTTGATTGGGCCAAGGCCGTTCGAATCCTTAGGCGTGGTGATCCATGCTTTGTGGCTGTGGACCGAATCGATGCTCACACCAAGAATTTCGGTATCAAGTGCTGTGAAATCAGCTGCAGCATCGCTAAGCGCCGTGATTTCCGTCGGACATACAAATGTGAAGTCAAGCGGATAAAAGAAGAATACAAGCCATTTGCCGCGATAGTCGGACAAGCTTACCTTACCGAAATCCTTACCGTCGCCCGTTACGGTTTCCATTGTGAAATCTGGGGCTGGTTTACCTACCAAACGTTCTGCCATTGCTTAAATCCTCCTTTGAGTATGTAAGAAAAACAATTGTCAGAAAATACTTCCAGTGCAATATGCTTTTCTTGATTGATGAGTTGGTTATATCTTGCTTTCTATAGACCAAATGGTATCATCGTACAAAATCAAAGTCAATATTACAGTCATTACTTTTTTATAATTATTATAAATAAGCAATTTTCTGTGAAGTTTTTTGTTTTTCTGCGTCAAAAGGAGAACCGCTGTGTTACAGCTTAGGCTTTGCGGATAGCCGCCACAATGAGATCGCCCATCTCCGTTGTGCTGATGGCCTTGCTCTTGTCAACAGCGATATCGCTCGTGCGGTGTCCGGCATCCAGAACCTCAGCCACGGCAGCCTCTATCGCAGCCGCAGCCGCCTCATAACCAAAGGTCATGCGGAACATCAGGGCAAGCGACAAAATGGTGGCGATTGGATTAGCCAGCCCCTGTCCGGCAATGTCAGGCGCGGAGCCGTGGACCGGCTCATAGAGGCCGTAGCTGCCTTCGCCGAGCGATGCAGAAGCCAGCATGCCGATCGAACCGGTCAGCATCGCAGCTTCATCACTGAGGATGTCCCCGAACATATTCTCGGTCACAATGACATCGAAGCTGGACGGACGGCGCAGCAATTGCATAGCGCAATTGTCCACCAGCACATGCTCCAGCTCTACCTGCGGATATTCAGGAGCAATTCTGTTCACAACCTCACGCCAGAGACGGGAGGTTTCCAGTACATTCGCTTTGTCGACGCTCGCCAGCTTATTGCGGCGTTTGCCGGCAATTTCAAAGGCTTGGCGCACAATGCGCTCTACTTCCGTTACATTATACACACATGTATCTACCGCTTCTTCGCCGAATTCACCTTGACGGCGCAGCTTGTCTCCGAAGTAAATGCCGCCTGTCAGCTCGCGCACCACCATGAGATCCGTGCCTTCCAGTACTTCCGGCTTCAGCGTCGAAGCATCCTTCAGACAGTCAAAAACAACGGCCGGACGCAGGTTAGAGAACAGTCCCAGCGCTTTGCGGATGCCCAGCAGCCCGGTTTCCGGACGCAGCTCCTTGGGGTTGTTGTCCCATTTCGGCCCGCCGACCGCACCCAACAGCACAGCATCAGCACTGCGGCAGATGTCCAGCGTATCCTCCGGAAGCGGCGTTCCCCGTTCATCAATGGCAATACCGCCAAACAGCGCCTGCTCGGTTTCAAAAGCATAGCCGAACAGTTCCTCCGTTTTTTTCAATACTTTCAACGCTTCAGCCACAACTTCAGGTCCGATGCCGTCCCCGGCGATTACGGCGATTTTTTTGACTTCACTCATTCCCGTCACTCCTCTGATTATCTGCTGCCAGCAGACATAGTTCTTCTGATATTGTTGTATCATAACCACAGCCAAAGGACAAAGATATAGATTCTATGAACGTAATAGGTTAAGCCTATAACCACATTTGCTCTTGTTTCTTAAGTTGATTACAATTAATTTGTATTTATAATATACACGGCTTGTCCAATACATGTAGAGGAGTTGTTGTGGAGTGCAATACGCAAAGCTTGGCAAATCCGGTATGAAGGTCAGCCGTCTCTGTCTGGGAACGATGAACTTCGGTCCGATTACGGACGAAAAGGAAGCCTTCCGCATTATGGACGCTGCGCTTGATGCCGGAATCAACTTTTTTGATACCGCCAATGTGTACGGCTGGGGAGAAAACTCCGGACTCACAGAAACGATTATCGGCCGCTGGTTCAAGCAGGGCGGCGGACGCCGGGAAAAGGTTGTGCTAGCCACCAAGGTCTACGGTGCCATGAGCGACAAGCTTGACGGCCCCAATGATGAAAGCGGTCTCTCC
Organism: Paenibacillus graminis; assembly: GCF_000758705.1. Lineage (NCBI taxonomy): Bacteria > Bacillati > Bacillota > Bacilli > Caryophanales > Paenibacillaceae > Paenibacillus > Paenibacillus graminis. The sequence goes on along the minus strand of NZ_CP009287.1, from coordinate 1,665,593 downwards.
TCCTATATTATCCGGCGGCATCTGGAAGGCTCGCTGCAGCGTCTGCAGACGGATCACATTGAGCTATACCAAATGCACCATGTAGACCGCAGCGTCTCCTGGGACGAGCTGTGGGGCGCCTTTGAGCTCGCTGTGAGCCAGGGCAAAATCGGCTATGTCGGCTCCAGCAACTTCGCCGGCTGGGATATTGCTGTAGCCCAGCAGGAGGCCAAAGCCCGCGGATTCCTGGGGCTTGTATCCGAACAGCATAAATACAGCCTCACCTGCCGTCTGCCGGAGCTGGAGGTTCTGCCAGCGTCCCTGAATCTCGGCTTGGGGATCATTCCCTGGAGCCCGCTCGACGGGGGCCTGCTTGGCCGCAATGCGCTCAAGAAAATAGAGGGCAGCCGCAGCGGCGGGAACGCCGAGCGGGTAGAACAGTATAAGCGCCAGCTAGAGGCGTTTGCCGAACTGAGCCTTGAGCTTGGCGAACCGCAGGATAATATCGCCCTCGCCTGGCTGCTGGCGAATCCCGCAGTCACCGCGCCGATCATCGGCCCGCGCACGCTGGAGCAGTTCGAAAGCGCCCTGCGCAGCCTGGAGGTCCTTCTGGATGAGTCCGTACTGAAGCGTCTGGATGAGATTTTCCCTGGTCCGGGCGGTGCAGCTCCACAGGCGTACGCCTGGTAGGAGCTGCGCGATTAAAAAAGCTGTTGTACAAGGCGGTCTTTATGCCGGGTACAACAGCTTTTTTTAACATATCAGAAAGTATAATTGGGGTCCCCGCAAAGTACCTGAATCAGCCTCCGTGCAAGGCCCCGCTTTGCGTGGGTATTATGTGTGCATCCGCTTGCTGTGACAGGTAGCGGGTTGGGTATACTGCTAAATCATCCGCTATTCCGCTGTATCCACCGTTACTGATCCATTGCTGGTCGACAAAGACACTTTGTGGGTTCCGCTGCCAAGTACGGCGGTTCCATGACCGTCGCTGCCGTCCCAGCTGACATTGCCCTTCAGCGAGCCGTTGCTGGTATCTGCATTGATCGTTGCATCCGTAGCCGCCGGCAGGCTAGCAATGATCTTGCCGTTGCTGGAGGAGCATTTCCATTCGCCCGTGATCCCCGAGTTGATCGTAATCTTGCCGTTGCTGCTCTTGGCATACAGCGAACCGTCGATATTGCCCAGATCTATTGCACCGTTGGAGCTGACCAGCTTCACTTCACCCTTCACATTCTGCGCAGTTATTGTTCCATTGCTCGTATGTGCATCCACGCCTCCGGCTACATCATGAATGTCCAGCCTGCCGTTGCTCGTATCCACTTCAATACCGGACTGCAGATTGCCGGCTTCAATCGATCCGTCGTTGGTTTCGACTTCTACTGCAAGATTGCTGGGAAGGCTGACATTTAAATAGGGATCTTTGAGATTGAACCCGATATGAATATTGGACAGCCAGCCCGAATTTCCCTCCAGCTTCATCGTTAAGGTGTCTCCTGCGGCAATAACGGTCCATTTCTGTGCCAATGCGCTGGAGGCTTCTTGATCTGAGTCTCCTGGTAATTCCAGCTTCCCATCATAGTCAAGCTTGCTGCCTTCCACTCCATTAATCTTAACCTTGCCGTATGGCAGTTCGATCTTCACATTTTTAATCCCTGGCTGCACATCGGCTGTTCCATTCACCGGCACCAGCTGGGTATTGCCAAAGATTCCGCTGAGCGAGCCGTCAGCCAGCACTTTTTGGGCTCCGCTGGCAGCAACCAATATCACAATAAGAACAACAGCCCAGCCGCTTATACGGGTTTTGGCATCGGATTTGATGAATATCCGCAGCAATGTCTCCAGCCCGAACAATATAAGCAGTGCAGGCCAGAGGTACCCCAGCGCCTGGTAAGTAATCACATCAAATTGGGCCAATACGATGATTACCCCCAAGATGATGCAGCCCAAGGCTGCGGTAAAACTGCCGATCTTCCATCTTGCCATTATTTATTTCCCCATTTCTCTATACTTTTGGATTTTTCTTCAGCATTCTCAGCCCATATCCGATCAGGGCCAACGACAACAGGATGGATCCGATATTCATCTCCGTAAGCAAATCCCATAGCCCCGGGAACGTAGTAATAATCAACAGCAGGACACCCGCAGCTACACATCCAAAACCGACCCACACCGGATTTACATCGTCGTTCGGATAAGCCGGACTGGAAGGCATCCCCATACTCCAGGGTACCCCGTAACTGTCCGGATGGAACATCATGCGTTCATGCTCTTCGGCGGATATCTTCATCCAGGCTGCTTTTTGAAGGGCATCAAATAACTGGTAGAACCACAGCGCAGCCAAAGCAAACGGAAAGACCATTGGCATCGACGGGATAAAGATAATACACAAGGATGCTCCAATCATATACTCAAGCCCCAATTTTTTAAAGCCTAAATACAGATGCCCGAGTCCCGGGATCATTGCCAATAGAAAGGTGAGCCAACGTCTTTTTTTAATCATATAATATCCTCCTGTTTGAAAGTTGCTGAATGGACCGATTTATTTATTCACACTGTCAGGGTTAAGCCAGGCGCTGACCGATGTGGACATATGCCCGTTAATCTCAGTAATGCCGTAAGCCATATCTTGGAACACACCAAGCTGCAGCAGCAGGAACGTCAGGCCGACCGCGACTCCATAGTGTATCCATGAGGTTCTGGGCGCTGTGCGGCGTCTTGCCATAGTTGTTCTGACCGCCCGTTCCCGGCGTCCTGTCTCCAGCTGTTCAACCTGAGCCATGACATCGGCAGTGATATCCGGGACATCCAAAAAATCCAAAGGCTCCTGTCCGCTCTCCATTTCATTCCATAAAGCAGACATTTCCTTCGCTTCCTCCAGCCACTGAGCGCAATCGGGACAAGACTCGATGTGCAGCCGGATTCTCAGCTCCGCTTCTGGAGACAGCAAGCCATCGATATAATGCGGCATCCATTCTTTTGCAGTTGCACAGTTCATCGCCATTCCTCCCCGTTTTTACGCATCATCTGTCTGGCCCTATACAGTTGTGACTCTACCGTTTTGACTGAAATGCCTTTCTGTTCGGCAATCTCCTGATATGAGTGTCGCTGAAAATAATACATCTGCACGACCGACCGGTACGGTTCCGTGAGATGGTTCAGATTCTCGCCCAGCTCCTCCGAAGCTTCCTTGCGGAGCAGCACATGCTCTGGCGTCTGCGATGTCACCCAATCATTCTCTGTATAATCCGCCGTACTGCGGTGCCGCCATTCCCTGTCATTGGCCCGTTTCCAGTCCAGACAGGTCCGGTAAGCAATCCGGTACAGCCATGTGGAGAATGAAGATTGCCCTCTGAAGGAAGGGAGCGCCTTATAGGCTTTGATGAAAACCTCCTGGGCCATATCCTTGGCCGATTCAGCCTCACCTGTAATCTTGATGCATACCCGATATACCATGCCTTGATAGCGTTCCACCAAATGCCCGAAGGCCTGATGCTGCCCGCCCAGCACGGCTGAAATCCATTCTGCCTCTTCCAGTATTCTCCCCTCCTTCAGCTACATAATATTAGACGCAGGACTTCTCTTTTCCCCTGCAAAGATTCCAACTATTTTTTGGGGAAGCCAGAAACCTCACTATTTGAAGGAAAAATGGCCTTCCTGTCGAAATTACATAACTAGCAAACCGTATATCCGTTTGTTATTCCAACAGTCTTATTGTAACCGGATGTCCAGCCTTCCTCCAAGCGGTTTGTCTACAGCATGAAAATCCTAAAAGAAGTGGTGGGATAGGAATGATACAAGCTTTGCTGGTGGATGATGAGCGGCTTGCCCTTATGAAATTAAAGCTGATGCTGGAAGAATTAACAACCGTAAATATTATAGGTTCCTGTACGGACCCGGCCGAAGCAGTCAGCATAGCCTCAAAGCTTCAACCTGACGTTATTTTCCTGGATATAGATATGCCTGAAATGAATGGTATGCAGGTTGCGGAAGCGATCCAAGGCCTGTGTCCAGGCACTAGCATCGTATTTGTGACCGCTTATAACAGCTATGCCGTGGAGGCTTTTGAGCTGTATGCCCTGGACTATGTGTTGAAGCCTGTCCGGCGTGACCGCCTGGTTAAGACCATCCAGCGGCTGGAAAAACATTTCGGCAAGGACGGGAATCCTCCCAATACGCCTGAACCTGAGATCATGATCCGCAGCTTTCAGTCGTTGCGCTTTGAGCGTGCCGGCCAGCCGCTCCCTGCCATCCGCTGGCGCACCTCCAAAGCTCAGGAATTATTCGCTTATTTGTTCCATAACCGCAACCGCTTTGTCAGCAAGGACAGCCTTATCGAGATGCTGTGGCCGGATTTCAATCTGAAGCGGGCGTCAACTCACCTTTATACCACCATTTATCAGATCCGCCAAAGTCTGAAGCAGGCTGATATCGGGCTGCAGATCAGCAACGCCAGCGGCGGGGAAGGTTATACTATGGAGACAGGCTCCTTGCTGATCGACAGCTATGAATGGGAAAAGGGTATTCTTACTCTGGGGCCTATAAACGCTGAGAACTGCGACAAGCATCAGCGCCTGTTCTATTTCTACTCGGGTGACTATCTGAACGACTATGATTATTTATGGGCTGAGGGTGAGCGTCAGCGTCTTCGGACGATTTGGCTGCATCATGCGATGGGAATGGCTGATTTTTTTACTGCCAGGGGAAGAATTCCCGAAGCGGTAACGGTGTATCAGCGGGTGGTTCAGCTTCAGCCTTATTTTGAGCAGGGCCACTTGGGGCTTATGAAGGTGTATGACAGCATGGGAGAACGTTCGGCGGTCGAGGAGCAATATCAATACCTGGCAGACCTTCTAAAGCGTGAGCTGAGCGTAGATATACCCGATAACATTAAAAGCTGGTATGAGGAATGGAAGTTGCATAATTTCAAAAGCCTGTAGAGCTGCCTGCAACGCTGAACGGCAATGCCTGATTTTAGCATAGACACATAAAAGCCACCCGGGGCTGGTACGCCCACGGGTGGCTTTGGCATGAATTTTGATAATGTTGGTTACTTCGATTTTTTGTGGTTCTTGAACCGTCTGGACATGACGGCTCCCAGAATCATTAAGCCGCCGCCTGTCAAATAAAGCGGTAATGGACTGTTTTCTCCGGTCTGCGGAAGTTTGCCGGGCAGTCCATTCCCCCCTGCATCCGGTGTACCGGTTACTGTACCCTTCGGCACTTTATCGACACCTACTTCAATCGTCACTTCTTCCTCATTGCCGTCTTCATCGGTAACGACAATTGTAAATTTGTCTTTGCCGGTATAACCAGGATCAGGAGTATAGGTCCATTTGCCATCCGGTGTGATCTTCACTGTACCATGTGAAGGCTCTTCACCGATGCCGGGAATCCCCCCCAATGGAATCTCCCCATCGATAGGCAAATCCTCAACGGTGGTGACTGCTGTTGGTTGCGGAGCAGCCGGTGTGCTGCTAACCGCTGGTGTCTGTACCGGTGAGGCAGACGGTGTTGCCACTGGTGTCGCTGTCGGCTTCACTGCTGGAGTTGCCGTAGGCGTTGGCGTCACGGCAGCCGATGGTCCAGGAGTGACGATTGTTCCCGGCACCGAAGAGGTCACTGGTGTCGGAGTCGAATAGTCAATCACTGGCGGCGTAGTGGGCGTTGGCGTCACGACAGGCGTTGGTGTTACTGTTGGCGTTGCTGTTGGTGTTACTGTCGGTGTTGCTGTCGATGTTGGTGTTGCTGTTGGCGTTGCTGTCGGTGTTGGTGTTGCTGTTGGCTTCACTGTCGGTGTTGGTGTCTCCGTCGGCTTCACTGTCGGTGTTGGTGTCACTGTCGGTGTTGGTGTCTCCGTCGGCTTCACTGTCGGTACCGGCGTTGGCGACACTACCGGAGAGGCCGTTGGTGATGCGGCCGGCGTTGCTGATGGTGTTGCTGCTTTTAGGTTATAAACTTTGAATTCTTCCACGATGGCTGTTGTGGAATCGAAAGTAACCGATTTTTTGCCCGAATCCAGAACATATCCGGAAGGTGCACTGATTTCCTGCAGCAGATACTTACCCGGCCATAGGTTCTTAAATACAGCCTCTCCATTGGCATCTGTTGTAAGGGTATTAAAAAGCACTTCGTTTGAGCCTGACTTGCGGTACAGCGCAAAGGTAGCCCCGCTCAGCTTCGATTGATCAGCACCGTCGGCTTTGATAATTTTCAGTGCTTTTCGGGTGCCGGTGCCTACTCCATCCGCCGAAGACAGCGCAACGGTAATATCTTTGGTGCTAGTCTTCGTAATGATTGTGGAATTCTTGCCGCTCAGCCCCACTTTGTTCGTTACCTTATCATTATTGTTCGCTACAATCAGTGATTCGTACTCCAGAATATAAGCTTTTTCAATAGGTGCTTTGAATTTCAGCACAAACTGCTGTTTTCCCGTATCAAGGTCCGTAGTGAGGGTCAGTTCATAATCATCTCCGCCAACCAATGGTGTTCCTGTTTTCGTTACATCTCCAGCAGGATTTACCGTAGTCGCATAGAGCTTGAAAGAATCTGCCAGCAGGATTTGATTATCGCTGGGGTCGTCAGTGACCACCGCATCTTCGATATACGACTGGCTGTAATTGATGTTAATGGTCCATTTGATCTTAGTATTGCTTTGGCTGCCGCTCTTCTGCACAAATTCATTAGCCTTGGGAATCGTCAGCGAAGCCGTAAGATCCTTCGATTCCTCCTTGCCTTCATTGTACAGATTAGCAGTATTCATAATTGTAGGACTGTCGACCAATTCCCCCTTTAGACTTGTTTTGAAATTGATGATGTATCCCGATTCAATGTTCTTAGTGAACTTCACTTGAAGCAGCTTCGTGGTCTCGTTGTAAGAGACCGTATAATCTGTGTTAAGTGTCAGCTTGGTCGTTCCCTGACTGTAGTCGCCGTTTTTGGCCACAACCATATTGTAGATTTCTACAGATCCCGGAACATACACCTGCTTGCCTTCTATAGTATCGGTTACCTCAGCGCTGTTAAGCGGGTTGCGGTTATAATTGACCCCTACGGACCAGATAATTTCCTTGCTGGACGCATTATAGGAGCCGCTTTTGTAGCCGTTGGCTTTTTCTGCCGGTTGAGGATCAAAGGATGCGGTAACGGTTTTGGTGTTCACATCCGTGGAGCCAGGTTTGGTCCATTCCACTGCTGCCTGGTTCACAAACTTGGCATCCGTGGTCAACCAGTCGCTGCCGAGCCATTTATTATCAAAATAAGTTTCATAAGTAATGGTATACGGTCCGGTAATCTGCGAATTAAACTTCACCTCAAAACCGGCATCCGGTATTTCATTCTGAATCGAGAAGCCCGTGGTAATCACTGTATCGCCTTTTTTGACAACGATGCTGCCAGGGATGATTTTCAGTCCTTTGTTAGGGAAAACATCCTTGACTACTACATTATCCATCTGATAACTGTCGGCATTGATGGTCACGGACCATTTTACTTTTTTGTTGGTATAGTCGATACCGCTGCTTGGCAGTGTTTTGGCAATAATCACCTGATTGATGCCGCGTGTGCCGGTTTCATAAGTGTCCCCGGAGTAAACGGTGTTCGTAATGGTCGTATCCTTCTCAACGCGGCCTGTGGCCTGGGTCTTGTATATGATTTTGTAAGCACTGTTGACGTCACTGTTGAACTTCAGCTCAAAGCCGTTTTTCCCGCTAGGTGCAGCTGAAGGAGATATCAACGTATAATTGCCCGCAGGTGTGCCGCCTACTGTTCCTCCGGCATTCGTCAAAAAGTTAACCGGGAATACCTGCAGAGAACCTGCCACCAGCTTCTGTGTATTGTCAAAATAATCCTTCAGCACAGCATCCGCCTGGGCAATCGGTTTTTCATTGTAATTGTAATCGATCTCCCAAGTGGTTATCTGGGTATTAGGATCATATGCGCTGGAGGTTTTCTTCAATGGTGTTCCATAGCTCACATTGACCGTTGCCGATGACTTCGATGCTGGCAGTCCTGTACTATTTAAAGCAGCCTCATTAGTGAAGCTTTTTTTCGCGGGATCTGTAATGTCCGTAGTAAATTGAATACGGTATGCACTCGTTATAGGAGATTGCTTGAATGCTACACTCAGATTTCCGGAAGAATCAGTCACCGTATATTGAGAAGAAGAGATTTCCGCTCCCTGTGCCGCCGTTCCGTCCAGCTTCACGTTAAGATCATACACTTTTACATCCAGCGGGTCCGTTAAAGCAAGGCCAGCCGGGATGACATCCGTAACAGAGGCGCCATAGACACTGGACAGCACCTTGTTCACGTCGACCGTCCAGATAATTTGCTTTCCGTTCAGCCCATCCTTGTTCGTGCCCGAAGGCTTTCCGCTTTTTTCAATAATTGAAGCATTATCTGGAACAAACTCAAGCGTTACGGTCTGGTTGCCTCCGTTAACCGGAAAGACGATGTGCTGCTCAGTTGTCTCAGTAAAGCTGGCTTTATCAAATTTCGTATTAATCGAGAAGGAACCATGCACGCCAAAATATTTATCAATATCCTGGCCAAAGGTCATGACAACTTTATTGGGATTCCCCTTCAGCACATCAAAATGTCCCAAAGTAAGGCCATCCGCCTGCAGCGGTGTCCCCATGATGTCGCTGGCCAGCACAAAGTGGTCCGGCAGCTCGAAACTGTAAGTATCCCCTTCCTGATAAGTATTGTCCGGCAGCTGCCAATCATAGGTAAGCTTCACTTCAGCGCCTTGCTTATACACCACATCTGTTACGGGAACTCCGTTATCATACACGGCCATAGTTACGGTGGTGATGATATTATCCGTAATTTCTGCCGCATGTGCTTGAGCATTGAAGCCAAACCCGTAAGCACTTTGTACTATGATCATAAGAACACTGAGTATGGCTGCTATTCTTTTTTTGAGCATCGTTGCAGTAAACCTCCATTTCACATGCTAAAATTATAATTTTTGGGCTGGTTAAATTTTTACTCCCGTCAATCCCCCAATCATTGATATGTATGTTGGCCTTCTATTACGCTTATCTGTGCATGTCTGATTGTAATTCCCCCTGATGAACAATTTCTGAACAGATCTGTACAATTGACCCTAATCCATTGCTATTTTCGTAAATATGTCTTATAAAAGACAAAAATAACGCAGATATTCGCTAATTCGACAATGTTTATAGTAATTAAAATCACTGATTAATTGCTGATAAAAAAACTTCGCAGCCCAGCTGGACATAACAAAAAGAGCTGTCCAAACCCTAGATTTCTCTACGGTCTGAACAGCTCCATATGCGTAATTATTCAAAAGTAAAAAGTTGCGCTAAAGGCTATCTTTGTATTATATGCCCCGGCGGTTTTACAGATTGGCGTGATCACGTTTGGTATAGGTTTTCCGTTTCTCCAGCAGTTTGTTCAGCGCGTTCAGATATGCTCTGGCACTCGCCTCCAGAATATCGGTACTGAGTCCGCGGCCCTGTGCAGCAACCTCACCCTGAGACAACACTACGTGAACCTCGCCCTGGGCGTCTTTCCCCCTGCTCACTGCCTTGATGGAATAATCGCCCAGCGTAACTTCCTCACGGGTCGCCTGGTCTATGGCGTTGTAAATGGCATCAACCGAGCCATTGCCTTCGGCAACCGCAACAATCGGCTGCGGCTCTGGCCCTTTAATCGTTATCTTCGCTGTTGGAGTGGCCTCATTGCCGTAAGTAACATAAATCGTCTGCAGGCTGAATACCTCTGGTGTATCGATCAGTTTTTCCTCCAGCAGCGCCAGAATATCCTCATCAGATACTTCCTTTTTCTTATCTGCCAGATCCTTGAATTTGGCAAATGCTGTGTTCAGCTCTTCCTCCAAAAGATCATAACCCAGATCCCTAAGCTTGTCGCGGAACGCATGGCGACCGGAGTGCTTGCCAAGCACCAGCTTGCTCTCTTTGAGCCCGATGGTCTCAGGAGTCATGATTTCGTAGGTGGTTTTCTCCTTCAACATGCCGTCCTGGTGAATTCCGGACTCGTGGGCAAAAGCGTTGGCACCCACAATTGCCTTGTTCCCAGGGACGACCATGCCGGTCAGCTTGCTGACCAGGCGGCTGGTACGGGAGATTTCGGACAGCACCAAGGACGTCTTGGCATCAAAAAACTCGCTGCGTGTCTCCAGTGCCAATGCCACTTCTTCAATAGCAGTATTCCCCGCGCGTTCGCCGATACCGTTGATGGTTCCTTCGATCTGGTCGGCACCATTCTGAATGGCAGCGAGCGTGTTCGCTGTAGCCATGCCCAGATCATTATGACAGTGGGCGCTAAGCTGGACTTTCTCAATATCCGGCACAGTGTCTTTAAGAAACTTGAAGATCGCACCATATTCCGATGGGTTCAGATAGCCTACAGTATCCGGAATATTGACTACATTTGCACCCTCCCGAATCGCCATTGCCACCATTTCAGCCATGAAGTCGCGTTCGGTGCGGCCAGCATCCTCAAGTGAGAATTCCAGCTTGGAGAAATACTTTTTGGCATAACGGATGGCAGCCTGTGCAGTCTCCAGCACCTGGGCCTTTTCCATACGCAGCTTATGCTGCCGGTGAATCGGTGAAGTCGCCAGGAACAGATGAATGCAGGGGTCCTGTGCCCCTTGAAGCGCTTCACGAACTGCATCAATGTCGCTTTCTCTGGAGCGGGAGAGGCCGATCAGCGTCACATTCTTGACCGCTCTCGCCACTGCATTCACTGCAGCCAGATCTCCTGGTGAAGCTGCGGGAAATCCCGCCTCCATCCGGTCAATCCCCAGCTTCTCAAGCTGGTAGGCAATCTCTACCTTTTCCCTTGTATTGAGGTTGACCCCCGGCGACTGCTCTCCGTCACGCAGTGTCGTGTCGAATACATATATTTTCCGCAAAGCTGAGCACCTCCTGAGAAAGATTGTGCTAAAACCCTCAAATGCGGCCCGCAAAAATACGGCCGCATCTGAGAATCACACTATAGTACGTTCATCATGTAAGTATATGAGACTATTTCTTAATCCAGTGCATCATTTCACGCAGCTGGCTGCCTACTACTTCAACCGGATGAGCGGCTTCGTTGCGGCGGGTGGCAGTCAGGAACGCACGGCCGGATTGATTCTCAAGGATAAAGTCGCGGGCGAATTTACCCTGCTGGATATCGCTGAGCACTGCTTTCATTGCTTTTTTGGTTTCGTCCGTAATGATGCGAGGACCAGTTACATAATCGCCGTACTCGGCAGTGTTGCTGATCGAATCGCGCATGGTGGCAAGTCCGCCTTCATACACAAGGTCAACAATCAGCTTCATTTCATGCAGACATTCGAAATATGCCATTTCAGGAGCATAACCTGCTTCAGTAAGCGTCTCGAAGCCGGCTTTGATCAGCGCGGATACGCCGCCGCACAGAACTGCCTGTTCTCCGAACAGATCGGTTTCGGTTTCTTCACGGAACGAGGTTTCAATAACCCCTGCACGTGTACAGCCGATGCCCTTGGCATAAGCAAGGCCAATCGCCTGAGCATTGCCGGTTGCATCCTGTTCAATGGCGATCAGGCCGGGAACACCGAAGCCTTCAACATAAGTGCGGCGAACCATGTGGCCCGGAGATTTTGGGGCCACCAGCAGCACATCCGCATCCTTAGGAGCCACGATTTGGCCGAAATGAACGTTGAAGCCGTGAGAGAACATCAGCGCCGCGCCGTTTTTGAGGTTCGGCTCGATTTCATTTTTATAGACGGATGCCTGAGTTTCGTCTGGCATCAGAATTTGTACTACATCCGCACGGGATACTGCTTCAGCTACCGGCAGCACTTCAAAACCGTCATTCTTGGCGGTTTCGAACGATTTGCCTTCGCGCAGGCCGATGACAACCTGAAGACCGCTGTCACGCAGGTTCTGTGCCTGGGCATGCCCTTGGCTGCCGTACCCGATTACTGCAATTGTCTTCCCTTTTAGTACACTAAGTTCTGCATCCTGTTCATAGTACGTTGTCACTGCCATTGTCAATATCCTCCTTTAATTTGGGACCCATCGTAAAGAGCGGGTGCTTCAAGAGAGCCTTCAGCATTGAAGAATGGCCCGGCTGCTCTTCAAGCCCCCGCTCTTTAGCGGGAATTGCCTTACCATCATCTTATCCAATTAATGCAAACAAGCAGCAATTCGTTAAAGCTGTAAGTGGAAACAACCTAGCCGGCCTCTAAAGAGGCGGCTTCCGTTTCAGCGAGAAATAGAAGAATACTTTATAGTGTGAAGCATATAAAGTCTTATATTTAAATTGTAATGATCAGGCATTTCCCCGAATCATTGCTGTAACGCCGGTACGGGACAGCTCTTTGATGCCATAAGGCTTAAGCAGTTCAATCATCGCATCAATCTTCTGCGTATCCCCAACCACCTGCACAAGCAAGCTGGTTGTGCCGATATCTACCACGGACGCGCGGAAGGTTTCCACAACACCCATAATTTCCGGACGTTCAGCCGGTTCCGCTTTGACCTTGATGAGTGCCAGCTCACGGGCAACCATAGGCTTGGAGCCAAGATCCACTACCTTGATCACATCGATCAGCTTATAGAGCTGCTTCTCGATCTGCTCAAGCGTGTGCTGGTCACCCAGTGTCACTATGACCATCCGGGACAGGCCGGCCTCTTCAGACTGCCCTACGGTGATGCTCTCAATATTGAAGCCCCGGCGGCCGAACAGGCCTGACACCCGCTGCAGCACACCCGGCTGGTCATTCACAAGCACAGCAATCGTATGTCTCATCACTGTCATTCATCCCCCATCAGCATTTGATCGATGGTCGACCCTTGAGTTACCATCGGGTAGACATTCTCGTCCTTAGGAACAACGAATTCTACCAGAACGGGTCCCGGCGTTTCCAGTGCTTCTTTCCACGCAGCGCCTGCTTCTTCCTTGTTCGTTGCCCGAAGTCCTTTTACCCCGTATGCTTCAGCCAGCTTTACGAAATCGGGGCTGCCTGCGAGGTCGGTATAGCTGTAACGCTTCTCGTATATGAGGTTCTGCCACTGCCGGACCATTCCCAGAACCTCGTTGTTAATAACGACGATTTTGACCGGGATGTTGTGGATTGCACAAATCGCAAGCTCCTGCGAACACATCTGCATTCCGCCGTCACCGTTAATGGAAACTACCAGCCGTTCCGGATGCGCCATTTGCGCCCCGATCGCCGACGGGAATCCGAAGCCCATCGTTCCAAGCCCTCCGGAAGTAATCCATGAACGGGGATGATTGAACTTGTAATACTGGGCTGCCCACATCTGGTGCTGTCCAACATCCGTAGTAACGATAGCTTCGCCCTTGGTGGTGTCATTAATCATCTGGATGACCCACTGCGGTTTCAGCTCTGTTTCGGAATCGTTGTAGCGAAGCGGGAAATCCAGCTTCCACTGGGCAATCTGCGTTCTCCAGGCATCGGCTCCCGCTGCACGGCTCACCTCAGGGATCAGCAACTCCAGCACTGTCTTCACATCTCCGACAATCGGAATGTCAGGCGATACGTTTTTGCCGATTTCCGCCGGATCGATGTCGATGTGGACGATTTTTGCTTTTGGCGCAAAGCCGTCCAGCTTGCCGGTCACACGGTCATCGAACCGGGCGCCGATGTTGATCAGCAAATCGCATTGCTGAATGGCATTATTCGCTGTATACGTCCCGTGCATGCCGGGCATTCCCATCCACAGGTCTTCCGCACTCGGATAACAGCCCAGTCCCAGCAAGGTGGTTGTGATCGGAATTTCCGTCCGCTTCACGAATTCATACATCGCTTCATGAGCTCCGGAGTAGATGACCCCGCCGCCTGCAATAATGATCGGACGTTCCGCTGCTGAAATGGCCCGAACCAGCTTATCCAGCTGGAGTTTGTTCGGAACCGTACGCGGGTTATAGCCGCGGAGGTTAACGCCTTGCTGCTTCGCTGGACTATACAATGTCTTGGCCGCCGATACATCCTTCGGAATATCGATGAGTACCGGACCTTTTCGGCCGGTGTTCGCGATATGAAAGGCTTCATGAATGATGCGCGGAAGATCTTCAACATCGCGCACCAGATAGCTGTGCTTCGTAATAGGCATCGTAATGCCTGTAATATCCGCTTCCTGGAAAGCATCGGTTCCAATCAGGCTGGAAAAGACATTGCCGGTGATTACCACCAGTGGAACCGAGTCCATAAAAGCGGTCGCGATCCCGGTTACCAGATTGGTTGCTCCCGGACCGGAGGTTGCAATACATACGCCCGCTTTGCCGCTTGCTCTGGCATAGCCGTCAGCCGCATGAATCGCGCCCTGCTCATGCCGTGTCAGGATATGCTTGAAATCATTGAAGCCATGAAGAGCATCGTAGATGTACAATACCGCACCGCCAGGGTAACCGAAGACGGTATCCACCCCTTCCATTACAAGACTGCGCAGCAGGACTTCGGAACCCGTAACCACCTCGGGATTCTTCCATTTCTCACGTAACTGCTCAATAGACCGCACTTCCGGTGTTTGCGCGCTCATCAGTATTCCTCCCTTCAATAGTGAACATTCATATGGGAATGACAGACCGTCCATTAATTCAACTGTTAGGTTCCTGGCAACAAAAAAACCTTCCGCCTCCCACGCGCAGAAGACAGCGCGTGAGGGACGAAAGGTTGATCTTCCGTGGTACCACCCATGTTTGCATTGCATCTCACGATGCAACGCCTTATCAGGATACAAAAATCCATCGATGTAGGCAGGGCCCAAATCTTTGTAACCTGAAGTCCCTAACGCGGACCAAACGATTCCCCCTAATAATTCCGCCACTCTTGCCGGTGGACCTTTCAGGAAAACAGCTCCGAGGTGAGCTCGTATATAAGGGATTCTGGTGGAGGTTGCAGCAATTCCTCTCACTCTCTGAGCAAAAGAGCCCTTAAAACTTCGTCCTCATCATTGCCGATGATTATATGTTCGTAAATGTTTAGACACATTATATGATTCCTCACACGGTTAGTCAATACCCTTCTTTTGGGCAATCGTCACAAAATGTTGTTCTATCCTTGCCGGAACGCCCACACCCCTTAGAGCATATGATGTACGACAATGCGTGAAGGGGGCGCTTTATGATTCGCTACCGCAGACCCAAGCAGGATGACACCGTGATTCTTGACTTGATTGAAAAGCAACTGGTTCCATTATCACATCTTCCACAGACTGTTATCAACCAGATCAGAAAAGATCTGCCCCGGCGTCTCGGTCAAGGGGTCACCCTTGTAGCTTGTCCGGATTATGAGAGCGATCCGCTGGGATTTGTACACTTTATGCTGCATGGAGATTTGCTCTATATTGACATGCTGGCCATAGCCCCTGCCGCGAGACGCAAACGCTGGGGGAATATGCTCATGGACAGAGCAGAGCGCTTTGCACTATCACGCGGTTGTCTAAGGGCCAAGATATCTGTAGATGCCGGCAATGCGCCAGGCATTTCCTTTTATCAAAAATTGGGCTACAGCGTAGCCCGTTATCAGCCGCAAAACTTCTGCTATGAGTTCGAGAAACTGTTAGCCAATAGATTCAGAGCTTAAAAGAAACCAATCGGCGGAACGCCATATCCAGGTCCGTAGCCGCCATAGGGTCCAGGTATGGGACCTGGCCCATAACCGCCATAAGCGCCCGGGGCTCCGCCATAACCATAACCTCCGCCGTATGCGTAAGGAGCCGTACCGACGGCCAGCAAATCAAACAGCACCAGCGGAATCAGTGCTTTGGTTTGCACTTTTTTACCGCTGATCCGTTGTAAAACCAGACGGTTGCCCGAAACGCGGAGCAGCTTGCCCGAAACTTTTGTGCCATCTTTTTTCATTGCGACAATATTTTTGCCTACCAGCTTCATCACCTGTTTCTTCGTCACCGGCTGTGCCATATTATCCCTCCTAAATATGAATACTCAATAAAACCCGCTGCACTTTGCGCTAAAGTTTCATCTTCACAACAGTCTATTCGCACGCATAACGCTTCGCCTGTACACCTGTCCCTGTCAGCTTCACTTGAAGCTTCAACAAAAAAACGCATTTCCGGAAAAGACCGGAAATGCGTTATACATGCTTGATCTGCGAAGGAATAACAGCTAGCGTTTGCTAGGGTCGTAAGGTTCGCCCAATGCCTTTGGAGCTGAAGAACGTCCAACCGCACTGACCAGAACGATAATGGTTAGCACATATGGAATCATGAAAATAAATTCCTGCGGAATATTCTTGGACCATTCAAACAGCTGAACGTAGTTGCGGATTGCTTGAGACAATCCGAAAAATACAGCAGCCCCAAAAGCGCCAAGCGGATTCCATTTCCCGAAAATCATTGCCGCAATGGCGATAAAGCCTTGGCCGGAAATGGTATTATGCGAAAAAGTTCCGGTTGTCGTCAGAGTGATGGTGGCTCCGCCAATTCCAGCCAGCATCCCGCTCAGCATTACACCGATATATCTCATGCGCTTCACATTGACGCCGAGCGTATCCGCTGCGCTGGGGTGTTCACCGACAGCACGCAGGCGGAGACCAAACGGAGTTTTAAAGAGTATAAAATAAATCACAACAACCAATATCATCGCCAGGTATGTTGTCGGATAGGAATTGAAGATCCCCTCACCGATGACCGGAATCTTAGAGAGACCAGGAATAGGCACTTTATTGAACCCATCCAGCAGAGGCGTTTCTCCGGCTCCCTCAAAGATCAGCTTGACTACATAAAGCGTGCTGCCGGCAGCCAGAAAGTTGATGACGGTACCACTGATGGTCTGATCCGCCTTGAACGTAATCGAAGCTACTGCATGAATGAGCGCACCAAGCACGCCTACAGCCATAGCACACAATACGCCGATCCATGGAGCCCAGGCACCCATGCCGGCATCCTGAGCGTAATATCCGCCAACGGCTGCAGCAAAAGCACCAAACATCATCAAACCTTCAAGTCCAATGTTTACGATACCGGAGCGTTCAGAGAAGATGCCACCGAGGGCGGCAAATATCAGCGCTGTGGAAAAAACAAGCGTTGTATTGAGCAATTGGCCTAATACTTCCATCTATAACACCTTCTCTTTCTTGCGCTTGAAGTAGAACGGTTTAAGCACCCACCGCACAATTCCTTGTGCCGCGATGAAGAAAATAATCGAACCGATCACGATTCGGATGAGTTCTGGTGGAACATCTGCTCCAAAGCTCATACCTGCTGATCCATAGGTCAATGTACCATAAAGTATAGCAGCCAATACCACTCCGAGCGGATGCGTCAAACCAAGCAAAGCAACGGCAATGCCGTCAAAGCCGTAACCCGGGGAGGCCGCAAATACAGATTGATAGTGGAATACGCCAAGCACTTCCCCTGCCCCTGCAAGACCCGCAAAAACACCGCTGATGAACATGGCCTTAATCACATTGCGGCCAACATTCATCCCTGCGTATTCTGCAGCATGCGGATTAAGACCGACAGCGCGCATTTCATAACCCTGTTTGGTCTTCCACAGGTACACATAGAAGAACACTGCTGCAGCAAGCGCAATAGCTGTTCCCCAGTGGAGCCGGGCATTATCAAACACGGAATTCAAAAATGTCATCGAAAGCGAAGCCGGAATATCCTCTGAACGGTTCTGACCGGAAAGCAACAGGAACGTTCTGACAATATAATTGGACAGGAACAGCGCAATCCAGTTCAGCATGATGGTAGTGATAACTTCATTGATTCCACGTTTCGCCTTCAGGTAACCGGCAATGCCCGCCCAGAGACCGCCACAGACTCCAGCCATAATAACAGCCAGCGGTACAAGCACGAAGCTCGGCAAGGTCCCGGCAAACTTGATGCCAACCACAGATGCAGCTGTCATGCCAATGAGCACTTGACCGTCAGCACCAATATTAAACATCCCTGAACGGAATGCAAAGGCTACTGCAAGTCCGGTGAACATCAGCGGCGTCATCTCACGGATAGCCTCACCAAAATCATACGGGCTGCCAAATACGCGTTTGAACAGCGCAGAATAGGCTGCGATTGGATCGTATCCGCCCACCAGCATAACGATAGCTCCCACCAGAAAGCCCATCACAATTGCAACTAGCGGAACGATGTAGCTGTCCGTCGCAAATATTTTTTTGAATCTAGACATCCGCGTGGCCTCCCCGTTTCAAGCTTCCCGCCATCATCAGACCCAATTCCTGATCGTTGGTATCCTGCGGGAATACTTCACCGACAATCTGGCCTTCGTAAATGACGGCGATTCTGTCGGATACATTCATGATTTCATCGAGTTCAAAAGAAATCAGCAGTACCGCTTTGCCCTGGTCCCGCTGGGCAATCAACTGCTTCTGCACAAATTCGATTGCACCGACATCAAGACCGCGCGTAGGCTGGGCCGCAATCAGCAGTGTCGGATTTTTGTCTATTTCCCGCGCAATAATCGCTTTCTGTTGGTTACCGCCTGACAAGGAGCGCGCCTTGTTCTCAATCGAAGGCGTCCGGACGTCAAACTGCTTGACCAGATCTTCAGCATGCTGATCAATGACTTGTTTGTTCAAGAATCCGTTCTGGTTGTACGGACTCTTATAATACGTCTCCAGTACCATATTCTCGCTGACTGTAAAGTCCAATACGAGACCGTGTTTATGACGGTCTTCCGGAATATGGGAGACATTCATTTCAGAGACTTTCCGCGGACTTAGGTTGGCGATCTCTTTGCCTGATACCGTGATGGACCCTGAATCAATCTTGCGGAGCCCCGTAATTGCCTGAATCAGCTCGCTTTGTCCGTTGCCGTCGACTCCTGCTATTCCGAGGATCTCGCCGGCCTTCACCTCAAAGCTGAGGCCATTCAAAACCGCCACACCATCCTTGCTCTTGCTGCTGACATTAGTCAGCTTAAGCACGCTTGAGCCAATATGGGGAATCTGCTTGTCCACCTTGAAAGTTACCCCGCGTCCGACCATTTTTTCGGCCAGCTCATTGGGATTGGTGCCGGCAGTCTTCACAGTATCAATAACCTTGCCCCGGCGGATGATGGTAACCCGGTCGGAAATCTGCATGATTTCTTTCAGCTTATGTGTAATCAGAATGATGGACTTGCCCTCTGCAACGAGCCGCTTCATTATCGCCATGAGTTCCGTAATTTCCTGTGGCGTAAGCACAGCGGTAGGCTCGTCGAATATTAGTATATCCGCACCGCGGTACAGGGTCTTCATAATCTCTACCCTTTGCTGCATGCCGACCGAAATGTCATGAATTTTGGCATTTGGATTGACTTGAAGGCCATACTGCTCCGATAGCTTGCGAACCTGCTCCGCAGCGGATTTATAGTCGATTTTAAGACCTTTTTTCGGTTCCATGCCCAGAACAATGTTCTCGGTTACCGTAAAAGGCTCTACAAGCTTGAAATGCTGGTGAACCATTCCAATGCCAAGCTCAATCGCTTTATTAGGGTTATCGATAATAACCGGTTTCCCGCCGATTTCGATGCTGCCTTCATCGGGCTGATACAGTCCGAAGACGATATTCATCAAAGTGGATTTGCCTGCTCCGTTCTCACCCAGCAGTGCATGAATTTCTCCTTTTTCGAGCGTAAGACTGATCGAGTCGTTCGCGACGATACCGGGAAAGCGTTTTGTGATTTGCTTCAACTCTACGACAGGAGCCGCAGCACTCATGGAATCACCCTCATCACAGAATATATATATTGCCTTATAGACACGGCTGTACCGCCCCCTGAAGGACGGTACCACAGTGTTGAACCTATTGCCGGATGCGTGTCTCTAACAAGGAACAAGGCCAGCTCAATAACCGGCCTTGTCCCTTGTTCATTATTGTAATGCAAGAAACGTCAAGTTAGTATTACTCGGTAGGAACTTTAATTGTTCCATCGATGATTTGTTTAGTATATTCGTCAACCTTGGCAAGAATATCAGCCGATACGTTAGCCTTTGAAGTTTCAGGAAGGCCAACACCGTTGTCTTTCAGACCCAGTACAGTTGTAGTGCCGCCTTTGAAGGTTCCGTCAACAACCTGTTGGGAAACTTTCTTAACTGCTTCGTCTACACGTTTGATCATGGAAGTCAGGGTTACATCATCGCCAAATTCCAGGGATTGGTCTTTATCTACACCGATTACCCATACTTTGGTGCCGCCAGCCTTGTTACGGGACTTAGCTTCGTTGAATACGCCGTTGCCAGTTGCGCCGGCAGCCGGGAAGATGATGTCATTGCCAGCATCGTACAGGGTAGCAGCCAGGGATTTACCAATATCAGGCTTGTCATAAGCGCCCGCATACGTAATGGTTACTTTAGCTTTAGGGTTTACAGCTTCTACGCCAGCTTTGAAGCCAACTTCAAACCGTTTGATTACCGGGCTTTCCGCACCGCCAACAAAACCTACTTTGTTGGTTTTTGTAGTCATACCTGCAACCACACCAACCAGGAAGGAGCCTTCGTTTTCGGAGAAGGTTACGGACTCAACGTTAGGAGCTTCTACCACGCTGTCGATAATCGCAAGGTTAGCTTTCGGATTCTCAGTCGCAACCTTCTTAATAGCATCGCCAAGGTCAAAACCGATACCCCAAGTCAGGTTATAGCCGCCTTTAACGAATTGGTTCAGGTTTGGCTCGTAGTCTGCATTGGATTTACTCTGCAGATACTTGATTTCAATACCGGTTTCCTTTTCAAGAGCCTGCAGAGCTTCCCAAGCAGATTGGTTAAACGATTTGTCGTTTACGCCGCCTACGTCGGTAACCATACCTACTTTAACGTCTGTTTTTGGAGCATCGGTTGGCGCTTCTGTTGCTTCAGCTGGCGCATTAGTTGCTGTCCCGCCGTTAGTGCCCGCTGCGTTGCCGGAGTTGTTATTGTTTCCGCAACCTGCCAGAATGACAGTGAATGCCAGCAACATAACAAGCGAAAGTTGGTAAAGCTTTTTCATTGAGTGTGATCCCCCTTAAGAAATTGGATGTCTTCTGTGTTCTGCTTGGACATACCATTAAGTCAAATTATAACTGGTAAAAAACCTAAAATCCAGTCCATTAATGACCTCAGGTCAATAATAATTTGCATTTTTCCACAAGAAATCGTTTACCATTACATTGTATGTCAATAAGATGATCAAACCATGTCAGAAACCCTCGATTTGGCTTGATTTACTTCAGCACATTATATATTATTGCACAGTTATGAGTTTTCTATTATCATGAATGATTACATATTGTAAAAAAGGGAGCACTGTATCATGGATGATCAAAACCAACCCCAAGCAGCACCGGACTTCAAATACTGCCGGGAATCCCGCGTGTTCAAAACAAGCCGTGTATTCCCGAATGATGTCAATAACCATAAGACGCTGTTCGGCGGCAAGCTCATGAGTACGATTGACGAAGTAGCCTCCATCTCTGCAATGCGCCACTGCCGCACGAATGTCGTAACAGCCTCTGCGGACTCTGTTGACTTTCTCCTGCCCATTAGGCCCACTGATTCTGTGTGTTTCGAATCCTTCGTCTCCTGGACAGGCAGAACCAGCATCGAAGTCTTTGTCAAAATCATTTCGGAAAACCTGTACACCGGCGAACGCGCAGTTGCCGCTACCTCCTTCCTCACCTTTGTAGCTGTCCATGAAGACGGCACACCGGCTCCGGTACCCCACATCGTCGCCGAGACCGACGAAGAGAAGCTCATCAGCGCCTCGGCAGACCAGCGTTCTGAGCTGCGCAAGATCAGAAGAACCAGCAGCAAATTGCTGGCGTCCCAACTGAGCACAACGAAATACTGGGAGTAGTCCCCCGTCAGTATGCCGGAGTCATGCCGCACCGTGCCCGGCACCTTCCCGCAAAGCAGGGCGTGTCCACTGTTCCCGGTCAGGCAATACACCTTCAAACGCCC
Source organism: Paenibacillus graminis (assembly GCF_000758705.1). Lineage (NCBI taxonomy): Bacteria > Bacillati > Bacillota > Bacilli > Caryophanales > Paenibacillaceae > Paenibacillus > Paenibacillus graminis. The sequence goes on along the minus strand of NZ_CP009287.1, from coordinate 1,643,725 downwards.
AAAAAAAAGCACCGTCGCACGGGATATCCCGCAGGCGGTGCTTTTCGGTTACTTCTAATGCTTACGCGTTGATCTTCTCTTTGGCTACTACAGCCAGTGAGTTGAATGCGTTAAGGTCGTTTACTGCCAGGTCAGCCAGCATCTTGCGGTTCACTTCTACGCCAGCCAGTTTCAGACCGAATACCAGCTTGCTGTAGGATAGGCCGTTCAAACGGGCTGCAGCGTTGATACGAACGATCCACAGTCTGCGGAAGTTACGCTTAGTCTGACGACGGTCACGGTATGCATACAGCATCGATTTCATTACCTGCTCGTTGGCAGTTTTGAAAATGCGGTGTTTGGAACCGAAATAACCTTTTGCCAGTTTCAATACTTTTTTATGTCTACGACGAACTACAAATCCGCCTTTAACTCTTGCCATATTAATAAACCTCCCAAAAATGTGTGATAAAACTATTTCAAGTTAGCGAGTCCTTGTTTCAAGCGTCTTACATCCCCAGGGGCCATAACCGGATTGCCGTTCAGAACGCGTTTTGCACGTTTGGATTTGTGGGAAAGCAAATGATTCTTGTGAGCTTTGTAACGCAGTACTTTGCCGGATCCGGTAATCTTGAAACGGCCTTTCAGACTGCTGTGAGTTTTCATTTTAGGCATGGTGTTTCCTCCTTGAATATTATGCGGCGCCAAATTGCTGTGCAAGTGACTCCAAATTTATTGGGCTTTGGGAGCCAGGATCATAATCATGCTGCGTCCTTCCAGCTTGGGCTGGCGTTCTACAACAGAGATATCTTCCACTTCGCTCTTTACACGTTCCAAAATCTTCTGGCCGATGCTGGCGTGGGTAATCTCACGTCCACGGAAGCGGACAGAGCATTTCACTTTGTCACCTTCGCCCAGGAACTTGATAACGTTGCGGAACTTGGTCTGATAATCATGTTCCTCGATATTGGCACGGAACCAGACTTCCTTGATATCCACGATCTTCTGGTTCTTGCGTGCTTCCTTCTCTTTCTTCTGCGTTTCATAACGGAACTTGCCGTAATCCATGATGCGGCATACCGGCGGTTTCGCCTGCGGTGCTACGTTGACTAAATCCAGATTAAGATCAATCGCCATCTGCAACGCTTCGCGGATCGGTTTGATACCGATTTGCTCGCCTTCCGCTCCAACCAGCCGAACCTCTTTGGCCCGAATTTCATCATTGATCATATGTTCCTTACTGATAATACTCCACCTCCGGATCTACTTGGGAAATCATTTCTGCGGTTCTCCATAAAAAAGGGGTGCCGGTAACTCCCGACACCCCGTTTGATCAACGTTCATGAATTATAACATCCATAAAGCATTGAGATCAAAACCAGCTGGCGTAGGCCAGTCAGGTGAGAAGCCGGTGCTTCTGCTTGCAATCCCTATGTTTTGCATACTTGAATACTATACACCACTCAGCAAACTGTGTCAACAGCTGCAAGTACACTTTTCGAAAAGTTACTGCTATCAGGAAACCTGCTTGCTCTGCACTTCCTCAAGCCGCACGACACGCGTATGCTTCGTATGGCTCCATTGCTTGTTGTTCTGCGTAAAGAACGCATAGAACGTGATGGGGTACCAGGAAATCAGGTAGACAGGGAAGACCAGCAAGTACAGATAGACCTTTTTGAATTTGACCTTCTCCAGAGCCATTGCAAGCACGAAGGTCAGGATATTGGCACCTACCGCGAAATAGCTGAGCCACAAAGGCAGCTTGCCATAAATGTTGGCGATATGCGGACCTCCGAACATGGAGTTGTCGACCCACATTACAGCCGTCATCAGGAAGGTCAGCAGCACGATGTAGACATTGGCACCGTACAGCGCCAGGTCAAACTTCGTGAGGCTGCGTTCTTTAATGCTTTGCCACAGCAACGGAAAAAAATATCTGCGTGCTACTGTGAAGTGGCCCTGCATCCAGCGCAGACGCTGTCTGGACGAAGCCTTGAAGGTCAGCGGCTTTTCGTCAAATACTTTGGCGTCATAGTTGAACTTGGGATAGACACCCTTAGAGGCGCTCCGCATCGTAAACTCCAAATCCTCTACCAGGCTTGTCGCTCCCCAGCCCATTTCCTTCAGCAGATTGGTCTCGAAGCACATACCCGTTCCGCCAAGGAAATTCGCCATATTCAGGTTGTGGCGCGAGAGCTGCCAGAGACGGTTGATGTACCAGTAGGATACACCATAAGCAGCTGTAATCCAGGAATCCTCCGGATTCTTGGTATCGATGTAGCCTTGAATAACCCGTGCGCCCGAGCAGAGATCATTGTTCATCTCTGTCAGGAATTCCGTATGGGCGAGGTTGTCGGCATCAAACATTACGACGGCGTCGTACTGCCGCGGCATAGCCCACAGCTCCTTGAGCATCCATTCAATCGCATATCCCTTGCCGCGCAGGTTGGTGTTGGTGCGGACACAGGCATTCATGCCGTGCTCTCTTACAATTCTTGCCGTACCATCCGTACAGTTGTCGCAGATAACAAATACATCGTACAGTTCCTGGGGATAATTAAGCTGTTTCAAGTTCTCCATCAGCGCGCCGACGACTTCTTCCTCGTTGTGTGCGGCAACCAGTACAGCAAATGATTTTTGCGGAGCAAACTGTGCCTTCTTCTTTTTCTTGTGCAGTCCAAATAAAGAAAACGTAAACTGATAGACTGCAATTGCCGCCAAGATCACTTGGAGCGTAACAAACAATGCGTCTGTCATGACCTTTGATGCCCCCTTTTCGAATCTTGATGTTCTTTTTGTTTTTCTCTCTCTCTGGCATTGCTAACGTTCTTTCTGACCCTTTTGTTGCATCCCTTACAGTAAGACCACTAGATTCCCTTTTGGCTAAGGCAGGCTTGCCTGTATATTTATCGCGTCAAAAGATATATGTCCGGAGCCGGAACTGCGGCTCCCTATTTCTCTGTTACCTTTTAAACGCGTTCCGCCTGCTTGAATCATTGTAAGGTGTAAGTGGCTGTGAAGTCAAAACTGGCATTTTCCGAGCTTACCCGAGCTTTTTCTTGAAATGGACTACCTTAAAAAAGTATGATAAAGACAGCTTTATGGCATAGACCGGGTTGCTGCAGCTGCGCCAATTATCTTCAGCCGGACTATCGGAGGGACAAGATATGAGACAATTATTCATGAAACTGCATCTCTTGGAGCGGCGCCTGTTCAAGTGGATCAACGGACGATTGCATAACCCATTCCTGAACTTCTGGCTTTATTATCTGACTCATCTGGGCGGGGCCACAAGTGCCATCGGTATTAATCTGCTGATCTGGGCACTGACCCCCCAGCCATTGAGAACTGTAGGGCTGCAGGCCCTCATCGCCTTGGCCATCAGTCATCTGCCTGTTGCCATCGCCAAGAGGCTCTACCCGCGGGTGCGGCCGTATCTGGCGCTGCCAGGCACGAATACGTTCCATAATCCGCTCAAGGACCACTCATTTCCCTCAGGCCATACTACAGCTATCTTCGCTTCTGCAGTTCCTTATATGGTGGCCTTTCCTGTCCTGACCGCCATACTGCTGCCACTGGCCTGCATTGTCGGATTTTCGCGGATCTATCTTGGGCTGCATTATCCGTCAGATGTTGTCGCAGGTGCGGTTATAGGCTCTGGCGTCGCTGCAGGCACCATTGCCCTGTGGTTCTAACGCCTGTGATGGAACGGCGAATATCATTCACGAAAACAGGTGAATTATACATTGCGCAAAAAAAGAGTACTATTGCTGTCGGAAGGTTTCGGCGCAGGGCACACGCAAGCAGCTTACGCATTATCGAGCAGCCTGCGCAAATTGTCGCCTAATCTGCAAACAAAGGTGCTGGAGCTTGGAAGTTTTCTGAATCCCAAATTGGCGCCTCTGATTGTATCGGCATACCGAAAGACGGTGACATCCCAGCCCAGGCTGATGGGATATGTGTACCGGCACCAGAAATCATTTAATCGTCTTACCACGCTTGCCCTGCACCGCATTTTTTATACACATACGCAAAATATTATGAAGCAGCTGAAACCGGACATTATAGTCTGCACCCACTTCATTCCCAGTGCCGTAGTTTCCCGCCTCAAACGGCTGGACCCGGCCTTCAAGGTTCCGCTGGTCACGGTCATCACTGACTACGATGCACATGCCACCTGGATCAGCCCTGAAGTGGACCGGTATCTGGTGTCCACTCCCGAGGTCAAAACCAAGCTGCGCTACCGAAACGTCGCTGCAGCTAAAATCCAGGTCACCGGAATGCCGGTCCATCCGAGCTTCTGGGAGCATCCGGGCAAAGCGGATATTCTGAAGCAATTCAGCCTGCAGGATATGCCGACCGTGCTGGTTATGGGCGGAGGCTGGGGCATGATGAACGACGAAGTCATCAACGCAGCCTTGGCTGGATGGCGTGATAAGATCCAGATTATTTTTTGCCTGGGCAAAAATGAGAAGCTGCTGCGCGAGATGCAGGAGAATTCGCTCTACAGCCATCCCAACATCTCCCTGACCGGCTTCACGCGTGAAATTGACAAGCTGATGGAGATCTCCGATCTGCTGGTCACGAAGCCGGGAGGAATGACCTGCAGCGAAGGCCTGGCCAAGGGTATACCCATGCTGTTCTATGACCCGCTGCCCGGCCAGGAAGAGGAGAACTGCCGTTATTTCACGGCGGCAGGACTGGGCGAACCGGTATCTTCACTGAAGGTGGTTGACAGGTGGATGGAACGGCTGCTCTACTGCTATGATGAGGTGAAGGACAGACGGCAAGAGCATTTGGAAGAAATCGCCCGCTTCCATCCCTTGCAGAGCGCCCAAAGCATTATTGATATGCTGGAATAGCACCGGCAAGAACAGCGATCCTAAGCAATGATATAGTTTATGAAGATCAAAACGGCTGCACCCTCCTTCGCCGGACAGTGCAGCCGTTTTTGATTGTAAGCTTAGGGTTCCTGCTGACCCTAATCCGCTCTCGCCATGGTGAAACGATCCTTCCCCCATCGTCCAGCCTTCCTGCTTGGATCATCTCAAGCGGGAAGGTGGAACTTAAGTTCCACCTTCCCGCTTTCCAGCAAATAATAGATGGAAAAAGGATAACTAATTGGCTCAGTACCATGTATTCCGCAGATTATAGTGGAAAAAGGTACACTAATTCAGCTCATTTCGCCGTTGTCGGAGTAATACAGCCCCATTAAGTTTCTTTTTTCCACTTTAATCTCTCGGTTGTTAAATTTCGGGAAAAATAAGTTCCCTTTTTCCCACTAGCCGCTTGTTCACCGGCTCTTCGCAAGAGCTGGTCAGAAATAAGATTCTACTCCGACTGATCCACAGCTATTCGGGTAAATTCCAATTCTTGATCCCGTTACTCCCTATTCAGAGCTTTTAGCATCCATTCCATCCATTACAGACGGTACTTGTCCAGGCGGGTGGCCTGGTAGCGTTCCAGTGCTTCTGTACCGACAATGGCCTCGCAGCGGTGAATATTAACTCCACGGCCGAAAAATTTGGTTTCATATTCAGTCATGACATGCTCCTCGTTCATTACTCCGTCCGGATGCAGATCAAGAGAAATATTCTTCATTTGCAGACCATAGTCAGCAAAAGCATTCAGGGAGAACTCAAACAGGCTGCGCGAGTCTGTCTTCAGGTGAATTTCGCCAAGCGGGCTCAGCAGGCCGCGGTATTTGTCGAGAAACCGCGGATGGGTCAGGCGGCGGCGCGCATGTTTGCTCTTGGGCCATGGATCGCTGAAGTTCAGGTAAATGCGCTCCAGCTCTCCGGGCGCAAACACTTCCTCCGCATAGTTAATATTGGCGAGCGCCACTCTAAGGTTAGGCGGCGTCTCCTGCCCTGCCGGTTCCCAGGCTGCCCGGGCCTTCTCTGCCGCACGGCGGATCAGTTCATCGTACATATCTACGCCGATAAAGTTAATATCGGGATATTTGAAGCTCATCTGGCTGATGAACTGCCCCTTGCCCATGCCAAACTCCACATGAATGGGATGATCGTTGCCGAACAGTTCTGACCAGCGCCCCTTCAGGCTGCGTGGATCGAGGATGACCAGGTCGGTCTGCTCTTCCAGACTTTCGCGTATTCCTTTTCTTCCGCGTAAACGCATAAGGTATTCCTCCGCTTTCTCTAATACGTACACTGTCACTTGCAATATTGTGCCGAACTTGTCCGCAAAAGTAAAGGGATTTCACCGAAAAAAAAAAGGAATTCTCCGCCTGGCCTGGTACGGCCGGACGAAGAACTCCCTTTTGTTGTATTTGGAATTGGGGTCCATTGTCTCGTGCAATTCTAGTCTACTTGGCAGAAGACTTAAAATCAAATGTCTTCTCGAAAGCATTGCGGATCTTGCGCTGTGCTTCAGTCTTGATCTTGTGATTGCCGTTAAATTCAACGCCCGTAAGCGCCAGCGCTTCGTCGGGAGTCAGCTGCACATCAATAGAGCCTTTTCCTTCGGCATAAGCCGTTTGAGAATTCATCGTGATCACCTCTTCAATGTATTATGAACCTTGCGACACGAAATTATGAATTCATGAGATAGAAATTATGTTGGCTGCAGCGGCTTTTTTACAACCTAAATATAACACAATGTGTAAGCATTAGCAAGATGAAAACGCTATTATTCCGGCCTATTTTCCGCCTCAATTGCAGCGGTCTTAATGTTACGTTCACCGCTGATTTTTGATACAATGGAAAGGTTAAGTAGAAACGGCTTCGTCTCCTTACAAGAGACGGTTCGTTTCAGCGGGTAATATAAGGATATTGAAGGCGTGGAACTGATAAATCCTTATATTTTAGAGAAAGGAGTACTGCATGTCCAACCTTCTACAGACCTCCTCTCCACTGCTGTGGGGGGATAAACGTTTCCATACCTGGAATTATGAAATGCGTGAACATATGGACACCAAAGTGTTCAAAGTCATGCTTGATGCCGGCTTTACCTGTCCCAACCGGGACGGCTCCATCGCCAAAGGAGGCTGTACCTTTTGCAGTGCCAGAGGCTCCGGGGATTTCGCCGGCAGCCGGCGCGACGATCTGGTGACCCAGTTCAATAATGTACGGGACAGACAGCATTTGAAATGGCCGGATGCCAAATATATCGGTTACTTTCAGGCTTATACGAACACATATGCTCCGGTCGAGGAACTCAGAGAATATTATGAAATCATTCTGCAGCAGCCGGGCGTAGTCGGCCTGTCCATCGCTACGCGTCCCGACTGCCTCCCTGATGATGTGGTCGAATACCTGGCTGAACTGAACCAGCGGACCTATCTCTGGATCGAGATGGGCCTGCAAACCATTCATGACTCCACCTCTGAGCTGATTAACCGGGCACATGATACGCAGTGCTACATTGACGCTGTCCAGAAGCTTCGCCGCCACGGCATCCGCGTCTGCACGCACATTATTCACGGCCTGCCGCAGGAAACTCATGAAATGATGCTGGATACAGTGTCCGCAGTGGCGAACATGGACGTGCAGGGCATCAAAATCCATCTGCTGCACCTGATGCGCAAAACGCCGATGGTGAAGCAATATGAAGCCGGCCTCCTGCGTTTTCTGGAGAAGGATGAGTATGTGAAGCTGATCGCCGATTCACTTGAGCTCCTTCCACCGGAAATGATTGTGCACCGCCTGACCGGCGACGCCCCGCGCGATCTGCTGGTCGGTCCGGTGTGGAGCCTCAAGAAATGGGAAGTGCTGAACGCGATTGATGATGAATTGCTTGCCCGGGATACCTGGCAGGGTAAATACTGGAGGAAGAGCTAATGGGCTTTATGTCGGTCCTTAGCTTTGCTCATAAATTAACAGAGGGCCGCCTTCAGCCGGGCGGCCGGGCGATTGACGCCACCGTGGGCACCGGTGCCGACACGCTGTTCCTCGCCAAGACGGCCGGGCCGCGCGGCGGGGTGTACGGCTTCGACATCCAGCCTGCGGCGCTGGCTCTGGCCGGAGAGCGCCTGCGGCTGGCCCGGGAGGAGGCGCAGGCGGCGCTGTCTCCCGTAACGCTGCTGCTGCAGAGCCATGCAGCAATGGCAGAAGCCGTTCCGCCGGACTGGCGCGGAACGGTCTCGGCGGTGATGTTCAATCTCGGCTATCTGCCCGCGGGCGATGCCGACAAGACCATCATCACCGAGCCCACGGGCACGCTGGCCGCGCTGGAGGCCGCACTCGCGCTGCTGCGGCCGGGCGGCATCATCACGGCCGTCCTCTATCCCGGCCACGAAGGCGGGGATCAGGAAGCCGCCGCCGTGGAAGCATGGGCGGCGGGCCTTCCGTCCCGCCAGGCGCAAGCCATCGTCTACCGCCAGCTCCAGCGGGCCTCCGCCCCGTACACACTGGCGATCGAGAAGAAAAAAGGAGCTGATCTGTAAGTGGCCGTAACCAAGATGGAGCACATTGGCATCAAAGTGGACAATCTGGAGCGTTCGCTGCAATTTTACCGGGAGGTCATCGGGTTAACCGTGCGCAGCATTCTGGGCGAAGCGGGGGACGGGGTGCGCCTGGCTTTTCTGAGCTTTCCCGGACAGGCCAGTGTAGAGGTAGAATTGATTGAACGGGTGTTTGAAGGCCTGCCCCGGGAAGGAAGAGTAAGTCATGCCGCCTTCACGGTAGATGATATTGAGGAAGAGCACAGAAGAATTGCCGCGCTAGGCATACCTGCCCTAACCGGGATTTCAACGCTGCCGAACGGCAGCCGCTATTTCTTTTTTGACGGGCCGGATGAAGAGAAGCTGGAGTTCTTCCAATCTGTACAAAACAAATAAGCGAACCCATTATTCTACAATTAGGAAGGAAGAGATGCAGTGATGACTAAGCCTTATCCTTTAAAATTTCAGCCGGAGTTCAAAGAACGTGTATGGGGAGGCCGGGCCCTGGAGAAATTCGGCCTGGAGCTGCCGGAAGGCCATATTGGCGAAGGATGGATGATTGCCGATCATCCCAATGGCACCTCTTCAGTGCTCAATGGCGAGCTGGCTGGACAAGGATTGGATCAGATCCGCGAGCAGTTCGGCCATGAATGGTTCGGCAGCAAGGGCAGCCCCAAAGACGGCGGCCGGTTCCCGCTGCTGATCAAGCTGCTGGACTGCAATGACAATCTGTCTGTGCAGGTGCATCCGACGGATGATTATGCAGGATTGCCAAAGGGAGAACTGGGCAAAACAGAAATGTGGTACGTGCTGGACGCCAAACCGGGCGCCAAAATTATCTACGGCCTTAAAGACGGCGTAACCCGCGAAAGTCTGCGTGAGGCGCTGGAAAGCGGTACGGTTATGGACAGCATGCAGGAAATCACAGTCTCCGCCGGTGACGCCTTCTACATCCCGGCCGGAACCGTTCACGCGCTCTGCGCCGGAGTGGTTGTAGCGGAAATTCAGCAGAACTCCGACACTACATACCGGATTTACGACTACGACCGTCCGGGTCTGGATGGCAAACCGCGTGAGCTTCATATCGAGGATTCGCTTAACGTAACCGCTTATGAAGGCGCAGGCGCAACCTCCATGAAGACAGATGGCGCTGTGGCCGGAGAGTGGCTGCAGATTGCCGCTTCCCCCTACTTTATTGTAGAAAAAGGCGTCGTAAACGGAGAATGGAGCCTCTCCACCACACCGGACAGCTTCACCATTCTCGTAGTCTGCGAAGGCAGCGGGCATCTGACCTGGGAAGGCGGCTCCCAGCCTTATTCCGCCGGAGAATGCTACCTGCTTCCGTCCACCCTTGGGGCTTACGGAATCGAAGGCCACTCTACGGTGCTGCGTTCCTATCTGCCATAAGCCATGCCCCGCCGGCATAGTATAACGGGTAAGGTTCCAAGCTTAGGTCCATGCTCCCGAACGGGTGTTGCAGGAAGATTTGATCGTGTGTCCGTTTTGCTGTTACATTAACGCTCATCTCCAAGAAGTATGGCTCACAGAACTAAGCCTATGCTTCCGAAGTAAGTTTTGTACGCAGCAATCTCCAGAAGTATGGCTCACAAAACTTTTAGGAGGAACGGTATGAGGGAAAACACTTTTAAGATGACCGATCCGCTGGGCGTCGCCATTCATGTGTATGAATGGCTGCCGGAACCGGAGGCTCCGGTCAGGGGGATTGTCCAGATTGCCCACGGCATGTGTGAGACGGCTGCCCGGTATGCCCGGTTTGCAGCGGCTCTTACAGGAGCAGGCTATGCGGTATATGCCAATGACCACCGCGGCCATGGGCTAACTGCAGGCCGGGTTGAACTGCTCGGCGATACCGGCGAGAATGGTTTCTACTGGATGCGGCGCAATCTGCTCCAGCTCGGCGGAATCGCCCGCTCCCGGCATGAGGGCCTGCCGATCTTCCTCCTAGCCCACAGCATGGGCTCCTTTCTCGCACAAAAGCTGATGTGCGAGGAAGGCCGTGACATCTATGCCGGATTTATTCTCAGCGGCACCAACGGGCCGCGCACCATGCTCCGGATCGGGGAATCACTGGCGGGACTGCAATTCAGGCTGCAGGGGATGCGCCACCGGAGTGTTCTGCTGAATGGGATTGTGTTTGGTCCATATAACCGGTCCTTTACCCCAGTGAGAACCGCCTTTGACTGGCTGAGCAGTGATACGCAGGAGGTGGACCGCTTTATAGCCGATCCATTCTGCGGAGCGATTTGCACCACCCGGTTCTTCCGCGATTTCTTCCGGCTGCTGCGGGATATCCATTCCCGGGAAACACTGGTTACCCTCTGCAAGGATAAACCTGTATACTTGTTTGCTGGAGCCAAAGACCCGGTCGGTATGAACGGTCAAGGCGTGCTGCGACTGGCAGAGATCTACCGGGAGCATGGAATTTCAGATGTGGAATACAGGCTGTATCCGGAAGGCAGGCATGAAATGCTCAACGAGGTCAACCGGGATGAGGTGACTGCGGATGTGCTGGACTGGCTCGTCCGGCATCTTCCGGCGGAATCACTGATGCTTCAGCCGGTTGCTCCTTAGTATCAGGCAAAAACGTATAAAAGACAGGCTCTCCGTCCGTTACGGAAAGCCTGTCTTTGTATTTTTCCGCTATAAATCTACTAATGCTCCATTTTTTAACATACCAAATGTGATATGATTCTCTTGTACAACAATGTTCATGAGCAGCAGGCGCACTCCCTAGAGGAGGTGGAGGTAATGGACGTTAAAGATGCTATTACCCTAATGTTCATGTTCGGTATGTTCATATTGGCACTGCTTGGCTACATTAAAAAGAAATAGACCGCCCCTGTAAGGTAACGGTCTACTCCAACCAAATAAAACGGGACGACCGGCTGCTCTTCAGCAGTGGTTGTACAACGGGGCTGTGCTGGTGACACAGCTCCTTTTTTTATTGTATTATAGCACAACCCATTTTATTACATAAATTCCGAGGCGGAACGAACCTCTGCCAATGTCCCCCCTAATCCATATTGAAGCACTTTCTGCGGCCCCTTGTGCCCGCTGCGGCGGAGCCCTTTATCAAGGAAGCCTGCTCTGGAGTAGAGGCTTGCAGCAGCGATATTCCGCGCGTTGACAGCAAGTACAATTTCGCGGACCAAAGGAAAATGGGTTCTGATGAAGCCGGGCAGCTGCTCCATTGCAGCTCTGGCCAATCCCTGCCCTTGGCTCGCATAGTTAATCAGGAACGCACGCAGCAGTATGGCCCCGGTTGTATTCGGGTAAAAGTCCGCAATCCCCTCTCCACGGTGAAGGATAAAAAAGCCCACAGCCTGTTCCTTCCGGGCAATGACGACAGCCGATTTATCGGGGTTGGCTAAAGCTTCAGACAAAGTCTCTTCCGGCAATCCGGTGAACGCTGCCTGCTCCGGCGGCAGCTCAAAGGCAAGCAGGTCTTCCTTGTACTTTTCTTCATATAAACACAAAAAAACAGCAGTGTTCATTCTCTCTCTCCTTCCCCGCCCGATTAAGAGCGCGCCTTCCTACAAAGGCAGCGCATAATATTGCGCCCGCTGGCTCTCGTCCTGCTGGTACATGACGATCAGCAGGGTGCTTCCGCCGGCATCCGGCAGAGCTTCCGCCAGAGCGGTGGAACTCTTGTCCGCGGCCGCAAGCGGCATCGCGGCTAATAATGCCGTGTCCGCAGCCCCCGTCTTAGCGGCAGCAGCTGCCGTGCCTGCCTCCATGCCGCCTGCCGGACTGAAGTTGTCCGGTATACCGCCAGCCTGTCCGGCCCCTTCAGCTTCCGCAGCGGCTGCCGGGTCAAAGCGCAGTCCGCTGATCGAGTCCAGCACGGCTTCCAGACGGAACGGGAGCACTTCGAGCACGGTGAACTTTTGCAGCTCCCGCTCGCTGAACCCCGCCTCCGCCAGCTTGGCGGAGAGACGCTCCGGATGACCGGCGATCTCCTTCATATAATGGGACCACTCCGGCTTGTCCAGCGTGATATCCCACCAGATCTTGCGCGGCTTATATTTGTGGCCCAGGAAATAATCCAGCTTCATCAGCCCGTTGATAATGTCCATGGCTTCCGTTCCACGGTCCGTGAGAAAGGCATGCAGCCGGGTGAACAGATCCTCCAGCTGATGGCCGATCTTCTGCCAGCCCCGCGCCTCCCAGTAATCGCCGAACTCCTGGAAGAAATCGAACGGCGATTCGAACACATGGCGGATCAGATATTTAACCGAGTGATCCAGCCTGTGGCTGTTCCAATATTTCTCCAGCACATCCTCCAGCCGCTTGAGGCGGATAATGTCGGAGAACGGCATCACATGGCTGCTCAGAATCTCATATGGGGCATGCTCCATATACGTATAGTTGTATTTGGCTGCCTGGGCACGCAGCCCGGTGCCGCGCAGCATTTTGAGGAATCCGAGCTGGAGCTCTTCCGGCTCCATGGCAAATACATCGTTGAACGTCTTGCGGAAGGTGGCATAATCCTCCTGCGGCAGCCCCGCAATCAAATCGAGATGCTGGTCGATGTTGCCGCTGGCTTTGATTTTCATGACAGTGCGGGACAGCTTGGTGAAGTTCTGGCGGCGTTTGACCAGCTCATTCGTCTCGTCATTGGTGGATTGCACACCTATTTCGAAACGGAAGATGCCCGGAGGTGCGTTCTCGGCAAGGAAATCCAGCACCTCCGGACGCATTATATCCGCTGTAATCTCGAACTGGAACACACAGCCCTGATGGTTGTCGATCAGGAACTGGAACATTTCCATCGCGTAATTGCGGTTGATATTGAAGGTGCGGTCGAGAAATTTGATGACTTTGGCACCATTCTCGATCAGATAGAGCAGATCTGATTTCACCCGCTCAATATCATAGTACCGCACACCCACCTCAATGCTGGACAGGCAGAACTGGCAGTTGAACGGGCAGCCCCGGCTGGTCTCAAAATAAACAATCCGCTTGCCGAGATCCGGCAGATCATCCGGGAACCGGTGCGGGGACGGCAGGGTGTTCAGATCGCTTTTGGGACGCGGTGGATTGACGATCAGCTCTTCGCCCTTGCGGTAAGCAGCTCCATAGACAAAATGAAACTTGCGGTCATCCCGCAGCTCCTGGAGCAGATGGTGGAAGGTCTCTTCCCCGTCGCCGTTCACGACAAAATCAATCCCGGCTTCCCGCTGCATCCAGTAAAGGGGCTCATATGATACTTCCGGCCCGCCCAGTACAATCATCACCTCAGGCATCACTTGCTTGAGAATCCCGACCACCTTGACAGTCTCTTCAATGTTCCAGATATAACAGGAAAACCCGATCACATCCGGTTTCTTCTGGAATAGGTCGGACACGATATTCATCACGGGATCTTTGATGGTATATTCCGCCAAATGGATATCCTGAAACTCATGCTCGCTGTATGCCTTCAGAAGGCGGATCGCGAGCGAGGTATGAATATATTTGGCATTTAATGTAGCCAGGATGATTTTCATGCCTGATAACCTTCTTTACATTTCATTTTGAAAAAATTCCAGGAACGGCTTGCCGTATTTGCGGTATTTCACTTCACCGACCCCTTTGACTCTCAGCATTTCCGCTTCCGTCTGCGGACAAACCACGCTCATCTCGCGCAGGGTCGCATCATTGAAAATAATGTAGGACGGCACATGCTCGCGCCCCGCCAGCTCGCGGCGGATCAGGCGCAGCTGCTCGAACACCGTCTCATTAACCGCCGACGGCGACAGATCGCGCACGCGGCTGCGGTCCCGCCCGCCGGAGCTGCCTCCGGTGCTGCGCACCCGGGCCACCCGCTGCAGGACCTGGCGCTGGCCGCGCAGCACTTCGGCGGCCAGCGGCTGCAGCCGCACCACAGGATACTGGCCTTCCGATAAGGCCAGATATCCTTCCGAGATCAGCACATTGATGCTCTCGGTAATCTCTTTCTCGGTGCGGCTGGACATGGCTCCGTGGGTAGGCAGATTCTCGAAGCCGTACTGCAGCACCTTCTGGTTGCGGGAGCCCTTCAGGACGGAGGATACCAGCGCGACACCATAGCGTTCACGCATACGGTGGATGCAGGAGAATATCTTCTGCGCATCCACGGTCATATCCACCAGCTCACGTTCATCCGTGCAGGAGCTGCAGATTCCGCAGGGCTTGTCCCCGTGCTCCTCGCCGAAATAATCCAGCTGGGCGCTGCGCAGACAGCGGGTGGTATAGCAATAATCAATCATCTGCTGAAGCTTGCGGTATTCATTGGCCTTGCGGTCCGTGTCCTGCGGATTCTGCTCGATCAGGAACTTCTGCGTCATAATATCCTGCGCACTGAAGAGCAGGATACACTGGCTGGGCTCTCCGTCCCGCCCGGCACGGCCCGCTTCCTGTACGTAGGCCTCCATATTTTTGGGCATATTGTAATGGATGACATAACGGACATTCGACTTATCGATCCCCATCCCAAAAGCGTTGGTGGCGACCATGACGCGGATATCGTCATAGAGAAAACCTTCCTGGCTCTCCGCCCGCTCCTGGTCGCTCATCCCTGCATGGTAACGTCCGGCGGCGATGCCGGAAGCCTGCAGCCGCTGATACAGATCATCCACCTCTTTGCGGGTGGCGGCATAAACGATGCCCGGCTGATGGGAGTGCTGTGCCGTATAATCCAGCACGAACTCGCGTTTGTTCTCTCCGCGCAGCACTGACATGGCCAGATTATCACGGCCCAGTCCTGTCATGAATACGCCTGGCTGGCGAAGCCGCAGCAGCCGGACCATGTCTTCCATAACCTCGGGTGTAGCCGTTGCGGTAAAGGCGGCAAGAATCGGCCGTTCCGGCAGCTCGTTCACAAAGGGGGAAACCGCCAGATAACTGGTCCGGAAGTCATGTCCCCATTGGGAGACACAGTGGGCTTCGTCCACCGCGACACACGAGATGGACAGTCCGGCCATTTCCAGGCGGAACCAGTCCAGTTCCAGCCGCTCGGGCGCCACGTATAGCAGCTTCAGCTCTCCCCGGCGCGCCGCACGTATGCGTTCATTCACTTCTTTGCCGCTCAGTGTGCTGTTGATATAGGCGGCCGGAATTCCCGCCGTGGTCAGCGCGTCCACCTGGTCCTTCATCAGTGAAATCAGCGGGGAAATGACCAGCGTAAGTCCCGGCAGCAGCAATGCGGGAACCTGATAACATATGGATTTCCCGCCCCCCGTCGGCATGATCCCGAGCGTGTCGCGTCCCTCCAGCAAATTCATAACGATTTTTTTCTGGCCCTCCCGGAAGTCGGGATAGCCATAATATTTTTGCAGTTCAGCCTGCGCCTGTTCCATGGTAGGTGCTTGCATCTTCATCTCTATCATAACTCCTTAAGACTTTCTATCTTTAGTTTACCGGGCAAAGGGGTATTGAGCAACCGCCGGAAGGATAATTCCAGCCTCCCCCTTTCAGGTTCAGCCTCTCCGGTTTACATAAAAAAACCTTTTCTAAGCAACACTTTATACTGATCTTCCAAACGGTCAGCCCCAAGGAGGCGGTCAAATGCAAGCTTGGAAAGAGAAATATGTTTCATATATCAAAAACCAAAAGCAGCCGTCCCCCCCACCATCTGAACCGGGCGGGGAAAAGCTTAGTCTCAGCCTGTCAGCCAACCTGGAAAAGCTGCTTCACGGGCTCGGCCAGAGCGGAGATCTGGTCGTGCGCGAGTTCCTGCTGTTCGGCCGCTACCAGGCAGCGCTTGTGTTCTTCTCCTCCCTTGTCAATCAGGAGCAGATTCAGGAGCATATCCTGAAACCGCTTATGGCCCGTTCTAATGATCATCCCGGACTTCCGGACAAGCTCACTGAGCTGTACCATTATATCTGGAATGCAGCGGTTCAAGTCACACAGGGAACCACCGCAGAAGAATTGTCCGCACTGCCTTCCGAAATCGTCAAAGGCCAGTTGATTCTGCTGACAGAGGGTTCGGCTGAAGCCCTTGTACTGGACATGCGGCAGGTGGACACCCGTGGTGTAGACCAGCCGCAGACGGAACAGGTAATTCGGGGACCAAGGGAAGGTTATGTAGAGAAGCTGGAGAACAATCTCTCCCTTCTGCGCTATCGGCTGCAGAGTACGGATTTCCGGATTGAGATCAGTCCAATCGGATCACGAACCCAATCACGGGTAGCCTTATGCTATCTGGACAGTTTGGCCGATCCGAAGCTGGTAGCCGAGGCGATGCGCAGAATTTCAATTATTCAAACCGACGGCATCATTGATGCGGGTTACATTGAACAATTCATTGAGGACCAGCCGTTATCTCCTTTTCCGCAGGTTCAGAGCACAGAGCGGCCGGATAAAACGGTAGCCGCTTTGCTCGAAGGCCGGGTTGCTATCCTGGTAGACGGTTCGCCCTTCGCCCTGATCGTTCCGGCCCTGTTCAACCAATTCTTCCAAACGATAGATGACTACACCGAGCGGTTTATTATGGGCAGCCTTATTCGCATAATCCGTCTAATCGCCCTGGCCTTTTCCCTGTTTTTCCCGGCTTTATATGTGTCGGTAATTTCCTTTAACCCGGAGCTGATGCCTACCGATTTCGCTGTAGCCATCTCCGGGGGGCGCGCTGGCGTGCCCTTCCCGGCGGTGCTGGAGGTGCTGATTATGGAGGTATCTATGGAGGTGCTGCGCGAGGCTACCATCCGTCTGCCGCAGATGATTGGCGGAGCCTTGTCTATTGTCGGTGTGCTCGTTATCGGCCAGGCAGCGGTGGCCGCCGGACTGGCCAGTCCAATCACTGTGGTGATTGTTGCGCTGACGACTATCGGCTCTTTTGCCACACCCGCTTATAACGCGGCGATTGCACTGCGTATGCTGAGGTTTCCGCTGATCCTTCTGGCTGGGATGTTCGGACTCTATGGTGTGATGATCGGCACCATCCTGATTATCAACCATCTGTTGTTCCTCGAATCCTTTTCTGTACCCTATATGTCTCCGTACATTCCCGGCAAATGGCGCGATTGGAAGGACTCACTCGTGAGAGCCCCTTTGTGGTGGATGCACAGCCGCCCCAGCTTTCTGCATACCCGGGATAACACCAGGCTTCCTGCCTCCATTCCCGGGAATTATACACAACAGATTCTTCAGCAGGGAGGAGAGACAAATGAACAATTCCCGGCAGATCACAACACTGCGGGCGGCAGCCGTAATCAGTAGCACCATTATTGGCATAGGGATTCTCAGCTTTCCCCGTTATATGGCCGATGCCGGAGGCAGCAGCGCACCTTTGGTTGCTTTTACCGGTGCCCTGATCTCCTTCTTCAGCTTCTGGCTGCTGGCCGCGCTGTGCCGGCGCTTCCCCAAAGAATCGCTGTTTGTGTTCAGCCGCCGTCTAATCGGCCGTCCGCCGGCAATGTTCTTCACTTTGATCATTTGGCTTATCTTCTTATGGCTTACCGGCCTTACCGCCCGTCAGTTCGGAGATGTCGCCACGAGTGTGCTGTTCAATAAAACACCGATTGAAGCGACCATTTTTTTGATGCTGCTGATCTGCCAGCTGTCAGCCCGAAGGAATATCATCAAGTTTTCCTACATTCATTTCTTCTACCTGCCGCTGATCATTGGTCCGGTGCTCATAACCATCCTGATTTCTATGAGCGATGTCGACCTGCTGAATCTTCAGCCTGTCCTGACGGCTCCTTCAGCCTCCTTTTGGAAAGGCGCCCTTGAAGCGAGCTATCTGTTCCAAAGTTCCTTTATCATCACGCTGCTGGTTCCTTTTATGCAGTTGCCCAAGCAGGCTGTGCGTGCAGGAGCAATTGGTATTTTTGCAGCCGGAGCCGTATATCTGCTGATTGTTATCGCCTCCGTAGGCATGTTCGGTGCGGAAGAAACCAAGCTGCTGATTTATCCCACACTGGAAACCGCCCGTTCGGCGGTCATTGGAGACGGTTTTTTGGAACGGCTGGATGCCCTGTTCATTGTCATATGGGTGATCTCTGTCTTCACCACTATCTATACTACCTACTATCTGGCCGCTTATCTTCTGCAGAACTTGCTTGCGTTCAGGGATCAGCGGATGACCTCCAGTGTACTGCTCCCTTTGGTTTTTGCCATTGCTATGCTCCCAAAGAATGTTTTTGAGACCTACACATGGACCCTCCTTCTGGGGAAAGCATCCATGATCCTGATGGTGGGCTACCCCGCTCTGTTATGGGCCGTATACGGGGTCCGCCGTTTCCACAAGAAGGTGATCCCATGAACAGACTGCTGCGGAAAATAAGCGCTGGTTGGATGGCGGCTGCCGTCATCAGTCTTTTTCTTACCGGATGCTGGGATCAAGTAGAAATTGAGGACCGGGCGCTGGTGCTTGGATTATCCATTGATACCGCCCCCCCGGAAAAGGCAGGCCAGGAAGAAGAGGTCACCCATCTTTCGGATACTCCGTTGCCGGAGGAAATGATCAGCGTCACAGCGCAGATCGCCGTGCCCGGACGTGTGCCGCTGGGGCCGGGAAGCGGAAGCAGCGAGGACGGGAAGACAAGCCCGGTGTGGGTGGTTACGGTGACAGGGCATACGCTTGATGATGCTATGAATAATTTGCAGCAGCAAATCGCCGACCCGCGCTATCTCGTGCATTTGCGGGTGATAGTCATCAGCGAAGAGATCGCCCGGGGGAAGATGGACGATCTTAATGATTATCTCCGGCGCAATCCCGAAGTCCGGCGCAGAACCTGGCTGCTGGTATCCGAAGGCCGGGCTGAGCAGTTTATGGATGTCACCCCCCCGCTGCAGCGTGTCCCTACGCTCTATGTTCTTTCCATGATGGAGAAAGCTGTTACTTCGGGCAAGTTTCCTCCCGATTATATCGGCTCCTACTGGTCGGCAGATTCCAAGTGGGGACAAAGCGAATATCTGCCCTATGTGGCACTGCGCAACAAAGACAATGTACTGATTAACGGGTTGGCCTATTTCAGCCGGGGCAAAATGGTCAACACCACAAAACCGCTGGAAATCGGCGCGTTCATGGCGGTCCAGGGAATGGACCCGGGCGGGTATTCCGCTCTTTTCAAAACAAGGGAGCTTGGTATAGTCATGACCAAAACTAATGAACGATACTCAAAGACCCGCAGCTCCATCCAGAACGGCAAACCCGTTCTAACCTATGACATTTATCTCGAAGGAGACTTGGACGAGCACTTTCATAGCGCGAAGCCTGCCGATTCCTCCGCAAGACTGTATGAGATTGAGCAAGAATTCAATAAGAATGTTCAGAAATTGACCCATAATCTGATCCGGCAGACCCAAAGGGACCATGCGGATATTTTTGGAATGGGCGAGATTATCCGCGCGCACCACCCTGCCTACTGGAAGGAGCATATTCATGAAAAAGACGATTGGGAGGAGCTCTATGGCAGTATCACTGTGAATGTTAATCTTACTCTGCATCTGCGGAGAGTCGGACTTAAAGAGACATAGGAGTGTTTGAGCCGGTTTAGCCCAACAAAATTGATAAAGGGAGATGCACATGGTGCGCCTATTAGCCTGTACTGCTGCGATCACCATATTTTCCGCACTGATGCTGCTCACAGTGGACCGGACGATCTATAAGTCCAGCGGATGGGTTCGCGAAAAAAAATATGCCTCTGCTCTGGGCTGGAGCTGCGCGGGTGTATCCTTGCTGATCATCGTCTGGCTGATTATTCTGTTATAGCTGATCAACCAGGAGTCCTCTCCCTTACCGGCTCTCCGTAGTATTTCTTTACTGCACATGGTATATTGAGGAGTACATTATTAGAGGACGGAGAATGCTTCCATGAATATAAGAAGAAATCCCAAAGAGGGTTCCAAACGCGGCTTGAGGCCGGGAGGAAATGCCAAAGCTCAACCCAAGCGCGGTACAAAAGGCCCAAACGGCAAAACAGGCGGTACATCGGGAGCAGCACCCAAAGCACCGGCCGTTAAATCGTATACGGTGGCGGAGCCTGCCGAGCTGCTGGCTTTTTTGCTGAAGGCCCTTGTAAGCCGCGGACGCAATTCCATTAAGTCCATGCTCTCCCGCGGGCAGGTGTCGGTAAACGGCAAAGCCGTGACCAAACATAATTTCCAGCTGCATCCCGGCCAGACCGTAACCATTGATCTTGAAAAACCAATCCAGGTCAAAGAAATGATAGGACTGACCATTGTTCATGAGGACGATGATCTGATTGTGATTCAAAAGGAAGCCGGGCTGCTCTCCATCTCCACCGGCGAAGATAATGAGCTGACGGCCTACCGCCAGCTGATGGAGCATGTCCGCCAGAGCAATCCGCATAACCGTGTCTTTGTGGTGCACAGACTGGACCGCGATACTTCCGGCGTAATGATGTTTGCCAAAAGCGAACAGCTGCAGCAGACGCTGCAGAATACATGGAAAGAAACGGTGAAGGAACGCTCCTATGTGGCATTGGTGGAAGGCGTTGTCAAAAAACCGGAGGGAACCATCAGCTCCTGGCTGAAGGAAACCTCGACGCTCAAAATGTATTCCAGTCCCCATGAAGGCGACGGCCTGCATGCCGTGACCCGCTATAAGCTCATTCAGGGCAACCGCCACTTCTCTTTGCTGGAAGTACACCTTGAGACCGGACGCAAGAATCAGATCCGTGTGCATATGTCCGATATCGGCCATCCGATTGTTGGGGACAAGAAATATGGTGCGGAGACAAAAGCAGTAGGCCGGCTCGGGCTCCATGCCCGCCTGCTCTCCTTCGTACATCCAGCCTCCGGGGAACTGCTCACGTTTGAGAGTGCCATCCCCAAGACATTCCTGAAATACTCTGCACCGGCACCGTCGAATTAATCTCACTGATTCTAACAGGCGACTCCACCAGCAACATTTTTCACTATATTTGCGTCATGGTACAATATAGAGAAACGTAAGAAGGTGCGGTTTATGTTCCATCCCACTGTATTTGACAACATCAAAATTGCCTTTGAAAACCAGATTTACGATTACGATAACCTGGATGGAATTCTTACCGTGACGGACCGGGCCGATCTGCTGAACCTGGCGCTGATGTCCCGCGAATTCAGCCTGTCCTTCAAGCTGGCCGGCAGCAGAAATGTGACGTCCCAGGTGGTGCTGCTGTCATCGGTGAAGGAGCTGGGCGACGAAATTCTGGAAATGCCCGGCAGCGATCCCGGCTGCGTCCTTGTATTGCGCTTTTATATGGAAATCCAGAATGTGAACGGCCAGTGTGCAGCAGCCCAGCAGATTCTCAACTCGGTCTGGGGGCCGGATTTCCAGCCCGTTCAATCCCTCAGTTACCGGTACGGCCAGGAAGGCGACACGTACAACAACTGCATCGAGCTGAAGTTCAACAGGCAAATTACCGAAGAGCAAATGGAGGATATCCCTAATCTTCTGAAGTTTCTTTTGCAGAGTGCGGAGGAATTGGAGGACATCTATTAACGATAACGGGGTGAAGAGATCATGGGCTTCCTGCCAACCGCCAAAAGCAAACGCTGGTCCTTCTGGATTCCTGTGTATGCGCTTGTTCTCTGGCTGCTGCTGATTCTGAACCGTTTTGTTCTGCTGGACAATGATTTCAGTCCCCTTCTGCTTGCCAGGTATGCTGCACTTGCACTTGGTGCATCTATAGTGGTGAATGGCTTTGGCTGGCTGGGTGCACAGCTGGTCTGGCTGATCACTACAGCAGGAATTCTGGCCGGGCTGGGGTTTATGATGGCCTATACGTACCGGGAAATGTCCGGCTGGGAGGATCTTGCGGGCTTTCTCATGTTTGTAATGTTTGCACTGGGCGGATTTGCGGCCGGGCTGCTTGCAGAGGGCATCTTTTGGCTGATCAGACACCGGCGCCGGCGCAAGCTCTAGGATCAAATACGCGGCATCAATTCAATAGATCACCAGCATCACATAAGGAGGTGGACCCCCGTGTCCAATTCCCTTTTGACCAAAAAAGCCCTCGCCCATTCGCTGAAGACTCTGATGGAACATGTACCGCTGAATAAAATTTCAGTCAAACATCTGGTGGACGATTGCGGGCTCAACCGTCAGACGTTCTATTATCATTTCCAGGATATTTTTGAGCTGCTCGGCTGGATTTACCAGACGGAAGCCGTGGAGAGCATCGCCCCGTACCGCAGCTATAATACGTGGACGGACGGGTTTTACCGGATTTTTTGCTACATCGAAGCCAACAAGGCCTTTTGCTGCAATACGCTGGACTCCCTGGGCAGGACGCATCTGGATGCGTATCTGTATGAAGTAACGAACGACCTCATCATGGGTGTGATTCAAGAGCTTGCCGGAGAGATGGAGGTTGACATCGAGGATAAGCGGTTTATCGCCAACTTTTATACGCTTGCTTTTACGGGGCTTGTGATCCAGTGGATGCGCGGCGGCATGAAGGATGATCCGAAGATGATTATCAGTAAGCTCAGTGTGCTGATTGAAGGAAATTTTGCCAAAGCGCTGCATCAATACAAGAAAAAGCTGTCGTAACCGTTTCTGGTCCGGCGGCTTTTTCCGCTTCTCCGGCCTTCAATAGTTGTCGGAAAACCTTACACTTTGCTCCAAGTGACCAAAATTCATACACTCGCCGACTATTGGCCATACCCTGTGCGCCAGCCTTGGTTTACATTAGGGACAGCAACATCAAACAGCAACCCTATGGAGGCGACACGCAGTGAAAAAAGAGTACGGTAACAGCCAGGTTTATTTTGTCGGCGGCGGTATTGCATCCCTTGCAGGTGCAGCCTATCTCGTCAGAGACTGTGACTTTCCCGGACAGAACATTCACATTATTGAAGAAATGAAGATCCTCGGCGGCAGCAATGACGGCGCGGGCAGCGGTGAACAAGGTTATGTCATCCGGGGCGGCCGGATGCTGAACGATGAAGCTTACGAGAACCTTTGGGAGCTGCTGAGCACCATTCCTTCAATCGACCATCCGGGGCAATCGGTGCGTGAGGAGATTACAGCCTTTGATGATGCCAATCCCACACATGCCAATGCCCGCCTGATCAACAAAAACGGTGAAGTCGAAGACGTGCTGTCGATGGGCTTCGATATGGCAGACCGTCTGGCCATGGGCAAGCTGATTATCACTCCTGAAGACAAAATGGGCAAAGCGCGGATCAATGACTGGTTCGCTCCTCACTTTTTCCAGACGAATTTCTGGTACATGTGGGCAACGACGTTTGCCTTCCAGCCTTGGCACAGTGCGGTTGAATTCAAAAGATACATGCTCCGCTTTATACATGAATTTCCGCGCATTCAAACGCTTGAGGGGGTTACCCGTACCCCCTATAACCAATATGATTCGATTATTCTGCCGCTGCACAAATATCTGGAGCCTTTCGGCGTAGATTTCACTCTGAAATGCACCGTCACCGACCTGGATTTCAAAGACGGCGACGGCATTACAGTTACGAAGATGCATGTGCTGCGGCAGGGCGTTCCCGATGTCATTGAGATTGCGGAAGGGGACCGCGTGATCGTTACGAACGGCTCCATGACCGAAGGCTCCAGCCTCGGTTCGATGACAACCGCTCCGCGCCTGAACGGCAAGGGCAGCTCCTGGAAGCTGTGGGAGAATATTGCCGCCAAAAAACCGGGTCTGGGCAATCCTTCCTCTTTTGATGACCATGTGGACGGCTCGAAGTGGGAATCCTTCACCGTAACCTTCCAGGACTCGGCATTCTTTGATCTTATGGAAAAATTCACGCGCAACCGGGCCGGTACAGGCGCGCTTGTAACCTTCAAGGATTCCAGCTGGTTCATGTCTGTGGTGCTGGCCTTCCAGCCGCATTTCCGCAATCAGCCGGAGCATGTCAAGGTCTTCTGGGGTTATGGGCTGTATCCCGACAAGGTCGGCGATTTCGTGAAGAAAAGAATGTGCGACTGTACCGGGGAAGAAATTATGCAGGAGCTGATCGGCCACCTTCATTTCGAAGCGCATAAGGAAGAGATCATGGCTACCGCCAACTGTATCCCTTGCATGATGCCTTACATTACCGCCCAGTTCATGCCGAGACTGAACAGCGACCGGCCGAAGGTGGTTCCCGAAGGCTCCACCAACCTGGCTTTTATCAGTCAATTCTGCGAAATCCCGGATGATGTCGTGTTCACCGAGGAATATTCCGTCCGTGCAGCCAGAATTGCCGTGTACACGCTGATGGGTGTAAACCGCCCTGTGGAACCCATCAAGCAGTATCAATATGATGTACGGACGTTGTTCTCAAGCTTTGTGACTTCTTTCAGATAACCTTTGGCATTTGAAAAAGCCCCCTGCCTTCCGGCAGGGGGCTTTAGTGAGCTGCATTCAGGCTGCGCCATCAGCCATGGGCCCGGCAGACTCTCCAGGCCGGGCTTCTGCCCATCAGATGCTGCAGGAGCCGTCATCGCAGCCTTCGGCATCCGGAGCTTTGGACTGAGGTTGTCCAATCACCTGAAGCTCAGGTGCATTCTTCTCTTCAGCCCAGACGGTATCCAGCACCTCGGAGAAGACCGGACCCGGCTGAGCACCCGATACGGCATACTTATTATTGAATACGAAGAACGGTACACCTGTAATATTCAAGCGCTCTCCTTCCGCAATATCGGCATTCACCGCATCTGCAAAGGCATCTGTTTCCAGCATCGCCGCAGCTTCTGCTTTATCCAGACCAACCTCGCCAGCCAGGGAAGCCAGCTCTTGGCGGTCCGCCAGATTGTGTCCATCGGTAAAATAAGCACCCAGCAGCCGCTCGGACATCTCAGCACCTTTGCCTTTGGCGGCAGCATAGTGAGCCAGACGGTGGCTGTCAAAAGTATTCGTATGCTGCACGGCATCAAAGTTGAACTCCAGGCCAACGCCTTTAGCCTGCTCTGCCAGTTGGGCGTTCGTGGCTATCGCCTTCTCACGGGTCATACCGTATTTGGCAGCCAGCATGTCATACACATCCTGGGTGGCCTGCACCGGTGCACTCGGATCGAGCTGGAAACTGCGGAAGACAACTTCTACTTTGTTTTGTCCTTCGAACTGGCTCAGCGCGTGCTCCAGCCGTCTTTTGCCGATATAGCAAAATGGACAGGCATTGTCGGACCATACATCTATTCTCATGGGGATTCCTCCTGAATCTTAGTAACTAAATTTTTCTTACTTACAATTGTATAGTTAAAAACCGAAAATTACAAGTATCTTTCGGCTATCTGCACGAACGGTTTACACAGGAGTGCCCAGCTCCGGTGCCAGGCTGTCGCCGCCAAAGGGGGCCGCCGAAGGGTCAACCCCTAAGCTTTCCTGCAGCAGATTATACAGACGCGCCCCGATAATCTCCTCCGAGTAGTCTGAACGGACGATCCGAAGGGCTGCTTCCCCCATCTCCGTGCGCAGCTCCGGATTTCCGAGCAAGGTATCCAGTGATGCCGCCAGCGCGGACGGGTCCAGCCCTTCCGCGAGCAGACCGCTGACCCCATGCTGCACCAGCCCGCGTACCCCCATCACATTAAAGGCAACCGTCGGCAGCCCGCAGGCACCGGCTTCCAGGATGACCAGCGGCAGCCCTTCATACCGTGAAGGCAGCACGAACAGTTCGGAAATACTGTAGTAGCTGGCCAGAATATCCTTGTTGCGGATCGTGCCGAGGAGAATAATGCGGTCCTCCAGATTCTTTTCCTTAATCAGCGCCCTTAAGCTCTGCTCATCCGGCCCGCCGCCGGCGATCAGTACCTTCAGGTCGGGAATATGCCTGAGCTGCTCCACAGCTTGAACCAGCAGGGAATGGCCCTTCTGATATTCAAATAAACGGCCCACCGTGATCAAATACCTGTTCTCCGGGTCCAGCCCAAGCGCCGCCAGCGCCTGCTCCCTGTCCCGCTTGTAAAAAATCGCTGAATTCACAAAGTTGGGCAGCAGCCGGATCCGTTCCGCGATATGCGGGAAATGGCTAACCATGCTGTTCTGCTCATCCTCGTTAAGCGTTGTCAAAAAGGAAGCTTTGTGCAGCGTATGCTTCTTAATGGGCAATATCCATTTATGTATGCTGCCCCCGTGATATGCGGCAATGATTGGAATGTTCAGCTCCTTGGCCGTTGAAGCCAGACGTTCAAAACGTCCGGATGCATATTCCTGGGCATAAATCAGGCTGATCCCGTCCTCGCGCAAAATTCCGGCCAGATCCTTTTGAATGGTGGATATATATTGGGAGATAAATTTGCCGATGGGTGTCCGGTGGGAGAGCGGGATCAGGCAATACGATTTATAGAGTCTGCCCACAGGAATGAATTTAATGGTGCAATCCACAATGCCATGCTGATAAGTGCGGACCTCATCGCCCACCCGGGTGAAATTGTAAATGGTGGTGCGGATGCCTTTGGTATGTAAAAGACGCGCATAATCGAAAGAAAAATCGTTATGATACGAACTTACATATTCCTCTTCACTGAGACCCAGGCCTTTTACGAAGAAATCTTCAAAGTAATTAGTATGCATAAAGATCCCGACATGCATAACGTCTCCTCCTTAAAGTTTGATAGCCTAAGCTTCCTGAATCCGCTTCGCAAAACTGGCACCGGAAGCATATAGCTAAGCTTTGTCCAAATAGTTCGTATTACTCAAAATGAACTGCAACTAATTTCCTATTTATTATAATCGCAAATGCTATAAAAAAAAGTAAACGAAAGTGGTATATACGTCCTACCTGAAGGGGGGTAAACTTAGAGCAACAAGAAATTCCGGTGCATTATATTATTCTATTATGATAAAGCGGACGACGAGGGCGTCCCGGAAGGAGTCAGCGGCATGCATGATGTGTCTATCGTAATTCCCACGCGCAACCGGATCAAAGATCTTACGCTGTGCATTGAATCTATCGGCAGGCAGACCGATCTTGAGGATGTCTCGATTGAGCTGCTGATTGTGGACGACGGTGATATTGAGGAGCAGGTACTGGAGTATTTCCGCAAAGTCCTCAACCGGATGCCTCAGGCGGAGCTGCGTTATTACCGCAAAACCAAGCCCGGTGTCTGGCTCTCCCGGTATGAGGCACTGGGACTGATCGATGGAGACATTCTGCTCAGCTTCGACGACGATGCCGAACTGGACGATCCGCTGTACATCCGCCGGATGCTGGATACCTACGCGGCGGACAAGTCAATCGTCGGGGTCGGAGGCATAGCCAAAGGCATGTCCAGCAGCAGATCCGGCAAGCTGCTCGGTATGCTGACCTGCCAAATGTCGGCTTCGCCAGGCCGATTGTCGGCCAGCACACTTGCAGGCTCTCTGCTGCTCTGGGGAGAGACACAGGATACCTTTGAAACGGATTTTTTCCATGGCTGCAATATGTCGTTCCGTGCTTCGGCGCTGAAGGACATGAAGCCTTATCCCTGGATGACCAGCTATGCAGTGGCTGACGATATTTATATGTGCCATCTGGCCAGCAAATACGGCAAGCTCGTGATCAATCCGGATATGAAGATTACCCACCACGAGTCTCCTAGCTCCCGCGACAAGGCGGGCCGGGTCGCGCGGGCCACAGCCGTCAACCATTATTATCTGCTGAATCTGCGTAAAGCCCCGGTGAAAAATTACGCAGCCCTGCTGTGGACCTTGACCTATCTAACCGGCAAATCGACATTGAAGCGCAACTTCAATGCCGTTTCAGGCTACCTCAGCGGCATACTCTTCGTACTGAACCCCCGCAAAAACAAGTACCGTGAGTATATGCTGGACTAGGCACGAGCCAGCTTGATGAACCAGTTAAGCATGAGGTAGTTTAGCATGGCTAGTTAAGCATGAATCGGTTATGCATAAACCAGCTATGCATAAACCAGCTATGCATGTACCAGCTGTGCATGTGCTGCTACGCAGGAGTCAGCTTTGCATGTAACAGCTATGCCGAAATTAGTTAAATAGGAGCCAGCTATCCATGAACTTGGTTACCCTGGACCTAACGGCTATGCCGTCCTTTATTGGATAGGGTAGCCGTTTTGAATTTATGTTTGTGAGTGCCCGGCAGCAAGCCCAAGTGGAAAAAGTAAACTTATATCTCCTGCATTCCCCTATTCCTGAGGTGTTAGATGGAAAATGGACAACTAATCCGGCTGATTCCCGGCAACACAGGGAAATTCGCTCAAATTAACTTTACTTTTTCCCACCATTCCCTCTGCAGAGAGCTTTTGCGCTGATTTAAGTGAACTAATTCCACTTCACCTCCCTGCAACTCTCGCGGACATTCCCCTCCCTCCTTGCGGCCAGCTTTTACATGCCATACCTGCAGTAGAATAAAATCATAATTACCTGAACAACAAGAATAAAAAGGCAAAAAACTCCCGTTCCCCTTAGGAGGGCTGCTGAAAAGCCAGTTTTTCAGCGGCCTCCCTCTCAGGGGCGGAAGTTTCCATACTTATGTGTGAAGTTTTATTCCGCTTTCCCTTCGGGGCGGGAGTTTTCGTAATATAGCTGACATTTCGTTCAGTTCCGCCTTAAGAGCGGGACTCTTGCGGTATGCCTGATCTTTCGCTCAGCCTCCGCCTAGCGAAGCTGACCCTTCACATATCCTTGCTTCACCAAGGGTTGCCTTAGACCGCAAGCTCTTTAGAAGCCGCTGCAGTGCGCTTGTTCTGGCGCGCAAAGTACAGGAAAGTGAGCGCCAGGAAGATCACAGCGTAAACCAGCAAGTAGACGATTTGCACTCTCATCAAGGCGTAGTCTCCGCTGCCGATAATTGCCTTGTAGCCGGCGATACTGTGCGTCATTGGCAGCCAAGGATTCACCTTCTGCATCCAGCCTGGCAGCATTTCCAGGGGGAAGGTGCCGGCGCTGGAAGTCAGCTGGAAGATCATCAATACAATCGCCAGGAAGCGTCCCGGATTATCCAGCCACGTAACCAGTGCCTGAACAATCATCGTGAAGCAGAAGCTGACGATAAGCGTGAACAGGAAGAAGAGCGGGGCACTCTGAACCTCCAGCTTCAGGCCATATAACAAAACAATATCGGCAAGTACTGATTGGAGTATACTGACCATCACGAATGTAAGTGTCCGGCTCAGAAATCTTCCCATCGGCGAAGCGCCCGGCACATTCGAATCGCGCAGAGAGAATACAGTACTGAACACCAACGCTCCCACGAACAGGGCAAGCGATAAGAAATACGGCGTGATTCCCAGTCCATAGTGATCCAGCTTATGATCTGTCTTCTCTGTGAGCTTGACCGGCTCGGCGAACATGTTCACCGTATCATCTCCGGACTTCACGCTGGAAGTGTCCGCTGCGGCGTCGGTCAGCTTCGCCGCAAGCTCACCGCTTCCGCTGGCCAGCTTGCCCGCGCCGTCCTTGAGCTCTCCTGCGCCATCCTTCAGCTTGACCGCTCCTTCCGAGAGGCCGTCTACGCCTCCCGCAAGCTTGGTCAGCCCTTGCCCCAGCTGAACGGCGCCTTTGTTCAGCGCCGCAGCCCCGGCAGCCAGCTTGCTTCCGCCCGCGCTGGCCTCATTCAGCTTCTGGCCGAAGGCCTGCAGCCCTGTGGCCAGCTGGGAGCCGCCGTCGCTTAGCTGCTTGGCGCCTGCAGCCAATTGCTGCTGTCCTGCGTCCAGCTTCGTACTGCCGGCCAGCAGCTGCTCCTGGCCGGTGTGCAGCTGCTGGCTGCCTGCGGCAACCTGCCGGCTTGCAGCCAGCAGCTGCTGGAACTGCTCATTCTCCTGCAGGCCGGGCGTTGCCGCCATCATCTGCTCCAGCCCCTTGGCCACCTGATCCGCACCGGCGGCAAGCTGGCTGCTGGCCGCTTCCGACGCGGTCAGTCCCTCCTTCAGCTGGCTGCTGCCCGTCTTCGAGGCCAGCAGCCCTTCGTTCAGCTGTGCCGCGCCATTTTGCGACTTCACAGCACCAGCCTGGAGCTGCCGCTCAGCCTGAACCAGCTGGCTTAATCCGCTGGCCAAGTCTGTCGTTCCCTGCGTAAGTGTACCTGTGCCTTGCTTCAGGCTGCCCGCGCCATTATACAGCAGCTTCAGACCGCTTTGCAGCTCGGTTGTCCCGCTCGCCAGCTTATTCAGGTTGGTCTTCAGCGTGGACAGCCCGCCCTGCAGCTTGCCCGCTCCAGCCTTGAGCTCCGTTGCACCGTCGCCTGCATCTCCAAGACCTTCCGAGATCGTGTCAACCTGCTCGAACATGCTGCGGGTATAGGCTGCTGTAATCTGGGTGGACAGCTTCGCCTTCAGCTTGCTCATCGCACTGTTGCCGATTTGCCCGGCGACAAAGTTATAGTCACTGTTCGGCTCGAACACAATCTCAGCCTGCACCGGATGCTCCTCAGTCAGTGTTGTCGCATTTGCGGAAAAGTTGGCGGGAATCGTAATGGTCATATAATAACGGTTATGCGCCATGCCATCCTCGGCTTCGGCCGCATTCACGAAATTCCACTTGAAGTCGTCGTTGTCCTTCAGCTCATCCACGAAGTCCTTCCCCACTTCCATGGATTTGCCTTCATAGACAGCTCCCTTATCCAGATTAACAACAGCAACAGGCAGCTTGCCCGTATTGCCGTAAGGGTCCCAGGAGGCATCCACCAAAAAGCTGCTGTACAGCATCGGCAACGCCGCAACACCCAGTAAAGTGAGCACAAGCATGGGCTTGGTCAACAGTATTTTCATATCCTTCAGAAACACAGTAATAGCTTTCATTGCCGGCACCTTCTATCTCTTGTTTGTAAATTCGTGAAAATTTTCATAATCAATCATAACAGCTGGAAAAAAATAGCCCTTACAGGCTGTGTGGCTTGGCTTTTAGACCAGTATGCCATTTGAAATAAACAAAATCATATGCTCTTTGATCCGGTTTTTGTCCAGGGGCTCATGTCCCTTGTTCCATTCCGTGGTCAAAGCCAAGTATAGCCGGAAAATCATAAACGCTGCCACACTGGCATCACAAGGCTTCACTTCCCCGCGCTCCATCGCCTGCTCAATCTGCCGCCGCAGGAAATCCAGCGCATATTCCTCCATCCGTTTAACTCCTTCAAGCGCCTGCACCGTACCGATATCGCGCACTTCCTGAGCCAGCTTGACGAACAGCTCATGATCGGAGCGGAATTCCAGAATGGAGTCGAGCAGATTGAACAGCTTCTGAATAAAGGTGTGATCCTCGGACGCCAAACGGCTCATGACCGAAGTCAGCTCCTGGGAGGCCTTGTCCAGAATTTCTTCAAACAGCTCTTCCTTGGTTTTGAAAAAAGTATAAATCGTACCTTTGCCTACATTAGCGATCTTGGACACTTGATCCATAGTCGTGGCTTTATAGCCAAACTGTACAAAGGATTTGGTCGCCGCCTGCAGTATTAATGCTTTGCGGTCGATGGACATGGTTCAAGCTCCTTTCCTTCCTAAACAGTCAAAAATTGACTAAATTTTATTTTTGGTCAGCCGGTCATAAATCAATTTAACATGTCTGCGCGGATATGACAACAATTTTAAGTAAATTTCTGCCTCATGCTGAACCGCACTTATTTTCTTATGCCCAAAATGTCTTGAAATAAGTATCCATTGCCTGCTTATCTGGGGTATTATAGTAAGGATGTGATCAAGAAACTAACTTTATGGATGGTGGAACATGCTCAAGAACACAAGATCGACACTTCTCCTCGCCGTTTTCGTCGTTATCCTCGCTCTGTCTGTCACAGCCTGCGGCAGCAACAAGGACAAGAACAGCAGTCCGGAAGAGACCGCTGGCGGCGCCAAGGTATCCACGGATGGCGGAACGAAGTCCCTGGAGCAGACGTTTTATATTTATGATACCGTTGTGAATATCAAAGTTTTCGGCGACAAGGCCGAGCAGAAAAATATGGATGACATCCAGCAGATGCTGGAGCGCATGGATAAAGAGTTCAGCCGCACCAAGGAAGACGGGGAGTTGTATGCGGTAAATAAGGCTGCCGGCAAAGAGGCCGTTGCTGTCTCCGATGAAACGCTGGATATTGTTAAGCAGTCGCTGAAATACGCCGAGGAAATGGACGGGCTGTTCGACCCGACAATTGGCCCGCTTGTGGATCTGTGGAATATCGGCAGCGGCGGAGAATCGGTTCCTCCTCAGGCGGAGATCGACAAAGCCAAGGCCTTGACCAATTATAAGGATGTTATTGTGGATGAGGCTGCGAAGACCGTCAAGCTGGCCAAAGAAGGCATGGTGCTGGATATGGGCGGGATCGGCAAAGGGTATGCAGCCGACCGCATTGCCGATTATTTGAAAGAGCAGGGGCTGGACAGCGCAATGATCAACCTTGGGGGCAGCAGTATTATTGCGCTTGGGAACAAGCCTAACGGATCGCCCTGGAACATCGGCCTGCAGGACCCGGACCAAAGCCGCGGCACCCAACTGGGAACAATCAAAATTTCGGATGAGGTGATTGATGCCTCCGGTGTGTATGAACGGTTCTTCATGCAGGACGGTGTGCGTTACCACCACATTCTTGACCCGCGCACAGGATTTCCATCCCAGAACGGGCTGAAAAGCATCACCATTATGAGCCCCAACGCAACCGATGCGGATGCCCTGTCTACCGGAGTGTTCCTTATGGGCCTGGAGGATGGCATGAAATACCTTGAATCGCTGCCGGAGAAGGTGGACGCCTTCTTTATCACGGACGACAACAAGATCTATGCAACCTCCGATTTGAAAAAAAGACTGCAGCTCACCGACCCGACCTATACTTTTGCCAATTAAACAGCTGCTTCTGTGGAGCGCCTGCTGAGAGGCTGTCCCATAAGCAGATTTTCTAGTGGCGGAGACAAGCCCTCTATCTTCTCAAAAACTTACAACGTCAAAAGAGCAGCGATTCTCCCGTTATTGGAGAATCGCTGCTCTGCGTTAATGAAAAAATCCGGAGAGTTCACCCCCCATATCTTTTAAATCAAAGGAAGCTCACTGAATTCACGGTAGCTGGCGAAGATGTAACTCGGCTTATGCTCCGTTCCCGGCTGTCTGCCCCGTGGATTGTACCAGCACACCTTCCAGCCTGCATCAAGCGCTCCGACAACATCATTGTCCCACGTATCCCCTATGTAGAGCGAGTGCTCGGCCGTTGTCCCGGTCATCCGGTTCACATAAGCAAAGATTGCCGGGTCCGGCTTGGCCAGTCCAACCGCATCCGAGATAAAAATCATCTCTTCAGGGATCAGCCTGTCGACGCCCAGTCCGCGCAGCTTGCTCATCTGATGGTCCTGAGGACCATTCGTAATGATCCCTACCTTATGTCCCAGGGAAATAAAACGCTGAAGCTGTTCAGCGACCCCTTCGATCATCTCAATGCTGTACTGGCGGCCGATGTATGCTGCCTGCACCTTGGACGCCTGCTCACGGTCCAGTTCCAGACCATATTCTGCAAAAGCCAGCTCCAGCCGCCGTACACGCGTTTCTTCAAGCTCAAGTTCGCCGCGCAGATACTTCGGCCAGAGCAGATCACTGTGATGCCTTACCTTGTAGAAGAGATCCGCATAATTCAAATGGTCCTCATCCGGCCTCAGCACCTCGCGTACCGCTTCCCGGAAAGGGATCAGATGGTCGTACAGCGTATCATCCAGATCAAAAAATATAGCTAGCTTATCATTGCTGTTATCCACATTCACGCACCTAACTTTCTTTTCCATAAAACAAATGATAGTTCATCAAGCAACAGATCCGCTTCTATTCCCTGGAATCGTAGAAAATATGGCGTGCGCTGATCTTGCCCTCCTCAATATCCATGAGGCCGAACGAATACTGCTTCTCCCGCCGCTTATCCGTAGGTGAGCCGGGATTGAACAGCAGAATATCCCCCTCCTGCCGCAGCAGCGGCTGGTGGGAATGGCCAAACAGGATGCAGTCCACCTTCTCGCCTTCAAAAGCGAGCAGCGCGTTCCCGTCGGTTCCCTTGCGGGAGTAAGGCGCGTGTCCATGAATCATTCCGATCCGCACACCTTCCAGCGTGACGATCTTGCGCTCTCCCAGCCGCCGGATAATCTCAGCCCCGTCGTTATTGCCGGCAATTCCTTCCACGGGGGCCAGCTCTGCCAGCAGATCATAGATCTCCAGCGATACCCAATCACCCAGATGCAGAATCATATCCACCTTGCTGAATTCCTCCATAAGCACAGAGGGCAGCCCTTTGGCCCTGCTTGAGAGATGCGTATCCGATACCACTCCTACCTTCATTTGCTTCAACTCCTAATCTGCATAATCGTGAACCTCTACCGCAGCTTTGCGAATACTAATTTTCAGATAATTGTACGATTTGCAGGGGGCAGAAGCAAGTAAAGGCAGCTTCGCACGGACTTTCCGGGCTATCCCGTCTCCTAATTTCACTTATTCATTTCCCCCTGTCCTGCATTTCCACAACCGTACCTCTCCGATCCGGATCACTTAGCTGCTTTAGATTTCAATTTAGCGTTTGCCTGGAGGACCCTTCATGAATCCAGCGGCAATTTCAAGTGGAAAAAGGATCACTAATTGGCCCCAGCACACCGATCTCCGCAGCCTAAGTTGGAAAAAGGATCACTAATTCAGCTCATTTCGCCCCGGAGTGAGTAAAATCACCCAATTAAGTTTCCTTTTTCCACCTCGTTCTTCTATTCGCTGATTTGGAGGGGAAATAAGGGTGAAATCGCTAAATTCATGTCCACTTATCCCCAACTTCATAAACATTATATTCCATAAGTGTAATTAATCACAATTTCCTAACCCTAAAAAAAAGGAGCCCACGGGCTCCCATCACAGGCATACTATTATTAGATCATTGCCACTTAGTAAAATCCAATGGCCGAAGAAGCGTCCTTCATCCATTCCCGCTTGCGCCCCTTGTCCAGCTCACTCCGCATTCCGCGGACAAGTGCCTCGACATCGGCCCGGCCATTCTCATGCCATTCCAGAGCGGCGCTGACGTAGAGCTCACCGAGCTGGGTCAGGGAGAAATCTGCAGTCAGACGCGCGGCGGCGGCAACGCCCTCTTCTCCGGCAAAAGCCGTGAAGCCGCGCAGCTTCAGATACTCCAGCCGCAGCTCCTCATCCGGCATCTTAATTTCATACGCACGGTCAAAACGTCCTGCGCGGTTCATGAGGCCGGGGTCTATTTTCTCCGGATAGTTGGTCGTTCCGATTAGAAAAATCCCTTCCTTGGAGGTGGCCCCGTCCAGCGTATTCAGGAAAAAGGATCTGACCTCCTGCGGCATGGAATCGATATCCTCGATCACCAGCACCATCGGCGCCAGCCGGGCGGCGGCCTCGAACACCTCATTCACCGATTCACTGCTCGTGTATTCGGTAATCTGCCAATAGACGACCGGACCGGGCACGCTCCCGGCGATGGACTTGACCAGTGTGGTCTTGCCGTTGCCGGGGTGGCCGTAGAGCAGAATTCCTCTTTTGTAGGGAATGTCATAGGTAACATAAAAGCTGCGGTCCGAATCGAAGAATTGGTCGAGCGAGCGGTAAATCTCTTTTTTGATCCCCGCTTCCAGCACGACAGCCTCGCGTCCAACCGAACGTGTTATCGGCTCATCCTCACGGAAGATACCATTGCGTCTGTCGGTGAACACCGTCACCTTGTTGATATTCTGCTCCCGCTGCCGCTTGCGTACATTGCCCAGAAACCCTTGCAGCTGCTCGTCAGAAGCAGCGAAAACATAGTCCTGAAAGTTGATGCCGTTCTCCTGGAATACAGGAACCCGCGCCAGAGCCACTCCCATCCCCGGATAAGCCAGCACATTGTTGCGGATCGACAAATGGATGCTGTATTCCGGCTGCTCCTTGTCATCGTCATACACAAACGTCCGGTCCTCCAGACGGTCGAAAATCCGCGCCACATGCTCCACACCGGGATGTCCGCTCTGCACATCATTCTCCAGCAGCTTCCAGTATTCACTGTTCGGATCGTCACTGGCATACAGCTCGTAGCGGACGCCATACCGGGTGTGCAAAGCTTCAAGAATTCCATCCACCAGGCGTGCATAGGCATCGTAGCCCTTGATCATGCCCGTGGCGTTTTCGTCGTATTTGTAAATTACAGTATGCTTCTTGTTCTCTTTCTCCATTGTTACTTGGTCCCCTTTATCGCTGCGAGCGGCTTGCATTTGGCCACGACAGCAGCCAGTCCGGCGCCCGTAACGCTCTCTATGATCTCATCTACATTCTTATAGGCCTGAGGCGATTCGTCAATGATAGATTCGAGGGAATGCTGATTGACGACAATCTCATCCTCCCGGCCAACCCTCAGCGACTTGGAAAAATCATTGACCGACACCAGCCGCTTCTTGGCGGAACGAGAACGGATACGGCCGGCGCCATGACAGATGGAATAATAATTCTCTTCCCCTCCGGGCTGGCCGACCATGATGTAGGAGGCCGTACCCATGGAGCCCGGAATCAGCGCCGGATGTCCGGTAGCGGCATAAGGCCGGGGATTATCCGGATGCCCGGCTGGCAGCGCCCGGGTTGCCCCTTTGCGGTGCACGAACTTGGTCCCGGCAGCCGTCTGCTCTTGCCAGGCATAGTTGTGCATCAAGTCGTAGAGGGTCCGCAGCTCGCATTTCGGTCCGAACACATCGCGGAACCCTTCGCGGACCGCGTAGGCGATCAGGTGGCGGTTCACCACCGCATAATTCAGCGCCGAGTACATCAGGTTGACATAGCGCCGGGCCTGTGGATGCGCAAGCGGAGCATAGATCAGGCGCGGATCGGCGCTGCCCAGGCCCAGCTGGCCCATCACCTTGGCGAAAGCCGGTGTGCAGAACTGGTTGACCATGCCTCCCCAGGCCCGGGAGCCGGAGTGAATCATTACCGCAATCTGCCCGTCCCGCAGTCCCCAGGCTTCAGCCAGCTCACGCTGCTCTTCCGCAATTTCAATCTCCTGAATTTCCACAAAGTGATTGCCGCCGCCCAGTGTTCCAAGCTGGCGGTGCCCCCGGTGCCAGGCCATGTCTGGCAGCTCGTTCAGAATCTCCTCGTCAAAGCTGAGCTTGCTGATTTCGACATGTGACAATGCACTCGACTTCTTTGGGGTGTAGCTGTCCGGCACATACTTGTTCGGCAATCCGTGCAGCCCCTTGCGGACGATGTTTTCCAGGCGGATATCACTGTAAGTGCCCCGCTGCTGCTGCTCCATCGGTAAATATTTCTCGATGGCGCGCACCAGCTTCCGGCGCAGCTTCACTTCACGCAGATCGTCCTTGTGGAGTGTAGTCAGATGCACGCGCATGCCGCAGCCTATATCGCTGCCCACAATGGATGGAGACACATAGCCTTCAGCGGCATCCCATACCGCCGTAGTGCCGATGCAGGTTCCGACGCCTACATGCACATCCGGGGTATAGCTCATATATTCGATATTTGGAATTTGCAGATTGTTGTTCGCCATCTCCAGCACCTTGTAATCCAGCGCGGCAAACAACTGCTCACTGGCATACACCTTCAGATCGCCGCCCGGCAGGGCAAGCTCATGCTTATAACGGGGTACATAGCCGCCCGGTTGCTGTTCATTAAAATTCATAT
Organism: Paenibacillus graminis; assembly: GCF_000758705.1. Lineage (NCBI taxonomy): Bacteria > Bacillati > Bacillota > Bacilli > Caryophanales > Paenibacillaceae > Paenibacillus > Paenibacillus graminis. The sequence goes on along the minus strand of NZ_CP009287.1, from coordinate 1,605,871 downwards.
ATTGTTCAATTCCTTTCAAAGTGTAAGCTATAAATGTATTGTAAGCATAAAATGGGTACGCAAAAAAGAACCGCAGATCATCATTCTGATCCACGGCTCTTCGCAGAGATTCCGTACATATCACCCAGTTAAGGTTAATAACACATGACCTTCGGACCCGGTCCGCACGAATTCAGCAGGCCAGGCCGATGCACATCATGTTGCCCGGACGGGGCCGATGAGATCAGATCTTCTATATGCGGTTGCAAGCTGTGTATTTCCAATCATGACCCATCGGCCTCCCTTCAATTAGATAAAACCAATAATAAACGCCAGTTCCGCTCTGTGTCAACCCTTTTATTGGAAACGCGGTTATTTAAATTTGTGCCAATCCTGGCTGCTGTTCTCCAGCAAATGGGCAAAATCGTTCTCCAAACGCTTCTGCTCCGCCTTGCGCTGGTCTTCAACTGCCTTTCTGGCGGCTTCTTTCTTCTCGTTCTCTTCAGCCTTCAGCGCGTCCGATTGCGTCTTCAGCTTTTCGAGTACATCACTGCTCAGCAGGTCCTTCAGGGTTGCCGGAGCATCCAAAGCCGCAGGGCGCGGCGCAGGGGTTGTTTTTTTCTTCTTTGCCATATTGGTCATCCTTTCGGGTCTTTCGTTGTTTTAGTCATAGGTCTTTTCGTTTATAATGTACAATAAGAGGTGAGCCTTATGAAATCTACAGATTTGTGTCCACGGTTACAAAAAAGCATGGATATCATCGGCAGACGTTGGACGGGCTTAATCATCTACCAGCTTCTCCAGGGACCGCAGCGGTTCAGTGTCATCGAAGCCGCCCTGCCGGTCAGCGGCAGACTGCTCTCCGAACGGCTCAAGGAACTTGAGCAGGAGGGGATTGTCCTCCGTGAGGTATTCCCGGAGACACCTGTCCGCATCCAATATTCTTTGACGGATAAGGGACGCGCACTGGAATCTGTGATCCGTGGCCTGCAGCAGTGGTCGGATTCATGGATTACCTCTGAAGAGTGCCAGCCTGAACCCAGCCAACCGCAATAAGCGCCGGGAACGCCGCTGATGCCGGAAGCGCATTCCTAATTGATTACAGCTTGCGGCCGATAATTACCAGATCACGCAGAACGCCGTCCATCTCAGCTACACCTGGCAGCAGGCCCCATTGTTCAAAACCAAATTTCCGCAGCAGCGACAGGCTTGGCTCATTGTGGCCAAACACAAAGCCGACCAGATTCTGCAGACCCAGGCGGGGGCATTCCTCCAGAGCTTTGGCCAGCAGCAGGCTTCCTGCCCCTGTGCCGCGGAATTTTTCATTTACATAGACACTGATTTCCGCAGTTCCGTTATAAGCCGGTCGGCCGTAAAAAGACTGGAAGCTGAACCAGGCGGCGATTTCTCCGTCTTTTTTCAGAACCCAGAGCGGCCTGTGATGACTGTTATGCTCCTGAAACCACTTCTCTCTGTCCGCAACGCTCACCGGCTCAAGATCGGCAGTCACCATCCTGCCTGCAACCGTCGAGTTATAAATATCCACAATCGCCGCCAAGTCCCCGGCTGCCGCATCTTCAATACTGTAATTCTGCGCTGTCATTCATCCATTCCTCCTGCAAATATGTGAATTTCAAACGGTGCTCCAAGGGCAGATATACTTGCAACGTATTCTGCATATTCTGTGTATTCTGCATATTCTTCCGTCATACAGTTATTGTTGAAGGCCGGTGTGTTCCAGGCTCCACTGCCATAATTGTGCCGCTGCAGCAGCATCCCGAGCCCGCGGGGACAGCTCCTGAATTTTCCGCCGGTAATAATATTCTCCGGTCACACCCCGCAGCTCCGGCGCTGCAGCCAGCCAAATGGCCGTGTCCGCCCCCTGCTCCGGAGTCAGGAAGAAAGGGGACAGCAGCTTCAAGAGCGAGCGGCCAAAACCTGTCTCGCGGTTCACCCCGATGCTTGTGCCAACTGCGCCCGGGTGCACCGCGTTCACCGTAACTTGTGTCCCCGCAGCTGTGCAGCCAGCTCCCGGGTGAACAGAATATTGGCCAGCTTGGAACGGGCGTAAACCTTCGCCGGATTATAGCCGCGGGAGAGAGTATGGTCATCCAGATGGAGCTTGCCGATCTTATAGGCACCCGAGGCAACCACTACAATCCGCCCCTGCGCAGCAGCAATCAGCCGCTCCAGCAGCAGCTTGGTCAGCAGGAAGTGACCCAGATGGTTCACGCCGAAATCCAGCTCGTATCCGTCGGTGGTGAGCTGTCTTTTGAGCGCAACGACGCCGGCATTATTGATCAGGACATCAAGCACTGGATTACTGGCCGTAAATTCCTCCGCAAAAGCGCGCACGCTATCGAATGAGGCCAAATCGCACAGCATCAGCCTGATGTTGTCCGACCCGCTCTGGCGCCTGGCTTCCGCCAGTGCTTCTTCTCCCCGCGTACGGCTGCGGCAGGCCATAATTACCGCTGCTCCCCGGCGGGCCATTTCAATGGTTGTCGCCAGCCCCATCCCGGAGTTGCCTCCGGTCACCAGCACTGTCTTCCCTACCATGAGCCATTCTCCTCTCCTCATACTGAACCGCCGGCTTCAGCCTGGCCTGGGCTTCAAAAAGCACATGTATAAGATTATGTTACATCATATCAGGGGATGAAGAAAAGCCGGTCTTACCGAACACAAAAAGACTGGCCTGGCGCAGACTCAAAATCTGCATACAGGCCAGCCTTTTAAGGGTTATCACACAGACTGTTCGCTTTACTTCAGTTGATACAGTCTGTAAATCAATGCGGCAGCTTCTGCCTTGGTTGCTGTTTGTGCCGGACGGAAAGTCCCGTCTTCAAAACCTTTGAAGAGATCGGTGCGGTTAGCCAGAGCAACGCCTGCTGCTGCCCACTTGGCAATTTTACCGCCATCGGTATAAGCGGCGTTCACTGCTCCGGGATCGGCAACTGCCTTCGCCCCGTTATAGAGAGTAAGGGCGCGTGCCAGCATCGCGGCAATCTCCTGACGGCTAATTGTAGCCCCGGGATCAAAAGCCGAAGCAGATTTGCCTGTAATAATTCCGGCTTCGTAAGCAGCGGCAACTCCATTATAGCCAGCGCTTCCGGCCGCGACGTCTTTGAATGGCAGGGTCAGCCCGCTGCCATCCAAACCATAGGCTCTGGAAATCCAGTTGGCGAACTGTGAACGGGTCACCTTGCCTGAAGGATTAAACTCCGCCGTCTCTTCCAGAATACCCTTGGTTAACAGGTAATTGATCTCTTTTTTAGCCCAATGATTGTCTGCTACATCCTTAAACGCGGCAGTTCCGATCATTATGGTATAACGGCTGAAGTGCCCTCTGAGCGCACTCACTGTTTGTGTAACCGGATCATATTTACCGCCAACGGCTTCCCAGGTCAGGCTGGTCTCATTGAGCACATACACTGTGAGATGCTCAAGGTTATCCGCCGAGTATTTGGATGTATCAATTGCGGAGACATCAAAGGTCACGTTAATTGGCTTCTCGAAATTCTTGACCGCCTTCTCTCCTACCTTTGCGCTGAATTCCATCACCGGCAGGGTAGCCAATGGCTCTGCCTGACCCGGCTTGCCGATCACAGCATTCTCCACGACCTCAGCCGCCAGGGTTATTTTCTGTCCTGCTTCTACAGTGCCGAATGTATCCGGTTCAATAGTGAATGCCGTTGTCCCCATCTGGAGCTTGAGACCATCCACATCATTGTCTTGAAGCACCTTAAGAATCTCCGAAGGCAGCGAGGTGTTCAGCTTGTTCACACCAGCGCCCATCGCCGGAACCTCAACGGTCAGGGAAACCTTAAGTTCACTGGCCAAACCTGCTCCCAGCTTGGCAGTAAGCTGCTCTGATACAGCAGCCAAAGCCTTTTTGGAGGATTCAATCTGCTTGCTGACGAGTTCTTCCGTCAATTGCGATGAGACTGTGTTCCCTTCCAGATTCACATATTCCTTAGAGATCGTAACTTCGCCGGCTTTGTTCAGGGCCGCCTGGCTCGATGACAGGATGCCTTGTTTCAATTGCTCGATCTCTGCTGCCGCTACACCTTGTGTGTTATTCATAACTGCTGCCGCATGCTGTATGAGCGTCTGTGCAAAGGCAAGCGCTTTGTCAGCAGTATCCAGCTTGTTCAATATATACGGTGCGCTGTCTATTAATGTACTGATTGAACTGACAATCTTTTGCTTCTCTGCAGGATCTTGAATGCTAGCCAGCAATTGGGCCGCACTGTCCAAAGCTTGAGACATACTCTTGCTGTTCTGTTCCGCTTCTTGGGCTGTGGCCCCGGACTTCAGGGATTCGGCAATGCTGCCCAGCGCTTTCTGCGCTGCAGCTGCCCGTTCTGCCTGTGTTCCGGTTGAATTTTTTACCAAGTCCTGAAGCTTCGTATTCTGTTCATTTACGTTCACATTTACCGGCGTTGTGGTTACAGGTGCTGTCACACCGCCGTTACCGTTACCACTGCTATTACCATTTCCGTTTCCGTTACCACTGCCATTGCCATTGCCGCTTCCATTATCGGGATTGCTGCCGTTTCCCGGATCTGTTCCACCATTACCGCCGTTTCCGCCCGGAACAGGCACACCAGGATCGATAACGGTTCCCGCAGCTGTGTCCAAAACAAATTTCTTATCCAAACTATAGGTTTGTCCTTCAATTGTTACCGAAGCTTTAAGCACATAGGTCCCGTTCGGGAAAATTCTATTTACGCTAATTGGGTAGCCGGTAGAGGTTGCTTCGTACAGTTTCAACCCGGCCTCATCCCGGATCTCATAAGAAGCCGCTTCAGGATACAGAAGTTTATATCCCCGGGATGACCCATAGTCTGTAACCAAAATCCGGGGTTTACTAAGTTGTCCAATCTGGTTTCCTGCGGTATCGACTAATCCGAACTGCATCTGTTCATTGCCGGAGGTGCGAACCAGCTTGCCGTTCTGCAGCCCAAAGATATCCAATCCGGCGATAGCTCCAGGCGCAAGTTCCGATATAGTTCCTGCTTTCAGTGCTCCCGGAGCAAAATGAATATTGAACTGATATTCAAGACTGCCGACCAATTGGTCCACCTTAACGATGACTTCCCCCGGAGTCAACTGGATCTGTCTGGCATCGTAGGAGTAGCCTCTTAATTGTGACCGGGCTGGTGTAATGTATTCTACACCGTAAATGCTTCCCGAGTCCGGGGCAAGCAGCGTCGCTAATCCGGCAGCACTGTCATTATAATCCCATATATTATCTCCTGCATTTACAGCAACATTATCGCGGTAAATAAAGATGTCTCCCTTGGTATGGGCAAGAGCGCTATAAGTTCCTTCTGTGGCATAAAAATAATTATCTTCACTGGCATTGCTGTCCACTACATAAGGCACATAATCGACGCCGGGCAAATCCTTGCGGATTACCGATAATTCCTCCATATATTTAGTCAGGTTGACTTTGCTGACTGCCTGCAGCGGTTCTCTTGCATCAAGCAGCAAGGAATAATCCTTACCCGGCTCGGTATGAATGGAACCATACATGTAGTAACCATATTTAGATTCCACACCCAGATGGCTGCGGTTATAACGCATGAAATCTACTCCGACCGTCGATGGCGATTCTACAACCAGAAATGTCTGCTCGCCCCCGGTGCCGATGAACTTCGACTGCCGGGTATAGCTGTCATCGCTCTTTTTAATTACGGCTTGAACGTAAGCATAGTCCAGCGGAACTCCGCCGTCATAAGCACCTTCAGGCTTGTCCAATCCCCGGACCCGTACTACAGCTTGAATCTTCGGATCGATAACGGCAACAGACTCCGTTCTGGATAAATAATCCTTTTTCTTGAAAAAGAATTCGCCGAGATACGTACCCAGTCTTGCCGGTAGAATCAGTTGGCCCTGCTCATCTGTTACTCCGATGTCTTCACCGTACCGGGTCACCTTTACACCCGGCAGAACTTTTCCAAGTCCGCCTGTAATATGCTCACGTACAGTAACGGTTACCTTCTCAGCCTGGTCTATGGTCATATAAGGTTTGTTCACCAGGTCCACCAAATTCCCGGACTTATCACGGATTTCGACTTCAAGCTCCTGCTTCGGCAGAACCTTGAGGGCTGCTTCGGCAATCACCGCACCCTTAACGTACCCGGTGCCGCTTACGTAGTGATGCGGCAGAAATTGAATGGTGTAATCGCCGGACTTCGCAGGCTTCCATTGCCGCTGGCTGATACGCATCAGCTTGCCGTCTTCTTCTTCAGATGTCCAGCTGAGTCCGTTATCTTCAACGATTGCTCCAGAGGCATCCAGAATTTGCATGGTGTAATCACTTGTCAGATCTATCGCGTTATTGTACTCGTCCCTCATATCCACCCGCAACTGCAGGTTCTCACCCAGTACAATTTGATTGCGGACTTCGTCTTGGTCATAGTAGTCGGAACTAAGGACCTTCAGAATGACTTGAGACGTGTATTTGCTTCCTCCCTTGAAGGCATACTCATTATCCGCCGGGGTGAAAAAGGAATTCAGCACGATTTCATCATTGTAGCTGCTGTTCTTGGCTGCGCCGGAAACTGTAGTAGTTAAACGGTGAATTTCTTCACCTTTCCGTACATACAAGGTTGAATCAGCAGCCTGAACCTTCAGATCCAGCTTATTGTAATTGAATTTATTATTCAAATAGGAAATAAATAGATCTCCCAGTCCTTGTCCGCGATCCGGCACCTGAACCTTCAGGGCGCTGAAGTCCGCAGCTTTGGCTGCATATTGTACGGTAAACTGGTCTTCGGCAGGCTTGACCTGGTTTCTCAGTACAACCTTGCTGCTTGTTCCGGGGATACCTGCAACTGCCGTAATATCATAATCCACATTTTTCTTCACATATAATGAATTAGAGATGATGTTCTGAAACGGATTGGATAAATTAACTTGTTTGTACTGGTTGTTGGGAACAATGGAGAAGGACTCCATCTCAACAGGTGCCCCTTCCCATGAATACTCAAAGCCCAAGCGGCTGTATTCGCTGCTGTCCTGGACAATCTCCAGATGAGCCCCGTCTGCGGCTGAATACAATGCCGTCTGGCTTGTCTGGAACATATACACTTCGTTTTCTACTGATCTGATCAGCGCCGGATAAGAGTCCGAAATTTCACCTGTTTTGAGCACCAGCACATCCAGCCCTGAAGTGCCAAAGGATTGGCTTACCCCACTCGGCAGGGAAATATTGTCCGATTTCTGCTGAATCAGTCTTCCGTTCCCATCAAGGTAACGGATAGCCGCAGTGTATGTACCTTCTTTTATAAGGTTATTGACATATAGAGGCGTAGCCTCATAGTCTGGTTTCCCTTGACGCACGGACACAAAGAGCACCGGACTTGTCAGCGAAACTTTCGAGTTTCCTATAATTTGTACTTGTCCAGCCTCATCTGTAGTCAGATTGTTATAAGAGGAGTAAGTTCCAACCGAAATCGCTTCTTTAGCGAGCGGCACGCCTTTGCTTAAAATCGTCAGCCTGATATTCTTATCATCGCTGCGGACTTCTCCGGTTGATGAAATGATGTATGTATCGGAATCCTTAGTCATCCGTTCCACGACAATTTGGATTTCAGATGAAGCAGGAACCTTAATGCTCTGCGGGTCAGTAACTATTAACCCCGACTCCCCTTGATATTCTGCCTGAAGCACAACCTCCTCTCCGGCGGTAAGTCCCTCAAATGAGATATCAGGGTACTTTAGCGAATATACAGAATCTGCTGCAGATATGCGTTCTCCCTGATCTTTTTGCTTGATTTGAGTTGCCAATACATTGCCGTCCTTCATAAGAGAGAACTTCACTTCATTAAGCTTATTGTAGTCTCCATAGGTTACATCCAGCACGCTGTTGACAGTGATCTTCTGTTTCCCGTCAAGCATTTTCTCCGAGGTTACTACCGTCGCTTTCAGCGATGCAGCCGATACCTCCAGCACACCCATAAAGGATAAAATGAAAACCAATACCATGGATACTGTACTTCTCAACCTTTTTGAATACATAATTGTCTCCTTTACACCAAAGATAGTCATTCCATACAATCCTACAGCCCAAAATCTATCCTTGACTCCTCCCCCAGCAGAATTGTCAATTTCAGATAGATATAATGGCATCCTATCTAAGGACCTATTTAATGTCAATCAATTCCTTAACAATAGGCCGAAGAATCTTTTAATTTAGCGTAAAAAAAGATATTTTGTCACATTTCGCCACTTTATCAAGCAAAAACCCAGGACTTAAGACCCCATTGTACACAAAAGAGAAGAACTATGAGATTTTCTATCGATAAAACAGCCGCTTTCAACGAGAAAAGCCAGCTTCGCAAAAAAAAGAGAGCAGCTGAACTGCTCACTTCCAGTTGGGCTTCAAGGCGATAAGCTGATCGTCCGCTGCGCCAGGGTGGCCTCTGCCATCCCGGTTATTGGTCATTACGTAGAGGGTCCCGTCCGGCCCTTCGGCCACGTTGCGGATACGCCCCCATTTTTCATGAAACAAAGCTTCCGCCGAAGGTTTCTTATTTCCCGTACCCGGCGAAATATGAAGCAGCTGCTGTCCGGCCAGATTCGCCACAAGCAGACCGCCGCTCCATGGCCCCTGGGTAATAAAAGCCATTCCTGACGGCGCCCATGTCTCCTCCCCGCTGTGCAGCAGCGGAAGCTTCATCTTCTCCACGCTCCCGGTTCCGGCCTCATCGCCTTCGATTAGCGGCCATCCATAATTACCTCCGGCCTCAATCAGGTTGATCTCGTCATGGCTGGACTGTCCATGCTCCGAGCTGTAGAGGGCTCCGCTCTCCGGCTGCCAGGCCAGCCCCTGCGGATTGCGGTGACCCCAGCTGTAGACGGGAGAATCAGGGAACGGGTTATCCGCCGGAATGGTGCCCTCCTTGGAAATGCGCAGGATTTTGCCGCCCAGGCTCTCCTGATCCTGTGCCAGCTCCGGCTCATACCTTTCGCCGGTAGTGATGTACAGATAACCGTCAGGTCCGAATTTGATCCGTCCGCCGTTGTGGTTGGTATCCCCGGGGATGCCGTCCAGCAGAACCTTGTCGATCTCGGCCTTGCTCCCGCTGATGCTTAACCGCAGCACCCGGTTCTCCACGCCGCCGCTGTCCCTGCGGTATGAATGGTAGGCATAAGCGAAACCGTTGTTTTCAAAGTCCGGATCAAGCGCAAAGCCCAACAGCCCCCCTTCGCCTTCGCTGAAAAAAGGCGCCGGAAGCTCCAGCAGCGGATTCTTCCTCAGCTCACCTTCTTCAAATACACGCAAGGTACCGGGCCGCTCAGTGAAGAAGATCCGTCCATCCGGCGCTAAGGCCATCTCCCACGGGACATTCAGACCGCCCGCCAGTGTTTGGGCCGTGTAAGGAAAGGATGAAGCAGCAGCCGGCTGCGAATTCTCCGGGTTCTTCCCTCCGCCTTCTGGCGGTACGGCTGCTGATGGCACTGGCTCAGGGCTGGCGGAAGCATGCGCTGTCTCCGCAGGACGGTTCGCCCCGGTACTCATTCCGGTTACATTCCCCTCAGGCGGGGCAGAATTCATGCAGGCGCCCAGCAGTCCAGCCCCAATAATGCATGTGCTGCCTAGCAGCCATATGCGGTTAAGGCTTTTTTTACGAAACATGATTTAACCTCCCTCAGGATAAAATTCCAGGTAAGCGGATAGACCCGTACGGAATGAGATTGTACAGGAAACAAAATGAAATGCAGAAGGGAACCCAAACCTGTCACACAGGTATGCTAAATGTATTATGTGCAGTTAAAAGAAGGCAAAACCGCCTCATGACAGCGCTAAGTGTATTTCGTGCAACTAAAATAGCGTTTGGCCTGTTTTCAGCCTATTGGAGTCTTTTTAATTGTATGAAGTGCAATAAGCTCTGATTTGGACATAAAGACATTCACTTTAGTTGTATGGAATACAGTTACAGCTACAGTTAGGGCTGCAGATAGGCACAGGCGTATAGTAAAAAAGCCAACAGTCTTCGGCATCAAAAATGCATAATTCTTCTTTCGCCGCTGCTCAAGCCGCAAAACGATTTTGGCACCTATTACCCCGTACCCTCTAGCCATAATCGGGACCCTCGTATGTTCCAGCGCGTGCACCCTACCGGGTTATGATCTATAATGAGAGCGTTGCTTTGTAACGTGAATCCGAAAGGGGAACAACTGAAATGAATGAGGCTCTATCCACATTGGAGCAGGGAATGGCCGGCGGGGGCCTGGATGCGCTGCTCGTCACCGATCCAAAGCATGTCTATTATTTGACCGGGTTTGCCAGCAATCCGCATGAGCGTTTTCTGGGACTGCTGCTGATCCGGGGCGGGGAGCCGGTGCTGATCGTTCCCGCACTTGATGCCGAAGCGGCTCATGCCGCCTCCTCGGTGACCAAGATTATGACGCACAGCGACACAGACAACCCGTATGAGCTGCTGAAATCCTGTTTTGCAGGCGCTAAGCCGGGAACTGTGGGCATCGAGAAGGAGCATTTCACCGTAAGCCGTTATGAACAGCTGGCCGAAGCGGTTCCTGCGGATGCCTTCCGCGATATCGGCCATCTGCTGCGGTCCATGCGCGCGAAAAAAACGCCCGATGAAGTCAGCCGGATGAAGCATGCCGCCGAGCTGGTAGAGGAGGTACTGCGCCAAGGCCTCACCCAGGTCAAAGCAGGGGTCAGTGAAATCGAGCTGGTTGCCGAGCTGGATTATCTGATGAAAAAGGTGGGCGCCTCCGGCCCCTCCTTCGACACCATGGTTCTCTCCGGCCCGAATACCGCCCTGCCGCACGGTGTGCCGGGCAGCCGCATTATTCAGCCGGGAGACTTTCTGATGTTCGACCTGGGCGTGTACGCCGCAGGTTACGCTTCCGATATCACCCGCACCTTTGCCGTTGAAGAAGCGAATCCCAAGCTGGTTGAAATCTACAACACAGTGCTGGCGGCCAATGAAGCGGGCATCGCCGCTTCCCGGGCTGGAGCGACCTTCGGCTCAGTGGACCGTGCGGCGCGTGACGTGATCGAAGCTGCCGGCTACGGCGAGTATTTCATGCACCGGGTCGGTCACGGCCTCGGCATGGACACGCATGAGTATCCCTCGCTCCATGGCATGAACGGGGATTTCATTGAAATCGGCAACGTATTCACCGTGGAGCCGGGCATTTATGTGGCCGGTCTGGGCGGTGTGCGGATCGAAGACGACGTCTGGATTACCCCGGAAGGCCCGCAGACGCTGACAACCATGTCCAAGGCGCTAACGGTGCTGCATTTATAGTTAGCGGCTTGCGGTAGACCGCAGACGCTGACAACCATATCCAAGGCCATGTCCAAGGCGCTGACGGTGCTGCATATATAGTTAGCGGCTTGCGGTAGACCGCAGACGCTGACAACCATATCCAAGGCCATGTCCAAGGCGCTAACGGTGCTGCATATATAGTTAGCCGCTTGCGGTACCAGCATTTTCCCGCAGACGGTGCGTATTTTCCGTGTGTGCTGCCTGCGGGCAAGCGTTGAACCCTGTATGAATTCTTCGGCAACTCTAAGTGGAAAGAGGGGCACTAATTTGCTTGAGTACCCTATTCTCGGCAGCGGAAGTGGAAAAAGGTCAACTAATTTAGCTCCTTCCGCCTCTAACAGAGTAATATTGCCCAATTAAGTATCCTTTTTCCACTTAAATCTTATAATTATTGATTTTCAGGGAGAAATAGGTTCCCTATTTCCAACTAGCGTTTGCAAAAAATCCGATGAGAAAACGCTAGCAGGAATAAGGATATCCAGACCGACGGATTCCCTGTCTTTTCCCGCATCATCAAAAAAGCAGCAGACCGGCTCCGTAAAGAGCTGGCTGCTGCTTTTAATTTTGACTAATTAAACCGGTGCTTCTTGGGCAATTCCTCAGGATACGCTGCGTGTATCAGGGGATGTACGAACCGGCTGTTCGTCCTCCGCAAATTTGAAGGAACGGGCAATGTACAAAATCGGCGTTCCGGCCCCGGTAAGGAGGAACTTTACAACGTAAGTAGTCAGCAAAATCTCTGTCCACACCCTGAGGTCATAGGTTCCGGCGAAGGCAATCGTACAAAAGACCAGCGTATCGACAAAAGAACTGATCATCGTGCTGCCGTTGGAGCGGACCCAGAGCTGGCGCGAGCTGCTGTAATACTTGCGAATCCAGGCATAGAGCCGGACGTCGAGGAACTGGCTGATAAAATAGGCGGTAAGGCTGCCCAGCGCCAGCCGTGGCATCAGACCAAAGATGGTCTCAAGCGAAGACTGGGCGATATCGGTTTCCTGCGGCTCGAACAGGAGCACCATCTGCATAATCGCGGTAGTCATCAGCAGTGTGAAAAAGCCAAACCATACCGCATGCCGCGCCTCGGCACGCCCGTATTTCTCGTTCAGCAGGTCACTGGTCATATAGAGCGTGACATACATGGTGTTGCCCAGCGTCATTACAATATCGAACGGCATAGCAATGGTTTTGGCGACCTGAATGTTGGCGATGACCGTTGCCACGCCGACCCAGGCATACAGGCCTTTTTTGCCAAAAAGCCGGTAGCAGAGCAGGTAGAAACCAAAGTTGACAACTACGAACAAAATTCCCCACAACAAATTAAACATGAATCTGTAACTCCTCCTAGTTTTGGTTACGCGGGATGGTTACGAACCGCGGCGTTCAGCTTTTGACAAGCAAAAACGATTAAAGCGTCCTTCAAAGAACGAATAACTGTTCTATATGAACAAAAGATTACTTTACCACAATCAAAGCTAACATGCTATGAAATTTTAAATTTTCATGAAAAGCCGTATTATTCATCTTTTTTCGCTAAACAAACAAAGGATTCGTCATTTATTCATATATTTTCTGAAAATTCTTCAGGATTAAGCAAATTTTCACTATTCAACCGGGGGTTAATTCTATAGAATAGTTATCAATCACATTCCCGAAAATAATAGCTTCATATATGACCTATACCTATGGAATATATTGCTGCTTGCCGGCCCACAAAGCATTGGCATGGGATAGAAGGATTCATTTGAAGGAAAAGGAGAGAAAGAAATGTTTCAAGTCAAGAAATCCATCAGCCGGAAATTCACGCGTTTGCTGTTCGTCGTTCTGCTGCTCTCGTCTGTTCTGCTAAGTACCAGCTTTTATTTCATATCCATCAATACCATTAACAGCTATGTCATGCCGCAGATCAACAAGATTCTGACAGCCGCCGCCCAGGACATTTATAAAAATATGAATGCGGCACATGCCCAGCAGACTCTGAACAAAAACGAGCAATCGAGGACAACGATCGAATTTTATTTCCAGGATAAACGAAAGCAGCATGATCTCGAATCCATCTTTCTCATCGATTTGAAGGAAGGCAAAGCTACCGTGCTGACCGCAGATCACGGAGCCAAGCTGAAGCCGGATGAGAGCATCGAGGTACAGCCGGCCATGGAACAGGCCGCCAAAGGAAAGGCCGGACTCAGTGAAATCTATAGTGACAGTCATGGTATACATAAGACCGCGTACGTCGGTGTTCCCGGCACTACAATGGTCATCGGAGCAAGTTCGGATGTCGCTTTTGTCAAAGATAAAATGAGCAGTATCCTTTGGACCAGCGCCGGAATCACTTTGGCTGTACTGATCGTTGGTGTGGGCTCTGCATTGCTTATGACCCGCAGAATTACCCGCCCGATCACACAGCTTGCGGCCTACAGCAACAAGCTGGCAGGCGGCGATTTCACCCAGCAGCTGGAGATTAAGGGCAGTGACGAGGTCGGCCAGCTCGCCGAAAGCTTCCGGACCATGAGCCAGCAGCTGAAGGAGATGATCGGACAGGTGCTGGATACCTCCAGCGTCGTGGTCGCGGATTCCAATGATCTGAAGAACCGCACCGATATTCTGAACGGAATGGCTGAGCAATCCTCCCTGTCCGTTGTGGAGATCGGCAAAGGCAGTACTGCTATTGCAAGCAGCGCACAGGATAATTCCCGGGCCATGGACGAGATTAATATCGGCATTCAGCATATTGCTTCGGCAGCCGGTGAGGTTACCGAACAGATTATTGAGGCTTCTGAAGAGGCGACAGGCGGAAACGATATCGCTCAAAGCGCTGTCGAGCAGATGCGCCAGGTGGCAGAGGCTTCTGTGAAATCGCTGGAGCAGTTCCGCATCATGAACGAGCGTTCCCTGCAGATTGGTGAAGTTGTGCAGGGCATTACGGAAATCACCAAGCAGATTCAAATGCTCTCGCTGAATGCTTCCATAGAAGCCGCGCGGGCGGGCGAGCATGGCCGCGGCTTTGCGGTGGTTGCCGGAGAGGTCCGCAAGCTGTCCGAACAATCCAAAGAATCCAATGAGCAGATCCGTGAGTTCCTGCTCAGCCTGCAGGAGGATATGAACCGGTCGGTGGAAGAAATGAATCACGTGAACGCCGAGGTGGCTTCCGGGGTGGGCAAAGTGGCCGAAGCCGGAAATGCTTTTAGCCATTTGCTGATTCTGATTCAGAGCATCAACCACAGCATTCAATCCGTATCCGCCGCCACACAGCAGATTTCAGCAGGCACCGAGGAGGTCAGCGCTTCTGTGGAGGAAACGGCCCAGATCACCTCCAAGTCCCGGCAGAATGCCGATACTCTTGCCGCCAACTCCGAACGCCAGCGCCAGGAGCTTGAAGTCCATGCGCAAACAGTAGAGCATTTGTACCAGCAAGCCGTACAGCTGCAGCAAGCCGTACAGCAGTTCAAAATATAGTCCGGCGTACTCGCGAGTCCGCCGCAGCAGCAAGCAGCAAGCATAAAACGGGTGCCGCTCCCTGGATGGGGGCGGCACCCGTTTCTTTTTCAATTTAGGTAGGAAATAGCAGAAACTCTATCATATGCAGCTAATTAAGGCTAATCCGAGCAGAAGTGTGGCGTGCGGCTTCAATCTGCAGCCTTAGTCCGGCAAACCGAGAGGAGTGGAGTGGAAAAAGTACCACTAATCCTGCGTTTCGGACTCCGCAACATTCAATAGGTGGAAAAAGTATTACTATTCTTACCCAAAAAGCTGTTTAGCGATGGATATGCTTGAATTAAGTGGAGAAATTCCCACTAAACACCGCTCCTGAATGAATTTCAGGAGAATAGTTATACTTTTTCCACTTAGCCTCCGGTTCGCCATGAACTATCTTCTTCAGTCAGCTCCAAGGTCCAATCCGGACCTGGAGCTGCCTTATCCGTTGCCGGCCCTGCTGGCGGGGTGACCTTGCATGCCTGTATGGCTGCTAGCGTGGGACTGCATACCTGTATGGCTGCTAGCGTGGGACTCATGCCTGTATGGCTGCTGGCGGGGTAACTGCATGCCTGTATGGCTGCAGACATGCCTATCCCAGAACGTGCCCCCACAGCCGCTCAATGTCTTGGTGCCCACAGAATGACGGACACGCCGATTACACATATGCCGGCACCCAACCAGTCATAGAGATCTGGTGTTTTTTTATCGACCAGCCAGCCCCACAGCACGGCCATCACGATGAACACCCCGCCGTAGGCGGCATAGATTCTGCCGAAGGAAGGAAACTTCTGCAGAGTAGGGATGATGCCGTACGCCACGAGAACCAGCGCTCCAACCAGTCCATACCAGAGCGGCCGTGATTCCCGCAGCCACAGCCAGATCAGGTAGCCGCCGCCAATCTCGGCCAAACCTGCAACGATAAAGAGCAGAACCGCAATGACCATGGTTACCTCCCTTGCTGAGATACACCCATAATCTTATAGATGGCAGCCATGTCAAGGCTCGCACGCACGGTATCCGCCAGCCGGTCAAACTCCTGCTCGCGCAGCGCCGCTGCCGAGAAGGTCTGCCCCAGCGGCGCAAGCCCTTTTGATTGCCTCAGGCCGTCAAGCCAGGCTCTGCGCAAAGCATCGTTATGGAACAATCCATGCAGATAGGTTCCCCAGACCCGTCCTTCCGGCGTTCCCCAGCCTTCCTGCTGCATACTCCCATCCGGTCCTTTTAGCTGGAAGAGGCTTCTAACCGATGCAGGATCATGGTTGGTGGTTATGCCCATATGGATTTCATATCCCGCGACGGGCAGCTCTGCCGCCGGAGCGGAAGCCGCTTCCCCGCCGTAGAGCGGCAGCGGATGATCCTGTGCCAGCATGCCGCTGGCACGGACGGTGGTCTTCTGCTGCAGAAAAGAGGTCGACAGCGGCAAAAGCCCAAGTCCCTCCCTTTCGCCGGGTTCTGCACTTTCTACAGCATGCGGATCAAGAAGCTTCAAGCCCAGCATCTGGTATCCTCCGCAGATTCCTGCAAGCTGCCGGGTTCCCTGGTTCAACGCGGCTGCGATAGCCTCCGGGAAGCCCTGCTCCCGCAGATAATCCAGGTCGGCGGCTGTGTTTTTTGTGCCCGGCAGGATGATAACATCCGGTGTCCCCAGTTCTATAGCGGTGCTTACATAACGCACAGCTGTATCCGGTTCATCTTCCAGCGGATCAAAATCGGTGAAGTTGGAAATTCTCGGATAGCGGATGACAGCAATGTCCAGCTCTTTCCCCTGCTTCGCACCCAGCCGGCCCGAGGTTCCTTCCAGAACCACGGAATCCTCGGCTTCAATCCGCAGGCGCGGAAGAAAAGGCAGCACACCGAGAACCGGGATGCCTGTCCGCTGCTGCAGCCAATCCAGTCCTGGCTGCAGCAGCGACAGGTCGCCGCGGAATTTATTGATGATGAAGCCTTTGACCCGGGCCCGTTCATGCGGCTCCAACAGCTCCAGCGTGCCGACCAGAAAAGCAAACACACCTCCCCTGTCGATATCGGCAACCAGCAGCACCGGAGCATCCGCCCAGCCTGCGAGGTTCATATTAACAATATCCCTGGCCTTAAGGTTGATCTCCGCTGGACTGCCTGCGCCTTCCATCAGCACGATATCATAGGCCGTCCGCAGCCGCCCAAGCGCATCCATCACCGTACTTTTAGCTTCGGGCAGAAACTTCTCCCGGTATTCGCGTGCACTCAGCGCTGTATGCGGCACGCCGTGCACCACAATCTGGGCACTCATCTCGCCTGAGGGCTTAAGCAGAATCGGATTCATGTCCGTGTTGGCGGTAATGCCGAACGCTTCGGCCTGCATACCCTGGGCGCGGCCAATTTCCTTGCCGTCCTCGGTAACATAGGAATTCAGCGCCATGTTCTGCGACTTAAACGGCGCCGTGCGGTATCCGTCCCGGGTCATAATCCGCCCGATGGCTGCGGTCACCAGACTCTTCCCGACATCCGATGCCGTTCCCTGAATCATCAGCACAGCCGCAGGCTGTGGCCTCTTTTCTGGTGTAGCTGCCTGTTCTTGCATGCCAAGCCTCCTTGCTATATTTCTGCTGCCGGCGTCCAGACGAAGCAGTTGTTATGCGGGGTAAGCCGGTCACCGTCATGGCTTATCCCGTGGTTTGGCGCGCGCTACAGGTTATGCTGCAGCAGCACCAGCAGGAGGAGCAGCAGCGCCTCCAGCAGTTCGTTCAGCGCGCCGTACACGTCGCCGGTGAGCCCGCCGAGCCGGCTGCGGACCCGCCGCGCAGCGAGCGTGCCGCAGGCCGCCGCCAGGGCCGGGGCCAGAATGGCCGCTGCCAGCAGCTGCGGCCAGGCGTTGCCTGCGCCCAGCGCCAGCGGCGCGGCAGCGGCAGCCAGCGAGAGCAGCGCCGCCAGCAGCAGCGCGCGCCTCTCCTGCCGGGCAGGCAGCCCTTTGAAGCTGGCGGCCAGCCCGTCATCGCCGCGGGCGAACGGGTAGCGGACCATGACCCGCACCATGTACCAGCGGCTCCAGACCGGCGGCAGCAGAAGCAGCGGCAGCTCCGTCCAGGTGCCGCCTTCAAGGAAGGCTGCCAGCAGCGAGGCCTTCAGCAGCAGGAGCAGCATGCAGGCCAGCACCCCCATTGCGCCAACGCGGCTGTCCTTCATAATCTCCAGCATCCGCTCCCGCGTGCGGTAGCTGAGCAGCCCATCCGCGGTGTCCATCCAGCCGTCCAGATGCAAGCCGCCCGTAAGCCACACCCACAGGATCAGGGTGATGACGGCGGCAGGCCAGGCAGGCAGCAGCCAGGCCGCAACGCCTGCGCCCAATGCCGCGCTTAACCCGATGGCTGCGCCAACCACAGGATAATACACCACGCTGCGCTGCAGTAGTTCGCGGGAGAAATCCCCTCCCCCCTTAACCGGGAAGCGCGAAAGAAATTGAAAAGCGGCTGCAGCATCTCCCCGCGCGCTCATAACCGATACTCCCTGCTCTTCAGCTCAATGGGAATACCGGCAGTAACCAGAAAAACCTGCCCGCACCGCCGGGCCAGCAGCGCATTCATCCGTCCGGCCAAATCCCGGTACAGCCGGCCAAGTGCGTATTCAGGCACAATGCCGTCACCTACCTCGTTCGTCACCAGCACCAGCGTGCCGCGAAAGGAGGATACACTCTGCTCCAGCCGGGAAACTTCCCGTTCCACCCGTTCTTGTCTGTCTTCCTGATCCTCAACGGCCAGCAGGACATTGGAGAGCCACAGCGTCAGGCAATCCACAAGCACCGCCTTGCCCCCGGAGAGTCGGTCCAGGAGCGCAGGCAGCTCAAGCGGCTCCTCCAGCATCTCCCATGCCCCCCCGCTCTCTTCACGAAGCTTGCGGTGCAGGGCAATCCGTGCCTTCATTTCTTCATCAAAGGCTTGTCCGGTAGCCACATATACGGCCTCATCCGCCAGGGAGAACACCAGCCGCTCGGCAAAACCGCTCTTTCCGCTGCGCGCCCCGCCGGTTACAAGAATGCTCATTTCCCCTCAGCTCCTGAAACTCCGGCGCTTTCAAAGGTAGCCATCTCGGTCATGATGCGGTTGACCGCGTCAATCAGGTGGAGAGAGAGCACGCCTCCCGTTCCTTCACCCAGCCGCAGCCCCAGATCAAGCAGCGCCTCCAGTCCCAGGCACTCCAGCATCAGCTTGTGGCCCTGCTCGTTCGACACATGGGAAGCGATCATATACGCTGTGGACTCGGGAGCAATGGCTTTTGCGGCCAATGCGGCTGCGCCGGAGATGAATCCGTCAAGAATGACGGGAATGCGGGCGGCAGCGGCTCCAAGAATAAGCCCGGCCAGCCCGGCGATTTCAAGTCCGCCCACTTTGGAGAGCACGTCAATCGGGTCAGCCGGGTTCGGGGCGTTCACCCGCAGCGCGCGCTCCACGACTTCAATTTTGTACAGCAGCCGTTCGTCGTTGATCCCTGTTCCGCGTCCCACCGCCACCTCCGGCGAGAGGCCTTCCAGAGCGCACAGAATGGCAGCGCTGGCTGTTGTATTGCCGATGCCCATTTCACCAGTGATCAAAATCTCCGTTCCGCTTTTTACCGCTTCCTGGGCCACTCTTACACCCACAAGTACTGCCTCAAGAGCCTCCTCCCGGCTCATGGCCGGTCCTGCAGCCATGTTGCCCGTTCCCAGCCGTACTTTGCGGTTGATCAGCTCCGGGTGCTCCAGCTCTGCATCGATGCCGATATCGACGAACTGCACGCTTGCCCCGGCCTGCCGGGCCAGCACATTGACCGCCGCCCCTCCGCTGAGGAAATTATAAGCCATCTGCACCGTAACCTCCTGCGGAAAAGCGCTGACTCCCTCACAGCACACACCATGGTCGGCAGCCATTACCACAACAGTACGTGTCCCATAGCTGGGCTGCTCCGTCTTCGAGATGCCCGCCAGGCGGACGGCCAGCGCTTCCAGCTGTCCGAGGCTTCCCGGGGGTTTGGTCAAACTGTTCAGACGGAGCACCGCCCGCAGTGCCGCTTGTTCATCCGGCGGAGCAATCGGCCCCGTTACTTCTTCAATTGCTGAGATCATCATAATAGCCTCCTGTGTTTTTTGCATTGAAATTAGAGTTCCAACCCATTAATACAACTAACGCAGCAGAGTGCCCTCTTCTCTGAAGAAGAGGGCACTCTGCTGCGGCTGCGCCAGCTATTCCGTCAAATCTCCCTATTTCTTCCTTAAGGATTATAGGGGATAGAGATTGATCTTACAATTACATTTTTACCTTCATGAAGCTTTCCAGGCGCTCCAGCGCTTCGGCCAGCTTCGCGGGGGAAGCGGCATAGGAGCAGCGGAGATGGCCTTCACCGCCCTTTCCGAACACATGGCCCGGCACAACTGCAACTCCTGCTTCCCGCAGCAGCTGAAGTGCAAAATCCTCGGACTTCCTTCCGGTATGCCTGATGGAAGGAAAGGCATAAAATGCCCCCTGCGGTTCATGGCAATGCAGCCCGATGGATCTGAGCCCTTCAACGAACAGCGAACGGCGCTGCCTGAAGCATTCCTTCATATAGTCTTTATCCCGCAATCCATGGCGCAGCGATTCCACCGCGGCAATCTGGCCCAGCACCGGTGCGCACATTGCAGTATATTGATGGATCTTGAGCATCGCAGCCAGCAGCTCGCGGTTCCCGCAGGCATAGCCGACCCGCCAGCCGGTCATGGCAAAGGCTTTGGAGAAGCCGCTGATCACAATCGTCCGCTCCTTCATGCCGGGAAGCGAGGCGATGCTGACATGTCTGCTATCGTAGGTCAGCTCAGCATAGATTTCATCCGACAGGACGATCAGATTATGGGCCTTCACAATTTCTGCAATGGGCTCCCAGTCCTCGTAAGTCATGACCGCCCCTGTGGGATTATTCGGAAAGTTCACCATCAGCAGCTTGGAGCGCGGGGTAATAGCCTTTTCCAATGCCTCGGCAGTAAGCTTGAAACCCTGTTCTGCAGCCGCCTCCACCTCTACCAGTGTTCCTCCGTTCAAATAGGCAATGGGCGAATAAGCAATATAGCCGGGAGAAGGAATAATAACCTCATCCCCCGGAGCGGTGAAGGCACGCAGCGCCAGATCCAGGGCTTCACTGCTGCCGACCGTTACTATCACCTCGTCCTGTGAATGATACTCCAGTCCAAAGCTCTCCTGCAGATAACGGGCAATCTCCGCCCGCAGCTCCGGCAGTCCGGCATTCGGGGTATACATCGTCTCTCCCCGTTCCAGGGCACGGATGCAGGCGGCCCGGATATGCTCAGGTGTAGTGAAATCGGGCTCCCCCACTCCAAGCGATATAATCTCGTTGTTACCCGCAGTAAGGTCAAAAAAAGCCCGGATACCCGAAGGCGCAATTTCCCGTACACGCGGAGCAATCCGCTCACTCAGCAGGGAGGTGTGCTCCTGGGGCAGGAATGGCTGCTTTTTATACATAATTGACCACTCCCTGCACTTCCTGAATCCCAGCTTCTCCATGTACGTCTTGAATGCCCGGTACGCCTTGTTTTTCCACCGCAGCCTCCATCCCCCGCCGCTCTGCAAGCGAACCGGAGATGATCTCGTTCAGCAGCCCGCTGAAGGTATATCCGGCAGCAAGCGCACTTCTTGGCAGCAGACTGGTTTCAGTCATGCCCGGCAGTGTATTTACTTCAAGCACATAAGGAATGCCGTTCTTGACCAGCATATCCACCCGGGCGTATACCGTACATTTCAGCGCCTGGTAGCAGGCCAAGGCCGCCGCATGCACCCGTTCCTCAAGCTCAGCAGGCAGTTGGATCACCCGCTCCTCTGCACCGCCCAGCTCATATTTGGCACTGTAATCGAACCAATCCGCTCCAAGTGAACGGATGCCGATGACCGGCAGCAGTGCTCCTCCGAGAATAGGGCAGGTGATTTCCTGGCCTTCGGTATATTCCTCGATCAGCACTGAACGGTCAACGGCAAAAGCCTTCTCCACCGCGCTCCGCAGCTCCGCACTGCTGTTCACCTTTGTCATGCCGATACTGGAGCCGCCTGAGTTTGGCTTAACCATTACCGGGTAACCAAGAGCTTCCACCGCTTCCGGCGATAAATCCTCCAACCGGTCGAGGCAGAGCCAGTCAGGGGTATGCACACCTTTGCTGCGGATAATGGTCTTGGACAGATGCTTATCCATGCACAGGCTGCTTGCGAGCACGCCGCTTCCGGAATAGGGAATGCCCAGCGTTTCCAGCGTTCCCTGCACCGTTCCGTCCTCGCCGTAGGCTCCGTGGAGGGCGAGCAGCGCAAAGTCCAGGCCTTTTACCGCATCAACCAGCTCTTCCCGCGAATGAATGACAACCGGAACGCCCTCATATTTGCTGCGGTCCAGATGCTTCAGCATTTCCCTGCCCGTATTCAGCGACACCTCATACTCCGAGGATACCCCGCCCATAATCACGCCTACTTTTTTCATTCTCATAACCCCTCTTCATCCCAGTAGTTGCCGTGCTGTCCTGCCAATAATCTCAATGCCCTTCAGGATATCCCCATCAGCCACCCTGGAGAAGCCCAGCCGCAGCGTGTTCTGCCCTTGCCCATTCGTATAGAAAATATCTCCCGCCGTAAAAATAACTCCCTGCTCCCGGCATGCGTCCAGCAGCTCTCTTGTGCTGAAGCCCTCGGCAAATGTTGCAAAAAGATGCAGGCCCCCATCCCCGGTAAGTGACGCATACGGAATATGCTCCTGGCAGCAGGCCAGCGTCAGCTCGTATTTGCGCTTATATTCCGCTCTCGCCCGCTTCAGGTATTTCTCCAGATTACCGCCCAGCAGATACTGGTACAGAATCGATTGATCCAGCGTGGAGGTGTGAATGCTGCGCGCTCTTTTGACACTCTCCAGGTAATAAACCAGCTCCTGATCCGCAAGCACCCAGCCGACCCGCAGTCCGGGAAAAAGCACCTTCGAGAAGCTGCCCAGATAGATCACACCGTTTCCGCCGCCCGCCGCTGCAATCAGAGGAGCCACATGGGAACCCGAATACCGCAGCTCCTCGTTGAAGCCGTCCTCGATCACCGGCACCCTGTATTCAGCCATCAGCTTCATCAGGCGCTGCCTTTTTTCGGGAGACATGACGATGCCCGTTGGATTGTGATAGGAGGGAACAAAATACGCACAGTCATATTCACGCGCCTCCAGCGCCCGCTTCAGCTCACCCAGATGAATGCCGTCACGTTCCATTGGCACGCCCGCTATCTCAAAACCATGCAGCTTCATGTTCTTAATCGCCGTATGATGTGTAGGATTCTCACAAACCACCGCCCCGGCTTTCCGGCCGAGCGCCGACAGCACCACATCGAACCCTTCCGTAAATCCGTTCGTAATCAACATGTCCTTGCCCCGCATATCCACGCCTTTGTGCTCCATATATTGCTTCAAATAGTCTATTAAAGGCTTATACCCCTTGGCATAGCCATAGTTCAGCAGAACATTGCCTTCCACCGCCATGCGTTCCAGAAACGCCCGTTTTACATTTTCCAGATCGAACAGGCTTTCATCAGGCGCGATGCTGGTAAAAGAAATCGTCCCCTTCGCCGCACGTATCCCGCGCTTCATAATATCCAGTTCTTCGGCGAGCCTGGCCTGGCTGCTTAACCTTGCTGTCCAGTCCAGCGTCCATGCGGCTTCATCCAGGCTGCCGGCCTGGGCCGCTGCACCTGCTGCCACATAGCTTCCTTGGCCCTGCACCGCATACGTGAATCCGTCGTCGGCAAGTGCCTCGTAGGCGGAAATGACCGAATTGCGGCTGACGCCCAGCAGCGTGCTGAGCTCGCGTGTGGAAGGAAGCTTTTGGCCCCCTTGGAGGGCGCCTTTGATCATAAGATGCTTCATGTAATCCTTCACTTGTATATATACCGGCCGACCGGCAATGAGCCTGAAATCCTTGAACATGCTTCAATCGCCCCCATAGCTATCATGGCACAGTCCTCTTCGTAAAAAAAGAACCACAGCCCCGGGATTTTCTTCCGGGTGTGGTTCTACACTTTTTTCCCACGGCTGCATCTGCTGGCAGTTGCAGCGGTTAAGCCTCCCTCCGCATCAAGCCTCTGCGCTCCTGCCGTATCCCATTTGTGGACACGGCTTTCGGGTTAGCCTATTTCTGAATTCCTGCGGCAATGCAGCTTCGATTGGTTGCTATCCGGCTTCATTGATTTTAGGCAGCCGGATAGGTGGAGGCTCATTGCCCTTGCCCTCCCTGAAGCTGCAGCTTTACTGTGACCGCAGTACCCGGTAGCGGGGCAGTTGTGTCATGGAAGCTGCAGTCTTACTGTGACCGCAGTACCCGGTAGCGGGGCAGTTGTGTCATGGAAGCTGCAGTCTTACTGTGACCGCAGTACCCGGTAGCGGGGCGGTTGTGTTATGGAAGCTGCGCCCCTCCATGGTCCGTGCCAGCAGCTGGCGGATGATGCCGCCATGAGTCACAACCAGCACCCGCAAAGGCCCTGCATGGCTGCTGCTCTTCAAGCCGACCGCTGCCGCTGCCTGCAGCAGACCGGACACAAAATGCTCCACGCGCCCGGTGAACACACTCCAGGCTTCACCGTCAGGCGGGGTGACCGCCGCCGGATCATCGATCCAGTCCCGATACTGCGGAAGATGCTGAAGCTGCTCATACGTGTATCCCTCCCACGCGCCAAAGCTCATTTCCCGCAGCCGTGAATCATAGATGGCATAGTGCATAAGTGCAGGCGCGATGAGTTCCAACGTCTCGCGGCATCTTCGCATATCGCTGCAGTACACCCTCCAGAAGCTCCCGGCAAGCTCCGGCTGCTGCCGGAGCGCAGCCAACTGCGCCTTGGACTCCGGCAGCAGCGGAAGATCGGTGCTGCCCAGATAGCGGTGCTCCTTATTCCAGAGCGTATGTCCATGGCGGATCAGCACCAGTTCAAGCGCAGGCGCAGAATCAAATTCTGATTCGGATTGATCATTGGACCCGAATCCCGTTTGCTCACATTCAGGGCTCAGTTCAAGTCTTTGTTGAGGGCTGAGGTAATGCTCATTTCCATTGCTCAGTTCACTCTCATGTCCAGGGCCCGGTTCACTGTCGTGTCCAGGACTCGGGTCATGCTCATGTTCGGAACTGGATTCCTCTGCAGTATTCAATTTATCTATTGGTTCCCGTTCATGCTCAATGTCCAGTCCGGCTTGGGTCTTGTCCATCTTCAGTTCAGCCTCCCATCCCGTGCCAGAGTATTGCCGCCACTGCACAAAGGCAGACAAAAATGGCAGAGGAGCGCAGCATCAGCCGTGAGGCAAGGAGGATATCCTCCGGCTCCATAATGCGGAGGGGATCGCCCATGTAAGCGCGGAACGAGGCCACGCCGTGGTATACATTTTCGCCGCCCAAGCGGACGCCGATTGCTCCGGCTACAGCCGATTCGGGAAAGCCGCTGTTGGGGCTGGGATGGAGGCGGGCGTCGCGCCGTACAATGCGCCAACTGCTGCGCCAGTCGAGACGCAGCAGCCAGGCGCATAAGACTAACAGCGGCGCCGTCAGCCGGGCCGGTATGTAGTTGGCCACATCATCGAGCCGGGCGGAGGCCCAGCCGAGATTGCGGTATTTGTCATTTTTGTAGCCGACCATGGAATCCAGCGTATTTACCGCACGGTAAGCCATGGCCAGCGGTGCTCCACCCAGCAGCGCGAAAAAAAGCGGGGAAATAATCGCATCCACGATATTCTCCGCTACTGTCTCTACCGTGCCCCGGACAATATCCGGGCTCTCCAGCTTGGTGGTGTCACGGCCGACGATCATGCCGAGCGCTGTGCGGGCTGCCGGGATATTCCCCTTGCGAAGTTCGGCATATACGGCCATCCCGGCATCCTTAAGCCCCTTGGAGGCAATCGTTGTAGAGATCAGCCAGACCTCTGCCGCCCAGGCCAGCCAAGGCGCGAGGCGGGACAACAGCAATAGGATCACTGCGGTCACTCCCCAGGCTCCGCCTGCTACCAGCAGCGGGAGCAGCACTCCCGCAACTTTCAGCGCGCGCGGCTGTGAGCAAAAGCGGCGGATCAGCCGCTCAATGGCGGTAATCATTTTTCCCATGAGCACCACCGGATGGGGAATACTGCGCGGATCACCAATAATCCGGTCCAGCACATAGGCTGCAAGTAATATAACGGCAAGCTTCACCGGCCTTCACCCGGCAGCGGCTTACGATTCAAATCGCTCATTGGCTGCCCTTCCTTGCCGGCTCCGCTGCGGGGGAACAGTCAATCCGGTCTGACTGTGAATCCACCGGCACCGGCGCAGAACTCCAACCGCTTGGCTTCTCGTTTGGCTTTCCGCCCGGCTTCTCCGTTTGGGCCGCCGTTACCGAACCGAGGCTCGCCGTTACAGCGGCGTACACCAGCCGGCCGATGGCTCCGCCCAGATCGGTGGCCGTTCCGGCGTAGACATGCTCCGCGCCGTAGCGCCCGCTCCCGCTCACTGCGAGTACAACTGCATCCGTAGTGGTGCCGGTTGCAATCAGGCCATTCTCGGGGTCTGTGACCCCGAGATCGGCCAGCGCGGCAGCCTTCGCTTCGGCTGCCGTCATGACGGCATTGACCATCGCAGACGGAGTCAGGCGGCCGTCAATGCCCAGCATGATGTTGATCGTGCCGGGGCGGTAAGCCGCCAGCACGTTCCTCGCCACTCCGGCGCGCGCGGCATTGCCGGATGCTGCGGTTACGCAGCAGAAAATCCCCGCTGAGCCGGTATCCTCCTCCGCAACAGCAGCATGCTCCAGCGGCACCGCTGTCATCAGCCCGGCGCAGCCTCCCAGCGGGTACCCCCATTCACGCAATTGGTTCTCCATATCGCGCACCGGATTGCTGCACTCATAATCGCGGCTGACGAACTGGTTGACGGCCCGTTTCAGGCGGGCCATGCCCCCGCCGTACACCGCGCTCGAAAGCCCCTCTGCTTCAGCCGGGAATTCCAGCAGCAGATGCCCCGGCTTCCACTCCAGCACCAGCCCAGGCCAGACAGCAGAAGCATACACTGTCTCCCCATCCTTAAGATTAAAAGGATTTCGCGCTTCAGTCATTGTATATTCTCTCCCTTCACACTCATAATCCAACAGCTATCAATACCCCCCAGCTATTACGTGGAATTTCTCCAACTAATCGGGGCCAAATACCGTTCCTGCAAACGTTAGTTGGAAAAAGTATACTTAATTAGGGATCATTCTCCCATATTTGGGGATTCACCTCAAATTAAGTTTACAAAATCCCACTAATCCCCCATTTCGAGCCGTAATTCAATGAATTAAGTTACCTAATTCCACTTAAACTTTTCGCAAGGGCAGATTAGTCGAAAACATTGAAGGACCTCGGCTTGTACATCCATCATTTGCAGCACCGGGGCTACCAAAGTATGGGTGAAGACTGTTTTATTCACGCTTTTACTCCGTAGGATGCCCGCCACTTGCTACTACCGCTTCTACTCCGCACAATACCCGCAACTTGCTGCTTCCGCTTCTACTCCGCACGATGCCCGCCACTTGCTGCTTCCACTTCTACTCCGCACAATACCCGCAACTTACTGCTACCGCTTCTACTCCGCACAATACCCGCAACTTACTACTACCGCTTCTACTCCGTACAATACCCGCAACTTGCTGCTTCCGCTTCTACTCGGCGCTTCCCCAGCTATTCAGCGCACCGGCCTCCGCGCCTTGCGTTTTACTGCCGGTTATGCCATTGGGCTGTGCGCTTTTTATCACCGTCAGGCCTCTGCCGCGATAATCTCCTCCAGCTGCCGCAGCAGGCGGACATTGTCGCTGCGGCCTTTGACCGCGACGCGGATATGCCCCGGTGCAAGGCCTGGGTACATCGCGCAGCTGCGCACAAGGATGCCGCTGCGGCCCAGCTTCTCCTGCAGGACCGCAGCGCTCCAGGGTGCGGGCAGGCCAAGCAGCAGGAAGTTCGCTTCGCCCGGCGGCACTTCGCAGCCGAGCCGCAGCAGGCCCTGCCGCAGCGCTTCACGCTCTGCGGCAATCAGCCCGCGCGTGCGCTCTTCATAATCGCGCCCGCTGCGCAGGCAGGCTTCCCCGGCCAGCAGCGCCAGGCCGTTCACGCTCCAGGTCACCTGCTTGCCGGTCATGGCTGCGGCAAGCTCCGGGGCGGCGATGGTGAAGCCCAGCCGCAGCCCCGGAATGGCATAAAACTTCGTCATCGAGCGGATCAGCACCGTATGACGGTAACTCTTAAGCTCCGGCAGCAGCGATTGCCGCCGCTCTTCCGGGATGAAGTCGATGAACGCTTCATCCACCGCCAGCACCGTCCCGCAGCGCTCCGCCTGCTGCGCCAGCAGCCGGAGGTCGTCCAGCGCATACTGGACGCCATTCGGGTTGTTCGGCTGTCCGAGAAACAGCAGATCCACCTGTTCCAGCAGTCCGGCGATGCTCTTCACACCGGCCCGGTAGCCCTGCTCCTTCGTTCCCCGGACCGAGAGGACCTCCGCACCGAACTGCTCCGCGAGCTGGCGGTACTCGGAGAAGCAGGGCTCGACGATCCCTACCCTGCTCGGAGCCGCAGCCAGCAGCAGCAGAGCCATCGATTCCGCCGCCCCGTTGCCTACCGTAATCCATTCGATGTCAACGCCCAGACTCTCCGCCAGCAGGGACTTCAATCTGCGGTGGCCGGGGTCAGGATAAGCCGTCACGGCTGAGACTGCATCCCGCAGCAGATTCAGCACGCCGGGCGGCGGGCCAAGGGGGTTGATATTCGCGCTGAAATCCACAAAAGCGCCGCCCCCCTCCCCATACAGTTCCGCCGCTGTCAGCAAATCGCCGCCGTGGCCGTATTTTTCAAGCATGCCTACACTCCTCTTAGCCTATCGATTATAACTCTATGTGACTCATTGACCCCATTATTGCCCCATTGCAGGAGGTACGTCAATGATTTCACTCCCCGGCCACAGCAGGCATTGCCGTTTGACGAGAGGTTGGCTTTGCCTCATCGCTGCTTGTTCTTTTTGTACAAACCGCGCTTTTGGTTTAAAATAATTAGAGCAGTTAATCATGCACAAGCGGAGGAATTCACCATGCTTTTTATCGATAACACCGGAATTACAGACGCTTCGATCAATCTAGCGATTGAGGAATTTGCCCTGAAAAACCTGCCGATGGACGACAGTTATCTGCTTTTTTATATCAACAGCCCGTCCATTATCATTGGCAAACATCAGAATACCATTGAAGAAATCAACCAGGAATATGTGAAAGACCATAATATTCAGGTCGTGCGGCGGCTATCCGGCGGCGGGGCGGTCTATCACGATCTGGGCAACCTTAACTTCAGCTTTATCACCAAGGACGACGGGCAGTCTTTTCATAATTTCCTGAAATTCACCCAGCCGGTTATCGACTACCTGCAATCCATGGGGGTGAACGCCGAACTGAGCGGGCGCAATGACCTTCAGGTCGGTGTGCAAAAAATCTCCGGCAACGCCCAATTCTCCACACGTGGACGCATGTTCAGCCACGGCACCCTGATGTTTGACCTTAATCTGGACGATGTGCAGGCTTCGCTGAATGTGAACCCGGAGAAATTCAAATCCAAGAGCACCAAATCCGTGCGCAGCCGCGTCGCCAATATCAAAGACCTGCTCGGAAAAGAGATGACGATTGAGGAATTCCGTGCGGGCCTGCTGCGTTCCATCTTCGGCATGGAGCCTTCCGAGGTTCCGCAGTATAAGCTGACTATGGACGATTGGGTGCGGATCAATGAAATTTCCAGGGAGCACTACCAGAACTGGGACTGGAACTACGGCCTGTCGCCAAAAAGCAATGTAAAGCACACCCGCAAATTCCCGGCAGGACTCGTCGACATCCGCATGGATATTGAAGATTCTTACATCAGGGATATCAAAATCTACGGCGATTTCTTCGGTGTAGGCGATGTGGCAGATGTGGAGAATGCGCTGCGCGGCAAGCGTTATGAAGAAGCAGAGGTCAGAGAAGCTCTAGCCGGACTGGACCTGAAGCATTATTTCGGCCGCATTGAGCCGGAGGACTTCATCGGGCTGATATTCCTGGAGGAATAGAACAAGCAGGAAAGCTGAATATGAAAAAAGAGAAGGGCGGGCCGTAGTTATTATATGCGGGCCCGCCCTTTTGTGGTGATATAGCCGTGCGAATCAAAGGTATAAATACCTTTGGTTTCACTGCCTGGGCGCACTTGGCCTATATCTAAGGGTATAAATACCTTTGATTTCACTGCCCGGGCGCACTTGGCCTATATCTAAGGTATAAATACCTTTGATTTCACCGCCCAGGCGTCACAGTTGGACTATATTAAGGGTACATCCTCCCTTCCCGGCAGGGAATATAGGTGATGTCCGTGACCCAGGTTTGATTCCGTTTCGCTGTAGAAAATTGCTAGTAGAGCAAGTTAGGGGCAATCGGCAAGTCGTGCTTAGAGTCGGTGGTATTTACTCGAAATTGCTTCGCTACACAAGAGCCCAAACCCAGCTCTCTCATGTATTTACCAATGGTGCGCTCGCTGACTTGATGACGGGTTAAGTTTGTGTCACTGCCGCCGCTACAGCCTCTGCAGTATCTTCAGCAAAAAAAGTCTTTGCCTTAGCCTGAGAAATTGGTGAAGTATAACCTAGATTTAAAGAGCTTGATAGAGCATTAGCTTCTGCTTGGGTTAGAAGAGACGTATTTGGATTACCTGATGTATTTTTAGTATATGTTTTAGTCCTTGTTATCAGATGCCCCCATCCAACTGTTGGATACCCAGCAGGATCTCCATAAAATTTCAAGGAAAATCCCTCATGCGATTTGATAAGGGTTGATCCACCGGTTCCTAGATTCATAATAATCACTCCTGAAATTATTTTTAGTAGAAGAACAATCAGGAGGAATCAAAGCCAGAGCACCATTCCCAAGTTTTCTGCAATGCCGTATTGCCTTCACATTATATAAAGAGAAATGAGTCTCTTTATTTACAACCACTCTCCTAATTTTATTTCAATTCACTAATATCAAAAGTTTGTATCACCTCAATCATTTTCACATAGAGTTCCTGTTTCAAATCTTCCCGATGATCGGCGGGGACTTGTCGCAAGGAGGCTTTGATCTTTGGTGTGAAAGATTCTAGGATATGTAGTGTTGCCCCCTGATCGTGGTGTTGCTGTGCTTGTACTAAAAGTTCGGCCAACATAAAATCACCGCTTTACGTTTTTTTGTATTTCATTCTTCAAGCCATTAATGGCATCGCTTAGATCCGATATTTTTTTTTCAAAACGAATAAGTAGATATAAAGTAATTGCAATCGGGAAGCCTAAATTAGCAATAAAAGTAGCAATGTCACCCTCCGTCATCATTCATCCTCCTTCCGTTATTAAGCTGCGCAATTTAGTTAGAGCTTTTAAGCGGTGTTTCGAGACATTTTGTTGGGATACTCCCAATATTCCGGCTATTTCCTTGTCATTGAGCCCTTGAACATAAGCTAGTGATAGTATCTGTTGTTGTTGTTCTGGAAGGGATTCACAAGCTCGATAAAGTGAATGATCCGTAATGTGATCTTTTAAATTTGGTGGCACAGATTCTGAATCATGAACAGTAAGTAAGACAGATTCTAGGTTTTCATCGTTGTCTAAAGTCAGCGGGAATCGGCTGTCCTTCATTCGTCTCTTTTTGTCATAATTGATAGAGTTATTGTGAATAAGATTGGCCATATACTTGATAAAACGACGATTTACCTCATCATCCTTATTCAATATAAGCCCCCCCTTTCCTTATGAAGAGATTGCTCCTACTTAATAAAGAGAGATGAGTCCGGCTTTTTACAACCATTTTCCAATAAAAAAAGAACATTTGTTCCTATATTTTACCGCCGAACAAATAGGATTCAATGGAATTAAAGCAAATAAATACAGATTATTAATTATATGTATTAGTAGTAAAGGCTTACTGAAGCAAGGACGTTCTTGGATTACTAGGAGCTTAAATTTAACGGCCCTCTTTCATTTTTTTCACAGACCCTCTTAATACCGGAAGGCCGGGAAAACGAGGAGTTGCCGATGATTGATCCAGCCGCCGTCCCCCGCGCTGCAACCGTAGCTCCGGCAGCAAAAAGACTCCCGCCGCATTATGCGGCAGAGAGTCTTTAAGATGGAGCAGCAACTTTTTACAGATTGGGGGTGAGCACAAATACATACATAACCAGCACCAGTGTGAGCACGATACAGAATTTCTCCACCGCACTGCCCTTCTTCGTGCCGGTGCTCATCAGCTTCAGGCGAAGCTTGAAGGGCAGCGGAGGCAGCGGAGTAATACCGCGCTGGGTCAAGGAATCAGCCAGCAGATGCAGCGCATAAGACAGGCCGCCGGCAATCCACAGGCTGCCGCCGTCATTCATGCCGAGCGAAGCAAAATAAAGCAAGGCCCCCCAGCCGGCCACGGCGTACAGCGTATGCGTCAGTCCGCGGTGCGGAACAACCGAGGATACGACAAGCACGCAGGCGGCTATGTAGTTCCAAGGATCGTAGGCATCCGCGAACGCGAACAGCGCCAGTGCCAGCAGCAGCATCACGAGATGCCGGAGCCTGCGGCCCGGCAGGAAGGACACGCTCCCGACTAGCAGCGCCAGCGCGATATTCCAGGGGGGCGCGGCGATTCCGGCAAAATACAGATAAATAGCCGCCCCGATCAGGGATACCTGCAAAATCCGCAGCAGGAATTCCGGCACGGCTTTGCGCACCAGCAGCGAATTCGGCTCATCAATATCGGGCAGGAGGGCACTGAGTCCTGCCACGGCAACCGCCGGAATCGTTATTTCATGGCCGAGCAGGCTCATGACAGATAGGGTAACCCCGGTGCTGATAATTAAATGGGATTTGCCCATCATGGTGTACCCGCTCCTTTCTAAGATGTAGGGACTTCAGAAGTAAAAATAAGAACAAATGTACGGTTATCGAAGTATACCAAGCGCTGGCTTTTTTGTCCAGCCTCTGGCTCTATTTCAGAGGCTTCAGGCCTTTTTCGGGTGGTCCAGTGCCAGTTCTGTCTTGTCCTCCCCCCTGTTTTAAGATACAATTTGGGCAACTTGATTTTACAAACCATTTTGCCGTGTCAATATGCTGACGGCAGAGCTCAGCCCAGAGCCTGCCCCTGCCGCAAAAGAGGACGAAGAACCAAGCCTATTGATTTCATCCGACCAATGATTTTTTTGACCCGGTACAGAATCAGTCTTTAAATTGTGGAATCCAAGCGCTTTTCCTTCGGAAGCTGCGCATTCTGAAACCACAGAGCACTACCAGCTTGTTCAGAGAAAGAGCCATGCCCACCGCACAGGCTCCCCAAATCTAAGCTTAGGCTTCCGAAGCATTTGTATGAAGATATTCAGGAAGCTAAGCTGACCCAATAGGAGAGAACCTACATGTACAAATTGATTGCAATCGATATTGACGACACCTTGATTAATGATGACAAGGAAGTTACCCCTGCCACACAAACAGCGCTGGAACAGGCCGTTGCCGCAGGCGTTGTGGTTACCCTGGCTACCGGGCGCGCTTACGCTTCTGCCCAGGCCATCGCCCGCCAGACCGGACTGAATGTGCCGATCATCACCTACCAGGGGGCACTCGTAAAAAACCTGATGGATGAAAAAGTGCTCTACGAGCGTTATGTGCCGCAGGATGCCGTACGCAAGCTGTTCAACTACTGCGTGGAGCATAACCTGCACTTGCAGACCTATATTGATGACAAGCTGTATGCCCGTGAAGAGAACCAGAAGCTGGTCGACTATGCCACCCTTAACGGAACTAAATATTATATTGAGCCGGATTGGGAGAAGCTTGTCCCGCAAAAAACACCAAAAATGCTGATCATCGACGATCCCGATTTCCTGGATGAGCTGGCGCCTATTCTTCGCGGACTGCTGGGTGATTCCGTGCATATTACGAAATCCAAGCCGCATTTTCTGGAGATTATGCACCATGAAGGCACCAAGGGACTGGCACTGGAGTTCCTGGCGGCCCACTTTGGCTGCGAGCTGTCCGAAACCATCGCAGTCGGCGACTCTTGGAACGACCACGAAATGCTGGAAGCTGCCGGCCTTGGCGTAGCCATGGCTAACGCGATCCCGGCACTGAAGGACATTGCTGACTTCGTCACCCTCAGCAACAATGAAGACGGTGTGAAATACGCCATCGATAAATTCATCCTGCAAACTGCCCAATAGAGAAGCATAAGCTTGCTCTCCAGCAGCACAAAGGGTGCCTTACACCGGTCAACTGATCCCGGCGGTAAGGCACCCTTTTTTTTCAAATATAACCATATGCTTCGTGCTATAGATTATCCTTCTAAGGACGGCGTAGCCATTTCAACTTGATTTCATCAACTCTATAGATTACGTTTCATATCCCCCGGATTGATCGAACCGGTAGGTCCAAAACGGTTCCGTTCCGAACCGGGTCCGGGTTTCCTCATAAGTCAGTTCCCGGTTCCCAACCAGCTCCGCCGCCTGGAATTGCGAGCGGTGCGCGCGGATCGACGCCATTTTTTTCTCAAGAAATGCCGTCACGTCTACAACCACATCCGCCTTCCCGATTGCCTGCTCGTGGTTGTTTGCGAACGCGACGCAGTGGACAAGCGGCCGCTCTGCTGCGGAAAGCCGGCCAATGGTACGTATGACAGCGGCTCCGGTGGCATCGTGGTCGGGATGCACACTGTACCCCGGATAGAAGGTGATCACCAGCGACGGACTCAGTTCCTTAAGCAGCGCCATAATCTCATTGTCCAGCCGCTGCTGGTCTTCGAACTCGATCATTTTATCGTGGAAACCGAGCATTCTTAAGTCCTGGATGCCGATTGCAAGGCAAGACGCTGCCAGTTCCTCTTTGCGGATGGCCGGCAAAGTAACACGGCTCGCGAACGGCGGGATGCCCATGTTGCGCCCCATCTCTCCCAGGGTCAGACATGCATAAGTGACTTGGGCACCGCTGTCTATATACATTGCCAGCGTCCCTGAGGCAGCGAAGGCTTCGTCATCTGGATGGGGGAACACAACTAAGATGCGCTGGTGTTCCGTTTGTTGATTCTTCATGGCTGTTTGATCCTCCGCTTTCATCAGAACGTTTCCCGGCTCAGCTGCAGTGCAACGATCAGCTTTCCTTGGCTGTCATGCCCGGCCAAGATTAGCCGTTCCTTTTCCATCTCATCAACATGTGTAAGGCCTTCGGCATAAATCCAGCCCCGTGTTGTCTTTAGACCTACCCGGTAGGGCCCCGCACCGGAGATAGAACCTTGTGTATAACGGACCTCCGCATTGGAAATGAATGCCGACGCCGGGTGCCTGGCACTGTCCAAGTGACTCGCATAAGCCCCTGTCGTGAGCTCAAGGTGTACGTAAAGATCCTGTCCGGCGAGCTGATCGATCCGGATTTGGATGTCTTGGGGGGTTATCGGCTGCATGTTGGCCTCCTTATTTCTGTTTCTCCGATCCGCTTTTAGCTATCGTGACCTGGTATCAGCAAGTACAACTCATTTTCTTGCTAAATACAAGTCGATAGTATCATAAACCATTAAGGCATCGCCAAATTTTATAATAGCTTCTCTGATCTCATCTTCAAACCGCTCTTTTGCAGGGGATGGCAAGCTTCTATGGTCTGAATAAGTGTTCAATACTGCGATATAGTCAGTCGACGAGAATTGTCTCGTTAAATGATACAGCTTAAACACAACATCTCTAAATCCATAATTTTGTATAGTCTTCGATATGTTATTGTATCTCTCAGTGTCATTTTCTATGAGCTTGGTATTTGAAGGTCTATATTTTTGATATATGCCTTGAATAATCTGATGTAATTCGTCATTTTCCCGTGCTACAAACGGCCGGTTCCAGAATAACGCCAGTGTTCCACCGGTTTTTAATAATTTGGAGGCTTTAAGATAACCTGTTTCTTCCGGAATCCAATGAAATGCAGTAGCTGAATAAAGGATATCTATACTGCTGTCCGGACATGCAAACTCTTCAAATGAAGTATTGTATATCGTAAAATTTTTATATTCCCGGAATTTTAATTTTGAGTATTCTGTGAGATCATTTCCTAATTCAATTGCCGTTAATTCACAGTCCGTTTCCAAAAAAGGTCTGGTGGCCTGGCCAGTTCCAATACCGATTTCAATTGCTTTCAGGCCTTGTTCAAGATGAGAGTACGCTATAATATCTTTGAATAATTCTTCACAATAGGTTGGTCTCCATTTGTCGTAATTCTCCACATCTTCATTAAAGGCTAGCCGTTTATCGATAATAATCATCCTCCATTCCATCCCCATAACGCAATCGGATAGGGGCCAATCAAGTAAAAG
The DNA here is from genome assembly GCF_000758705.1 of Paenibacillus graminis. Lineage (NCBI taxonomy): Bacteria > Bacillati > Bacillota > Bacilli > Caryophanales > Paenibacillaceae > Paenibacillus > Paenibacillus graminis. The sequence continues at coordinate 1,569,750 of NZ_CP009287.1, read as the reverse complement.
CAGATATCCTCCTTATCGTTGCCTCAATTTCTTCATAACGGCGGAATGAATTTTGGTACTGGTATTTTTGCATTAACGATTTGTTGTTTCTTTTGCTATAATTAACGATTTGTCCAACGTCTGTGTTGAGGATATGTTGCCGTTCATTTTCCAACTCCAAGAATATGGCCTTTTGTTCTGCTGTGAAGGTATGGAGAGAGTTTTCTATGTGACTCCGCTTCTTTGCTAAAAGTGCGGTTGCTTCATTTAAGGCAATCAACTGATGCTTCCATAAAATTTCAATAGACAGCAAATCAGTATCTTCATAAATGTCTACCGTATGCGCCAGTTCCCGTAGACTTGAAGACAATCTTGAGACGAGATCCGTATCCCATTCATTAATCAAATATAAAAGGATGTTGTATATCCAACCGGTGTCGCTTTGAGAAAAAACTGCTTTGACATGCGGAATAGTTTCGGACGTATACTTTGACAAAAGGTCTACAATTTCTGCAGCAATAGGCCAATTCATATCCTGCAGCCATTCCAACAATTCCGGCAATAAGGGAATGATCATTGATCTTTCTAAGTAGGCCAAGGCTTTAACACTTTTAAAATCATGCTTATCCTTTGGTAGAATGTTGTGATTCATTGACCTTGCTTCTCCCCTTATCCGAAGGATTCAACTCCATAAGCACTTTCTATAGTTATCCCACTTAAAGTAATAAAGCCCAAACATCAAGCTTCTTATTGCTGCCCGCTACCTGAAAGCTGCTCCATTCTACAATATCTGATTCTTTATCGATACACACCGAAATATATCCGCACTCCAAATCACCAAACCAAGGGCAAACTAATATTGGATATCTGTGATACATGAGTTCAAATGGAGATTTTCATAAAAAGTAAACAATCATTAGTCTCTGATGCTTGGTGTTCTTATTTCCGGTCTGTTTCGGGTCATGTTCCGCATATCTACTGGATGGCCTCGTTTCTAAGTAACTAGCGTTTATCAATAGCTCCCCCTAATTCTTCATCATGCATCCGGACCCGCTTCATCGCTTCAGCATTAATGCTCCAACATCCTCTAAAATTCGGCTCCCCGTACCTTGGCGTATACCTTGGAGTCATGCAGTTCTCCATCCAGGCCGAGGGTGTTAAGGCGCAGAATGCCATCCAGTAAAAAACCCGCACGTTCGGCAACGGCAGCACTTTTGGCATTACGTCCGCTGCAGCGGATTTCAATCCGGTTCGCCGCAAGCTCCTGTATGGCAAAGCGGGTAATTCCGTTTACTGCCTCGGTGATGTATCCCTTGCCTGTGCTGGTGGTCCGCAGCCAATATCCGGCTTCAAAACAGCGGGTCTCCCAGTCGATATGATGCAGACCGGTGCACCCCAGAAAGGTCCCCTCTGCCTTGTGAAAAATAAGCATATTCAGCACAGTCCGGTTCAGAAATTTCAGCCTGGAATCTCTTACGTATATTTCGGATTCCTCCAGTGCCGGCATGCTTTGGGCAAAAGGCATCCACAGCTTCAGCTCCTCCAGACTCTCGCGGATCGCCTCATTCACTACTGCCCCATCACCCCACTGCGGGGCGCGCACCAGCAGGCGTTCAGTCTCAAAGAACTCGGGAAAATCAAACAAGACCGGGATAAACGGATCTGACTTCATGACAGTATTCAGCCTCCTGCGCAATTAGTGCGGATTTTAATTTTTCAACAGAATATTCCTATTATAATGGCAGTTATCTATCTTGGAAATGCGGTTTAATATGCGGAGTCACAAGACATTGAAGGCTTATGGACCATCTTGGCTGCTTCATTACGCACACAAATAAAAACCGTCTCCCAAGTTGAAAGACGGTTCTCTTTAGATTCCAAAGCTTTCAGGCGGCTTATACCGGGAGAGAATCTCCAGCACCACCTCAGCCGAGTTTGCCGCAGCCAGCTCCAGATGGGATTTGAACAATCCGGCCGCCCCGGAGCCGGCAATATCCGATATGGCGCGGACCGCCAGAAAAGGAACACCGGATTGATAGGCCGTCTGGGCAATCGCCGCACCTTCCATATCCGTCGCTTTCGCCTCCGGGAACCGGCTGACAATGGACATTGCCCGCTCCGGATCGCTGATAAAAGAATCGGCTGTCGTAATCAGCCCCGTAACAATCTGCTCCTGCCTAACGCCGCGCCGGACAAGCTTCCGCGCCTGTGCAAGCAGCCCGGCCGCTGCCGGATAACGCTGCGGCATCTGCGGCACCTGCCCGTAGGCATAGCTGAAGGCCGTGGCATCCACATCGCTGTAGACCAGCTCCTCGGCGATGACTACATCGCCAACCTTCAGGTCAGCAGCCAGACCGCCAGCCGCCCCGGTGTTGATGATCAGCTCACAGTGGAACCGCTCCAGCAGCAGCGTGGTGGTCATTGCCGCATTGACCTTGCCGATGCCCGACTGAAGCAGCACTACCTCCTGCCCGTCCAGCACTCCGGCATACAGCTTTCCCCCGCCCGCCTTCAGGCTGCGGACATCCCTCAGCTTCGGCAGCAGCGGGGCTACTTCTTCTTCCATGGCTCCGATAATCGCTATACTCATAAGATGCTTGCTCCTTTTGTCTGACTCTGACCAGCCGTTATGTATTCCTCCAGCTCTGCCACCGCATCCGCTACCGCGTCAGCGGTAATTAAGCGGGGCATCATATGGATGGAAGCTTCGGGTACAGCAGCCCTTTCACCCAGCTTCAGCAATTCTTCCCTCGTCAAGTGGTCCAGCCCCATGGCCTTAAGACTGGTCGGCAGGCCCAGCTCCTGATAAAAGGGCAGCAGCCCGTCAATCTCCGGCCAGTTCCCTTCCAGCGCCAGCTGCACCAGCACACCGTAAGCTACCTTGCTGCCATGCAGCAGACGGTGTGTCTCCGGGATGGCTGTCAGCGCATCATGCACCGAATGGGCGCCTGCGGTGCGGCCATAATCCTCGCCGAATCCGCCCACAAGCCCGGCGACCATAATGATCGTTTCGGCTGTCCGGGTCAGGGCATCATTCAACTCTCCTGACCGCACAGCAGCAAGCGCCGCGCTGCTGTAGCGGAGCAGGTTTTCGCGGCATCTCCGCGCCGCATCCCAGGCCAACTCCACCTCAACCGGCGGTGCCTCCAGATGTCTGATGATGACATCCGCCTCATACCACTTCGCCAGGGTATCGCCGATTCCGGCGGCCAGCAGCTCTGACGGCGAAGCGGCAATGACTGCCGGGTCCAGCAGCACCAGCGCATTGCTGCTGGCAAAAACCTCAAAGCGGATGAACGCCCCCTGCTCATCGTACATCACACTGAGCGAGGACCAGGCTGCACAGGTCGCAGCCAGGGTCGGAAGAATAATGGCCGGCAGCTTCAGCTGGGCCGCTGCCGATTTCACCAGATCGGTAATCTTCCCGCCGCCCACGGCGATGACCGCCTCAAGCTGATGCTCTGACGCATAGCCGGCAATGACATCACGCTCGCGGTAGGTGCATTCTCCGCTGTACACATGGTAGTGCACCTCTGTCTCTTTCAACTGCGGCCAATACGGCTCAGCCGCCGTCCAAGACCTGTTTCCGCGCACCACCAGCACACGGCGGATTCCTCTTTTCTGCAGATGCTGTTCCAGACTGCCCCAGCTGCCCGGCCTGCAAATGAACTCCTGCGGCGCGGCGCGCACAATAATCTGCGGTTCCACTAGCATATCCCCTTCCGTGTTCCGCGCTTACCCGCGGCGGGCTTTGCGGGCCAGCCGGTTCCCTGCGGACTGAATGCCCTGGACAAAAATAATCAGAATCGCCACAGTCACAATCATCACAAAGGTATCAAACCGCTGGTAGCCATAGGAGATCGCCAAATCGCCAATCCCCCCGCCGCCCACAGTGCCAGCCATTGCGGTAGCCCCGATCAGTCCGATCGTCGCAGTTGTCATCGTCAGAATCAATGAACCAAAAGCCTCGGGGAGCAGAAAATGCCAAATGACCTGAAAAGTAGTCGCGCCCATCGCTTCTGCAGCTTCCATAATTCCAGGGCTGACCTCAAGCAAAGAATTTTCCACCAGCCGTGCTATATAAGGGGCAACATATACAACAAGCGGCACAATCGCAGCGCTGGTACCGATCGACGTATGCACCAGAAGTCTTGTAAAAGGAATAATGGCCACAAGCAGAATAATAAACGGCAGCGAACGGATGATGTTAATGACCGGATTAAGGACCGCGTACACAAACCGGTTCTCCATCACACCGCCCGGACGCGTAATCACCAGAATGATGCCAACCGGTATCCCCAGCAGCGCCCCGAAAAACAACGACACGCCCACCATAACTACAGTTTCCCTCAGCGCTTGAAACAGCTGCTCCGAAGTAATCACTGAATCGAACATTTAAGCTTCCACCTCCGTGATCTCAACGCCCTGACTGACGATAAAATCCGCTGCCCGGTCAATCACTGTATGGTCGCCGTGCATCTGCAGAATCATATTGCCCAGCGTTGTATTTTGGATCTCCGTCATATTGGCGAACAGAATATTTACATCCACCTCATACCTGCGGATGAGGCTGTTGATGATCGGCTCCGAAGCCGCCCCGCCGACAAACTTCAGCTTGAACAGCCGCCGTCCGCTTTCCGCCTTCAGGGTATGCAGCACGCTCTGCGGCACACTGTTGTGTATAACCGTCTGCACAAAGCTCTGCGTCGTCGGATGATGCGGACTCCCGAACACATCCAGCACATTGCCCTGTTCGATAATTTCCCCGCGCTCCATGACGGCCACCTTGTTACAGATCTGCTGAATGACAGCCATTTCATGGGTGATGATCATGATCGTAATGTTGTACTCTTCGTTAATTTTTTGGAGCAGCTCCAGAATTGACTTGGTTGTCTGCGGATCAAGCGCCGAAGTTGCCTCATCGCAGAGCAGAATGGAGGGATTGCTCGCCAGCGCCCGGGCAATGCCGACCCGCTGCTTTTGCCCGCCTGATAGTTCCTTAGGGTAGCTGTGCGCTTTATCCCCGAGTCCCGTGAATTCAAGCAGTTCGGTCACCCGCTCGCGGATTTCCTGTTTGCTTCGCTTCAGCAGCACCAGCGGAATGGCGATGTTGTCGAACACGGTTTTGGATTCCAGCAGATTGAAATGCTGAAAGATCATCCCGATGTTCTTTTTGGCCTGCCGCAGCTCTGCCGGATTATAGCCTGCAAGATCCTGGCCTTCCACCAGCACTTCCCCGGAAGTGGGCCTTTCCAGCGCGTTGACCAGGCGGATCAGCGTGCTTTTGCCGGCCCCGCTGTAGCCGATAACGCCGTAAATGTCCCCTCTGGCAATACTTATGCTGACGCCGCGCAGGGCTTCAATGGACTGGCCTTTGCGTTCAAAGGTTTTGTATACATTTTTAATCTCAATCATGGCGCACCGCCTCCTGACCTGCCGATAACTTGACCCGTTTGAAAATGCCCGCTGCCGCAATCCGGTCAACGGCTTCGTTCAGCTTGTCCTCGCTGTTCACGAGGCTGACCCGCACATATTCGCGACCCTGCGCTCCAAAACCGCCGCCTTCAGCGACGGCAACCTGCGCCTCATCCAGCAGACATGCGGCGAAAGACGCCGCTGTATAGCCTTCCGGGACTCTGAACCAGGCAAAAAAGGTGCCCTGCGGAGCGTTGATCTCCCAACCCAGCTCCCGAAGTCTGGCGACCAGCACATCACGCCGCCGCTCATACAGTCTGCCAAGCTCTGCAACCCCCTCCTGCGGACCCAGCAGCGCGGCCGCCGCCGCATCCTGCACTGCACCGAACACCGTGCTGTACGCCTGGGTGTGATAATGCTTCAGTGCCGCGATAATCGAGGCGTTGCCCACGGCAAATCCGAAGCGCCAGCCGGCCATGTTGAACGTTTTGGAGGCCGTATAGGTCTCAATGCCATATTCCTTGCCGCCCGGCTGCTGCAGCAGACTGACCGGCTTATGGCCGTCAAAGCCAAAAGCCCCGTATGCGAAATCGTTCAGCACCGGAAATCGATAACGGGCCGCAAAAGCAAGCGTCCGCTCATAGAAATCCGCCGTAGCCACCGCCCCCGTCGGATTGTTGGGATAGTTCAGCATCAGCAGCTTGACCTGACGGGCTAATTCTTCCGGAACTGTCCCGTAATCAGGTAGGAAGCCCTCGGCTTCATGGACGGGGATCGTATGAACACGGGCTCCGGCTAAGGCGGCCGCCGCGTGATAGGCCGGATAGGCGGGGTCCACCGTCAGCAGCAGATCTCCCGGATTCAGCAGGCTCTGCGGAATGCCGACCACCCCGATTCCTGAACCGCTGAACACTGCGACTTCCGTCTCGGGGTCAAGATCCACCCCATATTCACGCTGATAAAAAGCAGCGATGGCTTCAAGCGTAGCGCTTTTGCCATAAAAGGGCGGGTAGCCCTGATTCTCCGGCTTGTCGACCGCCTCCTTCAAGGCGGCAACAATATGTTCCGGCGTCGGCTGGTCGGGATTGCCGCTGGCCAGATCAATGACATCGATTCCTCTGCTGCGGTATAAGGCGATTTTGGCTTTCATAGCGTTGAAATAATTACCGGGAAGCTCTGTGACGTTTCTGGAGGGTATAAAATCCATGCTCTTGCACCTCTTCGCAAATTCTTTGGAATAGACAATGATCTGCCACTCCCCGCTGAAGAGGAATGACAGATCGGAAGGGTATTATTATTTAAAATACGCCGGCAGCTTGTAGCCTTCATAATCCGGGTTCGACTTGATGTATTTCTGGAATTCATCCGAATGGTACCCTTCGATGATATCCTTAACAAATTGAGCATCCTTGTTCTTGCTGTCCACTGCCACGATATTCGTGAACGGATCAGTCATATTCTCCAGCTGCAGGGCCGTAGTCAGCTTGATGTTATTCGATACGGCGAAGTTCCCCTGAATCGCGGCATAATCCACATCCTCCAGCGCCCGCGGCCCCTGTGCCGGCTCGGTGGCAATAAACTTCAGGTTGTGCGGATTCGAGGTAATGTCAGCCAGCGAAGTCTGTAAAGGATCAATGTTGTCTTTCAGTGTAATCCAGCCCACATCCTTCAGCACATTCAGTGCCCGGAGCATATTTACCGGTTCATTCGGCAGATTGACCTGATCGCCATCCTTCACTTCATCCAGGCTGTCATGTTTTTTGGAATACAGCCCCATTGGAGGAGTCGGCACCTGCACTACACCCGCCAGATCTATTTTTTCCCGCTCATTAATCGACTGCAGATATAACGAATGCTGGAACACGTTGGCATCAATTTCGCCGTTCGCTACCGCCACATTGGGCTGAATGCCGTCCGTGAACTCTTTATAGGTAATGGTATAGCCCTTCTTCTCCAGATAAGGCGCAACGCCGTTCTTGAACTGGTCGCTGTAAGGTCCGGGATTAAAGCTGATCTTCAGTGTTTTCTTCTCTTGTGCGGAGGAATTGCTGCCAGCACCGGAAGCTTCCCTGTCATTGCCGCATCCGGCAGTAAATAAAGCGACGGCGACGACCAGCAACGTTGAATGAATCCATGTTTTCTTCATACGGATGTTTCTCCCCCTATTATTCCTAGTAAGTTGATGTGAATTAATTTGATTCATATCTTACAATGCATTAATATACGTGTCAACACATTTTAATTAAGCAGATTAGTATACTTGGATTAACTATTTACTTCTCTTATTCATTGTGATAGTTTGATATGAAAAGGCCGAAAGGAAGAGGAACACATGGCAAAAGTTGAAAGTTTCCAATTGGATCATACGAAGGTAAAGGCCCCTTATGTGCGGGTCGCAGGGACGGAGAAGAACGAGAAAGGCAGCACCATTCAAAAATATGATCTGCGCTTCCTGCAGCCGAATGCCGACGCTCTGCCCACGGCAGCAGTCCATACGCTGGAGCATCTGCTGGCTACCTACCTGCGTGACGAGCTCGAGGGAATCATTGATATCTCTCCGATGGGTTGCAGAACCGGCTTTTATCTGATCATCTGGGATGAGCATGATCCGGCCGATGTTGCCGCTGCACTGACCAAGGTCCTGCATAAAGTGCTGGAAACCGAGCATGTGCCGGCTGTGTCCGCACTGGAATGCGGCAACTATAAAGACCACTCCCTGTTCAGCGCTAAGGAATACGCCAGACTTGTGCTGGAGGCCGGCATCAGTGATGATCCCTTCCGCAGCTAGCCTGAAAGGAACCTTCATACGATGCTGAATATTGACTTTGCCGGCAAAACCCTTGTTGTAACCGGAGGACTCACCGGAATCGGCAGGGGAATCGCTGATTTATTCCTTAAGGCCGGAGCGAATGTAGTTATCGGAGATATCGCCTGCCGCCCCGGCATTGAACGTATCCATGACCGGCTGGTGCAGATTCAGATGAATGTTACCGTAAGTGCGGACGCTGCGCGGCTGATTGACACTGCTGTGGAGGCTTTTGGCGGAGTCGATTTCCTGGTGAACAACAGCGGGACCTCGACGATGGATTACGCCGTGGATATCCGGGAGGAAGACTGGGACAAGGTCATGGATATCAACGCCAAAGGCGTATATCTGGTCTCCCAGGCGGGAGCCAGACAAATGCTGCACCAGGGCGGAGGCGGCCGCATCATCAATATTGCCTCACAGGCAGGCAAAAACGGCTACCGCTGCATGGGCAACTATGTCGCGTCCAAGCATGCTGTGCTTGGCTTCACCAAGGTGATGGCGCTGGAGCTGGCCCAAGCGCAAATTCTGGTGAACGCCGTCTGTCCCGGCATCGTCGAGACAGACATGAAGCGGCGCGAGCGTGTGGAAGGTGCAGCCCTGCGCGGCATGCAGCCGGAGGATATTCTGGCCGAGGACCGCTCGCAGGTGCCGCTGGGCCGGACGGCCGAACCGGAGGATGTAGCCAATGTGGTATTGTTCCTCGCCAGCCCGCTGGCCTCTTATATGACGGGCCAGGCCATTAACGTGACCGGCGGCATGACGATGAATTAACGGACACGACAAAATAAAACGGCTACGTTGTCCAGTGAAGGACGGCGCAGCCGTTTTAGATTTCAGTTTAGCGTTGTCTGAGGACCCTTCATGAAACCTGGGACAGTCCCCATTAGTTAAGTGGAATAAGGGGCACTAATTTGCTCGAATCCCCTGTACTCCCCAGGCGAAGTGGAAAAAGGAGCACTAATTCGTTCGAATCCCCTGTACTCCCCAGGCGAAGTGGAAAAAGGGGCACTAATTCAGCTCATTTTGCTCCTGGAAGAGTAATATTGCCCAATTAAGTTCCCTTTTTCCACTAAAATCTCTCAATCATTGATTTTTTAAGGAAATAAGTTCCCTTTTTCCAACTAACACCTGCTCACCTGCTTCTCTCAAGCAAAAGTTCGAGTTCTAATCCGACTGACTTCCGTAAACAACCGGAATTCCTCTATGAGTCTCAACCTTTGCCGTGACCCAGCTGCAGCTTGAGCCCCGTTACCGCGAGCGTCACATTCCCCGGCAGAATATAGTCTTTTCTCATATCCACATCATGCGACATATGCGTATACACCGCACGGACCGGCTCCACGATGTCCAGCAGCTCTGCCGCTTCGGTCATATCGTACACCGAACGGGTGGACAGCTCGGCGGATTCATAATAAAAGCTTGTCCCCAGCACCAGCAGATCTGCTCCATGCATATGCTTTGTCTCCTCCGGTCCCAGCGAAATCGAGTCCGGGCAATAGACCCAGGCGTAGCCGTCCTTTTCCAGCCGGTAGGCGTAGGAGTAGCCGTTCTTCCCGTGGTTAACCCGCCAGGTGCGGACCTGCCAGCCATCCAGCTCAAGACCGCCATCGCACGGAATCATATCGATATGTCCGCCAAGCCACGGATACTGCCGCTGAATCACTGGGATCACCTCCGCCGGAGCATAGAGCTCCCCTCTGTACCCCATCCAGCGGCAGCTGTCGGCCCATTCCGGCAGTCCGCCGATATGATCGAAGTGCGGATGTGTCACCAGCAGCCTGCGCATGCTCCGCCGCCCCTGCAGCTCCATTTGCCGCCGCCAATCCGGCCCGCAGTCAATGACCCAGAAATCACTGCCATTATCGATAAGCACGGAGGAGCGCAGCCGGGCGTTGTCTCCGCTGCTTCTTGCCTCCATGCAGGTCTCGCAGCTGCAATATACCCGGGGTACGCCCATGGCGTCTCCAGTTCCCAAAAATACCAATGTGTCCACAAGCAAGACCTCCTTCTAATATCATCACGGTTCCAAAAACACTTTACCATTATAGAACAGCTCAGCGATCGATTGCATCCTGTTAGTGAAAGAGAGGACTCGTTTTCCCAACACACCACCGTTAGACTATGCACCTTGAGCAGCGACCTGAGATAATCCTGCACGTTATACAACATTTCTGCTCGCTTCACCCCACATTTACTCCAAATCCTGCACGCCTTACAACATCTCTGCTCATTCCACATTAAATCCGCCGCACTACCTGCATGCTGTACAACATTCCAGTTTAATTTACTGCCCCCCCCAAAATCTTTCATGCCGTTCAGCATCTTCTTCGAAAGCAGCTCTGTTCTTTCGCTGCTGCACACGCCAGGCCGGACATAAAAACCAAAAAAGAGCCATCCCGTTCTGCAGGCTAGCCCGCCGATGAGACAACTCTTTTACTAATCCAATTCCAATCTATGCTCATATACCCATACTACTCATATACTCATCTTACTCATCTTACTCATAAACTCATACTCATGTAACCCATCACTCATCGTTCCGTGCCCTAGATTCCGGCCAGCACCTGATACCAGATGCCGCGTTTCGAGTACAGTGTCGTCCGAACCTCATTCCAGCCGCCCAGATAGGAAATATCGAACAGACCCGCCGGCACCGGATAACGGCTCTCATTCTCTGCATACACCTGCTTGTCAACGGGCCGGAACCCATATTTGGCAAAAACCTGCTGTGCCTCCGGCGTGGTCAAATAATCCACTAATGCGCCTGCAGCTTCGCTGGTGCCATGTTCCTCAGCATACTTATCCACGACCGCTGCCGGATTTTCGATCAGGATCGTGTTCTTGGGAATAATCACCTCATACTTAACGCCTTGCGCGATCCGGGCCAGAAGCTCATTTTCATAAGTGACGATCACATCGCCCACCCCGTATTCAAAAGCCGCCATGGAAGCCCGCCCGCTTTTATCCAGAGATTCTACATTGGCGTGTACGCTCTCCAAAAAAGCTTTGGCGGCAGCCGGGTCCTTTGCCCCTTCCTGCTCCTCGGACAGCTTCAATCCTGCCCCATAGATGGCATTGATGTCCCATTGGGCTCCCCCGGAGGTTTTGGGGTTGGGATAGAGCACCTTTACTCCCGGCTTCGCCAGGTCGGCAAAATCATGAATGCCCTTAGGGTTCCCCTCCCGGGTACCGAGCGCCACCACCGAGCGGGTCACCATCCCGTTCACGCCCCGTTTCTTCCAGTCCGCTTCAACCAGTCCCGCCTTCACCAGCTTGTCGACATCGCCTTCCATCGCCAGCAGCGTCACATCGGCTTCAAATCCGCCGGCAATGGCCCGGGCCTGGGTTCCCGATGCCTCATAAGACTGCTGGAACGTGAGCGTCTGCCCCGTTTTGGCCTTCCACTCTGCCGCGAACAGGGGCAGAATTTCGCCCATGGCATCCTTCGCCACACTATAGGCTCCTACCACCAGCGTAAGATCCCCTTGCGGCTTCACAGCCGCAGAGCTTTCTTGTCCGTTCCCGCACCCGGTCACCGCCAGCGCGAGTATTGCCAGCATTAGGGCAGCCCGCCAGCCGTGCAGTTGTCTGCTCCTTTTGAAAAACCTCATCCCGGCGACACATCCTTTAGTTAGATAAAGACAGGCATTGGGTCTTCCTTCAATCCGTTCTCTTGAATCCAGCTCCGCTCGTCGTTGAAAAGATAAGCACGGTGGACAAGCACCGCGATTTCCTGGCCAGGGGTCAGGGTTTCTTTTTCCAGCGAGCGGTAGGTTACCAGCTTATGGCCGTTCACTTCCACCTCAACCAGCCATTCGCTGCCGCGGAAATGCAGATGTTTCACGATGCCCTGCTCCGTAGCCGAAGCCATCTTGAATTCATTCAGGTTGCCTACTTCGATATATTCCGGACGGATCAGCGCCTTGGTAGGCTTGCCTCCCGTATTGTGGAAGCCCTTCAGCTCCGCGGCGCTCCCGATCAGCGTAGACTCCCCGATAAAGGTCGCGACAAACGGCGTCTTCGGTTCTTTATAGATGTCCCAAGGCGTGCCCTTCTGCTCCAGCCGGCCTTGATTAATAATCATGATCTCGTCAGCAACTTCAATGGCTTCATCCTGGTCATGGGTCACGAAAATCGAGGTGATGCCGACACGCTCAATCAGCTCGCGCAGCCACGAACGCAGCTCCTGCCGGATTTTTGCGTCAATCGCAGCGAACGGTTCATCCAGCAGCAGCAGCTGCGGTTCAGGCGCAAGCGCCCGGGCAAAGGCAACACGCTGGCGCTGACCGCCTGAGAGCTGATGCGGATAACGCTTTTCAAAACCCTTGAGACCCGTAAGCTCCACCAGCTCTGCCACGCGGTTCTGGATCGTGTGTTTGTTTGCTTTTTTCACCTTCAGGCCAAAAGCAATATTCTCATACACCGTCATGTGCTTGAACAGCGCATAGTTCTGGAACACAAAGCCGATCTCCCGCTCCTGGGGAGGAAGATTATTTACCGTCTTGCCATGAAAAACAATCTCGCCGCTGTCCGGCGTCTCCAGTCCTGCCAACATGCGCAGAATCGAGGTTTTGCCCCCGCCGCTTGGACCGAGCAGCCCAATCAGATGGCCTTTGGTAATGCCGAAGTTGACGTCCTTCACCGCGTGAAAATCTCCGAAATGCTTATTGAGTCCCCGGACCTCTACATGCATATTAATGCACTTCCTTTCTTCTTTTGCTCCATTCCATAAGCAGCAGCAGACCCGCGGAGAAAGCGGCCAGCACCAGCGCTATACCGCCCGCAGCCGTTACATTGAAGTTCTCGACATCCTGATAGACCAGCGTGGTCGCAGTCTGGGTTTTGTTCATGATATTGCCCGAAACGACCAGCACCGCCCCGAATTCCCCCAGCGAGCGCGCAACCGTCAGAATTACACCGTAGATCACAGCCCAGCGGATGGAGGGCCAGGTTACCTTCCAGAAGGTGGTCCAGCCATACGCACCTAGCGTTGAAGCTGCCTCCTCCTGCTGCGAGCCGATCTCCTGAAGCACCGGCATAATCTCACGCACCATCAAAGGGAAGGTCACGAAGAGTGTAGCAATCACCATTCCCGGAAAAGCATAGACAATCTTCACCCCGATTTGTTCAAACACAGCACCCAGTGCACTGTCCGGACCGAGCAGCAGTACAATCATGAGCCCGCCGATTACCGGCGACACCGCGTAGGGCAGATCGACGATACTGTTCAGGAGCCCTTTCACCCGGCTGCCCAGCCAGCTTGCCCTTACCAGATACAAGGCCATCATAATGCCGAACAGCGTATTGAGCAGCGTGACCACCACAACGACGAGCCCTGTCATCAGCAGCGCGTGCAGCGCCTCCGGCCGGGTCAGTGCATTCCAGAAGCCGCCGAAGCCTTCGCTGAAGGCGCCGATTGTCATTTTCCCCAGAGGTGCGGCAATCAGCAGGAAAAATACAAGATAAGTAAGTCCGATCCACAGTTTTCTCATACTCTTCTCCCCCGCATCTGCAGCATATTGATCAGCCAGAGAATAAGGAAGGACAAGGTTAAGAGAATGATGGATACCGCCGCGGCTCCGACCGGATTGTCACTTTCCACTTCACCGAAAATGAACACGGAGGATACCAGCGTACGTCCCGGAATATTGCCTGCTACGAGTACGACAGCTCCGAATTCGGCAAGCGCCCGGGAGAAGGCCAGCATGCCGCCGCCGATCATTCCAGGGGCCATGGAAGGCAGAATGACCTGCCGGAATACGCGGCTGCGCGTGGCTCCCATCGTATAAGCCGCTTCTTCCTCCGAAGCGTCCAGCTCCTCCAGCAGCGGCTGCACCGCACGGATCACAAAGGGAAAGGTTACAAAGACCATGGCAATTACAATCGCCGGCTGGTGAAATACAATTTCGAATCCCAGTGCTTCCGCCATACCGCCGATCAGACTGCCCGGACCCAGCAGCAGCAGAATCATCAGCCCCCCAACTGCCGTCGGCAGCGCAAAAGGCAAATCAACAAGACTGTTCAGCAGCGCCTTCCCGGGAAATTGATAGCGGATCAGCACCCAGGCAATCATCGTCCCAAGCAGCACATTAATGACCGTAGCAATAACAGCTAATTTGAGTGTCAGCAGTACGGACTTCCAGGCAATCGGATCACTGATACTTTCGGCAAAATTACTGAAGCCAAGCGAAAACGAGTTGTAGTAGACCCCCAGTATCGGCAGAACAATCAGTACCACAAAATACAGCAGAATAGTCGTGCGGAATCCCCATGTCCAGCCCTTGTGTCGAAGCAGCGTATTCAAGAACAAATCCCCCCACCTCCGGCTTACCGGTCGGTATACTCGCCTTTACAGCCATTATTATTCCTATTAATATACTTGGTTTAAAGTTAACACTACTTTACCAAATGCCGCTTGCCCCCGTCAATTACTTTCGTTCGATTTGGGGTAAACTATAGTATATTTACTGTACAGAGAGGGGATAACATTATGCTGCACACTATGGAGATCAGCACAAGCAAACGGGATGAGCTGCGGGACATCACCAGAGAAGTCATTTCCTATGTCAAAAAAAGCGGTGTTCAGAATGGCATCATCGTTGTATACTGTCCGCACACCACTGCGGGAATAGCTATTAATGAAAATGCAGACCCGGACGTCAAACATGATGTGCTGATGCGGCTTGACGAAGTTTACCCTTGGGAGCATCCCAAATACCGCCACGCAGAAGGAAATACGGCTTCTCACCTGAAATCCATCACTGCCGGCCCCTCCCAGAGCATCATCATTCATGAGGGCGCACTGCTGCTGGGCCGCTGGCAGGGCATTTACTTCTGCGAATTTGACGGGCCGAGACGCCGGCAATGTTATCTGAAGATTATAGAAGGCTAAACCTACCTACTCACGTTCAACTTCTATAATATAGTCCTTGCTGCAGCAAAAAGACGGCCCGCCACTTCTAGCGGGACCGTCTTTTATAAGAAGGATAAACCTCTTCACACTTTCACCATTCAAAGTTCTACCAATGCAACGCGCTAAACTGAGAAATGTTAAAAAAAAACACAGCCTCTATAAACTGCGGCTTAATACCTTCACATGCATAATTGCAGCCTGCCTGACATCCTCAAATGATACCTTATCCTGAATATAATAAGAAATAAATCCGTGTGCGGACAAGAACAAGGTAAGCGGTATGCTCTGCCAGTCTTCCGATACGTAACCCTCTTCCTTCATGTGCGAACGCACAATGCCTGCGAATAACTCAAAACATCGGCCCTGTTCCGCACGGCAATAGGCAAGCAGCTCTTCGTCACGGATCATGAACATAATCTCATACTGATAAGGATGATCTAGTCCAAACCGGATAAATTCCAGAATCAGCTGTTCCACCCGCGTCATTCCCGGTTCAGGAGGCGTATGCATGACTTGATTCAGCAATGTGGCAACATGATTGAAATCTTCGACGACAATGGCGTAGAACAGCTCCGCCTTCTCTTTGAAATGATAATAGAGCGACCCATGGCTGTACCCCAAATGCTGGCCAATGCTGCGCATCGATATCGCCCGGTATCCTTTGGTAATGAATAAATGCCTGGCTGCTTCCAAAATTCTTTCCCTAGACAACTCCTGCTCGACTGCTCTTCTTGCCATATCTTATTCCCCTTCGCTGTAGTAAAGCCGCCGCCCTTCTGTAACCAGCGCTTGCCCCTGGGTAAGATCCGTTATCCATGCCATAAATGTGTCTCCCTCATCATTGCGCGGCAGACACAGCAGCGTAACTTTATCCGTAAACAAAGTTTCACCAGTCTGTATGCCTCTTCCTCTAAGCTCATTCTCAACCTTGCCCAGCCAGGTATAGTCGATTTCTACCCATACCTCACGCCTCAGCACACGGGTGATCACTTCTCCAGCTTCGAGTGCCAGTACAGCGCCGTCCGTATAGGCCCGGATTAATCCGCCTGCCCCCAGCATAATGCCTCCGAAATAACGGGTAACAACAATTGCGACATTTTTAACGTTTTGGCTGCGGATTACCTCCAAAATCGGTTTACCGGCCGTTCCACTCGGTTCCCCGTCATCCGACTGTCTCTGGATCTCGTCCCGCTCGCCAATCATATATGCAGAGCAGTTATGTGTGGCATTCCAATGCTGCCTCTTGATGTTCTCAATAAATTGCGCGGCTTCCTCTTCGTTCTCCACCGGCATTACGTGGCCGATGAAGCGTGACTTACGGATTACGACTTCCCGGGAACCGGGAGAGCGCACCGTCCGGTATTGTTCCAGCATCATTATTCCATTCCTTACATCCAATTAATATCTTAATATATATTAGGAGAGCAGGCCATGGTATGGATTACCTCTGGTCTGCTCCCTGGTGTCTCTACTAGTATGAATGATCTGCGGTGTCAGGCAATGCTATTCGGTAAGTCTTGCTTCGAGCTCTGCTTTTTCTTTCTCGTAGCCCGGTTTGCCGAGCAGTGCGAACATGTTCTTCTTGTATGCTTCTACACCTGGTTGGTCGAATGGGTTGACGCCCAGCAGGTATCCGCTGATACCGCAGGCTTTTTCAAAGAAGTACACCAGGTACCCGAAGGTATAAGGCGTTTGATCCGGAATGGTCACGATCAGGTTCGGCACTTGTCCGTCTGTGTGTGCCAGCATTGTGCCCTGGAACGCTTTTTTGTTGACAAAATCCATGGTCTTGCCAGTCAGGAAGTTCAGGCCGTCCAGATCATCCGGATCATTCTCAATCGAAATTTCATGCTGAACCTTTTCAACCTGGATCACCGTTTCGAAAATGTTGCGGTTCCCCTCTTGAATGAATTGGCCCATGGAGTGCAAATCCGTGGAGAAATCAACGGAGGACGGATAGATGCCCTTGAAATCCTTGCCTTCGCTTTCGCCGTACAATTGCTTCCACCATTCGGATACGAAATGCAGGGAAGGCTCGTAGTTGACGAGGATTTCTGTGGTTTTGCCCTTGCGGTACAAGGCATTGCGGACAGCTGCATATTGATAGCTCTGGTTGGTAGCCACATCCGGGTTGTTGAACTCATCCGCTGCGGCTGCGGCCCCTTGCATCATTTCTTCAATGTTGATTCCCGCTACAGCAATCGGCAGAAGACCTACCGGTGTCAGTACCGAGTAGCGTCCGCCTACATCGTCAGGGATAATGAACGACTCATAGCCTTCTTCATTGGCAAGCTTCTTGAGTGCGCCTTTCTCCTTGTCGGTGGTAGCGTAGATACGCTTGCGTGCTTCTTCTTTGCCGTATTTCTTCTCCAGCGCTGCGCGGAAGATACGGAAAGCGATAGCCGGTTCAGTAGTTGTGCCGGATTTGGAGATAACGTTAACGGAGAAGTCTTTGCCTTCTACAAGGTCAAGCAGGTGTGTGATATATGTAGAGCTGATGTTGTTGCCTGCAAAATAAACTTCCGGTGTTTTGCGTTTGTCTTTGGAAAGGTTGTTGTAGAAGGAATGCGAGAGCGCCTCAATAGCTGCACGCGCACCCAGATAAGAACCGCCGATACCGATAACGATAAGCACATCGGAATCGCTCTGAATCTTCTTGGCAGCCTGCTGGATACGGGCAAACTCTTCCTTGTCATAGGCTGTTGGCAGATCAATCCACCCCAGGTAATCGGAGCCTGCTCCACTCTTGTTATGAAGCTGCTCATGGGCAAGCTTCACCGGAGCGGCAAAGTAGTCAATCTCATGCTGGCTGAAGAAGGAGAGGGCTTTAGTGTAGTCAAAATTAATCTTCTTGGACATCGGTAATGGTTACCTCCTGTTTATCTCTTTGGATTTGACACCGTTTGTTACAACTTTATCATTAGGATACTTTAATTTGCCTTGACTGGCAAGGTCATTAGGCACATCCCGGGCTTTTGAACCATGTTTTTGGAAGTTTCGTGGAAACGTTTGCTGCATAAAGCAAAGGACCGTTTTGTGGAACAAGCCAGGGTGCCGTGATAGAATATATAAAAGGATGCAATTTCAAAGAGCGAAGGTGGAAACAGAATGAAGCAGATCGGCTTTATCGGACTCGGAACGATGGGGGCACCTATGGCCTCCAACCTGCTGCGCAGCGGATTTGAGGTTACCGTGTACAACCGGACAGCAAGCAAAAGTGAACCTCTGAGAGCAGAGGGTGCCCAGGTGGCCGCAACGCCGCAAGATGCCGCCGAAGGCAAGGATGTTATTATTACCATGATCAGCAACGATGATTCCATCCGTGAGGTGTTCTACGGCACCGGCGGCATCCTGGCTGTCCTTAAACCGGGGACAACAGTTGTGGATTCCAGCACGATTTCCCCCGGTTTGGC
The DNA here is from genome assembly GCF_000758705.1 of Paenibacillus graminis. Lineage (NCBI taxonomy): Bacteria > Bacillati > Bacillota > Bacilli > Caryophanales > Paenibacillaceae > Paenibacillus > Paenibacillus graminis. Next base: position 1,551,221 of record NZ_CP009287.1, on the reverse strand, counting down.
GAAGGAAATTGCCGCAGCCGTGGAGGAGCGGGGCGGAAATTTCCTGGATGCGCCGGTAACCGGCAGCAAACCTGCGGCCATTGAAGGCACGCTGGTGTTCATGGTTGGCGGCAGCGCCGAGGTCATTGATCAGCACCGGGATATTTTTGACTCCATGGGCAGACTGCTCTTGCATATGGGCGGCAACGGCAGCGGTGCTGTAGCTAAGCTGGCTCACAACGCCATGGTTGGCATTCATAATGTTGCGCTCGCCGAAGGCTTCTCCATCGCCGTGAAATCCGGCGTTCCCGCAGACAAGTTCCTGGAGCTGGTGAAAAACGGATCGGCGGGCAGCAAACAAGCCGAACTGAAAGGACAGAAGATCATAGACAATGATTTCAGCAACCAGTTCTCCCTTGCGCTGATGCTGAAGGATCTCAAGCTGGCCTCCTCGCTCAGCGATTCCACAGGCGTGCCTTCCCCCATGCTTGGCGTAGCCAAAAGCATGTTCCAGGCCGGGTTCAACCACGGCTACGGGGATGAAGACCTGTCTGCAGTGGTCAAATCCTATGAGGAATGGATTGGCCAGAAGATCGGCGGGGGCGCAAGCAAGAAATAGGCTTGCAGGCTCCCGACGAAGTTGAAACCAATAAAGTGAAATCGGACGCAGCCGCAGTGTGGGCTGCGTCTGCTGCTGCAGAAGCTGCCGCAGCAATGATCGGAATTACCTAAAACACCAAGGAGGACCATTGCATGCTGTCCATTCTTATAGCCGAACCCCAGGATGCTGACCTGTTGGCAGAAGTCCAAAAAAGAGCCTTTGATGAAGATGACCGCCGGTTCCAGAACAAAGCTGAAGACGGGCCTCCAGGATACAGCTCCAGTTCGTGGCAGAGTGAAATGATGGAAAAAGGCCTATACTACAAGCTGATTGCTGATGGGCACATCATCGGCGGAATGATAGTTTTCCCTTCACCGGGTGGACAGGAATATCATCTGGGCCGAATCTTTATTGACCCGCTGTATCAGAGCCGGGGGTATGGACAGGATGCTTTTTATTTCTTGTTCAGCACTTTCCCCAACGCGCATAAATGGACACTGGACACCCCCTCCTGGGCAGTCAGGAACCACTACTTCTATAAGAAGCTGGGCTTTGTGCAGACCGCAGAAGTTCAAATCGAAGAAAGCGGCGTAACACTTATTCAATATGAACGAACGGAGCAGCATTCAGACTGATGTACAGATCTAGCTAATGTTCAGGTCTCGCTGCTTACTCTTGAGAGCCATTCTCTTGCCATAGCCTTAAACAGCTCCTCTTGCTCCAGATGCAGATTATGACCGGCACGGTCCAGAACCGCAAACGCCGCGTGCGGCAAGAAATCCAATAGCTTCCAGACATCCTTATATCCTGTTATTGAATCTTGCCTTCCTGTGATGATCAGACTCGGCTTCTCAAAGGAAGCGATAGCATTTACATCAAAGCTGAAGGGATAGCCGCCGTCCGCTTTTATCCGCTCCATGAAGGCTTCATCCGCCAACTGGAGGCCGCATAGTATCTCACGGCTGTACCGCTCCCATACAGTTCTATCCTGCACAACTGCAATAGAGATGAATTCCTCTCTGTCCGCTGCACTCAGCTCTTCCAGCAATTCAGCATCCTGGACCATCACCTGGTGCGGCGGAAGCTCCCTTTGGGAGGATTCAGCAATTACACAGGGACAGAGCAGAAACAGACCATCGATTAACTCCGCATATTCCCCCAGCAGTCCTCTTGCCAGATAGCCGCCGTAAGATTGGCCCACAAGAAGAAAACGGTCATTGGGTATTAACGCTTCAATCATCATCTTGACCGCACGCAGCATATCATCCGAAGAACGGATCCATTCTGCGGCAGGTGACATCCCCATCCCGGGCAAATCAACGTAGATCCGCCTATATTGGTCTTGACTGGAGAATAGAGGTTCCATACAACTCATCATCATCCGGTGGTCCGGGCCGTTACCGTGAAGGATCAGCATCGGCTTACCCTCTCCGGCCTCTTCATAGTTAAACGTTATGTAGTTATCCGAATACAGCATGATCTCACTCCTACGTACATCTGGATATTAAGATTAAGCAGCTGGAAGAAATAATATTCCCCACAATTACAAACATATGTTCTTATTGTAGGATAACAAATTTCCGTTTGTCTGGCAAGTACATATACATGCATAACAAGTAAACGTGGCTTCATGTTCCTCCAAAGATAGCGGGTTCCGTTTCAGCAAGAAATGGAAGAATGCAATGCAGCGCTCAACATACATTGTGTACATTGGAACCAAAAGAGCCCGCTAATAGCAGGGCTCTTTTGGTACATCTATTATGAACTTGTTTGCGATTTATGGAGTATTTGCAGCAGCTGGGGGGGTTTGCCCGGATTGCTCAACATTGGCCGCTGTATCAGCACCCGTTGTATTAGAATCCTTTGTATTAGTATCCGTTGTATCGGCATCGGTTATATTGGCATCTGTTGCTGTATTTTGTGCAGCCTCTTCTATCGGCCACTTGAGTTCTGCCTTTCGCCCGTCAATCCACCACTTCCCGCCTGGGGTCGAGGCCAACAGCCAGGTTCCCCATCTCCCCGAGACCTGCACGGTTTGCGGAACGAGAACGGTCACCTTAGGAGAGAAGGCATCCGGATATGCATATGCAGGTGCGCTCACTTTCAATTCGGCAGTTGCCGTAATCTCCTCGATGATTGCCAGCTTTCCCGGTGATGGATGAATCCATCCCAGCCCTTTATCTGCTTGAACCTGATACCAGTCACCCTTCCGTGCAATAACCTGAATATTTTGCGGTTGCAGATTGGTCCCGCCGGCGGCAGCCCCTAATTTAGTATAGAGTTCCGTTCCTGCCAGCAGGCTCATGGTTTGCTGCAGATATTGGATCTTCTGCTTCCCCAGCCATAATGAATAGGACTGCAGCGCGGAATAAAGCCCGACTTCCTTGTTCTCAGACCAGATTCCGCTAAACTGCCTTAAGGGAACACTGCTCTCACCGGCATAATCTGCAATTTCAATCGTAAACCCGGGCCGGCCATACTCCTGAATGAACCAATCCTTATAACCGCCGCCTGAAGGATTTTTCTGTGGAGTCACCAGAGAGTATCCCGTCAGGTTGCCAAGGGTCCGGGCCATCGTTTTATCACGGGTCAGATTGCTGTTCAAAGTGTTGAAGTGCCAAAATATGATTTCCCCTGAGCTATGGTAGGAAATTGTAACTTCCGGATCAATCTTATGTGTAAAATCCATCATCGCCTGCACTTCAGGAGCTTGCCCCGGCTTCTGTCCTTTGTAGTTCTGATACCATGGATACTTGACCGCATCCTTTATCGTATTCCAACTCGCCGGATATTGACGGTTAAGGTCAATTCCCTGCATATTTGCTTTCCAGCGGTTAAAATTAGTGCTGTTCCCGTTGTACCGGCGCAGCGTTTGGGCCAGATTCACCGGCAGCCCCGCTGTACCCTGCTGGGATAGAGTCACACCATCCGGGTTTACCATCGGAACCACCCAAATGCTGACTTCGTCCAGTAAACTGCGTACGTTATAATCCGCAATTTGGCTATTGCTATAATAGGCTTGGGCATATGTATCAATCATTTTCATCAACAACGCACTGGTCATCCATTCTCTGGCATGATGCGAACCGTTAAGAAACAGCACGGATTCTCCCCGGCCCAGCTTAACCGCCCACAGCTGCCGTCCATAGGCGGTTTGCCCCAGCGATTCTGAAGATACCAGGTCAGGATATTCCTTCACTAATCTCTCGATATCCCTTTGCATCACGGTATAGGAATATACCTGATTGGAGTTCACAATGTTTGCCGATGCCTGTACCGATCCTGTAATGATGAATAATGATCCTAGTAACATAAAACTGAAAAAAACTAGCGTAACCTTATGTATTTCCTTGCAAAAGCATGACCTTATCACGTTCCCATCCCCCATTCGATCTGCTTGAGATTAGAGCTAATCTCTCTAGTAGCTAGTGGAAGTATATGAGAATGTAACTTATACCGTCAATATTAATAATTGGTAGATTCATCTATGAAACAAAAAAAAGTGTCCCGGCAAAGCTGCCGGGACATCATTTCATCCTATAGATTCAACTACAAAACCGGGTAAGAACAGCAATAATCAGTTAAAGCAAATACTTCCAGCGCAAACTTGGAGTTGCCGGGAACGTGGAAGGTATCTGTGCCTTTGATCTCTTTCCACACATCTGTACCGGGAAGCAGTACTTTCAGCTCGCCGGACAGAATCTCCATTGTCTCGGGACCTTCCGTACCGAATTCATATACTCCAGGCAGCATGATGCCAAGTGTCACCTTAGTGCCATCCTGCAAAGTAACCGTGCGGCTGGTAACTTTTCCATCGTAATAAATATTAGCTGCTTTTTGAATTGTCGCGTTGGTGAACTGACTCATCTGCTTATTCTCCCCTTTGTCCTTAATCCGTCTATTATAGCAGGGCTTTGACGCGGTTGACTACATTTTCTACGGTAAAGCCGTATTCTTTGATTACAGTATCGCCAGGTGCAGAAGCACCGAAGGTTGTAATGCCAAGAATATCGCCCTGATCGCCAGTGTAACGTTCCCAGCCGAAGGTCTGCGCCATTTCGATAGCCAGACGGGCTTTGACTTCAGGCAGGATAACGGAATCACGGTAAGCTTTATCTTGCTTCTCGAACAGATCCCAGCTCGGCAAGCTGATGACACGGACGTCAATGCCTTCTTCGGCAAGAGCAGCCTGTGCTTTTACAGCCAACTGAACCTCAGAGCCTGTGGCGATAATCTGTGCCTGCGGTGTACCGTTCTTGGAATCGGAAACCACATAACCGCCGCGTTTGATGTTGTCGCGTACTCCGTTTACAGTGCCTTGCAGGATCGGCAGGTTTTGGCGGGTAAGCACCAGAGCTACCGGATTTGAAGTGTTCTCCATCGCATAAGCCCAAGCTGCCGAGGTTTCATTGCCGTCAGCCGGACGGATAACCGTAAGACCTGGAATGATGCGCAGGGATGCAAGCTGCTCAATCGGTTCATGGGTAGGACCGTCTTCACCGACAGCGATACTGTCATGGGTAAGCACATAAGTTACCGGCAGCTTCATAATAGAAGCCAGACGAACCGCCGGACGCAGGTAGTCGGTAAATACGAAGAAGGTGCCGCCAAATACCTTAAGGCCGCTGTGCAGGGCAATTCCGTTCATCGCCGCAGCCATACCGAACTCGCGGACGCCGAAATAGATATTGCGGCCGTCGTAAGAATCCGGAGTGAATTGGTCAAGACCGTTCAAATGGGTCATTGTCGAGCTTTCAAGGTCGGCGGAACCGCCCACAAGCTGCGGAACACCAGCCGTAAGACCGTTCAGAGCATTACCGGAAGCAACACGCGTGGAAACCGCTTTGTCTTCAGCTTTGTAGAACGGAAGATTAGCATCCCAGCCTTCAGGAAGCTCGCCGTTCAGAGCTGTTTCCAGCTGAGCTGCAAGCTCAGGGTATGCTTTTTTGTAAGCAGCAAATTTCTCGTCCCATGCTTTGTTGGCGGCAATGCCTTTTTCCTTCACTTCAGCAAAACGTGCACGGACCTCATCCGGCACATAAAAGTTCTCTTCGTATACCCATTTGTAGAAATCCTTCGTCAGCTTTGCTTCGTCTGCTCCCAGCGGGGAACCGTGAGTACCGCCGTGGCCGCCTTTGCCTTGCTTGTTCGGGCTGCCGTAGCCGATGACAGTCTTCACTTCGATCAAGGTCGGTTTGCCGCTCTCGGCTTGCGCCTCGCTAATCGCTTGGCTGATTGCCGGAAGGTCGTTGCCGTCTTCCACACGCAGAACCTGCCAGCCGTAAGCTTCAAAACGTTTCGCTACATTTTCGGAGAATGCCAGATTCAGCTTGCCGTCCAGCGAGATATCATTGGAATCGTAGAGTACAATCAGTTTGCCAAGCTTCAAATGACCGGCAAGCGAAGCGGATTCGGAGGAAATCCCTTCCATCAAATCGCCATCGCCGCAGATTGCGTACGTATAGTGGTCAATTACATTATGGCCGCCTTTATTGTAGGTGGCACCGAGCTGAGCTTCAGCCATCGCCATCCCAACTGCCATACCGATACCTTGTCCAAGCGGACCGGTAGTCGCATCAACACCTGCGGTGTGGCCGAACTCCGGATGGCCCGGCGTCAGACTGCCCCATTGGCGGAATTGCTTCAGTTCTTCCATCGGCAGATCATAGCCGCTAAGGTGCAGCAGGCTGTACAGCAGCATGGAACCGTGTCCTGCGGACAGCACAAAGCGGTCACGGTTGACCCAAGTCGGGTGTTCCGGATTATGATTCATAGTCTTCGCAAACAGCTGATACCCCATAGGAGCTGAACCCATTGGCATTCCCGGATGGCCGGAATTTGCTTTTTCAATCGCATCAATGGCAAGCGTGCGGATGGTCGTGATGGCAAGGTTATCCACGGTGGAGTTTTCTTCTTTATGGATTGCTTGTTCTTTTGCCTGTTCAGTCATGAAAATAATCCTCCTCTTAATCAAGAATGTCATTTTGACTATTATTGTATCACTAATGTGGAAGCAATTCCAATTGTTTTTGCAGACCCTATGTTCGAACAGCTTATATTTTGCGGCTCCCGTCTAATCTATTCATTTATCTTCCCAGAGGTCTTGCAGTGGGCCAATCCTTATGCGGCAAAAAAAGCGGCCCTTCCTATGAAAAAGAAACGCCTCTTCAGCAAATGTAGAGTATGATAGATATAATGAAAACGCTATACCGTTAATTGTACCTGAGTCATTGATAAATCATTGATAATTCCTGCAACGTGCATAGGGCCAGTTTCCGACTTAGCCTTTGGTCCAGTAACTGAATAAGACTAAAGTTTGTTTTACAACGCTGGAATATACAGTAAGATGGAATTACTTAAGCAAGCGATTAACCGGATTAACACTATTTCCAGCAGAAAGGGAACTCAAAGATGAATGCAAATCGAAATATCTACGTTGTGCTTACCGGAACGGGCACTGCTTTTAGCGGAATTATTAAATGGTTTACCAGAGCTGAACTTAATCACGCATCGATTGCTTTTGACAGGGAGCTGAGTGAAGTGTACAGCTTCGGACGCAAAAAAGCATATAACCCCTTTGCCGCGGGGCTGATCCGCGAGAATTTTGTGCATCCCTTTTACAGCAGCGCGGACTGCGCTATCTATCAGCTCAGTGTGAGCAAAACAGAATATGAGAAAATGTACAACCACGTGAAAGGCATGATGGAGCAGCAGGACCGCTACAAATACCATCTGTTAGGCTTAATTGGTGTTCTGCTCAATGTGGAAATCAACCGGGAGAATGCCTATTTCTGCTCCCATTTTGTCGCTTCTGTCTTCGAAGAATCTGCGGTTCACCCCGTTGCCAAGCCCTCCTGCTTCGTAACACCCGAGGATTTCGCCTCCTCTCTGCGCGCGCATAAAATCTTCAGTGGCAAGCTCTCCTATTACATGCGCAGAGTGCACGGAAAAACAGTCCATGCTTCAGGTTTACATCATTCCGGATCTGCTGTTCCGGCCTCGGTTGCATCACGGCTGATGCGGCTGCAGGAAGAACGGGCAGAGGGAGTCGTCTGAACGGCCACCCTCCATCCGCTGTTGTCTAAGGACTTGCTGGTTGGAGTCTTTTAAAAAGTCGCAATGGCGGCTTTTTGGGTTTCAACTATAAGGTTCTTCTCTTCTCCAAAACGGTTCCCTCGCATTTCACTTTATTCTATGACTTCTAAAATACTCCGTCCAATCTTCAGAAATGATCACTGTCACCGTATCTGCCTTCGTTTGATACTCATTCGCAGCCGTAAAGGTGAACGTAACTGGCCCATTTGGTAATTTCTCAAAAGAAGGATCAGTGAGTTGTCCATCCCAAATGAGCTTGTCGTTATTAGCCGGGGTGAGCTGCGTTGTATACCCGCCCGTCATTGTTACCTGAACTGTATCTGGAAGACCGGTTGTCTTCGCTTGCAGCACGAAAGCTTCACCTGCCCAATACACGTTATAAGCGCGCGGACTTTCCGGGTCTCCGCTTTGTTTCAGATTATAGGCTTGGCGGTTGGTATTCCACTCTTCCGTATGCTTAACCCCGCCCTTGACCGTAAGCAAATTGACCATAAAATATTTCCGCGGAGAAATCGCGCTCCAGTCAAAGCCGTCGAAAGCCTCGACCTCTACCGCATACTTCTCATACTCTGCAAGCACTCCAGCGGGCACCTGCCACTGCTTAGCATTTGAAACCTGTTCACCTGATTGCACCTTTACTGCGCCTGTGGCTAAGTTGATAATGCGTACTTTATAGCGCTGCTGCAGGTCGCCGTCATCATCCTGGTAATCCCACTTGATGACCGGCGTAAGCGTGCTGACGATGGTAGGCTTGGCCTGGCTGTCACTAGTCGGATACGTGATATTTACTTTAGGGATTCGGTTTACAACCGTCAGGTTATGTGTAATCTCACGAAAAAGACCCAGCGAATCCGTCACAACTTGACGATACGTAAAAACTCCATTGGAAGCAAACTTCTTCGTAAAATCGCCCTGAGAGCTGGCAAGACCTTCCGTTCCGTTTTCGGGCTTAAGAGTATACTTATAGCTGATAGCATCTCCCTTTGACTCGTCCAGATCCGTAGCCGTGCTCTTGATGTTAAGGATATCTGTCCGATAGACCGGTACCTTTGTGGCATCCTTTCCGGTATCGGTGATTAAGGTGAATCCAGGCTTTGGCGGGTTATCAATGATGAACATTTTTTCATTCGAAATCTCGGACCAGGAACCTTTAGAATACGTCCGTCCCAATACTGTGAAATATTCGAAGCGATTAAACGTTGGGTTAAGGACTTGATACTGGCGGATCAAGCCGGTGTGATCTGCGTTCTCCACACTTTTTTCCAATATACCTTCCTTCGTAAAAAACTCCAGCCGGTACTTTTCCTGCGGATCATTCTCCGGGTCGGAGTATGTCCACTCAACTAACGGATCTCCTTGCTTCTCTGCATCAAGTACAGAAGGGTTCTCCGATGTGCCGGCAGGGGAAGTTATCGTCATTGATGGAGCCAGGTTCTTCAGTACGTTGACCTTTAACGTGTCGATGTTTGACTTGGCCCCAATCTGGTCCACAGCCCAATGCTCCAGGGTGTAAATACCCGAATTCGGGAAACTGATATCGATGTTAGGAGTCTTGTATAATTTGGTAGCCCCGTCACTATCCGTCACCTTCCAAAAATATTGAAGACTGGCCATGTCGGATGGATCTCCATCATTATCAGACGAAGTGTATTGCTTCGTATCATACTGATATACCATCGCAGGCCCGTTAATGGCTGCTGTCGGAACATGGTTTAAAACAGCAAACGTTCTAGTTGCATTAGAGGAAAGTGTTCCGTCTGAAGCTGTCAGACGCATTTCCCAGCCATCTGAAATGGCTTGCTGCTGTGTAATGCCGCTGCGTGCGATCAGATCCCGGATGGTCATGACCTGATTTCGGTTACCTCCGGAATAATAATATGGGCTGCTATTGATCCGTGCGTTCCAGCCATAGCTCAGCACATCCCCGTCCTCGTCCGGGTCAGGTGTCGTATTTTCCATCGTAATGACCGTATCCCGGTACACTTCCGCTGGCATGCTAAAGGCAGCCGCCGGGGGATGATTAATCACCTTCACGGTTTGTGTATACGGTTCCGACCAGAGTCCGCGGTTATCATGAACCTTCAGAGTCAGTTGATATGTCCCTGCTCCAAAGCCCGCGATATTGGGCGGTGTAGTAGCACCACCCCAATGACTCCATACCTGCTGCCAACCATCCTTAATTACGTTCCAGTTATAAACATCGAGTGGATCATTATCCGGATCAAAGGACTTGTCTATAATCGTCGTTGCCTTCCGGTAAGACACGATGCTCGGCTCCACCGTAAAGAGTGCGACCGGGGGTAAGTTATAGGCTGCCCCTACGGTTTGCTGCGACCAATCGCTCCACACTCCAGCCCCATTTTCACCATCTACATCCCTCACTCTTAAGCGAATATCATACTGGTCACTGCCCGGCAACTGTGCCGGAGGGAACCCATCCGTCCAGACTTGCGCTTCTGTCTTCTTATACTGCCATTGCCAGTCCATCAGCCCTTTATTGGATGCAGTAATATGATCTAAATCGTAAGAGCTGTCGGTTATCTGCAACATTCCGCCCATCAGCTTGGCGCTGAACAAGGCAATCGGTTTGCGGTGAACATGGAACGTCATTGATGACAAATTGTCCCGGCTCCATTTCCGGTAAACGTCGAACCGGTCGTCGTTTTTGGGGTTGTCCCGGCCCTGAAAAGTAGCCACGTACACTCCGCTATAAGGGAATGAAGCGTAGACAGAACTGCGCCACAACCCGGAATCTCCTATGATGCCCATAGAATTATCAAAAAAGTATGGATCATGATCGAATCTGTAGCGCTCCCCATGTTTAGCATCACCCTCAGAGTCAAAGAATTTCGTTTTCGTTTCTACAGGTGTATTGACGAGTACAAAGGACTTGTTCCTCATTTGCTGTTTGACATTAATTGTGAGCGGCGCCTTTGCTGTCATTCCAGAGGGGTCGGATGCCGTAATATTCATCGTGTACGCCCCTGGCGGCAAAGAATCTTGAATGACGTCTATCGGTATACTGAAGCTTTTCGAAAATTTGGCTTGAGGTACAACGGTCTTCTTGTAGAAAACATTGGGAATTTCAGCGGTTACCGTTACATCTTCGTTATCCGGATCACTGACATATCCCTCAATATTGGCTCCGCTCAAATTGGGAGCATTGACTAACGTTATTCCATTAGGTGTACCCACGGATAAAGAAGGTGGATGATTGGGTATGAGTTCAGCCGTCCTTGTCATATAAGGCGTATAATAGGCAGGTGCCCATCCCACACCATATGGCCCATCCCCGCCAGTAAAGTCCGTATGAACGATTACTCTGAATCGGAACAATTCTGGATCTCCAACTAATCCTGGACGTATGTTATCTTCTTGAAGGTCGTTATAACCCTGGGAAAAAATGTTCGGTGCAGTTACTCTCATCTTCTCTCTTATATTAGATAAATCAAAATCAACATAAGGTTTATACCGTTCCTCATAGGGGACAAAACTATACAAGTTTCCATAATCCGCTTGCCAATTGCGGTCATAATAGGAAGAGTATGGGGTTTCACGACAAAACCAGGACTCATCTGCCCCACCCTGATCCATTTTTTCATATTCATATCCCTTCTTGGTATAGATAGAAGAGCACATCTTGGTCATAATTCGTTCTGTACCATAACCACTGTTCAAATGGACCCGCATGTTGGCTCCAGGTGCAATATCATAGGTCAATCTTTTAGTGGTTTTATTGTATTTAATATTAATAACCTTGAGGGCCGGGAAATCTAATGTGAGCGCATCATCCTGGTTTCCGTGCCCCCCTTGTCCGGCTTCAAAAGTGATATCCCGATAATAAATGATGTCGTCCTCTGCAGCCTGCGCAACTGTTCCGAGTCCTACCCCCTCTAATGCTGGTCGTGGCAAGAAAGGAAACAGTAAAGCAAAACAAAAGAATAAAATGATGCTTTCCTTCAACAAACGTTTCATATGTCTTTCCTTTCTCCACTTAAAAATCCCAATCTACTTCAGGTGGGCGGTTATTCACTTCGACTATTCGCTCGATAACATTCTGGGTAGCCTCAGAGCTCGTCCGCAACCGATCGGCATCGGTGACAAAATCCTCTATCGTCGGCTGGCCAAACTCTTCAATAACGGTAATACGTACCTCATACCTCCCGACCTGATACAGCTCCAAGTTTAGGCGAGTTTTGTTTTCATCACTAAACTGTGCCCAGCTCTCATCTGTAAAACTTCCGTTGTTATTAGAATCGTAGCGATATTCCCAAATCCGTTGAATGATATTATCTTTGTCTGAAGAGAAAGACATATCATCAATAGAAATGACTGCTTTATTTCCATTACTCGGGTCCCTATAGGCCCCTATGGGCATTGCAAAGTAAGCAACCGGGAATTCATCGGGAACGATATCGAAGGTAATCTCCTTGTCTGAAGCATACCCGGCTGTATTCTCCACGTGGATCGTCGCCTTATACTTCCCTTGCTTCTTAAAAAGTACATCTTTACTCTCCAGCTCGGCCAAGCTGCCGCTGTACTTAATATCCGCATTCGTGCCACCGCTGACTGCACTAATCGTGACCTGCGTCTTGGACTTAATGATCGGAAACCGGGTCGGACTTGAACTGCTGTTGGTCAATGTGGTTTTCCGGTTATGCTTGAGCGATCCGCTAATTTCGAGGTCTGCCGATGGCCTTGGCTCAATGACCGTCACTTCCGTGCTGGTGCTTCCGGTCATACCGTCATTATCAACGACGGTCAGGGTAATTGGAAAAGTCTCTCCGACCTTATCCCGTGTATACCAGACATAACCTCTGGCCGTATTTTCAATCCCGCCTTCTGCTCCAGGAGTTCCCCAACCATAGTCGGTGATGTATCCGTCCGGATCGGAGGAATTCCCCCCGTATACCATCATGTCAGACCCGGCTTTGATGTACTTAGGTGCAGTGATGCGGGCAATAGGCGGCTTGCCTTCCGGCTTGGCCGGTGTACTTGGTACGGATGGATAGCTGACTGGGTTGTCCTTCTTGTACACCCCGGCAGAGACTTCCATGCTCTGCTCCAGAGATGTTATCGTTCCGGTCTTGGTAACCACAGGCTTCTTAAACCGAATGACAACGGTCAGGGTATAGTCCTGCTTGAAATTATCATTGACGACACGACTTGCCGGGATTGCGAAGTCAAAGCTCTTTGATGCGGCAAGTTGCTTGCTGTAATCCTTCTTCATGTCGGCCTTGCCCGTGCTATTCTTCTCCTTGGCGTAAAACACCCATTCCTCGATGTTAGAGGAATCCGAATAACCTAATAGCTCGCCTTTGACGTTAATTTTCACATCTATTTTGCTTCCTTCCAGCTTGATCGGGTTCGGGCTCGGCTTCTCCAATGTGGCCGTTCCATTGAGCGTAGCCTGGTCGGGTGGGGAGTAATCGAAGGTGACTGTACCGGCATAGCTGTAGGAGGTTACTTTAGCATCGGCCGTGAAATAATAGAAAGCATTTACTTCAAACATTCTCCCTGTTGCATGACCAACTAGCGGGTGAGTTGCATCCCCTTTTTGATCTGTATAGGTTAGATAAGTTTTGTCTCCATAATACGGAATGTAATAATTTACGATAACCCTGCCATTTTTAAATTTCGGAGTGTCCTTCAGTTGGGGTGACCCTTTAGTAAAATTTGGCTTGATCGTCGATTGAATGATGGCTGATGAATCAACAACCTCTGTTTGCGCTCCGTTGTACCATTTCAGATAATTTATATCCATTGGCGGGGCAGCAGATACTACAACATTCGGAGGATTTGCAGAAGGCATTTGCCCATCCTCTCCACCTTTATCATAGGTTTTCATACCATTTGTATTTTCATCGTATTCATTTATTTGCCATCTTCGCCCATCTGAATATCGCCAAATGGAGTTTCCCGGATGGACAAGAAAGTCTTGGCCGTAAGATGCCTGATAACCTTGGACACCTGAGATAACCTTTGTATTCGCTGTACCTTTAAGAGTAACCTTAATTTTCCCATTCTCAACAGTTACTCCTCCCACAGTTTCATTGCTTCCGTTATACTTTAGTGTCCCCGTTTTTATGGACTGACTGTTAACTCCTGAAGGCAGATCTAAAAAGTAAACTTTAGCACTCTTATTAGATCCAACTAAGCCTGTACTAATTGGTATAGATACTGAAGATGGCTTAGTATCTGCTGCCATAGCAACACCCGATGAAAAAAGAGAAGTACCTAAACATAGAAGCAAAAAGAATAAAGCTAATCTCTTCATTCCTTCACCACATACTTTTCAGTTAATTGTTTTCCAAAATGCTGGATTGAAAAATAGTCAAACTCTCCCTCATAGACATACGCAAAATAGGTGGTAAGTTTTTCGCCTGGGTCTAGATCAAAAGTCCACATAGCATCCTTATTATTCGTTTTCCCCATATGCTTCATAGGTCCAATAGTATCAACGATGGATCTAGAATTATCAAAGAAAAGCCTGATTCTACTTTCTAATTGTCCACCAGATCCATATAAATTCTTGTTAGAAGTGTTAGCTATAGTGATTTTCGTCCATATCAAATACTTAGGATTAACAAGTACCGTCCCTGATTTTTGATACCCATACTTATCTCTTAGTGTTTTAGCTTCTTTGGAATTAAAGTCGTAGATCATAATTTTATGAAGCGTGTAGCTGAAATTTTGATCGGACATCGTTACTGGTAATTCGATGCTTTTCTTCAAACCGTATTTCGATAAATTATCCGTAATTACTGGTACCGCCGGCGCTTTCGTCTTCGATGCTCCTGCAGCTCCTACATTTCCCAATATTGAACAGAACATCATCGTTGCTGCCAGTGTTACTTTCACTACTGTCTTCATGATAGAAATCTCTCCCTTAAATGTTTGGTATGTATGTGCGGCCTGCCAAAGGCTCGTCACGGGTCAGGCTTACCCTTCCAAATAATATTCAACAGTTCCGCTTCACCAGATAGTTCATTGGTAGGACCCCCGCCCGAGCATAGCTTGGGAAGGAGCCAATGGACTGGAATGGCAATGAAGAGAGGGTTACCGGGCTGGCTCACTCATTCATCTTATACTCCTGCACAGCAGGCACAATTATGGCCTCCTGGACTTTTGCACGGGAGATCAGCACCGGGTGGGCCGTCTCAATGACAGCAATTACGGACGGCCCCTGTATGTATTTGGTAATACCATAATTGGTATCCTCGTAGAGAAAAGGAAAGATAACTCCGCTGGACTGATCAACAATGTCGAACTTCACGATTTTCACTTGAGTTTGCAGCCGGCTCCCCGCGAGGGGGGACAGGCCGTCGTCCAGTCCCAGATTTGCCCGAAGAGATTGCCGGAAGGCAGCAAAAGCTTCAGCGGGTTCGATAATCAGACGGCCTTGTGCCCGTGCGGACTCATTCAGCTCCTGTGAGGCGTCATGGACAGCCATGTTATTGGCATCCTTGAGCATGCTGCGCAGCATGTCCCATTCCTGATTCTGAATCTGAAAAAACCAGGAATAGATGAAGATCAATAGAACAAATGCGAGCTTAATAATATAGTCCATAGATTAGGTTCATCCCTTAATCAGTCGAGATACTCACTCATAATTGACCCATGCCCGTAATAACGCGTGGGCTGTGACACACCGGAAAAATTGTACGGAAACAGATTCATTCTGGGTGCTGAAATATACACATCCATGCGTTGCTTGCGTTCCTGCAAGGCCTCTGTACTGCTTGTGATTTGAATAGAACCTTCAGGAAATCCGACAGCTTTTAGGTTAGAGATGACCTCATTCCTCATTGAAGCCGTGACCATCCCCTCCGTTGCCGCCTTTTGGGTGATATAGGATGTGTTGGCCTTGACCTGTAAATCTAGCAGATAATCAATGTAGGTGAAGATGGGCTGGAGGATTATAAACAAGACAAGCCACATGAATAATGCCCGGAGGACAGTAGCCTTCAATGCCTGCGCCTCCTTTTAATACTGCTCGACTTGTTTGGTGTGTGTGATGATATCGTCCTGGCTGCTGCCGATGATGTTCGTTGCTGCCGCGATGAACATTCCCGCAATCACAAAACCGATCGCCAGAAACATGGCAACTGAGATCGAGTCTTTTTTCATCCCCTTAGACCGCTGTATGGAACTCAGTATTAGCGACTGTGGCTGATGGGGCTAACTCTGACGGTTGAACCATAGTCACTCCCGGGATTGTCGGTCTGTTGTCGTCCGCAGAGTTAATTACATCCCGAACAACCGGAATCAAAATGGCAATTACGATGGCAACACACAGAAAACCGATAGCGATGAACAATCCAGTAGAAATAGCGTCTTTTTTCATTGTTAATATCTCCCTTTTCATTTTATGTTTTTATTGGATGCTTGAATATAACAAAAATTTCATTCGAAGCCATTCTTGGATGTAGGACCGCATTTAGCGGATATTTATTGTTGCGATATCAAGATGTACACTCAAGCAGCTTCATTCAGTTTGATATCTTAACAAAAATTTCATTCGAAGCCATTCTTGGATGTAGGACCGCGTTCAACTCACTGAAACAGCCCCACCCCGTTAAAATTCCCTTTGATCAGCAAAATGTACTGCATCGCCAGTGATACGATCATCAGAAAGGTAGCGATGGAGGGAATAACGTTGATGATGGTGGAGACGTCGCCGATGAAGGACCATTTTTTTAAATATTGATCGCTGGAGATCTTGGTAATGATCTTCCCCTGCTCCCGCAGATAATTAGCCGCTTCTGTATCGTCGTCCATCCCTTCCGTAGCCAGCAGAATCGAGCGAATGTCGTTGATGAACGCGTGGTTGTCCGGAAATTTACCGCAAAACCATTCAATGGCCCGTTCCGTCCCCTCATCCACCGCCCGCTCTGACAGCTCGTACAAATCCTGACGGATGTAGTTGAAATGCCCTGCCGTTCCGGCACAAAAGGCCCCAAACTGCACATATCCCCGTTTGCGCAGCCGGTTGTTCTCATAGAGGCGGATAAAAGAGATCAGCTCCCCGTCTTTTTGAATGAGTGTCTTCTGATGCATCCAGGCCAGCAGCCACCCCAGCGGAAGAAATCTCAGTGGACTGGTAACCGCCAAGATCAGAACGGCAACAAGCAGATCATAGATGGAAAAGGGCACGGACCGCAGGAAGTCCCCTGCCGCTTGAACAAGCACATAGATCAAGGCCGCCGAATAGCGGAACAGTGTGATTTTGCCTGCGGAAATGGTGAGGCCGCTGTGATGTAGAAGCTGCTGCAGCCGCTCATTGTGCATGCGTTCCCCCAGTGTTTTCCACCTGACACCCAGCCGGAGAAGATAACGCTCTTGTCTGGTGCTGCTGCTCACAAAAACCAGCAATGAAAGATATACAAGTCCCAATACAGCAATTAAAAGTAAAAGTCTATCCATAATTCATCACCTTAGTGGTAGTCCAGCTTTGGCCTGGCGAGTATGGTACTGATCATGAAAGAAATGAACAGCCCGGAGATTATAATCATCAAAAAGGTTAAGCCGACGGTAGTCTGAAACTGCAGTTTGAAATAGACATCCGGCTTCAGCATATAAATAAAGGTTCCGACGGATGAAACCAGCACCACCAGATTGCCGTACAACCCAAGACTGATCGCATCTCTGCTCCCTGCCTTCACTGTAAGAATCGTCTCCCGCTGCTGCTCCATGGACCGGCTTAACATCATCAGTGTGTTCTTCAGGTAACGGGTGCCTTCTTTCTCGCAGTACAGCAAATCCGAGACAAATTCCACAGCAAAGGTGGTTCCGATAGCTCCTGCAAACCGCTCTGCCTCAAGGTTCAGCTCCCGTTCATTGCTGTAGTTGGCAAATGCCGCTCCGAGCAGTCTAAGCGGGGTCTTCAGCACACTTTCTTCTGTCAGGAAGTCAGCAGTCTTAGTTAAAATAGAGTCCACCGACAGGTGTGTGAACTTGGTCGCGATTTTGATTACATCCAGCAGATCGTAGCTTCCATGCACCTTCCGCTGCGCGTAGAGATACCTCGTCCGCAAATAAGGAATACTGGCTGCAATGACGGCCACAAAGAGCGGAAACCGCCACGATCCCTGAACCGGAAGCCGGTTGTCAAAGTTGATACCTTCCAAAAACGGATTGCTGAAGCTCAAACGCCCCGGCAGCTCTCTTAGTGTAAGCAGTCCTGAGAAAAATACCGCAATGAACACAAACAGAGTCCGGATGGAAAAACGCATAGCACTAATTCCCGGCTCATATCTGCGGTGGGCAAAATAGAGCAGATCGTCCAAATGCCGGTACAGCCATCTCCTTTGCTTATTGCTGCTAACCTTTTGACCAAAAAGACTGATCCGCAGACTCATCCGCTGGTCGAACTTTTGTCCAAGCTGGTGCAGATGTCTCTCAATGAATGGCTTCACCAGCAGCCACAAGCCACCGGCAATCAATAAATGAAAGGCTATCTGAAGCACATAAAATAATAGCTCCACGAGTGTTCCCCCTTCATTCGTTCAAAACAATCTTTGATTTGAGGCTCTCTTTCAGCGGCTCAGCCATCGGTTTCTGCGCAGCCAGATGTCCCAGCTCCTGCAAAAGCACCCGTGAAGCGCGCGGATTTTTTTTCTTCATCTTGCGCATAAGGTTAGCCGTCAGCTTGTCATTATAGCTCCAGGCGGACTGTTCTTCTTCCCAGCGCATCAGGTCATTGGCAAATACGGAGTTTGCTGCTTCGTCATAATACACCTCGGAGATCCGGGCCAGCCGTTTTTTCCCGTCCGCTACGCTCTCCAGAATAAATACCAGCTCGCAGGATTTAAGCGCAGAGATCAGATGGCCTTTCAGACTGCCGCCGATCCGCGTAGATACCGCAAAAGCTCCTTGATAAGGAATGTCCTCCGAATCCACCGTATGAAAGGTGCCTGTAATACCGTCGTAGCCTTTTTCGCCGCTCCACAGATAAAACTCCCATTCGTTATAACGCATTTCAGTCATGTAGAGTATGTTAGGATCATGCCGCAGCGACTCTACCCCGACCTCCATCAATTCCTCGTTGGCTGCCTGAATCGGAATAATCCGATGGCCTTTGATCTGATACGGCAAAATCGACTCCGGATGCTTTTCAATCATCACTACTCCCATGCAAGAAGGAGATCCAAGCAATTGTTCACCCACAACAGTGTTGGCAAAAGTAGTTTTTCCTGATCCGACCGCACCGGCAATAATGGTGTTGCGGAATGTACCTGACAGGGCGCGGATCAGCTCAATGGCTTCCGCAGGAATACATTCCGTACCGGCTTGATCCTCCAGATCCAGAAACTCAACTACCTGCCGCCGCAATGAAATCGTGGTGAAGCCTTCCCACACTCTGGGAGACACCCAAATTGCGAGCCGGATGAAGCGGCCGGGCCAGAGCGGATCATCCATTTTGAACTCTACGGAAGGATTATCCTTGTTGAGTTTCTTATCGGGGTCGCTTTTCAGCAAGGAGCGTTTGAGCTGCTCCACCCGGTCCAGTGAGGGCATCTCATAGGGATACACCACAAACTTCCCCCGATGATTGTAAAAAATCTGCCGTCCGATCATCTGCAGCCCGGTAGATTCACTATAGGCCCGGTCGGTAAACCAGCGGTATGCGGGCCCAAATCCCTTCCATTCGTGAAACAGCGCTTCTGCTGCTGTCCCGTATGCTTCCGGCACCTTGCCGGTAAACGGTGTTTTGCGCAGATATTTCTCAATCTCATTCATGAAAAAGCTGACTGCCTGCGGGTCGCCGGTCAGCGCCTTCGCATTAAGTTCAAAGTACCCGTCATCCTCCCGCTCCAGTCCGGCGTTCATATCGCTTTTCATTTTTTGCAGGAAGCTGTAAAAATCCTCTTTGCCTGGCTTGATGGTACGCAATACACTTTGTTTCAAAGAGAACAGCCTGCGGTTGTCATGTGGATTCGGCAGCCATATTGCCTTATGTATCTGCTCCGGCTCTTGCTCTTCACGCTGAACCTGCGCCTGACTCCACTCCGTGCGTAAAATCTCTTGCCGATATTCAATCATTGAAAAATCCCCTTCTTTCGGGCTTCCGGTGCCAGACCTAGGGATACCAGCAGCGCATGTACCTTGTCATCCATATGCTGAAGCTCTCTTTTGCCCAGGGGAAGACTATCCTGAAAAGGTTGATAATAGGGAAGTTCAAGTAAAATCTCACTGCCAAAGCGGAGCGCCAGATTCTTGGGTGAGGTCATCTCCTCCACATTGCTGCGGTTGATGATCCACTGGAAATCCTGCGGATACAGGTCCAGATGCCCGGCAAGCTCCATTAGCGGCTGTAGCCGGTATTCGTGTCTCGGATGCGTGACAATCAAACGCAAGGCGGATTTCTGCATCCCCACATACCATGCTGCACTCTCGGGAATTGATCCGAAATCAGCAACCACCACATCGGCATTCTCTGCAGCCTTGGCGAGCAGATATTCAATTTCCTCTTCCTGATAGTCCTGAACGCTTAAATAGTCAAAATTGCCGGGCAGATAAGCGTAGCCTTCCTGCTTCACCAAACCTTCAAAGTCTGCGGACTGCAGCATTTTGCCGGTCATCCGGGGCCGCAGCCTGTCGAGGCTAACCGCCGTCCTGCGGTCGAATCCGGGATCGTACAGATCAAGGCCGAGCAGAATCACACGTTGTCCCGCAGCGGCAATCCGCCGGGCGAACAGCTTGGCCACACTCGTACAGCCAATACCGGGGCCGGAGCCGAAAAACCCGACAAGATTGCCGCGCTCCTCACGCTCCTCCTCCAGAATGTAACGCAGCTTCTCCACAATCGCTGAAGAAGTAGAACGTGGCGGGATAAAGAAAATCCCCAGACTTTCGCAAAACATATGGATGGCCTGATAGCTCCTGGCACCCTTTTGCCGGTAAACATACAATATGGAAGAGTCCGGATAGCCCTGCCGCAGCTCACTCAAAGCTGTCACCGGGACCTGTTCACTGGTCACCATCAACATCTGTCCCTGAGTCTGGGCAGGTTCAGGCAGGACATTCTGCGTAACTACCGTGAACCCGGCAAGCTTAATCTCATTAATCGTTAGCTGATCCATCCCAAAACTGAATATTTTCATTACATTGGCCTCCTTTCACTTTTACTCCACACGCACAATCCACAGCTTCTTCCCCTGCTCCAAATATTGTCCCAGCAGCTCGCCGTCGCTTTTTTTCAGCTTGAGCTCAGGTGCTGCCACCTTGCCGGTTGAGGTGAAACGGTTGTTCGTGTTGCCATTCTCCGAATCCTGAACATCATTGTTGTCTTCTGTCCTTACATAATTAACTGTGACTCCGGTTAGGAATACTTTGCGTGCAGGCACGGAAGGCCGAGTGTTTGCGGCTCCTGCGGTGCTTGCGGCTCCTGTGATTGCTGTGTTGGCTGCGGTTTCTGCGGCTGCTCCTCCCCCCGCTGGTGTTCCCGCAGTGCCAGAGTTTGTACTACCAGCCGTTGCAGAGCCATACCGGCCACTCCGCGATTGATTCGCTGAATCGCCTTCGACCAGATAAATATCCACCTTGTCTCTGCTGCGCAGCGAACCGTTGATCGCGTATATTGCCTCCTTGGGAATAGGAAAAATCCCCTCGTCCTGCTGCGGCTCCAGGTCACTGACATCCACCAGGGATGCCGTCAGAATACTCCCATTTGTCAAGTTTACGTTTGTGATCTTGTCCTCCACCTGACGGATATCCGTAATCACCCCTGAGGGGATATCCTTGGTCTGGACGGAATCCAGATAGAGGTCACTTGGTTTAAGTTCATAATTTTTGGGCAAAAAGCTGCCCTCGGCCACTTTGATCTTGACCACAGTTCGCGACAGCACGTACGGCTTGAAATACAGATCGTAACCGAGCAGGCCGCCGAAGCCGACTGCCAGAATGAGAAAAGCAAACAAATAATTGCGTCTTAACAGATGTCCCCGCTGAGAAGCCAAGCCTTTTACCCCCTTATAAATGCGTTTATGCGCATGACAAAATGCATCTTGGCAGAGAGAGCCAAAATGCCGGTAAAATGCTTTTTTACCTATAGTAGTTGAGAAAAGTATTAGATTATCATTGTGAGGTACGGAGCTTGAGGATAACTGCGGGAGCAGGCTCCCGGCTGAAGAAGGATTCCGGTGAACGGCAGACCATGTATCCAATCTGGGCAAGGCTGTCCATGTTCACCGGAGATGATTCAATTAATTAAAAACCACTGTTTTGTTGTGATGGACAAGAATTCTGTCTTCGATGTGCCATTTGACCGCCCGGGCCAAAACAACCCGCTCGATCGTGCGTCCGATGCGTTTCAGCTCGTTCACATCATCACTGTGGCTGACCCGCTGCACATCCTGCTCAATAATCGGACCGCCGTCCAGCTCTTCAGTGACATAGTGGGCCGTTGCACCAATGATCTTCACCCCGCGCTGATAGGCCTGGGCATAGGGCTTGCCGCCTACGAACGCCGGAAGGAACGAATGATGGATATTGATGATCCGATGGCGGTAATGCTCTATGAACGAGGGCGAGATAATCTGCATGTAGCGTGCCAGAATAATAACGTCAATATCATCTCCAATGACCTCAAGCTGGCGCTGTTCCGCTTCTGCCTTGGTGTCTGCCGTAACCGGAATATGGTGGAACGGAATGCCGAAGGACTCCACATATGCCTGCATATCTGTATGGTTGCTGACAACCAGAGCGATATCGGCATCCAGATCTCCGGCCTGCCACTGCCAAAGCAGCTCAACCAGACAATGATCCTCTTTGGAGACAAAGATAGCCAGCCGTTTCTTTTGGCTTACATTGAATATTTGCCAGTTCATCTTGAACCGTTCCGCAACCCCGCCGAAGATCGAACGCACTTCATCAATCCGCTCATCCAACTTGGGCAGGTCAAACTCCACTCTCATAAAAAACATTCCGCCATCCGGGTCCATGGTATATTGATCCGACTGGACAATATTCGCACCATGCTGGTATAGAAAATGCGACACAGCAGCCACAATACCCGGTCCGTCTGGACAGGAGATCAGCATCCGAGCCCGGTTAGGGTATTGTCCGCTTAACGAATGCTCTCTTTTTACATGCAATTCCATAATTCTCTTTCCATCCTCTCATCTACTTGCGCAATCTATAGTCAGGCTTAAGCGTTCACGAGCAGCTGCTTGCCTGCCAGCCAAGCGATCAGCCGTTGATTGACCGCTTCTTCACTAAGCTGAGGAAACAGCTGTGCGGCAGCAACCGTATCGTACAGACGTTCCAGCGGTTCACGCGGGTCTGCCTTTTTGGCCTTGGCATCGTTCTTCAGCAGTTCCCATACATTCAGCACGTACTGGCGGGGATCAAGCTCCTGCTTGGCAAAAAAAGCATGCAGCTCTTCCACCTCATTCAGGAACTCCGCCCCGAACCGTTCAGCCACTGTGCCGCGCAGCAGGGCAATTTCCACTTCGTACATCGGGCGCACCTTCTTCGCATCTTTCCCGATCCAAGGAGTCTCCAGAATGAACGGCAGACCTGCAAGGGCTTCGTGATGGACCACCTTGTTGATAGTCTCAAAGCCAATATAGCCCGAGCCAATCGGCGTATGGCGGTCTTTTCCCGCCCCGCGCGGATTTTTGCTGTCATTAATATGGATTACACCCAGCCGGTTCAGGCCAATGACCTGGTCAAACTGCTGCAGCACACCATCCAGATCGCCGACAATATCATATCCGGCATCATGGATGTGGCAGGTATCGAGACAAATGGACAGCCGTTCGTTATGAACGACTTTGTCGATAATGGAGGCAATCTCCTCGAAGCTGCGGCCAACCTCTGTTCCTTTGCCGGCCATTGTCTCCAGAGCAATGTGCACTTCCGTCTCGTTCGTACCGCCAAGCACCTCGTTCAGACCATCTGCAATCCGCTGCACTCCATATTCAGCATCTTTGTCCGTGTATGCTCCCGGATGCAGCACGATATGCTTCACTTCAAGCGCATGCGTACGGCGGATTTCCTCCTGGAGAAAGTCAACAGCCAATTGATATGTGCTTTCCTTGTAAGAACCCAAGTTGATGATGTAAGGAGCATGGACTACAATTTCTTCCACACCATTATCCTTCATCGCCTGCTTGCCTTCAGCGGGATACATCGATTCAATAGGCTTGCGGCGCGTGTTCTGCGGCGCACCTGTATATATCATAAACGAGGTCGATCCGTACTCATTTGCTTCATTGGCCGCACTCAGGAGACCCTTGTCCGCACAGGACACATGTGAACCTATTTTAAGCATGCCTTTTTCCCTCTTTCCTTCACGAATTAACCCTTATTCTACCGTGATCGGGAAAATAAATCTAGGCAAGCTCTTGGCGCCTGCTCCCGCTTCGCAAAACTATGGAAATGCGCTATACTTTAGATGAGAATTAAGTTTGTGACAATCATCATTGTCAAAGGCGGTGTATTCATGTTTTCAAAATCAAGCTTAGGCCTGCTGTCAGCAACACCGAGCAACTGGTTTATGAACTCCATCGCATTTTGGACTTTTTTGCTGCTGGGCTGCATGTGCATCGGCGGCTATTTTATGTTCCGCAAGTTCCTAAAAGTGCTGCCCAAAGCCGACGGCAAATCCAAGCTGGACTGGCAGAATTATTGGGTCGAACGCAGCCGTCCACTGTGGAGCGATGAGATGAAGACTTTTCTGGATCAGCTCGTGCAGCCCGTGCCAAGTCCTTTCCGCGATATCGCCAAGCATTCCATAGCTGCCGAGATTGGCAAAATCGCAGTAGAGAGCCATGCGCCGGAGGTTACCCGCGAGCACTGTATCAAAGGGTATATCGTGGCTACACCACGGCGCGACAACCGTTTTCTGATTAGTTTCCTGGAAAAAAACGGTATTGATTATTCTCCTTATCAGCACCTGATTAAATAATCGAAGGAGCGACCTTATGAAATACCTAATCTGTGGGGGCAGCGGCTTCATCGGACGTGAGCTTACCGAATACTGGCTGCAGGGCGGGCATCAGATCATTGTTGTCGGCCGCAAACAGCCTGAATCTCGAACTGCTGCCCATCCGGCCCTAAGCTTTCTTACTTGGGACAGTCTGGCTTCACATCCGGAGCTTGCCTATGGCGCGGATGCCCTGGTCAATCTTGCCGGTTCCTCACTGAGCCAGCGCTGGAGTCCAAGCGGCAAGAAGTCCATTATGCAGTCGCGTCTTGAAACCGTTTCAGCAATAGCCAAGCTGCTGAACGCGCTGCAAAATAAGCCTCCTGTGGTTATTCAGTCCTCCGCAATAGCTATTTACGGCACTTCATTGGAGGACACATATGACGAAACCTCTCCAGTCCATGTGATGGATTTCCCGTCCGAGGTTGTGGAAGCCTGGGAAGGAGCTGCAGACGAAGCCTACAAGGGCGTAAGAGTAGTCAAACTGCGCACTGGCGTAGTGCTGGGCAACGAGAGCGGTGCTTTTCCCAAGATGAAGCTGCCCTACATGCTTGGCTTTGGCGGTAAAATCGGCAGCGGTAAGCAGTGGCTGTCCTGGATCGATCTTACCGATATCGTCCGGCTAATCGATTTCTGCGTGCAAACTCCCGGTATTGAAGGCCCTGTCAATGCAACTGCCCCGCACCCTGTAACCAATGAAGCATTCGGCAAAATGATCGGCAAAGTCTATCATCGCCCCCACTGGTTCCCTATTCCTGCCTTCCTGCTCAAGACAGCCGTAGGCGAGCTGTCGGAAATCCTCCTGAAAGGCCAGCGGGTGCTCCCTTCCAAAGCCTTAGAACATGGATTTACTTTTACTTATCCAACCTTGCAGCCGGCGCTGGAGCATCTGAAAGCGGAATAACCCCTCTCATGGAGTTGCCATATCACAGTTCCCTGACCGCTTCCTCTAGATCAGCTTCTCAGGCTGATCGGAAGGTATAGCAGCCTTTTATTATCGTGAACACAGCCCCTTCTGTCAGCGGATATTCCTTATAAGGGATCATTGCCTCCCCTTGAAACAACGTGCCGTTTCTGGAGTCCAGATCCTTCAGGATATATCCTCCCGCGCTTTTGAGGATCTCCGCATGAACTCTCGAAACTCCTTCGGACTTCTCCACATACTGCGCTACTTCAGGAGATCGGCCAATAAGAAAGCTGGGGCGGTTCAGTTCGATTTTTTCCGGAAGCCCGCTCTCATTCTCCTGGACCCTTTCAAGGTAGGGTACTGTATGTCCTCCTCTCTGTGTCCTTACATTCTCAGAAGGCAGATCGTCCTGCAGCAGGGCTGTAGCTTCCACTGGCATTGGCACGGGTATTAGGAGTTGGCTTCTTTCCTGCACCGGCGCCTTCGAATTCGCAGCTTGAGCATTAGCGCGGGCAGGGATTTCCAATTTCTGCGAAGACACTTTAATGTCTGGAACAGCAGCCGACACGGTGGAAACTGCGGGAGGCCGGCCAAAATGCCATTCCAGCTCCCTGTGATTTCTCCGGTGTATAGCCTCCATACCGTCTTCAGTCTCTTCTTCCTGTCTCCCGCCACCTAAAATCAGTCTTCCGCTCCAGACCAGCCAGCAAAATACACCCAGTACCAGCGTGGCTATTGCGCAGACGGCCATCCAAAGCGGCTTAGGATTGTCCAAATAAAGAAACTTCCACAATACTGCATCAGCCAAAACCCCTCCAAGCACCGTATAGGTTCTGTAGGCAGAGGGGACGGGAGACGTGCTGCTCTCCATATCCCCATCATCCGGCTGCTGCAGTGGCTGCTGCTCATTTAGCTTGAGTCGCGGGTAACCACTCATCCATGAAGCAGGTTTTTGAATCTCCGATGCCGCATTCCCGAACCCCTCCCCCGTCCGGCTCTGTACAGGAACAGCAGATGCAACGCTTGGCGCTGTGCCAGTCGCTTCCCGAATACCTCTCTCTGCCGGCCCGTTTGTATCCGCCCAAACTGAACTTGGCCCCGCCGGTGCAGTATCTGTGAACCTGTTTGCCCCCTCACCGTCCGTCAGCATTCCGGCTAGCAGTTCCTTCAATCCGGCCGGAGTGAACTCTCCTTCCCCGCAGTATTGCAGCAGTTTTTGCACTCCATCACCGGACAATTCTCTTATAGACGCCATAAGGGCCATAATCAGTGACTTCAGCGCTTCTCCTGCACTCACCGGAAATTCTGCAGCCTGCAGAGGAAGATAAGTAAGATGCACCTTGCCGCTGCGCAGAGGTCCTTCGATAAAAATGTAATCTTCATGCAGCACATACTGCTCAGCACTCAGCATATATAACCGTCCCTCCTCCATCCCTACTGCAATCTGCAGCAGCAGTCCGAAGAAATCGGGCATGCCCAGCTTGTCCCCCTTCAGAAGATGACTGAGCATTTTCCGGCGGGAAAGCGCATAATCAAGGGTTACCTGCAAATTGATTTCTTTGAGCTGCAGCCGGAGATGATGTGGAATCCCGGTATTCATCAGCATACGGGCCTGAACCATATTGAGCTCATCCGGCCTTATTCCCCCAGGTTTGCTGAGCAGCATCGAGATGCCGTCCCGCTGTACAAAATCACGGCTTAATCCAAACAATACGCCTCACCTCTCCACTATAAGTACAAATAAGCACAGATGAACCCTGGAACAACCGCCAGCATAAAAGGGAATTTCAACAGATCATCGCTTCGCCTCCTCAATAGCCGGTGATCCCGGAACATTAAAAATCCGGCACTTCTGCTGATAATCCCTCGAATGCGTCTTCCTGTTTCCCGTCTGGAAAAAACAATGATCCATCCGATCACTGCTCCGATCAATACAGAATAGACAGTAACCTGCAAGGTGAACAGCGCCCCCGTCCAGGCACCGATTCCCGCAAAAAGCTTCACATCTCCTGCGCCAACTGCACCCAGAAGATGCATGATCAGCAGGAGCAGAAACCCTGTGCCTGCGCCGCATATGGATATCAGAAATCCTTGGCGTCCGTTCATCATCCCCTGCACAATCAGCCCGGCCACCAGGAGCGGAAGCGTGATCCAGTTCGGTATCCTCATGGAGCGGATATCTGTAAGGAGCGCCGCTGCCAAGAAGGGCAGACAGCTCCAGAATGCCCATGCCGCCATTACTTTTCCCCTTCTTCCGCCTGAATTTTTTTCACCACTGTAAAAGCTGCCTCCAGCGAGGTGCCATCCTGCAGCTGGATAACAAAACGCCATGTGCCCGGTGTAGTATTCACCCCAATTTTCCATTCCCAATCGATATATCCATTCTCATCTGCCTGCTTCCAACCCAAGTATTTGGCTGTGCTCTGACCGCTTTTATAGAAGATAGACAAGCTGGCTGAAGCATTGGGCGGAATCTTGACCCGAATCCTGCCCTGGTGATTGGCCACTCCGGGGTTTGGCTTCTCCAGAATAACAATGGAGTTATGATCTTTCCCGCCCCCTGAACCGTCCTCTTCATCTCCGGCATCTGTATTTCCTATCCAGAGACGCTCCACCGAACTGGCCTCAAGCACGATTTGCTGATTCAGAAAAGGTACCCTCATTGGCAGTTCATAGCTCACCACAAGTCCAAAGTATGGCCGCGACCCAGTTTTAAGGTCCGGGACAATCACATTTGAAACATGAATGCGGTCATATTCCAGCCAGTCTGTTGACAGATAGGGCTTCATTACAGGCTTGAACGCCAGATCCAGCGCTCCTTCAGATGCCTCTGCCTGCAATTTCTGCAAGGGGTCTTCCCCCCGCTTCACGGCTGAACGGACCCAATCAGCGACCGGTTCCGGGAGGTCTGCCACATAGCTGTCACTCCACTCCTCAAGCGAGAGCCGGGGGATGCTCCATTTATCCGAAGATCCGGCAGCTCCAGAAGCATCTGCTTCTCCGCCTGAGCCCGGGGCAGCGTCTCCTTCTTTGCCGGCTTCCTGTTGCTGCACAGCCAGTGCAGCAGGATACATATGGGCCGAGATGACCTTCACCGTATCCGAAGCTGTGCTCTGCAGAGCAGTCGAGTATAAGGACATCTGCACAATGAAGATCAGGAACAGGACAAAAAGCAAAAACATAGGGAGGACCATAGCGGCTTCCACCACCATGCTGCCTTCACACCCCGGTCTTCTCCGCTTCCGGAACCTTTGCTTCACCTTGTTCCACCTCCCAGCTAATAAGAAAAATCTGCCTGTACAGTCCGGTAGTATAATTTGCCCTGCACATCACCGGAAAGACCGCCGCCGTAATCCAGCAGCTTCACTACTCCCGGCAAAAACCATAACGGCATTGCCATTCTGATATCTGCTGCTGCGTATGTGAATTTGTCATCCGGGTTACTTCCGGTATTCAGCCGGATTAAAGCCAGCATTCGCGATAATTGGATATCCCCGCCGCCATGCAGCACCAGAAACAAACGCAGATAATCCCGGTAACTCAATTTCGCGGGTATGTACTTGGACAGTGGAATTTCACCATCCTTACATAACAGCAGCATATCCTGTACTGCCTGCTCGACTCCGTATAGAAGTGCCGCCGCCAATATCAGCAGCGGATTGCCCAGGCCGGACCTCTCTGTAAAACCCTCCATCGTACGTATTGCCAGACGCACTGCAAAAATCTCCCCGTAAGCTGCTGCTATATTTCCGCCGGGATTGTAGAAGCCATACAAAACATACTCCAACTCCTGAGCCGTAGGATCAAGCTGATCCGCCAGCTTCCCCGCTGCTTCATCTATAGAACCTGAAGTTAGGCCGGACAGCTGCGAGATATCAAAGGGAGGGAAATACAGCGCCGCGTATTCGGTCTGAAAGAGCCTGTCTCTGGCCCCTTCCAGCACATTGCCCATTGCGGCATAGAGTCCGTCCACTTTGACCATGGAGGAGCTTCCGGCAGAATAGAGGTTCTGATCCGCCGCCCCCGTATCTGAACCCTGGTCTAACCCCTTGTTAAACGCTAAATTGTCGTCGTGATAATTACGCAGCGTCTGATAACGTTCCATAGCTTCCCCGGCGCCAGAGCCAAGCCCGCGAATTTGGTCCAGCAGCTTCATGGCATCGCCTAGCTTGCCTTTGGCCGCCTGCTCCGTCTGCTTGCGCTGGCTGTCGAAAGTGCGGTGGGTCTCAATCCGGGCTCTATCAGCAGCAATAAGCCCGCCGTCATTTCCATAATTGCGCATATAGCTGTCAACTGTCTGCGACACATCCAGGACAGTGGCCACCATGCCCGAAACATCGGCATTCAATCCCGATGCAGGACTCAAACTTCCGGGCAAGATGGCGACCTCTTGTACTACGGTCTGCGAAGCTGTCTGCTGTTCCGACAAGCTATTCTCCAGTATACTGATGTCACTTGCTGCAAGGATAAGCGAATCTTCCTGCTCGCGCAGCTTATGGATCGGATCTGCGCTCAACTCAGCTGTACCGCCTGGAATATCCCAGCTCTGCGCCGGGTTCTGCGCATCGTCCGGCCCGCTGTTCCGGGACTGCTCAAGCAGGCTTTTCATTTGACTATTCAGAGCTTTGACCTGTTCCAGCGCAGCCGCGGCCTCTTCCATATAGTGTTGCTGCGCTTCCTGAAAAGCCGCCTGACTGCCGGAAACCTGCTTAAGCATTTCAGCGGATTGTTGTAGATACGACTGCAAAAGACTCCCGTACCACGCAGTTCTGCCCTCAGCCCTGCGCTGCATATCGGCATGATATTTATCTTCATAGTCGCCATACATGGCAGGGATATCCGCGGCAGCAGTGATACTGCCTACCGGAGTCGATATAATGCTGTCACCTGGCGGATTCATGATCAGCGCCCGCAGTGTTTTTCCGCTCTCTGCCGCCTGTTTCCGCGACTTCAGCATTTGATCCAGCGCTTCCTCCCGCTCGTCATACAAGGGCTGCAGCTTGCCGAGCATCTTGGTTGTCCGTGAAGCTTCACCCATCGCCGTAGACAGCGGCTTGAACTTGCCGGCCAGCTCCAGAGCAAAATCAACCGGCGCTTTATATTTCATGTCTTCAACAATCTGGCGGCGGAAAATATCATAGCTTCCAAGCGGCCGGCTCCAGCTTAAGGAAGAAGAATCCAAATTCAAAGGCAGCAGGTTAAAAGCATCGCCGCGTCCGCTCTCATACAAATTATCATTCAGCACACTGGCCAACAGCTGGCCGCCGTCATTGCCGCCATAAGCAAACAGTCCATATTTGTCTTTCAGTTCAATATCATAAGCTGACATGACCGAACGGACAGCAGCCCGGGCCAGGCGCTCTTCCTGTACATTTACAGCGGCAATGCGCGCATAGTCAATCAGCACAGCGGTAAACAGGAAAACGAATGCCAGCACCATAATTAAAAAGATAGAGACTGAACCATCCGATCGGGTATATCTGTCAAGCCTGCACCTTATGGCTCTCGCAAAAACATGCTTAGTTTCAGACTTCAAGCGGGTCTACCCTCCTTCCTTGCCTTAGCCGCTGTTCCCCAAATATTTTCACTCCAGCCTGCTCCTCTTCCTCAGTGCAGCTTGTTCAACATAATCGCTGCATTCTTCTTTTCCATCCCTGTTCCTGACTTGGCACCGTCTGGCCCGCCTTTGAATTTGGCACCGTAATAACGCATAAGATCAACGGTACGGATAAATTCAACCGGTTCAGCAACCACAGACTGGGCCTGTACTACTGGCACGGCCTTATCGGAGAGAATCCCATCGAGCACAGGCAAATTCAGCATCCGCTTCAGCTCTGCGCTGATTTGCCGGCCTGCGAGGCTATAGGCATATTTCATCTCGCCCGGCATATTTGCCGGCACCATACCGGATGCGTGCTCCAGCTTCACCACAGGCAGAGTGCCTCCATCCTTGGCGGCAGGGAGCGTAATGGCTGCTCCACCGTCAGGTGCGCCGATGCCGAATAAAGAGGAGAGCAGAGCATCATCGCCAATGCGCCAATACAGCGGGTCGTATTCGCCAACGGGGTAAGCACCCTTCGTTTCTTTGTGGGTGTTATCCCAGTTGTAAGCCGCACGCTCCGCAGCGGCTGAAGCGATCTGCAGCAGCATCGACTTCTGATAGCTGTATAGACAGAAGAACAGCAGCAGCATAGTGATGCACATAATAATCGGCAGCAATAGAGAGGCTTCTACAGTGAAACTGCCCTCATCTTTCCGATGCGTGCTCAATCGAATACTTTCTGGCTCTTTTCACCAGCCGTCTCAATCAGAGCTTCCACTACCTCCTGAATCTTGTCCTTGAAGAGAAGGACGACCGCAATCAGCACAGCAATAATCATAATCATCTCCAGCGTGCCGAGTCCTTCCTCGTCCTTCCAAAAGCTTTGTACAGCTCCCGCCAGCATTGAACTCATCATCAGCTTCCTCCTTCTACATTTTGAGCATCATGAACGCCGGCGTCCCCACCAGCACAATGACAATTAAAAAGATGACTACCATCGGAAAAACCAGCTTCGAGGAAGCCTGTTCCCCGCGCGTCCGGCTGATCGCCTTCCGTTTCTCCCACAGCATCCGCGAGAGATCGCGCAGTGCCAGGACAAAATCGGCTCCGCCTCTGCGGTAATTAAGCAGCACCGTGGTGGTGAACAGTGAGACCTCCTGTACCGCACAGCGTTTGCTGAAATTCTCAAAAGCCTGCTGGAACGAATAGCCGCTGTCCCACTCGGCAGTCATTTGGTGCAGTTCCTTATAGAGCGGGTGCGATGTATCCCCCTTGCGGCTGTCCACACAGCGGATGATCGCCCGCTGCACTGTTTCTCCTGCACCTACGAGAAGCACAATGCTGTTCAGCAGCTCCGGCAGTTCAAAGCTGATATTCTGCTCCCGAAGACGTACCTTCTTATGGAGATCGCTAACCAGGGCAGCTGGAAGCATTACCGCCAGAAATGTCCCCAGCACGGTTCCGGCTGTCTCCCCGCTTAACACCGTCAGCACACTTCCGGCTGTCAGGAACAGCCAGCTGTAGCTGATCATCTCCCCCATAAAGAGCAATGTCCGCTCTGCGCTATAGCGCGTTCCGTAGGTACGCTGCAGGGAGCGCTGAATCCTGAACATGGCAGAGGGAAAATATCTTCCCAGCTTCCATCTCTCGATCATCCAGAGAAACGGCTCACCCAGCCCTCTTAGCCGCAGCCCCTCCATAGGGAGCTTGCGCAGTCCAGCGTATCTGCTTCCGCATTTAAGACGGAGCAGCCCCCAGCCAAGTGCCAGTACCAGCGCGGCGGCGCCGCATAGCCAGGTCATTCATTTCACCTCCTTTACAGTGGAATATTCATGATCTTGGAAGTCCACAGGGAGCATAGAAAAAGCAGCCCAAGAGCCAGCGTAGAGATCACGATGCCTGCACCTGTATACATCGGCTCCATATAATCTCCAGCTGTCATACTCATGAATATCACCATGATGAGCGGCGAAACCAGCAAAGCCTTGGCCTCAAATTTCTTCTGGGCGATGCTGACAGCAATCTCCTGCTGCATATCCAGCTTCTCCCCGATAATGGTTGAAGTCCGCCGCACGATCTCTACCAGGTCGCCCCCGGTCCGTTTACAGACGGAGAATACATCGGCGAACCGT
Source organism: Paenibacillus graminis (assembly GCF_000758705.1). Classification (NCBI taxonomy): domain Bacteria; kingdom Bacillati; phylum Bacillota; class Bacilli; order Caryophanales; family Paenibacillaceae; genus Paenibacillus; species Paenibacillus graminis. The sequence goes on along the minus strand of NZ_CP009287.1, from coordinate 1,518,032 downwards.
TCGACATCTTCCATGCCCGCCCGTTTGCTGAAATCATTCAAGGCTTCTTCAACCGGCTGTCCATACTCCATGCGTGCACAGATAATGTTCAGCTCAGAGATCATATCGCTGTCACCCTCCGGGTCAAGCATCAGCAGATCCTGCACCGCTTCGCGAAAAGCATTCTCCACAGAGCGTCCGGCGGACAACGAAGAAGAAAGCGAAAACAGCATCTGCTTAAACTGCAGATTAAGCGCAGAACGACGACGGCGATGAAGATAATCCCGCAGTATTCGCGGCGCATAAGCCCCGCCCGGGACCAGCAGCAGGGACAGCAGCCCATTGTGGTAAAATAGGCAGCCAATCGCCCAGAGCAGCGTTCCTCCAACCAGCATCGCCGTGATTTTGTGCCAGGAAGCCAATGTGTACACGGTATAGTCGGGCAGTTGTGCCGCCGCGCCGGGGTTCCCCAACGGTGTACCGGCCCCCGGCCGCGGTCTGCTGTTCATACTCAACCTATATGCACCGCTATTCCGCAGATGCTGCACCTTCTGTTTTAACGAGATCAGATCACTTCCCCCTTCCAGTGGATTCCGGCCATCCCGAGCTTGCCGGTATGCAGCATCGGGTTCCCGCTGGGGATCAGACCGCCCTGAACATGTCCGTCCGTCTCACCCGTTTCTCGGAATTCATAGAGTGGATTCAGCACCACCTCCCCCTCCTTGACCCCGGCAACCTCACAGATTTCCGTCACCCGGCGGGAACGGTCACGCAGCCGCGCCAGATGCACAAAGATATCAATCGCAGAGCCAATCTGCTGCCGGACGACCGCCACCGGCAGATCGGCAGCACTGAGTACCATCGTTTCCAGACGGCTGACCATATCCCGGGCACTGTTTGAGTGGCCCGTGCTGAGGCAGCCGTCATGGCCGGTATTCATCGCCTGAAGCATATCGAGGCATTCTGCGCCCCGAACCTCGCCCACCACAATGCGGTTCGGCCGCATCCGCAGTGAGGAACGGATCAGATCACGGATGCTGATCTCTCCCCGGCCTTCCGTATTCGCATTTCTCGTCTCCAGCGAAACGAGATTCGGTACGGTGACGATCTGCAGCTCGGCTGAATCCTCAATCGTAATCACCCGCTCCTGCGGCGGTATGAACTGCGACAATGCATTTAGAAAGGTTGTTTTGCCTGAGCCGGTGCCGCCGCTGATAAAAATATTGTATTTCGCCGCCACTAACATCTGCAGAAGCTCCGCAGCCTCCCTACTTACAGCCTCCCGGCGGATCAGCTCGTTCATCGTCATCGGCGTTTCGGGAAACTTGCGGATAGTCATCGCCGGCCCCTTCAGTGCTACCGGCGGCAGAACGATATTGACCCGGGACCCGTCCTTCAGCCGCGCATCCACGATCGGTGAGGAATCGTTGACTACCCGGTTAACACCGGAGACCACCGACTGTATAATATCCTCCAATCGGCTGCTGGACTCAAAGGCCAGCGGGAGGCGGCGGATCAGCCCGTTCTCCTCGACAAAAATCTCATCATGGCTGTTGATCATAATCTCGGTGACCGCCGGATTATCCACCAGCGGCTGCAGCACATCCAGGCCCCGGAATGAATCGAACAGCTTCTTGACCAGGGTATGCTTCTCTTGTGCGGTCAGATGCCGCAGGTTGTCCCGCGCAAGAACCGTCTGCTCTATATAAGCGGTAAGCTCACGGTTGCCGACAGCAGACGTCAGATCCAGTCCGGAACGGATGTCACTGCGGAGCAGCCGGAACATCTCTTCATTCATATACCATTCCCTGTAAAGACACGCGGCAGCGCGGGCTCAATGATTCCCGAGCAGAGCTGCTGTATCCCGAGAATGAATTGTGGAGAATTCAGGCACAGCTCCCCGTGGTGCTGCATGGCCCATGAAGAGATAAAAGGAAGCACAGCATCTATTTCCAACCCTTCAGAGAGAAGCTCTCCTCTATTGGCATCGGCTGCAAAATTCAGCACAAACCTGCTTTTGCCCTGTACCTCCTGCAGTCTGCCGGAGTGGGGTTTACTACAATGCTCCAGCCATCTCCCGGTCTTGTGCATACTGTTCTTATCACTCGTCAGCACCCAGAGCAGGAGGCCGCATCTATGGAGAACAGCCTGAGTCTGCTGCTCCTCAATGCCACCGGTATCTACAATGACAACATCATAGCGCCCCGCCCCGGACAGTTCTTCCAGCACATCCAGCGTATCCGTCAGCGACATCTCCAGCTTTTCCTTAAGATTGTCCACCGGTCTGAAGGCCTCGGTTCGCAGACTTTCATGCCGGATCACATATTGTTCAAGCTCTATCTTTCCTGCTTCTGCCTGGCCCCCCTCTCCTGCACTTGCCTTCAGTTCATACAGCAGGCGCTCCAGACCAAGGGCGTTGCCGTCCGGCAAGCGCAGGAACAATCCGCTGCTGTCCACACTTTCCAGATTCAGATAAAAAACAGACAGTCCCAGTCCCCCAAGCTGCTTCGCCATATTGAGTGCAAGCGTGGTTTTACCGCTGCTGCCACTGGCTGAGACCACACTCAGCAGCAGCGTCTCTTCCTTGGGCACTAACGCTGTCCGGCTTCGCTTCAGATCGCATAGCTGAAGTATGGACTCCAGCAGAGAAGGCAGCGCCTGATACTTGACAATCATTTGTCCCCCCGCCAGACTCCCGGAAGGTTTGCCGCGGATGTCCCCGTCATCACTAAGGACTGCCCACGGCACTGAATTCCTCCCCTCCACCAGCCACGCCTCAATAAAAGAAGGATCTCCTACAACCGCGTCCGGGACTTCCTCACCCTGCATAAACTCCATAAAAGCATCCAGCATGCTGAACGCGCTGACCCGCAGCATCCCACCATATTCACTATGGTGAATATAGTGGAGCAATGGCTCAATGTATTGGCTCTCCCGTACTGCGAGCACGATTCTGGCTGCCATGTCACCCTCTCCTTTCTGTAAAAAGACAGCAAAAAAGCACCGCCAATGACCGTGGGATACGGTCATTGAACGGTGCTTCCGTTACTATTCCTGTAATTTACAGCTATAGTAGCATATATATTAGATCACAGCAATACCTTTTTTTGCCTACTCTAAAATTCCCTCAGTTCCTATATCCAACACAGGATATTCCCCGAACCATTATCGTCCTGTATAATTTATATGTTCATCATTTGCGACCCCTAACATATAACAAAGGAGATTTTCGACACATGAAATTTGTACCCGGTTTTCTTGCCGCTGTAGCCATATCCGGTGTTATCTGCGTATCAGCAGCAGCAGCAGAGCAGCCCATTACCGTAACGGTTGATCAGCAGAAACTGAACCTGAGCAGCAGCGCACCAGTCAAGGATCAAGGTTCCATCCTCGTTCCCATGCGTCCGATTTTTGAGAAGCTGGGGCTTACCCTTGTATGGGATTCCAAGACAGGCACCATCACAGCCTCCAGGGAAAGCCTGACAATCACCCTGCAGCTCGGCAGCAAAAAAGCGACTGTAAACGGAACCGTAAAACAGCTGGCAACTGCTCCAAAAATGGTTAACAACGTTACTTATGTCCCGCTCCGTTTCGTAGGCGAAGCAACAGGCAAAAGTGTAGTCTGGAACGCCAAAGCCAATTCCGTAGAAATCAAAAGCAGTCTGAACAGCACGGACGATAAGGGGATTTCCGAGCTTTTTAATCAATACGTCAGCTATTCCAACAAAGAAGATTACGAGGGTTTTATAAGTCTGATCGATCCGAAGTCACCGCTGGCTGCAGCCGCAACGGCATTCAAAGACCAGATGGCAGCTTACGACGTCACCACGGCCATTGCCAGAATGGACATTATCGATATCCAGGAGAAGGAAGCAACTGTGGATGTTGTGGAAACAACAGAGAGAACCGGTGGAGCCTTCACACCAAACAGTACTGCAGAATACATTTATTCGCTGACCAAAAATGCCTCCGGCTCCAACTGGCTGATCAGCAATGTGCAAATCCAGGCTGTCCAATATTCTCTCCCGGCAGGAGCGCTTGAAGCTAAAGCCACCGTTCCGGCAGCCGATGAAGAGCAGATCAAGGCCGTGCTGCAGGCGAATACGGATTACACCAACAAAGAAGATCTGACTGGCGTGCTGTCTACCATAGACGAGTCCTCTCCAGCCTACAAGCTGAGCGAGCAGACTTACAAGCAGCTTTTCAACTCCTATGATTTGCAATCCAGCCTGGAGTCTTCCAAAGTCATTTATTTCAATGATAATGAAGCTGCGATTTATGCCGTTATGACAACCAAAAAGCTTAAGGGTCCACAGTTCACCGATAACCGGACTGAAACGGTGACAACTGTCAAGAAATCGGCAGACGGCAAGTGGAAGCTTGTACAAACCTACAACCTTAGCACGAAACCGCTGACGAACTAGGCCAATTTGACCTTTTCTGTTACCCAAAAAAACGCAGCAGAGCTCTATCGGAGCACCTGCTGCGTTTGTAATTGTCTTCTACAGAAACCGCTTCCGGATCTCCGGCGTCGGGACCATACATTGTTCATCCCGGCCGAACCAGCGGTAACGGTTCCTCGCAACTAACCTGTACAGGGCGTTCCGCAGCGGACGGGGGATAACGATAAGCAGATAAGCAGCAGGCCACGGAAAACGCAGTCTGCGGGCGATCCGCAGCACTGCAGCCGATTCCGTATAACATACGCCGTTCTCCAGCAGGACAACCGTGCTGAGCTGTCCGGGAACAAGACCGCTGTCATTCATCAGCTTACGGGAAATCTCACTCTGTAAAGGGGCAAACAGAATCCGTCCTTGGGGATCACGGGGGATAATGAACCGCACCAGCCCCTGGCACAGATGGCAGACCCCATCAATCAGCACAACAGCTTTGTTTGTTAGAGCTTCGTTTTGTACTTCCACTATTGCCCTCCCCCTTTAGATAGTCACAGTATATCCAGAATCCTCCCCGAAAAAAAACAAAAGCGCGGGATAAGCTCCCACGCCTTCATGACCGTCCGTTCAATTTACTCTGCGATTGCCTTGTCGATCCATTCGTTCCCAAGCATCTGCCCTTCGAAATCAGCTGTGAAGGCTTCCATACATTTACAGATGAAGTCTTTGCGGCACACCGGACATGGCGTCTTAAGCAGGCGGCTGATGTTCGTCATTTTCCATTCCGGAAACCGATTGTAGAACGCGCGGCACTCCGTTCCGTCAGCAAGCTTGATAATGAACTCGTACAATCCTTCCTTATCGTTGCTGCTGGCTTTGGTCACATTCGTAATATTCGGTCTGTAAGACATCTTCATCACCCATTATTTAAATTTTTGGTAGTTAATTGCACGCGCGACATTAACAGATACTTAGACATATTAAAGAATTTTAGGGGTGATGTCAACCAAAGCGGACGCTCCCGCCTGCGATTTATGGCCCGGCCTGAAATTCCCGACTCTATTTAGACATTATTTCCAGAAAACACGGTTCATAGCACGTTCAGCTCAACCTCAATATTGCCGCGGGTCGCCTTGGAGTAGGGACAGAACTCATGAGCTTTGCGGGCAAGGTCCTCTGCTTTTGCGCGTTCAATGCCAGGCAGGCTTACATCCAGCTTTACCGCCAGCTTGAAGCCTCCGTCACTTTCATCCTTGCCGATCAGCACGTTGGAGGTCACAACTACATCCTGGAGCTTCACGCCCTCTTTACGGGCGATATTCGCCAGAGCGCTCTCATAACAGGCACCATAGCCTGCCGCGAACAGCTGCTCGGGGTTCGTTCCCATACCTCCCGGGCCACCCAGTTCCTTCGGCATTTTGAGATCATGCTTCAGTGCACCGTCCGAGGATTCCACTGATCCTTCACGTCCGCCGCGGACCGTAGCAGAAGCTGTGTACAAAGGTTTCATTGTTAATGCTGTCATCGTCCATTCTCTCCTTTTTCAAGCCAAATTTTTACTGCACATACTGTTTACTTAAACAACAGGCATGGTTTGAAACGGAGATGTGATGCTGTTATCCTCTTGCAGCTTGCTTCTTACGATAAATAGTGTAAAATTAAATTGTGATAAATTAATGTTCGGGAGGTATCATTGATGAGTATTTATGATTATGAAGCCAACACGCTGCGCGGTCAGGAAGAATCCCTATCCAAGTACAAAGGCAAAGTGCTGCTCGTCGTCAATACAGCCAGCAAATGCGGCTTTACTCCCCAGTATAAGGGTCTCCAGGAAGTGTATGATAAATTCAAGGACCGCGGTTTTGAAGTCCTGGGCTTTCCAAGCAATCAGTTTGCAGGCCAAGAGCCTGGTGAAAGTGAAGACATCGCAGAGTTCTGCGAGATCAATTACGGGGTCACCTTCCCGATGTACGAGAAGATTGATGTGAAGGGTGACGGGGCGCATCCGCTTTTCAAATATCTCTCCAAGGAAGCACCGGGCGTACTCGGCTCCAAAAGCGTCAAATGGAACTTCACGAAGTTCCTGGTAGACCAGGAGGGCCATGTGCTGAAGCGGTTCGCCCCGCAGACCACACCGGACCAGATCGAGGCCGATATCGCCAAGCTGCTTGAGAAATAAATACCCAGTTAGCCAAAAGAGACTCTTCACGCACAGCTCAATGCCATGTGTGAAGAGTCTTTTTTATCTTACAAGTATCCTTCATTAGCGACTCCATCTACTAAAACATCGTTCTATATATCTTTTAAATTCCCTATTTCATCTGCTTTATAAGCCCGGAAAGTCATATTCATCGTTGTTCCCCTTGGTTTGATCTAAAATCCCCCGCTCAAGTGCAACAGCTACCGCTTGAGAACGTGAATCCACTCCAAGTTTATTATAAATAGTCGTTAAATGTGCTTTTACTGTACGCTCGGAGATTCCCATATCAATGGCAATAACTTTGCTTTTGAAACCCCGGGCAACAGCCTGCAAAATAAGTGTTTCCTTATCGGTCAAACGAGCGGCTTCATTCTGAGGAGAGATTGAATCTTTCTGCTGCGCCCGGGCTGTAATTACACGTTCCATAATATCTGCCGACAGCAAGGTTTCTCCACGTACTGCCGACTCAATGTTTCTAAACAGATTCTCACGGCTGGTATCTTTTAATAAATAACCCTTTGCTCCCATGGCCAGTCCGCTGATCATTAAATCATCTTCGTTATAGGTTGTAAGGATGATTACCGGAATCGAAGACCCTTGTTTTTTTAACTCTTGCATGGTTTCCAGTCCGCCCATAACCGGCATATTCAAGTCCATCAGGATCACATCAGGATGCAGTTCCTTCATCATTGGCAGCGCCTCTGCGCCGTTTTCAGCTTCACCAACCACTTGAAATTGCTCGTTTGTCTCCAGAATCAGCTTTAGGCCTTCCCGGACAACCAAATGATCATCTACAATCAGAATCTTATATATAATCATTTATGGTCTCCTTCAATGAAGGATATCTCCAGCTTAACACGGGTTCCTTCTGAGTTACTGTTCACGTAAATTTCTCCTCCAATTAGCCGTACCCGCTCTTTAATTCCCAACAGCCCATAGTGTCCGGCATCCTTGCCAATATCATCCGTTTTAAATCCGATACCATTATCCTGAATTTCAATGATCAGTTTACCGTTTTGCATAGAAACAAATACCCATACTTTATCAGCCTTTGCATGGCGGGCAATATTAGTCAGGCATTCTTTAACAATATGCAAGCTGTGTTCCATCTGCAGCCTGGATAATCGTTTGTTCAAACGATAATCTGTGGATACGACAATACCCGTAGCCTCTCTAAAATGTTCAATTTCATCAGCAATGGCCTCTTTGAAATTTATCTCTGGAGCTGACTTTAACCGTAAATTGTCAATTGCTCTTCGGGCTTCAGCCAATGTTCGGCGTGCCTGCTGCATGGACTGCCTAATAATTTCCTGTGCCCGCTCCGGATGATTTTGTGACATATGGGCATCTGCAGCCTCCAGCCGCATAATAAGTCCGGCGACACCTTGTGCCAGTGTATCATGCAAATCCCGCGCCATCCGCTGGCGTTCATTGGCAAGGGTTAATTCCTCTACCTTTTCATGGGCTTCTCTTAAATCCTCCAAAAAACTCTGAATTCTGAGCCGCTCTTGAACCTGCTTGAAGAATAATATTGCATAAGCCAGCACAACAATAAGCATCAGAAGAAATATAGGAAGAAATACGATCAGTTCATCCCTATCCCCCACAGTCAGAGCAGAATCAAAAAAAACAATAATACTGATCAGTGAAACGAACACTACTCTCTTCACACGGAATGAATAACTAAGGGTCTGAGCTATCAGGATAGGCAGCAGCCCGATTAAAACGGCCTGATACCCGTCACGCATTAAAATGGCACACAAATAGATTAAAGCTGCTTGAACTGAGAAGTAAATCCAGAATTTTTTGTATGTGACTCTGTAGGAATTCCAATGCAATAATACATGAATTGTAAATAAGCCCGTAAATACAGCACTCTCTAAAATCAAATGTTCCTTAAGAAATTGCAATATTATAGTTCCAACATATACAATCGATACCCAAATTAGTGTCGGCAGCCTTGAAGCGAATAAATCACTAATATTTTGCATGCCGTTTTTTTCGTTCAATATTCTCCCCCTCAGCTGTAACATGATGACCTATTTTTTCAAGTATACCTTCTACACCCCCGAACCTGCACCTGTATACATATCATCATCCCTTAATCCGGTACAGGATCACTCTTTTTTTGAGCCAGCCGATCACAAGGGCATCCATGAATCCTACATAGGTGCGGTTCAGCACCCTGTATTTGGATACCCCATGTTTCCTTTCCTGATGGGTTACCGAGACTTCGATGACCGAAAAACCGTTCATCTTTGCTAATGTCGGCAAAAACCTGTGCATCCCGTTATATAAATAAAGGCTGTCGGCTACCTCCCGTGTGAAGAGCTTCATGGGACAGCCTGTATCATAAATCGAATCTCCGGTGATCCAATTGCGGATTCCATTCCCGATACGTGAAGATATTTTCTTAAGCAGGGTATCTTTACGATCTATCCGTTTCCCGTTCACAAAATCTATCCGCTCGATAAAGGGCATTAATCTAAAAATATCCCTGGGATCTGTCTGCAGATCCGCATCCATAAGGGCGATTAATTCACCTGTTGAGTTCTTTATTCCGGCCCAGACCGCAGCCGTTTGTCCGTAATTCTTCTCGAAATGGATGACCTTTACAGACTTATCCATCTGAGCGATCTCATTGAGCAGCACTGCACTCCGATCTTTGCTTCCATCATTCACTAACAGGATTTCATAGCTCTCAATTTTCCCTTTCAACGCATCAGTGATGCTTAAATAAAGATCATAAATATTCCCCTCTTCGTTATACACAGGTGCGACCACTGAAAGCCGGGTCATGGAGCTACACCTCTCTGCCATTGAATCACGCCTATCCTCACTGAATCCCCTCCAGTTTCTTAACGGCTTATGGATGAAAATACGGCGGGCATTGAATGTTGTTCTAATCAATGCCTGCCGCTTCTTAAGCCAACTTATTCTAATGGCTTAGCCAATAATCTGATGTTAGATTCCTTCGTAAATTCCCGCTGTTTTTTCTCTACTTCCTCCATCACTCCCTCACCTTCCACGTCGAGATTCGGAAGCAGGCGGTCCAGCCATTTTGGAAAATACCAGGCCGACTTCCCAAGCAAGGTCATCACCCCGGGAACGATGAGCATCCGGACGATAAAAGCATCAAAGAGAACACCGAAGGCAAGCGCCAGCCCCATGACCTTAACCATAGGCTCCTCTGCCAGAATGAATCCGGTAAAGACGGCAACCATGATGAGTCCTGCTGCGGTCACGACTCCGCCGCTGTGGCGGATACCGGCAAGAACGGATTTTTTGGCATCTCCGCTCTTCTTGAATTCCTCACGCATCCGGCTGACCAAAAACACTTCATAGTCCATAGCCAGACCGAACAGGACGCCGACTACAATGATCGGTAAGAAGTTAAATACCGGTGCCTCGGCATAGAATCCGAATAACTTCTGGAAATGGCCGTCTTGAACGACATAAGTAACAAATCCCAAAGTCGCTCCAAGCGACAGAATAAATCCAAGTACGGCCTTGATCGGAACCAGAATTGAACGGAATACCAGCATAAGGAGTACAAAGGCCAAGCCGACAATGATTAGGCAGAATTCAGGTAGGGCCTGATTCAACTTCTGCGTGATATCGATATTGACAGCCGTGCTGCCGGTCACACCAATCTTAATATGATCCTGCTGCTCTATTTCGGGTGCCTTATCACGAATTAAATGGACAAGGTCAATAGTTGCTGAATCATTGGGGCCTGTTGTCGGCATAACCGTAATCAGCGATACTTTTCCGGAAGGCGCGGTGACCGCCGGGTTTACCATCGCGACGTTGGGATAAGTTTTTACTTCCTCAATCACTTTATTGAGATTGGCCGCAGCCTCTTTCCCGCCGTCCGTTTCAGCCAAAAGCACTAACGGTCCATGATACCCTTCGCCATAGGCTTCGGAAAGGAGATCATAGGCCCGGCGTTCGGTTTTATCCGGCGATTTATGGCCATCATTTCCAAGACCTGTCTCCATGTGGAAGAACGGCAGAGCAATGATTGCAAGCAGCGCTACCCCCAGCAGGACAGCTACTAAAGGCTGACCGGTAACGAATCTTCCCCACAGATTTCCGTGGCCTCCCGGCTTCTGCTTGCTTCCTGCCCGCTTGGCAGGCGCTTTAACCTTGCCCCCCAGCAGGTCCAAAATCGCTGGTACAACGAATATCGTCATAAGTATTGCGGTAAATACAGTAAGTGCACCAGCCATACCCATAGCCGTAAGGAACGGTACTCCAACGAAGGAAAAACCGACCAGAGCGATAATAACCGTTACTCCGGCAAACACAACCGCACTCCCAGCCGTTCCGTTCGCGATGGCAATCGCTTCCCGCCGCTCATAACCTTCTGCAAGCTGCTGGCGGTATCTGGCGATAATGAACAAAGCATAGTCAATACCTACAGCCAATCCAAGCATACCTGCCAGTGATAAAGCAAACGAAGGAACGTCTAAGAAACTGGTTCCGATGATAATCAGCATAATACCAAATCCGAGCCCTAAACCTGCCGTCACAATCGGAAGGACACCGGTAAGGATGGAACCAAGTGCAACAGCAAGGATTACCAGGGCCAGAAGCACGCCGAGCGCTTCGGTGGGGCTGCTGGTTGCCATTTTTACATAGCCGTCTCCAATCAATTCAGCCTGCCAGCCGGCATCGCGAAGGCTCTCTGCAATCTCATTAACTGAATCTTTGGATTGATCTGTTACTTCATCGCCTGGTACCGCGTAGGTAATTGTTGCATAACCGATGGTGCTGTCCGCATTCAATGAATGATTATCGTACGGACTTACTACTGATGTTACCTCCGGATCTGCTGCCACTCCCTTGAGTTTGGCGGTAATGAGCTGCTTTGCGGCCTCAGAGGATAACCTTTCATTGTCCGGAGCTTTCAGCACCAGTTGGGTTTTACCGAGTCCACTTTGCGGGTTTGGAAATTCCTTTTCCATAACCTCAAGTGTTTTTTGCGAGGCAAGTCCGGGGATGGAAGTCTCCTCACCAAAATGAACTCCCATCGATAACGCTACAATCGCCGCCGCCACTAAAAGCGTAATGCTGCCCAGAAGGACTTTTAGCCGGTTCTTCGCTGACCAAAACCCCAGTCTGTATAATATTTTTGCCATCTCAGTATCGTCTCCTCTTAGCTAAATGTTTTCTCTATGTACCTATCGTATAGCTCGGGAGATCTCCTGCCATCGTCCAAAAGGGCACGCGGATTCTGCCCTTTTGGGCAGCCCTTAAGCCAAAAAGAAAAAGCCCCGCAAGGCAGTGTGACTTCAAAGTAAAAAAGCATGCGAAGGAAATCCTTCGCATGCTTAATAAAATTAAACCTCCAGCCACCCGTTTCCAATAACTTTTTTGTGCAATAATAGCTGTCTTTCGGCGAACGCTGCAGGGCTAGGGCAAAGTAAAAACCCCTAAATTAAGAATTTTCTTCCGTTTCTTTTTGCTTCCGGTATTGGGTAAATTCGAAGTATTCCTTAATGAAATTCTGCTCCTCCGGCTTCAGCGCATCCGTTTGGCAATTCAATTGCCGCAATTGGCCAAAAAAATAATCCTCCGAACCTTCACGCACCATTTCAGATGTCTTTTTGCCCAGGATCAGCCAGTCCAGACTCACATGAAAAAAGGACCCGATCTCAATCAGCTTATGCGTCCCCGGTGTTGACTTGCCCCGCTTCCAATCCCCCATGTTCCCTGTGCTGATATTTAACTGTTCACAGAATGATTTCTTGGTAATTCCCTTTTGCTTAATCAGGTATTCAATTCTCTCATAGATGGACTGCATCGGCTAACCGCCCTCCATAGTATTTAAAAAGCACTTATTTGCGTAATTATTATTGTAAAATGACGTAAAAAAGTATATAATTAACTATTATTATGTCTTATCCCATTATATCACACGGCTGGATAGTCGATAAGAGGTGAGCCCTTTTTGAACAGTAAACGTCCCATTACTCCTTACGGCTGGGCAATCAAGCAACGATTGACAGAGCTGCATCTGGACCAGAAAAAATTCTGTGAAATCTACAACATCCCGCCTTATCGCCTATCCAACCTGATCCATGGCACCCGCAAAGCGGAACGCTACCGGCGCCAGGTTTCAGAGCTTTTGGGCCTGCCTCCATCGTAGCCTTTGCACATAAGCGCAGCAGCCATCTCCGTAACCAAACAAGCCGCCCCCCATCAGATAAAGTACTCTGATTGGGGAGCGGCTAATGTGAAGAACGATGTCATGCATTTCATTAATACAGATTTCAACAAGCAAAAAACCTTGAATCATCAAGGTTTTTTGCTTTCTTCAATAGTTATGCGGTAGAGAGGACTCGAACCTCCACGGGTATACACCCACTACCCCCTCAAGATAGCGTGTCTGCCATTCCACCACTACCGCGCAGTGTGTACAATGTTTAAGCTTTGTTAGAGGCCAACATTCAATATTATAAATCGATTGCAGCAAAAAGTAAAGATACCCGCTTAGGAATTTTCATCCATGTCAGATCACCCCGCTGTAGTTCAATCCGAAAGATCCAGGGTCCGGTTCAATGGGCCGGACTCCGGGATGAATAAATCATACTTACTCATGAGAAAAATCCCCGTCCGCCTTACGCTTACGGTACTCAGTAAATTCAATATATTCCTTGATAAATTCCTTCTCTTTCGGCAGCAGCTCGTCAGTTTGGCAATTCAGTTGCCCTATTTGGCCAAAAAAATAATCCTCTCCACTTTCTTTCAGCGTGCCTGCATTCTGCTTGCCCAGAATCAGCCAATCCAGGCTGACCTTAAAAAATGCGGCAATCTCAATCAGCTTATGCGTGCCGGGTGTCGACTTGCCCCGCTTCCAGTCCCCCATGTTACCCGTGCTAATGTTCAACTGCTCAGAGAAAGCTTTCTTGGTAAGTCCTTGTTGTTTAATCAGATATTCAATCCGTTCGTAGATGGAGTGCATCGGCAACCCGCCTTCCGCCAAAATTATTAATAGGTAAACCTGAATTTATGATTCCAAGCAAACATTTGCAGGCTGTCATTACGAACATTGTAGCATTAAAGCTCTATCAATTGTTCAAAGTATTTGCTGCTATCCATTCGCCAACAATGGGATACTAAAACATAAAGAAAGCAAGAAGAACCTTGAAGGATCAAGGTTCTTCTTGCTAACTAACTGTATGCGGTAGAGAGGACTCGAACCTCCACGGGTATACACCCACTACCCCCTCAAGATAGCGTGTCTGCCATTCCACCACTACCGCATAATAATGCTTCAACGAACCCTATGGATTCTCATCCCAAAACTCGCAGAAGAAATGGTGACTCGTATGGGATTCGAACCCATGTTACCTCCGTGAAAGGGAGGTGTCTTAACCCCTTGACCAACGAGCCATGATTGATAACTTGCATGTTTGTCACAACAAAAATGAGTATATCAAACACAGCGATTTTTGACAAGAAGTTTTTTTATCAAATTTTGAGGGGGCTGCATCAGTCTGTATATGCAGGTCCCCCTCATTTCCGCCCCGCACCGATTACCCGGCAGCGCACTTAGCCTCGCCCGCCGGCAGCAGCCAGCACCTCTATGCCACCCGCAGCTTCATAGCCGAGACTTTGCGCCACAGCGGGATTGGTCACATACCCGGCGGCCACATTAATACCGCTGGCTAATGCCGCATTGTTCACCGCCGCCGCATGAATGCCCAGATTGGCGATCTGCAGTGCATAGGGAATGGTCACATTCGTGAGTGCAAGGGTCGAGGTCCGGGCCACTGCTCCCGGCATATTCGCTACAGCATAATGGACAACTCCATGCTTCACATAGGTGGGATTTTCGTGGGTAGTGATCCGGTCAATGGTTTCTATGGAACCGCCCTGATCAATTGCAACATCCACAATAACGGAGCCTTCCGCCATTTGCTGCACCATGTACTCTTTTACCAGCTTGGGTGCCCGGGCACCTGGAATCAGTACGGCACCGATCAGCAGATCCGCTTTGCGCACAGCTTGTTCGATGTGATACGAATCAGACATGACGGTAACCAGACGCCCGCCAAAAATATCATCAAGAGCCCGGAGCCGGTTCGCATTCCGGTCCAGCACGGTAACTCTCGCCCCCAAGCCAAGCGCAATCTTGGCCGCGTTGGTGCCCACAATGCCTCCACCCAGGATCACTACCTCACCCGGCTGCACACCGGGAACACCGCCGAGCAGCACGCCTTTGCCTCCTTGCGGCTTCTCCAATAGCCGGGCTCCGATCTGAACGGCCATCCGTCCGGCCACCTCGCTCATTGGAATGAGCAGCGGCAAGGAGCCGTCTTCCAACTGGATTGTCTCATAGCCGACTGCTGTTACGCCGCTCTCAACCAGGGCTGCAGTCAATCCGGCTTCCGGTGCCAGATGCAGATAGGTGAACAGGATCAGCCCCTTGCGGAAATACCCGTACTCTTCCGGCAGCGGCTCTTTTACTTTTATAATCATATCTGACTTACTCCATACTTCCGCTGCGGACTCCACTATTGCTGCACCCTTATTCAGATACTCACTATCATCGAAGCCGCTTCCTGAACCCGCCAATTGCTCAATGAACACCTCATGGCCAGCTTTGCGGAGTGCTTCAACCCCTGCTGGAGTGATTGCTACACGATTCTCGTTGTTCTTGATCTCTCTGGGTACGCCGACAATCATTTTACCGCCTCCTTAGATGTTATGAGAGTACAAGCCTACGGTGTATTAGGATGCGAAAAGAAAGGCCCGCTTATGAGCCTTTCTTTTCAGCAGTCAGATTTATTTTATCATATGCGCAAGGTCAGCTTAAGGATTAACCTTCGTTTCGAACGTTTGCTTGCCGCCGACGAATTTCAGCACAACAGCCGCTTTTACCGGGTCATGCGTTTCATTCAGCGTAATTTTACCGGTAGCCAGCTGCAGGTCTTTGGTTGCCGCCAGAGCATCCTTGATCTTGGCAGGGTCTGCTTCTCCGGCACGGGTAATTGCATCGGCAACCAGCTTGAGTGCATCATAACCCAGCGCGGCCATGCCGTCAGGCACTGCTCCGCCATTAGCGGCTTTGTAGGCATCTACGAAGCTGGTAACTTCAGCAGCTGTATCTTCCGGCGAATAGTGATTGGACATATACGTGTCATTCAGCGCATCTGCACCGGCGATTTCAGCCAGCTGAGGAGAATCCCAGCCATCTCCGCCCAGGAATGGGGCAGTGATGCCCATCCCACGTGCCTGTTTCAGGATTTTACCCACTTCTTCATAATACCCGGGCAGGTAAATAACATCCGGATTGGCGGCTTTGATACGGGTCAGTACGGCTTTGAAGTCCGAATCTTTTTGTTGGTAAGACTCTTGGCTCAGCACTTCTCCGCCTTTGGATTTAAAGGTTTCTTCAAAGAATTTCTGCAGACCTTTCGAGTAGTCACTCGACGTATCAGTATAGATTACTGCAGTTTTGGCTTTCAGGGAATCCAGGGCAAAGTTAGCCATTACCTGGCCTTGGAATGGATCGATGAAGGCAGCGCGGAATACCCAATCATTCACTTTGCCCGTGCGTTCGTCCACGGTAACCTTAGGGTTGGTAGCACCCACTGAGACGAGTGGAATTTCTTTTTCGGTGGCTACTGGAACAATCCCCAATGTGTTGGTTGATGTGGAAGCACCAATAATGGTAACCGCCTTATCTGTTGTAATCAATTTTTGGGCAACCTGTGTCGCTTCCTCGGATTTGGAGGCATTATCAGCTACAACCAGTTCGAGCTTCTTGCCAAGAATACCGCCTGCGTCGTTAATCTGCTGGACAGCCAGCTTCGCGCCCTTTGATGCGGAGTCGCCGAAAGAAGCCTGGCCGCCTGTGAGCTCAAGGTCAGCACCGATTTTGATTGTGTCCCCGGCAGTGTTGCCGCCGCTTGCAGAGTTGCCGCTGTTCTCTGTCTTGTTGTTGCCGCAGCCCGATGCTAATACTGCTGTCAGTACCGCCGACAAAATAATGGCCCCAATTTTCTTCATTGTTTCTCTCAGCCTCCCGAATAATTGAATTTTTATATGTTGTTTCCCTGATGCCGCATATCAGCCCGGGCCTAGTGTCCGAGGTAAGCCATTTTTATCTCTTCAGAATCCGCCAGCTCCTTGGCGCCGCCTTCCAGCACCACTCTGCCAGTCTCCAGCACATAAGCGCGGTGGGCGATTTTGAGGGCCTGATGCGCATTCTGCTCCACAAGCAGTACGGTTGTGCCGGCAGCGTTGACTTCTTTGACGATTGTGAAAATGTCCTGAACCAGGAGCGGGGCAAGCCCCATGGACGGTTCATCCAGCAGCAGCAGCTTGGGGTGCCCCATAAGCGCACGGCCCATGGCAAGCATCTGCTGTTCGCCGCCGGACAGCGTTCCGGCCTGCTGCTTCTTGCGTTCCAGAAGTCGCGGAAAGGTATTGTAGATTCTCTCGAAGTCAGCCGCCAGACTGGACGGATTCTGCAGGTAAGCGCCAAGCTCGAGATTTTCTTCTACCGACATATTGGCGAATACGCGCCGCCCCTCCGGGCAATGAATCAACCCCTGCTTCACAACCGACTGGACACTCTGGTTGGTAATGGATTTATCCAGAAATTCAATACTGCCTGTTTTTGGCTTCAGCAAGCCGGATAGCGTTTTGAGCAGTGTTGACTTGCCGGCGCCGTTGGCACCGATTAAGGTCACGATCTCCCCTTGCTTCACTTCAATACTGAGGTCTTTCAGAGCATGAATGGCTCCATAATAAACGTTGATTCCCTGAACTTTGAGCATAGTTCTTACGCCTCCTGTCCCAAATACGCTTCGATGACCTTCGGATTGCTCCGGATCTCCGAGGGTGTGCCATTCGCAATCAGCATGCCGCGGTCCAGCACATAGATCCGGTCGCAAACGCCCATGACCAGAGACATATCATGTTCAATCAGGAGAATTGTAAGATCGAATTCCTTACGGATCCAGGCAATCAGATTCATCAGATCACGCGTTTCATTCGGGTTCATACCCGCTGCCGGTTCATCCAGGAGCAGCAGCCTCGGACCTGCGGCCAGAGCCCGCGCAATCTCAAGACGGCGCTGGTTCCCGTAGCTGAGATTGCTGGCAACCTCACCGCATTGATCGGCCAGATTAAATATTTTCAGGATATCCATAGCCTTTTGTGTGATTTCATCTTCTCCCCTGAAGTGCTTCGGCAGCCGGAGCATCGAGGTGAACAGAGAGTGCCTGGCATGTTGGTGGAAGGCAATTTTGACATTTTCCAGCACGGTCATGGATGTAAACAGCCGGATGTTCTGAAACGTGCGCGCCGCCCCTTTATGGTTAATCTTGTAGGGCTTCATGCCGCCGATCGACTCATTGTTAAGGATGATGCTGCCTGTAGAGGGCGGGTAAACTCCGGTCAGCAGGTTGAACAGTGTTGTTTTGCCTGCACCGTTGGGTCCGATCAGACCGATAAGCTCACCTTTGCCGATATGAAGGGAAACTTCGCTAAGGGCTTTAAGTCCGCCAAAAGAGCGGCTGGCCTCCTTAACATCAAGGAGCACTGCTTTCGCTGATTGCGTCATTTGCCTTGGCCTCCTTTTTGCCGAACCTGCCTAGAGAGAATTTGGTTTTGCCAAGCAGGCCGCTTGGACGGAAGATCATCATCAGTATCAGAACGATTGAATAAATAATCATCCGCCATTCCGGGAATTCGCGTAAGTAAGTATAGAGCAGAGTAACGAAGACCGCTCCGACGATGGAACCGGCTGTGCTGCCAAGTCCCCCGAGTACAACCATAACGATGATTTCGAACGATTTCAGGAAGTTGAAGCTGCCCGGAGTAATAACGTAGAACGTATGAGCTGACAACCCGCCGGCCATACCGGCGAACAAGGCACCGATGGTAAAAGCAATGATTTTGTAACGGGTGGTGTTGATCCCCATAGCCTCTGCGGCTATCTCATTCTCACGGATGGCGATACAAGCGCGGCCGTGTGTAGACCCGATGAAGTTGTTGATCACTACCACTGTAATCAGGGTGAACAGGAAGAGCATGGTCCATGTGGTTTTGGCCGGAATGCCGCTCAGTCCTGATGCTCCGCCGACATATTCCGTGTTGAGCATGATGATGCGGATAATTTCTCCGAAGCCAAGGGTAGCGATAGCCAGATAGTCACCGTTCAGCCGTAGGGTCGGCATGCCAATCAATACGCCAAATACAGCAGCCAGCAGACCTCCGGCAAGGATGCCCGGGATGAACGGGACGTTATAATCCAGAGTCAGAATAGCCGAGGTATATGCACCTACCGACATAAATCCTGCATGACCGATGGAAAACTGTCCGGTAATCCCGGTAATCAGATTAAGCGACACCGCCAGCATGATATTAACACCAATCAAAAGCAGCATAGATCTCGTCACATCAGTAAATATTCCCGTTGTTAAAAGAACTTGGACAACTCCGTAAAAGGCCAGGGCCACAATAATGCCTACCCAGAAATTTTTATTTAGCTTCTTCACCCGGATTCCCACCTACACTTTCTCCCGGACATTTTTGCCAAACAATCCGGATGGTTTGAAGATAAGGATCAGAATCAGTACGGCAAAAGCCACACCGTCACGCCAGGAGGAAAATCCCAGTGAGGAAATTTCCGTCTCTACCGTACCCAGCAGAAGTCCGCCTACAAGTGCACCCGGGATACTTCCGATGCCGCCAAGTACAGCAGCAACAAAAGCCTTCAGACCAGGCATAACACCCATTAGAGGGTCAACTGAATTGTAGGTCATGCCGAAAATCACGCCGGCTGCGGCGGCAAGCGCCGAACCGATGGCAAAGGTTGCCGAGATGGTGCGGTCTACGTTGATTCCCATCAATCGAGCGGCTTCCACATCGAAAGATACCGCACGCATGGCTTTACCGGTTTTGGTGTAACGGACAATGTATTGCAGAATAACCATAAGAATTATCGTTGTTAGAAGAATCATTACCTGATTCGATTCCACTTGGATAGATGTTCCGAAGAGTGTGTACTGTTTCTTGTCCATAATGTCCGGGAAGCCTTGAGCCTGCGGCCCGAGAATGAGCACTCCGGTATATTCAAGCAGAAAGGATACGCCTATGGCCGTAATCAAAGCAGCAATCCGCGTCGATTTGCGCAGCGGCTTGTAGGCCAGCCGTTCAATCGTTATACCCAGCAGCCCGCTGATGGTCATAGATATGACGAGTGACAGAACCAGAACAACAACCGGTGAAAAACCTGCATTCGCCAAATACTTGGCACTGTACAGGCCGATAAACGATCCCACCATAAATACATCCCCATGCGCAAAATTGATCAACTTGATAATACCGTAAACCATCGTGTACCCCAGGGCGATCAGAGCGTAGATACTGCCTACGGAAATTCCGTTAATTAATTGCTGAATGAAATACTCCATCGCCATCCCCTTTTCCCCATATTATTTTTTATCCCCTTTCTCTACTTTGCGTTGTTTGCGTTGTTTGCGTTGTTTGCGTTGTTTGCGTTGTTTGCGTTGTTTGCGTTGTTTGCATTCTTTACATGATTATTATCTTCCAAGCTCTTTGATGTCATTTATATTAACACACACTCCTATCCTAGTCACTAACAAAAATGCAATGTAATACAAATTTCAGAATTTTATGTAAGATAATATGACTCAAATGGTAATTTTCAAGTGAGGTGTTCTGGCAGGAATGAAT
Organism: Paenibacillus graminis; assembly: GCF_000758705.1. Lineage (NCBI taxonomy): Bacteria > Bacillati > Bacillota > Bacilli > Caryophanales > Paenibacillaceae > Paenibacillus > Paenibacillus graminis. The sequence goes on along the minus strand of NZ_CP009287.1, from coordinate 1,497,737 downwards.
ATTATCGTGAGAAACGGAGAAAACCGGAGGTTTTGGAAGCATGCTTGTTTTTGGATTTTTTTCCTTTTCTAATACAATACTTTATTTTTCCGCAATTCATATAACATTTGTCTCTTTACAGCATCAATCCTTCAATTTATTAAAGGGGCAACGGGTTGCATCAGCAGATTTTTTTGTCGGCGCGATAGGGGGGGAACCTGTGGAAGACGAAGAGGAGCCTTTTAGCGTAAAAAGCAGAACAAACAGGCTGAGCCGTCCTTCACCGGACAATACAGCCGTTTTGGAATTTCAGTTAGCGGTGCCTGGAAAGTAATTTATGAATTCGGCGGCAACTCCAACTGGAAAAAGGTCCGCAAATTGGCTCGCAGCCCCCTGCCCGTAGTTAAAGTGGAAAAGGGGCAACTCATTGGCCCCGCTCCCCCTTCTCCGCAGTCTAAGTGGAAAAAGGGGAACTAATCGGCTCCAGCGCCCCCTTCTCCGCAGTCTAAGTGGAAAAAGGGGAACTAATTCAGCTCATTCCACCTCTGACAGTATAATATTGCCCAATTAAGTTTCCTTTTTCCACTTAAACCTCATAATTGTATGTTTTGGAGAGAAATAAGTTCACTTTTTCCAACTAGCGCTTGCTCACCGGCTTCTCCGCACCATTATTATCCTGCAACACCCCACGCATGATCATCCTCTTTACCTTTGAATCGTCCGGTTTATATTTCGATCGTCTAAGCAATGCACATTTTTCGTATAGCACAGTTTCCTAAACAACAAAAAAAGAACCTCCGCCGGAAGCTCTTTTTGTATGAAATCATTTATAAAGTTTGTTAAAACTCCAACGAACCACCAATGGTTCTCATCCCTAACAGGGAAGTATTTCGGCACGGAGAGAGAGGGATACTCTCGCTTCGCGAGAGATTGCGACGCAATCCTAACGCAGTTTATGCTCCAACGAACCACCAAGGGTTCTCATCCCTAACAGGGAAGTATTTCGGGTACGGAGAGAGAGGGATACTCTCGCTTCGCGAGAGATTGCGACGCAATCCTAACGCAGTTTATGCTCCAACGAACCACCAAGGGTTCTCATCCCTAACAGGGAAGTATTTCGGTACGGAGAGAGAGGGATTCGAACCCTCGCACCGCTTACGCAGTCTAACCCCTTAGCAGAGGGTCCCCTTATAGCCACTTGGGTATCTCTCCAAGAAAATGGCTCCCCGAACAGGACTCGAACCTGTGACAACTCGATTAACAGTCGAGTGCTCTACCAACTGAGCTATCAGGGAACATTCACATGAACAAGAAATAATTTATCATGATTTTGTGGTCTAGTCAAGCATAACTCACTATTTTTGAGATCGTTTTCAGGATCGGCAGCAACCTCGGCCATTCCTGCTCTACCCTGGTCTATCCTGACTCTGCCTTATTTAACACCATTCCCCGTCTGCCGGAATCTGGACACGCCCCAGCAATCCCTCCTGCTCCAGCCGGGCAGTAAGCTGTTCCCGGGTAACCAGGCAGTGGTTGATGGCTTCCATATGCACAGCAATCACAGATGCCTCCGGGGCATAGCGGCACAGTTCTATAATGTCCTGTTCATTCATGGTAATATGACCTCCGGCCAGGAATTGTGCTCCCCCGGCATTGACGATGATGACCTCCGGCTTGTGTTCATCCAGGGCCTCTCTTACTTCGTCACACCAAATCGTGTCACCAGCCACATACAACACTGGCTCACCTTCGCCGCGGAACACAAAACCGGACACCTTGCCCATAAGCTTCCCGATTTCCCCCGTGCCATGCCGGCCGCCGGTCCGCTTCAGAGTCACCCCCCGGAAGTTCTTCGCCTCATGGTCCTCAATGGCGGATACATGCCCGAAGCCCTGCCCCGTTAGAGTCCCTTCATCCCCAGCCTGGCAGAACAACAGAAGTTCATGGGGCAAAAGGGACACTGCCGTTTCATCCCAATGATCCTGATGCAGATGCGTAACGAGTACAGCATCAGGTGCAAGCCATTGCTGAACAGGCCCCGGTAATGGTACCAGCGGATTTCTCCGTGCTTGCGGAGAATTCGGTACCGGCGGATTCGCCTCTTTTTCGCTGAGCATGGGATCTACCAGAAAAGTTATACCGCCGTATTCCAGCCATAGGGCCGCGTTGCGGATGAGCTGTATTTTCAATATAAACACCTCTTTCATCTATCCTGTCTTCTGCTACAATCTAAGTATAGACGCTGCTTTGTTCAGAATACATTGTGCGGCGAAAGAGATTCATCATTTTTGCTTTCACCCGGAAAGGATTTCGCGATAAAATGGAAAACTACGGAATAGATGAGATAGACTACAGAATCCTACACTATATAATAGAAGATTCCCGATTGAGCCATAAGGAAATTGGGGAGAAAATACACATGACAGGGCAGGCTGTAGGCGCGCGAATCCGCAGAATGCGGGAGCTGGGGATTATTGAGGGCTATACGGTACGCTGGAATCCGCAAAAGCTCGGGCAGAACATTCACGCACTGATCACCGTGTTCCTCAGCTCCAACAAAACGCACCCGCTTTTTCAAAAATTTGCCCTGGAGCATGGAAGTGTGGCCGAGCTGCACCGGGTCAGCGGCGAGGGCTGCTACTGGATGCGCGTATACGTCAAAGATCATGAAGAACTTGCCGCGTTCCTGGACCAGCTGCTGAAATATGGCAATTACCGGGTCAATCTCGGCATGGGCCAGCTCAAATAGAACAGGAAAATTACAATGACATGGAGGCCAATATGAAAACAAAAATCGACCCGCCCAAAATAACCGATGAAAATTCACTGCTGCCGCAGCAGGTACATACGCTCCAATCGAAGGAAGAAATCAGTCACTGCCTGATCAGCGACAGCCTGATTGAATATCAGGAAGCGGACAGGGTATCGTTCGATAAAGTGATTTTCCGGAATGTGACAATGGCCGAATCCACACTTCATGCCATAGAGCTGACAGATGTGATCTTTGAAAATTGTGATCTGTCGAATGTGAATTTCAGTGACGCTTTTGTGCACCGGACAGAGTTTCGGAATTGTAAATTGATTGGCACAGACTTCAGCAGAGGCCGGTTTCAGAATGTACGGATGGTGGATTGTATCGGGGATTTCGCCAGCTTCCGCTTCGGTAAATTCAAAGGGACGGCTTTTACGAACTGCCGGCTGGTTAGCAGCGATTATTATCAGGCGGGTCTGACCCACGTGGAATTCTCGGAATGCGACATCGATCAAGCCACTCTTGCGGGCTGCAGGCTAAAAGAAATCGACCTTAGCGATTGCAGTTTCACCGGTGTGCATGTCGATATTGAAGATCTCGCAGGCTGTATCATCTCCGCGGAACAGGCGGCTTCCTTCGCCGGACTGCTCGGATTGGTCATCAAGAGCGACACCGACCAATAGACAGCAGCAGCTATTTAGCTTTCCCTTGGGATTCTTCCAGTGCAACCAGCTTAAGCTTGCCTGCACAGTTGCCGCAGCGGTAGCGCTTCGGGTCCGCCTTGCGCTTGCGCGGATATTCCGTGGCACATGCGGTGCAGACGAGCTTGTACCGGTAAGGCTGCGGCTTCCGCGCCTTCGCTCCCGGCAGGGTCTGGCAAAAGCGGCTGCCGCCGACCATGGCGAGCAGTTTTTTGAAATCGGCGTCCCGGTGCATATATCCCCGTTTCGCCAGGTGCAGATGGTAGTGGCACAGCTCATGCTTGATGATCCGCTCTGTCTCTTCACGCCCAAACATCTCCAGCTGCGTTGGATTAATCTCGATGTTATGGCTTTTGATAAAATATCTGCCTCCCGTGGTGCTCAGCCGGCTGTTAAAGCTCGCTTTGTGGCGGAACGGGACGCCAAAGCTGTCCTGCGACACCTGTTCGATCCACTGCTGCAGCTCTTCATTGCTCATTCTAGTCATCGTTTCTCTCACAAGTCCTCTCCACAGGAAATTACGATCTCTACTTGAATTGTAACTTGTGCATAGGCTACACTGTCAAGAAGGAAGACAAGTTCGGAGGGAGAATGACTTATGCCAAAGATGCGATATGTAATTTTGCAGCAGCATCAGGAATTACAATTTGTGGAGATGCCGGAGGAATATGCTTACCAGCTCAGTGCACTCAATCTTCGCCTCAATAAAGAGATCGACAAGCTGACAGCGGACAATGTTCCGGATCTGCCGCTCGCCATTGCGGAGTGTGACTCCCTGGAGCTGCTGCGCGAGGAGCATTCAATGGAATCCGGATTGGCCTATATTAACCGGCTGGAGAGTGCTTTTTCGTCCATTCAGGAGAGCAATTATCCCCTCATTTCATTGTTGACGGAAATCCGTGCGCTTCAAGCCCAGCTGGAGCAGTGGTACGAAGAGGAAGAAGAAGGCGTGCACTAGGCACGGAAATTCCGGCTTGCCGCTGCACCTTTGGGCAGCTCCCCCCATATGCTATCTTACGTTAGCATGCAGAGGAGGGGTACTCTTGCCGCAGTGGCTCTGCCATCAGCTCATGAAGGCTTATTACAAAAAAGACCGGCGCCAGATCAAGCTGCTGAACGAATGCTGGTTTTTTTACCGCAATTCCGCCGAAGCCCGTGACTCTATCCAGCGGGAAGTATAGGTACATGAATCCACACCACAAAACCCACCCCACAGCGATCCAAGGGATGGGTTTTGGCATTTTGGAGGGTTGCCTGATAATCACCTAGAACAACGGGAAGACGTACTTCACCAGGAAGAACAGCAGTCCAAAAAATATGATCAGATAAGCGGCGTATTTGATAAAGGTGGATGCGACAACGCTGGAATCCGATTTCTTCTGCACCTCAGTGCGTTCCACTTCAACACTTCTGTCCTTGTAGTTCGGTTCCATCATCAATCTCTCCTTTCGGATCTCTTGGGTGTAGCATCCATTACCCTGACACTTTCCCGTTTGAAACAAATAGCCGCAGCTCCGGGTCTCCCTGGTTAGGGGGAACGGAACTGCGGCTTTATGCTGTGCTGTGGAGCCGGCAGTCTTTTAATTAAAGCTGCGGTTCGTCGGCCAGGAGCCCTGCAGCTTGCGGACCAGTACGATCTGCCCGGTGTGATAGGAATCATGCAGAATCAGACTCATTACTTCTTCGCCCGGAGCATGTCCGGAGCCGCCCCAATCATATGCGCCTTCCTCCAGCGCCTCAATCACTTCCCGCAGGGAAGCATGGACCTTTTTCAGCTTGGCCACCGCCTGCACCCATGCCTCTTCCCCGCTCTCCGTAACGGTAAAAGTAGCATCGTTGCTCTCTGCTTCAGGCAGTTTCGGCAAGCCTTTGAGCTTGATAAGCAGACGCTCCTTGTAATAGGTCAGGTGGTTGACCGTCTCCCAGATCGAGTTGCCTGCTTCCCCTTGCGGTTTCCAGCTGGCCTGTTCACTGGTCACCCCTTCCAATGCAGCGCTCAGCGGCGGTGCCCAGTCCTCAATATCCATGGCATAATCCCAATTTTGCAGCAAAACGTCACTGATCTTATTCTGCATGTTCATCCTCCTAAGCGTTTTGTAAGCATATGCTCCCTTCCATTCACTTCGAACCAACACCCGCTCCAAAAGCATACGCTTAAGTTTTGTACTGCATGTACTGCTTCATCCGTTTCGCAACCCATGTAACGATTGAACAACTGAAATAATAGTTACAATAAAAATGTAGCATACTCTCTGCCACGCATCAAGTAACTAGCAAATTTATATTTTAACTGTTACAATCAGTGGAAAGTGATGTAGCGGAAGGAGGGATGCGCTGTGTTGTGGGATGATTTCATTAACAGCTACTGGAGGGATTGGCGGACAGGCGACCGCAGCAAAGACAAGGACAAGCTGCAAGATCAGGAGTGGCTGGCCGCCTGGCTGGAACAGCATTCACTGCGGGCAGAGCTGCCTGTTAAGCCTAAACAGCTGGAGCAATTGCAGCAGCTAAGGAGCTTACTGCGGGAAGCGGTACAGAAGCTGGTGAAGGGCTGTCCCTTGGACCGGGATCTGCTGGAGCGGATGAACGGTTATATGTTGATGGGACCGGTCATTCGGCAGGTTGCCTGGAATGCGGATGGTAAGGCGGAAATCTCCTTTCTGCCGCAGCGCTCCGATTGGGAGCAGGTGATGGCGGAGATCGCGTCTTCTTTTGCCGCTGCGCTTGCGGAGAAGGAAACCTCCCGCTTTCGCATCTGCGAGAATCCGGATTGCCTCTGGGTCTATTATGATGATACCCGGAACCGTTCGAAACGTTATTGCGATGATAAACTGTGCGGCAATCTGATGAAGGTGCGCCGTTTCCGGGCACGTAAGAAGGCAGATATGGAAGAAAACTTTTAATAGCAGATTATGTAAAATCCAAAAGCCGCGCTGACCCGGAACATTCGCCGGGAATTTGCGCTATGTAAATATCGTGGATGCATAAGGAGTCCGGACTTTGTTTTTCCCCTCGTGTTTGGCGGCATAGAGCAGGGCGTCCACTTCCTCAAACAGCAGTTCTTTGGTGTTCCCTTGGGAGTAGCTTTTAAGTCCGATACTTACGGTTACCGCCGCTCCGTCCATTTCTTCATGCGGGGTTTCGGAGAGCCGGAGGCGAATCTTTTCCGCTATCGCTTCAGCTTCTTCAAAGGTCTTTTCAAAAAAGAGAACGGCAAATTCCTCCCCGCCATAACGGGCTGCAATATCCGCCGGTGATGTAATGTCCCGTATAGCTTTGGCTACCCTGGACAGAATGATATCCCCTGTACGGTGTCCGTATTTGTCGTTGATCAGCTTGAAATTATCAATATCAATCAGGGCCAGATGAAACGGTGCGCCTTGATCCCCATACTCCAGCGCCCTGTCGTAGAACTCATGGAAGGAAATATGATTGTACAAATCCGTCAACGCATCGGTCGTCGACAGCTTGCGCATGATCGCGTTCTCAATCAAGAGATCCTGCTTCGCCGTCAGCGATGCCTCCAGATCACTGACCAGCTCACGCCCGTTAATAATCATAATGCTGGCCACCAAAGTGCCGACGACAAGAAAAATCGGGATGGCAATCAGATCAAACGAACTAAAAAAATACTTAAACCAATAATCCCATCGGTACATCACAAAAAAAGCGACAGCTTGCAGCGCAAATGTAAAAAAGGTTAAATCCAGCCGGTAAAAAATCGCCGAAGCGAAGATCGGCAGCAGCATAAGCGCCGCAATAATGCGGATATCCATATTCAGATGGATGATGATCATAGCAATAATCGTACCAGCCATAAAAAGAGTGAGGAATGAATACTTGGAGACACGGTGGTCGATCCACTGGGCTATGCCCACAACCGCTCCCATCAGCAAAGTCGGGTACAGCAGAACCCCATAATAAAATTCATGCGCCCCCCTCTCATACGGGAGAAAAGTATAAGCCGCAAGCTGGGCCAGAAAATGCAGGGCAATCACAAGCCAATAGGTCTGCAAAAAACGTTTGATCCACTTCGCCTGCCGGTAGGCCGAGGTCCCCGAAGGGCTCATGAACTCTCGTAATCTCAACACGGTCACCTGCTGAATTTAGATTGGACTATTACAAGACAAGTCACAATATTTTACCATGATGTCAGGTGGTTTAGATACTTGTTAGTTTTAATAGGGGTATTAGGCTGCGGGTTGTATGGATTTGAAACTATCTCCTTCGTTAGGAGGGACGGCACTAAGCCGGTGTAATGGGATTATCCCAAATTTTCATTCTACGGTCTGGCCGCTGAAGCATCGTTCTCAAATAGGGTAACGAGAACCCGCTTGATCTTCTCCGCATCTTGTTTTGAGAACCTTGTCTTTTTAGCCATTTGTGTATTAATACTTCAAGCTCTCTTAGATATGAATCAGATTTCCCCTATTATTGGTTTTCCCCCTCAAACAAAAAGATGAACCATACCACACCTAAGGAACATACGTTTCCTTCATTATAACAGCACAATCAGGAAAAATCCGGCATTGTCTGGAGAACAATCGAGCACTTTTTTACAGTTTCTGACCAACATCAGTCAAACCTTCAACAGCCCACATATCTTTAGATGGTGTGGACTGTTAGTTTCATCTTGACGCTACTTGTGAAGACCTATAGAAATAGCAAAAAATATCAAGTTCAGGTTCTCGAGTGGGTTCATAATATTTATGAAAGGAACGGTGCTGTATATGGACAAAACAAAAGTTTATTTTAAAAATTTTATTGGTACAAGCTATGAAGTTGGAACACAAATAGGACAATGGGCTCTCTCAACTCCAAGTTTGCTAAAACAGGTTCTTTTGCCGCCTAATGCTTATCCACATGACAAGTTTACAAAAATTAAGGATTTGCTGGATATGTATTGCCAAGGTATCAATGAAGAAATAAAGGGCTTTTCAGATACGATTGGGGTATCATCAGAGCAGGCACTTTTTTATGCCATGACCTATTTAGAACGTGGATGCAGCCTAATGGCAGTATTACCAAGCAAGTCAAAAAGCGGTCATACATTAATGGCCAGAAATTATGATTTTAACAATGAAATGGAAGAAATGTGCTTCGCCTTTACAAATATCAAAGGTAAATACCGCTATATTGGTTCTACATTGAATCTTTTCGGCAGATGCGACGGTATGAATGAACACGGCCTTGCCGTTTGTAAAGCAAGCAACGGTTTACCTGTAGGCAATTTTGAAGGAGGGCAGAAAGCTGGAGCAACAGGTTTTAGCTTCTGGGTTGTGGTTCGGAGTATACTGGAAAACTGCAAAACCGTTCAAGAAGCAATGGAATGGACAATGAGCGCACCTATCGGATATAACATTAACTTGATGTTAACTGACAGCAGTAACAAAATAGCGTTGCTTCAATGCATGGACGGACACAAATCCTATAAGTTATTAGATGAATATAGCGAGGAAGCATTTCTAAGTGTTACAAATCATGCGTTATTAGAAGATATTAAGCCCTATCAAAAAATGACAATTGAAAATTCGGTAGTACGAAACAATAAAATTGTTGAGATGTTTACAGGAAAGAAACAGATCTCAAAAAAAGATATGAAAACTCTTTTGTCCACTTCATATCCAGACGGTCTCTGCTGCCACTATTACAAAGAATTTTTTGGCACATTACGCTCTATGATATTTGATGTAAATGATAAAACTATAGAAATGACATTTGGATCTCCACAAGTTAATGAATGGCAAACCTTTTCTGTGGGAGCGTTAGAAATGCAAGAAGTTGAAGTGTTGTTGCCGCAAGAAAAAGCCAGACCTGACTTTTATAAAATAAGATGATAATTATAGAGAGGAGGAAACCTCATTGGTCAACAACAGAGCAATAGGAAAAGCGATTGTATTTATTGAAAATAGTCTGTACGAGCCTATCGCCGCGTGTGATGTGGCTAAAGCGGTTTCCTACTCTTATTATCATTTCCATCGGTATTTTCAGGGCATCATGGGGGAAACGATAGGGAGTTACATAAGAACCCGGCGTTTAACACAAGCTGCATGGGATTTGGTACATAGTGAAAGAAAGATATTAGATATCGGAATTTCCCTTTATTTTGAAACAGCAGAAAGCTTTACAAGAGCTTTTAAAGACCGGTATGGCATAACCCCAACAGAGTATCGAAACAATGGGATAGACGTCTTGATAGGAAACAGGCCGCCAGCGCTAATTTCCGATAATAGGGTACATCCATATGCTGATTTAAGCCCGCAAATTGTTACAGTTCCAGAAACCTACACTATGGGTATTCGCTTCATCACAACCATTAGCGGAAATGAAAGCATTGCTATGTGGCAGCTCTTTAACCAGCAGATTCCTGATACATTTGTGGGTACAAGATACGGTATTTTTGAAGCCGGTGAAACTTGTTCTTCAGATGTATTCAATCCTCGAAGCGAAACCACAGCGTTTGTAGGAATTGAATTTCCTAAAGGGCAGCCTACTCTTAGATGTATGGAAAGAAAAAAACTATGCGGCGGAAAATATGTAAAGTTTATTCATAAAGGAACAGTAAAAGACTTAATGCAGACCTATCATTATATTTGGGGCGTTTGGTTTCCGAAAAGCGGCTATGAACTTGATAACCGTGATGACTTTGAATGTTATACTGAACGATTTGCAGGAGAAGACGTAGAAAGCTCTGAAATTGATATTTACTTTCCGATTAAGTAGAAAATCTAGACTTTCCGCTTCCGTGTCAGTTCACAGAGATTGGTGGTCAACAATCAAAGCCTGCTGCTTATTTTCATGTCGTTTATTAATGATTTATCTTTAGGTTTAGCGTGGGCTCAAGTATGGCCACCCGGAATCATCAGTTTGCCAGTAGGCTCTATGTTCCGAGCATTTTTTACCAACAATTCAGCTGGAGGAGGAGCGACCATCCCGGTAGGTGATGCAATCCAGGCCTTTGTCCATTTTCAATCCACGCTCCTACATAAGGAGCGACATTGGGATTCTCCTTTCTCCAGATCTTCAAAGTCATTTCAATCCACGCTCCTCATAAGGAGCGACGCCCCCAGCCGCCTGCAGTAATTACCGGCAATGGCGAAATTTCAATCCACGCTCCTACATAAGGAGCGACCGCGATTTCGCACTTAAAAACAGTATAAACCCCTTTTTCAGCTTTCATAATGTAATAATTTAGGTGCGAAGGATCCGGGAATTTCATGTGTGCTACATACAAACAATATCTGTCCCAGCTAAGCCCGTTCCCCCTTCACCCCTACCCCTGCAGCGCCTTCCGCACGCTCAGAATATACCTCGCCTGATCCAGGGGGTTCACGCCCCGACGGGTGCGCTCGGCCCGGACATCCGGCGGGCATTCTTCGTAGCCGGCAAAAAAGGAAGTGAACGTGCTGCGCCCATTCGTGTAGGAGCTTAAGCTCACGGGATAATCGAGTGAGGTTGCCAGCGGCAGCCGGCCTTCGATGATCATCCGCTCGCCTTGCAGGACGGGCGGCTCGAAGGTGCCGCGCATCTGCACGAGATCGTTCATGACGCGGCCGCCGTTCTCTTCGGGCACGACGATGCGGACCTGGAGAATCGGCTCCAGCAGCTTGGTGCCGATCCGGTTCAGTCCATCCATGATCGCCATCGGCGTAGCCACCGCAAAATCCAGCGGATGCGTATGCCACACATGATGCTGCCCCTCGGTCAGCGTCACCTTAAGGTCTGTTACCTCCCAGCCGTACAGACCCTGCATTAACGCCTCCGGCACGCGGCGGGCGGTTTCGTTCTGGTATTGCGGGAGCAGATCGGAACTGCGGACCAGCGATTCATAGCGAAGCCCGCTGCCCGGCGGCCCCGGCTCAATCCGGAACCGCAGAATAGCCCAGCACGGCTTGGGCATCAGGTAGGCGACATAGCCTTCACCCGCGCGGCTTGGCGTCTCCCGATAGATCACCGAGGGCTGGCCGAAGGTAACCTTCAGGCCGTATCGGCTCTCCAGCACACTGTCCAGAATTTCCAGCTGAATCGGACCCATGACCTTGATGTGCAGCTCCCGCTCATCCTGAAGCCACTGGGTATCGAGCAGCGGGTCTTCATCAGCCAGCTCCTGGAAAGCTCCGATGACCTTATGCTCATCCACAGCCGCCTCCCAATGCACCCGCACGGTGAGCAGCGGCACAGCCAGCTTCGCTTCCTGCGGAATCGCGTCCGGAACGCCCAGCACGTCACCGATTCTTACCCCGGACAATCCGTAGACTACGGCGATATCTCCGGCCTCCAGCGCGCCGACATCCTCCGTGCGCCCGCCTTCTACCTTGCGGATCTGCGTGACCTTGCCTTGAACATCCTGCGTATAATTCAGCACCGTATCCCGGTTGCGGACCGTTCCTTGATAGAGGCGGACGAAGGCCATGCGGCCCATGCTTTTGTCACGCTGAATGCTGTATACGATGCCGGATACAGGCAATTCCGGATTCCCGCCGGCACGGGGGAAATAATCGGTCATCGCGTCCAGCAGCTGCGTAATGCCAAGACCTTTAGCTGCCACGCCGTAGACGAGCGGGAACCATTTTCCGGCGCCTGCTCCCGCCTTCAATTGTTCCTTCCAGGCTGTCAGATCAAGCGGAGTCCCCGACATATATGTTTCCAAAAGCGCCTCGTCCCGTTCCGCCAGCGCTTCCAGTAGCTCTGTCCGCGCCGCAGGGTCCGCAGCTTCTGCCCATAGGTCCAAGGCACCGGTATAGTTCTGCTCTTGTCCAAGCGCCTGCTGGACCGGCAGGATATCACCGGACAGATACGTTCGCGCCTGAGCCAGCACAGCTGCTGGGTCTGCGCCGGCCCGGTCCATTTTATTCAGAAAAATCAGTGTTGGAATCCCCAGCTTGCGCAGCGCGTTCCAGATCATCTCGCTCTGGGCCTGCACGCCTTCAACCGCCGATAAAATAAGCACCGCACAGTCCATCACCCGCAAGCTCCGTTCCACCTCGGACAGGAAATCGACATGCCCCGGTGTATCGACCAGATTCACCTGCACGCCCCGCCACTCGAACGATGCCAAGGCCGCACGCACGGAAATCCCCCGCTGGCGTTCCACCTCCATGGAGTCGGTCAACGCCGTTCCGCTGTCCACACTGCCCACCGCCTTAATGCGGCCGCTTTCATAGAGAATATGCTCTGTAGTTGTGGTCTTCCCCGCATCAACATGGGCAAAAATCCCCACATTGATCCGTCCCGTCCCCTGCTGCTGAACCATCTATGTTCTCCTGTCATGAACTGAATTTATGATCAAAGCGCTACCATTCCTAAGTGTACAGCGAAAGGGCGCCGCTGTTCAATCCTCACCGCATATCCTCACTGCTTACGCTCACCGCATCAAAACACTGGTTCATCCCGGGGGCACAGGGTATGTAGTTACTGAAGTGCTAAAATATCGCGTTACGTCACAACCCCAACAGCTGCTCCCGAAATCAGTTTTGCACATAGTGATAATTAGGAAAGTTAAGCTCAAAAAAACTTTTAGGAGGAATCGTTCATGGCAGACAAACGTTTGAAAGATAAGATCGCAGTAGTCACCGGAGGTGCTTCAGGGATCGGCAAGGCCACGGCAATCCGTTTTGCCCAGCATGGGGCTGCAGTATATATACTCGATCTTACCCCTGAGAATCTCGCAGAGACGAAACAGGAGATTGAGTCCATTGGCGGCACGGCCGCAGTCATCCAATGCGATGTCTCCAATCCCGGCCTGGTGGAAGAAAGTATCAACAGGATTGGCGGCGAGAACGGGCGGATTGATGTGATTTTTGCCAATGCCGGGATTAACGGAACGATGGCACCCATCGAGACCCTGGAAATGGACGATTGGGATCAGACCATCCATACGAATCTGCGCAGCACCTTTGCCACTGTCAAATACGCCATCCCTTATATGAAGGAAAACGGCGGCAGCATGATCATCACCAGCTCGATTAACGGCAACCGGGTATTCTCCAACATTGGCGCATCGGCCTATTCGACCTCGAAGGCTGGACAGACTGCTTTTATGAAAATGGCTGCACTGGAGCTGGCCCAATACGCCATTCGCGTAAATGCCGTGTGCCCCGGTTCTATTGACACCAATATTGGAAAGAATACTTATAAAAGCGAAGAGCTGGAGGAAGTACAAATCCCCGTAGAATTTCCGGACGGCAATCACCCGCTGGAGCAGGCCCCCGGCAAACCGGAGCAAGTCGCCAACCTGGTGCTGTTCCTGGCTTCGGATGAGTCGTTTCATGTTACCGGCACGGAGATTTTTGTGGACGGTGCGGAATCGCTGCTGCGCGGATAATTTCTCTGCATTGCATTTTTTTGGAGTGGACCTGCAACCTTTCCACGCTTTCCGCCATCTAAGAGAATAAGAGGTGAGGCACAATGAATAAATATTCTTTCCAGATGAGCGCAAAAAAAATGACTATTGCGTGCGGCATTCTGGCGGCAAGCGTATCTTTTGGAGCATCGGCTTTTGCTTTTTCCGACATCAAGGGAGATCCCGCTGAGTCGAAAATCAACGCACTGCATAACAAGGGAGTCGTTAATGGAGTGACTACGGACAGATTCGCGCCAAAATCGAAGGTTACCTTTGCCCAAGGCATCCAGTTTATCGTGAACGGCCTGCAGTTGTCCCCGAAGGCATCGGGCGGCAATAGTACAGTTACGTCTAGTGTATATTTTGACAAAGTAAAGGATAAGGCCTGGTATGCATCCGCTTTCCTCATTGCGAAGCAAAACGGTCTGACCCTGGATAAGTCGGTTGATCCGAACGCTGCGATGACACGTATCCAGTTCGCCCACTTGATGACCCAGGCTTTGCAGAGCAAGGGGAACTTCCCGGTAACGCTGATGTACGCCGATATCTCAGATGGCAGCAAGCTGTCCAATGCTGAGATGAACAGCCTGCAAATTCTGGTGAACACCCGTTTGGTGACACTGGAGAAGAACAATACCTTCCGTCCAAATGATGCGGTGACCCGTGCGGAAGCTGCCGTCTGGATCTATGACGCTGCTGAGTTTGCTCAAACGGTGATTACCCCAGGGGTGACACCTCCGGATGAGGGAAGCGCAGCTCCTGCTCAGCTGTATGAGGGTTCAGTAACTCTGGAAAAAGCCGGCCAAGGCGTAAACAAAGCTACACTTACCGTCAACGATCTGCCAAACCCGGGGTATGGACTGGTTATTAACCGGATCGAATTCGGCAAAGATAAAACGGCGGTCATCTATTTCAGTGTAACCAAGCCGGCCCCGGGCAAAATGTACCCGATGGTCATCACCAAGGGAACCGCAGTAACGTATCTGCCAGAAGGTTATACCGCAACTGCCAAGTCCCTATCCGCTGCTCCTTCATCCTCCGGTTCCAGTGTAAGATAAGCCGCAATTGGAATGGAAGGGCTGGCTCGGGTTGCAGGCCCGAAGGCAGCTGCTAAAATAGGCCTAAAAAGACCGCGCCCCCTGGGGGCACGGTCTTTTGGCGTGAATCAACCTGAAGGAACATTTCTGAAGAGGCACTGACCTGCCGGACGCTGAGCATGGGTACCAGTTCGAATGGTTCCGGGCTCCAGTGCATTGTTTGCAGAAAACACACGCGGATAAGCCCGTTTTAGACAAAATAGCATATTCTCAGTCCGGGATGAGTCCGGATGAGGCCTTTTCGGCAAAAGAGCAGCTATCTGCCGCACCTTCCCAGCTCAGGGTGTCCATTGATCATGGACAATGCCTACGAGAGCGCGGTCCTCGCCCATCTTCTCGAAGACCAGGCGCAGGCTGCGCCAGTCCATGCCTTCTGCGGAAGGGTCCACACCGGCAATATGATACTCAACGAAGTCGTAACTGTCCTTGGGGTAGACTTCGTTGATATTATTCAAGGTTGTTCCCTGCCCCAGCCCCTTATTCAGAGCCGTTTCAGCCTTATTCATGAAGTCAGCGTCATATACAAACCGCTTGAAGTATTCCGCAAAGGTCAGCTTGATGACCTCCCCTGAACCGGCAAATTCACGCCATACGTACGGTTTAGAATCTTTCATCAGCCCCTTCAACTGATCTCTGGTGAATACCAGATCAGTGGCCGTATCTACATAAGCGTAAGGTGAAAAACGCACACCTTTGTCGGGGTGCGCCCAGGATGCGAGGGTCTCCATATCGCCTCTGCTCAGTGCTCTCATCACTGTGGACGCTGCTTCCATAGCTGTAGGCGGCATCCCTTCCTCCGGTGCGTCCGGAGCCTGCGGCACCTGGCTCCCTGCCGGTTCCGAAGATGCCGGCGCTATGCTTGCTGATGCGCTCGGCACTACGCTTGGTGAGGCGCTCGCTGATGCACTCGCCGCTGCGCTTGCTGACGAGCTGGGCGAAGGCGAACCCTGAGTTTGCTCCGGCTCCGCTTCCGGCGCTGAATTGCAGGCCGCGAGGACCAGCATTAGAGCGGCCAGGGCGGAATGCCCCAATATTTTTTTTACAGTAATCATTGAAAATCCCTCCTTATGCTGCTGTTTCTCTCTCTGTATTTAGACGTCCGCAGCTGGATTAAAGTTGCATATGAACCAGATCTGCCCGAAAAAGACAAGTGTCTCTGACAGCAGCATTAAAATCCGCTATACTTTTGTTCAGATGCACAACAACTTTAATATAACGGGTCAGCCGTAAGGAGGACCCAACCGGTAGTTACCCCTTTGGCGAAGGAGGATGTGAATTGTTCCAGCTTTCGGAGAGTCAGGCCCAGGAGATCGTGGATAAAATGATGATGGACATCCCATACAATATTAATATCATGAATGCAGACGGGATTATTATCGGCAGCGGCCGAAGAGAGCGGGTCGGGACGGTGCATCAGGGAGCGGTCCAGGCGCTGTCCACCGGCAGAATGGTTGAAGTCTGGGAGGACAGCCGTTTTGAGAAAAAAGGTACCAATGAGCCGATTGTGATCGGCCATACCCGTGTGGGAGTCATCGGCATCTCCGGAAATCCGGATGAGGTCCGCCCATTTTGCAATATTGTCAGAACTACCGTATCCCTGTTAATTGAGCAGCGCAACAGCTTGGAGACTCAGGCCCATGAAGCGAATCGTAGAAAGGCGTTCCTTGAATTGCTGCTGAATCATCAGGGAGCCTATTCGCAAAAGCTGAGAAAAGAAGCGGCCCCGTATCAGATCGACCTGCTGCTGAAAACCGTGGTCCTGTACATTAAGCATTTCAGTGCCGGGGCAGACCCGGACAAGCTGCTGCTGCGCTACCCTTCATTTGCTATTGATGAAGAGACGCAGCTGCTTATTTTACAAGAATCAGGCGATCCCGGGCCGCTGATCCGCGAGCTTTTGCAGGGCCAGCCCCAAGTGCTGATCGCCGCCGGCAGGCAGGAAGCGAGCATAGCGGAAAGCTACCGCCAGGCCAGAGCCGCAATGAATATTCTGCTGGCGCTGAAGCCCGCTTCACAGGTCATTGCGTTTGAGAACGTGGAATTTCTGGTGAAGCTGAGCCACGCCCCTTTGGCCCCGTTTAACCCCACAGCCAAGCTGGAGGATGCCGTGGATATGATAGAGACGCTTAGAAGCTTCATTAACCATAATTGCAGCGTCTCCCATACCGCCGATGACTTGAATATCCACCGCAACACGCTGCAATACCGCCTGAAACGGATTCAGACCCTGACCGGAAAAGATCCGCGCAATCTGCTCCAGCTGTTCGAGCTCACGCATGGCCTGCTGGCGCTCTACAAGTAATGCCGCTTCACACACTAAAGCGGCCCTGAAGTGAACTGTCCAGGGCCGCTGTCTTTTACGCTATCCGTTTAGTTTCAGAATTCTCGCAATATTCTCACAGGTCCGCTCGACGTTCTGCGGCCCCTCGGCCAGCAGCTTCTCCAGGCCGGAGGCCCCGGGGACGATGCCGAAGATTGCCGTGAAGCCCTCCTCATACAGGGCATCTATGCCCTCGCCGATATAACCGGCGACAGCGATGACCTTTTGTCCGCTGGCTTTGGCAGCACGGGCGACACCGTAGGGAGTCTTCCCGAACTTCGTCTGAAAATCAATGCCGCCTTCACCTGTGAACACCACATCGGCACCCGCCAGCTTTTCCTTCAGGCCGGTATATTCAATCACAATTTCAATCCCCTTCTGCAGCACAGCCTGGGTAAAGATCAACAGCCCCGCTCCCAGCCCTCCGGCAGCACCCGCACCGGGCAGATCACGCACATCCTTGTGAAGCTGCTGTTTCACAACCTCCGCATAATGGGCCAGACTGACGTCGAGTTTTTGCACCATTTCCGGCGTAGCTCCCTTTTGCGGGCCAAACACCCGGGAAGCTCCCTGCTCACCGCACAGCGGATTCGTCACATCGCAGGCAACAATCATTTGTACATGCCGGAGGCGTTC
The DNA here is from genome assembly GCF_000758705.1 of Paenibacillus graminis. Lineage (NCBI taxonomy): Bacteria > Bacillati > Bacillota > Bacilli > Caryophanales > Paenibacillaceae > Paenibacillus > Paenibacillus graminis. The sequence continues at coordinate 1,479,910 of NZ_CP009287.1, read as the reverse complement.
ATCCAGCGCAGAAATATCTATATTAGCTAGTCTGTCCAGACTGCCGCCGCCCCGGGGAAGTTCCGCTCCGGACTCATCCAGGAACCGGGCCCCGAGCGCCTCGGCCATGCCAGCCCCCCCGTCATTCGTCGCGCTGCCGCCGATGCCGATGATGATCTTGCGGATGCCCCGGTCCAGGCACTCCCGGATCAACTCTCCGGTGCCGTAAGTAGTGGTGACCATGGGGTTCCGGGTTTCCTTCGACACCAGATGGATGCCGCTCGCGGAAGCCATTTCAATCGCCGCAGTGTGTCCGCCGCCAAGAATGCCGTATTTCGCCGCAACCTTTTGCCCGAGCGGTCCGGTCACCTCTTTATAATGAATTTCCCCGCCCGAAGCATCGACCAGGGACTGTACGGTTCCTTCCCCGCCGTCAGCCATCGGCACATGAATATAATGAGCAGCCGGGTAGACCTTCCGCAGCCCCTTTTCCATGGCGATGCAGACTTCTTTGGCAGTCATGCTTTCTTTGAAGGAATCCGGTGCCAGTACAAATGTTTTTTCTTTTTCGCTCATATCCTCACCCCACCCATATATTAAAGCCTAGACTCTACAATAAAAATCCGTAAATGACCGTTGCCGCAACCGCCATCGTCCCGCCAACCAGCGCTTCATAGGGAATCAGCCCCATCCGCTGCTTAATCGACATTTTCATGCTGTCCGCTGTGACATGGAAGTAATTGCCCTGCGGCAGGGAGTCGATGACCGTTGCTCCGGTATGCACCATGACCGCTGCAGCCAGCGGCGCCGTGCCCATATTCAAAATCGCTTGCCCGAACGAACCCGTCGCCAGGATAACCCCCGTCGAGGTGGAGCCGGTAGCAGCGGCCATCAGGATACCGGAGATCGGTGCCAGGAACGTTCCCGAAATCCCCGCCGCCTGGATCAGGCTGACGATCTGCACGGACAAGTCGGAAGCGGCAATGAGTCCGGCAATCCCTCCGGCACCTATCAGAATCAGCACCGTTGCCGTCATTTTATTGAGGCCGGATGAGGTATAGGCCAGAATTTTGTTTCCCTGGCCCATGGCCAGGAGGCCAATAATCCCGGCAACCGGCAGAATGTACAAGGCATCCACCTTAATGCGGGAAAGAGCATCAATGCCCGTGATCGAGCCGATCGGATTGATCATCAGCAGAATGACCGCAACAAGCGGTGCCACGATAGCTTTGCCGAGCGGCGGATATTTGGAGGTGTCAATTTCGTTGTATACTGCTTCCGCGTCCAGCACCTTCACACCTTTATTTTTCAGAAGAGAAGCTACGATAACGGTTACAATTAAACCGCAAACCGCCGGAATGAAGCCGGCCAGCATCACATGGCTCAGATCCAGGTCGAACCCCCGCGCAGCGGCAATCGTATTCGGATTGGGGGAGATGATATTCCCTGCTTTCCCGCCGCCGGAGAGTGCGAGCAGCAGCGCCGTTTTGGAGATTCCCATTTTATTGCCTACAGATAAAGCAATCGGTGCCACTATCAGTACGGCTACGGGTATAAACACTCCCACCGCTGTAATTATCATCGTAGCCAGAGCCAGCGCCAGAATGGCCTTGCTCCCGCCAAATTTCTTCACGATGGCCTGGGCCATCGTTTCGGCCGCTCCGGATTCCATCATCACCCCTGCCAATACACCGGCGGCAAGCACGCGCAGGACCGTACCCATGACGCTTTGCGTACCGCTTACAAGTACACTGACCGTCTGCTCCAGATTGGCCCCGCCAATCAGCGCACCTGCGATAGCCCCCAGAAATAAGGAGTAAACCGGATTCAGCTTTCTCAGGATCAGAATAATCGCGAGCGCCAGTCCTGCCAGTGCCCCATACCAGCCTATTGTTAAACCTTCCATTGTACAGCCCCCTATAGCTCTTGTTGAACACGCTTTCAGTATAAAGGCTGCCCTCATTAAATAATATTGATGTTCGGACGAAATGTATTGTGCAGTTGACCAAAGAAAAACCTCCCGATCATTCAGCCACAGGCCGAGATTAACGGGAGGTCGTCTTCTGTAATGTGGGCATCATACGCTAAAGCGGGACCGCTTGTCTTGTTGCAGAGTTCTACAGTTCCATATAGTATCTGGTTTCTTCGCTTACAATGTGAAAACCAACCGATTGATACAGGGCCTGGGCAGAGTCGTTGTCGGTTCCGGTGATCAGTGAGGCGGTTTCAAGCCCATGCCCCTGCAAATATTTCAGGGCTTCAGCCAGCAGGAAGCGGGCAATGCCGCGTCTTCTCCACGCTTCCCGGACGAACACATCCTCAATAACGCCACCCGCATCTTCCTGCCAAGCCATCACACTGGCAACCACCGTCCCTGCTTCCCGGGCAATAATGGCGGTCCACAGCGGGTGCGCGCGATATTCAGCAAGCCGTTCCGCTCCAATCGGCGCCTCCGGCCACACCTCTGATTCCAGCTTCATGTACCGGTTCTGCTCTTCACGGGTCTCCATTCCCCAATGTGTCCAGTCCAGTCCATCAGGAAGCGGCATATCCACAACGGGCTTCGTCAAGTCACATTGCATGCTATACAGACTATGTAAATACCGGTAGCCCTGCTGCTCCTGAAAATAACGGTGATAGCCCGTTTCAGCCGAATAGTTCCCCACACACAATAGTGTGCCGTGACCATCCGGCAGCGTCTCCTTCATAGCATAAGCCCGCGCCAGCAGACGCTCATACACACCATTCAGCAGTTCCACGTCCTCTTCCCTGCCCGGCACAACCTTCAAATTGATAAAAATCTTATGCTTATTCTCCGGCGCACTTTCAGTTGGAATGATATTGAATACCCCAACCTGGCCTTTGGCCACCATCCGGTTTCCTTCAAAAGCGCAAAACACATTGACAACATTCTCTTCTTCGCCCACCCACCAAAAGATCACAGGACCGCCTGCCGTCACCGCCTGATAAAACTCACCCAGCGCTGCCATATCTTCCTGCCTAAAATTCCGGATCACAGTTTCATTCAATGCTTACCCACCTGTCTTATATTTTTTCCAAATCGTAACATGGAAGCAAGAGGACAGAAAGATGAAAAATAATTATAACCATTCAGTACTGTGAACAATATACGGCTGCACCGTCCTTCACTGAACGGCGTAGCCGTTTATAATTTCAGTTTAGCGTCGCCTGGCGAACCCTTTACGAATCCTTCGGCCATACCAAGTGGAAAAAGGGCAGCTAATTTGCTCATACACCCCATTTTCCGCAAGCGAAGTGGAAAATGGGCAACTAATTTGCTCGTACACCCCATTCTCCGTAAGCGAAGTGGAAAAGGGCAGCTAATTTTGCTCATTCCGTTCCTATTAATCTAAAATAGCCCAATTAAGTTTCCTTTTTCCACTTAAATCTTACATTTGCTGATTTTGGGGAGAAATAAGCTCCCTTTTTCCAACTATATAAGTTGAACTTTTGTTTTACTTTGTGGGGTATGGTCGCCACTGCGGGGAATGTTTGGACTTCCAGCCGCTGTTGTCGTAAGAATTTTTTGATTTGAACCGGCTTTAGCGGTTGAAATCCGGTGACAAAGGCGGACGCTGCCGCTCTGTAAGTATCTAAACTTCCCCTCCGCACTTCTACCCTTTTATGAATTCTTTAAGTTCAACTTCTATAGCATTGCTCAGCTAATTTTTTGAAAGGCGCTATTTGTAATAAAAGGGGGCAAAAAGGGCTCAAGAAGGCTACCAACTTCGACTGGATTTTTTACCCTTCTGGGTAAATCTGCTGAATTCACTTCTACTTAACCCAACTTTGTGTACATCTTGTCCATAAGTAAGGGAAATCATAATTTCCTAACTAACAAAAAAACACCTGCCTCGGAAGTCGAAGCAGGTGGCTTAGGGGTGCGGTTTATTTCGCGCCTCCATCATTGCCGCTCGGCGGGCGCATGGTCAGGCTGACCCGGCCTTTCTTGAGGTCGACGCCCAGCACCCATACGGTGACATTGTCTCCCACGGAGACAACGTCCATCGGATGCTTCACGTAGCTGCCGCTAAGCTGGGATATATGCACCAGCCCGTCGTTCTTGATGCCGATATCGACGAAGGCGCCGAAATCGATCACGTTGCGCACAGTTCCCTGCATTTCCATACCGGGAACCAGGTCTTCGATCTTCAGCACATCCGTGCGGAAGATCGGCAGCGGCAGCTCCTCGCGCGGATCGCGGCCCGGACGCTGCAGGCTCTCCAGGATGTCGCGCAGCGTAGGCACGCCGACATCAAGCTTCACCGCCAGCTCAGCGGCATCCTGCGCCTGAAGCTGTTCGGCTACTTCTTTGCTGCCGAGCGAGGCCACATCGAGCCCCAGCTCGCGGAATAGACGATCCACTACCGGATAGGATTCCGGGTGGATGGGCGTACGGTCCAGCGTGTTGTCGCCGCCGGGAATACGCAGGAAGCCGATGCACTGCTCATAGGACTTGGCGCCAAGGCGCGGTACCTTCTGCAGCTGCTTCCGGGTCGTGAACTTGCCGTTCTCCTCGCGGAACTTCACTATATTCTTGGCAATGGTCGCATTGACTCCCGCCACATAGGACAGCAGGGAAGCCGACGCGGTATTCACATCGACGCCGACGTGGTTGACCGCCGATTCTACGACGCCTTTCAGACTTTCCTCCAGATGCTTCTGGGAGACGTCATGCTGGTACTGCCCGACACCGATCGCCTTCGGGTCGATCTTCACCAGCTCCGCGAGCGGGTCCTGCACGCGGCGGGCGATGGAGGCGGCGCTGCGCTCCGCCACATCGAGGTCCGGGAACTCCTCCTGCGCCAGCTTGGAGGCAGAATACACGCTGGCTCCGGCCTCATTGACAATGAGGTACGCCAGCCCCGGATCGCCGATCTCTGCGATCACCTCGGCGGTGAACTGCTCCGTCTCCCGCGAGCCGGTGCCGTTGCCGATGACAATGAGCTGGATGCCATATTTGGCAATCAGCTCTTTGAACTTCGCCGCCGCCTCCCGCTTCTTGTTGTTTGGCGGCGTCGGATAGGTGACCGCCACCTCCAGCAGCTTGCCGGTGTCGTCCACCACGGCCAGCTTGCAGCCGGTGCGGTAGGCCGGGTCGACGCCCAGCACGTTTCGCCCCTTCACCGGCGGCTGCAGCAGCAGGCTGCGCAGATTTCCGGAGAAGATGGAAATCGCTTGCGTTTCCCCCTTTTCCGTCATCTCCCCGCGCACCTCGCGCTCCACGGAAGGCGCGATCAGCCGTTTGTAGGCATCCTCGGTCACTGCTTCCAGCAGTTCTTTGACCGGAGATGGCCCCTTCACCAGCTTTCGCAGGATAAAGGCATGAATCTTGTCAGCCGTCACTTCTATGCCGACCTTCAGCACATTTTCCCGTTCGCCGCGGTTGATGGCGAGAATGCGGTGCGGCGGCATTTTATGTACCGGTTCACGGTAATTGTAATAGTTCTCGTAGACACTCTCCTGCTCCGCATCCTTAGCTTCCGAGACCAGTATGCCTTGGCTGGCTGTATACTGGCGGACCCAGGAGCGGATGGTAGGATCGTCGGCAATGTTCTCCGCGATGATGTCCATCGCACCTTGAAGAGCCAGCTCTGCGCTCTCCACACCTTTTTCGGCATCTATATATTTAGCGGCCTCCTCTAGCGGTTGGCCCTGGCGGCGCTGCTCCATTACCCAGTCGGCCAACGGCTCCAGACCCTTCTCCTTGGCGACACTGGCGCGCGTCTTGCGCTTCTGGCGGAACGGGCGGTACAGATCCTCCACTTCCTGCAGCTTCACCGCCTTCAGAATCTGCTCCTGCAGCTCTTGGGTCAGCTTCCCCTGCTCTTCAATGCTGCGGAGCACATCCTTTTTGCGGTCCCCGAGATTGCGCAAATAGCTGAGCCGCTCTTCAATATCGCGCAGTACGTTCTCGTCCAGCTCACCGGTCATTTCCTTGCGGTACCGGGCGATAAAAGGAATCGTATTCCCCTCATCCAGCAGCCCTACCGTAGTCCGTACCTGCTTCACACTGATGCCAAGCTCCTTGGCTATCGCCTGTGTGATCGTTTCCTGCTCCTGGCGGGCCAGCGCCTCTTCAGCTGCCGGACCCGCTTGATTCGTATCCACCGTCAATGAAATCCCTCTTTCCGTACACGGTCTGTGTTCATATAGTCTACCTAAAATAGTATCACAGATTAGCCCCGTGCCAAAATCCTGAGAAGATTAATCGCTATGATTCGCTTGCAGGTCCGGGCGGCTCATCCGTTTTCCTGAACCGAGCGACAGCAAAAAGCAGAGAACGAGTACAAGCGCGGCCACAGCATACGGAAAGTTGATATCGAGGTCGAAGAGGACTCCGGCAACAATGGGTCCGGCAATATTCCCTAGACTTGTGTAGGCGGAGTTCATGCCCATCACGAAGCCCTGCTGGGACTCTACAGCCATTTTGGAGAGCTGCGTGCCGACAGCGGGCCGCAGAATATCCATCGCAAGAAACACAATGAAGGTTACAGTGACAATGGCCCAGTAGCCATGCACAAATAAAGTCAGGAAGATGGACAGGCCGGAAATAAGCAGTGAAGCCGAAATGACCTTATTTTCCCCAAAACGATTCAGAATCCAGCTGAACGCCGTAACCTGAATCACTGCTCCCGAAATCGAACCAAAGGTTATCACAAAGGCAATATCTTTGGGTGTGAAGCCAAACTTATGATCCACAAACAATCCGAATACTGTTTCATAATTGGCAAGTCCAAAGGACAGCACAAAGACGATCAGCAATCCGAAGAAATAAGGCTCGCGGTAGGAACGTACCAGCTGGGAAATAAGCCTGTCTTTATTTTCCTGCATAGGCTTGACTGTGCCCAGCTGTGCGGTTAAACGTGATTCCGGCAGTACGATAAGGGTCATCACAGCAACAAACGCCGCTGCCCCCGCAGCTGCGAAGAAGGGCACACGGATGCCAAGCTCAGCCAGATAGCCGCCGAGTCCCGGTCCAATGATAAAGCCGGTGGTAATCGCCGCATTGATCAGCCCCATGCCTTTGGCCCGTTCCTCCATAGAGGTCGTATCCGCCACATAGGCCATGACCGCAGGCATAATCATTGCCGCTCCGGCCCCTCCCAGCATTCGCGACGCAAACAGCAGCCAGCTTGACTCGGCAAGACCAAACAGCAGCTCAGACAGCGCAAATACTACCAAACCGCCGACAATGATTTTTTTGCGGCCCATCCGGTCGGACACCCCGCCTGCAAAAGGGGACAGAATCAGTTGGGTCAGCGAAAAGGCTGCCACCAGCAGTCCGACAATGCTGCCTCCGATCCCCAGCTCATTCATATATGTGGGCATAATCGGCACAACCAGTCCGATCCCTGTAAACGCCAGAAAGATATTCAGCATCAGGAGCAGCATTGCTCCCCGGTTTCTAAGTAATAATTTCATTTGAGTAACCTCCGTATTCCCAGAACCCATTTCTTCTATCTTTGGTGTTCCTTTAAGTAAAAAAATAATAAACCAATAAGACCGACCATCCGGTCTATTTATATGCAAAAAGAAAATTACCCGGCTGGCGATAGATACGCGAAAATATTGCGCCTTCATGCCGAAATCAAAGGTACCTTTACCTCTCATTCCGCACTGCAACCCGCTTTTAGCGAAATCAAAGGTACTTTTACCTCTCATTCCGCACTAGAACCCGCTTTTAGCGAAATCAAAGGTACTTTTACTTCTCATTCCGCACTGCAACCCGCTTTTGGAGAAATCAAAGGTACTTTTACCTCTCATTCCGCCATTCTTCCCCGCACTGGAGGCCGAAGTCTACGTTGCTTATATAAAGAAACCTCCTGGCGGAGTTCTGCCGGCGATGTTGACGAATCTCTCATGGAGGCTTACATAGGCAGTGTTATTAACCCGGGTTTCTACCGGGCACGTATCCCCTGCAGCAGCAGCCCTATCGCTTCGCGGTAATATTGCATGATATCCTCCGGCGCCTTCGCCGCAGCCATAATCTCGCTGACTCTGGCGACTCCCTCCAGCAAACCGCTTACAATGATAACGTAATTGTCCAGATTTCCCTTTATCAGATATCCGGTATCCATTCCCTCTTGCAGCAGATTCCGGCAGGCTTCCGAGGCAGATTCGCAGAGCTGCGCCAGACGCTGATGAACCTCGTCGGAATGGGGGCGGGATCTGGCATACTCCTCCAGCGCCCGGATCAGGGGATTCTGGAAATCATTCGCATAATGCTCGCCCAGCGCATAGAAACGCTCTTCCAGGCCGCTGATGCGGCTGCTTTTCTCTGCCCACTGGGAAAGCCATTGCTCCGTATCGTCTTCGACCACGTACAGGAACAGCTCATCCTTGCTGGGAAAATGGTGATACAGGCTGCCTTTGCTGACCTTTGCCGCTGAACAGACCTCATTCATCGTTACAGCTCCATATCCTTTTTGAACAAACAGCTGCGCAGCCTTCTGCACAATCCGTTTCTTTGTCTCTTCTCCGTCAGAACGCCCTTTAATCCTGACCACCTCCTTCTAAACCGACCATCCGGTCTAATTGTAACACAAGAACATCCCAAAGTGAATTTTTGTCCTTATCGGCTGTGAATTTCGAACCCGACTTAAAGCTGCCGAGCATCGCATTCACCCTATTGGACTAACCAGTGCAAGGAAGCAGATGCCTTGCCCGGGTATCCTCAGAAATCAAACAAAAGACCCGCAGTAACGGCGGGCCAATCCATTGAAACTATAGCAAAAATCCTCTATCCCTTCACTCCCCACAATATCCGATCCATTCGGCGGGGCTGACCACCCCTAGCAGGTTTTGTTTGTTTGCCCTGCTTAGTTTCAGGCCCTCAGAGGCGCAAATTACTGTGCCTGTTCTGCTGTAGATTCTTCGGCAGGCCTGGCATTCTTTGATGACCATTTGGGAGTTTTCTTCATAATAATAGAGAAGCGACCCATGACAGCTGCGGCAGTGTTCTTCTGACATTCTGTTAAATATGAGCAGCTGGCGGATCTGGCAGCAGCAATGAATATAGAAGCTTTCCACATTCCTTTTGGCCTGCCACAGCTTCTTCAGCTGCCTGAAACCCTGCTTGAACTCAGAATACATGGCCTTACTGATCACGACTTCTTCCGGGTACTCCAGCACAGCCTTGATCTCATCCGCATACTTAAGATACAGCTTGCCCCCGTTCCTGCCCACTTCATCATAGGAGGCCCGCAGCTCGGCAAGAATCCGGTTGGCATCGACCGGCTCTTTATTGGATATAAGCGTACTCTCCAATCGGTGCAAGAAATCATCTATTGAATTATAAATGCTCATTTCAATCCCTCATCCATCTGCTAAATTCCGGACAACGAAACGGGAATCCAACCAAAAGGAAAAGGAAACGGGAACATCGCCGCTCCCGTTTCACTATAAATATTACCTATCGGAATATCTTAATATTCCATCTTCCACATGTAACGGCGCACCGAAAGCGCATGTCCGGTTTCTTCAGATAAATGCTGTGCATACTGTCTGAGTACTACACCGGCTACAAGATTCGTAAAGTACGGACGCACATCCGGGGAGATTCCCTCCAGGTCAAACGTTTCCGCGTCAATCAGGATGGTTTTGTCGGAATATTTCACGCAGAAATCGTAAGCACGGTCATCCAGCGGCCGGGTCTCTCCCAGCCCTTTAATCACGATGAATGGAACATCAAAGTCTGTAATTTCAAAAGGTCCATGGAAGTATTCCCCGGCATGGATGGCACTGGAGTGAATCCATTGCATCTCCTGCAGCAGGCAGATGGCGAATGAGTAGGCTACCGAATAGTTAATCCCGCTGGCCATAGTATAAATCAGCTTTTCCCGCTTGTAATTGCGTCCGAATGCCTTGGCGGCTTCCAAGGTTAAGGCCTTATTCCGTTCATACACACCATGCAGGCCGTTCTCAATGGAACTGATCGCATTGGCATATTTCTCATTTGGATACAACGTCTGGAGAATTCCGAATACCAGACGGTACAGGATTGCCATACTGGTCTCTTCCCCGCGGAGCGCCTCGCCATAAGGGGCATAGTTGTAATGCAGTTTGAATTCTGCAGCTTCCCAGAGCGGTGAGTCCACCAGATTGGTCAGGCAAATCGTCAATGCACCCTTCTCACGGGCAAATGTCGTTGCCGCAACAGTTTCAGGGGTGTTCCCGGAGTGAGAGCAGGTAATGACTACAGAACTTGGTCCAAGTGCTTTGGGGGAACGGTGAATAAATTCGTTAGAAGAATAAGCGGCTGAGGGAATCTCAATCTCACGATCCAGAATATATTGCGCTGGTGTAACGTTTGCGAGCGAGCCGCCGCAGGCTACAAAATAGAAATTGGTTACCTTTCTTTGGGCTACGGCCTGAATCGCTGCTTCCAGTTGTTGCACATGCTCTTGGTTCATTGATAAATTCCTCCTCTTGTTGTAGATATTTCCGGCAGGCCAGAAACACCTATTTGTTACGTTATGTAACGTAATGTATCTATATGTTACTATGGATATTCCCTGAAATCAACCCTTTTCCTAAAGTTCGAACGGTTTACATTATAAAAAAAGTATTATATATTACCTGTGATTAGCTTTTGACAGCTGTAACCGCCAACGTTATAATAATTAGTTGAATTCTAATATCGTTCTCAAAAGGAGCTGCAATGAGACACTTACAGCCGGATAGCATTATCCCTCTTTATGTGCAGTTAAAAGACATTATCAAATCCGATATAGAAGCCGGCATAATGAAGCCCGGGCAGAAGATTCCCACTGAATTTGAGTTATGCGAAATGTACTCGATCAGCCGGCGCACAGTCCGGACTGCGATCAGTGAATTGATTGAAGAGGGCTTGCTTGACCGCAAGCAAGGGAAAGGCACCTTTATCTGCACGCCCAGGATTCAAGCAAAATTCGGCCCTTCAGTATTGGGATTTACGGAAATTTGCAAGCTTAACAACCTTAGACCTTCTTCCAAATTGGTTGAACAGCGCCAGATCAGTGCCACTTCCAAACTTGCCGAAGCGCTGAATGTTCCTGTGAACTCTGAGCTTGTAGCTATCCGCCGCATTATGCTGGCCGACGAAGTTCCGGTAATGATGGATTACGCCGTGTTTACAGAAGCCTATAACTTTTTGCTCCAGGAAAATATGGACAACCGTTCGCTGTATGCCACCATCAAAGCCAAACGTGATGTCTCCTTCATGCGCCAGCGCAAGTCGATCCAGACCATATTTGCCGACTCTGCACAGGCCCAGTATTTGGAGATCCCGGTCGGCTACCCGCTGCTGCTCTCCCAGGGCACCGTTGTTTCCTCCACCATGGAAATCGTTCATTACGGGGAACAGCATATCGTCGGCGACAAGTTCGTATTGTATATTTAGTGAGCAATAAATAACATGTCAAAAAGCTGTTCAAGCAATGAACAGCTTGTGACCGCACATTCAGGTGTATAACTATTCCCCGATGGGTTTGGGATACCCGAATCCCCCATAAAAGGTGCAGGTATACGCGGCAGAATTCGCCCCGGACTGCAGCGCTTCTTCCATAACTCCCTTTTTTAGATAAGACACCAGAAATCCGGCAATGAAGCTGTCTCCCGCTCCCATCGTATCCACGACATCCGCCGGAGTGACTCCTTGTTTGTACAGCACACCGTTTCTGGAGAACAGCGCGCCTTCACTTCCTTTCGTTATGCCTACAATCTCCGTCCCCAACCGGTGGCAAGCCCTTATGAGTGCTTCGATCTGCGCAGAGTCAAGCTCCGCACCCGAAAAAAATGCATATTTAATATGAGGGCATACTTGTTCCAGATATTCCTCATCCGTCCTGGTGGAGAAGTCAAAGGAAATATCACAATGCTCCTTAATTGCGGAAAGCTCCCGCTCTATGCTGGAATAGCAGCTGGTATGGCAGACGTCATGTCCCGCGATATATTCCAGATCCGCAGGCATTAGGCGCAGCCGGAGCAGATGCTGGGCTGTATCCTGGGCACCCCGTACGAATACTCGGTCATTGCCGACCAGCTTCACACCGGGCGAACCGCTGTCCGCATACACTCTGCGTGAATAACGATAGCTGATTCCTTCCTTATCCAGCGAGTCCATAATATGATCTGACTTCTTGTCATTCCCGAATACACCGATATAGGCCACTTCCTCGCATCCGTTCCGCTTACAATTCACAGCCACATTTACGGCATTGCCTCCGGGATAGTAGAGCCCTTGATCCAAATAACAATCCGCAACATTGTCGCCCACGGCAATTATTCTCATGGATAAATCCTCCCAAGTTCGATATTCAGCCTTTTACAGAGCCGTCAGACATACCCTGAATAAAGTATTTCTGCATAAAAATAAACAGAATAATAAGCGGCAGTGAAGAGATGACCAGTCCAGCCAGCAGAACCCCCCAGTCTGTTGACAATGCATCTTTGAAGTTCATCAGCCCTGCCGGAATGGTCCTGTATTTATCCGAATCGATAAAGATTATAGAGAACAGGAACTCGTTCCAGGCGTAATAAGAGGTAAGGATGATGGTAGTCATAATAATAGGAAGAGACATGGGCAGAAAAATGCTGAGATAGGTCCGGAACACCGAACAGCCGTCCATGGTTGCCGACTCTTCAATCTCTTTGGGGATACCCAGGAAATAAGAGCGGATGAGCAGCACTGCGATCGACAGCCTAAAGGCAATGTAGGGCAGAATCAGAGCGAAATACGTATTATGAATATTTAGATTCTGCAAAAGCTTATACAATGGTACCAGACATACCTGTGGATCCAGCATCATTCCACCGAGCACGAACATAAATAGTGTCTTGCTGTACCGGAAACGGAAGCGGCTCAGTCCATACGCACATAGTGAAGCAATGATGACAACACCCGCAATCGTGCTGACCGTAACAATCACACTGTTCATAAAATAATTGCCTATCCCTTTGGTCCAGGCGGTTGCGTAGTTCGAAAACAACCACTCGCTTGGCAGATTCCAGACAGCTCCAAAAATTTCATCGTAGCTTTTAAATGATGAGGACACCATCCAGAACAACGGGTACATCACCAGGACTACCCCTACCAGGAGAGGCAGCAGCACAATGAGTCTGTAAATAGGCAGCTTGCCGGCCATGTTCAGTCCCCCTTCCCTGTTCTGAATGATAACGTCTGTATGAGCGCCAGCACTGCTGTAATGACAAAAATAAGCAGCGAGATGGTCGCGGCATAACCCATGCTGTCTCTGACAAAACCATTCTGATACATCAGGACTGCAATTGTAATGGAGCTGGTTCCGGGACCTCCGCCCTTGGTTAGAATAAAGGGTTCGTTAAATACCATGAACGCCCCTGTTATGGTCAGAAGTGAATTTACAAAAATCATTTCTTTCACCTGAGGCAGCGTGATGCTGAAAAAGATTTTTACTTTGCCTGCCCCGTCAATTTTGGCCGCTTCATAGAGGTCGCGCGGAATTTTCTGAATGGCCACAATGAACAACATCATGCAATAGCCGATGCTCTGCCACTGCGATACGGCAATGACGGCATAAATGGCTGTAGTACCGGAACCCAGCCACGGTTTAGCCCAGGCATCAAGCCCCACAGCTTGCAGGAACATATTCAGCAGGCCATCCGTCGGGTTATAGACGAAGGAGAATAACAAGCAGATAACCGTAATAGAAATAATAACTGGTATAAAAAAGATCGTCCGGAATATCGCGGAGACCTTTCTCAGAAACTCTTCCTCCAGGATTGCGGCCAGAACCAGTCCGAATCCTACCTGGCAGATTAAAGAGATCACGGCATATTTCACATTATTGATTAAGGCTTTGCCCACAACAGGGTCGGAGAACAGCGTTCTATAGTTATCGAAACCGGCGAATGAGCTTTTTCCTGACAGCAGGGAGATATTCTGAAAGCTATAGAAGAAATTCTGGATCAGAGGCATATATACGAATACTGCAAGCATCAGCACACACGGCAGGACAAACAAATAAGGAGCTATCGTTCTTCTCGTTCTCATCACTTTCCCCCTGTTTTATCCGGGAACCCAGTTAGACACATTTCCCTGTATCTTAGAAGAAAAGAGGGGAGCTATGCCCCCTCTTCATTGTTGAAGCACTTCGTTTCTACTTTTTGACTGCCTGAAGCTTCGCCGCTGCGGCCTGCACTTCTTTGAGCACTTCTTCAGGGGTCTCGATATCCGCAGCAATGGCTTGGCCTCCACGCATAAAGGCATCGGCTACGCTGGCATCCACCGCATTATCAAGCCAAGGGGTGGTTTCTGCCGCATTCTGGATCACTTCGATCGCTCCCAAGGTTCCCGGAGGGGAATTCTCCTCGGTGGCTGCACCGATTACAGTTGTCATAGAACCTACATCCTTTTGAAACTTCGCTGCATTCTCAGGAGAGACAATGAACTTTACAAATTTCTCGGCAAGCTCTTTATTGGCCGTTTCCTTGCTGATCATGAATCCTTCAGGTGCGCCTGTCAGACCTTCGGCATTCCCTTTGCCCTCGGAGAACTGCGGGAAATTAAAATAGTCAAACTCAAGATCGGGTTTATCTTTCAGATAACCCAGCTCGGCAAACTGCAGATAATGAATCGGCACTTCCCCGGCGATGAACATATTTCTCGTAGCTTCATGGTTGACGGAAGTTGCATTTGGCCCCATATATTTGGTTAATTTCTGCCAATACTTCAGGACTTGTAAATATCCCGGATCGGTAAACTTGCCTGTGCCGACTGCATAGTCGGTTGCCAGTACCTCAGGACTCAGCATCCGCTGATTCATAGTGCCCAGGTAGTGTCCCACGGCCCAGGAATCCTGAAGGCCTTCGATAATTGGCGTGTCGTAACCCGCAGCCTTAAGCTTGTCCAGCAGGGCTATGAACTCGTCCCAGGTCTTTGGTTTTTCAAGACCCAGCTTGTTGAATATTTTCTTATTATAAAAGAAGACCTTTCCATCCATCGTAAAAGGCACACCATATATTTTGTCATCAAAAGTGAAGGATTTCAGCTGATTCTGAACCAGGGTTCCTGCCCAGTCCTTATCAGAGTCGAACATAGAAGTAAGATCTTCAACTCTGCCGGAGGAGACCAGACTTTCGGCAAAGCTGTCCGACCAGGAGGAGAAGACATCCGGGATGTCCCCTGAGGAGACAAGAACCTTGATTTTCTCCTTGTAGTTATCGTTCAGGACCGATTCCATCTCAATTTTGACACCGGGATTCTGTTTTTCGAATTCCTCTTTAATGTAATTGAAATACGAATTTCTTGGTTCATTGGGCCAGCGGTGAAAAAACTTTAGCGTTGTTGTCTTGCCTTCCGAATCCCCATTCCCATTGGTTGCAGTACTAGAGTTATTGCTGCTGCACGCCGTCAGTACTACCAATAATCCCGCTAACAATAACAAACCCAATCTTCGTCCCATCCGATACATTGTAAATACCTCCCATCGATGATTAACTTATGTAACACATAAAATAGGTAACGTATTGTTACGTAACAACACTATACCACACCAATAGTTAATTTTAAATCTTTTTTTACAAATCCTTTGATAAGCTTATTCAAGAGGGGCTGAATGAAAGGGTTTTACATTTAAAACTGAATACACACAGTTCATAAAGCGGGGAGTTATTTTGAGAATATAAGAACCGTTTATATAATTTTTAAAATATAAATAACATTTAGTGTTATTTATATGGACATGATACTACAATTCACAAGTGGAGCACACTGTAAAATTCAAGATATTTTGCTGCGCCCAACTCAAAGAGGCACACCGGGATCTCCCAGTGTGCCTCTCCATACATTTCCTGTGATCTATAAGTCTGCCTGACTCAAAAATCAATCAGTCCCAGGCTGATTTGCAGCGAATCATCCACCAGCTTCATTGTTTCATCGTCCAGATGGGTGATCTTATCGGTTAAGCGTTGTTTGTCAATTGTCCGAACCTGCTCCAGCAATATGACGGAGTCCCTGTCAAAGCCGTGAGCAGCCGCATCAATTTCTACATGCGTCGGCAGTTTAGCCTTCTGAATCTGGGCAGTGATGGCTGCCACAATGACTGTCGGGCTGAAGCGATTGCCAATGTCGTTCTGAATGACCAGTACCGGCCGTACTCCGCCTTGTTCTGAACCCACCACCGGCGAAAGGTCGGCAAAAAAAACGTCGCCGCGTTTAACGATCAATATCTACACCCCGCTTACTAAGCGGCCAAGAGTACTGTCTGCATCTTCCTCCGCGAGAAACGCCTCGCATGCCATGGTCAAATTGATTTTAGCCATTTCCATATAGCCACGCTGCATCGAATCGCGGATGGTCCGTTTCCTCCGTTCGCTTAGATACAGCTTCATGGCCTGCCTGATCAATTCACTCCGGTTGGAGTTCTCCAATTGGACGATCCCATCCACTTCCTGCAAGAGATGATCGGGCAAGCTGATCATGATTCTTTTGGTGTTCTGCAAATTGGCCACCTTCTCTTCCACCCCCACAAACCTTCTGCCCTTGTGTTCCAGTGTTACAATATACAAGGAATTTTATACAAGGAATATATGCCGCCAGTATATCAAGTATGCTGCATTCCATTATAAACTAGAAATGGCGGTTCGTATAGACCATAAGTCACACTAGTCACACGGCATTATCCTTCTATTCCGTTCCTGCATGAGCAACGCGGTCAAGACATTAGGTCTGCAGCAAGGGGTTCACCAGGTTAGGAGCAGCGCCTTCGCGTACATACACACGCGGCACCCGGTGGGCCAGCATACAGATTACCTCGTAGTGAATCGTTCCAAGATGGAGCGCCAGTTCGTCTGCCGTGATGGACACGGCACCCTGGCGTCCGATGAGTACAACCTCTTCGCCAGCTTTGATTTGTTCCGCTTCTTCAGCGAAAGATTTGAGCGTTACCATACACTGGTCCATGCAGATGGTTCCGACGACAGGAACGCGGCGTCCGCGTATTAGCACCTCAGCTTTGCCTGTTAGCATGCGGGAATATCCGTCAGCGTACCCCACAGGAAGCGTTGCAATGATCTCCTCGCTGTCTGTGAAGTACCGGGTGCCGTAGCTGATGCCCCAATCGGGCGGCAGGGTTTTGACATAGACTGCCTGCGTCTTCAGCGTCATTACCGGATGTAGAGCCACCAGCTCGTGGTTCACCTCTGTCGAGGGATAGAAACCGTACAAGCTTATGCCTACACGCACCATGTTACTGGATAGAAGAGGTGTATCAATGGCCGTAGCGCTATTGCCCGTATGTATGATCGGGATGTGAATGTCTCTGTCCCGAAGCGTTTCAGCCACGCTCATAAACCGTCGGTACTGCATCAGTGTATAGCTTTTGTTGTTTTCGTCTGCTTTGGCAAAATGTGTGAACATCCCCTCCAGCTCCGCCTGCGCTACAGAATGCACTTCAGCGATAAAATCGGGGGCATCCGCCGGCAAAAGTCCCAGCCGTCCCATCCCGCTGTCTATCTTGATGTGCACTTTCAGCCGGTGCTCCGGGTCAACCGGAAGCTGCCTTACCGCCTCCAGCACCTCCGGGGTGAACAGTGTTACGGTTACATGGTTCTTCCAGGCAACGGGTATTCCTTCGGGAGAGGTGTAGCCGAGCACCAGAATAGGAATTAGTATTCCCGCTTGACGCAGCTCCAATGCCTCATCCAAAAAAGCAACACTTACATAATCCGCTCCTAGCCGTTCCAGCTCCCGGGTCACTTCCACCGCTCCATGGCCGTACGCATTTCCTTTGACGCATCCCATGAACTTGGTCTCCGCAGGAAGAACCTTGCGGAAGGCCTCATAATTGGCACGCAGATCATCGAGATTAATCTCGGCTACTGTAGGTCGATAGCTTGCTTGCACTTCAGGGTCACCTTCTAACATTGTAGTAAAACATCTCTGCATCGTATTGATTATAGTCTTACCGTCAATGGTAATGCTAATCGAAGGCGGCTGTCAATGTAAGCAGGGAGCTATCTTTTGGCAGAACCCCCATAGGTCCTGTCAGGGCCAGAAAAGCTGAAAAAGCGGATACTGCTTGTAGAGGAATTACTCCCACAATACGCAGTATCCGCCTACTGATATTTACTTACCCGATTGTTCCTCCATAGAAGCGGCAATCTGCATCATTTCGCTCACAGGAAGATTTGCACTGGTGATCCGGTACTGCACACCATCGCTCATCCAGGTCAGTGTCTTTTGTTCATCACCGGTCAGCGCCCCTGCGGTGAATCCCAGGTCAACCAAGGTTGCCGGTGCCAGGGAGACAGCACGGTCCAGCGGCCGTGACTCAATGATCGTGTACTGGTATGTTCCATCATAGCGGAGGAGCACCGAATGATCCTTGCTGTCCTCGAGTTTGTTGGAATCTTTCAGCTGCACACCGGCTGGAATATAGCCCGGTTCAATAATCCCGAAATCACCGGGTTCAGCGGCTGCCGCCTGGTCTTCCTGCTGGGCGTTCTCCGGCGCAGCGACCGGATTGCCATTCTCATCCACTTCCGCCAGCGTGCTTTCGGATGCGCTGCCTGTTGCCATATTCTTTTGCATATCAAAAGAATCCTTGGTAAATTCCGGATCGAACTTGAAGCTGTCGAACTTCACGTTCACCACAACCTTGGCTTCGGAATCGGAGACCTGCACCTGCTTCGGCTCATAGGTCTTCTTAGCAAGCCAGATTTTCTGGCGGACCAGCGCGCTGCTCTGGTAATTGGCGGCTACCTCGAACACGTAGTTGTCTCCATCCTCTACAAACTGGCGGTTGTTGTCGGAGACAATTCCCCGGATCAGCGTCTGGTACAGATAGACCTGGCCTTGATTGTCCGGCCAGTCGCTCTGGAAGCGGAAGCTTTTGCCAAGGCTTGGTGTCAGTACGAATACGCCCTCATCATTGCGCAGCACGATTTGCGTAACATCCTTCTGGACGTTCGACAGGCTGATCCGGTAGTAGGAAGGATTCTTGTACCAGACCTCCACCTTATACTCCTGCGGCTGCTCGCCGGTGTACAGCGTCATCGTGCCCGACCCCTGGTAAGCCCCCTGCTTGCTCTCCAGCTTATCAGACACATTGTTCAAATCCTTGACCACGGAAGCGGCGTCCTTCTTTCCGCATCCCGCGAGCACCAGGGCCACGCTCATAATGATCGCGAGTACCCATGTTATCCGGCGCATGACATCATCCCCTTAACCTGTTTTGGAAAAGCATTGATTAGTACATGTCTATGAGGGACTTGCCTGCATTATGCAGACGGGCATGACAAGCAGGATGGATAATGACAGGCAGCCGGACAGCCGCCCAAAAAGCCCGCGCAGAGCGCGGGCTTCCAGTAATAGACCATATGGAATGAAACAGTCACCAGGACCAGCCGGACAGGGTCAGATCACGGATCAATAACCCGCTCTTCTCCAATCGGACAAGCTCTTCTTCCTCTTCCGTGTGCAAGCTGCCCATATGCTCATGCGCCGTATTGACCAGCCAAGGCTGTCCGCCTTTTAGAAAACAGAGATCATCAGGCAGCCTAGGCTGTACCCAGGAGTACAAGCTGTGAGTATAGGCAAGAAGAATATCGGCAGCAGCCGGAGAACTGCTGAAATAATGAATATCGGCATAATGGCCCAGCAACCGTGTTCCAGGCCAGCCGTCATCCTTTTTTGTTTCTATGAAATAGGGCTGGAGACGCTCCAGCAATTCAAGTCCTTCAGGCTCCAGTTCCATTTGATCCCGTTTGACCAGGATAAATGTGTCACAGACTTCCAGCGCGAGGTGGATCAAAGTACAATAAGTGTTACCCGCCGGCTCCTGCAAAATTGTATAAATGGCAGTTGCCTCCTTTGCTTATATCAGACGCGCGATCTTCTCAATCTCCACGGCGGAGGCCGACATCTGCTGCATCGAGGCGGTAATCTCCTCTGTCGCTGCGGCCTGGCGTTCGCTCTGGGCCAGACAATCCATCAGCGTTGCTTCCATCTGGTTAATGTTCTGTTTGATCGTCTGCAGAATGCCGGCGATGTCCTTCGCGGACGAAGCGCTGGATACGGACATCTTCCGGATCTCCTGTGCAACGATGCCGAAGCCGCGCCCGTGCTCCGCAGCATGGGCAGCTTCAATCGCCGCGTTAAGCCCCAGCAGGTTGGAATTATCCGCCACCTTGCGGATGAACTCCAGAATCTCATCCGTCTGCTGCAGCTCCTCAACCACTCTCTGCCCCAGCTGCTTCAGATCACCTACGGTGTTCGCCAGATCAGAGGCGGTTTCCGCGATCTCTTCGGAGGTCGAGCTGATTTGTTCAGAGGTCACTGCCAGAGCATTCGCCGCATCGCTGAGCGTTTCCTGGTTGCTGAGGCTGATTCCTATAGTAAAAACACCAGCTACCGCTCCGTTCTGATCCTTTATCGGCATGGAGGTGGATTTGAACGGCCAGCCGTAGATTTCCTTCGGAATATTGGCACTCACGTCCTCTCCCGTATCCAATGCCATGCGGATTCCCCCGCTTGGCGGAACCGGCGTCCCCTCTTGAATGCGGATATCCAGCTCTGTTCCCGGCAGATAGTAGATAAATTTTTCCGAATCCGCCAAGGCGAACATTACATCCAGCGGAAATAGACGCTGCACCAGCGGCAGTGATATTTTTAGAGACTCCAGTAATTGTCCAAGCTCAGTTTGATTGTTCATGACCGTAACAGCTCCCACAAAAACATTTTTGATCATTATAGCATAGGAGAATATATCTCTATATTAGATATCTTACTCTCAATACATAAGCCCGTTTTTTTACTGCAACAGCAATCTTTTTTGTCCGCTAAGGCAGCAGGTGAAATGTAAAATTTTATAATTTAATTAAAGTAAATTTGCAGCCGATATATAAACGTAATCATGTGAGTAACTTATACAAAGCAGAGGAGAAAAACAACATGTGGAAAGCAAACAAAGTATCCAATAAAATAAGCAACATCTCTCTGAAGGTTAAGCTTCCCGTTCTATTAAGCTTACTTGTGGCTGTAGTTCTTCTGGCTACTTCAGTGACGGTCTATTTGTTTTCTTCGGACCTGCTGCTCGGCAAGAGCAAGGATGAAATTAATGCAAATAGTGACCGTATAGGCGAGGGACTGTGGACTGCGATGCAGCTTGAGGAGCAAATCTCTTATGTCATTTCCGTGCATAATACCTTCAAAGAGCTACTAGAGCTTCGAGAACAAAAGACATTATCGGATCAAGCGTTCTTGTCCTCAGAGAATCCCGTTTTCAGTAAAGCGAACACCATCCTTCAGGATAGTCTGCAGGGAGGAAATGACTCCTTGCTTGTATTGGATTCGCAGGGGACTATCGTCGCAGGAACCAATAAAGAGAGTTTGGGGCAGTCCCGGGCTGACCGGGAATATTTCACAGAAGCCTTTAAAGGAAAATCGTTTATCAGCGACGCCATTGTATCCAAATCAAACAACAACAAACTGCTGCTGGTGTTCTCCCAACCGGTCAAATCCGCCGACGGCAAAGTTCTGGGCGTCCTGGCCATGACAGTAGCCAGTGACTTCTTCCTCGATAAACTGGGCAACATTCAAATTAACGGCAAAGGCACCATTGAGGTTCTAAGCCGGGGCGGGATTGTATTGTATAATTCCTCCGACCCGGCCCGCATTGGGCTGGACATCGGTGAAGAACCGGGGATCAAGTCTTTACTGGCTACCCGGGCCACGGATGAGCTGGATATCCAGACGACCGAACGGGCCACTGAGTATCTGAGAATCAATAAAATTCCCAAGGCTGACCTTACCATATCCGTTATTGATTCCTACGACGATATTAAACGCCCTATTCAGGATATGTTAATGAAGATATTGATTGTAACTGTCGTTGCCCTGCTGGTTGCCATTGGTTTCGGGCTGTTGCTGTCCCGTTCTATTACCAAACCTGTGGTTACATTAACCTCACGGTTCAAAACTTTGGCTACGGGAGATTTGACGGTAACCGCAGATGGCAGCTATAAAAGTGAGTTCAAGGATCTGGCGGACAGCTTTAATATCATGGTCCAGCAAAATAAAGCACTTATTACCAATATGAACGATTCGATTACCATACTTAAGACAAGCACCCATGAGCTGGAGGAGACTTCCAAACAGGCCGCCCGTTCGGTTAATGAAACCTCAGTAACCTCAATGGGGATAGCCCAGGCGATGGAGCTTCAATCCAATGATACCGAGCAGATCGTCAATAAGTTCTACGGGTTCAGTGAGAAATTTGCCGGAATGAATGACAACGCGCAAGCCGTTAGACAAAGAGCTGAAGAAATCACCCAAGTCTTCCATGCCAGCAATCAAGTCGTCGAAGGATTGATTGAGATCAGCGGCAAAAATGAACAGGAAGTCCAAAAAATCTCGGCCATCACCGTTAAACTTCAAGACAGCTCCAACAGCATCAGCAATATTACCGGGGCAATAAATCAGATTGCCGCCCAGACCAATCTGCTTGCGCTAAACGCTTCAATTGAAGCTGCAAGAGCCGGTGAACATGGAAGAGGTTTTGCCGTAGTAGCTTCCGAGATTCGCAAGCTCGCTGAGCAAAGCTCGAAGCAATCGAACGAAATTTATGAGATTATTCAGCAAAACCTGGCGTTTGTCGCCGAAAATAATGATAGCGTAATGGAGATTAATCATATTTCTGCTGAGCAGGATCAGCTGGTAGGACAAACTCAAACGGCCTTCCAGACGATTCTGGATAAAATCACAGACATCACCGTGCAAATCCAGTCGATGGCGGATGAAATTGCCCATATGCAAAAGGATAAGGACGAGGTTCTCGATTCAGCCCAAAGCCTGTCAGCTACAGGAGAAGAGGTTTCCGCATCGGTGGAAGAAGTTACCGCTACTATGATGGAGCAATCCTCTGCCGTTGATCAGCTGGCTGAGATGGTGGGAACAATTGATCAGCTCTCGAAAAGTCTGGCAGAGGCAGCCTCTAAATTTCGGGTAGTGTAAAAAGAAAAAAAGCAGCGGTTCTCCAGCATGGAGGATCGCTGCTTTCTCTATTTAACAAGACCCTGCCGCTTACACTTGTTTTTTCTCCGTTAAGTAGTACAAGAAGGCCAATACCGGCAAAGCCAGCCCGATCAAAGAAGTCAATCCCCAGCCGCCATACGCATATGCCCAGCCTCCCAGAGAAGAGCCAATAGCTCCGCCTATGAAGAAAATGGCCATAAACAATCCGTTCAAACGTCCTCTTGCTTCATTGCCCAGGGAATAGATCGCCCGCTGTCCAAGCACCAGGTTCCCCGAAACTCCCATATCCAGGATAATTGCCCCCACAACCAGCAGCCCCAGCGTTACTTTGGAGTCATCCTGAAACAGATAAGCGATTAAAAAGGCTGCTGCCGCCAGCACAAACGCAAGCCCTGTCAGAGGTCTGGTCCAACCCCGGTCCGCTAATCTTCCGGCAATAGGAGCAGCAACCGCACCGGCGACACCGGCCAAGGCGAACAAGGCAATTCCCTGCTGACTCAGATGATACGCATCAGCCAGCCGCAAAGAAACGGTAGTCCAGAACAAGCTGAAGGTTCCAAACAGACTAGCCTGATACAGCGCCCGGCGGCGCAGCACCGGGGTGTTCTTCAGCAGCGTTCCCAGCGAACGGATCAATCCACCGTAGTTCATGGTTGGTGTAGGCTGGCGTTTAGGAAGCACACGGGATAACAGAATCGTCAATAGCGCGATCACTACCGCAGAGATGGCAAAGATCGCATGCCAGCCCCAGAGGCCGGAGACAAAGCTGGCCAGCGGGCGGGCGAACATAATTCCCAGCAGCAATCCGCTCATCACATTGCCCACGACCCGGCCCCGGTGTTCTTCAGCGGCCAGATAGGAAGCATACGGCACCAGAATTTGTGCGGCTACCGAACCGAGGCCAATAAACAAGGATGCAGCCAGAAACAACGGTGCATTGGGAGCAAGCGTAGCCGCAACAAGTGCAGCCACCACAACTGCCAGCGAGGTCACAGTCAAGCGGCGGTTTTCAATAATATCGCTTAGCGGCACCACGAACAGCAGTCCAATAACATAACCGATCTGGGTCAGCGTCACAATCAGCCCCGCAGCTCCAGAGGAGAGATGAGTAGCTGCGCTGATCGGTCCAACCAGCGTCTGGGCATAATACAGATTGGCGACGATAAGTCCGCAGGAGGCGGCCAGCAGAAAAGTGATCCAGCCAGGGACTGCATTACCCGCTGTGCTTTCTTGCGCATGTTTCACGTTTATTCCCCGGCTTGCCTGCTTTACCTGGTTCATATGAATTCCACCCTTCATTTAAATACTAAACGTATAGTTCATTAATTTATGTCCTTATGATATACTGAACGTACAGTTTTGTAAATAGGCAATTTGAAACTTATTTATAAAATCTGTAATTAACAGCTTATCCTTCGTCAGGCTGGCTAACTCCATGTATATTTTTGTATAATGAACGTATAGTTTCTCAGAGCGAACCGGAATATGGCAAGGGTATATTCGATCAGGAGGTTATTAATGATGGATAAAAAAAGAGGGCGGCCGCGCAATAATGAGGCCGAGGCTGCCATACTTGCAGCATCCTATGATTTGCTGCTGGAGACGGGCTTTGGCGCCGTGACGGTAGAGAAGATCGCGGAACGGGCAAAAGTCAGCAAAGCGACAATCTATAAATGGTGGCCCAATAAAGCGGCCGTGGTCATTGACGGGTATCTGTCCGCCGCTTCCGCCCGGCTTCCTGTGCCGGATACGGGTTCCGTTAAGGAGGATATTAGAATCCATGCTACGAACCTTGCCGCTTTTCTGTACAGCCGCGAAGGAAAGGTCATTACGGAGATGATCGGGGAGGGACAATTCGATGCCGGCCTTGCTGAGGCTTACCGGACGAGATTCTTCGCACCGCGCCGTCAGGAGGCCAGACAACTGCTGGAGCGCGGGGTATTGCGGGGGGAACTGAAAAAAGATCTGGATGTAAATTGCAGTATTGATCTAATGTATGGACCGATATTCTACCGGCTGCTGATTACAGGGGACACACTCAATGGAGAATTCGTAGAAAAGCTGTTGGCATTAGCTTTCGGAGGGGTCAGTGCGTAGCGATTCTTCCTTGGTATACTCATTAATTAAGGTATCCAGCTTCATGGATTGCCTGATCACTTTCGGATGCAGCAGCCCATAGGTTGTTTCCATCTCATTCAGCTTCTTGCGTTCTGCTTCGATGCGCTGCTGAATGGCTTCAAGCTTGTTCATGAACATAACCTCCCCTAGGTAGTTTAGAAGGTTATGTTAAATTATAGGACGTTGAGAGAATTGCAGCATTGAATGAAAAACCACCGGAATGCAAGGTGACGCCTTTCCGGTGGTTTTATCTGTTTATTTTTGAGTTGAAGCTGCTTCCCTGATGTAGAAGCCCTTTGCCTTATGAGCTTGGCTTAAGCAAAATGCCCAGCTTCTTTAGATAAGGGTTCAGCTCTTCAATCAACGTGGCCTGGCTGCTCAAGTCGTCCTTTGAAAACCGGTCCATATGAATGCTGCCATCCGGGTCGGTTACTTTGGCATTCAGAGCTTTCAATTCGCCAATTAACCGCTGGACCTCATCCAGTTCCCCGCCACTGAAGGTCTGCTGCGCTTTGGCAAGCTGCTGGTCCCAGAATGTGTCGGGGTCCATCTGCTCCACCGGTTGCTGCGGTGCTTCTAGATTCTTCAATTTGCCGAAATAGGGCTCAAGCTCTGCCCCCAACCGGTTATAGCGTTCCCGGTCCTCTGCACTCAGCTTCTCGGGATGAAGCGTCCCTGAAGCATCCACAATCTGCAGATTGAAGCCGCTGATCTTCTGCAACAGGGTGGTCATTGCATTGAAGTCTTCCTCGCTCAGACTCTGCTTTGCCTGCTGAAGCTTAGCTTCAATTTGCTCATATTGCTCCAGCGTTCCTCCGTTTTGAATGAAGTTCTCCTGCGAACCGTACATAGAATCAGCCAAATAATGATATCCGGCATACGCTCCGGTCGGAATCACCAAGGATGCTGCCAGTATCGTAGCTATGAGCCATTTTTTCATGCGCCTGCCCCCTTGTCCGGGTTCAATCCTGCCAAGGATCTTCCCCTTCAGTTCCGGTGGGGCGCTCCAGCCTTCAGTTTCAGCTTGCAGCGTCCGCCGCAGGTTCTCTTCAAGACTCATGCAGATCCTCCACCTTCCCTATTCTAATGGTGTCAGCCTTTTGTTTCCGGCGCAGCTTCTGCAGTGCAGCATGAATGCGGGATTTAACAGTTCCCAGCGGGATACCGAGAATGGCGGCGGCCTCTTCCTGGGAATATTCCTGCAAGTAGTGCAGAACAATGACCTGCCTCAGCTTGTATGGCAGACTTTTCACTTTATCCATCAGCATCCGGCTGGATAGCCTGTCTATGACTTCTCCGGCAAAATCAGCATCCTGGATCTCGCAAGTCTGCTGCGCTTTTTTGCTTATCCGGAGCTGTCTCCATCCTTTTCGCCGGTATGCCTGAACCTGCCGCAGCACCAATCCCATCAGCCAAGGTCTGAACGCCCGGGCTTCGTCATACTGCGCAAGCGAGCGGTGCAGCTCGAGATAGATATCCTGCACCACATCATCCGCATCAGAAGGCTCGGAAACGAGGAAACGCACGGTCCTGTAGACATCCCGAATGGTCGCTTCGTATAATTCACCATAGGCTTCACGGCTGCCGGCCAGCGTGCGCGTTATGAGCTGCGAATATTCGTTTTGAGCCTCCATCCGCCATCCCCCCCTCAGGCTTACACTATATATTGGAAGGAAATGCCCATACCGTTCGATTTATTTTTGTAAAAAAGCCTGCACAACACTATCCCCGCAGACTAAAGACAGCTTTTCCGTCCAGTTCTGCGGGGTATTGTTATGCTGTGACCAATCCCAGTACAAATCCATCGTATCCTTTGCTGCCTACGGTCTGTAATGCAACTGCTTCTACCCGCGGTTCAGCAGCCAGCAGATCCATAAATTGACGAATACCCTGCACCCGATCATCTTTGCTGTCCGCCTGAACCACCTCACCGCCGCGGACAACATTGTCCGCCACGATAACCGCTCCCGGACAGGCCAGCTTCAACGCCCACTTCAGGTAGTGCGGATTATTGGGCTTGTCGGCATCGATAAAAATAAAGTCAAAAGGCGCAGCCCCCCGCGCTTCCAGCGCTGCCAGAGACTCCAGCGCCGGGCCTTCAATTACCTCCGTTTTATCGGCTAATCCTGCCAGTCTCAGATTATCCTCCGCCACCACGACATGCTTATGCTCGTATTCCAGTGAGACCAGTCTGCCCGCTTCGGGCAAGGCCCGGGCCAGCCAGATGGTGCTATAACCTCCAAGCGTGCCAATCTCCAGAATATTTGCCGCCCCTGTCATCTTGGCCAGCAGATACAGCAGCTTCCCTTGATTCGGAGCAACATCAATTGCCGGCAAACCGGCGCCTGCATTCGCATCCAGCACAGTATCCAGCACCGGATCGGCTGCCAGCAGCTTGCTATTGAAATACCCATCGACCTTGCTCCATGTGTCTATCTCTCCCATGATAGTATTCCTCCTTAACGTTGTGTGTTGGATCTGGCTTTAATATAAGATACAATGAATTATAATACCAATATATGTTTTTATGTATTACATATATTTAAGTTATGAAAGAAGGGATACTTATGAACATTCATGCCCTGAGACTGTTTTATTATGTGGCCGAGACCGGGAGCGTCACGAAGGCGGCAGCCCGGCTGAATATCAGCCAGCCGGCAGTGACCAGCCAGATCAAGAAATTCGAGAAGGATCTGGGGCTGCCCCTGTTCAACCCCAGCGGGCGAGGAGTTTCGCTTACCCCCTTTGGAATAGAGCTGGCTAAGCAGGCCGGCAATTTCTTCACCTATGAGGAGCAAATTGATGAGTTTGTAGAGGACTACCGCCACGGCAGAAAAGGCAAGCTCCGCATTGCCGCCACTTATCTTCCCGCAAATTTCCTGGTTCCGGGCTGGGCTGCGAAGTTCAAAGCCTGTCATCCAGAGATAGAAATGGAGATCACAACAACCAATTCCCAGCAGGCTTTTGAACAACTGAAGCGCCATGAAGCCGATGTTGCCTTCTATGGAGGAGGAGCACAGGATAAACCGGAGGATGTCGACTGGCTGGAGCTTTTTGAGGATGAGCTGTGGTTCGTCGTGTCCCCTTCCCATCCTTACGCAGGCCGTACCGTGTCATTGCCGGAGATGATGCTGGAGCCGTTTATTATGCGTGAGGAAGGCAGCTCAACCAGGGCACGCCTTGTCTCGCTGTGTGTTACCTATGGTTTACAGCCGCCGCAGGTTACTTTGCAATTCAGCGGTCTGGGCGAAGCCATCCGTTCGGTCATGGCCGGATACGGTGCCAACTTTATCTCTTCTCTGGCTGTCCGGGAATATGTGGAACACAAGCGGCTCGCCCGGGTGCGGGTAGAAGGCATTCAGCTAAGCAATCATATTGCCATCTGTACACGAAGCCATGAATCCGTGCCCGCAGCTCTGCAGCAATTTATTGACATCTGCCGCAGCTTTCCGCCGGAACTGTAGTGTACGGCCTCTTTTTTTGCATAAACGTAACATTCCTGTCTTCTTATTGTTAACGGATCGTGTCCTCAGAGCGGAAGATATACAGTATAATTGAATAGATTGGAACTTTTAGACTCTGGAGGTTATTCTGTGAAAAAAATACTGACCGCTTCCGCTCTCGCCTTGCTAATCGCCGGATGTGCGGCAGCTCCAACTATAGATTCAGTATCCGCAGCTGCACCGTTAACACTGTCGGTAGACGGCCAGCCCGTTCTGCCTAAGCTTCACCCTTTTCATTCCGGCGAGATATTGTATGTTCCGGCCAGAGCGCTGCTGGAATATTACCCGGTAGAATTGAAATGGGATAATGCACACAAGAAACTCATCTTAACCACTAACAGCTCCCGCTCGGTTCTGTCACCCGGCAGTTCAGCCATGCAGGTTCAATATACGCAGACTGACGGAGATTATGAAGACAAGCTAGAGGGTCCAGTCCTTCTCAAGGAGGGGCATGTGTATGTGTCTGCGGGGGCCGTTGACCTGCTTACCGGAGCGGTAGCCAAGCTTGCAGCTTCCGGAGATACCGTATCCATTACATCAGGAGATGTCAGTACATCCAAGCGGGTCCTCAAGGAACCCCTTGCAGCGGTTAGCTCCGGTAAGGTCAAGCTGTATGCGGCCCGGAAGGAAGGCAGTACCTATAAAGGGTTCATACTCGAAGTGAACGGCAAAAAACACAGCTTCCAGTGGGAAGCTCCCAGACAAGTATCGTATCCGCCCGAACTGTACTATGCTGATGTGGATGGCGACGGCAAGCCGGAGGCTACAGTGATATTCAACCTCGGCACAGGGACCGGCATGTCTCTTGAAGAGGTTCATGTGGTCAAGCCGGAAGCTTGGCAAGAGCTTGCGGTACCGGCAGCGGAAAAGGCAGCCGCCGCAGTTGTCTCCTCCAGAATCACCTTGGACAACGGCGATGTTGTGGTACGCCTTGAGCTTGCAGGCGCTGCCCCATCCAAGGTTACCTTACGGCTTCCCGGACGGGCAGGAGACGGGGGTCTGGAGCATTTCGGTACACAGGCAGGAATCGGGGCAGTCACCCATTATAAAGTGGTGAATGGCAAGCTGAAGGCGGAGACCAATGTAAGTATTGGAATGGGGGAGAGTATGGGGACATTGATGCTGGACTACAAAGCAGGCAGTGGAGGAATGGTCCCGGATACGATCCGGTTTGAACCCCATGACACCACTGAGCAGTATGTGAAGAAGGAGTAGTAAAGCGATGATTGACGCTCATGTTCATCTGGAGCCGTATGAGGATTCCGGGCGGAAGGTCATGCTGACTCCCATTACGGCATGCTTTTATCAGCTGGCACGGATAACATTTCCGGGTCAGGGCTGCACCGTTTCACCACGCCGGCAATGGGCTTCGTATTAGCTCTGCTTAATCGCCAGACATAGCCCCAGGTTCATGACAAAGTTATAGACCGGATGTGTTCTTGACACCCTCATCCGGCGGATGAACGAAGGCAGGGAATAGAACCGCCGCCGGAAATCAAGATAACCCTCATACAATTGCGCGGAGGTCATGCCGCGGGGATGAAATACCACATCGGTTTTGCCGTTATAGAGAATCCAGTCCTCGTGAAGCAGACACTGCTCCTGCTTCATCTGGGCATACACCGGTGTCCGGGGCAAGGGAGTCAGCAAGCTGACTGTCACTCCGTCAATCCCCAGTGCCCCCGCTGTTCGGCTGCTGTGATCGCCACCAGATCGAACTTCTGGGTATAGGGGATTTGCTGCTGATATTCATCCACAAGCGTAATTTTATACTTAGCTTCATCTATGAAACAAGCCAAATAAGGCATCGTAATCTGCACGAAGTTGTTGAACTGCTTCCTCCGGAAGCGGTTCATCTTCTGATTTTCCGGCTGGATTAGCAGTATGCTTTTTTTCATAGATCACCTGCCTGCCCTTCATTATGTACGTATCAGTCATCAAGCGGCATTCTTTGTACATGACTAAGCACTCCATCCTTCATTTCCATCCGGTAAATATCCGGTTTGCTAGTCTGCATCAAAAAATCCAGCCCGTATTCCTCAGCGAACTCATTCATCATCAGCGTCATGACCATCCCGTGGGTGCCAATCACGATTCTCTCGTCCGGATGATTCCGCAGGATCTCCTTCAACGCCTTTACAGCCCGCTCTTTGCAGACCCGGTTCGACTCCCCGCCGTCTTCCAGCACAAAATCCGGCTCCGTGAACATTTGCTCCAGAAAAGGATACAGCTCCGGGTCCTGCAGCGTACGGTCGTCTTCCGTCCAGCATTTTTCTTTTAAATCCTCGACCCTATGGATCTCTTTGCCCAGCGCCCCGGCCAGGCCCGCAATCGTATCTACTGCCCGGGTATAAGGACTGCTGTATAAGGTATCTATGCCTTCATCCAGCAGCCGCTGCGTTACTCTCTGCGCATCCTTTTCACCCTGAGCTGACAGGGTACGGGATCTCTCATTGCCTGATGTTTTGAGCGAATCTCCATGCCGCACCATGTAAATATAAGTAGTCGTTGTCATTTGAGCCTCCTGAAAAATACAAAAACCATCTCCATTTACATATTCGCCCTGCCGGGACCGCCTCCTCCATGTAAAAAGGAAAAAAGCCCCTGAGGGCTTCCTGCTGCTCTTGCTCTGGGTTGCATGAACTGCAGTTAAAGGCCATATTGGCTTGAACAAGGCCGAATTACCTGTACACTGCAGTTACCCGTGTCTCCTGGCCAAATCAACTGTGCTCCACCATAGGCTGCACGCTCTCCCGCTTAGCTTCAGGCCAGAGCACCCGGCCAAAAAGCACTCCGACGAGCCCAAGCAGTACTTGAATCATACCAAAATTCATGAAGATCCGGCCGGGTCCGGCCACCTCAACCAGCCAGCCTCCCAGAAGAGGCGCTGTAATCATCACCAGACCGAGTATGCTGCTCTGGATGCCGAAGATGCGGCCGGTCATGTGGGGCGGGGTTTCTTTTTGCAGGCAATAATTGAAGGTCACGAAGAAGGTTCCATTCCCCAGACCCAGTATCCATCCGAACAACAGCACCCAAATCACAGAAGCCCCCGGTTGAAGCAGGCCAAGCCCCCCTACGGCCCCGCCTATCAGCACATAACCCATTCCGAGCCGAAGTCCATAGCTGGTTCCCGGTTTCAACTTGCCCAGAAGCAGTATAACAGATACGGCTCCGGCCCCGGATGCCGCAACCATCCAGCCCAGCAGCGATTCATTCAACGGTGATATCACGCGAAACAGGCTGGTGAACTGAAAATCAATGATCTGGATTGCCAGCGCCCCCGTAAGTCCAAAGAGCATCGTATGCAGCAGCAGTCTGCTGCGCAGCATAACCCCCCAGCCCTCCGCCCACATCATGCGCAGCGGAACCCGTCCTTCCTGCACCTCCACCGCCGGGTGTTCATCCCCGGTATGGATGTTCTTTACGGAGAGCAGCAGCAGATAAGAACCTGCCCGGAATATGGCATTCAGTAGGATACACCACTGCGGACTGAGCAGCGTAAGCGCCACACCCCCCAGCAGGGGACCGGCGATTTTGGAGCCCTGGTTGACGATCCCGTTCAGCGAGGTGGCCTGAAGCAGCTGATCCTCTCTGACGATGCTGCGGGTCATGGACTGCTGGGCCGGAACATTCAGCGTGGAGAGCGCCGAGCGCAGCGCCAGCAGCGGCAGCAGCCACACCATGTTGGGTGCGAACAGCACCAGTACGGTCAGGATCGCAGTAAGCAGATCACATATGCGCATCAGCTTCAGCTTGTTCAGCCGGTCGGCGGCCACTCCGGCCACGGAGCCGAGCAGAACGCTTGGCAGCGCCACCGCTACCGGAATCAGCGCCAGCATCAGCGGACTGGCATGCCAGCGGTAGCCCACCAGGACCTGGATCGCCAGCGAATCGAACCAATCCCCGAAGGCTGCTGTGGCGTAGGCACTGTACACGCGCATATACACTTTGTTGTACAGCAGGCTTTTCTCCTGCTTGACGGAAGCTTCCATCTGTCATTCCTCCAGGATTGCATTTAGAATCATAGAACAGGTCATTCGTATGATCCTACTGTAACGGAGAATTGTCAGAGAATAATCAGAGGGATTTCAAGATCTGCTGCAGGGTGTCCTCCAGAGACGGGTTGAACCGCTTCAGCCCGGATTGTTCCAGCTCTGCCACAAAAATTTCTTCATATTTATGCTGCAGCGCTTTTGGGGGCGGGAACATACGGCAATAATGCACAATCCGGTACAGCGCATATAGACGCAAGGGAATGAATCCGGACATCTCCAGCACCTGCAGACCCTCACTGAGCAGGTTCTCTGCCTCACGCCACTGTTCCAGCCGCAAACACCAGAGTCCCTTCACCACTTTATAGCTTCCGATCTCCCGGAGAAAAGGCTTTTCCTGCAGGACGACTCCAATCGCCTCGTCCATCCGCTTAAGCTCCTCCTCCCCGGTGCCGGCCACCAGATGCACGAACAGCTCCGTAATCAACGTCACAGGAATGAAATTGTCATAACCAAGCTCAGCAATCACCTGATGAGAACGTTTCAGACGCTCCAAGGCCCGCTCCGGTTGTCCCGCAAGGGTGAACAAGTCCAGAATGGTGAGAATCTCCAGCTCCAGCTGATAGTTAGGGTACAACAGCTTCCTCTCAATCACCTGCTCGCAATAGGCAAGCCGCTCCTTGGGATCACCGGATAAAAAGTAGAAGATCATCAGATAAAATAGCCGTTCCTTGAGCGGAACTTCATCCGTATGCAGCAGCCATTCCAAATCTCCCTGCACAAAATGAATGACCATGGTATACACCGAGTCCAGCTCATAGCCAAGTATATCCTGCTGGCGCGCCAGTGTTACCATGGATTTGCCCTGGCCGTATACATGAAACTTGGAAAATACGCTGCGCATAGTTTCCCGCAGCTCCGGGTCATTCATTGCCGGATTTAGGGCTACACCGGCAGGTGTACCCGGAACGGCAAGACTGTAGCCAAACCCCCGGACAGTCTTGATGTCCAGGCCGCTGAGGACGTGCAGCTTTTTGCGCAGGCGGTAGATATGGTCGTCGACCGTACGTTCTACCGGATACTCCATCGGCCAGACGTGGTCCAGCAGCTGCTCCCGGCTGAAGGTGCGTCCAACATTGCGGTACAGAAACTGCAGAAGAGCGAACTCCTTGGGCAGCAGTGTAACCGTAATCCCGTCTGCTATAACTTTGTATTCGCTGTTGTTTAATTCAAGATGCATACCCGAACCTCTTTTCCAAGGATAAGTCCATGGAAGTATTATAGCTTATCCGGCCATATTGTTAATTGAATCCTGTTCAGAAAATACGGAGATATGATCCACCGTACCCGAGGCATCCGGTATGATAAATTTCAGCTCATATTGCTTGCCTGCCTGATACATATAGATTTTATCGCCGCCGTTCACGGCTCTATTCTCTGGTTTGCCGAGCACAGCTTCAATCTCCTTCAGGGTCAATTTCTGCAGATCGGCGGCACTGGAGCGGACATCAAATATCCGGCTGCCTTTGTTGAAGCCGAAGACCACATGTTTTTTGCTGTACGTTGCGTATATCCCTTTGCCCGCAGCCTCTTTGGTATCCGGCTCGCCCCAGGCGGCCTCCACATCGTCAATTAATCCGGTGTGTGCGGCATACTCCACGCCAGGCACTTTGCCTTCCCCGGCCAGTTGAAGGAGCACTTCAAGCAGCTTGCGGCTGTCTTGAGATACTGCCGCTGAGGAAGCCCCTCCGCCGGCAGCACTGGGCGAAGCGGTAGACGATGCTTCCGCCGGGGGTGCGGATGGTGCTGAGGAGCTGCTTGCCGCCGGCTGCGAGGCTGCCGGGGCTTCCGATGCCGGAGCCGCTGACGGTGAAGCAGTTGCAGCATCGTTGCTGCCAGAGCTGCAGCCGGTAAGGCCCAGCATACCCGCTAATATTAGAATTCCGGTTATTGTTTTCAATGAGGTTGTCATATTGTTGTCATCTCCTTGAGAAAGTTAGTCTCTCCGTTTAGACCGGCTGTTAGTTCAGACGGCTGGCTGTAAGTAAAGGTTGCAGCAATAAACGATTGTCCAATGGGCCAAGCAGAAACGGCTTCCCCGTCCTTGACTGATTATGACAGCCGTTTTGGATTTCAGTTTAGCGTTGCCTGGAGGCCTGTTTGAATCGTTCGGCAATTCCAAGTGGAAAAAGGGTCACTAATTTGCTGGAACACCCTATTCTCCACAGGCGAAGTGGAAAAAGGTTAACTAATCCGGCTCAATACGCCCCTGACGAAGGAATATTGCCCAATTAAGTTTCCTTTTTCCACTATAACTTCACAATTGTTGATTTTGGAGAGCAATAAGCTCCCTTTTTCCAACTAAATAATTTGAACTTAAAAAAGCAGGAATGGATGCAGGCAGGCCCGTCCGATGCGGAGGCGGATGCCGATATGAGTCCGATGCAAATCTCTTTCTACTTAGGCCATAACTCGCATTCTATCCTGAAAGAAAGATCTCAGAAGGCGATTCGACGCAGAACCATAAGTATTCTACTGCACGAAGTGCAGTCATGCAAAGAATCCATGGTGGTTATCCCACATGAAGAGACAAATCTCAAGTTCAATCTCTATAGCACTGCTCACCCGCTTCACCGCCAGTTGAAAAAAGGCAATCATATCCTACAAACCTCCCCCCGTTGGGTGAATCCGCTGAATCCACGTAGACTTACCCACAATTTTATACACACCTTATCCACAAGATAGGGAAATCATAATTCCTATACAAATTAAATTCGGGTAAGCCTCGCTTCCCCAAAATATAGAAGTCCTGGCTTATATGTAGAAAAAAAACACCCCGGCTGCCAAGCAGCCGGAGGTGTTAGGGTGGATTTTAGTTATATCAGATTGGACTTCTGCAGCAATCTTTGAATAATAGCAGCAACCTCAGCTCTTGTAATATACGCCTGAGGTGCCAGCTCTGAAGCGCTGCGCCCTGAGACAATGCCAGCCGCAATACTGTCCGCAGCGCTGCTCTGCGCCCAGTGTGAGACTTTGCCGGCATCCTTGAACGGACTCAGCAGCTCTGCTGACGATTGGACCGGAAGCTTGTCTTTTAACGAGGTAAGCTTCATCGCCTTGGCAATGATCGCCATCGCCTGTTCCCGGGTGATCTTATCCGCCGGACGGAAAGTACCATCTTCAAAACCATTGATCAGATTGTACGCATAGGCTGTTTGAACCGCGCTGCTGTACCAGGCTCCGGCCTTCACGTCCGCAAATGAAGCGGCGCTGCTATCCAGCTTCAGACCCAGTCCGCGTACGATAACAGCGGCAAATTCAGCGCGTGTAATATCGGCATCGGGATCGAACAACCCATTTCCGGTACCGTCAATAATCAGCCGCGAGCCCATGTTATTTACGATATCCTTGGCCCAATGGCCGGCCACATCCTTGAATTGAAGCGGATGCCAGATGATCGAGTAGGTGCTGTTGGTCAGACTGTTCACTTTTGCATAATACTTTTGGTCCATCGTAGTAACCTTGGTTGGCACATGTCTTACCGATCCATTGGGCTCCACTACGATGGCTGTGGTAATTTTGTTCGGGTCCACCCCATCCGGAAGTGCAATCTGCCGTTCTACGTAAGCGTTGAATCTGGATATTTCAATCGTTTGACCGCCATATTCGGCCCGCACCACAAAATTGAGCGGTGGTACAACCAACGTGAACCCTCCCTGGACTGCTGAGTTTCCTACAATTCTTAACGTATCCTCCTTAGGAGCAGCAATTTCAAGTTTGACTTTAATATCTCCCAATGCAACTGCGGTACCGAACTGGCTTCGGATCGCATCCATATTGATTTGCCCGGCGGGCAGAGTGTAGGTTGCATTTTCACTTTTCAACTCTAGTACTGCCTGTTTGTCTTCCATGTTTTTGACCATTTGACCGTTCAGCTCGGCAATGACAATATCCGATTTCATCGTTACCGGAATCGTAATTACAGCGCCTTGGGCTTCTGCGGCAAGCTTTTCTTCCAGCTTGGCCTGATCGATGACTACAGTCAGAGCCGTCTGTCCATTTACGCTGCCCGTTACAACTGTACCGGCATTCTCTGCCTTGTCGTTGACAAGAATATCAAACCCGGTGGCCGCCGGTGGTACTGTCGCTACAGGCTGTACAGCAGGCGCAGCAGGAGAAGTATCTCCGCCGCCGCTGAAAGGGGCGACTGGCGTTACCGCATTCGACAGGGCGGAGGCAGCGCTGCTGCCTGCGCTATTGACCGCTTTTACCGTAAAAGTGTACGCCGTCCCGTTAGTGAGTCCAATGACCGTAATGGGGCTTGCGGTTCCATAAGCAACAATATTTCCCGGTGAGGAGGTCACCTCATATCCGGTAATTGGACTGCCTCCGTCTGAATCAGGGGCCGTAAAGGAGACCACCGCCAGTTCATTTCCGGATACGGCTGTTACATTGGCTGGTGCTCCCGGAGCCGTCTTTGGAGTAGCGCTTAATTCATTGGAGGCAGCGCTGTCCCCTTCAGCATTGGCTGCTTTGACTACAAAATAATAGGTTGTTCCATTCATCAGGTTCACCGCATTATAGCTGTAGACAGACCCGCTTACGGTACCGACTTCGCTGCCGTATTCCGCGTCAGCCAGTCTTTGGAAGATTTTATACCCGGTTGAGCCCTCTACAGGTGTCCAGATTAATTGGACCTGAGCATTCCCGAATACTGCGGACTGCAGAAGGGGGACTCCGGGAACTGGAACCGTTGTGTCGGTAATTGTTATTTCCAAAGTCTGCGCTGCTCCTGCACTAAATCTGAAGGTTAAGCTGGTGGTGCCTGTCGCCAAAGATGCGAGATACGCTTTAGAGATCGTTACCGTACTGCCGGACAGCGTATAATCCGTTCCTGCAGTAAGATTCGCTATCCCGTTTGAGATTCCAGCAAGGGTATTTCCATTCAATGTTAATTCAATGTTCACATCGGCCTGTTGGGTCTGTTTTTTGTCAAAAACGGCACTCACCGGGCTAATGACACTGTCCGTTTCCGGCTCAGCAGAGATCGTGTACGCTTCGCTCATAACGGCACTGTCCGTCATCCCCGCCTTCACGGCGATGGCCTTGATCGTCACTGCACTCGTGACTGTGATCGGACCGCTATACGCCGGGCTGCTCCCCGTCGGCACGCTGCCGTCCAGCGTGTAGTGGATCGCCGCCCCGCCCGTCGGACTGCTCAGCGCTACCGTCGTGCCTGATGCCACCGCACCTCCGGCCGGGTTCGCTGTTGGCGCTTCGGCCTGCGCCATAATCGTATACGCTTCGCTCATAACGGCACTGTCCGTCATCCCCGCCTTCACCGCGATGGCCTTGATCGTCACCGCACTGGTGACTGGAA
This sequence comes from Paenibacillus graminis, assembly GCF_000758705.1. Classification (NCBI taxonomy): domain Bacteria; kingdom Bacillati; phylum Bacillota; class Bacilli; order Caryophanales; family Paenibacillaceae; genus Paenibacillus; species Paenibacillus graminis. The sequence continues at coordinate 1,441,918 of NZ_CP009287.1, read as the reverse complement.
TCGGACCGCTATACGCCGGGCTGCTGCCCGTCGGCACGCTGCCGTCCAGCGTGTAGTGGATCGCCGCTCCGCTCGTCGAACTGCTCAGCACAACTGTCGTGCCTGATGCCACCGCACCTCCGGCCGGGTTCGCTGTTGGCGCTTCGGCCTGCGCCATAATCGTATACGCTTCGCTCATAACGGCGCTGTCCGCCATCCCCGCCTTCACGGCGATGGCCTTGATCGTCACCGCACTCGTCACTGGAATCGGACCGCTATACGCCGGGCTGCTCCCCGTCGGCACGCTGCCGTCCAGCGTGTAGTGGATCGCCGCTCCGCTAATCGAACTGCTCAGCACAACTGTCGTGCCTGATGCCACCGCACCTCCGGCCGGGTTCGCTGTTGGCGCTTCGGCCTGCGCCATAATCGTATACGCTTCGCTCATAACGGCGCTGTCCGCCATCCCCGCCTTCACGGCGATGGCCTTGATCGTCACCGCACTCGTCACTGGAATCGGACCGCTATACGCCGGGCTGCTCCCCGTCGGCACGCTGCCGTCCAGCGTGTAGTGGATCGCCGCTCCGCTCGTCGGACTGCTCAGCGCTACCGTCGTGCCCGGTGCTACCGCACCTCCGGCCGGGTTCGCTGTTGGCGCTTCGGCCTGCGCCATAATCGTATACGCTTCGCTCATAACGGCGCTGTCCGCCATCCCCGCCTTCACGGCGATGGCCTTGATCGTCACCGCACTCGTCACTGGAATCGGACCGCTATACGCCGGGCTGCTCCCCGTCGGCACGCTGCCGTCCAGCGTGTAGTGGATCGCCGCTCCGCTCGTCGGACTGCTCAGCACAACTGTCGTGCCCGGTGCTACCGCACCTCCGGCCGGGTTCGCTGTTGGCGCTTCGGCCTGCGCCATAATCGTGTACGCTTCGCTCATAACGGCACTGTCCGTCATCCCCGCCTTCACGGCGATGGCCTTGATCGTCACTGCACTCGTGACTGGAATCGGACCGCTATACGCCGGGCTGCTCCCCGTCGGCACGCTGCCGTCCAGCGTGTAGTGGATCGCCGCTCCGCTCGTCGAACTGCTCAGCACAACTGTCGTGCCTGATGCCACCGCACCTCCGGCCGGGTTCGCTGTTGGCGCTTCGGCCTGCGCCATGGTACCCGTTGTTGTCATAACCAATTGTGAATTCCCCGAAAGAATCACTCTTCCATTCGCCTCCATCAGCGAATAAATCAGATTCGGATCAATGGAAGACATGTCCACACCGGCATTTTGCCAGGTCGAACCATGGTCAGCAGTGTAATACACTACTGGATTATTGCTGCTGTCATAGACCAGCATATAAAGGTTATTCCCTTTTTGCCCCAGCATGGCTGAAGACGAAAAATTGGTATACGTACCTGTTAATGTAGGACTGCTCCAAGTGATTAGATCATCGCTGGAACGGGAAAACACCTCATACGTGCTTGAATCATAACCGGTCAAAACATATTTGCTTCCATCATACAAAAGGTTATTGAAACCGTCCGTCTGATTGGGGTATGTCCCAGAGCGGTTAGACCAGGATTCCCCATCCGGAGATGTCCAGATGCTGGCAGCATTCAAATAACCTTCATCACTATAGCCATATCCCAGAGCAATGAATTGATTATTGGTATAAGCAATAGAGTACACTGCGTCTATGGACTGCGCGGGCAGAGTGGGCTCATGCCAGGCAATACCGTCCGCCGACGTTTTTATTTTCGGACCTCCCGCCCCGGAACCTACCGCAACGAATTTCCCGTTGCCAAAAGCGATATCCGTGATAGAGGTCGAATCATTTATACTGCTGCGCAGCGTCCAGGTGGATCCGTCCGGCGAGGTGGCCAGCGCTGTGGTCGTCTGATTCGTCTCCCCGGCTGCGACATAAGTGTTATTTCCGTATGCAGCTGCAGTGAAACCTGTCGTCCTCGTGGACAACGTTACCTGGTTCCAATCTGCAAGATCCGTCGAGTTCCAGATCGCCCCGTCGCCGCCTGTTTTCCCAACCGCAACATATTGCGAGCCGCTGCCATGAACAATTTCTGTAAAAACTCCTCCCCATTTATAGCGCCAATCTGCGCCATCTGAGGATACGAGCATTCCCTCATTGCCCAAGCGAAAGTACTTTCCGTTCAGAAAACGTGCGTTCTGCGTAACAAAATAATTTTTGAACGGCTGCATGGTCCAAGTGGTTCCGTTCGCCGATGTATACACTGCTCCATAGTTTGGAGACTCATAACCGAACATGTAATACTTGGTACCATCGTAAAAGCCATTGAACATCTGGTTGTTATGTTGAGAGGCATTTTGTTTAAAAGGAGGGCCTAGCAGCGTAAATGTGGAGAGATCCGTAGAGGTCCAAATGTAGGCCCTAGGATCTGAAATATAATAGCGGTCATTCATCCAGGTCAGCATATTGGTGCCAATGGACTGCCCTTCGTCGGTTGAGGGCTGGGCCGAGGTCCAAGCCGTGCCATTCGTGGTGGAGTAAATTCTTCCGTTGGCCCCCCCTACGGCTAACCGGGTGCCGCCGTTTCCTACGGTAACTTTGGTTAACGTGAGCGAGGAGTCCACGCCCGTTGGAACGATTGGAGTCCAGCTGATCCCGTCCGGTGAGGTCAGCAGCTTCCCTTGTGTTGTTGCGTAGAAGGCGCTGCTTCCATTAAAAGTTAAAAATTCAGTACTCCAGATTCCAGTAGTGACTCCCGAGCTGCGCTGAGTCCACGTGTTACCGTCCGGAGAGGTTAGAATCACCCCTTCGCTTCCCGTAACAACAAATAAACCATTTCCATAAGCCGCCCCGTTAAAAGTAAAAGAACCCGGAGCCGTCACACCCGTGTAATTAATGTCGGCTTTGGTTTTTACATTCACCCAGGTTTCGGCATCTGCCGATTTGACAATGGCCCCGTAATAGCCGACTGCGATATACACGTTGTTGCCGTAAGCCATCGCTGACATTGCATTTGATGGCAAGCTGCTATAGCTCGTTGTTGTAAAATTGTCCGGTGTAGGACCCGCTGCGTACAAATCTGCCGGACGTATACAGAAAAACACCGCAATCCCAAGCAGGAACATTCCGATAAGCGAATGTCTTGAATTGTTGAAGCTCCTTTTCATAATTCTGCCTCCAATAATTTTAATAAATCTAAGATGGCCCGGGATGTAAACCCTTTAACGATTCCATAATTCGACAGCCTTCGGCATAATTCCTTTAATTTTTATATTAAAAAATAAGAATTACAAAATTTTATTTTAAGGGGCAATTTTCCCGTCTCCTGAGCATAAAAAAAGAGCATTCAACGGATTTCTCCGTTAGAATGCTCTAGAAATTAAGGTCTGTGTGCAGCCAAAATGTCTTTTCTCACCTGCTTCGCTTCTTCCAGCGTACTCGCAGGACCGGAAATATTCCCCTCATCATGCCCAAGGCCGTAGCGCTTATCCAGATCGGTCAGCGTAATCCAGAACCGGTCCAGGTTCTTCGAGGCAGTAATCACCCCGGTTGTACGTGTGGAGTAATCGGCATTAAAATCCGTCAGGACTCCCAGATAGTAGCCTCCGCTATCCTTCAGCTTCACCTTATAATACAGATCCCCGTCTACGGTGAGTGTACCGCTAAATGTACTTTTGGTAAACAGGAGCAGTCCCCGGAAAGTTTCACCCGTAAGACGGGTTCCTGTGCTTTTTACTATTTTGGTGTCGTTGGAATAAATAACACTTTCGTATTCGCGTTCCACATGCTGTGGCCGCAGCCAGAGATACAGCAGGACAATGATAATAACTGCCAGCCCTATTTTTAGCCATGCCTGTGTTTTCATCGTTCCCCCTAGGTGTTTGTTCTATTGCTTCTGCACCTCAAAAGTAAACGTCCACGTCGCCGTATTTCCGGAATACCGCCCCCGGTTTTCGACTACAGTTACTTCCACGGCTTTGTTGACGGTTTTGGTAATGGCCGAGGCTTTAATAGAAGCAGTCGCTGTGGCGGACTCCGGGATCTTATCCTGCTCTTCCGCGTAGGCTTTCAGCTTCACGCTTTCTGTTGATTTCAGGTCCAGTTCCACAGATGAGCCTTCGCTGACCTCTTTGCCGTTAATTGATGCCTTGGTATACCATTCATTGCCCACATGATTGTTTTCGGTCAGTACAGCACTGACCAGGGTAACTTTAACCTTCATGCTTTTGGACGCCGCCGAAGCGGACTGTACTGGCACGGCCATACTGAATAGCAGCAGCAGCAGTACCATGATTCTGATTCCCTTGTCCCTCATTTGAGAGTGCCTCCCTCATTTTTAGCTGTATTCAATATAGATTTCGCTAAAATAGGACATGATCCTCTATTCTAAATGTATTTTTTTGTATTTTTCACCATTCGTACCCTCGAAGCGGGTGGGTCTATTGCAGGTGTTGAATGGTTCGCCGCAGCTCAACAATTTCGGCCATCAGCTCCCGGTCTTCTTGCTCCGTCTCCCTGGCTTCGCTGTGCATCAGCCGGGCCAGCCGCAGTTCCAGCAGCTTCATTTCTCCTTCCCGCGATTGCTCATCCGGTGTAAGTACAAAGCTGCGCTCCTTGGCAGCATACTCTTCGTAAGTACCCGGAAACAGCCGGGGCTTGCTTCCCCGTTCCAGCAGCAGCAGACGGTTGGCTACTGCTGCATGGAGATAGCGGTCATGCGAGACGATAACGAGTCCGCCGGGATAGGCTGCGAGTGCTTCCTCGACCTGTTCCCGGGTGTCAATATCCAAATAGTTGGTTGGCTCATCCAGCACCAGCAGGTTGGCACGGCCAAAATACAGCCGGAGGAAAGCCACACGGCATTTCTCGCCAAGGCTTAAATCACCAATCCGCTTGAACACCTCCTCCCCCGGGAACATGAAGCAGCCCAGAATGGTCCGGGCTTCCGTCCGGGTCATACCCGGCAGTTCCAGCAAGCTGTCCAGAATGGTTGAAGACAGAGGCAGATCATCCAGCTCCTGGGCAAAATAACCCACCCGCGTGCGGGGATGCCTGCGAATTTCGCCGTGGTCAGGTGCCAGCAAGCCCGCGATCAGCTTCAGCAGCGTGGACTTGCCGGCACCGTTCGATCCCAGTACTGCAAGCCGGTCCCCGCGCCGCAACGTCAGATTGAAGTTCTCCAGCAGCGCAGCGCCTTCGCCGTAAGCATAACGAATACCGCTTATATCCAGAAGAGCATCCCCCCGGAACACCTCACCTTCCAATTTCATGCTTAGCTGAGGCACGGCCTGCGGCAGCGCTACCCGGTGCAGCTCCAAACGCTCCAGACTCGCCTCCTTGGCGTGGAGCCGGGAGACGTTCTTTTTCGCTTTTGCACGCCGGAAATCATTCTGGCCGGCGGCGCGGTGAGCCTGCTGGAACCACTCCGCATACCGGCGGATGCTCTCCAGCAGCTTTTCCCTCTCCAGCTCCTGCTTCCTGTACTGCACCGCCAGTGTCCGCGCCTCTATCTCCTTCTGTTCCCGGTACTGCGTGTAGGCTCCGGGATAACGGCGGCAACCCTGAGGGCCCAGCTCCAGCACGGCTGTAGCCGTCCGGTCAATAAAGGTACGGTCATGGGAAACATAGAATACCGTCCCCGGGTAAGCCCGCACCCATTCCTCCAGCCAGACAAACGTATCGGCATCCAGATGGTTCGTCGGCTCATCCAGCACCAGCAGCTTCGGCTGACGGGCCAGCAGTGCCGCTAACTGAACCCTAGTCTTCTGCCCCCCGCTGAGCTGGCGGTAAGGCAAATTCCAGACCGCAGCATCGAGCCTCAGCCGGCCAAGAGATTTCTCCGCCTTGGCCTCCCAGCCGTATCCGTCCAATTGCAAATAACGCTCGTAGACCTCACCGTATTCGGCCACAAGTGCTTCATCCCGGCCGTCTGATTCTTGGAGCAGCCACCCAAGCCGCTCTAATCTGCGCTTAAGGTCATTCAGCTCTGGCGAACCGGACAATACATAATCCAATGCGCTGATATCTGATTGAATCTCCAACTGCTGGTCAAGCACACCCCACTCCTCCGGCGGCAGACTGTAATAGACGCTGCCTTCCTCGAAAGGATGCCGTCCAAGCAGCCCCTGCAGCAGTGTCGTTTTGCCGATCCCGTTGCGCCCGAAGAGCAGCACGCGTTCTCCCTCCGCAATTTCAAAGGAGACATTCGCGAACAGCGGAATGCCATTCCATTCTTTGCGTATATTTTTAACTTTGATTAGGGTCATATCCATTCCTCCGCTTCCATGTAAATACTAAAAAACCGCAGCCAGCGGCGTGCGGCAGAGCATGTATGAAGGAGGAACGGATTGTTATGAACCAGCGCAGCGAACTGTACTGCCCGCGTCAAGGCAGGCAAGCCGTCAACTTATAGGCTGCATCATTTTACAACAATCATCGTAGGGTCCCCAATCGACACACGTATCCCTGACCGTACACCCCTAACAGGCGTCCCGTGGCTTGTGCATAAGCACATCACTGGTTAATGGTCTTTTGAGCAGGAAACGTGTTAGTTATTCATCAGTCGGGTGAACCTCCGTAGTTGTCCGAAATGTACTAATACTTACAGCATAGTCGATGCCATTTGCAGAATCAAGGATTAGAACTGTTATATTTAAAGTCTCCCATAATGAATTAATTTAGCAGCGGTACGGCAAACGGCAGCAGAATCAGCAGCAGAGAGAGGCTGACTAAGCTCCGTGTCAGATGCTGCCCCAGTCTCTGATTTTTGTCTGACTTAAACCAGCCCCTGAACTGCCAATAGTTACGGTACAGCACAAAAAATAAAATAATATTCCCCACCGCAGCGCTTCCGGGATATATTGTCCAGCCATATAACAGCTTAAATACGGCATATTCCAGACCGCCAAGAAGACCGATCGTTAGTAACAGTAAAAGACACATCCGCAGTATTTCCAGCACAAACGCTGCCAGCTTGCCCATACCTCCATCACCTTTCCATCTGCAGAGGAACGCTGTCTTCAGCTTCAACCCCATCATTGTATCGGCCGAACCAATGCAAAATTTCCTGATTATTTTTGACAATTATCCGCTTGTGCCTGTATTCTTCCGTCAGAGTCATAATTCTGGGCAAATCCACCCGCTCATAATCCCTGTTGTATTTAAACAGCATCTCATACAGATTCCTGAAGGTTTGCTTGTAATTCCCCTGCTCCAGGCCAAGCCTTGTCTTGACGAACCTCCGTACTACCCGCCAATCCTGGACGACCCGGTTAGGTCTGATCAGCACAATGTAATCCGCCTGCCGGAAGCTCTCGCTTCCCCATTTATAATGTACGCCTTCAATGATCCATGAGTCCATAGCCACGGTTTCCGCGAACTGAGCATCCCTGTCCTCCGGTGTGTTCCGGCGGCTTGGAGCACTTCTGTCCCATACAAAATTATCGGTTTCAAAGCAGGGAACCCCATAATGCCTGGATAGCTGCCTGGCCGTATAGGATTTCCCGCTTCCGCAGCCCCCAATGATTCTAATTCGGATCTCAATCACCATCCCTTGTTACCCATGTAACAGCCCATGCTTACCGTTTCTCAGCAACCCGGACGGTCCATCTGTCTTTTTCCTCGATCGGCCGCACAGTACCGAGTCTTTCCTTCAGGAAGCTGACCAGCTCTACCAGTTCTCTCACCGTCAATTCATGCAGTATGGATCTTCCCTTACGCTCTGCGTATTCCCTTATCAGCCTGGCCAACGCTTATCAGCCGTTCTGGAAGTATAACTCTGCTTATTACGCTATCGTGAAAATCCATTGGCATGTTCAGTATCATCCTTTTTTCACAGCGTACGCTGCATTTCTATGGCTGCTGCAAATTTCCTACTGTCATGCAATAACTTCAATATTTATCCTGTAATTCCTGCCGGAATGAAGCAGATGTAACTAATTAGAACAAAATCACCCTACAGGTGATATGTCGCCCACTAAAGGTTAAACTAATGGACTTAACTTGTTATCCCCTCTCATTTCAACCTGCAGAAAGCCTTCTTAATCTCATCTACCACACCCTTTTGGGTTTTAACAACGGCACTTTTGCCGTTGTTTCCCGGCTACCCGCCGCAGGCGCTTTATCAACGGCATTTCTGCCGTTGTTCCCGGGGCAACCGCCGTGCTCTAGATCAAGGCCTTTATCTCCTTACACTTACCCCCAGCCGAAAAATACTTAATTTCCAATACGAGAACAAATGCAAAATGGCTGCGCCGTCCTTCACGGGACAGTGCAGCCGTTTTGACGTCTTGGATTTCAGTCCAGCCTTACCTGGAGAAAAACTCCCCATGAACCATTCGGCAACTCCAAGTGGAAAAAGGGTAGCCCGTCTGCTCAAAAACCCGGTTTTCCGCAGGTGAAGTGGAAAAAGTTACACTAATTCAGCTCATTCCGCCGGTGGACGAGAATATCTCCCAATTAGGCTTCCTTTTTCCATTTAATTCTTATTATTTTAGGATTTCCGGAAAAATAAGCTCCCTTTCTCCAACTAGCGCTTGCGAAGAAACGTGTGAGCAGGCGCTAGCCGGAATTAGGATATCTAGAATGGTTGATCCCTCATTTCCTAAACGATAAAAAAGCAGCAGGTATTTACCCACTGCGTTTTAAGAACTGTAAGAAGCTGAACATCCGCCTTAAAAAGTGACAGTGGCGTCCTGCATGCTCCATTTGAATGAAAGACCGAACAGCTCAGTCAGGCTGCCAAGCGGCAGATACAGACGGTTGTTCACATTTTTGGACGCGGTCATGGATTTCGTTGTGCCCTGAACCACAGCCTGGGCAGTCAGCGGTTTATGCGTTACGGTCCGGTTACCTATAGTAATCACCAGCGCACCGGTTCCGGCATCCTGCATAAGCGTACCTCCCAGTAAAGCTACAGTTTCTCTCAGCGGAACAAAAACACGCGAATTCTCCAGGACGAAGTCATTCTTCAGCTTCGAAGCCTTACCTTTAATAATGAAGGTACCTGCGAACGTTGTGGACCCGATAGAATAGCCGCTTTTGACAGCAATGCTCTCCAGGCTGAGTGTGGAAGAGGTAATCACTACCGTTGTATTCTTAGCAATCTGCGGGTACAGCCAGTGGATGTCTTCATTATGCATCCGGATGCAGCCGGCACTGACGTATTTACCGATGGAGGATTCATTATTATTCCCGTGGATCGCGTACGTTGTGCCCTTCGTGCCGTTCACTTCCAGACCGAGCCAGCGGTCTCCCAGCGGGTTGGACGGATCGCCTCCGGGGATATGCTCTTTATAATAAGGCCTGTTTTTGATTTTGACGACAATTTTGAAGCTGCCTTCAGGCGTGAGGCTCTTGGATTTGCCTGTGGCAACCGGAAAGGTTCGGACCAGCTTGCCGCTGCTGAAATAGCCCAGCGTATTTGTTTTTTTGTTCACAATAATCAGATCCGAGGCTGACGATGCCGATGCTGTGGCCGCTCCTGTGAAACCAAACGAAAGCAGAAGCATAAATACAAGCGGCACCGTGATGCTACGTCTCCAAAAATCCCTCGGTCTAGCTAATAAATCATGCAGATTCATGCTGCCCCTCCTCCAGGTTATGGGTGTGTATGGAAACCATTTTCTACATAGACGAAAAGAACCCGCGAAAGTTGCTGGGCTGCCTGTACCTTTCTTTGTCACCTCGTCCCTGGACAACAAGCATGAATAAACCTTACTTTCATCACAGATAATAACATCGCATTACAAAACAAAACCTGCCAAGGAGGCAATCACTTTGAATTCAAACATTTCCAGCCAGGTCAGCCAGTGTGAACAAATTATTCAGCAGTTGATCTCCCAGACACAACAGGCCAGCCAAAACTATCAGCAGCTTCTTCAACAGGAGCAGCAAAATGTCGCTAAGCTTGAAGAATTGGCAGACCGTGAACGCAAAGCCAGCCAAATGATCCAACAGGCTCTGCAGGGCCATCAAACGGCTGTTCAGCAGCTGCAGCATGCATCCCAGTTGGTTAGACAGGTAGAGCAAAGTGCCCAGACTTCCAGTTTCAGCACTGGGGCTCAAGGATTCAACACAGGATCACAAGGATATAGCCCATCCTTCAATCCATCCTTCAACCCGGCCTTCAATTCTTCCATGAACCAACAGCCATCACAGATGCTGCACAGCCCGCTCCATTCTTCCTATAGTTCACAGCAGATGCATTCACCAATCTCTTCAGGCCAATCCTTTGGTTCTTCCATGAACCAGGGACGCAGCTTTCAGTAATAGCTATATAGATAGAACTTAAGATTTTTCAGCTTAGGGAGTGGTCGTGACTACGATGAATGTTTGGACCTCCGGCCGCTGTTGTCTCCAAATTTCTTTATACCCACTGTTACCGGCTGAAATCCGAGACAAAGGCGGACGCTGGCGCTCCGTAAGTATCCAAACTTCACCTCCGTCACTGCTTCCCTTTATGTTAACTTTTAAAGTTCAATCGATATAGCACTTAGAAGGGTTCCTCAGCAGCCGCTTTGGCTGGCGGGGAACCCTTTCTGTATCCGGCGGCAATTGAACAAGCCCATTGCTGCTCATGCCGGGTTCATACCACCAGCCGCCCGCGCTTCTCCCCGAGTGTTATCGTCGCCTCGACACCGGAGTTGAACTCCAGAAAGTCGCTTTCGACGCCGTCGCTGAAGATGACTCCGTCCTCCGGCATTTGCGAGGTGATCTTCAGCGGGGCCCGGCTGCTGATCTGTCCAAAAACCAGCCCGGCCGAAGTAGTCCGGCTGGGAAAAGGCTCCCGAACCGTAAAGTACAGGTTCGGGTGATCCCACGGAAGCCGCTGCTCTATTCCCGCAGCTTCCGCAACATTTGCTGCCCGCGCTCCGCCGGCTGCAGCCCCGGCCGTCTGCAGCTGCGCCGCGCTGCGGGCAATCCCCACGGCTCCGGCGAGCACGCTTTTGAGCCAGCCGGTGGAGCCCATCCCGGTGGAGATGATAATGCCGCTGGAGGACTGCTGCTCAGCGACACCGTTCAGCTCCACCTGATAGCGGGCCGAGACATGGGTCTTGCGGCCAACGAAAAGATCGTTGACGCCGTAGAGGCTCTGCCCGTCGTTAAGCTGCGCCTTGGCAAGCGTGACCTCGCGCACCTGGCGCTGGCCCCGGAACACCTCCGGCACCAAATGCCGGAGATCCTTAACAGTGAACGGCAGCAGCACACCATCCCAGCGCTGCGGATCGGGATTGACCCCGATCAGCGGCTGCTCATGCAGGTATTTTAGCGTATTGGCTACAAGTCCGTCCGGCCCCAGCACGACTACGGTATCCTGATCTCCAAAGATAAAGTTCGGCACATGCTGGCGCTCCAGCAGCTGTACCCGGCCCACCGCACCCAGCTCAATAACTGCGCTCTCCACTGCCTTGCGGTAATGAAAATCCTCGCTGATATAGTCGCTGAAATCCGCTCCCAGCCGTTCAATATAGAATTGCGCCTGCTGAATCGTATTGTAGCGGACCACCAGCTCTTCGAGTCGGGTCTTGCGCTTGATCAGGATGATTTTGTTCTCCGAGCTGCGCGTGCTCATCGTCCCCCGCCTCCTCTCGCGGCGTTCCCGCCGTTTCCGGCCGAACCGGCCATCAGTCCCTGCAGCAGATCCGGCGAAATATTCAGTTGACCGATCTTGCCTGCATTTTCCGCCAGCTCCTGGAAGGCGATCGCAATCAGTTTATCCGGCTTCATGCCCACATTAGTCAGAGCCTGGAGCACACCAGGCGCTACGCCCTGGAGCGAATTCATTACCGCCGACAGCTCATAGGCTTTGGCATCCGCTTCGGCTCTTTGATTGGCAACGGTCAGCTCGATCAGTTCCTGCTTCTTCGCTTCAAGCGCTGTATCGAAGCTGAGCTGCTCCTCTTTCATCGCATTCTGCTTTTGCTTTACGGAACGCTCGGCGTCGAGCTGGGTTTCGCGGATTTGCTTCTTTTTCGTCTCGACGGCAATTTCCGTATTCAGCTCGTTCTCCTTCACGCGGCGCTCCTGCTCAATGGAAGCATTGCGGCGCTCATACAGCGCGTTGTCCGCACTGCGCAGAATCTCTTCCCTGGCCTGTGCCTCCAGAGCACGCAGTGTTTCTTTATTCGGGACAATGGCCAGAATCGACAGGCCCATCAGCTCAATGCCCAGCTTCCCGATCTCCTCATTTCGTCCAATCTCCTGGGTAATGGTCTTGGCCAGGCGTTCACTGGACTGAATCGCTTCGCGCAGCGGAAGCTGCTCCAGCTGCTTCTTCGTCAGCACCTTGGCGATATTGATCACACGCTGCGCCAGCTTGCCGGGGTCGTCGGACAGGTACGTATGTTTGCGTAAATTATAAGTGTAATTGAGGATCTGTGTAGTCTTGCGGTAGTCAACAATCCGGTAGGTCAGCTGTCCCTGGACGGTCACTGTCTGGTAGTCATTCGTAATCTCTTCGAACATGAACGGAACATCAATCGAGGATACCGGGACCACAACCACCGAAGTCGTAGGCACATAATAATAAAAAGAAAGACCTACTCCCTCACGCACTACTTTGCCGTTCTTGATCTTAAGTACATACTCGCTGGGCTGGAATTTTACGAATCTGAATCCGAACATGGTCATTACCTCCTGTAAATAATTGTGGCGTTTTTTGTTATTAACAATTTGTTATTAACAATATCTTAGCACAGGTTTTTGATATTATCAAGTTGTTAATAACATATATATGGATGATCCGCACAGCCTTTTTGTCCACCCCTTTACAAGGGTACTCCGTCTGGCGGAACGGGCCAATGTCTCGCTCTGGCAGTACACACCGATTTTTCAAAAGCTGACCGGCAAGCGTCCGCTCGATTACCTGACCGAGCTGCGCATCAGCCATTCCAAGACACATCTGCTGGAATCCGCTGAACCCTTGCGTGAAATCGCCCGGAGGGTAGGATTTTCCGATGAATATTATTTTAGCCGCCGTTTCCGCCAGAAGACCGGGGTTACGCCCGGCCAATATGCGCAAACCCATCGCCGGAAAATCACGGTCAAGGACTGGACCGGACATGTCGTTGACATTCCCGCGAGAGCCAAGCGGATGATCTACCACAGCGAGACGCTTGGCGACCTGCTTGCGCTGGGTGTGACGCCTGTCGGCGGAGATGAGGTATTTGCAGGTAAAAGCGTCTACAGCCACCGGGATCAAAAAGCTGGCCAATGTCGGATTTCCGCTTGATCCTCAGCTGACCCGCTCGTTAAGCCCCGACCTGATCATTGTCGCGAATGCGGATGAACAGCTGTATGCCAGCATAGCAGGCATCGCTCCGACACTCACCTTCGATTCATTCGCGCCGCTCGACAGCCGCATGCGGATTTTGGGGCAAGGGCTGGGTAAGCCGCGTGAGGCCGAAGCCTGGCTGGCTGCCTTCCACGCCAAAAACGCCGCCATGTGGCAGCGTCTCTATAGCGATATCCTCCGGCCGGGCGAAACCGCGTCCGCCTTATTATATGATCACGGCAACTCTTTGTTCGCCATGGGCATGTCTATTGCACTTTCCACAGCAGATGGACTTTAAATCAGCACAAAAAGCCTGCCCTGCAATTAAAATGATATTTGCGTAGAGGCAGCGAGCGCTTTAAGCAGCTGTACAAGAAGCGAACTGCGGTGGAGCGCTTTTTTTGCATCGGAGCATCTTGCTTCATCCACAGCACAGAGGTGCCGCGCTCTTGCACGCTGTATGAGAAAGAAAAGCAGCAGACCTGTCCGCTATCCATACGAACTGGCTTGCTGCTTGTGACGATGATGGAGACCCGTGTTCAATTGAATTTATTGCGCTCTTCTTACTTCTAATTCCGCAATAATTTCATGATGCGGTTTTTCCCACTTATATAGAAAAACCAGAATGAGAATCGACAATACGCTTAAAATAATGGGCAGCCAAATGAAGCTGATTTCTATCATTCGAAGTGCGGATGAAGTCTGAGTTTGATTAGCAACATAACCTCCTGCTGCAAGCAGCCAGGCCGGGATAGCTCCGCCAAGACCAGATCCTAATTTGATTGCAATGCCGGAAGCGGTCGAAGCTAACAATCCTTGTGCGCGAACCCCTGATTTCCATTCACCATAGTCAACGGTATCGGCAATTAATGCAAATAGCAAACCTACCGGCAATCCAAAGCCGATTGCACCTATGACTGTACCTGCAAGCACAAATACTGTACTTTGTCCACTAAAGTGAATAATTAATTGCCCCACAATATTGATGACCATTCCTGAAATAATCAGTGTCTTCTTACTATACTTCTTGGACAGAAACGGTACAAAAATGATTCCTATCAGAGTTAACGAACCAAGAGTATTTACAGTGGCTACAAGATCGGGCTTATCAAGATTGTAGGTAATATAATAGATGCCCGATGACAATTTAATCACGTACATGATAAAAAATACTATACCCAGCAAAACACCCGCAATCCATGGCATATTGCCTTTAATCGATTTGACACTTTCTTTAAGTGGCAGCGATTTACCTCCGGATCTATCCTGAACACGCTCCTTCGTGTTAAAAAACGTTATCAGGAACATGACCATTCCCACTGCGCCAAAAAGAATCATAGTATGGAAGAAGCCCTTTTGCTGGTCGCCGTTACCAAAGAATGCAACAAGCGGCAGCAAGGCCAGGTTAACAAGTAATCCACCAAATTGTCCGCCAAACATCCGAAACGTATTCGCAACCGTTCTTTCTTGAACATCACTGGATAAGCTTGGAAGCAGCGTAGTTAACGGATTATTAACTGCTGTGTATAATACATTGGAAGCGATATAGAAAATGTAGGCATATACCAGCTTCCCGGAAGCACTTAACTCCGGCCCCATAAACAATAAAATGGTAACGATAGTAAATGGAAAGCATGACCACAGAATCCACGGTCTCGATTTTCCCCATCTTGTATTCGTTTTATCAATCAATATTCCGAAGATAGGACTATCGAGCATATCTACAAGTCTTGCAACTAACAGCAGCGTGCCTACAGCAGCAGCACCGATACCATATACGTCTGTAAAGTAAAAAGTTAAATAAGTCGTAACCACCGCATAAATCAAGTTTGAGCCAGTATCTCCTAAACCGTAGCTTACCTTTTCCAATAATGACAGCTTTTGATTCGACTCTTCCTTCAGTGCCATAATGTACCCTCCAGATGAAAACGTATTCAACTCATAAAAAGCAGCGGGTATCTCCTTTGACTTTTTATAGGCTAATCATTCCTTTAATTAAATCTTTTTCAGCACTGCTGTTTCCGATAAAGACATCATAAGCTATCTCTTCGAGCTCCCAATCATTTGCAACAGGATTAAACCATTTGATTTTTTCGATCGGACAGGCGATTTCAACCTTCTCCTTTTGGCCCGGCTTCAGTGTAATCCGTTTGAATCCGCGTAAAACCTTTACAGGTCTATCTATCTTAGAGTGACTAAAACCGACATACATTTGAACGACTTCATCACCTGTTGCGTCCCCGGTATTTTCAATTTCACAGGACCCGGTGATTTGATCGTTAATTACTTTAAAGGCTGCATTAGAAATCGAAAAGCTAGTGTAAGATAAACCAAACCCATAAGGCAGCGAAGGCTCTATACCTTCTTTTTCCAATTTGGCATATCCATGGTAGTAACCGTATTTTATTTCGTCTGCATCCCAATCTACCTTCGGAAGATGGCTTTCGCTTGTTGGTACAATAAAAGGCAGCTTACCGCCAGGGTTGACATCACCGAATAGTGTTTTAGCTATTGCGGTACCGCCTTCCATTCCAGGGTAATACGCCATCAGGATAGAGGAAACAGCCTGCTTCCATTCTTCAATCATGATCATATTCCCGCCAATTAGAACGGCAGCAGAGTTTTGGTTAACTGGCCCAACCGCTTTGATCAGCTCAATGTCCCAAGTGTGCAGACCGAGACTGTTTTTACGATCCCCGCCCTCTTTAAAATCGGCATCCTCGTTCGTGACGGATTCACCTTCATCATCATGGTCATACCCTACAATAAAGACAACGGCATCAACCGATTTTGCCAGCTCCTTGGCTTTTTCTGTGTCTGCTCCATTATCAAAAATAACCTCAGCGTTTGGAAGCAGGCGCTTGATTCCTTCTAATGGTGTAACAACGTATGGGGGAAAGACTCTGCTGGAGCCATAATCACCAATATTTCCTTTATTGCCAAGCTCTCCAATAACCGCTATACGTTTTGTATCTGTTTTGGAAAACGGCAGAACATCATGATTGTTTTTCATCAAAGTCATTGATTTTTCTGCAGCTTCCAGCGCTAAGGCAATATGTTCCTTGCACGCGATAACTCCCTTGCTGTGAGTTTCATTGTCAGCCTCTGCAAATGCGAGCATTGTACGTACTATTCTTACTGCTGCCTCATCGATCTTTTCCTCGCTTACTTGACCGTTTCTTACTGCTTCAACCAGCTTATCGCCAAAAAATTTAGTATGGCACATTTCAATATCCATGCCGCCATTTGCGGCTTCAACTGTATCTTTAATCCCCCATGCAAAGTCGCTTATGACAAAACCATCAAAATCCCACTCACCCTTCAAAACCTGATTCAATAAATAATCATGATGTCCGCAATGGGTTCCATGGTATAAATTGTAGGCACTCATGATACTGGCTGCACCTGCATCTACACACTCCTTAAAGTGCGGCAAGTAAACCTCACGCTCTGTACGTTTATCAGCGGTTACACTTACCTTAAAACGGGCGCATTCCATACTGTTAAAAGCATAATGCTTTACGCAGGCAATCACGTTTTCATCTTGAACCCCTCTTACTAAGGATGACCCCATGGCTCCCAAATGAAATGAGTCCTCACCGTACACCTCCTGGCTTCTTCCCCAACCCGGGTTGTACGGGAGATTGATGCAAACTCCGCCAAAAAAATTGCCGCCCTGTGCGCGAACCTCTTTGCCGATTGCATGTCCAATACGTTGTTCAAGCTCCTGATCGAAGGTAGCGCCTCTGGACATAGAAACCGGAAAACATGTGCTGTTGCCGGATACAACGCCGCGAGGACCGTCAACAAATTTTAATTCCGGTACGCCCAATCGGTCATTGCCGCCAGCGGGATAAGGTATCCAGTTGTAGTGTCTTTCCTTGAAGTCGCTTAACATCTGCTCCATGGACACACTTCCGCTCATTAAATATATTTTTTCTTCCAAATCCATTCGCCCTACGATTTCCTTAGCCTTCGAGCTGTAGGACAAGCGATACTGTTTATTGACCTTCATAATCTGTTCCTCCAATCCATTTTTCCAATATTATTAAACCGTTTTCATTTTTGAGAATGAGAAGAGATTTAATAAATATTTATAGCATAAATATTAATTGAAATCGGATATGCATTCCTTCCTGTTTCTTAGATGAATGATGGGAAGATACAAATCTATGTATAGCCTATCATCAGGAAAGAATAAAAAAACCAAAGAACTCCCCCTATTATTCATGGAGATTCCTTGGTTTAGTTGTAAAACTTATTTAAGATAATACATTCCACACCGTGAACCGGAACATGCAAAGTAAGATGACAATCACCTTGTAATGTAAGCTGATTTAATTGTAATGAAGGTCTGGATATATTCTTTAAATAATCCGTTTCTTCATGGTTCAGATCGACGTATTCGCCCATCCGAATCCATTCGTCATACGCTGATCCGTTATTACGGTTGAGGCTGTACCGTTTACATTTAAAGGTTCCGTAAATATTTTTCAGGTGGATATTTAGTAATAAATCATTAGACTCCTCAAAGATATCATAAGAATTTTTATCCGCTTGCCCGCCCTTCATGAACAATTGGTCAGGATAAGTATGGTTGTAAACCAAAATTTGAATATCTTCTCCTTCCCTTGTCATAATATAATTTTTACCCTTGGCAAATACTGTGCTTCCTAACTTGGATAAAAATACGTAAGCATAATATGCCGATTTCTTTATCCCTTCTGTATTGACCAATCCGGTCCCCCCAAAAAACGGGGTATTTTTTATATCCCACTCATAGAGAATATCGGAAGCTGATAAATAACCCATAGCATTTACAAGTGCTGCCGATTTATCAAGCATATTATCAATAATAAAAGTGGCCATAAAAGCTGTATCATGGAGGAAGTTCGTAACGTCCCAGCTAAAATTCCAGCGTGTTACGATGAATTCAATATCCTTCTTATAATGAGCTTTGAGCATTCGGTGCATTTTTTCCAGCAAATGTTTTGTATGATTTTTTTCTTCATATTGAAATGGAATTAATTTTATATCAACAGGATTTGTTATAGACCTATCCAGCCATTCCTTAAATTTGACCCGGTTATGGTAAATATTGCAGCTGTAAAAATCAATGGGTATGTCATTCTTTTCACAATATTTAAGAAGCTTCTCAGAAATATGTTCTTCAGTATGGAAATTTTCTGCTGCAGGCCCCACTTTTAGTGATGGAGATATTCCTTTAATGAGAAGTGCAGTTTGCTTGTAAAATTCTAAATACTGTTCAAGTGTGCCGCTCCAGTGAATATCATAGGCAGGAAACTCGGTCCATATTTGGAAGTACCATTCAGATACGAAATCACGGCCGTAGCGATTGATACAATTCATCATGAAGGATTGAACAAGGGAAAGCCATTGGCTCATTTCCTTTGGCGGAGAAGTATTCCCCTGATAATTAAAGAAGCTGGTGCTTTTGCTTGCAAATAAAGGCGGCATATAGCTCAAACAAATAAAAGGCTTAATTTCAATATCCCTTAGATAATCAAGAATATTGTTAATAAACTTCCAGTTGAATTTTAAACCGTCCCTGTCTTTTTGCACTACGTCCATTGCCTGGTTAAAAACACCTTCAAAGCGTAAATAACCAATCTTAATTTCTTCTTGCATTTCTTTAATTTGGTCACGGATATTCTGGTTTAACAGCGTATTTGCAGATCCAATATTAATGATTTTGTTCCAGACCTGCTTCAATTCATACCGGTCTGTTTGAATATCCTCAACAACAACGGTTGTTTCAATCGTATTTTCTTCTATCGTTTCGGGCTGGATAGGAATAGTTGCATATTTATTAATTAATTCTGCATTCAAATGGTTAAATAAATTCCTTCCGTCATCCCGCTCCTGATATTTTTTACGTAATTGTAAGGGAGTTAACGAAAATTTGTTTTTTATCGCTTTATAATAGCTTTTTTCATCACTAAAGCCCGAGGCTAACGCAATATTTGAAATGGAAGCTTCCTGGTGTTGCAGCAAAAATAAGGAGTATCTGATCCGGATTTCCTCCAAATACGCCTTAAAGGTAACTCCTACATTTTTTCTGAATTGGTCTGACAAATAAGATGGATTGTAATGCTGCCCCAGCGCTATTTCATTTAGCGTAAGCTTCCCTTTGAAATCCAGTTCAACCCGATTCAGTATTTGTTGGACAATGTTCGAATCTTTATTCGAGACAGGATTTTCCGGTTCGGCCGAAGAGAGCCTCTTGCTAAAGCGGGAGGTTAAGTATCCTAATAGCCGAAGAACATCGCTATTGATTTCCATATTATGCTTGTATTTCCGGGTAATAATTTGACTAAATAGAATGCGAATGACATCATACGGATTTTGATTGTCTTCACTATTTTTAAAGGATTTTAAATCGTATAACAAGCTATAAAAGTCATGATTATATTTATATATAAAAAGACTATCTATATGCAGTTGAATAAAATAAGCATCCAATACCTGTGGAATTACTTGATGGGATTCAAAATGGTTAATTAAAAGGAGATCGTTTTCATGTAAAAAATAATCATTTTGACCGACCATTACCTTCAGCTTGCCCTGAAGCAGCCAAATGACTTCCAGACCTGAGTGTTGTTGGAGCTCCCCGGAATTATAATCATTAATCATGAAATGTATTGGACATCCCGGTAAATATGGAATAGGAATAAATGAATGCTTCAAATCACCACCTCCAATGATTAATGATTGATATTCTTTCTCCAACTGATTTGAAAAATGCAGCTGGTATAAAACATATCACCCGCAGGTGGTTTCTTGGCGACCGAGAGTCGGGGCACCGGAAGAATGAGGGGATAAATGGAAAAACACCTGTATTTCCTGTATTGTTGTAAGTCCTATCTCAACAACAAAGGATATGACAGATGCCACTTCAGTATATCAACGAACTGCTCGAATTACCAGAGCAACAACTTCATAACGTTCTCTCCATTAATACAACGGAAGTGCATTTGGAAGCCTCGCCGGTGGCGTATAAACAGCCCTGCCCCATCTGCTACTTCGGACAATCAGTGATTGAGATGGCCGCAATACGCCGCCCAAGATTTGTCATGACTCCAAAGAACAATATAGGCGTCTCTTTTCTCCTCACAGACTGCAAACCAGGCACTGGGCTCATAGCGGCTGTTTCACGCGTAATCGCCGATGTTACAAAGCTGGTATTCTAATCAAATGCGATGGGCAACGCTTGTTAGGATGAAGGTATCCACCGCTAATTTTCAGGTTGAGCCGGCAATCTATCCTTTTATTTTTTGATTTGTAAACTTTCTTCACACAGATATAATAAAAAGGACACTTGTACACGAAAGGAAGTATTGCGGATGAGCCATGACATTATTATCGAACAGCTTGAGGAATTACAACCGGAAATTGTACAGCAGTTGAACACGCTGATTATAGATGTGGTTGCGGACGGCGCTTCTATCGGTTTCCTGCCTCCGCTTGGAGCAGAGGAAGCGGAAGCTTATTGGCGGGGAGTGCTGGCTCCTGACGTCCGGCTATGGGTCGCACTTGAGGGTGAAACCATTACAGGCTCGGTGCAGCTGCACTCTGTATCCAAGCCGAATGCGCCGCACCGGGCGGAAATTGCCAAGCTGATGGTGCATCCGCAGCACCGCCGCAAGGGCATCGCCCGCAGGCTCATGGAGACCGCGGAGCAGGCAGCGGCGGCGGAAGGCCGGACGCTGCTGGTGCTGGACACACGTGAGGGTGATCCCTCCAACCTGCTCTATCAGTCACGCGGATTTGTGGAAGCGGGCAAAATCCCCGATTATGTCATCTCCGGCGATGGCGAGATGTCCGCCACAGTGATTTATTATAAGCATCAGTAAACAAACGGGCAGCAATTATAGCGGAGACGGAGACTGGGCGCAGCGTACAGCAAGAACAACCAACCGCCGGGGCTGTGGACAGCGCTCTTCCCGGTAACCACTTGTGGCCGCCCAGCAGGCCAGCTGCGGCTCGATCTGAGGTATTTATACCTCTCTTTCCGCCCAGCAAGCCAGCTGCGGCTCGATCAGAGGTATTTATACCTCTCTTTCCGCCCAGCAGGCCAGCTGCGGCTCGATCTGAGGTATTTATACCTCTCTTTCCGCCCAGCAGGCCAGCTGCGGCTCGATCTGAGGTATTTATACCTCTCTTTCCGCCCAGCAGGCCAGCTGCGGCTCGATCAGAGGTATTTATACCTCTCTTTCCGCCCAGCAGGCCAGCTACGGCAGGATCTGAGGTATTTATACCTCTCTTTCCGCCCAGCAGCACGTTTGCTACGCGGTCCAGGGCGCTTTCTCTTCGGCCTCCTCCCACGGCCGGAGTTTATACCGGCTAGGCGTGCTTTCCCGGCACGCAACAAAGAAAAAGCCATCACGGCCTGCAAACGGCAGGCCGGTGATGGCTTTGAATATTTTAATCCCCTTACGCCCACCACATATCCAGCGGCTGCTCGCGGATCAGAATCGACTGCAGGTTGGTCACTGCGCGGTAGAAGCCTTCATCCACGGACATGAGCGGATCTTCGTGCTCAATACTAACCACGTAATCATAGCCGTACGTACGCAGCGCACTCATAATGTCCGACCATTCGGACAGGCTGTGTCCGCAGCCGACGGAGCGGAAGGTCCACGCGCGGGTCTGCACATCGCCATAAGGCTGCATGTCTGTCAGACCGTACATGTTGATGTTGTCCTGGTCCAGGTACGTGTCTTTGGCATGAAAATGGTGGATCGCGCCGGCTTTGCCGAGAATCTTGATCGCACCTACAGGATCAATGCCCTGCCACCACAGATGGCTCGGATCGAGATTCGCGCCAATCGCCGGACCGGTTGCTTCTCTCAGCTTGAGAATCGTATACGGGGTATGGCACAGGAAGCCGCCGTGCAGCTCGATGCCGATCTTCACGCCATGCTCTTCCGCGAGCTGGGCGATTTCTTTCCAGTAAGGAATCAGCTTGTGCTCCCACTGCCAGGTTAGAATATCGCTGTACACTGTAGGCCAAGGTGTGACCGGCCAGTTCGGCGTTTTGGCCTCGTCGCTGTCCCCGGCTGTGCCCGAGAACGTGTTGACTACAGCAACGCCCATCAGTGAAGCGAGCTTGATCGACTTGCGCAGGATTTCATCGCCCTGGCGCGCTTCCTCCCGATCCGGCGAAATCGGGTTGTTATGGCAGCTGAACGCGCTGATCATAATGCCGCGTTTCGTGAACTTGTCCAAATATGCCTCACGGGCCGCTTCGCTTGCCAGCAGCTCATCCGTAGGACAATGGGAGTTGCCGGGGTTCCCGCCCGAGCCGATCTCGACGGCGTTCAGGCCGGCGGCGGCGATTTTATCCAGCATCTCATCCAGGCTCAGACTTCCAAATACGGGATCAAATACTCCTAATTTCATTTATACTCCCACCTTTTCTCTAATTGGCTCCAGTGCCTCGGAATGTCCATACACGGGGTAATCACGCTTAGTTGGCGCACACCAGTTCACGCCGTTGATAATCACCTGTTGAATTTCTTTATTGTAATAGGTCGGGTAGGACTCATGTCCGGGCTGAAAATAAAAAATCTTTCCGCTGCCGCGCCGGTACGTCGATCCGCTCGGGAATACATTCCCGCCTTCGAACCAGCCGACAAAAATCAGCGACTCCGGTGCTGGAACATCAAAGTGTGCCCCGTACATTTCTTCCTGCTCAAGGTCAATATACTCGCCGATGCCTTCGGCAATCGGATGGCTCGGGTCCATGACCCACAGGCGCTCTTTTTCCCCGGCTTCGCGCCATTTCAGATCACAGCTTGTGCCCATCAGCTTCATGAAGATTTTGGACATATGCCCTGAATGCAGCACCACCAGCCCCATTCCCTGCAGCACGCGCTGATGAACCCGGTTCACGATCTCATCGCTCACTTCCTGATGGGCCACATGCCCCCACCATACCAGTACATCCGTGTTGTTCAGCACTTCCTCCGTTAACCCATGCTCCGGTTCATCCAGCGTTGCTGTCGCTGTATCCAGTCCGGCTTCACTGAGGAAGGATGCCAGCTGGGCATGAATGCCCTGCGGATACACCTCACGGATTCGGTCTTCCTCACGTTCATGACGATATTCATTCCATACGGTTACTCTGGTCAATATGAACACACTCCCGGATTTCATTCTAAAATTCACCATTTGGAATCTGATCGCGACTGCTGGGAACGTTCGGGCTTCCGTCCGCTGTTATGATTGATTTTCCTCATTTAAACCGCTGGTTACGGTAGAAATCCAATCACAAAGGCGAACGCTTGCGCTCCTGCAGTTCCAAACTTCTCCACCGCACTTTACTTCTTATCACCAATTTTTCCAATTAAACTCAATTAGTCAAAAAATACAGGCATTCCTGTTTCGGACGATTTATAGATAGCTTCCAGAATGCGGGTAACCACCAGCGCCTGCTCCGGCTTCACGACCGGTTCGGTGTCATTGACAATACACTCGATCCACTGCTTCGCTTCAGCCACCGCCGGATCATCCCCCGCACCGTCGTAGAAATCCACTCCGGCTGCATCCAGGCCAATATGCTTCTCATAGGTTTTGCCATATTCTTCACCGTTGATGCGCAGGCCCTTCTCCATGTCCGCTCCGCCTTCTGTACCACAGAGCACAGTTCTGGCCTCGCCCACATCAAGAGTATTCAGCGCCCAGCTGGCCTCAAGAACGATAGTCGCTCCGTTCTCCATCGTAATGAAGCCGATCGCCGAGTCCTCTACCGTGAATTTTTCCGGGTCCCATGGTCCCCAGGCATTGGCGGCGTTCTTGCGGCCGGACAGCTTATGATAGGCATTGCCTACAGCATACTTAGGCTTGTAGTTGTCCATCATCCACAAGGTAAGATCAAGGGCATGGGTGCCAATATCGATCAGCGGCCCGCCGCCCTGCGCTTCTTCATCCAGGAAAACGCCCCAGGTTGGCACCGCACGGCGGCGGATGGCCTTGGCTCTGGCATAATAAACCTCTCCAAGCCCGTTATTCTCGCATACAGTGTGCAGGTAAGCCGAATCCGCCCGGAAGCGGTTCTGGTAGCCAATGGTCAGCTTCTTTCCTGTCCGCCCCGCCGCGTCAATCATCGCCTGGGCTTCCGCCGTTGTTTTGGCCATAGGCTTCTCACACATCACATGCTTCCCGGCCTCCATAGCAGCGATGGAAATTTCCGCATGGGAAATGTTCGGCGTACACACATGAATCACATCTATACTTGCATCCTTAAGCAGCTCTTTATAATCGTTGTAGACCGCAGCGCTTTCATTTCCAAACTCTGCTTTGGCCTTTTCGGCACGTTCCGGCACGATATCGCAGAACGCCACCATCTCCGCACCCTCCACTTTTTGCAATGCCGGCATATGTTTGCCGTTGGCGATACCGCCGCAGCCGATAATTCCTATCTTTAGCGTCATAGTTGGCCTAACCTCCACTGGTTTTGATATCTCTATCATACAAATCTGCCCCGGCGCTTTCTTCCTGCATTCTTGCTGTATTATTCCTGAATATTGTCTTATGGTACTTCAGCGGAGAAATCCCTGTGGCCTCCTTGAAAAAATGGTGAAAGGTCTTCACACTGCCAAACCCCGCAGCCTCCGCCACAGCGGACATCGGCAGGTCCTCGTTTAACAGAATCCACTTCGCTTTGTTGAGGCGGTATTCATTCAAAAAAGCAACAAAGGTCATTCCTGTGTTCCGCTTGAACAGTTTGGTGAAGTAGTAGGGGCTGAAGCCCATATAGCGGGCCACCTCGTTCAGTGAAATCGACTTCTGGTAATGCAGCTCCACATAGGCAAAAATCCGCTCCAGGCGCTCCATCGTTTCTCTGGACTGGGTCAGCGTATCCTCCGAGAACTTAGGCTGCCGCTGCGTTCTATTCTTAGGAATTTCCCGCAAAATAACTGTCAGCAGCTCGAACATTCTTGCTTTGATTAAATAGGCATACCCTTCCCGGCGCTGGGTATCTTCCTCGTAGATGCTCTCGATCAGCGAAATAACTTTGGCGGTAGCTGCCTCAGGCCATGCCGGGCTGGAATGCTCCATCTCCGTAAACAGGTCCCGCAGCGAATAGCCGCTGCCCCCCAGGGCGGCAACCTCCTGAAACAGATTCAGGTCGAACTGGATCACCACCCGCTCACTCTCAGGCGATGCCAGAAAATAATGCACATCCCCGCCGTTGATGAACTGAATTTCCCCCTGCTCCATACGGATCGGGGTATCATTTATTCCCAGATTTAGTCTTCCCTTAGTAACGTAGATAATTTCGACTTCCTTATGCCAATGCGGATAACACAGCTCATCCCCTCCACAAATCAGACTGCGGAAGGGAAAATGCTTATCCACATCTGGAAGCTCCAGATAAATGCTCATGAGTGCGGCTCCTTGTCCGTATGATGCACTGAAGGTAACATATGATATCTATACTTATATAGTTGGATAGGGTTCATTATTTATATCGTCCTCCAAAGAAAATTCATGATTCACAGGCAATAGAGTAAACGTTTACTTTATCGTAGACTCCTCTTATTTCTTTGTCAATCGCTGTTCTATTTTGTACAGAGATTCGGGGGTCTGTCAGACTGCTTTTAAATTTTTTGTAGAATCTACCCGTTGACAAAAATATATCTTGCCTTTATATTTCAGGTAAGCGTAAGCGTTTACGTTATACCTTAAATCCGAATGAAACAGGAAACTGAGGAACTGCCTTATGAATCCTACGATCAAAGATGTCGCCCAGAAAGCAAATGTATCCATTGCCACCGTGTCCCGTGTGCTGAATAACCTGACCGGCTACTCGGACAAAACAAAGCAGAAGGTGAACCAGGCGATCAAAGAGCTCGGATACCAGCCCAATGCTATCGCCCGCGGTCTCATCAACAAGCGGACACAGACTATCGGCGTGATGTTTCCCAAAGTTTCCAGCGCCTTCTCTTCCGATCTGCTCCACGGGATTGACGAATTCGCCCATGACAGCAATTACAGTGTAGTCGTCTGCAACACAGATAATGATGGCAAGCGGACAATGAAGTATTTGCAGCTGCTGCGCGAAAAACAGGTAGATGGCATTATTTTTTCCAGTGAGGTGCTGAGTAAAGAGTACTATGAGGTGCTGAAGAACATGAAGATACCGGTTGTTCTTGTCTCCTCGCAGACGGATTTTGCCAAGGTGCCCTATGTGAAGGTTGATGATTATCAGGCGGTCTATGACGCGATTCAATTTCTGATCTCCAAAGGACACCGTAAAATCGCCATGATCAGCGGAACCAAAGGCGATCCCCTCGCCGGGACTCCCAGAGTGCAGGGCTACCGCAAAGCGCTGGAAGCGAGCGGAATTGCTTTTGACAGCAGCCGCCTTGTGTATGGAGACTTTTCATTCGAGAGCGGCAGCAGGGCAATGGAAGCCATATTGCGCAAAGCGGGAGAGGCTACCGCCGTCTTTGCAGCCTGTGATGAGATGGCCATTGGCGCACTCTCCGCAGCCCTGAAACACGGTCTGAACGTTCCCGAGGATATCTCGATCATGGGATATGATGATCTCAAACCGGCACAGATGGTTACGCCTCCGCTAACGACAGTCCGGCAGCCGCTGTACGAAATGGGAAAGATCGCCTCCGAGAAGCTGATCCGGATGATTGAAACCGGGGAAATCGCCGCAAACAAGATCATTGCTCATTCGATTGTAGAAAGACAAACGGTAAGAACACTTACCTAAGTCTTTTATCAATATAACGTAAACGCTTAACCTAAAGGTCCCGATTGTTGACCATCCTGTCGGAGGCACCCGTATTTACAACTGGAAAATCCAGTAATCATATACAGTTAATCCAGGGATAGTTTGGTTGGGACGTAGAGTAAACGTTTACTTAAATGGCAGTAAACTGCTAAATTTAGTACTCAGGGGGATTCCATCCATGAAAAAAACAATGAAACCCGTAACAGTAAGCCTGCTGGCTATGTCACTGCTCAGCGCCTGCGGCAATAATAGCGGCAGCAACGCTGCTACCGATGATGGAGGGAACGCCGCTGCCGGTGAGAAGGTCAAGATTGAGTTCTTCCAGAACAAGACGGAAGCCAAAGCCACCTTCGACAAGCTGGTCGCCCAGTTCAACGCCGCGAACCCTAACATCGTAGTCTCGCAGATTAACCCGCCGGATGCCGAAACGGTGCTGAAGACCCGCGCCGCTAAACAGGATCTTCCCGATGTCATCGGCCTTGGCGCCACCGACACTTACAAGACCCTCTCCGCCAGCGGACTGTTCGAAGACTTCACCGGTGATCCGCTGGTCTCCTCTATCCAGCCCGCTTATGTCAAAATGCTCAATGACCTGACGGGGTCAAGCGAACTGAACGGCATTCCGTTCTCTGCCAATGCCAGCGGTGTCATCTATAACAAAGCGATGTTCAAGGAAGCTGGCGTTGCCGTGCCAACGACTTGGGATGAATTCATCGCAGCAGCCCAGAAGTTCAAAGACAGCGGCAAGTATGCCTTCTACCTGACGCTAAAGGATTCCTGGACCTCACTCACCCCTTTCAACTCCCTGGAGCCAAGCATTCTCGGCACTGATTACTTCAAGAAGCGCACCGAAGGCAGCGTGACCTTCAAGGACAGCTTCCGGGAAATCGCCGAGAAGCAGCTGAAGCTGACAGAATTTGCCCAGAAGGACATTTTCGGCAAGGGCTACAATGACGGCAATACGGCATTCGCCAAGGGTGAATCTGCGATGTATCTGCAAGGGGTATGGGCAATCCCTGAAATCATGAAGGCTAATCCATCTCTTGAGCTGGGCGTATTCCCGTTCCCGGCCACCAATGATCCCGCAAAAAACAAGGTCATTTCCGGTGTGGATACCCTGCTGACGATCTCCAAGGACAGCAAGCATAAGGAAGAAGCGAAGAAATTCGTCGAATTCCTTCTTCAGCCGCAGAACGTAACGGCATACATCACCGAGCAAAAAGCATTCCCGGCGGTGAAGGGCGTGACTCAGGATGACCCTGCCATGGACGGCTTCAAGGAAGCATTCACCTCCGGCAAGCTGGCCGATTTTGCCGACCATTACATCCCTGGGGCGATGAAGGTCGATACGATTATTCAAAGCTTCCTCAACAGTAAAGACATCGACGCATACCTGAAGCAGCTCGATACAGAATGGGATAAGGTAGCTAACCGGAAATAAGATTGCCAATCCATAGCATGAACTACAAGCATCAGGAGAACAGGGGCGGCAAGCCCCTGCTTCTGCGCTTTTTTCTAAGGAGGATTAACTGATGGCCAAACGGCGAGCCGCTTTTTACCTGATGACTATACCAGCACTGCTGCTGTTCTTCGCGTTTCATACGTTTCCGGCGCTGCAGGGTATTTATTATTCGTTCACGAACTGGGATGGTTACAGCAAAAGCTTTGATTATGTGGGGTTCAAGAATTTCATTAATATTTTCAAAGACGAGAATGTGCTGAACTCTTATCTTTTTACCTTTAAATACGCCATCGCTACAACTGTCCTCATCAATATTATCAGCCTGCTGATCGCACTGGGACTGAATGCCAAGATAAAGGCCAAAAACTTTTTCCGCGGCGTATATTTCCTGCCCAATATCCTCAGCGTGCTGATTGTCGGCTTTATCTTCAACTATCTGTTCTCCAATGTGTTTCCGGTGTGGGGCGAGAAGCTGGGAAGTGATTTTCTCTCGCAGAACATCCTCGGCAACTCCGATTGGGCCTGGATCGGGATCGTCATTGTTGCAGTCTGGCAGGGCATCGCTTATAACACCATTCTGTATCTGGCCGGATTGCAGACGATTCCCCATGATCTTTATGAAGCTTCCAATCTGGACGGCGCGAGCCGCTGGCGGGAATTCTGGAGCATTACCTTTCCGCTGCTTGCTTCCTTTTTCACGATCAATATGGTGCTGGCGATGAAAGGCGGATTGATGGTTTTCGACCAGATCATCGCCCTGACAGGCGGGGGTCCCGGCCGTTCTACGCAATCCATCGCCCTATTGATTTACACCGGCGGCTTCCAGGGCGGAGAATTCGCATACCAGTCGGCGAACGCCGTGATTTATTTTATCGTCATCGTCGTCATCTCCGCCCTTCAGCTTAAATTCCTGCAGAAACGGGAGATGGACCTATGATCAAAAAATCGACGAATTGGCCGGTTACGGTAATTATCGCGCTGTGTTCCCTGCTGATCCTCTTTCCGCTGTACATGACGGTCGCCATCGCACTCAAAAATCCCGAGGAAATGGCCCGCTCCATTTTCTCCCTGCCAACCGGGCTGCATTTCGAGAATTTCGCGAACGCCATCAAGGCGACGAATTTCTTCAACGCCCTGGGCAACAGTGCCACAATTACTGTAACAGCGGTTGTATTTATTCTGCTCACGAATTCTATGGTCGCCTACGCCATTGCCCGGAATATGAATAAGCGCTTCTTCAAAATGCTCTACTTCTATTTCATCAGCGCTATGTTCATTCCGTTCCAGATCATTATGCTGCCGGTGGTCAAAGTCACTACCGACCTGCATATGAACAATATTCCCGGGCTGATTATTTTGTACATCGTCTATGGCCTTGCTTTTAATGTCTTTGTGTATGTCGGTTATATCCGCTCCATTCCGTATGAGCTGGAGGAAGCGGCTACAGTGGACGGGGCCTCGACCTGGGGCACCTTCTGGCGGATTATTTTCCCGCTGCTGGCTCCTGTCAATGCGACCATCGGCATCTTGTCCTGCCTGTCTACCTGGAATGACTTCATGCTGCCGCTGATTCTCTTGGGCAACCAGGATTCCTATACGCTGCCGCTTGTGCAGTATGTCTTCCAGGGCCAATTCAGCACCGATTTCAACCTGGCTTTCGCCTCGTATCTGCTGGCTTTGTCCCCTATGATAGTTATTTATCTGTTCGCACAGAAATGGATTATCGGCGGCCTTACCCAAGGCTCCATTAAGTAAATTTACGTACCGCAGTTCATATAGAGACAGGAGTGCAGAACCATGAACAAGC
The DNA here is from genome assembly GCF_000758705.1 of Paenibacillus graminis. NCBI lineage: Bacteria > Bacillati > Bacillota > Bacilli > Caryophanales > Paenibacillaceae > Paenibacillus > Paenibacillus graminis. The sequence goes on along the minus strand of NZ_CP009287.1, from coordinate 1,411,645 downwards.
AATGGTGGAAAGAAAGTGTAGTCTACCAAATCTACCCCCGCAGCTTTCAAGACAGCAATGGAGACGGCATCGGTGATCTTCAAGGGATAATATCCCGGCTTGATTATTTGGAGCTGCTTGGTATCAACGTGGTCTGGCTGTGTCCGGTATACCAGTCGCCCAATGACGATAACGGTTATGATATCAGCAATTATCAGAATATTATGAATGAATTCGGCACACTCGCTGACTGGGAGGAGCTGCTTGCCGGGCTTCATGCCCGCGGTATGAAGCTGATTATGGATCTGGTGGTCAACCATTCCTCGGATGAGCATGCCTGGTTCGCTGAATCACGCAAATCCCCGGACAGCCCTTACCGGGACTATTACATCTGGCGGGCAGGCAAGGACGGGCATGAGCCTAACAATTGGGGCTCCTTCTTCAGCGGCCCGGCCTGGGAATACGATGCGCAGACCGGCGAATATTTCCTGCACCTGTTCTCCCGGAAGCAGCCGGACCTGAATTGGGACAATCCGAAGCTGCGGCAGGAAATCTACGATATGATGACCTGGTGGCTCGATAAAGGCATCGACGGGTTCCGCATGGACGTAATCAACCTGATCTCCAAGGTTCCAGAGCTTCCCAATGTGGGGAAAGACCAGGAGGACGGCGAACGGACCTATCATTTTGGCGGTGAATATTTCGTAAACGGTCCGCGCGTGCATGAATACATCCAGGAAATGAACCGGGAGGTCCTGTCCAAATACGACATCATGACTGTCGGTGAAGCCATCGGCGTCACCCCTGAAGAAGCGGCGTTGTATGTCGGCGAAGACCGGAATGAGCTTCAAATGCTGTTCCACTTCGAACTGATGGAGGTTGATTCCGGGCCGGGAGGCAAATGGGATGTGCAGCCATGGAAGCTGGCGGACATCAAATCAATCTTCTCCAAATGGCAGACCGCGCTGCATGGCAAGGGCTGGAACAGCCTTTACCTGAACAATCATGACCAGCCGCGCATGCTGTCCCGCTTCGGAGATGATAAGCACTATCCCAAGGAGTCGGCCAAAATGCTGGCTACGCTGCTGCATACACTCCAAGGCACGCCTTACATCTACCAGGGCGAAGAAATCGGCATGACCAACGTCAAATTTGACTCTATAAACGACTATAAGGATATTGAAATCCTGAATATGTATAAGGAATACCGGGCCGCGGGGTATGCGGAGGAAGAAATTATGAACTCCATTTATGTCAAAGGCCGCGACAATGGGCGTACCCCGATGCAGTGGAGCGCGGAGCCTCAGGCCGGATTCACCACCGGCACACCTTGGCTGGCCGTGAATCCAAACTATACGGAGATCAACGCCGAGCAGGCCCTGGCTGATCCCGATTCGATTTTCCACTACTATAAAAAGCTGATTGAGCTGCGGAAAAGCCATGACATATTCGTGTACGGGGATTATGCGATCCTGGCCGAGGAGCATGAGCAGGTATATGCCTATCTCCGCACACTTGGAGAAGAGCAGCTGCTCGTCATGCTGAACTTCTTCGGCCGGCCTGCCGCCTTCGAGCTTCCTGCATGTGTGATCTTTAAGGAGAAGACACTGCTTATCGCCAATTACGGAGTACAGCCGGAGGAGGATATCCGTTCCCTATCGCTGCGCCCTTACGAGGCCCGGGTGTATAGGCTGAGATAGTGCTTTTGCACGTATTGTTCTAATTCCGTTCAAAAAAGAAGGAGCATCCTGCTCCTTCTTTCTTTTATCCGCACAAGTCCAGTCGATGTATTGGTTCACTTCACGTAAGCATATCTATTACTGTTGGAAGAAGACTGACTTCACGGGAGTATCGCTCACAAAACTTAGCATATGCTTACGAAGCGAGTTTTGTACGAAGCAGAATTCACTGGAGTATCGCTCACAAAACTTTTAGGAGGCGGCTTAATGCTCATTTTCCTGATGTACATGTTCGCCATATTGGGAATTTCATTACTGCTGGCAGCGGCAGTCCTGCAGATCAAGCTCTCTTCATCGTCGTCCGCCCGGAACAAACCGGTCTATGGCTTAACCTTCTTCAATTCCAACTTTTCCGAGCAATATATCACTCCGGATAAGTCCCATATTATTGCTCTGGATGAAGAAGGCAAACAGATGGCAGTAGGGTTCTATAATCCCGCCAGCCAGGAGGCAGCATCACCGGCGATGTTCCCTTTTGAGCACATTCTGGGATCGGAAATTGTAGAAAATGCGCTAACGCTCACCAAGATCAGCAAAACCAGCCGGATTACCACCAGCCCGGCCGGACAGACTCTGGGTGCAGCTCTCCAATCAGGCACCGCAGTTAACCTTGATGCTGACAACGCCGAGGAGATCAACGAGCTTACGCTTATCATCTATCTCGACAGCGCCGACACTCCAGTGCTCTCCATTCCATTCCTTCCGGGGCTTACCCCCGCCAAAAAATGCGATCTCCAGTATTCACAAGCCCTCTCCAAAGCCCGGCTGGTACATGAAATGATTCGCGGAATCGTGTCGGCGTAACTGCCGTGCTGCAGGCTGAAGCTCTCTCTATATAGATTAAACTCGAAAAATTAAGAATAAAGGGAAGGAAGCGGCCGCGGGCATATGGAATATTGTGCTTAATTTTGGACTTGGGCGTTCATGTGGCGATACCTGTAAAAACATAATCAGCCTGGCCAAAGCGGATCGTCCGGCCCGCTAAACCGGGGGCATCTGTTGCCAGCAGCAGTTCCTGCATCTGCTCCCCGGTCCCCTGCCGGAACACAAAAGCCTTGTCTCCGATAGCAAGGGATACCGAATTGCCATCCCAAGGGCCAGCGTTCCGGACAGGCAAGCCGAGAATACGGCTCCAGTGTGCCGCTGTTGCCACCGGATCAGGAACGGAGAAGACAGCCGCCCGTACTTCAACTGCTCCGGCAGGGTGGGGCCTAATAATGCCCGCCGTCTTAAGCTCCTGTTGACGCTGCTCGTCTGTGCCTTTCCACTGAATAACGAACGGGTAGACCAGTCCCTGAAAATGCCCCCCAATGGTCAGCATCCGCCATTCTATCCATTGTCCCTGCCTGTTCAGCCGTCTGCCGTCCATAACCGGCGACAGCTTGAGGCCTTGCTGGTTGAGCAGTGACGCAGTCTGCTCAATATTATCCGTGCGGATAGCCACCCTGCTGAAGCCCTCATGTTCGGGCAGCAGCTTCACAGCGTCCTTGACGACAAGATTGGCTGTATCCGCCGATTCTGCCAGGTCCCGGTTCTCCACTGCCAGAAATTCCACATAGTTCAGCCCGAAGTAACTCAGCGCATTATGGGTGCCCCACAGCTTGTGCGATCCGCCCGGGAATGCGGCAAGGCCATTGTCCGTAAACGTCTGCACAGCCTGCTCCAGATCATTGATATAATGAACGGTATGATCCCACTGGAGGCTGCTCATGAATGTACCTGCCCCAGCTCTGTCGTGCGCTTCACGGCAGCCTTGACACTGCGCTGCAGCCCGGCTGCGAAATCGCTGTTGTTCAGCTCATACAGGGCATGGATACCGACGCCGCCCGGAGAATTGTTGATGTCCAGCAGCTGGCGCGGATGCTTGCCGCTGTGGCGCAGCATGGCAACGGCCCCTTCCACGTTCTCCAGCGCGACCTGCCAGGCCTGTTCCCGGGGCAGACCGGCAAGCACTCCGGCATCGGCCAGGGACTCGATGAAATAATAGACATAATTCGGCCCGGCCACCCCATAGCCGGTAAAGATATCAATCTGCCCTTCTTCCAGATACAGCACCTTGCCAAAGGCGTTCAGGAAGCCGTCGACCTGTGCTTTGTCGGCAAAACCGTTCAAAGCCGCACCGCTGTAGCCAAGGCCGGTATCGGTCAGCGTATTCGGAATCACCCGGATAATCGGGCGTTCCGCACCTGCATACCCGCCCAGCCTGGCAATGCTCACTCCAGCCACGATTGACAGCACGGCAGCCTGGCCTGCCGCATGTGCCGAGATGAACCTGCCGACCGCCGCCAGATCATCCTGCGGCCGCACGGCAATGACGATCAGCTCCGCTTCGGCAAGCAGTACCTCCTGAGCCTCGGACACAGCCGCCCGCACACCATAAGTGTGCTTCAGATATAAGCTGCGCTCCTCATTCACATCCGCCACACTGATCTGCGCGGCCTCATAGGGGCCTTTGCTGATAAGCGCCCGAATGATCGCCTCGGCCATTTGGCCGCCCCCGATAAAATGAATTCTTTTTGCCGCCATCCTGTTATCCCCTCCGTTCATTTATCAGTTACTGGCCCACGCATCCGGAAGTATAAAACCGTCATATTTGTCCTGCGCGCGGATGTACTCCTCGAATTCCTTGGATTCATAGGCTGCCTTCAGATCCTTCGCCCATTGGGTATTCAGATCGTCTTTGTTGACAGTGACGGTGACCCGGTGCTGCTCCGGTGTGTTCTCAATCTTCAGTGCTTCGGTAATTTGACGTTTGGCATTGGCAATATAGTTGCCGTTAACCACTCCGTAATCAACATCGGCCAGCGAAACGAGAATCTGGGCGGAGTCCAGCGCCTCCAGCTTCAGCTGATATTTATCCGGCTCCACACTGCTAAGGTTAAAATCAGTTGTTCCGGCATCAGGTTTGACTTTCACCCAGCCCAGCTCCTCCAGAATCCGCACCGCCCGCTCCTGGTTCACCGGGTCATTCGGTATTGCGATAACCGAGCCGTCCTTCACTTCATCAAGCGACTTGTGCTTCTCGGAATACAGCCCCTGCGGCGCACTCGGCACGAAATTCAGCACCGCCATATCTGCTCCAATTTCCTTGTTAATGCCCTCCATATACGCGGTACTCTGAAAAACACTGGCATCGATAGAGCCTTCCTTCATCGCCGGGTTGACCTGCATGTTCTGGGAAAAGGTCTTAATCGTCACCTTATAGCCCTCCTTCTCCAGAATCGGTACAATGCCGAGGCGGAACTGCTCCTCATAAGTACCTACGCCAAAGCCGACGACGATATCCTTTTTGTCCGCACCGGCTGCCTCTTTGTTCCCGCACGCACCAAGCACTACCGACATTCCTACCAATGCTGCAGCTGCCAATGTTCTGATTTTCATAAGTCAAACCCCTTTTCATCTAAAAAAAGTTTCCGAGAGCAAATCATAGTTTACTTATCGGATTTAAAAGAATTAGTGGTATGATAGCATGGGCAAATTTGAATCGTCAATGAGATTTTCGTTACTTTCATGAAACTTTTCATCGTCATTCCTTCCTTGAAAACAGGCTGAACAACCCGCTTCCTGTTTCATTAACGTCATCTCAATGTTAAAATTGCCAAATCAGCGCCCTTTCGCTTCCGGCGGACAGGGTTTCCTGCTGTGATGTGGAATATGAAATAGGAACGCCCGCACCTGCTGCGGCAGATGTACACTTACACTAATGAGACGGAGGAACTGAATGAGATGAACAACACGATTAATTTTGCGCACCGCGGCGCATCTGCGGCCTGCCCGGAGAATACGATGGCGGCATTCCGCAAGGGTCTTGAGCTGGGGGCAACCGGCATTGAAACCGATGTGCAGATGACCCTTGACGGAGGGCTGGTCCTCATTCACGACGAGAGCCTGAACCGCACAACGGATCGCAGCGGGTTGGTAAAGGATCTGACACTGAGTGAGGTGCTGGAAGCGGATGCCGGATCGTGGTTTGGCGCTGAATTTGCCGGGGAACGGATTCCTGCCCTGGAAGAGCTGCTTGATCTGCTGCAAGGACGTGACACCATCCTGAATATCGAACTGAAAAACGGCACATATCTCTACCCCGGCATGGAGGAAAAATTGATCGCCGCTGTGCGGGAGTATGGCATGAGTGAGCGTATTGTGCTGTCGAGCTTCAACCATTATTCACTTGCTTACTGCAAGTCGCTGGCACCGGAGATTCGCACCGGGATTTTATACGGGGAAGGTTTGTACCGCCCATGGGATTATGCCGCTTCCCTGCAGGCAGATGCGCTGCATGCCTATCATTTGGCCGTGCTGCCGGAGTTTGTAGCCGAGGCGTCGGAGCATGGCATCGTCTATCATCCATGGACCGTTAATGATCCGGAACGCATGAAAACCTTAATTGAAGCCGGAGTGGCGGGCATTATTACCGATGTTCCGGATGTGCTCGCCGGGCTGCTGGCGTCCAAGGGAGTGTGATGGAGTGAAAAAAGTCTGGCTGCTTGGCTTCGGCTTTTTCAGCATCAGCATTACATGGAGCTTGTACAACGCGTTTGTTCCTTTTTTTCTGGAAAAATATGTGCATAGTGTGGCCCTGATCAGCTTCATGATGACCATCGATAACTATTTCGCGCTGTTTCTGCAGCCGTGGATCGGCAACCGCAGTGACCGGACGGCGACCCGCTTCGGGCGCAGAATGCCCTATTTGATGATCGGCATGCCGCTGGCTGCCGTGCTGACCATGCTGATTCCGTTCCACAGCGGACTGTTCACTCTCCTGCTGTTCATGATGCTGATGAATCTGGCCATGAGCCTGTACCGGTCGCCGACTGTGGCGCTGATGCCGGACATTACACCAGAGCATCAGCGCACCAAGGCCAACGGGCTGATTAACTTCATGGGCGGAGTAGGTTCCATTCTCGCTTTTGGCGCAGGGTCCTATCTTTACGATTCGAGCCCTGTGCTGCCATTCGCGGTAGCTGGCCTGATCACACTGCTGTGCCTGTTTATTGTGTCGCGGTTCATCAAGGAGGACCGGGATGGCGTCAATACAGCCGGAGCCAACACCGCAGCCGAATCTGTTGCTGACAGGTCTCTCCAGCCGGAGGAGCTTGTTCTTCCCTTAAGCAGACCTGCACGCGTATCCCTGAAAAAACAGCTGGACCGGACGACGGTCTGGCTGCTGGCAGCCATCTTTTTCTGGTTCGTGGCTTATCAGGGTGTTGAAACACTGTTCACCTTGTACGGCAAACATCATCTTGGTCTTAGTGAGCAGGCGGCTTCCTTCTCGCTCACCTTCTTTTCGCTGGCTTTTGTGATTTTTGCCATTCCGAGCGGCTGGCTGGGCGGACGGTTCGGGAAGAAACAGATCATTATTCTCGGGGTATGCGGACTGACGGCGGTATTTGCACTGGTAGGATTTGCGGAAAATGTGCTGCTGCTGCGGGGTCTGCTGCTGCTGGGCGGAATATTCTGGGCTTGCATCAATATCAATTCTTATCCATATGTAGTGGCTACCGGAAATGAAGAAAGTATTGGTACGCGGACCGGGATATATTATTTGGTCTCCTCGCTTGCTGCCATTACATCGCCTCCCCTGCTGGGGCTGCTGATTGATCTTACGGATTATTCTGTCCTGTTCTATGCGGCAACCGTTAGTATGGCGTTTGCCCTGGTATGCCTGCTGCTGATGAAAGGGCGTGCCACAGCAGTGAACACGGTTCATTCCAATAAAGCTTAACCGGAAACATGCATTAGGCGAAAAAAAACAGACCTCCCCTGCTCACGCCCGCATGGAGTTCTGCTTATCGCCAAGTCTATTCGTACTGGAAAGGCTGGTGTGCAGCATACTGCCGGAGCTGCCGGCGGGTTTGCTCTGTCTGGTACTTTGATCCTGCTTGTGCAGGGAATAGCGGCCGCTGCCCAACTGCTTGGCGTTGTACATGGCAGAATCGGCCTCGTTGAGCAGTTTCTGGCGGTCGATTCTGCCATGGCTCATGGTAATGCCGATGCTCGCTGAAACAAACAACTCATGTTTCTCCAGCTTATAATTCCGGGTCGTCTTCTCCAGAATCTGCAGCGCCAGCTGTTCCGCATCCTTGCGGCTGCAGCGCTTGGCGATGATCACGAATTCATCCCCGCCAATGCGGAAGATATGCCGCTTGCCTTTGCTGGAGAATTGGCTCAGCGTGGTACCGACTGCCCTAAGCAGCAAATCGCCTACATGATGTCCAAGCGTGTCGTTGATGGCTTTGAAGCGGTTCAGATCCAGAAACAGCACTGCGAGCTGCTCGTTAGGCTTGCAATGGTCCCAGAAGTGATCCATGCCGTTCTTGTTCAAAAGACCGGTCAAGGAATCTCGGTAGGCCAGTTCCTTCAACTGCTCCCGTTCCGCCAGGAACTGGTGCAGCCGGGAGAACAGATACAGCATCCCCGCCAGCGTCAGAATATAAAGGGTGAGCGGAAGGAACAGGCTCTCATTATCAGGGGCATATTCCGAGAGGGTCTGCATCCCTAGCAGATGCATGACACCCATTCCGGCGCCTGCAACAAGGATCATGAAGACCGCGCGTATTGCGCGGGCTTTTTGACTTTTGCCGCCGAATTTTGGGGACAGATAAAAAATACTATAGACGGTCAATGCTGCTATGAGCACCGACGATAAGGCCAGGATATAATTTCGGGCTTCCATCGTTTACTAGCACTCCCTTTTGCGTGTGAGTAGTTTCGCACTCTGAAGCTGTACTGTACAATAATACACTGAACAATATCTGAACACCACTTTGAACAATCATGATGAAGGGCCGACATCACCAGCATTATGCTTAGCATTATTATGCTTATTATCGGCAGCATGACCTTCTTCCTGCATGGGATGTTTTGGAAGCTGATGCAGCACGCTAAGTGCACAAGAAAGGGAAATCACAATTTCCTAAATAAGAACAAAACGGCTGCACCGTCCTTCACTGGACAACGCAGCCGTTTTGGATTTCAGTTCAGCGTTCCTTAGAGGCCCCTCCATGAATCCTGCCACACTTTTCAAGTGGAACGGTTAACTAATTCGGCTCTGGCACCTCGTGATCTGCAAGCTAAGTGGAAAAGGGGTAACTAATCCGCTCTAACACCTCGTGATCTGCAAGCTAAGTGGAAAAGGGGTAACTAATTGGGCTCATTTTGCTCCAAAAAAAGGTAATTCAGCCCAATTAGGTTTCCTTTTTCCACTTAAAAGTCACAATTGTTGAATTTGGGGAGAAATAAGCTCCCTTTTTCCAACTAGCCTAATGACCGATCCGCAAAAACCCGTCCATTAGTGGAGGAATTGATATCCTTGATTTCATTGGTCCGCCAGCGGCCATGCGTGCCAAATTCAAAGGTATTTCTACCTTTCATTTATCCGCCAGCGGCCATGCGCGCCAATTCGAGGTATTTCTACCTTTCATTGGTCCGCCGACGGCCAGCCGGGCAAGCCGCCAGCAGCTCCGCCCTGGGGGCATTCATTTCCGGCGGCTCATAGCCTTGCCCGGACTGCCCGGTGCATACCGTTCAGCGTTCTGCTTCCATATGTGACACGCAGTTGTACAGTGCACAGGTCCAGCCGCTGTCGTCCTTGACGATGTGGGTGATCGAGGTGTTTTTGAGCAGCTCTCCCACATCGAGGCCCGGGACCAGTTTTCTCAGGCTGCTGCGCAGAATGGCGCCGTGGCTGACGATGAGGATTCTTTTGCCGGGATGCCGTGCCGCAATTTCCTCGATGGCCCTGCTGCCTCTCTGCTGGCCCGATTCGTCGCTTTCCAGCCCCATATCCATGCTCTTCCATCCGCTGCCCCAGCGCTGCACACGTTCGTCTTCTGTGGTGCCTTCAATCAGACCGCCGTTCATCTCGCGAATCCCCGGTACCTGCCCCGCAATCGGAATACCGAGGCGCTTCGAGATCACCTCTGCTGTCTGTACCGCTCTCAGCAAATCGCTTGAATAGATGTAATCCCACTGTTCCCCGCTCAGGCGTTCGGCGATGGCCGCTGCCTGCCGCAGCCCCTCCTCATCAAGCGGATTATCGGTATGCCCCTGAATCCGGCCTTCTTTATTCCATGCTGTGCTGCCGTGCCGAATCAAGCCTATGGTTGTCATTGGGCTGCCCACCTTTATTCATTGTGTATAGTATTCTGTAGATTATAAACCATCGCTGCAGCTGATGCATGCAGACGCCGCGGAATCCTAAAGAATGTGTTAGTCGTACGATGTGAATCATTGACGGTACTTCTGCCTGGTTATATGATGATATGGGCTTGTTTGCCGGAACCCGGCATACTCCATCCCTATTTTTCATGCTGTCCTCTCAAAGAGGCCTCGTTTCTATGTCCGTTACTCTACAACGGATAAGTATCATACTTCAAAGGAGATTACTGTTTATTATGAAAAAGCTGTCCATTCTTACCCTCGTTTTCATTCTCATGCTCACTGCACTCCCTGCTCTACCCGCCAGCGCCGCAGCCGCTGCGGCACCCAAAACCGCTGTCTATGTCGACAAAGACAACCACTCCTTCATTCCGCTAAGGTTCCTGAACGGTTTTGCCGGTATTCAGGCAGGCATGGGCGGCCAAACCGGCAAAGACATTACCATCTCCAAAAACGGGACGACTATAGTACTTGCTTCAGGCCAAGCGGGGGCCTCCGTAGGCAGCAAGTCCGTTAAGCTGAGTGAGCGGCCTTTCAGCAGCAATGGGACAACCTATGTCCCCTTGTCCCTCATCAGCCAAACCCTTGGCCTTCAGTTGGCGTGGAATAAAACTACCGCTTCCCTTACCTTAACTGCCGGTGAAACCTCTGCTACCCTGCCTGTGTTAACCGGTTCTCTTATTTCCGCAAGCTCTCCGGCAGTCGTAAGCTCCAGACATACATACAAAGTAGGCGGCAGAGCTTTTCCCGTACAGATGGTGACCGTCTCCCTGCTGCATCCCGCGCTCAAGCTGGATGTTGTCCTTGCAGGCAATACTGTGGGCAAGACGGAAGCGCTCGGCAGCATCGCTAAGCGCAGCGGGGCTGTTGCCGCTATTAACGGCACGTTTTTTGACGCCTATACAGCCGGAGCCTACAAAGCTCCTTACGGTTATATTATCAGCCGCGGAAAAATGCTGAAGGACAGCCCGGCAGATAAACGGACCGTCTTCGCTTATGACAACAACCTTCTGGCAGAGCTGATTCCGGGCAGCAAATTCATGGAACATTTCAATGCCGGTACTGTCACAGGAGCAATCCAGGCGGGTCCCCGGCTGCTAGTAGACGGTAAAGTGGCGCTCAATGTGGCCGCTGAAGGCTTCCGGGACCCCAAAATATTAACCGGCGGCGGCTCCCGCAGCGCGCTGGGCCTGACTCAAGACCATAAGCTCATCCTTCTGACCTCCGGCGGAGCAACCATCCCCCAATTGGCACAGATCATGAAACAGGCCGGAGCGTATCAGGCAATGAACCTGGATGGCGGCGCATCCAGCGGCCTTTTTTACAGCGGTAAATATCTGACCTCACCCGGACGGCTGATCAGCAATGCGCTGGTGGTCAAAACCAACTAAGCACTGCCGATTAAATTGCCTTCTATTAACCCGCTAGCCTCCATGCACCGGTCCTTCGGACCGGAAGCCGTGGAGGCTTTGCTGCGGAAAACGCTCCTTTTAGCCCCCGGCTCTCCCCGGGTGCTGTCCAGACTTTGCAAGATTTTCCCTGGACATGTTACTGTATAACTGGATAAAGGAGTGAACTCATGGAAACGATTCTGATTGTTGAGGACGACGCCAAGCTGGCGGACCTGCTGGATGCCTATCTCTCCAAATATGATTTCCATACGGTAGTTGTGGAGGATTTTAACAGAGTTCTGGAGACCTTTGAGCAAGCGGCCCCCAGCCTGGTGCTCCTGGATGTCAATCTCCCCAGATATGACGGGTTCTATTGGTGCCGCCAGCTGCGCAAGTCTTCGCTGTGCCCCATTCTGTTCATCTCCGCCCGCGACAGCGGGATGGATCAGGTAATGGCGCTCGAGAACGGCGGTGACGATTACATTACCAAGCCTTTTCAATACGAGGTGGTTCTGGCCAAAATCCGCAGCCATCTGCGCAGAGCCTACGGCTCATATGCCCAGAACCAGGAGGAGCGTAGGCTGCAGACGGGTGGCCTTACCCTTTTGCCGGAAAGATATGTCATTCAGTTCGCCGGTCAATCCGCAGAGCTTACCCAGAAGGAAGCCGTGCTGCTGGAAGCGCTGATGCTCAAGGAAGGGCGGGTAGTCACCCGTGAACGGCTGCTTGATCTGATGTGGGAGGACCAGCATTTTATTGATGACAATACCTTGAATGTATATATTACGCGGGTGAGGAAGAAGCTCAAGGATCTGGGGCTTGAGGAAATCGTGGAAACGGTCAGAGGCGCGGGCTACAGGCTGAACGCTTCCGGAGACAGCCGGTGAGGCTGTTCCTCAAGGACCAGCGGCCGCTGCTGATCTTTTATCTGCTGCAGATGATCCTCGTTCCGGTTCTGTATTATTTGTCCGGCGAATCCAGGCCGCTGTCGATCATCCTGTATGGAATGGCACTCAGCGCTGCGGTTATTCTCGTCTATCTGGTGTACAGATATATCCAGCATCATAAGCTGTACAGCCGTCTGGCCCAACCGGCCGCTGCACCCGGTGAGCTGCCTGCTCCGCTGGATGATGCGCCGCTGCCCGAAGCCGTGAGCGAGCTGCTCCAGGTGACCCACCGCCACTATCAGGAGCAGCTCCAGAGCCATATCAGCCGGATGGATCAGCATATTATTTTTATGAACCGCTGGGTACACCAGATGAAGACTCCGCTGTCCGTTATCCAGCTTACGCTGCAGGAGCTGGACGATGAGGCGGCAGGCAGCATCCAGGAAGAGCTAGAACGCCTGCGCAAGGGTCTGGAGATGGTCATTTATACCTCCCGCCTGGAGCGGTTTGAGGATGACTTCCAGGTGCAATCTCTGCCGCTGCGCAGAATCATCAGCGAAGCGGTGGCCGAGAACCGCAGGCTGTTCATCCGCAGAGGCATCAAGGCTGATATCCGGGTGGATGAGAGCCTAACCGTATACAGCGATGCCAAATGGCTGATGTTTATGCTGACCCAGATTCTGGTCAATGCCGTGAACTATACTTCCGGATCAGGCAAAACCGTTGCCGTCACGGCACAGGCCATAGACCAAGATATCATCCTTGAAATTACGGATGAGGGCATCGGCATTTCCTCTGAAGATCAGAAAAGGGTATTTAATCCCTATTTTACGGGTGAGCGTGGACGCCAGTACCATGAATCGACCGGGATGGGCCTGTACCTGGTCCGCGAAATTTGCAGCCGTCTCGGCCATAAGGTCGGCCTGGAGTCCCGGCCCGGAGAGGGAACTGCGGTAAGAATTATTTTTAGCGCAGCTGCCAGACTGGAGAAGTAAACGGAACCGGTCTCCAATAAGATCAGACATAGGTCCGAGACCCTGCCTTTACGGATGGGGCCGGACCTTTTTTGGCGTGTACGGTTTGGCATACGCGGTTTACGTATACCGGTTTGGCGTACGGTTTGGCGTACACGGTTTGCGTGCCCTGCTATTAGAGACCACACTCTCACTTAGGCAGAATAAGGAATTGAAGGCCTGGGGATAATAACGCCAAAGAATCCAGATTCCAGCAGAATGGAGGCGTTACGATGCCAGGCAACCCGCAGCGGGCCAACCCCGACAAGAGCGACAACCCAGAACAATCCGTACCCGGCCCGTTTCCTCTTAATCCTTCTCTGGAGGTGAATTTACAGGAGCTTAGCCAGCGGATTGGCCGCAGTTCGGATATTGTGGTCCGCAGATTTACCAATGAGTCGTTGAGCTCGCTAGATCTGGCCTTTATCTATATTGACGGACTGGTCAACGCTGACGTGGTCAACCAGGGTGTACTTCAACCCTTGCTGGAAACGGTCAAGCTGAAAAGCGAATTCATCAGTGCCACTGATGCCTTCCATATGATCAAGAATCAAATGCTGCCTATTGGAGGGGTTAAAGAAGGCAATACCCTGGAAATGCTGCTGCCCATGCTGTTCGACGGCTATACCTTAATCCTGCTGGGAGGGCTTGGGGTGGGTATGGCTGCGGATACCTCCGGTTGGGAGAAACGCAGTATCAATGAGCCAACCTCCCAAGGCGTCATCCGGGGCCCCAAAGAAGGATTTACCGAAAGCCTGCGGACAGGCACCTCCATGCTGCGGCGCAGACTGAAAACCCCTGATCTGCGCATTGAGGAGTATAAAATCGGCCAGCGCACCCAGACTGGAGTGGCCCTGGTCTATTTGGAGGGCATCGCCAGCAAGCAGGTGCTGAAGGAAATCCGCCGCCGCCTGAATGCGATCAATACCGACAGCATTCTGGAGAGCAACTATATTGAGGAATTCATTCAGGACGGCGGCCTGACTCCGTTTCCGACGATCCAGAATACAGAGCGCCCGGATGCGATGGCCGGCGGCATTCTGGAAGGGCAAGTCGGAATCATTATTGACGGCACGCCCTTTGCTCTGCTTGCACCGTCCACATTCTTCAACTTCTTTCAGTCCAGCGAGGACTACTATCAGCGTTATGATATCTCCTCCTTCCTGCGGCTGATCCGGTATTCGGCATTTTTTGTATCTATGCTGCTGCCAGCCTTATATATTGCTGTCACCACTTTTCATCAGGAAATGCTGCCGACCACCCTTCTGATCAGTCTTGCCGCACAGCGGGAGGGGGTTCCGCTCCCGGCGCTGGCGGAGGCGCTGCTGATGGAGCTGACCTTTGATGTGCTGCGCGAAGCGGGGGTGCGCATGCCGCGCACCATCGGTCCGGCGATTTCCATCGTGGGCGCTCTGGTGCTGGGGCAGGCCGCGGTTCAAGCCGGACTGGTTTCGGCCGCAATGGTGATTGTTGTATCTTTTACTGCGATCTCCAACTTTGTCATTCCTTCGCTGGCGATCGCCAACTCGATCCGGCTGATCCGTTTTGTCATGATGTTTATCGCCGCGACCCTGGGACTATTTGGCATTATGTCCTTTCTGATAGTGCTGCTGATTCACATGGCCGGATTGCGTTCGTTTGGGGTGCCGTACCTGTCGCCGGTGGCTCCAATGGTTCCGCGCTACCTTAAGGATATCTTTATCCGTGTACCGCTCTGGGACATGACAATGCGTCCCAATACCATCCTGGGCAAAGAAACACGCCGGCAGGGTGAACATCAGCAGCCCAAGCCGCAAGGGGAGGATCCGGTATGAATAGCAAAATCGGCACTACCCAGGCAGCTATGCTGATTGTCAACACGATACTGCCCACTGCTACTGTCGTGCTTCCGGCAATTATCAGCAACTATGCGGAACAGGATGCGCCGCTTGCTATTCTGCTGTCCACCTTCTTCGGGCTCCTCATCGCATATATTGTCGGCAGCGCTGTTCGCTGTACCAATGGCGCTCCGTTCCTGACATGGGTCGGCGAAAAAAGCTCGCCCGCAATTGCTGCAGTCCTGGGCCTCTTTATGCTGCAGTTCTACCTGGACACTTCCACAACAATTTTGCGTGAATTCGTCAATTTCCTGAAGGACAATGTACTCATCAATACACCGATTTCGATCCTTTGCGTATTGATTCTGCTCATTACCATTTATATGGTAAGACAGGGCCTGGAAGCCATCGCCCGGGTGAACAGCCTGGTGATCCTCTTGTACTTGTTATTTGCGCCGCTATATATATTCGGCTTAACTGACGAAATGAATGTGCACCAGCTGTTGCCAATGTTCGATCATTCTCTGGCTGAGCTGACCCTTGCCAGCATTACTCCAACTACGTGGATGTCCGAAGTGGCCGTGCTGCTGTTCCTGGCGCCTTATCTGCAATCTCCGCAGAAGGCCCGGATCATTGGCTGGACCGGTCTGATTTTTGTTGCCATGCTGATGATGTTTTCTCTCATTATTGCGCTGATGGTGTTTGGCCCTGACCTTATCAGGCTCAGTGCGTATCCCGGTTTCTCAGCCGCTAGCATCGTACATCTCGGAAGATTTATCGAGAAGCTGGATATTCTCTTCATTTCTTACTGGGTATTGTCCATCTACGTGAAATTTTCGATTTTTCTGTTTGCTACGGTAGAGTGCTTTAAGCAAACCTTCAGGGTAGGCAGCAGCCGGCCTTTTATCGGCACCTTGGGTCTGCTTATCGTGCTGGAATGCCTGTATACCTGGCAGAGTACGGAGAAACTGAACCTCTATAACAAGGAAGGGCGTTTTCTGGTTTTCTTTCTCTTTAATGTACTCGTTCCTCTGGGGGCGGTTGGACTGGACCGCTTCAGGAAGGCTAAAACCAAGCGGAAAGGATGGGGAGCATGAATATTTCAAAAAAAAACCTCTTCTGCCTGCTGTGTCTTCCCCTCTTATCCACACTGCTGTCCGGATGCTGGGACGACCGTGAGCTGAGCGAGCTTGGCATCACTTCCGGTTCAGCCTATGACTGGGAGGATAACCAGTGGAAGGCCACTTACCAGGTAATCAACCCTTCTTCTGGAGCCAGCAATACGGGGGGGACCGGGGGCGGAAGCACCAGTTCGCCTCCATTCGTCACCTTTACGGTCAAGGGGAGGACCATTATGGAGGCGGTTGAAAAAACCAACCTGACCAGCACACGCCAAATGTTCTTCTCCCATTCCCGGATTACCGTGCTGGGCGAAAGTCTGGCCAGACACGGTGTCAATCAATTAATTGATATGTTCCTGCGCAAGCAGGACGCCCGTGAAACCGTCTATGTATTTATTGCCAAAGATGAAGCCGGCGATATTCTGGATCAGCTCATGCAGCTCACCAAAAACCAGGGTGCCGGCATCCAGTTGATGATAGAGCAGGAATCCCGGCTAGTATCCTATTACCCCGGCACACGGATGTTCGAGCTCGCGATGGCCCTTTCTTCCGAATCAGGCAGTGCGATCCTTCCGGAAATCCTCCTGACCGGGCCAGAGGTTATGGATGAAACGCAGGAAACCGGACGGACGGACCTGCAGACCCGGCTGGCCCTGGGGAGACTGGGCGTGCTGAAGGGCGAGAAGCTGGTCGGATGGCTGAGCCAGAAGCAGGCCTTTGGCTTGTCTTTTATGACGGACAAAATAAAAACAGCCACAATCGCCTTCCCTTCCAAGCCCGAATCCGATGAAAAGCCGGATGCTTCTTTTGTCCTCCAAAAATCCAGAACTACGGTTCAGCCCAAATGGGAGAAAGATCATTATGTCATCGATATCCATATAAAAGGCAGCGGTGTATTAGCCGAACTCGGCAGCGTCATGGATTTGAACGAGCGGGCTTCGATTACAGAGATGGAGCATACTCTCGAACAGCAGGTGCTGGAACTGGTGGACAACTCCTGGAAGGAGGTCAGGAAGCTGGGTGCCGATGTCACCGGCTTTGCAATCAAAATTCACCGCAGTGACCGCAAACGCTTCAAGCAGATCCGGAAGGACAAGAGCTGGGACCGCGTGTTCCAGGAGATCGAAATCCGGCCTCATGTATCGATGGAAATTGAGCGGACAGGACTCAGCAATAAATCCTTTGAATCTGTTCACGAGAAATAAAGGAGCTTGTCTATGAAAATAGCTGTAATTCTGGGGCTCTATATCCTCGCTTTCTGGCGGGGTTGCACCCTGCTGCAGGGACAAGGGCGCAAACTGCACAGGCTATGGTTCGGCTGTATATTGGTCTATTGTGCCTATGTTCATATTTGTGGCATTACGAAAACTCCGTATTTCGGCGTATCTACGCTATATATCGCATACTTCCAGCCTGCGGGCCGGGCAATCATCAAGTGGTTAGGAGGCTGACCCTATAACATGCACAACAAGGAGCAGGTGTCTGCCCTGCAGCTTTCGTTCATGATCATGCTGTTTGAAATCGGCAGCACACCGCTGTTTCTGCTCGGCGCCAAGGCCAAACAAGATTCCTGGCTGGCGATGTGCACCGGCGCGGCAGCAGGTTTAGTTCTGCTAATGCTTCTGATGTGGATTCAACACCGTTCTCGGCATTACGACCTTATCGGCATGCTCGTCCTCCACTTTGGTAAGATTGCCGGTTCAGCCGTCGGCGGAACTTACAGCCTGTATTTCGCCTACCAGTCGATGCGCAATGTCCGTGACCTGGGTGAACTGACCGCGCTGACCCTGCTGCCGAACTCACCGATGTCCGTTACGATGCTGATTTTTGTCGGGACTGCCCTTTACGCCATTTGGAAAGGGACCGAGGTGGTCTTCCGCCTGCCGGAGGTCCTGCTGCCAGTGGTGCTGTCTTTTTATGCTGTGCTTGTTCTTCTGCTCGGAATCATGGGCTCCCTGGACTTCAACCATTTAGCACCTGTTTTTGAGAACGGATTTAAGCCGATTGCGGATGCCGCGCTGCCCGATATTGTTTCCTTTCCCTTCGGACAGATGATTGTATTCCTGATGCTGTGGTCTTTATGGGATAAACCGGGGGTTCCGGTAAAAAACAGCGTAGCAGCTTATCTCCTCATCAGTATATTTCTGATCTTCATGAACGCACTCAATGTAGCCGTTCTCGGGCCGGCCATTGCAGGGACCAGTCAACTGCCCTTTTTAAAAACCGTACGCACCCTTTCGAATCTGAAGTTTATCGAACGCCTGGACATTCTGGTTACCATCCAGCTTTATATCGGTCTGCTGGTCAAGATGATGCTGTTCTACTTCTGTTCTGTGAAGGCCATAGCTGAGCTGACCGGAAAACCGGCCAAATGGTGGGTATTCCCCGTAGGCGCGGCCATTTATGGTGCTTCCTTTCTGGAAAGAGACTATACGCAGCATATCGCTATTGGCCTTGGACCCAGTCTGAAAATCGATTCTGTGT
The DNA here is from genome assembly GCF_000758705.1 of Paenibacillus graminis. Lineage (NCBI taxonomy): Bacteria > Bacillati > Bacillota > Bacilli > Caryophanales > Paenibacillaceae > Paenibacillus > Paenibacillus graminis. The sequence goes on along the minus strand of NZ_CP009287.1, from coordinate 1,393,054 downwards.
TTCAGGTGGCGATCCCTCTGCTGCTGGCTGTTTCCATCCTGCTGCGCAGCTGGTTTGCGCGCCCCTCCTCCTAATCTGCGAACATAACCTTAAACGGGCCGTAAGAATTCATTAAGGTAAATCCATAGCTTACCGGATGTCCATCCTGTACACTCGGAAACAGAGGCGAAACATCAAGCACATCCGCATCCTAAGATTAGGGTGACTCATGTTTCCGACAGGAAGGAATGAAAGAAATGAATGTACTGGAAGTTACCGCTCTTAACAAAGTGTATCCGGGCAAAGTCAATACCCAGGCCCTCACCGATATTCACCTCAGCATTGAGCAAGGCGAGTTCGTTGGCATTATGGGACCTTCGGGCAGCGGTAAGACCACCCTGCTTAACATGGTTTCCACCATTGACCAGCCCTCTTCGGGCGTGGTGAAAATCGGAGGCAGCAACCCCTATCTCATGAACAAAAAGGAGCTGGCCCTGTTCCGCCGCAGGCAGCTTGGCTTCGTCTTTCAGGATTTCAATCTTCTGGAGACGCTGACTGTAGCTGAGAACATTGTTCTCCCCTTGACTCTGGACAACCGCAAACTGGCCGAAATGGACGCTCTGCTGCAAAAGGTTGCGGACCGGCTGAACATCAAGGATATCCTGAATAAGCGGACCTATGAAATCTCCGGCGGACAACGCCAGCGCACGGCGATCGCCCGGGCAATTATCACTTCCCCCGCGATTATCCTGGCCGATGAACCTACAGGTGCGCTGGATTCCAATTCCTCACGGCTCGTGATGGAATCGCTGGAGGACATCAACCGCAAGGAAGGCACCACACTGATGCTGGTCACGCATGATCCGATGGCGGCAAGCTATTGCAACCGCATCGTCTTCATCAAGGACGGCAAGCTGGCGGCGGAAATCCACCGCGGAGACAACCGCCAGGCCTTCTTCCAGAAAATTATCGACACACTTTCATTCTGGGGAGGGAATACGCATGAGCTTTCCTCAATTCGCGTTTAACAATGTGCGGCGGAATGCGCGTGCGTATATGGCTTTTTTTCTCAGCAGCGCCTTCATGGTCATGATCTTCTTCTCCTATTCGGTATTTATGTACCATCCTGGCGTTACGTCTGTAGAGATGGGCAAAAATTCAGCTGCCGGGATGATGATTGCTTCCTACATTGTGTTCATTTTTGCTTTTTTCTTCGTGATGTATTCCATCAGCGCCTTTCTGAAGCTGCGCAATCAGGAATTCGGCATTCTGATGATTCTTGGCGCCCGTCCAGGGCAGATCAACCGGCTGATTATGCTGGAAAACATGCTGATCGGCATGCTGTCGATTGTAACCGGGATGGCCGCCGGAATGCTGCTGTCGAAGCTGTTTCTGCTCCTCAGCACCACGGTTATGGGCATTGACAATCTGCCGTTCTACTGGCCGGTCAAGGCGCTGGTTACGACCTCCGTTGCTTTTATCGCCCTTTTTCTGGCCAATTCCGTGTTCACACTGTTGTTCATCCGCAAAAATCAGGTGCTTGAGCTGCTGAAGGGCAGTGTGAAGCCGAAAAAGGAGCCCAAAGTCTCCTGGCTGTTGGCGTTCCTTGGGCTGGCCCTGCTGGCAGCTGGTGCTTACGCCATCCGGACTCCGTTATCGCCTCTGTCCCTGCTGGCAGCCGCTGTTACCGGAATTCCCGGTACTTATTTCTTCTATTCACAGCTGTCCGTACTGGGAATGCGCCTGCTGAGGATCAGCCGCAAGCGGGTATGGCGGGGAACCAATCTGCTATGGATCTCAGAGATGAGCTACAAAATTAAGGACAACGCCCGGATGCTGTTTATGGTCACAGTTGTTACCTCTCTCGCCTGTATGGCTGCCGGGTTCCTGCTGTCCATCAGCCAGGCGAACCGGACGAGTTATATGAACAGCCCGTTCGGAATTATCTACACTATCTATGATCGTGGTGCCGCTGCTGATACCGGAAGACAGAAAATCCTAAGCACATTGGACCAAAACGGAATCAAATATACAGAGAACAAGGTTAATTTCATCCGCAGTTCTGTCAAAGATCACAAGGGCAAGTTCAACAGTGTTATGCTGCTCTCCCTTTCCCGCTTCAATCAGCTCGCCGGGCAAATAGAGTCTGCCGGACTGCCTCCACTGACGGACGGGGAAGCTGTTCTGCTGCTTAACCCCAAGTACAGGGACGTTAAGTTCGATACCGGCCAGACTGTGTCCTTACCGGCTCCAAATGAGGAGAAGCTTATTTTGAAGCAGGTGCAGAATCCAAAGGCGATGCCTTTCGGCCAATATACCGCACCTGTATTAATCGTGAGTGATGGTTATTATAAACAAGCCGCCGCCGCTGCTGACCGTTCCAACCTGATGGAGTATTATTTCTACAACATCCCGGCATGGGGCGGTGCGCTGCCCAAAGCAGGTGAACCGGAGACCGTGATTTCAGGCGAACTGGAGACGTGGAGCCGGGGCTGGAACGTTGCCAATGACAATTGGGATACCCTGATCAGCACCTCGGCGGGCGACTACACGGCCTCGAAGCAGGGAACATCCATGCTCAGCTTCATCGGCATTTTTATCGCCCTGATCTTCTCGCTGTCGTCTGCCAGCTTCCTCTATTTCAAGCTGCATACGGAGCTGAACGCTGACATGAAAATGTACCATTCTTTGTCCAAAATAGGCCTGAGCGTCAAAGAAATGTCGGCATCTGCAACCCGCCAGATCGCTTTGCTGTTCTATATCCCTATTCTAGTCGCTGCGGTGCAGACGCTGGTCGTTATCCGTCCGGTGCTGTATCAGATCAGCATCCGCAATGTCACGATGCCGGTTCTTGTAACGGCAGCAGCTTTTTTGGCGGTACAAACGATATATTTCATCATTGTCCGGTCCCGCTATATTCATAGTCTGAAGAAAATGATGGTGTAGAACCCTGTGTCCGGGCTGGTCCTGCACCCTTGGGCAACGGAACCGGCATTTCCAGCTGACAACCGTCTGCCGTATTTCTTGCCCCTATCCATCGCTTCTTGGCGAATATGGCTTATCCCGGGTTGGACGGCAAGCCGGGATACAGGTACACTGGCTATATTGAAACAGCCAATGATTAAAGGGAGGGTTCGGACGTATGTCCAAGGCCGATTACATGTTGTCCATTCTGTGGATACTGCAGCAGCACAAAAGAACCGCTGCTGAGCTGGCCGAGGAGCTGGAGCTGAGTGTGCGCTCCGTCTACCGCTATATTGACGCCCTCTGCGCCAGCGGTGTTCCCGTCATCGCGGATGCCGGTCCGGGCGGCGGCTATAGTCTGCCGGAGCATTTCAGCGCAGCTCCGCTGTTCTTCGACGCCGGGGAACGGCGGGCGCTTGTACAGGCCTCGGCCTTTGCAAGGGGAAGCGGCTATCCCTATGAGCAGGCGTTGGACGGGGCGATTGCCAAGCTTAAGCGTTACAGCAATGCTGAACAACTCTTGCACATGGAGCGCCACGAGAGCGGACTGGAGACGCTGCATTCGCCGGCTGCCCCGCTTGCGCAGCTGCTGGAAGAGCTGGAGGCCTGTACGGCAGACAGCCTGACGCTGGAGATGGAATACCGCAAAGGCAACGGCGGACTCCCATCCTCCCGCAGTATTGATCCTTACGGACTTGTGTTATGGAAAGGCCAGTGGTACCTAACCGGGTTCTGCCATCAGCGCCAGGAGATCCGCAGCTTCCGGGTGGACCGAATCGCCGACCTGCGCAGGACGGGGGCAGGCTTTATACGTCCCGCCAGCTTCTCAGCACGCGAGTTCCTGCTGCAGAGCCTTCTGCCCGGCCAGGACAATCCGGCGGAGCTGACTGCCGTCGTCATTTCAGCTGCAGAGGCCGTATTAAATGATCTCTGCAGCCATTGGCTGTTCGGGCATACACTGGAGCAGCGAAGCGAGAACACAGCAAGGTTCCTGCTGGATGAGGCCACGTTGTACAGCTACGCTCCGTACTTTCTGCTGCCCTACGGCAAAGCGCTGACCATCCGGGAGCCTGCCGCCTTGAAGAAGAAGCTCGCTGAAGTGACCGCAGATCTTACAGCCTATTACAACGAATCTTAGATTTCTTCCTGGATCACTGACCATAACTGTCAGTGATCTTTTGTTATAGTGAAGACAGGCTTAAGGCTGTATGAAAATACACTTCCAGGGAGGAACAAATGAAATGAACGAATTGAAATATGAATTTTATATTGCCGGCACTCAAGCCCAGGTGTGGGATGCCTTGGTCTCCCCCGGGCAGGTCCAACAAATTTATTATGGCAGTGTAATCCGCTCCAGCTTCAATCCGGGAGAACTGCTGGAATATGTCGGTCCTGGAGCGGAAGGCGATGAGACTGTGCATGTGTATGGAACGCTGCTGGAATTTATCCCGGAGAAAGTGCTTAGCTTCACACACAAAGTAGGCCCTTCCTACCTGAAAGACAGAGAAAACTATGAGTCGCGCATTTCCTGGCGGCTGGAACCGGAAGGAGCCTGCACCCGTTTGACGCTCATTCACGATAACTGGCATCCGGACGACCCCGCCTATGCAGCCAGCGACAGCGCCTGGTGGCATATCCTGAGCAACACCAAAACCCTGGTCGAAACGGGCCGCACCCTGGATTTCGGCAGCTGGGAATAGCTGACGGGAATATACAGGGGCTGTATTTAGCTCAAGCACCCAGTGCACCTGCCACCGGCAAGTACACTGGGCATTTGGCCTGAAAGCGACTCAATCAAAGGTATTTCTGCCTTTGATTTCGGCGGTTCCGCCGGAGCGGGCCAATTCAAGGGTATTTCTACCTCTCATTCCCATCAGTTGCCCACTTCTGGCCAAATTAAAGGTACTTTTACCTCTCATTCCCCTCAGTCGCCCACTTCTTGGCCAAATCAAAGGTATTTCTGCCTTTGATTCGCCAGATTCAGGCAGCTTCCGCACAACGGCGGCTCATTCCACCACTCGGGCATTCCCCGCCAGCCAGCTTCATCACTTCCAACTAATTACTTTCCACTTTTTTTCACTCCAATAAAACTCCGTATATCCACCATTCCCTCATAGCAGCCAAACGGATCTCCTCTTTCCACTTATCTGACTTATCCTCAGCAGAAAATTAACATCTCTATCAATATTCGACCAAAATATACCATTATTTTCTGCATTTATTATCTGCCTTAAATTCATTTTCCCCTTGTTATGACCAGCACAGCGCGCATTTATAAATATCTCTCATTTATTTTTCCCTAGGGAAACTTTTTTGTTGCCAAGACAAATTCATTCACGTATACTACTATTGTGGCAGACTACAAGAATCTATCCCTAGTGCACAATATATACTTATATACTTATATACTTAATTCTAAATATGAAAGTAGGGAATGTTATGGCTGGAGTTGTTATTCCATTATCTGAGGCAGTAAACGGCAGCAAGCTGGTGATCAGCGGCATAGAAGTGCAGGGTGTGCTGCGGAGAAGGCTGCTCGATCTCGGATTTGTCGTTGGCAACGCTGTAGAGGTGCTGCGGCGCAGCCCGCTGGGTGACCCTACGGCATTCCGTGTAAGCAACACAACCATAGCGCTGCGGCGGGAAGAAAGTGAATTGATTTATGGAACTTTGATTGGAGGTGGAGACGAATGAGTCAATATACTGTGGCTTTTGCCGGCAACCCCAATACGGGGAAAAGCACGCTGTTCAATCTTCTGACCGGACTGCGTCAGCACACAGGCAACTGGGCAGGCAAAACTGTCATTACCGCCGAAGGCGAATTTACCCACAACAACCATACGTACCGCGCAGTTGACCTTCCAGGCACCTACTCGCTGTATTCCAATTCCGCCGACGAAGAGGCGGCCAGAGATTACATTATATTCGAGGAGCCCGATGTGACGTTAGTGGTTCTCGACGCGACTTCGCTGGAGCGCAATCTCAATCTTGCCCTGCAGGTGCTGGAGATTACCGGACGGGCGGTGATCTGTGTCAACCTGATCGATGAAGCCCGGCGACTTGGCATTGACATCAACTTGAAGGCGATTTCAAAACGGCTGGGTGTTCCGGTTGTAGCTATTTCTGCCCGGGGCAAAATCGGCATTGAAGCTCTTCTGGATCAGATCGAGCGAGTGGCAACCGGTGCTTTTACGGCACAGCCGCTCCGCATCAGCTATAGCGACGAAATTGAACGGGGCATCGCCGAGCTTATTCCCATGGTTGAACAGACTGTTGGCTCAAGATATCCGGCGCGTTGGATTGCCCTGCGGCTATTGGATGGTGATGAGAGCCTGCTCCATTCGCTTAAGACCCACATGGGACGCAAAAATATTACCGAAACAAAGGAGGTTGTGGGCCATGGAGTCACCGCATATCATTAAAGGAACCGACGCCATAGACTCCCTGCTGCCCTTCGCAAAGAAGCTCGCGGACAAAAGCTCGATCCGGGATGAAATTGTCAGTGGAATTTACGGGGTTTCGGCCGGAATTTGCCGGGATGCCGTGACCTACAAGGACCAGAAGAAACTCGCCAGCACCTATAAACTGGACAGCATCGTCACCTCCAAAATTTGGGGTTTCCCCATTATGCTCGCCGGCCTCGGCCTCGTGTTCTGGATCACCATTGCGGGCGCCAATTATCCTTCGGGCTGGCTCGCTTCCCTTTTTGGCTGGATTGAAGGCTATCTGACTGCCGGTTTTGAGGCTGTGAACGCACCGGCCTGGCTGCATGGCGTGCTCGTGCTGGGGCTGTACCGCGGTACCTCCTGGGTCATCAGTGTCATGCTGCCGCCCATGATGATTTTCTTTCCGGTATTTGCGCTGCTGGAGAATTTCGGATATCTGCCGCGCGTGGCTTTTAACATGGACCGGTTGTTCAAAAAATCCGGCGGCCACGGCAAGCAGGCCCTGACCATGTCGATGGGCTTCGGCTGCAACGCTGCCGCCATTCTCTCCACCCGCATAATTGAATCACCCCGGGAACGGATGCTGGCCATTCTGACCAATAACTTCGTTCCCTGCAACGGACGCTGGCCTACGCTGATTCTGCTCTCCTCCCTGTTCATGGTCGGCGGGGCCGCAGCGGGCGCCCTGCGCACTTTATCGACAGCCCTGGTGCTGATGGGCATTGTCCTGATCGGCATCATCGTCACCTTAACCGTCTCCTGGGTGATGTCTAAGACCGCGCTGCGCGGAGTGCCAACACACTATACACTGGAGCTCCCGCCATACCGCCGTCCGCAGATTTGGAAGACCATACTGCTCTCCTCCAAAGAAAAATCCCTGAACGTGCTGACCCGGGCAATCGTGGTTGCTGCGCCAGCCGGGATTATCACCTGGATTCTGGGCAATGTAATGGTCGGGGGAGACAGCGTACTTAACCATATGGCTGCTTTTTTTGATCCCTTTGCGAATTTGCTTGGGCTCGACGGCTTCATTATTATGGCCTTTATTCTGGGGCTCCCTGCCAATGAAATCGTGCTGCCGATCCTGCTCATGGGCTATATGTCCTCCGGCGCAATGGTGGATATCGATGGACTTGGCGGCATTAAGGATATTTTCCTGAGTCATGGCTGGACTTGGCTGACCGCGCTGAATATGATGCTGTTCTCTCTGCTCCACTATCCATGCGGCACCACGCTAATCAATATTTACAAAGAAACGCGCAGTATGAAGTGGGCGGTGCTCTCAGCTGTCATTCCGCTCGGGATTGCCATTGCTGTAACCTTCGCCGTGGCCCAGGCCGCCCGGTTGTTCGGCTGGGTCTGATGTCACTCCTGCACTCCAGCCGGAAAGCGGCCACTGCCGAAGAACAAAAATACAGAACACAAAAACTCCTTCACAGCTGTAACCGTGGAGGAGTTTTTATCTTTGCCCTATTTAAGCGGCAGCTTATTTGGCAGCCTTGGCAGCAGCCAGAATAGCTTTCAGGTAGCCTTGGGTATCCACCAGAGTGGCCCCGCTGACCGCATCAACCATCTGTTCTTTGCTCTTTGCAGCCAGTGTAGCTTCAAGCGATTTGATCGTTTTGCCTGTTGCAAATTTCTCAATAGCAGCCATGTTCTTGTCATAGGAAACCGTGGATTTGGCTTCTTCTTTCATATGTTCGCTATAGTATTTGGCATTGGCTTTCTTCGAAGCCAGAACCATTGCAGGATCTTTGTAATTCTGTCCGAAGTCCTTATCAGAGTTAGGCACTCCCGTTGCCACATCCGAACCCAGGAATTGATAGTCATCCAGCGAGGCGGCAACGATAACGCCATTCTGGACTACGGCAACCGCCACAGTGAAGCATTTCGTGCCATGAGCGGCTGCTTCGACCCGTCCAACCTTAAGCGGTGCGCTAGCAGCTGAAGATACATTGCTCAGGACACCGCTGCTGCCTGCGCCGACTACAGCCAGCGAGATGCCAGCTGCCAATAATAATTTTGTTACTTTTTTCACAACCATTCCCCCAGTCGATTAATTAAAACGCTTACATACTATATTTATCAATTTCCGGGCCAGCACGTCAGTTACAAATGTTACTAAGAAAATGTAAATATACGGAATACAAGCGGCACAGCGGATGTTTGCCAGACTATAGGGCATATGCTCCACAAAAAACAAGCCAGCCGGATAATCCGGCCAGCCAGTTCATTGCAAAAGGACGGTTCCTTTTGCCGTATTATTTTTTTGCATTAAAACCATACGCCTGCATCAGCTTATCGAACACGGCAGTGTTTTCAAAAACCCCTGTAAAGAGCTGTGCGTTTTTGCCCATGGCTGTAACCGGAATATCCACCGCTGTATGTCCAGAGGTTGTCCAGTCGACTACAAAGCTTTCCTTGGAATTGGCAATAGCGAACGGACCGTCTTCTTTGGAGATGCCGTCTCCTGTTTCGTCCTCTGCATCTACCGGTTCGATGGACAGTCCCCCGGTTTCATGGTCAGCCAGCACCAGCACGAGCGTGTCCGGATTCTTTTTGGCAAAATCCTTGGCTACCTGCACAGATGCATCCAGAGCCTGGCCGGATTTGATCGTCATTTTGGCATTATTTTTGTGGGCAAACTCATCCGTGCCTTCTTCCTCCACCATCAGGAAAAAGCCCTTTTGGTTCGTGGACAGGGTGTCGATGGCTTTCTTAGTCATTTCCGGCAGGGAGACTACAGGATTATAAATATCCCCTTTGCCTTCCTCATTCTGCTGGAACATTTCCTCATTGGCGAACAGTCCAAGCAGCTTGCCGCCTTTGGCCTGCTTCAGGCCGTCTTTGGTTGACACATAGCTGTAGCCAAGCTGCTTCGCTTTGGTGACCAGATTACCCTGGGTTCCTTTGCTTTTCTCCGAAGGATCTTCTGCCGGGGCATCCGGGAACTTGCCTGCTTCGCCGGCCGGATACCAGAAATCCTCACCGCCGCCGAGCAGAACATCCACTTTGCTTTTGGTCAAGAGCTGCAGTGCGATATCGCTTTGCTTGGAGCGGTCTTCCACATGTGCGCCAAAAGCTGCGCCCGTAGCATCTGTAATTTGGCTGGTAGTTACCACGCCAGTGGATTTGCCGGCTGCTTTGGCGTATTCCGCGATCGTTTTAACCGATTTTTTGTTGGCATCCATACCGATGGCGCCATTATATGTCTTCACTCCGCTGGCATAAGCCGTGGCGGATGCAGCTGAATCTGTAACCGGTACTGTAGAGCTCGTATGTACCAGACCCGCATAGGGCATATCATCCATGGCCAGCTTGCCTTTTTCGCCTACAGTTGCCAGACGGATTGCATTGCGTGCTGCTGTTCCCATGCCGTCGCCGACAAAAAGAATGACATTTTTCGTTTTTGAGGAAGCCGCCTCTGCCGGTTTGGCAGGCTGTGCAGCCACTACACTCGTAGCCAAAAGCGCCCCTGCCGCAGTTACGGTCAAAGCCGTCTTGAATCTATTCTTTTTCTGAGAATTCATATATACCCTCCTTAATATTAATTACTCCCTCATACTAGAGCAAATATATTAAGGGGATATTCGGGGAACATCCGGTGAATGTAAAACAAAACAAAAACTATACAACGTTCGTAAAATCACCGGAAATGAAATTTTCGCTTCTCAAGCGACTATACGCATTAAAACTCACTTCTCCTTCTGAACAGCACGATGGAATGGACATCCAGCCGGTGAAGTGTCGTCGTCCCGCAGATAATACTGCCTGTATTCAAGATTCCCCTCCGATCCGTACGGCTTCAATTCCGGATGGGCTGGGGCTGTATCGTAAGCGGCCAAGCGGGCGCGGATTTGGGGAGCAACCGCAGCTGCTTTTTGAGGTTGTGAATTCCACCGGTCCAATACCCAGCGAGGTGTCAGAGCCAGCATAAAATAAGGGAAACTCCGGCTCTGCCGGGCTGTATGTGCCGGGGTGCCACAGTAAACGAAATACCGCTCGCCTTCATAACAGAACTCCCACATCGCCTGTTCCGGATCTTCCGGAATGTCCCCCGGCCATGGCGTATTGTCCGTACGGCTTACCTGGCTTAATAAGTCCCAGAATACCGCTTCATATTCCAAGACATCTCTAACCTTCTCCTCCGCTTCAAAAAAGACAATCAGCGATGAGTAATCTCCGAAAGAACGCGAAGATTTACCATACTCGGCAATAATCTCCGCCAGCTTCCGCCCTGCTGATTCGTCCCAAGGATCAGGTGCAAAACCATAACGGAAATGGCCCAGCGTGAATGCTTGTGTGGCTGGAATGCAGGGAAACCGGACTTTCCGGTCACTCATCCTGGAAGCAAACAGGCGGCAGGCCTCCTTCTTCCACGCTTCCAGAGGAAGCTCTTCATTCCCGGTTTCCATATATTGATGCAAAAGCGTCATGAGCAGCCCTCCTTTTACCTACAGCATATCGTTTAGAGGCAAAAAGGTGACTGTCCAAGCAGCCTTTACCACAAGACACAGTCCGTCAATCAATCAGCCACAATCCCGGAACTCTCCTTGCACATGGCTCCCCCACTCTTTACAGCTCCCGCGCAAGCGCCGCCAGACGGCGGATTCCTTCGCGCAGCACGCCTTCGCTGGCGAAGGAGTAGCTGAGGCGCAGCCAGGACTTCATCTCTCCCAGCGGGTCAAAAATTTCACCCGGGACAAAAGAGATGGACTGCTCCATAGAGCGCGCAAACAGCGCAGATACGGAGATCCGCTCCGGCAGCTTCACCCAAAGATTCAGCCCGCCCTGCGGAGGCGTCCATTCCCACCCGGTGGCGGCCAGTTCCTCCTCCACGATCTCCTTGTGCACCTGGAGCGCGATCCGCAGCTTCCCGAGATGCTGCTGCAGGCGCGGCGAGGTGTAGTAGTGCAGAAAGATTTTCTGGTTCAAAATCGGCGTGCCGTTGTCCGCCAGCGATTTGGCGGTAATCAGCTGCTCTATGAACGGGTAACGGCAGCCTATGGCACAGATCCGCAGGCCCGGAGCCACATATTTGCTGAAGCTGCTGATATAGATTACCCAGCCTTCCGTATCGTAGGCAAAAAACGGCGGAGGCGGCTCCTCCGCGAAATACATATCGCGGAACGGATCGTCCTCCACGAGCAGACAGCGGTAGCGCTCTGCCAGTTCAACCAGGAGCTTGCGCTGCCGCGCCGGAACGGTATACCCGGTAGGATTGTGATGCGTCGGATTCATATAGAACATCCGCGGCCGGTGCCGGCGCATCAGCTCCTCGACCTGCTGCAGGTCATAGCCCTCCGGAGTAATTTCCACCGGCACCAGCCGTGCTCCCAGACGCCGGAAAATATCCATCGCCACGCTGTACGTAGGCCGCTCCACCAGCACCGCATCCATTGGTCCCAGCACAATGCCTGCAATCAGATTGATCGCCTGCTGAGCGCCCGAGGTTATCAGCAGCTCGCGCGGCGACAGCTGCAGCCTGTGCCGCTCCCGGAAATGGCGGCTGAGCGTCCCGCGCAGCTCCTCATCCCCCTGAACGGAGGAGTATGTTCCCATGACTTTCGGATAGAGGTCGAACACTTTTTTTACATAATCGGACAGGAACAGGTTGGGCAGCAGCCCCGGATCTATGAGCGCCTGTGAGAACTGGTAACTGACCGGCATCCGCTGAATATCAGACATGGGATTCGCCAGTAAGTAGGAGGATATGGCTGCTCCGTCCCCTTCCGCCGGCTCCCTCATCGGGCTGCTGACCGGAGACACATAATAACCGGATTTATCTTTTACATACACTTTGCCGTCTTCAGTCAGCGCCCGGTAAGCCTTGAACACCGTTAGCCTGTGAACGTTCAGCTCCTCGGCCAGCAGCCGGATGGACGGCAGCTTGTCATGGGACTTCCACTCCCCGCGCTCCATCCGGTTGTGCATGTACTGGTACACCTGGCGAAATAAAGGATGGCTCTGTTCTGCGGCTGCTGCTTTTTTCATCAATTGTCTCCCTCTCTCCAAAAAAATGATCCGCCAGACCGCCAAGTTCAATATCAACCAACTTCTCTTTGCCCTATTGTACAATATTCTGATTGCCATCTGTTCTGTGATCCGCAATCTGTTCTGTTTCCCATCGGATATGATTAATCAAAACCTTCAACCGACTGCCACATTACCATCACAAAGGGGAACTGAAACATGATTATGCTCGCTTACTCGCTCGTCTGCCTGATCTTCGGCACTACCTTCCTGGCTATAAAAATCGGCGTGGACGCCGGGGCGCCTCCGTTTTTCTCGGCGGGTCTGCGCTTTTTCGTTGCAGGTGCTGTACTTTTTCTTTTTATGGCCTGGAGAGGCAAAGCCAGCTTCCGCTTGCTTCTGCGCAAAGAAATGCTGTTCACCGGCGCTGCGCTGACGTTTGGAACCTTCTCCGCACTGTACTGGGCCGAGCAATATGTTTCCTCAGGGCTTGCCGCTGTGCTGTCGGCTACCGGTCCCATGATGATTCTGCTGATGCAGACTGCGTTTCTCCGGCAAAAAGCGCCCTCCTATTCGCTGATCGGCTGCATCATCGGCTTCACCGGCGTACTGCTGCTCGTGCTGCCCAATCTTGCCATTGAGGTTTCCCCCCTGTGGACCATCGGCTGCGCCATAGTGCTGATCGGAGAAATCTGTTATGCGGCGGGGGCGATCTATTCCAAAAAAGTAACCCGCACCTTCTCCGGCGAATCGCCCGTTGCCCTGAATGCAGCACAGATGATGTACGGCGGCGCGCTGCTGTTCCTTCTGTCCCTGTTCACAGAAAACGTGCATCCCGGATTTCTGCTGTCGTTCCAAACCGCCGGTTCCCTGCTCTACCTGACCGTGGTCGGCTCCATGGTCGGACACACGCTGTTCTACTGGCTGGTCGCCAAAACCAATCCCGTCTTTCCTTCTACGTGGCTGTACATCTCCCCGCCGATTGCAGTTGGCGTAGGTTTCCTGTTCTACGGAGAGACTGTAACCTGGATCACTCTGCTCGGCGTGTTCACCATCATCACCGGCACCGTGCTTGTAAATGCAGGCGCACTGAAGCTGCTGCTGTTCAAGCCGAAGCAGAGCCCCCCGTTAATTCAGCCTGCAGCAGCGGAAGCTTACCCGCAGAAACAGGTTTTGTAAAAGCAGTGGCCTGCGCAGGATGGCGCAGATAGCCGGGCTGGGGCGACCGGGCTGGGACGGCCGGGCTCGGCGTGGGGGCGGCCGGGCGTGACGCTAACAACGGCAGTTTCGCCGTTGTTTGGGCCTGCCGGGCCGGGGGCTCCCTTAACAACGGCAATTTCGCCGTTGTTTGGGCCTGCCGGGCCGGGGGCTCCCTTAACAACGGCAGTTTTGCCGTTGTTTGGGCCTGCCGGGCCGGGGGCTCACTTAACAACGGCAGGTTTGCCGTTGTTTGGGCCTGCCGGGCCGGGGGCTCCCTTAACAACGGCAGGTTTGCCGTTGTTTGGGCCTGCCGGGCCGGGGGCTCACTTAACAACGGCAGTTTTACCGTTGTTTGGGCCTGCCGGGCCGGGGGCTCCCTTAACAACGGCAGTTTTACCGTTGTTTGGGCCTGCCGGGCCCTGGGCTCACTTAACAACGGCAGTTTTACCGTTGTTTGGGCCTGTCGGGCCCTGGGCTCACTTAACAACGGCAGGTTTGCCGTTGTTTGGGCCTGTCGGGCCGGGGGCTCCCTTAACAACGGCAGGTTTGCCGTTGTTTGGGCCTGTCGGGCCGGGGGCTCCCTTAACAACGGCAGGTTTGCCGTTGTTTGGGCCCTGTGCACCCCAAGGCGCACGCCCGCGACGAGCTGCACCTCGATACTTTGCTCTCTAGCGGACAGCAGAGCCGTCATTCTTAAAAGTAACCCCTGTATTCCTCGATTGAGGACACAGGAGCGGCTATTGACATCTTATCCTCCCAATACGGGTCGAACACCACGAAATAAGAGCTCCTGAGTCCGCAAAAACAGCAAAATTGCTCTTTTCCACCAAATAAGCGCATCTGTGTCCGCAACGCTAAGAACCGGGCACCTGCCAACTCATTACTCATAACATACCTATTCACTACTCCCCAGCGAGCTACTTCCCACTCCCTACTCTCAACCTTCGGCTTTTACTTTCTACTCTACTCACTACTTCCAGCCAGCTACTCCCTACGCTCAACTTTCTACTTCCACTTTCTACTCTCAACTTTCTACTCTGAACCTTCTGCACTCTCCCCCTACTCACTGCTTTCCACCCAGCTACTCCATTCCCCTACTTCCCACTCACCTTTTACACACAGCCCTGAGTCCCTACACCACCAGACTCCATGTATCCTCCTCCGAGCTTCCGCTCTGGGGTATCAACTGCACTTACCTGCCTACGTTCTAACCACGAATGAGAGACGTTAATTTTATTAAATATAATATATATGACGTATTATATATTGCATTAATGATCATTATTGCGTATTATATAACCAAGTTAAGGGTTATATATTCCAATAGCACGTAAGAATGGAAGGGGGAATCGGCAAACGGTGCTCCTTTTCAGTAAAGGAACGCCAGATTGTATCCGGAAAGTGGAGGGAACCTGTGATCGAACTGACATCCCGTCAACTGCAAATTATTGAAATTGTCAAAAAAAGAGCGCCGATAACCGCCGAGCAAATTGCAGAGCATCTTAATCTCAGCAAGCCGACGATCCGCTCGGACTTGTCCGTGCTCGTCATGCTGGAGTACATTGACGCTAAACCCAAGGTGGGTTATTTTCCCGGCAAAAAAACCTCGGAGCGCCTCGGCGGCAGCTATCTGCTTAAGGAAACCAAGGTCAAGGACATTCAGAGCATTCCGATCATTATCCGCGAGACGACAACGATTCAGGATGCCGTAGTTACACTGTTTCTACAGGATGTCGGCACGCTGATCATCTGCGACGGGGACGGCAAGCTGACCGGAGTGGCCTCGCGGAAGGATTTTTTGAAGGTTACGCTGGGCAATCCCGGCGCGGTATCCATGCCTGTGAGCATGGTAATGACCCGCCAGCCCAAGGTCGTGACGGTTTCTCCCGAAGATTCGGTGCTTGATGCCGCACAAAAAATGATTTTTCACGAGGTGGACAGTTTGCCGGTGGTGATCCCCGGTACTGTGGAAGAAAACGGCCCAAGGCTCGACGTGGCCGGACGGCTGACCAAAACTTCCATTGTCAAACTTCTCCTCGATCTAGAAGCTAAAGGATAACGGGAGGAATCAAAAGCGCATGGAGCCATCCTCACATTTCATTACGATATGCTCGGATTCTATAGGGGATACAGCAGAGGCTGTCGTCCAGGCTGTTATCCACCAATTTCAGAATCAGCGTGTCACGATCAGAAGATACGGCAATGTAAGGCATGAAGACGAGCTGCGGAAGCTGATGGAGGAGACTGCCCAGCTTCAGGGCTTTGTCGCCTACACGCTGGTTCAGCCGGAGCTGCGGGAGATGATCCGCGAGGAAGCGGTACGTCTGGACCTGCGGATTGTTGATATCATGGGCCCGATGATGCAGGCCTTCATCGATACCTTCGATGATGCGCCCCAGGCCCGGCCGGGGCTGCTTCACCAGCTCGACGAGGACTATTTCCGGCGGATCGAGGCGATAGAATTCACCGTCGCCTGTGACGACGGGCGCGATCTTGGTGCGATGCTGAAGGCAGATATTGTGCTGCTGGGCATGTCCCGCACCTCTAAGACCCCGCTCAGCATCTTTCTCGCCCACCGGGGCAAAAAGGTTGTGAACTACCCCATCGTTCCCGAAATCGGTCCGCCGCAGCAGCTGATGAGCCTGCCGCCGAACCGGCTCATCGGGCTTACGATGAAACCCGAGTATATGCTGAAGATCCGCTCCGAGAGGCTGAAGCAGCTCGGACTCCCGGCAGGCTCGCAGTACGCCAGCCTGGAGCGCATCACTGAAGAAATGGAATATGCCGCCGTGCTGTTCAGCAAGCTGGGCTGTCCTGTGATTGATATTTCGAACAAGGCCATCGAAGAAACTGCAGGCATTATTATGGGTTATATTACCGATTCCCCGTAAGATTCGTTTACTGCTGGTTTGAACCTATACAAATATAATACTGGAGGGAAATCATATGGAACGCGAATTGGCACTGGAAATTGTACGGGTAACTGAACTGGGCGCTTTATCCTCGGCCCGCTGGATTGGACGGGGCGATAAAAATGCTGCGGATGATGCGGCCACAACCGCCATCCGTTCCATGTTTGATTCCGTCTCTATCGACGGGACAGTGGTCATCGGTGAAGGGGAAATGGACGAAGCGCCGATGCTCTATATCGGTGAGCAGGTCGGGAACCGGAACGGCCCTTCCGTTGATGTAGCCGTAGATCCGCTGGAAGGCACAGAGGTCGTAGCCTGCGGGCTGCACAATGCCCAGTCGGTAATTGCCATCGCCGACCGGGGCAGCCTGCTCCATGCGCCTGATATATACATGGAGAAGCTCGCCTGCGGTCCCGAACTGGCCGGCAGGCTCAGCCTGGAAGATCCGGCCGAGGTCACGCTGCGCAAGGCCAGCCTCATCACCGGCAAAGCGCTCTCCGAGCTGACGGTGATGGTCCTGGACCGCAAGCGGCACGAGCAGCTGATCGCCACGCTGCGCGGGCTGGGCGTGCGCGTCAAGCTGATCGGCCACGGCGATGTGGCCGGAGCTATTGCTGCAGCCCTGCCGGACAGCGATGTTGACCTGTACATGGGCTCCGGCGGAGCACCGGAAGGCGTGCTGGCGGCAGCCGCGCTGAAGTGCCTCGGCGGTGAGCTCCAGGGCAAGCTGCTGCCGGAAGGCCCCTTCGAGCTGCAGCGCTGCCTGCTGATGGGCATCGAGAATCCGACGCGTGTCCTCTCGATGGAGGATATGGTCGGCACCGGCGATGTCATCTTCGCGGCGACCGGCGTGACCTCCGGCGAATTTTTGAGCGGAGTCCGCTTCATCGGCAAGGAACGCGCCGAGACGCATTCCGTCATCATGCGGGCGCAGAGCCGCACAATCCGCTACATCCGCAGCATTCATTTCCTGCCGGGCAAGGAGATTCCGCAGGTAACGGCCAGCAGACCGGATGCCGCTTTTATCTAATCTGCGGATCACCGCGGCAGCTGTAACAGCAAGTTTTAGGCCATCCTTTGCGGATGGCCCTTCTTTTGAAAATTACCACTCATCGAGACTGATTAATTCCTTTTACTTCTATTACCTTTTTACTAAACTGATATGCTACAGTAACATTTTCTATAATCTCAGTATCCTGATATGCAAGAAAGCCCTCAAACTCTAAAGTATCATTGTCTTTCTACACTACTTTGTCTGCATAACTATAATTCTCATGATCTGGACGAACCCATGTATCTAATTCTTTTTGTGCACCATATTTGACTCTCGCAGATTCTACTAACTCTGGACTTGTTCTTCCCTCTTCAACATTAATAATTTGAACAAATTCACTTTTATTAGAGCCTGTCACGACCGCAACTAACTTCTTATTGGGTGAAGGAATAATATCTGTAATATACATAGATGGTGTAGAAAAACTTAAATGCATGGGGAAACCGATAGGATATGCCGATGACACAACCATGTTTAACCAGTCCCATTTTTTACGGCTGATCAGCCCCCTCCATGTTCCTCCTTTTGGCGATAACCCTTGATTACTCTTTCTGCATGCCTGCCCATTCAATTCCAGGATCATCACCGAGAATGGTAACCGCTTTCATCCCCTCTCACACGGAGTTATTCATTTACTACTGTCCTTGTCCAAAAGAAAGGAGCGGGGTAACCCCACTCTCCAGGGAGAAAATTGTACCGTTCCAACGGATACCAGCCATTGCTCCGCAAAAATTAGTTAGTAAGCCAGCAGACGCCCATTATCGTTCCATTGACCGTACATTTTATTTTCTCTCGTGTTTGTTATGAATTTGTCTAATCTGTTCTTATATAATTCCGGCTGATTTCTATAGCTTTGTATCGTGTCGATCCGAATTCTTTTATAAAGCTCCGGAAATGCGATGAAATTCTCATATACTTGCTTTTCCTCTTTTAGCCTTTGCTCTATATCTTCATCTATTGTAAAAGAATGGTGATCCATATCAGGAAGAACCCTTCTTCCTTCGTCTGTCATCAACCCCAGCTGTTCAAGGCGGCGGACACGTTCTTTATTTAATTCAGTCCATGAGCTCTTTTCACTTCTAGGCGATAGTCTCTGAGCCAGCTCCGTTTCAGACAGTTTCTTCTTGACTCCATCGATCCATCCACAGCACAAAGCTTCTTCGACCGCGTCCAAATATAACAACACATCGGGGATAGGTGTCATACTAACCAAGACCCAGCAGCACTTTTCAGTCTTACCGTTGTTCTTCAGCCAATTCCTTAAATCTTCTCTCGACTTTACCGGAATTAAATTTTCAATTTTCATAGATGAAATACATGATCCTTTCCAATTTGATTCACATTACCATACCTGTTACGCAAAAGAAATATAAACAATGGCCTGTAATTGCAAGACCATTGTTTAATGAGTTACGGTTTATTGGAAATCACTTTATCCAGGAACTGATCTGAATCACTATTAATTTTCCAGATAACACCAAATTTATCAGCCAACATTCCGAAGCAGGAAGACCAGGGCATTTCTGATAACGGCATGATAACAGAACCACCGGCAGACAAATTCGAAAAATAATTGTTCAGTGCCTGTTTATCATCAATAACGATACTAATCAGTATATTGTTGCCTTTAACCAGCTCGCCTGTTACCGCCTTCATCGAAGGCAAAATGTCCGACATCATGATTTTCCCGCCTGCGAATTCGATGGAAGACTCCATGATCATATTTAATTCATTTTCCGGCAATGGATAGTTTGGATCTTGCGGGATATCGCCGAATTTCACCTTTTTTACTTCATTTGCGTTTAAAGCCTCTGCATAAAATTCAATTGCTTGTTCTGCGATTCCATCAAAGTTTAAATATGCAATAGCTGACATAGGACATAACCTCCTTCTTGTTATAAATGTAGTATAATCCACTAAAGGTGACATCTATATGTCACCGTTCTTAGATTAATGTAGAGGAAAAGGAGGGGGAAATATGGACAAGGTTGAGAGGCTGATTTCTATCATTATGATATTGCTGAAAAAAGATATCGTTCCGGCAAATGAATTCGCGCAACTATTTCATGTTTCCAAAAGAACGATTCTTCGCGATATGGAAACGCTGAGTTTATCAAACATCCCGGTCTATTCGGTCAATGGCGTTCATGGCGGCTACGGTATTATGGATGAATACAAGGTTGATAAACGTCTTTTAAGCAGCTCCGACTTGGAGAATATATTGACTGCGCTCGGCGGATTGGAACAAATTCTAATTAGCGAAGATGTTGAAGTCACGATCAAAAAAATAGAAGCCATGGTTAGCCCATTGTCTCCAAAAGGTCCAATCGAACTGTCATTTTATGATTGGGCGGGCCGGTCTGAGATTCTTCAAACCTTGAAGATATGCCAAGAATCGATATTAAAGAGAAGGTTAGTTTCCTTTGATTATATAGATAAGAATGGCACCACGACGAATAGAATTGTCGAGCCCTATCAGCTTCATTTTAGCGAAACGAGCTGGTATTTGAAGGGATTCTGTTTACACCGCCAGAGATATAGAACATTTAAATTATCCAGGATCGATCATCTTCATATGGAGAAAAATACATTTAACCCTAGAGATTATTCATTGGAACAAGAACATGAGGCAAGTTACCAACCGCAATTAGCCGCTATTAAGGCGTTGATTTCGCCTGGCATAAAAGATCAATTCATTGAAAGGTACGGCCGAAAGAGTATTGAAAACTATAGTTCTGACTATTTCTTAGCCACCATCCATGTGCCTCAAAACAGTATTGGATTTCAATTCCTGGCAAGCTTCGGTACAAATCTGGAAATCGTAGAGCCCAAAACATATGTTGATGAATTTCGAAATTATTTAATTAAAATGGTGGAGAAATATTCTTAAATTGATTCCGCCTTCTAATTAGCCTGAACCGTTGATTCTTGAATGATAGCGGCTAGCACGAAAAGCCGCACAACAAAGAGAACAGTCTGCAGGCTGTTCTCTTTCGCTGTATGCCTTAGAAGCACGTGAACGAGCGAATCTGATTCAAATCAATCCCGAAGTACGCCCAGAAGAAACCGAACCATCTGAACCCTGCAATAGAATCACGCCCGACGAATACCGGGAAGAACCAGAATTGCTCGCCGTTGTTCAGCCAAAGGTATGTGTTGCGGAACAGGCAGTGTCTGATCCCGCCGGGATCGACGGCAAATGTGGCGGCCGACATTTGCGGTACGAATTGCGGTGGAGGCGCCGTCGGCGCTTGAACGCCTCCCGGTGCACCCCCCGGAAGTCCCGGAGTCCCCGGAAATTGTCCGGGAAAGCCACCTGGTACCCCAGGTCCTCCCGGTACGCCAGGTCCCCCCGGGAACCCCGGAAATCCTCCGCCGGTTCCCGGCGTTGGAAAAAATCCCATATGTGATCGCTCCTTTCAATGAGTAGGCATAATCATCATATGCATTCGCGGAAAGGGCGCTTGGGCGGATGCCCATATAAATCCGAAGTAACAGATCACCCTCTGATGAAATACCACAAAATAACGAGCTTCATATATTTGAGCAATATATATTGACTAAATATATATCATAATGATATATTGTGTTCGCGGTATACAATACTTCTGACCTACAAGGAGGTTAAATTTTGAACAGTCAAGATGTTATTTTAGGCATGCTTATGAAAGAAGCGTTGACTGGATACCAAATAAAACAGTTATTAGAAACTGTATTCTCTAATTTCTATAGTTCTAGTTATGGGACGATCTATCCCACACTTGCCCGAATGGAAAAGGAGGGGTTGATTACTAAGGAAAATGTGCTCCAGGACGGTAAGCCTAACAAAAATGTTCTAAACATAACGCCTAAAGGCAGGGATTGTTTTAACGCCTATTTATTAGGCCCGCTCGAAGGAGACAGCATCAGGAAATCCGATTTTATGATGAGGCTTTATTTTGGTGAATTCGTCGGGTATGACAAGGTGATGATTTGGTTGAAGCAAGCCCAAGAGGAATCACACACAAAATTAGATCAATTACTTGACCAATATTCGCTTTATAAGGATGAAATGCATCCAGCCCAGATCATCTGCATCCAAATTGGGATAGAAGAATATAAGGCTAAGCTTACGACCATTGCCGAGGGATTGGTGAGCCTGGAGAAGTTAGTGCAAGAGTAGAGCTGAAGTGAATCCATATGCTTATGCAGTAAGTTTTCTACAAACATATTGAAGATGTAACGCTCATCTAACTTTTAGGAGGAATTGTTATGAAAACAATTTTTATCACGGGTGCTTCATCGGGCATTGGGAGAGCTACAGTAAAACATTTTGCTGAAAGAGGATGGAACGTAGCAGCCACGATGCGCTCACCTGAACAAGAAACTGAATTCATTACACTAGATAATGTATTGGTGCTGAGGCTTGATGTTGAGAAAGAAGATACTATTCACTCTGCGTTAGCCGAAGCGACTCTGCGGTTTGGAAAAATTGATGTTCTTCTCAATAATGCCGGATATGGAACAATGGGTCTTATAGAAGCAGCTACGGATGAGCAAATTAGAAGACAGTTTGAAGTGAACGTTTTTGGTCTTATCCGTATGACTAAAGCCATGCTGCCACATTTTAGATCTAACCAAGAAGGTTTGCTGATCAATATCTCTTCTATGGGAGGGAAAGTGACTTTTCCTACGATGTCTCTGTATCATTCATCCAAATTTGCCGTGGAGGGTTTTTCTGAGTCGGTATCTTATGAATTAGCCTCACAAAACATCAAAGTAAAGTTGATTGAACCAGGTGCTATTCATACAGACTTTGGCGGAAGATCGATGGAATTCTTTTTTAATGACGCATTAACAGACTATAAGCTATTTACTACTGCGTTTCGGGGTAAATTGGGTGAAATGGAAAAACACCCGGCATACGCTTCGCCTCCAGAAATTGTTGCCGAAACCATATACCAAGCGGCCACAGACGGTACAAGTCAATTCCGGTATGTAGTGGGAGAAGATGCCAAGATGCTCATTCATATGAAAGAAAATACGGATGAAGAAGAGTATTTAACGAATATAGCCCGGCATTTTTCTTGAAAAAGAGAACATCCGAACATAACAGTAACAAATTTCCGCCGCTACTTATGATACGGAAGTCATCGCCACTATTGATGATGCGGATCACCACACAGCGGCGCAGTCGCATCTGGTGGTTACGCATGCTGCAGCCCGCAGATTCCCGCTCATTTACAAAGAAGGGTTTCCCCGAGTCCAGCGGACTTAGGGAAACCCTTCTTTTCCTCCAATAATCGTTCCTCCAAGGAGGCAATGCCCCCCTGCTTGTGAAATCCTCTTAACGTGTCCGGCTGTGGTCTCTCAGTACCTCACTATGATTGTTCACCTTTACATTACCCGTCTTATCTACCCGGGCTTCCTCACGTTTAACCGTATCTTTAACCTGCTCTGTCTCTTGAATTTCACGTTTATGAACGTCCACTTCACCGGTGACCACCGTATTCTTATTAACCTGGACCTGTTCTTCGCTTACAGGAATACGAATCGTCTCCTCAGCTCCGACGGGTTCTGCTGTGGAATCATTATTAATGGAATGGCGTTCGATGACAATTTCTTCATGGCTGACTGGAACATTAATCGTTTTCTGCTCTTCAACAATTTCCTTCCGCACGTTCACTTCACCGGTCTGCACTTTATTTTTGGAAACGTCAAGCTGTTCTTCCCGCAAGCGCAGCTTACGCGCTTCATCGCGCTCTGACTCTCGGTCAGCCCAATCAGCAGACCGTGTGTTGTCCAGTGCACTGTCCATGCCTTCCCGTGAGCCGGAATAGACATTTCCCGTCATCCCAGGCCGGTTCACATCATCCAGCCTTCTGCTCTCCGGAAGATCATTCACCGGTGCGGAATTCATCGTATCCAGTCCAGTATCCTCGCGTCCCTCCAACCCGGAGCCATTGAATGCGGCATCTACGGTGTCACTTACTGAATGCCGGGCATTCGCCGCTGCCTCACCTTCAGGAATTGCCTTCTCTATATAACGGTCGGCATTAGCAGAGTTATGGCTGCGGAATACCGAGTACACATCATTGGCCCGCGTACTGTCTGCATCCACCATGACCAGAATGCGGCCTTCGTCCACATAATGATCATAGCTTTCTGCCTCATCCTCCGGTATGCCAAGCCCAATCAACCCGCCGACAAGTCCCCCGGTTCCGGCACCTACCGCAGCTCCCGCCAGCGTTGCCGCAATGGGCCCCGCCGCAAGAATCGGTCCGATTCCCGGAATGGCCAGTGCGCCAATGCCTGCCAGAAGCCCGGTCACACCGCCCAGCACGCCGCCAGTCGCCGCACCTGAAGCCATTCCCTCAGGGGCTTTGGTGCCTGTCTCCTCATTAATTGCATCGGCATCCTGTTTATTTCTTGCAATCACCGAGATATCCTCTGTCAGAAATCCGCGGCTTTTCAGCTCCTCAATGGCTTGTGAAGCTTCATGTTCGGTATGGAATACACCTACAATTTTCTTGTTCATAACGATTCCCTCCTGATAGCTTTTTATTGGGTGTCAATTCATCATGCAGCTTATTTTACACCTCTTACTTAACCAAACGCTCAGGGCCTAAACTGGGAAATCTCCGTTTCCAAACTGAATCCACAAAAGAATTTCTGAAACAGGAAATAATTCGGGAAATACCTAAAAAGACACATTTTGATCAATTTTTTTGAATCCAGGTCAGATAATCTAACGCAAATATCCTGGATTTCACCCATTTGTTAAGCCTTTTGGAACATTGACCGCTACCCCATTACAGATGATGCAAAAGGGACTATACTCCTCGTAAGACAGGTCAGCTATTATGACTCGATCAAGGAGGCTCAGGTATGAATATGCGACTCAAGGTGCTGAAGAAGCACCTGCTCTTCTGCTGCAGCGAGCACTGCAACAATCAGGATGTGGAAGATGTCATGCAGGAATTCAAAGAACAGCTCGTCGGGAAGGGGATTAACAAAACCGTCAAAATCAACAAAACCAGCTGTCTCGGCCTATGCGGCAACGGCCCTTTTGTGATTGTCTATCCCGACGGCATCTGGTATTACAATGTGACTACAGATGATGTGGAACGTATTGTAGAGGAGCATCTGGTGAATGGCGAACCTGTCGAAGAACTGGTAATGCTCAAAATGGAAGCCTGAAGCCTGGTACCTGCCCGCGCCGGGCTGGCTGCATGGTTATGATTCTGTGTACTTAAACGCCCCGTTTAACCTCTCCTTATCTAAAATCCTGCAAGTCCCGCCCACAGCCTGGGGCCTGGGACTTTTTGCAGTTGATCACCCTTGGATAATCTAATGTATAATAGGGGATGTCTTTCAAGGTAATTGCCTGGAGCCATCCTACACTGAAAAGAGGCTGAAGCATGGCCATATTCAAATATAATCCAGAGCGCCCTTTCCGGGGCAATCCCGATCTTCACCTTCATTATTGGGGACGTGAAGAGTGTGCTCCCGGACACAGCGTCGGCCCCGGCGTGCGGGATTTGTACAAAATCCATTTCATTCATGCCGGAACCGGCCAAGTCACTGTCGGGAGAGAAACCCACATCCTGCAGCCCGGGCAGGCCTTCCTGACTTACCCTCATATCCTTACTCATTATGCCGCAGATACGGCGAAGCCCTGGACTTATTCGTGGGTTGCTTTTACGGGGGAAGAGATTGGCTATCTGCTGTCCAAAACCTCGCTTTCGCCGGAGCATCCCGTCTTCCCGATGGATGATTTGCTGATGCCTGCACTCTATGACCGGCTTAGCACGGCTGCAGACCATAAGGACAGTCTTGATTTGCCTCTAAAGGCGATCATGTATGAATTCTTCGGGCTGCTGGTGCGACTGGTTCCGGCGGCTGCCAACCCCATCCCGCTTCCCCGCCAAAAGAGCATCTACGTGGAGCAGTGTCTGCACTATCTGCATGCCCATTACTGTGAGAATGTGACTGTAGAGCGCATGTCCTCCTCCCTGAAGCTGGACCGCAAATATTTATCGGCATTGTTCAAAAAAACCGTCGGCCTGCCGCCGCAGCAGTACCTGCTTAATTTCCGCATCGCCAAGGCATGTGAGCTGCTGACGGAGACCCCTTGCACAATCGGTGAAATTTCACGCTCCGTGGGCTATCAGGACCCGCTGCTGTTCTCCCGCATGTTCAAGAAAGTCAAAGGCTGCTCACCCAAGGAGTACCGCATCCGCCATGCCGGGAATGACATTGTTCTATAAACTTCTTCCTTGCTGACATACGTTTGTTCCTGCGCTTCGGCTACAATAAAAGTGAAGCGGAATCAGGAAATGAAATGTATGCCAACAAAACCTTAAGGAGGAAACAATCCAATGTATCTTGCAAATCCTGAACGTTACGACCAGATGAAATATAACCGAACCGGCCGCAGCGGCCTGCTCCTGCCGGCAATCTCGCTTGGACTGTGGCATAACTTTGGCGGCAATGATGTGTTTGAGAACGGCCGCGCCATGATCAGAAGGGCCTTTGACCTGGGGATTACCCACTTCGACCTGGCTAACAACTACGGTCCGCCGGCCGGGTCCGCCGAGGAAACCTTTGGACAGATTCTGCGAAAAGATCTCGCCGCCTACCGCGACGAGCTGATCATCTCCAGCAAAGCCGGCTACTACATGTGGCCAGGCCCTTACGGCGAATGGGGTTCGAAGAAATACCTCGTTTCCAGCCTCGACCAGAGCCTGAAACGGATGGGACTGGACTATGTGGATATATACTACCATCACCGTCCCGACCCGAACACACCGCTGGAAGAAACGATGGCTGCACTGGATCTGCTGGTGCGCCAGGGCAAGGCGCTGTATGTCGGCATCTCCAACTACAATGCCGAAGATGCGCGTGAAGCAGCGCAGATTCTGCGCCGCCTCGGCACGCCTTGTCTGATCCATCAGCCGAATTATTCCATGATGTCGCGCTGGATTGAAGACGGGCTCCAGGATGTGCTCGCTGAGGAAGGCATCGGCACCATCGCCTTCTCGCCGCTGCAAAAAGGCATCCTGACCGACCGCTACCTCAAAGGCATCACACCGGATTCCCGCGCGGCCGGACCAAGCGTATTCCTCTCCGAGAAGGAAATCACCGCAGAGGTCATTGGCAAAGTAAGCAAGCTGAACGATCTCGCTGCCGCACGCGGGCAGAAAATGTCGCAGCTGGCCTTGTCATGGGTTCTCCGTGGCGGCAAAGTGACTTCAGCCCTGATCGGCGCAAGCCGGGTCAGCCAGATCGAAGATGCGGTGGCCTCCCTGAACGCGCCTGAGCTCAGCGCGGAGGAGCTGGAGCAAATCGAGAATATTTTGCGGGGATAACCCCCAAGACCAACTTTGAAAGGACCGCCGATGAAGACAAACCGTTTAGGAAATTCCGATCTCTATATAAGCGCCATGGGACTCGGCTGCATGTCCCTCGGGACAGATGAAACGAAGGCTGCCGCGATCATTCATGAGGCACTGGAGCTGGGCATCAACTTCCTGGATACTGCCGACCTCTATGATGAAGGGCGGAATGAAGAAATTATCGGCCAGGCGCTGCGCGGGCGCCGCGCGAATGTCATTCTTGCCACCAAAGTGGGCAACCGCAGAATCCCCGGACAAGAAGGCTGGAGCTGGGACCCTTCCAAAGCCTATATCCAATCGGCAGTAAAGGAGAGTCTGCGCCGACTGCAGACCGATTATATAGATCTGTACCAGTTGCACGGAGGAACTCTCGAAGATCCGATCGACGAGACGATTGAAGCCTTTGAGGAACTGAAGCAGGAAGGCCTCATCCGGTATTATGGCATCTCCTCCATTCGTCCGAATGTAATCCGCGAATATGTCTCCCGCTCCCATATCGTCAGCGTCATGAGCCAGTACAGCATCCTGGACCGCCGGCCGGAGGAAGCGGTACTGCCGCTGCTGGAACAGCATGGCATTGGCCTGATTGCCCGGGGGCCGCTGGCCGGGGGCATATTAACCGGGCATGGCGGCAGCAAAGCACACCGGGAGTACCTGGGTTACAGCAGCGAGGAGCTGCCGTTGCTCCATGAACGCCTGCTGGAGCAGACCGGCCCCTCCCGTACCCTCACTGAGGCGGCCCTGCATTATCCGCTGGCAAGCCCGGCGGTGGCTGCGATTATTCCGGGCGCGAGCAGCCTGGAGCAGCTGCGGTTGAATGCATCGGCAGCTGCGTCGGCCCCGCTTACCCCGGCAGAGCTGGCAGCCGTCCGGGCCGCCAGCAAAAGCAACCGGTACGCGCAGCACCGGTAGAGCAGCAGAGCAGCAAATGCCAAAGAGGCTGTCCTTGAGCGGTTAAGTTCTAACCGTACAAGACAGCCTCTTGTTCCCTTCACTCACGCATAAACTTGGGTAATATACACCATCACCAGCAGCCCGAAGATAAAGGAATAGGTGGACGGGCGTTCGTAGCCATGACCGTGGCTCTCGGGAATAAGTTCCTTGTAGGCGATGAAGAGCATTGCTCCGGCAGCAAACGCCAGCCCGTACCCTACCACATTCTGCACATAGCTGGCTGTAAAATAACCGATGACCGCCGACACCATCTCCATGAGGCCGGTCAAGGCGGCCATGATCAACGCTTTTCGCCGGGTCGCTTGGGAATTGAGCAGAAACACCGCCAGAATAAGCCCCTCCGGCATGTTCTGTGCCCCGATGGCAATCGCCACCATGGGACCGAGACTGGCCTGCTCACTGGCATAGCTGAAGCCCGTACTGAGGCCTTCGGGAATATTATGAATGAACAGCGCGATCAGCACGAGCAGCGCTTTGGAATCCATGTTGGTGAAGCCGGGTTTATTCTCCACATCAATATGCGGGATATTATTCTCTATTAGATCGAGCAGCAGCACACCGGTAATCAGGCCCAGGGTCAGGGCGATAATTCCCGACTCCTTGATCGCCTGCGGCATTAACCCAAAGGTGGATGCAGATACCATGATTCCGGCGGTGAAGGCGACCAGCACATCCTTCCACAGCTCGGACAATCTTCGGACAAACAGAATGGGAACTACCCCAAGCACAGTAGCCATAGCCGATAAAAAGCTGCCAAAAAGCGCAGTTGCCAAGTCTTCAACCCCTTTGGTGGACAGGACTCCTAGACCCAGCTTATGCGATTAGCAGTCTTAGTTATGTCTAATAATTTCCATTTTCCTTCCGCTGCTCTGGCACAAGCTGCAAATACATAAGATCCTCGTCCAGATATTCCTCACCCAGCTTCATTGCCTTCGGCTCTGTGCCGTAGCAGATAAAACCCAGAGATTCGTACAGCCGTTTGGCGGGCAGGTTCGTGGAGGTAAGAGACAGGTTAAGGATTTCCAGACCCGGCAATGCTGCGGCCCGGCTAATCAGTTCCAGCATCAAGAGCCGTCCCACTCCCTGCTGGCGGGCACCCGGATCAACATATACGGAGTATACATGGGCTTTATGACGGATCTTCGGTCTGCTTTCACGGAAAAAAGTGATGATGCCCACCAGCTTCTCCTCTGCATCAAAAGCTCCCAGTGTAAAATGATCATCCGCCGGCTCCAGTCTGATCCGTATAGTGACAATGGAGATTTTGAGCTCGGATTCATATGTGCTGAGAAAAGCCTCCGGGTTCTGCAGCAGCGACTGCAGCCGGAGCCCGCGGTAAATCTCCGCATCGGCGGAAGTCAGTGTTCTTATGTACAAGGCTTTGCCTCCTCACTGTGTTTTGTTAAAAAATTCTTCCTTCTATCATTATATCGGCTCCCCCTGGTACGGGCCCTGCTGTATTTCTAAATTGACAAAAAGGCTGGATTTAGGTATATTTATTTGTGTTAAATTAAATTTTGCAAAATATAAATATTTATTGCGTACTAATCCAACGAAAATGAGGGAATGGTTATGATGATCTTAAGTACAATACTCGTAGCGCTCGTAGCACTTGAACATGTGTATATTTTAGTTCTGGAGATGTTTATGTGGACTACCCCAAGAGCGCAGAAGGCGTTCGGGACCACTAGTCAGCTCGCCCGGGATACGAAATCGCTCGCGGCCAACCAAGGGCTCTATAACGGCTTTCTGGCCGCCGGTTTAGCGTGGGGCTTGCTCCATCCGAACGGCACGTTCGGGTTTCAGCTTCAGCTGTTCTTTCTAATCTGTGTTGGTGTTGCAGCGGTCTATGGCAGCATCACTGCCAAGAAATCGATTCTGTTCGTCCAGGGCCTTCCGGCCTTCGCGGCTATTCTCGCTGTTGTTCTGGCCAATCTGTAAACCCTTTTCTGCAAAATAAAGGCCATCCTTTGCCGGATGGCCTTTAGAACATGCTGCATTCCCCTTGGTTGGGGACTTTTTATTAATCCAGCAATGCTGCCTGCCGCTTGTAATGATCCTCGATCACCAGGCAGGCCATGGCTTCAATCACCGGCACAATGCGGGGGCAGATGCAGGGATCATGCCTGCCTTTGGTCGTAATCTCCCGTTCATTGCCGTCGGTGCCGATGGTCCGTTGGGGGACTGAAATCGAAGAGGTCGGCTTGACCGCCACCCGGAATACGATGTCTGCCCCTGTGCTGATGCCGCCGATGACCCCTCCGGCATGGTTCGTCTGAAATCCGTTTGCGTCCATCTGATCGTTGTGTTCACTTCCAAGCATGGCTGCAGCTTGGAAGCCCGCACCAAATTCAATGCCTTTGACCGCCCCGATGGAGAGCATGGCCCGGGCAAGTTCTGCATCCAGCTTGTCAAACACAGGCTCCCCAAGTCCCGCCAGGACGCCGCTAATCCGGCATTCAACAATTCCCCCGCAGCTGTCGCCCTTGGCAGCCAACTCTTCGATCCGCTTAACCATGCGTTCTGCCGCCGCAGGATCGCACGCCCGTACCACGTTGGATTCGATCACCTCCGGGTCAAATGTCCCGCAGCGGATACCGCCGATTTCGGTTGTATAAGCCAGTACCTTCACGCTCCTGTGCTCCAGCAGCTTGCGCGCAACCGCCCCCGCAGCCACACGGCCCGCCGTCTCCCTGCCTGAAGCCCTGCCACTCCCGCGATAGTCACGAACCCCATACTTCTTCTCGTAGGTGAAATCCGCATGCCCGGGCCGGTACATCGATTTAATATCGTCGTACGCTGACGGACGCATGTCTGTATTGTCCAGCATAATGCATAGTGGTGTACCTGTTGTCCGGCCTTCGAAGAGGCCTGATAAGATGCGGATCTTATCATATTCCTTCCGTGGAGTCGTGACGGAAGATTGCCCTGGTCTTCTCCGGTCCATCTGAGCTTGGATGTATGCTTCATCCAATTCGACACCAGGGGTAACGCCCTCCACAATAGCACCTACGGATTCTCCATGGGATTCTCCGAACGTGGTCACTTTTAATCTTTCCCCAAACGTGCTTCCCGCCATTTTAATACACCCCTGTTCTTAGAGTTCCTTCTTCATCAGTCTAAGGGTATACTTGAAATAAATGAAATTGTAATATTCAGCATTTGTCATAGAGAGGATTGATAACAAGTGATAGTCAACAGTGAATGGTACCGTATTTTTCTCTATGCCGCTGATTGTTCCAATCTAACCAAAGCTGCACACAACCTCAATATGACGCAGCCCTCGGTC
The DNA here is from genome assembly GCF_000758705.1 of Paenibacillus graminis. Taxonomy (NCBI): domain Bacteria; kingdom Bacillati; phylum Bacillota; class Bacilli; order Caryophanales; family Paenibacillaceae; genus Paenibacillus; species Paenibacillus graminis. The sequence goes on along the minus strand of NZ_CP009287.1, from coordinate 1,361,906 downwards.
AGCTACGCGATCAAGCAGCTGGAAGAAGCCCTTGGAGTCCGGTTGTTTGACCGGTTATCCAAGGGCGTCCGCTTAACACAAGAAGGACAAACTCTGCATCTGCATGTCCGGCAAGCCTTCGGGGAACTTGACTCCGCTGAGCGCCACATGAAGAATATGAAGCAGTATCGTGAAGGCAGGCTGCGAATCGGGGCAAACGGGGCAATCATTAAAGACTTCATCGTCCCCCTGCTCGACCAGTTTCATGCCCGCTATCCCAAGATTCACATTCAATTGTCGCAGGAGAAGACCAGCCTTATCCTGGAACGGTTGAAGCGGGGATCGTTGGACCTCGGCTACATTTATTTGCCCGTATCCGACGAAGAGATTCAGATCGTCGCCTCCCATACCTCACCTTTTTGCGTGGCTGTTGGAGCCGCCTTCGCAGACTGGGCACGGGAACCCCTGCCGACGGAACGGTTAACGGAGCTTCCGCTTCTGATGCTGTCCCCGGGCAGCACCACGCGTTCCTTCATTGAAGGATGGTTCCGGTCCCAGGGGATCGAAGTCGAAGCCGACTTTGAACTGAACAGCCTGGAAATGCTCACTGAATTTGCCGAGCGGGGATACGGTGCGGCATTCCTGCCGCGGGCTTTGGTAGCGTCCCGTATTGCGGGAGGGTCCTTAGTGGAGCTTCGCACGGCAGTTCCCATTCCCGACCGCCATATCGGCATTGCTGTCCACAGGCATTCGTCCCGGTCACTTGCGGCTGAGGCTTTCTTGGAGATGTAACTCTTATATAGATTGAACTATAGTTTAACATTGTGGGGTATGGTCGTAACTACGGGGAATGTTTGGACTTCCAGCCGCTGTTGTCGTAAGAATTTCTTGATTGAACCGCCTTTAGCGGTTGAAATCCGGTGACAAAGGCGGACGCATTCGCTCTTCCAGTTCCAAACTTCCCCTCCGCACTTCTACCCTTTTTATGAATTTTTTAAGTTCAACTTATATAGATAGTGATTATTTTACAGCGATATAAATCTGCAGCTCTGTGTTTGCCGGATCAAAATTCCTGGCATCATAAAGCTCAAAGTCGCCTGTGTAGGCTCTCTTCTCTGGGGATTCCTTGAAATACGCCCAAATCTCGTGCCACGCCTGTGCCACCACTTCATACACAGGCCCTTTTTTCGTCGTGAATACCATGTATTTACTCTCGGGGATGGTTACAACGACGTGATTCTTTTCATCGGGGAGCGATTCATTGCTTGATTCATTCCCAATCACAACGGTATAAGCTCCGTTAGCGTCGCTCTCATAATCCGTGTACACTGCGTAAATGAAATGCGGATTTTCGCCTCCCGCCGCAGATAAGAGATTGCTCTGAAAGTAGGTTTCCCACAGCTTAGGCAATCTCCCCTCCGGTCCTGCCTCTTCTGCGTTTGTTGTACGGACAGCAACTCCAGTTATTATCAATTTTTGTTTGTGAATTGTATAAGTGTTCATTGGCCACTCTCCTCTTACACTGAATTGTACAATAAGAAAGTTGACAACTTACTGTCATGTTCAGGATATGCAGCCAATCCATGCTTAAGATATACCTCTGCGGGCTTGCCATTCACAGCAATTCATACAAAGATGTATCTACCGCCTGAATAAATGGGGTCCATTCCCCTGCCGAGTACAGCAAAAGCCGGTGCATAGCCCGTGTACATGCTGTATAAAAAAGCTTGCGCTCATTCTCCCGGTGATAAGACTGCAAGGAGGCATCGTAAATCAACACCGCATCAAATTCAACCCCCTTAGCGAGATATGCGGGAATGACCAGTATACCCTTTTCAAAAGTGGGCGTGTTCTTTGTGATCAGCCGCAGTTCTTTGACACCCCCGGCCGCTAGAGCCTCATAGGCTTCTGTACTCCCGGCAGCGGTTTTCGAAATCACTGCAATGGATGTATAACCTTCAGCCTGAAGCGCCGCGATATCTGCTGCGATCTGTTCCACCCGCCGCCCGCTGGTCTCCAGCCCCGCGAGGATCGGCTTCCTGCCGCTTCTCTCAAAAGGTACAATGGCTTCTCCGCCCGGCAAAAGCGGCTTCGTGAACTCCACAATTTCACGGGTAGAACGGTAACTGCGGACAAGAAGAAACTGGCTGGTGTCCTCCTCGCCAAAGAGCCGGACCAACGGTGAGCCGGTCCCGTGCAGGTTCGTTGCCTGTGTAAAGATGGCCTGACTGAAATCGCCCAGCACGGTCATCCGGGCACGGGGAAAGAGTCTCTTGAGGAACTCATACTGAAACATCGAATAATCCTGACCTTCATCGACGAATATATGCCGCACCTGAGTGTTGGTCCGGGTACCTTCGACAAGTTCTTTTAGATATAAATAAGGTGTAGCATCTTCATAAAACAGTTCGTTCCGGCTCAGCTTATCTTTGGTATACACGCATATTTCCGGCCAAAGCTCCGGTACCTCAGCTTCATCTGTCATCTCCCTGTATGCTGCTTCACTGCTGAACAACTGGCTATACAGCCCAAGCATATCTATAAACGAGAATTGCTTTACATTCCGTCTCAGGGGTTTGAATTGCTCTTTCACGATCATCCGGCTAAGCAGCTCTTCCTCCCGCTCGGCAAAATCAAAATCGCCCTCATCCGGGCGGCGCTTGTTGCGCAGCATTTCATCGATTCGGGCATATTTTTCGGCAAAGTCAAACACTCCCTGGTCTTTGTGCAGCATACTGAATGCTTCAGCATACTGTTCCCCATCCAGATAGTTAAGCTCCTCCTGCACCCAGTCTGCTTCCTGCTCCTTCCTCTCCAGTCGGGCCAGTTCCTGCAGCAGCCATTTCTGTACAAGTGTGACACGGTTCGTCAGGCGGATAGAAGCATCGTAGCTGTAAAATTTGGCTTTGATCTGCTCATCAGAGATCAGTACGCGATCCTGGAAACGGATGCTGACAAACTTCATGCCTTCCTGCTCCAGCCACACCGAATACCCGCGGAGCGCCTGAAGATAGGCTTCCGATGCTTTATATTGGATTCCATGCATACGGGCCTTATATTCTTGAGCCTGCTGCCCGGTCAGCACATATTCGATCTGATCAAACGGGTCCTCCAGGCGAAATGTTGATCCGAGCCAATATTCCAGATATTCCTGGAAGGTGGTCTGCTGCATGTTTTCCTCCCCTAGCTCAGGAAGAACAGTCGAAACGTAGCTGTTGAACATGGGGTTAGGCGAGAAAAGAACAATCTGATCCGCCGTAAGCCTTTCGCGGTGTTTATACAGCAGGTAAGCTACGCGCTGCAGCGCTGCAGAGGTTTTCCCGCTTCCGGCTGCCCCTTGCACAATGAGCAATTTGCTTTTATCGTTGCGGATAATGGCGTTCTGCTCTTTTTGAATCGTCGCCACGATGCTCTTCATTTGCGCATCTGCCCCTCCACCGAGCACCTGCTGGAGCAATTCGTCGCCGATGGTTAAACTTGAATCGAACATATGCTGGAGATGGCCGCCGCGGATCTGGTATTGACGCTTCAGGCTCATGGTTCCTGTGATGCGCCCTCCCGGTGTTTCATAGGCTGCCGTGCCCGGAGGATAGTCATAGTAAAGACTTGCAATAGGAGTACGCCAGTCATACACCAGGAAGCTCAGACCATCCGCATCGGCGAAGGAGGACACCCCGATATACACTTGCTCCGTAATCCCCTGGCCATCTTCCAGAAAATCAACGCGCCCAAAATAAGGAGATGGCAGCAGCCGGTTCATATTTCCCCACTGCTGCACGAGCCGTCTATGGCTGCGTTCCCGTTCGGACAACATTGCGGATTGCTGGTTAATTGTGAAAAACGTTTCTTCGAAATCTTCGTCCGTACTGGTGTTGACCGTAACCTCTTCCCAGAATCTTTTGCGGATATCCGCCGCCTGATCCTTTAATTGGCCTATCTTGGGCTCAAGGTCAACGATTGTAGATTTCAGTTTTTCCTTAACGATCTCCAGCCGCTGCTGCTCCTGCTGCCATTCATTCAAGTTCATCATCTCCTGAATACACTCCTTCTCAAACGTAGTCAGATAAAAAAAGGACTGTTGACAAAATGCAATTCCATCTGCTACAATAAAGATGTAAATAAAATACGATACTTGTATCTTTATTGAAAAAATATCGACAGTTCTTCAACTTTAACATAATGCTTATTTGTTTGCAATAATTTTACTATCGCAACCTGGCGCTTTTGCCGGGTTTTTTTGATTCCTGCCAAAGCTGTATGCCCCGGCTTGCTCCGAGTTTAGCAGCCCGGCTGAAGGAAAGCGTACCCGAATGGCAGGTTATTATTAAAAAGAGATACCTCTTCGAGGTATCCCTAGAAATTCCTTTTACTATTCCCCCACCTTTGGCTTTATCGGGAGCAACAGGTCCAGCTGCACACATTTATCAATGTCTTCATTGCTCAAATGATATTGATTGATGTAGTTTAAATGTTCTTCTATTGAGCCATTCATGCAATCGGGATCACCCCACTCCGGTTCATATTCATTACTGTTGGTTATCTCACTTATTGTCAGCAGTTCCATAGCGCCTCCTTTCAATGAACAGCTTAAAGTACGACACGGCGTCAAAGTCAACTAGTTGTATTATACGATAATGTATCACATCAAAAATGGCGGCATCTGGGAAGTTAAGCCCTTTGCCGCCATTTTCATTGTTGCCCAAACCCATAAAATAGCTGCTTGGGAGAGCCTGTTGTTGAGATAAAATACCTGGCTATACTTTAGCTCTTAGAAATTCAACTGGAAATTCGTAATCTGGAGCGTTCCCACTGATACGGCTTCACCCGTTCCGGCGTATACCTTAAATTGAACTCCTCTTACGTCAATTGCATTTTCCAATGCGGCATTATTACTCCAATTTGTTTTTGCCGATTTCCAAACCGGGGAATTAAACGCATATACGACATCGACCGATTCACCAGGAGCGATAATCCTTTCAACTGTAGGATCGGCTGCTGTTTGGCCTCCTGTCTCCTGCCAAACCCAGCCGCCTCCGGTCCTTACTACCAGAGATACATGAATAGCATCCGTTCCGGTATTAGTCAGGGTACTGGAAACGCTTGCATATTTTGTCCAGTCATCGCCAATCCCCAGACCAGGCTTAGTTTCAGTAGCTACACCTGCTGCAATCGTATCGCTTATCGTTGATTTATATTTTACAAAGAGAGTTTCTCCATCCAATCCGCTGGATTCATTCCCTGTATAAGAGGATTCGACAAGATTCCATGGATAGAAGCTGGCTGTTTTGGGGCGGTTCATTTCGGCGATCGTCGAAGCGTACGCTGTCGGCTCCAGATCAAAACTGACGGTATGCAATTGAAGGCTGCCCGCTAACCCTCCGCTTCCGCTTTGTACACGTAAAATAAAACGGTTTACATCTTTATTCGTGAGACCCGTCAAAGGTACTGTAGCAATCATTGTAGTTTTCGCAGGGACTTTAATGTACTGTCCCAATTCAACCCATTTCCAGTTGCCGTCTTTGACAATCGGTTGGATCTGAACCTCAGCTGCATTAGGATTGGATAGAATGAGATTCATATTAGTGTAATTACTCCAATCTCCGGCAGGCTTCGGATCTACCTGAAAGCTTGGGTAGTTCTCCGTTTGCAGATTAAAGCTCATATTCAATCCGCCATTTTCAAGGTAAGTCAGCTCAGCAGCTGTAGGCGTAGCCGGTTTGTCTGCACCATTAATGCCAACATACCAAGTGGTATAATTGTCGATAATCCCCGGATTAATGACTTGAACATTGCCGGGATCGCCCGTAGTTATTTGAACAGCGTTGCTTGCGGCCGATTCATTGCCTGCATCATCAAACGCCTTAACCGAAAAGGTATAAGCCGTTGTACCTTTCAAACCGGACGCTGTATAGCTTGTCGTTGCACTGGTGCCCTGCAGTACTCCGCCCACATAGATGTTGTAGCCGGCAACGCCAATGTTGTCTGTTGACGCGGTCCAGGTCAGCTTTGCTGTTGTGATTGCGGGCACCACAACAAGTCCTGCCGGCGCTGTAGGCGCTGTTTTATCATTGCTGTCAGAAGTTGTTATACTCACAGCATTACTTGCAGCAGACAGGTTGCCTGCAGCATCAATCGCTTTTACTGTAAATACATAAACCGTATTTGCTTTGAGGCCTGTCACAGTGTAGTTAGTAGTCGGGCTGATATGAACCAAAGTTCCATCCCGGTAAATATTATATCCAGCTACACCTACATTGTCTGTTGAACCCGTCCAAGTCAGCGCAACTGTGGAATGTGTTGGTGATGTGCCGGATAAATCCGCAGGTGCTGTCGGTGCCTGATTATCGGATGTGTCTTCAAATACCGAACTCCGCTTCGAGGTGGCTTTAATCCCGTTTGGCCCGTTGATGATGGCATTCCCTTGTTCAGTATAGCTGGTCCCTGCCCAGTCGTTTGACATATCCAGATACTCCAGCCCTGTACCATTTCCTTTCCAGGACCATCCGAGATACCCGACGCCCTTTTGCTGGGAATAACTCATAATTGTCGCTTCATCGACATCTCCGTTAGTATGCTTTATTCCGAATTCACCGATAACCAGCGCCAAATTCTTATTTAATACATTGTCAATGTTACTCTTAACTGTTGCTGCGTTTCCTCCTGCGTATTCATACATATGAATCGAGAACATCGTATTTTTCTGGGGGTCTGCATTAAAAACCTGTGTCCCATAATCAATTATGGATTGCGGATATTGCCCCCAGCCTGCTCCGTCAACCATAATGGTGTTCTTAATACCGGCATTTCTAAGCTTCGGTATTACAGAAGTATACCCTTTGGCCCAGTTTGCCCCATCCCATGTGCCGTACCACTCATTTGCGATGTTAAGGATAACGGTTTTTTCTTTACCGATGAGCGCACTTTTCATTTCAATCCAGTAATTTGCAATATTATTAAGTACAGCTTGACTATCAGAGCCGGTCCCGTCATGGACTTCGACGACTGCCACCATTTTATTCTGTTCACACAAGGTGATCAGATTTTGTATGGCTGCCAAACTGTCTTTTGACCATTGCTGCCCGTCTGATAGTACAATTCTTACGGTGTTAGCACCTGTTTTGGCTATTGCCGGGATGGCAACAGATACTTGGTCCTTGTACCAATTGTGGGCGTGGTTAATCCCCCTCATCACAAATGGTTTTCCGTTAGCATCATATAATGTGGTTCCGTTAATATAGAATCCCGGGTGTGTCGAACCTGCACTGGTTGTTACACTCAGCGCCGCGCTTGCTGCGGATATATTCATTGCTGCGTCTTTCGCCTTTACTGTGAAGCTGTATGCTGTATTCGCCTTCAAGCCGGTAACAGTATAGCTTGTTGTTGTACTGGACCCGGCTAGCGCCGTCCCGTTATAAATGTCGTACCCTGTTACTCCCACGTTGTCCGTGGATGCTGTCCAAGTAAGGCTTACGCTTGTTTCCGTTTTTGAGGTGCTTTTAAGGTCTGTTGGCGGGGTTGGTGGTGTGGTGTCTGCGGATGCACTAGTTGTTACACTCAGAGCCGTGCTTGCCGCTGATATATTCATTGCTGCGTCTTTCGCCTTTACTGTGAAACTGTATGCTGTATTGGCCGTCAAGCCGGTAATAGTATAGTTTGTTGTTGTGCTGGAACCGGCCAGCGCCGTTCCGTTATAAATGTCGTACCCTGTTACTCCCACGTTGTCCGTGGATGCCGTCCAAGTAAGGTTTACACTGGTTGCCGTTTTTGAGGAGCTCTTAAGGTCTGTTGGAGGGGTTGGTGGTGTGGTGTCAGCGGTAGTTGTGATCTGCGTAAATTTCCATCTCTGTTGAGCATTCCCGTTATCCGTCCACTGCTGAACATTGGCTCCGTCTGCGGTTGAGCCTCCTGCCACATCCAATGTTTTACCGCTGCTTTTTGCGATTAATTTGTAATAGCCGCCTCCTGCATCAATAATTTTCCACTGCTGTGTGACAGCACCGTTATCCGTCCACTGCTGCACATTGGCTCCATCTGCAGTTGAGGGGCCTGCTGCATCCAATGCCTTACCGCTGGATTGGGCGATCAATTTATAGAATCCATTGCCAACATCAATGACCTTCCACTTTTGCTGGGGGTTTCCATTATCCGTCCACTGCTGCACGTTAGCTCCGTCTGAAGCAGAGCCTCCTGCCACATCCAGGTTTTTGCCGCTATGCTGTGCTGTAAGCTTATAAACTGCACCGGATATAATTCCAGTATCCACCGGCCCGCTATCCGAATACACTTCAAAATCCCAAAGAGAATACCCATATTCAGTAGCCCTTTGTGTTCCATACATTCTTACATATCTTGCATTTGTTGCTGCAAAAGAAATATTATCAATCCCTCCGTCTCCTGTTGTAGTGGAGTAAACCGTAGTCCAATTGCTGTTATCTGCGGATACCTGAATTTGGTACGCTTTAGCGTAGGCAACCTCCCAGTTCAGCTTAACACCACTTACATTGTTTGCGCTTCCAAGATCAACACTGATCCACTGGGGATCGGAATAATTAGATGACCACCTTGTTGAAGCGTTTCCATCAACAGCCCTATCCGGTGTTTTTGTGGAATCCTCACTTGAGCTTGCCGTTGCAGTTTTGTTAGCTGCGATGTTAGTTGCTGCCCTCGCCTCCATTGGCGGTACCATCCCCGTAAGCAAACCAAACATCATAATAAAAGCCAAAATTTTCTTCAAGCAACATCCCTCCCATTAATGAATAAGTCATACATTGGATACACTTTTCACTTTCGTTTGAATGAAACTGATAAAAAGTCTCCCTCCTTTCCTCATTATCCGCAAAATGAAAGCGCTATCTTCTTTAAATGGACCAGAAGAGCGCTTAAGGCGGCATGATCTAGCGGTTCCCGCAATATTGGTTTGCCACTATATCACTTGTTAGGAGTTCTATCTATCCAAAACCCTCTAACGATTACAGAATATTACTTTGTTATCATAACTGTCAATGGTTTCAATAACACAAAAATAATTTTACTCACCGGAAATTGACCTGATCTATCCAGATATTTACCCCGGCTTTTTTTTCCACATCAAGTCAATTTTCTCTTGACGTCCTTAATGAAAACGCTTATATTGGACATGTTATAAATACGTTATATAACGTTATGTCAATTGTTTTAGCAGAGATTCTGTGGAGAAAGGTTGATATCTATGAAAGTTGTCGCAGTTGGATACAGCTGTATGGATGTTTATGACAATCTGGATAAGAGCTATCCTACAGGCAATGGTGTGGATTTTGCTATCAATATTAAAAAACGGGGAATCCCCGCTGCTGTTGTGAGCGCTGTGGGAAATGACGCTTATGGAGAACAGGTGGCTGAGAGGCTGCAGATAAGCGGAATTGAGACAACTCACCTCCGGGTGGAGAAAGGCTCAACGGCACAAATTCATATGCAGTTAATGGATAACGACCGGGTCCACCGTAATTCTATTGATGGAGTTATGGCCAATTATTATTTGACAGAAGACGATTTTGACTTTATTAAGCAGCATGATTACATTCATACAGATTATTTCGGACGTATTTATGGCTTACTGGCACAATTCAGACAAGCAGGCTGCAAGATCGCCTTTGATTTCTCTACGTTTTTAGAGGATAAGGATTTTGAATTGATTATTCCGAATGTGGATTATGCTTTATTCTCATACTCTCAACGGGATTCATGGATCGAAGATAAAATGAAGCGGGCCTGTGATCAAGGAGTACGCATCGTAGTGGCTACCTTTGGAGAATTTGGAAGTTTGGCTTACGATGGAAAACTGTTCTATGAGGGAAAAATTATTAAGGTAGAAAATATTGTAAATACAGTTGGTGCCGGGGATTCCTTTTTTGCCGGATTTATGGCTGGTGTAATCAAGGGTTTTCCAGTACAAGAATGCTTGCAGGAGGGTGCAAAGCTGTCCGCTGAGGTCATTCAGAAATTTGAACCCTATTAATTTTATAAGCTGAGGATACTGGAGGAGGAGGAGGAAGAAATGATTATTGATGCACATGTACACCCGATTTATTTTGATACGATTTGCGGGGATGATTCCGTCCTGAAATTCCGTTCTGAGCAATTTGGTATCTATAAGCAGTCGCCATACAGTTATGAGGAAATTATAGCCGAAATGAATTTTGGTAAAATCGACCGTTCTATTCTGCTTCCACTTGATTTAACAACACAAAGTGGCGGCTGTATTGTAACTAATGAGGAGATCAAGAAGATCATAGATCGTCATCCCGATTCATTTATCGGTTTTGCCAGTGTAGACCCGTATCGTAAGGATGCGTTGGAGGTTTTGGAGAATGCCTTTGCCAATCTGAAGCTAAGCGGGCTAAAGCTGAATCCGTCCAAGCAGAAGTTTTATCCTGATGATAAGCTATTGTGGCCGATCTACGAGAAGTGTAGGGAATACGATAAGCCGATCATGTTTCATGCCGGCTTGAGTTGGGAGCCTAATGCGCTTGCCAAATATGCTAATCCAATTCATTATGAGCAGGCAGCTGTAGAATTTCCGGAACTGCGGATATGTCTCGCCCATTTTGCATGGCCCTGGGTCAGGGAAATGATGATGCTGATGATCAAATATCCGAATGTCTACACAGATACCTCAATGCTATATATGGATTCCTTTAATGATTTTATGGAGCGTATTTTCATGAAGGAAATGGACCCGCTGACTCTTGAACGCAATTTTGCCAAGCAAGTGATGTTTGGTTCAAATACACCGAGGTTTCGTGCGTTTAAATTAAAAAAGGCTATAGAAAATCTGCCGTTTAGTGAAAAAGTAAAGGCGGATATTTTTGGAGGAAATGCACTTGCATTTCTGGGGGAGGGGAAATAAGCTAATGAACAAATTAGTTTCAATCTCATGTATGTCGGAGCAGGCGGTTCAAATGATAAATATTACTGAAGAAGTACACAGGATCGTTGCGGAATCAGGAATTACAAACGGTTTGGTCGCAGTCATTACGGCTCATACGACCACGGGAATTACAATCAATGAACCGCTGGAGTGTGTAGAAACAGATATATTACAACGGCTGGAGAAGCTTGTTCCTGATGATGATAAATATATTCATGCTCATTTTCTTCCATCCTATGGAGCTACAAGTAATAACTCGCCAGGTCATTTGAAATCGATGCTGCTGGGAAATAACTGTATGTTTCCTATTCAGGAATCCAGAATGGTATGTGGTTCTGCTCAACATATCTATCTTGTGGAGTGTGACGGTCCGCAGACCCGTAAAGTATATATTCAAATGATGGGTGAGTAATTAAAAACAAACTATGCCGTTTCTAATAACAGATACGCTAACAGCAACCAGGATCAACGGGGCTATTTTGCAAGCAGTTGTAACTGCTTGCCAAACAGCTCCGTTGTTACGCTTCAAGGATAATGAGGGCGCTGGCTGTAACATGCAGGTATAAAGGCCATCCTCAGCAGAAGCCTGCTCTATCAGCCCTACTCTATTTAACTGTCAATTTCCGTTAGCGGAACGTAATCAGAAAGCATTTTCCCTTATTTCATTTAGCTCTTCTGCGTTAAACACTCCTGCCTGGTACAGGTTGAAAAATTCCTCCGATACACTTTGGTCAAAAATAATCATATCATCCGAATTGACCGTCACCTTAATGCCATTGTCGTACAAAGTTCTTATGGGATGTGTTTGATAGTTCTCTACTCTGGAGAGCAGGATATTGCTCGTTGGGCAAATGTTCAATTGGATGTGGTGGTCCGATAACCATCGCATCACCTGGGGAGAACGCGCAGCGGCGATTCCATGCTGTATTTGATCCAGCTCCAATTCTTCAGCCGCTTGTCTAACCAGTTCAGCCGTTCCAAATTCACCGGCATGTGCCTTCAGAATCAGTCCCTTATCCTTCGCCTTTCGAAAAATCTTCTTAAAAGCAGGGACAGCAAATTCATCTCCGAATATGTCCATCGATTTGAAGTAATTAAGCTCCAGGAACTGATCTATCTTGCCTGCGGTCTCATGCATTGGTGTATGTGTTAAAAACGCGATCTCCGGGACAAAAATAATCTCAGGAGCCACTCTCCGATGGATGTCCTGTATGGCTTGTATCAATTGTTCAGGGGAGTCATCGAACCAAGCCTCTTCACCAATGGTTACACTCATATGAAGTAAGGTAATCCCATCCGTTTTCGCCTGAGCAAAGGCAGCTTCTATACGCTTTTCATAACCAAGCCGGCCATTTAACAAAGGCTTAATATGTATGGCGTTCCACTGGTTCATCTCATGAAGATCTGCAAACTTAGGGCACTCAGGTATCTTTACACCGCACCAGTCCTCAATATATCTCTTATTTCCGCCCCTGGTGATATGATTGTGTAAATCTGCTTTGGGTACTTTTCTCATTTCAGCCAAGCTATTCTGCTGTAAAGCCGCTATAAACTGATCTTTCATGAGCGACTCGCCCCCTGGATTCTTAATAAAGGGTCAAAAGGCACCCGGATGGGTGCCCTTTGTTTGCAACGTAAGCAGGTTCTGCTAACGGCCGCGGTGTTTTTCTTTTGCTTTTTGCACCTTTAATTCCCGTTTACGTGCCAATGCTGCCTCCAACTGCTGTTTCGAACCGGTCCGTCTCTCCTGCTTTCTTTTCTCATACTCCAGCTTGAGAGCCTCTTGTGCATAGGAAGAAACACCTTTTCTCCGTACCTCATTAGTTGCCTGCCTTGCAAGCCGCTTTGGACTGACCTTTTTCAGTTCAGACGGCTTTACGGCCACTTCCTCCGAAAGTCTGCTGGTAAGCTCCGACATCTCATTACGAATGAACTGTAGAATCTCCTCGTCCTGAGGCTCTGGACCAAAAATGTACCTGACTGCTTTCAACTTTCCTTGGTCCTGATCCTCCAGGACTCCGACCCAATACTGGCCATCGTGATAAACTGTAAGCTTCATATAAATCCCCCTCAATTGAATCGAAACGACGGACATCCCGAGGGGGGAAGGTTACTGACATGCCGTTCTGACCAATACAGAGCCATGCATGCGCCTGGACTACCAACCAGGCTGTGTTTTCTCGTTTCAAGGAAAATTATAGACGCCCTATGGGTTAATATCAAGACAGCGACACTCGATAATATACCTGTTCTGCATATTAAGATTATCTAATAATTAGAATTGGAACTATAGCAAGTGACCTAATCATTTTCCGCCTTATGATACGGCCTTTTTATTGATTTACCTTGTAGAGTTGACCGGCACGTTATACTAGTCCCCAAATCTCATCTTGTCAAGAAATAATGTGGGATTGAGCGACATAGCGGGAGATCCCCCCATATGCTTTCGAAATATGAATGAATTTCCGAGTCTGAAGAGCAGTATCGCTTTTTCCAATTCACCCGGTTTCACGTAATATTTGCTTAGGTTATTACGAAAGACAGAAAAGGAGGTGCTATATGAACAGCATCGACAAAATAAGATTTATTCTCCTTTACGGTAAAATACCTGAAACAAATTGTTACGGGTACATGGAGCTGAATCAGGAGGGCAACATGATCGCGCTCTACAATAGGTATGGCGAAGAAATAGAAATGTACGGTGGACATGAATTTGCCAGGGTACGAACACTTGGCAAATTCGATGATGAAGACCGCGATAATTTTTATTCCTTGTTAGAAAGTGATGGCGTAGGATAGTCTGCCAGATTGGTCAGGGGGATATTGGTCATCCAAAAAACGAACGAAACGCTATAAGTATTCGGGAGGTAGAAGATGAACAAACAGCTTCAAGAGGCAGGCGGAATGAAGAGAAGGCAGATGCTAACCGCGCTGCTCATCGGTGCGTTTGTTGCGTTTCTTAATGAAAATTTGCTTGCCAATGCGCTTCCCGGATTGATGCGGGAATTCGGTCGTGCCGCCGCGACCATACAGTGGTTAACGACGGGCTATATGCTCGTTATCGGCGTGCTGGTGCCGGTGACCGCATTACTGCAGCAATGGTTCACGACCCGCCAGATGTTCATGTCTGCGATGGCATTGTTTTTGGCCGGTACCTGCTTATGTGCAGCGGCGCCGGGATTCGGAATCTTGCTGACGGGCCGGGTTATTCAGGCTTGCGGGACAGGATTATTGGTCCCGCTCATGATGAATACGATTCTCGCCCTCTATCCACCAGAACGCCGGGGTGCCGCCATGGGACTCATGGGGCTGGTCATCATGGTCGCCCCTGTCATCGGGCCGGCTTTGTCCGGTTTGATTATCGATACCTTTAACTGGCGCTGGCTGTTCTACATGGTGATTCCTGTTGCTTTGTTTGCGATTATTTATGCATTCATGTACCTGAAGAATGCGACAGAAGTGACCAAGCCAAAGGTCGATCTTGCATCCATTGTGATGTCAACTGCCGGTTTCGGCTGCGTCACCTACGGCTTCAGCCACACAAGTGTCTCACTTGGGCCTGAAGGTTACGGAGTGATTGCAATTGGCAGCCTTTTCTTGCTTCTGCTTGTATGGCGCCAGCTTAAGATCAAAGAACCGTTGCTCGATCTGTCCGTATTCCGGCAGCCCACTTTTTCTCTGGTTGCGGTATTGATTGTATTTCTGATGATGGTTCTATTCGCCACAACAACATTGCTGCCTTTCTATATGCAGGATGTGCTGAAGCTGACAGCGCTTGCGACAGGCTTACTTCTAATGCCGGGCAGCCTTTTGAACGGGATGCTGATGCCGGTGTCGGGCAAATTATTCGATAAATTCGGACCGAGATTCGTCATTGTGCCCGGACTGTTCCTGATCGCCCTATCTTTGTGGCTGTTTACCGGCATCGACAGCGATACTACACAAGGTTCCGTCCTGTTCAATCATGTCCTCTTATTCTTAGGCATGTCGTTCGTTGTCATGCCGGCTCAAACGGCAGGATTAAATCAGCTTCCACGTCACCTGATCCCTCATGGCACAGCCATATACAATACACTTCAACAGATTGCGGGCGGAATCGGCATCGCTTTGTTCGTCGGCATCATGTCGTCAGGAGCCGATCGTTATCTTCACCATTCGCTCAATCCTACTGCGGTCCACGAGAAGACACAAAGCATGGTTTCCGGTCTGCAAACGGTTTTTTGGATTGAATTTATTTTTGCAGTGCTTATCTTGGTGCTGGGCTGGTTTATTAAAAAGCCACCTGAGCGTAGCTGATTTATTCCTATATAAGCTGAACTGGAGAACTTGAAGGCTTGGGGAACACAATCAAACCCATAAGAAACTATGCTAAGTGGAAAAAGTAAAACTAAATCGCTGAAATCCGGGCTACAGAAGTTCTAGTGGGATTTGCACACCTGATTCATGCCTATTCATAGCTTTATTCGAATCATAAATGCCTTAGAGGACGACTTCCCGGTCTGCATTTGATTGTTTAGCAGGTTACAGCTAACCGTCCCGCCGTTCTATCAGATAGAACATATAATCGGTCGGGACCCCGGCATACCCTTGCTGCCTCAGCATCGCGGTCACATTGCCCCGGTGATAGGTCCCATGGTTGACCACATGCTGCAGAATGTCGGAGAAATGCGTATCGAAACGGCCGTACTTCGGGTGCCCGATCGTCATCGCCCTGTCCAAGTCGGGCGTACGCCGCAGCAAATCGCGGAACTGTTCGGCGACACAGGCGAACAGCCGCCGCATCTCGTCCACTGTTGTGTCCTGCGCTTCCTCTGTCCAATCCGGGATTCTCGGAAAAATATTCTCGTTTGGAACTTCCGCGAGCACGGACATATAGAGCTGTTCATAAATGTACATGTGCCCAAAAGTTTGCGACACAGACGGGAACACGCTCGTCACTTGCGCATGGAAGACATCCTTTGGAAGCTGCTCCAGGCGGGTGAATAACCGGTCATTCGCCCAAACATGGTATTCGTACAATTGATGCGGGTTTTGAAGCATGTATGAATCCACCTTTCCTTTATTCGTCGGTTTGGCTGCTACTGCCGCAGCCTTGTCTCTATCGTATACCGGGTTCACTGACAACAGTTGTCAGCGAAGTTCAATCAGGGTCGTCGTCGTAATGTTTTGCGATTTTGCAGGCCGTTTCCTGGATCTGTCGCTTCAGCTCAAGCGGCTCGCGAATATGTATGGCCGTGCCGAACGTCATCAGGTACACCGGAAGGTACTTGTTCATCGTCGGAACGTCCAGCAGAAACCGTGCCTCGCGATCGGTCCGTTCCGTCAAATAATGGCGTAGATGCCAGTGGCGGCAAACCGCGTTCAGGGTGTCGGGCTCTCCCGCGATACGGATGACCGTCAGCGGTCCGTCCGCCTCCCGTTCCCGCTTAGACTGGTCGCGGAAAAAGGCGGATGCGGAGAAACGCTCCGGCTTTTCGAACCTTGCTTCGGTCGGCTCCAGCCGCGCGATTCGATCCACGCGGAACGTCCGCATTGCCTGCGACTGATGGCAAAACGCGACGACGTACCATTCATTTCGGTCGTAAGCCAACCCGTAGGGATCGACTTTACGTTCGCCGGCCTGTCCCGCGTTCTCTTTACGATAGGCGATGCAGACCGTTCGCCCCTCCTTCGCCGCCTGCTCCAGGTCCCGCAACAACAGAATGCCGGAAGGCGGACGTACCGGAGAAATCACATCCACACCGCTTGTCTGACTGGACAGATCGCAGCGCTGCTCTTCGTGCAGCCCGTTCTCCACCTTCTTCAAAGCGCCTTCCAGCTCCTCCGTATACGGATAGCCAGCGCCTTGCGCAAATTTAAACGCGTCCACAAGCGCTTTCAACTCTACAGCGTTGAAGAACAAGGGAGCCTCCTTGAAGCTGTCCAGAATGCGAATGCCGCCGTCGTGGCCCGATTCCGCGACGACCGGCACCCCGCTGGCGCATAATGCGTCGATATACCGGTACACGGTGCGGACGCTGATCTCCAAATCATCCGCGATCTGCGCAGCGGTGAGCTTCCTGCCGGATCGCAGCATCCAAAGCATAGACAGCATGTTATCCCATTTTGCCACCCGGACCACCCCTTTTCTTCGCGAAAATAAAACTGTTTTTGATATCGCATAATCATGTTAACACATGTTCGTATAAGTGCTAAATTTATGTTTAACAACCTACCCGTTTCCGCATAGATACCGTCCGCTTTTTAACTCTTACCTGCCTCCCTTGACTTAAGTCAATGCCCCTGCCCCGCCTCCTTAGTACAATGAAACCACAATCAAGAAGGGGGTTAGATTAATGTCTGCAGCAGTGGCACGAACTGGGGGAGTTTCAATTGTTCTGATGGCGGTGGCGGCCGCTTTTTCGTATGGATATGTTCATGGAAGTCTTGTGGTGGAGGGAAATCCAGCCGCTACCTTCGGCAACCTGCAGTCTTCTCCCCTGCTGTTCAGGGGTGAAATTCTGGGTTGGGTTCTGATCCTGGTTTGTGACATCGCAGCGGCATGGGCGTTATATACGGTTCTGAAGCCTGTACAGCCGGGCCTGTCCCTGCTGGGCGCATGGCTGCGTCTATCGTATACGGCGGTATTGGGTGTTGCCGTCTCCAGCCTGGTTGCTGTCTCGCTGCTTACAGACAGCAGGGACCAGGCGCTTGCCGGCTTCACATCCGGGGAGCTGCAGGCGGAGATGATGCTTTTTCTCCGGGCTTTTGAAGCGGTGTGGTCGATCGGATTGATTCTGTTTGGGGGGCATCTGCTGATTGTGGGCGTGCTGGCCTTCCAATCGGGAAATATCCCGAAAATCATTAGTGTTCTATTGCTGCTGGCTGCAGCCGGTTATATGGTGATCCATCTGTGCCGCACCCTTGTTCCTGAGTATGACGGATTCATAGAAGTAATTGAACGGGTTTTTATGCTGCCGATGACCGCGGGTGAGCTAAGCCTTGGCCTATGGCTGCTGTTCAAAGTCCCGGCGCCGCGGGTCCGCGGTGAATCCGCTTCTTGATCCGGCTCAGCGACTCCGGCGTCATACCGAGGTAGCTTGCCAGCTGATGCTGAGGGACGCGTTCGATCAGTCCGGGTCTTTTGTGAAGCAGAGTTTTCAGGCGGTCTTCGGGAGATGAGGCAATAAAAGCAGCGAACTCTTCCTGCACCTGACCGAAGTTTTCCTCGATCATCCGGCGTGTCATGGTTTCCAGCTGCGTGTATTTGCCGTACATCTCCTTTTCGGTATCCAGCCGCCCGACGACCAATACGCAATCCTCCAGACAGGTCAGGGTGTATTCCGACGATTTATCCGGCTTATGTGCATTGAAGATGGAGATCGCCTGCTCCTCGGTATAGAAGTTGGAGGTGATATCCCGGCCCGTAACGTCAACAGCATGCTGCCGTACACACCCTTTCAGGACAAAATAGCAATTTCCCGGGACCTCGCCCTGCTTAAGCAGAGTGGTTCCCTTGCTGTATTCTCCGACAAGAATTTCATCCAGAATCGCTTGCTGCTCTACTTTGCTCAAGGAGGTCAGCCGGGTCATATATTGGAGTAAAAGATGCTTCATGTTCAGTTGCCCTCCCTTTCATGACATCATGTGTACAACGAAATTCTCGAAAAACTGCCTGATCTGCATGAGGATGTGTTGGCTCTTCCATTTTATCATTCATCTCCGGGGGGGAAATCACCCACTTTTGTGGTGTTGTTGCTACCCTGCGAGTGCTAAGTATCCTTTTGATCATTTTCTCTCCATCTTATCGTTTAGTTGCAGATACTTAAGGCCTGGCTAAATATCATCCAACTATCTATTCGACATGAGGTATTATTTCCTTTTTTATCCATTTAACAACACCAAATACCGCCCCAGCCCGTTCGCCTCCAGCTCCTCCTTCGGGATGAACCGCAGGGCGGCGGAATTGACCCGGTAGTGCTGCTTCGCCGGCTCCGGCCCATCGAAGAACAAATGGCCGAGATAGGCTCCGCTCAGTCTGCTGCGCAGCGCGGTCCGCACCTCACCGCCGCTGTAGTCGGCTTCCCGCCGGACCAGTCCCCCGGCTACCGGCCCGGTGAAGCTGGGCCAGCCGGAAGCCGAGTCGAATTTGTCCGCCGAGCTGAACAACGGATCGCCGCTGATGACATCGACATAGATGCCGTCATGGAATTCATTCCAATACGCATTCTCATACGGCGGCTCCGTTGCCTTATGCTGCGTGACCTCATACTGCAGCCGGGTCAGCTGATTGCGCAGGCGCTTTTGATCCTCAGGGCTGTTCCAGTGCTGCTCCAGAAACTCGTCCCGGCCTGAGCCCTTCAGATAGAGCTTATAATCCAAAGGATGGGTTTTATAATAATCCTGATGCAGCGCTTCAGCAGAGTAGAATGGAGCGGCAGGAAGAATCTCTGTCACAATCGGGTCCTTAAATCTTTTGCTGGCCTGAAGTGCCGCCTTGGATGCCTCTGCCTTCGCACGCTGTTCTTCATTATGCACAAAAATTGCCGTCCGGTAAGAATACCCCCGGTCCATAAATTGTCCGCCTTTGTCGGTCGGATCAATCAGCTGCCAATAAATGTCTAGAAGCCGCTCATAAGGGAACAGCTCAGGCTCATATGTAATCTGCACAGCCTCCACATGCCCCGTCGTTTCCGTCCCCACTTCCCCGTAGGTCGGATTGTCCGTATGGCCGCCCGTATACCCGGAAACCACAGAGACAATTCCCGGCAGCTCGTCAAAAGGCTTGACCATACACCAAAAGCAGCCGCCCGCAAAGGTGGCAAGCTCCGTTCTGTCTTTTTCATCCAACCGGAACACCTCCTCTGTGAATTGTCCCTATTATATATGAATATCTCTTTTTTCCAAAGAAAGCAGGGCAGTTGTTAGACAAACTATGATTACTATAACCGGAATGAGCAGCGCCCGGACATAATCACCTATACCCGACAGCAGAATAACCCGCGATTGCTCCACATACACCCCGGAAAATTTCATAATCTGCGTCATCAGCGCATGCTCGGATAGCAGCCGCAGGAACGCCGAAGACGTTCCCTGAAGGTAACCCGTAAGCAGAATATTTCCAAATACAAAGAAAAAAGTCGCCACTATGGCGGAAGCCGCTTTGCGGATCATTACCCCCAGCATCATTACAACAGAGGAATAAGCAGCCAGATACAGGAGATTTAGCCCGAAGGCCCGCATAGAGGTTGTCAAATCTTCTGTTGTTGTCTCATGACCAATGGGGGAGCCGGTGACCAGCGCCGCAGACAGGGACACGATCAGAAAACATCCGAAAAACTCTAGCAGCCACCACAAGGCCGCCAGCAGCCCCAGCAGGTATTTTCCTAGAATATATCCTGCTCTGTTCTGCCCTGAAGCGATAATATTCTGTACCGAGCCATGCTCAAACCCCTCTGTGATAAAAAAACACGCGAACATCGGAATGACCAGATAGAGGAACACGGAGAAGGACGACGCAATCTGCATGGGCTGAACAGGACTGCTTAAAGCGTAGCCCCCCTTACTTCCAAGGAACACGGCGAGTCCAACGCTGGCGAGCGCGAACAGCACGGTAATGCTTTTAAACATCGTATCCTTCCGCAGAAAATAAATCTCGGCCTTAAGGAAGTTCCTCATCGTCTCACGCCCTCGATCAAATCCATATAATAGTGTTCCAGATTTGGCGCAGACAGATTGAACCCTTCTACAGAAATGCCCTCCTGCAAAAGCACCGCCATCAGCAGCTCCAGATCCACACTCGCTTTGGGAATCTGCAGCTCTCCAGCGGTGTTGAAGGAAATGTCTGTGATTTGCAGCTTCCGCTTCAGCAGTTCAGCGGCACGTTCCGCATTCGGAGTGGCAATACAGATCATAGCTTGGGCGGATTGCAGCAATTCCCCGGCAGAAATCTCTTGGACCAGTCTTCCTTTATGTATAAATCCATATCGGGTAGCGAGCAGCTGCAGCTCACTGAGAATATGGCTGGAGATCAGTATGGTGATCCCTTGCTCCTTCGCCAGCCGCTCCAGAATATGCCGGATATTCACAATCCCCGCAGGATCAAGCCCGTTAACCGGCTCATCAAGTACAAGCAGCTCCGGACTGCCCAGAAGAGCAACCGCCAATCCCAGCCGCTGCCGCATACCCAGCGAATACTGCGAGGTCTTCTTGTTGCCAGCATCTGTCAGAGCGACCGCCTGCAGCACTTCACCGATTCTTCCGGGGTTTCTGATGCCAAGAATATGATGATAAAATGTCAGATTCTCTTCAGCGCTCATATGCGGATACAGAGCCGGCATTTCAATCAGAAAACCTATCCGCCGTCTGGCCGCGCACAGCTCCTTTTTACCCTGCTGTCCGAACAGTAGAATCCCGCCGCCTGTCGGCTGCACGAGGCCGCCAATAATTTTCATCAGCGTAGTTTTGCCGGCTCCATTTTCACCTACGAACCCATAAATATCCCCCTCCATGATCTTCATATCGAGCCCCTTCAAAGCAAAGCCTGACCTGTATTGCTTACTTACATTTCTTGCCTCAAATACCGCTGGTTTCAACCGGAACACTCCTTTGATCATTAACTATCTGCGGAATGACCATATCATGAACCGCCCGCGCCGGGTTCTGAACTGTTCAATATAAGAGGGTCACTGTCGTATTTAGGGAATAAATGTATAATAGAGCAATACATCAGGAAAGTGAGTGAACCAATGATTCATATCGCCATTTGCGACGATGACCCGCGCTCTGCCGGGCTGGTGGAGAGCTTGATTTCGGACAACCGCGAGCGTTTTTCCGAAAAGATCGAGATATCGGTTTACTATTCTGCAGAGCGGTTTGTCGAGGCTATTGAGCACGGAAGCATATACGATATTATTTTTATGGACATTGAGATGGGGGGCATGAATGGTATTATGGCGGGGCATGTGCTGCGCGCGGATGATGCCAACGATCCGGCACAGCTCATTTATATCTCCAGCTATGAGCAGTATCATCTCCAATTGTTCGACGTCCGGCCCTCCGGGTTCATCAAAAAGCCTGTTGATCAGAAGTCCTTGACGGACAAGCTGATCCCTGCTGTGCAAAAAGCAATCCGCATCCGGCAGCAGGGCAGACTAAACTTCCTGCCGGTACAGCTGAAAGGGAAGGAAAGGCTGGTTCCCTTCCGGGACATTCATTATCTGGAGAGCCGTATCCGGCGTATCTCCCTGATGACCAGGGATGAAGAGATCCATTATTATGGAACGCTGGGAGAAGAAGCACAGAAGCTGCCTTCTGCCTATTTTATCCGCATACATCAGTCTTACATTGTTAACTTTTACAGTGTGAAAGAGATAAGTGCCCGGAAAATCGTGCTCATAACCGGCGACGAGCTTCCGGTCAGTGAGAAGAACAGCATTCCCGTGCGGAAGGCCTACATGAAATTCAGGGGGAATCTCGCTTGAACACTTTGCTGTGCGAGGAACTGCTGTACCTCATCACCTTTCCTCTGATCCCGTTAACTTTTCATTATTTTTTCAGCCGCTGCTTTGCCTGCCGGATTGAACAGAAAAGCAGCCTTATCCTGCTCTACCTCCTGTATACTGCCTGTCATATAGGCCTGCATCACAGTTCATTGCCGGATATCCTGCTGATCCTCCTGAATACCGGCCTTATCATTCTGTTATCGCTGCTGTATGCCGGGGATTTCAAATGGAAGGGGTACAGTGCGCTTTTCATGGCTGCCCTTCTGTTTCTTAGCGACACAGTGATTCCATTCGCCTTCACGGATATAGGGTACCTGGCAAATCTGATCCTTTCCAAGCTGCTGATGCTCCTGCTCGTCTTTCTGGTGCTGCGGATTGCCACAGGGGACGGAAACGGCACACTGGCCGGGTGGTACTGGTGTCTCTTGTTTCTGTGTCCGCTTCTGAGTATCGCAACGCTGCTGCAGTTGTCCAACAACCTGTTCATCCGGAGCTACCCGAAACTGTTCCCGGTGGTTCCCTCCTTGCTGCTGGCCATCAATCTGCTTATTTATGTACTGAGCGACCGGATTCTGCATGCGCAAGCCGAGCGAAGTAAACGTCTCCTGCTGGAGCAGCAGAATACCTATTATCTCAATCAATATCATCTGATCCGGAGCATGCAGGAGGACAGCTTCAAGTTTCAGCATGACTTCAAGCATATCCTGCTTGGCTTGCGCGTGAAGCTGGACTCCGGTGAAGCAGCCGCAACGGCGCAGGAGCTGGACACCCTGCTCTGCCGGGTGGAACCCTCCACGGGGAACTGCAATACCGGGAACCTGGTCATTGACTCGATGATCAATTACAAAATGCAGGAAGCTGCCCGCTATGGGATTACTTTCACGCTGGAGCTGAATATCCCCCCGCAGCTTACTCTGGACACTATGGCTCTGTGCGTGATTCTCGGTAATACCCTCGATAATGCCATTGAAGCCTGCCAGGGGATCACAAGCCCGGCGCCTGAGCGGCAGATTTCCATCCATATGCATTATCTGAACGATAGCCTGTTTATGCGAATCCGGAATCCATACATCCAGCCCGTACAGACCACCCCTTCCGGCGGTATCCGATCGGCAAAGTCCGATCACAGGGCGCATGGCATCGGACTCAAAAACATCCAAAAAACCATCGAGGAATGGAATGGACTGCTCGATATTTCATATGACCAGAGTTTCTTCCAGATCGAATGGGTGCTGTTTGGCATTGAAAGACAACATAGCGTTTAGAATGGGCCAGTGCTCCGCATTGGATAACTTCAAAACGGCTGTGCTGTCCTCGACAGATAAAGTGGAAAAAGGTACACTAATTCGGCTCATTTCGCCATTGGACGAGGAATATAGCTCAATTAAGTTTACTTTTTTCATTTAAATCTCATAATTTTTGAATCTTTGGAAAAATAAGATCCCTTTTTCCAACAAGCGCTTGCGAAGAAGCCGGTGAGCATGCGCTTCTCTTTAATCCTCAAGCTTATCCAGTTCGGCTTCCAGTTCAGCGAGCCTGTGACTCAATTGATCCTGCAACTCCTGCAGCCCCGCAGCTTCGGCCCGCTTCATTTCTTTTTTTACAGCTTTCATTTGCTGTTCCAGATAGAACATATCAGATGAATTACCCGAGTTGCGGGAGATCTGTGAATAGGTCATAAATCATCATCCTTTCTAATAAGTCTCCTTGTAACATAATATACACTTTTATATCTAAAAAAAACTACAACCAGAAGGTCCAGATCTTAATCTTATATACCCCTTATCGTTCTGGGCATGGACGGCTTGGCTTACAGCCGCTAAAAATCTTAACAACCCCAGAGCACCCGTCACGCCGCCTGCATATAAAAACCTATTGACTTGTATTTGCATTGTCCCTATAATCAGTCTATGACTTTTCATGTAAGGAGATCTGACATGATTATTGTGGATGAAGTATACCAAAATGTTGTTTATCGTCTATCCAGCGAGGAAATAAAAGACCTCATTGAACGCCTCAAGGCCAGGAAAGAGGAAGAAATCGAGGGGATTAAAGATAAAATCAATAAATACGAACAAAAAAGGCGGGCTGAAGAGGCGATGTACCAATCGCTCTCCCCGATCCGCAAATGGTTTGCAGGGCATCCGGCGAGCCATCACACCGCTGTAGAATATATAGTTCATGTAAAAGACCGTTTTAAACAAATAGACAGCATTAAAAGAAACATTCAAGAATTGGATCAGGTCCTGCTGGTGCTCACTGCTCATCCAGCAACAGAACAGATCCCGCTGTCACCAGAAATTATAAGAGAGATTAAATTCATTAAGGGTATGGAGGCATTATAGAAATGAATGTGACGCTGGAGTCCCTTGGCGGAGGAATAGATACGGTTTGGGTCGTATTGAGCGCCGCTATGATTTTGCTGATGGAGGGCGGGTTCGCCCTGCTGGAGGCCGGTTTTGTAAGATATAAAAACAGTGTGAACATTATTATGAAAGTGTTCGCCGATATCACTATAGGAACGCTGATTTTTTATATTTTTGGATTTGGGCTGATGTACGGCAAAGATGCCGGCGGTTTGGTAGGCACCAGCGGATTTATGCTTGGCGGCGATCTCTCCAATCTTCATTTCACGATCTCGATTGATACCTTCTGGCTGTTCCAGGCGGCTTTTACCATTGCCGTTATCTCCATCGTATCGGGGGCAGTTGCTGAACGGATCAACTTCCGCGCTTATCTGTTGTACGTTATATTAATGACCGGTCTGATCTATCCCCTGGGCGGCCACTGGGCCTGGGGCGGCGGCTGGCTTAGCCAATTGGGCCTGCAGGACTTCGCAGGTTCAGCCGTCATTCATGCCCTTGGAGGATTCTCGGCACTGGCGGCGGCTATTGTCATCGGCCCAAGAAAAGGCAAATTCAATCAGGCCGGGAACAGCACCGTTGCCCTCCCGAGCAACCTGCCGCTGGCTTCGGTTGGCGCCTTCCTGCTCTGGTTCGGCTGGTTCGGCTTTAACGCAGGCAGCACCTTAAGTGCTACCGATGCCCGGATCGGACACATCGCGATTACAACCATGCTGTCAGCGGCAGCAGGCGGCGGGATCACACTGATCTACACCTTATTCCGTTACCAGCGTTCAGATGCGCCATCGGTAATTAACGGTTCTCTCGCCGGTCTGGTTGGTATTACGGCCGGCTGTGCGTTTGTCAGTGACGGTGCAGCCATTCTGATTGGCGCCGTCTCCGGTCTGCTCATGATGGCGGCTACCAACTGGCTGGAAGCCCGCCGCATTGATGATCCAGTAGGGGCCTTTCCGGTACATGCCGTATCTGGCGCTTGGGGAACCTTAGCCGTAGGCTTATTCGCTACCGACGGCGGACTGCTCTATGGCGGAGGCTGGCACCAACTCGGGGTGCAAATCCTTGGTCTTGTCACATTGGCAGCCTGGGGGTTTGCAACTACCTGGTGTGGACTGAAGCTGATTGGGAAGCTCGTTCAAGTACGGTCCAGTGAGGAAGAGGAGGAAATCGGCCTCGATATCAGTTATCACGGCATGATCGCCGCGCACCGGTCTGCTGAATTTATTGAACTTGAAGATCACTACCTGGCGGAAGAGGACATGGGCTCCCGCAGGAGTTCAGGAAGATAAGGGACACCGTTCAGATGCACCAAGTCCCTTTGCAGGGAGAATAACAAACAACGCCTTTTCGCTTCCCAACAGGAATGTGAAAGGGCGTTATTTGGGTTCAAACCCAGAACCCAATGCACCTGTGGGGAGGGGCCATATTGCTTTTTGCCAGATCGGAAAAGAGGCTTTCCACAGGTTTAGCAACCTTGTGAAAAGCCTCTGCTCTTATAAACTATTAGGGCAAGCTATGGATAAGCGCTCCATGACTTTCCCGAATGATGCTACAGGCTTTTCAGCCTGTCTTACATCATGCCGCCCATGCCACCCATGCCGCCCATATCCGGCATGCCGCCGGCTTTTTCAGGCTCTGGCTTGTCAGCGATAACCGCTTCGGTAGTCAGGAACATAGCCGCTACGGAAGCTGCGTTCTGCAGCGCGGAGCGTGTTACCTTGGCAGGGTCAACGATCCCGGCTTCAAACATGTTCACCCATTCACCGGTAGCAGCGTTGTAGCCGATGCCGATGGTTTCTTTTTTCAGACGGTCCACGATAACGGAACCTTCCTGGCCCGCATTAGCTGCGATCGTACGGATTGGCTCTTCCAGAGCGCGCAGCACGATGTTCACACCTGTCTGCTCATCGCCAGTTACTTCTACAGCAGCAACAGCGTTGTATACATTCACAAGAGCTGTACCCCCACCGGATACGATACCTTCTTCAACCGCAGCGCGGGTTGCGTTCAAGGCGTCTTCGATGCGCAGTTTACGCTCTTTCAATTCAGTTTCAGTTGCAGCGCCGACTTTGACAACGGCTACGCCGCCAGCAAGCTTAGCGAGGCGTTCCTGCAGTTTTTCTTTGTCGAATTCGGAAGTGGTTTCTTCCAATTGGGAACGGATTTGGCTTACGCGTGCGTTGATGTCCGCTTTGTCGCCGCTGCCGTCTACGATGGTTGTATTTTCTTTGGTTACGCGCACTTGACGGGCATTCCCCAGTTGTTCCACGGAAGTGCTCTTCAGATCAAGACCGAGCTTCTCAGTGATGACTTGGCCGCCGGTCAGAGCAGCGATATCCTGCAGCATAGCTTCACGGCGGTCGCCGAAGCCTGGAGCTTTCACCGCTACAGCGTTGAATGTTCCGCGCAGTTTGTTCACGATCAGCATCGCTTGAGCTTCGCCTTCGATATCTTCAGCGATGATCACGAGCGGACGTGCCTGCTGAACGATCTTCTCCAGCAGTGGCAGAATTTCCTGCGTGCTGCTGATTTTTTTGTCGGTGATCAGGATGTACGGGTTCTCCAGTACAGCTTCCATTTTGTCCGTATCGGTGATCATGTACGGGGAAATGTAGCCGCGGTCGAACTGCATACCTTCAACCACTTCAAGCTCAGTCAGGAAGCCGCGGGATTCTTCAACGGTGATAACGCCGTCTTTGCCCACTTTTTCCATAGCTTCCGCAATCAGCTTGCCCACTTCATCATCAGCAGCGGAGATAGCAGCTACTTGAGCGATCGCTTGGGAATCTTCGATTGGCTTAGCAATGTTTTGCAGTTCAGTTACAGCTGCTCTAACCGCTTTGTCGATCCCTTTGCGGATAACCATCGGGTTGGCACCTGCAGTTACGTTCTTCAGACCTTCGCGGATCATCGCTTGAGCCAGAACAGTTGCCGTTGTAGTTCCGTCACCGGCTACATCGTTAGTTTTGGTAGCTACTTCTTTCACGAGCTGTGCGCCCATGTTCTCAAAAGCATCTTCCAGTTCGATTTCTTTGGCGATGGTTACACCGTCGTTAGTAATCAGCGGGCTGCCGAATTTCTTCTCCAGCACCACGTTGCGGCCTTTTGGTCCAAGTGTAACTTTTACGGCATTTGCCAAAGCATCAACTCCACGCAGCATTGCGCGGCGGGCATCTTCACTGAATTTAATTTCTTTTGCCATTGTGTAATTAACCTCCTAAAAGTTTTGTTAGCGTTACTTCCTGAGTGACTTCGTTCAGAACTCACTTCGAAAGCATCAGCCAATTTGGGTGTAAGTATAATTCGGTTATCGCTTATGAAAGGCTTGCTGATTAGTCGAGAATCGCGTGAATGTCGCTTTCTTTCATAATCAAATATTCTTTGCCTTCGTATTTAATTTCAGTTCCGGCATATTTCGAGAACAGCACACGGTCGCCTTCTTTAACTTCAAGCGGAACACGTACTCCGTCTTTCAGGGCACCGCTGCCTACAGCGATAATTCTGCCTTCCTGCGGCTTCTCTTTGGAGGAATCCGGCAGCACAATTCCGAAAGAAGTGGTTTGCTCTTGCTCGCTTGGTTCTACCAATACGCGTTCACCTAGTGGTTTGATCATGAAAAAATAGCCTCCTTTGAAATATGTTGTTTAGCTTGAAAACATAGATGGGATACCGTAGAAGCCCAAAGCTTCAGCGGCAGCTCTGAAAAACAGGCCCCTCGGAACGGAACATACCGGCGATGGCCTCTTTCTCAGCACTGTTAGCACTCAACACTGTGTAGTGCTAACAACAATTTTTATGATACTCAACTTGAAGGCGGATTTCAAGTCCTTTTCCGTAAAATCGGCAAGCTTTTTCGGAAAAATTTGGTCATACGGGTTTGTCCGGCCCACACTCTCTTACATTCTATCCACTGAAGGGCAGATTATGCCCTTCCGGTTCACGTTCCCAATTTCCTTACCGGGACTCCTCTTTCCTGACATAACGGGCCTCCAGTTCACGGTCCATGGCAAGCTGTTTGCGGTAAACGAAGGATGACAGAAACACACTGAATTCGTAGAGAATCAGCAGTGGAATGGTGACGAGAAAATCCGAGATGAAATCCGGCGGCGTGATGACCACGGCGATAAAGACAAGCGCGAAATAAGCGTACCGGCGCATCTTGCGCAAGCGCAGCGGATTAAGAATTCTCAGCTTCGTCAGAAACATGACGACAAGCGGAAGCTCAAACAGCAGCGCCAGCGGAATGACCAGACTGAACATGAAGCTGAAGTACTGCGCAATGCCATAAGTTTCTTCCAGCCCCATGCTGCGGGTGATTGTAATCGTGAACGACAGCGCCATGGGGAATACAATATAATAGGCAAAAGCGATGCCGAGTATAAAGAGGACAAACACATAAGGCACGTAACGCAGAGCGGCGCTCCGCTCCACTGGCCGGAGTCCGGGACTGATGAATGCCCACAGCTGATAGACAACAAACGGGACAGATACAGCCAGCGAAACAGCCATGGCGATTTTTACATACATCCCGATGCCGTCCCAGAAGGAGAAAGCATGCAGCACGAAGCCCTGGGCCATATCGGCGTGAATCAGATAGAGATAGATTGGTTTGGCAACGAATAAGCCGGCAACGAGCCCGGCAACGAATACAACCAGCACATAAATAATCCGTCTGCGCAGTTCAGTAAGATGATCCACCACTGACATTTCTTCCGCTTCCAGAGACATGACTGACACCACCCGATGACTTATGTATATAAAGCCGTATTCAAGCAGAAACGGCTTCGCCGTCCTTTTAAGGGACGGTACCGTTTCAGTGAGAAAAAGAAGGATCATTTATTGCGTGAAGCATATAGATTCTTATATTTTCAAAAAAGGGGCGCCGCCCAGCCTGAAACAGCACTGAGAGAAACGCCCCCGCGTGAAAAGATGATATTATTCCGGCAGACGTCTGTCCTGCGGAAGATCCGCTGCCATAGTCTGCGGGGCTGCCGCTGCCGGAGCTTCGCTTTTTTTAGCGGGTTCCGGGTCATTGATAATCTCCCGCGCCCCGTCCTTAAATTCACGGAATGTACGCCCGACTGCACGGCCCAGTTCAGGAAGCTTATTGGGACCAAAGAGCAGCAGCGCCAGGATGACCAACAAAATTATTCCGGGAGCACCAATACCGCTTAGCATATATTATTCCTCCTTGTCACTCTGTCCGTCCATGATATCGTTAACAATAAATTAATAATACCATAACTTATGTCACACATCCATCAGAGATCCAAGACGATTCCTGGTGACTTTACTGAAACAGAAGAAATTATTGCCGATATTGGCCAGTTACCATGAGCAGAGCTTCCGGCAGTTGATCCATGATTGCCGCCAGATTCTCATGCACACCCTTGGGTGTGCCGGGCAAGTTCACGATCAGTGTTCTTCCGCGGATGCCGCAAATGCCCCGAAATAGCATAACCGCACGGTTCTTCTGCATTACAGTACTCCGCATGGCCTCGGAGAGCCCGGGCACCTCCCGCTCAATGACACGACGGGTCGCCTCAGGCGTAACATCACGAATTGCCAAATCCGTGCCGCCCGTAGTCAGCACCAGATCCGCCTGGAAATAATCCGTCAATTCAATCAGTGCGGCAATAATCTCATCCTGTTCATCCGGCACGATCCGATATTCAACGATCTCGCCGCCTAGCTCCTCTTCCACCAGTTCCCGAATAACCTGGGCGCTCGTGTCTTCCCGTTCGCCTCTGGCCCCTTTATCGCTGGCCGTCAGGATTGCTGTTTTCCACGCCATAGGTTGTCCCTCCTTCTCGCTATGCTATGTATAGACAGCTGTCTTCACAGCCTTTACTCAGCGCTTCCACCCGCATCTTGGTGCCCTGATTCCTCCAGCGCGTAATCCCCGGTCTTGCCTCCACTCTTCTGTACGAGCAGCGTAGGCCCGATAATCATATCCTTCTGCAGCGCCTTGCACATGTCGTATACCGTCAGCGCGGCTGCCGATACGGCGGTCAGCGCCTCCATCTCCACCCCGGTTTTGCCGGTTGTCTTGACGGTTGCTTCTATATATAGCCGATCTTCGCTGTTATCCCAAAAACGGATATCAATGCCGGTAAGCGGCAGCGGATGGCACATGGGAATCCAATCCGCGGTTTTTTTGGCCGCCATAATTCCGGCAACCTGGGCAACAGCAAGCACATCGCCTTTGCCGATCCGGCCCGCCTTGATCGCTGCCAGCGTTCCGGGAGCCATCTGCACACTGCTGCGCGCGGCAGCTGTCCGCTTGGTGATCTCCTTGTCGCTCACATCCACCATGCGCGCCCTGCCCTGCTCATTGAAATGGCTTAATTCCATGGTTTGTTCTCCTCCCGGCAATGAAAGATGCCCTCTTCCGTAATCAGCATGTCCATATAAGCATCATGCCCATCCATTGGCACTTCAGGCACCAGTTGTTGGCTGAAAGCCAGCCCGATCCAGACCGGAGGCTTCAGAGCAAATCCGGAATCCTGCTTCCAGGACGCCTGCATCCGGTCATAGTAGCCCTTTCCGTAGCCAAGACGCCCGCCCTGCCGGTCAAAAGCCAGCCCCGGAACAAAAACCACATCCGGAACCGGGAGCACTTTCCGCTCCTGCCCGTTCTCTTCAGGGATTAAGGGCTCCAGGATGCCATAAGCTCCGGGTGTGAGCTCCTCCCAGGAGCCAACCGTATGAAGGCTCATGGTTCCCGCTTCCGCAATAACACGGGGGAGCAGCACCCCCCGTCCAAGCACCCAGGCCCCGGCAATCAGCGGGCGGCAGTCCAGCTCTGAACGGAAAGGCACATAGGCGAGCAGTGAAGCGGCCTTCTCCTTCTGGAGCCACTCCAGTGCATGGCTGCAGACCTGTGAGGACAGGGATGCCCGGACATCTGCAGCAAGCCCGTCGCGGACAGCTGTTCTCTCTGCGCGCAGCTCCCGCTTAAGCGCCGCCAGCGGCGCACGGTTGCCTGTCATGGACAGCCGCCTCCCCTTCCGTTATATCCTAGCTTATCATAGTTTGTAAACTCAGTTTACCACTCTTCTCACATGTTCGCCAAGGTTGAACGAAATACGCTGTTACAGGAACCCCCGCCAGTATTGTAACCGCCCCGGCTATGCAGCAGGCTCTGGCGTAGGATTCTTTCGTTAGACACATCACAGCACACATCACAGCATGGTAATACAAGCCGCTCCCCTCGCGCGGCAAACGCTTTTCATGTAAACTATAGAATAAGGTTTTTGGTACAGCCGGGGCGGTAGACGCCGTGGTGAAATATGTAAGGGCGGAGGTTTCATCAGTATGCTTCTTCAAGCAACAGGAATTACCAAATCATATGGAATACAAAGCGTGCTGGACGGCATCAGCCTGCAGGTGAACGAGAAGGAACGGGTAGGCCTGGTCGGTGTCAACGGAGCCGGGAAGTCGACCTTCCTGCAGATTCTCGCAGGCGAGATGTCCTTTGACAGCGGGCAAATTCATAAATCCAAGGAAACGACGATCGGTTACCTGGCCCAGAACAGCGGACTGCAGTCTGATAAGACCATTCAAGAGGAAATGCTGGCCGTATTCAGCCCGCTGATCGAAGCGGAAGCAGAGCTGCGGCAGTTGGAGGCAGACATTGCCGATCCCAGCCTGGCGGATGATCCGAAGCGTTATGAGGATCTGCTGGAACGCTACGCCAGACGTTCGGATTGGTTCAAGGATCATGGCGGCTATGAGATGAATACACGGATACGCAGCGTTCTGCACGGTATGGGCTTCGGTGAGTTTCCGCCGGAGACGCCGATTGCCACGCTGAGCGGCGGCCAGAAAACCCGCCTGGCTCTAGCCCGTATTCTGCTGCAGGCCCCGGATCTGCTGATGCTGGATGAGCCGACCAACCACTTGGACATCGAAACACTGACCTGGCTGGAGGATTATCTGCGCAGCTATGCCGGAGGCATTCTGGTTGTCTCCCATGACCGTTATTTCCTCGACCGTCTGGTGACTACAATCGTTGAAATCGAACGCCATCAGTCCCGTAAGTACACAGGCAACTACAGCCGTTATGTGGATCTGAAGGCCGCAGAATATGAGATCCGCCTGAAGCAGTATGAGAAGCAGCAGGACGAGATTTCGCGGATGGAGGATTTCGTGCAGCGCAATATCGTGCGTGCCTCTACCACCAAACGGGCACAGAGCCGGCGCAAGGCGCTGGACAAGATGGAACGTATCGACAAGCCGCTGGGTGATTTGAAAAAAGCCAGCTTCTCCTTCGAGCCGGACTTCATGTCCGGCAAAGAGGTCCTGCAGGTGCGGGATGTCACGGTAGCTTTCAGCGAAAAAGCGGAGCCGCTCTTCCGGAACGCCTCTTTTGAACTGCGGCGGGGTGAGACGGCAGCCCTGATTGGCCCGAACGGAATCGGCAAGTCCACGCTGCTGCAGTGTCTGACGGGTACGCGGGAGCCTTCCACAGGCACCGTGAACTGGGGAACCAAAGTGAAGATCGCCTACTACGATCAGGAACAGACCCGGCTTAATCCGCGCAATACGGTGCTGGAGGAGCTGTGGAGCGAATATCCGATGCTGGAGGAAGCGCGGATCCGGACGATCCTGGGCAACTTCCTGTTCAGCGGGGAGGATGTCCTGAAGAAGGTTGCTGCGCTCAGCGGCGGTGAGAAAGCCCGGGTCGCGCTGTCCAAGCTCATGCTTCGGGGCGCCAACATGCTCATTCTCGATGAGCCAACCAACCACCTGGATCTCATGAGCCGCGAGGTGCTGGAATCAGCGCTGATTGATTTTGAAGGCACCCTGCTCTTCATTTCCCATGACCGTTATTTCCTGAACAAAATGGCTGAACGAGTACTGGAGCTTCATCCGGGCGGGATTGATCAATACCTGGGCAATTATGATGATTATATCGAAAAAAAGCAGGAGCTTGAAGCGATTGCCCTGGAGGAAGCTGAACTCGCCTCTGCCAAAGCCTCCAAAAATGCCGAAGCTGAAGTACCGGCGGCAGAAAAAGGCACGGCCCTCTCCTATGAAGCCGAGAAGCAGGCCAAACGGGAGGAGCGCAACCGCCAGCGGCGGATCTCCGAAATCGAAGAGAATATCGCAGCGCTGGAGGATGACATCGCCCGAATTGAGAATGAAATGACTAGGCCCGAGGTTTTTCAGGATTATGTGGCACTTCAAGAGCATGAAAGTGACTTGAAGCTCAAAAAAGAACAGCTTGGAAATTTATTTAGCGAATGGGAAAACCTTGCTGACGAATAATGTAAATCCGTTAAATAATTATTTTTTAAGAATTCCCCGTTTGTTCATAAATAGTTATCCACAGCCCCATCCACAGTTTTAGTGTATAACTCACAGCATAAAAAGGCCCATGTGGCCTTTTTTTACGCGTAAAATCGCCTTTTTCCTTGTCAAGGACTTTTTATCCACCGAACTATCCACATTATCCACAATTCTCACAAGAAAACGGCTCTTAGTAAACAGCCATTTCCGGGATTTAAAAAAATGCCGTTATTGCTGATTTTACACGATTTTTACACAACTCGGGCAGAATATGTGGATAACGTTGTCCACAGCTTGACAAAAGATGCTTCTGCTCTTTTATTCTTCGTTTTTCCACAAAATAAGACCTGTTTCCCCACACTATGCGTGGTAAAAACAGGTCTGTGGATATTTTGGGACGGCCTTGCAAATTTACGATATTGCAGCTTGACGATGGTTGAAGCGCTTCGTGCTATACAGCCGGCAATGGCTGTGATGCCGAAGAGGCTGAGAGCAGAGCTGAATTGCAGGCGGCGATAAAAGCAATCCCCGCGGCCATTACAATGTCCTGGTGGATGGCCGTCCCTCTGAATTTATTGCCCTCCCACTCCACCATGACTGCGGCCTCTGCCTGCGCGTTCTCTCCGCTTCCCAGTGAGTGCAGCTCCAGTCCGGCAAAATCAATCTCCTCCGCAATCCCTTGCCCGATTGCCGCAATAATCGCTTCCAGCGGACCGTCGCCGGTGCTGGTATGCGAGGTTTCTTCGCCGCTTCTTAAATGGCGGACCGTAACGGCGGCCACCCGGCGCTGCGCGCTGCCGGCCAGTACCTGGACCTCGCCCAGCTCATAGACCTGGGCTTCCTGACCGGTAGTGGTGCTTACCATCCGCAGCAGCTCATCGTCACTGACTGCCTTCTGGCGGTCAGCCGTCTCCTTGAAGGATTCATACAATGCGTCCAGCTCCCCGGAACTGAGCGCAATGCCATACTTCGCCGCCCGGTCCTTCAGTGCATGCCGGCCGGAATGCTTGCCCAGAATAATCATGCTGCGCGGGATGCCCAGCCGCTCCGGGTCCATAATTTCATAGGTGCTGCGGTCCTTCAGCAACCCGTCCTGGTGAATTCCCGATTCATGCTGGAAGGCGTTTCTGCCGACAACCGGCTTGTTGTAGGCAATGGGAAAATGCATGGCCCCGCTGATGATCCGCGAAGTGTCATACAGCTTATCCAGCACAATTCCGGTTTCCGCACCAAGCACATCCCCCCGCGTCTCCAGCGCCATGACCAGCTCTTCCAGCGCACAGTTTCCGGTGCGCTCACCTACGCCGTTAACGGTCACCTCGATCTGGGTAGCCCCTCCTTCAATCGCGGCCAGGCTGTTGGCCACGGCCAGCCCCAGGTCGTTGTGGCAGTGAGCGCTATAGCTCACGGTATCACCGCCTCTGGCTCCCAGCCGGACCCGGCGGAACATCTCGCCATATTCCTGCGGCAGCGCGTAGCCTACCGTATCGGGCAAGTTAATAATCGTCGCACCTTCCTCAATGACGGCCTCCACCATTTCAATCAGATCATCGATGCCCGTCCGTGCGGCATCCATGGCGGTGAACTCCACCACCTCGCAGAATTGGCGGGCATACGCCATCATCTCCCGGGCGGCGGCTACAACCTCGGCCCGGCTCATGCGCAGCTGATGGCGCAGGTGAATATCCGAGGAGGAGATGAACAGATGAAGCCGCCGCCGCTCCGCATCCCGGGTCGCCCGCACCGCAGCATCAATATCCCCTCTGACCGCACGGGCAAAGCCGCAGATTTCCACACCCTGCACCTTCCGGGAGATCGTCTCCACGGCGGCAAAATCCCCGGGGCTGGATACCGGGAACCCCGGCTCCAGCACATCCACGCCCAGCTCAGCCAGCTTATAGGCCAGTATGATTTTTTGTTCCGGAGTGAGACTTGCTCCGGGAGCCTGCTCACCGTCACGCAGCGTCGTATCGAAAATCTGAATTCGTTTCTTTACCGGAATAATCATGGGAATCCCTCCTAAAAGTTTTGTGGGCATTGCTTCTCAGACCCGGAAGCATAAGCCGAAATATGGTGTACTTAAGCTGCAATCTTCCTATGTCCTGGCCTTATTTCCACTTTGTACAAGAACCGCACGTCGACTTGCGGCTCTGCCCATTCCCACCCGCTGCTGCCGGCAGCAAGTTGAGAGCCGGCTATCCGCCTAGCTTGGCAGACAGCCTTCACTCTCCAACCTTCTCCAGAATGATGCGGCCTGATCCGGTCATCACCTGAACAACACAAAAACCCGCCATCTCTATTAAAGAGACGGCGGGTTCCCCCTCCGCGGTACCACTCTTTTTGACGCACAGCCTTCTATACCAGCAAAGCTTCAAGCTGCGTCCTGCTCTTCCCCACGGAATACCGGCCAGGCGCTAATGCCCGGCAGCACTCCATGAAGGTCCGGTAACGGGGACATCCGTAGCGGCATACATCCTGCTGCTTCCGCCGCTCCGCTCCCGGGCGAGATTCAATGCCTCCGGTGACTGCGTCGCACCACCCCGCAGCTCTCTGCTCACCTTGTTCATCTACTGCTCCCGTTCATCACGTGTACGCTATAACATCCGTTAACTTCTTCAATGACCTTGTCAATTCACGCAAAAAAGCCTGCCGCCTCATTCAAGAGACGACAGGCTGTTCACCTTCGCGGTACCACTCTTGTTGATATCCGGTTCAGCCAGCGCTTTAGCCGTTCCTGAATATCCACTCTACAGCCTTGCAAGGAAACCGGAAGCAACCGCTTATTCCGTCACTCTGCAGGCTACCCTCTTACGGAGGCGAACCGTAACGGTGTACGAAAGGTCCGGGCTGCTTACGCCCCGGTTGACGTTCCTGAAGGAACCTCCTGCTTCCACCGTTCCGCTCCCGGACGAGTTCAGGCCTCCTTCGGCTGCGTCGCACCTACCCGCAGTTCTCTTATCCCGGAGATTCCTTACTGCTTCCATTCATCGCGTTTGTTCAAATTATAGATAATGATTGAACTGATTATACCTGCCGTCCCCAACAGATGTCAATAGGCTTCCACTGACCAATTTTCCAGCGAGAACCCCGGATCAGCGACCATATCCAGCGGTGTGCTGCCGTCATGGCGCCATTTCACGTAAGCGGCCGCACCGATCATAGCCGCATTGTCGGTGCAGAATACCGGAGGCGGGATAATCAGCTCAATCCCCTCCGCCTTGCAGCGGGCGGTCAGCGCCCCGCGCAGGCCCTTGTTGGCGGCTACGCCTCCGCTGAGCAGAAGCTGCTTGGCTTGGTTAGCTTTTACAGCACGAACCGCCTTCTCCACCAGCACCTCGACAACCGACTCCTGGAAGCCGCGGGCAATCCCGGCCACATCCGGCGCAAGGCCTTTCATCCTGCTCTGGTTGACCACATTCAGCACGGCTGACTTCAGGCCGCTGAAGCTGAAATCGTAGGAATCCGGCTCCAGCCAGACGCGGGGAAGCGGCACCGCTTCCTCCGCTTCGCGGGCCAGCCGGTCCACATGGGGGCCGCCCGGATAAGGGAACCCGAGTGCCCGCGCTACCTTGTCATAGGCTTCGCCCACAGCGTCATCGCGGGTCCGGCCGATAATCCGGAACCTGCCCTCCCGTTCCATGCTGACCAGTTCCGTATGCCCGCCGGATACCACCAGCGTCATGTTGGGATACTGCAGCTCCTTAACCAGCCGGTTGGCATAAATATGACCGGCAATATGATGTGTGCCAATCAGGGGCTTGCCCCAGGCAAGCGCAAGGCTTTTGGCAGCTACAACACCTACCAGCAGTGCTCCGACAAGTCCGGGTCCCTGGGTAACCGCAACTGCCGTCAGCTGTTCGGGCTGAACGCCTGCCGCTGCCAGCGCTTGCTCTATCACCAGTGTAATCACCTCTACATGCTTGCGGGATGCCACCTCAGGCACGACACCGCCGAACGCGCGATGGGTTTCGATCTGGCTGGAGATCATGTTCGAAAGCACCTCACAGCCGTCCTTGACCACCGCTACAGAAGTTTCATCGCAGCTGGTTTCAATAGCCAATATAAGTACAGGCTGAACTTCACCCGTTTCTGTCTTCATTTCAGGTCCACGCTTCCTTCCATCATGCCTTGCTCCCCGTATTCCGGCAGATCCGCCCACATAATCAGCGCATCCTCGCGATTATCTGAATAATAGCCTTTGCGGGTGCCTGCCGGTCGGAAGCCTTTTTTGCGGTACAAATTCTGGGCGACCTCGTTCGAGACCCGGACCTCCAGTGTGATAGACTTCATGCCCAAAAAGGCGGCCGTCTTCATTAGCTCGTCCAGCAGTCTCTCGCCCCATTTGCGTCCCCGGTACGCCTCAAGCAACGCGATATTCGTGACATGCGCTTCGTCCACAATGGCCCACATTCCCGCATAGCCAATAATGTGCCCGTGCAGCTCCATGACCATATATTTGGCAAAATGATTATGGGTCAGCTCGTTGCGGAAGGCCTCCTCCGTCCAAGGCATTGTGAAAGCTTCCCGCTCAATAATCAGAATATGAGGAATATCTACAAGCTTCATCAGGCGAAAGACCAGCTCTGTGCTCTGATCTCTTACCGGGTCCGATTCCATCATTATTGATTCAGGCTCCCTTCACTGCTCCGGCGCAGATTGGCTTCCGCTTCGGAAAGCTGAGTATAATTCGGGATTAGACTGTGCAGATCATCGCTTCCCGCTTGCAGGCGCTCTTCCCCTAAATACCCTGCCCAGCGGCCTTCCAGCTCATAGGGCACAGCGTGTACATTCCCCGCTTCCCGCAGCAGACCGGTTGATTCCCCGCTGCCAAGCAGCAGGGTCTCGCCGACGAACCAGATGGCACGCGGCTTCCTGCCTTCTGCCTCCGCCTGCTTCAGTCTATCCGCCAGGAGCAGTACCCAGTCGGCCATAAGCCGGATAGCATCCGGCTCCAGCCTCCGGGGCGCATGCTCCCCATCCGAAGCGAACAGTGCGGTGTAGGCCTGCCCCCGGCGCGCATCCAGCAGCGGAATAATCCAGTCGGGGCCAGTCCCGGCTGGTTCTTGTACCGCCGGTTCCCCCGCGCTTGGTGCTTCCTCCTGCTGCTTCAGAGCAGCGGCCAAACCGCCCCAGGCCAGCGCCTGCAGGGTGGAGATGCCGGCTACCGGCACCTTCCAGGCCCACGCCAGTGTCTTGGCAGCAGTTACAGCAATACGCGTTCCGGTATACGATCCCGGTCCCAGCCCAACAGCAACTCCGCCGATCATGGCGGAGGTTGTGCCGGTAGCCTGCAGCGCCTGCTCAATAATCGGCAGCAGGTGCACGGAATGGTTCCGCTCCCCTGAGGCATTCGTTTCATGCAGCAGCCTGCCATTCTCCGTAATCGCTACCCCAAGGATAGCTGTGGAAGTATCCAGCGCCAAAAACCGCTTGCGCGGCTCCTCATTTTGCTTCTTCATCTTTCATTACCCCACTTCTGGTTCAGAGCCCGGCACACCTCGCCGTAAGGCTCCCCGCTTCCGGTCACTGTAATCAGCCGTTGCTCCGGCCCGCATGTTTCCATAGCAATATGGAGATGCCGCGGCGGCATCAAATCTGCAATAATACGGCTCCACTCCACCAGGCAGATGCCCTGCCCATAGAAATATTCATCCAGCCCCAGCTCGTCCGCTTCCTGGACCGAGATACGGTATACGTCCATATGATAGAGCGGCAGACGCCCTTCAT
This sequence comes from Paenibacillus graminis, assembly GCF_000758705.1. Classification (NCBI taxonomy): domain Bacteria; kingdom Bacillati; phylum Bacillota; class Bacilli; order Caryophanales; family Paenibacillaceae; genus Paenibacillus; species Paenibacillus graminis. The sequence continues at coordinate 1,322,157 of NZ_CP009287.1, read as the reverse complement.
ACTCCTTGATAATTGTAAATGTCGGGCTGCTAACGATCCCTTGCACACCCAAATGACGGGCGAAGCTCTGTGAGAACGCTGTTTTCCCAGCGCCCAGATCTCCGTCCAGTCCGATAACCATGCCCGGTTCTGCAGAGGCGGCCAGTTCAGCCGCTAGCTGCTCTGTATCATCCAGGCTATATGAACGGTAAATAAACACCGTTTCAGCGATGTTGTTCAAGCTGCAACTACCACCTTTTAATTTCAATCCACGCCCCTGCACCAGGAGCGATATGCGTAACCCAATAAATCGATATCACAATACGTTTCAATTATATCGGTATGATACTTCTACCGCAACAGCCGTTCTTTATTTGCTGCCCCCGGCAGACATCAAAAAACCGATTGAACGGGTTTTCTCCCTTCAATCGGCTTTTAGGTCCTGAATGGGTTCCAGTCTCAGCTCTCCTGTTCTTCCAGACGCTCCACACCTACCGTATGTGTATTCGTCGGACGTGACCCTACCTGCACCGTGGCCATCCCGTTTTCCGCATCCACATGTTCTATCCAGACAGGCTCTCCGTCCAGGTGCACAGAAATCATATCCTTAGAGGCATAAATCGCCTTTGCCCGTTGTACGTCCATTATTGGGTTCCTCCTAAAGTTTTAAATAGCAGAAGCGGCAGAATTAATCCTCAAGCGCAGGCGGTTCGCCAATCGTCGCTTCGGCGTCCAGCCGTTCAAAATCTTCGGGCAGCTCATCCACTTTCCCGGTATCTACAATGCTCTCCCAATCCACAGCTTCAGCGGGAATGTCCTGCTCTGATAATGCATCCATCCAGTCGTTCCGTTCCCGATCCATTCGCTTTCCTCCAATTTAAACGCAGATTTTCTTTAACGTCCGGGCTTATTTTTTCCCAGCCTGCGCAAAAAATGCATCAGGCTAGAAAAAGCTCTGTCATCCCATACTAAGCGGAAAGAACTTTGGATCAGGAGGCGATCACCATGCATACCGTTTGGAAAGGGGCCATCAGCTTCGGGCTTGTCCATGTTCCGGTCAAAATGTTCTCCGCTACCGAGGACAAAGACATCTCGCTGCGCTATATCCATAAGGAGTGCGGCAGCCCGCTGTCGTATGTGCGCAAATGTCCCGTCTGCGACAAGGAGGTGGCTTGGGAGGAAATCGGCAAGGGCTACGAATATGAAAAGGGAAAGTTTGTCCTTTTTGACAAAGAAGAGCTGGACCAGCTGACGGAGGAGAGCAGCAAGAGCATTACCATTTTGGATTTTGTGGACCTGACCGAGATCGACCCGATTTATTTCCAGAAAACCTATTACCTGTCCCCGGATCAGGCGGGAGCCAATGCGTATCGTCTGCTGATGGAGGCCATGCGCCAGACCGGAAAGATCGGAATTGCCAAAATTTCCATCCGCTCCAAAAGCAGCCTCGCCGCCATCCGCGTGCTGGCTGACTGCCTGGCAATTGAAACCATCTATTATCCCGATGAAGTTAGGCCTGTATCCCAGGTTCCAGGACTGCCGGAGCCCGGCATCGTAAACGACAAGGAGCTGGATATGGCCAAGCTGCTGATTTCACAGTTGTCGATGCCGTTTGAGCCGGGCAAATACACCGATGACTACCGCCAGCGCATGCTTGATCTGATTACTCACAAGATTGCCGGTGAAGAGTTCCATATTGCTCCCGCCCGCCAGGAGAGCAATGTAATTGACTTGATGGCTGCGCTTCAAGCCAGTATCGAAGCCGTGCAGCATATTCCTGCCGATCCCGGCCCATCTGCGGCTTCCGCCACAACCAAACCGAAAGCCGGAGCGGTGTCCAGGAAGAAAACAGTCGCGGCCAAACCCGATAAAACCGCTGACGGCGTTCCCGTCGTTGACGAGGCTACCGGACCGATTCCGGTCATTTCGCCCAAACCGAAACGGCGCACAGCCAAGAGTAAAGAATCGGGGGCTTAACTTATGAAGCTGCAGCCCGTTGTTCCCTTCGAGCCTGTGCTGGCATCACAGCTGCCGGAGGGCGATCAGTGGATTGCCCAGATTAAATGGGATGGCGTGCGCATGCTCTCGTACTGTGACGGGAATGACGCAGAACTGATTAACCGCCGCGGCAACCGGCGCACCCTGCAGTATCCCGAAATCGCCGACCCCAGAGCCTACTGCCGGGCCGGCTCGGTCATTTTGGACGGGGAAGTGATTGCACTCAGCGGCGGCAAACCCTCCTTCCATGAAGTGATGCGCCGGGACAGCCTGAAGAATGCCGCGGCGATCAAGTCCGTAAGTCCGCAGGTTCCTGTGCTGTATATGATATTTGACATCCTATACTGTAATGGCACATGGCTTCTGGACCAGCCGCTGTCCAGGCGCCAGCAAATGTTAGGCGAAATGCTGCTCCCTCATCCCCATGTTCAGAACGTGCCAAGCTACGCCCGTCCCTCCGAACTGTTCACCGCTGCGCAGAGCGGCGGGCTGGAAGGGATTGTGTGCAAGGATATCAACGGCACTTATGCACCGGGCGGCAAAGACAGCCGCTGGCAGAAGCGCAAGATCGTTTTTGATGTTAATGCTGTGGCCGGCGGTGTGACTTACCGCGATGGACTTGTAAATGCGCTGCTCTTCGGCCTCTTTGACAGCAAAGGCCAGCTGCATTATATCGGACATGCCGGAGCAGGGCGGATGACGGCACAGGATTGGCGGACTATAACAGCACAGGCGCAGCAGCTCAGAACCGGGGATATGCCTTTTACGGCAGTACCGCAGCGCAGCAAGGGGGCTGTCTGGATCAAACCCCAGCTCGTATTCAAGCTGCATTATCTGGAGTGGAACAGCTCTGGAACCCTGCGGCATCCGGTCATCCAGGCCCAATTGGATCATCCCCCTCTGTCGTGCCGGATAGAGCAGAAGGGCTGACAGCGGGATCACAAACTATGGAAAGGAGAAAACCGCATGCCAAAAACCATCAGGGGCTCCATTACCGTCGAAGGACAGGAAATTGCCATAACGAACCCGGAGAAATTGCTGTGGCCGGAGCAAGGCATTACCAAACGGATTTATCTGCAAAAGCTGGCCGCCCTCTCCCCCTATCTGCTGCGTTATTCCCGTGACCGGCTGTTGACCGTGATCCGCTATCCGCACGGTGTTCCTGGCATGTCCTTTTACCAGAAAAATGCGCCGGAGCCTTTGCCGGATTATGTACGTACGGCAACTCACGACAACATTACTTATATCGTCCTGCAAGGGCTGCCCGACCTGCTCTGGCTGGGGAATATGGCCGCCCTGGAGTTTCATCCCTCACTGCATTATGTCGGCAGCAGTTTGCCCTGCGAATGGATGATTGACCTGGACCCGTCCCTCGAAGTCGAGCCGCGGATTATGGAAGCGGCTGCTGTTGTAGGCGAGGTACTGCAGTCGCTCGGGATTGCCTCAGTCCCCAAAACCTCAGGAGCAACCGGGGTGCAAATTATCGTTCCTATCCGGCCTGGAGTCACTTTCGATGGCCTGCGCCGGATTGGGCACTTTGTCGGCCGGTATGTCACTGAGAAACGCCCGGATCTGTTCACGCTGGAGCGGCTGAAGAAGAACCGGGGCGACAATATTTATTTTGATTACCTTCAGCACTATGGCGGCAAAACGCTCGCTGCTCCGTACACGCCCCGTGCCCGGCCGCTGGCCACGGTCTCCACTCCTCTTTTATGGGAAGAGGTCCAGCACAATGTTTCGCCTGCGGATTTCCATCTGCTCAACATTGAGAACCGTCTGAGCATCATGGGTGATCTGATTGCGAAGGTGCCGCCGCAGCCGGTGGAAGCTCTTATCCCCAAGCTTCCTTAACCCGGAACAAGCAATAAGCCCGCAGATGCCTATCCAGGCTGCGGGCTTATCAGGTGTCCATTGTATGGACAGAAGGTATTATATATGAGAATACGGCGAAGCTAGATAAAGACGCCGAAATGGTCACTCTGATGTTCGTAAATATACCTTCCTTCGGTCAGTGCTCCCCATATTACGGGTGCTGCTAATGAATTGCTTTTTTCTTGAAACGGCCGCCTTTCACATCATGGATATTGCCGATTGCCACAAATGCATCGGAGTCCCAATCCTCAACGATGGTTTTAAGCTTCGCTTCTTCCAAACGGGTAATGACTACAAATATAACCTTCTTGTTATCTCCGGAGAAGCCGCCTTCCCCATCCAGATAAGTAACACCGCGTCCGAGACGCTCCGTCAGCGCTTCACCGATATCACGGAATTTATCGCTGATAATCCATACCGATTTCGATTGATCCAGACCCTCAAGCGTAACATCAATCACTTTAAAAGCAATATAGTACGCAATCAATGAGAACATCGCATTATTCCAGCCGAACACAAAGCCTGCACCGGAAAGAATGAAAAGGTTGAAGAACATGACTACCTCGCCTACGGAGAAGGGCAGCTTCTTCGATACTAAAATCGCGACAATTTCTGTTCCATCCAGCGATCCTCCGTACCTCACTACAAGCCCCACACCTACACCCAAAATAACGCCCCCAAAGACTGCGGCCAGCAGCGGTTCACCGGTCAGCGGAGCAACAGGATGCAGCAGCTGAGTGCCAATGGACATCAGTACTACAGCAAACAGGGTGGATAAGGCAAAGGTTTTACCAATCTGCTTATAGCCGATGACAAGGAACGGCAAGTTAAGCAGAGTCAATATAATCCCCAGAGGGATATGAAAAATATGGGATATCATAATGGAAATACCGGTAATGCCGCCGTCAATCAATTGATTGGGAACGAGGAAAATTTCCAGCGCCACAGACATCATTGCTGCTCCAAGCACCATCATTACGATCCGTTGGATCAGTTTGGCCCGCTTAAAGGCTTCTGATTTATGAGGCTTTTTCGGCTCCTCATTCGTGAATATTTTCTGGCTTACAGTCATAGAACTCCCCCTATAAAAAGTATATTTAAAGTCTTATACCTTTATTATATCATAAAAGAGGGCCATTTACGGATGGAACATGTTAGAACCTTCGAAAACACAAGTTTATCTCACCTAATCTGTCATAAAAGCGGCGATAACAGCTGACAAAGACTTTCTATGAGCTTGACATAAGCTCCTCTTCTTCGAAAGACTACCGGCTCAATAAACTCGCTGTGCTGCAAATCCTGTTCAAAACTGGCCGCCAGTCCGGCAATCACCCCGGGTCTAAGCAGGACTGCTGTCAACTCAAAATTGGAGTAAAAGCTGCGCATATCCAGATTGGCACTGCCCACTGTCCCCAGCAGATCATCGATAATCATCACCTTGGCATGCATAAACCCTTTCTGATAGCGGTAAAATTTCACTCCGGCGTCCTGCAGATTTTCCACGTACGACAGAGAAGCATTGTACACCAGCCTGTTGTCAGGTACCGCCGGAATGATAATTCGCACATCCACTCCGCTCAGCACAGCGTTCTTCAGCGCCCGGCAGATCGCAGGATCCGGAATAAAATAAGGGGAGGTAATCCATACCCGCTGCTTGGCCGCCACCATTGCTGCAAAAAACAGCTCCTGCGAGGCGTCCAGCGCCCCGTCCGGACCACTGGCAACCACCAGAACTGCCTCTTCTTCCGTACATTCATGCTTCGGAAAAAACCGGGGATGGTTCATCCCCTCACCCGCTGCCAGCCGCCAGTCTTTGAGAAAAACATACTGCAGACTGTAGACCGCATCCCCTTCCAGACGCAGATGGGTGTCCCGCCAATATCCCAGCTTCGGATCTTTCCCCAGATAATCATCCCCTATGTTCAAGCCTCCGGTGAACCCCACACGCCCGTCGACCACAATGATTTTCCGGTGATTACGGAAGTTGAACCGGCGGTCCAGCAGGGAGATCATCGGAGGCAGGAAGAAATGGACCTCCACTCCGGCATTTCTGAGCGTGTGAATGAATCTCCGGCCCAGCTTATGACTGCCGAGGCCATCACAGAGCAGACGCACCTTCACCCCCTGGCGCGATTTGCGGATCATAACGTCCTGAAACCGTTCTCCGATCTCATCATCGCGGAAAATATAGAATTCCATATGAATATTATCCCGCGCCGCTTCCATGGCAGCCAGCATTGACTCAAAGGCTTCCCGCCCGTCTAACAGCACCTGGCACTTATTCCGCCCGGTGGCCGGAATCTCGGACAGCCGGGAGAGCAGGTGCAGCAGTTCATTGTGGTCTGCAAAATGCGGATTTCCGCTATCTGCCGCATCTGCTACAAGCTTTATTTTACCGGTCAGATGAGCGCGGATTTCCCGGAACAACGAAATGCATCTTTTGTCCAGCTTGCGGCTCTGCCAGTAATCCCGGCCAAAAAAATAATAGAACAGCAGACCGAGCGGCGGACAGCAGAAGGCAATAAACAACCAGGCTAAGGCTCTTTGCGGGCGGCGGAATTCAAACAGAAGGATGACAGCAATCTGCAGGATAAAAAGACATAGAATTAACGCGAATATTTTCACTCCTTCACCCTCCCGAATATTTTTTATAGTAAGGCATCGCCCGTTGCATTCCGGCTTTCCCCCCGGAGAATTTATGCTTCCGCTCTTGAATTCCGGCCGATTCTAGTACAGCTTTTACCTGAAGTCTCCTTCTTTATTCAAGCAAACCTTTGTCATGTTCCCTACAAAGATGGAATACATAGAGTAGTAGGACGATTCGGATAAGCCCGAGTAAGAAAGGCCTTAGTGAACACAAGGCGGCTGCACGAGCCGCAGGAAGGAGAAGCTATGAAGAAACAGCCCGATCATAACCGGATTACGCTGCTCGTTGTCCGCGAAGCCGGGCGTCCGGTAAGACAGCTTCAGCTATCCAAACCGCTCGCTCTGGTGCTGCCGGCCGCAGCGGCCCTTTCTCTCTCCAGTCTGGTCACCTCCATGCATTTTCATGCCTCCCGCTCCATATCCGAGCTGGAAGCCGAAGCTGCAGCACTGTCCCTGACCAATCTGCGGATGGAAATGAAGGTAGCCGATAAGGATAAGGCCTTGCTGCAGCTCCGCAGTCAGGTAACCGAACTATCGGAGGAAGCAGACCAGATTAAAGAAAAGCTGAAAAGTGTCAGCGAATTGGAACAGCAGCTTCAGTCCCTGATTGACAAAGACAGCAGTGCGGCCTCCGGCAGTAAGGAAGAAACCTCTGCTACCAAGAGCTCCGCCCCCGCAGGCAAACTGCCTATAGTCTCTGCGGCGGCAGCTGCAACTGCACTTCACAGTCTGACAGGCATACCCAGCAGTCCCCCTGTTGTCGTCTCTTCTGTCTCTGCCATCCCCCCGCTGTCTGCTGTACATTTCCGTCTGGATGCGATGCCGGCAACGTTTGGCAGCACCGTCACTCCGCAGGTCGGCGGAGAATATATCGCGGTCTACCAGAATGATCCCCTGGAATTGGTACGGGAGACGAAGGATGACTATGAGGAAATCCGCAGCATGCTGGATGAAATGATGAGCAGTATCACTTCAACCATTACAGAGGCTCAAGAGGCAAATACCGCCAAGGCCAATCTGCAGGCCAAAAAGGCACGCGCTGAAAAAGCCCGGCTGGCACCGGCGGTCATCTGGCCTACACACTCCAAAGTGATCACCTCCAGCTTCGGCTACCGTTCTGACCCTTTTAATGGAGTTTCGGCCTATCATTCCGGCATTGATATTGCCGGCAGCATCGGTGATCCTATTTATGCAGCAATGGACGGTGTGGTGACTTCCGCCGAGCAAATGGGCGCACGCGGCAAATATATTATTCTCCAACACGATAACGGACTGGAGACCTGGTACATGCATTTGAACACAATGCTTGTTGCTCCGGGCACCAAGGTCAGCAAGGGCCAGAAGATCGCCCTGCTCGGCAATACCGGACGCAGTACAGGACCCCATCTTCATTTTCAGGTAGTCAAACAAAACAAGCCGGTCAATCCCTTGGGTTATGTCCAGCCATAAGCCGGGAACTGGAATAGATATGAAGGAGGATGAAAGCATGTGGGGGAAAAATAAACTGCAACTGCCAGTAAAGCCTACCGACTCCTTAATCGGGCACGGTGGCACTTTGGAGGGCAAATTGAACTGCGACACAAATTTGCGGATCGAGGGCAACTTCAGCGGAGAAATTCACTGCCAGGGAACGGTTACTGTCGGTGAGCAGGGAACCGTCCGTTCCAGTATCAGAGCACAGGACATCATCATCGCAGGCAAAGTTTACGGTGATGTGATTGCTGACCAGCGGCTGATGATGACAGACACCGGACAGCTGCATGGCAATATTCTGGCCGGCAGCCTAAGCATCATGGAAGGCAGCGTGCTCAATGGCTCCGTTGCCATGGCCGAAGAGCCCGCCACAGAAAAAGCAGGCGGACTTCAGAAAAAAGAGCATGCGGACAAAGCCGGCAAACGCGGCTCCAAACAAGCAGAAACGGCTTAGCCGCTAAGACATGTCAATTGTTATATTGGCACAAAACGCCTTGAAGCAGGCGAAAATACGGGAAATCGGCCCGGGCTACGCCGCAACGTCTCTTTTACGGAATACAATCCATGACACCAGCATGAATATCAGATAATAGACGGCAAGCACCACGAGGGCGAATCCCAGCGTGGAACCGCCTGGACCTTTGTCTGTCAGCAAATAGCCATGCAGATCCATGTGGGTGAAGATCAGGTATTTGGCCCACTCGTAACGCTCAGGGCTGAAGATCGCCGCGATAATATCCTTGGCGAACATAATGAACAGCGACAATCCGATGGCCAGCCCGCTTGCACGGAATACACTGGAAACCATGAAGGCCAGCGCAGCGGTGACAAACAGCTCGGCATAGCTGCACAGGATGCCCAGGAATGTGTACTCAGCCGGACTCCAATCCGATACGGAAGCTCCTCCAAGCCCGGACGAAGACGAGAATATCATCGCCGACACATATCCGAAAACGATCAGCACAGCGGTGCTCAGCAGGCTGAACAGGATCAGGGAAATATACTTGGACAGCAGTATTTTGGAACGGCTCCAAGGGCGGATCAGCAGCAGCTTAATCGTTCCCCAGGAAAATTCGCCCGCTACGGAGTCGGAAGCGATCACCACGGTAAAGATCGTATTCAAGAAGAAAGAAACACTCACGGTCGTCTGGAAGCTGTTCCACAGTTCTGTTGTGGAGGGATCACTGCTGGTAAAGTAGAACAATGCCGGAAACAGTGCGCTCATCACCGCCAGAATTATCAGCATAATCCATGTGCGTATACGACTGTAGATTTTGACGTTCTCATTATGTATGAGAGCCGCGAAATTACCCAATGCCTTCACCTCCGGTGATTTCCAGGAATTGATCCTCCAGTGAACGGGACAGCACCCGAATACCGTAGACCTTAACTCCGCCCGTTACCAGCTTCGCATTCAGCTCCGCGATCACTTCGCGGTCCGCTGCGACGGCAACTCCTCCATCCTTCAGGACCCCGGTCCCCAGCAGAACCAGCGCGGCTTCAGGATCACTAACCTCAAACAGCGTCTCGCCGGCAGGCAGTATTTCAGACCCTACGGCTTTGAGCTGCTTCACGTCAATCAGTTTGCCGTTCTGGATGATCGCCACCGAGTCACACATCAGCTCCATCTCGGACAACAGATGGCTGGAGACGAACACCGTAGTTCCCTCCTCCTGGCACAAACGGCGCAAATAGTCACGCAGCTCGCGAATTCCCTGCGGATCAAGGCCGTTCGTCGGTTCATCCAGAATCAGGAGCTTCGGACGGTGCAGCAGCGCCTGAGCTACACCCAGCCGCTGGCGCATTCCCAGCGAATAAGTTTTCACCTTGTCATGAATCCGCTGCCCCAGTCCGACCAGCTCTACAACCTCATTAATCCGCTTCTTATCCACACCGGGAACCATACGCGCGTATTGGCGCAGATTCTGGTAGCCGGTCAGGAACTTGTACATCTCCGGATTCTCTACGATCGCTCCAATATTCGCCACAGCTTCTTCAAAATGATCTTTAATGCTGCGGCCGCAAATCAGGATATCCCCGCGGCTGATCGAGATCAGTCCGACCATCATGCGAATAGTGGTTGTTTTGCCGGCACCATTCGGCCCGAGGAATCCAAAGATTTGTCCGGGCGGGATATCAAGCGTCAAGTCGCTGACCAGCGTCTTGCTGCCGATTTTTTTGGTTACGCCCATCAGACTGGCAACGGGCTTCACCACTTCTGCCGTGTTCGGCATGGTCTCACTTCCTTTCTTGTAAAAGTGCCTGAAAAATCTAAGGCTCCTATTCGGTGGCTAGCCGTAACTGCGGGGAATGTTTGGACTTCCGGCCGCTGTTGTTCACAGATTTCTTGATTGGAACCACTTTATGTGGTTGAAATCCGTGAACAAAGGCGAACGCATTCGCTCCTCCAGTTCCAAACTTCCCCTCCGTTACTTACACCTTTTAAAGTACCAGAAATTTTCAGTCCACTTTTTTATTCTACCACAACTTCCCTTTTTCCTGAAAACCGGAAAAAAGTGCAGCAATAGTAAAAGGGACAACCTCCCTCCGGTTAAGGAGGGGATGTTGTCCCTTTAGATCAGCCAGCCAAGATAGCTGTTTGCATTACGGGGCGGTTAGCCGCCAACACGGGCAAGTTCGCGCATATTCGCTTCGAACGCAGCCATCAGGGCAGCTTCGCCGGTCAAGCCGGTCTGTTCCACCTTGCGGATCTGCTCCATCATCCGTTTGTAATCCTTCGGAATCACACGGGCGAATTTCGGCAGGGCCTCATCCCATGCATCGAGGATACGTTGTCCGGCATTGCTGCCGGTAAGCTCGGTATGACGCGCAATCAGACCCTGAAGCTCGGCAATTTCCGCTGGCTCCTCCACGCGTTCCAGAAGCACCATTTCCAGGTTGCAGCGCTTGATGAACGTATTGTCCGGATCGTACACGTAGGCGATACCGCCCGACATACCTGCCGCAAAATTGCGTCCGGTGGCGCCAAGCACAACCACACGGCCGCCGGTCATGTATTCACAGCCATGGTCGCCTACACCTTCAACAACCACGTTTGCTCCGGAGTTGCGGACGGCGAACCGTTCTCCGGCAATGCCGCTGATGTATGCCTCACCACTGGTAGCCCCGTACAGCGCCGTGTTCCCGATGATGATATTGTCTTCAGCAGCAAAAGTCGCCTGAGGGGATGGCTTAATGATCAGCTTCCCGCCGGAAAGCCCTTTGCCGACATAGTCATTGGAGTCGCCTTCAACGGTGATGGTGATTCCCTTCGGCACAAATGCGCCCAAACTTTGTCCAGCTGAACCGGTGAAGTGCAGACGGATTGTATCATCCGGGAGGCCGGCAGCACCGTATTTGCGTGTCAGCTCACTGCCCAGGATCGTACCAACCGCACGGTTAACGTTCGTGATCGGCAGCGAAGCCTCAACTGCAGTGCCGGATTCCAGAGCCGGTGCGGCCAAATCCAGCAGCTTCGACATATCCAGTGTTTCTTCGAGGCCATGATTCTGGCGTTGACTGTTGAAGCGCGTGCTTCCTTCCGGCATAGCCGGGGTGTGCAGCAGGCTGCTCAGATCGACACCTTTCTTCTTCCAATGGCTGGAGGCTTTCACTGCATCCAGGCAATCGGTACGGCCAACCATTTCTTCGATTGTACGGAAACCAAGTTCCGCCATGATCTCACGGAGATCCTGAGCCACAAAGGTCATGAAGTTCACGACGTGCTGCGGATCACCGGTGAAGTTCTTGCGAAGCTCCGGATTCTGTGTAGCTACGCCAACCGGACAGGTATCCATTTGACATACCCGCATCATGATACAGCCCACAGCCACAAGCGGTGCGGTGGCAAATCCATATTCTTCAGCCCCCAGCAGCACAGCGACAGCGAGGTCGCGTCCGCTGAGCATCTTGCCGTCTGTTTCGAGCACAACACGGTCACGCAGATTGTTCAGCATCAACGTCTGATGCGTTTCGGCCAGACCCAGCTCCCAAGGCAGACCGGCATGGCGGATGGAGTTCATCGGCGATGCGCCGGTACCGCCATCGTAGCCGCTGATCAGGATAATATCGGCACGGCCTTTGGCTACTCCGGCGGCAATCGTTCCGACACCGACCTCAGACACGAGCTTAACATTAATGTTCGCACGGGGATTGGCATTCTTCAGATCGTAGATCAGCTCAGCCAGATCCTCAATGGAGTAAATATCATGATGCGGCGGCGGGGAGATCAGACCTACACCCGCTGTGGAGCCGCGCACTTCGGCTACCCAAGGGTATACCTTGCGGCCCGGAAGCTGTCCGCCTTCACCCGGCTTCGCACCCTGCGCCATCTTGATTTGAATCTCGTCGGCGTTCACCAGATAATTCGAGGTCACCCCGAACCGTCCCGATGCCACCTGCTTGATCGCACTGCGGCGCGAATCGCCGTTGCTGTCCGGAGTAAAGCGGGCCGGATCTTCTCCGCCTTCACCGGTATTGCTCTTGCCCCCGATGCGGTTCATAGCAATGGCGAGTGTCTCATGCGCTTCCTTGCTGATCGAGCCGAAGGACATGGCGCCAGTTTTGAACCGTTTCATGATAGATTCTGCAGATTCAACCTCATTCAGCGGAACCGGTGCATTCACAGGCTTGAACTGGAGCATGGAACGCAGAGTCTGATGCTTCTCGCTTTCGCCTTGCACCAGTGCAGCATACTTCTTGTACAGCCCGTAATCGCCGCTCCGCACGGAGTGCTGCAGCAGATGAATGGTCTGGGGGTTGAACAGATGCTCTTCCCCGTCGCTGCGCCACTGGTATTCACCGCCGGAATCGAGCACCTTGTCATTGCCGTCCTTGTCTGTGAAGGCGCGGTTATGATGCGCAAGGGATTCAGCCGCCACTTCTTCCAGGCCGATGCCGCCAATGCGGGAAGGCGTCCAGGTAAAGTAACGGTCCACGAATTCCGCATTCAGACCTACAGCTTCGAAAATCTGTGCGCCACGGTAGGATTGAATCGTCGAAATGCCCATTTTGGACAGGATTTTTACTACGCTCTTCGTCGCAGCCTTAATATAATTCTTCACAGCCTTCTCATGCGAGATTCCGCGCAGCAGGCCTTGGCCAATCATGTCGTCGAGACTCTCGAAAGCAAGATACGGGTTAACCGCACTTACCCCATAGCCTAGCAGCAGCGCATAATGATGGACTTCACGCGGCTCACCGGACTCCAGCAGAATGCTGACCTTGGTGCGTGTTCCCGAGCGGATCAGGTGGTGATGCAGGCTGGAAACAGCCAGCAGTGCCGGAATAGCGGCATTCTCACGGTCTACGCCGCGGTCGGACAGAATCAGAATGTTATGTCCTTTGGCCATGACGCGGTCAGCAGCCTCATTCATCCGCTCCAGTGCGATGCGCAGCCCTTCCGCTCCAAGCTCTGCCGGGAACAGAATCGGAATCGACATCGACTTGAACCCTGCACGGCGGACATGCCGGATCTTTGCGAAATCCTCATTGGACAGAATTGGTGATTCCAGTGAAATCTGCCGGCAGCTTTCCGGTTCCGGCTTGAGCAGATTGCGCTCAGGTCCGATGGTTGTAGCAGTGGAGGTAACAAGTTCTTCGCGAATCGCATCGATCGGCGGATTGGTTACCTGGGCGAACATTTGTTTAAAATAGTTATAGAGACGCTGTGGCCGGTCCGACAGTACGGCCAGCGGGGCATCATAGCCCATCGAGCCGACAGCCTCAGCACCGGTGGAAGCCATGGGCTCCAGAACCTTGCGCAGATCTTCAAAGGTATATCCGAAGGACTGCTGCAGCTGCTGCACATTGTCATGCTTCGGATTCGGCAGCTCCGGCGCATCAGGAAGCTCGTCAAGGCCGATCAGGTGCTCATCCAGCCACTGGCGGTAAGGCTGCTCGGAAGCAATAGCGGCTTTGACCTCTTCGTCGGAAATGATCCGGCCTTCCTTCGTATCCACCAGCAGCATGCGTCCTGGTCTCAAACGGTCTTTGTATAGTACATCCTCAGCAGGAATATCAAGCACGCCTGCTTCCGAGGATAGGATAATCAAGTCATCTTTGGTTACATAATAACGCGCCGGACGCAAGCCGTTGCGGTCAAGGATCGCACCGATCTGAACGCCATCGGTGAAGCCCATTGCGGCCGGTCCATCCCAAGGCTCCATCAGCGTGCTGTGGTATTCATAGAACGCCTTCTTCTTCTCGTCCATGCTGTCATGGTTGCTCCAAGGCTCAGGAACCATCATCATGGCTACATGCGGCAGAGAGCGTCCGCTGAGGTACAGGAACTCGAATGTGTTGTCGAACATGGCCGTATCGGAGCCGTCAGGATTCACTACCGGCTTGATCTTGCCCAGGTCTTCCCCGAACACTTCGCTCTTGAACAGCGACTGGCGCGCATGCATCCAGTTCACGTTGCCGCGGAGAGTATTAATTTCGCCGTTGTGAATCATGAAACGGTAAGGATGCGCACGTTCCCAGCTTGGAAACGTGTTGGTGCTGAAGCGGGAGTGAACCAGCGCAATCGCCGATTCCAGCGTCTCATCCTGCAGATCCAGATAGAACTGTCCTACCTGCGCAGTAGTCAGCATGCCTTTGTATACAATCTTCCGACAGGACATGCTAGGCACATAGAAGGATTCACTCTCTTCTGCTCCGCCATAGCGGATGGAGAGCTCAGCGCGTTTGCGGATGACATACAGCTTCCGTTCAAACGCCAGATCATCCCTGATGCCTTCGGAGCGTCCGATAAATACCTGGCGCACATAAGGCTTGGCCGCCTTGGCGGTCTTGCCCAGCATCTCGTCAAAGGTAGGTACATCGCGGTAGCCGAGGACTTGCTGGCCCTCCTCGGCAATGATTTCGCTGAGCAGCGCTTCGTGACGGGCACGGATTTCCTCGTTGTGAGACAAAAAGATCATACCCACGCCATAATGTCCCTGCTCAGGCAGTTCAAAGCCAAGCTTGCTGGCTTCCCCGGCAAAGAAACGGTGCGGAATTTGCAGCATAATGCCGGCTCCGTCACCTGAGTTTGGTTCTGCTCCCTGGCCTCCCCGGTGCTCCATGTTGAAGAGCATGGTCAAAGCGTTACTTACAATATCATGGGACGGCTTGCCTTTGATATGGGCGACAAACCCCATTCCGCAGGCATCCTTTTCGAATTGGGGATCGTACAGGCCCTGTTTGGCGGGCAGTTCAGTGTGTCTCATTGTACGCAACCTTTCTATTATAAAGTAGACGGATTTCAGGAAAAATTTTCAGAGGGAAATCTTAATAAATATTCAAGACAGATTGGTTATATTATTTTATCATCGACCTGACATGAGCGCAATTTAAACTTTTTTATGAGCTTGATTAACAAATGCTTTTGCGTTACAGCTTTAGTGAATAAAAGCGTAAAAAATCTTAGTTATGCATAAATATGCATCAAAAACGAATAAGAACTTATTCAATGAAAACGCTCCATTCATTTTCCTGACACATTCATGGCACTTTTTTGGCTGTATTATTCCTGAATAAGGAAAACGGTTTTATAATACGAGCCCGGGAAGAGAATTCTGTAAAATTGATATACATGCTTCATTTGAGCCGACGAGGCACATAAGATTAATTTCTATATAAGTTGAACTTTTGTTTTACATTGTGGGGGATGGTCGTCACTGCGGGGAATGTTTGGACTTCCAGCCGCTGTTGCCGTAAGAATTTCTTGATTGGAACCGCCTTTAGCGGTTGAATTCCGGTGACAAAATTCTTTAAGTTCAACTTATATAGAACACAATTACCCTGGATGGTAAATAAAGGCTGGAGCGGACAGAGTCACGATCATTCTGCGATTCATACGGACACACTCTGTCTGTTTCCCCATATCATAACAAAAGAACGCCCCGGAATGGAGCGCTCTTGTTTGTTTTTCCTATAAATAGCCCGCTGTTATACAGTCAGTATTTGTTCATTCTTCACGGCGACCTCATTATCCCGGTCACGGGTCATGAAGTAGGTGAAGGTAAAGGCCAGGAATACGACTCCGTAAACCGCCAGCAGACCAGCGTCGCTCCACATTGCGCTGAAATTACCGGTGGAAATCACAGCCTTGAAGCCTTTGACACTGTAGGTCATAGGCAGCAGCGGGTTGAAGAATTTCATCCAGGACGGAATCAGCTCAAGCGGGAAGGTTCCTGCGCTTGTGGTCAACTGGAAGATCAGGATAACAATGACAACGAACCGTCCAGGCTGATCCATCCAAGTGACAATGGCTTGGATCATCCACATAAAGGCGATGCTTGTAATGAAGGTAAAGGCATAGAACAGCGGGACATTCTGTACATTCAGGCCCAGTCCATACAGAACAATAATGGCAGCCATCAAGGACTGGAGCACACTCATCATCGAGAAGGTAAGCGTGCGGCTGATGAAACGGTTGAACCGGCTTGCGCCGATAACCTCAGAGTCGCGCATCGGAATTACCAGGGTGCAGATCAATGCACCAACGAACAAACCTAGAGACAGGAAGTAAGGGGCAAAACCTGTGCCGTAGTTTGGCACCGCACTCACTTTTTGCACATCAATCTGTACCGGCTGGGCGAACATGGATACAAGCTTATCGCTTGAGTTCACTGAGCTGGTCTGCGCTGCGGCATCACCGAGCTTCGTTGCCAGCTCGCCCGAGCCGCTCTTGAGGTCATCCAGCCCATTCTTAAGCTGTCCGGCTCCATCGCTAAGCTTCTTCGAGCCGTCTGCTACTGAACTGAGGCCGCTGCTCAGTTGTCCGGCTCCGGCCAGCAGCTTCGTTGTTCCGGCTTCAAGCGTTTTGCTGCCGTCAGCCAGCTTGGCCCCGCCTGCTGCAGCTTCGTTCAGCTTCGCGCCGAACTGCTTCATGCCTGCGGCCAGTTTGCTGCCGCCGGTTTCCAGCGCTCCGGCTCCGGCCAGGAGCTGCTTTTGTCCATCCAGCAGCTGGGTGCTGCCGGCATTCAATTGCTGCGCTCCGTCATGCAGCTGGGTGACACCGGCATCCAGCTGCTGCGAACCGGCGTGCAGTTGGTTCGCTCCCTGCACCAGCTGCTCCTGGCCGCTGTGCAGCGCAGTTGCGCCCTCGAGGAGCTGCTGCTGGCTCTGATCCAGCTGTGCGGTGCCTTGGGCGACTGCCGCGCTTGCTGCCAGCAGCTTCTGCACATCCGGGCTGGCCGCCAGCTGCGGATTGGATTTGGCCAGCTGCTGCAGGCCATCCGCTACCGCTTTAGCTCCTGCGCTGGTCTTCGCGCTGCCATCCTTCGAAGCCTGAAGTCCGGCTGCCAGCTTCGCGCTGCCGTCCATGGAGGAGGTAAGTCCAGCGGCAAGCTTCGCACTGCCGTCGACAACAGTCTGGGTACCGGCTTGAAGCTTAGCCGTTCCATCCACCGCAGACTTCGTGCCTGCTTGCAGCGCGGCTGCACCGGCTGCCGTCTTCTGTAATCCGGCATTCAGCTGTTTGCTGCCTGCTGCCGTCTGGGATACGCCGTCCTGGAGCTGCTTATGCGCTGAGGACAGCTGCTGGAGTCCGCCCGCAAGCGTGCTGCTGCCTGTATGCAATGCGGCCGCACCGTTGTTCAGATCCGCTACACCCTTTGTAAGCGGGGCTGCACCATCCAGCAACTTGCCGGTGCCTTCGGTCAGCACAAGCAGATTATCCTTCAGCTTGAGCGCACCGTCATCCAGCTTGGAGGCACCGTCCGCAATCTTGGTGGCGCCGTCTCCCGCTTCTCCAAGACCGCTTCCGATATCTTTGATTTTGTCAAAAACAGAAGTGGTATAAGCTTCAGTAATTTTGGCTGATACTTTAGTCTTGATATCTTTTACAGCCGTACCGCCGATTTGACCGGCCAGGAAGTTGTAGCCTTCATTTGGCTCATAAATAATTTTGGCTGGCTTCGGGTCTGCTTCCAGCAAGGTCGTGGCACTCTGGGAGAAATCTTCCGGAACCACAATAGCCATATAGTAGGTGTTATCCTTCAAGCCGGCCTCAGCCTGCGCCCGGGTTACAAAGTTCCATTTGAACCCGTCGGTCTTCTTAAGCTCTGTCACCAGGTCATTCCCTGCTGCAAGCTTCGTGCCTTCATAGTCGGCACCTTTATCTTCATTGACTACTGCGACAGGCAGCTCATTCATCTTGCCGTACGGGTCCCAGAATGCCTTCAGGAACAATCCGCTGTATAGTACCGGAATGAACAGGACGACAAACATGGGAATCAGCACCTTGGGATTCTTGAGCGCTGCGCCCAGGTCCTTGGCAAATACGGATAAAGATTTCATTCTGGTTCTCTCCTTCTGATCATATGCTCTCTTTAAAATGCTATAAAACTGTTTTAAGAATGCGGTTCTTTTGAAAACTTGCAGTAACACCGAGTGACCGTTTTACCCAATTGGTCAATGGAGAGCAAATAAAAACTCCTACCGGAGTCGATTGAAGCTGCCCATTTCACAAGTTATGAAGTTACTCTGCAAGCCCCTCTGCCAGAAACAGATGAAAATAGGATTTGATCTGCTCCTTCGTTAAGGGTACATGTACCTTGCTCAGTTCGGCTGTAAGCACAATATACAACCTGAACATCACCAGCGATACAATCTTGGGTTCACAGGGCTTGACTTCCCCCTGGGTTATCGCATGCTCCACCTCCCGCTCCAAGTATTCCAATACGACGTTCTCAATCTTATCGAGTCCTTCATTAGCCTGTGGGGTTCCGAAATCACGGCTTTCCTGGGACAGCTTGATGAACAATTCATGTTCACTGCGGAATTCCAGCAGGGCATCCAGAACACGGTGCAGATTATCAAAAAAAGACCGGTCCCGCTTGATTTCCCGCTCAGCAATCCCCTTCATATCCATTATGACATCACGAAGAATCTCATCAAACAACTGCTCCTTGTTCGTAAAAAAGGTGTAGATGGTTCCTTTGCCGACATTGGCGATCTTCGCGACCTGGTCCATTGTAGTCGCTTTGTAGCCAAATAATGAAAAAGACTTGGTCGCTGCCTGGAGCACCTGCTGCCTTCGATCTACCACAGCCACCTGCGCACTTCCTCTCTTTCTGAATTAATGCAGTCATCATAATGTGACTGTTTTACTATTTCGGTCAATCGGTCAATACCCACTTTATCACTTTGCCTCCGCGTTTGCAATACTTGGGCGCAATCTTTATTTTTTTATTTTTTGCAGTGTTTTAACTTTCTATTTACGTCTTATTTGTATAATGTGAGAAAAGAGACAATTTCCCTAGTATAATGTAAGAGAAGATTTATCCTACCCAATGAAAGAAAGTAGCAGGTGAACTTATGCGAAAGAAAAGAGTACTGCTGTTTTCGGAAGGCTTCGGTACGGGCCATACAGGGGCAGCCTATGCTCTGGCCGAAGGAATTAAGCGGCTTAGCCCGGATGTGCAGTGCAGGGTGATTGAGCTTGGCAAATTCCTTAATCCTACGGTCGCTCCCTGGATTCTTTCAGCTTACCGCAAAACAGTCAGCAGCCAGCCGAAGCTGGTCGGCATGATGTATAAGACCCAATATCATAAATCTCTGAACCGGTTGACCAAGCTGGCACTTCACCGGATTTTTTATACACATGCCTCACAGGTCATCGAGCAGCTTAAGCCCGATCTGATTATTTGTACGCACCCGCTTCCAGCAGCTGTCATTTCCCGGTTGAAACAGCAGGGGCTCGATGTGCCTCTGTATACGTTGATTACAGATTATGATGCACACGGAAGCTGGATTAATGAGGAGGCGAACCGCTACCTGGTGTCCACTTCCCGGGTCAAGTCGATTCTCACCGGCCGCGGCGTATCTCCAGAGAAAGTAGCGGTTACCGGAATTCCTCTGCACCCCAAGTTCTGGGGGCGTTCGAACAAAACACTGCTCCGCAAGGAACTGGGGCTGGCCGATATCCCTACAGTGCTGATTATGGGCGGCGGCTGGGGGCTCATGTTCGGGAAGGATGTTATGGACTCGCTCACTGCGAGGGTGGATCATATCCAACTGATCTTCTGCATGGGCAGTAACGAAAAGCTCGTAGCCAAAATGCGGGCCAATCCGCTCCTGAACCATCCCAACGTGAAAATTCTGGGGTACAGCAGCGAGATTAACAAGCTGATGGACGCCTCCGATCTGCTGATTACCAAACCTGGTGGAATGACTTGTACGGAAGGCCAGGCCAAGGGTATTCCGATGCTTTTTTACAGCGCCATTCCCGGCCAGGAGGAGAAGAACTGCCAATACTTCGTAGAATTGGGGCTGGCCGAAGTGCTGGATTCGGATGTGGTGGACAAATGGTTCTCACTGCTGCTGCGTGAATACGCAGGCTTGGAGGAGCTGCGCAGACGCCGTACCGCCCCTGATCGCCAGCAGCCAAGCCACTGTGCATCCACCGTATTGCAGTTGCTGGGCAAGTCTGCAGCCGGAATGCCCCAGGATCCTCGCGGCGCACGGGCGGCTGTAGCCGCAGCTGCCGCCACCCAGCCGCGGAACGAAGAAGCGGTATATGTTACACCTTAAGCGAAGAGACAGCTTTGGAAAGATTCTAGAGTCAAAAAACGGTACCGGCCTCATATGGCCGGTACCGTTTTTTGATGTGTAATACAGGCGGTTTAACTCCGCTTCCTTCTCTACGCCGCCTCATGACCAGGTTAAACCATGCCCGGCAAAAACTTTTACAAAATACTCCACAGATTTCTGCAAGCGCATTGGGATGGCGGATATCCGCAGGTATCATGCTGCGACAACCGCAGGTTTTCCCGTGATATAAACCGAACTAAAAATTATATGAATAGAGCTAGTCACCCTTAGTGGGAAAAGGCACCATTTATCAAGCTCATTCGGCTTATGATGTAGCCTATGTTGGAAAAAGTATCACTAATCAAGCTCATTCGGCTTATGGAGTAGCCTATGTTGGAAAAAGTATCACTAATTCGGCTGAAGGCGGCTGTATGGGATGAATAGGCAGCAATTAGTTGTACAAAATCCAACTAAAACCTTCTGCAGCCAGGATTTCAGCGAATTAGTTTTACTTTTTCCACTTAGATTTAGTTCCTGATGAGCCTCACCTATGTTCCCGAGCTTTCAGGTTCTCCAGTTCAATTCATATAGTCCGTTTATTTATAAAAAGTATGATTGCCGATGGTTTTAGCATATTGTCTGGAATGATGTACCGTGAGATCCTGGGCAAGCTTCAGCGACAGGAAAAAATACGTATCGTCCGTTACTGCTTTGGTTCCGGAGAGCGCGGCGGTGACGGCTTTAATAGAGTCTGCGTTTGGCTTCACACGCTTAAGACGCCCGTTGGCCACAGGACTGAACTGACTCTTCTGATAGATCACATCATGTATGGTATCGGGAAAATTGGCTGACCGCAGCCGGTTCAGAACAACGTTGGCGACTGCCACTTTGCCCTGGTACGGTTCGCCTTCTGCTTCTGCCATAACGATTTTTTGCAGCAGTAGCAGGTCTCCTTCGGATACTGCGTAGGTCCAGGTCGCTTGATTTCGCTGATCCTGGCTTAATAGCTTTGTCCGAGAGAAGAACAATTGTGTGGGGGGATGTTGCTGAATTGCCGTTTTTTTCGTAAGTACGGTCTGGCTCCCCTTAGCCGCCGCCGTCTTGGCCGCTTGCTGCGCCATGGGCGGAGTTGACTTCACCACAGCTGCCTTTTGCCGGAGAATATCAGTCTTGGCGGCTGCGCCTTGCGGCTTCAGTATATCCAGACTGCTCCATTCTGCGGCATGCCTGATCTTCTGGGTTTGGACCAGATAGGCGGCTGTGGTGTAAAGCATGGGTCCCGAGGAACTCTTAGTCCTCAGCAAAGCTGTTAAGGCTTGACTAGAGCTTATCCGGTCAGATGGATGAGCGTTCGACTGCAGCTGATTCATTTGTACTGTATCTTTGCCCTTGGCGGGACCTACAAGGCCCATCAGGCTTATCGCAGAGAAACACACTAGAATAACGCCAACAAGCAGCGCAATACAGCGGTTTTGTTTGAAAATTACCATTATTTACCTCCTATTTTACGGCACACTCCTATTGTATGTAACCGAAAATGGAAGCTTTGAAAACTTTCTTGCCGATTTTCTATCAGAAAAACGTAAATTTTTCGATCATTTCATACATAGGAATGGCATGCATCCTGGTAGCATACACCACAAAACCGTCCACCGTCCAGTCCGCGATGTCAGATTCCCCCTCCCCTGAGGCTTCCTCAGTGCGCAAAAGAGCAAGCTTTTCCAGACTGAAAGGCAGCTCATTCCGATATTTGCGGGCCAAGGTGAGATGAGGTTTAAACGCTCTCGCTTCGGGTATGAAACCAAGAGGACGGGTAACGGAAATCACACGCTTTTGAAGATCCTTCAGCTTGTCCGTTTCTCCCGAAACCCCCGCCCAAAGCACCTTTGGCGATTCAGGGCGCCCAAAAGTCCCCCACTCCGTAAGCCGCAAATGAAAGGGGGAGCAAGCTGCGGGGATCTCCTTCAAAGCTTCAAGCAGGCCGGGAATTGACCGTTTCGGCGTATCTCCGAGAAACTGCAGGGTAATGTGATAATCCTCAGAATGTGTCCATTTGGCAAAATTCAGTTTGCCCGACAAGACACTGCGTTCCTTTTCCAGTTTTACACACAGCGCAAAAGGAAGCTTTAGCGCGATGAACAGCCGCTCCATTTCTGCTTCAGACACCTTACGTTCCATCTCAATTTCACCTTTCAGGGCAGATTTGTTATCCTTATTCTATACAGCATCAGCGAGCTCTATTAAATAATCTCACGGAGGGAATCCTATTGACGAAATCCATCGTTTGTTTACAGAAACTATCACACCGGCAGCAGGACTTAATCCGTGACGCTGCTCCAGGCTATACACTGACCCTGGGAGACGGCAAAGCCCCTGACCTTGCACAGCTCGCCGAAGCCGAAATTGTCATCGGCTGGGGCAAGGGGATTAGCGATACGCTGTTAAGCTCTGAATCACCGCTGCGCTGGGTGCAGACCTGGTCGGCTGGAGTTGAGAAGCTTCCTCTTACAGCCATGGAGAATAAAGGAATTCTGTTAACCAACGCCAGCGGTGTGCACGCCGAACCGATTACGGCGGTAATCTTCGGCTTCATGCTGCTCTTCACCCGGAATCTGCATACAGCGGTCCGCAACCAGTTGAACCGAAAATGGCACTCTGAAGGCAGCGAGAGCGAGCTGACCGGCAAAACCGCCGTCATTGCCGGTACCGGCTCCATCGGCAGTGAAACGGCCAGAATCGCCAAAGCCTTCCGGATGACGACCTTAGGTGTAAGCCGCTCCGGCGAGCCGGCCGAAGGCTTCGATGAGGTCTATACCACTGACCGGCTTCAGGATGTTGTGAGCCAAGGGGATTTCCTGATCAACACCCTACCGCTTACAGATGAGACACGGCTTATGTTTGGTGCGGAAATTTTTGCAGCCTGTAAGCAGGGCTCCTATTATATCAATATCGGCCGCGGAGCCACAACCGATACCCAAGCTCTGATGGATGCCCTGAACAGCGGACACTTGGCCGGTGCCGGTCTCGATGTATTCGGGACGGAGCCCCTGCCGGAAGACCATCCGCTGTGGGGAATGGAGCAGGTCGTCATCACGCCGCACTGTGCCGGGGTAACTGACCGTTATGCCGACCGGGTGGTTGAGATTTTTATAGAGAATATGAAATCCTATTTGAAATCAGGAACTCCTTCACGTAATCTCGTAGACTACAGCCGCCAGTATTAAGCGGAGGAGCACTTGGCCGGCGGTGCTCCATCAACGGCATTTCTGCCGTTGTTTCCAGCCAAACTGGCCGGCGGCGCTTCAAACAAAACGGGTGCTGTCCTCTCTCAAGGACAGCACCCGTTTCATATTTAGCGAAGAAGCCGCTCACCCGCAAGCGTCCGCTGCTCACAGCTCAGCTATACTTGAAACCGCGTCACTGATTCTTCAAGCTCTGCCAGCATGGTTCTTAGCTGTACGATGCCTGCTGCCACCTCATCGGTCGCACTGACCTGCTCATGGGCTGATGCTGACGTCTCTTCGACACTGGCCGCCGATTGCTGAGCCAGGGCTGAGATGTGCTGGCTGAATTCATTCATGGTTTCGCTGGCCCCGGTCATTTGCTGCAGATCATTGCCCATCACTTCAATGGTACCGGCCATCACATGGACGGACTGATTGATCTCTGCCAGGGCTTGGCCCGTTTCAATGATTTGCCGGCTGCCTTCCTCTGTCTTCTCCACACCGCTGCGCAGCCTCTGAACCATTTCCCTCGAATCCTCCTGGATGCCCTGTGTGATACCGGTAATCTCCGAGACAGTCTGCTGCACATCCTCCGACAGCTTACGGACCTCCTGCGCCACTACGGCAAATCCGCGTCCGCTATCCCCGGCTCTGGCCGCTTCAATCGCAGCATTAATCGCCAGAAGATGGGTCTGTTCCGAGATGCTCCGGATCGAGCCCACCAGCCGGAATATGCCCTCATTTTTGAGGTTCAGCTCTTCCACCGTTTTCATGGACTGCGACACCACCTCGGCAATACTACTCATTTGTGCGACTGAGCTTTCCATCAATTCCTTACCCTTGTCGCCCTTCAACCGGACCTGCTCGGAATGCTCCGACAGTTCCATGCCTTTGCCGGCAAAATCCTCAATCAGCCGGTTCAGCTCCTCCACAGCCCGGGAAGCATCAACAGCTGCTTCGGCCTGGCTTCCCGACGCTTTGGCAAGCTCTTCCATGGTTAGGGCTATCTGGCTGCCGCCTTCCTTCGTTTGGTTCGCATTATTCAGAAGGCCCTCGCTCTGCTCCGCAATAATCCGGGCAACGTTTCTAATCCGGCCGACAATTTCATGCAGGGTCCGGTTGGTCCCGTTCACCGTCTTGGCCAGCAGGCCGATTTCATCCGTGTTGGAAATAAGTGTATCCGCAGCGGTCAAATCCCCGCTGGCGATGCGCTGAAGATGCGCGGTCACTTTTTTGACCGGATTAATCAGCAAACGCCGGATAAGCATGTTGATTCCTCCGATCACAATCAGCACCAGCAGCACCGTGACTAGACTCAGAGATTGTGCAGTATGAAAGATTCCGGATGACAGCTTTCCCTTATCTTCCGCTTCATCCTGACTGGAATTCACCAGTTTCTGAAGGTCAACCTGCATAGCGTTGAAGGCGGATATGCCTTTTTGCGAGACCTCCAATGCAAGCTTCTCATCGCCTGAGCCGCTAAGCTTGATGGCTTGGTCATTAATCGTCATAAACGCCTCCCATTTGCTGCTGAGGGCCCGGAATTGCTGCAATTGTACGTCCTTACGGAGTCCGGCCTGATAGCTCTTCATGGTATCAGCTATTTTACGGATATATACATCCCGCTCCTCTTCAAGCGCCGCCTTGTTCTTCCCTTCCGTATCGAGAATATGCTGCATGCTGATAGACATAATATGTTCTGTATAGTAATTAATATTATGTATCTGATTCAGTGCGGGCATCATCTTATTTACAATTTCCCCCGTATTCTTATGCATTCCGTTCATTTGATAGAGGGAGACTCCCCCTAATACCATAACCAGTATGGCCAAAACCACATAACCGGAGGCGATTTTAATCGCGATGCTGCTTCTGATTTTCGCTGCACCCTGCTTCAATAATCCATTCCATCTGCCTGCGGAACCTTCCATCGCCAGCCCCTTCTTCATACCTGCGCCCCCTTAAGCTTTTGCAAAACATAGCATAGACTTCCATTTGTTTCTTTTCATTTTCACGAATAGGCACAAATAAAGACTTTAGTCTTTATTTCGGCAGAACAAACTGAGATTTTTATACTACGAAAGGTATGTGAATAGGATATTAGAAGGATGTAAGATGTACGTAAAACGGCTCTGCCGGTACTTTACTCCAAGAAAGACCCCGTGCCGCCGCACGGGGTATAATGTATGCAAAGTTGGTAGGCATTGCCTGCTACCTTTAACTGTCAGAAATACTGCTACTCCAGGATTACGTCATCTATATATACTGTAGCCGCACTGTCTGAAGAATAGATTTCCAAGCCCATTGCGCGAACCATAGTTTTATCGATCTTGACCTTTCCTGTCCAGTCAAAACCGTTCAGATCAAGCGAAATCCATTGATATTGATCGGTCAGGGCCACTTCATCTGTATTGGCCCAGTCCCAGTTCGCTCCACTTTTCAGGAACACCTTGCCCTTGGCGGTTCCCGCGGAAACCCGGACATGGAGTTTCAGTGTGCCGCCGTTGCTCAGATCCTGATCGCCTACAAAGTTCAGGTCAAAGACATTTGCGGCAGCTGTATCAAGCGGATAGTCCGCGCTCAGTACGCCCTTGCCGCCGTCAGTTGCCGGGCTTAAATGGCTGGCCCCCATAGTATTGGTTCCGAAAGTCCAGCCTTGCTCAGAACCTTCGAAGTCAAACAGCATCCCGGGAGCGGTCCCCCCGCCGTCGCTTCCTCCAGGAACGGTCCCGGCATCCGGATCATTGACCGCCTTGATGTCGTCAAAGTACATCGAAGATGTCAGCTGCGTGCCGTCCGGCTTGGCATTGGTATAGATCGAGAACTTTTGAACATCCTTCAGGTTGGTCTTGGTCAGCGTTCCTGTTGCGCCATTGGCCGGGACGAATTCACTAAACTTTGCAGTCACAAGTGCCGCCTGCTCAGTAGTAGTGTCGGGATAGTACTCATAAGTGCTTCCGCCTGCATTAATCTGTATTACCAGCTTCTGCCCCTTGGCATCCGGCTTATACCAGAATTGCAGTGCGTTGAAGCCGGTCCAGTCAACATTAAGCGCCTTGGTCACGCCGGCATATCCGCTCGCGCCCAGTGTATAGGTATACTTCATGCCGTAGCTGCCGCCATGTTTGTTCGCATCCAGCGCCGTTTCCGTTGCATCGCCTCCCGCATGGACAAATTTCGTGTTCAGCGCCTCGTCACTGCCCAGATAGCTCTCGAAATCGTCGACCACAGCCGGGTCAGAGCCAGTTTCTACGTAAGTACTGTATAATCCGATATTGTCGATATATACCGGAATGCTGCCGCTTGCCAGTCCGCTGCCCACAATGGAAACTGCAATATCGTCGGCTGCCAGGAGCGCAGCTGCATCGGTCATATCAATTGTTGGTGTGAAATGCACATACTCCACGCCATCAATGGTTTCCTTCGGCAGATCCGCAAAAGAAATCTGGGTGGTCCCGATTCCATACTTGCCGTTCCAATCCGGAGGCAGCTGCACGACAGCCTGCAGACTTGCATTGCCGTTCTCCGGCTGCGCTGTGGCCGGCACCCATACATCAAGCTTAACGCGCGTCGCCTCTGTCAGGTAGACGCTGTCTATAACCGACTTAGCGTTCTTAAGCTCCAGCTTCAGCTCCTGCCAGGTATCCGCAGGGTTCATCCCGCTTGCATTGACCTTCAGCACACCGCTGCCGTTGAACTGCCCCGGCCCGATGGAGTCAATTGCCGCTTGATAGCCGCCGTTGCTCTGAACACCGTCAATGCCGTTGTCGAACGTATAGGCTCCCAGCAGCACTTCGCTGATTTTTACAAAAACGGAGTTCGTCTGCTCTAATAATACAGTCCCGTCTTCACTGTATACCTTCACCGTTACCGCGGCAATTTTGCCGTTCAGCTTTGCATCCGGCGACCAGTCCGCGACATAAAATCCGGTTTCCGGGTCCAGCACGAGCGGCGTTTCCAGGGCCGATTCACCCACCGTGTACACCACTTTTGCCGGTGACCCGTTCAGGACGCGGACACGGATCAGGGTTGTGCCTTCCGCCACTGTAGCCTGATTAGTCGGAGAAGCTATGTGCATGAAGACCTGCTCCCCGGCAGTGTCAACAGCTTGTGTGTAAGCTCCGTTGATTTCTCCGCTGAACAGTGTATACGGATCGTCGAAGAAGGACTTAAAGTCAGCCATCATCTGATGCTCTTGTCCTGAAGCGAGCGGATAGGGAACATAAGAGTTCTCGCTAGGAGTAAAGTCGGCCCAGGTCAGCATGAAGGCCATTCTTTTGGCATCCGGGTTGGATTTCAGCGCTGTGGCGAGACGGGTGTAGAAGTCCGGAGTGGAGTTGCCCGACACTTTCATGTTCTGATAACCAAATTCGGTCAATGCCGCAATCTTGTGTTTTGCATCGGCAATCTTTGAGAGGGTTGCAGCTTCTGTTGCGACGCCGTCGAACCAGCTTTGCCCTTCCCCGTTGTAGTAACTGTCGAAGCCCAGAACATCTACATAATCGTCACCCGGGTAGGTTTCGAGATACTGCTGCTCATTTGTGCCAAACCCGCCGCCGGGAGAATACGCGTACAGAAAGTTGTGGACATTCTTAATATCCCGCAGATATTCCACAGTGTACCGGTATAACTCTTTGTACTGGTCTTCCGTTGTAAAAGCGCGCCCCCACCAGAACCAGCTGCCGCTCTGTTCGTGGAACGGGCGGAAAATAACCGGAATGGAACTGCCGCTGTCATCCTTCAGACTGTTCGCAAACACCGCAATATTATCCAGAAAAGCGTTGAACTCAGCATGCTTGTCGCCGCCGGGCAGGATATGCGAGACGACCGAGCCCTTGAGGTCATAGAAATCGCCGCCGGTCACAAAGTTAGGCATATGGGCGCTAAGTGTTAGCACACCGCCCGCTTCATAAGCATGTTTCATGCTGTCAGCGAGGTTATCAATACTGGCATACACATCTCCCGCCACACCCGGCTTTTCTTTGCCCTCCAGGCTGAGCGTATCCCAGCCGAACAGGGCGGGATGCGCACCCACGACATTTTTCACATCGGATTCGGTTCCGTCGCGCTTCGCGATCGATTGACCTTCGTCCGTTGCGTGCTGCTGCCCGAAAAGCGTGCCTGTGCCCCGGACATCGTCAAGATAGACGAACAGTGACCGGGTAGCAGACGACGCGTCAGCATCCGCAAGATTCACGACTCGCGGGGACGGCTCGGTTCCTCCATTGCCACTGCTGGGAGCAGGGGTGGCCGGTGGTTCTGTCCCTCCATTACCGCTGCCCGGAGTAGGTGTGGCCGTCGGTTCTGTTCCTCCGCTGCCGCTGCCGGGCGCAGGTGTGGAAGCTGGTTGGCTTGGAACTGGAGTGCCTCCAGCTGCAGTCCATGGCGAGGCTGCTCCACCTTTCACCATATAAGTTCCGGCAGCAAGAGGCTGTCCATTCAGAACAACCGATCCTGCACGGACATCCAGCTTGCTGACCGTACCCTTGCCCACAATAGAGGTGCCGGCGGCACCGGCAGCGATTACAACCTCGGAAATCACTGCATCCGTTTCCATTTCGATTATCGAAGCGCTTTCAATTTCCATCCGCTTGATAGCTGTAGCACCCGTGCCAACGATCCGCACCTTACCGTCTGGACGGTTGACGACAACATGTGCAAGCTTGGCACCCTTCATATGAATGGAATGTTCCCCGCCTCCGGCAATGTAAACGTCACCCTGCACCGTTACTTTCTCCAGAGAAGCCTCGCCGTTGCCGATCCCGGGGGCCAAATACAAATTGCCTGAAATTACGTTGTCTTTAAGAGTAACTCCGGTATGGTTGACCAGCACATTGCCCTGTACAGCTCCCCCGTCAGCAGTCCCGGCCGTGTGGTGGTAGCGGCTGACCAGCCTGTCGACAATGCTGACCGTCTCCGCTCTAGTAACCGGACTGTCCGGGCGGAAGCTGCCATCCGGGTATCCTTGGAGTGTTCCCTGCAGCGCCCGGACAGCTTCCTTGGCATAGCTGCTGATAGCCGCATTGTCCGTGAATGAAGCCGAAGCCGCTCCCGCACTTGGTTTAAGCGAAAAAACCGCTGCCAACAAGGCGGCCGCATCCTGGCGGGTAACTTGTGTATCCGCTTTCGCTTTGTTGTCCGGGAAGCCTTTATAATAGCCGGCTTGTCTGGCAACCGACAGGTCCCTGGCATACCAGACCCCGGCCGGCACATCTGCAAAAGACGTCTCCGATGCAGCACTGAAGCCGAACAGTTTGTTCACCATGCTGACCAGCTCAGCCCGTGTCACCTTGTTGTCCGGTCTGAACGAGCCGTCAGGATAACCTTGAATTACTCCATTCCCCTGCCACTTGGCAATGCTGTCCTTCGCCCAATGCGTCCCCAAATGTTCATCCTGCTTGACGTAAGCAAGCGCAGGTGCCGCCGTTGAGACAAGCATAATGGTGGTCAGGAGCGTTGTGAGCCCTTTTTTGAACCGCTTCATTCAATCATCCTCCTCCGTAAGTGTAAGTGCTTTCAAATCCAAGGAAGCACAATAACTACATTGGCAATATTAGCATTATAAATGCTATTTAACAATAACAAAAATAAAATTCTCATTAAACTTTTCATAATTCATTGGTTGAATAAAACAGATACAGATATCAGTAAATTTATAAAACTCAATAAAAGCAAGGATTATCCTTTACGTTCTCCGCTGTTCAAATTCCAGATACCAATTACAAACCCCTACAAAAATTAATAACAAAATAATAACAAAATAGAGCAAGTTAACACCAGAATTCCAAACTGAAGACCAGAAATCACAAGGCAGGACTATAAAAAGCTCTGCAGACTACTTGAATTTGTACCGCGTTTGTGGTGGAAGTCTGCATATAAGTCAGATGCTGCCGTTCCTTCAGTTACAACCCCAGAAAAAAACCGCCCCCTTCCAGGTGCGGCTTACGATAATCCTTCTAATCCAAATCATATATTGAGCCGACCTTCAGGCCGTACAGCTCATTGTAAATTTTCTCGGCAAAAGCATCCGTCATCCCGGCGATATAATCAATCACCATATGCTCCCATGTCCAGATCGGCTTGACCTGCCGCTGATCCTTCTCAAAGCGCTGCAGCCAATCGCTGGGAATAATGGCCCGCGAGGTTTCCGGGTCCAGGAACGCCTCCCACAAACGGCGCAGAATCCACTCACTGCGTTTCTGCAGCCGCTGCACCCGCAAATCACGGATCATCGTGACCCAGGCGAAGCTTTTGAGCACACTGACCGTCCGCAGCATATCCTCATCTTCCTGACCGTCTTTAATGAAGGTAACTTTCTTCCAGTTCCCGTCCTCAATGACACCGAGGCTGGCCACAAAGGTGCTGACCCAATAAGCCTTAACCTCCCGGCGGGTGCGGGAATAGTCGTTCTCGCAGGTGGGCATCTTCTCCATCCATACGCGCAGGAAGGAGCTCAGCACCTCTTCAACCTTGATGTGTATGTCGGCTTCCTTCCAGCCGGTCCAGAAGGCATCCTCCAGGGTAGTAATCTTCTCTACGATCAGCCGCTGGATATACGCATCATGCATGAAGTGCTCATGCACCTCGATTTTGCCGGCCTTAATCCCATCCTCCAGATCATGCGCGGAATACGCGATATCATCGCAGAGATCCATCAGCTGGGCTTCCAGCGTTTTCTTCCCGTCCGGAATCCCCCACTGGCTGCGGATGGCTGAAACGTAGTTCCATTCGTGCAGATACATCCCCTTTTTCAATACCGTCCCGGGAAACGGATACTTATTAATGCCCAGCAGCACCGCATCCGAGAGGTTCAGCCCGTCGATATTCTCGCGTTTCTCCAGGAACATGATCAGCCGGAAATTGTGGGCATTGCCTTCAAAATGCTCATACTTCCGCCTCATATTCTCGCGGATCGTCTGCTGCTGCACCGGGCCTGCGCCGGACTTCCGCACCGCCTCCGCCGTCTTCTTCACCACAAGCTGCTCCAAAATGCTGTCCAGCACCTCTTCTCCCTTGTGGCCGAACGGCGGGTGGCCGAAGTCATGGGCGATCGCTGCACATTCCACCACCTCCGGATCAATGACCAGCCCCGGATTCTCCGCTTGTCCCGTTTCAACTTCCGGGTAGGCGCGCAGCAGGCTTTTGGCCGCTTCACGGGCAATCTGCGCCACTTCCAGCGAGTGGGTCAGACGCGTCCGGTAATAATCCCCGGTGCCTGCGCCGAACACCTGGGATTTGCCTTGCAGCCGGCGGAAGGTCGGCGAATGGATCAGACGCGAATAATCGCGTTCATATGCGGCTCTAGAGGTTTCCAGACGGGTGATCTCCGGATATTGCCGGTGTTCTCTTTTTTCAATTAGTGTCATATCCGCTGCCCCTATCCTTGATCTGTATTTAGTACTTCATTATAGTCATTTTTCCCGGAACTTTCACTCACCGTTTCTGAATGGATCGGGCTCCCGGTGCACAGCAGGCCAAAAACAGGAGACCCCCCGCTTTCTAAAGCGCTCTCCCGCTCTGTCTCCCGAGTTCTTTAATTGCGCAGCATCTTAAAATAGGTTAGTCTTGAGCTATCGTAGCGTTATTTTGAGATCTGCCGCAGTTCATTCTTTAGGAGGCTTTACCATGTCCGAGAACACTTCCTATACGACCGAAGAAATCGCCCGGTTATTAAAAATATCCAAACTTAAGGTATATGATCTGATCAAAAAAGGCGAGCTGCCCTCCTACCGGGTCGGCAAGCAGATGCGCGTGGATCTTTCCGATCTGGAGGCGTACAAGCAGCATTCGCGCAGCGGCATCTCCGGGAGTATCCCGCCAGTCCCGGCGCAAGCGGAAACTCCCCTGTTCACCCCCTCATCCGCCCCGCAGCTGCAGCATACGCAGCTGCCGGTACAACCCGGCAAAGCCGCCACCGATAATGTGGTAATAACCGGCCAGGATATGTCGCTGGATTTACTGGCTACACATCTGGAGCGAAGTGAAACTTCCTTCCGTCCGCTGCGGTCGTATGCCGGAAGTCTGGACAGCCTGATCGCGATGTACCACGGGGAATCTGACATTGTCAGCACCCATCTGCTGGACGGGGACAGCGGGGAGTACAACCTGCCCTATATCCGCAGACTGCTGGTTGGCTTTTCTTATATCGTAGTGCATATGCTGACGCGTAGTGCAGGTTTCTATGTACAGAAGGGCAATCCTCAGGGAATCCGAGGCTGGTCCGATCTGAAGCAGAACGGAATCCGGATCATCAACCGCGAACGCGGGGCGGGCGCACGGGTACTGCTCGACGAGCAGCTGCGCCTGCATGGCATTCCTTCCTCACACATCAGCGGGTATGCTATCGAAGAGAACAGCCACTTTGCCATAGCCGGCAGAGTGGCCCGGGGTGAAGCCGATGTGGGCATCGGCACAGAAAAAGCCGCCAAGATTATTGACGGCATTGATTTCATCCCGCTCATACAGGAACGGTACGATCTGGTGATGCTTAAGAAACCGGGGCACGAAACCCTGATCAGGACAGTTCTCGATATTTTGCGCTCAGCAGCCTTTAAGAATGAGCTCAGCTCCATTCACGGCTATGACCTTAGTGAGACTGGCGCGGTCATCTATGAGACCTGAATCTTAACGTGACCTAAGCCTCTTCCTGCGCCTTTTTCTCCTGCTTATTCGGAGACCTCTTTTTTGATTTTATAACTGACTTTGAAGCTCCCCCTTGTGTCGGTTCCTACGATCTCCAGCTTGTAGGAGCCGGATTGTTGTATCTTCAATTCTTCCTCGCCTTCCTTGTTCGTCTCCAGTTCCTTGAACAGCTTGTGGTCAGGATCATACAGCTTCATCGACAGCTCGCCTTTCTCTACCTTGGAGGCATAGCTCAAAAAAACCGTGTCCCCTTCCTTCAGCTTCAGCGTTTTCTTTTCTTTGCCGGATAACAGCCGGTAAGAAGCTTTGATTTGGTGCGGCGTATTGCTGCCTGCATACATCAGCTGTTTTTCGCAGCCCGCAAGCAGCAAGGTCCCTATCAGTGCCAGCAAAAGCAGCCTGCGCCCTTGTCCTTTTGTGTTCATTCCCGTTCACTCCCCAGTATGTATAATATGTCCGCAGTGCGGGCAGATTTGTGCGGGCACTTCAATTGCAGCCAGACTCTTTTGCCGCCGGGCATAAAAATACAGCACAACCCCCATAAAATTAGGAATATAGAAAACCGCAGTTAACCACAGCCAGGTGTTCATCTTTTTGCGCGAGGAGTCCTTATAAATGAACACCCCCATAGTCACGTACAAGCCAATAAACAGCAGCACGGCCACCACTGTAGTAGTGAACCAGACCGGGTCCTCGCTGAACAGATCGGCCATATAAGGAATCATCCATGAGCCTGCAACGGCCATAAAAATCAGCATACCGGATGTAATGATCCAGAATACCAGCAGGCCAAAATATTTGAAGTTCCTCATTTCCTTCCACCTCCGCCCCTTTGCATCCCTCTCCCCACGCTCCCTTTAGTTTTGGACACTTCCCGCTTCTCTGCCGGACATATACAGCACCACTACCACGGCGGCAACAGCCGGTGCTGCCCCAAAAGAGAGCAGGAGTGTCAGTTTCCATAGCAATGGTATCGGTCCGCTCAGCAGACATCCCCACAACAGCAGCAGAGCCAGTGCCCCCATTCCACCCAGCACTGCAGCGCCTTTACTCATTCCCTCTGTCCTGCGGAGCCGCTGCAAGGTTGCCGCATACAGTCCTGCAGGGGCCGGAAGCTGTCCGCTGTAATACTCCCGCAGCAGTTCCTCCTGCTTCTCTTCGCATCCCTTTTCTCTCATCGGTAATCCTCCCTCCATGGCTCCACTACTTTTTGCAGCAGTTTTTTGCTCTGATTCAGCCTTGATTTCACCGTCCCCACAGGAATGCCCAGCATTTCTCCGATTTCTTCATAGCTGAATTCCTCATAATAATAGAGCACCAGCGGACCCAAATAACGCTTCGGCAGCTTGCGGAGTCCCTCTTCCAAGTGGGCATACCGTTCATTCCGCAGAATCTGCTCCTCTGTCAGCAGGGCCCCGTCCCTGAGCTCCGAAAAGGGGGCACGGCAGGATTTATCTTCGGCAAGCCGGGCGTAGAGCCTTTTCCATTTCCGGTATCTGTCCCGGTACATATTCAAGGCCACCTGAAACAGCCATGCCTTAAAAGACCGCTCCGGATCATAACGATCCAGCTTGCGGATGACCCGGACCCACACCTCTTGAAATAAATCCTCCGCTTCCAGGGCATTCAGAGTGAGGTGGCGGCAGAACCGGTACAAGTCATCCTTGTACCTCTCCACCAGGAATTCGAGCATTTCCCGCCTGCCCGTCCTGTATCCTTCGATGAGCTGCTTATCAGTGATCATGTTCCTCTGCCCGCCCTTTCATACCACATTACGAAGGCATCAGGATCTTTGTTCGAAAATTCACAAATTTATTTAAGCTTCAGTGAATTAGAGAATCCTCCATACCAGGTGAACTCATTAAAATAAGCTTACAGCAAAAAGCAGGACCCCGTGCTCGCATGCGCAGGTCCTGCCCTTAGATATAATTGGATATCCCAAATCACTCCACAATCAGGAACGGCGGTTGACGAACATCAGCATGAGTGCGGAGATGGCAATAATTGAACACACCCACAGCCAGGCCAGCGTCATATTGCCGCCATCGACAGCCACGTAAATAGCGGTGGGAACAGTCTGCGTCCGGCCAGGGATATTCCCAGCCACCATGATGGTGGCTCCGAACTCCCCCAGCCCGCGGGCGAATCCCAGCACGTAACCGGCAGCCAGCGAACGGCCAGCCAGCGGAAGTGTGACAAACGCAAGCACCTGAAGCTCGCTGGCTCCCTGTGCGCGTGCTGCATCCTCCAGATCCTTCTCCACGCCTTCAAAGCCCGCCTTCACTGTGCGGTATACGAGAGGAAAAGCAACCACAACCGCAGCAATGACTGCCGCCCCCCAGGTGAACAGGATCGTATGCTCCGTAAATTGCTCGTACAGCTTCCCGATCCAGCTCCGCCGGCCCAGGATCACCAGCAGCACAAATCCGACCACGGTTGGCGGCAGTACCAGCGGGAGCAGCAGCACCGTTTCAACCAGGCTGTAGCCCGGGAACCGTCTCCCCGCCATTGCCCTCGCTGCCAGAGTCGCCAGCAGAAAGACAATAATGCTCGTTATGACTGAGATTTTGACCGAAAGCCAGACCGGGGCGAAATAATCGGTCCAATGGATCTCCATCCCGGCTCACCCCGTTGATTTAATCAGCAAGCTTAAATCCATAGCTTGTAAAGATATCGCTCGCCGCCTTGGTTTGTACGTAGCTGTAAAAGGCTTTGGCCTCCGCCGTATGCTTGGAATCCTTCACAATGCCGACCGGATAATTGATCGCCTTGTGTACATGGGCACCCACAGTAAGCCTAATCTTCACCTTGCTCGAAGTGAGGGCATCCGTTTTGTAGACAAATCCGGCATCGGCATTCCCTGTTTCTACATAAGAAAGCACCTGGCGCACGTCCTTGGCAAATACCAGCTTGCTTTGCAGCTTATCCCATACCTTCTTCGCTGTCAATGACTGCTGCGCATATTGGCCGGCCGGAACCGATTCAGGTTGTCCGACAGCCACTTTTTTGAAGCCTTTATCCGTAAGCTGTGTAAGGGCTGTAATCGATGCCGTGGAGTTCGAAGGAACAACCAGCACCAGCTGATTCCTCAATAGCTGCTTGTTGTCAGAGATAAGGCCTCCATCGACCAGAGCTTTCATTTGCTTATCACCTGCTGAGAAGAACAGGTCAGCAGGTGCGCCTTGCTCAATCTGTTTCTGCAGAGTGCCGGAAGCGCCGTAGTTGAAGACAAGATCAATATCAGGATGCTGCTTCTCATACAGAACGGCAATCTTATCAAGACTGTCCTGCAGGCTCGCTGCGGCGGACACAACAATCTCAGTCTTGCCGGCCGCCTGCACCTGCTTTTCTGGCATTGCCGACAGAGCAACCGCCAACAGTGCAGCCATTACAACCACTGCTAATTTCTTGAACATTTCCATTCCTCCCATTATGTATCTTGTATATTTGAGTGATATTCTAGCATATCTCTTTTCGTTTATCTATGTGTTTGATTATGTTTGTTTATATTTAGTTATGTATAGTTCATATCAGGAGTTAAAACCAAGACGGCAACGCCGCCCTTCACCGGATAACGTAGCGGTTTTGGATTTCAATTTAGCGTTTGCCTATAGAACCTTTCATGCATCCTGCGGCAATTCCAAGTGGAAAAAGGATCACTAATTGGCCCCAGCACCCCGTTCTCCGCAGCCTAAGTTGGAAAAAGGATCACTAATTCAGCAGATTTCGCTCCTGGAAGAGTAAAATTGCCCAATTAAGTTTCCCTTTTCCACTTAAATTTCTCATTTGTTGATTTAGAGTGGAAATAAGTTCCCTTTTTCCAACTAGCGGTTGTTCACCTGCTTCTTCGCCAACTTGTGTTGAAAAAAGGCTATCACCCTAGGGGTTTTAAGGCTACTCATTGGAGGATGGGCCTAACGGACTTAGCTTGTTGTACCCCTCCCGATTCATAGCCTGCTTACGCAAAATTCAAAAGCACGTTTGCCTCTCATCTCAACCTGCAAAGGGTCTCCTTGTTGACTTATCATCCCGTAAAAAAGCCCTGTTTGGCGTAATACAGACGCCTAACAGGACTTTTGGTAACAACCTTAATTCTTCATCCGCGGATCAAGCACATCCCGCAGGCCGTCCCCCATGAGGTTAAAGCCCAGGACAGTCAGCATAATGGACAGCCCCGGGAATACCACTGTCCAAGGAGCCTTCTGGATAAACTGCCGTGAATCGGAGAGCATCTTGCCCCATTCCGGGTCTGGCGGCTGGGCCCCAAGGCCAAGGAAGCCTAGTGCCGCTGCTTCAATAATCGCCGTGGCGATGCCGAGTGTACCCTGCACAATAATCGGCGTCAGGCTGTTCGGCAGGATATGGGTAAGCAGAATACGGGTGTTGGTCATCCCGATCGCTCTTGCCGCCGTAATGTACTCCTCCGACTTCAGGGAGAGGACCTTCGCCCGTACAAGCCGGCCGTACGTAGGGATATTTACAATAGCAATAGCGTACAGCGCATTCTGCAGGGATGGCCCCAGAATCGCGACGATAGCAATCGCCAGCAGAATGCTCGGAAAAGCAAGCAGAATATCGAACAGGCGTGAAATCAGCATATCCATCCATTTGCCGTAGAATCCCGCCAGGATGCCCAGAAATGTGCCTGCAATAATAGATCCGATGACGGCAAAGAAACCGACCCACAGTGAGATACGCGCTCCATACATAATGCGGGTAAACATATCTCTTCCCAGATCATCCGTCCCGAACCAATGACCGGCAGACGGCGCTTTCAGCCGGTTGACCAGCTCCTGCTCCTTGAAGCCATAGGGGGCAATAAGCGGCGCCAGCAGAGCGATCAGTACAAAAAACACGATAATACATAAACCGAGCATAGCCGTCTTGTTCTTGCGGAAGGCCTTCCACGCATCGCGCCAGGGTCCGGAAACCTTGTCGGCAGGTACATGCGGGGGCGTTACGTTAATTGATGCCTGTCCCATAAGTCTCCCCTCACTTGTAATTGATGCGCGGATCGATAGCAGCGTAGAGCAGATCCACAATTAGATTGATCACAACAAAAATAAAGGCAATGATCAGAATGCCCGTCTGAATCACCGGATAGTCACGGGAACTGATCGCTTCAAATATATATCTTCCCACGCCCGGCCAGGCAAAGATCGTCTCAGTCAGCACGGCTCCGCCGAGAAGAGCGCCTGTCTGCAAGCCGACTACCGTCAGCACAGGAATCAGCGCGTTCTTAAGCGCATGTTTGTACACGACCAGGAATTGCGGCATGCCTTTGGCTTTTGCCGTACGGATATAGTCGGAATTCATAACCTCCAGCATGCTGGAACGGGTCATGCGGGCGATAATTGCCATCGGGATGGTTCCGAGCGCGATACTTGGCAGGATTAAATGCTTCATAACCGTCCACAGCTGTCCCCACTGTCCAGCAATAATCGTATCAATCACATAGAGATGGGTAATGCTCTCCACCGGATTGCGCTGGTCCATCCTTCCTATGGATGGAAGCCAATGCAGCTTCAGCGCGAATAACAGCTGCTCCATCAGCCCAAGCCAGAAGATCGGCATAGAGACGCCAATAAGTGCAATAATCATCGCGGTATAGTCGAACCATGAATTTTGCCGCCAGGCGCCCAGAATCCCCGCATTGACACCTACAATCGTTGCAAACAGCATAGCGGCCGCCGTAAGCTCCAGAGTCGCTGCAAGATAAGGCATAATTTCTTTGGCGATCGGCGTTTTGGTCCGGATTGAGGTTCCCAGATCTCCTTGCAGCAAATCACCCATATAATTGAAATACTGCTGCAGCCATGGTTTGTCCAGTCCAAGCTGCTCCCGCAGCGCCTGCTTGGATTGCTCTGTAGCCTTTTGGCCCAGAATCGTCTCCGCCGGATCACCCGGTATCGCATGAATAATGGAAAAAACGATAATTGTCATCCCGATCAGCACAGGGATCAACACGATGATGCGTTTTAATAGGTAGGAGTTCAAATTCGGCTCACCTTCCAGAGGTCCTTAAGCATCACTTGCCGCCCCAGGCAGCAGCGGCAAGAAATACTTACGGAGCATACTATTCGAAGTAAATTCCGCTGTAATATTCCGTACCTGTCGGACCTGGAACATACCCTTTCAGGTTGGCTTTCGCAGCCAGCAGCGGAGTGGTGTGCACCAGTGGAATCCAAGGCGCGTCCGCTTTGATAATTTCCTGCGCCTGCTTGTACAGGTCTGAACGTTTGGTCTGATCCGTTTCCTTCTGGGCATTGATCAGCAGGGTATGCAGTTCTTCATTTACGTAGAAGCTGCGGTTGTTACCTGGAATAGCATCTTTATCCAGGAGCGTGTACAGGAAGTTATCCGGGTCTCCATTGTCGCCCGTCCAGCCGAGCATGTAGATATCATCCTTTTCCCCGGCTTTGGTATCATCGAGGTAAGTCGCCCATTCAGGTGATTCAATAACGGTTTTTACGCCGATCTTTTCCCAATCCGCTTGGATGGCTTCAGCAACCTTCTTGCCGTCAGGCATGTAAGGCCGGGATACTGGCATGGCATACAAGGTTACCGGGTCCGGGAGGCCCTCAGGATATCCGGCTTCCGCCAGAAGTGCCTTGGCTTTATCCAGATCGTAATCATAATCTTTCACAGCATCGTTATAGCCCCAGAGGGATGGAGGCATAGGGTTTACTGCTGCAGTTGCCTGGCCTGAGAAGAAGGCATCGATAATTGCTTGTTTATTTACAGCATAGTTCAGCGCCTGTCTTACTTTTACATTGTCGAAAGGTTTCTTTTTGAAGTTGAAGCCGAGGTAAGACACATTGAACGGCGGACGTTCAATCTTTTGCAGTTCAGTGTTGCCTTCCAGCGTGGACAGATCATCCGGGCTCAGATCCTCCATCAGATCAATCTCGCCGTTCTGCAGGGCGTTGAAGCGTGCCGAGTTGTCCGGAATAGAGCGAACGATAACTTTGTTCAGCTTAGGAAGCCCTTCTTTCCAGTAGCCGGAATTCTTGTCCAGTGTAATGGAATCATTGTGCTTCCACTCCTTGAACACATAAGGTCCGGTACCCACAGGCTCATTCTTGAAGTTTTCCTTCTTTTCCTTAATGGCAGCAGGACTGGCAATTCCGAAAGAGGTCATTGCAATATTCTGCAGGAATGGCGCCTGCGGCTGGTTCAAAATAAATTGTACGGTTGTAGCATCCACAGCCTTCACTTCCTTGATCACACGGCTGCCGTCCGGACCGAACATGGAATCATAATAATCAAAGGAGTCCCCTTCAAATTTGAATTCACTAGCCGGATCGCTCCAGCGGGTGAAGTTGAATACTACCGCTTCGGCGTCGAAATCCGTTCCATCATGGAACTTCACACCCGGATGCAGCTTGAAGGTATAGGTCAAACCGTCGGCAGAAACTTCCCAGCTGTCAGCAAGTGAAGCTTGTACTTCAGAGGTACCGGGTTTGTACTCCAGCAGAGAGTCGAACACTTGATGGGCGATCTTCAGCGATTCACCGTCGGTCACAATGGCCGGGTCCAGCGAGGCAGAGTCGCCGCCGCGTCCTACGATCAATGTATCCTGCGTTGCCGCCGCTTCAGGCGAGCTTTCCGGTGCGGTGGTTGCCGCTGCATTCGAACCCGTTGTTGCTTCTGTACCGGCATTGTTGTTGTTACCTCCGCAGCCGCTTAAGAACAAAACCGCCCCCAGCGTTACTGCCAATGCAAGACTGCTCCATGTCTTCATCCTTTGAAAAACTCCCTTCTTTCGTTAAAGTGTTAAAACTTCTATATGGAGTCGCGCCAAAGCGCTGCCATATACCAAGGCCAAGATTGCTTGCAGAATTGAGTCTCACTGCATGCTAAGTCAGATGGGTACGGGTCTCTCCGCCATACAAATGACATGCGGTTAGATGCCGGGGTCCGGTTTCCAGCAGCGGAGGCCTTGTACTACGGCAGACATCCATCACCCGGGGGCAACGGGTATTAAAAGCACAGCCTGCCGGCGCATTCGCCGGACTCGGCACCTCCCCCTGCAGAATGACCCGCTCCTTGCGGATATCCGGATCGGGTTCCGGAACCGCTGACAGCAGCGCTTGTGTATAAGGATGCTCCGGCTGGTCATACAGCTTATTCTTATCGGTAATCTCGACAATCCGTCCAAGGTACATCACGGCAACACGGTCGCAGATATGCTTCACCACACTAAGGTCATGAGCTATGAATATGTAAGTTAGTCCGAATTCTTTTTGTAAATCCTGCATCAGATTGATGACCTGGGACTGGATGGACACATCAAGGGCAGACACAGGCTCATCAGCGATAATCAGCTTCGGCTGCAGGGACAGCGCTCTGGCAATCCCGATCCGCTGGCGCTGGCCGCCGGAGAATTGATGCGGGTACCGCTGAAGATGTGCCTTGGCCAGACCGACTACATCGGCCAGCCGTTCAACAGCCGCCCGCCGCTCCTTCGCGTTGCCTGCGTTATGCACAATCATCGGCTCCTCCAGGATACGCTGCACGGTATACCGCGGGTCGAGGGAAGAGAACGGGTCCTGGAAAACAATCTGCATCTCCCGCCGGCGCTTGCGCATCTCCTCCATAGACAGCTTCGTAATATCCCGGCCTTCGAACCAGACTTCTCCCGCCGTAGGCTCGATCAGACGAAGCAATGAACGGCCGGTCGTTGATTTGCCGCAGCCGCTTTCACCCACAAGGCCAAAGGTTTCGCCCTTCCTGACAGAAAAGGATATATCATCGACCGCTTTGACATAAGCTTGAGTTTTATTGAAAAACCCTTTGTTGACCGGATAATATTTTTTGAGGTTTTTGACCTCCAGCAGGTTATCGCTCATACCGCATCCTCCTGTTGACTATCATGCAGCCAGCATCTGCAGCTGTGGTTATCCTCCTGCAGCTTCAGCTGCGGAAGGGATTGCCGGCAGAGCTCCATCACATGGGAACAACGCGGCGCGAACCGGCAGCCCTGCATTTCTGCGCTCAAGATGGGCACGTTGCCGGGAATCGAGTACAGCCGCTCCCTGGTTTCGCCCATTCTCGGTACCGACTGGATCAGCCCCCGGGTATAAGGATGCAGAGGATTCTTAAAAATATCGCGCACACACCCCTCCTCCACCACCTTGCCCGCATACATTACGGCAACCCGTTGGCACATTTCCGCCACCACCCCAAGATCATGGGTAATCAGCATAACGGCAGTTCCCTGCTCTTCGTTCAGCTTGCGGATCAGGTCCAGAATCTGTGCCTGTATCGTAACATCGAGCGCGGTTGTCGGCTCATCGGCAATGAGCAGTTCGGGACTGCAGGAGATCGACATCGCAATCATCACCCGCTGCCGCATTCCCCCCGACAATTGATGCGGATACTCATCGATAATCGCCTCCGGCCGGGGAATGCCGACCTTGCGGAGGCTGTCCACCGCATGGGTACGGGCATCCTTCTTGGACAGGCCACGGTGCAGCCGGACGGTTTCTATAATTTGCTGGCCGACAGTAAACAGCGGGTTCAGGGAAGTCATCGGCTCCTGAAAAATCATCGCCACGGCATCGCCGCGGATTTTGCGCATTTCTTTTTCTTTTAGCGGTACGATATCCTGACCCTTCAGCAAAATACGCCCGCTCACGATCTTGCCCGGCGGATTAGGAATTAGCTTCAGAATGGATAGCGAAGTGACGCTTTTGCCGCAGCC
This sequence comes from Paenibacillus graminis, assembly GCF_000758705.1. NCBI lineage: Bacteria > Bacillati > Bacillota > Bacilli > Caryophanales > Paenibacillaceae > Paenibacillus > Paenibacillus graminis. Next base: position 1,279,095 of record NZ_CP009287.1, on the reverse strand, counting down.
CGATTCGCCCACCACGCCCAGAACTTCTCCCGGATTGATGTACAGATCCACCCCGTCCACTGCCGGCACTTCGCCGCGTTCAGTAAAAAAATGGGTGTGCAATTCCTCAACTTTCAGAATAGGCTGGACCACAATGAACCCTCTTTTCTATTGGAAATTGAACGAATAGAAATTGAACAAAGGTCAAATGGAAGAACGATGAATTACCTCATAGACGAAATAAAGCATAACCAACACCTTACATTAGGCGATAGATAATCGGGATAAGTCTACATTATTGTTATTTAATGGTATAACACTACTATATAAATTCTGGATAGACAAGATGTTTTTGCACATAAAACTAACACCAGTGTTTATATAGGAATAACTCCAGTCCTCAATAAAAGAAAAAACTGTGCTATTTATATAGCGACAGCCATTTCTCCAACTGATTTCTCAGCATCTCCCGGTAATATAACGGCTCCATAATTTCGGCCTCTTCTTCAAAATTCAGAATCCAGCGGACAAAGCCGATGTCCTGTTCTATTGCCACTTTAAAATGCAGGCACCTGGTGTGGAGGTCCACCTTGTTGGGTTTCACAAACATATCCTCGTATTTGATCCGGTCCAGCACCCGTTCCGAAAACCTGATTTTGAACTCTACCTGCAGACTATCCCGGTCCAGTGACCACTTCTGCTCCATAAAGGCCTGCAAATCAAACTGCTCTTTGGAAAACCAAAGATTCGTCGGCTTCACATTCGAGAACCCATGAAGATGAAAAGTCCGGATAATCCCGAAACGATGACAAAAACCGATTAAATGATAACGATTTTCCAAGGGAACAAGGCAGTATGGATCAATCTGAATGTTTCTTTCAGCATAGGCATTCTCGCTATAGTCGGCCAGAATGCTGTTTTGCTTCATGATGGCGTTCAATACCTCGGTTAAAAAGGGCGGCGGTTCATCCTGGTACCCGCTTCTTTCCATCCATAGCTGTCCAGCTTCTCTTTTGGCAGTCTCCATCGTTTCTTCCCTTTCCGCCTTCTGCTTGTAGGCTGCGGCCATTACCTTCTCATAGGCGCTCTCAAAGCTGGGAGGCAGTGTGTTTTTGATGTCATCCATAATGTCCCGCAGCTGTGAAAATGCGGCCGATTCTTCTTCCGACCAATCCAGAGGATATAATGCAAAATTACCGATAAAAGCGTATCCTTTCCCATGTCCCAAATGGATGATAGGGATGTGCATGGCGCTGAGCGCATCCATATCCCGGTATATCGTTCTCTCGCTGTTGCCGCAGCGTTCCGCCAGTTCGCGGGCTAAAATTCCCGGTTTGGCTTGCACTAGCGTAATAATGCGCATTAGCCGGATTAATCGGTCTGTCATTTTCAGTTCCCCTTGAGTTCATGGTAAAATAGACCCATTATTTTAAATAAATTAGTTATATATATCTATAACTATTGATGTAATAACTCAAATTAATAAATATAATAGAACTATTTTACTACACCACCACAATTATAAATCGGTTAATTGTTAACTATTCCCCGCTAAGATTATGAATGAATACGCTTATGTATGTACTGGCAGGTTTGTGTACAATTACCGCCGTCCCTATCTTGATGCTGTCCTCCACGAGGCTTGGCTCTTTGCGTCAAGCTGTTTATACACTGTTTCTGCTTCTTTCACAAGCTGCATATCTCCGGACCTGGCCGCCAGCAGCAGTAAATCGTCAGCCTGTCTCCGAAGATGCTCGAACTCTGTCTCGATGCTGCCTTTGGTGCGCTGCACCGCCGCTTCTTCCAGCAGCTTCTCCGTCTTCAAGAGCTCCAGGTGTTTCTCGACGTGGAAGCAGCACCGTTCTGACAGGACATCTGTATGATGTGTATATTCCAAGCTGAGCTTTTTTAAAGGCAGTTCCCGGATCCGTTCTACCGGAGGCTGTTTATATTGCCATTGCAGCCAAAGGACTTCATGAATCCCGGCCGGTTTGGCTGCCATCGTGAATTCCAAAGCGATGTATTTCCGTGCTTCGGAATATAGTTTGCCAAGCTTAAGCAGTATAGAACGCCCCTCCCCGACTTCTGCGTTGCAGCCATGACATCCCTTGAAGGTTACATGTGCTTCCAGCCAGATTCTAAGTTCAATCTCGCGGGCGACCACCTTCCGGGTCCGCTTGCGGGATTCCTCAGGATTGGAGATTCCCTTCCACTCGATAAGCAGAACTACATTCTGCGCACCGGCTGCAAAAACCCGTTCCTGGCTCCACGTAAGTATGGGCTGAAAACTTGCTTGCATATTTCCACCTCTTTCTTTTTTTGGGTCTTCTATTAATGTACCAATATTGGCGGACAACTCCTTGTCATGGAATATATGTTCGGTCCTATAATATCGACAAAAAAAGAGGCACTCTCCTTTAAAAGGAGAATTCCTCTTTGTGAAAGAACATTCTTTTGTCGAAACATGACGATAAATACGCATTTTAGTAGCTTGCAGGACTGTGTCTGCTCCGCTCCTCCTTGAAAAAAAATCCCAGCGCCCATTTTGCACACAACAGCGAGAATACAAAAAACAGAAGCGCCCAGACAATCGCAGGCAGCGGTGTAAGCCGTGCCAGATTAGCCGCATCTCCTGCACGTCCTGGGGTAAACGCTGCAGCCGAAACTAGATACAGTGAACCCACGACAGATTCCTCCAGGGTCAGAAAGGCCAGGAATAAATAATAATATTTGCCGGCCTTTGGCCAGACGAACAGCATCACCAGATTCAGCAGGATGAACCCGCCCAGCCAGAGCATTCCGAATCCGCCCCGCACATACAGGACAAGCATCACCAGCGCCACACCGGATGCCAGCAGCAGCCCCCATCTATACCGCCCTCTGTTATACAAATAAAACAGCAGAAGTGAGAATAATGACGCCAGCGTATAGCCCGCCAGTGATACCAGAACCGCTTTCCCGCCAGCTTCTATAGCCGAGTAGGTTACTCCGCTATGATCTGCATACAATTCAATGCGCAGCACACTTCCCGAGAGCAGCAGCGTGACCAGGGCATGGCCAAATTCATGGAACATGGTATCCAGATTGCGGAACAGAGAGGAAAAAGGAATCAGCCGGGTCAGTAAAGCGGAACCTGCAAGAAACAGCAGGGTTTTGAGCCATTTATTCATAGCATGCAGCCCCTTTCCGTACAAAGTATAATTCATAAATTCCTACATTTAAATAGAAACCATGTCAGCCTCTATCCGGTATTACCTGTAGATATGGTTATCCTCCCTGGCGCCAGGGTAAACACTTATAAACTCTGCTTAGACAAAATACCGCCCCAACCGCCAAATCACGCCATACTGCGGCACCAGATGCCAAGCCAAGCTAGTTCAGCTATGTTAAAATAAAAAGGAAGCCCAGTCTATACCAGGTGGTGATTGCAGAAATGAAGCCAAAAGTAAAACACACTTATGCAAAGCTGTTATGTTCAGTATTGCTGCTCCTGGGGTTGTCAGTCATATTTCCCGCTCCTGCGGCAAAGGCTAATTATTTCAGTGACTTATATAATGGATTGCAGAACTTCTCGGAGCTTCCGGGTGAGGTCAACCAGTTGCAGGAAAGCTACAGACAGACGACGGAGGAGCTGCAGCAGACCAAGGAACAGCTTGGGCAAACCCTGCAGCAGATGGCTGATTATCAGGCCCAGAATGCGGCCCTGCAGGAGCAGAACCGCCAGCTCAGCCAGGTGGTGGATGAACTGAAAAATGACCGTACAGCGAGGGAGAACTACTATAACCGGATTAAAGTTACGGTAATTACCGGACTTGCGCTGGTACTCGGTTACTTCCTGCTGATCCGGGTGCTGCGCCTTGGCATGCGCCACAGATCCAGAAAAGGCGACCGCCTGCGCTGATGTGTACATGAGGGAGTGTAAACTATGAACGTCGATGTCCAGGATGAAGGCGACAGCGGCAGCGGACAAGCCGTGGCCTTCACAGTTGAAGAAAACGAGGAAATTCATGTGCTGCATCCGCAGCAGATTATCGCTTATCAAGGCCCTTCTTCAGGCCGCGCCGACCGGCTGATGGATGTCAAGGGTATGTACCGCAAACGCAAGCTGATCCGCTCGGATATGACCGGGCCTTGCCGCTTCGTTGCCGCCCTGCCTCCCGGCTACAGGGTTAAAACCTTCCAGCTGGACGGAAAAAGCGATCTGCTCTATGATTTCCGGCATCTGTTCTTCTACAGCAAAGGAGTGACTATGGAGACAAGGGTGCTGAGCATGAAGAATATGCTTGTCACCCGCGATATCATCAAGGTTAAGTTCTCCGGTCCGGGCAGTATCGGCATATTGACCGAGGGGACGGTATGCGAAGCCGAGCTGCATCCGTTTGATCCACTATATGTGGATGCCGGCAGTATTATCGCTTATCCCGAAAACGCCAAGCTTGAGCTCACCGTCTACGGCAATCACTTGGCCAGCCAGCATATGAGCTATCACTGGAAGATGACCGGCCACGGACCGGTGATGTTTCAGGCTGGACGCCAGAGCCGCCGCTTCGAACGCGACAATAATGAGGACGGGGTTATCAAGCGTTTTCTGCGTGAGGTCCTGCCCTTTGGGGGAGTCTTCATTAAGTAGCCTGAGATAGGCTGTATATTGCCAAAGAGCGCCAGCGAATACTTCGCGTGGCGCTCTTTGGGTATGCAAATCTCTTATCTTCTGATGCAGTGAACCGTTAAGGCCGGGCTATGAGCCCCGGATTCCTGGATTAAGCCAAGAATGCATTCAGCATCCAGGCGGATTTCTCCACGCTGTTTCTAATTCCAGTCAGCAGGTCGGCAGTAGGCTGATCACTCAGTTCTTCCGCAGCTGAGATCGTGCTCTTCAGTTCTTCGGCCACAACAGCAAAATCCTTAATCAGCTGGGCTACCATTTCCTGTGCCGTTTCTCCTCCAGCCGCTTCTTTAAGCTCGGAGAGAGCCAGATATTGTGTCATCGTTGAAGCCGGTTGACCCCCGATAGCCAGCAGGCGCTCTGCCAGATCATCCACATATGTGGCAGCTTCCGTATACAGCTCTTCAAATCTGGCATGCAGGGTGAAGAATTGCGGTCCACTCACATACCAGTGGTAATGATGCAGCTTCACTCCCAGCAGTGTCCAATTTGCGGTCTGGCGGTTTAAGGCAGCATACAGTTCAGTATGACTTTTGATTTGTGTACTCATTCGAACAACCTCCTATGGCCTATTTATTTGTTTTTTTATATTTAGACTCGTTCTAAATCTATATACAATTTAACACATCTTTTAGGGTTTTGCAAACTATTCTGAATTCCATCCTCTGATGGTGCCTCAAAGGCGTTTACGTATTTATGCTGCTGCAAATTCTAGCACACTCCCTCTTTTGCACCTATTATTTCTATCACATTTAGCCAATTGCAGCCAAATTGACATAAATTACTCCTTTGCGGCAGATAAGATTACATTGTTGGTATGCTGGATTCTGCCGCCTTCCCTTTACCGCTGCGGAAGATCGCCCTCATCTCATCACGCTTTGATTTCGGACTCAGCACATATACCGTGTCTCCCGGCTCAATGACCGTGCTCCCATGTGGGGTCACAATGCCTTTATTGCGGATGATGGCGGTGAAGAGTATATCCTCGGGGAGCCCTATCTGCGCGATTTGCATACCAGCTATAGGCATATGCTTGTCAATGGCAATATGATTGAATTCCGAATCCGTTTTGCCGAGTGCCACCAGCTCCATAAGCGAAGGCTGGGCATCGTCCTTCCCAACGAGTCTTAATCTGGAGGCCAGTGGAGAAATGGTGGTCCCCTGAATGACCGCCGAGGTCAATACCACAAAAAATACAACATTAAAGAATAGACGTCCCTGCGGAAGACCCGCCAGCAGCGGATAAGTTGCCAGTACAATCGGTACCGCGCCGCGAAGGCCGGCCCAGGAGATCAACGTTTTCTCCCGGATTGAGAATCTGGCAAACAGCAGGCTCAGGAACACTCCTACCGGCCTTGCAATCAGCATGAGAATAACGGACAGCAGGAGGCCCTGCCAGGCAATGTCCGCCAGTTCATACGGAAACACAAGCAGCCCCAGCAAGGTGAACATAGCAATCTGCATCATCCATGCGAAGCCGTGATTAAAATTCATGATCGTCCGGTGATACATAAGCTCGGAATTCCCCAAAGTCAGGCCTATGACATATACCGCCAGCAGGCCGCTGCTGTGGACCATGGCTGCAAGTCCATAGGTCAGCACGGCGAACCCAATTGCCATGACCGGATAGAGCCCGGTGGAATCGAGGTTAATCCGGTTGATCAGGTAGACGGCAAGCTTACCAACCGCTATTCCCATCACCAGCCCTATCCCCATCTCCCATACAAAGGACAGCAGAAGGCTCCAGATGGCGGTATCGGGATGCTGAATCCATTCAATCAGCGATACGGTCAGGAACACTGCCATGGGGTCATTGCTGCCTGACTCCGCCTCAAGCGTAGACGTCAGGCGTTTGTCAATATTTTTGCCGCCAAGGACAGAGAACACCGCTGCCGCATCAGTAGAACCCACAATGGCTCCGAACAACAGACTTTCCGCCCATGGCACATCCAGCACAAACCTTGCGAAAACTCCTACAATCGCTGTTGTCAGCAGCACACCCACTGTCGCCAAAGAAAGTGCAGGGGCCATGATCGGCCGGATGTCCTTGATACTGGTCTGCATGCCGCCCTCAAACAAAATGACAATCAGCGCAAAAATACCGGCAACCTGCGTCAACGAGGCATTGTTGAAATACACAAAGCGGCTAAGCACCATTCCCGCGGCGATGAACAGCACCAGTGCAGGCATGCCAAAGCGCGTGGAGAATTTGGTAGAGAGCACACCGACCAGCAGCAGCACTGCCAGCAATAAAATAATATTGTCCGCAAGATGAGTCATATCTAGGGTACCGCCTTTCCTGTAAGTAACGCCCTTCACATCAGGCTGGTCTGATATGTACGTTATTACCCCATACCCGCTAACCCCAAAGCAACAATTGCCCTTCTTCAGCTTTCCCAATTCACAGCAAAAAACCCCAGTGGTCCATAAATCCACGGAGGTCATTCGGATGGGCTTATTCTCTTGAATAGACTTGCATTTCATGAATGGACCAGTAATTTCCTCCCGAGCCGGTCTGCACAATCCGGAGATACCTTGTTTTGACTGCAGGGAATCCGATTTTGGTCTTTTCCAGCTTTCCTTTACCGGAGGCGATCTTGTTCCAGCTTTTTGCATCATCCGAAATATATAGCTCGTATCCCCGGGGATAATCATAAGAAGACAAGGTATAGTCCAAATCTACCGCTTCCACCGAGTGCACACCCGCCAGATCAATCTGGATATATTCCCCGGAAGCCTGATGTTTGCCGGTATCCCACCGTGTCTGCCTGTCTCCGTCAATGGCATTTGCCGGACTTGAAGCCTGAGTGTTCACATTGGACGACACCTTCCACTCCGAACGGTCCAGGGGGACCAGTCCAGTAGCAGTGATCTGCGTTTTCTCCGACATCACACTTGAACCTGCTGTACGAACCGCATATGTGTACAATGTGCCCTCCTGCAGCTTGCCGTCCGTATACTCTGTTTGCTTGATGCCGGTGGCAATTACCTTGAGCTCACTGCCGGAGCTGTCGGCCCGGAGCACTTCATAGCTTGCTCCGGGGGCCTCCAGCCAATTCAGTTTAACAGACGGTCCTTTGACAGCTGCTGCTTTTAAACCTTGGGGTGCAACATCCGCTACCTCGGAGGAGGGCTCCAGAATATACTGTACAGCCTCACCGGGAGCGAGTGTTTCGTTAAATTCCAGCGTTGGTGCAGCACTTCTTCCCGTAACATAGCTGCGGGCTTCTTCATACGTATCTCCGTTGCCGAAGCGTTCGCCCTCATACACTGTTTTTTTCGGCATCTTCACTTTCACAGTGACGGTTTGCGGCGTTTCCTCGAAGTTGACGAAGTTTACCAGTACCTTGTTCGAGGTGGCTCCAGTTCCGGCCAAAGGCTCCAGAGTGGAGGTATCGACCGCACGGACATACACCAGCTTGTCGGCAAGAGCATCCTTATTGGTGATTTCGTAGCTTAACGGAGCGCCATGTGTGGCGTAAGCCAGATCCAGCCGCCTCATGATGCTGACACGCGAATCCTCGCCTTTCTTGGTATAATAAATCTCCGTTTTTACCGGATCATGGTCTTCCAGATTAAATCCATACTTGAACAGGCTGAAGTTTTTGAAAAAAGCGGCATGCTGGACAAACATATCCGCATAGCCGATATGCGCACGCATAATCCGGTCGAACACCGCCGCCGTCCGTTCGGAGGCTCCATATTGGTAAGCATCCACATGAGAGTCGGAGGTCCCGAATTCAGTCGTCAGCATTTTTTTGCCTAGCCCGTCTGCAGCTCCGCCGAAGGTTTTCAGATTCTCGGTAAAGCTGCCTCCGTTGCTGAATATATAAGATTCGCCATAGGAATGGCCATTGGTCAGGTCGGTTACTTCCTCCAGCTCGTCCCGCTGCTTCGGATCACGTTCCCAGCCGTCCGGGTCGCCGCACTGGCGCACGGTCCCCTTCTGATTGCCGCAGGAATCATCGCTGTAATCCGGCCAATAGGCCCAGCCTGGAGCCACGGTCTGCAAATGGGGGGCGATTGTTTTGCCCTTCTTGTTCAGCCAGTCGGCAATTGCCAGGTTGACCGCCTTGGAGCGGTTAAACAGCCCCGGCTCATTGTCCACTTCATAATACTGGAAGTACGGGCTGTACTTCTCGAAATAATCCGTCAGCTTCTTCTCTGCTGTTTCCGGCAGTGAGCCGTCTTCATTAAGTTTGATATCGCCAGTATACAGATACAAGGCTACAGCCTGCATATTGTAACCCTTAAGCACCTTATAGTATTCTTCCATATTCGAACAGGAGCGTCCGACATCGCTGGCACAGCTGGTACGCATAATATTGCCGCTGTACGCTACACCGAGCCACTTCATGATATAAGGCAGATGGGTAACCGCACCTTCGTCAAAATAAAACTGCTTATTGTTGACCATAGTGCCGGTCAGTGTATAGCTGCCGTGAATCGGCTCCTTGATCGGCGTCTTGAGTGCCTCCAGACTAAGGTTATCCCAGGTCCACCAGTTGTATTTATCCTCCATATCTGAGGAATATATTCCGCGTGCGGTCCGGAGCTTCAGTTCATTAATACCGGCAACCAGCTGTTCTTTGGGAATATACAGCTCATAGGTTTTACGAAAATTATATTTGCTGTCCGTTCCGGCGATACCGGCAATCTGAATAATCCCCGATAGCTGGCGGTTGGAAAAGACGCTCATCTGCGGAACGGATTTGTAGGCATCGAGGATGCTTACGCGAAATAAGACCCCGTTCTCCGGGATCTTATCCAATTTGTACTTAATCCGCAGTTCAGGGTTGGTATCGCCTCTGAGCCCAGAAGGAATGGACTGGAGTGCAGAGGCTTTCAAAGCCGTAGAAGCAACATTAATCATCTCGTCCCCATCAGAGGCGCCGGTCTCTGCAAATTCCGCATCCGACCCGTCATGCTGTCCGAACTGCCAGAGGGTCGTGCCCTCCGGCAGCTCTGGTCCCGCATCATTGGCGGCGGACAGTTCAGACATGTCAACCTCCACTTTGCCTTTATTCGTCCCGTCCTCTCCGAAGACAGAGATGGATAACAGAAACAAGATGGCAAGTGCTGTGAATTTTAGTAAAAGATGAAGAGGTTTGCGTGTTTTTTTCTTAGTCCTAGCTCTCATTCCCATGTCCTCGCTTTCTTCCGGGGGTGTGTGCTCAGGCTCTGTAAGCCTGATTTTGCTTCATTCATTATGGAAGGGTAAGGGCGTTCTGGGGGATGAGCCCAGGCTTCTGGCTCGGACTCTTCCACATCAAGCGGATGTTTGCGTCTCCGCGGTTCTCGTAATATTCTACTTTCAGGTTATACGAGGTTCCTGCTGTGAGCTTAATACTCCCCACGCGGCTGACACCGCTTTGCTTCTTCCAGCTGTCGATAATCAGCTTGTCACCGATCCATACACGGACGCCATCATCCGAGGAAGCGGTGAACGTATATTCCTCGCTGTAGACCGCCTTCATTTTCCCGGTCCAGCGCACTGAGAAGGAATCCTTGCTTACACCTGCCGCCGGAGAATCTCCATGCCAGTTAAAGTCAATCTTCTTGTCATTGCGGGTGAGCACAGGCGTTCCTGAGAGTTCGGCATTGTCGAAATACTGGCCTTTCAAGCCATTCTTCGGAATGATGCCTGCTGAATTATTCGTTTTGGTATTAAGCGACTGAACGTAATCCTGTCTGGATACCGTATGCTGATTGGTCATAAAACTCTGGATTTTCTGGAGGTTGTTATTTTCGGTCAGCATTTTCCCCCATGTCATCGTATATACCCATTTACTTTGGGTTTGAGACAATATAGCAGGATCCGGCAGCTCCCCGCTCTCTCCAATGCCTATAGGCTTTCCATTAGCCAATTCGAGCAGGCCTTCATAATAAGACTGTTTGTAATCATTATTGTAGATATCAGCCGCCAGTACATCCACCTTATCTGCACCAGGATAATAGGCACTGTAAGGATCTGCCCACTCATTCGGAGCATTCGGATTCCATACCCACAGCAAATTATTCAATTTATGCTGGTTCACCAGCCGGTCGTACGTAATATCCCAGAGTTTGGAAAAGTTATCCTTCTGCCCCCACCAGAACCAGTTCCCGTTCATTTCGTGATACGGACGCCACAGCACAGGAACTCCTGCATCCCGCAGTTCACCCAAATAGACGGCAATATCGTCAAGTGAAGCTAGCAGGCTTTTGTATTCCGCCGTACCCGGTGTAACATAGGCATCGAATTTCTCCTGGCTCAGGCTCATATGCACGTTGGCCCACTCCGGAGAGGTTCCGGGGAGGTTCTGATGGAACGTCATCGCCACGATGCCCCCATCCTCATGCCATTGAATCGCGCTGTCCACTACAGCCTGGCGCTGCCGGGCAATAGTCCCCTTCGGCTGGTTGTTAACCGCTCCAAGCTCATAGCCATGCAGCACTGCGTACTCCCCTGTGGCATTCTTCAGCTTGTTGTTGAATTCGTCCGGACTCTCCAGATAGTCATGCTGTCCGGAGATTATGCCCTTTCCTCCGAGATCAACCAGATAATCCAGCAGATCGGCGGCTTCCTGCGAAGCCGATGGATTCACCGGTGTGACTGCCTCCGGGGGAATCACCACATTCCGTTCAATAGAGAGACTGCGCGCCTCACTCCAAGGCAGCAAAGAAAGGATAAAAATAATAGGCAGGATCGTAATAAAAAGCCGGTACTTACGGTAAGTGTTCAATGTAATCTCCTCTCTCCAGCCGTAGGTGGCTTCCAATCCGCACATGGGTGAACCTTAAGTTTGACCCGTATGCAGCTTAGAAGGACTATAGCTTAGTAGCCCTGCTGATCAGCAGGGCCATCGGACTTTTAGGATTAATATTGTAACGGCTTAACCAGTATCGGCGTTCGGGATGAATTCAGCAGTATTTCTTTAGGAAGCGGAAGGAAGGAAAAGGGCGCTGGCAGGAACCGTCTCTTTGACTTGGCTTGGACTTTCCCACATCAGCCGCGCTTTTGCATCCCCTTGGTTCTCGTAATACTCCACTTTGATATCATACAATTGCCCGGCTTGCAGGCTTATGCTTCCTGTGCGTTCGGTTCCGCTCTGCTTCATCCAGCTGTCAATCACAAGAGTATCATTGACCCAAACGCGGACACCATCATCTGATGTTGTATAGATCTGATAGGTTTCACTATATAGCGGTTTGATCTTGCCGCTCCACCGTACCGAGAAGAAATCGGTACCGATTGCAGCATCCGGCGAACCCAACCGCCAGTTGAAATCAAGCACAGCATCGGTGCGTACAACTGCCGGAGTACCGGACAGCTGCATATTGCTGAAATATTCCGCCTGCAGTCCGTTATCGGCAGGCGCTGCTGCTGGAGCCGACGGCGGTTCCGGAGCCGGTGCCGATGCAGGTTCCGGCGTTGGCGCCGGAGTTGCCGCCGGCGTTGGCGCCGGAGTTGCTGCCGGTGTCGGCGCCAGGGTCACTGCCGGTGTCGGCGCCAGGGTCACTGCCGGTGTCGGCGCCAGGGTCACTGCCGGCGTTGGCGCCGGGGTCGCTGCTGGCGTTGCTGCCGGTGTCGGCGCCAGGGTCGCCGCCGGCGTTGGCACCGGAGTTGCTGCCGGCGTTGCTGCCGGTGTCGCTGCCGGCGTTGGCGCTAGGGTCGGCGCTACGGCCAGCAATGTTTTGCTTGAGCTGGCTGCTGAGGTATTGACGTACAAAGCGCTGGTTGGAACGGTAGCTTTGGTCTGGCTAGGGCTTTGCCACATTAGACGAATGTTGGCATCGCCTGCATTTTCGTAATACTCGACTTTGATATCGTAGAGCTGGCCTGCCTTCAAGGTGATATTCCCGGTACGTTCGGTTCCGCTCTGCTTGGTCCAGCTGCTGATCACGGCTGTACCGTCAATCCAGACACGGATACCATCGTCTGAAGTCGTGGAAATCGTGTAAGTCTCGCTGTAAGACGGTTTGATCAGCCCGGTCCAGCGGATCGAGAACGAATCCACCCCAAGCGAGCTATCCGGTGCAGCCTGCCGCCAGTTAAAATTGACTACTGCGTCGTTACGCACGAGTACAGGTGTACCCGAAAGCGTCATATTCTTGAAATATTCTCCCTGAAGACCATTTAGAGCGGGAGAAACCACCGTACCATTATCTGGAGATAGTACCGGTGTGGCCGTAGGCTTAACCGTTGGTACCGGTGTCGGCGTGGCCGTTGGTACCGGTGTTGGCGTGGCCGTTGGTACCTGTGTTGGCGTGGCCGTTGGCACCGGTGTCGGTGTAGCCGTCGGCACTGGGGTTGGCGTAGCCGCCGGAGTAGGTGGAGCCGCAGGTACATCCAGCCCAGCTTTGTATTGATCCAGTGTTACCGTGTAGTCGTCATTCATAAAGTTTTTGATGGTGGTGGTGCTGTTGTTCTCATAGAGCATTTTTCCCCAGTTCATCATATAGACCCATTGTCTCTGGGAGAGCTGCAGCTTGGCTGTGCTTGGCATTTCGCCATTTTCACCAATGGCAATGGGTTTGCCGTCCGCGAGGCTCAGCAGGCTGTCATGATATTTGTTCATATAATCATTGTTATATATATCTGCTGCGAGAACGTCTACCTTATCCGCCCCCGGATAGGTTAGTTCATAAGGATCGGATGAGGCATTTGGAGCATTGGGGTTCCACACCCACAGCAGGTTGTTTAATTGATGAACGTTTACGAAACGGTCATACATAATATTCCAAAGTTCCGCAAAATTATTTTTCTTGCCCCACCAGAACCAGTTGCCGTTCATTTCATGGTAAGGTCTCCATAGGACCGGGACGCCAGCGTCCCGCAAGGTCTTAAGCGAAACGGCCACTTTGTCCAGATCGGCGATCAGGCTGTTGTATTGAGCCGTTCCCGGTGTTACATACTTATTGAAGTCCGCTTGGCTAAGCGTCTTCTGCACATTCGCCCATTGATACGAAGTGCCGGGCAGCTGCTCATGGAAGGTCATAGCGACGATACCGCCATTTTTGTACCAGTTGATTGCGCTGTACACTACATTTCTGCGCTGCGCTGCTCCAGTGCTTTCCGACTGGCCGCTGATTAAGCCAAGCTCGTAGCCGTGAAGGGCCGCGTACTTTCCGCTCGTCCCCTTCAGTTTGTTGCTGAATTCATCTGGGCTCTCCAGATAGTCATGCTGGCCAGTGATAATGCCTTTTCCTGAAATAGCGTTTAATTCGTCAAGCAGCTTGACGGCAGCAGTTGAAGCATTGGGATTAACCGGAGCTGGAGAATCCGAGGCAGCAGCTGCCTTCGATGGCGCGCCCCCCAGGCCAAGCGGCACTGCAGTCAGAAACAGGGCAATAGTTAACATGATGGACACCAGACGCGACTTACGGTAAGTTGTCAAAATTCATCTTCCTTTCGGTAGCCAGGCTGCCACTCTTTCGAAGGCCCTATAGCTTTGCGTCCCTATCTTTCGATTAGGTTTGCCTTTGTCGTTTTGGAAGGATTTATCCCTCTTACCGTAAGTATCGTCTCTATTAAATTTTTAGTTTAGAGCATTAATGAACTTTCCTTAATAAATGGTTCTTAATACCTGTTTTGGAATTGTAACATTTGGGTAAATAGATTATTTAGCCCTATCTCCAAACCCTTAAATCGACATGAACCGGGATAATTTCATCGGATTCGACAGCGCCATCAGCGCATTTTTTTACGAAATAAACTGCTGCAGAGCGATATCTTCCCACTCCAGCGTAATGCGGATATTGTCTTCTTCTACCAGTTCCGAGCCGGTCTGCACTTCAATGAACTCCACATCTGTCAGCGCCAGAATGGCATGTTTTGTCCCTTCCGGTATGCGGACTACATCCCCTGCTTTCACATTATGCATCTTCTCATTCAGCACAATGCTTGCCTCGCCGCTGACGATCGTCCAGATTTCACTGCGCTTGTGATGCAGCTGATAGCTGATATTTTTACCTTCTGCGATGAAAATCCGCTTGGTCAGCACTTCATTGCCCTCATCGTACTTCACATAATCAATGACCTTATAGTGGCCCCAGCGGCGCTCCTCGTACATCGGTCGTTGTTCAAAAGACTTCAGCACTTCCTTGATGCGCGGGCTTTCCGTTTTGTGGGTCACCAGAATGCCGTCCGGGCTGGCTGCGATAATCAGGTCCTTCGCTCCGATTACTGTGATCGGAATATCCAGCTCATTGATTAGGCAAGTCCCTTCGGAATCATCGGTCACGAAGCCTTTCCCCACATGATTGCTGCTCATTTCCTCGGTGAGGGTATTCCAGGTACCCAGATCCTTCCAGAACCCGGCATAAGGCTGAACGACGATATTCTCTTCTTTTTCCACCACTTCGTAGTCAAAGCTGATGGACGACAGCAGTTTATACTGCTTTTGCAGTTCCTCATAGTTCAAAGGCAGACCTTTGCGCTGCAAAATATCCAGCAGATAGCCCAGGCGGAAAGCGAATACTCCGCAGTTCCACAGTGCCCCCCGGCTGATCAGCTCTTCGGCCTGTACGCGGTCGGGCTTCTCCTGGAAGTGGCTCACCTGCATATAGCCGCTTGCCGCCGCCTCATCGCTGGTAGGAATAATATAGCCGTATTTCTCGGATGCAAGCTCAGGGACCACGCCCATCAGCGCCAGATTTGCGCCGCTTTCCTGCATCGTTGCCTCAAGCTGGACGACGGTTTCAAAAAATGAAGCCTCCACATACGGATCGACGGGGAGAATAGCCACGGTCTCACTTGGAGACACCCCTGCCATTGAATACAGGTAAGCTGCAGTCAGAGCAATGGCCGGGAAGGTATCGCGGCGCTCCGGCTCCACAATGATTGGCACCTCTGCGCCGAGCTGGCTCTGAATCATTTCGACTTGGCTGCGGCCGGTAGCCAAATAAGACGAGTCCGCCATCCCTGTCTCCTGCAATTGTCTCCATACCCGCTGTACCATAGATTCCGGTTCACCTGCCGGGCTTTGCAGCACTTTCAGAAATTGCTTGGAACGAGAATCGTTGGACAAAGGCCAGAGCCGTTTACCAGAACCGCCAGATAGAAGTACCAGTTTCATAAGTGAACCCTCCTATTTATGTGTTGTCGCGTAAATATCGGATTGTTATTGTGAGCTGCTGCCGGGTGGCTTTCGCATGAAAGGCAGGAATGTCACTGACGCATTATGTTGCGTGACAATACTTCAGATCGGCTGTTACGGGAGTCTCTGCAAGGAATGTTTGGACTTCCGGCCGCTGTTGTCTGCAGATTTCTTGATTGTTACCGCTGTTCGCGGTGGAAATCCACAGACAAAGGCGGACGCATTCGCTCCTACAGTTCCAAAATTCCTCTCCGTTCCTCCCTTAACAGCTTTCCCTGCAGCATTTCCACTGGAAAACGAGCCAATGGAATTAGTTCGCCCAAGCTGCTTCACCCGGCAGGCGAAGCTCCCTGCCAAAGTTCCGGCATTGCCACTTGTTTGGCGGCAGTTAAAACTTAGATCGCCCCGGCTACGCTGGGGGAGTAGCCGCTGAGGCCCCCCATTTGCGGACGTCCGACAGAATGGTACTCAAAGCCTGTTCCCTCGATCTGCTCTTTGGAGTAGACGTTGCGTCCGTCGATCAGCACCTGGCGGCGCATGCTCTCCGCAAGCTTGTGCAGATCGATGTCCTTGAACACGCTCCAGTCGGTCAGCAGGCAGACCGCATCGCTGCCTTCCGCCGCTTCTTCCGGCAGGCCGCACCAGCGCAGCTGCGGATGATCATATTGCTGTCTGAAGTTCTCAACAGCAATCGGATCATACAGCTTCACTGTAGCGCCTTCGGCCACCAGGCTCTCAACAATTTCCCGGGCCGGGGCTTCCCGGACATCGTCGGTGTTTGGCTTAAAGGCCAGGCCCCAGATGCCGATTACTGCACCGCGCAGATTGCCAAGCGACTCATGCAGCTTCGAGATGATCATAAAGCGCTGGTCTTTGTTCACCTCAACCACCGATTTCAGCAGCTTGAACTCGTAGTCCACATTACCTGCAATTTGAATCAGCGCATTAGTGTCTTTCGGGAAACAGGAGCCGCCATAACCGATACCGGCCTGCAGGAAGGTTGAGCCGATCCGACGGTCCATTCCCATGCCTTCTGCCACCTTGGTTACATCAGCTCCCACTTTTTCGCAAATATTGGCAATCTCGTTAATAAAAGAGATCTTCGTTGCCAGAAAAGCATTCGATGCATATTTGATCATTTCAGCACTGCGGATATCGGTTACGAACACATTTTCCGTGAAGCCCTGGTGAAGCTGGCGCATCGCAGGCTCAAGCTCCGGGTTATCCAGTCCGATAACAATCCGGTCAGGATGGAGTGTATCCTGGATGGCTGACCCCTCACGCAGGAATTCAGGAGCGGAGACGATATCGAAGGGATGATTCGTGTGGGAGGCGATAATTTTACGGATTTTTTCATTTGTGCCCACAGGAACGGTAGACTTGGTCATAATGATTTTGTAGCCTTCCATAGCCTGGGCGATTTCCGTAGCTGCCCCCTCAATATATCTCAGATCTGCTTCACCGCCGGGAAGAGAAGGCGTCCCTACAGCGAGAATGACGATATCAGACCGGCGTACCGATTCGTGAAGATCCGAGGAGAAGGACAATCTGCCTTCACGCAAATTCATTTCAATCAGTGCTTCAATACCTGGCTCATAGATGGGGGATTCCATCTGGCTGAGCTTTTTGATCTTTTCCTCATCCTTATCCACGCAAATAACATGATTACCATTCAGTGTAAAACATACGCCAGAGACAAGACCGACATAGCCGGTACCGATTACTGTCAGTTTCATACAATCATCCTCCTTTTAGAAAATTGACGTAGGCCTGTTCCACATATTGCTTGAACTGAACCATAAACGCCTGTTCATCAAATTTACGCGCATGGCCCATGATCTGCCCAATGTCCCACGCATAGGACTCCACTTCGTAAATGGCCTTAAGTAAATCATCAACTTCCTGATGCTGGAAGAATACGCCGTTGACATAAGGAACGATGGTATCCAGCGCCCCTCCGGCCTGATAGGCAATAACCGGCCTTCCTGCAGCGTTCGCTTCAAGCGGCGTAATGCCGAAATCTTCTTCTCCGGGAAAAATAAACGCCCGGCACTTCGACATCAGCCCCGTCACCTCGGCATCCTCCAGCCGGCCCAGAAACGATACATTCTCTTTGGCCATGCCTTCCAGACGCTTGCGGTCAGGGCCGTCGCCGACGATGAACAGCTTCAGCCCGTTGCGGTTGAAGGCTTCCACCGCCAGATCAATCCTTTTGTAAGAGACCAGCCGGGACACGATCAGATAGTAATCGCCTATGGAAGACGAACTGCTGAAGCGTGCAGTGTTGATCGGCGGAAAAATCACATCCGCATCCCGGTGATAGTAATTCTGAATCCGTGTTTTGACCACGGAAGAATTGGCGACAAACTGGTTTACATTTTTGGAAGTCCGCTGGTCCCAATTCTTCAGCCGCTGCATGTAGACCTTAAGCAGTCTTTTGAACAATCCGGAATTCGATTGCCGCTCCATGTAGGTATCATAGTCCCAGGCGAACCGCATCGGGGTATGACAGTAGCACAGATGAAATGTAGACTCGGGCACCTGTATGCTTTTCATGAAAGCACTGCTGGAACTCAGGACGATATCATACCCGCGAAAGTCCAAATCACGGATGGCCATGGGATAAAGCGGCAGCACCCCTTTAAAGTTGGTCTTCACTCCCGGGATTTTTTGCAGCCAGGAGGCCCGGATATCCGCATCTTTGAGGTTGTCGGTCAGCCGGCTTCCGTTAAATACCGTCGTGAAGATCGGAGCATCCGGATACATGTGGTGGAATACCTCCACTACTCTTTCCGCCCCGCCCATTTGGATTAAGTAATCGTGCGCTATCGCAATTTTCATGTAAATCATCCTCAAAGTTTTATGGAGCAGCATTAGCAAGTAGTGAATGTATGGATGTTTTGGTTCCTGATTGGGCTTGAAGCTCTTGGCTTACCTGCGGTCAGGTTGCCGCGAGCAACCCTTTATAGTAATCAACGATATCTTTGACCGTATTTTCGATGACAAAATGCTCTTTCACCCGCTTCATCCCGCTGTCCGCCATCCGTCTTCGGTCTTCAGGATGGTTCAGCATCCAGGTGATAGAGTCTGCAAGTACGACTGGGTCTCCAGGCTGGATCAGCATTCCCGTTACACCGGGAACCACAATCTCTACCGGTCCGCCTTCATTGGAGGCAATTACCGGCAGTCCAGCCGCCATGCCTTCGACAATCACCTGGCCGAACGGTTCAGGCGTTATCGAGGTATGAATCAGCAAATCAGCTTTGCTCATAAGGCCTTGTATATCTTCCACATGACCCAGCAGGCTAACATTGGTCAGCTCATCCTGCTGCATCTTCTGAATTAATTCATTTTTGTACGCCTCTTCTCCGAACAGGGCATCCCCGGCCAGCCAGAACTTCACGCGGCTGTCGTTCTTAAAAGCCTTGGCGGCTTCCAGTACGATATGCTGGCCCTTCCACTGTGCCAGCCGGCCTACCAGCAGGACGTTGAATTCTTTCTGCTGCTCCCGTTTGCCGATTCCTTCACCAATCGCTTTGGCAAAAGCAGAGTACACGACCAGCGTTTTCTTGGTGCGGGGCAGCTCCAGCGCATTCAGCGTGGAATGCGAATTCGCAATGACACCATTCGGCAGCAGGCGTGACAGCAGCCGGATCGCCTTGGCGACAACCGGCTTGAGGTAAGGGGCACCGATGTGATCCCGGATATGCCAGATTAGCGGCACACCTGCTTTTTTGGCGGCAACGGCCCCGTAGAATGCCGATTTCAGGGAATTGGTGTGCACACAATCCACTTTTTCCTGCTTCAGGATAGGAGCCAGCTTGCGTCCGTAAGCCAGCAGTCCCAGCGCAGCAGCCGGAGCGCCCAGGTTGACGGCATTCCGTCCCCGGTTGCGGATGCTCTCATTCAGCGGGATGACACGGACATCAATGCCTTTCTCCCGGAGGCGTTCGGCCAGTCTGCCCTCCTCAGCGAGGATCACGAGCGGCTCGATCTGATTGCTGATGTTGGTGAGAATGTTAAACAAGGCTACCTCTCCGCCGCTCCATTTGGCGGTGTGATCGATGTAAGCAACTTTTAGCATCCTGCTGCCACCCCCTTTCCCAAAGTTTCAAGGAATACGGACTCCACCTGGTCGCCTACATGCTGCCAGGTGTATTTCTCAAGCACATGATTTCTGCATTCATCACGGCCCGGCAGCAGTTTGCGGTTGCTCAGCATGTGGATCATGCCTTCCGCCATATCGTCGCTGGTTGAGCCTTTGAACAGCAGTTCCGGCCGGAAGCCCTGAAGAATCTCCTTGTTTCCGCCCACCGGTGTGGCCATCACCGGAAGTCCGGAGGAGAGCGCCTCAACCGTAATCAATCCGAATCCCTCCAGCGCCTGGGAAGGGACCACGAACATGTCCGCTGCCTGATAATAGGATGCCAGCTCATGATCGGGAATGTAGCCCAGCAGCCTTACTTTGTTGCCGAGTCCATAATCGGAGATTTTTTCTTCCAGCTCTCCGCGCAGCGGCCCTTTGCCGCCGATCAGCAGAATCGCATTCGGGAACCGCTCGGACACCTGCTTCCAGGCTTCCAGCAGCTGCAGCAGCCCCATCCGGTTCATCAGACGTCTCACGGTAAGCACAGTAGTGGCTCCCTCCGGAAGATTCAGCGTCCGCCGGGTCGCCAGCCGGTTGGCGGCGGGCACGAACCGTTCCACATTCGCCGCCCCCGGAATGACTATGATCTTGTGCAGCGGCACGCCGTGCAGGCTGTGCAGCATGTCGCGGAAATATTCGCTGAGCACGATGAATTTATCCGCAAGCTTATAAGCTTTATGTTCAATGGATTTGGCAATCGTTGTTTTCACCCGGTGCTTGATGCCTTGGCCTTCGATCTTCATTTCTTCATTCCATGGGCCATGGAAGGTCATCACCACCGGAATTCCGCGTTTCTTGGCTTCAATCGCCGGGCCGATCCCGTAGGGCGCAAAGTGGGAATAGAGAATATCGATCCGGCCGCTGCCATTCCCCATCAGGTCCGCCGCCTTGCGCTGGAACGCATCCTTGCGCTTCCAGATCGTCTGCTTCGGATCGCCGGCGTTATGGATAATCAGCTCTTTGGGAGTGGATGGCGTTTCCTGACTGCAGATCAGCGCATGCACTTTATTGCGTGAAGAGAGCTGCTCACAAACGGATTTGAAATAAGTGTTGAGTCCGCCTGGCTGTAAAGAGGGCCAGCTAAGGCCGGTCGTCATAATGTTCAAACCGTCACTGTACGGCATAGCTTCTCTCCCCCTTTTTCTCTTTTTCCGCCTGGCCCAATGCGTTGTGCCGGGCCAGTCTGCCGGAGCTGTTCAATTCGTAATGCTTGAAGCCGACCATGAATTCATACATCACCCAGAAAATGGATACCGCAAAACCTGAGATGCCTTTCTTGAACAGGCCGTGCAGGAAATACTTCTGTAAGAAACGAGCCGGCGGGCGAAGCAGCAAATGGCTGACCTTAAAGGGCTTGCCGCTGGCATAGGCAGCCTGCGCTTCGAGATCGGTATATTTGTTGAAGCGGGCGACATGGTCATTGATGCTGCGGAATCCCTGATGCCAGAGTATCCCGTTCAATTTGACCGTCTTTTCCTCCGATACCTCAGGCATTTCGTGCACCAGACTGTTGCGGATGCCGTATTCCTTGCGGTTATAGAGGCGTACCAGGTATTCCCCTTTATCCAGCCATCTGCCCAGGAAATCACCAATCCGGTACAGTGAAAAGGCTACCGCCCTGTCTGTAAGCCCCGGCTTGCGGTCCAGAATGTCCTGCGCCAGCTCCTCGCTGACCACTTCGTCGGTATCAATCAGGAAGACCCAATCATGGACGGCGCGTTCCACTCCGAATTCCCTTTGCTTCGCATATCCCGGCCAGGGGTTGACGAACACCCGGCAGTCCAAACTTTCGGCGAGTTGCACCGTCCCGTCTTTGCTCCCCCCGTCGATTACAACCACCTCATCGGCGAACAACCGGCAGGACTGAATTGCTTTGGATATTCGAACTTCGTCATCCTGAGCAATGATGACAGCCGATATCGGGTAACTGCCCGGGCCGCCAAGCACGCTTTTCACTGAATCCATGTAGGTATCCTCCTTTTCTTGGTATGTCCGGCGTCCACCGTCATTTCGAGAAATGTTTGGGCTTCCGATCGCTGTTGTCTTCTGATTTCTTTATTTAACACCGTATTCACGGTTGAAATCAGAAGACAAAGGCGAACGCTACGCTTCTCCAGCTCCACACTTTCTCTCCGTTCCTCTGACACCGTCCATTTGTTTGTTAAGCAGAAAAGCGGCTCGCATAATGCCTTTGCTCGCTTGCTTAGGTATCCATAGGTTTTTTGCGGATATAAGAATTCATCGTTGTCTTCATCCACTGAATGTCATCCCCGTTAATCAGCAGGCGGGGCAGTCTGACCTTCAGGTTGTATCTGATGTTAAGAATAATGAACAGGAAGCGGAGCACCGCTGAAGACAGCATTGCCACCCCTGCTCCGAACAATCCGAACTTCGGCACCAGCAGGAACAGCAGCGGGATTACCAGGATCAGTCCGACGCCTTGCAGAATCGATACAAACTTCGGCTTGCCGAGGGCCATGAACACCTGGGCCAGTATCAAGGTGCCTCCGCTGATGGTCACTTCGAGCAGCAGCAGGCGGAACACCGTCAATGCGGTGTTGAAGTCCTTGCCGTACAGCAGCGGAATCACGAAGGGAGCTACCAGCATCAGGATCAGCGAGCCCAGCAGGGTGCAGGTTGTGCTGATCCGGAAGGCTTTGAAGGTAAGGGCAATCGCCTGGTCCTTTGACAGCTCAGAGGCTTTCGGAAAAAGCACCACGGTGATCGAGTTCGAGAAGAAGTTGACCATCCGCGAGAGACTGACCGCTACCGCATACAGCCCCAGATCGGCTGGCCGCAGCAGGCCGGCAATAATGATCTGGTCGATATAGTAAGAGAACTGCCCGAGCAAGTCATTTCCGTACGAACCGAGTCCGTAAGTGAACAGTCTTTTGAAATTCAGGTAAGCGTTATTCATCTTCACCCTGTAGGTGCGGAGCAGTGTAATCGTCATCCAGATGAAGATTGGAACGGACGGCACCAGATACGCCAAGGCGGTTGTAAAAGGATTGATCGAGCGGGTCAGAATCAAAATCCCGATGGCCGCCAGCGTCAGCAGCGGAAGCAGATACCGCAGCCAGTTGAACGTCTTGTAGTCGCCTCTGAACTGAAAAGCCGCATTGTTGATCTGTGACACCACAATCAGCGGGCACAGGATCATCGACCATTGCGCAAACAGCACGACATCCGGACTGAATGAATTCAGCCAGTAGGGAAGGACCACAATCCCGACAATCATAGCCAGAGTTCCGAATACCAGGGCGATTAGCAGGGCCACCCGGTAGAGTACTCCGGCCTCTTCGGGATTCTTTTTGGCATTGTAGATCAGGGCTGAAGGAATACCGAAGCTCATGCTGAACGCCAGAAATTGTGACCAGTTCACCATAGCTGTCTGCTCCCCGCGTCCTGTAGGACCCAGGTAACGTGCGGTCAGCACACCCGTCAGCATATTAACCAATAGGATCAGCACGCTGACAAACATCGTCTTCACTGCGGCAGAACTGTTGTCTTTACTCTTGGTAAACCGCCGAAGCGAAGACCAGACTGTATTAGTGGGAAGTGATTTCGCGTTCAATGGCTGCATGTGGTGTTCCCTTCTTTCTGCTCTCAATAATCTCTTTGGCACCGAGGCCCAGGCCAATCAGCATCCAGACCAGGTAGCCTTTGAGCCCGGGAAACCCGTTGTCCGATACCAGGCTGATCACTGCCCCCATCCATGCTGCCAGCGACAGCCGGGCATAGGGCTGAAGGCTGTCTCTGCTGGTGACTCTGACTACAATTTGCTTAATCACAGCGCCCAGAGCGCCGAAGAAGAACAAAGCGCCCAGGACTCCGAAGGTAAGCAGCAGGGCGATAACACCGTTATCCATATTTCCGTATTCGCCAAGCTCGCCGCCGTTGCCGATCTTTGTCCCCTGGCCGACACTGCCTATCCCTTGCCCGACCGGATTTGCAGCTACCATCGGCAGCATGTTCTGCCACAGGCTCAGGCGTTCATTGTAGGAATGGTCTTCCTGGACGGAGGTCAGTGTCTCCATACGGGCGACCAACCCTTCGGCACCCGGCAGCTTAGGGACAATCCAGAACAGCGCGGCAGCGACAAATACCAGCTGGAGCAGCGCCTTCCATTTCCCTTTGGAGGGAGAGGAAGCGATGTATACGAGCAGCATCACCAGCATCACCAGCCAGGCTGAACGGACCAGTGTGGTCAACAGGCAGATGACAACGAGCATGACCCCAATCCAGCGCAGCGTTCCCTGCCATCTTTTCTCCAGAATCATCGGTACCAGAGCGAATACCAGGAAGGTTGCCGCAGGCCCGGGAGAATTCAGCGTAGAGAAAACCCGGATTTCCAAAGGATACGGTGTACCAATTGACATCATGTCGGCATTCTTCATCCAGAAGGCATCCCATGGAGGTACAGTTAAATACTGGATAATTCCATAAATGGATACCAGAACCGCGATATTGGCAAAAGCATACAGCAGACGGTCAATGTCCTTCGGTCTAAAACGCGTTACCGCAAAGAACGGAATCAGCAGCAGGGGTACGATGTAATTCGCCAGGTCGTACACAGAGCCAATGCCGTTCTTCGCGAGCCCTATCAGCGCCCCGTAAGCCAGTGCCACCGAGAAAAGCAGGATGATCCGGGTGGAGGATTTGCGGATGCGGTGAATCTCCTTCAACACCGGAATGGCCAGGGTAGCCCCCGTCAGCAGCGGTGCCAGACTAAGCAGAGATACGGAATGGTAGACCCCTTCCGACCAGTCGGCGATACGCCGCAGCTCCGGTGCTACCGCCCAGACCAGCAGGGTGTAGGCGATCAGCGCCTTCGGCTTCAGCAGAGCCAGCAGGAAGGCCGGAAACAGAATGCCCGCCAGGATTACTCCCTGAAGACTATTGGACGAACTGAGCTTCGCGCTGGCAAAACCGATCATCAGCGGAAGGCCCAGACAGATGCCGCAAATCAGCAGCAGCATTCCTGCTGACTTCATGGATGGAAGACTCACGTTCATTCCAGCCTGCCTCCCTTTACTTTATCCCGTTTGCGGAGCTCCTTGAGCAGAAGGACCAGGAATTGGGCGTCATCGACCAGATATCTTTTCCAGAGACGGCCCGGTTCCTGGCTGAGCCGCCAGAACCATTCCAGGCCTGTTTTCTGCATGAAATCCGGCGCCCTTTTCACCGAGCCTGACAAAAAGTCAAAGGTGGCTCCCACACCAATCGAGATTGGCGCCCGGTATGAGTTATAATGCCGGTAAATCCACTTCTCCTGCTTCGGCGCTCCCACGCCTACGAACACAATATCCGGCTGACATTCCGTCAGCATTTCGATAATACGCTGGTTCTCTTCATCGTTGTGCTCAAAGCCGTAGGAAGGAGAATAGCAGCCGACAATATTCATTCCGGGATAAGCCGCTTTAAGATTCTTGGTAGCCTGTTCCGGCACGCCTTGTGCAGAGCCCAGAAAGAACAGCCGGTACTTTCTTTGCTCAAAGGCATTGCCGAGACGGCTGAAAAGGTCTGCTCCCGATACCTTTTGCTTCAGCGGCTTACCCAGCATTTTCGAAGCCCAGATCAGCGGCATTCCGTCTGCCACTACAGCACCTGCCTGGGAATACACGGTCTGGAATTCTTTGTCCTTGCGCAGCTTGATGACATGATCGACGTTGCAGGTCAGGATGTACGATTGCGACCGTTCCTGAATCGTTTTATCAATGTAATCAAGCAGGTCCATGAAATCATAGTTATCGAAATTGACATCGAACATGTTCACTTGGTTCATCGTATCACTTCTTTTTGTGGGGAATCGGTTGGCTGTGAAGATCGATACAGGCAGTTCAGGTACCAACAGAACGGAATGATCGATTGGACCGTCGACAGCGTGTTGTCGGAAAACGAATAAATCATAAACCCTGCTATAAAGAGCAGATAATACGGTTTGACCGGCGGTGCCAAAGCTCTGTACACCAGAATAAACACAGCCAATAATGAAATCAGCAGCAGTATGGCTCCGATATACCCTCCATCAAAGTAAAAGCGGATATACTCGTTGTGGGGAACCACGAACCCTTTGTAAAGTGTCCCGTCGTTCGCCACTGTCACTGCTCCAAGTCCTCTGCCCGACCACGGAGAATCCGCCGCCTTGTTCAGGAAGTATTCCCAGGCTTCTGCCCGGCCTGACAAGTCCACTGCCGTATCCGTTGTGCGTTCGAAGGAACGCTTCTTAATATTGTCGAGCTGCAGGTATACCGCCGAGAAGATCAGAATAACCGAGCACAGGAGCGGAATCAGATATTGTGTTCTGCCCTTCAAATATTGCCGCGATATATCGTAAAAGTAGTACAGGACCATTAATACCAGTGCCAATATCGGCCCCCGTGTCCCTGTTCCAATGAGAATCAGAAAGTTCAGTGCCAGCATGATGTAGAAAAAACGGATATGCTGTGTACTGCGCTTGATCTCAATGAATGCAATTCCCACGCCCATGAAGGCCAGCATCGCGAGATGCGCCGGGATATTCGCTCCCTGAACCCGTACAGCGCCAGTGAACTCCACATCGAGAAAAGAGTGGAGATGCACCATCTGCAGCACGATTCCGGCTAGTACGCTTACCAGAGGAAGCATAGTGATAATGCGGATCTGCCGCTCGGCCACTTCCTTCTTCCAGTTAATCAAGAGAAAAACGAAAGGAAGGGACAATCCGATAAACGCCTTGACTGCAATGGAACCGCTCATTTCGGGCAGCCAAATCGAAGAGCCAAAGGTGATGAACAGCAGTCCCACCATGGCCCACAGAGGCTGGCTAAGGCGGAATTTCAATCCATTTACCAGAATGCAGGGCACCAGCAGCATCAGGATTACCAGCTTGTAAAGCGATAGTATTTCAACGCCAAACATGCTGCCGGGATACAGAAAGTTAATAGAGATCGCCGTCGTCAACAGAACGAAATAGCTGATGAGTTCAGGACGCGAGATAGAGACAACCAGCAACATAATCAGAAGCACGATTGCTACCGCTATTACCGGCTGGTAGATGACCGCCGCTCCAAGGAACAGTGCGGACATGAGGTAGAGCATTCCGTATGGCAAAACGTTCATTTTGGAGCCCCACTCAAAATTCATCATTGTCTCCCTCACCCCGCTGCGGATTCCCTCTTCCGGTTCCAGATCATATGAAGAGTTCCGCGAATACTCTCCAGCCGGCATTTGTTCAGAAGTCTTTTCCCCTGGCTCCGGGAGAGGATCGAGTCACCCGCAATATACATGATCTTCGCGGCCGTCTTTCCCAGCAGGAGCAGATTATCCTTCACACCTTCGCTTTTCATCGCGTTGGATATGCCTTGGCTGTAATATCTTTTCATAATCCAATCTTCCGTCAACCGGTTAGCCGGTACGAAGTGATCGACGGCCATCTGCGGATGATAGAGAATGGAATGTCCTTGACTTTCAATCTGATTAAACAGCCAGGTCTCTTCACCGGAGAGAAGCGAATCTCCTTTTCTTCCAAGCTCCAGCGGAAACAGGCTGATATCAAAGGCTACCTTGCGCATCGCCATATTGGCGCCGCAGGGATGAAGCCGTTTCGGATATTCTTTGATGCGGTTGCCCAAATCCACGATGGTATAAGGCAGTTCGAACGGTTTAATCAGCCAATCTGGACGCCTGCTTTCGAAGATCGGAGCGATTTTGCCGCCCATGGCCATGACCTCAGGCTTTTGTTCAAACGTACTTACAATTGTTGTAATCCAATTCCGGCAAGGAATCGCGTCATCATCCAGAAAAGCGATGAGCGGCGATTTGGAAGCCAGAATCCCAGTATTCCGGGCCGCCGATAACCCTTGTACCGGCTCCAGAATGTAACGGATATCCATATTTGCACCCTCAGCCTCTATAAACCGCTTGACCACTGCCGCCGTATCATCCTTGGAGCTGTTATCCACCACAATGATCTCGGCCTGACCCAGATTCTCCAGCGGTAAAAGCGACTGAAGCGTCTTAAGCAGCAAAGCTGACCTGTTATAGGTGCAGATGATTATGGAAATCTTAGGAACGTCTCCGTATACAAGCATCGGCATTCACCCAATTTCCATTTTTTTAATACGCATCTTTGGAGCCAAGCAGCATGAGTCCGGTTTTTGCGATGATTTTGAGATCCAGCATCGTGCTGCGGATGGAAATGTAAGTCAGATCCAGCTGAACCATTTCATCAAAGCCAACGCTGTTTCTTGCATTCACCTGCCAATAGCCGGTGCAGCCCGGTGTAACCATAAGCCGTTGTTTGTCATAATCCGTGTACTGTGCAACCTCCTCCACGAGTGGGGGGCGCGGCCCGATCAGGCTCATATGCCCTAGCAGCACATTCCAGAGCTGAGGCAATTCGTCAATGCTGGTCTTGCGCAGAAATCTGCCAATACGTGTGATGCGGGGATCATTCTTAATCTTGAACATCGCCCCGCTGACCTCATTGTAGGCCATCAGGTTCGCCTTCAGCTCCTCGGCATTGGAGACCATGGATCTGAATTTATACATGGGAAACAGCTTCTCGTCCTTGCCAACCCGGTTCTGACGAAAGAACACTTTTCCTTTCGGATCTTCCAGCTTGATCAGGATCGCCACCACTATGAACAGCGGCAGCAGTACGAGAAGGCCAAGAGCGGAGAAAAAAATGTCGATAATCCGCTTCATCACCAGATAGGAATCCATTTCTTTGCTTCCTTCTTTGGCATGTAGCATGTAAAGTTTCGGCAGGACGGCCTCATAGTCTTCCGGCAGTTTTTGCATGCTCATCTCTCCTCATTCCTCCTAAATGTTGTGTAAGCCTGAGTGCTTACTGACCCTTCACAGTCCAAAACCCGTCTTGAAAGTCTAAACTTGGTTTTCAACTATTCAGAGTCTGTCCCGCTTTGCTCAGATATTCCGCCATTGCATCCATCACCGGATACCGCAGATCCTCGCTTTGCAGTGCAAATTCAAGTGTAGTCAAAATATATCCCAGCCGTTCGCCGACATCGTATCTTGTACCGTCAAAGTTATAAGCGTACACGCGCTCGCTTTGGTTCAGCTTCTGAATGGCATCGGTGAGCTGAATTTCGCCGCCTGCGCCTTTTTCCTGGAGATCCAGGTACTTAAAGATCTTTGGAGTAAACACATAACGCCCCATGATCGCCAGATTGGAAGGAGCTGTGCCAGCCGCCGGTTTTTCGACAAAATTATTAACCCGGTACAGCCGTCCGTCCTGCAGGTCGGGTTCAATAATTCCGTAACGGTTGGTGAATTCATCAGGAATTTCCTGTACGCCGATTACTGAATTCTGCGTTTCCTCGTATTGGTCAATCAGCTGTTTCAGGCAGGGAGTCTTGCCGGTTACGATGTCATCCCCGAGCATTACGCCAAAGGGCTCGTCTCCGATAAAACGTCTGGCGCACCATACCGCATGGCCGAGGCCTTTGGGTTCTTTTTGCCGGATGTAGTGAATTTCAACCTTCGAGGAACGCTGAACTTCTTTCAGCAGCTCCAGTTTACCGTCTTCCAGCAATCTGGATTCCAGCTCAAAAGCGTTGTCGAAGTGGTCCTCGATTGCCCGTTTGCCCTTACCTGTAACAATAATGATATCTTCGATGCCGGATGCGATCGCTTCTTCCACGATGTACTGAATAGTGGGTTTGTTGATGATCGGCAGCATTTCCTTAGGCATTGCTTTCGTGGCAGGAAGGAAGCGCGTTCCTAGTCCTGCTGCAGGGATAATTACCTTCTTTACTTTTTTCATCGCACTTACCTCCTAAGAGTTTTGTAAGCATATGCCTCATCCGAATATTCTTCGTACAAAACTTGCTTCGGAAGCATACACCAGGTTTTGTAAGTATTGGCTCCACTCATTTTCTCTTTAGAACAAAACCCGCTGGAAGTACTATCTGGTCTGATTCATAGCAATTCCGAGAATCTTTACGCCTGTCTGCTCCATTAGGCCCTTCAGCTTTTTGAGTGACTCGCGTTTTGTCTTGCCGTGTCTGGCAACGATGATTAATCCGTCTGACAATGGGGCCAGGATGCGTGCATCGCTGAATTCCACCGCCTGCGGCGCATCCAGCAGGATCAGATCGAAGCTTATCTTCAGCTCCTCCAGCAGAGCAGCCATTTTGTCGCTTCCGAGCAGATCCGGCGGGCTGATGTTGGTAATCCCAGCCGGAATCACAGCCAGATTGGCCAGATTGCCGTAAACCGCGATATCCTTGGCCTCTTCCCTGCCTCCGAGGTATGCGGCCAGACCGTGGCTGCCCTCTACCTCAAATACGCTGTGCAGGCCGGGATGTCTAAGGTTGCAGTCTACAACGGCTACCTTCTTGCCATCCTGGACAAAGGATACTGCAAGGTTCGACAAAATAGTGGTTTTGCCTTCCCCGCCTTCTGCGGAGGTAAACAGGAGCACCTGTCCTCCACTGCCCTTCAGCAGCCCAAGCTGCCTGATGTAGGTGCGCAGCGAGCGGAAGGATTCAGAGATATGCGAGGAAGGATTTATGTCTGTGATCAGACTTTTATTCAGCCGTAACATAAGTGCCCTCCCCTACTCTTGCATTGGCATTTGCCGACTTGCCTAAGTCCCGTTTGCGGATCGCAGGAATGCTGGCGATCACCGGCAGCCCAAGATCGAACTCCGCTTCCTTCTCCGTCCGGAGTGTACCGTTCAAGGTTTCCAGCAGCAGAATAATTCCGATCGCAGCCATCAGCGAAACTACAAAGCTGATGATAATGTTCATTGTCGAACCGCTGTTGACAGGACCAGGAGCATCTGCCGGATCAGCCGGTGTCAGGAACGTTACATTGTCCAGATTCATCAGCGCCGGCAAGCTGCGGATGAACGTCTGCGAAACCGCGTTTACTATCGTAGCCGCTTTGGTGTAACTCTCGTCCTGCACGCTCAGGTTGATAACCTGGCTTTTCTCCGAAGATTTAATCTGCAGCTTGCCAGCCAATGCCTGTTCTGTCAGATTGAATTCCGGGTGTTCTGCTACTACACTCTTCATAATCGTTGGCGACTTCAAAATTTCCTTATAGCTCTCGATGAGGTTGAGACTGAAGTTCAGATTATTAAGGTTGTTGCTCTCGGGGACATTCGCGGCGTTGTTGACGAGCAGCTGTCCGGAGGCTGAGTAGACAGGCACGACGAAGTTCTTGCTGACATAGAAGGTGGTGGCGCAGGAGATTAATACAAATACCATGATTAACCATAACCTCTTCTTAATCAGGTTAATGTAATCCAAAATCGTCTTTTCCACAGTAACCCTCCTTCCGCATTCATTGCATTCTGAAAGCAATCATGAAAGTTTCAGATATCTTGCTTTTATTCTATCAATCTCTACGGATCACCACATGGGTCATACCTTCACTTTAATCTTCACTTTCGAGTAAGGTAGACTACCCCTAAAGTGTAGGCGTATGGTATACTTTAGTACCATACGCCTGGGAAAACCTGACAAGGTGTGGCAATATTCGCTACATTCTCAGGGTTTTCGGCAGTCCAGGCTGTTCAGATTTTGTTCAGATCGGTCTGCTATCTTGAGTCGTAATTCATAATTCCGGGCATGCTGCCCCCAAAGCGCAACAAAAAAACACGGACATCAATGTCCGTGCTTCTAACATATTTTTAAATTAATGGAAATTAATCGTATGACATTTCGTATTTCGTGAGCCCTACCGCATTGGCGTAGAGTGCAGCCTGTGTACGGTCTGCCACCTGAAGCTTCGCCAGAATCTGGCTTACATGCTTCTTCACCGTGAATTCACTGATGAACAGCCGTGAGGCGATTTCCCGGTTGCTGGCCCCCTGCCCAAGCTCGATCAGCACTTCCTTTTCTTTCGGAGTCAATTCGTCGGTTGGACTGTTGCCGCTCATCCGCATCTTGTCTTCCATCAAGCCGGGGTCATAATACTTTCGGCCTTTATGAACGAGTTGAATGGCAAACAGCAGTTCTTCCGGCAGCGCCTCTTTCAGCACATAACCATCAACCAGTACTTCTTCTGCCTTCAAGAAATCCTCCCGGCTCGCCGAAGAGGTCAGCAGGATAAACTTGCTGATGAGTCCGCGCGAACGCGCTGCTTTGATCACATCCAGACCTGATTCATCGGCCAGCTTAAGATCAATAAGCACAAGATCAGGCTGCGTCTCTTCAATGATCATAAGCGCTTCTTGGCCATTCGTTGCTTCGCCGGCAAAATGCAGATTGGACTGCATGGAAATGACCGCCGCGAGTCCTCTCCTAACCAATGGGTGATCATCAACGATGACGATTTTCACTAGAACGACCTCCTGCCTAAAGTTTATGCATTTTTTAGTTCAGCCATGCCGACAGGTATCGAAATTAAAATTCTGGTGCCTGCATTCTCACTGCTGGACAACTGGAAGTCACCGCCTAAAGACTGTGCCAAGTATTGCATATTCTTCATGCCTAGTCCGCCGGTGTTATCCTCGGATTCGGTCCAGAGCAGATCAGTATCGAAACCGACACCATCATCGATTATCGAAAGCCTGATCCATTTCGGCTTAAGTGACAGTTCGACATCCACCCGGCTGGCAGCACCATGTCGAATGGCATTGCCTGTCGCTTCGGATATAATCCGGAAGAGCGCCTTGTGATAAGGATAAGGGAGACTGAAATCATCCCCCGTTATTTTTAACTCAATTTCCACATCGTTCAGCCTGGACAAGCTTTTCAAATGTGATCTGACCATACCCAGCCATGTCGGGCCGCCGCTCTTCTTAGAGCTGAGGCTGTAAATGGTAATGCGCAATTCCTTAGCCACCTTGGTAGCTGAATCATGAATCAGTTCAATTTGCTCCTCCAGCTCGGATTCGGACATCTTCCGCCATGTCTGCTTTAGCGAATGAGTCGCATATACAATTCCGAACAGGCTCTGCGATACACTGTCGTGCATCTCGTCAGCAATCCGGTTCTGTTCGTTCGTGATAATCAGCCGGTTCTCAATCACACCAAGTTCATGGCGTTCAAGAATAATCGCGCTCAGCTCCGAGAGAAACATCAGCTGCTGGATATACCACCTGCGTCCTTCCAGGCCTTCCGATGCTTCCAGCTTTACACCGATCATACCGACGAACCGCGTACTCATTCTAACAGGCATAAGCAGAAAATCTCCGAGTCCGGGTAGGCTCTTGAACACCGGTTCACGCTGCAGCCGCCATTCATGCTCATGTTTTTCAAGCTCTGAAAAAAGAAACCGTTCCTCCTCCTGATGCCAGCCTGTCTGCCGGCTCTGTGGTGCGGGCTCGCCGCTCTTTTGGGCGAACCAGAACAACGCTTTGTCCAGCTTGGTAAGCTTCACCACATAATCCGTAATAACCTGGCCGATGTTCATGAAATCATGCTGGCTTGAGGTTTCCACAATGTGATAGAGCGACTTAATATGCTCCATGGTTTCGTTCGTCCGTGCATTGGCCGCTTCCCGCTGCCGCTTGATCCGATTAACCATTTGCATAATTATAACCGTAAGTACCATGACTAGAAACAGGTTGCCGTTGTCAAGCACGGCTTCAGCGAAACTTTTTCCGGAAGAGTTCAAGAAAAAATAACAAAATACGGAAATAACACCAAAATAGCTGAATAGCAAGCTCCAGCTGAAATAAATAGACAAGGAACCTGCCGCGATGAGGACAGGATTCAGGACATACAGCTTATAAGGGCTGTCATACCCGCCAGTACTCAATGTGAGAACAATGAGCCCCGCCATCTCAATGCTTACGGCAAGCATAAGAACACGCGGCCATTTACGCAACCTCCGGTAATAAATCGAGAATACTTGTGCAAATAAGAATAACACCATGATTAATAGGGATTTATAAAAGACGGAAGGCCCCGTATGGTCCAAGAGGTACATCAGCGATGTGAGGGACAAAGATATGTTTCTGTAAATGGTTATTATTTTGTCTTCCGCGGTTGCTTTGATATTCATCCCACCACCCTATTCTCCAGTTTGTGGAAAATGCGAGCTTATTCTAAGCTTTGTTTAAAAGCATCATACATGAGAAAAATCACAATAACAAGTTCCCCTTTTCAATGATAACGTTTACAAATGATGAATGTTGCATAATTTCCAGCTTTTTTTTCAGGAGTTTATTGAAAAAAGCCCATATTTTCAAATGATAGCGAATTCACAAAAACTCCACATATTAAAACGCACAAAAAGCAGCCTGTCAGCAAATACGAACAGGCTGCTTCGGCAGCAAAAATCTATGGTTGTCATCAAGGCATACCGTTCATTCGCAGATCTAATCGGCCACCGTCGGCAGAGTTTTAGGTAACTTGGATGAATTACAAATACAAATCTGATAGCGTTGTTCGCCAACGATATGATACCCGGTGGACAAAATACGTACAGAATGGTTTTGCGTATCCACCTTATGGAGACTGCGGCAACTGATGCAGTAATATTCTCTCATGGCTTCATCTCCGGCATAGTCTATAAGAACTATCGTTGATCTGCTAATATTACCTAAATAATAACATTCCATTTTTGACCATGTCAATAAAAAACCACAAATTCCGACATGCTTTCGTCGGTTTAGGCAGAAACATGTCGCTAATTATAAGCTATTACGGCAGATTAACGGAGATACCCCCATATATTTCTTGAATAATCTTGAAAAATAAAAATTATCGGCATAATGCAGCATTCCCGCTATCGCCTTCACCTGCAGCGAAGTATTGAGCAGCAGATGCTTCGCTTCCGCCATTTTGAGCCGGTGGATATATTCATGCAAAGGGTAACCGCTGCTGCGCCTTACAAGACGGCGCAGCGTGGACATCGAGATGTGGTATTTGGCTGCAATCCCCCATAAATCAGGCGTTCCGTAGATACAGGCGTTCAACTCTTCACGGATTAGCGGGAGGATATCAGGCTGCCGGGTGCGGTAATGATCCTCAGTAATCAGGGAGCACTCCAGCAGAAGCCCCTCCAGCATCGCTGCCGCCCGGTCGGCATCCGCCGGGACACCGCCTTCCATCAGCGCCAGCACCTGCTCGAATACTGATGCCAGTTCCTGAGAAGCATGGGCATCAAATACGGTCCCCCCCTCCAGGAGTCCCGACTCCACCCATTCAGCTACACGGGTTCCATTGAAGTTGATATAGTATTCATCCCAGTTGCCCCCCGGAGCAGGTCCAAAGCTGTAGCTGCAGCCCGGGCGGAAAAAAAACAGGCTTCCGGCGCGTACCTGCTGGACCCTACCGCCGTTCTCCATGTATGTGCCGTTCCCGGAAATGATATAGACAAGGGCCCAATGTTCGAATACAACATTAGACCGAAACCATATTCTTCCCGGCAGATGACCCGCCTGACCTATCCGGATAGCCTTCAGCCTGAGCCTGGAGGACTCTACCTTGGGATCAATAATCCGCACAGGGTACGGACTGATCATATAATCCATGACCTCGGACATGATGTGCATTCCTCCCTTTGTTCAGGAGTGATATGGTTAATCTGAAGATGATCATATTCTACATGAACAAGAGGTGTCCACGCTATGTCTGAAAACCATCATTTGCAGCTGTTTCCGAATCCAAAGGTCTTGGAAGTATCTGACGGCCGGTTCCATCTTCCCGCCAAGGGAAACATCGTTCTTGCGGACGAAGCCGACCGTGCCGCTCTTCCTGCTGCGCGCAAGCTCCAGCTAACCCTGTCCCAGGTCCTTCAACTGAACCTATCCCTGTCTGTAGGCACACGCGTATCCGTCCGTTCCGTCTACCACTTTAGTTATAGTCCAATGATGCCTGCCCAGAGCTATGAAATCCATGTGGATGAGGGCGGAATCACCGTAACTTACGGTTCGCCCGAAGGGGCCTACTATGCGGCTGCCACACTGAAACAAATTTTGCTGCAGTGCGGCAGGAACCTTCCGTTTCTGCATATCAGCGACCAGCCGGACTTTGCAGCCAGAGGACTGATGATCGACATCAGCCGCAATAAAATCCCCAAGCTCGAAACCCTGTACCGGATCATTGATTTCATGGCGGATCTTAAGCTGAACCAGCTGCAGTTATATATAGAAGGTTCTCCCTTTGCCTATGAATCCTTTCCCCAGGTCTGGGAGCTTGAAACCCCTATAACCGGAGAGGAAATTCTGCAGCTGGATACCTACTGCCAGGAACGTTATATCGAGCTTGTTCCGAACCAAAACAGCTTTGGGCACATGGAAGGATGGCTGACCCGCCCTGAGTTCAATGCCCTGGCTGAGATTCCGGAAGGCTTCATGCTCCCTGAGGATATGTACGACAGCGAAATGTATCCGGAGGGATTGTTCATGCACCCGGGAACCTTCCATACCGAAAACCCTGAAGTGCTGCAGCTGCTCGCCACCATGTACGATGACCTTCTTCCCTACTTTACGTCAAAACACTTTAATGTAGGCTGTGATGAGACCTATGAGCTGGGGCTTGGCAAAAGCAAACCTGCGGCAGACGCCGATGGCAAAGGCCAGCTGTACTTGACTTTTCTGCAGAAAATTCATGCGCTGGTCCTGGAGCGCGGGAAAACTATGCAGTTCTGGGGCGACATTATTATTCAGCATCCTGAGCTCATTCCCCAGCTTCCCAAAGATATTGTTGCCATGGAATGGGGCTACAGCGCAGCCCACCCGTTCGAAGCCGATACAATGAAATTCCGCGAAGCGGGGATTCCTTTCTACGTCTGCCCGGGAACCAGTTCCTGGAACTCTCTTACGGGCCGCAGCGACAACATGATGGCCAATCTGCGCAGTGCCGCAATCCACGGCAAAAACAACGGCGCCATCGGCTATCTGATTACTGACTGGGGCGATTTCGGCCATTGGCAGCACCTGCCCATCAGTTATCCCGGATTTGCCTACGGTGCAGCGGTCGCCTGGAATGTGGAGAACAATCTGGAGGCAGATGTGGCCGCATACCTGAACACAGCCGTCTTCCACGACCGTGCGGGCAGAATCGGCCAGCTGCTGCTGGATCTTGGCAACTACTACAAGCTGGAGTCCGGCGTCGTCCGTCCGAATGATACGGAAATGTCCATGCTGCTGCGTACTCCCCTGCAGCAAGTACAGCTTGTCGGCAAGCTTACGGGGGAGCATTTCGATCATTTGGAGCAGTATGTAGAGGAGATCGAGGCCCGGCTTGAACAGACGGAGCTGGAATGCAGCGATGCCGGACTTGTTGCTGCAGAGCTCCGGAATGGTATTCATTTTGTAAAGCATGCTGTGCAGCTGGCCCGGATCAAAAAGCAGCTGGCCGACGGGCCCTCCACACTTCAGCCTGAGCTGATCCACCGCCAGATCAAAGACCTCGACATCCTGCTTCATCACTACCGCCAGCTGTGGGTCCAGCGCAACCGGACTGGCGGCTTGGAACAGAGCGTCTCGAAGCTGGTCCGGCTGCGCGCCGAGTACACCCGGCTGGCAGCAGAGCTGATTGATTCGGCGGCGTTATAGCACCAGGCATAACGGCATTAAGGCAGGGGCTCCGCAGGTTACTCTGCAGAGCCGCTGCCTAGTGATATCAACGGCATTTCTGCCGTTGTTCCCGGCTTGCTCCTTGCAGCGCTCCAACAACGCTTCTTTTCCGTTGTATTACTCCGCTGCCTCCGCTGGCGCTCTAATAAAAGCTTTCGATTAAGCCTCTAATTCCGGCTAAGCCCCTATTTCACTGTTAACAGCCCATTGGAGCAAATGTGAGGTATTAGTACCTCTCATTTCACTGTAAACAGCTCATCGGAGCAAATATGAGGTATAAGTACCTCTCATTTCACTGTAAGCTACCCGAGGGAGCAAATGTGAGGTATTAGTACCTCTCATTTCACTGTAAACAGCTCATCGGAGCAAATATGAGGTATTAGTACCTCTCATTTCGCTGTCTGCTGCCCAATGAGGCAAATGTGAGGTATTAGTACCTCTCATTTCACTGTTAACAGCCCATTGGAGCAAATGTGAGGTATAAGTACCTCTTATTTCGCTGTAAACTGCCCGAGGGAGCAAATGTGAGGTATTAGTACCTCTCATTTCGCTGTAAACTGCCCGAGGGAGCAAATGTGAGGTATAAGTACCTCATTTCGCAGTAATTGGATTGCCGACTGAAATAAGAGGTACTACAAGTTCAGCCGTAACCCAACCTGCCACCCCAACAACGGCTTTTCTGCCGTTGTTTCTCCACGCAGCCACCTCCGACGCCCCAACAACGGCCTTTCTGCCGTTGTTTCTCCACGCAGCCACCTCCGCCGACGCCCCAACAACGGCCTTTCGCCGTTGTTTCTCCACGCAGCTACCGCCGACGCCCCAACAACGGCCTTTCTGCTGTTGTTTCTGTCCCTCCGGCCCGCAGGCTTACTCCGCCGCCCAGGGCTGGCGCTGCGAAACTACGGTTTCGCCGCTCTCGGCAGCCTGCTCCAGCAGCAGCGCCAAATATTGGTCCTGGCTGCCTTCAGCCAGGCTGTAAAAGGATGGCCCGCCCCCGATATGCCGCTGCATCCGGATCATGCTCTCTGCGATCGCGATTTCATCCTCCGAGAGCCGGGCCGGCGCAAAAGGATTCCTGTACAGCCATTCTCCGTCCAGCATGATTCCCTTGAGGTAAAAGCCCTCCAGATTGCCGCCGTGGCCAGCGTCGATCCGGCGCAGCCTGCTGTATACGGGTGTATCATAGGCCTGCAGCCAAGAGACATCATGGTTCATAATTTCTCCCCGCTCCCCGCGCACAAGCATCCGGCTGCCGCGAATCCACGAAAAATACTGGTCGCCGGTGAAATCGAACACCCCCAGCTTGTCTCCAAAGTCCAGCGCACCCAGTGT
The DNA here is from genome assembly GCF_000758705.1 of Paenibacillus graminis. Classification (NCBI taxonomy): domain Bacteria; kingdom Bacillati; phylum Bacillota; class Bacilli; order Caryophanales; family Paenibacillaceae; genus Paenibacillus; species Paenibacillus graminis. Next base: position 1,240,402 of record NZ_CP009287.1, on the reverse strand, counting down.
CTGGACACTCTGCATTCTCGCTTCGGCGGAAGGGGGACCGCTGCGCTGCGGTCCCTGAATAATAGGTGAACGGAAATGCTGCGCGCGGATGCTGGCATTTTCGAAGCCGGTGCCGAGCAGCCGGCGGATCAGACTAATGCCGTGATACCCGTGTGCAGCCGATACCTGCGCCTGGCTGACAGTTCCAAGCCTGCCCGAGGCAGCAAGCGCAATCCTTGCCGCATGCATCGGCTGAAACATAACCTGTTCGGCAATCTGGATGGTTGCAGAATTGCCCACACGGTTCCACAGTTCCTTCAACTGTTCCAGATCCGGGGCGGGAGGCGTTTCGGCCAGCACCGGAATTCCGGCTTCTGCCAGTCTCATCATATACGCTGTGCTGATATCCTTTTTCAAGCTTACTACTGCAAATGAATAGGATGCTGCCGATATAAAATCCCCGATAGTGGTGTACACCCGCACTCCCCAGGTTCTGCTCAACGCTTCCGCCTTTTCCTTATTGCGGACGAACATAGCGCCAACGGCAAATTGCTCCGGCAGCTCTCTCGCAATCCGCAGATAAAACTCTGCCCGCCAGCCTCCGCCCACCAGTCCAAATACAACCTTCTCCATACCGTAATCCCTCCGCTATAAGTCTTGCCCTTCCGGCACCTTTTCCCAAGCCCGTCCCGGGAGTAAAATCAGTCTTCCCTCCGGGCTCTCCGAATCCCGAGCTCATTCCAGCGCTGCTCTTCATATTGATTCATCAGCATTTCACGTTCCTTCTGCTCATGAATACCCCGGCCACAGCTTTCTTTCAGGCTCGCTTCATCCTCGTAGATCCGCCATATATCGGAGAAGAGATAATCTTTAATTTGCACATAGTCACCGTCCTGCCTGCCCCCTTGCCAGAGTAATCCGGCAGAGGTGCGCAGCACGGTGCGCCCGTCAGGTGTGGCAGCTTTTTGGCCTAGACGGATATGTATCAGCATTTGCCCGAATGTATACCACTCCATACCGAATCCCCCTCGAATTAAGATTGAAATCAACGGCCAGGAAGATTATAATCATCACGAATAACCATTTTTTACCTAATACATATACATAACTCTTTGCATCAAAAAAATTGAAGACAGGAGGCAAAACGATGGATTGGCTGCACGATTACGACAAGGAGCTCCGTATGGTATTTCAGGACTGCAGCAGTGTGATTTCCGGATTCCCTGATTCCCTTCGCATTCAAGGATTGTCCTATCTCGAACAATTTAACGTTTTTAGCACAGGCAGCCACAAAAATTATATCAGTTATCTGCTCCCCTTCTGGCTTAGGGACGGTTACGGCCTTACAGAGGCCGAAGCCCGCGGGCTGTCGGCAGGCAATATTTTTTGCATGCTGTATTTCTTTATTCAGGATGATCTGATGGACAGTGATAACAGCGCATCCCGGATGCTGCCGCTGGCCAATCTGCTGTATGTTGAGTTCCTCAACAGGTACAGGCCGCTGTTTCCGCCGGAATCTCTTTTCTGGCTCTGCTTCAACCGCTATATTCTGGAATGGGCGGAGAGTGTGGCCGGTGAGGCGCATGGGGATTATTTTTGGAATGACCGGCTGAAAATCTCCCATAAAGCCAGTCCGCTGAAGCTTACCAGCACAGCTATTCTGCTGCACACCGGCAATGCTTCTCTGATACCGGAAGCGGAAGATGTTCTCCATACCGTACTGCTTACCCTGCAAATGCTGGACGACTTCGAGGATTGGGAGCAAGATCTTGCTGAAGGAAGCTACAATTGCCTGCTGTCCCAGGCCGGACATCTAACGGGCATAGATCAGGCTGCGCTTACCAAGGCACAGGTCAAGGATTATATCTTTACAAAAGGAGGGCTTGCTGCGTATGCCGGGGCGGCCTCTGATCATCACAGAAAGCTTGAAGACTGCCGTCTGAACGCTCCTCATCTTGTTGCTTTCCATCAGTTTATGGTCAAGAATCTGCAGCACATGGCAGCAGCGGTCGAAGCAGAAAAACAGCTTTTGCAAGGCGGGGGTCTGAGTTACTGGTTATCCAAACATATGAATCTGTAAATAGGAGATAGGATGTAGATTAATAGAGTGGGCTATGCTATACTAATCAGGAAAATATAACCATTTTGGAAAGGGTGATTATTTTGTCAGAAGCAATTCTCCGAAATCAAGTAATTCAAAAGGCATGGGAAGATCCAGGTTTCAAGCAAAGATTACTCACAAATCCGAAGGCAGCCCTCCAAGAAGCGTTAGGCATTGAACTTCCCGACAATATTACCCTCAAAACCGTTGAAGAAGGGTCCAATGAATTCTACCTGGTTATCCCGCCCAGTCCGGCATCAGGCGTAATGAAAACAGACTTAACCACACTTAGTACCTGGTAAGATCGATAAGACTTTGTCCCGTTAGGAGCCAGAACCCTCCGGAGCTTCTGCCAAAGGCAGAATGGTAATGGACTCGGTTCCGGCTCCTTTGCTGCTCATGAAGCGGACCTCTCCCCCCATCGCCTCTATGATCCTGAACGTTACCATCAGCCCAAGGCCTGTCCCTTTTGTTTTGTTGGAAGAGAAATAAGGCTCACCCAGCCTGCTCAGAACTCCTGGGTCCATGCCCGCCCCGTTATCCTTGATATGAATGAACACTTTATCCCCTTTGGCATAGGCCTTAATATGAATGCTGCCATCCTCCCCGAGCGACTCAATACTGTTCTTGATCATATTGATAAAAGCCTGCTTGAATTTGGAGGAGTTGCCCTTTACCCATAGATCCCCGGTGACCTCGAGCACCATTTTGCCTCCGTTCAAGTGGCACAACGGCAGCATTATGCTCTCGATATGCTTGCATTCTTCCAGGACGCTCAGCAGGGAGATCTTCTCGAATTCAGGTTTGGCGAACGTAAGAAAATCCGTAATGATATTGGATGCGCGGTCCAGCTCGCTTAAGGCCATGAACAAGTATTTCTGCTCATCGCCGCTCGACTTCTCGCTTAACAGCTGCAGAAATCCTCTTGTCACCTGAAGCGGATTGCGCACCTCATGCGCAACAGATGCAGCCAGCTCGCTGATGATCTCCATTTTTTCGGAACGCTGCAGTTCATTATTGAAGAGCTCCAGTTCCCGTGAATACTTGACCACCTGCTGATGATTCAGGGCAAGACGGCGTCCCAGAATGATGATCAAGGATAGAATGAACACTACCAGCGCCCACTTCCAGTAGATGAGATCATAATTGCCTTTGCGGTAATAATACCAGGCCAGTTCAACCGCTCCGGTCAAAGCTGCCGTTCCGAAACCGAGGGCAAAGGTGATTGCATCCTTGTTCCCCCGCAGCGAGAACAGGATAACACAGGCAATCAGCAGGATGAATTGCAGAATCATAATGAATCCGACGATGGTGGCGGACACAAAATAATAAAATTCCACCAGCCGGTTGCCCGAGAGGATGTTCAAGATCAGACAGGCTATGCAGAACAGTGAATAGGCTACCTGAAATTTACGGAAACGCCGGATGATGGCGAACTTTCCGCTGCCGAATATTTTCTCAAACAAAAAGGTTAATGCAGGGAGCAGCGACAGCAGTGCCAGATCGAAAAATACGACGCTGACCGGACCCAAATAACTGAAGAAGGTGTACGTAAAAGGAGAATAGGTAATGGACAGAACTCCCGTGGAGGCAATTACCAGGGACAGTGCGGTTGCAATGGAAAAATACTCTTTGCTCAGGTAAAAGGTGCATACGAACAAAACGAGAGCCACGAACAGAAAGGCTCCGCCCAAAACAATATCAGCAAGTCCATTTTTAGAATAATCCTTAAGCAGATCACTGTGCTCGCCCACAATTACTCTGTCTTTAATTCCGATCCGGTCCTGCAGGGTTGCCGTCCATATATATAGGGTCTTCCCAAGATCTTCTGTACTAAGCGGAATGAGCATTGAATAATTGTCATGGATATAGCTGCGGCTGTCTTCAAAGATGAGACGTTCACCCGCGTATACTTTAACATGCAGGGCATATAACGTCTTAATATAAACCGCGGGCGAAGTGTATTGACTCTCCGGCAACGTGATCCGCGTCCACGCGGAGGATATCCCCTTGGGAAGCTCCGGTGTCCCCTGACGGGCATCAGCTTCTATCCAGCCCTGAGTCTCTCCAAGCGGTACCTCTTGGCCCGTATCTTCACCCGGACTTCCCCATTGTATCTGCCAGCTTGTCAATTCCCGGGGGGCGTGCTGGCCTGCTGCCGATGCCTGGAACGCACCACAGGCCGTACAAAGTACGAATAGAACTATGGTTAGATGTAAAGTTTTAGCGAACAAGCGCATGCAAGCACCTCAGAAGAAAATTTCAGAAGCTTAGTTCTGTTGTTAGTAGTACTTCGCCCCATTCACAGCGCATCCCTTCAAAAAAACGGTATTAAGCAAAATAATTCCTATTTTTTTGCGGCTGATGGTAATTTCACAATGACTTCGGTACCTTCCCCTTTTCTGCTCTGAAACTGAATGGAGCCGTTCATTGCTTCAATAATCCGGAACGTGACCATCAGTCCAAGGCCTGTTCCTTTCTTTTTATTCGAATAATAGGGTTCCCCCAGATGCGCCAGTTCGCTCATCTTCATGCCTTCCCCGTTATCCTGGACACTGACGATAATGTGCTCTCCAGAGCTCCATGCGGCAACCGTTATTAGCCCATCTTCCTCCAGGGATTCAATAGCGTTCTTGATCAGATTGATAAAAGCCTGTTTGAACTTGGAGGTGCTGCCGAGCACCTGAAGTCCGCTCTGCAGCTTAAGCTCAATGGTCCCCCCTTGCAGATGGGCCAGCGGTACCAGAACGCCGGAGACATGCCGAAGCTCCTCCGCCACCTCAAATCTGTCCAGGGTATCCATTCCCGGCTTGGCAAAGGTCAAAAAATCCGTGATGATAAGCGACGCTCTGTCGAGCTCCTCCATAGCCATTTGCAGGTATTCCTTCTCCTTCTGATCAGAGCGTTCCCCCAGGATCTGCAAGAATCCGCGGGTCACCTGCAGGGGATTGCGCACTTCATGGGCCACCGAAGCAGCGAGCTCGCTGATGATCTCCATTTTCTCAGACCGCTGCAGATCGTCATTGAATTTCTCCAGATCACGGGAATATTCGAGCACCTGCTCATGATTGCCTGCAAATCTCCTGCCCAAAATGAGAATAAGCGAGGCCACAAACGCAATCACTCCCCACTTCCACCATTGCAAGTGGTAGCTGTTATTGGCGTAGTAGAGAATAAGCTCAGTTAAAGACAATAAGGCAAAAATAGAGAAGCCGGTTGAAAAGATGACAGCATCACGATTGCCTTTGAACGCAGCTTCGAGAGTCACATACAGTAAATAGATGAACTGCACCATCATCATGAGGCCCAGAAAATCAACGGTTGCGATTCTATACAACTCGTCCAGACGGTGAGACAGCAGAGTGTTGACAATAAGAAATACCAGACAGAATAACGAATAACCCAATTGGAATTTGCGCAGCTTCGTGATTAGCCCGTGCTTGCCTGGGCCGAAAATCTGCTCAAAGTAGATCGTAAACGACGGCAGCAATGTAAATAGAGCCAGATCAAAGAAGGTCTGGGTCCAGTGGTCCGGGATGTGCAGAATAACCGGCAGAAACGGTGAATAGGTGATGAACAGAATCCCGAAGGAAACGATGACCAGGACAAGAAAAAAACCGCCTTTGAAAAAGTCCAGCTTGAGAAATAGCAAACAGCCCATAAGTGCCGCACCTACAAATAGGAATGCCGCACCAATCACCATATCCGGCAAGTTCTGCTTCACATAGAATGCCAGCAGCTTGCCGTAGTTCCCTGCTGTGATTTCCCCTTTAATCCCCCCAAAGCCCTGGCCGCTTCCGCTGCTCCATAGATATAACCAGGAATGCCCCTCTGTACCTGACAAGGGGATCAGCACCCTGCCTTCATCATAATTAATCAAATCCTGCAACTCATAGATAAGCCTATGATCCACATAGACCCTTAGGTTATGTCCGGCGAATTTATTAATCATTAGGGCAGGGTTAGGCTCTCCCGTTATCGGGAGGGGAAAACGGAGCCAAGCTGCCGTAGCATCCGCCGGAGCCACTGGCCTCACAGAATTCATGTCTGCTTGTACCCATTCGCTGTCAGGAGCTTCAGCTGCTGCGGCAGGATCGCATACGTCTGAAGTTTCCCATTTCAATTCCGAGTCCGGTATAGAAAATCCTGCCCCGCCGCCCCATTGCGCTGCGATACCGATAGGCACTATGGAAATCAGCAGAAACAGCATAAGAATAGCTGCCGCTGCCTTCATTGATGGCAACTTCATTATGGCACCTCAGTAAGTCTATAGTTGGATTTATGTAGTACATCTAACCTCTTAATTTTCGACAACGTTCGCACTTTACCTGCCCATACTTTGCAAACCATCTCGAAAAAAGCCGTTATATCGCAGATCATGGTTAATCCTCCTGCAGAATGATTATATTAAGAATAGGCCGCCTAAAGGTTACAGATTCGCCATCTGAGATTAGGGTATAGAATTACTATAGGCAAACAAGAAGCAATCAGCCAAAAGGAGTGGAACGGCTATGGGTAATGAATTCAACAAAACTGAAGCCGATTTTGTATATGAGCGGTACAACAAACTGGGAGATGTCTCCCCGGAGCAGGATATTCCGCTGGAGGAACTGCGGCCGCTGGGGACGATTACGCATCAAAGCCCCAGTGATGGAACTGCCGGAGCGGACTTAAGGCCTATGGAATCCGCACTGGCCAGCCATGACCCGGCCCACGAAAAACCTGTCGATTGGGATGGCGTTGTCGATGACGGCTCCGATCCGGCTTTGGTGGGCGACCCTATTCTCGCTGCCGATATTGACCTTAATGCTCCTGAACCGGCTCTTGGACGCAGGGCCGACAGAGTGCGGAGCATGACCTCCCCGCCGCCATCCGAACGGGATGAAGTGCTGGAGTCCGATGCGATATTCGCTGCCGGTGCGGCCGGACTGGCCGGCGGTGCCATTGACTATGCCGGAGATGAAGAGCTTGTGGATGAGGAAGAGGAGCTTCCGCTGGAGGATGTACCCGATGCCGACGAACTCCAGCCCGGAACAGCCATCGATCCGGCCGCACCTCCCATTGATGTCATGCCGGGTACGGATGTGCTGAATGGCTCAACGGGTGAGGAAGAATAGGACTTAAGGAAGGGTAACATTGTTAATTTCCGCATTGACTTTTTAGCACGATATCCTTAGTATTGGTTGTAATTCAATACGGCGATGGAGTTCGCCATTAACCGTCTTTAGAGACTAATGACTCCTACCAGCGGTCACTTCGCTGGTAGGAGTCTGTTTGATTTTAGCGAATCAATGATTTGCAGCATTATTCTATTGGGGGATGGCAGGATGAGAGCAATACATACATATTGGCTGAAGCTTATGGAAAGGAACCATTTCCTGGCGCTGTGGAGCACCTTCATCAAATGGATTGTGCTGGGGGGAACTGTCGGTATTCTATCCGGTTCGGCTTCGGCCATTTTTCTAAAAAGCCTGGATGCTGTAACGGAGGTAAGGCTGAATCATGGCTGGCTGCTGTACTTGCTGCCGCTGGGCGGAGCGTTGGTAAGCTACCTGTACATGCGTTACGGCAAGAACAGCGCCAAAGGGAATAATCTGATCCTGGAACAGATTCAGCAGGGGAATGAGGCCATTCCGCTGCGGATGGCTCCTCTGGTGCTGTTCGGAACACTCGTTACCCATTTATTCGGAGGCTCTGCAGGACGGGAAGGAACGGCTGTGCAAATGGGAGGCAGCCTGGCGGAAGGATTCGGCAAGCTGATCCGCATCAGTCCGCTTGACCGGCAAATATTGCTCATGTGCGGGATCAGCGGCGGCTTTGGCTCGATTTTTGGGACGCCTCTGGCCGGAACCCTGTTCGGCCTGGAGGTTATTGCTATCGGCCTGATCAGCCACAAGGCCCTGCTTCCCTGCTTCACAGCCAGCTTCATCGGGGATATCGTGGCTACCCGGTTGTGGAGGGTCCAGCACATCCATTATCACGTGGATTTCTTCCCCCCGCTAACTGCCGCCATACTGCTGAAAGTGATCCTGGCCTCTGTGCTCTTCGGGCTTGCCAGTATCCTCTTCAGTGAGCTCACCCATTATCTGAAAAAAACCTTTACCCTGCTAGTGAAGAATCCGATGCTCAAAAGTGCGCTGGGCGGCTTCATTATTATTGCGCTGGTCTATATTGCCGGCACCCGGGATTATCTGGGTCTGGGCATCCCTCTGATTCAGGATTCTTTTCAGACCGGGGTGGCGCCCCTTGCGTTCTTATGGAAATTGATTTTCACCTCATTCACCTTGGGCACCGGATTTCAGGGGGGAGAAGTGACTCCGCTCTTTGCCATCGGAGCAACCCTGGGCAACAGCCTGGCCGGTTTTCTTCATCTTCATGCGCCTTTCCTGGCTTCGCTGGGATTCATCGCCGTCTTCTGCGGTGCCACCAATACGCCGATTGCCTGCTTCCTTATGGGTATTGAACTGTTCGGCTCGGGCGGAGCCGTCTACATGTTCATCGCATGCCTTATAAGCTACCTGTTCTCCGGCCATTCGGGCATCTACACCTCTCAACAGATCGGAATCTCCAAGAGTGAGTGGGTCCGCATTCCTGAAGGTACCACGCTGGGAACCGTCAATCAGCTGCGCACAACAAAAAAAAACGTCCGCTGAAGAGTAGCCTTCAAGCGGACAGCCTTTCATATCTTCTTTTACGAGTTTTCCAGGATTGCCGTCTGCCCCGAGGCATGGGCAGCTTCCACAGCTTCCACTTTTGCCTCCAGTTTGCGGGTTTTCACCAGTACGGCCGCCACAAGGAGCATCACTCCGTTAATGACAAATACCCAGCGGATCGGAATAAAAGCCCCGAGCAGTCCGCCGATAATCGGCCCGGCCATGGTTGCCAGCTGGGTCGCCGCCTGATTCAGGCCAAAAGCCCGCCCGCGGAAGCCGGGGTCAATAACCTGCACAATCATGGCATTTACCGATGGAAGCACACCGGCATAGAACAAGCCGTAAGCAAAACGCAAGATGGCGAATTCTACATAACCCGATACAAAATACTGCAGAATATTTCCGATCCCCCCGCCGACCAGGCCGATAAACAAAATAAAACCGAACCCCTTGCGGCTGCCGATCCTCCCCCACTGCGGAGCCATAATTACCGTGGCAATGCCTACAGCGGAGAAGACGATGCCTGAGCTTAAAGAAGCGCTGTTCTTAGAAATCCCCATGTCCAACAGATAGATCGGGAGCAGCGGCTCCAATATCATCACGGAAAAGGTAGCCAGCCCCGCCAGCATCAGCAGCGTCATAAACGCCGGATTCGCCGCAGCCTCCCGGATATCATCACGCACATGCGATCTCGGCGCCGAACGGTCATAATTCTCTTCCTTGGCAAAAAAAGTGGCGATCAGTGCCGATACCAGCACAATCACCGCTGAGAAGAGGAACGCGCTGCGGTTGCTGGAATAAAAGCTGACCACACCGCCGATCAGCGGGCCGATGATGCTCCCCGTGGCACCGGCCGTAGACATGATGCTGAGCGCATAACCGGTTTTCTCCTCCGGGGTGTTGGTGGCGACCATAGCAATGGCAGCCGGCACAAAACCCGCCAGAAGTCCCTGAAAAATACGTACAATAATAAAAACATACGGATCATGTACGAAAAAATTGATCAAATACAGCGCCGCGAGGCTGAAGCCCGACCGGATCAGCATGGGCTTGCGCCCGTATTTGTCGGCGAGCGACCCCCAGTAAGGCGATATCAGCGCACTGGCAAGGAAGGTAATGCCAAAGCTGACCCCTGACCAGATCTCCAAATGATTCGTAACACCAAGCTGGTCGCTCAGGAAAATCGAGAGGAACGGAATCGAGATCGAATATGCCGTACTGCAAAAAAACACCCCTACCCAAAGCACGATCAGGTTCCGCTTCCATGAAAAACCCATGCTGCACACATCCCTTCTGTGTATTCTTGGAAGCATCATCCTTTCATTCTAACCCTCTTTCGGGGTTGTGCCAATCCCAAGGCGGCTTGCCGGGCTTTGCAACGGGCGGGACAAACAGGGTATGATTAAGCGTGTGGCAATCGATATTCAAAGATCAAAGGAGCGATTGAAAACGTGAAGCGTACAAGAAAAAAACCTGTCATCCTGCTGCTGGTGACTCTCCTGCTGGTCATCGCCGCAGGCTGCGGCAGCAAACCCGCGAACCACAATGCGGCAAATAGCGGAAACAGCAGCAATGCTGCGGGGAATGCGGCAGGCAATGCTGCGGACAATACAGCAAGTCCTGCTCCCCAGGAGAGCGCTGCCGCAGCTACCGAAGGGTTACCTTCGGCAACAGCAAGCCATCCGGTAGTTACGATAGAGATGGACAACGGCGGCATCATCAAGGCCGAGCTGTACCCAGAGGTCGCTCCCAATACCGTCAATAATTTCATCTCTCTCATTCAAAAAGGCTTCTATGACGGAACGATCTTCCACCGTGTCATTCCCGGCTTCATGATTCAGGGCGGCGATCCCGATGGCACAGGCATGGGCGGACCGGGCTACAGCATTGCCGGTGAGTTCACGGCGAACGGCTTCACCAATAACCTGCAGCACACACAAGGTGTTCTATCCATGGCGAGAAGCCAGGATATGAACTCCGGCGGCTCGCAGTTCTTCATCATGGCTGCAGCGTATCCGAGCCTGGACGGCCAATATGCCGCTTTCGGCAAGGTTACTGAAGGCCAGGATGTAGTAGATGCCATCGTCAACCTGCCGCGCGACAGCTCAGACCGTCCGGAGCAGCCGCCGGTCATGAAGAAGGTTACCGTCGATACGCTTGGCGTCACTTACCCTGAACCGGAGAAGGTACAGTAGACGGTTACTCTCCTGCTATCACTCTATAACCGCAGCAATCAACGCAAAGGGCCTCTTTTCCCGGGTGGGGAAGAGGCCCTTTGATGTTATCGGCAATACGGCAAGTACTTATTCTACTTCAACAGCCTCATCTTCTGCTGAGGACATGATGTCCATCGCGCAGGAAGGTGCTGCGGCTGTTCTTCAGCAGGGAAATACGCTCCTGGGCAAGATGATCTGCAGCAGCATAGGCGGGAATTCCGCCAGTAGCGGAAATTTCCAGGATGCGGGTGATGCTGTCATAGATTTTGGCAATCTGCTTATAGGCCCGATCCTTATTGTAGCCGTTCAATTCATCAGCCACATTGATTACGCCGCCTGAATTAATCACATAATCCGGAGCATATATAATTCCCATCTCATGCAGAGCATCGCCATGGCGCGGTTCTTTCAGCTGGTTGTTGGCCGCGCCGGCGATAACCTTCGCCTGAAGGAGCGGCAGTGAGTCATCATTGATCGTGGCGCCGAGCGCGCAGGGCGCATAAATATCGCTTTTGACAGAGATAATGTCGGCAGGATCAACTGCTGTAGCTCCATAGGCTTCTACGGCCCGCTTCACGGCATCCTTATTGATGTCGGTTACGATCAGCCGCGCACCTTCCTCGTGCAAATACTTGCACAGTGTGAAGGATACATTGCCGACACCTTGTACTGCCACAGTTCTGCCTTCCAGTGAATCGCTGCCAAACGCTGCCTTCGCCGCCGCTTTCATGCCTTGGTATACGCCGAAGGCTGTGGCCGGAGACGGGTTGCCCGAAGAACCGTAAGTCGCCGAGATCCCGGTTACATAATCCGTTTCCTGATGAATGATATCCATGTCTGCTTCTGTGGTGCCCACATCCTCGGCTGTAATGTAGCGGCCGTTCAAGCCTTGTATGTATCTGCCAAAGGCCCGGAACATCGCCTCGTTTTTGTCTTTTTTGGGATCGCCGATAATCACGGTTTTGCCGCCGCCCAGATTGAGCCCGGCTACAGCATTTTTGTAGGTCATACCTTTAGACAGCCGGAGAGCATCTACAATCGCGTCCTCTTCCGAAGCATAGGTCCACATTCTTGTTCCACCCAGTGCGGGACCGAGTGTTGTGTCATGAATGGCGATAATAGCCTTTAGCCCTGATGCCTTGTCCTGACAAAACAAAAGTTCCTCGTAATCGTCCCGCTCCATTGCTGCAAACAATTCCATTAGTCTCATTTCTCCTGTCTCTACTTTTTTACATGTTACGTTTCATAACAAAGCTAGTCCTTTTAGAGAATGTTGTCAATATATTTTATCCTTTTTAGATAAAAATGCCTTTACACCACCCTCATATCCTACATTCATTTCACTTTGAATGTCAGAGTGAAGGGATGTCTGAACACTGATACACTCTAATCCCAGTACAGACTTGGACGGTATTCAATTTCCGGTTGCACCGTATGCTTAATCCAGCTAATTCCAGTGTAGCAGAAAGCGCCGCAAATCAGAAATAAGCGATCCCGCCTAATCTCCCGGTCAACATGAAACAGGTACCTTCCATAATAAAGGAAGGTACCTGTTATCAATGAACCACCGGCATCAGGACAGGGATACCGGCAGTTAAAGTCTTGTATAGTATAAGTGCACGAATGTCCGGCTTACGCCTGGAATCCGTTCCAATGCACAACGTCCTCCAGCGGCAAGCGGTTTGTCGCCCGTCCTTCGACCGCAGCTTTGCCAAGCGCGATCAGCATCACCGGGATGTAACGGTCTGAGATCTGGAACAGCTCCTTCAGTGCGGCAGCATCATAACCGCCCATTGGTACGGTGTCATAGCCTCTCGCTTTGGCTGCCAGCATCAGCTGCATGGACACCAGTCCGCCGTCAACCAGGGCAATGTCTTCCAGCTTCTCCTTCGGCAGGCTGGAGTAGCCTTCGCGGCTGCGTTTGGCCATGGTTGCAGCAACATCCTCAGGCATAAGTCCCATAGCGCTGGCTTGACCATAGATCGTCTCCGCGTTGCTGTAAGCTTCGGTATCTCCAAGTACAGCAATCATTGCCGAGGACTCGGTGGTCTGTGCCTGGTTGTGCGCGATAGGAAGAAGTTTGGCCTTGATTTCCTGATCGGTGATGACGATGAACCGCCAAGGCTGAAGATTGGAGGAAGAAGGTGCAAGGATAGCCTCTGCAAGAATCTCCTTGATCTCTTCATCGGGAATTTTCCAGGAAGAATCATATTTCCGCACCGAACGCCGTTCACGGATCACCTTACTGAATTCCTGTTCTACTTTTAATTCTGACGCCATAACTTAATCCTCCTCTTCCCTATCCAAATTGAGTGTCTGGTTTAACTGTGTCTTAATAGGCACAGTATAATTCATAAAAAAGCCCGCTGTCAACATCCCGTTCGCCGCACCAGATCCCCCAGCGTATACTTTTGCAGAATACCTAATGCACTTTGGTTCATTTCTTCCAGAATGTCTCCGCATGCAGACTTCATCTGGGCCCCAAAAGTGTTCCCGTACATGGTCTCAATCACCGCATTGCTCTGCAGCCCGTCGACCTCCATCGCGCAGTATATTTCCGCCAGCGTCAGCTCTTCCGGGGACCGGTTCAGCATATAACCGCCATCCCGCCCCTCACGGGTCACCAGGATTTGTTCCTTGGTCAGCTTGGCCAGCGCTTTTCTCAGAACCGTGGGTTCTGACGACAAATATCCGGCGATTTCACAGCTGGAACAGGTGTTGCCCTCTTTACGGGCCATAATGATAAGCGCCTGCAGCACCAGTACAAACGATTTATATGGAGGCGCTCCGCTGTTTCGTGTTCTGGTCATGTTTCCCCGCTCCTTTTGCACCATGTATGTAAGGTTAAGTATAGGGCGTCCGCCCGTTTTTGGCAAAAGAATTCAACATACCACTAATGATTAAATGGTGGAAATCTGCATTTCGGAAACGATGAACCAGCTTTTGGAGGAGCTGTCTTTTATGTAGACCTGAATCATATAATTCCCTTTCTCATTAAACGTGTAGCTGTAATTCGCCGACTTGAACCAGAAGCTGTCCTTCTTCTCTTTAATTGGCTGATTATCCACGATATCTGTTTTGTTCAGAGGATCAGTGATGGTAATCTTCAGATCGGAAATATCAGTTTTAAGATGATCCACCTGTACCAGAACAGAAAAAGTATTGCTTGCCGCGCTTCTCACCTTGCCAAAGATTTTCCCCTGGTCGTCCAGCAGCACCATGTTCACATTGGGCTTGTAAATCCGCACCTCTTGAGCAGACTCATCCCAGGATAATACGGCGTGCAGGCTCTCGGGCAGCTGCTCGACCGGCAGGTAAGGCACCCCTTCCGACAGCAGGCCGGAATTCTTCAACAGCACATTATTCAGATAGACAGCAATGTCCGACTTGCCCGTTGCGGCATACAGCAGGCTCCCCCCTGAGATGATCATCAGGCACATTGTGGCGAAGATCAGCTTTTTTATCGTCCTCATTCGTTATCCCCCTCTGAATAGTCCATGCTTAATTATACCGCCCGAATGGAAATAAGTTGCACTTATGTAAGCTGAAAACGAGGCTTTTGGAGTTATGTATTCTCACAATGTACCAAATCGCCCTACAAAGCGGGGCCTTTACATGGAAGCTGATGGAAGCTGATTAAGGTGCTTTGCAGGGACCCCAATAGTTAAAAAACCGGCTGCGCGCCTCCCATGAGAACGGCGCACAGCCGGTTGGAACCTGTCTTATTTCATTAAAAACAAAATTGGCTGCCGTGTGCTGAAGCTGCTTTTTACAGCTTGGCAATGGTTTCGGTCAGCACCGGCACTATTTGCGATTTGCGGGAAACGACGCCTTTCAGTACCGCTTTGTTGTCGTCCAGCTTCACATTGTAGGCCTGCTCAACCGCACCTGCAACGCGGCCCAGTGCCAAACCTACGGAATCATTGTTAAGGATATCTGTAACGACGAACAGGAAGAGATCCAGACCTTTGTCATCGATGATGGCTGTCAGGGCTGTTTCCAATTCGGCTTGCTTGGCGAGCACATCATTAACATCCACCGCATTAACCTGGGCAATCTCCACTTTGTATTCACCCATTTTGAATTCCTTGGCATCCAGGGAAATCAGCTGGGCGATCGTTTTGTCGCTAAGGTCGGCACCAGCCTTCAGCATCGCAAGCCCGTAGCTGTCTGCGTCCACACCGGCGATTCCAGCCAGTTCGCGCGCAGCCGCCACATCCTGCTCGGTGCAGGTCGGCGATTTGAACAACAGGGAGTCAGAAATAATTGCGGACAGCATCAGACCGGCAATGTCCTTTGGAATAGCCACTCCGTTTTCTTTATACAGCTTATTCAGGATTGTCGCTGTGCAGCCTACCGGTTCTGCACGGTAGTAGAGCGGATGAGCCGTTTCAAAATTAGCGATCCGGTGGTGGTCGATGACCTCAACGACACGGACCTGGTCGATATCATTGGCACTCTGCTGGCGTTCATTATGGTCAACCAGAATCACTTGTTTGGCTTCGCTTGCAACGTTCTCAGCCAGGCGCGGAGCCTTCACGCCGAAATGGTCAAGCGCATATTGGGTTTCTCCGCTGATTTCTCCGAGACGAACCGCCTCAACATCCCAACCTAATTCCTTCTTAAGCGCCGCATAGGCGATGGCCGAGCAGATTGTATCCGTATCCGGATTTTTGTGTCCAAAGATCAAAGTTTTTTCCATTTCCAATCTCCTTACTTTGTTTTTTGTGAGAATAATATACCATACATTGATAGGAGCCCGCCAGATTGCGGACAAGAACCCAGGATACATTACCCCGTGTATCCGATAAAAGAACAGCCTGCCTGCGGAAACTCCCACTGGCAGGCTGCAGTAAATGGTTCATCCTATTCCGGTAATCCCCGCTTCGTCTTGGGCAGCGGCTCAGGCACCGCTCCGCCGTCCAGCGGCTCATTGTCCGAGAACAGCTCCGGATCGGCTATCAGCATCCGGCTGAGGATATCCGTCGTCTGCACGGTCCCGCAGATCATCACAGGGGCATCTCCAAAGCTGGCTCTGCGCAGCGCTCCGCCCGTCTCCAGCACCTGCTCCACCTTCCAGAAATGCTCGGACCAGGAGAGCCCGCAGTGCCTGCGCGAGGGTACTGAAATCACTTCTCCGCCGGGAGTTTCCGTATACAGCTGCTCACGGCTATCCGTCATTCTGCCGGGAATATCCAGCCACTCTTCAATCCCGTGGATGAAGGTATTCCTCCGCAAATCTACGCCGAGCAGAAGAATGTCGGCCTTGCGGTCCAGCAGCTTGCCGTAGACTGATCCCCGGGCACAGGGCGTGTCCCACCGCTCGTCACCGGAGGTGAACTCCGCTGCATCCTTGCCCAGCGCAGCTGCGGAATGGGTGGGATGCCACGAGCGGATAACCCCCGGCCGCTTACGGAACAGCTCCGGCAGGATTCCGACACAGGAGGGGGACTGCTGAACGGAGAACTGGGGATTATCCGCATCGATATATGACCAGGTGTGCGTCGGCAGAACCAGCAGCCCTTGTCTCATATATTCAGACAGTGCATCCAGCACCGTGTCTGCCCCTCCCTGGACCTCGCCGATACTTTTCAGTGAAGAGTGGACCAGCGCCGTCCCCCGGGGATCAATCCCCATTCCTTTAAGCTGCTCCATTAAGCTTGCTTGTGTATGTATCATATTAATCTCCTTTGCGGATAATGAAATTCATGCTTGCCATTTTCGTATATTACTATTAAAATGTAAGTAACTTAATATTGTTCATTAAATTAATTTCACTCCAACTATAATTTTACGGTCCATTCAGCAATGCACACCAAACTTCAGGAGGAATTACTATGAGTTTAACACTAAAAGGACTACACCATGTATCCGCCCTTACCGCCAGAGCCCCTGAAAACTTCAAGTTCTATACCGAAGTGCTCGGACTGCGGCTGATTAAAAAAACAGTGAACCAGGATGATGTCTCCGTCTACCATCTGTTCTACGGGGACGAGGCAGGCAATCCCGGCACTGAGGTTACCTTCTTCGAGATTCCGAACGCAGGCCGCAACCGCGACGGCAATAACAGCATTTCCGCGCTGTCGCTCCGCGTACCTGACGACAAGGCGCTGGAGTACTGGACGCAGCGGCTGGCGGAATTCCAGGTGGAGCATGAGGGCATCCAGGACCGCGGCGGCCGCAAGACGCTGGCCTTCCGGGATCATGAGGGACAGCGCCTGATTCTTGTATCGGATGAGCATAACCAGGGGGTCGCAGGTGGCAAGCCCTGGGACAAAAGCCCGGTCCCGGCGGCATACGGCATCCTTGGACTGGGTCCGGTCCATTTGACCGTCGGGGCTGCAGAATCTTCCGCCAAGGTGCTTACGGATCTGCTTGGATTCCGCCGCAAAGGCACTTATCCTTCCCCGGTTGCAGGACAGCCGGATGTCAGTGTGTTCGAAACCGGCGAAGGCGGTTCCGGTGCAGAAATCCACCTGGAAGAACGCCTGGATCTGCCGCAGGAACGGCTTGGACGCGGCGGTGTGCATCATGTCGCCTTCCGCGTAGACAACGAAGAAGAGCTGAAGCAGTGGATCGGGCGAATCAGCAGCTATCCACTGCAGAACTCGGGTTTTGTGGACCGTTTCTATTTCCGCTCCCTCTACTTCCGCGAGCCTAGCGGAATCCTGTTCGAGCTGGCTACGGACGGTCCGGGCTTCGCCACCGATGAGGATATTGAGCATCTGGGCGAATCCCTGGCCCTGCCGCCCTTCCTCGAAGATAAACGTACGCAGATCGAGGCACACCTGAAGCCGTTGGATACCCGGCAGCAGGGGTAACAGATCTGTTTATAGGCCTTTGCTTGGGGGTCAGCAAAACACCTTGTGCAAGCGGACCGGCTTCACTGTTCTCTGCAAGAGGCGGTTTCCGTTATAGCGCTCAGTAAATACAGCGTAAATTTAAAACAGCTGCGGCCTCCTGAGGCACAGCTGTTTTTTGCCGGAAAGGATGAATCAGCTCTCCGAGAACGTGACGGTGAAGATATTGAAGCCCGGACGGGCGGTTGAAGCCTTGCCAGTGATGGACAGCGGGCTCGTCCCGCCCAGCTTGCCGGAGATTCTGACCGTGCTGGCGCTAACCGTCTGAGAAGCATTTTCCAGTCTCTTGATCCGCACATATTCACTGTACACAAAGCCCATTGTTGCCAGGTCTTCCTGTGTGGAATAGGTAAAGGCAGCCTTCTTCACTCCGTCTGCA
Organism: Paenibacillus graminis; assembly: GCF_000758705.1. Classification (NCBI taxonomy): domain Bacteria; kingdom Bacillati; phylum Bacillota; class Bacilli; order Caryophanales; family Paenibacillaceae; genus Paenibacillus; species Paenibacillus graminis. The sequence goes on along the minus strand of NZ_CP009287.1, from coordinate 1,222,214 downwards.
TCCGTATCCAGTGTAGTTGCTATGATTGCATCCGCCGGAATTGGAAAATCCTTTGGCAGATTAGCCGGCCGTTCGGTGCTCTCTACCAGAGGGGGAGTAGTCCCGGCACCTGTTCCCGGGGTTCCTCCGGTTTCGGCACCGGTGCCAATTCTCACTTTATAGTTCGCGGCGTCATAAGTAATCGGCACCTTCAGCGCACCGGCGATCGAACGGACCGGCAGATATGTGATACCTTCGTAAGTGATAGGCGTTAAAGTTTTGCCGTTGCCGTCCTTCAGCCAATAAGGGGTGCCATCCACGACCACACCGATGCTGTGGTTCAGATAGGCTTTGATCTGCTCCAGCTTCGCTCCCGCATATACACCTGCCGAACCGGTTATAGTCATGCCCGCAGCTACTGCGGCAATCAGCCATTTTTTCTTCAATTGAATCCTCTCCCTGTATATATTTGATGATGGAGAATGATAAGTCATCTTAATATAATTAATCACCAGAGAAAGTTTTCAACCTGCCATGCTGTTAAGACAGTACATTAGCGGATAATTTCCAGAAGCCCGGACAGCTCCCGGATCTCATAGGTCGGATGAATGCCCGGGACGCCTTCCTTACCCAGCGGGTTGAACCAGCAGGTATCGATTCCGTAATTCATCCCCCCCTGGATATCAGAAGTCAGCGAATCGCCGACGATCAGCACTTTGCTCCGGTCAGAGCTCCCCAGCTTGGCAAAAGCATAATCGAAAATCCCCCTCTCCGGCTTCTGGTACCCGGTCTCCTCGGAAATAATGATCTGCTCAAAGGTACCGCTCAGCGGTGAGCCCTGAATTCTGGATAGCTGCACATCCTTGATTCCGTTGGTGATAATTGCAAGCCTGCACCCGGCCAGCTCCTGACACAGCTCTACCGCTCCCTGTATAAGGTACGTTCCTTCCCCCAGAAACTTCAAATATGCTTCACTAAACGCCTCAGGGCTCAATTGCAGCTTATGCGCGGCAAACAGCCGGTTGAACCGTTCAACCCGCAGCACAGCAGAGGTGGTCCGTCCCTGTTCCAAATCCCTCCACAGTGCAGCGTTGATTTCTTTGTAGCTCGCAGCATAATCCCCAGCACCCGTCGGCAGGCCAAAATGGGCAAAAGCATTATACAGCGCCCTGCTCTCAGCCATCCCATAGTCAAACAAGGTATCATCGGCATCAAATAAAATAACCTCATATTTCATCTTTCTATTTCCTCCAATTTCGCGTTTCATCGACAAGCGGTAGCCATCTGCGATATAATTCAGACAGGCCTTTTCAAAAAATCAATGGCGGTGATTGTCATTTTTTATGTTCTAGCGTTTCTGGTATCCTTTTGCATCGTCTATTTGCTGATTCCTCCGCTTGGCAGGCTCGCATTCCGGCTTGATTTTGTGGACAAGCCCCGGCAGGATGTGGAGCGCAAAATACATAGGGAGCCCATTCCGCTGACAGCCAGCTATGCTATATTCATCGGTTTTTTTATTACATATTTGCTGTTCACCCGCGATCTCTCGCTGGGTACTCTCGCTCTATTCATTGGCGGTGTGCTCCTGCTGACCATAGGCACGGTCGATGACTGGTACAAAACCAAAGGCAAGGACTTCCCGGCGCTGCCGAAGTTCATCGTTCAGATCGCAGCGGCGATTCTGGTCTTTCTGTCTGGGAATGCCTTCACCGGATTCTTCAACCCCTTCTCCGGCGATTATATCTCGCTGCCGGTGATCCTGCAATTTGTACTAACTATTCTGTGGATCTTCGGTGTGACTACCGTGATTAATTTCTCGGACGGTATGGATGGTCTGGCCGGCGGTCTTACGGCTATCTCCGCAGTGACGCTGTTCGTGGTTGCTTTGGCGAAGGGCCAATCCGCCTCGGCTATGATGGCGATCACTCTGGTGGGCGTCACTATTGCCTACCTGCGGTACAACAAAGCTCCGGCCAAAATCTTTATGGGGGACGCAGGGGCCACTTTTCTCGGCTACATCCTGGCCGTAATCGCGCTGGACGGGGCGTTCAAGCAGGCGACGGTCCTGTCCCTGTTCATCCCGATTCTCGCGCTCGGCGTGCCGATCTTCGACAATTTGTTTGTCGTCATCAAACGGTTTGTGCAAGGCAAGTCCATTTATCAGGCTGATGCGACCCAGGTCCATTACCGCCTGCTCAAAGCCGGCCTAAACCAAAAGCAGGTCGTTGCCGTGCTGTATCTGGCCAGCGTGTGCCTGTCACTGTCTTCCATTATCCTGCTGCTGATTCAGATCTGATCACGGCTAGGGCAGAAGCGGACTAGAGATGACATGGGCTGGAGAGGGACAACATGCCGGACTTGCACCGGCTGGGGCTGCTGCTGGGGCAGGCTGGATTTGACATTGCGGATAACAATACGTTGCCAGGCAGTACGGCTGGCAACGTTCCGTTCCGGGGCACAGATAGGGCGGACTACAGATTGGCAGCAAAAACACCCTTGATCTAGGATCAAGGGTGTTTTTTGGGAGGTACTTTTTATTGACCTTTGATTCGCACGTTCCAGCTATATAAGCTAAACCTAAAAATTGCGGTAGGATGACTGGTGAATATCTTGTAAACCAAGGGCCTAGCCATAACATCAAGTTAGATTCTTAAGCTTAATCTATATAGGTTGACGGATTAAGAGTTGCTTTTACCCTTGCCTTGTTTGCTTCCAATCAGATGGCGATAGCATCAAGAAGTATGTGTAGGGCGTACGTGTCTTTAAGGAGCTCTGTCTCCGTAGCAGGTTAAGTGGGAAAAAGGTTAACTAATTTGCTCAAGCACCTTGCATTCTGCAGTCTAAGTGGAAAAAGTCCAACAAATGGGGCTCAATTTGCTCCAAACAAGGTAATCTAGCCCGATTAGGTTCCCTTTTGTAAGTAGAATAAAAAGTGGACACCCGTTAAGAGAGTATGAATAATGAACTTAACGAGGAGGTGTTCACATGGGTGAACAACGGCAACGGTATAATGAAAAATTTAAAAGAGAAGCGGTCAAGTACATTCAGGAACAGACGAAGACGGTGACGGAGATTGGGGAGGAGCTGGGCATCTCCCCTGGCGTACTGCACAACTGGCTGGCAAAGTATCGGGAGTTCGGGAATGAACCTGTAAACAGTGCGGAAAAGGTTCGCGAACTTGAGCAGCGACTGGCGGAACAAGAAAAAGAATTACAGGCAAGGGCGCAGCGAATTGCAGACGTCGAAGAGGAGCTCGTCATCGTAAAAAAAGCTGTGCACATCTTCAGCAAACCAAAGAACTGAGATTTCAGTTCATCGAAGATCATCGCTCCGAGTTTCGAATGGAGAAGATGTGCAGCGTTTTTGAAGTGTCCCGGAGCGGGTATTACAAATGGCGAAGCGCTACCTCGAGCCCTCAAGCCGAGCGTAAGGCGCTGGTGCTCCGGCGGATCATCTATCATTTCAAGGACAACAGACAACGTTATGGTAGCCCCAAAATTACCGAGCTTTTGCTGAAAGAAGGGTTCACCATTAGCGAGCGGACGGTAGGAAAATACATGCGAGAGCTCGGATTACGTTCCTGTGTAGCCAAGCGGTTTCGTGTAAAAACGACGGATTCCAATCACAATTTGCCCATTGCTCCCAATCTGCTGAATCAAAAATTTGCGACGGCCGAGCCTAACAAAGTCTGGGTCACAGACATTACCTACATTCCCTGCCGGCAAGGTAGGCTGTACCTGGCCAGTGTGCTCGACCTCTGCACGAGAGAAATTGTCGGCTGGAGACTGGAGGAACGAATGACGACGGATCTGGTACTGGGCGCACTGGACGACGCCTACAAGGCCAAGCGGCCCCCAAAGGGACTCATCCATCACTCCGATCGGGGATCACAGTACGCCTCTGCCGATTACCGTAAACGTCTAAAAAAATATCACATGAAGGCGAGCATGAGCCGTAAGGGAAATTGCTATGATAATGCCTGCATCGAATCCTTTCATAGCGTACTCAAGAAAGAGTTTGTTTATTGCACCAAGTTCAAAACGAAGCAGCACGCGCAGGACGAGATGTTCCAGTACATTGAATTTTTTTATAATCGCAAGCGAATCCACAGTGCGCTGGGTTATGTTTCCCCTGCCCAATTTGCAGCGAAGTTCAAGAAGAGAAAGACTGCCTAAATCTATTTTTTTGTGTCCACTTTCTTGACGGAAGTCCATTTTTCCACTTAAATCTCATAATTGTTTATTTATAGGAAAATTAAGTATCCTTTTTCCACCTCCCCACCTCTGCTGGTGGATTCTGCGGTACTTTTACCTTTGTTTCGTCCGTTTCCGATCAGATGGGCGGAATCTGAGGTACTTTTACCTTTGTTCCGGCCGTTTTTGGTCAGACGGGGGAATCAGAGGTACTTTTACCTTTGTTTTGCCCACATCTGGTCAGACGGGCGGAATCTGAGGTACTTTCGGAGCTTTTACCCTTGTTTCGCCCGTTTCTAGTCAGACGGGCGGAATCCGAGGTACTTACTTTGATTTGCCCGTTTCCAGCAATAAATTCAGGGCCCCTCCTGAATATAATCGTACAACCTGCGGTAAATGGCTACGATCTCCAGCAGGGGCATACGGACCAGACCGCTGGACGAGGGGGCGACGAACTCCCGCACACCGTCCACGATGGGAGGCTGGCCATCCTGGAAGCCCCAGTCCGCCTTCGGGCGGCGGCTGAATTCCGTATAGACGCCTTTGCCGACAAAGCAGGCGATCGCCGGCCGGTAGCGGGCAAGCTTCTCCCGGAGAATCTGCCGGCCCTCGGCATACTCCTGCCGGGTAATATCTTCCGCACCACGCGTCGGGCGGGCGACGATGTTGGTGAAGCCCATGCCCAGCCGGAGCAGTTCCCCGTCCTCTGAAGCATCATAGAGACGGGGCGTCAGGCCGGAGCGCTCCAGAATGCGCCAGAAATTATTGCGCGGATTAGCGTAATGATGCCCTACTTCCCCCGAACGGAGGCTGGGATTGAACCCGATAAAAACAATCTGCAAGCCGTGGTCCAAGTGATCCGGCACTTCATCCATGGTATATCCCTCCCTCATGTAGAAGCTGGCGGTACAATGCTGTCCTGCACAATCGTTTCGCTGCTCAAGCTTGGCAGTATGAACACCTACGGCTCTTCCCGCAACGCAATACAAGCAGGTGGAACCGGCTCTGACAACCACACTTCATTGCCTGCATAATAGAAGGTTACTCCCAAATGTACTGCCTTAACCGTATCCACGGCCAGCAGAATCAGCTTGCCCCTGCGGCTCCCGGCGAGGCTGGCAAAATGGAGCCCTTCTGATAAATGTACATACTGCCTTCCCATGGGGAGCAGCCCTTCCTTAAAGATCGAAGGCAGCGCAGCCTGATGCGTCCCATGATATAGAACCTCCGGCGGGACTCCCGGCTCATATGCAAGCTTGGCATGACTATGGCCATACCTCGCTTTGATGCGGTCCTCCTCTATGGCGAAGCGCTGTTTCTCACTGTTCCGGACGACCTGGCGGATATCCTCTTCGGTGATCCCTGCCCATTTTGGGGCAGCATGGATGACACGCTGCAGATCCTCCAGCAGACAGGAGCCATCCTCAGGATCAAGGAGCAATCCATACTCTGCCGGTGTATGCCGGAGCAGCTTGGTCATAAATTTGCTGAGCGAAACCTCAGCGGTATGATTTAACATTTTTCCACCTCGTTCCTTGCTGTCTTATACATTCATGATTATGAAAATCCGGAATGGAACGACCTGCTACATGAGTTGAACTGGAGAAGGTTAAACTCTTGGGGAAAACAATGAAGCTAGTAAGAGACTGAGCCTAAGTGGAAAAAGTAAACCTAATCAGCTAAAACCCTGGCTACAGCAGGCTTTAGTCGGATTTTATACACCTAATTCATGTAACTTCATCCCATATGGCCGCTTCCAGCCGGATTAGTGGTACTTTTTCCCACATAGGGTACTCCATAAGCCGAGTGAGTTCGATTAGTGAACCTTTTTCCCACTAACGTACTGCCCTCTTCATTGGTTTTTCTCCCTGCCTACAACCGCGGATCGACCGGATCGGATTCAAGAGACAAGGCGGCAAGCACGCATTCATGCATCCGTTCCAGCGGCTCCTTGCGGATAAAACGTTCCACCGACTCTACGCTCAAGGCACATTCCATCAGGGCATGGCGCTCTTTTTTGCCGGTTTTGCGCAGTTTGAGCCGGGCCAGATTGTCCGGCTGCAGATAGTCAATCCCATAAATAATGTGGAGGTATTTGCGGCCCCTGACTTTGAGCGCAGGTTGGACTAACCCTTTACCGCTGCGGACAATGAAAGTTTCCGGCTTGATCACAATGCCTTCATGCCCGTCCTCTGTCAGCTCCTCCCACCAGCGGATCACAGCGGCTTCGTCAGCTTCACTGGCGATCGTCCGGTATTCCGTCTCCATAAAAAGCGGCGACGCCCCGGCCAGCTCGCGGCCATGCTCCATATGCCAAAGATGGCTCTGGTCAAAAAAGGTCTGTCCGCTGTGCGCCAGCGTATGGAACGGAGCAATCCGGACGCCGTCCAGGCCGCTCGTGTCCCAGCAGTACTGCTGAAAGGCATCACGGAATACGCGGGCGTTCTTCAGCTTACCCTCCATCTCCTGCACCCAGCCTGACACATCGCGTCCGGCATGTTCCGCTTCGCGCAGCTTCCTCAGGAGCTGCGCGCGGTCCATCGCCGCAGCTTCGGCGACATGGGCGTATTGGGTGGCGATCAGCTCGCGCGCCTTCAGGTTCCACGGGATGATTTCAGCGTCAAGCAGCAGCAGATCCGTATTGTGGCGGGCCCAGTAACCGGCTTGGTGCAAATCCGAATTCAGCCGGGACAGCACATTAGGACCGGTATCTTTGTTAAAGAAAGCCCGGCCGGTACGCGTGTAAATCGTGCCCAGCGTGGGACGGCCCACATAAGGCACAGCAGCAGCCTCATCGCGGAACAGCAGCAGAACGGCGCGGCTGCCCATGTGTTTTTTCTCCGCCACCATAGTCTTAACGCCCTGAGAACGGTAGTAAGCAATTGCTTCACGGGGATGCTCCAGATAAGCTTCATCGGCGGATACCTGGGGTGCCGGGCTCATTGTGGGCGGAATGTAGACAAGCTCTTCCATAGGGATGGTGAAATGGGACACCGTGTCTATCGCCGCTTTTACAGATTCACCGCGCACAGAGATTTCGCCATAGGTGCCTGTCATGACGGAATACCCTTCCACAAGCTTGCGCAGATTAGGCGGCGAGAATCTCCCCCGTTCCCAGCGGATCAGCGGGCTGTCCGGGTCCCGGGCATAATCCTGATAAGCCTTGATGCTGACAAACTTCTGCTCCGGGTACCGATAGGCCGTCAAGGAACCGCCAAAAACCGCACCCTGATCAATATTTACCGTATTCTTCACCACTGTCGGGTAAGGCCTTGGATCATGTCCCCAGACAATAAGCTCCCCGGATTCATGTTCTACATACCACTCCTTACGCACAGGTGCTCCTGTGGCATCCGTGCCATCCGTATCGCCGTAGCGGCAGAAGTCCTGTATCCGCTTAGACTGCTTGCCGATATATTCATCCCGTATTCCGGCATGGGCAACAACTACACGCCGAACCCCCTCACGGCACAGCACCAGATGGCTGGGTGCGGAGAGCAGAAATTGCTTCAATTCCTCTCTTAGCGCATCCGCTTCCCCCTCGCCTATTTCAAGGGCAACCTGCGCAAGCTCCGCAGCGATATTCTCATCGCCATGGCTCAGGGTTACCTGACGGCCGCTGAGGTAGCGGGCGATTTTCCAGCCGTGGTTGCTGTCGATCATGCGGGCGGCCCCGGCATCGCAGTGTTTTTTCCAGAATCTCATGGTATCCAGCGATCTCGGACCACGGCTCATCACATCTCCCACGGAGACCAGCGTTCTGCCGTCCGGATGCCGGTAAAGTCCTGCATTATCCGGCGCATAACCCAGCTGTCCCAGCAGCTCCAGCATTTCGTCATAACAGCCGTGAATGTCGCCGATCACATCCACCCCTGCGCCAATTTCAGCGAGCAGCGGGTTCTTTTTGCGGATAAATTGAATGGACTCGGTTTCTTTGAGCATATAAGTGAAGTCGAAGCCTTCATCACGCAGTCCGCACAGCGAACGTTTGAACTGGACGAACTGCTGCTTCACACGCTGCTTTCCGCGCGGCTGGTCCCGGCTTTGATCCCGCTCTAACAGGGTCTGCTCCGGCAGATCCAGAATCCAGGCGGTGCAGGGGAGATCATGCCCGGCTGCCAAGTCGATATATTTCCTGCGGTATTCGGGCTGCAGATGTGTGGCATCCACCACCGTCAGCTTGCCCAGCCGGCAGCGCATCGACACCACGGCATTCATCGCCTCAAAAGCCAGCTTAGACTGGAGCTGATAATCGTTGTACAAAATGTCAGCTTCCTCCCGGGGACGTCCTTTCCAGTCGATGTATTCAACATCCCCCACCAGTGTCCGGTAATCATCTGAAGAGATGATTTCCGTCTGCAGCAGTACGCCTTCTTGCACCAGTCTGCGGAGCAGGGTGGTTTTGCCGCTGTTCGAAGGCCCGACGAGCACAACAATGCCTCCGTGCGGAAAAGGAATCACCCGCTGCCCTTCTTGTCTGTCAGTCATTACAACGTATCCTCCTTCGTAAATATGGCCATCTGCGTCGGATATCCATAATCCTGCGCGAACTCTCCAATCCCGCTCAGCCGGACGGAATAGTTATAAGCCTCAGTCCAGCGGGAGCACCATGCGGCAAAAGCTTCCCGGCTCCACTCAAAACGGTGGTCGCCATGGCGCATTTCCTCCTGATCCATCTCATATACTTCGTTGTATTCCTTGTTCGGTGTAGTAAGGATCAGCGTCCCCGGGGCATATTCGTGAAAAATCGTATCCATCACCCGGCCAAGCCGGTATTCATCAATATGCTCAATCACCTCGCAGAGAATCATCACATCCTTGCTCCGCAGTGATTCATCGTAATAGAACAGAGATCCCGTCACCGGCTCCGGTACAGGAACACCAGCCTTTCCTTCCAGCTTGGCGAAACGCTCTATCGCCCGCAGCTGTGCCGTGGCGGAAGGCTCCACCGCCTTAATCTCGCGGACCCCCGGCACACTGGCAAGCCTCGCTGACAGTTTCCCTTCCCCGGAGCCGAAATCCACGATGCTGCGCCTCAGCGAGAGTTGCTCTACCACGTCCGCGATCGCAGCATAACGCAGATCATTCAGCCGGACCTTTGGTGCTGCGTCAGCCTCGGCCGCGGCTGACGCCACCGGCGGGGACAGGGCTTCCTCCTCAGCCATTCCTCCTGATGCTTCATCCGGCGCCTGAGTCCCTTCCAGATGATCACTACTCTTCATCAGACTGTCATATTGCCGGATTGCCCCGGCAAAACGCAGGGTGCGTTTCAGAATCAGTCCGCGCTGCGGATGATTCTCCAGCCAGCCTTCCCCGTAACGCCAGATTTTGTCCACCTCATCATCGCTGATGTAGTAATGCTTGTAGTCATCCAGTGCAGGAATCAGCACGAACAGCTGACGGAGCGCCGTTTGCAGCGTCTGCATCCCCTTCAGCCTAATGTACCGGACAGAGCTGCGGCTCTTCAGAACAAAGTTATATTCGGCATCGCCCCGCTCCACCAGCACCTCATAGCCCAGCGCGGTGAACAGCTCTTCCAGCGTCCTGTCCGGCAAATTCGATGCGACAGGCCCAAAGGTCAGCTCCAGGGCCAGCTTCCGCTCAACCCAGGGTAAATAAGCTTCCTTCGTCTTACCGTTCAGCGCCGTGCCGAGTGCAGAACGGATGTAGGTGCAGAACAGGCTGCTCACCACAAATTCACGGTCATTGATATACTGCGTAATATCATTGTGCGCCGAAGAAGCGCCTTTTACCAGCTCAACCGGGTCAGGCGTCACATAAATGACCGCTTCCGCTTCCTCCTCCGAAGAGGCGGTGAAGACGATGCGTACACGGGCTTCTTTTTCCATCCGGTCGTACAGGTTATTGGGATTTTTGGCCAGCAGGCGGGACAGCATGCCCGCACCCGCGCCAGTCGCTCTAATGATTAAATGCATAGCGTCCATCTCTCCTTAACGTCACTTGATTTTCTCTCTACGGGGTCCAGCGGCTTTCACCGCCCCACACCTCAAGCAGTGCGGAACGGAACAGTTCATCCAGCACGCTGTCTTCTACCCCGTTCCCTGATCCAAACTGGGCCGCAATCTGTTCAAAATGGCTGATCTGCTGCTCCAGGTACTTGTTAATCCCCTCAATCCGCGGCTCCAGATTCAATTTATCGCCTGACATTTTGCGGACCAGCAGCCTATCGACCGTTTCTCTCAGTTCGCTGCCTTCAGGAATCAGGTCCTTTACCAGTATTGTGAAGTCGAGGGGCGGCACCTCCTGATATTTCTCAATCCAGGCACAGGCCAGAAGCGGACGGAGAACATAGAAGTACTTCTTGATCTTAACCTCGCTGCCTTGCAGGTAAGTCCGGTAATTCCCCCGGGCCATATTCAGATAATGATAAATGCAGGATTTGGGCGAAAATCCGAGCGGCGACAAACTGCGGATGCTCTCTGCCACGGTGTAGTTCTCTTCATAGCGGACCGGAGATTGCAGCCACTCCAGGAGCGGCGGGTTGGATTTGCGGAAAAGGGTAAGCCCTTTTTTCAGATCCCATCCGTTGATATCCAGCAAATCGCTGATCGGGCGTTCAATAACATCCCGCTGCTCGAAGATCGACAGGTACGCTTCCGGGCACCGCAGATAAAGGAACCGCACATCATAGTCACTGTCTCTGGAAGGGAACCCCCAGGCCCTGCTGCCGGATTCACAAGCATACAGGATACGGACATTCTCTTCCGATTCGATGGTGCGAAGCTCACGGATAATGGATGTATGAATATCAGACATTAGGCACCTCTCCTTTTCTTGTCCACAAAAAAATACAAAAAAAGCCATGGACTCCATCGTCCATGGCCAGGCTCCGCTATGCAAATTAAGGTATAGACTTACCGGAAAACAACTGTACATGCTGCTGCCGGAAATACAGATACCGCTGCAAGGGCTAACCTTCCGAACGAGGCGGACCGCTGAACAGGAAACATATTGGGATTGTGAAGGTACGAATGTTTTCTTTGTTCATTCATCTGTCCTGACCTCCTGAAATTGTAGTGGGCTTTTGCTTCATTGAGTGACATCAAGCTGGCTATCTAATATTCCAAAAGCATAATTCAGGGTTCCAGGTTTTGTCAACCTGAATTGATGTAAGCACACGCCTCACTTGGAGCAAAAAAAGTGCCCCTGCCGGAACAATCACCGGCAAGGGGCACAGTATAGTAGTCAGCCAAGAATACAGCTTCTTTCGGGAGAGTTAAGGGAGCAGCGATTTCAGGGCAGGCTCCAGTCCCTCCATATCTATGGATACATATTGGGTATCTCCGTCTGTATATTCCAGCTTGGCTGCATACATCCCGTTTTTGCCCAAATACTCGCGCTGATGTTCCAGGATGCCGGCAATCACTTTCTTATCCCGGGTAACAACTGAAAGCTTCTGCTGGCGGGCCAGCGACATGTGCAGTTCAAGGTTGTAAGTTTCCCCCGGGGAAATCCTGCCCTTATAATCATCTTTTATAATTTCAGCCGATTGTACGTCTTTTGCTGTGGATCGAATTTTTTCCGCAAACCCCTTTTCCTCCATCCAATTACCCAGTTTCTTGTAGGAGGGCAGCCATTCGTAATTGCGAGTGACACTTGCATTTACCCTTCCACTGCCGCCTTCTTCGTCTGCAGGCTTTTGGATAGGCTGGATATACGCAATTGGCAATTGTCCCTCATTCTGGTCCTCATAGGACATATTCAGCTTTTCTCTGATTAGGATATCCTTGAATTCCCGAACGTCCTCCGGGTCCGTAATTCTAACCACCCGTTCCCGGTAGCTTAACCTAAAGCTTTCAATTTCCGCATCCAGTGCTTGAACATCATATTCGGCACGCTTGAAATCTTCATTTTCCATGACCGCTTTCATTTCCGGCTCAAAGCCCTTGGCTGGAATCCGGTACTCACGCACCACCATGCGTCCGTTATCCAATCGATATGCCAAGGTGAACATTCTGCCGCCGCGGTTATATTCCTCAGACGGGGCGATGTTATAGTCGGGACGCACCGTAATAAGCGTCTGGTGAAGGCTGCGGACAGCTTCAATATATTGCTGACCGCCAGCGAAAGGCACCCTGTTGCCGGATGAATCTTTTGCAACCTCACTGGAGGCAAATCCGTTATATGAATCATCGTTATACATCCTGTAATTACTTCCTGCATACACTCCAGTGATATGTTCTGCGGCCGGCACCCGGTCCTCATATCCGGTTAATCCGGACACCGGAATGTAGACCAGCAAACCCAGCAGTACTCCATATACTGCGAATTCAAGCGGCACTTTACGGGTCATGATCTGCCAGGTTTTGCGGATAACCATCTCTGCCGCGATATAGCCAAGCAGCGCTCCGGCAAGATGGCTGCAGAGAACCCAGCCCGCCTGATGCGGCTTAACGGCCCCAAAATACGTACCCGCCAGAAGCATCGCACATAGCATTACCCCAGCTTTGAACAGCGGATTGAAATAGGTGAAGGCAATAGCCTGCCCGGACTTTTCCACACTGCGCTTGCGGTACAGTATGTACGAAAAGACGATGAATAAGAGCGACAAACCGCTGTAGGTCCATAATTCTCCCGTACTGAAGGGCTCTTCCCCCAGAACAATAAGATGTAATAAGGGCGACCAGATCAATCTGTCCTCACTGAGGCCAAACCATTCCGGGTAACCATAAAGATACATGCTTAAATGGTGATTGACGAATTCAATCAGCGCCGCCGGAAGGATCAGCAGAATATAAATGATGATACCCTGGATCACGGTTTGTCCCGTGCAGATGCCGACAAAGATGCTGAACACAAAGAGAAACAGCGTAAGGATGCTGACCGCCAGGCACCAGTTCCAGATATCCGTTCCTTGATAAATGTACATATTTCCGTCCATCGGAGTAACCATAGCTGTGACTGCAGCGGTTAGCCATACCGGAAGAAGCAGCAGTCCTAATCCGCTAGCCAGATGCGCTGTCAGCAAATGCTCCCGCCGCAGCGGAAGGCTGTGCCACAGATCGGAAGCCCTTCTGGACTGCAAATAGCGGAACAGGAACAGCCCGGCAGCGGCCGGCAGTGAGATGATGAACAGCATTTGTAGATCTCCGCCTACTTGGAACAGCGTATCTATCTCCTGCGGCTCAGCACCCGGATAACTGCGCATAAAGAGCTGCAGCGGAAGCGAGAACAGCAAGCCCAAGGTATAGATGATTCCAATCCAGCCGTGCTGGCGCAAATTCTGGCGGATAACACTGCTGTTAAAGAAGTATCGGCTGCGCGTCATACCCGGCATCCCCCATTTCATAAATAAAGATTTCCTCCAGCGTCAAGGGAAGCAGATCGAACACGTACGGCTCATAGACATGGATCACTTTCGAAATCCGCTCCCGGTCGCCTTTTACGATATACAGATCCACGCTGCCCCGCCGCTCCTGATGGAGAATTTGCAGCTTGGCCGCAAGTGCCGACGCATGACGTTCATCGCGAAAGGCTACCTGAACCTTATGCGTATCGGCCTTAAGATCATCCAGATCCTTCTCGACCAGCATCCGGCCTTGGTGCATAATGCCGACATGGTCACACAGATCCTCAATCTCCCGCAGATTATGCGAAGAGATCAGAACGGTCAGCTCCCGCTCGGCGACCTCCTGGAACAAAAGATTCTTGATCTGGCGGCGCATTACCGGGTCCAGCCCGTCTATCGGCTCATCCATAATCAGCACATCCGGTCTGCAGCTGAGCGCAAGCCAAAAGGCCGCCTGGCGCTGCATGCCCTTGGAGAAACGGCTTAGCTTGCGTCCCATATCGAGCCGGAATACCGTGCCCAGCTCCTCAAAACGTTTATCGCTGAAACCCGGATACACCGAACGGTAAAAGGCGGCCATCGTCTTGAGCGAGGCCTGCGGGAAAAAGTATGGGCTGTCCGGCATAAAAATGAGGTTCTGCTTCACCTGCGGACTCTCAAAAACTGGCTGGCCGCCGATCTTAACGGTTCCTTCCTCAGGCCGGTAGATGCCGGCTAGTGTCTTCAGCAGGGTGGTTTTCCCTGCTCCGTTGGAACCGAGCAGGCCATAAATGGCGCCTTTATGTACCGTCAGCGACAGGCTGTCAACAGCCTTTTCTCCCTGAAAGCTTTTACTGATTCCGCGTATTTCAATCATGGCTATTCTCCCTTCTCTCTCTGCTCCAGCACCTGACGGTACAATGCCCCAATTTCATTTGCGGTAAATCCGAGATAGACCGCTTCTGCCATCAGGCGCAGCAGCTCTTCCCTGAGTCCTGCTCTTTTGCTCTCGTTCTGGCCCTGCTGCAGCGGAGCCACAAAGCTCCCTTTGCCCTGCAGAGAATAGATATAGCCTTCCCGCTCCAGTTCACGGTAGGCTTTCTGAATGGTATTGGGATTCACTGTAAGCTGTGAGGACAAGGTTCTTACCGACGGAAGCTGCTCATCCGCGCGCAAAATCCCGTGCATAATCAGCTCCTTGACTTTATCGTTCAACTGCTCGTAGATCGGCTTGCGGCTGCGGACGTCCAATTCGAACATGACAGTCCTCCTTTCGTGTGCTGTATCCTTCAAACATTCCAGTTTGTATATTTTCAAGTTCAACCCATATAGTGTATTAACTGTACTACTATTATTAATACAGTATACTAATCTGTCAACATAAAAAGAAGCGGCTCTGTAAAAAGAGCCGCTTGCTTGAGCCTTTCTGAGTTGGAACTACCGCTCCAGCACCGCCGGTTCGGCAACTGCCGCCGGCTCCTCGGGCTTGCGCCGCTTGTCGCTCAGGAGAGCGAACAGTATCCCCGGAATCATCAGCAGGCCGGCAAAAACAAAGGTCCGGCGGAATCCCTCAACAGCCGCCTGCTGCATCCCGTTCCCTGCTTGAGACAAGAGCAGCTTGGCTTCCCGGAATTGATTGGCGCTGTCCGCTGCAAAAGCCTTTTGTTCCGCAGGCGGAAGCTTTGCCGCAGCAAGCTCCACCGCATGTACTACGGCTGCCGCAGGATCAGCTTTGCCGCTGTTTCCTCCCATCGGTGCAGCCCCCTCCTTACTGATGGAAGCTACGGCTTCCGCTAGAACATTTTTGACAAGAGGCTGCAGCTTAACATCCGCCTGAACAGCCTCAGACAGGTGAGTCCCCGCCTTCCCCAGTTCACTGTCCATGTTGTGCTGCAGCACAGTCACTATAATAGCTACTCCAATGACACTGCCCAGCGACTTCGCCATATTGGTGACTCCCGAAGAAATGCCCACCTTGTCCTCCGGAACATTGCGGACGGCGGAAGACATCACCGGCGCCATCGTAAGGCCTATGCCAACACCTGCGACCAGCAGGCGCACCACCACCTCCGCCACTGCCGATTCAGCGTGAAGCCCGCTCATGGAATACATCGCCCCGCCCGTGATTACAATACCTGCTGCAGCGAACAGATGGCTGCCGTATTTCGCGGACAGCGGCCCCGAAACCGCCGAACTGACAATCGAGCCCACCGCGACCATGGACAGCACAAGCCCGGCCTTCAGCTCGGTCATCCCCATCATCCGCGTCAGGAAGAAGGAAGTCAGCAGGGAAAGATTCATCAGCGCCGCTCCGACAATCAGCAGGGTCAGGGAAGCATTGTTGAATGTACGTATCCGTATCAGTGACAAAGGCAGCATGGGTTCCCTCCCTTTCCACTGTGTGAAGATGAACAGCAGCAGGAACAATACTCCCGCACCCAGCAGCGCAAGGGTGACTCCCGAACTCCAGCCATAATCCTGCACCTTGATCAGAGCGTACGTAATGAAGAACATCGCTCCGGTAATTCCAAGGGTCCCGCCATAATCAATGGAACGGCCTGCCGTATCATCCCGCGATTCCTGAATGAAGACAGCCGTCAGCACAATGCTCAACACACCCAGCGGCACGTTTACAAAAAAGATCCACTCCCAGCTGAGGTTCTGCGTCAGAATTCCGCCAAGCGCCGGACCGCTCGCCGCAGCCACCCCCGAGACGGCTCCCCATATGCCAATAATGAGGCCATGCATCTCTTTTGGAAAAGTGGTCGTAGTCAGGGGAATGGTGACCGGAACAATAATTGCCCCGGCCAGGCCCTGAATCACCCGCAGCAGAATCAGCATCCCCAGGGATGTTGAAAACCCGGCTAGCAGAGAGGTCAGAGTAAATAGAGCAACTCCAAAAATAAACACTTTCTTCCGGCCAAATTGATCAGCCAGCCGGGAGGCAGTCAGGATGAACACGGCAAAAGCCAGGTTATACCCGTTCATCACCCAGGAAATCCGCGACACACTTCCGCCGAAATGGCGCGTCATCTCCGGCAGGGCGATATTAATAATCGTCGTATCCAGCAGCGCCATAAAAAAACCAAGTACGATTGCTGTAAAAGATAAAGCTCTGCGCATTCTTACACTCATCTTCATCATCCTCCAAAAGGCCATCATAAATGTGAACCCAAGTTCATGTTTTAGATTATATGAACTAAAGTTCATGTTTGTCAATGATTAAATATGAAATCAAGTTCAACTTTTATTGACAGCCTGAATTCCCTCCTCTACAATCAGTACTACAAGGGGGAGCAATCTGACATGAGTGATATGGAAGACAAGATCAGAACACCACGGCA
Organism: Paenibacillus graminis; assembly: GCF_000758705.1. Taxonomy (NCBI): domain Bacteria; kingdom Bacillati; phylum Bacillota; class Bacilli; order Caryophanales; family Paenibacillaceae; genus Paenibacillus; species Paenibacillus graminis. The sequence goes on along the minus strand of NZ_CP009287.1, from coordinate 1,205,409 downwards.
GGAACGCAGTATCCGGACCAAGGAGGCTATTGTCCAAGCAGCCATGAAGCAGTTCTCGGACAAGGGCTTCCATCAGACCAACACCAAGCAAATCGCAGCGGCGGCCGGAGTATCGACTGGCAGCTTCTATTCCTATTTTGTAGATAAAAGAGCCGTTTTCATTGAAGTGCTGAAGAACTATGGTGCAGATCTTCTAGCCCGGATCGACGCTTCGATGTCAGAGATCAACTTCTTAACCATCGACCGCTCCGAGCTGATCATGCATCTGGTCGACACCCTCCTGATCTCCCATGAGGCCTTTATAGGCTACCATCGAGAGCTGACCATCATGTACCATAGCGATGAGGAGATTAAGCAGTTAATGGATGCACAGTATGAAGCAGGCCGCATCAGAACACTTGAGTATCTGCAGATGGGACAGGATGAGCTAAAAACTGAAGACATGGAGGCCGCTTCCGTGATCGTGTTCGAAACGGTAAGCGCCATCGTTGACGTTATCTCTTTCTCCCAGCAGCGTATCGCAACTGAACGGCTGAAATCCGAGCTGGTACATATGATTGTTAGTTATTTGTACAAATGACTTTGCTCAGGCGCACATTCTGTTGCACTTTCTGCAGCAGAAGTTCTCATAACAGAATGCGATCCGACGCACAACAATAAATACTCTATTGCATGAAGTGCAATCACCTCATAAATCAACTAATTTTAAACCGCAAAAAGAGCAAGCAGCGAGGGTCTCACCTCGCAGCTTGCTCTTTTGATATCCTGACAATCGTTAACGTTTGTCCTTCCAGAAATTTACCGGCTCGATGTCCTTCGTGACAATCTCGAAGGTGTAGCCTTCTTTCTTCAATGTTTCCAGCAGGCGCGGCAGCACCTTAAGTGTTGCTTTCTGGTCATGCATCAGAATAACGGGATTGGTTTTGGACTTCTGCAGCTTATGAACCTGGCCCATTACGGTGTTGTAGATGGTAACACTGTCCTCTTTATATTTCCAGTCATCGGAATCCACGTTCCAGTCCCACAGGTGGTAGCCTTGACCCAGCACTTTATCCCTGAAGGTCTTAGTGAAATATGGCTTGCTGCCATATGGGGGACGGATCAGGGTTGTGCCGGTGCCGGTGATCTTCCGCAGTACATCGTTGTCCCTGTTCATTTCAGCCAGCGCAGCAGAGGCAGAAGCATAGAATTTCTCTTTGCGGTGGGTCATGCCGTGCAGTCCCAGCCCGTTCCCCTCTTCCACAATCCGCTTAACCTGGGATGGATAGCGGTTCATGTTCGGTCCAAGCATGAAGAATGTAGCCTTGACCCCATACTTGTTCAGAATGTCCAGCAACTCAGACGTTGTAGCAGACGGGCCGTCATCAAAAGTCAGATACAGCGTTTTTCCCGGTTTGGCCGCCGGCTGATTCTGCGCAGGTTCCGCAGGCGCAGGCGGTGCCAGTTCGTTTTTGTACTTGGTTACGAACGCAGTGTCATCAAGTGCCGCCGAACCATCCTGGACCCGCAGTAAATATTTATCCGGTTCAAAGGATATTCTATATCCTAGGTAAGCGCTGATCTTCAGCGGAACCATCAGTGCTCCATCCCGGAGAAACGTGTCTGCCTTTGCAACCGTTCCATCCTGAAGCCGGGCTCCCCCATTATTCTCCAGCAGACGGAGGATGCGCCCCCCGCCTTCCACCTGAATGCCATCCGGAAGACCGGTGAGGGTCCACTTCAGCTCTGTTGCCAAAGCGCGGAGTGGGACATAATAGGTGCTTTTTTCCGAAACAGCTGTGATTCCGGTTAATGAGTCGTTCACTCCAAGCTTCAAAGATTTGTTTGCTCCCGCTGCATCTGCTGTAATTTGCAGGATGCCGAAGCAAAGAATAAAAGACATGAATAAGAGCACTACTTTTTTGATAGGCACGTGAAACAATCTCCAATCTATGTATATTTACCTACTACTTTAGCATAAATAGATATAACGTAATTTGAGAGATTGTAACCATGAGCACAAAAAATTGTAACTGTTTGGCTGTGAGAAATGACATATCGTCATTTTTTTCAGAAAATAACCATATTCTGTCGAGTGCTGTCAGAGCAAGCAAAACCGCGAAATCAGGGTGTTTTCAGTTTAAATAATTGTGACGAAAATAGTAACATTTGTGAAATCATGAACAAAATTTGAACTTTCTTAAAATAACCTTAAGGCGCACCGTTACTGTGATCTTTATCATACGTTAAGACTCTTGTAACAATTTGATCACATATATTTAACCGAATGTACATTTTTAAGGTCTATTGTGTATTTTTTTACAAAATATGTATTTTGCATTATGGGTAAGTAGTTCTTACTATAGATACAGGTTAATGTTTGCCCGCAACGATCGGCGAATGAAAAGAACTATTGAAGGAAGGAGTTCTATATGAAAAAAAAGGGACCGTTATACGCTTTGTTTCTCAGCCTCATCCTCCTCCTGCCGGGATGCAGTTCACTCACCGTTCTGAACCCGAAGGGGCCGTCTGCCCGAACTTTATCTGACACCATTATCCTTTCCATTCTGGTTATGCTTGGTGTTCTGGCGGTTGTCTACATCTTATATATCTTTGTGCTGGTGAAATACCGGGCCAAGAAAAGCAATGAAGGATACATTCCGGAGCATGAGGAGGGCAATAAGGTCCTCGAGACGATCTGGATCGTCATCCCGATCATTATCGTGGCCTTCCTGTCCGTCGTGACGGTCAAAACGACCAACGCCGTCGAGAATCAGGCCAAAGAGTATAAAGACCAGACTCCGCTGGTTATCTATGCCTCTTCCTCCAACTGGAAATGGCATTTCAGCTATCCGGAAGAAGGCATTGAAACTGTAAACTATGTGAATATGCCGGTTCACCGGGCGGTAGAGTTCAGAATGTACTCTTTTGGTTCCATTACCAGTCTGTGGATTCCGCAGCTTGCCGGACAAAAGTACGCCATGAGCGACATGCTCACAACGCTTCACCTTTCCGCAGATACCGAAGGCTCTTATATGGGCAGAAATGCCAACTTTAGCGGTAAAGGCTTCGCCCACATGGAGTTTGAAGCGCTGGTCATGAGCAGCAAAGATTATGAGGACTGGGTAAAAGAGGTCAAGGAAACCGCTCCGAAGCTTACGGAAAAGGAATTCAAAGGCCTGCTCGCCACCGATTATCTTGGACGCAAAACCTATTCATCCACCCATCTTGAATTCAGCCCTCCTCCGGGAGAACACAGCGAGCATATGAGCGGCGGCGGTAAAGAGATGGATATGGACAACGGAAATATGGATCATCAGGACAATAAAGAAATCCATCCTTCACCTGAGCCTTCCAGCGAGACGGAGTTCGACAGTAAACCGAATCCGGAAGTCGAACAGCCGCTGCCAAGCTCACCGGTGGATGAACATACACACGACAGCAATTCTTAATGACAGGCTTGAAGAAACAACCTGAAAGGAGCCACCCTAATGGATTTAGACAAATTTAAGGTTCACGGCGAACCCTTAATATATGGAGCCATGATCAGTATCGCACTCGCTACCATCGGGATTCTCGTCGGGCTTACCTATTTCAAAAAATGGGGCTACCTGTGGCGCGAATGGCTGACTACGGTCGACCATAAGAAAATCGGCGTCATGTATATCCTGGCCGCCCTGCTCATGCTGTTCCGCGGCGGCGTGGACGCCATGATGATGCGTCTGCAGACGGCAGCGCCTGAAATGAAATTCCTCGATGCGCAGCATTATAATGAGGTCTTTACCACCCACGGTCTGATCATGATCCTCTTCATGGCCATGCCGTTTATCATCGGTCTGATGAATGTGATTGTACCGCTGCAAATCGGTGCCCGAGACGTGGCTTTTCCGCGCCTCAACGCCGTCAGCTTCTGGCTCTTCTTCTTCGGGGCCATGCTGCTTAACATTTCCTTCGTCATCGGCGGATCGCCGGATGCCGGATGGTCAGCCTACTTCCCGCTGGCGAGTCTGGAGTTCAGTCCGACGGTCGGGAACAACTATTACTCCCTGGCGCTGCAGATTTCCGGTATCGGAACTCTGATCACAGGCGTCAACTTTATCGTCACCATTCTCAAAATGCGCGCTCCAGGCATGAAGCTGATGAAAATGCCGATGTTCACCTGGTCCGTGCTCATTACGAACGTAATTATCGTCTTCGCCTTCCCGGTACTGACCGTGGCGCTTGCGCTAATGATGTTCGACCGCCTCTTCGGCTCCCAGTTCTTCACGATGGCCAACGGCGGGATGGATATGCTCTGGGCCAACCTGTTCTGGGTTTGGGGCCATCCGGAGGTATATATCGTTATTCTTCCGGCATTCGGTATTTATAGCGAAATTATTGCCACCTTCTCCAAAAAGAACCTGTACGGATACACCTCCATGGTGTTCAGTATGCTGATTATCTCGCTCCTGTCCTTCCTGGTCTGGGCTCACCATTTCTACACCATGGGGCAAGGCGCAATGGTCAACAGCTTTTTCTCCATCACGACCATGGCGATCGCTGTGCCGACAGGGGTAAAAATATTCAACTGGCTGTTTACGCTCCGAAAAGGGCGGATCACCTTCACTACACCGATGCTGTACACCCTGGCATTTATTCCGATCTTTACCATCGGCGGGGTGACCGGTGTCATGCTGGCAATGGCCAGTGCCGACTACCAGTACCACAACACCATGTTCCTGGTTGCGCATTTCCACTACGTGCTGATTCCGGGCGCCGTGTTCGCCGTTATTGCCGGATTCCACTACTGGTTCCCGAAAGTGTTCGGCTTCCGCCTGAACGAACGGCTGGGCAAGCATTCCTTCTGGTGGATCGTGATTTCCTTCAACGTCACCTTCTTCCCGCTGTTCTTCCTGGGACTGATGGGCATGACGCGGCGCATGTACACCTATTCCGAGGAATCGGGCTTTGGTCCGCTCAATATGCTGTCCTTCGTGGGCGCGGTAGGTCTGGCGATCGGCTTCGTGCTTCTGGTATACAATATCTACTGGAGTACACGCTATATGCCGAGAGATACCACAAGCGATCCTTGGGATGGACGCACCCTGGAATGGGCTACACATAGTCCAATGCCGGTCTACAACTTCGCGGTTGTACCGAAGGTTCGGACCCGTGACGCCTTCTGGTCCGCCAAACAGGAGAATATGCCGCTGTTCGAGGACAAAATCACCAAGATTCACATGCCGAGCAATACCGGCAAGCCGTTTATCCTGGGTGTGATCTTCTTCTTCCTCGGATTCTTCCTGGTCTTCAGCATGTGGATTCCTGCGATTGTTGCCGGAGTGGGTGTGCTGATTATGCTGGCAGCCATGTCCTTTGACCGGGATCACGGCTACTACATCTCAGTGGATGAAGTTATGGCTACAGAAAAGAAATTGATGCGGGGTGAGACTGTATGAAAATAGATGCGTCCAAGCCGCTGGAATACTCTACAGAAGAGAACAGCAATAAAATCTTCGGCTTTTGGGTTTTTCTCGGAGCTGAAATCCCTTTGTTTGCCACCTTGTTCACGGTATTCTTTGTCATGGTGGACCGCTTTGCCAGTGGACCGAGCGGAAGTGAACTGTTCGAAATCGGCCCGGTGCTGATTGAAACCTTCCTGCTCCTGACCAGCTCGTTCACGATCGGTCTTGCGGTTCACGCCATGCGTCTCGGCTACAAAAAAGCGATGATGGTCTTCATGGCCCTCACGCTGCTGATGGGTCTGGGCTTTATCGGCATTGAAATCACCGAGTTCGTCACTTATGTGCATGAAGGAGCCACGCTGCAGACCAGCGGCTTCCTATCCAGCCTGTTCGTCCTGCTGGGAACACACGGGGCGCACGTCAGCTTCGGCTTCCTGTGGGGAACAGCAATTATGATTCAGCTGTGGCGCCAGGGCATCAACCCGGCTACAGCCAACAAAGCATTTATCTTCTCACTGTTCTGGCACTTCCTGGACGTGGTCTGGATCTTTATCTTCAGCTTCGTCTACCTGAAAGGACTGATGTGACATGATGAAGCAACTGTTTCCAATTCGCCATGTGATGGGTTATCTGGCCTCTCTGGTCCTTTCCGCCGCAGCGTTGATCGTTATCTATGGTGATCTGTCCAAGGGCGCCAATATGGCCGTACTGCTGGTCACAGCCATTATTCAAGCTTCCCTGCAGCTGTTCGTGTTCATGCACATCGGGGAATCGGCAGATACCAAGAAAGAGCTGTACATCAATATCGCATATGCGCTGTTTGTGGGTCTGGTCACAATTTACGGTACCTTGTACATCTTCGTATGGGGCTGGTACGCTTAAGGCCAGAATCAATTGAATTCTTCAGATTATAAAAAATGGTCCGCCCGGTATATGCAGCCGGACGGACCATTTTTTCGTGTTCAGCTATATTTTCGGATAACATTCGGGACTTAGACTTGACTACGGAAAATGTCTGGACTTCCGGCCCCGGCCCATTTGCAGATTTCTTGATTATTACCGCTCTTCGCAGTGGAAGTCCGCAAACTGTCTAGGCTGAAGATAGCGGGCCTTTCTGCAGAAAGCCTTCAGGCGGACGCATTCGCTCCTACAGTTCCAAACTTCCTCTCCATCCCTTTTCCCTAGGTCCGTTTCTCAATTTCGCTTTAAAGAAGTGAAAAAAGTGAACTTAATTCCTCCCCTTGCAGCCCCTTCATAAGAGTTAGTTGGAAAAAGTAAATCTAATTCGGCCCATTTGCACCTTTGATGATGAATTCGCTGAAATTAAGTATACTTATTCCCACTACAAGTCTCTGCCAGGCTCTTTTGAGCCGATTTAAGTTTACTAATTCCACTTCACTCCGCAGCTGCACTCCGCAACCGGCCTACTTGCACCGACCAGGTGACTGCACAATCAAACAGGCCTCCCGAGCATAACATCCAGAGGCCTGTTTGTTGATTAATTAAACTTGAAGCGCGCCAAATCCACTTGCAAATTCTCGGCGAGTGTCGTCAAGTATTGGGCTGACATCGACATTTCGCCCATCACGGTCAATAGCTCTTCACTCGCTGTGCTGCTGTTCTGCACCTCTTCCACACCCTTATGGGACCCTTCACTTGCCTGCTCCATTGCCTGCAATACTGTAAGTGCTTCGCTTGAAACATGTCCGACAGCCTCACGGATCTCCTCCGACTGCCGTGCAGCGGATCGAATGGAATCCTGAATCGCCGTAATAATGATATTGATCTCCTCTGAAAGACGGCCCAGGCGGCTGACCCTCTCCTGGCTGGAGAAGACACTGGAATCTATCTCCTTCATCTGTGCTAGGATAACCTCCACTGCAGCAGCTCCATGATCAGCCGAAGCAGCAGCCTCCGCCATCAGTCCGGTCATTTCATGGCTGCTCTGCTGGACGGCAGCAATCTCCTCCGCTATCGCCTGCACGGAATGTGCAGCCCGTTCAACCGTCTTCACATGCTCCCCGAAACCGGCGGCAATTTCACCTGAGGATTCGGCAATGCATTGCGAAGTACGGGCGGTCTGCTCCGCACTGGCGCTCATCTCCTGCGAGGCGGAAGACAGCATTCCGGTACTCTCCGACACTCTTTGCATCATGGTCCTAAGGCTCCACAGCATTGTATTGAACGAGTGGTGGAGCTGTCCGATCTCGTCCCTCGATTGATAGGAAGCCGAAACGGTGAGATCTCCTGTCTCTGCCCCCTTCATCAGCACCTGCAGCTCGTTAAGCGGTTTCGTAATCATTCTTGAGACAATGATGCTGATACCCATAATGAGCAGCAAGGCAGCGATGATCAGCAAAATGATTAAGGTTACAGAGCTTTGAGCATCCTGCTGGCTGGTTTCGTTATAATTACGGGCATCTTGAACCAGCAGCACGGCTGTATCCTGAAGCAGGTTCAGCATGATCTCCCGCGATTCACTGAATACACTCCCCGAGAAGATCTGATAACCTTCAGCTTTGAGCTTATTCCCGGCCAGTTGGACAATGCTGTCACGCTGTGCCCGGTAATCCGGAAGCAGGGACAGATACTCATTGATTTTTCCCGATACAGCTTTGTTGCTGAAGGATATAGCCTTTAGCTGAGTGATCAGCTCATTGTTTGTGTGGATATACTCCCCGATAGCCGCCGTATGCTCTTTGCTTTTGGCATCGTCTTTGGTAATCAGACTTTCCAGAAGCAAAGACTCAATCGCCCGGTTGTTTCCGCGTATTTCTGTTATCAGATAGATCGGCTGCAAATTTTGGCTGTAGGTCTTACCGGACCCTGTTGCCATTTGCTTGGTGCTGATGATGCCGGCAGCCCCGATCCCAAAAAGCATAAGCATAAAGACAATTACCAGCAATATCATTTTATGTCTTACCTTAAGATGTCTCATCTATTCTGTTCCCGCCCTCTTCATCTCCTGCTGTACCTAATTTATCGGAGAAAAAGGTCGAAAGTATGATGTTTCTGCTGAAAAATATGTCGAAAAAGAGAGTAATTTATTGTTTTCTGTGACTATATGACTAATAAGTTGATTTTCAAAAATGAAGAACGAGACCAAACAGTCCCATCCAGAAGCTGAAGCCAGATTTACCTTTCTTTCAAGTGAGGGTATGAACGCCGTTCTATTGCTTTATGTACAGTAGAATGTGATTCATCGCAGAACTCTGGGCATTCTATTGCAGAAAGTACTGTCTATAACAAATCCTTTATTGTTATCTGACGTGAACGCTGTGGATTTCCAGTCCATTCTATAAAAAAGAGCAGGATTTCGTGCCCAGATAACCGGAACTGAGAGCGGCACTACATGCTCCTGAGAGTTCTCCTGTGCTTCACTCCTGGAGCAAGCCGTATTTTTTGCGGAACCGCTTCAGCACTTTGGTCCAGCCTCCGGCCAGAACAGCCAGGAAAAAGACATTAGACAAGGCATGGGCGAGGTCCAGATAAAAGCTTGACGCATACGCGGCAGCCACGAGCCCCCAGCTTAACGCATCCGGCAGACTGATCAGATACCAGATATTCATAATCCAGCCGAATAAAAATCCCCAGACAAAGCCGAATGCAAGCATTCCGCCCTTTTTATTCATCCACCAGGTATTCCGCAGCCAGCCTGCGGTCAGACCGACCATGCCCCAGGCGAACATTTGCCAGGGCGTCCAGGGTCCCTGCCCAAAGTAGATATTGGACACGAGCGCGGCCACCGCGCCGATGATAAATCCGGCTTCAGCCCCAAAGACATAGGCCGAAAGAATAACGATGGCCGATACCGGCTTCACACTGGGCAAGGCGGCAAAAGGAATCCGGCTGACCGCAGCGACAGCGGACAGCACCGCCAGCAGCACCAGCTCTCTGGATTCAAGCGGACGCCGTTCCAGACGGATGAACAGCGGCAGCAGGGCTACCGCCAGCAGCACAAGGCTGAGCAGCATATAGTGGCGGTCCTTCAGCGCTGAGGTCAGCGCAAGGCCGGCCACAAACAGCCCGAGGGCAATCAGGAGCGGGAAGCGAAAGCGGACCACGCGTTCATCACATCCTCTATCGTTAAGGCTTGCGGCAGCAGCTCTCTGGCCATGCGGTTGACTGCCGTTGTATAGAAATAGTTGCTGCTGAAAAATTCCTCCGGCGTCCCTTCCGACGTAATGCCGCCGTCAAACAGCATCGCGCAGCGCGAGGCATATCTCGCGGCAAACTCGACATCATGCGTCACCAGCAGGATACTGACTCCCTGCCTGCGCAAATCTCCCAGCAAAGCTGCGAGCCGTTCTTTGGCTCCCGGATCGAGTCCCTTGGTCGGCTCGTCCAGCAGCAAAATACCGGGGCCCAGCAGCATCACCATGGCGAGCGCCAGCTTCTGCTGCTGCCCGCCGCTGATATCATGCGGATGGCTGGGCAGAAGGCCGCCAAGCTGGAAGATTTCCAGGAGGCGGGCAATTTCCCGGCCCGACTCCTCCTTGGACAATCCGGCATACTCGGCCATCTGCTGCAGCTCCTCCTGAACCGTATCATAGCTGAAGTAGAGCAGCGGATTCTGGGCCAGGAAGCCGCTTGTAACCCCCTTAGCAAGCGTCACCTTGCCGCGCTGGGGCTTAAGCAGGCCGTTCAGGACATGCAGCAGCGTCGATTTCCCGGCTCCATTTCCGCCCATCACAGCCAGGAGCTCTCCCCGGTACAGAGATAACGACAGCTTCTTGAGCACCTCTGCTCCGTCCTTGCTGTAGCGGAAGGTCACTTCCCGGCAGCTGAGCAGCAGCCCGGACTCAGATGCAGGAGCAGCGAGGTTGGACGCGCCTGTGGCCGCCGCCCCCATCCCCGGCTCTCCCGCAGCAGCCAGGGCATGCAGCCAGCGCTTGCCTTCCCGCACGGTCAGCGGGATGGACTCGCGGGGCGCTTGAACCGCATCCGGCTCCAGTGTGAGGAACAGCCGCGCAGCAGTGGGCAAATACGCCATATGCGGAGCGTGAAGCTCCTGCCCGGCCTCGCGTACAAAGTCACGTGGCGTCCCCTGGAACCGCAGTACCCCTTCTTCCAGCAGCAGCACCCGGTCAGCCAGCGGCAGCACCTCTTCCAGGCGGTGCTCGCTGATGATGACCGTCACCGACATCTCTTCATTCAGCCGGTGCAGCGTCTGGAGGAACTCCCGTGCGGCGACCGGATCAAGCTGCGAGGTCGGCTCGTCCAGCAGCAGCAGCTTGGGCTGCAGCAGCAGAACCGAGGCCAGGTTCAGCAGCTGCTTTTGCCCGCCGGATAACTCGTGCACCGGTTTGTACAGCAGCGGCTCCAGTTCGAACAAGCCGGCGATCTCCGCCAGCCTGCTGCGCATTACCGCCGGCGGATAGCCCATATTCTCCATCGAAAAGGCCAGCTCATGCCACACCGTATCCATCACGATCTGTGCGTCGGGGTTCTGGAACACCATCCCGATTTCTGCGGCTGCAAGCTCTGCAGGCAGATCGGATAGCGGCTGTCCCTTATAAGCAATCTTCCCGCTGGCCTTGCCTACGGGCGCAAGCTCGCACTTCAGATGGCGCAGGAGCGTGGTTTTGCCGCCGCCCGAAGGGCCGAGAAGCACGACAAACTCACCTTCCTCTACCGTAAATGAGAGCTCATGAAGCGAGTCCCTGTCTTCCTCGGGATAGCTGAAGGATAAACGCTCCGCCGCGAGGATCTCCATAACCATTTCTCCTTTCCTTCGAGGGCCGGTGGCATCAGCACGAACACACAGAAGCTTGCATACATCGCGGCATCGGCCCAGCCGAAGTGCATTGGCTTCATCCGCGGATAAATCTCCAGCACCCCGTACCCTTTTATCCAAAACAACAGCGGGATCAACCCGCTTGCCGCGAGCAGCAGCAAAATGACTTTATCCTGCAGGTCCAGCTTGTAAATTCCGTATACACTTCGTTTGCGGATGCCGTAGCCCCGTGCTTTCATCGAGTCCGCCGTCTGCAGCGCCTCCTCCAGCGACCAGGTCAGCAGCACCTTCAGCAGCGTCATGCCGTCCCTCATTCTGGAGCGCAGGCTGCCTTTGCCGGCATCCACTCCCCGAATCCGCTGGATCATGGTGATCTGGCGCAGACGCCGCTGGAACAAAGGCACAAATCGCAGCGCCATCAGCGTCAGCAGAGTAGTCCGGGGTGCAGCCCCAGCAAACAGATACATGAATTTATCCGTGGTGACCGTGTAGCTGTAAGAAATGAACAGAATAAAAACAGTCAACAGGACCGACATCATCATCAGCCCGTACAAAACGGCCTCCAGTGTAACCGGCTGATCCATAAAATAAAACAGAATATGCGCCCCCCTGTGTGAGAACAAGGGGTTCAGCACGGCAACTGAAACAGCCATCAGCAGAAAAAAAGGGAGTCCGCGCAGCAGCTGCCGCCCCTGTCCCTGCAGCACCAGCAGAAGGGTCAGTCCGGCAATCTCTGTAGCCAGGAACAGGGGGTGAAACAGCAGGGTGGCGAACAACAGCAGCCCGGCATAGTAGAGCAGCGCCACCGAGGGATGCATTGCACGGAAGCCGCTGCTCATTGCACTTCCGCCCCTACATCCTTGCCCATATCCAGCGTATACAGCCACTCCACGGTATCGCCCGGCTGCAGTGTGTAGCTGCCTGCCCCTTTGCCCGGAACTTCACCGTTAACCTTGTAGATCCAGCCGCTCTCGGGGCCTTGGTCAAATTCATACAGATTATCGATGCCTTCCACATAAGCGAAGCTTTTGGCTCCCTGGTATTCCATTTGAATTTTATTGCTGCGGGTGACGCGCTTCAGCAGCTCCAGCGCACTCTCGCCGTCCTTGACATCAACGGCAGCCGCCGCAAAAATGGTCCCGTGCTCCTTGTCCCCGACAATGGAGAGCGTGACGGTATTTACGGCCCCGGCAGGCTTCGCCGGGGCGGCTGAAGCTGCTGCCGCCGGCTGCGAGGCTGCCGGGGCTTTCGCCGTGGCGGCAGGCTTCGCTGTCGCCGGTTTGGTGCCGGCTGCCGGCTTCGCCGTGGCGGCAGGCTTCGTGCTAGCTGCCGGCTTCGCCCCGGCTGCAGGCTTCGCTGGCCCGGCCGAGGCTTTCGCCGTGGCCGGGGCTGCGCTGCCCGTAACGGAAGCTGGCTCCGTTACGGCAGCGGCAGACGGCGCGGGCTTTGCTGCCGCGCCGGAGGAGACGGGCGGCGCAGACACAGCCGCCCCCTCAGGCGTCCCGGCGGATTCCGCGCCGGACGGCGGGGCCTCCTTGCCGTCCGCTAAGGCGGATGGCACGGGGCTTGCGGCGTCCCCCGGGAGAGGGGACGCCTGGGTTGCGGGCTGCGGGCTCTGCACCGCAGCCGTGCTCGCGGCGGGGCTCTGCACCCCGCCGGCTGTGTCTGCGCCGGATGCGCAGCCGGCGAGCAGCACCGCTGCGGACAGAAGCAGCAGCGGGGCGGACAACCATTGCTGGATGGACTTGGACATAAACATGGACACCTCCGAAAAAAAAGGGAAAGGAACGGGGCTGCAACTGCTCCCCCGTTCCGTTCTTTTGGCAATATGATTAGTGGTGAATCATCCCAACACACTCTTGCTGTTACAACACATCCACGCACCTGGTAATGACTGTTTACAGCATTCCTTGCAGCTGGTATGGGCTGTTGATCACCGGTTTTCTGGCTTTATTGCAGTTAGCTGTATTTCGTGCAGTTAAGTTACCCGGACGTTGATGCGCTGGCCTTTTAAGCGCCGCCGTTGATCAACTGCTGCGAAAGCAGATGTGCTTATGGCAGTCTCACCGCCACAACAGCGGCCATTTCTCTGGTCACAGCCGATGCCGGGTCGAAGGTTCCGCCGAATCCGGTCATATAGCCCAGCTCCGTAACTGTACGGACAGCGGATAGCGCATAATTGCTGATCCGGCCTTCGTCCGTAAACTTCGCTGCTTGCGGGGCTGCCGCAGTAGCTGTATTGTCCAGCTTGAGTGCTCTTGTAATCATGACAGCCATATCCTGGCGGGAAATGATTCCGTTCGGATTAAAGGTTGTGTCTGTGATCCCATCGGCAATGCCGAGCTCTTTCGCTTTCAGCACTACTCCATAATACCATGCGCCGGTTTTGACGTCGCTGAATGCCGGCGCACCGGTAGCCGCAGACGGCTCGTTATGGGTCAATCTCAGCAGCAGGGCGGCAAATTCCGCCCGGGTAATCTTCTGCTTCGGCGCAAAAACCAGACTGTTCCCGCTGATGCCCTCCATCAGCTTCTTGCTGTAAGCCTGATGCACGGATTCCAGCGCCCAGGCCGAAATCAGGTTCTCGTCGGTGAACACTGCCCCACCGGCCACCCCGGAAGGAGAAATGCTGAACAGGTTCCCCCCGCCCGTCAGGTAACGGTTATAGGCGGTCAATGCCAGCAGCGCCTGCTCGGTGGCTACGCTGTTAGCCGGTTGCCCCTGGGTATGGGCATATCCCCCGTCCGCTTGACGGAAGGAAGCGAGATGGCTGAGCAATCCGCCTTTGGCTTTGACAAACCGCGAGTCATTCGGGCCGATACCCGCTGCAGCCAGGGCAATGATGACCTGCGCTGTGCTCTCACTGTTTTCTACACCTGCCTGCTTGTAGCCGCCGTCTTCCTGCTGCTGCTGCGACAGCCAGGCGATGGCTTTGTCTGCTGCCGCTGCAACCGTTGTCTGACCGGTATGAGCTGACAGTGCGGTAACCGCCATAGCCGTGATATCGGGATCAGCTGCTCCGCCCGCGGTCAGCGGGAAGCCGCCGTCCTTGCTTTGAACTTCCAGCAGGGCCTGAACCAGACGTTCTTTGGTCCACTTGGCACCCGGAGGCACCGTATAGGAGCCGCTGTCCAGGGCGATCAGGGCAAAAATCAGACCGTTGCTGCCTTGGCTGGTCATATTGTCATTGTTATAGATTTTTTCAATCAGGTTATAGCCGCCGAAGTTCTGCGGATCTGCACCTGCAGCGGCCACACCCAGCACCAGACGCTCATAGTCCGTAACCTTGCGGAGCTGGCCCTGGCTGGCTGACAGCTGCTCCTTTACCCCTTCCAGATAAGCAGCAGGCACCTTATAACCCGAGCGGGCCAGCCCGAGAGCCTGCCAATCACTTAGCTCTTCTGCGGCTGTTATCCCTTTGGCTGTAGCGGCTATGTCCTTCTTCAACTGCTCAGCTTGCGGCTCCCACTTGCTGCGGTCAACTACTGCGTAATCTGTAAAATGGCTGATTTTTCCGGTAATGATACCTGTCTTGGCATCCAGAACGGAAGGAACCGGAATCCAGCGGCCTGTGGCCGGATCGAGCCAAGCCAAAGCAAGATTAGCTGGATTGCCGGCTTTTACCGGCACGGTGATGGAAAGTTCAACCGGCTTCACAAATTTCGTTCCGTCCGGTCCGAACGTATAGATACCCGACACCAGCTCGCCGCGGCTGGAGCTGTTCTCCTTCATGCTGATCTTCACTGTTCCGGAGACTGCACCGGCCGGAATCAGCAGCTGTACCTCGCTGCCGCTGTCCTTCAAAGCCGCTCCCGCACCGGGAGTAACCTCCTGCTCGAAGGCAGCCGTATTGGCGGTTAGTTTTTGACTCAAGGCTGCCGCTTCAGACGCCGTCATTGGTGCACCTGAATTTGTAACTGCTGTCGTCTGCCCCACCTGGTTCAGCGGAAGAGTGTTGTCCGCTGCGATGGCGACGCTTCCCGCACTACCAGGGAGACCACCCGTACCTGCCGGAGGAGTATCATAATCTGTCGTATAATACCAGACAAGAACATCCCCATTGTTCAATTTGTAATCTCCGGCACTGAATCCCGGATCGCTGCCATTTACGGAATATTTCCATCCGCTTTTTGGCCCGCGGTCAAACTCCTTCAAGCCATCGATAGCAACGACATAAGTGCTTCCGCCGGAGGTTGTAGCTGCCACGCGGCTTCCCAGCTGGCGGATCAGCAGGCTGTACGCTGTTTCTCCGGCATTCAGAGCTACTGTGGTACTGGACAGTATAGTCCCCTTAGCGCTGTCGCCGATAACCGAAATGGCTGCCGATACCGGCTGAGGCACCACTGCTGTATCCGAAATGGTCAATGGCTGCGTGTAGCGGACAATCTTCGGCGTGCTGTCCGCAACATATCCCGTCACGGCAAGCGTATACGCCCCCGCAGGCAGGCCCTTTTCAAAGAGCGCTGCACCCTGCTTATCGGTTGTTACTGTAGTCTCTCCAATCCTTACTTGCACACCCTCCGCCCGGGTAACAACCGGATCAGAGGTATATGTCTTATCATTCCACACCCACTGCTTCTGGGCAACGGTTACCGTGAATGCTTCGCCCGGTTTAGGCTGGGCAGCGGAGAGCGTTACGGAGTTGACAACTTGGGTAGCTCCCCCGCCGTAATAGACCAGCACATGATCGGAAGGCTGAAGGATGAACTCCCCCATCCCCACAGACGGATAAATCCACTCCCCTCCGCGGGAAACTACAAAACTCCAATACCCGTTATAGGTTCCGCTCTGAATTCCATTGATGCCCGAGACATAGCTGCCAAAAGAAGACTCCGTAATGTCCAGCGGAATATTCCCGGATGCCGCTTGCTTCTTCAGTGCGTCCAGCGCATTAGCCGCTTCCAGCGTACCTTCGGTGATGGAGCCCTGTGGCCCCTCAACCGATACTGTGGCTTTTACATTGAGAGGAGCTACCTTAAGCGTCTGTGTATATTTTGCAATCTTAGGCGCCTTCCCTGCTGTGTATCCTGTAACGGAAAGTGTATAATTCCCTGCAGCGAAACCCTCTGTAAACCCGGCTTTGCCGTCTTTATCTGTTGTTGCGGTCTTGTCCCCAACCGTCACCTGCACATCGGCGGCGCTTGTAGTCACCGGATTGGAAGCTGAGCCATCCCATACCCATGTTTTTTGGGTGACTGTGACGGTAAAAGCTTCACCCTCTCTCGGCTGTGCCTTAGATAGGGTCACTTTATCGACAAGCTGCGTAGCGCTGCCTGTATAATAAACCAGCACCCGGTCTGATTCCTTCAGCTTGAAGTCTTTCATCCCTACATCTGCGATTACCCATTCACCGCCACGAGAGACTGCATACATCCAGCCGTCATAACCGCCGGTAGCTCCTGCATGAATGCTGCCAATGCCAGTAACATAACTGCCGGACGGATTCGTAATCGGCAGACCGTTCGCAGCGGCTACTTTTTCCAATGCTTCAAGTACATTCCCCGCGTAGGCGCTGCCTTGGCCCAATGTATTCTCAGGCCCTTCGATTGTCAGCGGCACGTAGACCAGCGGATTCTGCACCACCGGTTTAGAGAAATCATACAGCTTGCCGTTTGCTCCGCCGCTGAACAAATTGTAGGCCACCAGGGCCTGCAGGCCCTGCTCCGTAGCCAGCACGTTGGCGCTCCCGCCTTGGTTATGCGCAAAGGCTCCACTAGCCAGCCGGAAGCTCAGCAGCCGTTTTAGCAAGTCGGTATTATTCTTGGCAAACTCGCCGCTGGCAGGGTCCACGCCAAAGGAAGACAGACCGATAATAGCCTGGGCTGCACTTTCACTGCTGTCCCCGTAGCCGCCGCTGCTGTCCTGCTTGGCTGCCAGCCAGGCTACTGCTTGTTGTCCCGCTGTCAAGGCAGCGGGGTCATTCTTGTGCGCAGCGAGCGCAGTCAGCACAATAGCGGTCATATCCGGTTCGCTCGCTCCTCCCGGGAACAGAGCAAACCCCCCATCGCTATTTTGCTTGGACAGAATTTCGCCCAGCAGCGACGCCTGATTCCATTTGGCGTCACCGGGAAGCATGTAGCTGCCGGAGTCCAGCGCGAGCAGCGCGTATACTGCAGCATTCAGCGACTGGCCGCTGATTTTGTCGCTGTTGTAGATGCCCTCCAGCAGATTGAAGCCTGCGCCCGATCCGCTGCCGGCAAAATTAGCCGGATCCCCGCCGACCGACCGCACAGCAAGCACAATCCGCGCATAATCCGTCACGTTCGGGAAGCTGCCTCCCGCTGCCTGTACTTTTTGCGCAAGCGACTTGGCATAGCTCTCCGGCACCCGGTAGCCCGCCTGGGCCAAGCCGATCGCCTGCCATTCCGACGTTACACCGCCGCTGAGTATATATTCTGCAGCCGAATACGTTGCCTGCGAGACAGTTACCTGTTCCCCGGTATCCGCTGCAGCCAGGGAAGCACCGGCTTTTCCTTCCGCAAAAGTATCAGCAGCATATACTGCGTCCGTGACACTGTCCGTGCCTGTGTTAGCGGCGGCTTCCGCCGCGGCAAAAACCTGTCCAGCAGGAACCACCGCTGTACCCGTAACCGAAATTACCAGCAATAAGACCAGACCAAGCACAAAAGACTTGGCAGAATAAAATGTCTTCATCGTCAACCTCTTTCCTGTGTTATAAAATAAATACTTGTACTGCCTTGCAGCCGGACAGCCGGGACAACATAAAGACCGCCCTTGTTCAGGGCGGCCAGGGAAGAATACAAATTTGAAGGCAGCGGTGCTCCAAGCTCCAGACTTCATCCATTTGCATATGTTCCGCATTCTTACCCCACGAAGAATAGAAACGTTCACGAAAAAGGCAGGTCTCCTGGCTTATGCCTCATTGCTGCTCTTGGCCTTCCCATCCTTCCAGCCGGACAGTGGCCGCTCTAAGAGCCGCTCCGCATTTACAGTGGCGGGACCGCGCCGGATTTGCACCGTGCTTCCCTTTTAAGCCGATTTCTGATTCTACGCATCGAACCGGCACCTTTCTCTTAACCTATTAAATTTTAATATCCATAATCATATCTAGTATTCCTTTGTATGTCTATAGAAAAACCGTTTCTTAGCGGGTGCAAAACGCCCGCTACCCTCTGTAGCAGTTGTTCCACTCCACAGTAATATTGAAAAACCCGACGACTCCCAATCAGAGCCGTCACTTCAAGGCAGAACCTTGTGGGTGTCAGCCCGGCTACCGTTGGAGCGTTGCCCGGGCAGTTGGGATTATACAGCAAGTGTGAGGATTATACAGCAAGTGTTGGCTAGTATACGGATAGTTGGGAATAATCGAGCGACGGTCTGGCAAACGTTGAGTCGTTCTCCGGGCAGTTGGGATTATACAGCAAGTGTTAGGCGGCTATCCAGACAAAATGACTATGCAGCAACCGTTGGGGGTGCAGTAATTAAGGGTAACCCTCCATTTGGAACTCCTGATCAGCAGCAACCGCTTATCGCACCAGCGCGCCTAATAACGGCATTTCTGCCGCTGTTTCCACCTGCTCCAGCACCGGCGCTCCTAACAACGGTATTTCTGCCGTTGTTTCTAGATATTTTGTCCTCTACACGAATAGCACTAAGTTATTTCCCGACACTGTATGATTCTGAGGCACAATAAAGTAAAGGCTATGCTTCCGCATCCAGAACAAACTCAAACGAGACTATTGTTCTCTGCAGAGAAATCAAAGGTACTTTTACCTCTCATTCCACGCTGGAGCCCGCTTTCGGAGAAATCAAAGGTACTTTTACCTCTTATCCCACGCCGGAGCCCGCTTTCGGAGAAATCAAAGGTACTTTTACCTCTCATTCCACGCTGAAGCCCGCTTTCGGAGAAATCAAAGGTACTTTTACCTCTCATTCCACGCCGGAGCCCGCTTTCGGAGAAATCAACGGTACCTTTACCTCTCATCCCATACTGTAAATCAATAAAAACCTGAACAGCACGATAGCCTCACTCTTTCGGCATATCGTGCTGTTCAGGTTAATGTGTTAAAAGCCGCTGCGAGCTGCGTTACCTCATTCGGTTGTTGTATCCCCCGTCGCTGTGGGGGATGGCTCAGGGCTCGGAGAGGCATCCGCTCCGGCGTCGTCCGGGGGGCTGCCTGCTGCCGCGCCTGAAGCCGGCTTCAGGGTCAGCTTGTACTCCCCGGCGATGATCATGTCGCCTGCGGCCAGCTTCGCGCCGGCCTCCAGCTGCACGGTCACCTCGTATGCGGGTGCCTCCGGCACCGCTCCCGAGGCTCCAGTGGCTCCCGGCGCGGCGCTGCCGGCCGCCGGTGAAGGCGTGGCCGCGCCGGCGTTCCCGCCTGCGGCCCCTTGGGTGTCGGCGCTTGCGTCCGCGCCGTCATTCCCTGCGGGCGCGCTTGCCTTCGCGCCCTCTGTCCCGGCGGCTGCGTTCCCGCCGCTGCCAGGGCTAGCGGCTGGCGTACCCGCAGCCGCATTACCCGAGGCACCGCCGTCCGCCCCCGCGGCGCCTGCCTCCGGCGGCGCGACCAGGCAATTGCCGGTCGTCGCCGTGACCTTGTAGTCCTCCGTGGCACCGCCGGAGGACACTACGCTGATCTCCGCCGGCTTGAAGGCGGAGCAGTCCGCGGCAGCGGCAAAGGTGAACACCAGGCCGCTGCCCGTGTCCCCGCCGCCCAGCCGGACGGCGGCAGGAGCCAGCGCGCCGGCCCCGCCCGTGGCGCTAGGCAGTGCACTGCCCACCGGCTCGGCCGTGTCCGCAGGGTCCGGCCGGAGCAGGCTGATGGCGATAATTGCGCCTATCAGCACAATGCCCAGGATGCAGCCGGAGATCAGGATTTGAAATCGGCTGCGGCTGACCCACCGCGCCAGCGGCGAAGCCAGCTGGGAGCGCGCTTCGTTGTAGACATTTTGCAGTGCCGGACCTGCGGCGGCGGCATAGCTTTTGCGGAAATCGCGGCTCTTGAACGCCTCGCGGTCACTGCTCTGGAAGTACTTCAGAATGGCCCGGCGGTAACCCGGCCACAGCTTTTTATTTGAAATGGAAAATAGCGGATTCCCCTGAGACCAAGCCAGAAAACGGTAGACCGTCTCCTTGTTATCCCCCGCCTTGCGCTTCACCAGCTCCATAAGCGTCTCATAGTCCAGAGGCCCGTCCTGACGCTCACTGCTGTGGTAAAAGGCCAGCGGCAGCCGCTCGAACGGTTCAATACTGCGGGAGTCCTTCAGCCAGCGCCGTCCGAGCAGCTGCACATCATCGAGTTCTCTCGGGGAGAGTCCGGCAAAAATCTCCTCCGTCGGCTTCTCTTCCCCGAACCACCGGTAAGCAGCCCGGAGGGCGTTTGCCTTCCGCCGGGTAATGGAATCCAGCGGCGGCTGCCAGTCGGCAGCATCGCGGTAGCGCAAAAAAGAAATGTCCAGCAGCTGCTCCTGTGTCAATTCCTCCAGCGACACCCGGTTCAGCAGGAAGCGGTCCGAAGCCGTCATCAGCTCCTCCAGCAGCGACAGCGCTTCGGGATAGATGCCGCTGCCTCTGCGGCGTTCTTTTTCCGCTTTATCCACCGAATCATGGATCGCCGCTACCTCTCCCACCGGATTGGGGTTTTGCTGGAGCTTCTCCAGCAAGTACTCCTTCACTGTGTCCCGGACAAAAGACTGCTGCAGTGCTTCCGGCAGGAACCGGCCCCAATGAGCCACAAACCGCAAAATATCCGCCGGGCTTGCCGCCGCAGACAGCCGGGATTCCATATAAGGCTCCAGCAGTGCCCGGCGGAACACAGGCTGAGCCAGCACTCTTTTGAAGAAAGACGCACTAAGCTCGTCATTGCTCTCAATAATGCGGTAAGCCGCCGCCAGCGCATCTTCACGGCCCGCAGAATGGGCATTGAGCATGCCGTTGATGAAATAATCCACGATTTTGACCCGGTAAGTATGGCCCTTCAGCGCAAAATACTCCACAAACCGCTCCATAATCTCCGGCACCGGAACGCCTTTTTGGCGGATCAGGTCATATTCGCGGTCAAACCGCTCCAGGAACATATCGTTCAGCCGCACCCGTGCCTCAAGCGCACCCTCCGGCTTCAGATAGGCCAGCAATCCGCCCAGCACAGCCTGCTTGTTCTCTGTGTACAGACTCTCATTGCCCTGCTCAATTTCATAGAACACCGCCAGCTCATTGTACAGCGCGAGCGACAGTTTGCGCTCCACACTCTCTCCGGGCAGCAGCGAGTCAGCAAAACGCGCAAAGTCCTCCAGCCCGCGTTCCGGCTCTTGCAATGCCTTCCATGCCAGCTCTGCGTACGGCTGCTGCGAATCGCCAAAGTCTGCACCCTGCACCCGGCCCGATGCCAGATCGAATACAAAGTCCTTCTCAATGTTCCGGTCACCCGGGCGGAGCGAGCCTTTTTCCACGAAGGTCAGATGAATATATTTGCGGCTTTTCGGCTCGTTCGCATAGGTGATCACACCCAGCCTGCGGCGGAAATCATAAGGCAGTGCCCTGAAAAGAACCTCCGTCAGCTCTACCGCGCGCCGGGACAGCTCTCCGATCGGAACGTCCAGGGCTATGTATAGCTTTTTTTTGCCGGCCACGGAGACCATCACTGCCTGCAGCAGCGTCTTGAACAATTCTTCCGTGATGCCGAGCCCGCGCAGGATACTTAACGGATGGGGTTTCTGCTCCAGCTGTGATACAGGGATAGCCGTAAGCTCCGGCAGCGTTCCGCCCAGCTCTCCCGCATAGCTCCCGGCAAAATCCGCATGGAGAAAGTTCCCGTAACCCTCCAGAATCTCCTCTGAGCGGATGGGCGGCACCACGAAATTATGGGCAAAAAAAGCACTCCGCTGACCCGTGAAATCTGCCGCCAAATACCGGCTCTGCCCAATCACCGTATCATTCGTTTCGGTATGGAATAAGTGCAGCGCGGCAGGGTAGAGCTCCTCATTCTTCTCGCCGTGTGCTGCCAGCTCTGCCGGAGAATCGTAAAGACAGAAGGGATGCAGAATTTTTTTGACAAAATTATTGTCCAGGCTCTCCGACTTCGCTACCGTATCGAATCCTTCTGTCGCCCGGTACACACCACGCCGTTCCCGGGTATACATCTGCTGGGCGATCATGGACCCCGAAAATCTGTTCACGGCCCGTCGCTCCCCTCAATGTAATTCAGCTTGTGCAGCAGCCAGATGAAAGGCTCGTCCACCCGGATCGGGCTGACCACACCTTCCACCTTCTGATTCACCGGATTGCTGCCCAGTGCCGATACGGCAAAATACCCCGTGTTCGCAAAATACACATCCATCGTATCCTTGAACGGGCGGTCCACCTTCTCAATGAAGCGGCGGATTTCGCCGTCGATATTGTGGAACTCGTCCAGATTCAGCGTTTTGCGGTGCACATAGTTGTTGAACACATTGCTGTTGGACTTGATGTAATCGCCGTCCTCATCCTTGAGCGAATGCAGCATGTCGCTTTTGGCGAGCACAACGGCCGTGGGGATATCGGTTTTGCTCTTTTCCTGGTAGGCGATGAAATCACCGAACATGGTCAGCACTACATCACGCGGCTCGTCATACTGGGAGACCCATTCACCGGGGCGGTCCCCGAAGTTGATCCGGATTTTCTCGCGGATGGAGCGGATTTGCAGCGGATCGACCATGAACAGAATACCTGCGGAGTTCTTGATATGCTGGCCATGCAGCCCGAGATAATCCTGATCGACCATCCCTTCACCGGCCACATCGAAGAATACGAGCGTCAACGGGGGCTTGGACTCATCCTTGAACACAAATTGGAAAATAAACGGCTCCTGCATCTTTTCCTTCTGGGTCGAAGCCAGCAAATCCCCCCGCTCGAACAGCGGTTCTTCGTACAGTGTGCGGAACTTGCGGCTGATCTCGGCATTCAGCGGCATGCAGGCTGCGTCAAAATGTCCCGCCGTCGTATGCTGCAGCGTATGGATCAGCGAGGTCATGTACACCGACTTCCCCACCTGGGAAGCGCCAATGATTGAGATAATATTGCTCGGCACTTTGCCCGCAGTCACAGGCAGCTCATTATGGCAGGACGGACAGAGCCGTCTGCGGGTAAGCACGCCATAGCGGTCTGTAAGACCGGTCAGCACATGGTCCGTATAGTGGTGGTACTCCTCCGGAATATCCGCCGGATTCAGTATAGCCTCCATATCGTCAACCGTATCGAGACCGAAGCGCTCGCGGTATTTGTTCAGTGCATCATCTTCGCCCAGTGCATAATTCTCATCATCCTCGCGGCTGTGCATGGCCCGGAATACCACATCCTCCGGTTCGAACCGCGTGAAGCAATACGGACAGACAATATCATAAAAAAGCGGCCGCGCCTGCGGCTGATTCTTTTTCTTAAACCGGTTAAAAAAAGACATCTCTTGTCCTCCTAAAAGTTTTGCGGAATCTCCGCTTCTTTCGAGAATCTTTGCAGCAAAACTCGCTTCGAAAGCATACGCTTAAGTTTTGTGAGCCTCTGCTCCCTTGAGTCGCTTCGAACAAAACACGCTTCGGAAGCATTGACTCGCAGGGAAATAGAGTGAACTTAAGAATCTAGCTTGATGTCTGATGGAAACTCTGTGTTTTCTGAAAATCCACTGGACAGCCTGCTGCCATTCTCAAGTTCAGCTTATATAGCGTGAGCACAACTGCCCGGGCTCCCTTTAACTCCTAATTGTGCTGAACGCATAACGGACGGTGAAACCTTCAGTTCCTGCATCCAGCCTGCTGCTTAGCTATAACTGCACTTTGTACAGCTATATTAGCCCCCTGCCTGTCCCTCTAGTTTCACTGTATTTCATGCAGGTAAAGAGAGGCAAAATGCCCAAAGTGAGATGATTTCCAAAATATAGTTGTACAAAGTACAATTAAGCGTTTGATTCTGCTGAAAAGGCAGCTTTTACATGTACGAAATGCAGTTACAGTTCCGTTGCCCCTGCTTGAAAGCCATGCATCCGTTCACCGGATGTTCCCGCTGCCTCTGCTCACTCCGGCACCAGTTCGTAAAACAAGCCATATTTACGGCCATCCGTAAAAAAGATGCGCACAGCGTCCTCCTTGCCGATTTCGATCGGCGGCAGGATGTTGCGTCCGGCAGCAAAGTCCTGGACGAACGGGAAAAGTACGCCGTCGTCTTTGGATGCCGGGAAGCCGCCCCGTTTCTTGACATAGCACAGCACATCTTTGGATACCGGCACTTCAGCCGTTATCGTCATATGTACGGTTTTTTGCTTGCCGAACAGGCTTTTTTTCTGCTGGATGGAATAGTAGATCCGTGCTTTGCCCGCGCTGACCAGCGTCCGGTTGGCCCCATCCCGCTGGCGCACCAGCAGAGTATCCGTTCCCTCCGTCATCCGTGCGTAAACCGTATAGGCAACCAGTCCGATGTCGTCCAGCCGGTCACGGTATCCGTTATTTGCCTTGTACTCCTCGCGGGTGTACAGCTTCATGCCGGAGGGCGGCAGCTCTCCGCTGTCCGCCGCCTCCGCAGGTGCCTTATGAATGCAGACCGCCTGCACGCCGTCCGGCCAGCGCCACCGCAGCGTACAGAATCTGTCCTCCACCCGGGAGGACACTTCCGTAATGACCGGTGTGGAGGAATCAACCTCGGCGTACCTCATGACTGTAGGCTCCTTTCAATACGTCTTTCCTTATCAATTTCTTTTACAGTATCTCATTCAATTTCTCTTACAGCATCTCAACCGCTGTACGCGTATCACGCAGCATGGTGGGCTGGTCAGAGACCGGTGCGGCATTTTTACTTCATTGAGCATCCGCTGTCAAAACCCTTTGCTGCCCCGGTTTCTGCGCGAAGACGGGAAGCCTGCGGACGATGGAGCAGCCGCATCGGTGCTTCGTCCTCTTTTGCGGGAAAGCCGTCCTTCTCCAAAAGGGATCACAAAGGTGAACAATGCAATGATCGCAGCCAGAACAAGCAGGGCCAGCAAACGGGTCATAGCATCACCGAAGGCATGGCCGTCCAGGCCAAATTCCAGAATCAGTCCGGCAAGCAAGCCGGAAACCGCACCGCCGACGCCAAAGCTACGCGCTAAATGGCGGTTGTCAAACACGATGCCAAGTCCGATCCCCAGAGCCGTACCCACAAGCAGCAGCGCCAAAATCCGTACTCCGGCATAATACGGGCTATCCGCCGTATAATCACTGCGCTCAGTCAGCAGTGTCCGGTCGCCCAGCCGGTCATAGATTTGCTGGAACACACCTCCGAGAAGATCTGCCTTGGTCACATCATAATATTGCCCGCCGGTAGTGGTGGCAATATCCTGGAGCAACGCTGATCCTGACGGATCATCCAGCGCCAGGCCAATCGTATTTACGGCAATCCCGCGGTCTACGTACTCCGTAAGTTCCTTAGAGGTGTCAAACTGGCTGAAGCCGTCGGACAGCAGGATTACCATGGCTCCCCGTCCAGACTGATTGTCACTGTTAATTACACCCATGGCTTCTGTGAGCGCACCGCTGATATTTGTACCGCCATCTGTGGTCTTCAGACTATTAATAACTGATGTTACCTGCTCACGGTTCGCTGAGCTGGACAACGGGATCAGCGGCTGAACCACCGTGGCGTCCTGACTGAACGTGACCACAGCCACCTTGTTATCTTCATCCATGCGCTGCACCAGTGATTCGGCTGCCTTATAGCGGCTGTTGTCCGGATCGCTCTGCATCATGCTGCCGGAGTCATCAATGACCATGACCACATCTTTGACCGGCTTCACGCCGCCGAAGTTCAGCTCATACACAAACTCCATTACGGAGCCCACCGCGAACAGCAGCACCAGCGTCAAAGGCAGCATCTTCCACGAAAAACCCAGATACCGCTGCTTCCACGACAAGCCGTTCAATTTTGGCGAGATCATCTCCGCTAGCAGGCAGCCCAGGCCGACCCCAAGTGCCACTATAGCAAAATAGATGCCGACCAGCACAATCGACGGCAGATCGTACGGCCTTTGGTCCAGCAGCAGCTCGCCTAGCACAAAGGCCACTCCACCGCCTAGCAGGCTGAAGAGAAGCAAAAGCAGATTGATTTTACGCTGCATCGCTATCCACCCTTTCCGGGAAAAACTAGATTTAAGCACATATAATCTCTGATGGCGCAGTCTGAGGAGCAGCTGCCATTCTAATGTATTTAATGCAGCAGAATGGCTCGAAAAGAGGCCATATTCCTATTCTATTGCATTTCGTGCAATGGAATATGCAAGAAAAGCCACATTCAGGCGAATCCGTTGAAATCTGCTGCACAAAGTGCAGTAGTTTGCTCTTTCCCCGCGGATTCGGAGCCGTTCTAGTGCACATGCTGCAATAGATTGCTCCTTCGCCGCGGGTTACCTCAGCTCCGGCAGCTGTTCCTCGGCTATACCGTGCAGCCGGTAGCCGCTGGCGGCGTAGGTCTCATAGTAGACTTTGCCGTTGCGGTAGTAGAGCAGATCCTCCAGATGGAAGCCGCCCATCAGGTTCAGCTTCTCAATACCGCTTCTGCGCTGCTCATGCACGAAGCCGAGGCGGTAGATGCGTGTCGTCTCATCCGCACCAAAGGCATAACGCAGGAATTCGGAGCTGCTGTCGCCGAAGAAATATTTCTCCTCGTGGCGGTGCTCCTGCGTGTATTCGAAGAGGCGGACGTTGATGCTGGCCTCGTCCTCCAGGCTGCGGTAGAGCCGCTTGAACAGCTCCTCCCGCGAGACAATCTCGCGGTTGTCGTAAGCTGCCGCAACATTGGCGCGCCGCAGCAGCTCTTCCTCGAAAGGCAGCGCGAACGCCTCCGCCGTCAGCAGCTCGCGGCGGCACAGCTCTATCAGCCGTTCCGCTGCTGCCGCATTGCCCTGGCCCAGCAGCTCCGAAACGCTGCCCAGGAAGCGGTCGCTGAAGAAGATCCCGGGACCGCGCCGCGCTTCAATATCACGCATAACCTCTTCTGTGACATTGCGGTAATATTCCATAATGTTCTGGTCCACGGTCTCGCTGGTCCGCCCGATGCTGGCAAGCGCCAGACCGTGCAGCTCCTCTTCCAGCGCTTCCATGGTCTGCACCTTGGCTTTGCTCTCCGCGTGCAGCTGCTCCAGCGCCGCGTCGTAGCGCAGGCACAGCGCAAGTTCGCTCTCCATGCGCAGCAGCTCATATTTCCTGCTGTACAGCTGCGCAAATAAATAATGAATGAAATTGCGCACGGTCCGTTTGTCCAGCAGCGGCACGCGCTGGAACGGCTGTCGCTCGACGCTCTCCGCGTAGAGCTGCTCCAGCTCCTCCTGCGCAGAGAGAATCGCCGCGCGCAGCCCGGCCATATGCTGGCGCAGCGCATGCAGCACACTGCCGCCGCCAGGCTGCTCGGCGGTCCATTCCGCCAGCTGGTAGAACGTCAGCGGCGGAACCGCCTTCTCCTGGGCCGACAGCACAGCGGCCCACTCGCGGGCAGGGTCGGTGTCCGCCACCCTTCTGGCGGTCACCTCCGCAAAATTGCTGCGGAAATAGGCCTGCCCGCCGTCTCCGAACAGCAGCGCCTCGGCTTCGCGCAGCGACAACGGCTTCAGCTCGCTATAGGAGGGCCGGCCATGGCTCATCAGCCCGGTCATCTCTTCAATGCCCGCTTCATCCGGCAGCAGCGCCGCTGCCCGTTCACGCAGGGAATCGGCGCTCAGGCCAAGCAGCGCCTGCCGCTCGCGCAGGCTGGCCGCCCCGCCCTCCTGCAGCTTCGCAGCCAGATAATGAAAAGCATGATACAGCACTGCAAGAGCGATTTGCCGGTTGGGCCGGCGTACCGCAGAGAAACCGGCAGAAGCATAACCCTGCCTTCCAGAGCTGCCCCGGATGCCGCTTTTGAAAGTCATATTATTGTAACCGCCATGTCCGGTAGCCGTATCTGTTGCCGGGCGGACTCGGTTCTTGAGCAGGCTGATGTGGGCAATAATTTCATAGTTGTCGTCCATGCCATGAGATGACATCATGCCCCGTTCGTTTTTGTCCGAGAGCAGGTAGACAAGATCAAAAAGTGCGGAAGGCCCATGGGCCACCGGAATGGACAATCCGTCTTCCGTGACCAGCAGCGGAGCGCTGAGGGTGTAATCCGTTTGCTGCATCCCGTCCAGCTCACGCAGAAAAGCCAGCCCTACCGAGCTGGAGTAACCGAAGTTGTCCCCCTGCTCCCGCTCATTGATCAGCGCATACAGGTCAGTCTGCACCGACTTGAACGACTGGCTGAGCACAGCCCGGGCCAACAGGGCAACCTCCGGCAGCAGCACATTAAGCGGGTCATCGACCCGCGTAATGATGGAGAGATGGATAACGTCAAAAGAAGAGTACAGCCGTCCATAATCCGCTATGCTGTTGCTTAAGCGCCGCAGGCTGCGGTTCATCGCGGCCAGAAACCGGCTGTCTTCGTGAAACTCGCGGTAGATATCCTGACGGACTGTGCGGGGATCACGGCCCGCTGTTTCCGGCAGGGCCATGCCCATAACCCGCTCTTTTCTGCCGCCCTCGGCCTGCACCCGGTTCCTGCTGGCGTACTCAGGCTGTGACGGGCTTCCGTCACCAGCCTGCTCTGCGCAGGCGGAAGCGGCATGAAGCGCCATAATCCCGCCCGCATTGTCCCATTTCCGCTCACAGCCGTCCAGCACCGGGCCGATAGCCGAAGCCACCTTATCGCCCAGGAACAGGAACAGAGCGGGATAATGGATGCTGCTGCGCCCGTCCCCTTTGCTCCGCTGCGCTTCTTCCTGCGCCGCATATTGTTCTGCATAGGTTAATGCCTGTGCTTTGATCATAGGCTTACTTCAGCTTTCTGCGGATGCTGCCGAGCTTGCCGGTCAGGCTTTGGTAGAAGCTGTACATTTCATCGCCATCCGCATGCTCTACCCGCTCGTATTCCAGGCTGTCGCGCGCTTCCAGGAAGGAGACGTACAATCCTTCCAGCTTATACAGCAGAGGAGTGACATCCTCGGCAGCAGTCATTTCCCCGGCACGGCGCGCCGCCTTGCGCAGCAGTATGCTGCGGCTTTTCTCATCCAGCCCGCGGAAATGCCGGTAGACGGCATACTCCACATAGCTCCGTTCCTTCATTAAGTTGGCGAACGGCTCCCAAGCGTCCTCTTCCTCGTCGCGGTCATAGACGTACAGTGCACCTTTTTTGGTGATAGTGTCGGTGTACAGCGCCTCAATGAACTGGTCGATCCAATTGTCTTCGTCAAGATATTGATGAAGCAGCCCTTCCAGTTCAGCCGCTTTGGCTGCCAGCGCGTCATATTTGGCCAATTCCTCGCGGACACTCGCAATCAGCTGCGGCGAACGGATTAGATTCTCCTGCGCCATTTCCTTGTTAATGCTGCCAAAAATGTCCTTAACGCCTTCGCGTTCCAGTCCGTTTGCACGCAGCGACTTCAGCTCGTCGGCCGCTTTTTTCACTTCCCCCAGATTTGGGCGCGACATGCCAAGCTGCAGGTCATAGCCGCTGAGCATTTTATCCACATCAAACGCCTTTGTGAGGATGACCGAGAAACGGCTGCTCGTATTTTCGTCGAGGCCTTTCTCGATAATGACCCCATTCTCCAGCGCTCTGGCAAAATCAGCCCGCACTCTGGCATTGTACTCACGGACACGGTTGTTGACATAAGTATCGCCCCAGGATTTTTCCGGAATCGGCGAAGGCAGGTACGTCCAGTTGTTCTTGTCGGTCATTACCAGATGGCGTCCGATTCCTTCCTTGTCGAGGATGGTCCGCTCATAATTCTCTTCGTACACCCGCAGCGGCGTATATACGAACAGCGGCACCCCGTTGCGCGTATTCAGCCAGAAAATCCGGTTTTTGACCTGGCTTTCCTTAATGGTAAACTGCGATTTGCCCAGCGCATTGTTCTGGTAATTGCGGATTCCCTTCAGGATGCCCGGCGCTTTGACCGGCACAGAAACAAATCCCCAGGACGGGAAGTGCAGACTGCCGGAGCTGTTGCTCAGGTGGAAAATCGGTACGGCATCCTCATCCAGACGTCCGGCGATAATCCGCTCCACGAATTTGTCGAGCGGCTCCTCGCGTCCGTATTTCATTACCAGGAATTCCTCCATGGAACGGGTAATCAGGTCGCCGAACTTATCGCTCAGAAACTCGGAAATGGAGCGTACAATGTCAATTTCCTGTTCCTTGACCCAGCGCCCCGAATGCTTCAGCATCTCCCGCGTGAAGTCGCGGATCAGATCGTCGCCGTCCTTCTGGTCCATCACCTTGGAGATGGTTGACGCAATGTCCGGCACATTGACGATATTCCAATAGTAGGTTTTGTTGCCTTTGTGGTCGGCCTGCTCCTCACCGTTGATCAGGATGTCGCCATTCTTCTCAAAGATCGTGCTGAGCGCGCTGAGAATCTCCGTAAACACCCCATAGATCCGGTTATTCTCTTCATTCAGCAGCTCAAACAGATCTTCATAGAATTCAATCATCTGCTCCGTGCGTTCCACGTCGGCGTGCAGCCAGTATTCATTGATTTTGGCTTCGATATAGGCATTTTTCTTCTTTTCCTTGGAGACAAAAGCGCTCCGCGCATCGCCCAGCTTCTCCTGCGCGCTGTCCTGCGCCGTCTCAATATCACGCGGCAGCCGCAGCAGGCTCTCGCGCAGCGCTTCGATATAGGACTGGATCAGCTTCAGAATACAGAAGCCCTTCTCGGTATAGAGCAGCCGCGACACGTAGAATGGACCCTGCTCGGGATGCAGGAAGATACGCTCCAGCTCTTCTCCGAAACGTCCGGTGATTTCTCCGGGGAGCTGCTTCTTGGACTTGATATATTCCTCACGGGCACGGGCCAGAAAGTTCTGTTCCAGCTCCGTATCCATATCCACCACCTGGTGTTTGATGACATTGCTGTGGTTCAGGCGCTCGCTGTTCTCATAGCCGGGCAGCGGCTCCGGCACACGGGACTCGAAGGTTTTGATCATGCTGTCGAGATCGATGCCCAGCTTGCGCGCCAGCTTCTCCACATCCTCCTGCCCCGGTGCCTGCTGGAACATTTTGTCCATCTTGTCGAACAGGCGGAATGCCAGATACGTCGTCATTTCCTCAATCGGCAGCACCGCAGAAGAAGCGCCGATGATGTTGTATTCATAATTGGCAGGATACGTCTTGTTCATCTGCGCAATGTTCGTGCGGATGTTGCTGATATAGTCGTGGATCGCGAATTCCTCGCCCGACTGCTTTTCCTCGCTGGCCATGAAGTTCGTAATATTCTCCGCCGTCACGTTCATGCAGTAGTCATAGGCATTCTCCAGCAGCTTGCCTTCAGTATTGGTCGCAGAGATCAGATGGCACAGGTTGAACGGAGGCAGCGGTGAATTCACCGTCAAAATATTGCCGTACTGCTGGCGGAACCGCTCGCCCCGGCTGTCGACATTCATCCAGTAATCCAGTTCCTTGAGCGCTGCATAGCCGTTCTTGCGGATATATTCACGGGTATGCTCGCTGAGGCTTTTGTTAGACAGGTTTACATCCGGCGTGAACAAATAACCGAGCGTATTCACACGGTCGATGCCGGCCGAACCGTAGTCGCGTTCAATAATCCCGCGCACAATATAGGCAATATCCAGGAACGAGCCGCTGCCCGTTCCCCCGGACAAGCCGGTAAGCAGGAATACCATCAGCTTTTTGCTGGTGCCCACAGAAAGGGTCTTAATCTTCTTGTCGATAGCTGACACAACCTGATTGATTTTCGTGAACAGCAGCAGCCGTCCGGCCTGGCGCACCCCGGCGGCCCCGTTCATGCCATCGGTAATGCTCAGCTCAGGCGACAGCCAGTCCGTAATGTACGGTTCAAGAATACTGCGGTTCTGCAGAAGTCCGCCAATCTCAGCATTGGCCAGCAGCACGAATTCATTCTGCGGGTCGAGGCCGATGCCCTTGTATTTTTTGCCGCGGTCCTGCTCATTCGTCTCAAACGCCAGGAACTCCACGTTGTCCGGCTTATCCCGTTTCTTCTTGGACAACGGATCTTCAGGCAGCTTGAAGCGGCGGTTAATCTGGTATTTCAGCCGCAGCAGGGCGTCGATGCCCGTGCCCCCCAGGCCAATGATGAGGATCGGGTTGTCAATGGTATCTACTCTGATTTTGTCGCTGACGATTCCTCCGCCCAGCGATACGTCGAGCTGCTGAATATGTTCTCTTACTACCGGTTTCATGAGTGCTCCCCCTTATATCAAATACTCAAGTAAAATGGTCTTGTCTACTGTCTGCAGCGCTACGGAAATGCGGTCCCCGCTCTTCAGTTCCAGACCGCGTGCCGTATCGACCACACGTCCGGACCGTTCAACAGATATCTCTTCGCTGCCGCGCAGCATCAGGCGGTCATTTTTGCCTGGAGTGAACACAAGCTTCTCGCTCTCCTTCAGCTCCGGCGCCAGCTGCAGCAGCTGGTGGAGTGTAAATTTGCCTCTGAAGGCCGACAGCTTCTTATACTGCGGATAGGTCTTCTCGCCAGTGTTGCCGTCCAGCACCTCCACTACCATCTGCCCGACAAAGCCGCGGTTTGATTTTTGGCGCAGCAGCCACAACACCACAGCCGCCGCCAATACCAGCACAATCCCGCCAATGATATAATAGAGAGTTTTGGATGAAGACTGTTCCTGTACCGGTTCAGTGCCCCCTGCTCCAGCAGGCGGGCTTGTGGCCACCGCACCCGTCTTGGCATTGATCGTGAGCACATCGCTTTCGCGGTAGAAGCTGCTCTCCTCCGCCCGCACCTTCAGTTCATAGTTATGGCCCTCCGGAATCTCAAAGGAGCCCTTGAACACCGCACCCGAATTATCCATCGGAAGCTCCTGCACCTTACCCGTATCGGTATCTGTCGCGAGCAGCACCGCCTTCATATCCTGATATAAGCTGCTGAGCGTTACCTGAGCCCCATTGCTGAACAGGTGGGAGGAGATTTCTACGGTATCGCCCTTCTTGTAAGTCTTGGACGGGAGCGCGTCCAGCTTCAGCTCCAGATCATAGTTGAACACGAGATTGATATCGATTTTGTCCTTCGGCACGCCTTTCACCTGAAGCTTCCAGTCCCCCTGCTCCGGCGACAGCAGCTTGATCAGGCTGTAGGTGCTGGATTTGGAGAGCAGCACACCGTTCGAGGGGATAGCCGCTTCCTTGCCGGATGGATCTGTCAGTTTCGCGGTAACAGGCTGTGCCGACATAATGGAAATATTGGCCTCCAGCACACTGCCGTTGGGTACATTAACTGTGACCTCCTGGTAGCTGCCGTTCGCCGTAATGGACTGCACCGGAACAACCTTCAGTTTCAAATGGTCGGCAAAAATCTCACTGAGAATCTGCGGCAGATCATCCGCCGAATCGGTGGTGAACGCCTTGCCGGACGTTTTATTGGACAACCCGGCCAGAATCTCCTTGTTCAGCTTGCCGTTGGCGTTCAGCCCGATCGTATAGACCGGATAGCCCTTCTGCTTGGCCGTTTCCACAGCAGCATCCAGCTCCTGGTCCGACTGGCTCTGCGTACGGCCGGTTGCTTCGTTAAGGTCATTGTTGCCGTCCGCCAGCATCACGATCATCGGCTCATGCCCCGGATCGCTGCCGTTCTCCAGCACCTTCACGGCCTCTTTCATCCCGACGGCAATATCGGTGTAGGCTCCGCGGTCCAGGCCGTCAATGAAGTCCTTCAAATCCTGCTTGTCGGCGGCAGAGCCAATCTGCAGCAGCGCCTTCTCCCGCTGGACCTTGTCGGTGTAGGCCACAATTCCGACCTTATCACCTTGCGCCGACAGCATATCTATGAACATTTTCATCGCTTCACCCGCGATATTATTCTTGTCGCTCTTATTCATGGAGTTGCTGACATCGATCAGCAGTACAGCGTCAATATGAGAGGGCGCGGGCGATGCTGCACTCGCTCTGCCGGACGCAAATGGCGCGGCAGAAATGCACAATACCAGCAGCAGCAGAGCAATAGGCCGCAGTATCTTCTTGGCTGTCTTGAAATGATTAAACGGTGTACGAAGCATAAATAGGGCTCCTCTTGTGTTAAATTAGGTCAGGTACGGCAGAGTCGTCAGTATAGCTAAATTCTGTCAATAGCATGCCATTATGATATAATTAAACCTTGTAAACTTCAACTTTAGGACCGCAGGACCGGGGCTGGCTCTAAGAGTCGTTATTCAGGAATTCATTCAACTGCCTTAGTATAGACTACGTTCCTGAAATTTGGATAAAAACGTTGTTTGCATTGCTGCCCTGCCATTCCAAGGCTAAACTCCGCACCCCGGGTCGCCCTGCTGCCAAGAAGAAAGGAAGAGTTCCATGATTTCATACGCCATTCTCGGGATTACGTTTCTTTATGCTGTCATTCAGATTCTCATTTATGCTTCACGCCAGCGCAAGCCGCTGACCCGTGATGACATTGATGAGCGGCTGCTGGCTGCGCTGAACGGAGGCGACCATGCCCGTAAATAACAAGAAACCCGTGACGTTCCGGCCATTCAAGACTCCGCGGTATGCCTATGACAAGCTGCGCATCTGCCGCCGCTGCGGCCGTTATACCGCACTCAGTGAAGACCGGTGCGGCCAATGCGGCCGTGCGGCCCTGACGGCAGTAGAGCAGAACGCCGTTACCCTTGCCGGACGCAAAATGCATACCCGGCTCCTGTTCATCCTCCTGCTGACTTTGGGGGCGGTCTATTTTGGTCAAAGCCTGCAGCAGATGGCGCTGTGCGGGGCCGGCGGAATCGTATTGGCCGGACTGCTACTCCTTACGCAGCGTAAAGTGCGCCAGAACGAAAATCTGTATGCACTGAATGCGCTGCTTGGCCGCAGCATTGACAGCATCCGGGACGGCCTGGAGATCAACCGCCAGGAGGCAGTATCCGTTCTGCGCGAGAACGATGTGCTGGCCTATGAGAAGCTGCGCGAAATCTCCATTCTGCTCCGTGGCGACCGGGTCGCCCGCCAGCGCATTGCCCTGCTCCACGGCTTCCAGCTGCGCAAGGACATGCAACTGGAGCTTGAGCAGCTGCTGCTCAAGGATTTCGAGCCGCTGCTGGCCGAATATATCGGTGAGATTGCCAAAGTGCGGCCCGAGCTTATCAAGGACCGCACTTTACGCTATGTCAAAACCTATGAGGTGCAGATTCTTCAAATGGACAAAGGGACAGCGATTCTGGCTGCGGTGGCCGCAGCAGCTGTGCGGTTAAAGCGTTACGTGCTGCTCTACTCCTCTATGATTGGAAGATACATACAAGAGCTGCCCAAGGACCGTTTTTTGCGGTTGTCCAAAATGATCGCCTCCAGTCCGTATGAGGCCTGGAATGGCCTGGATCTCAAAGTGTCGGAAGTCCGCGAAGCCAAGTACCGCTGGGACCCCGATTTCTAAATAGAGTACCGCAAGCCGGACATGTAATGTAATTTACAGAGAGGCTACTATAATATGACGATCAAACAAGCCTTATCCCTGCGGAATATTATGATCATTTTGTGTATATTGATGCTGGTCCTGCTGGGACAGAAGGGCATCAGGCTCCACAGCAAGATCGGGACGGTCCGGGAAGCCGGCCGGCTCTACGCCGCCGGTGACCTGGTTGCCGCCGAAAATCAGTACCGTCTGGCGCAAGCAAATGATTCCATTCACTACAGGGAAGCGGAGACCGCCGCAAGATTACAAGAGCTGGCTCCGGTTACAGCGATCCGCAGCGGACTGGAACTGCTTAAGCTGAAAATTGAAGACCAGCTGACGACTAAAGATTTTGACGGCTTCATGGAGAGCTATGCCTCCCTGCTGAGTCTGAAAAGCCAATATATGAAATCTGGCGGTCCCTATGAGTCCTACTATCGCCAGCTGTCGGCGGATTCAGGCGTTTCTGATCAGCTCGGAACAGGCTTCCAGCAATTCAAGGTGCAGTTTCTTGCCGAACTGGCGGCGGGCCGGAGCCGGAGCAGCAGCGCCATTAATGAAGCAGACATCTTCAAATGGAATCTGCTGCGCATTCCCGATGTGTACTTAGGAGGGGCAGACGCCAAAAAAGAGCTGCTGGCTTTGGAGTTCAAAACCTATGACATCACCCGGCTTAAGGCGCTTGCAGCAGCGGGCAGCTTCTCCCCCATGCTGGATTACGCCTTGTCTCTTGCCGATGCCTACAGCAGCCACAGCTATACGGCTCCCTGGATAGCCAGCCAGATAGAGGAAAGCGCCAAGCTTATCCTCAGCAAAGACATGGACAGCGGCCAGATTGCCGCCTTCTCCGCTCATGCTGCGGCATACCGCAAATATGCCGCTTCGGCTGGCCTGGCTTCCTCCAAGGTGCTGTCCCGGATCGACAGCACCGCCGCGAAGCTGCTCCGGGGTGCAGCGAGGCTGGTCCGAAACGGCGGGTACGCCGAGGCTATTCAACGCTATAGCGACCTGTCCCCGCTTCAGGACACAACGGCAGAAATTGCCGCTGCACAGCTCGCATGGAATATGGCCGAGCCTGCGCGTCTCCTTCCCGGCGGAGAAACGCCGGGCAAATATGTCTTGACCACTTCTGTCAGCGGAAAATACGGAGTCAGACTCGCTGTCGCCGGAACGGACAGCAGCGGACAGCTGTACTATGCGGACATGAGCGAAGACGGGGCTGTTACTACAAGGACCGGAGAGGTTATTCCCGGCTTTGAGACGCTGAGCCGCCTTGCTTTTGATGACCAGCTCTCCGCTCTTGCCGGAGTGCCGGTTGTGGTCGCTGAAGGCAGCCGCGAAGATGGGCGGACTTCGTTCGCGGGCTATACCATCAAGCCTGAAGGAATCTCCCTGCTCTTCTCGTTTGCCGGCAGCAGCTACAAGCTGCAGCCGGATGATGCTTCCATCCGCGTCGCCAATGCGGATATGGGGGAAGGTTCGGAAGGCCAGACAGCGATATACCGCCAGACGAATGGCGTTTACCAATTTGCTGAAATCTATCAGGAGTATCCGCTAATCGACGCCTCGGAGCTGGAGCTTCACCCTCTGGAGACTGTAACCTTGCAGGTTGATATTTATATTGATACCACCGGCAGACCAGTGGCCATCGCGGGTGGGCGTTATCTGGCGCTGCAAGGAAATGTGGGTACCGTAACCGGGCCTGCCTTGGCAACCGGCCAGTTCCAGTACGGCTATGATTATGCGGGGACCGATGCCGGAGAGGAATACGTGCCTGTATTTATAGTAGAATCATTGGGGAGTACGAATCCAATCCCTAATCCATAAGGGGAGATCTTACAGCAGCCTATTGCAACTCCAGGCGGATAAAGTAAACTTAAATCTTCCCCTACTTCTGTACTCAGAGTCTATGGTATTCATTAGTCATCCTGCCACAATTGCTTGTATAGGTGGAAAAAGAAAAGGTTAACTAAATTGCTCCAGTACCATATTCTTCGCAGGTTAAATGGAAAAAGGGTAACTATTCAGTTCATTTCACTCCTAACGAGTAAATAACGCCCAATTAAGTTTCCTTTTTCCACTTACACCCCCACGATTGTTGATTTTCAGGAGGAATAAGTCTCCTTTTTCCAACTAGCACTGCTCACCTGCTTCTTCGCAAACACTAGCTGGAAAAGGATACTCCGCTGCATTGCCGTGCAGCCTTACACCTACGATCCTCCCCTTTGTCCTTCCACAGCCCTTCCATAGTTTTTCCAAGCAAAGCCCGCAGGTTCTGAAAAGGATAGCGTAGTTTCCTGAGAAATAACAAAAAAGCCGATGCCCCCTGTGAAAGGAGAGTATCGGCTTCTTTATATGTTCCTTATAGAGTCAGATCCTTTTGCAGATCCGGCTATTCTTTTACAGCACCGACCACAATCCCGGTTACGAAATACCGCTGTAAAAAAGGATAGACCAGCAGAATCGGCAAGGCGCTGATAAATATCTGTGATGCCCGGATAGTACGCTGCGACAGATTGGCTACGGCAGCCGGATCAAGCTTCGACATGTCGGCCTGCACGATAATGGTCTGCATAAAGGTCGCCAGCGGGAGCTTAGAAGCATCCTTGATATAGATAATCCCGTCAAAATATGCATTCCAGTGCCCAACCATAATGAATAAGGAGACCGTGGCCAGCACGGGCATGGAAACCGGCAGGTACACGCTGTAAAAGGTCCGGAAATGCCCTGCCCCGTCAATAAAGGCGGCTTCTTCGAGATCTTTGGGCACCGTCCGGAAGAAATTCAGCAGCAGGATGATATTGAAGACCGCCACCAGTCCCGGAAGGATCAGCGCCATCAGGGAATCCATCAGCCCAAGCTTCAGAATCAGGATGTAGCCGGGAATCAGGCCGCCGCTGAACAGCATCGTGATGACAAAATACCAAAGGTAAATATTGCGTGCCCGAAAAACATGCGTTTCCTTGGAGAGTGCATAGGCAGCAATGGTGTTCACCACCAAAGCCATTGCCGTTCCCAGCACGGTACGTTCTACCGACACCCACAGGGAGGAGAGGAAGTTGGCGTTGTCAAACGTTTTTGCATAGGCTTCCAGGGTGAATCCGATCGGCCAAAAGGTCACCAGCCCGGCATTGGCCGGAGCCGTTGAACTGAGCGACACCATCAGCAGATGAAAGAGCGGAAGCAGGCACAGTACGGAAATAAGCGTCAGGAAGACATTATTGAATACGCTGAATACGCGGTAGGACAGTGTTTTGTGATACATGGGATGTCATCCTTTCTAGAAAATTCTGTAGCCGGCAAAACGGTACGCCAGCCGATAGGAGATCACGATCAGAATTAAGCTTATCGCCGATTTGAACAAATTCACGGCCGTAGCAAAGCTGAACTGTCCGCTGAGGAGACCTTCTCTGTAGACAAACGTGTCAATAATATCGCCTTGCTGATAGATCAAAGGACTGTACAGGTTGAACACCTGGTCAAAGTTCGCGTTCAGCACGTTGCCCAGTGCCAGGGTGGCTACCACAATCGCAATCGGGATCAGCGCCGGAATGGTAATATAGACCGTCTGTTTCCAGCGCCCTGCCCCATCCACTTCCGCAGCTTCATACAGGGAGGGACTGATTCCGGACAGCGCGGCCAGGAAGATAATCATGTTGAACCCGAATTCCTTCCAGACATCACTGAAAATGATCGTGAACCGGAACCAGCTGCCGTCGCCCAGGAAGAATATCGGCTTAATGCCGAAGACACTGGAAATGAACTGGTTGATGAGCCCCGTCTGGGCAAGCATGTCAATCAGAATCCCCGAAAGAGTAACCCAGGATAGAAAGTGCGGCAGGTAGACCAGCGTCTGGATGGTTCTTTTGAGCGCCATTTTTCTGACCTCATTGAGCAGTAAAGCGAAGAAAAACGGGATAATCAAGTTCATGATTATTTTAGTGCCGGCAAAGAACAGTGTATTCCAGGTAATCTGCAGGAAGTAATCGTTCTCCCACATGTATTCGAAATGTTTCAGTCCTACCCAAGGGGAGCCTAATAGCCCGAGCTTCGGCTTATAATCCTGAAAGGCCATAAGGATTCCACCCATGGGAATATAAGAAAATATAAACACCATAACCGCCGCCGGCAGCACCATAAAGTGGAGCATCCACGGCTGCTTAACCCTCTTCTTCCCCGATAAGCGCGGCGTTTTTCCAGGATTGACCTGCTGTATAGTGTTAGCTTCCATCGCTCTCTCCCGCTTTCAAAAAAATTATTTTGTGTGTTGTATGAATCTCTGATATAAATAGTAGCAAGCATTTCTGAGCTTTGACTATATTACTTTGTTAGGCTCACATAGGGATTTATTAGGGGCATTGTCTGGAGGGACAAAAATGGGTTTTAGCCAAGCTTTTATGATCGTGAAAGAAAAATCCTGGAGCAGATTCAGTTTATTCGCCAAAATGAACAGTCTGATTATTGTACTGTTTGTGCCGATCATTATTGTGTATACGTATTCAAACAACGTCACCTTCGATGTGGTAAGCAAAGAGCTGCAGGAGTCTAACACCAAACAGCTTACTTTCTTGTCCAGCCAGATTGATTCACGGATCAACCAGATGATGGATTTCAGCCTGGTGTTCTCCAAGGACCCGAATGTGCGGAAATTCAACGGCCTGGGCATCTGGGAGGACCGCTATGACCGGATGCAGACCCGTTTTGTCATTCGGGAGAAGATGATGCTTCAGTCCGGCTTAACCGACGTCTGGCCTTCCAGGTACGCTGTATATTCCCAGCAGAACAAGGATGTCATCTCTAATTACGACAAACCCACCGGGTATGATGAAAATTACCTGATTCAAAATATGAGTGGCAAATGGACCTACAGTGATGACGAAACGGATTCCTCCAGCAAATCCAAGGCTTTTTACTGGTTCCATAGCGATTCTATCGCCCCGCAGGGAACGCTTACCGGAAGCGATCTGGTGGTTGAGGCCAGCTTCAGTTCGGAGAATATCCAGAACATGCTGGATACCTATAAAACGGGGGGACAGGGGGACCCGTTCTTCTATCACAAAGGCGAAACGCCGATCCTGAACCGTACCGCGGACCAGAAGTTAACTGCTGAATTGATCGGTTATCTGGATAAGCATTCGCCGGACAGCAGCACGCAGCACGTAATCAGTCTGGGACATAAAAATTATCTGGTCAGCTCCGTCAAATCCTCTTATCTGGAATGGTATCTGGTTGACGTTGTGCCACTTGACCGCATCCTCGGGCCTATATCTGTCAGCCGCGATTTATTCTATGTATCCATGCTGCTGCTGTTTGTTGTGGGAATTTCGGCCTCCATTTTGCTCTACCAGAATGTGCAGCGGCCCATCAAAAAACTGATCAAAGGACTCCGGCGGGTGCAGCGGGGCGACTATTCCGTACGCCTTCACTCGGAGGATCATAACGAATTCTCGTTCCTCTTCTACCGGTTCAATGACATGTCCCATCAGATTCAGGATCTCATCGAAAATGTCTTCAACGAAAAAATCCGGGCCCGGGAAGCCACCCTGAAGCAGCTCCAAGCCCAGATCAATCCGCATTTTCTCTACAATTGCCTGGGTTATATTATCAACATGGCCCAGATGAAGGATGAGGAAGCCGTCGTATCGATGGCCTATAATCTCAGCGCCTACTATCGCTATACGACCCGGATGGAGCGGGATACAGCCACCTTGAACGATGAAGTCAAACTGCTCGTCAACTATCTGGATATTCAAAAGCTGCGAAATGGCCGCATCGAGTATCACATTGATATCCCGCAGGAAATGCTGGGCTATTCTATCCCCCGCCTTCTCCTGCAGCCGATTGTGGAGAACTCCGTCATCCACGGGGTCGGCAAGTCTTACAGCTCCGGTGAAATCAGGATCAGCGGCGGGATCTCCGGCGGCTGCTGCCGGGTGTATATCGACGACGACGGACCGGGTCTAAGCCCGGAGCAGCAGGAAGCGCTCAACCGCAAGATGCGGGAGCCGCTGCAGGAGGAGATGGGCTGCGGTCTTTGGAATACGAATCAGCGGCTCATTCACCAGTTCGGCAATCAATCCGCTCTGCATTTCACGGAATCGCCGCTGGGGGGCTTCCGGACAGAGATTGTCTGGGAGATTCCGGTCCAGGAGGAGCATTCCCTGCCCACTAACTTACGAGGAGAGACAGC
This sequence comes from Paenibacillus graminis, assembly GCF_000758705.1. Taxonomy (NCBI): domain Bacteria; kingdom Bacillati; phylum Bacillota; class Bacilli; order Caryophanales; family Paenibacillaceae; genus Paenibacillus; species Paenibacillus graminis. Next base: position 1,163,661 of record NZ_CP009287.1, on the reverse strand, counting down.
ACATGCAAATGATCATTGTTGACGATGAAGCCCACTGGGTGGACAACCTGTCCACGACCAAACCCTGGCACACGTTGGGAATTGAACAAGTACACAAGGCTTACTCCGCTTCCGAGGCGCTTCAGATTATTGAGACACACCCTATAGACATTGTGATCTCTGATATTCAAATGCCTGAAATGACGGGACTTGAGCTGATGGAGCGGATACGGAGACGGGATAAGAAAATCAAATGCATTATCTTATCCGGGCACTCGGAATTTGAATTCGCCAAAAGCGCCATTCAGCACAGCGCAGTCGATTATCTGCTCAAGCCGCCGACAGACAGCGAACTGTTAGGTGCCGTCCAAACCGCGATTGGACAATTGAACGCCGAGTGGGAGCTGATCAGCTCCCTGGAACGGACCCAATATACGCTGAGGGAAAATCTGCCGCTGCTGCGCGGCCAGCTCCTGCTGAGTGCCCTTCAGGGGCAACGGATGCCGGCCGACGAATGGGAACGCAAGCTGGAAAATTACGGTCTTCCCTTCCGCACTGGAGACTGTGCTCTGATGCTTGTCCGGCTGGAGGAAGAATTCGGACAATATAAGAACAACGGCCAGCCGCTCATTGAATATGCGGTTATCAATATGGCCGAAGAGATCATTGGCGAATGTATGGAGGTCTGGGGCGTCAAGGAAGAGCATGGGTATCTTGTATTTCTGCTGCAGCTGAAGGAAAAAGCCGCAGACCTGGGGACAGACGGCCTTTTGGAGCAGCTGTCCGTGCAGCTGCAGTACAAGGTTAAGCAATTCCTGAAGGGTTCCCTGTCGATAGTGATTACGGAATGGTTCAGGTTCCCTGACCAGCTGCCCGAACAGTTCCGCCGGGCGTCAGCCTATTTCCGCCAGATTGTCGGAGACGAGCGGGAATTCGTCATGAGGGTAAGCGACTTGCACGAACCGTCCCAGCAAGGGCCGCTGGACGCACTGTACACCCCGCCTTCCCTGATTAATCTGCTTGAATCCGGCCACTGGGAAGCAGCCGGGGCCAAGCTGATGGATGTATGCGCAGAGCTGGATGAGAAATGGCCCGAATCCTGGGAGCACTGCATGGAGGCCGGATTCTTAATCACGGCTGCTTTCTCCAACCTGGCGCACCGGAATGGCCTTACCCTGGTGAAGCTGCTGGGGACAGATATTGAAGAGCTGCAGAGCGGGGAAGCCTTTACCTCCATCAACAAGCTTAGAGTGTGGTCACTCAGCGTACTTGCCAAGCTGAAAGAGGGGACCTCCAGCGAGATCAAAGACATCCGTTCCCTGTACGTGAAGAAGATTCAGGAATTTACGGATAAGAATCTGCATCTTGATGTCTCCTTGCGGGTTCTGGCAGACCATGTCAATCTGCATCCGACCCATCTATCCAAAATCTACAAGATCGAAACGGGCGAAGGCATCAGCGAATACATCTCACGCCTGCGTATGGACCGTGCCTGCCATATGCTGAAGACTACTAGCAAAAAGGTGTATGAAATCAGCACGGACATTGGATATATGGACCCTGCCTATTTCATCAAAGTATTCAAACGCCAGTTTGGGGTCACGCCGCAGGAATACCGGGACGGGAAAAAATAGCATAATAGAGTCCTATCGAAACTAAGAAACTCATATAGATACCCTCCCCTCGAAGTTGGTACAGTACACATGTAAGGATTACACTCAGTAGGGGGAAATGATGATGGTTAAGCTCAACAAATTAGGCTCGTTCCTCATGATTACGGCTCTCGTCACACTCACAGCCTGCAGCGGGACATCGGATGAGAATGCATCAAAAGGCAATGCGGCTTCCAATAGCAGTGCCAGCACGTCTGAAGCCGATGCGGCCTTCGCCAAAGGCAAATACGATCCGCCGATTGAAATCAGCTCCGTATTAATGCCGAAGAAATACGTGCACGGCGACACGAAGGAAAACAATGTACATGACCGCTGGATGCTGGAGACTCTGGGGATCAAACATAAAGATACCTGGTACCCCGCCAATGACGACCAATACAGACAAAAGCTTCAGCTTGCCATCTCCTCCGGCGAGAAGCTGCCTGATTTCGTATCGGTACCGACCAATGCGGTATTAACCAACCAATTGATTGATTCCGGCCAGTTCATTCCGATTGATGAGCTGTTTGACAAGTACGCCAACAAAATTCTGAAGGACCATGCGGCGGCACATCCTGAGCTGTGGTATCCGTTCATGAGAGACGGCAAGAAATATAATATGCCGATTCTGGAATACACTGACAATGACGATACGCTGCTGTGGCTCCGTGAGGATTGGATGGAGAAGCTGAATCTGGAGGCGCCCAAGACCATCGCCGACTTGGAAAATATTATGGACAAATTCAAGAATCAGAACCCTGATGGCCTGGCTCCCAAAGATGTGTATCCGCTCGCGATTTCACTAAAAAACAATACAAACACTTGGATGGGCTCACTGGACTGGCTGTTTGGCGCTTACGGCACCATCGAGGAGCAATGGAACAAGGATGCAAACGGCAATCTGGAGTATGGTTCTGTAAATCCGGGTGCGAAGCAAGCTCTTGCGAAGCTGAAGGAATGGATGGATAAAGGTTATATTCATGCGGACTCCGCTCTCTGGGATGAAGCCAAATCAGCCGAAAGCTGGACCAAAGGCACCGCGGGCATTCTGCCAGGGGCCAACTGGGTACCGGACTGGCCTGCTCCCGATCTGCTCAAGAATGTAAAAGGCTCCAAGTACAAGGCCTATCCGATTCCTGCAGGACCGGATGGTCTGATCGGCACCAAATGGCAAAATTCCGGTGTCAACGCCAGCATTATGATTAATAAGGATGCCAAGCATCCGGAAGCGATCTTCCTGTACTACAATTATTTGCTCGACAACTTGGCTAATCCGGCTGCTGGCAGCCCGTACGAATATGGCTTTGCCAAAGGCTACGACTGGGATATCATTGATGGCCAGCCAACCAGCGATAAAGAAAAGATCAAGGACTTCTCCAACGAATTCCCGTTCTTGACCGGCCCGGCCCGTATTCCTGATTTGTATATGAAGACACTCGTCAAGCTTGCAAACGGTGAAAAACCGGTAACCCCCTATGAAAAACAAATGGCTGAGTTCCGCAAGCCGGAGAACTGGGCTGCCGCCAAGATCGTAATGTCGCAGAAAGATATCCGCAAGCAGAACTATTTTACCGGTGCAGCCACACCGACTATGGTCTCCAAGTGGAACCTGCTGCGCCAGTCCGAGATGGAAACCTTCAACAAAATCATCTACGGCAAATTGCCGGTTGATGCCTTTGACGAATTTGTCACCAACTGGAAAGCTAACGGCGGGGACCAAATCACGAAGGAAGTCAACGACTGGTACAAGTCGGTATCAACCAAATAACCGGCCGGAAGTTCGGGGCTGGCTCAAAAGCCATAAAATGGCTGCTTGGGTCAGCCCTTGTTGTTTTGAGCAGAACCCGCGTTAACCTCTGGGAGGGCCTTCTGCGGAAGGCTGTTGTTTCTGTGGAAGGCCGCATTTGTTGCACAACATGCAGGATTTGTGACCAATAGGTGGAGCCAGGCCCACATTGTTGTACTATTCGCAGGATTTTCGTCTATTTCGCGTACTTAGGGCACGGATTGTTGTATACCGTACAAGATCTTCATCCATTCGGCCTGCTTATGGCACATTTTGTTGTATTCCGTGCAAGATTTCCGAGGGTTAACACCTTAGGGGAACCCTTTACGTGGCCTTCCTCGGCCATTCCAAGTGGAAAACGCTTTTCCAACTAATACCTTTCACCGGCTTCTTCGCCAGCGTTAGCTGTTAGCTGGAAAAAGGCGATTGAATTCGGCTGATTCTACTAATGCCATAAGAAACCCTACATACGCGGCATCTCTTCCAGCGCTGCCAGAATATCGGCTTCTTCGACCGGGATGGAATAGGAGCCATCCGCAAAACATTTCATCGCACCGATCCCGTCCTGGAACACAAAACGGATGCGGCCGCTGCGTACTTTTTTATCGGTATACATCTTATCCACCAGCTGCCTGTTCGAGATGGAAGCCGGTATTTCCGTCGGCAATCCCGCCTTCTTCAGCAGCGCAATTAATCGCTCCGCCTGATCTTCGCTCATGTATCCGCGCTTCACTCCCAGCTTAGCCTGAACAACCAGCCCGATCGCAACCGCTTCTCCATGCAGCAGCCTATAGCCGCTCAGCGCCTCAAGCGCCCGCCCGGCGGTGTGGCCCAGATTGAGAATCTGCCGCAAATTGCTCTCACGCTCATCCTGCTCTACCACTTCATATTTGATCCGGCAGTTGGCAAGCGCAATATGCTCACAGACTCCGGCATCGAGCACGAGCTGTCCGCGGTCCGAAATGACCTTGCCCATGTTCTCTTCCAGGTAGCTGAAAAAATCCGCATCCCCCAGGCACGCATGCCTGATGGTTTCGGCCAGCCCGCTTCTGAATTCACGTGCGGGAAGCGTGCGCCAAGCAGCCAAATCTATGTACACCTTACGCGGCTGGTGGAAGAGGCCGATCAGATTTGTGGCCACCGGCGTATTCACACCGGTTTTGCCGCCGACCGATGCGTCAGCTGCGGCCAGCAGGGTTGTTGCATAATTCAGGCTTGGCACTCCGCGGCCAAAGGTTCCGGCCAGAAATCCGGCCAGATCAGTCACCGCCCCGCCGCCTATGGCGATGATACAGGAGTCCCGCCCGTAAGCGCGGTTTAGCAGCTGATCCTCCAGCAGCGCCTTCGTTTCCCGGGTTTTGGACGCTTCCCCTGCCGGAAAAGAAAACAATTCAGCTGCAAAGCCATTTTGCCGCAGCCGTTCAAGCAAAGGACGGCCATAGAGCGGCTCAACCGTAGAATCAGTAATAATGGCGTATTTGCTCACATTCGGCACCAGCCCTTGCTGCAAATCCGCAATCAGCGAATCGAACAGCAACTCCCCGATCTCAATCGCGTAGGAGTCATCGACTACCTTTTTCAGCACAACCTGAAAGGTTCGGGACATGACAAAACCTCTTTTCCTCAAACTTGAACATCATCTAGATAGGATTCGCCCACAAGGGAATATTCTCCTGCCGCTTTGACCCCAAGACCAGTGATGCTATATTGGAAAAGGGGATCTCCCCACACTCTTTGGGATTGGAGCGGGCGGCCATGATCATAAAATTCATTCGTTTGCGTTAATGAGAGGCACAGTGCATTAAACCCGGTCTTTTTTTGAAAAGACAAGGCCCCGGGTTTATTTGTTTGTGCCTTTTTCATTCAACCAAAACGAATGAATGGGGTGTATTCACATGTCCGCAACCACTAAAAAAATAATTCTGGCCGGGCTTATGGCTGCTAATCCGGGGCTGTTTTGCTGTCCTCTTTGTGCATGTCCGATGAGCCTTACCGGATGTAAAAGCCTGATCTGCAGCAATCATCACTGCTTTGACCTGGCGAGGGGCGGGTATATCAATCTGCTCCCCCGCCCGGCGGGAGGAAAATACGGGAAGGAACTGTTTGCCTCCAGAAAAGCTGTCGTAAACAGCGGGTTCTTTGCACCTGTAGATACTTATATCTCCGGCCTGATTACAGGCAGGGAGCTTGCCGGGAACGGGCCGCACCGGATTCTCGACGCCGGCTGCGGTGAAGGCTCGCATCTGGCAGCCATTCAGGGACTCGCAGCGGCTGGTCCGCACCGTTCACTGCTTGGCGTGGGGCTCGATATCTCGAAAGAAGGCATTGCGCTCGCTGCCAAGAACAATAGCGAAAGTACTATCTGGTGTGTAGGCGATCTTGCACATTCACCCTTTGGCAGCGGGCAGTTTCATTCGGTTCTGAGCATCCTTGCCCCTTCCAATTATGCGGAATTTCAACGGCTGCTTACTCCTGACGGAATCATCGTCAAAGTCATTCCCGGCCCCGGTTATCTTCAAGAGCTGCGCGAGCTGCTCTATGGGTGCTTAAGCAGACAGACGAACGCGGATAACGAAATCCGTGAACGCTTTAGTGAGACTTTTGAAATAACTGAGGCCCGGCGCTTCCAATACAAGGTCTGCCTGCAACCACCTCTCCTACAGCAAGTGATCAGCATGACTCCCTTGTCCTGGGCTGCAGACAAAGCCAGGCTCCGGAACGCGCTTCAGCTATACGAACTGGAGATTTCGGTGGATCTGACCGTACTTGCTGGCCGGAAGCAGCCTTCATAAACCTCATGCAAAGAGGGTGTCTCCTGCTGGACACCCTCTTGCTTTTACACACTTAATATAAGCCGTTACTGCTAAGCATCGAATGTACAGCCTGATCCATAAAATTCCGCTCGGGACGGCATTTCATCATTACAGTAAGCCCAATCAGTGCAATGACCAGCGACTGGGCCAGCCCTTTGGCATCCGTACGGGGATCAAGCTCACCTGTCCGCATCCCCCGTTCCAACGTTTCCTGAAAAATCACGGCAAGATACATCTGGTGTTCTCTGGTCAGTATCTCAAACTTCGGATCATGCGGTGATAGCTCCACCATTGTGTTGATGCAGAAACAGCCTTTATTCGAACCTTCCTCCCTGTACTCTTCCTCCACCAAATGTTCAAAAAAAGTGCGGAAAGCCGCCTTCACAGGAGCCTTCTTCTGAAGACTGGCCCGCACACTGGCCGCATGGGATTTGGTATACATCCGCAAGGCAGCTTCAAATAAACCCTTCTTGTCTCCGAAAGCCGAATATATGCTTGGCCTCTGAATGCCCATTGTTGCAGTAAGGTCGCTTAGCGAGGTCGCTTCATAGCCTTTTTCCCAAAAGATCTGCATGGCAGCATGCAGCGCCTTCTCTTCGTCGAACTCACGTGGCCGCACCATAAGTTCCTCCTTTACATATCGATTGGTATGTTATAATTCTAGTTTTTAAAGTGTGGGTTGTCAATTGTAATCCCCATGCCCCTTACATCCACGGATTAATATTGACATTACTTATTTTTAGGGGTTATATTAAGCAGGATTTATAATGTACTGATCGGTATGTTACTGATCCACAATACTTTTGGAGGAGTTGAACCAGCGCCCATGGAGAAGGTCCAAGAGAAACACAGCCCACAAACGACCCCTTCCATCTCGCGAAAGACCGCCCTCTTGTTTGCAGCCGCCAGCGGGCTTTCCGTCGCCAACATCTATTTCGCCCAGCCTTTGCTGGATGCCATCGCCGCGGAGTTCGGTATCCGGCATTCTGCGGTCGGCATTATTATCACGCTTACTCAAATCTGTTATGCGGCAGGACTGCTGCTGCTGGTTCCGCTTGGCGATTTGCTGAACCGGCGCCGCTTAATCACCGGACAGATGCTATTATCCGTCTTGGCTCTTTTAATAGTTGGGACGGCCTCAAGCGGAATTATGCTGTCCATAGGCATAGCCGGGGTAGGATTACTCGCCGTTGCCGCACAGACTCTCGTAGCGTTCGCCGCGAGTCTCGCCTCTCCCGCCGAGCGGGGGCGGATTGTGGGTGTGGTGACCAGCGGAATCGTGATAGGTATCCTGCTTGCGCGGACTTTTGCGGGATTATTGACGGATGTTGCGGGTTGGCGGTCTGTTTATCTGGCATCTGCGGGAATGACACTGTTTATGGCCGCGGCATTGTACAAAGTACTTCCTGCTGCAGGGGCCGCCAAAAAATCCTTGTCTTACTTGACTCTGGTACATTCCGTGTTCCTGTTGTTCGCCCATGAACGAATATTGCGGGTACGCGCCGTTTTCGCTTTCTTCATTTTTACCGCTTTCAGCATATTATGGACTTCACTGGTGCTGCCTCTCAGTGCTCCGCCTTATTCACTTTCGCATACCGCTATCGGAGCCTTCGGTCTGGCCGGGGCCGCCGGAGCCTTAGGCGCAGCCAAGGCAGGACGGCTTGCAGACCGGGGCTTCGGCCGGCACACCACCGTCATCGCCCTAAGTCTCCTGCTGTTGTCCTGGCTGCCGATCAGCCGGGCGGAGCATTCGCTTTTTGTTTTGGTCATAGGCATTATCATCCTGGATTTGGCGGTACAAGCCATACATGTCACCAACCAGAGCCTGATCTTTAAGGTACGGCCCGAGGCACGCAGCAGACTCACTGCCGGTTATATGATGTTCTATTCTCTGGGCAGCGCCTCCGGCTCTATCGCCTCTACCCAGGTCTACAGTTACGCAGGATGGAATGGGGTATGCCTGCTGGGCGCGCTCGTCAGTGCCCTGGCGCTTGTTTTTGCACTCTGTTCTTCCAGAATCCGCAAGGATGGCAGATAGCCTTCCTGCACTTCACAGCAAGAGGGTATCCCATTTGGGATACCCCCTCTCTATTAGTACATCAAATCTAAAGCATTGCACCTGACGTTCTCTTCAATGATAAGCCCCAGTCTATGGGTTGTGGAACTGGAAAGATGGACCTGTACGAAAGCACAGTCCGGCAGATCAAAATATCATCTATCCGGCCTGCCCTGGTTACTAAGAACTACTGACGTTTCGACCTGCCGTTCCGGGATGCTCCAGTATTGGCTGAGCAAGTGTCGTTTCTCGTCGGCAGGTACCAGCCTGAAGCCATTTTTGATGTAAAAAGAGATTGCCCAATTTGCCGCTTCCCATGTACCGATCAGGATTGGCTTGCTTGTACGTTCTATAATGTGCTTTAGCAGCTTGCTTCCAATCCCGCCTTGACGCTGAGCCGTTCGGACATAGGCATGTCTGATTAGTGACACCTCGCCTTTATCCTGAATCCCCATCACACCACACAGTTCCCCATTGTCTTCAAATCCCCAAAAGACGACCCCATCCTGAATTTCCCGTACAAGTTCATCCCGGCTCATGTACGGCTCATGATAACGGTCCGCCGGAATGACACCCTGGTATGCCTTAGCGGCATCGTTGATAATCTGGTACATGTTCTCCTCGTCCTTCTTCTCGCACAATCGGATCACCAGGCATCTCTCCTTCACTGTCTTCATGGATTGGTCAAAATGATCTTGGACAGCAAGACGGCAGACTTCCTTAAGCGGAAGGTTCAACAAACTTCACAGCCAATTTGCCGAGTGTACATATAGAGCCTTTTAGCGGTCTGGACTTGGGTAAGTATGATCAGCAAAAAAGCCGCACTCGACGAAATGATTTCTTTCATAGAATCTTTTAGCCCCTGTGTTGCTTGCCGCCACCCGCAGATAGATGTTTCCCTCGGCATACAAGGCCCTCATGCGTTTAACACAGCCCTGCAAAATGGTTCGCCCATACCCGCAGTTCTGGTATTGTGGTGCTACAACGACATCGCGGATAAATTGTCCTTCTGAAATACATGCACCCACTAATTGATGATGCAGCCAAAATGATTGCACCCCTCCAGCCGATCCGTATCCGGTAAGTGTCCTCATAAAGGTATCCGGGTTGTTCCGGTATCGATCTACTTCCCAGCCATTGTCTTCATTTAATGAATAATATGCTCCGTCAAATAATTCAATAAACGACTCCAGCATATCCGGCGTGAACTCCCGTTCCCATAATTCAGACTGTTCGTCCAAGAGAAGCTGCGAAGCAGAGTCATACATGAGCTGATACCCTTCCATATCTGAGACAAAACCAAGGGATCTGACAAATTCAATAACATCCCTATTTTCACCATATACATTAAAGCACAATTCTCTGCACTCATCCGCTTCCAGGTAAGGCTTCATACTATTCTCTATAACCCTTAACAATAAACCGATCCGGGCTATTTGATTAAAAACAGCGTAAGCGATAATGCAATCGTCATCCTCTGCGAAACAAAACACACCCTGATTATCCCCGGATTCTTCATAGTACACAACCGTTACCCTTTGTTTGGCAAAAGCAGTCCTGACGTAATCCTCTGCTCCAGTTGAAATTAGCGAAATAAGCCGCAGTATTTTATCATTATTCTCTTTGTCCATCTGCCCTCCATTATCTCCGGATCATCTGACGGATCATCGTCCGGTATACAAATTTCGGCAGCGCGGATTGTCTGCGCCAGCGCGATTTCTGTCCCTTGGCAACGGGAGAAAACAGCAAGCGGTGTGCCCACTCGAGGTTAAGCTTTTTCCATACAGGAGGTGTAGGCTTTACTTTTCCCGAAATCACATCCAGACTGCCCCCTACGCCAAAAACCAGTTGAACTCCCGCAAGCTCACTCTTATGCCTATGAAGCCATTTGTCCGAGAACGGAGCACCCATAGCAAGAATAAGAATGTCCGGCTTGGACTGTTGAATGCCGGCGATGATCTCCGTTTCCTCCGCTGCGTCAAAAAATCCATGATGCCTGCCGGCAATCCTGACTCTTGGGTAACTGTGCTTGATCTTTTCCACCGCTTGCCTGCTGGTTTCTTCATCTGTACCCAAAAAATAAAAACTCCAGCTCCGCTTATTCCCCTGCTCCAATAGTTTCAGCAGAAGATCATATCCCGTAACCCTTTCGGGGATGGGATTACCTTGTCTTCTCGCCGCCAATACGATGCCGATACCATCTGGAACAACCATATCCGCTGATTGGATTATGCGCTGCAGCAGCTCATCCGATTGGCTTGCGAGCGTTATTTCAGGATTGGCCGTGATCAGATGAAACAGCTTGTCCCGCTTGTTCTCAATTTGTTCAGCTAAATGAAGTGTCGTCTCCTCAAGCGTCAGCTTGGAAAATGGCACACCTAAAATGCTCACCGTTCCGTTCATAGACTCACCCTGCTTTCCCAATCCTCGAGCACCGCCCAGTTCATTGCTGCTTGTCCCTGCTTACCGTGCATGGTGCCAATGTAAGTTTTGTGATTATATATTCCAGTTTCAAGGAAGTGCCGTATCACTGCTTCAGTAGAAGCTGAGACGTGCTGGCTGGATACTTCATTGCAGTCCACCCAGAGCAGTTGGCCTTCATCACTCTCAACCAGTTCGCTGTCCGCCGCTGCCTCTCCTGTGAAAATGTATTGAATGCGGATCTCCCGCTCATCCTTCATTCTGTGCACGATGTACCGGAGTTCCAATCCGGTAAGCGCGTGTTCTCCCAGCCCAGTCTCCTCTTGAATCTCCCTAAGGCATGCCCGCTTCGGATCGCTGATCTCACCGCTCTCCATATGTCCTCCGACGGGAACAAGCAGTCCGGGAAGAAACGCACTGGTTGGTTTCTTTTGCAGAAATAACACTTCCCTGCGCTTATTAAATATGAAGGCTACGGCCATTTGCCTAAGCTGCACCTGCTGTCACTTCCTTTAACCCTATAGAAATGATGATCACCCAGGGAAATTATACCATGCTCATATCGATTAGAGAATTAGAGACTGCCGCTTGTTGCAGGAGAAAGCCCCCTATTCCCGAATAAGAATTAGAGAGCTTACTATATCGTAATCCAACTGGAAATCTATGCTCCGCTCATGGTCGCCAGGCAGTGGTGGAAATATGTAGTGGGTTCAGCTCATTATGAGGGCACTGGAGACAGTCTGGAGGCGTGGAATGAATCCAGCCGCAGGTATATTACGGAGGAACCGGCTTTTTATATTCCTTCTGCCGGACAGTGGAGAGGAGCTCCCGAGAATTCAAAACAAGGCAGCGGCGGTCTGGTGGCTTGGGAGCTTGGCGAGAAATATACGCGAGAACTTATGGAGTACACCCAGCTGGGCATGCAGAAATATGAAGCCGCTTTGGCCGATGGCATCTGCGCCGAACAGGCCAGACTGTTCCTTGCGGCATACGGCCTGTATGTTCGCTGGTATTGGACGGCTTCCCTGCAGTCCGTTGCCCATTTTCTGAACCAGCGGCTGGAGCATGATGCCCAGCAAGAGATCCAGGACTACGCGAAAGCAATCCTTGAAATCGTGAAAACCTTGTTCCCGGTAGCCACAGAAGAACTGCTGGCCAGACAACAGGCCTAGTCCTTATCCGGCGGACGAAAGGATTTCAGGTAATTATGAACCTCATCACTGGGCGTTTGAAGCAGACCGGCAAGCATATCCTGAATGGAACGCAGCGCCTGTATCCGCTGGTCAATTTCCGCGATTTTGCCCCGGACCCGTTCTCTTAAAGCTTCAGCATCCATGTCCTGACCCAGCATATGCAGCACTTCCTGGATTTCTTTCAGCGAGTACCCCAGGGAAACTTAATCTTTACCAGATAATCCTCCGTACAGATCCGGTAGCCATTAGCTATCCGCGCGGGGACAGGGAGAACGCCGCTGTCCTCGTAATAACGGATGGCTGCCATGCTCAGCCCGGTCCGTTTCGCCAACTTTCCGCGTGTCATTCCTTCCATGCCTAATCCCCCTGCCTATCGATACATTGTTCACCGCAACACTGAGCCGGTAAGTCTTACACTTGGAGGTACCAAGCGGTACCAGAGAGGCACCAAATCGGCACCAGAGCAATACCAGAACAGTACCATAGAGGTACCAGGGCGGTACCAGAGCAGAACCCAGGGTCCTTAGTGGAAAAAGTAGGCTTAATTTCCTGCCGTCCGCCGCTAGATCAAGCTTAGTGGGAAAAAGTAAATCTAATTTATCCATGTCGGCCGATAAGCGGTTAAAAGCCCCGAATTAAGTATACTAATTCCCACTAACCATCGTCTGAGGAGCGGTTACCAGCGAATTAGTTTTACTTTTTCCACTTCGCATTCAACTTCCAAGAACCTCCATCGCTTGCACAAGACGCTGCCTGTCCGGGTCGTTCCCTCCTGTCGGGAAAGGCGGAAAAGCACCCGCTCAGCAGTCTGGATTCCTCAGCTCGTATAGTCCTGATCAAACTTTACCTCGGGAAAATCAGCCGATGGCCCTTCCAGCAGCAGCTGCGGCTCCGCTTTTAAATATTGGTCAAAGAAAGCTCCCACATAAGAACGGGTGATATCGATAGTATGCACCGGGTCAATGCCTTTGGCAAAAAGCTTCGGCGACAGCAGCGCAATATCCGTATAGCTCTGGTGGATAAAATGGTCAACGGTCAGATAGTAGATGTCATTGGTACTTTTGGTCATAACCGAATCCAAATCCGGGGCAAACTCCTCGTAAAAAACCTTGTCCATTAGGGGGCCTAGGAGCCTCTGCCGTTGTTTCATCCCGTTCCCGCCTGCGGCGCTTCAACAACGGCACTTCTGCCGTTGTTTCATCCCGTTCCCGCCTGCGGCGCTTCAACAACGGCATTTCTGCCGTTGTTTCATCCCGTTCCCGCCTGCGGCGCTTCAACAACGGCACTTCTGCCGTTGTTTCGTCCCGTTCCCGCCTGCGGCGCTTCAACAACGGCACTTCTGCCGTTGTTTCGTCCCGTTCCCGCTTGCGGCGCTTCAACAACGGCACTTCTGCCGTTGTTTCATCCCGTTCCCGCTTGCGGCGCTTCAACAACGGCATTTCTGCCGTTGTTTCGTCCCGTTCCCGCCTGCGGCGCTTCAACAACGGCATTTCTGCCGTTGTTTCGTCCAATTCCCGCTTGCGGCGCTTCAACAACGGCATTTCTGCCGTTGTTTCATCCCGTTCCCGCCTGCGGCGGTTCAAAGCGAACCCGCCACGAATCCTCCCCTATCCAAAACGGAAGAATATCATAACTTCCCGAACCTCAAAAAAGCTCCGCCGCCGCGGAGCTTCTACCTGCTCTATTTACTTTACTTCCTGCCTGATGCTATCCGCTTACCTTCCTGCCCGCTCGCCGAACAGCCGTCCGGCGTAATCGCTGATCAGACCACGCATGGCAAGTCTGCCCGACCACTGCGCGGGTATGCCGCCGAGGCCGTAATAGGCTCCGGCAATCTGGCCGTAAACCGCGCCGGTGGTATCGGCATCATCACCCAGGTTAACGGCCAGCAACGCGCCTTCGGCGAAGCTGGACGATCTGTGGAATGCCCACAGCGCCGCTTCCAGCGATTGCACCACATAGCCGGAGCCTTTAATCTCCGGCGGTGCCTTAAGCTTGTAAGAACCGCGCTTAATGTCCAGAATGCCGGGAGATAGCGTCTCCTCCTCCAGCCAGCCGCCGAAGGCGTCCGGGGCCAGCAGCTCCTGCTTGCTCCAGCCGTGCAGCCCGGCGAGGATATAAGCGGCCATCAGGCGGCAGGCATCCACGCACTCTGCGGCGGCATGGGTGGTCCGCGAGCTTCTCGCAGCATACTCTATGGCCGCCGCCGGGTCCTCCGCATAGTACATAACCACCGGGGCCAGGCGCATGACCGGGCCGTTCCCGGCACTACGCGGATCTTCCGAGCCGCTGTATGCTTCGCCGCTGGCCTCGAACTGCAGCAGCGCAGAGCGCGTGGCGTTCCCGATGTCGAAGCACTCCCCGGTGCTGCTCAGGTACCCTTCGCGGAACCACCGCACATACCGCCGCATCTGATCGGCAGGATCAAAGCCCGGAGCCGCCAGCAGACTGTCCGCCAGGCACAGTGCCATCGAGGTATCGTCGGTCCATTGCCCCGGCTGCAGCCCGAACACTCCGCCGCCGACAATGTCCTCCAGTGGCGCAAACGTCCCCGGCGCCTTGAACTCGACGGTAGTCCCCAGCGCATCACCTGCTGCCAGCCCTTGCAGGCAGCCTTGATACCGGTCGCTGTCCAGTGTCATTTCGCACCTCCTGTTATCCATCTTCTGTCTATCGCCCGTCATTGAACGGAGCAATCATCGTGTCGTTTATTCCCCGGGATACACGAGTCCCCACTCCGCACGAACCTGATCCAGCAGCTTCAGAACGGCTAAAGATTCATCCAGCGTCAGCGCCGGGCTCTCCGTAAGCCCCGCCTGCAGACAGCGCCCCACTTCTTCGGCTTCAAAGGCATATCCGGTAGAAGTCCGGTCATCTTCAAAGGTCTCCACAAGCTCACCGCCGGCATACAGCTCGGCTGACCTCGGATTTACAAAAGAGCCCTTTACGACAATATGGCCTTCCGTCCCGAACACATAGGCCTCCTGCATCATATTCAGGCGTACCCCGCCGTTTAAGGAAGCCGATTTGCCCCCGCCATAGGACAGCAGCAGCGAGAAATGCTCATCTACCCCCGTTTCCCCCATATGTACAGTGCTGGCCACACTCTCCGGGTGGGGTCCAAAGATCATTGAGGCAAAAGAAACCGGATAAATGCCGACGTCCAGCAGCGCACCGCCGCCCAGCGCCGGGTTCAGCAGACGGCCCTCCGGGTTCCAATCGGCACGGAAGCCGAGATCCGCCTTCACCAGCCGGACGTCTCCGATCCGCTGCGCGGCAATCCATTCTCTGACCTTGACGTTAGCCGGAAGGTAGCGGCTCCACATAGCTTCCATCAGGAACAGCTTATGCTCACGGGCATACGCCACAATCTCTTCAAGCTCACCGCTGTTCACCGTAAACGGCTTCTCGCAGAGTACCGCCTTGCCTGCACGCAGTGCGAGCAGCGCATTGTCTTTATGAAAAGGATGGGGTGTCCCGATATAAACAGCATCCACCTCCGGATCATTGACCAAATCCTCGTACGTGGCATGGGCTACGGGAATGCCGTGCTTTCTGGCAAATTCATCTGCACTCTCCTGACTGCGCGAACCTACAGCATAGGCAAGCCCGTTCGATGCATGGGCCAGATCGGTTGCGAACTGGTGCGCGATCCAGCCTGTGCTGAGAATTCCCCATTTTACCTTGTAAGCGTTACCGATTGTCATTGATGAATCCTCCTTATGATTGGCCTGAGGTACTTTTGATTCTATCAAACTATACCTTGCGAGTACAGGCTAGGCGGGAACGGCACACAAACAGGCTGGCGGTCCCCGGGGTTGGGGATCGCCAGCCTGTATCTACTTTTCCACCCTGAATTAGTGCACCTGCCCCAGCAGCTGATAAGCCTCTTCCTTCGTCGCAACCGCAAGAAGCGCTTCTCTGAAATCATCATCCATCAGCTTGCGGGACAACATTTGCAGCACCTTCAGATGTGTGTTTTCCTTGCTGTTGCGCGGGACGGCAATCATAAATATCAGCTTCGCGTGACTGCCGTCTACACTTTTCCAATCCACTCCGTCCTGCTTGATGCCAAAAACCACGCTCGGCTTCAAGACCGCATCCGACTTACAATGAGGGATGGCAATATTCATGCCGATGCCCGTAGAGCTTTCGTCCTCACGCGCCAGTATCCCTTCTTTAAAGTCGCGCGCAGAGCTGATGGCCCCGATTCCAACCAGAACTGCAATCATTTCATCAATAACAGCGTCCTGTGTGGTTCCAGCTAAATTCAGCTCAATCAGATCCGGTGTTACAATATCCGTCAGTTTCTCAATATGTCCAGAAGACGTTTCCGCGCTGACGGCTGTTGAAGTCCCGGCTGGTTTGGCCAGCTGAACATTTCCCGTGCTCTTTGGAGCATCAGCCGGTTCTTCTGGATGATAATCCTCAGCTGCAACGTCCCGCTTCAGCAGAGTCACCATGGCCACCGTCACGGCAGAGCCGACGATAACGGCAATGAAAAACATAACAACATGGTCAACAGCACCCAATACAGCTACAATAGGTCCACCATGGGCTACTTTGTCGCCTACATTCCCCAGCATCGCAATGACCGAACCAGCCATTGAGCCGGCCATAATACTCGGAATCACGCGCAGCGGGTCCTGGGCAGCAAAAGGAATCGCGCCTTCAGTAATCCCAAACAACCCCATGGTGAATGTCGCTTTCCCGGCTTCACGTTCAGCAGATGCAAATTTACGTTTGCTGATCATTGCAGCCAGACCCATCCCGATCGGCGGAATACATATAGCTACGGCGATAGGGCCCATAATTTCATAGTTTCCTTCACCGATCATGGCCGATCCAAACAGGAAGGCGACCTTATTAACCGGACCACCCATATCGAAGGAGATCATAGCGCCCAGAATCAAAGCCAGCAGAATCGAGCTTGTTCCCTGCATCCCGGCAAGCCAGCCGGTTAACGCTACAAACAATTGGGCAATAGGAGCTCCGATGAAAAAGATAAAGATCAAACCCACAATCAGTGAGGAGAGCACGGGAATAATGATAATGGGCATAATCGGCTGTAACGCCCGCCCAACCTTAATTTTACGGATGCCGAGTGCTACATAACCTGCCAGAAAACCAGCGATAATCCCGCCAATAAACCCTGCCCCTGCTTCACTGCCATAAAAGCTTCCGTTCGCGGCGATAAATCCGCCGACTATACCCGGAGCAAGTCCCGGCCGGTCTGCAATACTCAATGCGATAAATCCTGCCAGGATTGGCACCATAAAGGTAAATGCAGCAGAACCGATATCCTGAATGTTCTTCCAGATGGAGCCTTCCGGTATCACTAGACCGCCCGGCGTTTTCACACCGCCAATCGTCAGGGCAATTGCGATCAGCAGCCCTCCAATGACGATAAAGGGCACCATATAGGAGACTCCATTCATTAAATGGCGGTAAACCGGGTTTTGTTTCGGCGCTTTATCCCCCGGACGGCTGTCGGTAGAGCGAGACTGTGGTTGGTACACTGGCACTTCGCCTTTAATCACCCGTTGGATCAGTTCTTCCGGATGGCGGATACCCTCTTGCACTCCGGCCACCAGCAGCTTCTTCCCGACAAACCGGTCTTTCACTACGGTCTTGTCCGCTGCAATAATGATGCCGTCAGCTTCACGAATTTCGTCCTCCGTCAACTCATTTTCCACACCGATGGAGCCCTGTGTCTCAACCTTAATTTCGATGCCTAATTTCTTTCCTGCCTTCTGCAGATTCTCAGCTGCCATATAGGTATGTGCAATGCCGTTAGGACACGAGGTTATCGCTAATATTTTCATAGTCATCATCCTTTTCGAGTATTCTTAGCGCTTACATTGAAAAGTATACCCGCCTTATATACCGATATCGGATAAACTTTTTACCGGAACTTCCGGAAAAACGGATTAATACTAACAAAAGCATCACCATCCTCCATAAGTGCCCAGGTCCATTCTGCCCAAAAAACGAGGGGTATCCCAAGCAGCCGCTTCATGGCTGTTTGAGACACCCCTCCTCCAACGCATATTCCATTTGTAATTTATCCGTTTAGCTTCCGGAGCAGGACCATTGCATCCGTTTCTTTGGCCAACGCGCTGACCAGTGCAGGCTGCTCGCTAATCCGGGACAATTCTCTGAACAGCTTCCGCATTTCTTCCCGTTCGTCAGGTTTGACCGCAAGCAGGAACACCAATTGTACGGTTTCGCTCCCCCAGGACAGCGGCTGCTTCAGCGCAGCAATAACAATAGAAGATTGTCTGATATACTCCGAATTCCCATGCGGGATAGCCACGCCTCCGCCAATGGCGGTATTGGACAGTTTTTCTCTGGCCAGCACACTCTCCGCATAACCCTGTTCCGCATAACCCTTCTGTTCAAGAACTCCTGCCAGCTTGGCAATTAACGCTCCGGGACGCTGCGCCTCCTGCTGGAGAAAGACCAGGAACGGGGTTGTATACTTTAGAAAAACGGATTCTTCCACCCTGCGGTCAGGCTCATCCAGCCGCCGGATGGCCTGCTCCAGCAAGCGCTCATCCCTGGGTTCCAGAAGCGGGGAGACGACTATATGCTGAACGTCCTCGGGGAGAGCCACGGTGGATATAACCAAATCCACGTCATGTGCGGCCAGATATCTCCTGACCTCAGCTTTGGATATAGTTGTTCCCACATGCACCGACGGGAATTTGCGTTCCACTTTGGTACGGAGCAATTGAGACATCCCGATGCCCATGTGACATACAATGACGGCCTTTTGCGGCTGCCGCTCACTCTGCTGCAGCCGTTCAACAGAAGCTTGAAAATGCAGAGTGATATAGGCCGCCTCTTCTTCTGGAAACGTTTGCCGAACTGCTTGGCCTGCCGCTTCCAGAGCCTCAATCACACGGTCAAACATGTAGGGATACATCTTTTTGATATCGGCCAGCATCGGATTGGTTACCTTCAAGCCATAATGGAGACGATTCAGTGTAGTGTACAAATGAATCTTGAGTCCGTTCAGGAGCACCTGGTCCCTGGAGAACTCGATCATATTCAGTTCCGACATCCGCTGGACCAGCTGCCTGATCAGTTCCGGCAGAAGCGGATGGCTGTCCGCCAACAGGGTCCGTCTTCCCTCTGTCTCCTCCTGCCCATATCTGAATTTTCCGCCCAGCAAATGCAGGGTCAGGTAGGCTGCTTCCTCCCGTGAGAATGAAACTGAAAAGAGCTTATGCAATTGCTGTAAAAATGCTGCAGCCCAAGTATATTCCTCTTTTTCCTGCAGGAAGGAAATATCCTGTTCCAAAAGCGAAACGGGCTGGTTCAGCTTGGTCCGTTTGACCATCAGCAGAATATGCAGCATCAACCCTTCGAAGGTTTCATCTGTAAACAAGAGCCTGTGCTGTTCCTGAAATATTTTCAGTTCATGATTTACAGCTGCAATTTCATGTGATTCAAACTGTTTGCGCATCCATTGTCCCGTAAGTTCAGGGCTGTCAATCAGCTGGTTCAGCCTGGCAAGGGCCAGGCGTTTATTCTTTTCGGTGCCTTTAATCATAAGACCTATGCGGGGCCGGATAATTAACGCCAGGTCAAGATTATGCAGCCAGTGCTCAATCTTCTCCAGATCTCTGCGGATTAACGTTTTGTTCACATAATACTGTTCAGCAAGCTCTTGCGTAGTCACCGGGCTGGCGTTCATCAGAAGCCGGTAGGCGATATGCAGCACTCTTTCTTCATCAGATTCATGTTCTGTCTTATGCTCCTCGGAATACAGCAGATGAAGCAAAACAGACTGGTCTTCTTCACCCAGCTCCAGATAAATCCCAAGCCCCGGCTTTCTCACAAGTTGTGCTTTGGAATGCTTGTTAATATAATCCTGAATGACCTTCAGATCACTTCGAATGGTTTTATCCGAGCAGGCGGCCTGATCCGCCAAATCCTGCACCAGCCATAAGCGTTCTGGTTCCATTAACAAATTCCGCATTATCTCTGTTTGCCTCTTGTTCATTCTGCTCTCCCATATTCGAGTTAGTTTAGCCGAAAGGGTTAAGAATAGGTTTTATTCTATATTCCTTATTATAGCTACAATATCGGATTGCTAATATAACTTTCGGAAAGAGCATCCCCGCTACAGCATAGCGAGCAGAGCACAGATGCTAATCGCGGCAAAGGCCGCCGTCACAAGCAGGGTTGCCGCATTCCAGATCCGGTGAATGGACGCCATGTTGTGGATATAGCTGCTCAGGAACATTCTGCGCAATAAAAATTGCAGCAGCCGCATAAAGCCGAAGCCGAACCAGCTGAGCAGGCAGAGCATGGCGACATCAATACTCCATTTATTTACAAACCGGTCAGCCGTGGCTCCGCTGTAATGAATCGGCACGAAATCCGGCATCCGCGAGTAGAGATAGAAATACAGCACGATAGGAACCATCGCCGCAGCACTGCATACGATCATCGTCAGTCTGCTTTTGAACATACATTGTCAACCTCCTGTTGCTACAAACATCGGGTGCGCAGCAAGCTGCCTGCGTCTACCCGCAGTAAATAAACCGCTATTGAAATCCGCAGCTCAAGTACGTACTTTTCCACTATATAGTATATCGTCTGCTGGCCCGCTTACCTTAACGGCTCCAGCAGCCTGTTCACAAAAGGGATATCGGCCGGAGCAAAAGCAAACCCGTCCAGCTCCTCCGCAGTCACCCAGCGGAAAGCGTCATGGTCGCTCAGCGTGATCCTGCCTTCCAGATATTCGGCCTCCCAGGCAATCAGCCTGATTGTGAATCCGTCATAGTTATGCTCATTCACACCAAAAGCCGCATAAGGCAGGATGGCGATCCCCATCTCCTCCATCAGCTCTCTGCGGAGGCAAGCCGGCGCGTCTTCGCCGTCCTCCAGCTTGCCGCCGGGAAATTCCCACAAGCCGGCCTGGGATTTGCCCTGCCTCCGCCGCGCGATCAGGATACGGCCTTCATGGTTATATATAATCGCCGCTGCTACTTCAATCACAGAGCTTCCCCCTCCACACAGTATAAGTAAAAATATACCGCTGAGCAGGTTGGATATCCAGCGAAAATCAAAAAACTCTTCCTGAAAGCCGCTAATAGGCAGCAGCCGGGAAGAGTTTTTTCATTGATTTTACTGAGCTGGTTCTTTTATTTCGACAGTACAAGCTCCAGACGGACCTCCAGATTATTTTCGGTGTCCAATACAATCGAGTGCGGGTTGGCCATGCCGAAATCCGCGAAGGTCACAGTGGTTGTACCCGACAGCATAAGCTGCCCGCCGCTGTATACAGCCTGGGAATCAAAGGTGACCTCTTTTTCTTTGCCTTTTACTGTCATCGTGCCTTGCAGTTGAACCGGTACCGCTGTACCTTCCGTCCATTCCGCCGGCAGCTCCGAGAAGGATTTGACGACAAAGGTGGACTGCGGGAATTCTGTGACTGCCAGGAAGTCCGCTCCTTTTACATGCTCATCTCTCTTCGCGTTGCCGGAGTCCAGGGCGCTCATCTCTACCGTTCCTTCACCGGTCATCGCGCCCGAGTCGTTTAGGTTCACATTCCAGGTTCCTGTAACTGTAGGATCTACGAAATTGACTGTTTCCTTGGAGGTCGTTACCGACCAGTATACTTTGGAAGTGTCGGCGATGTTCCAGACACCATTTAACTGCTCTGCTGTAACGGCGGCTCCTGTCGGTGCGGCTGCCGCATTCGCCGTGTTCGTCCCGTTCGACGCCCCTGTCTCCTGTGTCGGAATAACGGACTCGATTTCAACATTGTTGCCCAAGGTGTTATTCAAGAAAGCAAATGCGGTAATTGCTCCTGCGATAACGACTCCGGCGGCGATTATGGCGGTTGTTTTTTTCTTCATCCTATTCCCTCCATCCAAATTTTTGCATATGCCCTCTATGGCCTGGTTCCCATTCTAACAAAGCAATATGTCGGGAATAAGTCAAAGCAGTGTGGCCGGCATTTGTGGTAAAATTGTCGTAATTTTAACTAACCGTTGAATGTCGTTAAGGAGACTGGACTATATTATGATAAAATCCATTCTGATTGTCGAAGATGAGGAAGCGATTGCCCGCGTGCTTGGGGCCTATCTCAAAAAGGCGGGCTTTCAGGTCACTCTCGCTGCAGACGGGCGCACTGCACTGGAAGCCTTCGAGGCTGCGCCGCCTTCCCTGATCCTGCTTGATATTAATCTGCCGAACATGGACGGCTTCGAGCTGCTGGGCCTGATCCGGGAGAAAAGCAGTTGTCCCGTGATTATGCTGACGGCCAGAGACTCTATCGGCGACCGTCTGGCCGGACTGGACGGAGGGGCCGACGATTATATGTCCAAGCCCTTCATTCCCGAAGAGGTGGTGGCCCGCGTAAATGCGGTGCTGCGCCGCCCTTCGCAGTGGTCCGACGGCAGCCGCAAGCGCCATTATGGCAGCCTGTTTATAGATTTTGGCGCCCGCAGTGTATTCCTGAACGGGGCCGAGGTTTCGTTAAGCCCCCGTGATCTGTCGGTGCTGCTCTTCCTCGCAGAGCGCCCGAATCAGATCTGCACCAGGGACCAGCTGCTGGAGCATGTATGGGAAATGGATTATGACGGAAGCGACCGGGCGGTGGATCTGTCGATCAAAAGGCTGCGCCAGGCCCTTTCGCACTGGCCTGCCGGGGAAGGCGAAATCCGCACGCTTAGAGGAACGGGGTATCAATTATGGACCGCCTGAAGAAGAAGCAGCAGCAAAAAAAGCGCACCTCCATCCTCTCCTACTGGACAGTCCGCTATCTGCTGATTATTGGCACAGGCCTCCTGCTCACCGCGCTTGTGACCTTTTGGTGGATTCAGCAGGAAGCGATGAACAACCGGATGCAGACCACCGCCCTGCTCGCCCAGGAGATTGCCGACCGCAGCGTCAGTGCAGACGGCAGCCTGAATGTCACTCCGGCTCTGCATGGGCTGATTGAGGACCGCAAGCGGTTCTTCAAATTGACGCAGGAAATGTGCGTCATCATCACCGGTCCCAAGGGCGAGCTGCTGTTCTCGCAGCCGGAGATGACCGAGAAGGAAATGCGCTACGAGCTTAACGACAGCCTGGATGCGGCGCGAAGCCCAGGGTTCAAGGCGGCCGGCGCCCAGATTCAGGGAAACGGCAAGACACTGGGACAGGTGATGGTGCTGCAGTCCAAACGCTCGCTGCGATACATTCCGCGGGAGGAGATCACTTTCTTTTCCATTCTGATCGTCTTCCTGATCATCTTAAGCTGGCTGACCATCTATCTCTTGTCCATCAAGCTGGCCAAGCCGATTCAGCGGGTAGCCTCCGCGGCCTCGCAGATCAGCGGGGGGAAATATAACATCATCCTGGAGACGGAGGCCAAGGAGCGCGAGATTCACGAGCTGCTGCTCTCTTTCCAGGAGATGGCAGGCAAGCTGCAGCAATTCGAGCAGTCCCGGGCAGTGATGCTGGCCGGGGTGTCCCATGAGCTGAAGACCCCGGTTACCTCCATCAAGGGACTGGTGCATGCGGTGCGTGAGGGCATTGTCGAAGGCGGGGAGGCCAGCGAATTCCTTGACATTGCCCTGCTGGAGGCCGGGCGGCTGCAGCGCATGGTCGCAGATCTGCTGGATTACAACGCCCTGGCCGCTGGCATTGTCGCGATCCGCCATGACAGGCTGGAGGCCGTTCCGCTGCTGGAGGAGATCGTCTATCAATGGAAGCTGACCCAGAGCGTGGAGGTCTGTACGCCGGAGCTTCAGCTGCCGAAGTTGCCCCTGTTCCTGCGGGGCGATCCGCTGCGCATTCAGCAGATTATGGTCAATCTGCTGAACAACAGCGTTCAGGCCAAGCCGCCGGGACAGATGCTCCAGTTGGACCTCCGCCTGGAGGAGAACCCGCAGGGATATGCAGTGATTACCGTCACGGATAATGGAACGGGCATCCCCGAGGAGAACCGCGGGCGGATCTTCGAGGCCTTCTTCCGCAGCAGCGGCAAGCAAAGCGTTCTCCGGGGGCTGGGGCTTGGCCTTACCTTCAGCCGTCTGCTTGCCGAGGCAATGGGCGGAAGCCTCCGGCTTGGCGACAGGCCGGAGCAAGGCTGCACGTTTGTAATAACCCTGCCATTATGGCGGTAGACCCCGGCCGGCTGGCGTCCGGTTCTGGTCCTTGAAGCGGGCGGCATGGTATAATCAGACGACTGTATTTGAAACCGTAAACCGGAGGCTGTATATGCTTACTTTTGAACAGAAATTGGCGATTCTTGATTCCTATCCCGAGCTTGAGCGGAGAAACGTGTCGCTCGGCCGGGTGAATTATCACTTTGAGCAAAGCCGCCACGAGAAAAAGACCGTAGCCTTCCATCTCCATCCGAATGGCAACGGGTTTGTGTACGGGGGACTGCTGCGGGGCTATGAGACCGATGACAAGGGCATGGTGAATATCCGCGACTACGGCGAGTCCGAGCTGCGGAGCCTGCTGGAGGCGTCTATTGCCTCCCTGTCCATGTTTATTCCGGAGGCGCCCGCACCCGGCAAAAGGAAGAAAAAAACGGCACCCGCTGCAGAGTCGCTGTGGACCAATCATGAAGGGCACACGCTGAGCCTGAAGCCGGAGGATGACCTGTGGTATCTCTACGCCGGGCTTCAGCTGGAGATGGCCTTTGAGACACTTGAGGAAGCCGAGGAATATCTGGCGGAAGAAGGATTTGCCCGGACTCAGGGCTAGAGTATTCCATAGGCTCGGGCGTCTGGCC
Source organism: Paenibacillus graminis (assembly GCF_000758705.1). Taxonomy (NCBI): domain Bacteria; kingdom Bacillati; phylum Bacillota; class Bacilli; order Caryophanales; family Paenibacillaceae; genus Paenibacillus; species Paenibacillus graminis. Next base: position 1,139,013 of record NZ_CP009287.1, on the reverse strand, counting down.
AAAGTATTCAAGCACAGCAGTGACTCTCAATATAACGTCTTCTCTGTCCGGAAGAATGGCTGAACAGGAGAATTCAGAGAAATAAGGGCTGCTGTGTCCGGAACGACCGGGAGGGGTTCCCGGACTTAAAGACCGCTGATCCCTATCGGACAACAAAGGCTACAAAGGACAGTCCCAGCAGCCGTTTCGGCTTCGGAACTGTCCTTTTTTAAATACAAAAGACTATACAGTTGATAGCAGCCTGTCACTACCCGCATTATTTCGTAGCAGGCATCTGTACTTCCTTGGCACTCAGTGCTTCTTCCGGCACTTTAATCTCACTGATCTCATTATGCTGATTGATCGTTGTCTTCATCTTGGTGCGGTGACCTTCGTATCCTTGGCAATGGTTTTGAATTGCTCCAGTTGCGCCTCAGGGTTGGCGGATTGCTCCAGCGAAGCTGTTATCTGTTTCGACATCTCTGTCGGGATTTTCAACCATCGACCGCCTGTCTGGGAGTAGATACCGGAATCGGTGATATACTGCTCCACATTCTGTACACCTTGCCCGTTTGTATCTACCTTGACAGTCTGGTGCATTTGCAGCGGTTCCTTGATTAATTCAGATTTAGTGGTCATTTCTACTTTTTGCTGCTTGGCCGTTTCGCCCTTAATGGTCATATTCTGAGAGACCTGCGAATCCATCCCGAAGCTTTTCAGGTCCTTGGCGGCTTCTGCCGACTTCTGGATAAGCTCGTCTAACGTTGGAACCCCTTGCTCTGAGGCTTGCTCTACAGGTGCGGCCGACGCAGACGCCGAAGGAGCTGTGGAGTATCCCCTATCAACACAAGGCAAATTATGTTTAGATGAACAAGAAGGCCATAACCTAGAGGGAAAGAAGCGTGAACCGCATGAGTTTTGAAATCGTAGAGGCTACCATTCCGGAGATTCAGGCTGCGCTTGAAACCGGCCAAATGACGTCCAGGCAATTAGTCCTCATGTATCTTGAACGCATCGCTGAGCATGACAAAAGCGGGCTGACGGTGAACTCCGTCCTGGAGATTAATCCCGATGCCCTTTTCATCGCCGAAGCTCTGGATGCGGAACGCTCCCTGCAGGGGCCGCGCGGGCCGCTGCACGGTATACCGGTCTTGCTCAAAGACAATATCAACACAGGCGATAAAATGCATACCAGCGCAGGCTCGCTGGCTTTGGCAGATTCTTTTGCCGGGGAAGATGCCTTTATTGTCACTAGGCTGCGAGAAGCCGGGGCGGTCATTATGGGCAAAGCCAACATGACGGAATTCGCCAATTTCATGACGAATGGCATGCCTTCCGGGTACAGCTCGCGCGGCGGACAGGTGCTTAATCCATACAACATATCCACTCCGACAGGCGGCTCCAGTGCCGGTTCTGCAGTAGCTGTGGCCTGCAGTTTCTGCACAGTATCCGTAGGCACGGAAACCTCCGGGTCGATTCTGAATCCCGGGAATCTCGGCTCGGTCATCGGCATCAAGCCGACTGTAGGCATGCTGAGCCGTTCCGGCATACTGCCGCTCTCCAACACACAGGACACCGCCGGTCCCATGGCGCGCACGGTCCGCGATGCTGTTCTGCTGCTGAACGCGATGCTGGGCAAGGATAACAGCGATGCCGCCATGGGCACAAGCGTTGGCCGTCTGCATGAGGATTATACGGTGTTTCTCGACCCGAACGGGCTGGAGGGCGCGCGGATCGGCATTCCGCGGGATTATTATTTTGAGGAGCTGACAGACGAGCAGTCGGCGCTGTTCAATGCCTCGGTGGAGCGGATGCGCGGGCTTGGCGCCATCATCATTGATCCCGCAGACATCCGGACAGCAAGGGAAATCAAATACTCCTCCGTTGTGCTGAATGAATTCAAAACCTCACTGAATGCCTATCTGGCCCGTCTCGGCCCGGGAGCCCCGATGCGAACGCTGAAGGACATCATCGATTTCAACCATGCCCATCCTGTGGAGACGCTGAGATATGGACAATCCACGCTGCTGGATGCCGAATATACCTCCTCCGGGACGTTCACCGAGCCGCAGTATCTGCGCGACCGGGCAACGGATCTCCGGCTCTGTAAGGAGCTCGGAATCGATGCCGCCATGAAGGAGCACCAGCTTGACGCACTGCTGTTCCCGGCCGATTTCGGCGCGCGGATTACCTCAAGGGCAGGTTATCCGTCCATCGTCGTGCCTGCCGGCTACACCTCCGCCGGCGCTCCCTTTGGCGTGACCTTTTCTGCCCGGGCCTATGAGGAGCCGGTGCTGATCCGGCTGGCCTATGCCTACGAGCAGAATTACAAGGTCCGCAAAGCACCTTCCCTGCAAAGCTTTATATAAGCGGAAAACGGCACCGCCGGCTTTATAAAGGGCAGCACCGTTTCTGCGGGAAATAGAAGGGAAGCTTATAGCAGTCTTATATTGTAAAAGAAACGATACCGCCCTCTAATGAGACGGTACCGTTTCTGCGGGAAGAGCTGCCTCTTCTATTCTTCTGCGATGCCCATGTGCCGGTTCCCTGCATGCGACAGTCCCCAGGTGCGCAGCTCATAGCTGCGGATTCCCGTGAGAATGTACGGATCGCGCTGTGCGATCTGCTCTGCTTCTTCGCGGGAATCGGCACAGATGATGACCATGCCTCCCGGACTGTCGCTGAAGGGTCCGCACATGACAAGCTGTCCGCTGCGCTCAAGCTCCTGCAGATGCTTGACATGCGCCCGGATGATATTCATATCCCTCCGGTCCTGCGGGGTTGGACTTAACAAAATGACATAACAAATATCCTCTTCGCTATTCACAGAACCCATTGGTTGTCCTCCTTATTCATAGCCTTGCTGGCTCTCTTCATCAGCAATATTCTGAATCTCCTCGGCATGCATCAGATAGAGGCCATAGTCTCCTTCTGCATTAAGCTTCAATGCCCGCTCTTTGAAAAATTTCGGACTACCCTCGGCGGCATCTTCATCGTAGAACAGCAGAATCGCATCGCTTTTGCGGAACAACAGGTCATCTCTGGCCCGGAACTGCCAGCTCCCGTCATACGGGGCATTGCTGACCGCCCCACAATAATCGGCCCCGGCAATAATCCGCCGGTACTCGTTCTGCTTGTCCTCCTTCCACTTGTCCTCCGGCGAAGCGTGTGCGGTGATAATGCCCAGCTTCAGACCGGGATACTGCTGCTTCAGCTCAAGCACCACTTCGCAGGCCCACAGATCCACGCCGTATTGGCCGGGTGTAATGATCCAGTCTACCCCCTCCTCGACGAGCGGGACCAATCTGTTCATTAGTGCCTTTTTGATATAAGGAATCCCCTGGTGTTTGCTGTCAAAAATCCCGAGCTCATGCGCACGGTAGCCTGTTACCAGTAATGTTGTCATGTGCTGCCTCTCTCCTGAACCGTTACTCTTCGCAATCAATTAACGAAGTTCGCAAAAGCAAAGATCGAACATCCTTTATCTTTCCAAACCATTTTCTTGTTCTGGGGTTGAATGAATAGTAATGTGAGCGGATGGGATGCTATAATTTGCTCCATGGACTTTTAATGTGGTGGATGTTTTCGGACCACGGCGCAGCTTACCGAAAGGGGGTGGCGCCGATTGGTCAACCTTGTGTCGTGCTGCATCGGAAACTTCGGAACAAGCGAAAACCCACCGCGAATAGGTTGGCACCCTAACGGTGGGTTTCGCTTAAACTAGCAATTTATACGAAACCGTTGATCTTCTTTATACCCACTATTTTAGCACGCGTAATAATACGTGTCTATCAGATAGGCAAGTGAACTTAATTCTTTCTAATCCCGCTTCCCCGCAAGCGTTAGCTGGAAAAAGGATAGTTATTCCGTCCAATTCTACCTTTTCAAGTGAATTCGCCCAAGTTAAATCTACTTTTCCCCACTCTTCCGAACTAATCCTAGCTCTTGTCCGACAAAATCAGAACCCCCCGTCCCGGGACAACGGCCGTGCCGCTGAAGGTCTGGCCCGTCAGCAGATCGGTGCGCTGCACGGAACCGATATCGGCGCTAAGCTCCCCTTCCTTATGGTTCAGCAGGAACAGATAAGATACACCGTCCTTGACGCGCTGTACGGATTCGATGCCTTCCGGGGCGCTGACCAGCGGCTGAATCTCCTTTTCTGCACACAGGTTCGACAGGAACCCTTGCAGGAACGCCGCATCCGGACTGGTGGCCACGTAGTAAGCTTTGCCCTCGCCAAAGCGGTTCACGGTTAGAGCCGGCATACCTTTATAGAAATCAGCGCCATATTCAGCCAGCACTTCAGCGCCTTCCGCGTGAATCAGATCGCATAGCAGATCGCACGGATAAGTGCGGTTCAGCGCGCCCCACTCTTTGCTCATCACGATTTCATTGCCCATTCCCGGCAGCAGCGCGTCGATTTCCTCAGCCCAAATGCCGAGCACCTTGCGCAGCTCGCCCGGGTAGCCCCCGACAGGAACCAGATCATTTTCGTTCACGATCCCGCTGAAATAAGTCGTAACGAATGTGCCGCCCGCCTTCACGAAGGCTTCGACCTTCTCGGCAAATCCCGGCTTGATCATATACAGCACCGGAGCAATAACAATCTTGTACTTGGAGAGGTCTTCTTCGACACCGATCATATCGGCTTCGATATTCTGCTGATACAGCGCGTCGTAATATTTATGCACTTCGTTCACATAATCCAGCGCTACGGAAGGTCCGCTGGACAGATCAAGCGCCCAGCGGTTTTCCCAGTCGTAGATAATGCCGATCTGCGCTGCACTGCGCGCATCCAACAGCTTATCGCCCAGCAGCTCCAGCTCTCTGCCAAGCTCGGCACATTCACGGAATACCCGGGTATGCTCATGTCCCACATGCTCAATGACGGCACCATGATACTTCTCGCAGGCGCCGATGGAGCGGCGGAGCTGGAAGAACAGCACCGTGTCCGCACCCCGCGCTACCGCCTGATAGCTCCACAGGCGCATTACGCCTGGACGCTTCAGCGAGTTGTACGGCTGCCAGTTCTGCTGGCTCGGCGTTTGCTCCATCAGCATAAACGGCTGGCCGTTCTTCAGACCGCGCATTAGGTCATGCGTCATAGCCGTATGGCTGACCGGTGTATCCAGGGAAGGATAGTTATCCCAGGAGACAACATCCATATGCTTCGCCCACTCGAAATAATCCAGCTCAGGGTAGAAGCCCATCAGGTTAGTTGTCACCGGAACATTTGTGCTGTGCTCCTTGATGGCGTTATATTCCAGCTTGTAGCATTCCAGCAGGCTAAGTGACATAAATCTACGGTAATCAAGGGAGATTCCCTGGAAGTTGGTCCGGTTGCCGTTCCATTCCTCACTTAACTCGTTTGGCACAACAATTTCTTCCCAATCATAGAAGGTATGGCCCCAAAAGCGGGTGTTCCAGGCTTTGTTGAGCTTATCCAGTGAGCCGTAACGGTTCTTCAGCCAGACCCGGAAAGCGGCTTCAGACTGCTCGGAATAGTCGTAGCCGCCATATTCATTGGAAATATGCCAGGCGACCAGGCCCGGATGGTCCTTGTAGCGCTCAGCCAGCTTGCCCGCAAGCTTGGCAGCGAATTTACGGTAGACCGGACTATTCGGATTGGAGTTGTGGCGTCCGCCGAATTTGCGCTTTCTGCCCTGCACATCGACCCGGGTCACTTCAGGGTAACGGTGGGCCATCCAGGCCGGATGGGCCCCTGTGCTTGTAGCCAGGCAGACATAGGTTCCATTGTTATATAAGCGGTCCATCAATTCATCAAGTCCGGAGAAATCATAGGTATCCTCGGAAGGCTGAATCAGCGCCCATGAAAATACATTAATCGTAGCGACATCAATGCCCGCCAGCTTGAACATCCGTTCATCCTCTGCCCATACCGGAGCGTCCCACTGCTCGGGATTGTAATCTCCGCCGTACCAAATCTTCGGCAATTTATCGTTGATCACGTATCGCACATCCTTTATAGTATAAGTATATTCTTATTGTAAACGCTTTACGTTTCCCTTTAAATATAAAATTACCGCCAGGACATATAATAATATGGAACAAAAGGAGAGGATACAATTGCCCGTGACAGCCCCCCGCAGAATTGTGTTCGGCCAGGAAGGCGGAAACCACCTGCCGATTACACTCGACAGCATGGGCTACAACCCCGATCAGGAGAAGGTATCCCGTCCTGAGGGCTACCACGCCTATCATTGGCTCCAGACCTCGCAGGGTGAGGGAATTATCCATTTTGAGAATAAAAAACTTACGCTCGCCGAAGGCAGCGGCGTACTTCTGCTCCCGGGGATCTCCCACAGATACGAAGCACTGTCTGCTGAACCTTGGTGTACCTATTATCTGACCTTCGGGGGAAGCTCTGCCCGGCAGATTCTGGATTCACTCGGGATGAACGCCAACTCCTATTACCGCTGGGAGAGTGAGGCTCCGCTGCCCCTGATGCTGAAGGAAATGCTCGACCGGCACGATGCCGCCGAGGATATGTTCAGCCTTGGTGCTTCTACCGATGCCTACCGGTTCCTCCTGACGCTCAGCAAATACGGGCACCTGCATAACAATACCTCCATCTCCCGCAACGTGGACAAGGTGCAGCCGTTGCTCAAATGGATGGACGGCCATTATGGCGATCCCGATATCGGCCTGCATGACCTGGCTGTGCAGCTTGATGTGTCGGGCCGCTACCTTAACAGCCTGTTTCTGCAGACCTTCGGCCTTTCTCCATATGCCTATTTTGTCCGCCTGCGTATCCGCAAGAGCAAGGAGCTGCTGGTCAGCCAGCCCGATCTAACAGTAAAAGCCATTTCGCAGCAGGTCGGCTTCCGCGATGTCAGCCACTTCGTGGCCACCTTCCGCAAGCAGTCCGGAACCACACCGGATCAATTCCGGCGGCTGCATTGAATCTCTATATGGGTTGGAGAACTGGAAAGTAGTTTGAGGAACGTGAGTGAGGGTCATCAGGAACTAATCTAAGTGGAAAAAGTAAACCTAATCTGCTGAAATCCTGGCAATGGGTAGGTTTTAGTTGGAATTTGTATACTTAATTGGTGCATATTCATCTCATATAGGAATTTTCAGCTAAACTAGTGATCCTTTTTCCAACATAAGTCACTCCGTAAGCCGAATGAGCTTGATTAGTGATCCTTTTTCCCTAAGGATGACTAGCTCTGTTCATAAAATTGTTTAGTTCAATCTATATAGTCCATTCCGGAAGAGATTCAGAACACAAGCAGCGGCACCCGGGGCTGAACCAGCCGGAGTGCCGCTGCTTGTGTATATTTGGACAAATCCTACAAAAGACCATGAGGGCAAATCCGTTAAAAGAGCCAGATACAGAGACCCACGATAACTGCGAGCACCGCCACCGCTATCACCAGATCGGTAACCTGCCTCCAGAAGCCCGTTATGCCTTTTTGATGATAGTTGCGCACGTCGGCATCATGTTTGGCTTTGTGGGCGTCGGGATCCGGACTGGGCACGTTAGGACCAGCATTCAAAAAGTCAGACATGGAAATCATCTCCTTTTATCCATTATACCCGTTAGTACCCATGAGTAACACCCCTGCTGATGCCTTCAGACCCATGGACCGAGTACCGGACCGCTCCCTGTAATTTTACGGCTCCGCCGGGTTCTCCGCAGGGATATCCGCTCCGCACACAGCTTCCGGCAGGCGCATCTTCAGCTCTTCTATGAATTCCCGGAAGGCGCTGGTCATATACAGGTCACGCCGCCGGATAAACACTGTCGGAACCTCCGCATACCTCTCCGGAAAGGGATAGCAGCGGATTCCCTCTGTTACATTCATCCGGTTGAAATAAGATACGGGCAGAACCGCATATCCAATCCCCGCTTTTACACATCCCAGCAATCCTTCCATGGTCCCGAACTCCATTACCTTCCCGAGCCGGCAGCCCTCATTTCCGAGCCACGCTTCCAGCCTGGTGCGGTAAATGCATTCCGCATTCAGGATCAGCAGCGTCTTGTCATGTACCGACTGAAGGCCCTGATAGTCGATTGTATCCGGAATGATAAGCCCAAGCTTCTCATGGATGACCAGTTCCTGGACTATTTCCGGATGCTCGACCGGTCCGTCCACGAAAGCTCCGTTCACGGTATATTGCAGGACGGCATCGATGAGATCATTGTTTCGTCCGATCTGCAGCTGAACCTCGACGTCAGGGTAACACCCGCGATAAGCGGATAGGATGGCAGGCAGCCGCACGGCAGCCGTCGTATCCGAGCCGACCGTGATCGAGCCCTTCGGAACCGGCGAATCCAGAACCGCCTGTGCTGCTTCCTCCAGAAGATTTATTATTTTGAGCGTGTATTCCATGAGTGTCTGTCCGGCCGAAGTCAACGTGATGCCCCGGCTGTGCCGGTAAAAGAGCGGAGTTTTCAGCTCCTGCTCCAGCTGCTGAATTCTTGCCGTCACATTGGACTGCACATAGTTCAGGCGTTGGGCCGCTTTGGAAATGCTCCCTTCTTCAGCGGCTGCCTGAAACACTTTAAGAAGACCAATATCCATAGTCCGCCCCTCTCCCCCCCGGATCTGCCATCAGCCGCAGTGATGTCGTCCATCATTTCTCTTCATTATACATGATCCGCTTCACGGATTATGATGAAAACAGAGACAAAATGAGCTTAAGTATACATATCCGAAGTTCATTTGCCGGGTGATTCAAGGTTCAAATCGGTTATTAAAAATTCAAAGGAGTGGGAGTAATGGAAAACAAGGATTGGAGTTTCAAGGTGCCCGGGGACCCGGACGGCAGAGAACAGGTTATCAATACCAGTGAAATCAAAAGCGTATATGATCTGCTGGATCTGCTTCACCGTGATGAGCTTCAGGGCCCACAGCAACAGACTGCAGGCCCGAAAATTAATCCGCAAGCCGTGCTGCTCCCCTTTGTCTCCCGGATGACGAAAAAAAGACGCCATCCTTCCGCCTGAGCCAGGAGACGTCCCTTTGCAAATCCGCTTTTCCAAATCAAGTATGGTCCTATAGGACTCTATATCGCAGTGTATGCCGCTATGGTTATTTCTTCAGCTTATCCCAAGCTGCCTGCATGCCTTTTTCCCAACCGGCTTCGTCCGTTTTACCGGCGATCAGCTCTTGAATTACGCTGGCAAATTCTTGAGTCACACCATCAGGGAATTTGGAGGATTGCAGACCGTATACTTTACCGTCCTGCACGTATTTCCATACATCGGAACCGAGTGCTCCGATATCCTCTGGAGTAGCTTCAATGGTTTTCAATGCAGGGATGAACTTCCATTTTTTAGTGATATATTCTTTACCCATATCGGAAGTTACGAGCCAGTTCAGGAATGTTTTGGCTTCTTCTTTGGAGCCGGAATCTTTATTTACAACCAGGTTGGCAGGAATCCCTACAGTCATCTTGTCATTTTTCGCTGGGTCATCATTGATTGGCATAGGGAACATGCCGATGTTCATGTTAGGCGTAATGTTGTCCACAAGCGTTTGGGCCCAGTTGCCTTCCTGCATCATAGCCGTTTCGCCCTTGGCGAACATCGCCAGGTGAGTGTTGGCATCGGTAGTCAGAGGATTTTTCTGGCCGTATTTTACCGTCAAATTAAGCAGGTTGCTCCAGTCCTTGAATACCGGGTTGCCTACGATACTTGCAGTGCCCCCATTGAGGCCTTTGATGAACTCATCTACATTATCCTGCTGTGCAAAGGCTACGCTGATGCCCTGGTTGCCCAGCAGCCACCATTCCTGATACGCGTTGCCGAAAGGTGTGACATCGATAGCCTGCAGCTTTTTAGCAGCTTCTTCAAGCTCGGTGATGGTCTTTGGAGTTTCGGTGATGCCGGCTTTGGCAAACAGATCCTTGTTGTACACATAGCCGATACCTTCAAGATTCATTGGCATACCATAGGTTTTGCCGTCTTTAGTCATTGGCTCTGCCGCCAAAGGGATCAGGTCCTTCACCCAAGGCTGGTCGGACAGGTCTTCCAGCTTGTCTCCCCACAGGTCCATTTCGGCATATCCGCCGTTGGAGAAAATATCAGGCGCATCCCCGGAAGCAAACTTGGTCTTCAGGGCTGCCGCATAGTCCGCGCCGCCGCCGACGGTTTGAATATCCAGCTTGATGTTAGGATGCTCTTTTTCGAATTCAACCTTCAGCTCATTCAGGCCTTCAACGATTTCCGTTTTGAACTGAAAGATTTTAACCGTTTTCACTGCGCCGGACGTGTTGCCAGCGCTTCCATTTGATGCATTATTAGATGCGGTATTATTGGAATTTCCGCCGCATGCCGCAAGCATGACTGACATTAGCATTACAGATGACAGCATCAATGCAGAACGTTTCTTCATCATTTCTAATTTCCCCCTAGAATAAATTAACTGCTGTTATATTTGGAACGGGGGCCCGGGAATTAACCCTTCACCGAGCCGGCCGCTATTCCCTCAACAATGTAACGCTGCATGAACAGATAAAAAATGACGATTGGAGCCACCCCAAGGGTCAGTGCCGGAAGCGCCATATCCCATTGCTTCGTATATTGCCCGAAGAACGAGAAGGTAGCCAGCGGAATGGTGCGCAGCCCGGGCGCCTGAAGAATCAGCGACGGGAGCAGATAATCGTTCCAGATGCCCAGTGCGTTCAAGACGATGATCGTCATCAGCATCGGCTTCAGCAAAGGAAGCACGATCCGGAAGAATGCCGAGATCGGATTACAGCCGTCGACCGTTGCCGCCTCTTCAATCTCAAGAGGAACCGACTTGATGAAGCCGTGGAACAGGAAGATCGCCATCGGAATACTTAACCCCAGATTGGAGATAATCAGACCGGCAAAGGAGTTATTGACCCCAAGGATATTAACGACTTTCAGGATCGGAATCATAATCGTCTGAAACGGAACCACCATCGCCGCTACGAACAGCAGCAGCAGAATTTGATTGAACCGTGTGTTGGCGCGGACCATCCGGTAAGCAGCCATTGCGCTGAACAGCGAGATCAGAACCACAGAGATTATAGTTACGATCAGCGAATTGCGGAACGCTTCGGAGAAGCGGGCTAACTTCCAGGCATTCGTGTAGTTGGACCACATGAATTCCTGCGGCCAGCTTGCCGCATTGCTTAGAATCTCACCAAAGGATTTTACCGAGTTCGCCAGCAGGAAGTAGAATGGGGAAAGAAACAGCAAGGCCAGCAGGATCATAAGCACTTCAATTCCGATGTTCCATCTGCCGTTAGACTTTGCTTTCATTAAGCTTCTACCTCCTTGCTCTTTGTCACACGAACCTGAATGACGGTGATAATTGCTACAATCAGGAAGAAGAGCAGCGCTTTGGCCGTACCCAGACCATAACGGTTGTTCAGGAAGGCTTCATTGTAAATATTCATGGCCACAGATTCTGTGGATTTGAACGGTCCGCCTTTCGTCAGGGACAGGTTCAGGTCGAACATTTTGAAGGACCAGGAAATGGCCAGGAACAAACCAATCGTTACCGCAGGCATAATCAAAGGAACAATAATGCTGCGGAGCACCTGCATACGGGAGGCCCCGTCAATTTCAGCTGCTTCCAGCACCTCTTTGGAGACATTGCTGAGTGAAGCAATGTAGATCACCATCAGATAACCCGAAGACTGCCAGACAAAAACCATGACAATCGCCCAGAAGCCGGTGGTTGCATCTCCGAGCCAGGGAAGATTAAAGAAGGACCAGCCGGTGATATCGCCCATCGTGGCGAAACCCTTGATAAAAATGAACTGCCATATAAACCCAAGCAGCAATCCCCCGATTACATTCGGCATGAAAAAAATGGTACGGAGCATATTGCGTGTTTTTAATGGTTTTGTCAGAAAATAGGCCAGAAAAAAACCTACTATATTGGTCAAAACAACTCCCAGCACAGTAAATCTTACGGTGAACCAGAAGGATGACCAGAAATCCGGATCGTTTGTAAATATCGCTGTAAAGTTATCAGCGCCAACCCAGCTTACGTTCCCCGATACCCCATTCCAGTCCGTGAAAGAATAGTACATCCCCATCAGAAATGGAATAATCGTAATCAGGGTGAAAAACAATAATGCCGGACCGACGAAAAAAGTCTGTTGACCCAATTGGGACAACTTTGAACCGCGCATTCACCCGTCCCCCTTTCCTTTACTCACTTACTTGTTTATGATCTAAACATATTATCTGTTTTTTGAGGGGCCTCTTACACCTACTCAGGTGATCTTTCAGGTGTAAAATATTGATCGGAGGTGACAAGAATCGATGAAATGGAACAGTATCCGCACGAAACTGATTGTTTTTTTACTCCTTCCAACCCTAGTTTGTATTATCGCAACGATGTTTATCAGCTATTCCTATACCACACAGTCGCTAAGAACACGGGCCGTGGATGAGAATAAAAACCTGCTCTTTCAAGGCTATAAAAATATCAACAGCCTGGTCCAGGAGATTAGCCGGCTGTCGCTGATTGTATACTCCGACTCGGATTTTTACCGTCTGCTTGAAGCCGGCTATGATGATTTGTCCTCTGATATCGCCATCTATAATTCACTCAGCTACATCTCCACCTCGCTGCCCAATATCTCTCAGGTGTACCTGTATGGTGTCAAGGATGGCAAAGCAACACTGATCACCGATAATACAACGCCCAAACGCTGGCTTGGAAACGCCCCGTATGAGGAATCCCACGTTACAGGAAGTTCCCCGGTGAAAGTGCAAAGCACCCATCTAAATGACGCTTATGGGCTAAAACTGCCGTTGACGCAGTTCATACCAGAGCCGGTTTTTACGCTGCATCGAAGAATTGAGCGTATTCCTTCCTCTGAACCACTCGGCTATCTGTCGATTGATGTCAAACTGGCAGCACTTGGCGATATTATAGACCAGTTGTACGATCAGGATCAGGAAAACATCTACCTGGTAGACAGTACCGGAACGCTGGTCTATGGCCAGGATGCCGGTTCACTCGGCAAGCCGTTGAATGCAGCGTGGTACAGCAAGCAGTTCGCTGACATCACAGGTGACCAGGGTTACTTTGAGCAGGACGGATCCGTGTTCATTTATCAAAAGATTGAAAGCACCGGTCTAAACTGGACTCTCGTCAAGCAAATCCCTGTCTCCTATCTGTTCCGGGAAGCCAAGGAGGCGGCCGTTATCAACATCCTGCTGCTGGTGCTGCTGCTCATTACAATCATTGTCTTGACCGTGCTTGTCTCGTTCCGGATAACCGCCCCGATTAAGCAGCTGACCCGGTATATGAATCAGGTCCAGACCGGGAACCTGGAGATTGATATCCGCCCGGCGGGAAAAGATGAAATCGGCCTTGTCACCGAGCGCTTCCGCAGCATGATGGATACGATCAACAATCTGATTCTGCGGGAGTACCGGCTGGAGCTGTCGAATAAAACCAATGAGCTGAGGGCGCTGCAGTCGCAGATCAACCCTCATTTCCTGAACAATACGCTGCAGATTATCGGCACCCTCGCTTTGGAGCTTAAGGTGCCGCAGATCTATGCCCTGCTCTCCGCGCTGGCCAAGATGATGCGCTACAGCATGTACAATGATGAGAAGATTGTTACAGTACAAAATGAGCTGGAGCATGTAAAAGCCTATGTCGAGCTGCAAAAGGAACGTTTTGAAAATAAGTTCACTTTCCGCTGCGATATGGAAGATTCGCTGCTGAATGCGCTGATGCCCAAAATGATCCTTCAGCCCATTGTGGAGAATTACTTCAAGCATGGTTTCAATCTCGCCCGCACCGACGGCCTGATCGAAATTAAGGCGGCCCGGCTTGCCTCCGGGCGGATGGAGATTATCATCCGGAACAACGGCAGCTCCATTCCTGTGCTGAAGCTGGAAGCCCTCCGGCAGGAGCTTCAGCATCCCGGCAGGCTGGATATAGACACGCTGAAAGAAACGGACAGCACCGACAGCAAGCGGGATGCTCCGGGGGCACGGATCGGCCTGCCCAACGTGCTGGCCCGGCTGCGGCTGGTCTGCGGGGACAGCGCTCTGCTGATCGTGGACAATGATAAGGCCGGCGGAGTAATCGTCAGATTGGAAATTGATATTGTAGTGGAGAGTGAAACCATATGAAAGCGCTGATTGTAGACGACGAAGCCAGAGTCCGGAAGGCGGTCAGACTTCTGGTCGACTGGGATGCCCATCAGATCGGGGAAATTCTAGAAGCCGGAAACGGCAATGAAGCCATCGGACTGATCCGCAAGGAGAAGCCTGCCCTGGTCATCATGGACATGATGATGGAATCGGGCAGCGGGATCGAGCTGATGGCCTGGGTCAATGAATTCGCCGGAAACACCAAGTTTATTGTGGTCAGCGGCCATAATGATTTTGATTTTGTCCGTCAGACCGTCCGCCACGGCGGGATTGACTATATTCTGAAGCCCATTGAGCCGGAAATGATCAATAATGCAGTATCCAAGGCAGTAGCCGCCTGGCGGTCGGAGGAGGAAGAACGCAGCCACCGGCAGAAGCAAAGCATCCGCCTGAATGAAATCAGACCCATCTATGGGGAAAAGCTGCTGTCGGCGCTGATCGATGATCCGATCAATGCCGAAGCTTCACTGCGCAGGCTTTGGGACGATGGGGTGATCCCGCATACCGCCAAAGCCTCACGGCTGATTCTGGTACAGACCGATCCCGGCAACAACCCGCTGATCAAACGGTTCGGAGGAGACAGCGAGCTGCTCTATTACGCCATCGTTAACATCTGCAATGAATTCCTGCAGCTGCAGAGCAATGGGATTGCCTTCCGGTATTGGGGAGGGCCGCCGGAAATCGCTATTATCCTGTGGGATGTTCAGGAATCTGTAGCCGAGCTGATCAACCGGATCAACCAGGGAATTTACATGACGCTGCAGTTTCGGATGCATTTTGGCATCAGCTCGGTGGGAGCCTTGCCGGGGGGGCTGCCGGCTGAACGCGCAGAAGCCGCCGAAGCCTTGCTCCGGCGGAACCTGTTAAGACATGAGGACTACTGCCATTCCCCCTCCTCCTCCGATCCTGCAGATACCGGAAGTGAACCTCCGGTTATCTTTGCCGACGTGCAGGAGGAGTGGAGAATGGCGGTGATCAGCGGCAACCCGGAGGTGCTGTCAGCCGCAGCCCAGCACTGGACCCGGGAGCTAAGCCGCCGGGGTGTTGTTACCCCCGAGATGCTGAATTCCTGGAAGGCCGATGCCCTGCTGTTCCGTTCCCGGCTGGTACGGGAGGCCCTCGGCGCACAAGCAGACAGCGCTCTGGCAGAGCTTGAGCGGGCGGACACGCTGACCCCGGCACCCCTGCCAAGCGGCTATTCCTTCTCTTTGTTCGCCTGGCGCGACTGGTCCTTTGCTTTGCTGCAACGCCTCTCACAGGAGCTTACGGCCAGAGCGGTGAAGGAACGCAACCCGATGACAGAAATTGTGAAATACATCGAACAGAACTATCCATCCGACTTATCGCTGCAAGAAGTGGCCGGCAAATTCTATGTCAGCCGTGAATATATTTCACGCAAATTCAAGCAGGAATACGGCATTAACTTCTCCGATTATATCGGCAGTGTCAGAATCGACAAAGCCAAGCTGCTGCTGCAGAATCCCAACCTGAAGCTGTCGCAGATCTCGGAGATGGTCGGCTTTCACGACGTCAAATATTTCAGCAAGGTGTTCAAAAAACAGGTTGGCCTCTCGCCCAAGGACTACCGGGCCCAGATCATCCCCTGATCATTCAATTTTTTTAATCTGGTCAATCGTCCATACAGAGATTGGGGAAGGTGCATATCTTGGGTCTGTAAGATAATAACGCGAAGGAGGTAGTGCAATGAGCGGTTGCGGAAATATTGGAGGACTTGTTACTTCCACTACTACAATCTTGGTACTGTATATTCTGTTGGTGATCATCCTTAAAACATTTTAATCAGCCATAAGCCAAAAAAAATGAGAGCCTACAATCATGTAGGTTCTCATTCGATTATTAAGTGTACAACAGTGTGATTACAAGCAATTCATAGAGCACAAGGGTTAATATCGCTTCATCACTGCTGCTTCCGAAAAAAGCCCGTTGTTCTCCGTAATTTTTCACTCCCAAATAAAATAAACCCCGATCGCATCCCAAAATTCTCCCGGTGACTACTTGACCGTCCAATGTTTGTACCCGAACAAACTGATTTGCATGTTGTCTGCATATACTGTGTAAGTGTTTTCTGACAGATGTCAGGTTGTGGACATAATTGTTATCTGCTTGATACAGCACTTTTTGCTGTGATCCCATCTGGATACCCATGGCAAGCACTACCTTCCTGTTTAAAGTACTACATAATATGCCCAGTGTGCTATGGGTGTTCTTCAGACTTGTGTTCACCTCCATACCTGCCGCTAAGTTCTATGTATACCATTCCAGAAAAGCGTCCGCCACCGCCTTGCCGGCGGTGCCGTTCGGATGCGGATCGTCTGTATTGCTCATGTACTCCGGACGGACTCTATGGTCTAATGGAGCCGGCATGGACAGTACGGCCGCGATATCAAATACACGGCTCACCCCCGCAGGCGGGGCCGCAAGAATCTGTGCATTCACACTTCTCCACGCCGCCTCCCGCTCGCCTTCGAAGTTAAATGGCGGCACGGTGCCCAGGATGATCCCCGCTTCGGGGTTAGCCTCTCTGATCAGAGAGACGATATGCGTGAGATCTGCAAGGAGCCCTGCAGCCGAGCGCTTGCCGATATCGAGATCATTCACGCCCAGCACAATCAGCACCTCATCCCCCTGCTTAGCCTTGTCCAGCCAAGATCCGTCAGTGGCCGCATCATAGGCTCTCCCCCATCCTGATCCGAGATTCCACAGCCCATAACCGGTTCCAAGCCCATCGGCAATCCGCGCCGCCCAGTAGGAATATTCATCCTTTGCTGTCCGCACCCCTTGCGTAATGGAATCTCCCAGCAATACGAGTCTTTTGGCCACTTTCTTCTTGTAGCCGATATAGCTTGGCAGCACCAGGAGCTTGTCCGATACGCTGAAAGCAGCGTTCGATTCCTGCCCGGCGTAATTTCCGGAGGCATCGTAGGCCGAGACCAGCATCCCCTCCACATTGTAAGGGAAGGTTTTGCCGGGAGCAGCAGTTCTTATCGTCCAGGTAAAAGCCAGATAGTGGCCCTCCGGCAGCATAAGAACCGCTTCGTCACTCCAAAAAGTTTCCCCTGGAGCTACTTGCTTCGCTGCTTCTCCCCAGAAAGTTACGGGCACCTGCGTGCCTGGCAGGACCGTACCATCCGGCTCCGGTCCTCCGTCGGCAATATAAGCCGCTTCAATGCTCCATTCGCCTCCCGGCTCGCTCGCTTTCGCTTCAAGCCCCATGTCCCAGGTGGAATCCACCGCATTGCTATGCCAAAACTTCAGAGTCAGGCTGCCATTCCCGCGCAGACGGATGTATGTCCGATAGGTGTGGATGAATGGCTCCGCCCTGTTCATAATATAATTGGCAGCTGTGGACAGCGCTGTAGCCGAGGTGTACTCAGACTGGCTGAACACTCCGGCTTGGTTCTCTTGACTGTGCATCGTGATGTAACTCCTTCTTTCATACGGATCTGTAAACAATCACAGTATACGGACATTATAGCCTTTAAACTAATACGATTCAGCCGATATATAACACAATTCTGATTTTGGCCCGGGGGATTGTCCCTTTCCAGACAGCTTCGGCGCTCAGCCGGACAAGTCCCGCCACAGCAAAAAAACCTCCCAGCCCCGCATGGCAGCCTTCGCAGCCATATCGTACAGAGAGGTTTTTTGCAGTTCAACTATTTTATCGATGCATTCATTTTATTTCAGTGTAATCGTGAACGATACGGATTTGGCTCCGGCGTTTACTCTCACTGTAGCTTCGTCTGCTTGTTCTGCACCGTCCACGGAAGCGATAGCGCCGAGATCCTTCACTGCCAGGGTGAATGGCTTGCCGCTGCCTTCGGCAGTAACGGAAATGGTGCTGCCTTTGCGCTCTGCCTTAACGGTCAGCTCAGGCGCGCCTTTGATGTCGCGGACCGTTGCAGCCGTTGCTGCCCCGTCTTCCAGCGAATACAGGCCGAATTTCACACCGTCCGCAAAATCATAATCCGGACGGGTATCTACACTGCCTGTAGCCAGCAGCGAGTTCTGGCGGACGAACAGCGGCAGGCTGAAGAAATCATGTGTTTCCTTGCGCCATGATCCGCCTTGTACCGTTTCACCCCTAAGCAGGTGGGTCCAGCGTCCAGCCGGCAGATAGTACTTCACTTCGCCGTTTTCCTGGAAGATCGGAGCGACCAGCAGGGAATCGCCCAGCATATATTGACGGTCCAGAATTTCACAAGTCGGATCTTCCGGGAATTCCATCACCATCGCACGCATCGAAGCCCAGCCCTGCTCATGCGCCTGTCCGGCGACATCATACAGGTATGGCATCAGGCTGCATTTGAGCTTGGTGAAGAAGCGGGTAACATCCACGGCTTCGTCGTCGTATGCCCAAGGCACGCGGTACGAGGTGCTGCCGTGCAGGCGGCTGTGGCTGGAGAGCAGGCCGAAGGCCAGCCAGCGTTTGAACACATGCGCCGGAGCGGTATTCTCGAAGCCGCCGATATCATGGCTCCAGAAGCCGAAGCCGGACAGGCCGAGCGACAAGCCGCCGCGAAGGCTCTCTGCCATCGACTCATAGTCCGCGTAGCAGTCGCCGCCCCAGTGAACCGGGAATTGCTGCCCGCCGGCCGTTGCCGAGCGTGCGAATACGGCGGCTTCATTTTTGCCCAGCTTCTCTTCCAATACTTCAAAGACCACCTTGTTGTACAGCTGGGTGTAATAGTTGTGCATTTTCTGCGGGTCGGAGCCGTCAAAGTACACCACATCGGTTGGAATCCGTTCGCCGAAGTCCGTCTTGAAGCTGTCTACGCCCATATCCACCAGATCACGCAGGTAGCCGGCATACCACTCACACGCTGCAGGGTTTGTGAAATCTACAAGTCCCATGCCCGCCTGCCACAGATCGGTCTGGTATACGTCGCCGTTTGCTTTTTTGATCAGATAGCCGTTTTTCTTGCCTTCTTCGAACAGCGGTGAACGTTGTCCGATATAGGAGTTGATCCACACACAGATTTTCAGGCCTTTTTCCTTCAGACGCTTCAGCATCCCGACCGGGTCCGGGAATACGCGCGGGTCCCATTGGAAATCGGTCCATTGGTATTCACGCATCCAGAAGCAGTCGAAGTGGAACACATGCAGCGGCAGATCCCGTTCGGCCATGCCTTCTACAAAGGAATTGACAGTCGCTTCATCGTAGTCGGTGGTGAACGAAGTGGTCAGCCACAGGCCGAAAGTCCATGCCGGAGGCAGTGCAGGCTTACCGGTGAGAGATGTATATTTGGTAATGACCTCCTTAATGGAAGGTCCCTCAATTACAAAGTACTCCAGGCTTTGGCCTGCTACGCTAAACTGGGCTTTTTTCACTTTTTCCGAAGCGATTTCATACGAAACCAGTTCAGGGTGGTTGACGAATACGCCGTAGCCCTTGCTTGTTACATAGAAAGGAATGTTCTTATAGGCCTGCTCGGAGCTGGTGCCGCCATCTTTATTCCAGATGTCTACCACCTGTCCGTTTTTGACAAAAGCGGTAAAGCGTTCGCCCAGACCATAGACGAATTCGCCTACGCCGAGATCCAGCTCTTCACGCATGAACGTGTTGCCGTCCTGGTCTGTAATGTAGGCCATCGATTTGAAACCGCTGCCGGTAATACGCTCGTCGCCCCGGTAGAAGTCCACGGACCAGTGGGTGCCTTTGTTGATCACCACACGAAGCCCGCCGCTGATCAGCACGGTCTGTGTTCCGGTTTCCTCGATTTGGACATGATCGCCGGTTCCCTTGGTCAATTCAAAAGCCGGACCGTGGTCCACTACGCCATCATTATGAATAATCTTAACACCTACCACACCCGGAAGCGGGGAATGGAATTTCACAGTCAGGAGCGTAGAGTTCAGTGTCGCCGCGCGTCCTGTAATTGGAGTTGTCTGCGTAACAGCGGTCAAACCTTCGGCAGTTTTTTCTACCACATAGTTCTGAACCGCACCGTTGATATTGATTCCGTCGCGAACCAGCCAGAGGCCGTCTGTAAATTTCATGTGTATACTTGCCACCCTTCAATTTGGTGTTTATAGTTGCATTATAACGATAATAATTAGACAAAACTAATATATTATAGCTCATTTATAACACTATTCTGACGTCCCAAGTAGAAGCGGCTTTGCCGTCCATAAAAGGACCGGAATCCGTTTCAGCGGGAAATGGAAGGCTAGAGTAGAGGATAGGGCGAAACTTATACTTTCTTATATTTCATCAAAAAGGGAGGTTTATTATGGACCGCACCTCGCAGCGTCTTCTCAAGGAAGACCGAGTGCATGGCGATGTGATGTTTCCGCTCGCCGCTTACTGGATCGAGCTTCCGGCCGGAACCCCTGTCCTGGATACCCATTGGCATGAGGAGGCTGAATTCTTTCTGCTGCTGGAAGGCGAGATTATGTTTCAGGTAGATACCGATTATTTTCCGCTCCGTGCAGGCGAAGCTGTGTTCATCGAATCCGGTGACATCCATGCCGCTTATGCGCTCAAGGACAGCCCCTGCCGGTTCTGCGCACTGGTCTTTCATCCTGATCTCCTGGCCAGCGCCCAATATGACACCATTCAGCAGACAGTGATTCTGCCGCTTCTGGAGAAACGTCAAAGCTTCCCCCGGCATATTTCCCCGGCCATCCCGTGGCAGCTTGAGCTGCTGCGCCATCTGGAGCGCATGATGGAGGCATATGATAATAAATTGCCCGGATTCGAGTCCTTTATGAAAGGAACTTTGCTCATCATGCTCTCCCAGATCGCCATCGAGGGCCGTTCTGTGAACCACAGCCAGTCGGAGAGCGCCGATACAACCAAGATCAACCGGCTCAAAAAGATCATTCTCTATATTCAGGACAACTACCAGGAACCGATCCGGACCCGCGATCTCTCTGAGCTCATTCCGATGAGCGAGGGTCAATTCTGCCGCTTCTTCAAAGCTATGACCCGCAAAACCCCGGTCGACTATATCAACTCTTACCGTATACGCCAGGCGGCAGATCTCCTGCAGCAAACGGAACGTAAAATCTCTGACATCGCCCTTGAGGTGGGCTTCGACAACGTCAGCTATTTCATTAAAGTGTTCCGCAAGGCAATGAAATGCTCGCCTTCAGAGTTCCGCAAAGGACAGGGTCAGGTATCTGCACAGGGGCAGCTGTATCCATAGGGCCGGGCCGATTGCCCAGTCGCGGCGCAAAAACCCGGCACTATTTTCACACCAGAATCTGCAATGCTTGAAAGACTAGCCAATTGCCTGCAATTTACGCATAGACAGCCAACTAGCCAAGCTCCATCCACTGCCAATAAGCATACACAGCAAACTTACGTATAACCAACTGATGGGCACATGGCCAACTTACTTGCGTATAGACCAACTGATTCATACACAGCCAAACTTACTTGCGTATAAACCAACTATTCATACACAGCCAACTTACTTGCGTATAGACCAACTGATTCATACACAGCCAACTTACTTGCGTTTAAACCAACTGAATCATACACAGCCAACTTACTTGCGTATAAACCAACTGATTCATACACAGCCAGCTTACGCATACACGGCCAACTGCATTCGCTGCACCGCTAATGCCCCCAGTCAATTTAAGTGGAAAAAGGATCACTAATTCCGCCATATTTGCGTTGTTATCAGAAATAGGTGGAAAAACTCCACTTCATTCAGCCTTTGCCTCCCTTTCAGGCCGAAATCAGCCGAATGAAGTGGAGAAATTCCAACTACCGCTCTTCCGCAGCTCAATTAGGGCACCATGAAGTGGGGAAATTCCAACTAAAGGGTGCCCAACCTTTTACCAATTACCTAAGAGGGGTTGAACTGAATCTATTGAGTTTATTGAACCTATTGAATCTATTGAACCTATTGAATCTATATAGAAGCTATTCTCTCCCGGAATGGAAACAAGCAGCCTGAGAGCCTAACCCTTCTTCCGTATCACAATAAAGCAGGTGCTGTCCGGCAGCGGCACCTCTTGTCCGCTTTCATCCATAACCATTACCCGGTCCCGCAAAGCGTCCGTATAGCCTTCCTGCAAATAATGGCGGAAAACTTCAAGCTTCGCCCTTTCGCCCAGAGTCTGCTGAATAAAGGTCTTGTACTGGGATGGGGTGAAGTAGCCGAACTGCTCCTGAACCTCATGGATATAGGCTTCTTCTCCCCAGGTATAGGTGTACAGGAACTCCATGGCATCGTTGACCGGCATCAGCACCTCTTGTTCATCTATCCTTTCATATTGAATGGCCCGTCCGGCAAAATCCTTGGCATAACGTTCCAGCGCCGCCATTCCGTCCGCTTCCAGCAAACGGACCCGCCGCCGCTGATCTGGCGGTTCGGTCATAATGCCGTCACGGATAATGATTGCCCCGCCCTCGGCCAGCACTTCAAAGCTGCTCACCAGTGCCGCTGCTACGGTCGCATGATTAAACTTCGTGCCATTCAGCGGCACATAGGAATACAGCTCATGCAGAATCGAGGAGAAAATCACAGTATCCACCGTGCCCGGCTCTACGAAGTCCTTCAGGTTCAGCGCATCGCCCTGCAGCACCTCCCAGAGGCGTCCCTCCCGCTGCTTTCTCTGGCGCAGCGCCTCCACCACATTGCTGGAAATATCGATGCCGACCGGGATGACTCCCGGCAAACGCTCCTCGATCAGATCCAGCAGCACACCGCCGCCTGGGCCGATGTCCAGCACCTTCCGGCCGGTGACATACTCCAGAATGACCGCTTTATAGTCTGCCGTCTCATTCATTTGGCTTAAGTACGTATCCTCATTATGGAACCGGTCAAAGGCATCGCGGCGCAGCTCGAATAAATCAAATAACATCAGCACGGCCCGTTCGTAGAGTGCCGACTTTTCGGCCTCCATGCAGAACTCGATCAGCTTCTCTGCCGCCGGAGAGATTTCGAAATTGAAGAAAAGTGTGTCCGGCAGATGCTCCTCCCGCCGCAGCCGGTGAACCAGATGCGGATTGCCCAACGGGGTGGCTCTATTCAGAATATCCTCCCAGGCCAGGCCGGACAGATACTTTTCGATAATCCTTTTCTTGTATACATTGATTTTCTTGATACCCTTGTAGTCATAATAAATGCTGTTCATGACTGCCTCGTAGCTGATATGGTTCAGGCCGGACAGCTTGCTGCCGCAGGCGGTGAGCGCCATAATCTTGAGAAACTGCTCCAGCGAAAAGGTCTGCAGCGCCGATTCCACATACCAGAAGGTGATAGGCTGCATAGGTTCCAGGACATCGGGATTGAAGCCCTCCTCCATCAGGCTGCTCCACTCCGCATCATAATCCTCACCTCCGGTAATCGCCCCGGCACGCATTCTGCGCAGGCGCTCCTTCATTGGCACCCCAGCATGGAGATCCCCGGAAGAGATGACCGCAATCAGCCCCATCACCTCGGTGCGCACCGCCTGCCACAGCTCGGGGGACACGGCGGAAATAATGCAGTGATTCAGAGCGAACAGCAGCCGCTCCAGCTCATCGGCGGTCAGCAGCCCTTCCTCCACCAACGACGCCAGCGGACGATTTACGGATGGCGGCACTTCACCGCGGATCTGCTGCCCGATCAGTCCATGGGTCCCGATCAGCCGGTGCACGATCTCTTGCTTGGCTGCTTCGGTCCCCCCCGGCTCCAGCGCCGGAACCCCCTGCCCGCCATACGCCCCCATCCCGGTCCCCCCCGTATGTCTCAGGTATAACTCAGCCGAACCGATATTATGTACAAAAATATTAATGCCCTCTGCCTGCCACAGACGGCGCTGGCGCAGAGTTCCGCCCTTAGCTGTTTCTGCCCAGATCAGCGTTTCCTCCGCCAGCTCCTTAATCCAGTAGGACAGAGGCAGACTATCCAGCAGGCGAAGGCTCCGCTCCACATACTCCAGCACCGGATTGATATATTCCAGCTCTTGCAGCGAGTCAACCCGCTCAAGATTGACTATGGTTTCTTCCGCTTGAACAATATAGTCCAGCCAGGGATAATTCCCGCCGGACAGCTTGCCGTCCTCACGGTACGCTTCAATGGCTTGCAGGGATTTCAGCATGCGGATCGCCTCCTGATCATGTTGTATAGGCCGTAACCTCAAACAGCAGGCTCCCGGATGGAAGCTTGCTGTTTGATTCGTAGTGCTGTTCTGGAAAAAATACTAGACTACTTTATCAATCCGGCTGCCCGGGGGAGCCGTTGTCTTATTAGCTTCTGCGTAGATCTCTAATTCCGGCCGGGAAGGACTGCCTTCGGCGGTGTCGGCGGCCGGGTCCTCCTTATCCTGCACGTTCGCAGGAGATTCGTCCCGGATAACCGGCGAAGGTGCCGATTGTACATTTTCTTTCATTTGTTCCTGGATGTCCTTAGCAATGCTTATTAGCTTCTGATCCAGATTGGTCACTTTTTGAAGGAGACCTGCTGACTTCGCCGGGTTGCTTTTTTCCCAGGATTTCGCTTCAGTCTGCAAGGTGGTTTGGGCTATTCGCACAGCACTGCTTTGCTTCAGATCATTGCCTGCAGATATGACGCCGTTCATGTTGTATGTAGTATAGGCAAGCTGCTGCTCTTCAGGCGTTTGGTTGTCCGGACTCCACGATTCTTGAAGAGCCTCCTCCTTCTTTTTGGGGTTGTCTTCCTCCAGACCTTTTGTCTTGTTCTGGTTGTCGATAGCCTGCTTTTGAATTTGCTGCTCCAGCTGCTGAATTTGCTCATCTATTGAGGCAAGCTCGGCCTTGATAGCTTCTTGACTCTCCCCTCTTTTGAGGGCGTTGCCCAGATACTCGGAACGCCTGTCCATCAGGGACTGCTTCTGCTTGTTCAGATGATCAAGCAGCTTTGATTCCGGTTTTCCCGGAATCCTCATGTTTGAACCGGGGTTCTGTTCTGTTCCCCTTCGCTGCTGCCGGTCATGATCGGCTACCGGAAATGGCGGGCGCTGAATAGAACGCGATACATTCATAAGTCACCTCCTAAATTGTATATGTATATACTAAATAAAGTATATTCTATATCAATATCGGTCTTATCCGTAATTCTTATAAATGTTCGTGTGCTTCTATTTCATAGAACAGCTCTACGTCCCGAACCGCTGCCGGTACCCGCATTTGCGGCACAGCTCCTCAACCGCTTCCCGGCGGGAGAAGCCATAGAACAGATTGTTCGCGCGTTCGCCCTCAACAATCTCGGAGAACGGCTTCTCATGGATATTGCCGAGGTTGATTACACCCTCGCCATCCAGACAGCACGGGACCACCGTGCCGTCGACCAGCACCGCCGCCTGGCTGCGCAGCGCGTGGCAGAAGCCTTTGCCGTCATCCTCCGGCTCGCTTAAGGCAGGCCATCTGAACTCGTGGTCCTGGTTCAGATAGACGCGCGGGGCAATCTTCACCCCGCTGCCGGGCACCACCTTTTCTTCAATGTTGAAATCCAGATTGAAGGCTTCCTCCAGCAGCGCCAGCGTCTCGCGGTTGCGTTTTTTCTCCAGATTCGTCCGGTTGTCCTCGGTCAGATTCCACAGCCGGAAGGAGACAATAACCCCCTGTGACGTGACTTCACGCACAAAAGAAATAATCTCTGACACATACCCCTCCCGGTTCTCCGAGCCCGCATGGCCGTCAAAGCTGTGCAGCGAGAAATTCATCTGCCGCAGCGCCGGCTTGCCCAGCAGCTTGGGTCCAGCCTTATGAATCAATGTACCATTGGTCGTGATGTTGACCTTGAACCCTTTAGCGTGGGCGGCATCCAGCAGTTCGCCAAGCTTCGGATGAAGCAGCGGCTCGCCTTTGACATGCAGGTAGATATGATTGCTGTGCGGTTTGATCTCGTCGAGAATGGTATTAAAGGTATCCAGCTTCATGAAGTTTTTCTGCCGCTCTGTGGGCGGACAGAAGCTGCAAGCCAGGTTGCAGACACTTGTAATCTCGATGTAGACTTTTTTAAAGGTTTTCAAGTTCCGCTCCCCATTTCAACATTCGTCCGAAAGCTTCAGCTATAGGTCCGAGGCATAACGCAAGCCGATCTGTGCTCTGGCTTCTTCCATCACCTCGGCAACGGCCAAAGAATTGGCGTGGCTGTTCACATGGCTCTCGCGCTGCCCGTTCTTGATCAGACTGATAAATTCCTCCACCTCATAATACATCGGCTCAAATACCTGCGGCAGGGTAAGTTCTTCAACCGTACCGTCGCGGTAGTGGATTTTGACCTGGTAAGGCTGGTTGATCTTGTCGATCACCATTGTGCCATTCTCCCCCTGGATCTCGGCCGGCAGATAGGAGTCGGCAATCTTGGAGTGCATGACTACGGCATCCATATCCGGATAACGCATTACAATGCTGCCCTCGCCGTCTACACCGGAAGCCAGCATCAGGCCTACCGCCCGTACTGACTCCGGTTTGCCGAACAGCGCTACCATCGGGTACAGGCAATAGATGCCCAGATCCATCAGGGAACCGTTGGAGTAGGCTGGATTAAAGGCGTTCAACACGGTTCCCTGGCGGTAAGCATCATATCTTGAAGAGTATTGACAATAGCCCGCGAAATACCGGCGTACTTGGCCCAGCTTGTACAGGTTGTCCTTGATTACCCCAAAGTTGGGCATGAAGGTGGATTTCATCGCTTCCATGAACAGCACATCATTGTTCCGCGCCGCTTCGATCATCGCCCGCAGCTCCGCGCTGTTGGAGGCCGCAGGCTTTTCACAGATTACATGCTTCCCATGGTTCATACAGACAAGCGCATGTTCGGCATGCATTGAATTGGGGCTGGCAATGTATACCGCATCTACTTCCCTGCTGGCCACCATTTCCTCCAGATTCGTATATATGGAAGCTCCAGCGTATTTTGCCGCAAAATCGCGCCCCTTCTCCACCGTACGGGAGTATACAGCAGTAAGGATAAATTCCTCATTCTCAAGACCCGCTTGAATGAAACGGTCTGTAATCCAGTTGGTTCCAATAACCCCGAATCGAATTGTCATGAAGTGATCCCGTCCTTTTTAGTTCATACTGACTCTACATGCTATTTTCTCACTCCAGGGTAGTGATGTCCACTTTTCCGGACAATTTTCCGACAAATTCTGCTGCTTGAGAATGTGAAAAAAAGCACCTGCATGCCTGCAGGCGCTCCTTACTCCTTCCAATACATTATATAATAGTCCATCCACCGTCTACGAACAGGGTCTGGCCGGTAGTATAGCTGGAAGCATCCGAGGCAAAATAGAGCACCGCGCCGTTCAGCTCACCCGGATTTCCGGGGCGGCCCATCGGGCAAACGGCATTATACATTTTTAGCGCTTGCTCCGTGAACAGTGTATTCTCCGTCATTTCGCTGCGGAATAAGCTTGGGCCGATCGCATTGACAGTAATTCCATGCTTGGCATACGTAGCCGCTACTCCCCGGGTCAGGTGGATCACTCCCCCTTTGGCTGCATTGTAAGAGTGTGTAGGGACCGAAGCGGAGGCGGTAAGCCCCAGCATTGAGGCGGTATTGATAATTTTGCCGTATTTCCGTTCCTTCATATGCCGGATGACATGTTTGGACATCAGGAAAACTCCCTTCAAATCCGTATCCAGCACACGGTCCCAGGCCTCTTCCTCCAGCGCTTCAATCGGCACGGCGTCCACGACACCGGCGTTATTCAGCAGGATATCAATCTGGCCAAAAGCTTCCATAACCTTCCGGACAGCTTCTATAATCTCGTCCTCTTGCCGCACATCGCACTGGATGGGGATAATTCTGCGTTCGGGGTATTTGGCTCCGATCTCCTCCGCCACCGCAACAAGCTTGTCATATCTTCTCGCCAATATTGCGACATCCGCCCCTTGTCCGGCCAGCATCTCGGTGAATTGAACCCCGATTCCGCTGGACGCCCCTGCAATGACAGCTTTCTTTCCGGTTAAATCAAAAAGATTAGTCATAGTCTAGCCTCCTAATAAATGTTGTTAGCATCCCCTTCATGGGATTACCTCGTTCACAACGCCCCGGACTGCAGCTTATTCTCCCACCAGTCCCAGCGGAGATAGCAGTAAGGCAGAAACTCCATCGGATTCAGCGGTTCCAGCACCCTGCCTTTTTCGAGCACATTTGTACTTACGGTATAAACGGCTCCCAGCATATTGACGACTTCAAGCTCGCTCCAAGGATCATGCGGGGAATCCTGGAACGTAATCGCAGCCTCAGCCGCCTTATAGACCTTGACGTCGCTGACCAGGCGTTGTGTAACCAGCATTGGCAGCAGATCAAAGCCGCTTCCGTCAATGGCGTTGGCATATTTGATGTTGTACAGCGGAATGTCTTTGCCATAATATTCGTCCAGGATTTCCCCGGCTGCACTGTCATTGAACCTGTCCTCTATACGCGCCTCCATGCTGACAAAATCAATGCCGTGCCGGCTGATCGTCCCGCCCATGAAGCCTTCTGCATTGTTCAGGGAGATATCAGCCATTTTCTTGGGCAGGCCGCAGACTTCCCGGCCCATTGCCATGCCGATATCACTCGTAATCGGCATCGACAGGCAATAGTTGCCCAATTGGCCGTTATAGTCCGCCAGCACGAACAATCCGGCTTCGCGGTAAGGCGGACAAAAGTTCGTCGCCGGATAATTGGCTACAAAAGCGTTAACCAGCGGCCGGCTGGCAGGCTTCAGCGGCTTCGGCAGCAGACGCGCGATGATCTCAGGCTTCGTTTCCCAATACAGTGTCAGCATCTCCGCATCATAAAAAGTGGTCGGTTTGCCTCCATACTTCTGGATATCCGTGAACCTTTTCACAAAACTCCCCATGACTGTACCTCCTCAAATTGGTATCAACGCAGCATATAAGCCGTTTCGAAGCCGGTTTGAATCGCCTGCCCGATTCTGCCGGGCTTGCCGGCATCGCCAATCACCTTCACATTCGGCAAAGCCTGCTTAAGCTCTTCCGTGAAGGAAGATTCCGGCGTAACTCCAATGGACAGAACCACGGCATCGGCTTCTCTCTCCGTGACTTCGCCCGTGGAGGTATTCTCAAGCACGACAGATCCGTCCTTCACTTCTACCAGCTTCGTTGAAGCGAGCAGCTCGACACCGGACTTTTTCAGCCGGGTAACGATGTCGATCAGATTCGGGAGATAGGCATCCGGGCCGATCCGCGGCTGCATCTCCACTATCGTAACCCGGTTCCCCCTGTCCACAAGGTATTCGGCGGTTTCCAGGCCGGTCATGCCGGAGCCGATCACAACGGCCCGCTGGCTGCTGATCACAGCATTACCACCAAGAACATCAACAACCGTACAGACCGCCGCCTTATTCACTCCAGGAATAGCTGGTATAACCGGCTGCGCCCCGGTAGCCACCACTACCGCATATGGTTCAAGCTCCTTCAATTGGTCCAGCGTAGGCTTCGTAGAGAGCCGGATATCAACTTCCAACTGCTCCAGCTGATGCTGCATATTGTCGATGAACCAGTTCAGCTTCTCCTTCAGCGGCGGGCGGCTCCCCAGCTCTACACTGCCTCCGAGCACATCCCTGGCTTCAAACAGCACCGGCTTGAATTCCCGCTGCGCCAGAATCCGCGCAGCCTCCATGCCCGCAGGTCCGCCGCCGATTACAGCCACCGCTCTGCTTCCCCCGTCCTTTGCCGGTTCCGCAAATTCAAGCTCCCGGCCGGCTCTGGCATTGACGGCACACTTGATGACCTTGCACTCCATCACTTCCTGGATGCAGTACAGGCAGGAAATGCAAGTTCTGATCCCGGATTCCTTTCCCGCTGCCGCTTTGTTGCCCCATTCCGGATCGGCCAATTGGGCTCTGCCGACTGCGACAAAATCCGTGTTTCCTTCCTGGAGCAGACTTTCCGCGAATTCAGGCTTGCGGATGACATCGCAGGCGATCACCGGAATTCGAACGGCCTGCTTCATGGCTGCGGCGAGATGTTTTTTCCACCCTTGCGGATAGGAAATCGGCTCAATAATCGTATTCGATGATTCATAAGTGCCGCTGCTTACATTTATGCAATCCACACCCAGGCTCTCCAGGTGTTTCGCGGTTTCAAGCGCTTCATCCAGCGTAATGCCTCCCGGAACAAACTCATCGCCGTCAATGCGGACAGAGACCGGGAACCCCGCCCCGCAGGCCTGCTTGATGCCGAGCACAATCTCCGTCAGGAACAACATTCTGCCCTCAAGCGAACCACCGTATTTATCGGTTCTCAAATTCGTAAGCGGACTTAGGAACTGTCCGACCAGATACCCGTGAGCGCCATGGATTTCGACTCCATCTATACCCGCAGTTTTGGCTATGTGGGCTGCAAAAACAAATTTCCGCACCAGTTCTTCTACCTCTTGGGCCGACAGCTCCCGGGGCATTTCTCCGATTGCCGAGGACATCACCGCACTTGGAGCAACGATCTGCCTGCCGCCGATCAGCCGCCCGTGGTTTTGCCGGCCCGGATGCTGGAGCTGGAGAAATATTTTGCTGTCATGACGATGGACCGCCCTGGCCAGCTTCTCCAACCGCGGAACAAATAGCAGATCGCTTGCGTTCAATTGGTTAGGTGTGCCCACCCCTGTCTCATTGTCCACCCGGGTAATTTCAGTAATGATCAGGCCGCAGCCTCCTGCTGCACGCTCCTCATAGAAAGCAATCATTTCATCCGAAGCTTCTCCGCTGGCCGCTGCCAGGGATGTGCCCATAGCCGGCATGACAATTCTGTTCTTAAGCTCAAGGCGGCCAATTTTCCCTGCGGCCATCAGTTTCTCGTATTTCATCTGCTTAGCACCTCCACCATCAGTGTAAGCCCTCCGAAACTTTGTGAATATATGAACAAGAGCCAAAAATCACTTCTTTCTAGTGCATTGTGCACTATGATAAAAAAAACTCCTCAAAAAGGGTGATCCCCATGGATGTTTCTCTAGATGAACTGCGGCCAGACAAGATCGAAATGGAGCATTACACCGCATCCTTATTCACGGCTTACATTTCAGGCGCAGGCTTGTCCGCTATCGTACAGACCGCTGCAGCACTCCTGCGCAATCCCGTCATTGTATTTGATTCCAGCTTCAAAATTGTGGCCCACTCTGACCCGGATGAGATTACCGATTACTTATGGAGCGAGAATATCCGCAAGGGTTACTGCTCTTACGACTTTATTGCCGCTGTGAACAAGCTGGACAGTGTCCGGCGGGGAAAGCAGACCGACGAATCTTATGAAGTCACTTGCGAGGAAACCGCAAACACCAAGCTGATCTCCAAGATCAAAGTTGGCAGCAAACCGATCGGCAACGTGCTGCTTCTTGGCTGCAAGCATCCTCTCCGTCCCCAAGACAAGGAACTGCTGGCCATTGCCGCCACCATCCTGGGGGAAGAGATGGGCAAGAACAGCTACTACCGCAACACTAGGAATATGAAGGTGGAGGATTTCATCTGCGCACTGCTGGATCAGCAGTTTCAGGACAGCCATGTCATCCGGGACAGGATGAAAAGCGCAGGCTTGAGGTTTGGCCAGCATCTGCTTGTGCTGCTGTTCGACCTTTCCCGCTATGAGGGTTCAGGACATTATGACGACTTTTTAAGAGAGCGTTTACAACAGCTGTTTCCCGGCAGCCCTTTCACCTATTATGAGGGACATATTGTGATGATCCATGACGGGGTTCTGTCCAAAGAGCATATCCCTGCCCATCTGCGGGAATTTTTGGCCCAGTCCGGAATCATGCTTGGGGTCAGCAGCAAATTCTCCAGTCTTCCCCAGTGCAGAACACATTTTCTCCAGTCCCTAAGCGCGATCCGGATCGGTGGCATCCTCTGCCCCGGGCAGCATTTGACTTTCTACTCCGATATCCATCTCTACGAGCTGCTTTCTGCCGATGCCCTGTCTATGGAGGAACCCGGCTACCGCGATCCCGAGCTGCTGAAGCTGCAGGAATATGATGCTGCCCATCAATCCAACCTGTACCATACCTTCTTTGTCTATCTCAAAAATAACCGCAACATGCAGCTCACTGCCGAAGAACTGTATATACACAGGAATACCCTCAGATACAAGCTGGATCATATCAGCAGACTGCTTGAAACCCCCTTCTCCGACTCCGAAAAAATGCTGGGCTATTATATTTCTTACAAAATCGCGGACTATTGCCAAAAAGCCCGGAAGCGGCAGAACACCTCCTCCTTACCGATGCCGTGAAGATGCCTGTTTACGCCAAACAGCCCCCGTTCTCTCCCAAGAACGGGGGCTGTTACAATATGAGGAAGCTTGCAGAAAACAGCCGGGAGACTGTACTATTCGTAAAAGGCCTGCAGCTCGCGTACAATCACATCTTTATCATGCTCCACTACAGTCTGGTGCTGAGGCAAAGAGAACAAGGCCGCGATCTGCTCCGGAAACTCCTGCTTGATACCAACCAAGGCAATGGACTCGTCAAATTTGGCCGGATGGGCTGTCGCAAAAGTAATGGCCGTTTCCCCTGCGCCGTTAAACTGCTCGTATGCTGCAATACCGCAGGCCGTATGCGGGTCGAGCAGGTAATCATACTCTTCATTATACTTCCCGATCGTATCCAGACACTGCTGGTTCTTCACACCCAGTGCGGCAAAATCAGCCTGCACCTGCTGCAGCGCTTCTCCGGCGATAGTAATCTTCCCTTCGGTCTGCAGCTTGGACATATAGGCAGAGAGCTTCTCCGCATCCTCGCCCACCAGGTAATAGAGGTACCGTTCAAAGTTGCTGGCTACCTGTATATCCATCGAAGGACTGTAAGTGCTCGTGAAGCTTCCCGGCTTATATTCACCAGTGTTCACGAACCGTTCCAGGATATTGTTTTCATTCGTGGCGATAATTAGCTTGTTGACCGGCAATCCCATCTTTTTCGCCAAATAACCGGAGAAAATGTTGCCGAAGTTGCCGGATGGCACACTGATGTTGATCTTCTTCTCATCACTGCCTTCAATTTGCAGATAGGCATAGAAATAATAGACCGTCTGCGCCAGAATGCGCACGAAGTTAATCGAGTTGATCGCCCGCAGATGATATTTGCCCTTAAAGTCCAGATCGGCGAACAGTTCCTTAATCACCTTCTGGCAATCATCGAAGTTGCCCTCAACGGACAGATTCAGCACATTGCTGTCGTCCACGGTTGTCATTTGCAGCTCCTGCACCTTGCTGACCTTGCCGTGCGGATGGAGAATACAGATCTTGATCCCTTCCTTGCCGCGTACACCCTGGATCGCCGCCGCTCCCGTATCGCCTGAGGTCGCTCCTAGAATATGGATGATTTCGCCCCGCACTTTAGCAATGTAGGAATACAACTCGCCCATGAACTGCAGTGCCACATCCTTGAAGGCAAAGGTTGGCCCGTGGAACAGTTCCAGTACATACAAGGAATTATTCACTTTGTGCAGTGGCGTCACTTCCGGCGCACGGAAATTGCTGTAGCTGGTGTAGACCATTTCCTTTAGTGCATCGTAGGGAATTTCATCATTGGTATAGTAAGAGAAAATTTCAAGGAACAGCTCCTGAAAGCTCAGGCTCCGCCATTCCGCCAGCTTCTCGGGGGAGATCACCGGAATCTGGAAGGGCACCATCAGCCCGCCGTCATCGGCCAGCCCCATCAGAACCGTATCAATAAAGCCCTTAGCTTTTACATTGCCTCTTGTGCTTATATACTCCATACCTCTCTCATCCTCCTGAACCCCTCTGTAGTTAACCCTCATATAGGCCGGCCGGTATGCTGAAAATGAAGCCGCGCTGCCCAAGCCTTAAACTCATTCTATATTAACACGTTTAAGCGTTAAAGTCCGTTACTTCTATGTTAACTTTTTGCGTAACCATGGGATGCCGCAGGGCAGCTTCACGTTATCTGTTCTGCAGCTCTTTCCAGACAGTCTTGTTGCTGTACTTCTTCTCTACACTGACATCTTTGCCGAACCATTCGGGGGCCACAAAGCTCTCCGCTGCCTCCAGCGAATCAAATTCAACCTCCAGTACGGCAAGCTCAAGCTGGGTATAGAGGTCAATCTCTACGGTCACGCCGTTCCAAATGCCGGTAATGCGTGTCTTCACCAGCGGCACAGCCTTCACGGCTTCGATCATCTGGTTATATAATCCCTCAGAGATGGAATATTCAATCTCCTTGCGGCTGATGCCTTTGCCATCCTTGAAGGTGTGGGTATACGTAATCTCTCCCGAATCCAGGTCAGTGATCTTGCGTACTCTCAGCTCCTGCCCGTCCTCAATCGCCAGATAAGTCTGGTCAATGCTATGCCGCGTAATCACCTGCACCCGGCCTTCCTGAATCAGCCGCTCCGGGTACTCCGGCAGCAGGAACTTGCGTTCAATCTCCATATCCATGCTGTCTCTCTCCTCTGTGCGTTTCACAATTATATTATTAATCATCATAGGCGCGGGGCATCTGCAAGTCAATGGAATCCGCCCACTCAGTCGAACAGGCTGTCGATTGACCGTATGTCATAATGATTGATAATTTTAAAAGACCCGCTGCTGTATTTATCTTTTCTGGCCAAGTCATTAATGTAGATATACTTCTGGTTGTCCAGGCGAACGCCGAACCTTAAAGATTTGCCTACAATGATACTGATCCAGTAGCTTCTGTTAAAATTGTGGGAAGCATTAGAACTCATCAATTTAACACCGGCAAAGGCATTCATGATGCCGGCAATTTTGGCAGGATCGGTCACTGTGACCTTCACTTCGTCAGTTGTTGAGGGCAACGAGCGGATGATTTCAATAGAAGTAATATCCTGCAGATTGATGCGGCCCGATACCCGTTCCTCAAACGAACTGAACATCTGGATGAAAGAACCTACCCAGAATACAGCAATCCCGAGCAGGAACACAATCAGGTAGATTTGCATAAAAGTTGGCTTTTTCCGTTTCCCGGAACTTTTTCGCTGCCCCGGGTTGTCCGCATAATCTGAGCTTTCCGCCCGCTCCATCTCTGCCATCACAACCGCCTCCTCCGGAATCAAGAAATACTTCCATTATATACAATATGTCCTGGAAGCCAAAACTTTATGGGCAAGATTGCTTGAAGGAGAGCAAGGAGAACAGGGCTGGCTGCACTGCTATGAGATGGCTGACTGGCTGCCAAACTGCCTAGCTACTTGCCAGACAGCCAGCTGCATGCAGCACTGCTATGAGATGGCCGCCTGACTACTTGCCCACCTGCTTAACTGCCTACCTCCTTGACTACTTGCCTACTTGTCAGCTAGCCTACCTGCTGCCTAATTGCCTGACTACTTGCCCACCTGCCTGACTAACTGCTTGCCCAACTGTCTACACCTTACTGCCTACTTACCTGCTTGCTTGGTCCCTTTCGGGATCAGGCCGGCTACTGCATTCAATTGCACTTTGTACAGCAGAATTTCGTGCAACTGCTGCTTTTGACACGCCTTGTTCCGCAATCACCGTATTAGCCGCTACAGCCATGTCCTCCAGGTCGTGACCCACGACCAGCAGATTGTGATTGTCATGCGAATACTTGGCAGCAATGGCGCCCCACTTAATGGTGACTCCGCCGATCAGGCAAGTAGGCGCGGCTGCCGTTTTTGCCGTACCGCTCAAAAGTAGAAAATTAGCCGGAAGCACGGCCGCCGGGAATTCGATAACACCGTTTGGCCCAGTGGCCTGCTTATGGACGGGAATTTTCAAAGGTATTTATACCTCTTATTTTACTCAACAACCATATATGGCTGGATCAGAGGTACGCGCCGCGCCTCAACAACGGCATTTCTGCCGTTCTTTCCCTGCCACCTACCGCGCCGCGCCTCAACAACGGCATTTCTGCCGTT
Organism: Paenibacillus graminis; assembly: GCF_000758705.1. NCBI lineage: Bacteria > Bacillati > Bacillota > Bacilli > Caryophanales > Paenibacillaceae > Paenibacillus > Paenibacillus graminis. Next base: position 1,103,117 of record NZ_CP009287.1, on the reverse strand, counting down.
CTTTCTCTGCTATCTGCTGCACGGAGCTTCAACAACGGCATTTCTGCCGTTCTTTCCCTGCCACCTACCGCGCCGCGCCTCAACAACGGTATTTCTGCCGTTCTTTCCCTGCCACCTACCGCGCCGCGCCTCAACAACGGCATTTCTGCCGTTCTTTCTCTGCTATCTACCGCGCCACGCCTCAACAACGGCATTTCTGCCGTTCTTTCTCTGCCATCTGCCGCGCCGCGCCTCAACAACGGCATTTCTACCGTTCTTTCCCTGCCATCTGCCGCGTGGTACCTCAACAACGGCATTTCTGCCGTTCTTTCCCTGCCATCTGCTGCGCCGCGCCTCACGCCCACTACGCCGCTTGCCATACATTCATGTAAGGTCCGGGGCCATCCCTCCATAGTTCAAACACAAACAAGGGAAGCCGATTTCCCCGGCTTCCCCTGTTGCGCTGGCTTCCCCCCTATCCTTTCACCATGCAGTTTATGCCTCAGACAGCAGGTTCTCATCTATATAATCTGCCATTGTGTAAATCTCCAGGCCCCTCGGGGCAGACGGAGTGAAATCCTGTTCCCCGCTGCCGCTCAGGAAGAATTCCACGGTTTTCGAATCGCCCGGAAGCAGGTCGAAGAAATTGTCCGAGAAGATGCCTTCTTCTTCCGCTGTCAGATACACGCCTCTGGCAAGCGCATCGCTTGTGACTATGAAGCTTAGTCCACCGCTGCCCGGAGCCTCTTCTACCTTAACTGCCGGCCGGGTCCATGCAATTTCTTTCCCGGGAACGAAGTAATGGTGCTTGTGGTCAAGCTGCTGTCCGCCCGCCTGCAAAGTGGCAGCCAGCAGCACCCGCCGAGGCTCGCGGCCCTGCAGCAATGCCGTAAGCTTCTCTGAAAACACAACGCTTGCCGAGTCAGCCGCAAGGGTTACCGGCTGTATCCATTCCTGCAGCACAGCTCCACTAAAGTCCTGCAGCCGGACCCGCAGTTCGCCTGCCATTCCCTCCTGCCGGTCAGATACGGCGTGAATCCGGAGATTTTCCCCGTCCGGACTGTCGATAGAGAGAAGCAGATCTTTATAGCTTTTGCGTACCGTGTATTGCAGCGCCTTCCAGCGCCCGTAATAATCCATGCCCGCCCAGGAGGCAACCGGCCAGCAGTCATTCATCTGCCAGTACAGCGTGCCCATGCAGTAAGGCTTGTTTCTCCGGTGGCTTTCAATGGCGGTCCGCACGGCCTCCGCTTGAAGAATCTGGCTCATATACAGGAAGCTCTTGAAATCCTTTGGCCGGGGCAGATAGATATCCATGTATTCTTTAATCAGCAGATTGCCGCGTCCGTTCTTCTGATGAGCCAGCATCACTTCGGATTCCAGCTCCATATCACGTTCTTCAGCATAGGTGAGCACCGATTTCAGCTCGGGGAAAGACTGGAAGCCGTATTCACTCATGAAGCGGCCAACCTTAACATTGTAGTTCTCAAAAGGCTCGCTCCCATGCCATACGCCCCAATAGTGCACATCCCCTTCACCGGCCATCCGTGTAGCGTGCTGCTTCATGTCATAAGTCAGATTCCGCATTGGAGAAGATGCCCAGTAAGCCACATCCGGGTGGCAGGAGGCCACGGCCTCAGGCAGAATCCGGTGGAAAACCGCCTCATAATCCTTCCACAGCTTCTCACGGATCTCCTGGCTGAACTTTTCCTTCCAACCCCAGCCCATGTTATCCTCATAGTGGGACCAGGCCGAGTCCATCTCATTATTACCGCACCACAAAGCGATGCACGGATGGTTGCGCAATCTCCGGACGTTATAGACTGCCTCCTCACGCACATTCTCCAGGAACGGCTCATCTCCCGGGTACATGCTGCAGGCGAACATGAAATCCTGCCAGACCAGCAGACCATACTCATCGCACAGCCGGTAAAAAGTCTCTTCTTCATAGATCCCGCCGCCCCACACACGCAGCATGTTCATATTGGAGGCGACAGCCGAAGCGACCTCATGGCGGTAACGCTCCTCCGTAACCTCCGTAGAAAAACTGTCGTTCGGAATGTGATTGGAGCCCTTGGCGAATATACGTACGCCGTTCAGCTCAAAATAAAAGGAAGCTCCCCGGTCATCCGGCTCCCGGACCAGCTTGATCTCCCGCAGACCGGTGGTAACTTCAGCTTGCGCTGCGGCCTCCCCTGTCTTCAGCAGTTCTGCCCGAAAGGCAGTCAGCTCAGGTTTCCCGAGGCCGTTGCACCACCAGAGACGGGGCTGATCCAGAACGATTTCCAGTTCCAGCCTCTGCTTGCCCTGTTGGAGCGAAGCTGATTTGGTCCATTCCCGGCCGCCGCAGCTGATCCGCAGCAGACCGTTCCATGCCGATGGAGCATCCACCTCCACAAGTGCAGTGAGCCGGGCTTCTTGTTGATTCACCGCATTCTGGCGGATATACAAATCAGTAATAGCAACCTGATCCCTGCCTTCCAGCACAGCTTCGCGCCAGATACCGCTGGTCAGGAATCTTGGACCCCAGTCCCAGCCGTAATGATAAGGCGCTTTACGGGCGAATACGCTGATCTGCTGTTCCCCAAGTCCTCCCAGCGCGGATTGGTCATTGGGCGCCGGGAGCGCATAACCAAGCTGTTCCAGCTTCGGCAGATCCTCATTTACTACGGAACGGAACCGCACGCGGATCTCATTCTCTCCGGCCCGCAGCAGCTCCTTGACATCTATGGTCCAGGCCCGGAACATATTGTCCGCCGAGAGTATGTGCACATTATTCACATATACATCTGCATAGGTATCTAGTCCTTTGAAAACCAGTTCAGTAACAGCACGCTGCTGCCACTCCTCGTCCAGTTGCAGAACCGTCCGGTATTCCCAGTCTTTCTTGTCGATCCATTGCAGTTCATGCTCGTTCTTTCCATAAAAAGGGGGAGGGATCAGCTCATTGCGGAGCAGATCGGTATGCACTGTTCCCGGCACAGTTGCCGGAAGCCACTTTTCTTCCCCGCAGGCTCTAAATTGCCAGTTGTCCAATTTCAGTTGTAGTTTCATGGAACCTCCTATAAGTGGTGTCGGCAGAAGCATACGCCTGGAGTCTGGTGAGCATACGCTTTCATGAATCGCTTTCATTTCTATTGTATTTTGTTATTCTGTTGTTATCAACATGCTAATTATATTCTTTTAAAAAGAACAAATAAAGACAATAAATAATAATTCAAGCCATTTATTGATCGGAAATTTACCGGTATAATTACTATTGTAAACGCTAACAAAAATGAAAAGGGGAAAGCACAATGAAGAAAAAGTTATTTCCGTTAGGTTTCGTTATCGTTACAGCTCTATCTTTATCTCTGACTGGCTGTGGTTCCGGCAACAACAATAATAATGCCTCGACAGCCACTAACGAGCCAGCAGCATCTGCTGAGCCAAGTAACAGCGGCGGAAATTCGACAGCAACCGAACCAGCGGCAGGCGGAGCAGACATTAGCGGCAAAATCACGTTCCTCACCAACAGAACCGACATGATCGGCAAAGAGTATGACGAATATGTAAAGCGCTTTAATGAGAAATATCCGAACATCAAGGTGGAATTCGAAGCTTCCCAAACCGACTATAACCAGCAAGCCAAAGTCAGAATGGCCAGCGGAGAGCTTCCTGACATCATGTTTATCCCGACAGTGCCTAACTCCGACCTGCCGAAATATTTCGCCCCTCTGGATGATCTCGGCTTGAATGATCAAATTACGTTCAAAGATTTCAAAGCCACTGATGGCAAGGTCTACGGCATCACGAGCGGCAACTCCACAACCGGTATTGTATACAATAAAAAAGCATTTGCCGATGCAGGCATCACGGAACTGCCTAAGACTTGGGATGAATTCCTTGCTGCCTGCGAAAAGCTGAAAGCCAAGGGCATCGTTCCGCTTGCTTCCAACTTCAAGGACAAATGGCCGCTGAACAACTGGGTTTACGACATGCCACGCGTCATTGAAGGCAAAGCCGATTTCCCTAACGAAAAGCTGAACCAAGAAGCTCCGTTCACAATGGATAACGGATACGGCAAAGCATTCAGTTTGCTGAGAGAGCTTAATGAAAAGGGTTACCTGGAAAAAGACATTAACTCCACCAACTGGGAACAGTCCAAGAAAGATATCGCAGCCGGAAAATTCGGCATGTACTTCCTGGGCAACTGGGTTATCAACCAAGTCATCAATGCCGGCACCACTTCCGACAACGTAGGTTTCTTCCCGCTGCCATATGACAACTCAGGTACAATTACCGCTCCGCTTAGTCCTGACTTCTTCTATGCCGTTTCTAAAGACAGCAAAAATGTAGACGCTGCCAAAGCTTTCGTGAAATGGATGATCGAAGAATCAGGATATGAAGATTTCGCCGGATTCCTTCCACCGCTGAAGGGCAAAGAATCTAAACTGCCTCAGATCCAGGAATTCCAAGCTACCGGTGTACAGCTTCAGGAAGCATCTCCTGATGATGCCAAAGTCACTGAAATTGGCAACAAAGCACAGGTTGATTTGCCGGCTATGCTCCAGGAATTTGTACTTGCCAAAGATCCGCAAAGCGTCTTTGATAAATGGAACAAAGCCTGGGCTAAATCTAAGAAAGACCTTGGTTATTGATCTAAAGATTAAGCTGTAACGGCAGCAATTCCATAAACACGGCGCAAAATGGATTATCGCCTTCACGGATAATCCATTTTGCCGTCAATAACAAAGGTTATAAAGGAAAGAAGGTAAAGCGATGTTCGGAACGTTATCCTATAACAAACAGAAGACTATTATTATAGTGTCATTCCTGCTTATTCCGTTGTTACTACTCGCTACATTCACATATTACCCGGCTATTAAGCTGATCTATTACAGCTTCACGGACTGGGACGGCTACAGCCCAGAGAAGCCTTGGGTGGGGCTGGCCAATTACCGTGAGGTGTTCAGCAATCCTGATATCTTCAAGGTGTTTACTCATAACTTTGCCTATTTCGTAATGGGGCTTGTCCAAAACATAGTGGCTATCTACTTCGCTGTGGTGCTGAACAGCAAGCTGCGGGGCCGCAACGGATTCCGGATTATGCTCTTCCTGCCCTACATTATGAACGGTGTGGCGGTTGCATTTATGTTCGGTTATGTGTTTGATACCACCAACGGCTCGTTGAATCTGTTTTTGAACAATATTGGACTTCATCAACTGGCGCAGACCAGCTGGCTCGGGACCGAAGGGCTTGTCAACTATTCCCTGGCCTCCACCGGCTTCTGGCGGTTCATGGGCTACAATATGGTCATCTACATCGCCTCCCTGCAGGCCATTCCGCGCGATATTTATGAAGCGGCCAAGATCGACGGAGCAGGCTCTTTCCAGACCCTGTGGAGAGTTACCCTGCCGAATATGAAGGCGGTTATCCAGTTGAATCTCTTCCTGACCGTTACCGGTGCGCTGGAAGTCTTCGATTTGCCGTTCGTGCTCACCAAAGGCGGACCTGCGGGCGCGAGCCAGACCTATGTGCAGCGCGTAGTCGATACGGCATTCGCTTTTAACAATTACGGGCTGGCTTCGGCTATGAGCATCATTCTGCTGTTCTTTGTCGTTATTGTACTGCTGGTGCAGCAGTTGGTTCTTAACCGAGGAGGAGACAAGTAAACATGGCACACACCAAATTCCGTTTTGTTGATTTCATCAAATACTTCTCGCTTCTGATCGGAGTGTTTGTCGTCCTCTTTCCTCCATATGTAGTTGTAGTGAATGCCTTCAAATCTACGGATGAGTTCAACTCCAGCAGTTCGATGGCACTGCCCAAAAGCTTCCTGAACTTCGACAACTTTGTCGCCGTCTTCCAGCGCGGGGGGCTCCTCAGCGGATTCGGCAATGTCCTCGTCATCATAATAATTACATTGACCCTGAACATTCTGTTTGGGACAATGGTTGCATACGTGCTTGGCCGCTTCTCATTTAAAATGAAGCCCGTTGTATTCGGAGCTTACCTGGTCGCTACCATCATTCCCAGCATCACTACTCAGGTTGCCACCTTTGGTATCATAAAAAATATGGGCCTCTACAACACGCTTGGTGCCCCTATAGTACTCTACATCGGTGCAGACGTGATTCAGATTATTCTTTATCTGCAGTTTATCCGCAACATTCCTGTGGATCTTGATGAGAGCGCCATGGTTGAGGGGGCTTCCCTGTTCAAAATCTACCGTTCGATCATCTTCCCGCTCCTGACTCCGGCCACAGCTACGCTGGTGATTCTGAAGACGATCAGCATTTATAATGACATGTACATCCCTTATCTTTATATGCCCAAACAGAGCCTTGGCGTGGTCACCACCGTCCTGATGCGCTTTCAGGGGGTTAACTCGGGCGAATGGAATCTGATCTGCGCTGCGATCCTGCTGATTCTGCTGCCGACAGTGGTTCTGTACTTTTTCCTGCAGCGTTATATTTTTGAAGGTGTAACCAGCGGGGCGGTCAAATAAGGGGGATGTGCGGAGAGGAATAAACGTAGTGTCAACGATCCTGAGGATTTTTCGCAAAATGTGGCTGTTCCTGGCTAACCTGCCAATGGAACGGAAGCTGATTGTTGTGTTTGTATTCCTGATTTCTATGCCCATCACCTATGTCAGCTATCTGTCCTCCCGCTCCATGTTCAACTCCGTCCTGGTGAATGCCACTGAGCGGGCGGGTCAAATGACTTCCAACGCCTCGGATACCATTGACCGCTATGTGGCCGACCTGAAACGGTATACTTCTCTGCCGCTGTATAATACCGATGTGCAGTTCTATCTGACACAGAAGAATACCGATTGGGAAAAAAGTACCGGGATGTCGATGTTCCTCAGCTATCTGAAACACATGAAAAACGAAATACTGGCGGTCTATATGGCAGACCAGCATGATTCTGTTTTTTACGATACGGCTGTGGGCATTAATGAGATTTTTCCGGCAGAGCGGCTGTCCACATGGAAAAAGCTCAGCGAAGCCGGAGGAACAGCTCCTGTTATACAGGGCAGACACAGCATCCGGGTAAATTCATCCGCACAGCGGGAAGTATTCAGTGTTCTGCGCACCATTAATTCTGTAAGCACTTTGAAAAAAATCGGGATTCTCGTCTTCGATGTCGACATCAGCCTGTTCAAGGGGATTTTGGAGCCGGTAAATGCCGTCACCCAGGGCAATACACTGGTGGTGGACGATCGGGGGAATCTTCTGTACGCCGGTGAGGGCAAACAGGGGGAGACCCCGGAAGAACAGGCGCTCACCAGACAACTGCTGCTGGACAAAGTGAAGCTGGATCAGGGGCATTTTCAGATCAAGCTGGACGGGGTACCTTATCTGGCTGTATATACTGTATCGAAGCAAACCGGCTGGACAACCCTGGTCACCATTCCGCTCTCCAGCATCCTCTCGCCGATGGAGAAAAACCGCAATACACTAATTCTGACGACGCTCGTGATTATAGCTTTTGCCCTGTTCGTCGCCACCATTATCTCTCATGCGCTGACCAAGCCCCTGAAATCAATGGTCCGGCTGATGAAGCAGGTTCAGCACGGCAATCTGGACGTCTGGCTGCATCCCAAATACAACGATGAAATCGGCATGCTTGGCAGCCACTTCAACCGGATGATTATCCGGGTCAAGGATTTGCTGCATGAGGTCTCCCTAACGGAGAAAAGAAAACAGAAAGCCGATATGCGGGCACTGCAGAACCAAATTAACCCGCATTTCATTTATAACACGCTGGAATCCATCCGCATGCTGGCAGAGAGCAGCGAGGACCCCCGTGTAGCAAAGCTGACCTATCTTCTGGGATTACAGATGCGCTACGGCATTGTCCGCAGTGAAGAGATGGTCACGATCCGCCATGAACTGGACCATGTGCGGAATTATCTGCATCTGCTCCAGATCCGCTTCCCGGACAAATTCATGCTGAATATTGAAGTTCCGGAGGCTTTTCTGCCGCTGCCCGTCATTAAGCTGGTTCTTCAGCCGATTGTCGAGAACGCGGTCTTCCACGGCCTGGAACCCAAGGAAGGTCCCGGCACACTGAGGATCATCGGCTGGGAAGAGGACGGCAAAGCTGTATTTTGCATTGAAGATGACGGTGTTGGTATGGATGAGAACACCCTGCGTGCCTTGAACGGCAGCCTGAGAAACGGAGCCGACGGCGAGATGTTCGGCATCGGGCTGCGGAATGTGAACGAGCGGATTCGCCTGCATTACGGGCCTTCGTTCGGACTTAGCGTGAGCAGCGAGATTGGAAAGGGCACCCGTGTCACCCTGCGGATTGAGGACCTCTCCGGTCATCTCCGGGAGGAATAAAATGAGTTGACTAAAGGAGGATATCCGGATTGCTGCGTATAGTGATTGTAGATGATGAGATTCTGATTCGCGAAGGCCTGGCCCGGATGATCAGCAAGGAGAGCCGAAGATTTCTTGTCACCGGAACGTATGCCGACGGCAAGCAGCTGCTGGACGCCCTGCCCTCCCTTCAGATTGATGTGGTCATTACAGATATCCGGATGCCGCATGTCGACGGCCTGGAGCTGATTAAGCAGCTCAAAGCCGGACATCCCCATATCAGCACCCTGCTGATGAGCGGTTTCGTAGAATTTAATTATGCCCGGGAAGCGATCCGCAGCTCCGCGGTGGACTATTTATTGAAGCCAATCAACAAAGAGCAGCTCTTTGAAGTGCTCTACCGTCTGGATGAAGAACGGAAGAAGCTGCGGGAAAAGGAAGAACGCCATCGTTCCGGACTGCTTCTCTCGCTGCTGCATGTCGAGCAGCCATCCTCAGTCCTGCTAAGCAGCCTTATTTTGCCCCAGCCTTACTTCTCCGTGTTTGTGCTCAAGGGAAGCTCCCGGGATACCGTCTGCGCCTGCTCAGACAGTCTGCGGCAAGAGAAGGAGTTATTGATGGACTCTCTGGAAATACGCAAGGGGTTGTACGTATGGATTTGGTATTCTGCTGAGCCCTTAACCGCTGCAGAATTGAATAGTATCGGCGGGCATATCCGCACGGCAAGCGGCGGACAGCGCCTTCATGCCGGGGTCAGCGGCTCCTGCAGCGATCCATCCAAGCTTAGAGCATCCTACCTGGAAGCTAAGCGGGCCTGTGATGCTGGGATTTACAATTCGCAGCGGATCCATTATATTACTGCTCAAGAGCTTGCGGCTGCGGAGCTGTGCCTGAGCGATCCCTTCCCGGCGCTGCGTGAGCCGCTGATCCGTGATCTGCAAATTCTGAATGTGCCGGGGGTGCTGGAGCACATCCATTCCTTGTTCTCCGTGCTGGAATCGCAGCGCGCTTGTCCCGGACACATTCTGCGGGCTTGCCGCGAGGTTGAGGACACGGCCCGTAAGGAGCTTCAGGAATTCGAAGCGGTGTACCGCGTGAACGGTGAGCCTCCGCTTGAGGAAGAGATAATGTCCAGCATGAGCTTCCGCGAGATTGAGCAGGCCTTCATCTCCGCCTTCTCAGCCGCACTGGGCAGCATCCGCGTCCACCGTCTGGAGCTGTCTGGAACGGCCATCGAAACCGTGAAGCGCTGGGTATCGGCCCATTACAATCAGCATCCCGATCTGAACATGCTGGCAGGCATGGTGTATTTGACACCAAGCTATCTGAGCAAGCTGTTCAAGCAGGAGACCGGTCTGACCTTGACTGATTATGTGATTGAAATCCGCATCCGGAAAGCCAAGTTACTGCTGAAAAATGCTCCTGATCTAAAAATTCATGAGGTCGGGGCCGAGGTCGGCTACCCCGATCCCGCCTATTTCAACAAACTGTTCAAAAAAATTGTCGGCGTCACCCCGAACGAATATAAACGCATTTCACTTGCTTAAGGAGATTGATCTCTTGCAACCACGGTCACACCTATCGGATGAGCAGCAGGGAATCCAGGTTTACGATACGACAGAATTATATGGCGAGACAGGCAGATTCCGTGTGCTGCAGTTTTCCGGGGACGCCATTCAGGGCGCCCTTGATCTGGACCACCCCCGGCGGGTGGTCTTTGAATACCCGCGGGCGATGATCCACTTAATGGAGGCGGGCGGGCCTTTTTTCGAGGATGTATTTCTTATTGGACATGGAATCGGGACGATCGCCGGTTACTTCACGGAGAAGCGGTTTAAGATTGCCGAGGTGAGTGCGGAGGTTGTGGAGCTGAGCAGGCAGCATTTTGGTTACAGCCAGGATAATGTCATCGTCGGGGACGGGCGCAGCATTCTTGAGGGTGAGCCGGAACACTGCTATGATTACATCCTTCTGGATGCCTTCACCGCTGACGGAACGCCCCGGCATTTGATCTCCAGCGGATTCTTCGCCCTGGCCCGTTCCAGGCTGAACAGCCGCGGGTCGATCATCATGAACCTGATGGGCCGCAGCGAAAAGGACCGCCTGATGGGTGCCATTCACACGACCCTTAGCGAGGCATTCCCCTACGTCAAAGCTTTTGCCCTCCCCTCCGGGGGCACGGCCGATATCCGCAACATTCTCATCATGGGCAGCGGCAAGCCAATCCGTTATCAAGCCCGGCAGATGGCCGGTTTCGCAGAAATCACACTGGGACAAGGTCATGTAATCCGGGACTAAGGCTCACAAGCGCTTATTTGCCGGAAATCCCCTCAGAAATAGGTTAGGAGCAATATAACGGATTCACTGACCGGGACGGTTCCTCTCCTTTCAACAATTGTTGCTTCAGCAACCAGAATCCTCCTCCTGCGGTTCAAGCCTCCTTTTGAGTCGTCCGCCTCCGGATACTTTAGCTTCTGCTCTCCGTCTTATCTGACTATTCGACAGCTCCGTCCCTATTCCCCTGCAGACAACTCCCCGTTTCCCACCGAATTCCCCATTCATGCGTTTTTTTTGCTAAAATAGAATAGTCGGCGCATTTTAAGGCAATCCTAGCGCCAGTCACTGAAACGGAGGCATTACCTGTGGATTATATTATTCTGGACATCGAATTCAACGGCCGCAAATTTGCCAGTGAACATCCTATGGAGGTCATAGAGATTGGAGCCGTCCGGTTAGATGCTTCACTGCAATATAAGGATGAATTCTCGGCTTTGATCAGACCCATATACTTCTCCACCCTCAATTCATTCATTAAGAAAAAAACCGGCATCCCCCAAGAGGATATCGACGTTGCCGACCGGTTCCCCAAGGTGATTACCGCCTTCCGGGCCTGGCTGGATCAGAGCGCGGACGGCGTGCTGCTCCTGACTTGGGGCGGCGAGGATATGAAACGGATCATTCAGGATGTGCGCATGCATAAAATGGACGATGCCTACTGGCTCTCCGCCACCTATTTCGATCTGCTCAAAGGCGTGCTGCGCGCCCGCGGCCTCAGCAACGATATCAGCGTCGAAGGAGCGATGGCCCTGTTCGGACTGGAGCCGTCCGGTTCTGCGCACCGCGCGCTGGACGATGCCAAGATGACTGCGGATATTTTCCGCGCCGTCTTCCCCGATCTCGACTTCGGGCGTTCCCAGCATTATGTGGACACCTTCTCCAATGCCAGAGAACGCAAGACCGTCAAGATCGCAATCAAAGCCATGAACGCGCAAAAGATCGTTCCCACCTGGGAGCTGGTGGCCGAGCACTATTTTCCGGGAGAAGACGCTTTGGCTGATCCCCGGAAGCTGGCGGAACTCCAAGCCTATTTTGCGGCACAGCTCGGTAAGAAATAACACAACTCCATACCCGTAACTGGTCAGCGGCAGTTTCCTTAGTGGGCATCCTGGGGAGAGTGCCGCTGTCTGTTTCAAATATAAGAATCCGTATACGTCACCCTGTAAACCGGTCCTGCCCGCTGTAAATTAATGTTTGACATTGCCGTTACGTAAAGGTGTACAGTGATCTTGTAAGCAGCTGCTTGCAACAACGTTGATGAGAGGCTATCCATGAACACACGCTGAAAAAGAGACGGGGGCTAATAAGACTATGGAGTACACCGTGCAGAAGCTGGGGGCACTTGCGGGAGTCAGCACGCGGACCCTGCGGTATTACGATGAGATTGGCATTCTGAGGCCGGCCAGAATCAACTCCTCGGGATACCGTATCTATGGGCAGGCAGAAGTGGACCGGCTGCAGCAGATCCTCTTTTACCGGGAGCTGGGATTAAGCCTTGAAGGGATTAAGGAGCTTGTCACCGCACCGTCCTTTGACGGAGCCCGGGCCCTGCGCGAGCACCATGAGCAGCTGCTTCAGCGGAAACAACAATTGGAGATGCTGATCTTGAACGTCGAAAAAACACTGGCCCAAACCGAAGGGAGAATAACGATGAGCAATGAAGAAAAGTTCGCAGGCTTTAAACAAAAGCTGATTGACGATAATGAGCAGAAGTACGGACAGGAAATCCGCGAGAAATATGGCGAAGAGGCTGTGGAGAAGTCGAACCGCAAGCTGAAAAATATGACGGAAGAGCAGCACGCCGCCATCCAGCAGCTTGAGGCAGAGATGTTTGCTATGCTGGAGCAGGCGATGGAGGATGGTGATCCGGCAAGTGTGCTTGCCCAAAAAGCCGCCGATCTCCACCGTCAGTGGCTAACCTTCTACTGGGATACCTATACCAAAGAAGCGCATGCGGGAGTGGCACAAATGTATGTCGACGATGAGCGGTTTACCGCCTACTACGACAAAACCCGCCCCGGCGTAGCTAAGTTTTTGAGAGATGCCGTGCATGTATACACGGAAGCTTTGAAGGAATAGGCAGCTGTTCCCATAAGTGAAGGATTTTGCGAAGCAGCGATTCTCTATCATTAGAGAACCGCTGCTTTTCGCTTGTGCTCAATTACAACTAATGCGGACTACAGTTCCGGTAATATTGCCCAGTGTTACGAATTTCTTTTTATAACCAAGGCTTCCTCCATTTCTTTGTAATACTCAATCTTCCTGGCAATCTTCTCCAGACTGCCGCTGAGCTTCCGTCTCTGCTCTTCCACCCTGCTCTGGTGGGCTTCCAGCATCAACCGCCGCTCATGGACGGTAGAAGGCCCTTGGCTGCGCAGATTGGAATAACGTTTCATTTCCCGGATCGGGATATCCAGTTCCCGCAGAACGACCAGGAATTGTACCCAGGACACATCCGCCTCCGAATAGACACGGTAGCCCTGTTCATTCCGTACTACGCCCTCCAGCATGCCCTCCTTCTCGTAATACCGCAGCGTATGCGCAGACAGTCCCGTCAGGCGGGACATTTCCTGAATCGTAAGTAAGTTATCCATGCCGAAATCATACCACACCCAATCAAGGGTTGCATTAGAGCGCGCTCTAAGCTGTAACCTGGAGATAGAACACGAAATCCATATTACACGGAGGTTAACTTATGACTACAGAACGTTATGACCGCGGTTGGGAGAAGCTGATGGAGGTGGATGGCACTGGAGGAGCAAAAGTGATTGAATCGCTGAAAGACATCTCTCCCGATCTCGGCAAATTTGTGATTGAGTTTGCTTTTGGCGATATTTATATCCGTGAAGGGCTGGACTTGAAGCAGCGCCAATTAATCACCATTTCCTCACTTACCACTCTTGGCGGCTGCGAACCTCAGCTTACCGTTCACATCAATGCTGCACTTAACGTGGGGCTTTCCCCCAAAGAGATTGTCGAAGCCATCCTGCACTGCACGCCTTACGCCGGTTTTCCGCGGGTACTCAACGCCACCTTTGTGGCCAAGGAGGTTTTTCAGGAACGCGGGCTGACAATAGCCACACAGCAGTGACTTCTCGGGATATCCGGTTAGCAAGATTGATGCATGTAATTTAACACAGAAAAGGGAGCTGCCCCATAAACCAAGGCAGCTCCCTTTTCATATATTGATTGATCTGCAAGCAAATGCTATTTGCAGTGTCTCAATCGTCTTCACCGTCCTAATTCTCATCCGTATACAGAACATTGCCGTGTAGGCATCTATCCCAATTTCTGTCGTAACAATCTGTTCCCAATTTAGCTAATTCGCCTGCAGCTCATCCGCAACAGGCTGAGGCCCATCCCGCTGCTACAGACTGCGGTGCAGCAGCTCCAGCACCCTCCGCAGCTCGGCTACAGCGACCTGGCCCGGGGCCGAAGGTTTGTGTGCCGCGCCAAAAGTCAGCGCCGAGCCGAAGATTTCCCCGGCCAGACGGCTGATTACACCTTCCCCAGCCATGGACATCGTAATAATCGGACGGTCCGCATATTGCTCCCGCATCGTATTCGTCGCCGCCAGCAGGGTCAGCACATCGCCTGCATGCTGCGGCATCACAGCAATCTTCGGCAGATCCCCGCCAAGGGCCTGCGCCTGGCGCAGCCGGGAGACAATCTCCTCCACGGACGGCGTTCCGTTGAAATCGTGATTCGAAACGATCACGAATACCCCGCAGGCATGGGCAGCGGCAATCAGTCCGCGGACAACGTTCTCCTTATTGAACAGCTCTACGTCGATAATATCCACATGACCGCTTTCTGCGGCCGCTTGGTTCAGCCGGATATAATATTCCTCCGAAATCTCCCGCCCGCCGCCTTCCCTGGCGCTGCGGAACGTGAAGATCAGCGGAATGCCGGGCAGAACGGAAGAGATTTCGGCCAACGTTTTCTGAACTGCCGCAAGATCCTCCACCTCTGCAAAAAGGTCACTCCGCCATTCCACCAGATCCGGTGCCAGCTCCTTCAGCGCTTTGGCCTCTGCCACCAGCTCAGACGCCGCAGCGCTGACCAGCGGAACGCAGATTTTGGGAATCCCCTCACCGAGGGTTACATTTCTAACGGTCACTGTGCCGCTCATTTCTTCAGCTCCTTAATATATCAGCGTCTATATAAGCGGAACTTAAGAATTTCATATTGGGGGTCTGGTCACTTTCCCTCCATTAGGTTCGCCCTTTTTTATGATTTCATTTTACAGTTCAGCTTATATAGCTATATTCAATTTACTGTTCAGCAGCGTCCAGCAGGAACTGTTCAACCTCCGGCAGGTACGGCAGCGAAGGAATTGCCCCCTGCTTGCCTACCGCCAGTGCACCGACCGCATTAGCAAATCTGGCTGCTTCGGCCAGTGCTTTGCCTTGGGTAAGCTGCCAGGCCAGTGCTCCGTTAAAAGAATCTCCGGCAGCTACCGTATCCACAGCTTGTACTGGAAATCCGGGAATATGCAGGCAGCCTTCCTTATTTACAATCAACGCCCCTTTGGAGCCGAGGGTCACGATTACGTTCTGCACCCCTTTTTGCAATAAAATACGCGCCGCCTGCCCTGCCTCATCAACGCTGTTCACGTCCATTCCCGCCAGGATGCCCGCTTCCGTCTCATTGGGAGTCAGATAGGTTACATGCTGCAGAAAATCATCGTCAAGCTCCCTGGCCGGAGCCGGGTTCAGGATCACTGGAATCCCATGTCTATGTGCGATAGCCGCAGCATGTGCACACATCGTAAGATCCGTCTCCAGCTGCATCACCACAATTTCCGCTTGGCTGATGACCGGCTCCAGTGCTGCGATATCCGCTGGTCCCATCTCGGTATTCGCGCCAGGCACAACGATAATCCGGTTCTCCCCTTCTCCGTCCACAACAATAGAGGCCACCCCTGTAGTCTGCGCTTCACTTTGCCCTATATGCTCGGTATCGATCCGCTCTTTGCGCATCACTTCAAGCAGTTCGCTGCCGAAGGTATCTCTGCCCACTCTGCCGATCATCCTCACATCTGCGCCGAGACGGGCTGCGGCTGCCGCCTGATTCGCACCCTTTCCGCCTGGAGACAGGGCAAAATCCTGTCCAAACAATGTCTCTCCGGCGTTCGGAGCCCGGCTTGTCCGCACCACCATATCCATATTTAGGCTTCCAATTATCACTATGCTCAATCTTTTCACCATCCTGACTTGTTACTCTCTATCTTACTCGGGATGACTAAGGTTTATCAAACCCCATTCCGCTTGATCGGGCAGAATCTGTCTGCTTTCCTTATGGACCAGTGCATCCTCATACACTTAAAAGACACGGCAAAAGTTGCCGTGTCTTCTCCTGAATGTATAGCAGTTCAAAGCCTGCAAAAGAATACTGCCTTACCCGAGGCTGCGCAAGGCCTACTCTTCGTAGATGACTACGGATTGGGATTCCGGCTCCCATTTTACAGTAGCTTTCAAGGCTTCACTGACAAAGCGGGCTGGGACTACCGTATTGCCTTTTACGATCGCCGGGGCCACCTGAAGACTAACTGCTTGTCCGTTGACGTACGCAGTCTTTTTATCAATAAACAGCTTCACTGTAGTCCCTTCCCGGGTCATGGTAACAGAGCGCTCCTGCGCGTTCCAGACTACCTCAGCCTGCAAGGCCTCAGCGATGGCTTTGAACGGCACTAATGTGCTTCCCCCGGTCAGAAGGGGAGCGGCGCCAGAAGTCGACTCTTCACCGTTAACGTAGAGCTTTATCCCTTTTTTGCCGGTTTGCGCATACAGCTTGCCCAGCCTTTTATAAGAATTCAGATTCTTCACATTGGCCAAAATGGCTTCTTTCTGTACGTACACCGCATCGGTTACGCTTCCCTTTTGGTTCAGCATCTCCGCAAGCGCCGTCAGCGCGGCATCCTTGTCTTGAATCGCTTCCAGCTCTGCCTTCATTTCTGGTGTCAGTTCAGTATTGTACCGGGTTAATAAAAGCTCGGCGATAACTGCTCCTGCCGGCTTATCCTTTACATTTTCAATCGCATGCAGAAGTCCCTTATATCCATTGTGACCCTTATCTCCATACGTAGCATATGTAGCGGTAGTAACGCTTTCTTTATTCACTTCTTTGCTTTTCTCTTTGTCTTTGTCCTTGTCCTTGTCTTTGTCCTTGTCTTTGTCCTTGTCTGCTGCCGTTAATGCATTAGCCGGCACGCCAACTGCAGCTTCAGTTGCAGCTTCTGCTTTGCCTTTGCCATTGCTGTCGCCTTTTCCGTTACTGTTTTCGGATTTTGCCAGTGCCGCTCCCGACATCATGCTAATGGCCAGGAAACAACTTGCCAGGATACTAAGGATTTTTTTCATGTGATCGGTTCCCCCTGTGTTGTGGTGTGTTTCATCCTTTATTTCGGCTGCCGGCTCCAACTTTATAAGAAAAAAAGGACTTTTGGTAAAATCAGCTCGGGCCGTAAATTGCAACGCTGCTTTCGTACTAGCTAAAGGGACCTACTTTACACAGGCCTTCATGTCTTATGAATTACATTTCATTAGATTATCCGGTTTACAAAGTTCGATATGCATTTTTCTGGAAATGTGCTAAAATAGGTGTGCAATCGATTCCACAAAGTTTTTTAGTCATTTGAGCAAACGTTTGCACCTTAGATCAAGCCTGCAGTTATACCAGATTTTATTCTAATTATTATTTAGGAGGCTTATCAAGTGAATGAGAACCAATTACCGTCAGTAGCTTATTTCAGCATGGAGTACGGACTGCACGCCGACTTCAAAATGTACGCCGGTGGCCTGGGCATTCTGGCCGGAGACTACATCAAGGGCGCCAAGGATATACAGGCTCCGATCATCCCCATCGGTCTCAAATGGAAGCAGGGCTATACGGACCAGAAGATCGATGCGGCCGGCAATCCTTACGACACCTATCACAACAATGTCTATGATTTCCTTGAGGACACTGGAGTGAAGGTTACCGTTAAGGTCCGCAAGATTGATGTGGTCTGTAAAGTATGGAAAACCGACCGTTTCGGCAACAATCCCCTGTATCTGCTCGATACGGATATTCCCGAGAATGGCGACGCCTGGATTACAGGCCAGCTTTACGGCTGGTTTGGGGAAGAGCGGATTGCGCAGGAGATTGTGCTTGGGATTGGCGGAGTCAAAGCCATGCGTGCGCTGCAGATTCCAATCGACGTCTACCATTTCAACGAAGGGCATGCAGCGCTGGCAGCCATCGAGCTGATCCGGGAGAAGATGTCCGGCGGCAGCTCCTTTGAAGAAGCCTGGAAAGCTACCCGCGAAGAGGTTGTGTTCACTACACATACACCGATTAAGGAAGGCAATGAGACGCACCCGCTGGACCGTCTGGAGTACATGGGCGCTTTTAATGGCTTGACCCGTGACCAAATGGAGCGTATCGGCGGCGATCCGTTCAATATGACGGTGGCCGGTCTGCGCCTGTCGCGTATTTCTAATGCTGTTGCCCAGCTCCATGCCGATACATCAAATAAAATGTGGAAGGAAGTCGCCGGCAGATCGGAGATTATCGGCATCACCAATGCCATTCATACGCCTACCTGGGTAGATGAACGGATGACCCGCGCTTTTGAGAAAGGCGGCGACCTGTGGGCCACCCACAAGGAAATCAAAGGCGAGCTGATCAGCTTCATTAAAGAACGCTCCGGCATCTCGCTGAATGCGGACAATCTGCTCATCGGCTTCTCCCGGCGGGCTGCACCTTATAAACGCAGCGACCTGATTTTCTCCCAGCCGGAGATTATCGAGCCTTATCTGGAGAGCGGACGTATTCAAATCGTCTTCTCCGGCAAAGCCCATCCGCTGGATGACACCGGCAAAAAAATCGTCAGCAACCTTGTAGCGATGATGAAAAAATATCCGAAGAGCGTTGTCTTCCTTGAGAATTACGATATGACAATTGGTGCCATGTTGACACGCGGCTCTGATATCTGGCTCAACAATCCGCGCCGTCCGCTGGAAGCCAGCGGGACCTCCGGTATGAAGGCCGCCATGAACGGTGTGTTGAACTGCTCTGTCCTCGACGGCTGGTGGCCGGAAGCCTGTATCGACGGTGAGAATGGCTGGCAGATCGGCGGCGGCTTTGAGACTACAGACTTTACGGTCCTGGATAAGCATGACAGCGATGCCTTGTACGACACCCTTCTGAACCGCGTACTCCCAACCTTCTACGAGAATAAGGATAAATGGGTACAAATGATGCACAAAAGCATCGAAACCACGCGTACCGAGTTCGCGAGCAAACGTATGCTGGAAGAATATTACAAACGAATGTACATCAAGGGTTAACCTGTTATCCGAAGTCCCGCCTGCAGCTTCTATGGCTGCGGCGGGGCTTCTTTTTATGTGCTGCTGGCGCTGGATACTCTGTTGCGTCCGCTGGTTTTCGCCAAATACAACCCCTTATCGGCGCGTTCCATAAGCCGCGCAATCTCCTCCGGATTCGCAGCTTCACCTGCGGCTGCACCAATGCTGACCGTAAGGTAGACGCTGACCCCGGAATACTCATGTGGAACCGCCAACTGCTGAACACGCGCGCGGATTCTTTCACTAAGCTCCATTGCCCCGTCCACCCCGGTATCAAACGCTGCAGCCACAAACTCCTCGCCCCCCAGCCGGGCGGCAAATTGTCGTTCTCCCTCCATTTCCGCATGAATCGCCTGTGCCACTTCTTTGATGATCCGGTCCCCTTCAGCATGCCCATAGTTATCGTTGAACGGCTTGAAATAATCGATATCTATCATGAGAATGGCAACCAGACTGCAAGGTTCTTCACTTTGGTTTAGCAGCCGCTGCATTTGTTGGTCAAAGGCCCGGCGGTTTGGAATTTCCGTCAGCGCATCGACAAGCGATAACCTTTGCAGTTCCTCGTTTGCCCGGGCCAGCTCCAAATGCACTTTTTCATTACGGTTAATTTGCTCCTCCAGCTTCCGGTGGCTGGTTCCCAGCAGAATCCGGTTGTAATAATTGCTGCAGAAATTCACATACAAAATTCTTGAGGCCATCCAGGTAAAGAACAGGAACAACGTCAGATTGATATAATGGCCGATCAGCACATTCGAAGATGACTGAAAAAAAGGAAGTCCGATATACAACAGCCCTCCTGAGACTATATACAGCCGCAGCACCATCTTGTTATTGAAATAAAAAATGACCGAAATCCCCACCACGTTAATCACAAAAGCCATAACTTGCCCGTAAAGCCGCTGGTCCGATAATGTGACGGCAGTACCCCAGACTACAAATGTGTAGGCATATACGGTGAACAGCTTCTCATACAACCGGTAGCCGCCCTCCATCAGCTTGGCATCTCTTTCATAGGCGGTGGCTGCAAGCAAGAAAGCCACATTCAGTCCAATCATAAAAACATACATTATAAAGTAAAAGCTGAAGTGAAAGCTGTCATGAAGCTTGGCAATGGATGCTGCCAGATCAATTACTGCCAGAGCCGATTCAATGCCTATGATGATTCTGGCAAACAGCTTGCCCCTGGAAATATTTTCGCTAAGCGTAAGCATACGCAGCTCTCTGCGTTCCTCCTCTGTCAGCACAAACGGCAGTCTGATCAGCCGGTCCAGCATGTTGTCTCCTCCTCACCGCATGGGCTCCACGAAATTCCAACAGAATTATTATCGTTCATCCTTAAGCCTGAGCACAACAGAAAAATGAGGCTGCTCCAGACTTATTTAAAATAATTATAAATAAGTATTGATATTTCTAATTTTTTTGTTAATATAATATTTATACTTATTCTAAAATCAAATCCTAATACGAGGTGGAATTATTCATGAGCGAGAGCCATAACAAACTTACAACAAGCTGGGGAGCCCCTGTAGGTGATAACCAGAACTCTATGACTGCCGGTTCCCGTGGGCCAACACTGCTGCAGGATGTTCATTTGCTGGAAAAGCTGGCCCATTTCAACCGGGAGCGTGTTCCGGAGCGTGTGGTTCATGCCAAAGGCGCCGGAGCTCATGGTTATTTTGAAGTCACTCAGGATTTGTCCAAATATACTAAGGCGGCCTTCTTGTCGGAAGTGGGCAAACGCACGCCGATGTTCATTCGCTTCTCTACAGTAGCCGGAGAACTGGGATCTTCCGATACTGTGCGCGACCCACGCGGCTTTGCCGTGAAATTTTATACCGAAGAAGGCAATTATGATCTGGTCGGCAATAATACGCCTGTCTTTTTCATCCGCGATGCGATCAAATTCCCGGACTTTATTCATACCCAGAAACGCCACCCGCAGACCCATCTCAAAAACCCCAATGCCGTCTGGGATTTCTGGTCCCTTTCGCCGGAGTCGCTGCATCAGGTGACGATTCTGATGTCGGACCGCGGCATCCCGGCCACTCTCCGCCACATGCACGGCTTTGGGAGCCACACCTTCAAATGGGTGAACACCGAGGGTGCAGCAGTGTGGGTCAAATACCATTTTAAAACAGAGCAGGGTATTAAAAATCTCGACGTGAATCTTGCCGCTCAAATTGCCGGGGAGAATCCGGATTATCACACTGAGGATCTGTTCAATGCGATCGATCAAGGAAATTTCCCTGCCTGGAGACTGCATGTGCAGATTATGCCTGTAGAAGATGCCGACACGTACCGTTTCGATCCCTTCGATGTAACCAAAGTATGGTCGCAGAAGGATTATCCGCTCATTGAAGTAGGCCGCATGGTACTGGACCGCAACCCCGAGAATTATTTCGCGGAGGTGGAACAAGCTACCTTTTCTCCTGGTTCCTTTGTGCCGGGAATAGAAGCTTCACCCGATAAAATGCTGCAGGGCCGCCTCTTCGCCTATGGGGATGCCCACCGTTACCGCGTAGGCGCCAATCACAACCAGCTGCCTATCAACCGGCCTGTTGCTGAGGTTAACAATAACCAGCGCGATGGTGCTATGATTCACGGGAACAACGGCGGCGGTTCCGTCTACTACGAGCCGAACAGCTTCGGCGGAGCGACAGAGTCCCCGGCGCACAAGCCGGCACCTTATGACGTCTCAGGGAAAGCCGACAGCGTGTCCTATAATCATGACGATCACTACACCCAGCCCGGCGATCTCTACCGGCTGCTGAGTGAAGAAGAACGTGCACGCCTTGTCCGCAATATCGTTGGTGCAATGACACCTGTTGAGAAGGATGAGATCAAGCTCCGGCAGATCAGCCATTTCTACAAAGCAGATCCTGAATTCGGCCAGCGTATAGCCGCCGGTCTGGGTCTGGCTGTACCACAGCAGGGCGAGTAACTCTTCTATACCTATTCACGAATAACCCCCGGTCGTATGACCAGGGGTTATTTATGTATCGAATACAGGCTCTCTACGCTATTAATTAGCTTTCCGGCAAGTTCATATTCAAGATGAATACCTGTCCAAGATGCGGTAACCGGATCTGCTCACTTTTGATAAAGCCCCATCCACTGCTCCAACTGCACCTTCAGCCCTTCTCTGGCCGAGGCCGGTTCGAGAATCTCCGCGTTCGGCCCATATTGCAGGATCCACTTGGTGAATTCCTTTTCATTATTGACAGTCACTTCAAACAGCAGGCTGCCATCATTCTCATCGCTCATCCAGGGATGAACAAATAGCTCTTCTTCTTTAATGTAACGGGCGATTTCGGGATGAAACCGCACCCTGAACTTGATGTTTTTGCTGCCACGGTCAATGGACCAGGTGTTTTTCAGATATTTTTTTATATTAAAATCGCCTTTATCAAAGCTCCGGTCAGTCACCTCCACCTCCTGAAAACGGCTGATGCGAAAGGTGCGGATCGCCTGCTTCAGGTGACAGTACCCAATCAGATAAAAACGCTGGTCCCGCGGAATCAGATAATACGGATCAATCTCGCGCTGTGTGAGCGCATTGCGGGATTGGGAATGATAGACGGCCCGGATGCTCCGCTGCTCCAGAATGGCACCAATAATCGGCTGTAGGAAATTCCGGCTTTTTTTGCGGTATGCAGGTTTGCCCATTTGAATAATATCGGCAATATTTTCAAGTATTCCGTTCTGCTTGGATTTTTCCTTCAGATGGGTGCCCATGACCTTATCATAAGCAGTATGAAACCCTGGGGGGATTTTGTCCTGGTTCAGAAATGAGGGTAAAAGAGAGAAGGCCAATGCTTCCTGTTCGGAGAAATCCAGCGGATAGAGAAAAAACTTTCCCAGAAACTTATAGCCAGTCCCCCTCCCCTCGTTCGTTACAGGTGCAAAATGGCTAATGATCTCCAAATCCCTGTAGACAGTCCTAATGTTCACTTCACATCTGATTGCCAGAGCCGAGGCGGTAATTCCGGGATTGGATTGGATGGCGTTAATAATTTTGAAGATTCGAATTACTTTGTCAGTCATTACTGTAAGCTCCTTAATTTCCTGATATTCATGGTCGTTGTGCTCGCCATCCTAATAATATCAGTTCCCCCACTCCCTGACCGCCAGCAAAAATACAATACAGTGAAAACCATCAATAAAATGAAGGAAAAAAAGTCATATGCACAATCATCTATAAGCAGAAAATATTTAAGCTGAAAGCACGCTTGAATGGCAATAACCTAAAGTGGAAGATAGAAGAATCCACAGTTTCCTAAACAACAAAAAAGAACCCCTGCCCATTGCAAGGATTCTTCTCATTACTATTTAAGCGGGTGATGGGAATCGAACCCACGCTATCAGCTTGGAAGGCTGAAGTTCTACCATTGAACTACACCCGCACAGGTGTAAAATCGGGATGACACGATTTGAACATGCGACCCCCTGGTCCCAAACCAGGTGCTCTACCAAGCTGAGCTACATCCCGTAATAATGGCGCCCTGAGAGATACGGCCGCTTACGCGTCCGATTGCGAAGTAATCCTATCGAAGCTTATGCTCCAACGAACCCGTTCGAATCTGGAGGACACTTTGAAGATGCAAGAAGTAAAAATGGCGCGCCCTGAGAGATTCGAACTCCCGGCCTTTTGATTCGTAGTCAAACGCTCTATCCAGCTGAGCTAAGGGCGCAAAATCTATATGGAGCGGACGACGGGAATCGAACCCGCGACCCTCGCCTTGGCAAGGCGATGCTCTACCGCTGAGCCACGTCCGCAAAAACATGGTGCGCGTGAAGGGACTTGAACCCCCACGTCGTGAAACGCCAGATCCTAAGTCTGGTGCGTCTGCCATTCCGCCACACGCGCACACTTTAGAAGAAAATGGTGAGCCATGAAGGACTCGAACCTTCGACACCCTGATTAAAAGTCAGGTGCTCTACCAACTGAGCTAATGGCTCTCATACATGGCTGGGGATATAGGAATCGAACCTATGAATGACGGAGTCAAAGTCCGTTGCCTTACCGCTTGGCTAATCCCCAATATGAATAATTAGCATAACTACGGAATCGGGTGGATGCTCTATACTTCGAGATATAGGGTTCTCAATACCAGATGCCTTGTTGCCATAGTAATGGCGGAACCGACGGGATACTCTTCACTTCGTTACGAGATTGCGATGTAATCCTTACGAAGTCTATGCTCCAACGAACCCTATGATGGATTCTCATCCCTGAAGCAAATTTTGATGGCGGAACCGACGGGATTCGAACCCGCGATCTCCTGCGTGACAGGCAGGCATGTTAGGCCAACTACACCACGGTTCCAAATTAAGTACTAAGGGGCCCCCGGAAAGTACTCGGAATACGCTACATAGCATATCTTCACTTTTTGGGGATAAATTGCGGGGGCAGGATTTGAACCTGCGGCCTTCGGGTTATGAGCCCGACGAGCTACCGGGCTGCTCCACCCCGCGTCAGTAAAAGTTGTATTCGTTTGAAAAGTACAATGGTGGAGGCTGAGGGGTTCGAACCCCCGACCCTCTGCTTGTAAGGCAGATGCTCTCCCAGCTGAGCTAAGCCTCCATAATATGACCCGTATGGGATTCGAACCCATGTTACCTCCGTGAAAGGGAGGTGTCTTAACCCCTTGACCAACGGGCCATGATTCATTTAAAACTTGCTACGGAGAGAGGGATACTCTCACTTCATTCGAGATTGCGATGTAATCCTAACGAAGCTTATGCTTCAACGAACCGCTGAGGGTTCTCATCCCTATTCAGGGAAGTGTTGCTACGGAGAGAGAGGGATACTCTCACTTCATTCGAGATTGCGATGCAGCCCTAACGAAGCTTATGCTTCAACGAACCATTGAGGGTTCTAATCCCTATTCAGGGAAGTGTTGCTACGGAGAGAGAGGGATTCGAACCCTCGAGACGCTTGTGGCGCCTACACGATTTCCAATCGTGCTCCTTCGGCCAAACTCGGACACCTCTCCAGATGGCTCCCCGAACAGGACTCGAACCTGTGACAACTCGATTAACAGTCGAGTGCTCTACCAACTGAGCTATCAGGGAAAATGATGGGCCTTAGTGGACTCGAACCACCGACCTCACCCTTATCAGGGGTGCGCTCTAACCAGCTGAGCTAAAGGCCCTTCTATCTTATGTAGTTATTATGGGCAAAAAAAATACCACAGAGCGTGGTTGTCCGCTTGGCGGCGTCCTACTCTCCCAGGACCCTTCGGTCCAAGTACCATCGGCGCTGGAGGGCTTAACGGTCGTGTTCGGGATGGGTACGCGTGGAACCCCTCCGCTATCGCCACCAAACGGGCACTTGCGGTACAAATGCGTAATTCAGGTCTCAGCATCGCCAAATGCTGAAAGCAAATCTTCATCATGTGGCCACTTGGACCGCATGACTTACAATTTGATTCCTGAAAACTGAATCCGAAACGAATCTGCGTTTTACTTTTTTGGATAAGCCCTCGACCGATTAGTATTGGTCAGCTCCATGCATTGCTGCACTTCCACCTCCAACCTATCTACCTCGTCGTCTTCAAGGGGTCTTACTAATTGGGAAATCTCATCTTGAGGGGGGCTTCACGCTTAGATGCTTTCAGCGCTTATCCCGTCCGTACGTAGCTACCCAGCCATGCTCCTGGCGGAACAACTGGTGCACCAGCGGTACGTCCATCCCGGTCCTCTCGTACTAAGGACAGCTCCTCTCAAATTTCCTGCGCCCACGACAGATAGGGACCGAACTGTCTCACGACGTTCTGAACCCAGCTCGCGTACCGCTTTAATGGGCGAACAGCCCAACCCTTGGGACCTACTTCAGCCCCAGGATGCGATGAGCCGACATCGAGGTGCCAAACCTCCCCGTCGATGTGGACTCTTGGGGGAGATAAGCCTGTTATCCCCAGGGTAGCTTTTATCCGTTGAGCGATGGCCCTTCCATGCGGTACCACCGGATCACTAAGTCCGACTTTCGTCCCTGCTCGACTTGTAGGTCTCGCAGTCAAGCTCCCTTCTGCCTTTGCACTCTTCGAATGATTTCCAACCATTCTGAGGGAACCTTTGAACGCCTCCGTTACTCTTTAGGAGGCGACCGCCCCAGTCAAACTGCCCGCCTGACACGGTCCCCGTACCCGTTTAGGGTACCAGGTTAGAACCTAGATACGATCAGGGTGGTATCCCAACGGCGCCTCCACCGAAGCTTGCGCTCCGGTTTCTACGGCTCCCACCTATCCTGTACAGATCGTACCCAAATTCAATATCAAGCTGCAGTAAAGCTCCATGGGGTCTTTCCGTCTTGTCGCGGGTAACCTGCATCTTCACAGGTATTAAAATTTCACCGGATCTCTCGTTGAGACAGCGCCCAAGTCGTTACGCCATTCGTGCGGGTCAGAATTTACCTGACAAGGAATTTCGCTACCTTAGGACCGTTATAGTTACGGCCGCCGTTTACTGGGGCTTCGGTTCACAGCTTCGGGTTGCCCCTAACCGCTCCCCTTAACCTTCCAGCACCGGGCAGGCGTCAGCCCGTATACTTCGCCTTGCGGCTTCGCACAGACCTGTGTTTTTGCTAAACAGTCGCTTGGGCCTTTTCACTGCGGCCCCCTCGGGCTATTCACCCTACCGAGGCACCCCTTCTCCCGAAGTTACGGGGTCATTTTGCCGAGTTCCTTAACGAGAGTTCTTCCGCGCGCCTTAGAATTCTCTTCTCGCCTACCTGTGTCGGTTTGCGGTACGGGCACCTTCTCCTGGCTAGAGGCTTTTCTTGGCAGTGTGAGATCATGACCTTCGCTACTGTAATTTTCGCTCCCCATCACAGCCCAGCCTTATGATGTGCGGATTTGCCTGCACACCAGCCTCACTGCTTAGACGGACATCCATCAGTCCGCGTCACTACCCTCCTGCGTCACCCCATCGCTCATAGCGGATTACGGTGGTACAGTAATTTCAAACTGTTGTCCTTCGACTACGCCTGTCGGCCTCGCCTTAGGTCCCGACTTACCCTGAGCGGACGAGCCTTCCTCAGGAAACCTTGGGCTTTCGGCGGATCAGATTCTCACTGATCTTTTCGTTACTCATACCGGCATTCTCACTTGTGTATTCTCCAGCGCTCCTTACGGTACACCTTCAACGTATACACAACGCTCCCCTACCCCAGATACATACGTATCTAGCCATAGCTTCGGTGGTGTGTTTAGCCCCGTTACATTTTCGGCGCAGAGTCACTCGACCAGTGAGCTATTACGCACTCTTTCAATGGTGGCTGCTTCTAAGCCAACATCCTGGTTGTCTGTGCAACTCCACATCCTTTCCCACTTAACACACACTTGGGGACCTTAGCTGATGGTCTGGGCTGTTTCCCTTTTGACAATGGATCTTAGCACTCACTGTCTGACTCCCGGCAAGAAGTCCATGGCATTCGGAGTTTGACTGAGCTTGGTAACCCTTGCGGGCCCCGCACCCAATCAGTGCTCTACCTCCACGACTCCATTCACCGAGGCTAGCCCTAAAGCTATTTCGGGGAGAACCAGCTATCTCCGAGTTCGATTGGAATTTCTCCGCTACCCCCACCTCATCCCCGCATTTTTCAACATACGTGGGTTCGGGCCTCCAGTGCGTGTTACCGCACCTTCACCCTGGACAGGGGTAGATCACACGGTTTCGGGTCTACGTCCACATACTTAGTCGCCCTATTCAGACTCGCTTTCGCTGCGGCTCCGGCTTCTCACCTTAACCTTGCATGTTAAACGTAACTCGCCGGTTCATTCTACAAAAGGCACGCCATCACCCCTAAATTGGGCTCTGACTTTTTGTAAGCACACGGTTTCAGGTTCTATTTCACTCCCCTTCCGGGGTGCTTTTCACCTTTCCCTCACGGTACTGTTTCACTATCGGTCGCCAGGTAGTATTTAGCCTTAGCAGATGGTCCTGCCGGATTCATACGGGGTTTCACGTGCCCCGCACTACTCGGGATCCGTCTCGGAGGGAACACAGTTTAGGTTACAGGGCTTTTACCTCTATCGCGGGCCTTTCCAGACCTCTTCACCTACCATATTCCTTTGTAACTCCATGTGAGACGTCCCACAACCCCAGGAGGCAAGCCCCCTGGTTTAGGCTGTTCCGCGTTCGCTCGCCGCTACTGACGGAATCACTATTGTTTTCTCTTCCTCAGGGTACTTAGATGTTTCAGTTCCCCTGGTCTGCCTCTGCATACCCTATGTATTCAGGTATGAGTAACTGCGAATTACCACAGCTGGGTTTCCCCATTCGGACACCCCCGGATCAAAGCTTGCTTACAGCTCCCCGAGGCAGTTTCGTTGTTCGCCACGTCCTTCGTCGGCTCCTGGCGCCTAGGCATCCTCCGTGTGCTCTTATTAGCTTAACCATGCGTTTTCCCGTAGGGAAAATCGCTGTATCAACTAATAACTATTTCAACTTGCTTACACAAGTTTCAGCTAAAAGATGTTCTAAAACGCATTTTCGTTTCGGTATCCAGTTTTCAAGGATCAAGGTGTTCCGGATTAACTCCGGAAGAAGATCATATCATGTTTCAGAGCGGCTTGGCTACAAGCAAGTTCTGGAAACAAATATGCCTCTGAGAGCTTGGACTCTCAAAACTGAGCAACGAGTGAGTGTTCGAACCCAAGGGTTCTAATGGAAGTCAAGCTTCCGATTTGAATGTTTCCGTTGCAGGAAACGATTCTCCATAGAAAGGAGGTGATCCAGCCGCACCTTCCGATACGGCTACCTTGTTACGACTTCACCCCAATCATCTACCCCACCTTCGGCGGCTGGCCCCCTTGCGGGTTACCCCACCGACTTCGGGTGTTGTAAACTCTCGTGGTGTGACGGGCGGTGTGTACAAGACCCGGGAACGTATTCACCGCGGCATGCTGATCCGCGATTACTAGCAATTCCGACTTCATGCAGGCGAGTTGCAGCCTGCAATCCGAACTGAGACCGGCTTTGCTGGGATTGGCTCCACCTCGCGGCTTCGCTTCCCGTTGTACCGGCCATTGTAGTACGTGTGTAGCCCAGGTCATAAGGGGCATGATGATTTGACGTCATCCCCACCTTCCTCCGGTTTGTCACCGGCAGTCACTCTAGAGTGCCCAGCCTTACCTGCTGGCAACTAAAGTCAAGGGTTGCGCTCGTTGCGGGACTTAACCCAACATCTCACGACACGAGCTGACGACAACCATGCACCACCTGTCTCAACTTTCCCCGAAGGGCACCTAATGCATCTCTGCTTCGTTAGTTGGATGTCAAGACCTGGTAAGGTTCTTCGCGTTGCTTCGAATTAAACCACATACTCCACTGCTTGTGCGGGTCCCCGTCAATTCCTTTGAGTTTCAGTCTTGCGACCGTACTCCCCAGGCGGAGTGCTTACTGTGTTAACTTCGGCACCAAGGGTATCGAAACCCCTAACACCTAGCACTCATCGTTTACGGCGTGGACTACCAGGGTATCTAATCCTGTTTGCTCCCCACGCTTTCGCGCCTCAGCGTCAGTTACAGCCCAGAAAGTCGCCTTCGCCACTGGTGTTCCTCCACATCTCTACGCATTTCACCGCTACACGTGGAATTCCACTTTCCTCTTCTGTACTCAAGCCACCCAGTTTCCAGTGCGACCCCAGGTTGAGCCCAAGGTTTAAACACCAGACTTAAATAGCCGCCTGCGCGCGCTTTACGCCCAATAATTCCGGACAACGCTTGCCCCCTACGTATTACCGCGGCTGCTGGCACGTAGTTAGCCGGGGCTTTCTTCTCAGGTACCGTCACTCCGGCAGCAGTTACTCTACCGGACGTTCTTCCCTGGCAACAGAGCTTTACGATCCGAAAACCTTCATCACTCACGCGGCGTTGCTCCGTCAGGCTTTCGCCCATTGCGGAAGATTCCCTACTGCTGCCTCCCGTAGGAGTCTGGGCCGTGTCTCAGTCCCAGTGTGGCCGTTCACCCTCTCAGGTCGGCTACGCATCGTCGCCTTGGTAGGCCGTTACCCCACCAACTAGCTAATGCGCCGCAGGCCCATCCTCTAGCAGCAGATTGCTCCGCCTTTCATCCCTAGCCCAGGTGGGTCAGGGAATTATCCGGTATTAGCTACCGTTTCCGGTAGTTATTCCAGTCTAGAGGGTAGGTTGCCTACGTGTTACTCACCCGTCCGCCGCTAACCTACTGGAGTGCAAGCACTCCAGTAAATCCGCTCGACTTGCATGTATTAGGCACGCCGCCAGCGTTCGTCCTGAGCCAGGATCAAACTCTCCAAATAGGTTTTTTCGAGCGGTTACTTCACCCGAATTACTCCGAGAAAATAACCATCCGAAAAAGATATTGAAAAGAGCGATTGCTCATTTTGAAACATCTGACGAGAATAAAATATTCTCTAATTTGGATCTCACTTGCGTGAAATCCCACTCACTCGTTGTTCAGTTTTCAAAGATCAAGCTCGTCGTCGGTGTCGATTATCTCGTCACCAGCAACTCTTATAATATATCATGTTCGGCCGATTAATGCAAGCTCTTTTTTAACTTCTTATCGAGCTCGGCGTTTAGCTTTCTTGGCCGGAATAAGAATATACCATGTATAGAGATTCATTGCAAGCATTATTTTGTTTTTTTTAAATTTACTCTAAGCACCTGCAGGTGCGTTGTTTTCGTTCTGCTACGAAACTCTTCCCGATCACTAGCGTCTAGACTGTATGGTGTCCAATCCCCGATTATTTATGCCTGCTTCCGAAAGAGGTAAGCACTTATGAAGATCCTTCACGACCTCTAGCTTCCCTTTCTATAAGGAGGTTAGAGTCACGATGAGCCTAAGTGCAAAAAAACATCCGGTATGGAACGATCAATGCTCCCCCGGTTCTGTCTGGGTTAAAAGACAGGCGAGCAAAGCCGTCCGACGTTACGCGCGCGAAACCACAAATGGCAAATGGTATAGAAAAGTCTACTCCCCTTGGAATATCCGCGATTACAGCTATTACAAAACGAAGCGGCTTGCTGTTCTCGAATGGGAAACCTCTGAGTGGCAGAGACACAGAAATCCCTCACTAGCTGAAGCTGTCAGGGACTGGTATAAGATGTACAAAGGGAAGTAAACCAAGCCAATTCAAATCACATAGTGAGCTTAGACTACTACAGACATCTGCGAACCATGGAAGTAAATTAGCAGGACGAACATTTAAAGATCCCCCGGCAGGGAAGCGCCGGGGGATCTTTATGAGTAGAAGGTCAAGCTTCTAAATGAACTCCGAATGTGGCAATCTCGCAAGGTCCAAGCTCCAGCAGATGCCAGGCCTCCCCCGAATCCGGTAATGGAGCTGTACTTTCTTCCAGGATGCCTGTGCGATACAGATGCTTATGAGACAGCTTCAGTTGTACATCCAGCTGTGTCTGCGAACTGCTCATGTTGTACCAGCGCATCAGAAGGTCTCCGGTGGTCTGGTTCATTTTCATGGAAGAGAATGCGGCTTCTGTGCCTTTCCAGCTCAGCGGAGAATACCCCGAAGCAATGGTACCGGTATGGATACCCGTCTGGAAGATGGTCCACGGAGCCTGAAACTGGTATGCCTGAGCATATGCGCCTGAAGTAATACCGTCTCCGGTGTGCGGAATCAGCATCAGTTGTACGGTATGCTCACCGAGGCATTGTGCCTCTGGTGTCGGGAACCAGCCCCAGTCCCCCAGTTCGCCTACGCTGCGAAGCAGGGTAACGGCAATTGTATTACGCCCATCACGCAGCACTTCATATTCATTCAGTCCGAGATTGGCTACAGTCAGGCCAGCCTCAGCACTGCTAACATCCACAAACGACTGCTGATGCTGGGTATTGCTTGGATTCTGCCATTCTGCCGCTGGCTCGTTGTCCCGTTTGACAATCTCAAACATGGAGTCGGCATGATGCACAGAAGTCTGAAGATCTGTAGGGAACAGCATACGTACACGGTGATCTTTCGCAACATTGTTGATTGTGGATTCAATATGCAGCCCTTTGCCTTCACGTTCCAGTGAAATCACTGTACGAAGCTGCAAAGTCACTGTCTCGCTGCTGCGCTGTGCCTTGCGCTCCGGATAATACACCAGTGCACGCTGTTCCTCGTTCAGTCCGGCATCTGCCGAAGCGGGAATCTCCCATTCATGTATAATCTCAATAGCCGCACGAAAAGGGGTATCTTCCAGGACAGAGACCGCTGCATCCAGTCCTTTGGTCGTCAAAGGAAGTTCACCATCAGGCTGTCTGTACATATATTCGTTGCCGATGTCCCCGGTATTCTCGTAAATGCCCAGATCATGGTATACTGCCCCGCTAAGCTTGTGATGCAGGCTGAAGGAGCCGTCTGCGGCAACTTCAATACGAATTGCCTTATTTTCCAGTACATGCCCACCGCTTAAGAGCGAAGGCTCAGCCAAAGCTGCTGCCGCTTGCTGTGTGGTCCAGGCATAAGCGCGAAGTCCAAGCGCCGGAACTTCAGCCGCTTCGAAGGTGAGCTTGACTCTGCGGCACATGAAAGGCTGGCGAAACTTGTCGTCCGGCAGATCGTAGCCGAATTCAAGGCCCAGATCCTCCACAGTGCAGGCCAGCACCTTGCCGCTGTCGTCCAGCAATACCCGGCCGGAGAGATCAAATTTCCGCATTCTGCGTGAGGTCTCTTCCAGGCCATAGCCCTCGCGCAGGTACAAGCGGGCAGCGTCGAGCTCAATGCTGACCGTGCCCGTGCGGTTCCAGCCTGTAGTATTCATTACCACAAAAGGAACAGCTTCCACAGCGCCCCCAAAAACAGAGGTATCTACAGCTCCGGCGATAAATCTGGCGCTGTCTTCTATGATGCTTTCTGCTACGTGACGGCTTTTATCAAAACGGGCCACCATCTCGCGGTGCACCTCGTCCACGCTGCAGCCGCAGATGCTGTCATGCGGATGGTTCTGCATCAGCGTCTTCCAGGCGTAGGTGAACAGATGATGCGGATACTCTTTGCCGGCAAGCCCTGCAATGGAGGCCAGCGGCTCGGCTACTTTTTCAAGCAGGGTCTGGCCCTTCTGGTTCATCTGCTTCAAATACACACGGGCCGAAGCCGTATTGACAAGTGTGCCCCAGCCATCGGTCCGCTGGCTGCGCAGCTCCCCGGTAACGGAGGACAGTTCCAGCGTGCCGGATTCGCCTCCCTTTTCCAGTTCCGCATTCAGGGCGTCCAGATAATCCGGGAAGTTCGAATGAACGAACTCCACCCCGGGATAGAGCGCCTGCGCGGTGGCTATCGCCTCCGGCAAATCGAGCTGCAGGGGTTGATGGTCACAGCCGTTCATGAACAGCAGCTCGCCTGTGGAAGCATATTTCTCGGCATCTGCAAGCTTCCGGTCCCAAAACTCCCGCGCAGCTGCTTCGTCCGCCGGAACTTCATTGCCGTTGGAATACCAGTTAGCGAAGAGAATGCCAAGTATACGTGAACCGTCCGGCCCTTCCCAGATCAGCTCGGAGAACGATGATTCGTAGCCGCCGTCCGATACGGTATTGTTGAAGCCAGTAGGCTTCACGCCTCTGCCGAAGAAGGCATTCTTAATGCCGGACTGGAGCATGAGCTGCGGCGTCTGGCCGACGAGACCGAAGGTATCGGGGAAGTAGCCTATTTTGGACGGTTCGCCGTATTTTAGAGCATCCTGATGGCCGATCTGCATATTGCGTACATTAGCCTCGCCGCTCGTAAGAAATGCATCCTGCAGGATATACCACGGGCCAATCAGAATCCGCCCAGCCCGGATGTGCTGCTCCAGACGTTCCTTGTTCTCGGGGCGTACCTGCAGATAATCCTCCAGAATAATGGTCTGGCCATCCAGATAAAAGCTGCGGAAGGCTGTACTGCTGTCTAATTTATCGAGTAATGCATCCACCAGCTGCACCAGACGGACATGATGCTTCTCGTAAGGCAGATACCATTCCCGGTCCCAGTGGGTGTGGGAAACGATATGTGCGGTCTTTTTCCTAGTCATGAACCCCATCTCTCCCCTTAGTTCTTGCTCAGTGTATTGTAATTGCAGTTTCTTCCGCTCTGTACACAGAAACCAGCTGCCCCTGCTTATCTGCCGCAAACAGTACGGAGCGTTCTTGGCCAAGCCGGAAGCTGTAGCTTACACCTGTCTGCGGGTCTTTGACTTCTATGTCAGCGTCCCAAGCGTATTCGGATACGAAAATGTAAAGCGCTCCTTCGGCAAAATCCAGTTTGCGTCCGTAGACGCCCGGCAAATCGCCCCCGCTGATCCATTCCATTCCGGCAGAAACGCCTGAGCATTCTGCCGCATAGCGGTAAAGTTCGGCGATGGGTTCGTCGCGTTCATTCAATTCCAGCGGAAGCGGGCACCAGATAAGGCGTCCCTTCCCCAGCGGAAGGTCGGTTACGGTATCTCCAGGCTCTGCCGGGTGAGCGGCTACGGCGGTATCCCGCACCTGTACTTCTTTTACCAGTTCAGCAATCCGGCGCTGCCCGTAGGAAACGGCAAAGGTTCTACCGCCAAGCTCCATACGTTCCTCGCGCCGCACATTGCTCAGTTCACGCGTGCCGAGAAGCTCCACGAGACGTTCAGAAGGCTGCCAGTAGGCATTGAGGCCCATCGTACCGGTCACCAGAAGCACTGAGCCAGTCCGTTCCACGAATGCAATCAGCCTCTCCATTGCGCTGTCATCCAGATTATGAGCACTCGGCAGCAGAATCAGCTTCGGCGGCTGGGCCTCCAGCGCTTCCAGGCCATATTCCGAAACTCCACGGAACGGCAGGCGCAGCTGGTAGGACAGAATGCGTGTCAGCCGGGTAGTGGCGTCATAGGCGAGCTTGCGGTTGGAGAAATCGTTGGAATACGGGAAAATCACAGCGATATCCTCAAGCTTCCGGCCCGCAAACAAGCCCCCGGCCTCCGCCATGAAACGTCCGAAATCATACGAGACATCCGCCTCAGGCTTCTCAGTTCCATCCGCGCGCAGTGCACCGATCTGCGATTCATTGGCATTATCCATATAAAAGTTGGTGTTCCAGATCCACTGAACCGCTCCCGCTCCGCCCGCAGCAAAGGCATACGCATACTTGCGTTCCAGGATGGAACGCAGTTCTTCCTCGGTTCTTTTGGCGCGCCCGTCGGGGGTTTCGACATACATAATTCCGGTTTCCTGCACCAGGTTCGGTTTGTTCTCTGTTTTGGCAAAGATCCCGCTCCACAGCAGATTGTCGTTCAGCCACCAGCTATGGACAGTTGTGTAATCTACGGCCTGTTCGTAAAAGAACGGCGATGGTCTCTGCGCGCCCAGCGCTTCGTCCTGGCCTACGGTCACCAGCTGCGCGGGATTCAGCTCCTTGATGGTTCCATATAATTCCTTGGCCCAAACGTTATGCATGTCCATGGAGAACAGGCAGTAATCGAGCCAGCGGGTTCCGCGTTTGCCGGAATGAATATCCTGGATGCTGAAGTTGATCTCCGCTTGTTCCGGGGGACGTACCGACACGAAATCGGGCAGCTCCAGCGGTGTCATATTCCAGCGCTCCTGAAGAACAGCGATGCTGCCATGGCGCTGCTCCAGCCAGGCAGAGAAGGCCTGCTGTTCATAGCTGTCGCCCGCAGTGCTCGGCCCATCCGAGAAGATACGCGGCGGATCGAACATCGACGGCTCATTAATTAAGTCCCAATCCACATGCGTGGTGTGGACATGCCGGGCAACAATGGAGCGGATAAACCGCTTTTGGGCCTCTACACTGCGCGGGTCGAGATAAGGATTGCGCCCCTCCCAAGTCTCCGGTGTGAAGGAGAAGAAGGTAAAGGTCACTTGAAGGTCATGCTTTTTGGCGGTCTGCAGAAAAGCATCGATGGCCCGCATCACCTCTTCGGAGGCATGGCCGTCGACCTGCATGATATTGCGGTACGCGGTCCAGATGCCGGTACGTATCCAGTTTATCCCGGCTTTCTTCATCTGCGCCATATCGCGGTCCCACACGGCTGCGTTCGGCAGGAACAGAAACTTCCGTGCCACATCCGAGGTCATATAAGTCATGCCTACGACCGGCAGCGGACGTCCATTCTTCTGGAAATAGTCTCTTCCAGCTATGATTGGCTCGCCTTGCGCAAGCAGTGCGGCATCATAGCCCCAGAAGCCCTGGCGCAGCACACGCTGCTCGCCGTCCTCCGCCTCGGCGTGGCAGATCAGGTGATACAGGCCCGGCGCAAGCTCGACGGGGATGGGCAGACGAAGAAAGTTCATTTCGCTGCCGGCCAGGATCTCACAGCTGTGCTCGAAACAAGGGGACGCCGATCCGTCCTTCTGCAAGGTAAACTGAAGCTGCCAGGTTTCTTGGCTTGTCCCGGTGCGGATACGGCTCAACTGCTGGCTTTGCAGGCTAATTACAGGCCGTTCGCCCTGCTCATAGGAGGCGTAATTGGGCTTCAGCCACAGCTCGGTGACACCCTTGGCGGCAAAGGCCGCGCAGGCCGCAAGCAGCTTTAGCCCTTCGTCACCGCAGTACTCAGGCGCAAGCATCTGGCCGATGAAGATCCAGCGCGCTCCGGCAAAGGGGCCGCCGACATGCTCCCACAGCACAGCGGGAGCAGACACCTCACGGCCTTCCGCCGAGATGCCCTTCAGCAGCGGATAGATCCGGGTATCCATAGGGCCGCTTGCGCCCATTTGTTCCGGCAGATCGCTGCTTTTGGTCACATGCGGCACCAGATTCCAGGTGTCCGCGGGTTTAAGCAGACCCTCGCGGCCTGCGAACAGAGGGATGTCTGCCAGGGCGGCGTGAGACCGAACACGCCCGCCGTCCACCCGCAGCGCTTCATGAATATGAAGCTGCCGGTGGTAGGCAGTCTGCTCGGCTTCGGCCTGCCAGACGCCATCCCGCGCACGCACCGGATATTTGAACGGTGCGCCGCCGATGCTCAACAGCCCGCCGCCGCGCTGAAGGTAGGCCAGAATGGAGCCCCAGGCCTCCTTCGGGAAATAAGGGGCGTGCAGATTGATGAAACATGCGCCAGGCCCGGCTGCATCCAGCGCCGCTGCCAGCTGCCCTGCATCGGCAGTACGGACAGCATGGACACCATGGGCGGCATGCTGTAATCCGCCAAGACGCTCCGCCTGTTCCTGTATCCGTTCTGCCGAGGCGGTATAGCCGGGGAACAGCGGGTCGCTGAACAGAACGACAATGCCCGCACTCACAGCTGTCCATCCTTCATCATCCGGTACACCAGCTGGGAGAACAGGCTGTTCGACCAGGCGAACCAGCTGCGGGTGAACACGGAGGGGTCGTCCGCATGGAAACCTTCATGCATAAAGCCGGTATCCGCGTCAGTGCTTTCC
Organism: Paenibacillus graminis; assembly: GCF_000758705.1. Taxonomy (NCBI): domain Bacteria; kingdom Bacillati; phylum Bacillota; class Bacilli; order Caryophanales; family Paenibacillaceae; genus Paenibacillus; species Paenibacillus graminis. The sequence goes on along the minus strand of NZ_CP009287.1, from coordinate 1,065,798 downwards.
AGCAGAGCGACCAGCTCCAGCTTTTCCTCCACAGATTGTGCAGTAATTCCCTGCATGGACAGGGCCATATGCCAGATATAATTCTGCGGCGTATGGGGGCTGCCGATCCCTTTTGCGGCGGTTCCTTCATAATAGAAAGGATTCTCTTTGCTGAGTGCAAACCGTCTGGTGTTCTGATAAACCGGATCATCCGCCGTGGTATAGCCCAGATACGGAATGGAGATCAGCCCGGGGGTTCCGGCATCATCCATCAGGCAGTAGTTGCCGAAGCCGTCTGTTTCATAGGCATAAATCGGCCCAAACTCAGGGTGGCGGTAAATTCCGTACAGCTTGATGCCATAGTCCACCTCAAACTCCAGCTCTTTCAGTTCAGCCAGCAGATCCATGTCCCGGAATACCCACTCCGCAAATTCCTGCATCTGGCGCAGGGCTACAACAGCAAACATATTGCCGGGGATGTTGTAGTGGAAATCACAGGCATCATCACTGGAGCGGAAGCCGGACCAGATCATACCTGTATAGTTCACCGGCATGCCAAGTCCGCTGTTCCGCAGCGAGTCCTCAGGAATACCGTTGTTACGGGTGAAGCGGTAAGGCGATTGCTCGAAGTGGCGCTGCTCTCTCCGGAACAAATCAATAATTGCACGCAGGGCAGACTTGAACTCCGCATTGAAGAAATCGGTAACCCCCGTTTCCTTCCAATAGGTATAGGCCAGCCGCACAACGAAGCACAGCGAGTCAATTTCGAACTTCCGCTCCCAGACCCACGGGGACATCTCCGTGACATCGGTGGTGTTCCAGTGCCAGTCGTTGGCCGACTCATTAAAAGCATTGGCGTAAGGGTCAATGTGGATGTACTGGATATGACGTTTGATCAGACCGCCGATGATGCGCTGGAGGTCAGGGTCATTTTTGGCCAAGGGAACATAATGAATGACCTGCTCCACAGAATCGCGCAGCCAGGAGGCCGGGATATCTCCGGTGATGATAAAGGTCGTACCGTCATCAAGCAGCTTGGTGGTCGTCTCCAGCGTATTGGGAAAACAGTTCTTGAACAGCTGCAGCAGCTTCGGACGATGGGCCAGCTTCTCTTCAGCTTCAGCCAGCACCTCCTGTACGGCATGCGGCAGCGTAAGCTTTGGCATCGGGATTTTCGGTAGTCTGAATTGTTCCAAGTAAGGTACACTCCTTATGTTCATGGTAGATAGAATAGTCATGTGTAAGCTTTACAATCCGGGGAGCCGGACGGATCAGCGGAACGGTCTATGTGGACCCGGCTTAAAGTTTGGTTGCTGTTTTTGTTGCGGCTGATCCTTGAGCGAAGTGGAAAAACTCCCACTATTTACCGCCGTTGGCTCCTATATAAATGGATAGTGGGAAAAAGTAAACCTAATCAGCCCTCCTTGGCTAACTAACAACCAAATTCACCGATTTAGGTGGACAAAATCCCACTAATTGCGGGTGAGAAAGGGATTTTGAGTAAAATAGTTGGAGAAATTCCACTTAACCACTTATGGGCACGGCAAGGTATGCGTTTATCGGATATAAATGGTCTTGATCTCAAAAGGAGCAAAATGCAGCTCGAACTCCCCTTCGTGGTGGGCTACAGGCTCCAATTCCTCCTCTAGGGCATTGGATATATAAATTTCGCTAAAAGGCTGATTCCAGGCCAGCTTCACGCTTTCGCGCCCGCCGGAGGATTCATAGAGCCGCAGTACACTGCCGCGCCCATCCTCAGCAGGCTTAACGGTATCCAGCACAACATGCTGCCCGCCAAAGCCGATAAAAGCGCCGGTGGACGGCAGCTGTCCAGTCGTCTTCTCATCACCGGCGATGACCGGAACCTCATGGTTCAGCTCTGCCGCCTTGCGCAGCGTATGCGCACTGCGCCAATCCCCGGTGTGAGGATAGAGTGCATACGTGAAGTCATGGGCTCCCTGGTCCGCAACCCTATCCGGCCATTTCGGCGCACGCAGCAGGGACAGGCGGATGGTGCTGCCTTGAATATCGTAGCCGTATTTGCAATCATTCAGCAGGCTGACGCCGTAGCCATGTTCGGATACATCGGCAAAACGGTGCCCGCAGACCTCATATTGCGCCTGCTCCCAGCTGGTATTGCGGTGCGTTGGACGCTCCAGCGCCCCAAAAGGAATCTCATAGGTCGCTTTGTCTGCAACGACATCGACGGGGAAGCCGACCTTCAGCAGCTTGTGGGCTTCGTTCCAGTCCACATGCGTTTTGAAATCGATCCGCCGGTCATGGGCATACAAAATTAAATCCTGGGTAATCAACGATTGGCCCAGCTTCCAGCGGAATCTCAGCACATCCCGGACTTTGCCGGCATGAAGCACGTATTTCTCCACCAGCTCCGCCTCACCGGCGGGCTGGGCTTCATAACGGCTGTCAATGTCCCAGGCATCCCAGAGCGTCGGACGGTCATGGAAGAAGTGGAACCGGTTGGCGCGTCCGCCCGGCTGCACGATTTCACGGCCTGCCGATTTGTCGAACAGGCTGGTGATTTCGCCTCTTTCATTAAAGGCAAGGCGATAGTGCGGCGTTTCCCAGCCATTCTTCAGTTCCATTCTTTCCGTCAGGCTGCCGGTCGAGCTGCCCGTGGAGTCGCTAGTCAGGCTGCCGGTCGAGCCGTAAGTCGTGCCCGTCGAGTCGTCAGTCAGGCTGCCAGTCAAGTCGCCAGTCAGACTGCCGGTCGAGCTGCACGTTAAGCTGTCCGACAGGCTCTTGTCCTCTTGTCTAAGCCATACCGTTTTATAGCCAAAACCCGGAATTGACGGGACATGAATATAAGCGGTGATTGCACGAGTTGTTTGCTCTGTTGCTCGTTCTGGAGCTTGTTCTGTTACTCGTTCTGTTACTTGTTCTGTTGCGCGTTCTGTTGCTCGTTCTGCAGCTTCATCTGCAGCTGACAGACCGGCAGCTAGATCCATATGCAGTGAGCTTCCAGCCTCGTCATAAGCCGCCCAAGTCCGGCCTGCCGGCAAGTGAAGCGGAACTATGGCATCCCGCGCCCAGCCAAGGCTGTTGAACAGCACGTAAGGTGTGCCTTCGCCTGCTGTTGCCACCTGGGATGCCAAGGCTTCCAGCCCCGGCTGGAGCGACGATTCCCCAAGGGCGAAGGCCTCGCGGTATTCCTGCTCTGAGGTTTCATAGGCTTCGGTGATAGCCGAGCCGGGAATAATGTCGTGGAACTGGTTGAGCAGCACCAGCTTCCAGCCCTTGTGCAGCTGTCCGGCAATGCTGTCCCGCACCTCCGGCGCCATAGACGAAGCTGCCAGCGTCTGCCACAGCTCTGCCTCACGGTACAGGATCTCCGCCTTGCGGTTGTTCCGTTTGTTCCGGCTATGAGTAGTATAGGTGCCCCGGTGCAGCTCCAGGTACAGATCGCCGCGCCATTCCGGCAGCTGCGGCTGCCGCTTCCCTATGCCGGAGAAGAACCCGGCAGCATTGCTGAACGTACTGGCAGGCTGGCCGACCATCAGCTCTGCACGGCGGATGTATTCCAGCATTTCGCGGGTCACGCCCCCGCCGCCGTCACCATGACCATAGAGCAGCATTTGCTCGTTATGGTTTTTCTTTTCGCGGAAGGACTGCCAGTGATCGTGGACATCCTTCGGCAGGGTATTTTCGTTCACGCCATGATTGAGATATGACAGCATAGAGGTGCCGTCAATGCCGACCCAATGGAACAGATCGTAAGGGAACACATTGGTATCGTTCCAGCCGAGCTTCGTAGTCATGAAATACCGCACGCCGCCATGCCGCAATATCTGCGGAAGCGATGCGCAGTAGCCGAAGGTATCCGGCAGCCATTCAATGTCCGAGGTTTTGCCGAACTCCTCCAGGTAGAAACGCTGACCGTAGAGCATCTGGCGCATCAGCGACTCTCCGCTCGGAATGTTCAGGTCCGGCTCCACCCACATGCCGCCCACAAGCTCCCAGCGGCCTTCGCGGATTCTCTCTTTGACCTTGGTGAACAGAGACGGATCATTGTCCTTGAGATATTCGAACAGCTGCGGCTGGCTCTGGGCAAATTGATATTCCGGGTATTCCTCCATTAAAGCATTCACGGTTGAGAAGGTCCGGCTGGTCTTCCGCACGGTTTCCCGCGCGGGCCACAGCCAGGCGATATCGATATGCGACTGGCCGACCATATGGATGGTGCCCTCTGCATTTCCGCCAATCCCTGCAATCTCTGTGCGCAGCTTCGCTTCAAGGGCTGCGACAGCACTGCCTTCACGGACTGCGGTCTCATTCAAATTCAAAAATCCATCTATTATATTGTACAAAGCTTCAAGCATCCGGGTCCGGCGCATATCCGCTTCCGGCAGCAGAACAGCCGCATCACGGACGATTACGGCGCTGTACATCAAGCTTTGGATCGGTTCATTCACCAGTACAAGCACAGTACGGATCGCCCGGATCGGCGGCTGGATCACCGCCTGCTGGTTCAGCGGGTCCACCGGCTCAGGAATCGGATCGAACAATTCGATTTCCAGCTCCAGCGGTCTTCCGTCCGGGGATGCTTCAAGGGTTACAAAGGTATGGTTCCGGTCGAGCCCCTGGCGTGACTCTCCGTTCACCCGCAGCAGCCCCTCGCCTCCCGACTCAAAAATCAGGCCTGCACGCATCCCGGCCCATTCCGCAGGTATCGCAAGAGTACGCCGAAAAAAGTAAGTAGTTCCTTGAACGCTTGGAAACAGGGTGAAATCCCCGCCCTCGGTATACGGCCGCATTCCGTCATATTGCCCCGGCACGGTATACACTGAGGCTTGAATATCCCAACCCTCAAGCGTTTGCTGTTCCAGCCACTGTCGTTCAGACAACTCACGGATAAATCTTCTAATCCGTTCCATGTGTACCCTCCATGACATTTAAGTCTTGTTCCAGCACATCGTTAACATGGCTGCCCACCAGTATCTTAAAGGCTCCCGGTTCTACGACAGGCTGATAGTCCGGACCGATATATTGCAGCTGCTCCGCGCCGACTACAAATTCCACGATTTGCGACTCGCCGGGAGACAGGGTAATCTTGCGGAAACCTTTCAATTCCTTAGCAGGTCTTGAAACCTTGCTGGCAACATCTGAGATATACAGCTGAACCACTTCAGCTCCGGCAAATTCACCTGTATTCTTCACCCGCACAGTTACCTTTGCTGTTTCGTCCGCAGTGATTACTTGCGGCTCCACCTTGAGATCAGAGTAACTGAAGCTTGTATAGCTCAGTCCAAATCCGAACGGATAACGGGGCTGCGAATCTGCTTCAAGATATCTTTTGCCGCGCGAACGTTTGCCGTTGTAGTACACCGGAAGCTGGCCTGCATCCTTCGGCCAGGAAATCGTCAGCCGGCCCGAAGGATTCACGGCCCCGAACAGAATATCCGCCACCGCATGTCCGCCTTCCTGGCCCGGGTACCAGGCCTCCAGAATGGCATCGGCATGTTCTTCAATCCAAGGCTCGCTGACGGGACGGCCATTGATATAGACCACAACAAGCGGCTTGCCCAGCTTATGAATCTCTTGCGCAAGCTCCAGCTGCACACCCGAAAGGGCCAGCGAGATCCGGTCAATGCCTTCTCCGCAGTCCATATCGCTCCAGGCATGCTCTGTCACCTTCGAAGCGCCGGTCTTCAGATCAATCGTGCCTTCGCCGAAATCACGGGCGCTTGACCCGCCTAGCACCATCACTACAGTATCGGCCTGCTCTGCACAGGCGAGCGCTGCTTCGAAGCCCTCCCTGGAGTCGCCCCTGATCCGGCAGCCCGGTGCGTACAGCACCCGCTCCGCCCCCAGCCTGCTGCGGACGCCGTCCAGCACGGTAACGATGCTGGAGCGCTGCTGCGGCGAAGTATAATCGCCCAGCTGATTGTAAGGCGCATCCGCGTTCGGGCCGATCACGGCAACCTTGCCGGAGCTGCTGAAGCTGCTGCTGCTGCCTGCATCCCCTGCCTTGCCTGAGCTGCCGATGCTGCCAGCGTCCCCGTTGCCCCCGGAGCCGCCGGTCAGCGGCAGCGTGCCTCCATCATTCTTCAGCAGAATGATGCTCTCTGCGGCCAGCTTGCGGGCAAGCTCCCGGTGCTTGCCGCTGCCGATGAACTTCTCGGCCGCATCCGGATCGGCGTACGGCTGCTCAAACAGGCCAAGCCTGAACTTCAGCTCCAGCACCCGCTGCACGGCACGGTCCAGAATCCCAGGAGCCAGCTTGCCCGTCCGGACGGCATTCACCAGATGCTTGCCGAACATTTCCCCGGACATCTCCATATCGATGCCTGCGGAAATGGCCTGCACGGACGCATCCAGCCCATTCTCGGCCACGTCATGGCCTGCGGCCAACATCTCGATGGCGCCGCAATCGGTAATCACCAGGCCATTGAAACCCCAAGCCCTGCGGAGAATATCCTCCATGAGTGCAGTATTCGTCGTGCAGGGTACCCCGTCGATTTCGTGATAGGCGGGCATGATGGAAACTGCGCCCGCTTCAACCGCCTTCTTGAACGGCAGCAGATCGACTTCAAGCAGCTCGCGCCAGCCCATATGCACCGGCCCAGCATTGCGGCCGCCCTCGGAGCTGCCGTAGCCGGCGAAATGCTTCAGCGTGGCGCCTACACTTTCCTGGCTGCTCAGCGATTCTCCCTGAAGCCCCTCTACAGAGGCAACGGCCAGCTCGCTGATCAGATAAGCATCCTCGCCAAAGCACTCCTCGGTGCGGCCCCAGCGGGGATCACGCACTACATCAAGTACAGGCGAATAGGTTACCGTTCCGCCCTGGCTCCGCGTCTCCAGGGCTACGGCCCGGCACATTTCCCGGTACAGGTCCACATTCCAAGAGCTTCCGAGCGAGAGCGGAACCGGAAACACGGTAGCTCCAATTGCCATATGGCCGTGCGAGCATTCTTCTCCGATCAGGATTGGAATCCCCAGCCGGGAATTCTCAATCGCATAACGCTGAAGGGCGTTCACCGCCTCCGCACCCTGGCGCGGGGACAGCCCGCTGGCCAGCGTCACTCCGGTCCACGGGTCGGCGCGAAGCATTCCATATAACGAGCCGATGCCCGTCTCCGCCACCTGGCGTTTGAAATCTTCCGTGAGGGTAATCTCTCCATCTGTATGTTCATAGGCCTGCCAGCCGAAGGGCTGAACCAGCTGTGCAGCCTTCTCTTCCAAGGTCATCAGTCCCAGCAGTTGCTGCGCCCGTTCTGCGGACGGCCTGCTTGGATCTTTATAGGTCATTCTCTGCACTCCCTCTCTGCTCACGTCTTATTCCTTCACGGCTCCTACCGTAAGACCCTGTATGAAATAACGCTGGAAAAATGGATAAGCAAAAATAATCGGCCCGGTTGCCAGCACCACCATTGCCATCCGCGAAGTATCCTGCGGCATGGAGCGGAGCGCCTCCAGGCTGAGTGAGCTGTTGGTAGAGTTCTGCATAATAAACTGCATGCTGGTCTCGATCCGCATCAGCATGGACTGCAGCGGCACCAGATTCGGATCATCGATGTAGAGCAGCGCGTTGAACCAGTCGTTCCAGTAGCCCAGTGTACTGAACAGGGCAATCGTGGCCAGACCCGGCAAAGAGAGCGGCAGCACCAGTGTCAGGAAAATGCGGAATTCGCCCGCGCCGTCGATTTTACCGGATTCAATGAGGGCATCCGGAACGCTGGTGCTGTAGAAGGTCCGCAGGATCATAATGTAAAAAGCGTTGACCGCCAGCGGCATCACGAGTGCCCAGATCGTATCCTTCAGGCCCAGAAACTGGGTAACAATGATATAAGTCGGAACGAGCCCGCCATTGAACAGCATGGTGAAGAAAGCAAAGAACGCAAAAAAATTGCGGTATCTGAAGCTTTTACGCGAAATGGCATAGGCATAAAAAGAAATAAACAGCAGGCTGAGCAAGGTGCCGAGCAAGGTCACCAGGATGGTCACCCCATAGGAACGCAGCAGCATATCCCCGGACTCGAATACATACCGGTACGCTGACAGACTCCATTTGGCCGGAAACAGACTGTACCCGTCTCTCGCCAGGACCCCTTCATCCGTGAAGGAAATGATCACGACAAAGATAAAGGGAAATACACACAGGAATGCAAAAATACCGGCAAACAGATTAAACAGCACGTTCCAGGTTTTGGAGAGCTTATGGAAATCGCGTTGTTTTTTGACTAATGTGGACATCTGGTTCACTCCTTTCGCCCTGACTAGAATAAGGCGCTGTCCTTATTGAATTTACGCACGATATAGTTCGAGGTGATGACAAGCACAAAGCCGACCACGGATTGGTACAGGCCTGCCGCAGTACTCATGCCAATCTCGCCTGTTGATTTGAGGCCTTGGTAGACATAGGTATCGATAACGTTCGTAACACTGTAGAGCGTCCCGGAGTTGCGGGGCACCTGATAGAACAGGCCGAAGTCGGCATAAAAGATTTTCCCGATGGCCAGCAGGGTCATAATCGTAATAATCGGGCTGAGCAGCGGCAGCGTGATGTTCTTGATCTGCTGGAATTTGCCTGCACCGTCAATCATCGCCGCTTCATACAGCGATTTGTCGATCCCCATAATAGCCGCCAGATAGACCACGCTGTTATAGCCTAGCGCCTTCCACAGATATACCAGCACGAGAATCACCGGCCAGTATTTTTTCTCGGAATACCAGTTGACCGGTTCTGCCCCAAAGTAGCTCAGGATCTGGTTCAGCACACCGCTCTCGGAGCTGAGAAAGCTGAAGGCAAAGTAGCCGACAACCACCCAGGACAGAAAATACGGCAGGAACATACCGGTCTGGTAGACCTTGGCCAGCTTCTTGTTGGCAATCTCCGCAAGAACAACGGCCATCACCACTGACAGTACCAGCCCCAGCAGAATAAAGACCGCATTGTATAACAGCGTATTGCGGGTGATGATATAGGCGTCATTCGTGGTGAACAGAAACTTGAAGTTGTCCCAGCCTACCCATTTGCTGCCCCAAATGCTGGCCCAGAAGCCCTCCCGGCTGTAGCGGTATTCCTTAAAGGCAATAACCGTCCCCATCATCGGCAGATAGGAGAAAAAGAGGAACCACAGCGCGCCCGGCAGAACCATGAGCAGCATAACTTTATCTTTGATGATATTTCGGATGAATCCGCCAATCATTTTCACGGTGAGCCCTCCTAAACTGTAAAAGAAAAGACCGGGCAAAGGGCTTGGCACCCGCCCGGTCTTCCTTAAGGGAATGAATTATTTATTGTTCGCGGCTTTCCAGGCGTCGATTTGGGTTTGTGCTTCTGCGATGATTTTATCGAGTCCGGCAGCTTTGAATTTCTCAATCGCTTTGGGCAGGTATTCGTCAGGATCTACAGTTCCCGTCATCAGCGGAGCCCAGAATTCTTCCTTCACGTTCTGCACAGCGGCGATTTCACTCGTTACCTTGGAGGTATCAAAGTTGAAGCCGAGCAGCGGAGCATTGATGCCCGCTTCGTTGAATTTCTTGAACTGCTCCCATTTGTCCGCAGGGTCGCCTTCGTTCAAGTAAGTGATCATGACATTGCCCAGGGAGAAGGTCGGCATGTCATAATTTTTGGCTTCCGGCAGGAACTTCACAGTGTTGTCGTTGACTTTCTCATAGTGCACGCCTTCAATACCGGAATCGACCATGTTGCGCAGGACCGGATCGGTGTTCAGCAGGTTCAGGAATTCCATGGCTTTCTCCGGATGCTCGGAGTTGGCGGAAATGGCCTGCATCGATCCCATAACGGACCAGTTGTATATATAGGATTTGCCTGCTGGCGTGGAGACTACAGGGTAGCCGTAGCTCGCTGACCAGAGATTGTCAGCCATTGGCTGTGTAGAGGCACGGTCCATGAACCATTTGCCCGATTTGTAAAGGTCATCTACGGAGGTAGTCGTCGCTACTTCTGATGACAGGTAACCTGCCTTGTAATATTTGTGTACGGTTTCAAGATTCGCTTTCAGCTCTGGAGTTTCCAGAATGTTGACGATTTTATAGTCCTTGGTGTCCAGATAGACGGCCATCGGCATTTTTTCAATAATATAGTCAAACGGCATCACCGGCATAAAATCCTTCACCATTGCATATGGCGTAATACCCGGTTCGTTTTCTTTGATGGTTTTGAGCATAGGCTCAATGCTTTCCATTGTGGTTGCGCTGCTGATGTCAAGCTTGTACTTGTCCACAAGCTCTTTGTTGAAGCGCCATACTTCCTGGGCAGGGAGTTCTTTGTTGGCAGGAATGGCGTAATTGTGGCCGTCTATCTTCGAGCCTTCCAGGAAGGCAGGGTCAATGGCATCCTTGATGCCTTTGCCGTACTGGTCGATCAGGCTGTCCATTTCCAGGAAGGCGCCTTTGCGGGCATTTTGCACATAATCCAGGGCCCAGGAGCTCGTAAACATGATATCCATAGGTTCGCCGGAGGCTACCTTAACCTGCATTTTTTGCGAGTAATCGCCGAAATCGATCATGTTGATTTTCAGGGTTGCATTGATTTTCTCTTTGGTATATTTGTTAATTTCGGCCACGACTGTATCCAGGTCCTTCTGCGGTGCACCGATGGTGTACCAAATCAGCTCTACTGGTTTCTCCGACTTCTCCCCCGAGCCCGAAGCAGAATCCTTGGTCCCGGCATTGTTGTTCGAGCCGCCGCATGCACTGAGCAGCACCGAGAATGCCATCATGGATGTTACTAACAGAGACAACCGTTTGCTTTTCTTGCTCATTCTTTATAACCTCCCCTTTTGTTCACCTCGAAACTGCAGGATCTCCGAAGCCCTTGCTGGCCTCTGTCCTTTCAAGGATTATCTTAACTTTAGTTGATGTAAGCATTTTCAGACAGAAGCTAAACTAAATAAAATCATGTAGAAAATAAAGAAAAGAACTTGCCCGGCAGACAGCCGCTACACAAGTCCTTTATATTCGGTGGGGGAAATCCCCACGTATTTTTTGAATTGCTTATAGAAATATCCGGTCTCCCAGTAGCCGACATTCCTGGCGATTTCGTGGACCTTCGAGGAGGTTCCCCGCAGCTGCTCCTTGGCCCTCTCAATCCGGTAGCGGTTGATGTATTCTGTGAAAGTATCGCCCACCTCTTTGCTGAACAGCTGCCCCAGGTATACCGGGTGAATATTGAACTGTGCCCCGAGCGTCTTCAGCGAAATATCCTCAGCGTAGGATTCATGGATGAAATTCAGCACCTGCTGCACAACCGGACTTTTCACGTCGCGGATCAGCAGATCGACTGTAAGCGAGGCCGCTTCCTTCAGGATATGAATCCACTCATGAATCGAGGTCGTCTCGCGGAGTCTGCGGAAGCCCTCCTGGTACAGCTCCGGCTCTTCACAGTGCCTGATTTCCTTCAATTGCATCTTAAAGCGGATCATCCATTCCATGGAGAAATCCTGCAGGACCTCCGGGGTGACCCCTTCCATATGCCGGAGCTGCTCGAACCGCTCGTCAATCCGCTGCAGAAGCCCTTCCTTATCCTTGGCCAGAATCAGCTTCTGCACCTGCTCCCAGTTCAGTGTGACCTCCCGCCCGGCAGCTTCACTGCGGCTCTCAATCTCCTCATAACGGATCACGGTCCGCTCCGGGAAGAGCATGAAATACTCCTGGGCTTTCTTCGCCTGGGCATAACTCTGTGCCGCTCCCCCTTCTGTCTCCACAACAGAACCCAGCGAGAAGCACAGCGGCTGAAAGGACGACAGCTGCTTAGCCAGCCGCTCGTGGCAGCGTTCGACCTCCTCCTTCCCGCGCTGGTATTCACTTAAGCCATGCAGCAGCACAGTATCCCCTTCCATATCCTGAAAAAGAATGATGGATCTGCTGTCTACAAGCGCATCCGAAACCGCCTTCAAAAACTCCCCGCTGCCAGCCCCCTTCCCCGGCCGCAGCAGTACCGCCAGCAGCAGCGGCTTGTCCAGCTGTATGCCGAGCAGTTCCGAGCGCTCCCGGAATTCATTCGCCCCAATCTGTTCGCGGAGCCAGCGGTGCATAATGTTGTCTCTTAATATAGAAATACTCTGTGCATTCAGCTCATCTTCGACTCTGCTCATATGAAGCTTCTCCACGGTATTGTTCAGCGTAGCCCTGAACTCCTCCAGATTGATCGGCTTGAGCAGATAATTTTCGATGCCGAGTGTCATGCCTTCCTTAAGATAGCCAAATTCATCATACCCGCTGAGGATAATCACCTTCATTCCCGGCTGCAGCTTGCGGACAGCACGGATCAGATCCAGCCCGTTCATCAGCGGCATGGAAATGTCGGTAATCAGAATATCCGCACGGAGCGAGGACAGCGCTTCCAGTGCTTCCTGACCATTCTCCGCCCTGCCGACAATCTCCATCCCCATTCCGGCCCAATCGACAATATCATACAGACCCTCAATGATAAAAGGCTCATCGTCCACAATGAATACCTTATACATAGGTTGGCTCCTCCTCACCCAGATCAGGGAAACTTACAGTCACAGTCGTACCCTTGCCTTCTTCACTATCGACCGCTAAACCATGCGGTTCCCCATACAGCAGCTTCATCCGCTCATTAATGCTCCGCAGGCCAAAAGACTGCGATGAGCTGTCCTTATCCAGCAGATCGTGCTGAATCTGCTCCAGCCGCTCCTGCTTGATGCCGCGGCCATTATCGGTAACCACGGCCCGCAGAATCACATTTTCCTTAGCCAGAAGAATCGAGATATGGTTATCGCTGCGGTCTGTCCGCATACCATGAAGAATATAATTCTCCACGATGGGCTGCAGCGACATTTTTAGTACAACCCGTCCTTCCAGCTCCTTGGGGCAGTGCAGCTCATAAGAAAACTTGTCCTTATACCGGATGCGGAACAGCTCCAGATACAGCCGGCAGGCTTCCAGCTCGTCTTTCATGGTGTGCTTCGCCTTGGGATGGACATAGCTTTTGAATAAAACGGATAAGCTGTAGATCATCTCTCCGACATCCGCCGCCCCCTGTGAAATAGCGCGCATGCGGATGACTTCCAGCGTATTGTAGAGAAAATGCGGATTGACCCTGGCTTCAAGCGCCGAAATCTCACTGTGCTTCTGTTTGATCTCCGCCTTAAACACCCTGTCGATGTACAGGTTCAGCTCGTCCAGCATATCGTTGAAGCTTTTGGAGATCTGGCCCAGCTCATCCTCCTTCACATCGGCGATACGGGCATCGAGATCCCCGTTCTTCACCTTGCGGGTAAAGCGGATAATATTATGCGCCCGGGTGGCAAAATTGCTGATGAACAGCGACGGGGTGATCACTGCGAACAGAATGCAGATCAGGCAAATGGTAACAATCATGTTGCGCAGACCTCTGTAAGTTGCGGCGAGCTCCCGCTCCGGCACCGCACTGAGCACGGTAAAACCGCCTTGGGTATGCGTCAGCTTCGTAATCAGCATGCCGTTCACCTTCTCACCATCCGCATAGATGGCTTGGATCTGTTCAGGATATGGATATTTCTTGCCATAAAAGGTCCCTGAGCTGTCAAACAATACATCATTGTCCGCCGACAGCACGATAATATCGCCTTTGAAATCATCCTTGTAATCCCCTATGCTCTCCCAGATATGATCTGCGTCGTAGAAGACCAGCAGTTGGCCGATATTACGCAATGACTGCTTATCATTGATAGGCACACGGACGGAAAACATGGGGGAATCTGCGAGGGATATGGTTTTGCGGACCCAGATATTCGGCAGCGTCACACTGCTGGCTTCCTCCAGGTACAAAGCATCCGGCACCAGGGAATGCGCCGCGTTGGTGGAGATAATATTGAAATTCTCCCGGTCATTGAATACGTACAGCTGCTGTTTGGCAGAGCTGTAGAGCAGCAGCCTGCGGATATCGGGATCATCCTCCATCTGGTTGCGGAAAAACTGTACGCTGTCCGTGGTGGCGCTGCTCTCATGGAGATACCGGTCGAGCCGGTAGGTGACATAATCCTGATAGGGATGCTCCAGCAGGTAGGATGTATTAGCCGTGAGTTCGCTGTCCCGGTACACATCGCGCATCATCGTCTGCACAGCATCGTATTTACGCTGCATATAGTCATTCACGCTCTCCACAGTCCGTTTCTGGATTTCCAGCTGTCTTTGTACAACGGATTGCGACATCAGCAGGAACATCAGATAGGAGAACGTAATTGTAGTAACCACAGCTATAATGGAGAAAGTCAGGATGATCTTCATAAACAGATTGTTCTTAAAATGTTTCTTGTACCATTTCCCCGGGAACAGCATGATGTCCCTAACCTCCTACTCATGCAGCCTCGTGTTTCAATTGCAACACTTCAGCCTTATATTTTACCAGATTGCCACATTATATCACGCAGGAAGAACCGGCTGGGCTGTTCTTGTACAAGGACGGCGTCTGTTCATTCAGATAGTAAGATCATTGATAATAGTAAGACCATGGTTGACGCGACTTCGGGGGCTTATGCCGGAACAAAGGTCTGCTTATGAAAAATACAGCCTGCCCGGAGAATCGGCTCTTTCGGACAGACCACAGGTTGTTCAGACTCCGGAAAAGTCCTGGCCTTAAAGAATAAAAGAGGCCCGGGGCCAGGAGAAGGCCTAGGGCGGGAGGCTATGGTGCGCCCAACAACGGCACTTCTGCCGTTGTTTCCGCCAACTCCGGCCGCGGCGCGTCCAACAACGGTATTTCTGCCGTTGTTTCCGCCAACTCCGGCCGCGGTGCGCCCAACAACGGTATTTCTACCGTTGTTTCCGCCAGTTCCGGCCACGGTGCGTCCAACAACGGTATTTCTACCGTTGTTTCCGCCAGTTCCGGCCACGGTGCGCCCAACAACGGCACTTCTGCCGTTGTTTCCGCCAACTCCGGCCGCGGCGCGTCCAACAACGGCACTTCTGCCGTTGTTTCCGCCAACTCCGGCCGCGGCGCGTCCAACAACGGTATTTCTGCCGTTGTTTCCGCCAGTTCCGGCCGCGGCGCGCCCAACAACGGCACTTCTGCCGTTGTTTCCGCCAGTTCCGGCCACGGTGCGTCCAACAACGGCACTTCTGCCGTTGTTTCCGCCAGTTCTGGCCGCGGCGCGCCCAACAACGGTATTTCTGCCGTTATTCAGTTCACTCTGGACATGGGTTAGATACGTCAGGCCAAATAGTTTATATGTGAAGTTGAGTTTTCCTCGCTATCTTGTTACTCCTACGTTCATCATTCTATTTCAACAATAAGGTAAGGCCAGATGTGTAAACAGGGTGAAATCTAAAGGTTTACTGTACAAATTAAAGATTAAGGCTTTCACCCCATCTAAAAAAGACAAACAAGCGGAAACGGCTAACGCCTTCCTTATAAGGACGGTAGTATCCGTTTCAGCGAGAAATAGAAGATAATTTATAGCGGGAAACATATAAATTCTTATATTTGAACACACCGGCTATGCCGTCCTTGACTGGATAGACTTCAGTTTAGCGTTGCCTGGAGAACCCTTTATGAATCCTTCGGCAATTCCAAGTGGAAAAAGGGTAACTAATTGAGCTCATTTCGCTCCTGACGAAGTAATATGACCCTATTAAGTTTCCTTTTTCCACTTCAGCCTTACAATGGTTGATTTTTGGGAGAAAATAAGTTCCCTTTTTCCAACTAGCACTGCTCACCTGCTTCTTTCGCAAGCACTAGTTGGAAAAGGCTATCGAATCCGGCTGATTTCCACCCTTTTGGCTGAATCCGCCGAATTCCCGTCTACTTATCCCCAACTTTATACACATCTTATCCACAAGAAAGGGAAATCATAATTTCCTGAATAACAAAAAACGCCGGAGGAGCGGTTTGCTCTTCCAACGCTTACAGCCTTACTTTATATCTCCATCGCCGCCACCCGCTCTGTCATTGACCCATATCCTTGCACTGACCGGGCGATATAGGATAACACTGTGTCACTCCAGCCATAGACATAATAGGTCTGCTCATCCTGCTCAGGCACCATGGCATGACGGTAAGGTGCGATATCGACGACGAATGCCTTAACATCGGGATTCAACCTCTTGCGGTACAGTTTGAGCTGTTGATAGAACGGGCTTCCGCTGTTCTGCTGCTCATCGGTGATGATGATGATCTGATCCACCTTCGTGCGCTGCTCCAGCAGCTTGCGGACCGGCGCACCGGTATCGGTTCCTCCACGGGCATGGATCTGTTCCGCCTGTCCCAGAATGCTGTCCCGCCGGGAAGGCTTGGCATCCGCAACGGCGGTGTCGAAGAGCCAGAACAGCGACTTCCCTTGGGTTTTCTTATACAGAGCCAGAGCAAATACCGAACCAATCTCCAAGTACTCTCCCTGCATCGAGCCGGAAATATCGAGAAATATCGCGGTTCGTCCGCCCATGTCCGGCAGGTTATCAAAAGTCAGGTCAACAGCTTCCCTCAGCGCATCCCGAAGCTCGGGCTCGTTGACCTGACGGAACGCCGTGGCAAAGCGGAAAGGCAAAATTCTTGCCTTGCGCAGTGCATCCTGGTCCACCAGCCTGCCCACAACATAATCCAAGTTCTTCTGGTCTGCAAGCACGCCGGACCGCAAGAGCGTATTCAAATGGCGGAGCAGCGCAAATGTCGGCATCTGATACAGGATGGCATTCCAGACTTCCTGTGAAGGTTTGATCGCCCCCGTTACGGCTGAGTAAGGAAGCTTGCCCCGCTCGATCCAGGCGATCTGCTCCTCGGCAGACCCGGCCTGCTTCAGCTTCTCCATGGCTTCTACCTGGGGCAGAAGCCCCAAATTAGCCTCCTGGCCGCGCAGGTAACGGTACAAGGCCTGCTGTTTGAGATCGGCCGGCTTCGGATGAGCCGTGGCAATGGCGTCGCCGAGACTGTAGCCACGGCCGCGGCCATTGTATTTCAGCGCCCAGTATTCGCTGATTCCCGCCAGGAACAGGCTGACCTGCCGCTTCACCGCCCGGCCGCCCTCCCCACGTCCCAATCCCTGCAGGATCGTCAGGAAATCGGACAGGTCTGACGGGATTTGCACAACCTTCATGAAGACTCTGGCGAACAAATCCGGACGGGTACCGGACAGCACCGCCAGCCCGAACAGCGGCTGCAGCCGCATGAACCCTTCGCTGCGGGCATAGACCAGCGCTTTAGCCATAAACTCCGGCTGTTCAAGAGCCATTTGCTCATGCAGCTCCGCCGCATTATCTAGAAGCTCCTGCTGGTCCGCATAGAACGTGTTATGCATTGTGTTAGTCAAAAGCATCTGCAGATACTGCTCTTCCACAGAACGCGTATAAGCAGGATATCCTTCCTGGTTCCGGGCATTTGGTTTCTTGGAACTAAACAGCTTGGAAGCAAAGCTCATATTCATAACCTCCTAAATTCAATGCCGGTGAGGAAAAGGTGGGACAGGTGTCTTGCAGGAGTCGAACCTGCCGTATTGCCCAGGGTAGTTCATTTGGTCACGTTGGAGTGTGAAGTAACCCGACCCGGCGCCTCACCGGCCTGATGGTTTGCACAAAGCGAGGAATAGGGTTGAAAAGGCCTGTCAGTGCCGCAGGCACCGTCACTTCTATTCCCTTAATAGTCGAAGGATCCCTTTCAGACGCCTCGCCTTGCGTATAGCTTAATCAACCGAGGAAAACAAGATTGGACAGGCACAGACTGCTCTACCACTGAGCTATTCCTTCTTGAAGGAAGCTGGAGTCGAACCAGCGACAGGTCGCTTAGAAGGCGAAGTACCCCGTCCGTGCGCCTCGGAGAATCTTTTCAAGTCAGCTCCGCTTTGCAGCTTCGGCTTTCTTGTATCCATCTTCGCTTATTTCCTTCCCGGCGAACATGGTGTAAGTATTACGATCAAAGAGAAACTTCTCCATTTTCTCCATTTGCCACCGCTGGTACAATAGAAGTTAGTTGTCTATTACGTAAGATCGGAGGCTGCCATGGCCAAGGAAAGCTTTGATAAGGAAATCCAGTTTCTGCGGATGCTGGTATTGACCAGCGGTGCTTACAGCCGCCAGCAGTTTGCCGAACGTCTCGGCATCTCGGTCCATACCTTCGATAAAACCCTGAAGAAGCTGAAGGAAGTTGCTAACACTCTGCTGGAACAGCCGCCGGAAGCGCAAGGCCAGGTCTTCACCGATGCGTTCCGGTCTAATTACTATGAATCCGCCGATCCTCTGCTGCTGTTTCTGTTTCAGGCCAAGTCGCTCAAGGAAACCGAAAGTCTGAGAATCTCACGGATTCTTGCCGCCCTGAGCGACAATCAAGAGCTGACCATGAAAGATCTGCTGGACATTTGCTGCAGCGGCCTGGACCTGGACAGCGCTTTTCCCGATGAAAAAACAATCCGCAGCGATCTGAAATATTTGGAGGAAGTAGGGGCGGTTGTCAAAGGGGCAGGCCCGCGCCCTTACCGCTACCGGCTCAACAATGATCTGGTTAGGCAATTATCCAGGGAAGAGCTGCTGGATCTCTTCGACTTCGTGGATATTATGGCCAATACCCAGTTGCCCTCTGTACAAGGCTATTTGCTGCGCGACAGTCTGAAAAAAGAGCTGGTCCGGCAGGATGAAAAAAAGCAGGCGATCGAGCCTTTTTTATATAAGTACCATTATTATTCCAGAATTCTGGATGAAGCCCACTTGTCTGTGCTGCTCTCAGCGATCAGAGGCCGACGCAAAATTCAGTTTCTCTACTTTTCACCAAAAGCCAGCACCAGCTATGCCTCCCAAAACACCAATCCGCTCTTCGAGCGTGAATCCAGCGGCCGGACCGAGACGGCGCTGCCGCTTAAGATCGTCTACGATCACCAGTACGGCAGATGGTATTTACTCACCCACAGCAAACACCAGGGTATCCGCAAATACCGGCTGGAAGGCATGATGCAGATTGAGGAAGGCGAAGCCGTCTCCGGGGAGTTATTCTTGGCCGAAAAATCTGCTCTGGAGCAAAAAATCTCCACCAGCTGGCTAATCGACACCGGGCGCCCCGTTACGGTCCGGGCCAAATTCCTGAATCCGCAGCGCAGCAGTACTACCCGTAATTTTGTGAAGGAGCGTGTGCTGCTGCAAGGACAGTGGGGGACAATTACGGAGGAAGCTCCGCACTTTTTCATCTATGAAATCACTGTGAACGGAACGACAGAAATCAAGCCCTGGCTGCGCAGCTTTGGCTCAAGCTGTGAAGTGCTTGCTCCAAGACAGCTCCGGGAGGAGCTGATGGCCGAATGGAAGGAGATTCTGGACTATTATGAACCCTTTTGAAAAAATCTTTAATTACCGCGTCACCTCCCGTATGGAGGACACCGGAGTTTTTCTCTCCACTTCGCATGAACGCTCCTGGCTGAAGCTGATGCTGGGCCATCCGTCTGCGGCCGCTGCCTTTTCCGGAGTGACGCTTGAGAAGCTGCAGACGCTTTTGGCGCAGGAGGCTCCGCTGAACCTTGCCGGGGATTTGATCCATAAAGGTTCGACCCAGGAGGTACAGGTCTATCATCCGCTGGTACGCGTGCTGCGCCGCAGTATTCAGAACCACCAGGGCATTCAGGTGAGCATGGGTCTGAACAACGGGCAACCCGGGCCGGAGCAGTCCGGTCTCCCCTACCGCCTCGAATATTCCATGGTCAAAAGGGAATGGTATCTGCTGTGGTACAGCTGGACACGCCGGGACTTCATGAGCATCCGTCTCCAAAAAATAGCAGCAGTATGCGAAATCCCTGCCTCTCCCGAGCTTGTCCGCACGACTCAAGCCGAGATTCAGCGAATCCTGGAAAGCCGCAGACAGTGCGCCGTAATTGAAATTCTTCCGGGCTACAACAAGGAATTGTCGCGGATTCTCTACGCCTTCTCCTGCTTTGAGAAGGAGGTCCGGTATGACGAGGAGAAGGACAGCTATTCCATCTCCTTAACCTATCTGGGCAATGAAGGGGAATATGTCCTGTCCAAAATGCGCTTTTTGGGCAAACGGGTAAAGATCGTGGAAGGGAGCTGGCTAAAAAAACGGATGCGGGAATCCGCGTTGAAGGCGCTGGCCCTCTATCAAGCCTCCCCGGATCAGACACAGTCAAGCCAGGAATGATCCTCCGCAAAAGTGGACACAGTAACAGCAGGTCTGAGAAATACTGTTCACAAAACTTAAAGTGTACGCTTTTGCAGCTTACAAACGTTCAGGAGGATGTCAATGGATACTCATGAGTTCGTGGAGAAATTTCAGGAGAACATGAAAAAAGCGGAGAAAAACAAGCGCCGCGGCAAAGGTTCACCGGAAGCCAGACTGGCCACCAAGCAGCACGGCACGAATAAATAGTCAACGCACAAGGGGATGCCCGCAAGCCGGTTGGCTTGGACGGACATCCCCTTTTCACTGTGCTCTGCAGTAATTTAGTTTATTTGCTTAATTTCGCTACACTTGCCGCTACGTTTTCAAGCTGGGCTTTGCTCAGCGTTTTGTCCGGCGAACTGAGGGTAACATAGCGGTCATCCAGCTTAAAGGTCAGCATCGGGATATCCGAAGGCGTATACCATTTGCCTGCAGCCCCGGTCGAAAGCTTCACTGTCGTGCCATCGTACTCATAGGAGTAATCCCGCGGCGAGATATCCACGCTCATGTGGCTGAAGAGGAATCTGACGCCATCGGAGCTTTCGGCCACCTTCTGGAAGCTGTCTCCACCGGTCATTTGCAGCGGCGCATAGGCAGTTTCGAAGCCCTGGAAGGCGGAAAACGCCTTGGTGATGGCTTCTTTTTGTGCCGCACTGTATTGAACGGCAGCTAAAGTGACCGCTGAACCGTTACCAGGCGCCGTTGTCCCTGCTCCTGAGCCCAGTACAACCTGATTGGTCGAAGGATCGAAGGTTACCGGTACCTTGAGCGCATCCGCCATCGCCCGGACAGGCAGGTACGTTGTATCATTATAAGTGATTGGCGCAAGCTTCTTGCCATTGTTGTCTGCCGGTGTGTATGCGGCTCCGTTGACTTTGAACCCGATGCTGTGGTTGAGGTAGGCGCTGATCTTCTGCAGGTTGGTCCCTGCATACACCCCCGCTGAGCCAGTGACTGCCATCCCGAATACCATGGTTGCTATGATCATTTTTTTGCTTTTCATTATTATCGTCTCCTTGTAGGTTCGTTTGTTGTATGTCTCTTGCTATAGATTCATTTAATCATGAACTTGTTTCCAACTTGTATCGTGATTGTAAAGAAGTAATTCCAAGCCGGCGTTCATTTCTCCTTGAAAAAAGCCCGTCTATCCAAGAAGATAGTGCGGGCTGTGGTACAGCTATTAAGAATCCTATCTAACGGCGGCGGCCAGGAAGCGGTATGTTGTATACCTCGCTGTAGAGGATATCCCGGAACTGCCGGAATTCCTGCTGTGTTGCCGGACGGGGATAAGTCATGAGCTGCAGCGGCAGATCCGCCTGTCCTTCCCGCAGTGGAGGCTGCACATAATCATAGAGATTTAGGTGAAAGCCCAGCCGCTCATAAAAACCGATTCTGCGCGCTGCCAGCTCATTCACCGGCGGCTCCACCTCCAGCACAACCGTCTTGTCCGAGTGTGCGAGATAATCCTGCATCAGCTTTTTGCCGATACCGCCCCCGCGGATGTCCGGATTGACCGCAAGATGCTCGATAAACCTCAGCTCCGGGAACTCCCATGCGGCCAAAAAAGCCAGGATACGGTTATCCGCACCGCGCTCGGTGTACAGCCGGTAGTGGGGGAGGCTCAGCAATCCCTTTTGTCCGCTATAGGTTCTAAACTCATTGTCGGGAAAGGAAGCTTCCATAATTGCATATATCTCGTCAAACGCTGTAGCGTTCATAGTCGTTCCCCACTTTCTGGATAGTTACAGTTTTTCGGCTCAGGATTCTTAAACGTATTTTACCCTTACTGGCGCTTGGTATAATCGGAAGCAGGATCAGCCCTGCTGCAGCTTCACTTCGTAAGAGTGGTGATGATAGCTGAACTTAAGCTGATTGCCCTCCAGAGAGAACGTATGTAATTTCTCCTTACGTCCTTCCGCCAGGGAGTATACATACACCTCATAAGTATAGCTTCCATCTGCATTGCCAGGTATTTGGCTAACCGAAACGTACAGCTTCTCTTGTTCTTCTATTCCCCAAAAATAGAGATAGCCGCCTGCTGCGTGGTACGAAAGAATCTCGGCAGGCTGTGCAGAATCGCCAACCTTCATCGCCCATGCCTGGCTCTTAAGCGCTTGAACACCACCCCGAAACATCGTATACGTGTGGTATATAATGTAATCGCCCGCTCCCTGCAGGCTGCTCAGCTTCGTATATTCATTGGACTTCTCAGGCAGCGTCTGCGTAAAAAGCTTGCGGGCTGTGGAGGTGTCCAACTGCGGATTGGCCGGATCACTTAGATAGAGACTGAAGGGCTCAAGCGGAATCCATACCGGATTGCTTCCCTCCCCTTCCAGTTTCGGCGCCGGAGACCAGACAATGCCCCTGGCAGTGACTGTGGCGAAGTTATACCGCTCCGTTCCCGGAATGCCGGCAGGAAAATCATAGGATTTCCCCTGCAGATCAATTGAAACTGAATGCCGTACCGCCGGAAGACTCGCTGAAGTGGCCGGGGCAGCCGGGGATGGGACGGCGGAATTCTCCCGTGCTGAAGGTACGGCAGAGGCAGCCGGAGTGGGGAGAGCGCTCGGATTAGACATGCCCGGGGAGCCGGTTAGAGCGGCCGAAGCCTCTGCCGCAGGGTGAGCAGTAGACGGCTGATCGTTACAGGCCGCCGTTAAGGCTATTACTAGCGGGCAGGCAATCCATAGCGCCGCCCGGAAGGTTTTTTTCCGATGCATAGTGGATAATCTCTCCTTCATGACTGTCTGCACTTAGATTCCACTATTATAGAAGGTTTCTCCGGGCAAGTTGTTTCAACTTTGTATAAGTTTCCAAACAAAAAAACAGACACAGAACATTCTCTACTGCTAATCGCCTCATTTAGCATCTGGTACTAGGATAACGTGCTATACTATACCTATTGAAGAAAACCATCACGTTCACATTAGGAGAGATTCAATTGGATAATCAGCAGTGGATTGCACCTGAATTCTACAATCTCACTTCGGAAATGGAGCATCATCCAGCCGATAAGATTGCGCTGAAATGGCTGCAGGAGAACGGAAACTACGAAG
Source organism: Paenibacillus graminis (assembly GCF_000758705.1). Lineage (NCBI taxonomy): Bacteria > Bacillati > Bacillota > Bacilli > Caryophanales > Paenibacillaceae > Paenibacillus > Paenibacillus graminis. The sequence goes on along the minus strand of NZ_CP009287.1, from coordinate 1,042,686 downwards.
AAATCACTTACGGTGACCTCATGAAGCAGGCCAACCGCCTGGCGGGCGGATTGTCCGGGCTGGGCCTTACGCAGGGGGACCGTGTGCTCGTTATGGTTCCGCGCCGCATTATTGCCTACGTTATTTATCTGGCCTGCCTGAAGCTCGGGCTTGCCGTCATCCCTTCCTCCGAAATGCTGCGGGCCAAGGATTTGGCCTACCGGCTGCGCCATTCCGAAGCCAGAGCCGTCATTGTCTGGTCTGAAGTGACCGGGGAAGTCAATAAAATCACCGAGGATCTGCCTGCACTCGATTACCGTCTCTCTGTTGGCGGCAATGCAGAAGAGCTTGGCAGCGGATGGACAGACCTGGAGAGACTGATGGAAGGCCAGCCGGAATCTTTCCCGACCGTTGCCAGCCGCCGCGACGATATCGCCATTCTGGCTTATACCTCAGGCACCACGGGCAATCCCAAAGCTGTGGTACACACGCATGGCTGGGGATATGCCCACCTGAAAATTGTGTCGTCCCTGTGGCTCGATATCCGGGAATCCGACACCGTCTGGGCCACAGCCGCACCCGGCTGGCAGAAATGGATCTGGAGTCCTTTCCTGACCGTTCTCGGCAACGGCGCAACCGGTTTTGTCTACAACGGACCGTTCCACCCGGACCGTTATTTGCAGCTGCTCCAGGATCAGGGCATCCAGGTATTGTGCTGCACACCGACCGAGTACCGCCTTATGGCCAAAACCGAAGGTCTGGCGCAGTATGATCTGTCGAAGCTGCGCTGCGCCGTATCCGCAGGCGAGCCGCTGAACCAGGAGGTCATCAACACCTTCCAGGAGCATTTTGACATTACCATCCGTGACGGCTACGGCCAGACGGAGAGCACACTGATTATCGCAGCACTCAAGGATCAACCGATCCGGGTAGGCTCCATGGGCCAATCCATTGCCCCGGGGATTGTCGAAGTGATTGACGGGGAGGGAAAATCGCTGCCTGCGGGAGTCGTTGGAGATATTGCCGTGCACTTGAGCATGCCGGCCTTGTTCCAGAATTACTACAAGGACCCTGAACGCAAGGTGAACTGCTCCCATGGCGAGTATTTTGTCACCGGGGACCGGGCGCGCAAGGATGAGGACGGCTATTTCTGGTTCGAAGGCAGGGGCGACGATATCATTATCAGCTCAGGCTATACCATCGGACCGTTTGAAGTGGAGGAAGCCTTAATGAAACATGCCCTGGTCAAGGAATGCGCCGTGGTAGCAAGCCCTGATGAGATTCGCGGCTCGGTTGTTAAGGCCTTTGTTGTATTGAAGGACCACAGCGCCGGTACACCTCAACTGGTAAAAGAGCTGCAGTCCCATGTCAAAGAGTGGACTGCACCTTACAAATACCCGCGCAAAATTGAATTTATCGCAGATCTTCCCAAAACTGCCTCCGGCAAAATCCGGCGTGTAGAACTGCGGGAGCAGGAAAAGAAGGCTGTGCAGGAGTAACATCAGCAGTAACAGCAGCAGTAGACATACGGAGAATACTCCAATAAAACGGGTGCCATCCTTTTTCCGGATGGCACCCGTACATATACTTTCTTATATTTGAGAAACGCTCTAATAACGGCTTGAAAATTCCGTCTGCTGCGTTCTTCTGCGCGGCTTCATCACATGCACCAGCAGCAAGCCAGCACAGATTAATCCAAGCAGGATTGTCGTCAGGATGCTCGCCTCCAGGCCGAAGCGTCCGCCCGTAATCCAGTCAGGCCCTCCCAGGAGGACGGAGTATAATCCCTGCGGGATCTTTCCGCTGACTGAGACACCGAACCCATAACCCTGAACCAGGTTCCAGGAAAGGTGCAGTGCCATTGCAAAATACAGATTCCCTGTCCGAAGGGTTGCACACGAAAAAATCAAGGCTATCAGCACAATATTCAGGGCACTGATCCAATTATAGCCGGGATTGGCCATATGGGCCGCCGAAAACAAGACTGAGGTTATAGCTACGGCCCCAGTAGTTCCCAGACGGCCGGACAGCAAATGCTGTATGTATCCCCTGAATAAAACTTCTTCGCAGATTCCCGCTATACAAGCAGTAAGCATCAGGCCGGGCAGGTCCAATTGGCTGAACCGGGGCTTCCATCCTTCATTCTGAAAGGCCGCATTCCCCAGCGCCCATAGAACCATAACAATAATAGCCATTAACAGGGCACCGCTCAGAAACCCTTGTGCGAACCGCTTCACATCCGGCCGTGACAGGCCTATACTGCTCAGCGGCAGCCGGCGGACAACACGCACCGTAAAACAAACAACGACCAGCATGTAGAGCCCGCTTGCTTTGAACACCCGTACCCAGCCGTCCGGATCAAACAGCTGCCTGGAATTCACCCGCAGAGATAAACCAAAGGACATCAGCATGGTAAGTATAAAAATAGCCGCGGCTGCAAGCAGGATCTCCCATCCCGCCCGCAGCTGGCGCGTTCTATTTCTGAATATGTAATGCACCGCAATTCACCTTCCTTTTTGAACTGTCTGTTAGATTAACAGGAAAAAACACTGCGGCACTTCACCAATTATTCCGACCAATAGTTTGCCGACGGATTCAGTGCCGCCCCAACTTCCCCTTCCAGCACCAGATCGCAGTCCAGATAACCTTCCTCATCCAAAAAATAAACTTCCTGCTTATAGAATTCACACAGAGTCTCCAGGAACTTCTCCGGGGAATCATACATCACGGCCAGGTCGCCGTAATCATGCAGCAGATCGCAGATCCGCTCTGTTCCGTCCTCACTTTGGTAATAACAGATGAAATCACTTCCGTAATTGGTCAGAATGGGCAGCACAGTCCCGCCGCCGCTGCAGCCCTTTTCCTTCAGGATGCTTTCCAGCACCTTGATTTCCTGCACATACTCCTGAATATGAATCAGCCGGTAGCCCGGGATGAACTCGATCAGACTAGGCTCTTCTTCGTCGCTGCTTGTACCGGAAACCTGGCTGTAAATGGCCTGCAAAAGCTTTGGCGCATCCGGTACGATGTCGCTGATCGCAGGCTGCCCCTCTCTGTGTCCACTCCCTAAGCTGGCGGTATAGTCGGGGCGCAAATGGGCAGACAGTTCAAGATATTCCTGAAATAAGCGTGTTAATGGTTCATTAGCTGAAGAGTTTTGCATGTGATCTCCTTTGCTTCCTTGGATTGGGGTACGCTTAAAAAAGCGGAGCGATAGGGAATCTTCCCCGTCTCTCCGCTCTATGGTCCATCCTTATTTCGTGGCCGAAGCCCACAATTTCTGCAGCCAGGCGTCAAAATTCTCGCCCTTCTCGCCTTCGTAAGCGTCGTAGACGTCTATCCGCATCTTCTTCAGCTTTTCCTTGAACTCTTCATACGAATGGTCCTGCGGAAGGCTCTTCTTGATGCGCAGCACAATCTTGGAAATACCTCTGAACAGCTCGGCTTTGTTCTTCGACGGCACTGTGACATCTTCACCAAAGGCCTTTAGCTTCTCATATGCAGCTTCTTGGACGGTATATACAGGATCGCTGACCATGAGGCGATTCAGAATATCAATAATTTGTTTATGGTTGAAGCGGCCAAGCTCCTCCACGGCCTCAAGACGCGATCTCCAATCGGCGGAGCGTCCGGCAGCCTTCTTCAGTTCCTCATAATTCTCCGGCAGCCCGTTGTTCAATTCTTCATTATTCAAACGTTACAATCCCCTTCTTGGTTAAATCTGCTGGTTGTATAGCAGGCCCGGGATTTAAACATTCCAAGGCGCCGCTTATAAGTGCAATTCTACCGTACTGGACTCCTTCATTTCAATCTTTTGGACAAAATATCACTCCCCGTCTCCCAGGTACCACCCGGGAACAGTTCTCCGGAAATGATCATAATCCGAAAGCGCGAGACGGTAGCGGTCCATCATATCGTGAACGTCGGCTGCGCCGTAGGGTATCGACCACTTGATGGAATACAGCGAGGCATACGCCACATACAGCGCCTGTCTTTTCCAAAAGGCCTCCGGCGGCGGTCCGCCGAAATATCCCTCCAGCTTGCCTGCTGCAAACGGGATGCTCCGCTCCCTGTCGAAGATCTGCAGCTTATAGAATTCCTCCGCATAATCTCCAATATCCCAGCGGTTGAAATCGATCACACCAATCCTGCCTTCAGGGGTGTAAATCAAATTGCCGACATGGAAGTCACCGTGATGATGCACTTTCTCCACGTTATGGATCAGGCCGACATTTTGCCTGACGAAGGCGATCACTTGCTGGTCGTCCTCCAGGCGGTAGGGACAGTTTTCGTATTCCCTGATCCTTGAGAGGATTGTAGATTGCATGTCTGCTTCCCAATGAGGGAGTTCCTCTTGAACCGGGATCGTATGCATCTGCTTCAATATTCTTCCAGCCTCTGCGCCCAGGCGATACTGTTCCTCCGGCGGCAGTCCAGGCAGACGCTCCTCCAGAGGGACGCCATCCACCCAAGTAAGCAGCATATAAACGTATTGCTCCCCGCCTTCTCCCTCACCGTATATTCCAAAATCGACAGCCCGGGACATCGGAAAACCCAGCCTGTAAAACCGCTGAATGGCTTCATATTCCTGCTGTTTGCGTTGAAACGTACGGCCTGCCGAGAGTCTCAGCAGCAGCCTGCGCCCCGCCTGATCCTCAACGTAGAACTTCCGGTCACTCGACCAGCCTTTCAGCACCGGCTCTACCGTTGTCCACGACTCCGCACCCGGTATTCCGCTCACGAAATCCATAATGATATTCTCCCCCCCCTTGCATTCTATTGCTTCACATCCGCTTCCGCTGGTGCAGGTTCGCCCGCCTTCACCAGCACCTTGCTGCCCAGCAGGAAAAAGCCCTGAATAAACATGAGCAGCCCCGTGAGCATTAGCATCCATTCAATTTTCACCACATCGGCCAGCGGTCCGAAGATCAGCATTCCGAGCGGCATCATGGAGCTTGAGATCATCCCCAGCACGCCGAACACTCTGCCCAGGTAATCCGGCTCCACCTTTTCCTGCAGCAGCACGGTAGAAGGGGTATTGAAGAACGGCATCGCCAGACCAACCAGCCCCATGAAGAGCAAGTAAATCCAGAACACGGGGACAACGCCCAGCGCAAACGTGAATGCTCCCATCGCGAGTGAAGACATCGTCATCGTATACACTCTGTTGCGGAATCCCTGCCATCCGGCCAGGATCAGACCGCCAAGCATCATCCCGATGGAAAACGCGATTTCGATCGCCGTAAGCCGCCAAATATCATCACCAAAGGTCCGTGTGACCTGCAGCGGGGTCAGAAAAGCAACCGGGGCAGCCAATACAAGGAAAAAGGCCATGAAAATAAAAAACGTACGGATATAGCTATGCTGCTTAATATAGCTGAAGCCTAGCCGCATATCGCTGAAGTAGCTCAGGGTCTGTTCTGCGGCAGCCTTGGCATGCAGCGGCACCTTCACAAAAAGCAGCATCGCAGCCACCGCCAGCGCCGCCGTGATCACGTCGATAAAAAAGATCACCTCGATCGAAGCCACAGTGAGAAGCGCGCCGCTCAGCATCGGGGACAGCAGCATGATCAGGGCTTGAATACTCCCGTTCGTCCCGTTTACCTTCGTGAGCTGCTCCTCCGGCACAAGTTGGGGCAGCATTGCACCTACAGCCGGTGTTTGCACTGCGGTTCCGAGTGCCCGCACCGCAGAAACCACAAACAGCAGCCACATCTCGTCATAGCCCATCAGGAACAGCAGCGCCAGAACCAGCGTCGCCGCCGCGATGCAGGTGTCGGAGAGGACAATCAGCAGCTTGCGGCTGTACCGGTCCGCCCACACTCCGGCAAAAGGAGACAGCAGGAACGTCGGCACAAACCCGCAAATAATCGAAATTGTCATCATAAGGCCGGACTGGGTATTCAGGGTGATATACCAGAGGATCGCATACTGAACCAGTGAAGAGCCGAATAAAGAGATGGTCTGGCTGGTCAGAAAGAGCACAATGTTCTTTTTCCAGTTCGAAGGCATGGGCAGAGAAACACTCCTGTCTCTGGATATTTTGCAGCTATCTTAGCATAGTATGGGAAGTTTTGGAAAAGGGAGTTCGAGCCTGGGGGCAGCGGACTATTTCATCCTCCTATTTCCCGCAACATTTCTTATACTTTTTTCCGCTTCCACAAGGGCATGGGTCATTACGTCCGGGTTTTGGGTCGACCTTAACTGACTTTTGTTTCAACTGATCGCCTAGCAATTCTATTTTCCCTGAGCTTTCAGGTTGGAAGCACACCCACTTTTCCATCTCGGCATGGATATCATTAATGTATTGATAAGACACTTGCTCATGTTTATGCTGCATCGCTACGGCTTGACTCATTTGCAGGGTGGCCTGCACCTCATCCAGAAGGATGACATAGGGGTCAAGTGCCTCCTCTTCATACAGCTTTTCAATTTCTGCGTATACCTCTTCGGGATATAAATCAACTGCAGTGCACACCATCTCCGCATTGAAATAGTAATCGTAATCGTCCCGTTTGCTGGTCAGCAGCTCCTTCACATAGCCTACTGCCGTCTCTCTTAAGATCCGGCCTTCATACACAAGTATGGTAAGCGCCCGAAGCCCCTGCGCCCGGGCATATTCACCGGCTTCTCTGTTTTCGATCAGCCCCTTCAACAAATGAAGGTCGCCATCGTAGACGGATGCCAGCATTCTTCCTCCGGCATCCGTCAAAATGTCGCTGAAGATCATATCTAATAATTCCTCCGGGAGCGAGAACAGCTCAACCAGAATGGGGAATAATGCCGTGACATGGAACTGCGAAAGCAGATAAGCAGCGTACATAAAATCTAATCGCGCCGGGTCCTCCGCCAACTGGGGATGTGCCTGAAGTTCACGCATAATCTCCAGCAAATGGGGAATGGCCTCCTCTTTTCTGCTAATGATCTCCTCCAGCTCTTCGCGGGGAAACCGGCGGTCCTTGTTGTATTTGATAGATTCTATTAGATGCTGCATATTGCTTCCTCCATTAAAAAGATATTTTGCCTATCCCAGTATTATAAGTACTCTTCTTAGTCTATCAACCACGCTGACTGCGTCAATAGTCTGCCTGTTATGTTATATACTTTCTAGGGGAATTCGGCAGGAATTCAGAAAGTTAAATTTGGCATCAGCCGGGAAATTGACAAATTTCGGGTTTCGATGGTACGCTCACAGTGCGTTCTTTAAACCGAACAATTATTTGAAGGAAGCTGTACAAATCCAAGTAAGGAGATTTCCTATGACCGACGGGTATGCCCTGGATAAAAAAGGCTTTTCCAAGGAACTGAGGCTTCTTCTTGAAGTGCTCAAAACTGATGACATCGATGAAACGGCAGAACGAAATCCGCAACTATTCACGGATATCGACTGGGAGCTATGGGTACGGTTGTCCCTGCATCATCGTGTATTTCCTTATATATATCCTAAGCTTAGCCGGATGCGTGAAGAGCATGTGCCGGATGCGGTTACCCAGCGCCTGAAATGGGAATACCGGAAAAACACCGTTCAGATGCTCCAGCTCAGCGGGGAAATGGGCTATCTCGGGGAAGAGCTTGCAAAGCTGCAAATACGTTCCCTGTTCCTGAAAGGACCGGTGCTTGCCCAGGAGCTGTATGGCGATATTTCGCTGCGGACCTCCCGTGACCTTGACTTCCTGGTGCCGATGGCACAACTGGCCGAAACCGAAGCGCTGCTGGTCCGTCTTGGTTATGTGAAGGAGGAAGACTTCGAAAGTATACTGGGCGACTGGAAATGGCGGGAGCATCATACCACGTTCAATCACCCGGACAAAGGGATTAAGGTGGAGGTGCATTGGCGCCTAAGCCCCGGCCCTTCCAAGGAACCGGAGTTCGACGAGCTGTGGAAATGTGCGCGGACCAGCAGCCACTTCGGGCAGAATGTTCATTATTTGGGCAGCGAAGACTTGTTTCTTTTTCTGGCGGCCCATGGCGCACGCCACGGCTGGTCGAGGCTAAGATGGCTGCTGGATATCCGTCAGCTGCTGCTGCAAAAGCCTGACTCCGGCAAACTGGCTGGACTCATACAGCAGTATAATTACGCCGATGTTGGCGGCCAGACACTGCTTCTGGCTGCCGATCTGCTGGCAGCGCCGGTTGAGCCCGCCCTGGAGGGCTTCACCAAGCGGCCTAAGGCCCGGCGGATTGCCCAGCTGGCGCTTTTCTATGTGGCGCGCATGATCAATCTGCATAATCCTCCCCTGGAGCCTGAGGCCGAGCGGCATTACAAATATTATCAGCCGGCAATTCTGACGCGCTGGCACCAGTTCTTGTATGTAGCCGGCTTCCTGTATCCTTATGCGGTAGATGCCAAGACACTGCCGCTGCCGAAGCCGCTGCATGTACTTTATTTCCCTTTGCGCCCCTTTCTGTGGACCTGGCGCAAAGTAAGCGGCCAGGAGAAATAAGGGGCTTCAAGGGTTCGAAGACTGGAGCTACCAGGGCTTAGCCGTTCGGGGCGCTCAAGAGGGCGGATTGCGGGGGGACGCAGCAGGCGGGCGGATTGCGGGGGACGCAGCAGGCGGGCGGATTGCTGAAGACGCAGACAGGCGGGCGGATTGCTGAAGACGCAGACAGGCGGCCCCCCCTGCCGCATCTATTGCAGAACGTGCAGCAGATTTCAGCTCTCTGCACGCAAAAAAGGATTCTATTGCGTTTTGTGCGATAGAATCCTTTGCTTTTATCTACCAGAGGCTATTCGACCTCATTTGATTGCATGAAGTGCAATAGAATGCAGTTTCTGTGAATAAGGCCAAACCCTCTGTAGTTCCGTGAAGAGAAACAACATCAAGCGAGTCTGCTCCTTACGGACCGTAAAACCTTTATTTTCAAGAAAGAGCTTTAAAGGCTCTGGTGTCCGTTAACTTGCGGAACAAATGATTTTCAATAGAAATAAGTGCTCCTCAGTCCGTTAGACATAGCCAGACTCCCCCGGTCCAGATATCAATCAAGCTGGGAATCGGTACACCTGAAGTGTGATCTCTCCACGCCTTCATTCGTTCCGCCGGAGTTGTGCTCCAAATCCACCATTTAGAGTCTGATGCTCTACTAGCTTACATAGCACTCACAACACTTCAAGCTAGCTCCAGCAAACTTCACCTAACTCCGCAGCGCAATAGGCTACATCGCTTCTTCCTGGCTGCTGAGCAGGCGGCTGAACATGCCGCCTTGTTCGGAGGCCAGGCCGCTGTACACTCCCTGCTGGATGACCCTGCCCTGGTCGATGACCAGGATCTGGTCCGCGCCCCGGATGGTCGACAGGCGGTGCGCAATGACAATGACCGTAACTGTTGCTTTCAGGCGCTCCAGCGCCTCCTGAATCCGCTTCTCGTTCTCGGTATCCAGCGCGCTCGTCGCTTCGTCCAGCACCAGGATCGACGGCTTGCGGATAATCGCCCGCGCCAGCACAAGGCGCTGCCGTTCTCCGCCGGAGAGGCGGACGCCGCGGTCGCCAAGCAGCGTATCGAGCCCTTGCGGCAGCTTGCGGACGAAGTCAGCCGACGAGGCGAACTCCAGCGCCTCCCACAACTCAGCCTCGCTTGCATCCGGCTTAATCATCGTCAGATTGTCACGGATCGTTGCGTTGTAGAGAAAAGGGTCCTGCGCTACATAGCCGATGGAGCGCCGGTAAGGCAGAAGCCTCTCCCCTGTAACCGGCTCTCCGTCTGCCAGAATCTCACCCGATTCCGGCTGAATCAATCCCATGAGCAGGTCAACAAGTGTGCTTTTTCCCGCACCTGAACGTCCCACAATGGCTGTCATGCGGTTCGCCGGGATCACCACGTCCACACTGCGCAATGAATAATTCTCCTCCTGCGGGTTGTAGCGGAAATTCACATCACGTGCTTCAAGACTACGCTTCAATGTCATAGGAGCAGCCACAGTACCGGATTGAGCGTGCGCACCATGCTCCGCAGCCTGCAGAGATTCCTCATGCAGCAGCTGCAGCTGCTTGAAGGCAGGCAGTACGGAAGCAAGCTGCTCCAGCAGGGTCTGCAGGTTGGAAAAGGTCGGCCACAGACGGGCGAACACCAGAATAACCAGGAACAGATAAGGCCCCTCCACATGCAGGAAGCGGAACGACACGAAGATGAACACCGCAATCAGCAGGGTCGACGACATTTTGTACAGCAGTTGGGAATTCGTGCGAAGCCGCGTATAATCCAGCTGCTCGCTTTTGACTTCGCCGGTGAATTCATGCATCCAGCTCAGCCGGGAATCCTCCAGATTGTTGCTTTTGATGTCCTTGATCCCGTTCAATTGATCAGTAATGCCAGCCAGATACTGCTTGCCCAGCTCGGAACTGCGGCTGCCCAGCCTCTTGGCTTTGCGGATGAAACGCCGGGAGAACAGGGACAGCAGAACCGCGCAGACCAGAACAGCCAGAGTCATTTGGGGAGACAGCCAGAACGCGAAGCCGATCTGTACCAGCGTGAACAGCAGCGAAGTCAAGAACTGCAGAAAGCTGCTGATTCCCGCAAGCACCCTCGCGAGTTCAGTCGTCATTACATTGATCAGGTCCGAAGTGCGCTTTTTCAGAAAAAAAGACCACTCGGCCCGCAGCAGTGCGCCATACACCTCATACCGCAGCTTCCGGCTGTAGCTCTGCTGAATGTCCACGTTGCGGATGGCGACAAAACGGGAGATCAGATTCTGGCAAAGCACAATGAGCACATACGCACCAAGCACCAGCGCAAGCGCTGAGGTCTGCGGCAGCTCCGATATGAAATCGAACATAGGGAGATCGATGCCTGCTGCGTTTCCGCCAAGCTGAATCCCAGCCATACCCAGCATCGGCACCAGCAGCAGAACAGCAGAGCTCTCCAGCAGGCCGCTGATCACCATACCGAGCAGATTCAGATATAATTTGACTCCGGACAAGCGCTGAAGCTGCCGGATGTAATACATTATCGCTTGCATGGACCCACCTCGATCAATCGGCATGTAACACTTTGGCGAATTTCTCCACCACTACAAAGCCCTTCATGGCATCATCGCCCGAGACATAATACGACCCGCTGCGCAGCCAGGCATGGGCAATCATCTGGCCCTGCTTGTCCTTGGCAACCCCCATGTACAAAGTACTCTCAATCCCGCGTTTTTCGAGCATTTTGAGTCCCGCTACCGCTCTGACCATGCAAGTGCTTTTCCAGGGTGTAACGCGGCTCATGACCCGGATCGCCTTGGTAACATGCTGGATGCGGGCGATATCGCCCTCTTTGGAAAGCGTAGGCGTTTCCTGCGCCTGTAGGCCAAGCTGTGGAGCTGTTTTGGCGAACGGGAACAACAGTTGAATCCGAACGAGAAAAAGCCTCCAAAGCGCCTCGGGAAGGAGCGCCAAGGCGGCTTTATCTACCGTCAGCAGCAGGCGTATGCGCCGTAAGGTAATCATGGCTGGCTTACAATACCCGCAAGATCCTCATCCAGCAGGCTCTGCAAAAAAACAAACACATCCTGGCGGGCAATCTCTTCCGGAACCTCAAAAGTTTCCCGGATGATCTCCACCACCCTACCAGCGGTTACAGGCGACGCCAGCGCCGTCCAGATTTCTCCGCCAACCTCACCCAGGTTGTAGTACTTGCCATTTTTTACGTTCAGCATAACCTTTTCGCCGTCCATATCACTGGCAATATTTCCCTCACGCTGTACCAGCACTGATTCGAGGGATAAGACATCCGCCGTATTCATATTCATGAGTTCATCTCCTTCACTAGTTGCTGCTGTAATGCTTCAAGAATAAGCGACGTTTGCTGCGGAGCGCTAAAGCCCTGCTCAGGCCGGGTCAACCGGTACATCGGCAGCCGCCCCACGAAAGAAGCCAGCATGCCGAAATGCCACTCGCGGATCCCGATCCGGTCGACAATCGCTCTTTGATAGGTATGATTGTACAATGTGTGGAACCGCTCCATGCCTTGAATCGGCTGCAGACTGACCGGAGCCTCCGGGGCGGCAGATAATTCAAACAACCCTGCAAGCTGCACAGGTTCGCCGTGAAAGCGGTCATGCACCGGTACGGCAAACTTGGTTTCCCGCTCAAACAGCGGACGGTAGAGGGACGAATTCATTCCCAAATAGTCCAGGCTCTGCTGCCACAGCTTCTGCTGCGGATAACCTGGAACTGCAAATGGATATCCATTGTGCACCATAACGGGAATAACGTCGTCACTGATCAGCGGGTTCCCCTGATCCATCAAATACGAGGCCAGCGTTGATTTGCCTGCCCCTGAACGCCCAACCAGCGCGTATGCCTTGCCTTCAATAACAAGCGCGCTTCCATGAAGCGGAAGAATCTGTTTCTGCATCAGCAGAATACCCATGCAGCTTCCCAGAATGAAGAGACGGATACAATCGGGATCTGCTCCGGGAGCAGGTGATACTGTAATCGTATTGCCGTCCTGAATAGCAAAGAGGGCTGTATCCTTAGCTTCGAACATAACCTCATGCCCGGATACCCCAAGGCTCGGCGTGATCTTCGGCATAGCTTCCCAGCGTTCCTTCAGATCTCCCTGAATAACTGATACGCTGCCAATAAGCCCCGGCTCACCGGTAAGAGGAAGCTCCGGCAAAGGGAATTCGCTGTGGATTTGCAGACCAAATGCTTTGTAAGCCAAACCTTGAACGGTACTCGCCATACGATTCACTCCATATCTTCGATTTGCCCGGGTTCGGGGAACTGTTTGTAAAAGGATAGCCCTGGTCCCCCTCAGCAAGCTTAGGGAGACGAGGGCCAGGCGAACAAAACCATCCTAGGAGTAGTGTTGTACTTCATCCGGATCATCTTGGAACGCGTCGACGATAGCAACACCAGGTCCAGCCATAGTCATTTTCACATCGAGTACTTCCAAAGCAGGCTTGCTGTATTCCTTTTTCATATTTTCACCCCCTTTCAAGCATTCCCTCATCAGGATAAACGCTTCAGAAAACGGTAAAACACAAGTCCACGTGTCAGAAGGCGAAAATCCGAGTTGAAAATCATATTTGGTGCGGGCTCACTACCCAGCCGGTTCAAACATCCGGCGAGCCCGGTATTATTGAGGTAAGCAGAGGTGCGGGGGTCCTGGATCATCTCTCTGAGCTCCTGAAGAAAATCGTCCCACTTCGGTAGCATACGGTAAATCCCGTCCGCCCCCTGAACGCCGCGCCGTTTCCGGTTCAAACGCACCTCGTCCGGCAGCAGTCCTTTCATCGCTCTGCGGATCAGCGAGCGGTCCACCCCATTTTGCACATACTGGCTTTCCGGCACGGACAGGCAGAAGCGGATAACCCGCAGATCATTCGTAGGATCACGATCCCACACCCGGTATTTCAGTGACAGCTTCGTTGCTATCGTCCCGTTCACATTCCAGACATGCGGCTGTTCAAAATGCTTGCGCCGGATATCGTAGATGGTCTGGGAAGAGCCACTGTTAATCCCCAGCGCCTTAAGCCGTTCGTCCACTTCTGTGCGCCTTGCGAAATCAGGGTGGATGAGATCAGGCGGAGCTTCGTGCTTAGCCGGCAGCAGTCCAGTCAGCGACGGGAAGGCTTTTTTGCCGACAATTTGAAATACCTTTCTGCGGTTTGCCCCCATCGACTCATTGTACTTCCGGTTTTCCCGGTAAAAGGAGATCCAGCGGAATTCACGAATCAGCTTAGCCTGATAATCCAGTGCAGGACCCCAGGAAATGGTCCAGTTGCCTCTCTGCCCGCTGAGCAGCACGCCGATGTTCTTCATTTGCGCCTGCTCAAAGATCCCTTTGAGCCAATAGGAATTCTCGATAAATTTATAAGGCATCTCCATAATATCCAGCCAGTCATCAATTTCACTGTACGGACTCAGATCGGGAAAGTTCAGAAAGTTAGGCCGGACATTCCCGACATAATCGATGGTTTCCTGGATATAGGGACGCTCGTCGGCGATACGTTTGCCGATGTTGAAATCGACAAAGTGATCCACCGGATAGGAACTGAAGGTATGCAGCGGCTGGCCCTGGCGGCGAAGCTCTCTAGCGGCGAAGCTGACTACCGATCCGGAATCGAGGCCTCCGCTTAGGTTGGCTCCAACCGCGCGATGCGTCCGGAGCCTGTCCCGGACCGCTTGCCCGAACACCTCACGAAACGCTTCCTCGTACTCCTGGTCTGACCGCAGCCGCAGCTCGGGTGGAGCCTGCAGGGTGCAGTACCGGGAGAAGAAGATATTCCCGTCCTTTACGGAAATAGAATGGGACGGCGGCAGTTGTTCGATGGACTGATAGACTGTGGAATACTGGTCCGAAACATCGGTCCGTGTATGAATCGCCAGGAACTCGGAGGCCCAACCCTCATTCAGAGTCCGGTCTGCCCCCGGCATCGACAGGAGCGGATGAATGACGGTACAGAAAGATAACAGCCCCCTGGACCGCAGGAAGTACAACGTCCGGTTCCCGGAGAAATCTCTGGCCCCGAACAGTGCCCGCTTCCGTTCATCCCAGATCATAAAGGCAAAGTCACCGACAAGATAAACCGGTGCCTGCTCGCCCCATTTCTCATAAGCCAGCAGAATAAGCAGACTGTCCGGCATAGAGACTCTATCCCCGCGCGGCACCTGAAGCCGCTCGAACAACTCTTCACGGTTATCAATAATGGCGTCAGCCGTAATGGCCAGCTTCCGCAGGGAATCATAATAAGGAAGCGTCTCCCCAAGGGATTCCGGCGTAATCCACTGCGACAGACAGCCCAGGAATACATCTGTGCTCTGCCATGTCCTGATCTCATCGGCCGGATAGCGGCTGAGCTGCTGCATAAGATCAGGCCCCTGCTTAGGGTCCAGAGGTTGATGCTGTAAATGATAGATTCCCGCAATCGCGCTCATGGCAAGCCCCCACCTGGTTCAAAAGCCTCCCTCGTGCTTCTGGAAAGCACCGATTGGAGCTTTTTTACTGGTTCTTAATTAAGAACGTTTCTTTATATATAAGATAACGCCCTTCCCATTAATTGTGAATAACACCACCGACTACTTTTTGGTATCCTTTAGCGTATTGACAATATATTTTATATTTGTTATGAACATAGGCAGAAAGACTATAATCTATTGAATTGAAGACCCTTTCCAGGAATTGAGACCATGGAACCAGATCAGATGGAGCCAATTACACGGGTAGCTAAGCGTCACAAGTTATTTTAGCCCCACACGAAAAAATATTTACTAAGGAGCGGTTACATGCAGCAGCTAACCTTAATGAAGGATTACAAACATAATGACCCCCTCCGTAAAAGCCTGTCCGGGCTTGCCGAAAGCACTTTTGGCATAAGCTTTGAACGCTGGTACCGGGAAGGCTTCTGGAGTGAGCGGTATATCCCTTTTTCTTACGTTCAGGAAGATCAGGTAATTGCCAATGTATCGGTGACCCTGCTTGATTGGATTATTAATGGCGTGAAGAAAAGCGCCGTGCAAATCGGTACAGTGATGACACATCCCGGTTACCGGCATAGGGGCTTATCCGCCCGGTTAATGCATGCTGTGCTGGCAGAGTATGGGGACAGCGCGGACTTTATGTACCTTTTCGCCAACGATACGGTTCTCGATTTCTATCCACGGTTTGGTTTTATTCCAGAAGAGGAGCATCTTTTCAGTATGGACTTTAGCGCCCCCCTTTCGGGGGCAGGGGGGATTCGAAAATTAGATATAAATAGCCTTGAGGATTTAGCCTTCATTGCCAAATTTGCAGAGGGCAGGCTCCCGGTATCCAAGCGCTTCGGAACCGGACGTACGCAAGGCTTGCTTATGTTTTATTGCTTGGAGGTCTTTAATGAAGACATTTATTATCTGGAGAACGAGGACGTTATCGTTATATATAAAAACGAAGGCAAACAGCTGGAGCTTTTTGATATCATTAGCCACAGAGAGATCAACCTTGAAGAGATTCTAACTAAGCTGGCAGGCAGGGATACTGAAAAAGTACTTTTCCACTTTACTCCGGATTACGAAGGGATTCCTGTCACAAGCACCCCGCATCACAGCGGCTTATTCATACGGGCGGGCGGTGATAATATATTCCCTCATCACGTTAAGCACCCGGCTACATCCATTGCTTAAAGCGTCATAAACTGCCCCTGCCGGGCGAGAAAAGCTTCCTTCTCCTTGTAGTCCGGCATCACACTTCCGAGACGGCGCCAAAAGGACCGGTCATGATTCATATGCAGCAGATGACACAGCTCATGAATGATTACATAATCGATGACCTCAGGCGGCGCCATGGCGAGCCGGTAATTGAAGGTCAGCTTTTTATCCGCACTGCAGCTCCCCCATTTGGTTCGGGATTCAACGATTTCAATGGATTTGGGCTTCACCTTCAGCATCGTTTGATAACGGGTGATCCGCTCGGCGGCAATCTTTTTCAGGCTGGCAAAATAAAACTTTTTCAGCTCAAGCTTCAGCTTCTCCGCATCCTGCTCACCGGTATTAATTAATTCGTGCAGCAGATACTCCTTCCCAAGGTACAGGAACCTGCCCTCCCCCTGGTATTCCTTGGGAGCCGGGAGCTGCCGGGCCGCCGCATTCCTGCGCAGGCTCTCCAGAATCCATTCACCATGCCGCTGTACTGCGCTGCGGATCATCTCTTCGCTTGTACCCGTTGGCGCCTTGACTGTAATAAGCCCTACCATATCGATCTGCAGGGAGATTTTTTTCCGTTTGGCATATTGAACATGAAGCTGCAGGGTCTGATCCCCGAGTTGAATCTGCATAGCCACCATCGTTTCTGTAAGGTTGATGAATTCCCTTAAGTTTAACACGGATTCACCGATGCCAAATAGCCCAGCCCCTAAGAAAGCTCCAGCCAATTCAAGGGCGCGGCCGAACGCAGGTTTGCTTACTTTTAAAACGGCCCGGAATTTCACTTAGGTTAACAACTGCTGTACACTTCCGGTTTCCGCTGTAGAAGTAGAAACGGCCAAAAAGGGATGCTCCCGCAGCCGGCCAGCGGCTTCAGGAGCATCCCTTTTTCACATTATTTATGCTTCAGATAGAGTAAACCGGTACTACGATGATGCCAGCGGAAAATGGCAGGCCACCATTCGTCCGGGATGCAGTTCTTCAAGCAGCGGCTCCTGCTGGCGGCATCTCTCCTGGGCCAGCGGACAACGGGTATGAAACCGGCAGCCGGACGGCGGATTCGCCGGTGAAGGAACATCACCTTGCAGTACAATCCGGTCCTGCTTCCGTCTTGGCGTCGGCTTGGGAATCGCCGAGAGCAGCGCTGCCGTATACGGATGCAGCGGGGCGGCAAACAACGCCTCCGTCTCCGCGACCTCAACCAGCTTGCCCAGATACATGACGCCTACACGGTCCGAGATATGGCGGACGACATTCAGCCCATGCGCAATGAACAGAAACGTCAGCCCAAGCTCCTTCTGCAGCTTCATCAGCAGGTTAATCACTTGGGACTGCACGGATACGTCGAGCGCGGATACTGCTTCGTCGGCGACAATGAACTGCGGATTCAGCGCAATCGCACGCGCGATCCCTATGCGCTGGCGTTGTCCGCCCGAGAATTCATGCGGGTAGCGGTTTCTCCGCGTAGCATCCAGACCAACCAGCTCCATCAGCTCCACAACTCTGGCATCGATCTCATTTGCCGTCATGTTCCGGTGAATCTTCAGCGGCTCGCCAATAATATCCTTAACCAGAAACCGCGGATTCAAAGAACCGAACGGGTCCTGAAAAATAATCTGCATCTCCTCACGCAGCTTCCTGAGCTCCTGATGGCCCAGCGAATGGATATCCCGGCCGCCAAACAGCACCTCCCCCCCGGTGGCGCTTTGCAGCCGGAGCAGAACCCGTCCAAAAGTGGATTTGCCGCAGCCGGATTCACCAACCAGGCCAAACGTTTCCCCTCTGCGAATAGACAGAGAAACACCATCAACGGCCTTCACCTGGCCAACCGTCCGGTTAAGCAGGCCTTTGGTGATCGGGAAATATTTTTTGATATCCTTCACTTCCACCAAAACTTCGGCGGAGGTTGTATTATTTAACGGTTTGGCTGCTGTCTCATTGGTCATGCCTGTCTCACCCCATCTTTGTTGTCAGCTTGGACCGGCTTATCCTGAAACAGCCAGCAGGCGGTACGGTGATCATCCGTAATCATGAAATCCGGCGGCTCCTTCATGCTGCAGACCTCCATCGCATGCGGACAGCGCGGATGAAAGCGGCAGCCCGGCGGAAGCTGGCCGATGGGCGGAATCGTTCCTTTAATAGTATACAGTTCTCCGCCACGCCCTCCCGCAAAGCCGGGAATGGATTGCAGCAGGCCAATCGTATACGGATGGCTGGGATGATCAAAAATCTCTTCTACTGTACCTTCTTCTACAATAGCTCCCGCATACATAACAGCGATGCGGTCCGCAATCTCGGCAGCCACGCCCATATCATGGGTGATCAGCAGAATGGACATGCCTAGCTCCGCCTGAAGCTTGCGCAGCAAATCCAGAATCTGCGCCTGAACCGTAACATCAAGGGCAGTTGTCGGCTCATCGGCGATCAGCAGCTCGGGATTGCAGGCCAGAGCAATAGCAATAACAATCCGCTGGCACATCCCGCCGGAGAGCTCATGCGGATACTGTCTTGCCCGGATCTCCGGTGCGGGAATCCCGACCAGCTTCAGCAGATCAATGGCCATTTGCATAGCCTCTTTGGAACTTTTATTCTGGTGCAGCTGCAGACTTTCGGCGATCTGCTCGCCAACCGTGAATACCGGATTCAGCGAGGACATCGGGTCCTGAAAAATCATCGCAATCTGATTGCCGCGGATATCCCGCATCTCTTCCTGCTTTTTCACAGCCAGATCCTGTCCATGAAAGTTAATATTGCCTTCAAGAATCATTCCGCCGGCGTAATCAATCAGCCGCATTATGGCAAGCGAGGTCACACTTTTTCCGCTGCCGGACTCACCGACAAGACACACCGTCTGCCCTTTATCCACACGGATGGAGATTTGGTCGGTCGCCTTCACGAGCCCCTTTTCCGTTACAAAGCCGGTGGTCAGTTTCCGGATTTCGAGTAATTTTTCCGCCATTTGTCCAGCCTCCTCCGGGATTTGGTCAATTGCTGTCTGGGATCCAGTCCATCCCGGATACCATCGCCGATAAAGTTAACCGCAAGCACCACCAGCAGGATGCACAGACCGGGATATACGGCCTGCAGCGGATCTACCAGCATGAACTCCTGCGCGTTGCTGAGCATCAGTCCCCAGCTTGTGGCCGGAGCCTGGATGCCAAGGCCCAGATAGGACAATGCCGATTCACTTAGAATCGCACCGCCAACCATCAGAGTCGCATTCACAATAATCGGGAAGCTTGCATTTCGGAGCAGATGCCGGAAAATAATCCCCCAGCTCGATACCCCGATCGCTTTGGCCGCCTCGACATATTGCATTTCCCTAAGCTGCAGGAAGTTCCCCCGCACCAGCCGCGCAATACTCATCCAACTGGTCAAGGCCAGAATCAGGATCATATACTCAATCCTGGAGCCGAATATCGCCAGCACGAGTATATTCAGGAACAGCGTAGGAACGGAGTTCATCACGTCCACAATACGCATGAAGACGGTATCCACCCAGCCGCCAAAATAGCCTGAAATCGCACCGATAATCGAACCGATAGCCACTGAAGCAAAGGCTACTGAAAACCCGATCATCAGGGAGATTCTCGCACTGTAGAGCAGTCTGGTGAGTATGTCCCGGCCCAGCTCGTCTGTTCCCAGCAGATGCCCGTCCACTCCAGGCTTCAGGTTGGCAAACATCAAATCAATGGCCTCCGGCTTATACTTAGTGAGAAGAGGAGCGAGTGCAGCAATCACTATGAAAAAAAGCAGCACGACAAGTCCGCCCATGGCGTAGGGGTTGTGCGAGAACTTTTTCCACAAGATGGCCCAGGGACCCGGAGGTTTTTTCAATTCAGCCGCTTTTTTCGTTTTCGTTGAAGACATGGCATCAGCGGGCAATGGTGAAGGATTAGTACTCATGCTGCTTTACCTCCCTGCTTGCCGAGCTTGACGCGGGGATCTACTATCGCATACAAAATATCCGCAAGCAGATTGCCCAGCACAACCATAACCGCCGTTACGATAGTTATAGCCATGAGTACAGAATACTCGCGCTGGGTCGCCATTTGTACGAACCAGCGTCCCATACCCGGCCAGTTGAACACACTCTCCGTTAGCGCGGCCCCGGCCACCAGAATAGGAAGATCCAGCCCCAGAATGGTGATAATCGGAATAAGCGCGTTCCGCAGCGCATGGTGGAAGACAACCCTGCGTTCTTTGACACCCTTGGCGCGTGCGGTACGGATATAATCCTGATCCAGCACTTCAAGCATGCTTGCGCGTGCATACTTCATATAGGATGCAAGAAAACCCAGTGACAGCACCGTTACCGGCAGCACAAGGTGCATGAACAAGTCGCCGATATCCCCTTCTTTGCCCCTTGTATGCATATCGGACAGAGGAAACCAGCGCAGCTTCAGGGAAAACCACTGCTGCAACAGGATTCCGAACCAGAACGTCGGCATCGCAAAGCCGAGATAAGAGATGAAGGAGGCCGACTGATCGGACAATCCATATACTTTGGTGCTGTTATAAATCCCCCAGGGAATTGCAATGATTAGAGATAACAGCCAGGCTGCTCCCATGAGAATGAAGGTATTGCCGATACGGGGCCATAGCAAATCCGCAACCGGCAGATGATTTTTAAAAGTATAACCGAGGTCTCCCTGCAGCAAGCCGCTAATCCAGCGCACATACTGCACAGGGACAGGCTGGTCCAGGCCGAGATTATGCGCCTGCTGCTTGAAGACTTCCGGTGAAAGTCCCGGAGACAGCATCATCTGGGTCGGCCCTCCGGGAGCCGCATGAATTAGAAGAAAGGTAAGTATAGTAATCAAAAAGATCACCAGCACCGATTGCAGTACGCGGCGGATCAGATATTCTGTCATCAAAAGTCGTCCTCCTAGAGATGGTAAGGCATAGGATCACGGGCCTCCTTCATGACAAAAGGAGAAGAGGAAAGAGAATTCTCTTTCCTCCCCCGCAATTCTATTTCCTGTGTCTGTTCAATTAGTCGGTTACCCACCATTTGATCGCATGGAAGTACTGTCCATAACCCAGTGAAGGTTCAGGAGCGTCTTCCTCTGCCCAGTGAACTCTAGGCCCCGTACCAATGGCTTGCCCATATTGATACAGGAACACGTAAGGCAGGTCGGTAGAGATTTCTTTACCTACTTCTTTATAAATTTCTTTACGCTTGGCCTGGTCAACCGTAGAATATCCGTCTACCCACAGCTGATCCAGCTTCTCATTCTTATACCAGCCGCTGTTCTGTCCGGCAGGCGGGAAGTACTTGGAGGAGAAGACACTCTCTGAATCCGGGTCAGGAGTGTTCAGGGACCACGCTAACAGCAGGGCTTGGAATTTACCCGGCGTTACGTTCTGGTCAATCCAGGCCGCAAAGTCAATGGCCTTCGGTGTAACTTCAATGCCGACTTCCTTCAGGTTCTGCTGAATGACTGCAGCAACCTGCTCACGGCGGCTGTTGCCCGCATTATATTGCAGTTCGAAGGAGAACCGGTGTCCGTCTTTGGTCAGGATGCCATCTTTCCCGGCAACCCATCCGTCTTCCGCCAACAGTTTCTTGGCCGTTTCTGCATTGTAATCATAGTTAACGGCTGCATCGCCAGGATCAGCCCAGGTATCCGGCAGGAACGGTGCATTCATCACCGCACCGACACCCTTCAGAATGTTATCGACCATCCCTTGACGGTTCAGTGCATGAGCAATGGCCTGTCTGGTCTTCTGTCCCGTGAATAAACCGTATTTGTCTTTGAAGTTCTTGGCATCGAAGTTGAACATTACATATTCATACTGGGCGCCCGGCTTTTGAATGATATGAATGTCTTTGTTGGCTTTGACTGCCTCAACCTGTGTAACCGGAATAGCACTGATATGGTCCGTGTCGCCCTTCAGGAGAGCTTGAACCTCGGTATTCTGGTCAGCATAGATTTTATAAACCAATTGTGCAATGTGAGGTTTAACTTCGCCCCAATAGTTTGGATCAGCATCAAGGGTATGGCTGTCGCCCTGTTTCCAGGAGGTCCACTTCCAGGGTCCGTTTGTAACGGTTTTGGCCGGGTCGGTACCATATGGATTAGTTTGCATTTCTTTAGGCTTGACATCCTTCAGAACATGGGAAGGTACTACAGCTTGAACCAAGGAGTACAAGAATGGCGCGTACACTTGCTTCATTGTGAACTTCACTGTCTTGTCATCGACTTTCTCAACGGTCTTTACCTTGTCGAATAGACTTGTAAGCGGCGATCCGGTTTCCGGATTCTTCGCCATATCAACCGTAAATACCACATCGTCTGCAGTGACCGGCTGGCCATCGCTCCATTTGATGCCGTCTTTCAACTTCACAGTATAAGTTAATCCATCCGCAGAGATTTCCGGCACATCCGCTGCCAGAGACCAAGGTTCTGCCTTTACATTTCCTTCGCGGTCCAAATTGTAAAGTTTGGCAAATACGAATTCTGCCAAATCACCGGAAGAAGTATCGTTGATCATAAGAGGATTAAGATTGACGATATCGGAGAATGTGCTCATAACCAGCGTCCCGCCATCAACAGGGGCGCCTGCAGCCGGTTCTGAAGCTGCGGGAGCTTCGCTTGCGGCTGAAGCAGAGCTCTCTGCCGTAGCATTAGGTGATTTAGTTGCGTTGTTATTTGTACTGCAACCTGTAAATAAAACCCCTACTAGAGATAAAACCAGTAACCCAGACCACCATTTTCTCTTTTTTGCCATTCGATTTACTCCTCCTTAGTTAGGTTCGTGTACGGTGAACCGCCAGCGTTGCCGGGTTCTATCATGATCTCTCTGCTGAAGCTTTCAACCTCCCTTGTGCAAATCAAAACAGTCCAACAGCCTTCAAGGTATGTAACAATACCTCACAAAAAAACCTTTTACTATTAAGTCGTCATCCCCTGAAATAGACCAAAGGTCAATTACCAACAGAAACAACTCATGTCGGGAAACTAGCTTTCCCATATAAATTATGGTTTATATTACATGTTAAATTTTCTTACGTCAATATCTTTTTTATGCGTTTTCTACCTTGTCTTATTTCAATATAATGTAGTATAATCCCTTTTCATTCCAATGTATTTCCGGGCTCAATCATTAATACCATTAAAAGTTAAAATAAAGAGAGTTTTGATAACAGCCGTTTGATTTAACCATGTTAATTACATGTGATATTTTTATTGGTATATATATATTCATATTACGCATAAAAAAGAAGCGAACAGCCGCTAGGGTATCTCTACCTTCTCTGCTGTTCGCTTCTTAATAATATGTATGCTTCTACTGGTATAGCTTTGCAAAGTCTAGTTTATAGCGGTTATCTTCCATTGCCGTATCCCCTTTTATTTGCTCACACAATTCCTGCCCTTTTTCTTCGCGCGGTATAAAGCAGTGTCTGCCGATTTCATTACGCTTTCTGTGGTTTTGTACTTCTCATTCTTTTGGGAGACACCGATGCTTACGGTTATGTATATTTGCTTGGAGGTCCTGGCACTGGAGGACCTTTTTGAAGACTTGTTTTTGGATCTGCCTTTGGCGCGTATGGTGAAGGCCTGTTTGGATATTTTCTCCCGCAGTTCTTCGAGATGGGGAAGCACATCATTTATGTTTTTACCCGGAAAAAGAATAGTAAACTCCTCCCCGCCATAGCGGAAGGCTCTCCCTCCGCCCGTAACCTCCTTTATGTTGGAAGCCACCAGTCTCAGCACTTCATCTCCCGTGTCATGTCCATAGGTATCATTGAATTTTTTGAAAAAATCAATGTCCAGCATAGCGATGGCATAGTTAAAGCCCAGCTTCATCATGTCCTGCTTAAGCGCCCGCCGGGAAGGCAGACCCGTTAGCTCATCGGAAAAAGCCATCGAGTACGAATCCTGAATGATCGAAATAATGAAAACAAGCCCTGAAGCAGCAAAAATGATCGAATACAGCAGCGGACTATTGTTCTGGTGCAGCACGTAAAATATGGCTAATAAGACACTTATGAATGAAATCTCCTGCGAAGAGGAACGGTATACAATTCCCCTGACTATCAGGATCACAAAGGTGACCACAAACGCAATCACAGACAGCTGCGGTACGGGAGTTACGGTGTGGAGATCTACAGGTACTACCTCTTTATTCAAGAGATGAAGCCATTCTCTTTCTCCCGACTTCACCTGCCAGAACAGAAACAGGCATTGCCCCAGGATCAGAGCCATCCGGAGGCTTCCCCATAAGCTGATGATGCCCCTCTCCTTAAAAAAGGAAAACAGCGCAATGTTCAACGGAATCGCCAGACAGATAATGGAATAAATATCCCCACTCCGCAGAGCTGTACCTGAAATCTCCGGCAAATAGGCCATGGACGCTATACAAATCGCAAGAATCAGCAGAATGTAAAATTCCCGGCTCCGGTTAAATTTCCAGGATAATACGGCCCCTACAAAAAAAATCGCATACGGTGATAAACCTATGGCCTCTACCTGCGGATTGGACATTGTATTGATTTTTGTGTACAAAAAGTAGGCTGCTGCCACCACTAAAAATGGCAATGTTCTGGAAAAGGCTGCTTTCATCGTAGTCTTCAAGCTCAATAATTCCTTTCATGGAGTTTTCTAAGGCTCCATATTAATATCGGTTGTATTGAGCTGCTAAATAAAGCGAACCAGTCAATCGGGATTTATTATTGAATTTCATGGTATTCCCTGTTAACGTTCCCTGTCCCTGCCAAGCCCGAACACAAAATAACCGGCAATAACGGTCAGAATAAAGACTGCGCCGACAATCAGCGAGGTCCGCGTATCCGGATTAAACCACATGCCTACCAGCACCAGCGACAGAAAGATTACCGTGATATAGTTGCTGAACGGAAAGAACAGTGACTTGAACGGATGAGCGCCCATTTCGCTTTTCCAATTCGCCCGGAATCTGAACTGGCTGACTGCAAGCGCAAACCACGGCACCATTCCCGGAAGAATACTGGCACTGTATATATACAGAAACAGTTTGGAGTCAGGCATCAGATAGTTGAACAGCACCCCCAGCAGCAGCAGGGATATCGTCGTGATAATACTGTTCCTGGGCACTCCGCTCTTCGAGACTTTGCCAAAAAATTTCGGAGCCTGTCCGTTCTTAGCCAGTGTATACAGCATTCTTCCCGCACTGTAGATTCCGCTGTTGCAGCCGGACATGGCAGCGGTCAGCACTACAAAATTGATGATGCCCGCCGCAGCCACAATGCCCACCTTGGCAAAGGTCAAAACGAACGGACTGCCGATCTCACCCACCTCATCCCAAGGATAGATCGTGACAATCACAAAGATCGCGCCCACGTAAAAAATCAGAATGCGCCAGATGATATTTTTGATCGCTTTTTGCAGGGTATATTTCGGGTTTTCTGCTTCTCCGGCCGTAATCCCCACCAGTTCAATTCCTTGATAGGCGGCTGTGACGATGCAGAGCGCAAACAGAAAACCCTTCAAGCCCCCGGCAAAAAAACCACCGTGGCTGTATAGATTGGAAAGGCCTATGGGCTGCCCCCCATTGCCCAGACCAAAAAAGATCATCCCCGTGCCCAGCACGAGCATTACCGCAATGGCCACCACCTTGATCATGGCAAACCAGAATTCAAATTCCCCATAGAACTTCACCGCTGCCAGATTTGCCGCCGCAATAATCCCTACACCCGCCAAGGCCGGGAGCCATTGCGGAATCCCCGGGAACCAGTAGCCTACATAGATCCCAATCGCCGTAACTTCCGCCATGCCTACCGTAACCCACAGGAACCAGTAGCTCCAAGCGGTCATGAAGCCTGCAAGCGGATGTATATACTTATGGGCGAACGTAGCGAATGAACCGGTCACCGGTTCCAGGACCAGCATTTCCCCCATAATGCGCATAACAAAAAACATGATGATTCCCGCCAGCAGATAAGCCAGCAGCACAGAAGGCCCCGCCCATTTAATCGTGCTTGCCGACCCCATGAAGAGTCCTACACCAATCGTCCCCCCGAGTGCGATCAGCTCAATATGCCTTGTCTTAAGTCCTCTGTTCAATTGCTTTGCTTCCAACAAGAACGCTCCCCTTCATATGTGTTCCTTGCAGTCCGTAATGATGTAGGCAGAACGCCTCCACCTTCGTTACGCATACCTATCATAATATGTGAGTATATCCGGCTGCTGTGATATACATTAACGCAATGCAGAATTACCCCACAAAATTGTACGGGAATCTTCAAGGAAATACAATACTCCTTTTACCGGGAGAACTTAGATGATTATGGAAATTCGAAAAGCCCTCCGATAAGCGGAGGACTCGGGTCTTCATTATTCTCAGTATCTAGATTACGTTTGCCGGTATATTGTTTAATAAGCTCCTGCGCTCAGCTTCAGAATTGTGCCGGTTGAAGCCGGGACCACGTCCGCATAGCTGCCGAGTCCAAAATAAAAATCACCGTTCTGTTCCTCGAAAGAACGGGCGAACGTATCCCGGCCGAAGTGGAAAACCTCACTCCAGCCCTCCCCGCTGGCTCCGAAGCTGCCGGTGCTTTTGCGGTAGACGTAATTCGTATATTTGCCCGGGGCTTCTTTGATATAACCCAGCACATACACCGTCTCCCCGCGCTCCAGAATGTCGATAGGCACTACAGTAGGGTTAGGCAGCTGCTCCTTGCGCACATTCTGGAAATTGGCCCCGGCCGAGAACAGGCCTTGCGGAATGGATTGATGGTCATTATAGATAACGCCTGGAATATAGAGCAGCCGGTCGTTAACCGGCGTCGTGCGGAGGAGCTTCAGCCACGGCTGCCCGCTGACACCGGGAACGTTCACTTCACCGGGTTTGGTGACAAAGCTAAGTCCGGGGAACAACTGGGTGCTGGTAAAGGTCAGCTTGGAGGTCTGAATTGTCCCACTGCTGTTCTGCTTAATGGATATCATGTAGCCTTTTTCATTCGCAACCCCCTGTGTCTTCCCCGCCGTGGCTGAAGAAGCATAGAGCGTATCGCCCAGCTCGAACAGATTGTAGGCACGCATAATACCGAATTGGGAGACGGAATCCAATCGGGTCCAGGTATTGCCTCTGTTAGAGGATACATAGATCATGGGGCCTTCAATAGCCCCGAGTGCAGCGTACAGCTTGCCTTTATAGTAGGCCATATCATATACATGGATGCCGCCGGGAATGTTCATGTATTGGTCCCAGTGATCCCCGTTCAGGCGATAAAAATTCCCATAGGCCCAACCAGGCACTCTGGAGTCATTCCCGGGGATATACAGCTCTCCATTCAGCACCTTGAAGTTGTCGATCTGCTCGTCCATGACATAGACATTAGTGGTTACCCTGCCCGTGGACGGGTTGGTATACGTAACATCCTGAACTGAAAACTTGTTTTGGGCAAGGTCCCAGTAATAGATCGGGACTGGTCCAGCATTGGGCGAAGGTGTTTCATTGCTGCTGTTGCCGTGACCCAGATAGATTTTCCCGTTAAAAAGCTGCATATCCCAGA
This sequence comes from Paenibacillus graminis, assembly GCF_000758705.1. NCBI lineage: Bacteria > Bacillati > Bacillota > Bacilli > Caryophanales > Paenibacillaceae > Paenibacillus > Paenibacillus graminis. Next base: position 1,015,099 of record NZ_CP009287.1, on the reverse strand, counting down.
CGTTGCGCGCATAAGGCGCTTTCTTGAACGGGCTGCCCAGCACCGCCATGGATGAACTAACGTCCGGAGCCACAGCGGCAATCTGCTCTTCCTGGATAGGCAAGGCCAGCGCCTGCTGTCCCTCCACATAAGATACAACACCTATCAACATGAGACCCGCGCACAACCGGCTTACCTTACTTACTAACCCCCGCATCATGAATCCTCCTAGAATTTGGAATGAAGCAATGATAAACTATTTCTTTGTAAAAAAGAAGGTAAAGGGGTAGTTTTGGTACTTCCGGTGTAATCCGTACGGTAAACATGTAGTGAGCCGGCTGGGCGGGAAGGCCCAGGGTCAGGAAAGTCCCGGTTCGACGGTTGATTAGTGCAAATCACTGCCCTCATGCGCCCGCTTTAGAGCGGCAATGTCCAGCTTGTTCATCTGCAGCATAGCCTCCATGACTCTTTGCGCTTTGACAGGATCAGGATCGCTAAGCAGCTTCCCCAGAACGGTGGGGAAAATCTGCCACGATAAGCCGTATCTGTCTTTCAGCCATCCGCACGGCCCTTCCGTGCCGCCTTCGGACAGCTTCTCCCACAGCTCGTCGACTTCCTCCTGCCCCTCACAGTTCACCAATAGGGAAATCGCTTCCGTAAATTTGTACTCGGGGCCGCCGTTCAGCGCGGTGTATACTTGTCCGTCCAGTTCAAACGTCACCGTCAGCACCGTCCCGGCCGGACGCCTGCCGCCTTCTCCATAATAAGCGGTATGGATGATCCTGGAGTTGTTGAAAACAGAGGTGTAATATTTCGCCGCTTCTTCCGCTTCCGTATCGAACCACAGATTCGTAACAATTTTCGGCATAACAGATCCCTCCTGAATGTTTTTGCAGAGCTGGAATGCTCCGCTGTCAGACGCTCCTCTTCATTATAGACCAAGGAGCCGGCATAATTTCTTATGGATTGCTAAAAAAAGGGACCCCAAAAATATATAAATGCTCCTATTTCAAAAAAGCCCGGGCTGCGCCCGGACTTCATGGTTTAATCCTATCTGATTAATTCTGGTCCATCCATTGAAAATGGAAGCTTCCCGGCTGATCCAGCCGCTCAAAGGTATGCGCTCCAAAATAATCTCTTTGCGCCTGCAGCAGGTTGGCCGGAAGACGTTCGGAACGGTAGCTGTCATAATAGGCCAGGCCGGAGGCAAACGCCGGAACCGGAATTCCTCTTTTGACGGCAATCGCCACCACATCTCTCCAGGCTTCCTGGTAGTTGTGCACCACGCTGCTGAAGTATTCGTCCAGGAACAGGTTCTTCAGCTCCGGATCACGGTCATAGGCGTCCTTGATATTCTGCAGGAAACCTGCGCGGATAATGCAGCCCCCGCGGAAAATCATCGCAATGCTGCCATAGCTCAGGTTCCAGTTATATTCGTCGGAAGCCACTCTCATTTGGGCAAAGCCCTGGGCGTAGGAGGCGATTTTGCTCGCATACAGCGCTTTGCGGACCGCTTCGATAAACTCCTTAGCATCGCCGTCATAGCCTTTGACTTCAGGACCCTTCAGGCGTTTGCTTGCAGCCACACGTTCTTCCTTCATCGCTGAGATGAACCGGGCAAAGACGGATTCGGTAATGATGGACAATGGAACACCCAGATCAAGGGCATTTTGGCTCGTCCATTTGCCTGTTCCCTTTTGTCCGGCGGAATCCAGGATCACATCAACCATCGGTTTGCCTGTATCCGGGTCAGCCTTGGCGAAAATATCAGCCGTGATCTCAATCAGATAGCTGCTCAGCTCCCCGCGGTTCCATTCCGAGAAAATCTCATGCAGTTCAGCGGTATCCAGGCCGAGGACATCCTTCAGCAGTTGATATGCTTCGCCAATGAGCTGCATGTCGCCGTATTCAATGCCGTTGTGCACCATTTTGACATAGTGCCCTGCCCCATCTTCGCCGATGTAGGTCGAACAAGGGTCTCCGTCCACTTTGGCCGAAATGGCGGTCAGGATCGGTTCCACCAGCTCGTAGGCATCCTTTTGTCCCCCTGGCATAATGGCCGGTCCTTTTAGCGCCCCTTCTTCACCGCCGGATACCCCGGCGCCGATGAAGCGGAAGCCTTGCGCCTGAAGCTCCTTGTTCCGTCTTTGTGTATCCGGAAAAAAGGCGTTGCCGCCGTCAATCAGGATATCCCCTGGCGACAGATGCGGCACCAGCTGCTGAATTGTATCATCTGTCGGCTTGCCGGCCTTGACCATAATCATGATTTTGCGCGGCGTCTCCAGCGATTGCACAAATTCTTCGATGCTGTAGGCACCTGCAAAATTTTTGCCTGCTGCTTCTGCAAGCAGTTCATCTGTCTTCTCCCGGGAACGGTTGTAGAGGGCTACCGAGAACCCTTTGCTCTCCATATTTAAGGCCAGATTCTTACCCATGACAGCTAAGCCGACCACACCAATCTGCTGTTTACCCATTGTTCAATACCCTCCCAATGATATGTGCTGAACCAAATCTGTGATCAAGAGACCTCCCCCAGTTTCAAACTTCTCCTCCGTCACTTCAGCCCCTTGATCACTTTTTGTTTAATTTAGCGTATTAAACCTGCGGCGCCTTTTTCCAGTCGGCGGCGAATTTCTCCAGCCCCTGGTCGGTCAGCGGATGCTTGGAGATTTGCTCGATCACGCTGAACGGAATGGTGGCAATATGCGCACCGGCCATGGCTACACGGGTTACGTGGTCCGGATGGCGGACCGAAGCGGCAATGATCTGTGCGTCCAGGTTGTGAATGCGGAACAGCTCGGCAACTTTTACGATCAATTGGACGCCATCCTCGGAGATATCATCCAGACGGCCCAGGAACGGCGATACATAGGTAGCTCCTGCACGGGCAGCAAGCAGCGCCTGGTTCACAGTGAAGATCAGCGTCACGTTGGTTTTTACACCTTTTTGAGTGAGGTAGCGGCAGGCCTCCAGACCCGCGAGCGTCATCGGGAGCTTGATCGTGATGTTTTTGTCATAGTTGTTGATCTTGATCAGCTCATTGGCCTGGGCAATCATCTCTTCAGCGGTAACCGCATCCGGCGTAACTTCGGCAGACACTGACTCTACCTCAGGCACGGTGCGCAGAATTTCTGCAATACGGTCTTCGAATTTCACGCCTTCTTTGGCAACCAGGGACGGATTCGTTGTGACTCCGGACAGAACGCCGATTTGGTATGCTTTTTTGATGTCTTCCACATTAGCGGTATCGATAAAAAATTTCATATGCATAAACCTCCATTTTTAGTTGAACTAATTGCAGTATTAAAAATTTGAAGCAACGGGCAGGATAAGCCCGCTTTCTTCTTCCACGGCAGAGTCGAGCCACCAGTGATGCCCATTCTCCGCGAGCAGCTGGTCTGCTTCGGCAGGTCCAAACGTACCGGAGGCATAGTAATGAAGAGGAACACTATTCTTGGCAAAAGCATTCAGGATCGGCTGCACCCATTTCCAGGACAGCTCTACCTCATTCCAGTGCGCAAAGAACGACGGATCTCCGTGCAGCGCATCATAAATCAGATTCTCATAAGCCTCCGGCACATCAATATGGTTGGTATGAAAATCAATGTGCATCGCTTTGAACTTCCCTTTGTGCTGAGGATCTCTGGCCTTGAGCTGCAGGGTAATCCCTTCGTTCGGGCTGATCTCGAACACCAGCAGATTAGGGATATCATCCTCGGCGGCTGACGAGTTCTGTTTGAGCGGCTCTTTGAACTCAATGACAATGCGCGTCGATTTCTCCTTCATTCTCTTCCCGGTCCGGATATAGAAGGGCACACCCTTCCAGAAGGGATCATCAATCGTAAGTCTGGCAGCAATGAAGGTGTCGTTCTGCGAATCGGCGGAAATTCCCGGTTCAGCGGTATAGCCTGCGGCCGGCTTACCTTGAATAGTACCTGCGGTATACTGCCCGCGGATTACATTGAACCGGACATCAGCTTCTTCCAGCGGCTCAAGGGACTCCATAACCTCTTTCTTTTTGAAGCGCACTTCTTCTGCGGTGCTGTCTTTCGGCAGGCGGATCGCCAGCATCATCAGCAGCTGCAGCATATGATTCTGGAACATGTCTCTAAGCGCACCCACATGATCGTAGTAGCCCGCTCTTTCTTCCACACCCACCGTTTCGCCTGCGGTAATCTGCACATTGGCAATGTAGCGGTTGTTCCACAGGGCATGAAGCACCGGATTCGTCTGCTGGAACACATCCAGCTCCTGCACCATCGGTTTGCCCAGGTAATGGTCGATCCGGAAAATTTCATCCTCGGTAAAAGCCTCGCTCAGCTTCAAATTCAGCTCCTGGGCCGACTGCAGATCATGGCCGAAGGGCTTTTCAATCACCAGACGTTTCCAGCCTTTGGCGCTGCCCAGTCCGCTTTCCTTAATATTCAAAGCAATCGGTTCAAAAAACTCAGGCCCGACGGATAAATAGAACATCCGGTTCGGGGAGCCGCCCATGCTCTCTTCCTGCTGTTCCACCCGCTGCAGCAGCTTAAGATAATCCTCTGTGTGCCCCACATCCAGCACATTATATCGGAAGGCCTTCAGGAAGCCGCGCACGGACGCAGAATCATTCACTTCCCGCCGGGAAAAGTCCCGGATCGACCGCTCCACCATAGCCTGAAAGGCTTCATCAGCCACTTCTCTTCTGCCAAGACCAATCACAGAGAATGAATGGTGCAGCTTGTGGTCGAGATATAAATTATACAGCGCAGGATAGATCTTTCTTCGGGCCAAATCTCCTGTCGCTCCAAACAAAACAAATGTAGTTGCCTCCATCTCCATTCTCCTTCTGCTCTGGTTTATCTTTCCTGAGTACACTATAATACAAATACGATCCATACAAGTAATTAATATATTTCACAGGAGCTATAGACCATGTCTATGAACAACTTTGAGCTATATAAGGTTTTTTACTGGGCAGCGAAGACCGGAAGCCTGACCCAGGCTGCCAAATCCCTCTATATTACCCAGCCCAGCGTCAGCCATGCGATCAAGCAGCTGGAAGACAGCTTTGGCCTGACCCTGTTTACCCGGAATTCCAAAGGCGTGGTACTGACACCGGAGGGGGCCACCTTGTACTCCTATATCGAGCAGTCGCACATTCTCATCACCCAGGCCGAGAAGAAGATGGCCGAACTCAAAAACCTCGACAACGGCGAGCTGCGGATTGGCGGCAGTGATTCCCTGTTCAAGCATTATCTGCTGCCCTTCATTGAAGTCTTTCACCAGCGCTACCCCGGCATCCGCCTGCATCTGATCCATGGGACTACACCCGAAGTCATCTCTTATTTAAAAGAAGGCCTCGTTGATCTGGGCGTTGTGCGTATGCCTATCTCCGATCCCCAGCTTGAAGTGCGGCAGGGGCTTCAGCTCCAGGACTGCTTCATTGCGGGCAGCCACTATGCCGGGCTGAACCAGAAGGTCCTTTCTATTGAAGAGCTGCTTCAATATCCCATCATCCTCTTCTCCCGCAGCAGCCGTGCACGTATGGCTATCACGGACTTGTTCCGGGGCTACGGCTACGAGCTGAAGCCGGAATTCGAGGTAGGCAGCGTGGGCCTGCTGATCGAGTTTGCCCGCAAAGGACTCGGCATCTCCTTCGTCACGCGGGAATTCGTGTCCAAGGAGCTGGAAGAAGGCTCGCTTTTCGAGATTAAGCTCGACGTACAGCTTCCACCTGCCCAGGTGGGCATGATGACCATGCGCAACATGCCGCTGACAACTGCGGCCAGCAAGTTCATTGAGCTTACGAAGTAGGGCGATTGTAAGCAGACGGCTGCTCCGTCCTTAATTGGACAGCGCAGCCGTCTTATGCTTGAGCGCTCGGGGCTCGAATATGCCTAGAATTGCTGAATCGCTGCTCGGCGATTGAACTTTGCTGCACCAGTGATTCTAGCTGCTTTGAGCAATGGGGCCAAACGCTAGTGGAAAAAGTGAACTTAAATCACCACTATACCACTCTTCTTCAGAATTAGTGGGAGAAAGAAAGTAAACCTAATTCAGCCGATAAACAGCTTACAGGTGGATTTGCTCCATTTTAAGTTTACTTTTTCCAACATAACCCTCTATGGAACGCTTAATGAGCCTATTTAGGTTCACTAATTCCACTTCACTCCCCTGGAGCCATCCGAAAGCATACCGCGAACCTCATTATTCAAAATGCAGATACCAGTACACCGCAACCTCTCCACTGACGGCAGGGATTCCTTTATACACATATTGATCAAACCCGCCTATTACAAATCCGCAGCGTTCATAGAACTTGCATGCCCTCACATTAATACTCTGCGTTTCCAGCATCACTCCTGGTAATCCCCGCTCCAGCGCCCAGCGCCTGGCCTGTTCCATCAATTGCCGGCCGATCCCATGCCTTCTGAATTGCTTGTCTACCTGAATCATGTCGATAAGGGCATAACGGTTCCAATTCTTTTTCAATACGATTCGCCCCACCGCCTGTTGTTCCGCAAAAGCCAAATAAACCACTTGATCAGGGTTATTGATGTACTCAGAATCGTCTATGTCATCCGCCTGCTCGGTGGGTTCTTCTGAGTAACTTTTCTCATAGCTTGGGATGTCTTTTACGGTATATGTGAACTGATTCTCTATATAGGAGAGAACAAGAGCCGAATCTACGATAAAGGAATCATCCATGTCCGTCCAGCAGCCCAGATCCTCAGCCGTCATTTCCCGGATGGAGATATCCAGAAACTCTGAGGACTCTGCCTCAAGTTGTTTCCATGGTTCTTGCTGATTCATTGTTACACCCTCCTTTTATTTTCACAGTCCAGGTTCTTACTCCCCGGGCTTGACAAAACAGGTCTACTTCAATTGTGGAGGGATTTATGGCTAATCCGGTCGGTAAATAGAGGGGGCAGTGGCTCAATCAACAAGCTTGCTTCCATCTGGGCCGATGCCCTCATCTCCCGTGACGGTCATCCCCGCTATGAGATGATTTCGGCAGCCATGAAGGAACAATTCAAGCAAGAGCAAGCCGCCAGAAGCGGAGAGAATTGGAACTATAACATCGGCGTATCCAGCCCCTGGGCGGCCGATTACGAAATCCGTATTAAGGGAAAAACACAAGAGAGCCTGACCTTCGCGGTTGAAGACGGGGGACTCGTAATCGCAGAGTATTATACTGTTTATGAGGATAGACCAGGGTCTGCGGACTTTAATATCTAGCCATGGCTGCTCTAATTCTGAATCCTAAACGTCTTTCCATCAAATAGGTAAGTATATCCAGGTTGTACAACTACGTGATATAATCACATCAGCAATGGAAGGCTTGCAAGGGCGGTCGGCTAATCTCCCGGAAGGGAGGTGAAGCCTGTGGAGGTATACCAAGCATTGACGCTGATGATTTCATTCGCGACTCTGGTTGTGCTGATTCTTTCTTTCCACAAAAAGAAATAGGCCGCCCTGGTCAAAGGTAGCGGTCCTATTTCGGTAGGTAAGCCTTTTAAAAGCCGCCGCCCTTAAAAGCGGCTATTGCTCCGAGAGTCGTGTTAGCCGCACGGCTCTCTTTGCATTGTACGTCTTTTCTACCCACACTATACCATAATACGTTTTATAAAGTAAAAATAATTATATACGGGTTATAGGATAAACCAAGAAATATGACATACAGCTGTCACTGCTCTATGATATAACAAAAATAAAAACGAGGTGCACCGCTATGGCGAGCTATGAATATTCGTCCAAGAAGGATTTATTGGAGGCCATCCACAGCAAGTATGTGCTGCTGGATGCGGAATTTGAAGACGTCGATACGAGTCAAAAAGATGTGAGGCTCCCCGGGGTGGACAAAACGCCCGCCGAGATTATCGCCTACCAGCTGGGCTGGCTTCAGCTTGTGATGGGTTGGGACAAGGATGAGCGGGAAGGCCGGGAGGTACAAATGCCAGCGCCCGGTTACAAGTGGAACCAGCTCGGCGGATTGTATCAATCCTTTTATGACCAATATGCAGCGTTATCCCTCCTCGAGCTGCGGGATTTATTCCGGCTCAAGGAACAGCAGTGGCTGGATTGGGTGGGCGCGCTGACGGAAGAAGAGCTGTTCATTCAGGGAATCCGCAAATGGACAGGCAGCAAGGAGAACTGGCCGATGGCCCGGTGGATTCATATCAATTCGGCGGCCCCGTTCTCAAGCTTCCGGGCCAAAATCAGAAAGTGGAAGAAAAACCTTCATCTTGTGCCACTGGACCCGCCGTCAGGTCCTTGACCGCCGTCCGTCCCTTGGCCGCTGCCAGTTCCCTGACTGCTGCCTGTCCCTTGACCTCCATCCCTTTGCGTTCCGCCATTCATGCCCGGTAAGCCGCCATCCCTTTGGCTCCCTTCATTCATGCCCGGTAAGCCGCCGTTCCTTTGCGTCCCGTCATTCATCTCGGGAAAGCCGCCGTTTCCGTTGCCTCTGCCTCCACCGTTAAAGTTCATGCCGCCATTTCTTCCCGGAAATCCGTTCATCCTGGAGCCGGAGTCTGTATCCGTAATTTTCTGGGAGGTGATGGCGTCACAGGAGGCCAGCAGCATGGAACAGCTGAGCACTGCGGCCAGCAATGAGATATACCCTTTTGGAGTCCGCATCCTAAGCCCCCCTCTTTCCCAACGTATAATCATATACGTCCTTAAATCCCATATAGGAAAATACGATCAGCAGCGGATACACCGGGTAAATGTAGCGGGATTTGATCTCCCATAACAAATAGAATCCGATGAACCCCAGAATGACCAGAATCAGCGGGGTTTCCGCATACCGTTTTGCTTTTATGCCACCGATTAACCGCACGAGAATACAGGCATACATCAGGATATTCAGGACATACAGCATCCAGAGCAGCCCGCTTCTGGCATTCGAATCTCCCTTGAACCAGTCCGAAGCAAATGTAGGGTAGACATAGCGGTCCAGGACAAAGCCCATTCTGCCTCCGCTGCCGGACGAACTGTCATTTCCTATACCATATCTCTCCATCTGGTACGTGCCTTCCGTCCAGGTCCATATGAGCTTTTTATAATACATATTCACTAATTCGCCTACGGTGGCCCCGGAGAGCTTATCGGCAATCGACGCCTTGAACAGCCTGGTGCTCTCCGCCTTGTTATAGCCCGCATCCTGCTGATAGATGCTGTAGCTCTCCCGGTTGTCCCAGAACCCGAACGTCTCCAGGTTGACCCCCATGTTGAGCCACATGTAGACAGGTGCTGAATTTTGGTTGACGGACTCCTCCACGGCATGCGTTCCCTGCAGCACAGCATTTTGCGTCCAGCCCGGAACATTGAACAGCAGAGCCGTTAGGAGCACTGAGATGATGAATTTTTGGAGTCCGAGAGTCCGCATATGAAATAGAAGGGTAAGCAGAACCGTTATCAGAAAAATAACGCCGATGCTGCGGAAATAATTCCCGGCCGCCAGCAGAATGGCTGCAAACACGATATCTTTAAATGAAGTAGTTCTGATAAATCTTACCGCAAAATATAATGCACTGGTCAGAAAAGCGGTAGCAATCACATCATTATAGATGAGATTACTCATGAACAACGAAGGAAGGTAAGTGGCAGCAAAGACCAGGACCCCATAGTCCTGCCGCTTGGATGTAGTGTTGAGCTCTTTGTACAGCAAGTAGATCATCAGTGTAGTGATGAGCGAAAACAGGATATTGAAGCTTTTGATCACCAGATAATTATCCGGGAACAGGTACAGCAGCGTCTTCAAGTACAGGACGATTGAGAATTGGAACGGGAACATGTGAAGATAACCACTGGTGTCAAAGGAGGAGTAATCGTTCCGGTACAGCATATCCCTGGCCAGCGACAGCACCGTCTGTGAATCATCCGTCGGCAAGCGGGTGAACAGGAAGATGATTACGATCTGGATAGCCGAAGACAAAAGCAGCGTAGCCGGAATAACAATCCTGGGGCTGTACTTATCCAGCTTCAGGCACATTCTGTACAGAACGGCGCTTAAGGCGAGGACGGCGGCGATCAGCACAATAAAAAGAAGCAGGTTTTGCTTTTCCAGAACCGGTGTGTCGCCGTAAGCGAAATAGTTATACTCCGCCCGGAGAAAAAAAGACGAAGCAATAAAAAGCCCGATGAAAAAAGCCAATATCACATACAGTGTTCGTTGGATTCCCTTTACCATGGACAAACCTCCATACGGCAGTGCTTCGTTCGGATCATCACATGCCTGACTATTTAACAGCAGTATAAGGGTCCAATCTGAAAATTTGATGAAAATTACGCAGGAATGAACAGGAACGGCGAAGAAGGAACTTACGTAAGAGATGATATGATGTTCAATACAGCCGATTAAGGAGGGTATCCCATGAAAGAGTCCTACACAGCCAGACTGGAATTGTTTGCTGAAAATGCACAGAGGGTCAAAAAAGATTTTGCCTGGAAAAATGCGCAGGTCAACCGCCTGGCGGCATTGCTGTATACTGCCGGGAACAAAATAGCCGATTGCGATGCAATCCGCTCCAGCCATGAGCTGATTAAGGAGCATACCGGAGGTTTTTCTTCCTTTCGGGGCACTTCCGCAATTGGCCTTGCTGCCCTGCTCTCCCTGTCTGCTAATCACGAGAAGCAGCTGGTGGACACATTGGCTGTCTATGAGCTGCTTAAGGACGCCAAGTTCAGAGGATCAGATTATCTTGTAATTGCCGCCTATCAGATTGCTGTGAATACAGCATCGGATCAATACCTGCAGACAGTAGAACGGGCAAAAGCATTCTATGACGGCATGAAAGCCAGACATCCTTTCCTTACAGGACGGGACGACTATATCTTTGCTGCCCTGCTCGGCCTTTCCGGTATTCCTGTTGAGAGCGGACTTCTGCGCATGGAGGAGCTTTATGCTGCACTCAAACCTGAGTTTCTGTCCGGAAACAGCGTGCAGGCGCTGACACAGGTGCTGGTGGTTGGGGACAATGCTTCAGAAACAGCGTCCCGCGTGCTTGCCCTTCGGGATGCCTTCCGGGCAAGAGTCCTACGGATGGATAAAGAATATACCTTATCCTCGCTCGGCGTGCTGTCGCTGCTGCCCTGCGTTCAAGAAGACATCGTGAATGATGTGTCAGAAACTTATGAATTTTTGCGTACTCAAAAAGGCTTCGGCAATTGGTCCGTTACGAAGCAGGAGCTGCTGCTGCTGTCGGCTGCCCTGGTGGCCTTCAACTATGTAGATGAAACCAAAAGCGGTGTAGTCACCACGACGCTCTCGACCAGTATTACTAACATTGTAATCGCACAGCAGGCCGCCATTGCCGCTGCTGCTGCGGCATCGGCTGCAGCGGCTTCTTCCTCTGGCTGACAACTATGGTTACGCATTCAAAAGTTCAATCGATTGTAACAAAAAATATTGGAATTCCAGTTGCTGGCTGCCTGTAAGTGATATAATCACGTTGATTTGTTCACTCCTTCCTGTATGGCAGGGTGAAAGAACACGCAGAAACAGGTGATCAGATGTTTGAACTAAAATGGCTGTGGCAGAATCTGGAGGGAAACCGGGCGCGGTACATTCTGGCGCTATGCCTATCGGTGGTTGGCTCCTCTCTGACGATTGTGAATCCGTACCTCAGCCAGCGTATTGTGGATACGTTTATTGCCGGAGACAATGCCGTGCAGAATCTGACGGACAAACGGGGGCTGCTCATCGCACTCTGTCTGGGAATGATCGGCTTTTCGCTGCTGCGCACAGGTCTGGCCTATTTTACGACCATGCAGTATGAGCGGTCTTCCCAGAACATGCTGTACCGTATCCGTATTTATCTGTACAACAAGATTCAAGGGCAGGACAGGGAATATTACGATCATAACCGCACCGGCGACCTCATGACCAAGATGACAGGGGATCTGGACATGGTCCGCCACTCAATGGCGTGGATTTTCAAAACGATCATTGAATCATTTACGATTTTTGCGGCGGCCGTGATCTATTTCTTCAGTATCGATACCGGCCTGACGTTATGGATGCTTACCCTGTCCCCGCTTATTTTTGTCGTGGCCTACATATTTGCCAAGCATGTCCGCCCCATGTATGTGGATCTCCGCGAGCGGCTGTCCCAGCTCAATACAACCACACAGGAGAACATTTCCGGCAACCGGGTGGTCAAGGCTTTTGCCCGCGAAGCGTACGAAATCGAGAAATTCACGGAAAAGAACGTCAACTACTCGACAGCGAATAAAAAAGCCGCACTTGTGTGGCTTGATTACTTTCCTTATCTCGAAACCTTCGCTCAGGCCTTCAACGTTATTCTGATGCTGGCGGGCGGGCTGTACCTGATGGAAGGCCGGATCACCTTTGGTGAATTCGCAGCCTTTTCTTCGCTCGTCTGGGCTGTATCGAACCCGATGCGCAACATCGGCATCATTATCAACGACATTCAGCGTTTTTTTGCCAGCTTGACTAAGATCGTCGAAATCTATTACGCCCGGCCGGCTATTGTCAATGAGCATCAGGCCACGACCAAGCGGCGTTACGAGGGCCGGCTCACGTTCGAGCATGTCACCTTCAAATATGACAGCGCTACAGTACTCGACGATGTCAGCTTTACGGTGGAACCCGGCGAAACGATTGCCATTATGGGCTCAACCGGAGCAGGGAAAACAACACTGATTAATCTGATTCCGCGCTTCTATGATGTATCCGGCGGACGTGTGCTGGTAGACGGGATTGATGTCCGCGAGCTGGAGCTTGACGAGCTGCGCGGCAACATCGGGATGGCCACCCAGGATGTTCTCCTGTTCTCCGACACTATCGACGGAAACATCGCCTATGGCGACCCTGAGCTACCGGAAGAAGAGGTTGTGGCCTATGCCGGGCTTGCAGCCGCCCACGATTTCATAGTCAAAATGCCTGAAGGCTATGACACGGTGGTCGGAGAACGCGGGGTCGGCCTGTCAGGCGGCCAGAAGCAGCGTATCGCGCTCGCACGCGCCCTGGCGGTCCACCGTTCCATCCTGATTCTGGATGATACTACCTCTGCCGTCGATTTGGAGACTGAGGAGCACATTCAGAACAGTCTGCGCGGGCTGGATTATCCCTGCACGAAGCTGATTATTGCGCAGCGGGTATCCACTACGGCAGAGGCTGACCGCATCCTGATTCTGGATAACGGACGGCTGATCGAAGAAGGCACCCATGCCGAGCTGCTGGCTAAGCGGGGTTATTATTACGATGTGTTTATGCTGCAGAACGAGGGTATTGGAAGGCAGGTGATGGCTCATGGCCAGAAATAAATTCGACGTCGACGAGAATCTGGAATCGCCTTTTGACATCAGGCATTTCCGCCGGGCAATGATCTATATCAAGCGGAAAAAGAAACCGATGATTATCGCGTTTATCCTAAGCGCTCTTTCGGCAGCCATCGCCTTGTCGGCGCCGCTAATCATACAGCATGTCGTTGACGTTACCATTCCCTCCAAGGAGAAGCTGGCCTTGCTTGGCTGGTCGCTGCTGATGCTGCTGACCATTGTGGTCAGCGTCATTCTCGCTACCATCCGCTCGCGCATCATGACAAGCGTCGGACAGGATATTATTTTTGACATCCGTACAGATTTGTTTGCGCATTTGCAGCAGCTTCCCTTTAAATACTACGACGACCGTCCGCAGGGCAAGATTCTGATCCGGGTCGTAAACTATGTCAACTCCGTTTCGGATGTGTTATCGAACGGGATCATCAACTTTATTCTGGAAATTGTCAATTTAATCTTTATCGCCGCATTTATGTTCGCTGTGGATGTAAGGCTGTCCTTCGTCATTCTTGCCGGACTGCCTGTTTTCTTCGGCATCATGCTGCTGATCAAAACCCGGCAGCGGCGCGCATGGCAGGCCGTGTCCAATAAAAGCTCCAATCTGAACGCCTACATGCAGGAGAGCATCACCGGTATTGGTGTGACCCAAATTTTTTCCCGCGAGCAGCAGAATGCAGGGATTTTCACACGCCTGGCCGGCAACTTCCGCAAGGAATGGATGCGGGCGGTGTCTTATAACATGCTGATTCCTTTTTCGGTAGACAACCTTTCCACCATCGTTACGGCTCTGATTTTCCTTGTGGGACTGCTGACTCTGGACCCCGTGGATGCAACCCTTGGTGTCATTCTGGCCATGAGCAGCTACGCCGCCCGCTTCTGGCAGCCGATTCTGAATCTGTCGAACCTGTATAACAGCTTCATCAATGCTGTAGCCTACCTGGAGCGCATCTTTGAAACGCTGGATGAACCGGTTACTGTCAGTGATATTCCGGGTGCGCGGGAGCTTCCGTCCGTTCAAGGCCGGGTTACTTTTGACAATGTAACCTTCGCCTATGATCCGGGGCTCAACATCCTGGAGAATATCTCCTTCGATGTTAAGCCCGGGGAGAGCATTGCCCTGGTAGGACCGACAGGCGCAGGCAAAACAACCGTCGTCAATCTGATCTCGCGCTTCTATGACCTGACCAGGGGCAGAATTCTAATTGACGGCCAGGATATCTCGGAGATTACGCTGAAGTCCCTGCGCAGCCAAATGGGGATTATGCTTCAGGACAGCTTCATTTTCTCCGGTACCATTCTGGACAATATCCGCTACGGGAAGCTCGATGCTACAGAGGAAGAGGTCATTGCCGCCGCCAAGGCAGTCTGTGCCGACGATTTCATCCGTGAATTTGATCAGGGTTACCTGACCGAGGTCAATGAGCGCGGCTCCAAGCTGTCACAGGGACAGCGGCAGCTCATTTCTTTTGCCAGAACCCTTCTGGCCGACCCGCGGATTCTCATCCTGGACGAAGCCACTTCGTCCATTGATGCGAAGACAGAACGTCTGCTGCAGAAAGGCTTAAACGAACTGCTCAAGGGGCGTACTTCCTTCATCATCGCGCACCGGCTCTCCACCGTTAAGAACTGCGACCGCATCATGTATGTCTCGAACAAAGGCATTGCCGAAAGCGGCTCGCATGAGGAGCTGATTGCACGCCAGGGCCTTTACCACAGGCTCTATACAGCGCAGAAGATGGAAGCTTGAATACAGGAAAGCTCCATGAGCAGAAAGAAGCCCCCGGTTCTTGGAACCGGGGGCTTCTTATATCCATTTGAGTCATAACTCGTAATCCCTTACACATCCGGTATCTGAATCCAATTCCTGCTCCGGTCTTTTGAGCCTTTTAATATCTTGGAAAGAAGCGTCCGCCCGTCTTGGGCAATGATCTCATCGGCAGCCCGCAGAATAGCCTTAATTCAGGCTCTGGCAACGGCCGGTTTCTGCTATTTATTGCATTATCAGCTCCACGATCCGCTCTTCCAGAACATCCTTATCGGACGAAGCCTTGTCCAACCCCGATTGATACAAGCGCAAAGCCTTGTCCTTACTGCCTGCTGAAGAAGAGTCAAATTGGGGATTATACAAATCTCCCCAGCCTACATATCCCCAGACCCATTCCGGATGCTCTTCTGTCAACTGCTCAAAAAGCGTATCAGCCGTACCGGCTTCGCCCTTATAAAAGTGCGCTTCGGCATACGAGCGGCGCAGGTTCAATCTGTTGTGCTCGTCCATATCCGGCAAATACTCCATCATCTCCCGGTATAGCTGGATCAACCGGTCCCAAGCTTCGGGATCCTTCCGTTTCCGGCACTCCCGGACCATCTTACCTTCCGTGTCGAAGAAGACAGCGTCCATTTCATAAGGAAAATCATATGGCTCAACAAATTGCACAAAGGAACGGTATTTGAAGGGAATGAGAATATGATCCCGGATCGCCGTCCAAATGCCCCAGAACTGTTCCAGAATTGCCCCGTCTAGCTCCTCATACAAATACTTCTTCAGCTTGGCCTCCAAATGGTGCATGGCAAATTGATCCGGCAGCCACCGGTTCCAAAGCTCGGTTGCAGCCAGCAAAGGGAACTCCTCATCAAGAACATGGGGGGCTGGCGGTATCCGGCTCATCCATTTGTCGCTAATTTCGCAGGCACTAATATGTCCCCGAGCGTCTTTCACAAATTGCGCCTGATCCGTTCGGATGCCCATTTCATCCAGCTTGTCCACAATATCCGCCTCACTCATGGCTGCCAGCTTATCAGCCGTCCAGGCGCGCTCAAACAATGTTTTAGCTGTGGAACCCGGCTGGTCATACTTCGGAGAGCAGCACTTTTTATACTTTTTCCCGCTGCCGCAAGGGCAAGGATCATTTCTGCCTACTTTCATTATTTCCTCCCTGATTCCTTCAATAATTTTTTAAGGGTATTATAACATACCCCTATGAATAACTTAGAACTGGCAGGAACTATACCAGATAGCTAACAGCCTTCATCCTTAAATTAACAAATATTTACACCGTTAAGATTTCATGTTAAAATCTTTACAGTGTTAAGATTCATGGAAGGAAGCACTCATACGATGAGAGAAAAACCCTATCACCACGGCAATTTACGCAAGCAGCTCATCGAAACTGGCATTAGCCTGATTAACGATGAAGGTATAAAAAGCTTTTCCCTGCGCAGGGTCGCTTCACAGTGTAATGTCAGCCACACTGCCCCCTACAGCCATTTCAAGAATGTCGATGAACTGATTGCCGCCATGGGCGAGCATGTCACAGAGCAATTTATGGAGAGATTGCGCATATCCATTATGGGAAAGGAGGACAGCAGCGAGGCTATTTCTTTGCTGGGGCAGGCATACATAGACTTCTTCATAGAGAATCCACAGTACTTTCAATTCCTCTTCTATCACTCAGGCATAACCATTGATCTGGATAACTACAATTCCGATAATTACCCGCCATTCGCTTTGTTCCGGACAACGGCATATCACATGTTCCGCAGCACCGGTCTGCCGGAAGCCTCTTATTCGCATCAATTGCTTGCGCTGTGGTCCATGGTGCATGGCATCGCCTCGCTGCTCACCAATAACGGTGTCCGGTATTCCGGCAACTGGCGCGATTCTTTCTCGATCATAACGGTACTCGATAAGGAGGATGACAAATGAAAATGATCATTCACGACTTGGATCAGCAGGAATATGCAGCATGGGTGGAGGCTCCCCAGGAGGACGTAACGGTCATATCCGATAATGGCACTATCCGCCATTGTACGGGCTGCTTCGGATGCTGGATCAGGACACCCGGAGTGTGTGTTCTCAAAGACGGCTATCACAATATGGGTGAACTTCTCTCGAAATGCGACGAACTGACGGTTATCAGCAAATGTGTATACGGAAGCTACAGCCCCTTCATCCTCAATGTATTAAACCGGAGCATCTCCTACGTTCTTCCTTATTTTGTTACCAAGAATGGAGAAACCCATCATCGGAAACGTTATGATCATCAATTCGTCCTGTCCGTACATTTTTATGGAGAAGACCTTACGGAAGCGGAGATGGAAACGGCCAGAACGCTGGTCGCGGCGAACAGTATGAATTTGTATTCGATAGGGAATACGGTGTATTTCCATAACAGCCTGCAAGCGGTCAAGGAGGTATTGGCATGAAGATCGCCCTGATCAACGGAAGCCCGAAGCTGAAAAAAAGCAACTCAGCCATAATGCTTGGCATACTCGAGCCGCTTATCCGCACCGGGCATGAGATCACCACCTATCACCTGAACAAAAAACCGCTTACCCCGGAGCAATACAGCGAACTGTGCCGCATGGATGTACTGGTTATCGCCTTCCCGCTGTATGTAGACGGGATACCGTCACATTTGTTCAGGATGCTGGTTGCCCTAGAGGAATACATGAAAGCAGAGCGTGAGCAGGACATTTACATATACGCCATCGTCAACAACGGTTTTTTCGAGGGGCAGCAAAATCACCTTGCGCTTGAAATCATTCAACACTGGTGCAGCCGCTGTGGCCTACATTTCGGGCAGGGACTCGGCCAGGGGGCCGGTGAAATGATGGGCTTTCTGGAGAAGGTTCCCGTTGGCCGGGGTCCGCTTAAGAATCTGGGCCATGCCCTGCAAGGCCTCGCAGGCAATATACATTCGCGTAGCGTGGATGAACCCTTGCTGCTGAGCCCCAATTTCCCGCGCTTCGCCTGGAAGTTCACAGCCACCCATTCCTTCTGGAACGCGACCGCCAAGAAAAACGGGCTGAAGAAAAAGGATCTATTGAGAAGGCTGTAGCGTGGCATAGACAACTTATAGGCCAAAAATAGTCAGGTGACCAGTATTTACCATTGAATGATATCGCTATAATATAAGATTAAACCAATGCAGTATTCACTGCCGGTCACTAAAGATTGGGATGAAGAGATGATCGTAACACCTACGCTGCACTTTCATGGACAATGCGAAGAGGCACTCGGTCTATATCAGCAAGCCTTTGACATCAGAATTGACTTCATATTGCATTATAACGACGCGAACCAACGCGACTGGAATATCGAATTATCTGAAGAACAAAAAGGCTATGTGTATCATGCGGAGGCTTATATCGGGGAACAGCGCATTATGCTTGCCGATGAATTAGAGCTGCATCCAACGGATAGCACGTCTTTATTTCTTACGGTCACCTTTGATACCGCCAGCCAAGTAAAAAAAGCCTACGAAGTTTTGAAGGCCGGGGGGACAATCATTCATCCGTTGCGCAGTACGACATACAGCTCCTGTATGGTTTCACTTATTGATAAGTTTGGCTTTCGCTGGGGACTCATGACTGAACAGACCGGTATATAGAATGTAAGTATGATGATGATTAATTTAACCGGAGTACAAAATGGGCTAGAATGCATCCTCCTTTTGGAAGATGGCACCTAGCCCTTTTTGCAATAGCTTAACAAGCCTTGGACATTCTCAACTTCCCAGAGTCTTTATGGCCGCTCAACATCTTACATGTTTGCGTTTGAACCCCAGCTCCCCTTTACTTGCCGCCTTTTGAATACGTTCCGAAGCGAGCAGAAAGCTGCTTTTTTTCTTGTCTTTTTGAACTTCAACAGGACCTACTGTCTTTGCGGTTTCGACCGCTGCCTCATGAAGCGGCACATAGGATACCCCAACGGTGTAGATAAAATTATTCATAGCGTACTTCGTCCGCTCGGGAGAATCATGAATCGTATTCTTCACAATCTCAAGCATATGGGCAAGCTTAGTTTCGGAAAATTCATCGTCCGGACGGTTCCCCAAAAGCCAGCAGTAACAGCTCCAGCCCGCAGACATTCTCAGTTCTTCGCCGCTTGCGATCCATTTATCCGCTACTTCTTGCGCAATATCCGCTTCTGCCAGGGTTACCGCAACCACATAATCGGACAGCATATAAAAATACGCCCCATCTATCCAACGCTCAAAATCCGCTTCAGTCATCGATTGCGGATCAGCAATAATTCCGGCAAAATACATGGCATCGTAGTTTCCTGTAGCGTAGAGCTGCTCAGCCAAAGGCTGGTTTATTTTTATTTTTTTGGCAATCGGCTTCATTTGACCGGTAGCTACACCAAAAAGCGGCTCATGTGCGCCATTGGATTGATAGATTTTTTTGGTCCGTTCCTTGCCTAGCGCTTCAAGCTCCTGCATAACCATTTCCAAGTTCATTGTTAACACTCCTTTTAGTCATTGAGGGAAGCTAACGCATAATTCAATTCCACGTCCTGCCCTTCAATAACCTTCATTTTAAATGTTTGCCCGTTCATGGGAACCTTAATGTCAGGAGTCACGCCTCCGTGTCCGCGTTCATCGCTGTCGCCTTGAATCTGTTGATTTTGATCAAGGGATCTGCCATCCGGGAACCGCACGACATACCCTTCCGGCATGTTCATTTCTATAGGAGCAGATACGACACCGAACGAACCATTTGTAGATGTAAAGCCTATAATCTTGACATTGGGCATTCCTTGTAAAAACAAAGGTAAGCCTTCCCCCGAGCTCGCAGTATTATGATTAATGAGAATGGCTATTTTTCCTGGAAAGTAAACCCGCGAAGGTTGAACGGTTCTGGTTTCGGCACGGTTGATTTCGAAACGTCCTGTATTCCGGTTGTAGTAACTGACGTATTCAAAGATCCTTTTCCCGTTCACGAAAAGTCCCGCCATTTGGGCAACAAGGTCATCATCCCCGCCCGGATTATCCCGCAGATCGATGATTATTCCCTTTACTAGTTTCTCCTGAAACTCTTTTATTATATCTTCCAGCGCTTTCGCGGGATCGGATTGCTTGGTACCAGGAAGGTAATATCTGATTTTTACGTAGCCGTATTTCTCCTTAAGAATCTGGCCTTCCACCGGCGGATCTTCTTTCTTCAGCTTGACCCTCGTTTTCTTCAAGGTTTCGTACTGATCGTCATAGGCTGTAAGCGTCGCAGTTATGACCGCCGGATCGTCCTGATTCCGGAATTTAACTTGGATGTTTTGGCCGACCGGGGCTCTTGCTAAGAAACGTCCTTGATTTTGTATCCGGTCCCCTTCCGTTGCCGGCGGGTTCTCACTCCAAGAGACACCGTCCAATGCTTTCTGAACGTCTTTCCCAGCCCATGAAATGATTTCGGCTCCGGGCTTGATGCCGCATTGGTCAGCCGGGCTGCCGGGTATCAGCAAGCTAACCAGCACCTTGCCGTCATCCAATTGAATCGTGCTGATTCCGACTCCGCCGCCAACTTCATGCTTAAATACGCTATTATCATCATACAGATGTTCGTTCACGATTTGGATATGACCGTCACGGAAAGAAAAGAGGTAGTCCCTTAAAGTTTTATAGTAGAGGTTCGGATCTTGGTTAATTTCGGCTTGGCGGAATATAGGCCCGTATTTATTCTTTTTCGCTTCCCAATCGATTTGTTTCCAGTCACCAAAGGGATATTCTGTGGACAATCTTTCGTTCATCGCGTTGAAAGCTTGGGTATAGCTCTTATGGCTTAAATCGCTCACCGGATTGTACCGGACTTCACCCGCAATAGTTAAAGCCAGCAGCGTTGGCAGGGACCCGAGGACGAAAACGATAACCATGACAGTCTGAAATTTTGGGGAAAGCGGCTTAATAGCCGGCTTAAAAATTCTTCTAACAGTGCATAAAAACAGTATGGCCGTTGAGGAGTAAATCAATAGAGCCAGTATAGAGTCATCACCTGTGATGAGACTTATAACCGCAATCAATACACCCGCGACGGGAATAAAATAAAACCACCGGTGATTCTTGAGAAAAGCATACCCCAGCAGGACAAACAAGTACAGCGCGCACAAAATCATTTCCCAGCCAGTCAGCCATTTCAATGAATCGAACATATTCAGCATAAAGCTCATCATTCATATTCCTCCAATCGGTTCAATGTTTTCGCAATGAGCTTATGGGAGAAATATGAACGGAGCATGAACTTAAAGGCTTAAAGGATAGAATCAGAAGGGAAAACAACGGGGAGTGTCACCGTGAACGTTGTGCCCAGTCCGGCCGTACTCTTCACCGCTAGGCTTCCATGATGAAGTGCAACAATCTTGTGGGAGATGGCAAGACCAAGGCCATTGCCGCTCCGGTCTTCAGCCCGCGACTTGTCCGCTTTGTAGAAGCGCTCAAAAATAAAGCCTACCTCCTCCGGCGCAATGCCGATCCCGGAATCGCTTACTGCCACGGCAACCTCACCCGGCTGGGGCTGGCTGATCGCGATGAAGACCTGCCCGGCGCAAGGCGTGAACTTGACGGCATTGCCGAGCAAATTCATCCATACTTGATTGAGTTGATCCTTGTCGGCCGTTATCCGGACAGCAGCATCTGAAAGGGACTCCATGTCGACGCGGATGTTTTTGGCCGACCACTGGGGCTCGCAAGCGACAATCACCCGCCGAATCTGCTCATCCAGGTTATAGGTTTCCGTCTTGAAGGGATGATGCTCCGATTCGAGGGAAGCGAGCTTCAGCAGATTATCGCTGAGTCTGGACAACCTGTCGCTCTCAGTAACAATAATATCCAAGTACTGAAGGCGTTCGGTCTCCCCGATAACAAGCGTGCCATCCTTCAACGCCTTCGCAAAACCGGAAATGGAAGTTAACGGGGACTGGATTTCATGAGACACGTTTGATACAAAATCCTGCCGCATCCGCTCCATTTGCCTGATTTCCCGGGCCATATCGTTAATGCTCCGCGAGAGCGTTCCCAGTTCGTCTCTGCGGTTTATTTTCAGCTCAACCTCGAAGTCGCCTTTAGCCAGCCGCTTAGTCGCATCCGTCATCGCTTGGAGAGGCTTCACCACGTATCTGCCGGCAACGAGAATGCCCAAACTTCCGAGCCCGAGCATAAGAAGCAGGATGGTAAAGAACAAACGGATGAGCGCGGCTTCGTTCTTGAAAGAGCTATGCACAAATAAGGCATAACGGTTCCCTTCAGATAGAAAGGGAAGGCCGACGAACGTTCCGTTATCTTTTCCCTGCGAACGGTACAGTTCTCCCTGCAGCACCTTGCGGACAGATTCCGGGTTAATCTTCCCGGCCTTCCTGCCTTTGGCCGGTACATAGGAGTTCACCCCGCCATTGCTGTCGTAGAGCTGCAGGGTATAGGAAACCAATTCAGCCATGTTATCCATTAAAGTATCCAAATCCGGAGGATTCGTTTGTTCATACACACGTATAATGCGGTTTCCGGCCGCGATCATATCGTTTTTCCCCGTAGTGTTAAGAGCCTTCTGAAAAAGAGCAAGGGAGATGAGCAGGGATGAGATTAAGCTGATGACGATGACGGCCAGAAAAGTCAGTACGACGCGGACATATAACGTCTTCATCCCGGATTCACCGCCAGACGGTAGCCTACACTCCTTGCCGTTTCAATGCGGAAATGGCGGGCGTCCCCGGCAAAACGTTCCCGCAGCCGCTTGATATGAACGTCGACAGTCCGGTCGTCTCCTTCGTAATCCATGCCCCAAATCTGGGTGATCAGCTGCTCCCGGGTGAAAATCTGCCCCGGGTGGCCGGCAAGCACAAATAACAGCTCGAATTCTTTCAGAGGCAAAGTCAGTTCCTCGTCTCCCCGCGTCACTTTATACGTTTTCCGGTTCAATACGATTTCCCCCAGCACAATGACCTGGGAAGAGGCAATCCGGGAGCGCCGCAGTAATGCTTTTACCCTCATCACAAGCTCCACCGGATCGAACGGCTTCGTCATATAGTCGTCGGTCCCGAGCTGGAAGCCTTTGATCTTCTGACCCGCTTCGCCCTTGGCCGTTACCATCAGGAGCGGAAGGTCGGGATCGCTTATCCGGATCTCCTGGCACAGCTCCCATCCGTCCATCTGCGGCATCATAATATCGAGGATCACCAGATCGGTTCCTGAACCTTTGACGATGGCATGCGCATCGATGCCGTTGTCCGCCTCAGCCAGATCGAACCCTTCATTCTTCAGGTAGAGGCGCATCAGGGCGCGAATATGCGGATCGTCGTCCACGATAAGAATTTTGACCATACAGGCAATCCTCCAATGGGATTTATAGACTAACTTATCTAATAATAACATGGGGTGGCCTAAGACTTTTAAAAAGGGCCGCTAGAAACTCCTTTGACAAAATGCAATCTACCTAACTATAATGTACTTATCCAATAAGTACATTGCAACACACTATAAGGGAGGGGCCTTGTGGAAATCATCATCAGCAGTAATACGAGCAAGCCTATATATGAACAAATCACCTCACAGATTAAAGCAATGATTATGGGCGGAGAATTACAGACAGGCGACCCTATTCCGTCAATGCGTGCATTGGCCAAATCTATTCATGTCAGTGTCATTACCGTACAAAAGGCTTATGAGGATTTGCAGCGGGATGGCTTTATTGAAACGACTGTAGGGCGAGGGAGTTTTGTATCCTCGCAAAACAAAGATTTTTTCCAAGAAGAACAACAGCGAAAAGCAGAAGGACATTTGCAGGAGGCTGCAGATATTGCACGTACCAGCGGTATACCACTCAGCAAGCTGATTGAGCTTTTGACTATGTTTTACCAAGAGGAGGAATAACTATGGAATCTATTTTGCAGGTTGAGAACCTAACCAAACAATATCCTGATTTCAAGCTGGATCAGGTGTCCTTTTCTATTCCGAGAGGCACGATCATGGGGCTGATTGGTGAGAACGGTGCCGGCAAAAGCACCACCATTAACGCCATTCTTGAACTCATCCGAAAGGATGAAGGTACCGTCACATTTTGGGGCCAGGATCTGTCCTCTAATCCCAAGCAAATCAAAGAGGACATCGGCGTTGTGTTTGACGGTATCAACTTCTATGAAACCCTCACACCGGCCAAGGTCGGCAAAATTTCAGCGGCTGCCTATAAACAATGGGACGAAGCCTTATACCACAGTTATTTAAAAAAGTTCCAGCTCTCTCCCGACAAGGAGATCAAAACATTTTCCAAAGGCATGAAGATGAAGCTTTGTATTGCTGTGGCACTCTCCCATAAGCCAAAGCTCCTGATCCTGGACGAAGCGACTAGCGGCCTTGATCCTATCATGCGTGACGATATGTTGGATGTTTTTCTGGATTTTGTACAGGACGAAAACCACTCCATCCTGATGTCTTCCCACATCACAACGGATTTGGAGAAAGTGGCTGATTACATCACCTTTATTCACGGGGGAAAGGTTCTGTTCTGTAAGGCAAAGGACGAACTGCGTTACAACTACGGTATTATTCGTTGTGGGGCAGCGCTGTTTGAACAGATTGACAAATCGGAGGTCCTTGCCTACCGGAAGTGCGACTATCAGTGGGATGTGCTGGTTGCCGATAAGGAACAAGCGCGCCGCAAGCATAAGACGGCAGTAGTGGACGACGCTTCTATTGACGATATTCTTCTTCTCTATGTAAAGGGGGAGCAGGTGTAATGAAAAGCTTGATTTTAAAAGATTTATATAACATTGGACACAACGCAAAATCCATGTTTTTTATGCTGCTGGTTTTTGCCTTCATCTTTGTCCCTTTCAGTGGACCGGAAGCCTATATTATCGCGAGTGGGATTCTATGCAGCATGATGGTTATGACTACGTTCAGCTTTGATGACAACTCCAAGTGGATGAAATATGCTATGGTTACCCCGGTTACCAAAAAAGACTTAGTGGCTAGCAAGTTTATCGTTCTGCTGATTTTCTCGATTACCGGTGTTGTCATCGGTCTAGTGATTGGTTTCATTGGCGGCATCATCGTCCGTAAAGTTGATTACAGCAACATGAGCGACGTCCTCACCCTGCCGGTTGTGGCTATGGCTGGTTTAGTGATTGCGGAAATCTTAGGCAGTATGTCTATCCCTCTCTTATTTAAGTTCGGTACAGAAAAGGCTCGTACATTATCACTTGTTTCCTTTATAATACCCGCTGTAATTTGCTTTGGTGTATATGAGATTCTTATCTTCTTTGGTGTTTCTTTCACAGATCAGCTTAAATTTATCCTGCTGTGCTGTTCCCCGGTGATAGCGCTGGCATGGAACTTGATGATGTACAAAATCAGCTATGCGATCTTCTCAAAGAAAGAACTTTTATACTAATCCGCAGCATCACGTCTTTATCCCCAACTTTATGCGAATTTTATTCACAGGCGAAAGAAAACATAATTTCCTGAACAATAACAAAAAGCCCAAGTATCGGCAGTATGTCCGCATACTTGAGCTTCTTAACTGTTTTAAAACCTTCAATCTATTTTTCCTATTCCTTAATGTTATCGGTGACAATTAACACCTTACGAAGCTGCAGATTACTGCTCTTTATCCCGCCCGAGCAGCCCGCTGAGCGCCTCAGTCACGTTCATACCGGTAAGCGTCTGGGTCAATTCAGGAACCTGGGCCATGATTTTGGCGATATCGCTGGTAATTTTGTTCACGCCGGATGAAGCTCCATCCTGGGAAATCACTGTAATCTTATCGACCTTGGCCAGCGGAGCAGCGATTTTCTCGGCCAATTCAGGCAGGACTTTCAGGAATTCCACGGTAAGCGCAGCCTGCGTGAACTGTTTGTATGCCTCGGCTTTCTTCTCCAGCGCTCCCGCTTCCGCCGCTCCGGCCAATTGAACAATTTCCGCGTTGGCTCTCCCCTTCGCCAGCTCGGCTTCCGCTGTGGCCAGCCCCCGCTTGGTCGTCGTGGCCGCCTCTGCTTCCGCCTCAAGAATTTGCCGCTGCTTGGCTGCTTCCGCTCTCATAATGGTAGCCTGGTTCTCCGCCTGGGCAGGCTTAATCACCGTTGCCTCCAGCTCCTTCTGTCTCAGCTCTACTTCGATTTCCCGGACAGTCCGGTTAGCCTCTGCTTCCATCTGCGTGATCTTGACCTGCTCGGTAACCAGCGACTGTTTGATTTTGTTCTGCTGCAATTCGTATGCAAGATCCGCCTGTGCTTTCTTCACTTCTGTCTCCAGCTTAAAGTCCGCCTGCTTAATGTTCAATTCCTTCTCGAACTGAGATTCCTTGGCGCGGGCGGCGGTTCCCGCTTCAATGGTGGCCTGATGCGCATTGGCTTTGGCGATGGAGGACTCCTTCTCCGCTTCGGCCTGCTTGATCTGAATGTCGCGTTCCGCCTCCGCCTTAGCGATGCTGGCATCGCGGCGGATGCGCTCAATTTCCGGAACCCCCATGTTGTCGATATACCCTTTGTCATCCGTAATTTTCTTAATGGTGAAGCTGACTACCTCCAGCCCCATCTTGTCCAGGTCTTCCGAGCAGGTCTCCCGCATCTTGCTGTTGATTTCGTCAGGGGTCTTCAGAATGGATTCTACCGTTAATTGTCCGATCAAGCCGCGCAAATGCCCTTCCACCGAATGCAGGATAATTGTCTCGCGGTCTTCTTCCGGCCGGTCGATAAACTGCTCACTGGCAGTCAGAATAGCGGTAGGATCGCTTTTAATCTTAATCTGGGCTACCGCTTCCAGGTTGAGCTTGATGCCCTGCTGGGAGAACATCGCCTGCGCCGGGATCACATCGAAGCTCATCAGCATCATGGAGATGGTCTTATTGTTCTGGAAGCCGGGAATGACGAACGTCCCGCCGCCCTGAACCACTCTTTTTCCGCCGAGGCCGTACACAATCATTGCCTGATTGGGCGGAACTTTTTTATAAGCGTTCACGATACTGAACAAAGCCAGCAGAATAACAACAACAATTCCTGCAATTAAATAGAGCATAACCATCCGGTTCGACACTCCCCGTTATTTATAATTGTCCACTTTCCCTCTCGAAGAGGGTTACAGACGCTATTCCTTTATCCACCTTCAGAATAATCACCCTGTCGCCCCTCACAAGCTGCTGGCCGGTTTCGGCCCGCACTCCAATGGAGCGCATCGTTCCATGCAGCACATATTTCATTTCTCCAACTGCGCCATCCGCTGCAGCAATGCTGATGTACCCAAGTTGCCCCGCCTGCTCATAATCCAATTCATTCATGCTGTTGTCATACCGGGTCATCACCCGGGCCAGCACTGCATACATCAGACAGCCGACCAGCAAAGCAACCACGGTGCCAATCAGCACCACTGCAAGCCTATTCATTCCGCTGAACCGGGTAAGCACATAACCGGTGCCCCCCCAGACCGTGACAAACACCATCAGAGGGAGTATGGGCACAAAGCCCGGACCACCAGCATCGCCGCCTCCCATATGCAGATGACCCGCCAGGCCATGCCCATGAAATCCGCCGCTGAGGAGGAGCAATAGTCCAACCCAGAAGCACACGATAAATACCGTAACGATATTACCCCCCCCTTTTTAAGCATTTCAGATCACATCCAACACTCTAATTTTCGTTGTTATAAGATTTTAGCTTCCTTATAGATACCGCCTTTCCTTACTGCAGGCACAGCAAAAAGACCACAGGAGCGGCAGGGCTCTCCGTGGTCGGTCAATCGATCATGGCGCTCATCCTCTCTCTTCGAGGCTTACGGGGTTAGCTGACGGATTCGGGCAGCGAGATTGCCCTACCTTGTAAGAAGCGGCTTATCAGCACGCTGCAAGGATTCACCCCAGGTGAGCGGAAGCTATCTGAGCAAAAGCCGCATTCACCATTGGTTCCCCCGTTCCCATTACTGGAATTCAGCCATTTGAGAACAGTTATATTTCTTTCGGTTGTTGATTTGAATCTTACGCCTGTAGCCGTTTAATGTAAAACGTTGCGGATGACAAAAGAAGCCAAAAATGCCTCCACTTCACGAATGAAGGCGCATTCTTTGGTTTCGCTCTTAAGCGGCCGGTGATTTGCTCTTTTTTGCTCCGTTTCTCGAAAGCAGCGGGGTTTCTCAACACTTCTCTACAGCTGGGCTCCACGCATAAGCGACCGGCGGCCCGCCCAGATGTAAGCAGCAGAGGTTGCGGCCACAATGAGAATGAACGGGATCACATCCAGCCGGGGCGACAATGCGGTCCCCCTTGGATACATCGCGTAGTAGGCCGTTGTGGAAGGAAACCAGGCGCCGACCGAAGCATGAAGCCCGGTAAGCACAATATTGGCGATCACAATCGAAGCCGATAAAATCAGAGAGGACACAAACGACTTCAAGCGCATGGAAACCCATAACTGCAGCGCCGCAAACGGCAGCAGGGCCAGCCACCCTCCAACCGTACCGATGATTAATCCGGTAAAATCCAAGTCATTCCCCAATTGAAGCAGTTCTCCCGCGAGCAGATATGATCCGGCAAAAAGCAATTGAATTAAACCTAACAGCAGCATGAGCGTCCCCAATTTGGCATAATAGACACGGGAACGGGGAATAGGCAGACAAAACAGTTGTTTCCACCCCCCGTTAATATGCTCATAACGGCAGAGAAAAGAAGCCAGCACCCCGGCATAAAGAGGATATAAAAACAAGCCGTGAAAGCTGGCCATATGCAGATAAAAGGTTTTCCAGCCCCGCACATAAAAACCGGCGAAATTTTCTGAATTCAAACTATTGATACCGAGCATCACCGTTCCCAGCGCACCGATGAGGAACAGGATGAAGAGGACTGGATACTGCAGCTTCATTCGTTCAGCTTTCATCAAATCTTCCATAATCACACCTCTGTTAATTAAAATTGTTTGTTTTTGAAATGCAGGGCCCCGGCGGCCAGCAGCACCGTTCCCAGGCCTGCACTGATGCCAATCCACCTCCCGGGATGTGCCATGAACGGACTGGACAGGGTCGGATAGGCCCATGGCCATAGCCAGGTCCACAATGCTGCGCCGCTGTCCCGCGCGATGAATAGGCCGGAAACGGCGCCCAGCAAGCCGATGGACATCGGAATGGCCTGGTTCGGGAACTGGATAGACAGCCACATCTGCAGCCCCAGCACCGCAGTTGAGGCGAGAAAGCTGTACACGATCTGCTTGATTAGGAACTGGAACGGCAGCGGTTCGGATGTGTAGCAGATCCAGAGCAGGGACAGGCCGGCAATAATCAGTAAGACGGTACATAAGAGCAGGATCAGAACCCACAAGGCCTTGGCCCAATAAAAAACAGCGCGGGATACAGGCAGGGTCAGCAGCTGCTTCCAGCTGTTGGATTCGTGTTCCAAACCGGTAATCATGCCAGCGAATAACGCGGTGTTTAGCAGCATTACGAACCCTAGAAACATATACATCACATTAAACACGCTGTATACCCCTGCCGGGCCTTTGAAATAGAGGTACCATTCCAGCGCCATAAATGCGATGAACAGCCCGGAGCTGATCACCGGCAGCCAGCGGGCCGCAGGTTTGAGCCGCATGCCTTCGGCCCGCAGGGCCCGCCACATCATAAGCTGACTCCTTTTCCGGTCAGCTCCATGAACAGCTCTTCCAGCGATTTGCTGATCTCCCGTACATTCATAATCCCGTAAGGGCCCAGCAGTTTGAACAATTCTGCCTGCGGCATACTGACCTTCTCTGCCGAAACTGACAGCACATTGCCTTTCCGCTCCACGGCGAATCCTTGCAGCAATAACGTGCGAAGTGCTTCCTGCGGGCGCTCCACGGCAAATTCCAGCACTTTGCCCCTCCGCCGCTCCAGCAATTCCAAAGCCCCCTGATAGACGAGCCTACCGCTGCTGATAATCCCGATCTCATCTGCAATCGTATCCACCTCGCTCAGCAGATGGCTGGACAGCAGGATCGTCATTCCCTGATCATGGGCCAGGGACAGCAGCAGATGCCGTATTTCCTGGATGCCCGCGGGGTCCAGGCCGTTGGTCGGCTCATCCAGAATCAGTAGCTGCGGCCCCCGCAGCAAGGCTGCTGCTATGCCGAGCCGCTGCTTCATGCCAAGGGAATATCCGCTTACCTTGCGGTTCGCGCTTGACGTCAGCCGTACAATTTCCAATACCTCACCGATGCGCCGGTCAGGCAGCTTCAGCAGGGTGCTCAGTATTTTTAAATTTTTGTACCCGGTCAGATGACCGTAATAGGATGGATTCTCTACCAGTGAGCCTACCTTGCGCAAAATGTCCAGGCTTCTCTCCGGCATCTCTTGTCCAAACATGCGGATCGTCCCGGCATCCGCGCGGAGCAAGCCCAGCAGCATTTTGATCGTTGTTGTCTTTCCTGCACCGTTCGGCCCCAGAAAACCGTAGATTTTCCCCTCGGGAACCTCCAGGTTCACTTCATTCACCGGCACCTGTTCGCCGAAGCGGCGGGTCAGCCCTTTGGTCTCCACTATAAGTTGCGGCATCTCCTGTCACCTCATATCTGTAGTATGGAGACTATCATAGCCGCTGGAAGTAGCAGCGGGGTAAAGAAAAGTAAAAAACAAGTAAAAAAACAGGCCAGCACCCCAAAGCTGGGTCCGGCCTGCTTTTAAAACAGAAAAAAAAGAGTGATGCGTGTTCCTTGCTGCGGTTTGCTATGTACCGTCATTGTGCCGCCATGCCGTGTTACAAAATCTTTTGACAGCACCATGCCCAGACCGGAGCCCGCCAATCTGGTCCGCGCCGACAGCACATTGTCTTCAGCAGCGTTCAGCCGCTCCAGCGTCTCCGCATTGATTCCCGTCCCATTATCGCGGATCTCAACCGTCAGTCCGTGCTGATCCCAGTATACTTCAGTTTCAATATGGCACCCACCGGGATTGTGAACCACTGCATTCCACAGCAAATTGTGCAGTGCCCGCCGGATCATGCGCTGGTCGATATCCAGGCATTTCTCCCCGGCGGTATGGAAGGCAAAGGTATGCTGTGCAGCCAGCGGATGATCAGCGACATCGGTAACGATCTGCCTGATAAATCCTGCCATCTCCGTTGTCTCCCGCGAGAGCAGAACCCCGCTGCCGTCCAACTGGTAGGAAGCATTCATATCTTCAATCAGCTGCTCCACCTGGATCGTTTTTTGCTCCATTAAGGAGCCGAACTGGATGATTTCCGCAGGGGACCACGAATATTGGTCGGCAGCCGCAATCATGGAGCTGTAGCCGCGAATATAGGCGAGCGGGGTTTTCAGATCATGCCGCACGCCCGCAATCCAGCTTTTGCGCTTCTCATCCAATTCGCGTCTTTCTTCTTCTGTTCGCTGCAGTGCAAGGGTCAACGTGGACAACTGCCCGATGATTTCCCTAAAGAGAGCATAAGGCAGCTTGAGCTGATCTCCGGAAAGGGGGCGGCCGCGCCAATTGCTCCGCAAAGGTTCGTCATAGTGGCCTTGTGCCAGCTGCTTCAGCCAGGTCAGCATATAAATAACCGGCTTCGTCAGGCTCCACAGATAGAAGGCAAGCGCAGCCATGCACACAGCCAGGAAGCTCCAGATTTGAAACTGCATGAACCGGAGCCCCTTCAGCCATGGAACCAGATCACGCAAAAAAAGAAAAAGAACAAACAGTACGAGCCAGATGGCAACAGCACCTACGAGCAGCGCCAGCAGAAAGAGCAGCAGCCGCAAGCCAACACGAAGAACCCCTTTCATGCTTGTCCAGCCGGTACGGGGTCCGGAATAAATTTGTAGCCTAACCCGCGGAAGTTAACAATGTAACGGGGCTGCTTCGGGTCCCGCTCTATTTTGTTTCTGATTTTGGAAATATAAATCACAACCGTTTTTTCATCGCCCAGCTGCATTTGACCCCAGACCTGTTCATAGAGCTGGGACGTTGTAAAAAGCCGCCCCGGATGCTCGGCAAAAAATAGCAGCAGCGCGAATTCCTTAGCCGTACAATGAAGCTGCTGGCCGCGCACCGTAAGCCCCCCGGTATCCTTGCTGATCTCAAAATCAGCAAAAGCGTAACTGGCGGCCGGAGCCTCCTGCTGATACAGCCTTTTTCTGGCAAGCTGGGCTTTGATCCGCGCCACCACCTCCAGGGAGTTGAACGGTTTTGTAATATAATCGTCCCCGCCCATCGCAAATCCGGTCAGCTTGTCGTAATCGGCAGCCCTCGAGGTCAGAAATAAGACCGGGGCGTTTGTTTTTTTGCGCAGCTCCAGACACAGCTCGAAGCCGTTACAGTCCGGAAGCATCACATCCAGCAAAATAATATCCGGCTCCCGGCTGTCCAGCAGGCTCATCGCCTCCGCCCCGGTAGAAGCGGTAAGGACGGAAGAATACCCTTCCCTGGACAGCAGCAGCTCCAGCATGCAGGCAATGCCTGCTTCATCTTCTATGATCAATATCGTGTCGTTCATTGGCTTTTCCCCTCCATTTCCCTTTCCGATTATACTGCAAAATGGGGATTTCTTCCTCATGAACGATAACGCCTATGATATAATATGAACGCCTATGCAGCATTAATTGCTGACCGATACCTT
The DNA here is from genome assembly GCF_000758705.1 of Paenibacillus graminis. Taxonomy (NCBI): domain Bacteria; kingdom Bacillati; phylum Bacillota; class Bacilli; order Caryophanales; family Paenibacillaceae; genus Paenibacillus; species Paenibacillus graminis. Next base: position 982,507 of record NZ_CP009287.1, on the reverse strand, counting down.
GAATCCAAGTGTGATGAGGTGGGACAGATGAAACATATACCCAATATACTCTCTGCCCTGAGGATACTGTGCGCGCTGCTGCTGCTCGTGGTGCAACCGTTATCCGCCATATTTTTTGGCCTCTATCTCGTATGCGGGGCAAGTGATGTGCTCGATGGATATGTCGCAAGAAAGACCAACAGCACCAGTCCTTTAGGCGCCAGTATAGACAGTGTCGCGGATGTTGTTTACATAACAGCGCTGCTGGCTGTCTTCCTTCCGATCCTTCAGCTCTCCCTGTGGGTCATCTGCTGGATAGCCGCTATTGCTCTGGTTCGCTTGAGCTCATTACTGGTCGGATATGTAAAATACCGCGCATTATCTTTTCTTCACACCTATGCCAACAAGGCAACAGGATTAGCGCTATTCAGTTTCCCGCTGCTGTACAGTATATTCGGACTCACCACAGCCTCCATTGTAATTTGCGGATTAGCCAGCTGCTCGGCCATAGAAGAACTAATGATCAATATAAAATCCCAAGAGCTGTTAAGGGATGACGCGGGGTGGATGTTTAGGAAGTGAGGGATTTCTACCTCTGCTTCAAATGATAAAAAGGGTTAACCAGCGTAATAGATTAAAGCGGCCAGTAAATTTATCTTAACGGTGCTAGGGTTCTACCCTCAGTGTCAAATTGATCATAATCGTTTAGATATTATGGAATCTTGTGAGCGTAAGTTGGTGCGTCACCCCATCCGGATCACAGCCTTCACCACTTCTTCCTTATTATCAATCACAAAGTCAAAGGCCTTCTGGGTATCCTCAAAGCTGAATTCATGCGTCACGATCCCCTTGACGTCAATTTTGCCATCTGCGATTGCTCCAATGGCGGCAGGATACAGATTGCGGTAACGGAACACCGATTGGATGTCAGCCTCCTTGAACATGATCTGCATAAAGTCGAAATCGATGATATCCTTGGCCGCCAGGCCCACAAGCACAATCGTTCCGCCTCTTTTGACCAGATAGGGCGTCTGCTTAACGGTATGCTCGCTCCCCGCAGTTTCAATCACCTTGTCCATGCCCTGGCCGTCCGTTAGCAGGGATATTACATCCCGGACATTCTCTTGCTTGGCGTTGATTACCCGGCTCGCTCCCAGCTGCTTCGCTGCTTCCAGCCGCTTTTCAATGATATCAACGACCACAATATCTGTTGCCCCGTAAGCCTTGCAGGCCAGGAGCGTTACAAGCCCGATGCAGCCGGCCCCCAGAATAACGACACGGTCACCCAGCTTGACTCCGCCTTGGGCCGCAGCATGCAGTCCCACTGCCAGCGGCTCCACCAGCGCTCCCTCTTCTGAAGATACGCTGTCCGGCAGCTTGAAGGCCATGTTCTCCGGAAAGGCGATATAGTCCATCAGGCAGCCATGGTAAGGCGGAGTAGCCAGAAACTTCACCTCCGGACAGAGATTGTACTTTCCGCTCTTGCAGAATTCACACTGGCCGCAGGTGACTCCAGGCTCCAGTGCGACCCTGTCTCCCACCTTCAGCTTCTTCACCCCGGGACCAAGCCCGACTACTGCTCCGGCACATTCATGTCCTAGAATAAAATCGCCTTCGACAACGAAATCACCGATCCGGCCATGCTCCAGATAGTGGACATCAGAACCGCAAATGCCGACATACTCCAGTTTGACAATAATCTCGCCCTCTTTGGCCACGGGCATGCCGATTTCATTCATTTCCAATTTCTTCAGATCCGTCATGTAAAAAGCTCTGTTCTTCATAATCTTCATCAGATACTCCTCCTCAGGGACAATAGCGTTCAGTTATTTATAAAACACTTTTATAAAACAATCTAAATAAGATTATAGTCCGTTTTGCTTTGAAGTCAACAAATAAACTAAAAACTCCCCCGGAAGAGGGCGAAGCCGCAAAGGCAGCATCGTCCCTCTTCCGGAGGAGCAGTATACAATTCCGTTAGATTTACGCTTAGGATTATTACGCTAGGGTTATTGCCGGCTATCCTATCCGGCAGCAATCTAGATACGGTCAATAAATTCGGTTACCAGTTCCAGGGCGGCGCCCACGGCAGTAGCCTCCAGCTTGTATTTGCAAATCCGGAGGTATGTGCCGTCCAGCTCGAAGGTGTTCTTCCGGGCCGCCAGCCCTTGAAGGATATCCATATACTCCTCCATATAAGCGCCGGCATAGCCGCCTAGAATCACATCGCAATCGTACAGCATGCGGAGGTTGTTAACCGTAATTACCAGATAGCCGATGTACTCCCGCCAAATCGACTTTTGCGGCTCATGCCCCTCCCGCAGCAGCCGGAAAAATTCAGAAATGCTTCCCTGTGTGCTGTCCGAGAGAATTCTCGCTGAGCAATAGGCATCCACACAGCCCTTCTGGCCACAGTAGCAGGTACGGCCTTCAGGCATGATCGTCATATGGCCGAATTCCCCGCCCCGGTGATTCTGCCCGGCATAGATCTGATTATTGACTATAATGGAGCCGCCAACACTATTGTTAAGGGATAAATAGACTGCATTGTGTATGTCTTTTTCTCCCCACAATTCGGTGAAGCCGGCTGCGTTCGCTTCATTGCTGAGAATACAGGGATAGCGGATAAATTCGGCGAATCGCTGTACGCTCCCCCCCTTGAAATCAATGACGGTGGCATAACTCACCGTTTGGCGGTCATCGGACAGGATAGCGGGCAGCGCAATCCCGACCCCCAGAATTCTGCTGCTGTCGATCCGGCATTCTTCCACACAATCATCCACCAGCTTGCCCACGCTTTGAAAGTAGACTTCCGTGTTAGCAAAGGGAAAGTGGTTCCTGACATGCTTGACGATTGCACCGCTCAGGTCAATGATTACAATGCCGATATGATTCCGGGTCACATCCAGCCCGATTGCATATCTCGCCACACTGTTGCAAGCTATCGATTTCGCCTTCCTGCCTCCGGTGGACTGAAACAGCCCGGTCTCCACGATCAGTTCCCTTTCCTGCAGCTCCTTAAGGTTCTGTGTAACCGTAGGAAGACTCAGATTGAGCGCCTGCGCAATCTCCTGGATGGATGTAGCTTCACGGTGATACAAATATCGATAAATGGCGTTACGGTTCATCTTCTTTACTTCCATGCTGTTCACGCGGTGTGTCGCCATTACAAACCCTCCGGCTTTTGCAAATGTACTTTAATAATACTATACTCAAAGGAAAACGGCTAAGGGAGAACATATGAACCCGATACATAGAATCACAGATAGAAATAAGGAAGTATCGCATCAACTGCTGTATATTTGGGAAACAGCTGTGCGGGCTACGCATCTATTCCTTTCTGAACAAAATATTGCAGCATTAAGCCCCTTGGTTATTCAAGGTATCAGGCAAATCCCCCACTTGCTGGCCTATACAGATCAGGATCATTATCTCGGCTTTATAGGTGTTCAGGATACTAAGATTGAAATGCTGTTCGTAAACCCCGCCGTCAGGGGAAGAGGCATAGGAAAACAACTGGTGACTTATGCCATACAGACACTGAACGTGCTCTATGTTGATGTGAATGAACAAAATCCCCAGGCAACCGGATTCTACGAGCATTTGGGATTCCAAGTATTTGACCGGTCTGAACGGGATGAGCAGGGCCAGCCTTTTCCTATCCTGCATATGAAGTTATCGCAGGTTAATGAGTCCAAATGTTAAGCGCAAGGGAGCGGACCGCAATGCTCGTGTGATTTCTATACAGCCTCAGACGGTCTGCGCACTCCGGACTCCATAATAAAACACTTCCGGCAACCTCAAGCACAGAAAGCCCAATATACTGAAATTCGTAACCTTTTTCAGAACCTAGGAGATCTACAATTTCCAGCAGGGTTTCCGGATTCCAATACCCTGTGCTGTCTTTCAATTGATGCACGACCTGCTGATAGACATCGCTTAACAGCTGTGGCTGATTTGTAATACAGTTAACCATCCGGTTTAGATAAGCGACGGATTCCTCCACATTGTTCCAGTCTATTGCTGCTATATACAATTTCAACACCACTTGATGTAAAGTCTCATCATAGGCCAGACAGTCAATCAGGCCCATATATAAAGGTACAAGGCGTACACGTGAATTTTTGGGCAAAGCGATCAGCTCGTTGATCAGTTTCATGAGACGCTGCCGGTGAGGCAAATCTCTTGTGGCAGCTGCATTCCATTCCTCGCTTATGGCTGTACTAGCCAATTTCTTACAAACACTGATTACAGCTTCATTGATTTTACCATCACGGCATGTTTCGATCAGCGTGTTCATGGCAAACTTCCACCTGCTGCTGTCTTCCAAGTCCGTAATCGCCTGAGCAGTGGCAGCTGCAATGACTTCTTCATTTCCATTGGTCCACTGCATCATACTACTGAAGGCAAATCTGCCGACATTCGCATCCGGATGACCTGCAATTTCAATGATTAACCCTAAATAACGCGGTCTATATTCCAGCGGAAGATCATTAGGCCGCTGAGATAATAAACTGACCGCGATGTCCCTCTCTGAAGAAGCCATTGCACTTAAAATACTCCAGCCGCGTTCATCATCCAGAAGCTGTCTCGCTGCATGCCCTATGGCTATAATTACATCCTTATGGGCATTTGGTTTTTCGAACTCATTCATCAATAACGGAATGCTGTCACCGCTTCTATAAGCTCCCAGTAACCGGATGGCCTCTTTTCGGACCGTAACTTTCAGCTTGTCCCGGTATAGCAGCTCCTTAAGCATTGAAGCCAGTAACACCGGATTCACTCTGCGGATGCATCTGGGTATGGAGTACATGGCTACACGTGCCCGGTCCCCATCCAGATTCTCCAGCAGAACGGGAAGTGCCTTCTCCGGTTCTTCTATAAGTGAAAGGGCATGAAGGGCAGCTTCTACTACAGTTATTTTCTTATCGTGTATAAGCTCTAGTAACTGATCCGGCCCAAGGTCAGGCATATTTCCCATGATCCTAATCACTCTGGAACGCTCTGAAAAGTTGCGTTTGTCATCGAATGCAATTTTGCCCAATAATGAACTTAGTGATTGCTGCTGGCGCGGCAGCCACCTGTTGAACCCGTCCGCAGCCGGCACCAGATAAATGGTTTTGCCCGATAAGAACCTGCCCTTAATCACAGCACCCGAAATGTATGGGTCCAGCCATTCTTGACGTTGCCGGTGCAGATGCAGGAACACTTCATATACGGTAATGAACGATTTATCCAGAGCCAGTAATTCCCGTACTCTTTCATCCCGAGTGGGATGCGGGGCAAGCCAATGTCTCGCCGCCTGTATGGCTATCGAATCTGTTTTCGCCCGCGTTGCTTCTTTTAGCAGATTCTGAAGTTTAGCGATGCCATAACCTCTTTTGCCGAATGAGTTAGCCAGGCTAAGCACCAGATTGTAGTCTTCCCTCCGGCTGGCCTGCGCAGCTAATGTATAGATTGCATCGAAAAGTATTTCTTCTACCCCCTGGGGTAAATTCTTCTCCAAGGATGGAAGGGCAAGCTGTCCGTTCTGCTTGGCCAGTTTCCGGATCGTATTCAACGAGAACTTGAACAGCTCACCGTGGGGATGCAATGCGTTGTGGCGCAAAATAGCAAATGCCAATTGTTGAACGGAAAACTTCGTACCATATGAAGTATCTCTGGCATCCATAACACTATCAACCAGCAGAGTAAGCTCCTGCACATGGGCATCCGTGAACACAGAAGCAGGACTATCCGAAAGCTCTTTAAAGACTGCGCTCCGGACAGGGTCCTGGTCATTTTTGATCCGGCCCAGGTACACCAAGGTTTCCTGCATCCCCTGTCTCGACAGAACCGTACTCCGGATCAGCTGCATAAGCGCCGTTGCGCGTTCGTCTGCGCTGGATACATGTGCGGCTTGTTCAAGCTTCTCTCTTGAATGTTGAATAGAACGGCAAGCCGTAATTCTAATCATTCGCTCCCGGTCATCATAGATTTCACGAAGGCCAAGCATCCGGCTGGCTTCCTTGTCACGTAATGCATGCGGCAATACATATAGCAATCTTTCCGGAAAAATGCGTGCTTGGCGTTTATCTTCTTCATACACCGCATCAAAAACCGCTTTGCGGTGGGAAGGCGCAATATTATGCAGTAATTTCGCTATATGCATAGGCCGGTCTGCAAGTAATTTAGCTAATTCCATCCATTGATCTAAGGATAAATCGCCTCTTCTTTTTAAAATCCCATCAGGGACACCCTGCGAAATCAGTTCGCTTCGCGACTCCATTCGTGTCAACAGCTTGTACACCGCATCAGGATCGATGCGGACTAAAGTACTAAGCTGTTTCTTCAGCGCAGGATGCAGGATGCCCATGGGTCCATGATCCGCTGCACATTCTAACACTACCTCCGCCTTTGTCCGGCATAAAATTTCGAAAGCTGATGAGAACCTCCACCAGACATAACCTTTTTCCCTAAGCGGTGTGTGTAAAGTAGTCCTGAAATACTCAGCAACCGCGTCAGGATGCCGGCCGGCTAATTTGTTCCAGTCTTTGATGGCATAGCCGATCTCTGCAAGCCACTGACGGACCGTGTCCTTATTACATGCCGATAGTACAATGGCAGCCTCCTCCGCCCCCCACCCGGCATATACCACAGGCAGCAGCCGCTCCGCCAGTTCTTGACGGTTCATAAAAGACACACTGCGCAGCAGCTTTCGGCGGCAATCATGTGATAAATGGGGAAGCTCGCGTTCAATATCCATATCTGAAGCCACTTTGGCCAAAAGCCCCGCTGCCGTATTTCTGACACTTGCCATAGGATGCCGCAGGGCTGACAAAACAACCTTAGCATCCTTTGTGACCTCAGCCCCGGTTAAGGCAAGACGTCCTTCATAAGCACCATCCTCCAATAAGGAAGACAGCAGCCCGGCATACTCGGTTGAGCCTCTATGATCACGGCCTAGAACCGCTATCTTTTTAATCCTGTCTGAATATCCCAGTGAGTCTAATTCTTTAAGCAGGCTCTTTTTATCCAGCGGATCTTTTCTGAAAATCATAATTCCCCTCCTTCACCTGTTCTTCTCTATTCAAGCTTTATTCTCCACAACACAATCTATCCCCTTTAATAAATCTATCATTTGGCAACAGGTTATAAGGATATAACACTTCTGAAAAGTCGCTGTATACTTTGAGCTATCAGCATGTTGTTGAAAAGCTATCATAAATATGCGGCACAGTAGGCATGGCTTTTCGAGTTCTGATTTCCATTCGTTTCAGCAGCTCCTTATAGAAGGGATGAAAGCACTCCGGAGTCGTAGCCATTGAAATTACATAACTAACAAATTCAAATTGATATCCTACCTCGTAAAGTGTATCTTCAGTGTTCAGAACCAGCTTGTTCCATAGAAAATCGCCTACCTCCTCTTTAGTTACTGTTCCTCCAATTGCGACACGATCCGTGTAAACTCTGGCGAACTCCGAAAGCGTGCGTTGCATTAACATATTGAAATGAAACGGTATGCGATTCGTCCAAGCCTTTTCCAAATTAAAGGTGTCCACATGCCGTCGAATTCGCTCAGCCTCATCCGAAGCTGCCGTTGACAGCGGCTCTACCTTTATGACTCGATTGCCTGGGGTGCCGTCGATACGAGACTTGAATTTCTGTTGGCCGGAACGTATATAAGGGAGGAAGACGCCATTCAGACAACCGGGTTCATTTATAGCTTCTCCATCCACAGGCCAAGCTGGTACTCGGTTTCCTTTTCCTCTATCTTGTTTTTTCCCTACCGAGGAATTACATTCCATACAAATTGGAACGATATTAAAGGGATGAATCACAAGAGCGGGAAAAAGACTTTTAGGAAAGTAGTGGTCTAATTGGGCCTTACCCATATGCATCTGTCCAAGACAAGCCGGACAAATATTTTCCTTGCTAGTGTTCAATTTTATGTACTCTTCTTTAAAACGTTCTCTGTTAGTTTTCAGGGTATGATTCTCCTTGTGATCGAAGAAATCACTGTAAAATTTTTCGAATATTTTTGGTAATTGGTCAGTAGCCTTTTGGGTCTCCTCCACAGTCAATACACCTTGAAACATAGTGTTTAAATAGCCTGGGAACTGATAATTTTCTTGGTTATGATTGAAGTCGAAACGAAGATCTTCCTCTAAACAACTAATAAAAAAAGGAATAGCAGTGACTGGAAGTGTACTGAACAGTTCCTTCATTCGATGGCGCATTGCTCCGGGATGCTTCATCAGACAGCAATGTTTATACATTTTATGAGGCCTTAATTTTAGAAAGGATTTCTCATCAAACTGACCATCCGTGATGCCATATGTATTGCAATACTTTATCAAAGCAACCATACATTCTCCGGCAAGCTTCATTTCACTATGAATGATATATGGTTTCTCTAGGTCAAAAAGCATCCGCTTATTCTTCCCTTCAAAATATTAATCACTGCGTAATTGTTTTCGTGCATGTAAATATTCCTCCAACCGAAAGCGTTCGTAGCCCGGCCCCACTTTGTCCAACATCTTTTGAATCCTGCCATTGGAGTAGGGCTTTTGCTCATCTAACGCTTTATCAATTACTTGTTTAGCAAATTCTCCGATCCGCTCATGATCCATAAATAGTAGTGCACTAATCTCTCCTCTATCCGCACCGAAGGTAGGGATGTCCAGCGAAATCGCCTGGAACTCCCCTGGGACCCCGCTATGTAATTCTATCTTAAAAGTCTGATCGGGAAATGCGTCTGTTAATATCAAGGTCGAGTGTGTAGCAATCCAATATTCTTGCCGGTTATATCGCGGCTCACTTGATTCGCCCCCAGGTAGATCCATCTTGGCAAAATCATGAAGCATGCTTATAAACTGCATTGTCCAGTTTTCATTTAAGAAAACATCAGGCTCATCGAACAAAAATAAGGTATTCTCGTCGTACTCCTGCTGGGATAAGATAATAAGCGCCATTCGTGACAACCAGAAGAACTCGCCGTCGCTCAGACTATTATGATCCAGCAGATGTTCCGAATCCTCATTTTTATAGAATAGGTTTACGTTTAGCAAGTATCCAAATCTTTGGGCTGTCACCAGCATAGTAAGAAACTCCATCGGGTTAGAAGACAGAATATCCCCTGCGGGTATTGTGAGAATCCGAATGGCTTTGGGCATAGTACCATCCAGTGAATGAACGACTTTTATCCGGCGTGCGCCTCGCTGAAGGAAGTTTACTAACAGACTTTCGTACCTCATTTTATTAAACGGAGAAGCCTCAAGTTGTCGGCACTTCACTTCATCGAGTTCAAACGAGATCAACTCAGCTCGAATGTTTCTCACCATTTGAAATAGCCTGTTTTTTTTTGTGCGATAGCCTTCCATTTCAACGCCAACAGGTTCTGCCAATACTATAGCTGCTAGAATGAAAGCCGCATTTTCCCCGTTGAGGTTAATACAATTTGGTTCATATAATAACCTCCGCTGCAGTTGTTGGAGATATTCCAGCTTACCCGAATTACGCCCCTCCCGCTTTAGTTCATCATATATATCACTGTTTATTGCACCCAGCGGCGAATTTACCAACACATCTTCAAATGAATTATTTGGTCCGGAAGCAAAGCTAATAATTCTGCGGGGATGCAGGTTCACTTGTTCGCTGTACCGTTCCCGAACTACAGGGCCATTTTTAATTCCCTCCAAACTTTCAGCCATCTGAATATACAGACGCTCGGTTAATGAATACCTCTGGGAATTATTCGAGAGCAATACATAGACACGTTTATGACCGGATATGATACTGTACACAAGCTCATACACAAATCCGGGAGATTCATCATTCATTGCTCTGGTGAAAATCAAACCAATGGCCTGCAGAACGGAGGTTTTGCCCGAGCCGTTATTGCCGACCAGAAACTTGATCGACAACTTACTCAGTTCTTCGTCGTTTTGACCAAATGCTCCATTGAATGTCTGGAAATGTTTATAGTTTTCTAACGAGAGGCTGTGAATTTCCATTGTCGTCCTCCTTCCGGCACTTTCATCCAGAGATCAATCCATTCATTATCGGCAGGGGATGCAGCACCCCTATTGACTGATTCGTATATGCACTCAACCATTCCCATCCGGGCAAGCATTTGAACTGTCTCAACGGCTTGCTGGATGGTAAAAACACTCCGATCCTCCATAGAAAGTCTTTGCCTTGCTTTATGAATAGCAATGGGAGATTCTGAAAGGCTAATAGCAATATATAACTGCCATTGCTGTGGAGATAAAATCCCGCTCAATTCACTTGAAACATATCCATCCCTCTTTTCACCAGCTTGGTTTAACTCATAGACTACCTCCCCCTCTTTAGAGAGTACCGTGTTAATTCTGTTATCATGAATGAGATGCTGCCACGCGAGGGCGATTCCCTGTTTGCTTCCGAGGTCATAGAGATCGGTCTGCCAGCTAAATAGCTTTTGTTCAATTGATAATGGATCTTTTAGATTTGACAATTGGCCTTCAAACTTACTGATTCTCTCCAATAATTTTTCTTCAAGCTCTGCCTTAACCTGTTTCGGCTTACTAACCTCGATAAAACCAGTAAGATTGGACGCGCTAGTCTGACCCGACTTCTGCTCATATTCCGTAAAAAAAAGTTTGATGTCATCTTTCCTGTATCCACTCAGCTCGTAACGCCTAATGTCATCCAACTGCTGCCGGACACTCAAAGGCTCCTTCATGATAACCACCAAAGATGAGTTTTTTCCGATGTTCATTCTGCTAGACTCCTTCGGCAGACGGACAATGGAACGGATCTGGGCTATCGTTTCTATCTTTTCTAGAATTGAATCCCCTTCGGTCTTCAGCAATTCATCAGGGAGCATAGCAAAAGCCCATCCCCCGGGTGCACAGCTATTCAAACCATAGAGCAAATAGGATAACTCTACTCCTGCGTAATCTGATTGTCCAATAAGCCCGGGATCAGGAAGGTCTCTCGAATCAAATGTTATTGAGCGCGGGGGAAGAATGTAGACGATCTCATTCACATCCATTCTATCTGCTATATCCTTTCGTGCAGCTTTACTGAATGAACGGGAGGGGTAGACTAGCGGGTCCCTGTTCAACACACTAAATCGATGAATACCCGACAAAAGGAAGCGGAAAGTAGAAATACGAGTCATAATTGGAGATAAAGAACGTCCGGAGATAAGCGATTTTCGTGGATCAATAAACGGAAGCTCTCTATAACTGGCTGTAAGCAATTGTCCTGATCGGCAGTGAGCGTCATGAATGTGGATCGAATTCCCCCTCCCTTCTACTCGAAGATGTGAACCAACAAGCGATACAATAAAATCAACCGATTCTCCGCTCATCCACTCGTCTTCCCCTTCGATTGATCCTTTTAATAGAATATCCAGCATGTAATCGTATAGTGCAAGTAGACTTGTTCGAAATGCAGGCACTCCGTCCAATTTTTTATATATTGAATCTATAATCGTTATAAGTGAATAACATTGTGTTTCTGTAACAGTCAACTTAAGCCCTCCACTCGCCATTCTCTTCGGCAGATAGTGGTGGCCCTTCATCAGCTCTGGCAACACTTTAATCTGAATAACTTCATAAGCGTCATCCTCGGCATCAACCAGTTCCCCCCAAGTATAAGAGGTCCGCATTTTGTAAGGATACCTCAACGTTATTGGACTATCAGATGCTAGTAAAAAGACACTCCAAAAAAATGTTAACTGATCGGCAACAGCCAAAGCATTATTTGTACCTGCATAAACAATATCAATCATGTTCCTGATTTCTTTGCTTAACCTTGTGGTTTCTTCCGTCATCCATCAGACCTCCGCCAAACAAAATTATACTTCCTATATTATACATCTATCTTTGAACTACAAATAACACCTTTATGGGAGCTTTTCAGTATCCCGGGAGATATTTGAGCAGCAAAAACAAGGGCAACCGTGAAGCCGTTTATCCAACCGTCTTCTAAGTTACCCTTAGTATTACTTAATCTATGACTTACTCTATTCATTCTTAAGCATGTCGGACAGAAAAGCCAGTGCCAGACCCTGGCCCCAGCCCTGAATCCAGTCTCTGGGGATATTGCGGTACCCTTCCCGGTCCTTCATCACGGCTGTGCCGCCCGATACACCAAGTACCCGCCCGTCTTCGCTGATATTTTGCAGGATGCCTTTCAGCGCCTTTTGCACATATTTGGTATGCAGCGGATTGCCGTTGTTGATCATAGCCGCCGCAATCCCGCAGGAGGCAGATACTTCCTCATAGGATTCCTCGTCATTCACCACCGTCCGCCACAAGCCGTTCTCCGTCTGAACAAGCTTCAGTGCCGCCAGCTGATCCCGGAGTGAACACTCCACATCCATACACTGCGGGTACAAATACCAGTCCTTCAAAAGCGGTTTGACCTGCGACATCGTATAGGCGCCCCAGGCATTCGCCCTCCCCCAGAATAATCCGGACATATGATCCTGCTGCACATGATTGTAACCATGGAACCAGAATCCGCTGCCAGGGTCCTGCAGGTATTTGATATGCCAGTAATACTGATTGAGGGCATCCTGGATTATGTCCTGATCGTTGAGTTTGCTTCCTGCGCGGAGCAGAAAAAATGCCGCCATAAACAACGTATCCGCCCAAGCCTGCTCCGGAAAATCATTGGACACAGACACCGTATGCTGCAGCACATTGTCCCCGAACCTGAGCGCATCATTCCGGAGATAATCCACCTTGCTCATCACAATATCCCAATATTTCTGGTTCCCTGTTTCTTCATATAATGTGATCAGCATGTGGCCCATGGCACAAGTGTTGACCGTCCAGTCCGGCAGGCCCAGTTCGGTATATTCATCCGCCCACTGGACAAGCCTATCCAGATACTCTTTATTCCCTGTGGTCTGGTAGGCCCTGGACACCCCATAATAAGCCACCCCGCAAGGCCATTCCCAGGTTAAATCCATCGCCAGTGTTTTTCTGGTAACTCTGTCGATAACGCTTAGGATTTCTTCCCTGTCAACCTTCAATTGAAGCATCTAAATTCTCCTCCCGGATACACACGCCCCCCAAAGGCGCTTGAGAGCCGTCCGCAAGCCTGTAAACGCTTTATGTATTCTATTGTAAGCAGTATAATGGTCTACATCTAAGCACATTCACAGCAAAACTGCGCAATTTCAATCATTTATTCATAATTACTAAATTAACGCCATGAGAGCAGGAGTACCCGGATATGCCCAGAAAAAAGAAGCCGGTAATTGAATACCGCCACTATAGCTTGCCCATCGATTTTCCCGTCTTGCTGTTAAGCGGGGAACGCTGGAAGATTTCCGATACCCGAAGCGAACATCTCCATTTCCATAACCATTTGGAGATTGGCATCTGCTATTCCGACAGCGGCATCATGGAGTTCCAAGGAGAACCGGTACCTTTTACAGCCGGTGACGTAACCTTTATCCCCAGGTATCTCCCCCATACGACATACAGTTCACCGGATACCGCCAGCCTGTGGTCCTATCTCTTTTTTTCGCCGGAGGAGCTCTTTCAGCATTCCTTCAAAAGCGTGTTCAGCAGCTTCGAGCCGGATTTGTGGGCGGTGACGGGAAAGAACTGTATATTGAACAAGGAGCAGTATCCCAAGGTGTATACCCTTGCCACGTCGGTCGTAGAGGAACTGAAGCAGCAGAAGCCCTACTACCAGGAAAACGCCTACGGCTTATTGTTATCCCTTTATATAGAGCTCCTTAGAATTCATTCCACGAATGAAATGCTGGCAGAACACGAGGCAGAGCATAGTCTGAGGGGTGATTTTGTCATTTCTCCGGCGCTCGAGTATATTACGAAAAACTACATGACCTCCATCACCATCGATTCCCTAGCCGGGCTATGCCACTTAAGCACAACCCATTTCCGCAGAAAATTCCATGAAATCATGGGTGCCGCCCCCCTGGAATTCCTGAGCAGAACCCGAATCGAACAGGCCTGCAAACAGTTAAAAAGCACCGATGATTCCATTCTTTCGATCTCCGGGCAAGTCGGCTTTCACTCCATCTCCAGCTTCAACCGCTGCTTCTCCAGGCTTATGGGAGAGTCCCCCAAACAATGGCGGAAAGGCGCACAAGCTGAAGCGCAACCGGCGAAGGCGTCGATATTGGAGTTTACGGGGTGGGTGTGAAGGGGGCCGCCGCCTTATCGGCTAACCTTGCGGGGATGAGTTCGTCTTTGGTCAATTTGAGCGGATCAGATCCTCGTGTGATTACAGCGCAAGTGGAAACGGCTACGCCGTCCTTGTAAAGGACGGGGTGTTTCAGCGAGAAATAGGAGGATGATATATAGCGTGAAACATATAGATTTCTTATATTTGAACAAAACAGCTACGCCGTCCTTGACTAGATAATGTAGCCGTTTGGAGTTCAGTTTAGCGTTGCCTGGAGAACCCCTTTACGAATCCTTCGGCAACTCCAAGTGGAAAAAGGGTAACTAATTTGCTCGTACACCCTATTCTCCACAGGTGAAGTGGAAAAAGGTTAACTAATTCAGCTCTTTTCGCTCCTGACGAGGGAATATGGCCCAATTAAGTTCCCTTTTTCCACCTTCAATCTCACAATTGTTGATTTTTGGGAAAAATAAGTTCCCTTTTTCCAACTAGCGTTTGTGAAGAAGCCAGTGAGTACACGCTAGTTGGAATTAGGACATCTAGGCCGACTGGTTCCCCAACTTTATAGTTTCCAAGATAAGGGCAACCGGCCTGCCGCGCTCCAACAACGGCGTTATTGCCGTTGTTTCCAGCCCTGCCGGCCTGTGGCGCTCCAACAACGGCATTATTGCCGTTGTTTCCAGCCCTGCCGGCCCGCGGCGCTCCAACAACGGCATTTCTGCCGTTGTTTCCAGGCCGACCGGCCTGCCGCGGTCCAACAACGGCATTATTGCCGTTGTTTCCAGCCCTGCCGGCCCGCCGCGCTCCAACAACGGCATTTCTGACGTTGTTTCCAGGCCTGCCGGCCCGCGGCGCTCCAACAACGGCATTTCTGACGTTGTTTCCAGGCCAACCGGCCTGCGGCGCTTCAACAACGGCATTTCTGACGTTGTTTCCAGGCCGACCGGCCTGCCGCGCTCCCACAACGGCATTATTGCCGTTGTTTCCTGGCCATCCGGCCTGCCGCGCTCCAACAACGGCGTTATTGCCGTTGTTTCCAGCCCTGCCGGCCTGTGGCGCTCCAACAACGGCATTATTGCCGTTGTTTCCAGCCCTGCCGGCCCGCCGCGCTCCAACAACGGCATTATTGCCGTTGTTTCCAGCCCTGCCGGCCCGCCGCGCTCCAACAACGGCATTTCTGACGTTGTTTCTGGCCTGCCGGGCCTGTGGCGCTCCAACAACGGCATTATTGCCGTTGTTTCCAGGCCTGCCGGCCCGCGGCGCTCCAACAACGGCATTATTGCCGTTGTTTCCAGGCCAACCGGCCTCCGGCGCTCCAACAACGGCATTTCTGACGTTGTTTCCAGGCCTGCCGGCCCGCGGCGCTCCAACAACGGCGTTTCTGCCGTTGTTTCTGGCCCTACCGGCCTGCCGCGCTCCAACAACGGCATTTCTGCCGTTGTTTCCAGCCCTGCCGGCCCGCGGCGCTGCAGCAGTTCGCTACCAATTCGAGCGCCTACCAGCTGTCGGTCATGATTACCGGCTTAATCCTGCCGGCCTCAAATTCCATCCTGTCGATGCATAGCATGCGGTTGCCCGGCTCCTTGTCCCCGATGATTCTCCGGTGATAGACAATCAGCCATTCATCCTCATCGGGCAGATACAAATATCCGTGATGGCCGGGCCCCTCCGCCACAGGCTCCTGCCTTTCCAGAATGGTACCCTCGTTGGCGAATGGCCCCAGCGGACTGCCGCTGACGCCGTAGGCCACACGATAGGTGCCATTGGTCCATCCGCCCATGGACCACATCAGATAATAGAGGCCGTCCTTCTTAATCATGCACGGCCCCTCCACATAGCCCGGAGGCGTAATGGAACGGACAGCCTGCCCATCGGAAAAAGGAATAAAACCGGTCATCTCCTCATTCATCCGGGCCACGTTGCAGTGTCCCCAGCCCCCGTAATACAGATAGACGGCGCCGTCATCATCCTTGAATAAATGGGCGTCGATCGGCTGGGCACCGTAAATGAAACGATCAACCAGCGGCTTGCCGAGATAGCCCCTGTATGGGCCTTCCGGGGAATCCGCAACGGCAATCTCCAGTCCGCCGGCTTCCCCGTCCTTCTGGATATCGTTGGAGGCAAACACAAGGTAATGCCTGCCCTGGTGCTCAATCTGGGTAGGCGCCCACACCGCTCTCCAGATCCAGGGAAAATCCTTCATCCCAATAATGCTGTCGTGTTTGTTCCAATGGATCAGGTCCACAGAACTGAAAGCATCCAGATTCATCTGCTGCGTATATTCCGTATAAGACCTGGTGGCATAAATCCAGTGCCTGCCCTCATAGGTTCTTGCCTCCGGGTCCGCATACCACCCGGGTATAACAGGGTTTGTTATCCCTTTCAGCAGACGCTCTTCTTTCAACGGACATCCTCCTTTATCCTTTTAATCCCGTTAAGGTTATGCCTTCCAGAAAGTAGCGCTGGCCGGCCAGAAACACAATGACACAAGGCAGGACAACCGTGGCCGAAGCCGCCATCAGCAGATCCCACTGTGCAGTGTAGGAACCCTGAAACATTTGCAGGCCCAGGGCAAGGGTGAAGAGGCTGTCGCTCTTCAAATAAATCAGCGGTCCCATGAAATCGTTCCAGGAGGCCAGGAAGCTGAATAAAGCGACTACGATCACCGCAGAACGGCTTAAGGGGAAGATGATGCGTGTATAGATTTGCCAATAACTGGCCCCGTCCACAAAGGCCGCCTCATCAAAATCACGCGGAATCGTCAAATAGAACTGCCGCAGCAGGAAAATATTGAAGATTCCTCCGCCGAAGTAAGCGGGAATAATCAGCGGATACAACGTATCATAGAAGCCCAGCGCCTGCCAGCCGAGAAAGCTCGGTATCATCGTTACCGCCGCCGGCAGCATCATGCTGGTCATCAGAATGGCGAATACCGTATCCCTGCCCTTCCACTGAATCCGGGAAAATCCAAAGGCTCCAATCGTGCTCGTAATGACAGTCCCCGCAAGCACCGTGACCACAATAATAAGCGTATTCTTGAAGAAGGTGTCAAACGGCAGCGCCGTAAGCGCCCTCTGAAAGTTGCTCCATTGAAACGGGGCGGGAATCCATTCCGGAGGCATGGTGAAAATCTGCGATAAATTCATCAGTGAGCTGCGGATCAGCCATACAAACGGAATGATGAACATTCCCGAGATGAATACAAGCGCTCCGTAGCCTGCGGCAAGCGACAGCTTCGATTGCTTCAAGAACGTTCCCCTCCTTCGTAATATACCCAGGACTTCGAGGTTCTGAAGACGATAAAGGTAAAGAACAGGATGATCACAAATAAAATCCACGCCAGCGCGGACGCATAACCCATATCGGCATCCCGGAAGCCTGTTCTCCACAGATAAAATACGTAGAAGAGGCTTTTGTTGTTCGGTCCGCCTTGCGTCAAAATATAGGCTTCGTTGAAGACCTGGAAGGAGCCGATAATAGTCATGATCGTATTGAAAAAGATCGTGGGGGTCACCATCGGAATCGTCACGTGGCGCAGCCTGTGGAGCCAGCCGCCTCCGTCGACCTCAATCGCTTCATAATATTGCCGGGGGATGCCGGAAAGCCCCGCGAGAAAAATAATCACCGTGCTTCCGATACCCCACAATGTGGTGAGAACGACCGACGGGATGACGCTTTCTTCCGAATACAGCCAGCCGCTGGTCGGCAGATGCAGCCGGCTTAACAGCGAATTAATCAGACCGAGATCAGGATTGAGCAGCCACATCCAGATCATGGCCGAGGCCACAGCCGGCACGATGCTCGGGAGATAGATAATCGTGCGGAATATCGCCCTGCCCTTCACATTGAGATTCAGCAGCAGTGCGATGGCGAAGGAAAGGATGATCACGGCAGGCACACGCAGCACAACGAAATAGAAGGTTGCGCCCAGCGATTGATAGAACAGCTCATCCCCGCCGGAGAACAGCCGTATATAATGATCCAAGCCGATAAAAGAGGTCTGCTCTTTGAATACATTGTAGTCGGTCAGGCTGAGCACCAGGCTGGCGATCATGGGACCCAGCGTAAAGACGGCAAATCCGAGTATGGCGGGCGCGGTGAACAACAGCCCATAGAACATTCCCTTTCGCATACCTACCTCCAGGTTATTCCTTGATATCGCGGCGTCCCTTGATTTGCGCCTGCACTTTTGCCGCAATGGAATCCATCGCTTCCTGGGCCGATTGCTGGCCGAGCCACACCTTATCCAAGGCAGGATTGACGATATCCATAATATTATTGAAATTCTTCACATAGCCTGTCGGCGTCTGATGCCCTTTCGTCAGAATCACATCCACGATCGCCTCTTTATAGCCGGAGGGTCTTGCCTCCAGATTTTCTGTCCACTTTGCCAGCAGCGCGGGGTCCGTGTACCAATCCTTAAGCGAAGGCATCCAGGTTCCGGCTGTAATCATATCAATCGAAGCTTCCGGGTCAACAAGCGCTTTCATGAGTTCCCAGGCTTCCTGGGGATGCTCAGTAGACTTGAAGATCGAAAACATCGCGCAGACCACGGTAGTCACCGGCTCTTTCAGAACAGGCATAACTCCGACATTGAAATTGAACTTGGATTGGGCCAGTCCTGCGCTCGCCCATTGCCCGTCGACGGTCATCGCCACCTTTTTGGTCTGGAGAGCTACATTTGTAGCCGGGATATTCTTCGACTGCACGGGGGAAGGCGATACATGATACACGTTCATCAGATCTGATATTTTCTGAATGGCCTCTACAGCCTCCGGCTGGTTGAGTCCGAACGACTTTCCATCCGCCGAGATAAAGTCTCCGCCGTTGGAATAGATAAAGTTGCTGTACACTCCCCACCAGGTGGAGGCATTCACCCCGTACTGTTTGATTTTGCGGGGATCGAAACCGGGATCAGCCGCTGTTTTGCCGTTGGTGTCCACAGTCAGCTTCTTGGCGGTCTCGACGAATTCATCCCAGGTCCAGGCATCGGCTACATTCGACGGGGGAGGTGCAATTCCGGCTTCCTTAAAGATATCCTCATTGTAGAACAGACCGAAGGACTCGGGTCCCGGACCAATGCCGATTACATTTCCCGGCTCCAGAGAATAGATAATATTAGGAACCAGAGTATCGGGGCTGATATCGGAATCTTTGTCGAGAAATTCCTGGAGATTATAGAACTTCCCCTGTTCTGCCAGAGGAAAAGCGATGGTGCCGGATTCCATCATGGCGACATCCGGAACATCATTTCCGGCTACCATGGTTGTAAGCTTGGTATCATAATCAGCGGCAATATGCTGAAGCTCCACCTTGATATTGGGAAATTTGTCCTCGAATCTCTGGATGGCCTTTTTGTATGGAGCCACTTCTTCGGGCGAGCCCCAGACCGTCATCCGCAAGGTAATCTTCTCCTTGGACCCGGAATTCCCGGGAGGCGCTGAAGCATCGGAGCTTTCTGAACCGGATTTCGAGCATGCAGACAACACAGCGGCAAGCATCAGAACCAGTGCCATTACAGTGAAGATCGATTTTCTTTGTCGCAACATCTTCCGAGCCCCTCTCGATTTCAACATTCAACGGTTCATAGCTGCAGTCTATGATGGCTTTATTATAAAATAATAGATAGCGCTTACATAACCCTAATCTCTTTGGAATGGTGGATTAAGATTAGCTTATACCGGCAGTGTAATCACAACCCTCGTCCCTTGTCCCGGAGCGGAAATAATGGAAACGCCGTATGGCGTGCCATAAGTGATCTGAATGCGGTCAATAGTATTCTTAATACCCACGGAAGAGGATTTCTGGTACACAATCGCATGAACCGTCTCCTGGCTCATGCCGCATCCGTTATCGGCTACCTCGTAAAACCGGGTTCCCTGCATCATCCAGCCGCGAATGGTGATAATGCCGCCCGATTCCGTCTGGTTGAAGCCGTGCAGAATCGCATTCTCTACAAATGGCTGGAACAAAAGCCTTGGCACATCATATTCATAGAGCTGCGGATCGATATCATACTCTACCATGAACTTGTCCTCGAAACGGATCGACATGATATAGAAATAGTTATCCATCCAGTTCATTTCTTCAGACAGATGGACCGCATCCCAGGTCTTTCTGGAGGTGTAGTGCAGCATGTTGGATAAGCAGACCAGCATTCTGCTCAGCTCCTGCTGATCGTTCTCTATCGCCGTCCAGTTCATTACATTCAGGGTATTGTATAGAAAATGCGGATGCATCTGCATCGTAAGCGCCTGAATTTCGGCTTCCTTTTCCTTCAGCTTAATCTCGTAATTCTCCGTGACCAGCAGATGAATGCGGTCATTCATCCGGTTGAAGCGCTTGGTCAAGATGCCGAACTCATCGTTGGCCACAACCTCCACCCGGGTCTGAAAATCCCCCTCGCCCACCGACCTCATCGCGCTTAACAGCCTCTTGATCGGCTTGGTGATTTTGCCGGCGATAAAGAAAGCGAGAATAAAGGCCGCAATGCCGAGCACAACCGCCAGTACGGTAATGGAAGTCCGGATTACGGGCACAAAGCTGCTCAGCAGCCCCGCTTCCGGAATCCAGACCACGGACATCCATCCGGTAACCTCCGAGCGGTCAAAACAGACAATGACCGCTTCCCCGTCCAGAGTCATCCGCCGGGCCCCGCTTCCCTCCAGCTTCAGCTTATCGAGCCATGCCTCCTTATAAGTATGCGCTACAGCCCCCGGCTCACTGCTGGCCACGACCTTATCGTACGGATCAAGCACCATATAACGCGAGCTTCCCGAAATGCTGTCCGCGTACAAGGATTTCAGCACCTCGGATTTGAAGCTGATGGCAAGTACAGGCCGCTCCACCCGGGCATCCATCTTTTCCAGCCTCGTATTGCCCAGATACGTGAAATCAAGCACGCGTGTAGCGGAGAACAGATAACGGAACTCCAGATTTCCGCTCTGGAGATAGGGCTGATGGAACATGGATACGAAATCGTAGGTTGGAACCCATACCAATTTCCCTCCCGCCTGCCGCGCCATATGATAGATATCCGATTGCGTCGGGTCGCCTTGGGGCAGGGTTTGTCCGAAGGTGAAGTAAGAGGTCCACAGCTGATAGGCATAAATATCCTGATTCTGTGAAAAGTATTTGCCGAGTATTGCCGTGACCTGCCGGTCCGCTTCAAAAAGCCCCGCTTCGTTGGCGGGGTCCAGCTGGTTGAAAATGCGGAATAAATCCTTATCCAGAAATAAGGACATGCTGTTCTGGTCCACGATCCGCAGCTTGGTATCCATGACCTCATTGTTCTTTTTGACAATCTCATACACATTCCGCTGCGCCTGCTCCGTGATAATCCGCAGGCTGGTCCGATAGAACACGGTCCCCAGGACGAGAAGGGGGATGGCGATCAGAAATATATAACTGGCCAGCAGCCGGTACCGGAAGGTCATCTTCATGCCTCCCGTTTCCTTTGCGAGAGTACATGCTTATAGGTTTTGGGCGACATGCTGTGATATTTTTTGAATACGCGGCAGAAATATTTGGGGTCCTGAAATCCGCACTCTACAGAGATCTCGTATATTCTAAGCTTATCCTCCGCAAGCAGCTCCTTGGCCCGCTTCATCCGGACTGCCGTTACATGCTCAGAGAAGGTCCGTCCCGTCCTGCTCTTGAACAGCGTACTGAAGTAGGAAGGGTTGAAATGGAAGTAATCCGCAGCGCGTTCAAGCGTCACCTCTTCCTTCGTATGTTCCTGTATCCAGCTTAGACATTCAGTGATGACGATCTCCCCTCTATCCTGTCTGGACAAGCTCAGCGCAAGCTGTACCTCCCGGAGAGCCTTTTCCAGCCGGGCCATTAATTCCTGATACGAACTGCACGAACGGATAAGCATTGTGGCGGTATCCGCGAGCATCTGCCCGGCCTTCCTGTCCAGAATATCCTGGTTGTCACTCCGGATCTGGAGCAGCATAAGCGACGCCTTCTCCTTCAGAAGCAGCGGAGCGGCATGCCCGCCGTCTGCGAGCTGTGTAAATATTCCGCTGCATACGCGCAGAACAAGAGCGGCATCGTCCCCCTTCAAGGCTTCGTACAGCCTGCCCCAATCCGGACTTGGCGCCATGGGAGAGGAAGAGATTTCATCTGAAAAAACCAGCCCGCTCCAGCAACTATAAAAATTATAGCTGTAAGCCATTCTGGCTAAGAGATAAGCCTGCGGCGCGTCTGCAAGCAGGGAAGGGGATTCCGGCCCGATCCCATGGGCAAGGCGTCCCGTATGCGCCCAACCGGACGCCAGGCCGGCGGCGAAGGTACGCGCCTCTTCCCGCTTCTCTCCGTCAAGCCGCCTCAGGCCAACCAAGGTAACGGCTGCCTGGCGTCCATCCTCCAGCGTTCCGCTTAACGGAACCGTGAGCGTCTCCCCCCATTGAGACCAGACCTGCTCAAGCCTGCTTACGAGCTGGTCACTGTCCTGCTGTTGAGCGCCTTCCCGGAAGCATTCCAGCTCCGAATACACCACAACCCCGCTCTCCTGCAGCCATTCATAACGGTTCAGCTCCTCCAGCTCCGGCACTGTCGCACTTCCGTTCAGCCAGGCCAGGATTAGGCGGTTGCGGTAGGCACAGGAAGACAGCTGAAGGCGGCGCTCCAGCGCCTCCGCTTCGCGGCGCTGCTTCCGTTCCGCATTGAGCTGAACGTCGATGCGGCTCAATAGATCCTCTATTTTCTGGACGTCCACCGGCTTCAGCAGGTAATCATAAGCGCCGTGACGGACCGCCGTCTGCGCATATTCGAACAGATTGTAAGCGGATACCATTACAACTTTGGCTTTAATGCCCTCTTGTTTGAGCCGCTCCAGAAACTCCAGTCCATCCATGCCAGGCATACGGATATCCGTCAATATCGCCTCCGGGCGATGCGATTTCGCCAGTTCCATGGCCGCCAAGCCATCCTTTGCCACGGCAACCTGGTCTTCCGGCCGAAGGCGGTGAATCAGGTTAACCATTCCCCGCAGATGCCTGGGCTCATCATCCACGATCAATATTCTCACTATGCTCAGCCCCCTGACTCTTATTGCAGTTCATAACAGCCGTCCCGCAAGAGCTTTTCATCAGGATAAGCCGCCCCGCGGTATGAATCAGCCGGTTCTTGCTCTAATTATAAAATCCCTTGCCGCTTCTTCATAGTGCATTCCTATTGGATAGGTGGACTGTGATTGGGAGAGAGATAACTACTCAAAATCCCCCATGGACTCATCCTCCAGCAAGACGATATCTTCTCCTTGGCATTGTCTCCTTTTGATATTCTCTTTCCCCCAAGTACACATCACGTCAACAATCTTATTGGCGGTAACCCCATATTCCGTGAGGCTGTATTCGACTTTTGGCGGCATCTGCTGGTATACATGTCTTCTGACGAGCCCATCCTCCTCAAGCTCCCGGAGCTGCTGGATCAGAACCTTTTGTGAAATGCCGTGAATGTGGCGCTGTAATTCGCTTGTTCGTTTTGCACCGGAGATCAATAAGCAGATGATCAGCGCTTTCCACTTTCCGCCGATGATTTCAAGTGTTGCCTCGATCCCCAGATGATATTGTTTCATAGAATAACCCCTCGTTCCTTCCGATCTTCTACAGCCGGGCCAAAAGCTCATTGTTGCATATATTTTTTCCCGGGTCCAGTACATACCTTGAGGTAACTATCTTACTTTATTGTGTGTATTTTCTTTTGATTAGGCCTGCTAGATAATAATGATATTCGCAAAAATGAGGCAATGCACTTTGAAGATACACTCTTAATTATGGGCCTGAGAAGGGAGATTTCATCATGAACACACTGGTCATTCTGGCACACCCGAGCCTTGAGGCTTCAAGGGTCAACCAGCGCTGGAGAGAAGAACTGCGGCAATATCCAAAGGATATTACCGTTCATGAGCTATACAAAGCGTATCCTGACGGGAACATTGATGTTCCCCGGGAGCAAAATCTATTAGAAGCCTATCCCCATGTCATCCTGCAATTCCCGTTGTATTGGTACAGTTATCCGCCGCTTCTGAAAAAGTGGTTCGACGAGGTTTGGACTTACGGATGGGCTTATGGATCAACAGGTGACAAGCTGAACGGAAAAAGAATTGGACTTGCCATGTCCATCGGGGATAAACAAGAAAATTATCTGCCGGAGGGCTCTGTTTCTTTTACCGTGGACGAAGTGATTGCGCCTTTCAAAGCCAGTGCAAGACATGTGGGCGCCGTGGCACTCCCCTATTTTGCTGTCTTCGGAGCTTCCTTTCAAGCCAGTGATGAAGAAATTAATCATAGCGCAAAAGAGTATATCCGCTATATTTTGAAGTACCAACAGTAATGATCCTATTCCGTATCCGCTGCTCTGTTCCTCTTAAATACAAATATGGCTATCCCGAGTCTTGATCAAAGACTTAAGGATAGCCCTTCCTCCAGCAGAATTATAACGTCTCAGTACTGAGCGTAAATCCTTCAATCACGACTTCCTCGTCCACCTCGATCATGAGGCAGCGTTTTCCTTGATAATTCACCTGCTTCACATACCTTAGATCCTGCGGGCTGACCGAAATCGTGGCTACCTTCGTCTCGATCTTAATCGATTTGGTCGTATATTTCGGGATAACGCTGCTTGCCTTCATTTCGTAGTACTTATCGTCGATGACCGTTTCGAACGCCCGCTCCACCTTTTCCGCTGTCACGTTCTCTACACCGCTTGCCGCCAGGACGCGTTCCACATCTTTGTAATCCAGCTTAGGAGGTTCTTCCTCCCCTTCGCCGCCTTCGATGACCTGCTGGATTTCCTCATATACCTGGGCGAGGGTGGTTGTATCGAGCTGTTCGCCCGCCAATTCCTTCACGATCTCTTCAAAAAAGCTTCTCTCTTCCAAAGCGGTTACCGATCTCTCGGCATTTAGGACTTGCTCGATGAACTGCGGATCCGGATAATTCGATTTGCCCGTACAATACAGAATGCGGTTCACATCCGAATAGTTGTCCGTCACACTCGGATAAAAGAAGCCCTGCTCCGGCGAGCTCAGCTTGATGATCGGATCGACAATGATATTGTACTTGAATTCCCGCTCTACATAGTCGAACATGAGGTTTTTGCGCTGCTGTTCCGTGGAATTTACGCTGCACAGAATGAACGGATGCGCGAACATCTCGTCCTTCCCGCTCTCTTCGGCTTCTTCATTCCTGGCCTTAGTCGGCCGGTAATACTGCCCGCGGACAAAGGTGACCACCATATCCTTTTCATACTTGGCATCTACCAGCATCTTGTCCACGAGCATCATCATCAGGTCCTGCCATTCTTCAGGATCCCCTGTCACCAGACCTTGGTGAAGCATGACCCGCGCCGGCTCCTCCGCTTCCTCCTGAAACTTCAGCTCGAACAGCTTATGGTCCAGCTCGCCGGTGAGCAGTTTTTTGAAATTGCCCATATACAGCTCCTGCTTCTCTCGGTCCACAAGACCAAACGGCAGGCGCTCCCAATGATAGATTTCGTTAGTTTCCTTCATAATGTACACATTCAGAATGTCGTAGATGTTCATCAAATCATGGTCCAGCTTAAATTGCTTGCGTATGTGCGCGACTTCTTTTTTATTCATAACGGGTTCGGCAGCTCCTTAGATGTGTAATGGCTCTATTTAGTATAAATGATCAGGACGAAATTTGTTAACTGTATTGCAGCAAGCTAAAAAACCCGCAGGCGGATCGTCACAGGTAGTCAGCGGGAGGATCAAGCTCCCCTATAACTTCTCAACATACTGCTTCGCCTCGCCCAGAGATAAATCCGTATGCTGGCGGACGAGCTTAATGGCCGGAATGAGCTTCCCGTCTTTCTTGAGCTGGCGGACCGATGCCTGAATGTCTTCAGGGGGAGTTTGCCGGACAATGCCTGCTTCCCCTCTGCGTTTCATCTCAGCGGCTGCTTTCTGCTCTTGTTCTTCCGTCAGAGGCTCGTATACAGTCTGGATTAACGGCAGTCTGTGCTTCGGCAGCATGCCAATGACGCCTCCAAGAAGGGTTCCGGTAATAGAGTAGAGGGCCAAATACTGGAAAAAGCGGTATAAATACAGCCATGCCGTACTAAGCTTCAGAACCTCCCCGCTCTGCTTCAGAATGGTTAAATGATCCGTAATGGCATATTCACCGGGCGCATAATTATTGACATCCTGCGTGACCTGCAATTCCCCGACAGGCGAAACGATCCATTCGAGCGGTTTGTTAAAAACAGGGTTGCCTGCCGTATCGATCATCATGCTGAACAAGGTGAATACGGCAATGACATAGACCATATTATGCTTCCACGTAAAACGTTTCGCAAGCACCACAATACTAAAAACCAGCAGCAATGTAAGGCCCCTTATGTAACCGTTATGTAGATAAGCTTGTAAAACCGCCGGCACAACCCATCCAAACAGCAGCACCATAGTGGCTGCAAACAGAAAGACAAACAATAGAACCTTGGCATTTTTTTTCATATAACAGTATCCTCTCTTCCGCTCTAATACATTTTTACCCAAATAACCAGAACTTGTTGCGGTAAAATATGGGGAGGAGAGCTGTAGCGTTGCTCAAATCCAAATAGACCTGCTTTTCCCTTGTTTGCCCCCTCGTCTATAAATTCGCCAAGGCCTCACTCCTGAATGGTCCACACCAAATCAAGCAGCTCGTCCACTGCCTGAATTCGGGTCACCGATGGCGTCTGTATAAGGTTTCCTCTGACCATAACCATAGCTGTGTCCGCCAAAGCTTGTATGTTATCCAGCGGGTTCTGCTCCAGCACGATTAAATCCGCCTGCTTGCCGATATCAATGCTCCCCGTCAGGTGATCGATCCCCAGAATTTCCGCATTAGATTTCGTCACCTGCTCAATGATCCGGCGCGGGTTCAGCTTCGTTTGTCTCATGAAATGGTCCAGCTCCCGCCACAGATCATAATGGGTGACATAGGGCATCGCGGCATCCGTACCAACGCCAATCTGGATACCATGCTCTACGGCCTGCCGCACCCCTTTCAGCATGGAGTCATACACCCGCCGGGAATTTTCCTTAACCGTCTCACTTACCTTCGTCAGGCTCAGGTCCAATTTGGCACTGGGATATGCCGCCTGCAACGTTGGAATCAAAGCAGTGTAGCCTTTTAATGCCCTGGGATTATTCTGGTACAGGTTGATAATCTCCTCATCCATCTCCGCGCCGTGTTCAATGGTATCGACCCCGCCCTTTAGCGCGATTCTCACCCCTTCGGTGCTTTCCACATGGGCCGCTACACGTATGCCGATTTTATGGGCTTCTTCACAAATAGCGGCGACTTCTTCCTCCGTCATTTGCAGGCGGCCCGCTTCCCCGACTGTTCTGGCATCGGTAACCCCGCCGGTCACACAGATTTTGATGAGGTCTACTCCATTTTTCACGTTGATTCTTACATTTCTTCTCGCTTCCCATGGTGAATCGCCAACCAAAGCCAAATAAGGTGCACCATGCCCGCCCGTTACGCTCAGAAAATAACCGGACACCAGCAGATTAGGCCCGACAAACTGATTCGCCTTAATTTCATCCCTCAACTGCACATCGGTATACAAGAACTCCCCTACGCTGCGCATAGTGGTTACCCCGGAATGCAGGGCGGTCAGGGCATTTCGCTTCATCCGTTTCTTCAGCACGCTCCGGCCCAGCCTCGTATCCAACAGATGATGAAACGCAAAATCCAGCAGCCCTTCGCTGGCTGACAGCGTAAACGGCTTACCGTCGGCAAAAAGATGGACATGCGCATTAATCAGCCCGGGCATCACATATTTCCCTTCTACATCGATTGCTTGATAATGTCCCGGAACAGCCACATCACTGGCCTTCCCGATCTCCTGAATCAGCCCATCCTGAATCAGTATCGTCATATGGGTATCTACGCCTCTTCCTGCTTCTCCATAAATCACATTGCAGTTCTTAAATGCGTAACCTGTCTTCACCGTTTCTTCCTCCTCCGCATAATCACACTATTCAATATTGAATTACAAATTCATTATTAGCCCAAAAAAATAGGGACTCTCGCAGATGCAACTTGTGCATATCCGCTGGATCGCCCCTCTATTGCAACGCTGCGCCCCAGCTCCAGTCCGATTTACGCCTAACGGCGTTACTCATTTATCCCTGTTAGTCCATGCAGCCAGTATAAACGCATGGCCTCAAAAATCCGTCTCCGGCTATCGGCGCCCATCTCCCGCTTCAATAAATCCAGAATCATATTGATGACATTGCCCGCGATAATGCTCAGCAGAATCATATTTTCCTCGGTGCCGATTTCATATCTTTTATAATGATCCTTTATATAAGGCTTTTTGGTTTCGATCATCAGCTCAATCAGCTCGTTTTTGGCATTGCTGTAGACCGTTCCTTTATTCTTTTCGAAAATAATGACGATCTGCATGCTGTACTGGGTTAACAGGTTCATTTGCTCCTGGACGATGGCCGATTGCTTGTCATTACTCCCCCGGTCAAAAAAAGTCTGGTTATCCAGACGGATGCTCTCCACCAGCACATTCTTCAAATACTCCACCAATGACGGCGGAACCACGGCATAGAATAATTCCTGTTTATTTTTAAAATAAGTATAAATATTCCCGACCGAAATCTGGATTTCATCGGCAATATCGTTCATCTTGGCATCCGCAAAGCCTTTGCGGAAAAACACCTTCAAAGCAGCGGATTCGATATCCCTCTTCACTTCGTCTTTCTTCGCTTGCATGGCGGGCGCTCCTTAATAATGAATGAGTTATTCGTTATTAGAGTAATGCAGAAATAGGGATTTGTCAAACGTCAGGAATCTCGCCTCAATACTATCGCCTTATCAGAATAAATGTATAAAAACCCTTCACTAGAAGGGTTTTCGATGTTACTTCTCTGCAATTCTGCTCCGCACCAAAAGCGTTAAGCACTCCACATGCCTGCGGCTGCGTTATTCCTCATACCGTTGAAATTCCTATTCGAAGGCTGCCGGATACCCAGGCACCGCAATTTCATTTCACGGACAGCCGATTGCAAAACAGGCTCAGCAATGCGGCAGCTTCCTGCCGTAAAAGGGGTTCGGTTGACCGGTAGTCCAAGGCTCCGGCGGAATTGAGTGCAATCTCCGGCCCGTACATGCCGTTATTCACTATATACTTCACGGCCTCCACGGCCCAAGGCGCCGTGTCCCCCGCAAGCTTGATCCCGGATGACTGGGTCATATTCACTCCGGCGATCATCGCCGCCCGCCACATCAAGACAGCGGCCTCCTGCCGAGTAATATCCGCAGTGACAGCAAAGCTCTGTTCCGGTCCGCACCCCTGCACAAGGCCCAGCTCGATGGCTTTCTGCACATAGCCCAAATATTTTTTCTCTTGGGGATCACTCGTTAACGGCGTGCTTTGGGATGGGGCTACCCCCGTCAAATGCATAAGCCCCGAAATAAACTCTGCCCGGGTCATTTCCTGGTCCGGATGAAAAGCGTTCTCCCCATCCGAAGCCAATACACCGAGCTGACCGGCTTCATGAATCCATGACGCATAAGGATGCTCATTCCCCACATCCGTATATCCATGGGGTTCAGGAGCTTTTTTTGCCCAGCTATCCATCTTATTGTAAAAGGCATATGGGGTACCGTTGGAATTGACCTTGAAGGCCGCCTTATTCCCAAGCTCATCTTCAAACAACAAGGGAGCTATTTCCCGGAGGATATGCGACCCATAAGGGTCCTTGATTGTCAACTTGCCATCATCCGTAGCGGAAACCTGAAGAATCCAGAATGGAAGCCGCAGATCCTGATAGATACCGGTCAGCTGGCCCAGCTCCGCCTGGGATGTGTCTGTAGTGGAAGCGGTTGTTGGTGACCCGGGATAATAATGATCCATAAAAGCTTTGAAGAACTCCTCCCGCAAATCCGGGCCGTCACTGTTAAAAATAACAAAACCGCCTACCTTCTGTTCCGGCATAAGCCACATCCAGGAGTGATACCCCGGCAAATCCCCGCCCTTACCAATGACCCGCTGGCCGTTGTAGCTATTCTGATAAAAGGATTCAAAACCATAGCCCGTGCCAGGGACCTGCGGATGAATCTGATGGTGAATCTGCTGCATATCCAGAACCGAATCCCTGCTCAGAATCCTAGCCCCTGCGAGCTGTCCGCCATTCAACTGCGCAATCATAAACTGGGCCATGTCCCTTCCGGTTGAAAACATGCCGCCATCCGGTGACTCGGCGGGCCTGGACGGATATTCGGGGATCGGGTCTTTTTGGGCTGTATAGGGTACAGCCAGATTCTTCCGCAGCCCGGGCGTCAGCTTAAAACTGCTGCTCCCCATGCCAAGCGGCTTGAAAATATGCTCCTGCACATATTGGGTAAACGGAACACCCGCCAACCGCTCCACGATATACCCCTGCAAATTAAAGGCATAGTTATCGTACCGGTAAGCTTCACCGGGCTCCCGGACAATGGTGGGTACATTTTCCTTAATGAACTGCTTGTTGGGAATCTCTTGTGCTGAGCCGCCGGCGCTATCCGTATAATCAAATCCGGAGGTATGGGTCAACAGATGCTCCATAGTGAGCGTTTTATTGGTTTTGTTGACAATGTTCAAGTCTCCCAGATAAGTCTGGAGATCAGCATGTAAATCAATAGTCCCCTGTTCAGCCAGCTGCATGACCGCTGTTGCGGTGAATAATTTGGAAATGGAAGCTACACGGAAAACAGTCTTTTCCGGATCAATGGGCTGCTTACTGCTGAGATCAGCGTAGCCATAGCCTTTTTCAAGCAAAACCTGATCATTCTTGACTAGAACAACGGCTGCCCCTGCAAGCTGCTTCCTAATTTGCGGCTGATTGAAGAATTGGTCGGCAAAAGCTTCCGCTTCCTTCGCTCCCATTACCCCGGTGGTTTGTGGTTTAAGGGCGGATGCAGATGCCATCGGCTGCGGGACAAACGAAGCTATGAGCAAACTGCTGAATACGGGTAAAAGAACCTTCCGACATACGATTGTGCGAATATGCATTACACTGCCTCCTGTTTTGAATGCCTGGATGAATGTGCCGAACCGACAGCAAAATACCCGCTAATCTGGTTAATCCCACTCCTTTCATGTATTGCGGGCTGATCCGGGACCTCCCCAACCTAACAGAAGCCTTGTCATAAAGCCGAGTGACAACCCGTCATAACTTCACAGGACAAAAAAACGCCTCAGAGAGAGTCTCTGAAGCGGGGTTGCTTGTTAAATATTTTCAGAACATGTCTTTGTCCGAGAGAACTGAAGGGGCAGAAAAGGCCATTTGCAAGCTCCACGCCATCCTTAAGTCCTTGTAGATATAGGCGTTCATAAAGAACGGCTTGCTTCAATTGAAGCTTATCCTACCAATCCTCAAACTCTGGCTTACGTGCAATGTCCATGGAGACAAACAACGCCTGAAAAGCCTTGCTCTCTTCTTCAAAAGCACTCTCAAGCTCAGATTGATGCTCAATCTGACTCCCTTGAACGGCGGTATATGGCGGGCCACGCCCGACGATGATGAGCACTATGCTAAAACGCTACGATCATAGACAGCCACGGTCGCGCGCAGCTGACCGAGCTGTTTGTCTCTGCCACGGTGTCTCATGAAATTAGATCTATAGCGTAGAATAGTAGAGAAGATTGAGGCCGTTATACACGATATGCACCACGACCCCGGGCCAGATGGAACCCGTCTTACGGAACAGTATACCATTCAGGATACCGACCATGAATGCGTCGAACAGGATGACGTTGAACCCATGGACGACGGCGAAGATCGCAGCGCTGCCGACCACGCCAGCCCATGCTCCGTAACGGTTCAGCGCATTGGCAATAACGCCACGGAATACAAACTCCTCGCCGAGCGGCGTGAGGATGGCGCCAGTGATAATCAGAACCAAGAGTGAGAGCGCGCCGCCTTGCGCCGCCGTCTGGAAGTCCGCTTGGTTGTTCGGTTCGGTAATGAAGTGAAAATACACCCCCTCTATAATGAAGCATCCGCCGAACGCGGCAACACCGAGGGCGGCCCCCACAAGCAGCCATTTCCGTTCGGGTACCCGGAAACCGAAAGCGCGCAGATCGCGAACCCGCAGGGCGTAGGCTGCGAACAAGGCGGCGAGGCCAACGAGACCATTGCCTACACCCCCGATGTTAATTCGTAAGATGGCTTGCTCGTCAGGGATTTGCGACATCCAAAGACCGAGCATAACAATGCCGATCAGATAGAGAGCCAGTGCAGTTAGGATCTCAGGCCAGCCAGGCCGGGCTTGGGGCATAGTGGACTTGGAAGGGCTAATTACCTCCATGCGTTCCTTTTCAGTTTCAGACAATTTTTGAACATTTTTCACGGGTATACACCTCCTTGCATCGTTATGCGTAGATAACGACCTATTTAGTATATAAGTTGAACTAAAGGAATTCATTTCCACATTGTCGAATAAAGAACTTCAACCTACGCTAGAGATTTCAGAGATTATCGGCAGAACGGAACGAACGGTCTATAAATATTTGCGACTGACGAAGGAACAGCAAGAACAACTGAAGCAGACCATCGTATCACCTATACGCTAGCTGCGGTGGATGAAGTCAAGCAACGTGTCATCCAGACAACAGGCAAACATCGTGGTGTTAAACGATCACAGCCGTCCCGCTTACGGCGACCATCAGCATGCCATCGCGAATGACTTCATAATCAATGTCGACTCCGACAATCATATTAGCTCCCATCCCTGAAGCTTTCTGAGTCATCTCAGCAAATGCCGTATCTCTTGCTTCCTGAAGCTTGCCTTCGTAAGCGCCCGAGCGCCCCCCTACGAGGTCGGTAATCGAAGCCTTAAAGTCTCTGAATACGTTGGCTCCTATAATGACTTCACCGGTGGCAATGCCCAGATACTGCCTTATCGGGGAACCTTCAATAGTTGATGTAGTGGTTATAATCATAAATTATCCTCCTCAATTGGCCTGGCTATATGGTAATATTTTTGTTGCTGTTTTCCGCTTCAGGCCCCAACCGGCCTCTTTCGGATGAGCTCCCAAACGGGTTTGTCCAAAGGCGGCTTGACCCCGGTAGACTTGCTATTGACCGCTGGCTGGTTCGACGAAGCCGAGGCGGAGAACGAATGAATACAACAAGAGCGGCGGTGACTAGGGACGATCTTCTCATAAACCAATCCTTTGTATGTTCGAATAGCTTTCTCACCCCTATCCTACCAGCCCCAATGAAACAGAACCTAAACGGATAGACAAACATCAGCTTAATTTCGCTCCCGCCGTTTAGGTTCTGTTAAAGTGATTATGCTACTATGGAAACGGGTGAAAACAATGACAAGTCTATCCGATTTTAAAATCGCAATCGTCGACGACGAGCATTCGATTGTCACGATGCTGCAAATGGTGCTTCGCAGGGAAGGGTTTCATCAGCTGTACGTGGCTTCCACCTGTGCAGAAGCTCTCGATTTAGCGAAGCGTGAAGCCCCCCATATCCTCCTGCTCGACATCATGCTCCCCGACGGCAGCGGCCTGGAGCTCTGCTCCAAGCTCCGCAAATACGGGAATCCGCATATTTTGTTTCTGACGGCCAAGGCTTCCGATCTCGATGTCCTGCGAGGCTTCGCTATGGGCGGGGACGATTATATCACGAAGCCCTTCAATCCTCTGGAGGTGGCCGCAAGAATTCAGGCACGCATACGCCGACTGGAGTCAGAAACCTCGACGTCCAGTCCGGCGACACGGCCCGATCCGGGGATTTATCGGTTTGGCCGCTTCACCGTCAACGAGATGGAGGGCGAACTAATCGTGGAGGGACAGCCCGTTCCTTGCCCCGCGCAGGTGTTCCAGCTGCTGCTGCACTTCTGTAAGTTTCCCGGCATCGTATTTTCCAAAACACAGCTCTACGACAAGGTTTGGGGGATTAACGGACAGGGCGATGATTCGACGGTAATGGTGCATATCCGGCGCATCCGAGAGCGGATCGAGACCGACCCCGGTAATCCGAAGCTGCTGCTTACCGTACGCGGGCTTGGCTACAAGCTGGTGAAGGAGCCGCAGGAGCGATGAAGATCGAACAGCGCATGGCCTTTCACTTCACGTATCAATTGATTTTTTATGCCCTGCTTATGGTTGCTATTACTCTGGTTGCCTGCATCTTGTTTTTCCAGAACATGACGAGTAATGAGATACGCCGGAACTTTCCGGTTGGCGTCCTGCAACAGATCGCTCAAGAAGCTCATTACAAGGACGGGAAGATTCAGATCTCCCCCGAGTGGGACAAGCTCATCGAGGAAAAAGGCATGTGGCTGCAGGTTGTCAGTGCCGAAGGAGAGGTGATCTACGCCGTCAATACAACTCCGCATCATACGCTGCCGGCCTCCTACTCCATCGCTCAACTGCTCGATATCCAAGAGACACGGACGTTTGGGACGTATGCCGTATACACTCAGCTTAATTTTGCTTTCCAAGACCCGCTTCTGTATATGCTGGGCTATCCTAGTCCTGACCTTGACCAGCTCGTTGCCTGGTTTGATGCCTACGGGCAGCATGGAATCGTGCGTAGCGAAGCGGTCTCCCACTTGGACCGGCGGCTGCGCAAAACCGGCAGCTATCTGCAGGTGATCGACCCCGAGAGCCATATCGTACAAGGCATCGGCGATGGAGCATATGTGCAGAAGGCGTATCGACAGCTGGATATCCTGGCCATCCAGCAATCGCCCAGCAACTATGACACGAATATTGTCGCCCATCGGGACAAGCTGAGCGGAATGACGTGGATTCTCTATACACCCCATGCAGCGGGAGCCCCTCTGAAGCATCCTGTGATGGAAAAGGCAACGCGTGGACTCGTCCGGATTACAGTTCTGATTCTGCTCTTGGCGCTGCCGATCTCCATCTGGCATGGCTACCGCTACGGTCAGCCGCTGATTCTGTTTGCAGGCTGGTTCGAACGTATGGGCCGGGGACAGTACGACCAGGTACTGACCGCCAAGGACATGCGCAAGGTATTCCGCCGCAACGGCATGATGCGCATCCGCTACAGGCTCTATAAGGAAGTGATTGAATCCTTCTATCAGATGACTCATCAATTGGCTCAGATCGAGAAGGAACGCGAGAGGCTGGAAAAGGCGCAAGCAGAGTGGATGTCAGGGATTTCCCACGATCTGCGCACGCCACTGGCCA
Source organism: Paenibacillus graminis (assembly GCF_000758705.1). NCBI lineage: Bacteria > Bacillati > Bacillota > Bacilli > Caryophanales > Paenibacillaceae > Paenibacillus > Paenibacillus graminis. The sequence continues at coordinate 947,197 of NZ_CP009287.1, read as the reverse complement.
CAATTCAAGGTTATGGGTATATGCTGGAGAGCTTGCCTGAGCAATGGAGCCAAGAGGAGATGCGCATCATGGGCTCGACGATCCGGGAAAAGGGGGATTATATGCTGGAGCTGATCTCCGACTTCTCATTGATTCATCAGCTCAAGCAGGGCGATTCGATCATGAAGTTTCGGGAGATCGACTTGGTTGAGCTGGTGCGCTGCTCCGTACTGAAGTACGTCAACGACGCCATGATGTCTGAGTATCGGTTTCACTACATTGGGGAGGATTGTCCCTTGCTGATACAGGCCGATGAAACCTGGCTGCTGCGGTTGATGGACAATTTGCTGTCCAACGCCGTGAAGCACAACTCGCCTGGCGTGATCGTCAACGTCTATGTCGGCAGGATGAACGACAAGGCATGCATACGAGTAATCGATAATGGCAAAGGGATGGACGAGGAAACGCTGCATCATTTGTTCAATCGCTACTACCGGGGAACGAATTCCGATGAATCGACGGAAGGATCCGGGCTCGGGATGAGCATTGCCAAAACCATAGTGGAAGCGCATAGCGGCGAAATCCAGGTAAAATCCAAAGTGTGGCAAGGCACGATAATTGAGATCTTATTGCCCAACTGAGCAAAATCAGGACACCGCTCTTTCTCATCTCTAGGGGGAGACTGATCCGTAAGCATAATTGTAAGCGGCCCCCCACCCATAAGCACGAAAAATCTCAAAAAAACTACAGTCTCCAGTATGTACTCCCAACATTGAACACGATTCCACATGTGTTGAGCATACAGTGTAAACTTGCTGTACAAGTCACCAAAATCCCGCATGCTAAGTACAGGTTTCTGTTCACAGAAAAAAACTGCCGACAATACCTTCGACAGTCTAATAAGTTATTATTTACCCCAATATTGCTGCGCAATCTGTTGTCCTTGTCTAATCTTCGCCCACTGCTCATCTTCCGTTAATTCGTTGCCTCCATCACAGGACGCAAAACCGCATTGGTGAGAAAGTAATAAGCGATCCTTGTTAATGATTTGCGAAGCTTCATCAAGCATTCTAACTACACGGGCCTCATCGTCAAGCGTACTTGTTTTGGAAGACAACAATCCAAGTACAATTTCCGTCTCCGGCTTATCTTTGAACACCGCAAGCGCCTCAAGTGAGCCTGCACGTTCATCATCCCATTCCAGGAAGAAGCGGTCGTATTTGAGCTGCTTCAAGAACAAATTCGCAATCTTCGCATAGGAGCCGCCGCCCATATTACGGGAATCATAGTTGCCACGGCAGTTATGCGTCCACATTTTGAGGCCCAAGCTATGACCGTAATCAATAATTGTGTTGTTGATGTCAATAAATTCTGCCGCCAGCTTCTGTACTTCCGCTTGATTGATATGCTCGCCGGTATATGGAGAGTTCGGGTTGTCGTCTGCGAACAGCTCCCATAGGCAATCGTCGAACTGCAGGATGGTTCCTCCGGCCGCAGCGAACTCCTGGACAAAATCCTTATAAGCATTAACCAGACCGGCCTTCAGCTGGAGTCTGTCCTTATACACCGCTTCTGTTCCGCCAATGTTATCCGACCAGGACAGCTCACCAAAAATATGGGACGGAGAAGGCACGCACAGCTTGGTCTCGCGGTCTCCAGCCAGAGCCTGAAGCTTGCGGTAGGCATGAAGGAAATGATGGTTCTTCGCACCCAATTTACCGGTAATGCGCAGACCGATATCTTTTCGAGTCTCATATTTGGAAGCTCCGTCTGTATCTCTGAAGAAGTATCCATGATCCGCGATATAACGCTCAATTCCCTGGAAGCCCCAGACAAAGTCCAGATGCCACATCGATTTGGAATATTCCCCATCTGTCAGAATGGACAGCCCATTCTCGCTTTCCTGCTCGACTACAGCCTGAATCGCCTCAGCTTCACACTGCTCATACCCCTGAAAGTCCTGGTAAAAGGGATAGCTGATATCATCCCGGTGTTCAATTTGCTGTTTATATTCTAATAGCTCCGCGGGACGCAGCAGGCTGCCTACGATCTGAAATCTGTTGCACATGGTTAGTCCTCCTCTATTCTCACACATCTCTTTCTCTTGTGTTTAAATTCTAGCATGGAGGACTTAGAGGTACGTAACACTTAAAAATGATATCTGGTTATAGTGAACGGTTATAGTGCGGCAGCCCGGATATAAATTATCTGTTGGCTTCGTAAGCCCCCATGTTGCATAAATCTTTCCAGAAGCATTGTGTCATCGTGGAAGGCTTGCAAGGGCGGTATCTCCCGGCCTCCTTGTTCTAATATCATCTAACCCTCATTCAAATTCATAGAGAATCTACAAAAACGCTCCGAAATACAACTCTACCGCCTCCTGAGAATAGCCGTCATCCCCCTGCCACTCTGCCATAGAGTTAAAATCAGAACTCCCGCCTCTGCGTTTCCGTGGTGTGTTCCGCGGTACCAGCAATCCGGCACATCCCCATATTTCCATGATTACATCCCGTTCATTCTTACTGGAAGGAATCACTTCCTTCCACCGCTTCTCCAACATCCGTGCACTCTCATGGTCCGTACAATCCCGGATCGCTTCCAGCATCCCGGAGAGTATGGCAGCATCCTCGGTGGTAACCTCGAACCCTTCTTCTTTACTGAATAATTCAAGGTCCAGCCAGCAGTATAAAAGCCAGTTCAGACGAATTCCGCCCCATTTAACCCGTTCGAAATTCAGCACATTCAGATCCTGATTAATATATTCCCGATCAGACATTAATCTGTGAAAGTTACAATCCCCGCAGCTGCTGTAATTGGGCCGGACTGAGCTCCGCTCTCCATAGGTATGCACAGGTAGAGCGGAAGTCAGGGCCCAGCTGGAAAGGACGCTCCGCAAATGGACCTTCTTCGTCGACAGACTGTGCAGGAACGCGGCAGTTACCCGCTCCTTGGTAATCGTCTGATGCAGCTCATGCAGCCGTAGGACAATCTCGTTATGAGTAATGGTCACAGGATCGAACATCAACCCTTTGCTTTTGGCATAGTCGAAATCCAGAAGGCAGCAGGACTGCTCTTCCAGCCAGATGAGGTCCAGAAGGTGTTCATAAGGATTTTCTTTGCTTTGTTGTCCATGGGATCACTTCCTTGGGTTAGGCTTAATCAGCTCTATAGCATAGTTCTATAGCTTCTATGTAATTACCTGTTTTCCGGAACTCTGACTAAGATTAATTCCCTTTATTTGCACAAAGAAATAGACCGCCAGGAAGCGGTCTACTTATTGGCACCGATGAGTGAGCTTAACCGCTCCAGCAAATCGCCGCCGCCCGTAACAGAGATGGAACCGATTTTGTCGCATATCTTCTCGAGGAATTCCAGCTCCTTCAGACGAAACAGTGTCTGATTCTCGTCCATCAGCTTCGCCGTATTCAGCAGGCTGCGTGTCGAAGCCGTCTCTTCCCGGCGGGTAAGCAGGTTCGCCTGCGCTTTCTTCTCTGCGAGCAGGACGGTGTTTAGGATGTCCTTCATTTCCCCCGGTAAAATTACATCCTTTACCCCCGCCCCGAGGAAAAGTACCCCGAACTCTTCTTCCTTCTCCTGGATACGGGACAAAATGAATGTGGCAACATCCTCTTTCCGCTTCAGAAGATCGTCCAATTTCAGCGTCCCGACATATTCCCGGAGCAGGAGCTGAAGCTGGATGTGTATCTGCTCGTCAAAAGCTTTCAACTCCAGAACGCGGTGCGGATTGACGATTTTGTACTGGCATACGAAGTTCAGACGCAGCGTAACCTTATCCTCTGTCATCATTTCCTGGCCAACCAGATCCATCTGCTGTTGTCTTAGATCGACCGTCTTCGTCAGCACCGAGACCGGTCCCTTCCAGAAATAATACTTACCAGGCGTAAGCTCCCGCTTGAGCGTATGATCATAGAACAGGAATCCTTGCTCATAACTCGCGATTTCACAGCACTGCACATACGGAGTAAGCTTCGTGATAATTGAACGGTCGATCCCGGCAGGTAGCTCCGGCTGTCTGGTATCCGTATGTACGAAGGTGTGCTTTTTCAGAAGGTTCCAATAAGCATACACACCCGGCTTCAGCAGCTGTATGAATTGACCATCCTCATAGTGCAAAACAATCTCATGATCCTGTACGCGTACGACATCGAGCTCCCGCAGGAGTCCATCATCCTGTAAAAACAGCTGCAGGTCTTTGCCCTCGACACTAAACGGTTTGGCAATATTCAGTACTGCCACTGTATGCTGCGACCATGATAAGTAACGGTAGGTTCCCGGTAGCAGCCGTTTCACATAACTTCCCTTATGAAAGAGCAGACCGCGCTGGTCCGCTTGAATCGTTATTTGCTTCAACATAGTATTGCCCCCTTCATGTTTGACCAATGGATGACAGAATCCCGCTGCAGACCGGGCGGAATCACGTTTGAGACAGGCGGTCTGCCGGGAGGTCCGGGAGGACATTGGAGTCCGGGGCTAACCCATACTTCAGCCGGCCTTCGTTCCCTTCTGTCCTTGCCAAAGCCTCCCCAGCTGGCGCACCATCGGTATCCACGGATTGCAAAGCCCTTCCGCAGTGCGCTATACTAGCCGCCAGAGATTCTGTCCATTGGTTTGCTAACTCAAAATACGCTCAAATTTGTAGCTCGATGGAATCGAGTGCTCTACCAGAATCGCTTAGAAGGCGATTGGGGAATCGAACCCCGAAGGTGACTCTTACCGAAACGGACCGTACAGGATACCGTAACATACATGCCGGCACTGCGGGATCGCCTGAGATCCGCGCCTCGTTACGCCCGCCCGGATAAGAACCGAATGTATGATGAACGCGCTCGGCGTTATCATCTTGCTAATCTTTACGCTTGTGTCTTACAGGTTCTATCATCGCTGAAATCATGCTGAACGAACATGGCGGAAGTATTACGACAGAAGAATAAATTTCCAGGGGGGAGTCTTGGGCTGCATAGAAAAAAGCTCAAAGGCAGGTATGGGAAGCCCTGCCTCTGAGCTTTTTTTGGAGGGTTCGGTTTTTATACTCAAATTTTTCCATTCGTGTTATAATCGCAGAAGCAATAGAAAGGCTTATATGGGCGGCCGGCTAATCTCCCGGAAGGGAGGTGACGCCAGTGGAGGTATACCAAGCATTGACGCTAATGATTTCGTTCGCGACTCTGGTTGTGTTGATTCTATCTTTCCACAAAAAGAAATAGGCCGCCCCGGTCAAAGGATGCGGTCCTATTTCAATGGATAACCTTTAAAAGCCTCCGCCCTTAAAAGCGGCTATTGCGCAGAGAGTCGTGTGTCCAGCACGGCCCTCTTTGCCATTGTACGCTGTTTCTGAGTTCATTATACCATGATGACAATGGTTTACAACTCATAACACAACCATGCATTTACTTCCATCACTCCATCTTTTTCAAACTATATACTCCTAACCTCCACAACCTTCCCTAAATCCACATACTGCTCGTGATCCAGCTTCACCTTGACTCTGCCCTTTCGGCGCTTCTCACGCCATTCACGAAGATCCTCCTCCGTTTCTAGACGGAGCTCCGCGATTTCAAGGGCCCGGTCTAGGACATATTTGCTTGTGTACAGGACCGTATGTATTCCCTGTCCGCCTAAAGCAATGTGAGGCTTTAAAGGTATCCATTCCTCCACTGTAAACCTAACATAATCTCTCTCTTCCTTATAAGGCTCGGGGATAATCTCCTTTATTTCCTTACGTTTGACCACTTCCCAATCTACCACTTTACCTACCCAATGAATCCCTGTCTTTGCAGGATCAAAAAACTTCCTTCTGGATTGGCACATCGCTACATATTCAATCTGGGTTATGATCTTCTGGCTTGCCAGATTCTTCAAAGGCACATGGTAAAAACAATGCTTCCTCGCCACCTCCACTTGTTCGGGCCCCTTGACAGAACCGACAAGCACATTTTTGCCCGCAAGCTGATTGGCGTAGTATTCTTTCGTCCCACGTGGACGTGTGGAGCGTTCGTAAGCTTTTTCCGGACTATCCTGAATAATCTCATCTAGGAATTGCTCTACCAAGCTTGTAGAATTCGGCAGGAACGGCAACGCACCAATATTCAATAGCTCGATGCTTTTGTAAAATTGGTGGCTCTTGTAACGCTCCTCGTCTGGGTAGGGGAATAACACATAAGCGCCAAACATGCTTCGCTCATATTCTCCTGAACCTTTTTCCTGGTACACAATGGCGTCCCGATATCGATGCATTGTATTGATATCATCCTCTTCAGGCCCAGGCTGCCCATAACTCCGATGGTATGAAGTTCCCTCATATGCCGGATTCAAGCGGTATTTCGCATCGAACACATACTTGTACTCCTTGACTGTCCCAGCATCCTTCTTCTTCAGGGTGAGCACATTATCCGGGCGCTGACTGAGCGTCGGGGTCTTATCCGAGCTAGGAATCGAGTTATAATACAGGATGAACTGCTCCCCGTTGACTGGATTCTCGTACACCATATTAGCGCTCTGTGAGCGATCAAGAGTAACGAAAATACCGTTCCGTTTCACCTTAATGATGTCCTGCTTCACCAGTTTATATTTCTGTCTCAGAAGCTGATTCAGCTTCAAGAAGCACCAATACTCATAGAGCTGAGCAACATCCTTCATGGATAAGCGGAACAGGTCGCCTTGAATAGACAGGCCTTTAAGCAACATCAGATAACAGCGATAGACCTCGCGGTATCCAGGGGCCATCTGCAGCACAAGCGTAACGGACATCTGCTTCAGCACTCCAACCTCACGCAAAAAATCCATCTTAAGCACCCGTTCTAGCTGCGTAAGCATCTTATCTATTCTTTTGCTGAGTAGTGGATCTGGAGTTCGGTTATTTTCTTTCCAGCGGGCCTTAAGCTCCTTGAGCTTCCCATGAATTCGTTCCAGCATCCAGCGGATGAACCGGTTCTCATTGGTATCATAGGAGAGGCGTCTGCGGTTCTCCATTAAGTGCGTTGCTGTGTAATTCTGACCCTTGATTCTTAAGAATCCATTGCTTTCATCTGCTCTTAATCGTTCAGGGTGCTTCGCGAGCTCGCGGATGTTCTCTCTTCCCGCCTTTTTGACCCGATTGGCATCCATTAGCTGACGATCCTGGAGCAGAGCGTAATTAGGATTCTTGTTAATCCGTTCGACTGCATCCAAAAGCTGTCTAAATACATGCTGAAGTATCGTGAAGAACTCCGTCAAGCTCTGATGCTGCGTCTCCCGCAGGCCTGTTAGCTGATAAGTTCGACGCAAAAAATCAAACGCCAAATTATAAATCTGCGCATTCACTTCATTCAGGATATTCTGGTAATCCAGCCTGTAATCCATCTTCGAGGGGAAAATCTCCATCTCTACCCGCAGCAAGGTCTGTCCATTACTTCGGACTTCCCATTCCGTCAAACCGACCTCATTCCCAAAGTTCAGAACACCCGCAAGAATAGAATCACCTAGGGGCTTAACTGCCTGCCGAAGCAACACATTTTCATGATAAAAAGAAAGGCTGGCAGCGGTCTTATTCTGGATAACCAGTTCATACGACTGTGTCTCATAAAAGCAAGGAAAAACAGAAACCCCCTGCTGCCACTCCACCATCCCGTGAGCTTCAGGTGAAAAGACTTTAATCTGAACATCACCAAGCCGTTCGGAGCAAACAAGCCCAAGCTGTGCACTCACCCACTCCTGTTCCGGGGAGCGATGAAGCTGCAATGTCTCCACAGTAGGATGATAAGGACGCCCTTGAAGAAAAAGAGTAAAAAGCTCCGATTCTACACGGAGCAATTCTACCGTCTGATTAAGAGAGCCAGAATGAGGTAAATCCATCTTCCTCCAGCCTCCTGAGCATAAAAGCCAATTTACGGGCACTTTGCGGATCTTTGGCCGCAGGCGGGGTTTGACCAGCAGCCCATTTCATATAGAGCGGAGAAGCATCCTCATCCATAAGTTTCGGAAGGTCTACTGTAACGCCAGAGCCGGTACCAAGAGCCCCTTTCATCAAGTTCAACAATACCCGGCGAACCGAAGAATGGCTTCCTTGAATGCGCGGCAGGATCTTTTGCAGCAGTTGCCAGTCAAAAGCTTCTTCCTCACTCATCAGCTTGTACCGATCGTTATAAATCATATAGAAGCAAATCGCATCCCGCACCCGAAAGCCTACATGAGCATGAATATCCTCAAGCAAGGTATTAATCTTAACCAGTCTCTCTGTCGTCCGGACAACAAGCTCTTTATTGGCATCATAGGCATTTACTAGCTGCAAATAATCGGAGCGCAGAAAAAGATGATTCAGTTGAGTAAGATCAGCAGGATCACCCGCTTCTCCCTCCCCATTTACGTCCGGATACTGCTGCAGATTGATGTAATTGAACTCTAGCGTGTTGGCGCGGTCGAGTACTTTTTTGCTAAAAGGATGTGTGGTCTCGTCCATGTTCACCGTCCCGATCAAGAATACATTCTCCGGGATACCAAGACCGCCATACTCTGCTTGATCCTCAGGCGTATCTAACATGGTAGAAGAGATGAGCGCCTGCGTCTGAATCCTCCCCTCCTGCCACTCCTGCGTCTCCAGCACACTTAACATGTCGCTGAAATAATGCTCCACCCGTGCCAAATTCATCTCATCCAGGCAGATAAAATAAGGCCTTTGCTGATTCTCAGGCTTCCGCGCCTCCACGAACACCTTCGTAATCGGACCCGCTTGGAACCTCCCCGACAGGTCCTTGTACCCCAGCAAATCCGCAGGATCACTCCAATCCGGCCGCACTGGAATCAAGGTAAACTGCCCGTTATCCCTCGTTGCACCAAGCGCTTCCGCAAACAGCTTCACCAACCGAGTCTTCCCGGTGCCCGATATCCCCGCCAGGATGACAAAAGGCTTAGCCTTTAGCGAGAGGTAGAAGTTCTCGATAAGGTGCTCAGGGAAGAAGAAGCCTTTGCGGCGGATGTAGGATTGGATTTGGTGGAGGAATGTTGGAATGCTAGAATCGGATGGCGGTAAAATAGGAATCACCTCACGTAAGCCCTCCATATCGGAGGCAGCTTCATCTTGATCTAGGATAGCGAAGTCAGGCCAACTCACTTCTGCCGTGAGCGACTGAAGCACTTGAAGAGCTTGTCTTGAAAAGCGGAACAGATATCCTTGGTTCACTCCACCTCCAGAATGAAGCGGACCTTGGGTTAGATTCAATTGCATAATTTGCTGATTAAACTGTTGTAGCACAATAGGCGGAATGAGTTCCACATACTCTGTTCGAACCAATCGACCTTCTTCTTGCCAGTTAGTCTTGGCCATGGAGCCTGGTTTGGGTGCTTCCACCGCCGCATCTGTTACCTGGCTTACATAACGAATAGCTTTATTCGAGTAATGGAGGATGATATCTCCTTGTTTGACTTCCTTCATCGTCTCCCAATGATATAGCTTTCTGCCTTGAGCATTCAGTAGGGGCGCCCACAGAATTCCCTCTTCCTTCTCCTCCTTAATGGTAGCTCCTTGATTCACCCACCAAACGTTGGGCTTCGCCTTATACGTTATAAACTCCAAACGGTATTCAAAAGGAATTCCTGTCGCGTAGAAATCTATGTATTCAGCTTGATCTTCAGGAACGACAACCTGGGGTTTCTTCGCATCATCCGCTAGTTGATTCGTTCTCTCTTGCATAATGTAGGAATAGGAATGCTTGAAGGTTTCAATTAACAAATCCTTCAACGTTTGATTTCCGTTATAGCGGAGTTGAAGAGCTTCCCGACTAGCAGATACTTGATCGATTTTAAATAATGTGGCTTCATAGTTCCGATCTTCATAGATGAGCTTAACCTTTATTCCTTCACCCAAATTAGGCTGTTGACCTTGATTAGCTTCCAAAAAATCCGGATGAAACTCAACTGGAATATGCGTACCGTCACGAAAGATAGAAAAGTCCACCTTTTTGCGGCCGATCAGGTTAGGAATCTCTGTATCCTTCCACCAGCTTCGTAGTTGTTTGATCATTTCTGTTAACTCCCTTAGTCCAATGATAGGTAACTTATAGGTGCTTCTCGGTCTTTTGCTTTATTCTCTGTACATGAAGCTTGCGAATCTCGGCATCGGGGATAACCTCGTATCAACTGGATTTACAATATGTATGGTAATTCGACAATATGGGAATGTATTCCTTCCAAACATGCACACAAGAAAAAAGGACTGTCGCATGAACAGCCCCAACATAAAGTTAACGTATACCTTGGATTCCGTCTTAATCCGAGAGAACAAAAGGAGCAGCAAATGCATTAGCAAGCTGCATTCCATCCTTAAGCCCTTGTAGATATAGACGTTCATAAAGAACGGAGTGCTTTAAAGAAAGCTTATCCTCCCAATACTCAAACTCTGGCTTACGTGCAATATCCATGGAGGCAAACAACGCTTGAAAAGCTTTGCGCTCTTCTTCAAAAGCTTGTCTAGGCTCCGATTGACGTTCGATCCGTGCGCTCACCTCATCCAATCGACCTTGAATCGTTTGTATAAACCATGCTGGAAAGCTCACCACATCTCCCCCAAGGCAGAAGTTTAAACGCAAAGCATCCGAATACCTTCTCTTTTCTTGATACATCTGATTAATAAGTTCATCCACTCTACGACTCTGAGCCTGAAGCGCCTCATTGGTGCTTAACGGAATCTCCTGTTCTAGTGACCGCTGCCCAAGTTCATTCAACTTTCGCTTTTCCTCCTCATATTTGTGTATCAGATTGTGCATTGTATCCTCACCTTTCTTGCAAAGCTTTTTTCATTAGCTAAGCTTTTAAATGGCTACAACTCGCACTCCAATGAAATTTTTGTCACCCAGAGACTCTTTTCGGTGCTTCATTTCGGTATCACCTCACAATATAGCTAAATTGTATGCGAGGTAAGTGTTATTTTAATGCGGATATCGAATTAAATTAAAATAAACTAATGGACGCATTAGAATTTCTATACCCATCTATAGAAAAGAGAATTCATTTCCAAGTTGCAAACCTTCGGTTTAGACATCAGCCCAACCAGTTTATCGCGATTGGAAGGTCAACCATAGACTTGTGCAGGATTATGAGGTGGTTGCAATAGCGCAAGCGCTGGAGGTTTCTGTTGGGGAGTTGTGGGGGAGAGTGAATGAAGAGAAGGTGTAGTTTAACTATCCTGGTATAATGAGATCGTTATTTTCTTTAACTGAATGCACTTGCATAAACCTACCTTTTCTATTTGTCTAAACCCTTTACTCAACCCCTAATGGGTATTGGCAATTACGCGTAAGTATATACCTAAAATGTTCAAAACGTTAGTGACCTGAAGCAATGTCCAACTTTGTATCTTTAGTTTCGCTTATAAGAGATATACCGGGTCTGTAAAATGTGTAAGCTCTCAAACCTACTAAATTAGAATCAAAAAAAGGTTGGAGAGCACACATGGGATTATAGACAAATGAGCAGCTCGGAAGCTGAAACAGCATCTTAGCTTTATGGCAACTCAGGTAAACCAAGCTCTTTTAAAAATTGGTTGTGCATAACCTTTGCTTTGCTAATAGTATCCTCGATTTCATCCAAATTCTTTTTCACATCTGTAAGGTTGACGATTTCTTCTTCTGCAGCCGTGCTCACATATCGTGACATGTTCAGATTATAGCCGTTTTTCTCGATTTCTTCCATTGAGACGCGGCGAGAATACCTTTTGTCGTCTTCTTTTCGATATTGATATGTGTCAACTATTTTATCAATATGTTCCGGCAAAAGAACATTTTGCCGTTTACCCTTATTGTAGTACTCACTTGCATTTATAAACAGCACGTCATCAAATTTTTTGCATTTTTTAAGTACAAGAATACAAACCGGAATACCTGTTGAGAAAAACAGGTTAGCAGGCAAGCCAATAACAGTGTCGATATTTCCATCTTTGAGTAGCTTTGTTCTGATTTTCTCCTCTGCACCACCACGGAACAGAACACCATGAGGCAAGATGATTGCCATTGTTCCCTCATCACTTAAAAAGTGAAACCCATGAAGTAAAAATGCGAAGTCGGCCGCCGATTTTGGTGCAACGCCGTAGCTTTTAAAGCGGAAATCCTCTGCCAGAGTGTCATTAGGCTCCCAACGGTAGCTGAAAGGTGGATTGGCTACTACTGCATCAAATTCCAACTTTTTTGCCGGGTTCATTTCATTAAGAATGTCCCAATCATTTAGCAGAGAATCTCCGTGAAATATTTTAAACTCAGAATCTTTAAGCCCATGCAGAAGCATATTCATACGAGCAAGGTTGTAAGTTGTAATATTCTTTTCCTGTCCGTATATCTGACCGATGCTATTAGCACCAAGCTGCTTTCTAACATTAATTAGAAGCGAGCCGGAGCCACACGCAAAGTCAAGCACGTTTTTGAGTTGCTTCTTTTTGCCTGTGCTTGGGTCTTGGCTGTCAAGAGTAACTATGCGAGAAAGGATGGTTGAAATTTGCTGGGGCGTATAAAATTCCCCGGCTTTTTTGCCTGAACCCGCTGCAAATTGCCCTATTAAGTATTCATAAGCATCGCCTAAAATATCACTTTCGTTAGGGAACTCTGATAATCCTTCTGCAATAGCAGTTATTATTGAGCACAGCGTTTCATTTCGTAATTCATAATTTTTTCCAATTTTGTCAGAGTCGAGATTAACCTCGGAGAACAAACCACGAAATGTACTATCAAAGGATTCATTTTCTATAAACTTAAAGCCTGCTTGCAAGGTCTTCAAAAGGTATTTACTTTGTGTGCGGGCTAATTCATATATATTACTCCAAAGATAGTGTGGCTTAATTACAAAATGAACTTTACGGCGCATTTGTTTTTCAAATGTAGTCACTTGATCTAAATTGTTAATATACCAAACCACAAGAGGTGTCAGCTTCCCACTTTCCAACAACGCCTCATGTTCTTCAATTAAGGTCTTTTTTACCTTGCTATCTAATTGCTGTTTATTAAAATAGTCTGTTATCTGTTCTTTCAATGCATTAATAGCATCATCTTGATTAGCTGAAACGACGATTTTATTTATTTCTTCCTCAGATTGCAAATAATCGCTTCCAAGCTCTTTTTTTACAGCTTCCTCATAATTATCTGAAAGATAGCGCAAGAAGAGAAAGGATAGCATATAATCACGGAAATCGTCGGCATTCATAGCACCACGCAGTTTATCGGCGATACCCCACAGGGTTGCACCTAATTGCTTTTGTTGTGCATCATTCATCATTTTCCCTCGTTTCTTCGTTAAACAAATCAGGGTTAAACCTATATAAATTCATATAACGATCTAAAATATCTCTAAAGACCTTTTTATTATCGTCAACCATTTCTCTCGGTTCAAATAGGGAATAATTACCATGACTTAATATATTCACATACCTTGCATATGTAACTTCATCTGAGTCGTCATCTCCACTCTTAATACACTCGCTAAAATCTGTATATCCATGAAACGATGCCGATTTTTCAAGAATATTACGTAAGATATTAAAATGATATGTGTATAGCTTCCCAGTTCTCACCGCTTCTTTCAATTCTATAATCAATGCAACATGATGGAAAAATGGTGTCTCACCAGTATCTTGAAGTGCATACTCGCCAGTTTCTCTGTTTTTTGTTAAAAAGTAATCTTTCCCCTTTGATTTTTTCAACTCATTATACATTACATTGAAGAACAACGCATGGTGAGAGGAGATCACAACTTTTAAATCTTCTTGCTCTTTCAATAACTGAGCCAAATGGCTTGCAATTGCAATTGCATTATTATCGTCTAAAGATGAGATTGGATCATCAATATAGATGTACTTAACCCAACTATATGCCGGCTCTTGGTCAACTACAAGTTCAACAATCGCAAGAAAGAAGCACCAAACAAAAATATTTTCTTCTCCACGAGAAACTTTAATATTTTCCACTTTTTCAGTTGCGTTATTATTGTTTCGCACTTCTCTTGAAAAGTGTACAAACCATTCATCATACTTAATATCAAAATCAAAATCTGCATATCGCCTTAAAAACTTGCGGATGCGTTCTTCCATTGCAAGCTCCCGTAAGCCATTGAAAAACTTTGAACTTCTATTTAGATACAAACGCCTTTCCGTATCACCTTCTAAATCGTTATCCCAAGTAAACAAGTCTTCCGTAAAAGCGTTATAATACAACGTGTCTGTCGATTTTTCTTCACTACCGGGAATGGGTTGTTTCCCCAAATCCTTAAACGCGCAGGAAAGTCTTGTTTTTCCTGTCCCATTATAGGCAAAAAGAAGAACATACTTCTTGCTACCAAGAAGCGTTCTAAAATGGGTCGCCAACGCGTTTAAATCAGAAAAAGAAGATCTCGGTTGAGGACTCATTCACTCACCTCCTTAATAGAAGGGAAGAGCCCTTGCATTAAGCCTTTTTTGTGGGCCTGTAGAACTTCAATTTTATCTGCTTGTGAGATTATGAGATCATCAAGGGAAGAAAGACAATCGGCAATTTTTTGTTGTTCTTTTTCATCTTTCGGAACACACGTTGTTATTTTTTCAAGTGTTTCAACCGACAAGCCTGGTTGTGCCTGCCCTGTTGCATATTGGTTTAATTTTAGATTTATTAATAAATAGTAAAGCCACTTTGCAATTATGCCTTCACTCTTTGTTGCCACAACTGCATGTTCAGTTGCATGAAAATCACCTATTCCATAAGTAACATTACCACAGAGTGCGCCCTGTCTGCCAATAAGGGGATACTCGCCAGAATGAGTGTACGAGAACGTATATCCACGTAAGCCATTCCCTCCATAACACGGATGCATATTGTCTTTTCTTTCTTTAAAAATCTCTGATGCCTTCACAAATTTCCCAGCCTGCATAGCGCAAACCTTTGAAAGCTTTCTTTCTTCCCATTCACCACTACCCCTAAACTCCGGAAACCTCCACTCTGGTACAGTCTCACCCTCGGCGGGGAATAACTTCTGCATTAAGCCTTTTTTATGCGCTTTAAGAGCCTCAAGCTTTTTATCTTCAGCGCTGATCAGACCATCAAGTGAAGAAAGGCATTCAGCAATTTTTTGTTGTTCTTTGTTTTCTGGGTTAGGTAGTAGTATAGAAGAAAATTGACTATAGCTCACCATCTTACCATCTCTTATGCCTTCTAAGTCTTTGTTTAGATCTTGTATAAACTTATTTGTTTTAAAATAATACTTGTAGTATTGTTCCACTATTGGAGTTTTTTTGCGCAAAATAATATAAGCCGGACTGCAAATACCATGATACAACGAATATTCTATGCCGCCTTGAAAAGACCTTAAACTAATGATAAAGTCTCCTATCTCGACAACCTTGTAACTTACAAGGCTCTTATCCGTTACTGACACATTATAATCAATCTGATCTCTTGGAACTGCTCCATGTTCCTGCGTTATAGCGAGAACAGGAAGATCGGAGTTATGATTTTTATTACTGATTGATTCAAATATTACATTTCCATTTTCAAGGTTAATTGCGCCGTTTTTATTAAATTCTGGAAACCTTAGTTTCGGTATCATAGTCACTTTATCTTTCTTATTCATACGCATTCAGCCCCACAATCACACGTCCATCTGCAATCTTTTTAAGCAGCGGGATTAAGTTGTCCATCAATTCCAGTTCCTTCTTTGTCCTGTCTCTCCAGCCAAGCTCAAGCGGCTCTAACAAATCGCTTAGTTTTTCACCGTCAAAAATCATACGGCCTATAATTTCATCTACAAATGCTTGCAACGATGTAGGTTCAATGCCGTGTTTGTTTGCAATTGACTCCATTTCTTTTGCTGCTTTTTCTTCCTTGAATTTTTGGTATCCTGTTTTTATTGCCTTTTCATCCAACCCTTTTCCGGTTTCCAACATACTGATATAAGCAATTATATCTTCACGCTCTTCCATCATATTGGAATTGGAACAAAGCAAACTGATGAGCTGCTCACGGCTCATTTTTTCTTTTTTAGGCACATCCGGTTGTGTATACCTAGAAATTAGTGACATGATGTAATCATAATCAATTACGGCAGAGGAAAACAGAACAAACTCAAAATCGAGCTGTTCAACCACAGGGTCTTTATCCTTGAAATCTTTGCCTTGCTGTGCTTTTAGCATTTGAGCTGTTTCAATATATACACCACGGAACGCACGCAAGGTGTCTTCTGGCAATAATTCCTCAACTTTTGCCACTTGCTCTTCTTTAATGTCTGTATATTGGTCAAGTTGTGTTTTAAGGCGCTGCACTTCTTTGAATTTATTGATGAATTCGCCTCGTGCGGCATCACCCTTAAGATTGTTTACTTGTTCCGGCTTGTATTCTAACCCCTGGGATTCCATAAACTTTTCAAGCTCGGCAACCGCCTTATCCAGCTTTTCAACCACAACAGGAGCCGGATCGACAAGCCAAATTTCTTTTGCCCTACTATTGTTTTCTTTTCCCGAGAACAGCGCAATTGCTTCATCTACATCCTTCTCTTGCCCTCTGAAGTCAAGAATATTTCCGTAAGGCTTTGTGTCGTTCAAAACACGGTTTGTTCTTGAAAATGCTTGAATTAAACCATGTTGTTTTAAATTTTTATCAACGTACAGGGTATTTAGATACTTGGAATCAAATCCGGTTAAGAGCATATCCACCACAATAGTTATATCAATTTTGTTTGCATGCGGATAGTCGGAATTAGGGTACTTTTGATCTTTGATGCGTTTTTGCACATCTTGATAGTATAAATCAAATTCATTTATGCTGTGATTTGTGCCGTACTGCAAGTTATAGTCATCAATGATGATTTTGAGTGCAGCCTTTTTCTTATCAGGCTCTTGTTCGTTATCCGCTTTTTCTTGCTGTAGGTCTTCTTGTAACTGCTTAACATCTTTGTTTCCTTCAGCTGGCGGAGAGAAAACACAGGCGATGTTCAATGGCTCAAAGCTTCCGGCCTCATTCTTTTTGCGTTCCCCTTGTAACGACTTGAAGATCTCAAAGTATTCTATTGCATCATTGATAGAAGCTGTAGCAAAAATCGCATTGTAACGTCTACCATTAGTAGCGGCATCGTGTTTTGATAGTATTGCTTCGGCAATTGCTTTTTTACTTACAGTGTCAGAGACCTTTACTGCTTTTTTGACATCTTCCGGCTTAAAATAATCAATGTGAAAACGAAGCACATTACGATCATCAATGGCATTCGTTATGGTATAGGCATGCAGTTCTTTTTCAAAAACATCTATTGTTGTGATAAGAGTTTTAACTTCACCATCAATTTGCTTAAATGTTGCGTTTTCTGGAAATATTGGCGTTCCAGTAAATCCAAAAAGCTGTGCTTTCGGAAAAAATTTTTTAATTGCTTTATGATTATCACCAAACTGGGAACGATGACATTCATCAAAAATAATAGCAATACGTTGATCGGTAAGCTTTGCCAAACGATCTTTGTAGGTAGGCTCGCCCCTTTTCTTTTTCTCTTGGTTACGCTTGTGATCTTCATCAAGAGCAAGACCAAGCTTTTGAATTGTGGTAACTATAACTTTGTCACGATAATCATCCGAAGTCAGACGCTTAACTAGACTTTCTGTATTTGTGTTCTCTTCAACGCAGCCTTCTTGAAATTTATTGAATTCTAATCGAGTTTGTCTATCAAGGTCTTTTCTGTCAACAACAAATAGACACTTCTTAATTTCAGGGTTGTCTTTCAAAAGGGTTGATGCTTTAAATGATGTAAGTGTTTTACCGCTTCCGGTAGTATGCCAAATATATCCGTTGCCACGATTCTGGTCGATACAGTTCATTATCGCCTTAACAGCATAAATCTGATAAGGACGCATAATCATCAATTTCTGCTCACTTACCACAAGCACCATATATCGACTAATTAGTTGCCCGAGAGTGCATTTTAGCAAAAACTTATCAGAAAAATCATGGAGATGGGTAATTTTATTATTGTCTTCATCTGCCATCTGATAAATCGGCAAAAAACGCTCGTCTGCATTGAAGCAAAAGTGCTCCTTGTGATTGTTGGCGAAATAATATGTGTTACTCTCATTGCTCACAATAAAAAGCTGCGTAAAGCAAAGCAATGAGTTTGTATAACCATTACCTGGGTCGTTTTTATATTCTACAATTTGCTCCATTGCTTTTTTAGGTGTGATTTGCAGTGACTTCAGCTCAACCTGAACAACAGGAACACCATTGATGAGGATGATAACATCATAACGATGGTTGCTATTATCCGTGTTAATGCGCAACTGATTTATCACTTCAAATTCATTTTTACACCAGTCTTTAATATTAACAAGGGTGTATTGTAATGGCGTGTCATCATCACGTTTGAAGGTGTTGATTTCTCTTAAAGTTTTAGCCGCAGTGAACACATCCGCAGTGATAATATTATCCCTGAGGCGTGCAAATTCAGAATCACTTAACTTTACACGATTCAGCCTTTCAAAATGCTCTTTGAAATTAGCTTCAAGTGCTGCCTTGTCTCGAATGTCTTCTCGATATGTGTATTTTAAATCTCGAAGTTTTTCAATAAATTCTACCTCTATTTGCTGTTCAGATTTCATGGTTAATCTCCTCATAACCAAAATAGTAATTGCCAAAATCCTTTTTCAAAACTATGCAACGCCTACTTTATTTTCATGAGCAACTCAATCAGTTCAGGACTAATGCTTTTATTCTTTCAAAGCTCTATTAAAGCATGACGGGCTATTTGATTCGACTTTGCACGATTGTTTTCCCACCGATTCACAGATGTAAATCCAACATGAAGCTCACGGGCAAGGCCCTCCTGAGACAAACACAGCTCCAAGCGCACTTTTTTAATCGCTTTGCTTAACTCCATTTAGAATCACCTCGTTATTGTACAGCTAACCATAATGAATTATATCATAAGCTATAGCGTTTTTTGAAAAGTTATTGACACTATGCACAATATCAAGAACACGCCTCAGGCTTACTACCCAAGGCGTGTATTCCATAATTTTTCACTACATAAATCCATCCTCAGGTTCACCAACGTCAAAACCTAATACTTTGGTTGCTTCTGCTTTAAACCTTGCTATCCAAGAATCCCAATCGCTCTTATTCATCTGCGCATAAAATGATAATCCGCTTGGCTCAACGGATGCCTGAATATAAACATCATCCTCTTCCTGCCCAAACCAGTGTGGAATCCCATCTGTATACCCTATCCAACCAGGCATAAGCTCATATATATTAGCAACTTTATTCCATGCTTCATCAGGTAGATGAGCCCATATATTCAGATTACAATGATGAGCGTTTATTTCATTCACTTGCCTTCCCCCTTAGCCGTAAAGCTTATACCAATTAAACCTTACGTAATAATCTTCTTGGAATACACCCTTAACGTATAATCATCGTTCAGCGTATAATCGTTGTTGCCTGACTCAAAGCTACCCCCAAATCCAGCGTTATCTACATATAGCGATAGAACTTCACTTATGTCATTAACCTTCTCTAGTACACATCCAAAAGGAAGTTCTATCCCTACGTAAAAAGAAACTACGGAAAGCCGGATTGCGGGAATCTGGTAATCAACCCAAGAATAAAAGACAAAGGATTTCCCTTGATAGTGTTCGCTCAAATATCGGGACCAAGAATCCTCAATAAAGCTTATCGTCTGCTCTAATTCATTCAGTGAGATCTTGTTCTTCCTGATCAGCTTGTTCACCTTCTGAATGGTGTAGAGGTTATAGCGAGCCTCCGCATTGTACTGTTTCTTGTCGTTTGAGAACAGCAAATTCGGACGTTCTGCTATCTCCAATATTTCGTGGAATGCCTTTATGCCCTTATTTTCCAGAAAATCAATCATTGTATAGTCACAACCTTCACCTTCAAATAGGCTTCAATTACATCCTACCATATGTTGGAATACCCTTCCTACCTTAGAACATTCACTTATAGGCACCCAGAAAATGTGTACTGCTATATCTGGCCAGACAAACAAAAATACCCTCTCCGTGAAGAGAGGGCGGTCTTCCTTAACTTCTCTTATTTCATCAACTCATAGAAATACTTAGCTTCCTGGGTCTTGTAGAGACTATACCAGGCCTTCAATTTTTCTGGAGTCATTACATCCAGGGCTTTCAAGACATGTACCGCGAATTCCAACGGGGCTATCCCAGAGGCAGTAATCAGTGTTCCATCCGTTACAACAGACTGCATTTGGTAAAATTCCTCGCCGGTGTACGCAGGACAGATCATTCGGAGGTACTCCAGATCATTGCTTGTATGCCGGCGTGAATTCAGCAGTCCAGCCCGGGCAAGCCCCATGGTAGCCCCGCAAATCGCTGCCACTAATATATCTTCCTGTATACATCTCTCAGCGAGTTGAAGGATGGGCTTGTGGATGGCTTCGGTCCATGTCTCTCCACCGGGTAGAATCAACGCATCTGCGCTTGCAATGCTGCATTCCTTCAGTGTGATGTCCGGCATTATTGTCAGTCCGCCCATTGTAGTTACAAGCGTCTTCTCATTGGCTACAGTAACTATTTTAGAAGGGGCCAGCCCCTTCTTATAATATCTTCCCGAGTTCAGCTCGGCCGTTAAATAGCCTATTTCCCAGTCGGCCATGGTGTCGAATACATATAGATATACCGTATTGCTCATTTGTAAGTCCTCCTCAGGGATTCATGTGAACCCTATAATTTCTATATTATAAAATAGCTTCACTGACAGCTGCTGTCAGTGAAGCTATTAAAGCTGAACATATTCCATTAAGTCTTGGTGCAACAGCAGCAAGCTTATCCTTCAAGCTCTGTGGTTCTATGATCCGGGGGAAGCAGACGAACAGCACAGCTACCCGATCCCCACAATCGACCAATTATGATCGACTTCCGGCGATAACGTCCCCTGTTCCTTGATGTAGCTGACAAGCATATCCCGGACGCTGCAGGACGACTCCCAATGTTTGGCCCTGCTGACCAGTTTGGACGCCTTCAATAAGCTGCTGTAGCGGTAGTTGTTGACGGCAAGCTGCAGCTGCTGGGTATCGGCAAGCGGTTGGCCTTGGTACAGCACATTGATGATCCGGTGACCGGCTGGCTGCGACAGATCGATCTGATAATCGATCCCGGCGAACATATCATAGAGGTAACTGGGCACCTCAGGATTGGCAGTGATCTCACGATCACCCGGCTGCCACTGGTTGAAATGCGTTGCCGAGACTTCCATATAGGCTCTAAGCTCTTGGCCGGTTACAGTCACAACGTACAGCACATTGTCGAATGGATAGATGCGGTACACATCAGCGTAAGTTAACGGCCCCTGCTTCAAATCCGCCGTATCTGCGAACAGGCTTGTGGCGGCAACATCCGCCCCGCTGGCCTGCAGCATCGCCTTCTGAATCAGCGTAATGACCGCTGTATCCCGCAATCTTCCCGCCGGTACTCCACCCGTCTCCGCCTGCGGCTGGAAGTCTGCGGCCGCGTACCCCAAGATGCTGCCTGCCTCCGCTGAAGCGGAAACTCCGCCTCCCTGGCCGCTGAAGGTCATCGTCTCTTCATGCGCTTCCGCAACCAGCTTCCGGAATTCAGGGTCCGGTTCCCAGCCGGCCATATCCACAATCGAGACTTCCTTGTTCACCACCCGGGGCCTTGCACCATCCAGCTGAACGGTCAGGTCGAAGCGGACCACCTCCCGTCCCCGGTCGCGCGGCCCTCCAATAACGGTATCCCCGATCCGTTCCTTAACGGTAATATGCATATGCCCGACGAGCAGCACATCTGCCTCAGGAACCAGCTTCGTAATGCGCTCAGCGGAATCCGAGCCGCCTTCTTCATCGAACTCGGCTACCATTCCCGCATGAGCGCTGATGACAATAATGTCGGCCTTGCCTTCAGCCCTCAGGGAGGCAGTCATCTGCTGCGCCGTTTCAGCCATGGGGCCAAAGTGCAGCGCATCCACCTTTCCGGCGTCCCAGCGCGGAATATTAGGATTAGTCAGTCCGATCACGGCGATCCTGACGCCTTGGATCTCCATTAGCGTATACGGCTCTGCGAACCGTTCTCCGCTGTGATATGCGGCATTCGCAGCGAGCACAGGGAACTCCAGTTCCTGCCTGAACTTCCCGATCAGGCCAAGCCCGAAATTAAATTCATGGTTGCCGAGGGTCATGGCCGCATAACCCATTGCATTCAGCGCCGCCGAGACCGGATGTATACTATCCGGCCGCTTATTGTAGATATCATCCGTCAGCATATTCCCCTGGAACACGTCACCGTTATCTATGAGGATGACTTCTGCTCCACTGTCCCTGACTTCCCTGACATAGGCGGCGACTCTGGCCATCCCGTCATTCGTTGTCTCGTGGCCGTCTTCATACCGGTAGCCCCACAGATTTCCGTGAAGATCCGAGGTGGCGATCATTACGATATTCAATAGTTTGCTGGAACCAGCCTGTATAGTCATCTCTTCATCCTTCTTCCCTCTTCCGCCCTAATTACTTCAGAATCGCCCCTGCGGTAAAACTCTTCTCCATCTGGTCACTGAACAGCACATAAGCCAGCAGAATGGGCAATGTCGAGATGACCATAGCTGCTGCGAGCGGCCCCCAGCTGATGCTGTATTGACCGCTGAAATTCATCAGGCCCAGCGGCAGCGTCCTCAGCTCTTGCTTTTGAATAAAGGTGGCCGCCATCAGGAGCTCATTCCACACCGCCAGGAACACGAAGATCGCTACCGAAGCAAGCGGCGGCTTGAGCAGCGGCAGCACTACCTTGAAGAAGGACTTCACCACCCCGCAGCCGTCCATACATGCGGCTTCTTCCAGCTCCTTCGGCATGGTCCGCAGAAAAGCCGACAGCATGTATACGCCAATAGGCAAATTCACCGCAATGTACGGCAGAATAATGGACAATCTTGAGCTAAGAATCCCCAGATTCTTGAGTATCATGAAGAGCGGAATTAGCGTAGCATGAATCGGAACCATCACGCCCATCAAAAGAATGAACAAGATGAGACTGTTATATTTGAATTTCATCCGTGTTAACGCATAGGCCATCATCGAAGCAAACAGCAGCACAAACATGAGTGTAACCAGCGTGACAATCACACTGTTGCCAAAGTATTGATTCACTTTGGCACTGACCCACGCCTCTGTAAAATTGCTTAAGCGCCACTCTGCAGGAAGCGCCCAGACTGTCCCGCCAATAATCTCCGAATTATCCTTAAATGCACTGATCACCAGCCAGTAGAGCGGAAACAGCTGGAGGACGGCGATAATGATCATCAGGATATAGATGCTTGAATTCTTCGTTTTTCTGAGCATGACCGGTCCTCCTTAATATTCAATTTTCTCTTGGGTCAATATTTTATTAAGCACCCAGGAAATAATGAGGCATTCCAGCACCATAAATACCGCAAGCGCACTGCCATAACCGAAATTCTGCTTCAGGAAGGCTTCCTGGAACATTTTCAGCGCAATCACTGTTGTTGAATTCAGGGGTCCCCCGTTAGTCATGACGTACACACTTTCGAACGTCTTCAGGGCATAGATCACATTCAGGACGATACAGATCCGCAGCACATCGGACAATAGCGGAAAGGTAATATGACGCACAGCTTTCCAGCCCGTCGCTCCGTCCAGCTTCGCCGCTTCATAATACTGCTCCGGTATCCCTTGCATCCCGGCGAACAGGATCAGCATATTGTAACCGACATAATGCCAGGTAGTCACGATCAGGACGGACAACAGTGCCGTCTTCGTATCTCCAAGCCAGGCCCCAGTCCAGGCACCCAGTCCAAGGGTATCCATCAATGTGTTCAGCATGCCGATGTTCGGATCATAGATTTTGACCCACAGCAGGCTGACCATTGTCGTTGACATCACTACCGGAAAAAAATAAATATTGCGGAACCATTTACGTCCCTTCATCTTCCGGGAGACCAGCAGCGCCAATGCAAACGAGACCGGCAGCTGGATAAACACGCCTACCAGCAGGAAAGCAAGGCTATTCCATACCGCCTGCCAGAAGCTTTTATCCACCGTAAACATCTTGGTGTAGTTGTCCAGTCCAATGAAGGTCATCGGGTTAATGCCATCCCAATCCTGGAGACTGTAGTAGGCGGTCATCACAATAGGCACAAAATAAAAAATCAGAAAAACAGTTAATCCGGGCAATAAAAACAACGCGATTATTTTTTTATTAGAGAGCGCTTTTTCCATCACTTACCCACCTGTCAAATTACAGAAAGCCGATGCGGCCCCAGTGACTGCATCGACTTTCCTGGAATATTGTATTTAACGCTGCCGCCTTGAGGGGAACTGTGTAAGGAATCCTTCTTACTCGGCTGTACGCAGCAACGTCTCCAGCTGAGCGGTGAACTCATCGGCTGTAAGCTGCCCGCCATATAATGCTTGTGTCAGATCACGGTATTCCTGGCCTACATCTGCTGACAACAGACCGAACCACATCGCCTGCGTTTTGCTGGTCTTATTAATATCCGCAGCATACGCTGAGAGCTCCTTATTCTGTGATTCGGACTTCACCTCGCTCTTGGCGTACCCAGGGAGACCTTTTCTGACAAATTCATCATTAAGCTTCAAAGATAAACGGATGGCAAATTCCTTCGCTTCATCCAGATTTGCGGAGCTGTTGTTCACGAACAATGAGTATGGCGCCTGGGCGTTCTGGAAGCCGATGGTTGCACTGAGGACATCCTCTGCCCCCGTTTTAGGGAACGCAATATAGCCCAGATTGTCGCCCATTGCCGTAGACAGGGAGGAGAAGTTAAAGCTTCCGTCGATCCACATCACAGCCTTATCATTCTTGAACAGCTCTTGTGCATCCAGGTAAGCGGAGCCGAGGAAGCCTTTCTGGAAGGCATTCGAATTCACCAGGGTGACCACCTTATTCGCCGCCTCAACGAATGGTGGATCTGTGAACTTCGCCTGTCCGTTAATCGCCTTATCGAAGGCGTTCACGTCCTCACGGGCTACGAGCATATCGTAGAGCAGATCTCCTTGCCATCTTTCTTTTCCGCCCAGTGCAATGGGAATCATGCCTTTATCGTTTGCCGTTTTGATCAGCGCCTGAAGATCCTCCCATGTTGCTGGAGCAGCAGCGCCAAGTTCGCTTATCAGCTTTTTATTATAGTAAAGAACAAGGGTTGTACTGATGTTAGAAGGAACCGAATAGATGTTGCCATCCTCTTCAGTCACCAGCTGGTTGTCCAGGAATTGTGCGCCCAGACCCGTGGAATCCAGGGTATCGTTAAGCGGAGCCACTGTCTTTGACTGCAGAACAGGGGTACGGTAGGACTTGCCGGCATGCTGCTGGAATACATCCGGAAGCTCATTGGCGGCAAGCGCAACACTCAGTTTGGTTTTGTAGGTCTCATCTTGAATGTATTCATACTTCAGTTCAACGCCAATTTCCGCTGCGGCAGCCTCAGCTGCTGACTGGTACATCGGATCTGCATCGAAAATCCACAGCGTGACAGATTTCTTACTATCTGTTGCCGCCGCTTCCTGACCCTGGGTTCCCCCATTGTTTGCTTCCGCCCCTCCGCACGAAGTAAGCACTACACTGACGAGCGCGGCGGATGCCGCAACAACCCCAAACTTTTTACCAAACATCTGATTTGGACCACCTTTCACAATTTACGGTTACGAACCACAGGTACAATCTTAACAAGTACGAAGCCAGGTTCGAATGGAGATATATTGGCTCTGGCAGTAAAATTTTTAGGTGTGTCACGTTACTTTACATCCACTTTACATTTCTCCTTATGAATAACATCAGGTTTACACAATAACCGTTTTGCAGCAACAAAAAAGCCCGGCTGAATAACCGGACTCCTGCTGGCAACGGCTTAATATTTCCCGGAATAGGTTCCTCCGTATACTTTATTCGGGGTAATTCCGTACTTCTTCTTAAAGCATTTGCTGAAGTAGAACGGATCTCTGTAGCCGACCTGATGGGCGATCGTTGCTACCTTGGGAACCGAAGCATCCTCGGCGGCCGCCCCCTGGCGCAACAGCTCCATGGCTTTGCCCAGGCGGATATTCGTCACATACTCCACGAAAGACTCGTTAGTCTCCTTCTTGAAGACATGACTTAAGTAGCTCGGATTCACGAAGAGGGCACTCGCTGTGCTCTGAAGCGATAAGGTATCCTCGGCATAATGTGCAGTCACATACGCAGCTGCTTTGTGGATCAGCCGTTTCCCGCTGCCCTGGCGTCCTCCATCCTCAGAAGTCTGGTCCGCGGCCGGCTGCCCCCCGTAACCCGCCTCTATCCGCAACCGGTTAATGTAGCGTTCCTCTTCCCATTTCTCCTGCAACTGCGCACGGATGGTATTCAGCGCCTGTTCAACCGCCTCCTCATCAACGGGCTTCAGCAAATAATGGTCCGCTCCGAGCGAGATCGCCTGCTGGGCATAGGTGAAGTTATCATAGCTTGTGATGAAAATCAGCTTAGCCGCCGAGTCTAAGGCACGGACGGCCTTCACAAAATCGAGCCCGTTCATATTCGGCATTTCAATATCTGTTATAATCAGATCAACCGGCTGTTCCTCCATGATCCTCAAGGCTTCCGAACCGTCTTCCGCCTCTGCAACCACTTCGAAACCGGCAGAAGTCCAGTCTATCAAATGGATCAGCAGCTGCCTGAAATAATATTCGTCATCTACGATCAGGACGCGTGCTGCCGGCGCTGTAGTTCTCATTCAGCGATCCCCTCCCCCTGCTCGTCCGCTTGCATAATCAGCGGCAGCCGTACCTTCACTTCTACTCCATGTCCCGGTTCAGATGACAGGACGATACCATAAGCTTCGCCGAATCTCAGCTGAATCCGGTCCTGGATATTCTTAAGTCCGAAGCTGTACTCCTCTTCTTCACTGGAACTTAACCAGATCTGCCGCTGTTCCTCTTCACTCATGCCTTTGCCGTTGTCACGGACTGTAAAGCACAGAATACGTTCCTCTCCTGACCTTTCCATAGAGCCGGTAATCTCACATAAACCTCCGTCCGGCATCCCTCTGATTCCATGGTGAATCGCATTCTCGACCAGAGGCTGGAGCAGCATCGTGGGGACTTGGCAGGACTCAATTCCCGGTTCAAACGAAATCCGGTAATTCAGCTTTTTGAAGCGGATCTGCTGAATGTACAGATAGCTCTCCAGATGCTTCTTCTCCTGTGCAGCCGCAATCAATTCCTGTCCGTTGCTAAGTGAAATCCGGTAGAACTCCCCAAGCGCCTTCAAGATACTGCTAATCTCCTTAGCATTCGTCATCACAGCCATCGCACGGATCGTGTCCAGCGTATTATATAGAAAATGCGGTTTGATCTGCGAATACAGCAGCCTCAGCTCCAGCAGCCGCTTGGTCTTCTCTTCCGTTTCAATGGTTAGCATCAAGTCCTGAATATGCTCGACCATTTCATTAAATGTCGCACCCAGCCTGCCTACTTCATCCTGGCTGCCGGCAGATGCGCGTCTCTCAAAATTTCCGGCCCCCACCTCAACAATAACCTCACTGAGCTCGCTAAGGGGCCTGGTCAGCCGGCGCGCAAATACAACCGACAGGACCATGGCGGACAGCATGCTGATCAGCCCGAAAACGGCTATGGATAAGGCGATCTTCCAATATCCGTTGGTCAATTCCGAGGTGGGAACAAGGTGGATTACCTTCCAGCCATAGGGATCAAGCCTTTGTAAGGATACCAGATAGCGCTTGTCTCCCACCCGCTCGGTCCGGCTTCCTTCAGATGCCGACTTCACCCACCGGGCAAGCGAGTGATCCTCAACGGTGCGGCTGACGAGTGCAGCTTCATACGCGGAGATCACCACTCCCTCCTGGTTGATGACCAGGGTAGGATTCTGATTATCCTGTTCATTATGGTACAGCCGGGCGAGCGTCCGTTCGTCAATATTGACATAAATATAACCGATCGGCGTCCCCTTCTCCATGCTCATAATAACTCTGCACACACTAATCATATTCCTCTCAGTCATCCCCGACAGAAATGAAGGCTTCAGCGTATCTACCCAGACCGCACCGCCTTTTGCCGCATCAATCTTATCTTTGGGATAGATGGCGAGACTCTGCGAAGTCACACCGGTCAGGTTGGAGGTATAGTAGAGATCACCCCCGATCGATTCGATAATGACCGAGTCGATATTAGGCTCTGTCTCCAGCATTGCAGCCAGCGTGTTATGTATGGATTTTAGCGCGGAGACATCCCCGTCTGCTCCGGTATCCCGGCTAAGCACATTCTGTGTATCCTGGTTAATCAAAGCAAATTTCGAGAAGTTCTGAACCGATTGGAACACGGTCTCCATAGACTGGCTTACCAGGTTCACTTCCTGCTGCGAGCTGGCTGAAGTTCTGCGCAGCGTCTGATTAAAGACAATTCTATGAATACTTAGAACGAATATCACCAGAGCCAGTAGAACAATAAGGATGTTACTGATTAGAATCTTCCTCCGAAGCGGCATATTCGGTCTGAACGCCAAAGATTTAACCGCCCGGAATTTCTTCAAGAGGGATTGGTGAGACAGTAGCTTCTTCATATTCCCCTCCGATGTATGTTGAATCGTTCAGTATCATCTGCCGCTTGTTATCCCCCACTATTATACACAACCATTCAACTCTATCGGAAGACTGCGAGTTTATATTTTATAATACTTCACTGGCTTCTCCTGTCAGCGAAGCTATTACAGCTGAACATATAATAAAGACGCTGCGGAGGATTACCGAGCGTCTTTTTGCCTTTTTTAATTCTTCCCGCCATACCCCTTATATGTAGCGTAGACGGCATTGGCATATTGATCTGCCAGAATAGGGCGGCCATAGGAATCCGTTGCGCCTGGATACCAGTTGTCCCCTCCGTTATAGTGCAGCAGTCCGTTGTATATATTTCCGAATCTGACAATCTTCTCATTCAGGATCAATGCGCCCAGGTATACCTGATCCTGTTCACTGCTGTGATTATAGGCGCGGCCAAATTTGGCGCTGAATTGAGATAAATAGGCATTGCGTGTGTTAGGTTCTACCTGCATCAATCCGTCGCCGGCTGATGGACTGCCCGGCAGACCTGCTCCGAAGCTGCTTTCCTTCTTGATCACCGCACTCAGCAATAGAGCATAATCTCCGCCATTACCGAAGGCATTGTCTGCATTCATTACATAGGTCCAGATTTGGCTTGGAACTTCGGAAGGCTTGCTTACAGAAGGAGGCGTTGAACCCGTATAGATCTTAACCGAAGTCATCATGTCATTGACACTGTCGCCGACCCAGGATGAACTGGCAGTATAGGTCCATTTGGCTCCTCCAAAATTATCATTCTCATAGACTTCAACCGTCCAGCCGTTAGGAACCTTGAGCGAGGACATCCAGTCATTCGGAATTCCTGAAGCATTCAGCTGAGACAATACATAATTGCCTACGCCAAGGGTTACTGCGTTGCCGCCATAGTTAATGTCTGCATAGAATGTGACTCCATTCGTTGCCGGGGGTGTTGTGGGCGTCGGTGTCGGCGTTGTGGTGCTGCCGCTCTTCCACAGTGCAGGAACATTGGGCGGCTCCCAGCCGGTGAGGGAAGTATGTGCCTGAAGACAGGTGTAAGTACCACCGCTATAGGTGACTGTATCATTTACTGCATATGCCGTATTGGGAGCCCACGCTCCTCTGGCGGCCGCGCTTGCCGGTGGTAAGGCTGTGAAGAACAGGGATAGAAATACTGCGAATACTACCAAAAGGGATACGGCCCTGGCTGGAACTTTTTTAATCATTCATTTAACCTCCTTTAAATTTTATCTACCCCGGCTCCCGCCCATAGGCGCTCCACAGGGTGTTATATTTTATTGTGTTTTTTAAAATTAATTCCAGAGTTGATAAACTTTAAGGGGTTCGCTCCATCCCAAATAGCTCCACTGACATCCGCCGTCAGTGGAGCTATCCAGACCTGATATTCCATGGATTACCGTTCCTGCCGCAACCCATTCTCTTATTGGTGCCCGCAACGTATTGCGCCTCACAACGCCCCCCGCCGCAGCTCATAGAAATACTGCACCGCAGGATGCTTCAACTCCATCTTCTCCGCCATGCTTAAGATCCGCTTTTTCCCGACCCGTCTGTCCATAAGAGCCAGAATATTCAATACCATATCACTGCTCTCCAAGCTCTCCTCTATAGGAGTAGTTAGAAACTTATTAGCCACCACGATGAAATTCGATTTACATAATGAGGCCTGTGCTGTCATTAGCTCTTTGGCGTGTTCTGTACTTTTTCTGCTTCTGGCCATTACGATTAGGCGATCCTCCGGCACGGGTCCCTTGGCTGCTTGTCTGACCGCTTCAATGTCGTCATGGCTGACAGGAATGCGGATGTCCGGATCATTCTTAATCTCCAGCTCTGTCTGATACCATCTGATCGCGTTTGTTTTATCACTCATGTTGAGTATGTTCTTTTTATCTACTGAGATATAACAAATGCCTGATTTATCCGGTAAATAACGGTAACCCGGTGCGCGGTACTCTACCCTACCCTGTAACGCAGGACTGAGAAAGCCCTCCAGTTGTTGCTTCAATTTGCTCCAGGACATGTAATCCCCCTCCATATAAAAAAAGAGGAAAGGCTTATTGGCTCCGGGTTGGTCCCTTCCCCATCATCCGATCCTCAATCGTTTCACGTTTCTTCTATTTTCCACACGAATTTCTACAAGCTTCGCAGCCTAATCTCCATGTTCTTCCGCTCCAGCCTGCTCCTTGCTCTCAAATTCACCCAGCAGCGCACGCACTTCATTTGTGGACTTGGTGTTCATTAAGCTATTTCTTAATTCACTTGCCCCGCGGAATCCACGGACATATATTTTGAAGAATCGTTGAAGGGGGCTGAACGAACGTGGTGCCTGTACTGAGTATTGATCATAGAGATCCAGATGCAGCTGCAACAGATCAAGCAATTCCGTACTACTGTGCTCCCTCGGCTCCTTTTCAAAAGCAAATGGATTATGAAAAATACCGCGCCCGATCATAATCCCATCCACACCGTACTCTTCAGCGAGCCTCAGGCCGGTCTGACGGTCAGGGATATCCCCGTTAATGGTCAGCAGGGTATCGGGCGCCACCTCATCACGAAGCTTCTTAATCTCCGGAATCAGTTCCCAGTGGGCAGCTACTTTGCTCATTTCCTCTCTTGTACGCAGATGGATGGACAGATTCACAATGTCTTGCTGCAAAATATGGGTTAACCAGCCGCGCCATTCGTCTAAGCTGCTGAAACCGAGCCTTGTTTTTACGCTGACGGGCAGTCCCCCGGCTTTGGCGGCCTGGATGATATCCGCTGCGAGTTCGGGACGGCAGATCAGGCCGCTTCCCTTCCCATTCTCTGCTACATTCGCTACAGGACAACCCATATTAATATCGATGCCTTTGAAGCCTTCTTGCGCCATCCCGATGCTCATTTGACGGAAGAATTCCGGCTTATCTCCCCAGATATGAGCTACAATGGGCTGTTCATCCTCTGTAAACGTCAAACGCCCGCGCACCGCATGGTTACCCTCCGGGTGACAATAACTCTCCGTATTCGCAAACTCCGTAAAAAACACATCCGGTCTGGCTGCTTCACTTACGACATGGCGAAAAACAACATCCGTCACATCTTCCATGGGCGCCAGTATAAAAAAAGGCCGTGGTAAATCACGCCAAAAATTCTCTGTCATATCCAAAACCTCTCTATGAATACAGGACAAATCTTTATCCCGAAGTAGTAAAACTAAGTTGTTTATGCCCTTACTTCTTCTTCACTTATAGCATGTTTTAACAGTATATCATACCCCCGAGAGATCCGTTAATTTCCCCAACTCGATCCCCGCACCTTCTTATTTTTCCAGATATCCCCACTTTGAGCGAAGCCAAGGGTAAAAAAGTTTAGGCTCGTAAGTTAAAGAAGCGATTCATTCGGCGACCAGAAGAATACATTATAACATCATAACAATTAACGGGGATGCCTAAACCTATTTTCGCCGCACATAGAAGAAACCGCGCCAGCAATAGCTGTCACGGCTTCCATCATCCTTATGCGAATTTCTTACTTATTATACAGTCTGTAGAGGAACACCGCAGCTTCTGCTTTGGTTGTGTTTCCGGTCGGGTTGACTTTGTTCCCGCTGCCTTCGATCAACCCTTCCTTAACCATCGCAGCTACGCTGTTCACCGCATAGGAAGCAACTTCGGACTTGTCGGTGAATCTCTCCAGATCTGCAGCCTCAGCCTGGTTACTCAACTTCTTCTCAAGTTTCAAGGCTCTTTCGGTCAACACCATCATGTCCTGTCTTGTGATCTTATAGGCACTGCCGAATCTGTCGTTGTCTATGCCATTCGTAATACCAAGTGCTTTAGCAATTGCAATTTCATTATAGTAATAAGTACTCTTCTGTACATCGCTGAAATTTCCATTTACTCTTGCATTCAAGCCAAGTGCCCTGACAAGGGAGTACAGGAAATCTGCCCTTGTGATACCGGTTGACGGATTGAATACATGACCTTCTGTCTTGAGAATATCCTTTGACGCAAGTACTTCGACCGCGTTCTTGGCCCATACAGCCGTTCTGAGATCTGTAAATGTCCTGGATACGTAAGCTACTGCGTAGCTGCTGAAGTGAGTTGTTGTGAATGTTACCATACCGGTCTTGGGAGCATAGCGTCCGCTCGGTACTGTTAGAACATCCCCGCTTCCGTCAATGTACCAGACAACAATCATTTCGGGATTCTTCAATTCATCCGCAGACGGCTTGTAAGGCACGGATACCGTTACAGGTGCATCGGGATTGTTCCAGGCCGTTTCTTTGCCGTCCACCTTAAGGCTAAGCTGAATGATCGGCCTATCGCCGAGAGCCGTTTTCACTTCCGCCGGAAGCTTGGCCTTGTCGCCTTTTCCAATCTCCAGTGCTACTTCCTTGCCGCTGCTTTCAGTTGTGCCTGTCAACATGTTACCGGATATTACTACCTGACCGAATTCTGTGGAAATTGTGAGTTTGTCATCCTTTGTTCCGCTTGTCAGTGCTGCAGCAGGCAAGCCTACCGAGTATGAATTCACTCCTTGTGCCGCTGGTATGTCCAGGGTAACATTTTTCTCCATGAATTCCTTTGCTTTTGCCAGATCAAGTACCTTAACAAATGCAGTTCCATTATTCACAGTCGCCTGCATGGTTACTTTCTGGCCCTGTACAACTGGTGCTGCAGGTGTTACAGATGCTGCAGGTGCAGACGTTGAATACGTTCCAGGTGCAGGCGTTGAAGATGTCCCAGGATCAGGCGTTGCAGATGGTGTTCCAGGTTCCGGAGTGGACGGAGTCTCCGTCTTGCTATTGGTTACTTTTAGGGTATACGTCTTGACCCTGCCGTCTGCACCTGTGACCTCAACCTTTATATCCGTTTTTGTACCAGGTGTCAGCGCTATAGCTTCAGAAGCGGTACCGCTGGCAACCACCGTATCGTTCACTTTAATGGTTGACCTGCTGTCTGCCGCTGCCGCTGTCACGGTAATGCTGTCAGCATCCTTCAGGGACACATCATACTCTGTGGTGGCTGCGTTAAACGCCGGCTGGAGTGTTCCCGCACTCAGTGTCAGGCTGCTGAGGTCGGCATTCACACTATTTGGTGTATAGACTCCAAGATCGCCAAGGTCGATGGCATTATTCCCGATGGTCTGATATTCGCCTGCAAAGTAATCATCCAGATACGAATGTCCAAGAATAAATCTGTCCGGCTTCATGGCGCCATAGTAGCCGGCATTTGCATTGCTCTGCCCGTCAAACAGGACATAGCTCCCCTGCCATCCGGAACCGGATACACCCCAGCTGATAATGTGATCGATATACGGGGCGAACTTATTGAACATTTTGTAGAGCAGCGCGTACTGATAACCAAGGGCGTCCGACTGTCTGACATTGAGTACTGCGGGAGCAGTCGCACCGCCTCCGGGAGCATCGGTCGGCACCTTAAGGTCAAGCTCTGAATAGGTAATACCAGATAGCAGGCCCCGGTCAACGAGAGAGGCATAGAGGGCCATCGCATATTGGTTATCGCTTGCAAGGGTCTTACCCACCGCGTCGTGTCCCTGGATACTGATGTCCTCGATAAGAGGTCTTCCGTCATACAGCGGATCGGAGCGCCATGCAGTATTTAATTCGAGAACCATGTTGTATACAGTCCTCGCTTTGCTGCGGGTCGCTAGTCCGTAATCGTTATAGGTCAGCTTCGGAGGATTATTAACGATGTAAGCGTCAATGCTGCCTTCCTTGTCGTGTCCATCAAGCTTCATGTACTCTGGAAGGTTAGCGTAATTGGCTTTGTAAGCTTCTGCCATCTTGGCGTTGGGGGCCGCGATGTGCGCGTTTTTGAACAGCAAGTAAACGTAATGATCTGTGATGTCGCCGCCAATCTGATCATCTGACATTGCAGCAAGCCAGTTGGTGTGTTTCAGGCTCGTTCTCCAGCTGTTCGCATCCCCCGGGATGAGTTCGCTGTGGCGGCTTTCGTGTACCTCTTCGTTGAGTACATCCCAGGAATTGAAAGGAATGACGCCACGGGATTCGCTTGAGCCGTACTTCGTATCTGTGGTCAGGAAGTGCCGCATCACATACATGGTGTGGTTAAACTGCACTCTTCTTGCCATCTCTTTGTCTACCTTAACCGTAGTGGTAACGCCGTTGCCAAGTCCGTAGAAATCGGCCCCGCCATTATACCCGGAGGCAAGGTTCGCAGGAATAATCTGAGTCATCCAGCCAGGCGCCTGGTTGTACCATGCCAGAACATGGCCGTGAGACTTGTACTGTCCGGGAGTTCCCGAATCCCTGATCGCCTGATAAGCGTTAGTCGGGAAACTGTATTCCGCTAAGCCAGGGGCAGTGGTTGCGCCGTTCAGGGCCTCGCCGTTAACGCTTTTCAGCCATTCCGGGCCACGGGGATGCGTTCCATCGGCCTTCAGATTGTTGCCGTCGACGAAGATTTCATAGTGATTGGCTCTGGTTCCGGTTACGGGTCCGGTGCCGATCGCACCAACCATAAAGAGGCCATTTTCCTTATTGTAAACACTCTTTAGAGGCGCTACGGCACTCTGGTGTTCCTTGTTGACTACGTCCGGAAGTGCAACACCATTAGGATCAGGTGCGGTAATCTGGATGTTGGCGACAAGCAGCATACCAGTTTCTTCAGGACGGGCATTCTCGCCATGAAGCTCAAGAATAAAGCTCGAGGAAACGCCTGTTGAGGCGGTAATACTGTGATGCGCCTTCAACCAGGATTCACCGTTGTAACTGCCAACCCAGTCGGGATTTAGGTTGTTGTACTGGTAATCCCTGAGGTAGCTATCGAGGTTGGTGTTGGTATTTCTGACTCTCCACCTCATGTATTTGCCCTGCGCGCTCTTAGGATAGTAGACATCGAATTCAATCGTTGAACCATCAGTGACATTTACGGACGGGGACAACGGGGATTCGAGACTTATGCCGCCGAACGTGCTTTTTCCGTTATGGGCGTAATTAATCTGAAGCACTTCCGCTTTACCTTGGGCATCTGCAAAAGGATACGGGATCGTCTTGAATGTGCCACCGGCAAAGTCGGCGGGGACACGGTTGTCCAGCGGAGTTCTTGCCGTCCAGGTATTAGTGGGCGCGGTAACTTTTACAGGAACCTTACCCGGACCCGGATCAAGACGGAAATAGGGATCGGAGCCGTCTGATTTGATATTTTTAGTGAAATTCATTATGGCTTCTTTAAGACTTGCAATAGCTTCGTCGGTGGGAGTGTTCACATTACGCGCGAACTCAAGCGCATCATTAAGAGCTTGGAGTTCGTCAACATGCACCCAGGGAAAAGCCTGGTTCACATCAGAACCATAGACAGCTCCATACACAGACTGACTGACTTGGAGCGGGAATTCCGGATTGCCGGTTTTTAAAGCTTCGGCTTGAGCAATGAGGTCGTTCAGTTCAATTGACGGTTCCTCTCCAGCCGCAGCAGCCGGGACGGGAGTATACGTGAAGATGGAGAACAACATGATGAAGACGAGGAGACGGGAGATGTTGATTACACATTTTCTACTGTTCATCTTAGTTTGACTCCTTTTCTTAAGGAAATCTCTAAAGTCTTGTTTTAGAGTCATCGCAATTAATAGGTTGTTTCGGTTGCAGATATCCTATTTTTTAATATTTACTCCTGGGTTTATGTCATGTCTGGATTGACGATCAATACAACACCTCCCTCTGAACTTAAATAGCAGACAATAGATTGAAAACGCATTCACAAAAGCGGACGGATAGAAGGCCTCGATTATCTACAGCCCTGACATATGAATGCAGCCCTGCTTCTACTGACCACACTGATCCGCCAAATGTCTTGCGCAGTAACAAAACGATGCCCTTCCCTTCCAGATGTTAACTGTATGCGCTTTCCTGAGCAGCGTTTAAACGCCAATTACTTGCTGTAATAGCTTTCATAATAACAACAGGAAGGGAAAGTCTAAATATGGGTAATGCACGAATGATTTTAATATATTACGAAAATACATCTTCACATCTGATCCTGCATCAGCATAAAAAAAAGAAGACACCAGGTTTCCTGGTGTCTTCTTTTCATTTAGGACAACGCAAAAAATTCTCTGTCATATCCAAAACCTCTCTATGAATACCAGGACAAATCTTTATCCCGAAGTAGTAAAACTAAGTTGTTTATGCCCTTACTTCTTCTTCATTTACAGCTTGTTAAAGTAAAGTATATCATACCCCCGGGAGAGGCATACATATCCCAAAAAATTCAAAAAAGAGGGGGCCGGATGAATTTTTGAGTAATCACCCGCTTCCTTATAAAATCCTTAAAAATGGCTGTTACGATAGCAGGAACGAATCAAAAGTGTACAAACTGGAATGTAAAATGGAGGAATTTAAGATGTATGAGTACATAATAGAAACCAATAATGTTTCTAAAAAATTCAAAAAGACATATGCAATAAAAGATTTATATATGTCTGTAAGAAAAAATTCTGTCTACGGTTTATTAGGACCTAATGGTGCTGGCAAATCAACATTATTGAAGATGATTACAGGAATTATCAGACCGACTTCAGGTGAAATATTATTCAACAATCGCCCTTGGACCCGAAAAGATTTATTGAATATTGGTTCATTAATCGAATCACCTCCACTGTATGAGAATTTAACGGCATTTGAAAATTTAAAAGTGCGGGCGGCTCTTATGGGGATTTCAACAAATAAATGTGATGAAGTTTTACAAAAAATGGACTTAATGGATACTAAAAATAAAAAGACATCTGATTTTTCGTTAGGAATGAAACAGAGATTGGGTATAGCATTAGCGCTGCTAAATAACCCCGAATTATTAGTCTTAGATGAACCTACAAACGGATTAGACCCTTTTGGTATTGAAGAATTAAGGGAAATGATTCGGACATTTGCGGAGTCTGGGATTTCTGTAATTATATCAAGTCATATTTTAAGCGAAGTACAACAAGTTGCCGATGACATAGGGATCCTATACAATGGATCGCTCCTGTATCAAGACAAAATTGATGCCAATGAAAATCTGGAACAACTGTTTATGGATATCGTCAGAAAGGAGCGCGAATCCTGATGTTACGAACCTATTTAAAAGCAGAGAACTTGAAATTTAAACGCTCCCTATTTAGAAAACTCATTATATTTATTCCAGTAGCTTTAATTTTAATATCGATGGTATTTATATTTATTGGTATTGGTTTAGGTGGTTTTTCAAGCTCTATAGTTTGCAATTGGTGTATGCCTATTGCGTCTTTGTCCATTATGTTTTTATGTCATTTAGTGAATAATAAGGATCAAAAACACAAATACCGAACTCTTTATAGTTTGCCCATCGACTTGAAGAAGACATTTATTTCTAAAACAATTTTGATAGCACTTAATCTTTTGATAATATCATTATTGCTCGCATTTATCACGGTTATCTCTGAATGCATATTGTCAGGTGTCTCAGATGCAATGGGTCATAGCGGATATTATCTTTTAGGATACTGCTTATTGTGGCTCTCTTTATTATGGCAGATCCCTTTCTGTTTATTTTTGGATCAAAAAGCCGGATTTGTTGGTTCTGTGATCATAAATTTGTTCGCCAGTGCGTCAGGTGGTTTATTTTTTTCCTTGACGCCTTTGTTTTGGTTCTTCCCATATAGCTGGCCCGCGAGGTTTATGGTTACATTATTTGGAGTTTTGCCAAACGGATTATTAGTCGAAGCAGATTCAAGATACATTTTAAATGTAGGAGAAAGTTCATTGCTGGTATTGATATCCTCGCTTGCTATGCTGGTTCTTTCAGCATTGTTTTCGCGCTGGTACGAAAAGCAGGTGTATCGCAAATGACGATTATAAGAGAGTTCTTGTCCAACTTTACCAAAATCAAACGAACTCCAATTATTTTATTGCATTTGTTACTGCCTATCGTGGTTACAACATTATTTTTAGTTTATTACGCTTATGCCGGATACCATATTATTCCTGATGCGAGGTTGTTTTTCGTTATATTACAAATAGGTTATCCGATTTTTGTTAGTATCGTTGTGCCCATTTTAATTCATTTAGATAGGAATATTAGCAATATTCAAAATGCTCTAGGTTTAGTGGAATCTCGAAGAAGCGTATACCTGGGGAAATTATTCTTTCTACTGTTTCTTTCAGCCATAAGTATGATAATATATGGACTTTGTTTCTATATTGGAGTCCATTTTTTTCTGGATATCAGCATAATACACTTCGGTTCATATTTTGTCATATTTTATATATTTTTGTTTAGCAACTTATTTTTATATTTATTACACGTTCCGATTGCTTTTCGGTTTGGTTCAAGTATTTCTGTTTTGTCAGGGATCTCTGGTACAATTTTTGCAGGTTACTTTGAAAATGCGATGGGTGATAAAATCTGGCCGATCATTCCTTGGGAATGGGGTGTTCGGTTTTTGGAAAATGATTTTGGCTTTTCAAGTACACCTGTTTTCCCTGGAATTATTTCTCTGATTATTATCACTTTGATTGTTCTGGTTCTGTCACTACTATGGTTTAGTAGATGGGAAGGTAAAGTCATACAAGAATAAAACAAGGATGATAGACTATGCCGAAACTGTTAGTGGTCGATGATGACCTTGATATGCTGGCCCTGGTGCGCGCCGCCCTGGAAAAGGACGGCCACCAGGTAGACACCGAAGCAGATGCCGCTGCCGTGCAGCCCGCCCGGTGCCAGCTGTACGATCTTCTGCTGCTCGATGTGATGATGCCCGGCGAGGATGGCTTTTCCCTTTGCAGCCGTATCCGTGCCGAAGTGGATTGCCCCATCCTGTTCTTAACCGCCAAGGCGGAAGATGCGGCCCTTGTACAGGGCTTTGGCCTGGGCGCCGATGATTACATAAAAAAGCCATTCAGTATTGCGGAGCTGCGCGCACGGGTAAACGCCCATCTGCGGCGGGAGGTGCGCCAGCCGACCTCTACCCTTAGCCGAGGCGGTGTGCGCTTTGATATGCAGGCAAAAGTGGCCATCGCGGGCGAACACATACTGCCCTTTACCAAGGGCGAATACGCCATCTGTGAGCACCTGGCCCTGCACGCCGGACAGGTGTTTACCAAAGAACAATTATACGAAGCGGTTTTCGGCTTTGATGCCGAGGGCGATTCGTCGGCCATTGCGGAGCACATCAAAAATATCCGCGCCAAGCTGAAA
This sequence comes from Paenibacillus graminis, assembly GCF_000758705.1. NCBI lineage: Bacteria > Bacillati > Bacillota > Bacilli > Caryophanales > Paenibacillaceae > Paenibacillus > Paenibacillus graminis. The sequence goes on along the minus strand of NZ_CP009287.1, from coordinate 907,482 downwards.
GCAGGTGGCCTCAGCCCCGTAGAAACCGTTTGGGGGGTGGGCTACAAATGGCGAAAAGACATCGTTCTGTAAGCCTTTCCTTTGTGCTTTTGCGCTTTGCCATAGTTATGCTTGGCTGTATGCTGTTATGCTGCCTGGCATGGTATGCCGTCATGGTGAGGTTTCAAAACACAGGCATTACTTACCAGGGAGCCGTCTCCAACCAACAGGTGGAGCAAATGCTGGCCGGAGAGCCAAAAACTTTTGTTTCTCCTGGTGACGATTTCCTGGCCGAGTACGCTTTGTTTGGCCGGAACGGCGAAGTGTTGGAAAGCAACGTAGAGGAAAAGAAGCTGGAAGTCCTGGCCGGTTTTTTACAGGAGGACGCCCACAACATAGATGTTTCGCGGCACACCTACGCGGATGGAAGCACCGTAATCTTTCGCTGGCATTACAGGGCAGAGTTTGTCAACCCTGTGCTGCGTGGCATCCTGCCCCCCGCTGAATACCTGGGGCTGGCCACACTTGGTGTAGCGTTGGTGCTTTGTCTGCTGTTTAACACCCTGTGGCTCCGCCGGCGCCTCGCCGCCAAGCTGAAGCTGTTCAGCGAGGTGAGCGAGAAGGTAGGCGCGCAGGAACTGGATTTCGCAATTCCCCACGCGGGTATACGGGAGTACGACCAGGCGCTCGGTGCTATGGAGCATATGCGGGAGGCATTGTACAGCTCCTTGTCCTCCCAATGGGCGGCACAGCAAGAACGCGAGGCGGAAATAGCAGCACTCGCGCATGATTTAAAAACCCCGCTCACCCTGGTGGGAGGCAACGCCGAACTTCTGCTGGATGAAGAACTTCCTGAGAGCAGCCGCAGAATGGTGGAAACCATTGCGGCAAGCAACGACCGGGCCAAGCAGTATGTTGCCAGCCTGCTGGAAACCTCCGCCGGTGCAGATGAGGCATTTGAAAACACCAGCCTGCCCGCCATGTTGGACGAGCTTTGCCAGAGCACAATGGCCATTGCAGAAGCCACGAGGGTTTGCCTGCAAACCCAAAACGGCCTGGAGGGTGCTGCGAGCATTCAGAAAGACCATTTACTTCGCGCCCTCGGTAATGTGGTGCAGAATGCCATCGAGCATACACCGGCGGGTGGAAACGTGTATTTGGCAGGCAGCATGGTAGATGGCGGCTGGCAAGTCACTGTGTGTGATGAAGGCCCCGGCTTTAGCAAGGCGGCGTCACACCATGCAACAGAGCGCCTATGGCGTGGTGATGCAGCGCGTGGCGCCGATGGACACCATGGCCTTGGCCTTTGGTTTGCAGCACAAGTAGCAAAAACGCACGCAGGACAACTAGAACTGCACAACTGCGATTCTGGTGGGGTGGTTACAATCAAGTTCCCAGGGACTATTCGGAACACTTGAAAATATGAGTAGTAAGAATCTTTGCTCTCTAGACTATCCTTTCCTTTTACGACTACGGATATATCCCCCATACTGCCGCCGATAAAACCAACCTGGCCGGGCGCGGTTGTCTCGTATCATGTACGCCTTCTCCAGCTTTAAAAAAAACGTTGAGTACGATATGGAGAACGATTCCTATCGAGTCCGTGTTACTCTGCTTGGGGACAAAATGGAGTATTCACTTTCCAAAATCCGTTTTCTGGGGAAGCGGGTACGCTACGGGGTTAATACGGCAGATGAGGAGATATCTTCGTAATTCAGACTTTCTGAAAACGATGTATTAATATAGCTTCCAGTTTGATCAGTATATGACTGGTTCCGTGAATCCCATATCGCATCAGGAACAAATAATCATATACCAATGGTAAAATCCACTGTGTTCAGTTGACCTCTAATTCCATTATCGATTTATAAAACTGTTCCAGATCCGCATGACTCGGAAGTCCTGAGACTTGCCCGTCCCCTATTTCTATAATCGTCCATTCTCCGTTTGGGGTTTTGGCAATATCCATCGTAAAAAACGGACTAGCTACACCTTTTGCTAAATCTATAAACGAATCAAGTTTAGGAATCTCTTGTTGGTAGACAACTTCATCCCAGTACCCCATACACTGAATCAGCTTGTGATGAAGGAAAAACAACCGGTACTCATTCGATAAAGGCATGGCGCTTTTAGGATGATTGGCGAGCTGCTCCAGTTGAATAAACTCACGAACCACTATACCGCCGTTAAGCTCCGGGCCCTGGCGATCAATAAAGTTTCGAAGAACCGTTTGAACTTTTTGCCGGTCGGAAGCATCGGGTATATAGCAAGCCTCTTCCCATTCATGCTTTCTAGACTTTACGTAATCCTTAACTAGGATCGGTTTGTTTTGGAATATATGTATCTTCTCAAACAGAAGGTCGAAACCATTTGAAAGCTCTTCAATTCCGAGCCAAATACTCTGCGGGGTTGTTTTTTTAATGGCTTCATAAGAATAAGGAAAATAGTGCCCATTTCTATATTCCGTAGGAGAATTGATTAAGACTGCGTTTTTCTGTTGCAGTGCGTTATATAACTTTTCATAATCTTTTGGCTTTAGCATCCATCCCCTATAGATGAATCTCTCCATGGTTTCAAATGTTGGAATCCGCTTAACCGCCTTCGCTAGCTCTCCATCCAAAACAGACTCCAGTGAAATCATATGGACATCCATCCCTAGATTTCGAGCACATTTGTATTCCTGTTCATATTCTTGATCAATAACCTTGCTATCCAAGGGGTCAGAACAAAATAGGATCTTCATACCGTGTCCTCCATACAAAAATAATGCCAACCAAATCATACCATATCTTGGTGACTTTTTTAAATAGTCGGTGAACTGCTACGAATACCTTGAAACCGACTCCTGCCTTGAAAAGGTGAAAATCGCAAGCATTGCACTTTCTAAAAAATACGGAAAGGTCTCTTTGTTCATGCAAGTTCGAGCAATAGAAAACTCTGATGCAGTTAAACTTCCAAGGACGTGCTGCTTACTTGATACGAATGAGGACCAGGGCGTGTATCGCTCTGGTCCTCTCTTTAACGGACTCCGTGACATTTTTTCACCTTATGCCCTGGTTTTATTCTTATTGAGTTTCTGGAAGTAATAACTGCATGAACCAACATCCTCTACATTGCAATCAGGGTTATCATAATCAAAACCTATTCGTTTTTCTATCAACTTAAACCCGCTTTTTTGTGCGGTTCTAAACGAAGCGGGGTTGTCATCACGCACATCAGCCGAAATATAATCCAGCGATATTGCTTCAAGAAAATAATCGGAAGCCGCTGCGCCTGCTTCAGATGCGTAACCCTGGCCGGTATATCGGCTTAAAAAATACCATCCTACATGCCATTCGTTTACATGTGTATGCTGGTTAAACGTAATTACACCGATAACTACGCCGGAGTCTTTTAAACATACAGCAGATAAGCAACCTCGTTCAGGATATTTCTCGTCGTAAATAACACCTCTTTCTTTTATGCTCTGAAAGAACGCAATGACAACTTTAATAAAATCAATAGTTGCGTTTTCACCAAAGAATGCCGGATGGTACTTCATTACCTGCTTGTCGTATTTTATTTCAAGTAACGCCTCCGCGTCTTGCTCTATAAGGTCACGGATGATCAGCCTGTTTGTTTCAATGAACAATATAATCACCTTATAACTATTGGATTATCAAATAATTGGCTCTATGTTCAAAGTGAAGGGATTTTGCAATGTTGCACAACATAAACATTTTTCATCATTATTTTTATATCCTTGCTAACGCTACTCTTCTAATACTCTCTTTTGTCCAAGGAGGAGCCTTAGGGTGATTCATTATTTCATCGTAGGTCATCCAATGTACGGCTTCAACTTCATCTGGACTTTTGCTATGTGCTGTACCGCTGTCATATTCGCATAGGAAGACCATATTTATAACGTTGCGTCCATCATCTGTTACAAAGGAGGAGCTATATGCAAAAATAACAGTATCTTTTATCTCGATGCCCACTTCTTCATACAGTTCACGCTTTACAGTCCGTTCCAGGATTTCGAGTGTGTTACCTTCAACATCAACTTTTCCTCCTACAAGAGACAGAGTACCTCCCGCATGTTCTTCTTTGGTGCTTCGTGTAATCATAAGCCATTTATCATCTCTACAGATTGCACCTTCTACGTTTACTATGAACACGCTGTTTTGCTCCCCTCTAAGAGATTCTACTATCCTACAGGTATAGAAAGTCCCGTAAAAGAGTCAGATACGCGTAATGCTTTTACTTCATCATTTTTATTCAAACTCAGCATATCCATTTAAATATTCTATAAAAAGTTTTCTCATTGTTATATATCACGTAATATCACTATCTTGTTTTTGAAGTCACTGTTGATATATTCTCTTGAGAAAATTCATACCACGTTACATCCCTTTTAACATCTTCTTCTTTAACAAAAGCTTTATATGAATCTTCAGTAACTAGTTTATTATTGATGTAGTATGCTATGGCGAATGTGGTGAATGATTCATCAGTAGCACTTGATTCATGATAAGCTAAATTGTCAATTTCACAGGAATGGGTTTGGAATCTTAATTTTCCATATCCGTTGTAAGTTAACCCGCCGCTTAACCATCTAAATGTTCCGTCAGTTTTAAGATCACTTAACTGGTCGTTTCCAAAAAAGTAGCCATAGACTTCACCGTTCATATAATGCAGGACTTCAACAAAATTTGGATTCTCATCTATTGTTAATCCAAGAACAACTTCAGGTATTTTGTCACCATCCATGTCAAGCACGGCAAAGTGATTAATTTTAGATGCAGTTCCATAAATCTCGTTATTAGTTAAAAAATCATTCAAATATACCTTTTTCTTAGTTTCTATGCTGTAGAATTCAATCTTATTTTGCAATACTATCTTATATGCTTCCATTGCTAAACTCTTATTGTTCTCAGGTTTACTTTCAGAAGGAGTAATATGGGCAGAAGAAGTAATTGTTGGAGCACTGGTGTCAGAAATTTTATTACTGCTTGAGCTATTGTAATTATTTAGGTTTAAACTACTTTTATTGGTGGAACACGCAGTTATTGAACTACTTAACAGAAACATAAGAAGCACACACTTAATTTGTGATTTCATTTAATCTCTCCTCAACTATTTGCTTCATGTTATAAAAGGTTATTTCAGTATAGCGGGAAATGGGGGATATTGGAATCTGCCCTTTCGGAAGGAAGTTGAACGCTTCATTGACCCCGTCATTAGCGATGAACAGGTATTGAGGCAGCCTCCAAAGAATTAACCAGAATGGATACCAGGCTGATTACTGGAATGCTGATCTTTAATGCCGCCCTGCTTGTATATTTCCGTCAAAAGAAATTTAATAGTTATGGAGGTGTTAGGCGTAGTTGACGCCAAAAACCCGGCTGACGGACAATATAGGAGCAGTAAAGTAAAGGATGATGAAAATAAATGAAACGGATATTTTTGGTTGAGGATGATAAGGCAATCGCTAAGAACCTTATCCTTTTGCTTCGCTCGGAGGGATTCACAGTCACCCATGCCCCTACGCGGAGTGAGGCCCTTGCCGCACTGGCCGGGAATACATTTGACTTGGCGTTGATTGATATTTCTTTGCCTGACGGAAATGGCTTTACGGTTTGCACGGAAATCAAAGAAACTAAGGATGTTCCCGTTATCTTTCTGACCGCTTCCGGCGATGAGGCGAGTGTTGTCACCGGACTGAACATGGGCGCGGACGACTATATCACCAAGCCCTTTCGTCCGCGTGAATTGATTGCGCGAATTAGAACCGCCCTGCGAAAAAGCGGGCGTCCCGGGGCGGATTTTGAAATTCGCGGGCTTTATGTTGATACGGCAAGCGGAATTGTGAAAAAAAACGGCAGCGAGGTATTTCTTTCAGCATTAGAGTACCGCTTGTTGCTGGTGTTTATTAGCAACCCAAAAAGTATTATCACCAGGGGCAGGCTGCTTGACGAATTGTGGGACGCGGCGGGCGAGTTTGTCCATGACAATACACTGACCGTATACATCAAACGCTTGCGGGAGAAGATCGAGAACGAACCGGCAAGCCCGCAAATCATTCTGACCGTTCGCGGGACGGGATATAGATTGGGGGGAGAGTATGCTTCGGAATAGGGAATTCCGGCAGTTTGCTATTTTGTTCTCCTTAATGGCCGCAGCCGCTGTAATACTGGGATTTGCAATTAATGCGGCGGCGGGAATCCTGTCCATTGCTTCTGCCGCCGCCTTTGGCACAGCGTTCTACGTGTTTACCCAAGCCCGATACATAAGCATTGCGCGGATTTCAAATCAAATCGATCTTGTACTTCATAATACTGACCACCTGTATATTGGTGAATCAGACGAGGGCGAACTTTCCATTCTGCACAGCGAGATAACAAAAATGACGTTGCGTATTCGGGACCAAAACGACGCGCTGAAAAAAGAAAAAGAGCATCTTGCCGATTCACTGGCCGACATCGCCCACCAACTCCGGACCCCGCTCACCTCCGCGAACCTCATTCTGTCATTGTTAGCGAATAACCCTGGTGAGAACGAGCGGAAAGCATTTGTGCGGGAAACAGAGGAATTGCTTGTACGGATGGATTGGCTAATTACTTCCCTATTGAAATTATCCCGCCTGGACGCGGGCATTGTGGTGTTCCAAAGCGGGCAAATCGATGTAAACCAATTGATAAACGCCGCGCTTCGCCCGTTCCTAATCCCCATGGAACTGCATGATATTGATCTGCAAATAGACGCACCTGAAGGGATAGTTATTCAGGGCGATTCAGGTTGGCTTTCGGAAGCCATTCAAAATATCCTCAAAAATTGCATGGAAAGCGCAGGCGGGAACGGGAAGATTGAAATTGTCTGCACGGACAACCCGCTGTTTACTGAGATTACCATCCACGACAGCGGCGCAGGCTTTGAAAAAGAAGACCTCCCCCGCCTGTTTGACCGGTTTTATCGTGGGAAATCCCCAAACGCTACAGGATACGGAATTGGATTGGCTCTTTGCAGGATGATTATAACCCGTCAAGGAGGGACGATTAACGCAAAAAATCACCCGCAGGGCGGCGCGTTATTTGCCATTCGTTTCCCAAAGTGACGAGTCTCTCACCTGAAAGTCACAGAGATGTAAGTTGAAGGTTCTATTATATGGGTAAACCATGAGATAGGAGACTCACATAATGGAGTTTTTAAAAATTGAAAATCTATGCAAGCTCTACGGCAAGGCCGAAAATCAAGTTACCGCGCTTGACCATGTTTCGCTTACCATCGAAAAGGGGGAGTTTACCGCAATCATCGGCTCCTCCGGCTCCGGCAAATCCACATTGCTTCACATCATCGGCGGCGTGGACGTGCCGACAAGCGGAAAGGTGTATTTGGACGGGCAGGATGTATATGCCCAAAGCAATGAAAAACTCGCCATTTTCCGCAGGCGGCAGGTTGGGCTGATCTACCAGTTTCACAACCTCATTCCCACTCTGAATGTGGTGGAAAACATCACCTTGCCTATCCTGATGGACAAGCGCAAGGTCAACGAGGAACGGCTGAATGACCTGCTCGAAATGCTTGGGCTACAAGACCGCAAAACGCATTTACCCAATCAGCTTTCCGGCGGTCAGCAACAACGCGTTTCCATAGGACGTGCCTTGATGAACGCCCCGGCGGTCATGCTTGCCGACGAACCTACGGGCAGTTTGGACAGCCGGAATGGGCATGAAATCATCAAGCTGCTGAAAGAAAGCAATAAAAAATATGGGCAGACCCTGCTCCTTGTCACCCATGACGAAAATATCGCCCTGCAAGCAGACCGCATTATCGGCATATCCGACGGTAAAGTAGTGAGAGACGAGAGGGTGCGGCCATGAACATTTTTAACAAAGTCACCCTGCAAAGCATGAAAAAAAGCCGTACCCGAACGATTGTCACGATTATCGGAGTGGTTCTGTCCGCCGCCATGATCACGGGCGTAGCCACCTTTGGCGTTTCCCTGCTGAACTATATGGCAAACGGCGCGGCCCAGAAATACGGCGGTTGGCACGTCGAGTTTTTGAACGTTGATTCCTCTTTCGCACAGGAACGAACTCTCGACAAGGGAGTTGCGAACACAACAACATTTGAAAATATCGGCTACGCAAAACTTGACGGAGGGAAAAACCCCAAAAAGCCGTATCTTTTTATGGCCGGATTTAGCAAGAAAGCCTTTGATACCTTGCCCATCAACCTGATGTCCGGCAGGCTGCCTGAAAACAGCGGGGAGATTCTTGTTCCGATGAGCGCCGAAGTAAACAGCGGCGTTAAATTCGCGGTGGGTGACACGCTTTCACTTGCTGTCGGGAGCCGCATGAATGGCAACAAGAACCTCGGTCAACACGACCCTTACATTTCCGGGAAAGAAACTCTTATGCCAAAAGCCAAGAGAACCTACAATGTTGTCGGTATCTACTATTTACCCGGTTTTGAGGAGCCTTCCGCGCCGGGATATACCTTGATAACGAAAGCAGCTGCTGGGGACAAAGCGGACAGCTTAAACCTATTTGTCACGCTCAAAAACCCGCGTGGTGTTCACGCTTACGCAAGCAGCACAGCCGGAAGCCAAGCTTACGTCTTTAACGATAATGTGCTGCGCTTCATGGGTCTGTCGGACGATAATATATTCAACACGCTTCTGTACTCGGTTGGCGGCATTTTGGTTGCCTTGATTATGATAGGCTCGATTTTTCTGATTTATAATTCGTTCAACATATCGCTGAACGAGCGCACACACCAGTTCGGGATTCTCTCGTCGGTGGGAGCCACAGCGAAGCAGCTGCGAAATTCGGTGCTGTTTGAGGGACTTTGCATTGGTGCGGTCGGCATACCGATTGGTGTTATTGCCGGCATAGGCAGTATCAGGCTTGTGATTTCCGTTGTCGCCAAGAATTTTGAGAACATTCTCTACACCAACGTACCTTTAACATTGACAGTGTCCATTCCCGTAATTGTTGCTGCGACTGCGGTTAGCATGGTTACCATTCTGATTTCGGCCTATATTCCGGCCCGAAAGGCCGCAAGTACTCCCGTTATGGAGAGTATTCGTCAGACGAACGAGGTCAAAGTTGAATCCAAAGCCGTGAAAACGTCAAAACTGGCGCAGCGTATTTACGGTTTAGAGGGAACCCTTGCGCTAAAGAATTTTAAAAGAAACAAGAAACGCTATCGCAGTATTGTGCTATCCCTTGTTTTAAGCGTAGTGCTGTTTATATCCACCAGTGCTTTTGTAACGGATTTGAAGCAATGGTCGGAGCGGGCAGTAGTGTTTACTACATTTGACATCATTATGTCCACACAGGACATGGACGATAGCGAAATGTTGCCGCTTTATGACAAACTAAAAACCGCCGATGGTGTTTACGAAAGCTCGTATCAAGCGCTTATGAAGTATTCATGCACTGCTAAAGCAAGCGATCTTTCAGATGATTATTGGGGAGACGCGAGTTCACATTCGCCGGATGAAACGGTTAATCTGCCAATGGAAATTCAGTTTCTTGATGACAGCGCCTATCTGAACATTATCAAAGGCTTGGGCTTGCCAGAAGAGGAATATACCGGGCAAAATGCGAAAATGATCGCCGTTGCAAAAATGAAAAACCACATAAAAGATAATCAGGAGGAAGAGGTTGAGAATATTAGGGATCTATTCAAGAGTTCTTCCATGAATTTCACCATCGCTCCCGAAACAAATGGCAAGCCGAAGATGGAACAGGGGCGAAACGTAAGCATTAAGTTTGTCAATACCGTGCCACCTGATGGACCTTCGATCCCAGAAGACTCCAAGGTGGAGAATCCGTTCATTTTTAAGGTGATGGTCCCTTATTCAATCAAAGAGAAGTTTGAAACCTCCGATACCCATGCGGCTATTAAGGCCTTGACCTTTCGGTCAAAGACTCCCATACAGTCGACGGCTAAAATGGAAGCGATGATTAAGGGTGCGGGAATTAAATCCAATTATACCCTGTACAATTTTTCTAAAATGCTTGATGAGAACCGCAATATGATATTCATTGCCAACGTGTTCGCTTATACGTTTATCATTATGATTTCGCTGATTACGGTTGCCAATGTGTTCAATACCATTTCCACCAATATCAAGCTGCGCCGGCGGGAGCTTGCCATGCTCCGCTCTGTGGGGATGTCTGAACGCGATTTCCAAAAGATGATGAATTTCGAGTGTGCCTTTTATGGCATGAAGGCGCTAATCTTCGGGCTTCCCATAGCGGCAATCTCTTCTTGGCTGATTTACAAAGTGATGGGCGGCGGGGCGGACAATATCGCTTTTGTGTTCCCGTGGGGCAGTATCGGAATCAGCGTGTTCAGCGTGTTCTTTGTGGTGTTCATTACAATGCTGTATGCCATTAGCAAGATCAAAAAAGAAAATATTATTGACGCGCTCCGGGATGATATGACTTGATTCAAAGGCGATTTAGAGCTTGAAAATACAGAATCCATCCTACAGAAGTCTGCCGGAAGATATTCTTTTTAGGGAACGCAAGCTCCACGATATGTCCTTTCGTCTCGATGGACTGTATGGCATTATCGTAGTGTGCAAGTTCGATCACGTTATATAGGGCTATTCCAAAAGCCATAACTATGACTCGGGATAGTCCTTTTTGGTATGGAATGGAGTTGCTCAAAGTAGAAGCTTACGCCTTTTCGTTGTATGATTCATGTATTATCAAAGTTAACAAGTTTCAATTCAAATTTCCGAGGGTGATTTCTATCAAAATTTCCATCGAAGTAATAGACCTTACAAAAGAAGAGGAGATCCGCATCAGGTGTCACCAAGTAGACGAAGAAATACATGAGCTCGTTAATAAAATTAAAACCGAAACGCTCATTATACTTGGTTATCATGAGGATAAGATCAGCCGCATCAAACTTAGTGATATTTATTATTTTGAAGCTGTTGACGGAAAAGTGTTTGGGTATGGTAAGAACAACGTTCATGAGGTCAAACAAAAGCTTTATGAACTGGAGGAACTTTGCAAAGAGAAACATTGTTTTCGCGCCTCCAAATCGACCATTCTAAATATAACTAAGATTGCCAGTATTCATCCGTCAATCAGCGGCCGTTTTCATGCATTATTGGATAACGGGGAAAAGGTAGTCATTTCACGGCAGTATGTGCCCATACTTAAACATATGCTTGGATTATAAAAGGGGGGACCTATATGAAGTATTCCGAGCTCATCAAAGAAATCATTAGAGATTTCTTAATTATATTTGCCTCCATCATTATAATCATCGCTGTTTTGCGGCAAATCTATGATCCTGATGCAAGTTTTGAATTAAAGACGGTTTTTACAATTATGGCTTTCTCTTTTCTGGGTGCTTTGACCGGAATCATTTTATATATGCCGCATGAAATTAGCGAGAATAAAATGCGCCTCCGGGTGATTCTACATTTCCTTTTTCTGGAATCCCTATTAATTTCTCTGGCTGTCCTATTGAATCTCGTATATGGCACTTTCGGTATACTATTATTGGCTTTGCAAATTGCCGCAGTATATGCTATCGTTCGCCTACTGACGTATAAGAATGACAAAAAGGAAGCTCAAAAGATCAATGAAAGACTAAAAACATATAAAAACGAGGTTTAGAAGATATACACAAACCGCTCCCCAATAAAGCCGTATTCGCAGCGTAAGTACACATCTTTGCGTTGTTTTTTACAACTTATTGGCGCTCAGCTACAGCTTATCGTTTATGCGTATACACCTGTTCTTCCATTTATTATGATGAACTCATAAAAAGTTGGAGGAGGAGCAGAGAAGTCTTATGGAGATTTTTATCCTTGTTGTTACGTTAGTCTTCGAGCTGGCAATTGCCGTTTATTCCCTTGTAACCAAGCAAATCCGCAGCAAGATAAAGAGTTGGACGAGAATCGCATTGTTTATAGGATTCATGATGCTGATCTTGGGGAAAGTTATCGTATGGGAGTACACTTGGGGGCTGTTTGCAGGCTTGCTCTTTATATTAGCGTTTAAGGAAATGGTTGCACTCCTGCGCAAACAAACACACACTCCGCGTTACAAAGCTTTTTCTACGGTATGGAAATTTCTTTTGTTAGCATTGAGCGTAGTCGTTACCCTTGTTCCTGTTTTACTTTTTCCTCAGTATAGGCTGCCGCAAGTGACAGGTCCGTACGCAGTGGCGACCGCCACTTACAGCTATGTGGACAAGAATCGTATCGAAGAATTTACGGATCAGGATGACCATCGGTCTGTTAACGTGGAATTTTGGTATCCTGAACAGGCAGACGGAACCTATCCTTTGCTTGTGTTCTCTCATGGAGCATTTGGTATTAAAACCAGCAACACTTCTACCTTTACAGAACTTGCGAGCCACGGCTATGTCGTCGTTTCGATTGATCATCCCTATCATTCTTTTTATACCGTTTCCGAGGATGGAAAGGTCGTGACGGTTAATCCCGAGTACTTGCAAGATTTCAGCAATGCAAATATAAAAGGGGTTTATCCGCTTGGTAAGTTTTTCGAACTTAATCAAAAATGGATGAAATTGCGAACGGATGATATGAATTTTGTCATCGATACGATCCTGGAACAAGCTGAGCAAAAAAAAGATTCTGTATATGAACGCATCGATACACAGAAAATAGGCGTGTTCGGCCATTCTATGGGGGGTTCAGCAAGCGTAGCACTGAGCAGAGAACGCGATGACATTGACGCTGTAGTAAATATAGATGCTCCATTCTATAGCGAGCTTGTGTATGATAAAGTTACGAACGAATTAACTGCAAAATCCGAAGCTTTCACCATCCCGCTTCTTAATGTTTATTCGGATGATGTGTGGATACAGCTCGACAGCAGTTCTTCGTATCTTCCGTATATCGCGAATAGAATTGCGAATAAAAGTTTTAAAGGTGCATACAACGTTCATTTTAAAGGCGCAAAACATTTAAGTTTAACCGATCTACCTTTATTCTCGCCCATATTGGCAAACCTGTTGCAAGGCGGAAAAGCAAATATCGATAAATATTACGCGATTGAAACTCAAAATGAACTTATCCTTCGTTTTTTTGACTATGCTCTAAAGAATCAAGGCCAGTTTGCTCCAAAAGCGACGTATTGAGAAGCTGTTCCGTATGCAGGATGTACTTAAGTCAGATATTATGGTCATGCCTTGAGTGTACAAAAATGATGAGTAAAATAATTTATTGCGCAACTACCCCAAAATCATCCACATAAACATATGCTGTACCGGAATTCTTGTAAGCATACACTGTTGCCCTGGTAGCGCCTGCTCCGGTTGTAAAAGGAATGTTTACCATCGTCCAGGATGTACTGTCAGATGTTGCAGATGCATCCTTTCCTTTAAAGCCGTTAACGCCAATCTGAATCTGCTCTCCTATGTCTGCCTTAACCCAGGCGGTACACATATAGCTGGTATTAGGGCTTAGCCCCGTAAGTACCTGCTCGATACCATCTTTTCCGGGTCCCAATCTAACACTCTTAGAGCCGCTTCTTGGTACCGGTACACTTTCAGCCGTATCTGAATATGTTTCTGCCCATGGTGAGATTATCCCTTTCTCGAAATCAGATTGCCTTACATTATTAACATAAAGTAAGCTGACACTCTCAAAATCCGGGTCCGGAGGTGAAGAAAAATCATGCCCGGCAGTCCAGTCAGTTCCACCGGACTCATATGCTCCAATATCCGGTGCCGCACCCACATAATCATCCGTGATTCCAGATATTACAACCCCTGCATTAATAGCTGGAGAAGTAGACTGCAACCTGAAATTATATGCTGTGGGATTCACAAATAACGGATTGGTTTCTGAGGTAATATTATTTCCCTCTATATGAGTACCAGGCAGTGTAAAGGCTGTAGTAAAGATATTGTTGAAAATTCTGTCGCCGTACATATCTGACTGAAAATCACTGCCCCAGTATCCTACATTTCCGTTACTGTAAGTGGTATTGTTATACATCAGGTTAAAATTACTGGGTGTATTCAATCTTATCCCTGTATAGTTTCCCCATACAACATTATGATGCACAATATAGCCCTTACTACCATTATCCAGATAGATCCCGGTGGCGGAATAATTCTTTGCCTGATTATCATGGATATAATTATGATGAATTACCGTCCCTTGCCCGTCCCAGGCAAATTCATAGAGTATTCCGCAGTCTTTTGTCAGCTTTCCTGCATTGTACAGATTATTGTATTGTATCCGGCTGTTTTGGGTAGGCATAAATATCAGATGACGCCCAGCGTTATATACCGTATTATGGCTGATTAGATGGTTTGCCCCCAATAGATAGATTGCCGGAATATCCGCTGCCGAATAATTTGCTTCATGAATAAGATTATTAATTACCTTATTTTCTGTTCCCTCTATACTCACCAGATTACCGGAACTGTAGATCAAAGTACTGTCTCTAAGCTCATTATTGGTACCGGACATAAATATCCCTGTACTGTATTGTCTGGTAACATCCGAATCATGGCTGACATATTCCGCAATCATATTAGAAACTTTACAGTAATTAGAATTAGACATTTTAATGCTGGAGGCAAAGATATTAATTCCGGTAATATTTATGTAAGAAAGGGAACTTAAATCAAAGGCATAAGTCCGCTTCTTTGCTGCTATTGTTAAAGTATTCGGATCAGCTCCACCAGGGGCCCATAAATAAAGTCGGCCAGTAATGCTGTCATAATACCATTCTCCCGCACTGTCCAGATCTACAAGATTACCAGTAATATAATAGCTGTTACTGCCTGTCGCTGCAGTAGCCATTTGATCAAAGGTAATGGAGCCTTCACTTGAGCCGGTAATGGTACTTTTATAAGATTTGTAGCCTGTTCCCGGAACACTCCAAACCGTTTTGCCGACCCAGTATCCAGGTGCCTGATTTAAATCCCCATCCTTGATGGTTGTAGTGGAACCGGAATCAACTGTTGCATATGTTGAATTTAAGGGATCAAGTGTTGGTGAATTGGGCCATCTGGCTTCAAATTGCATTTGCTTATTAACAAATATCTGATCTTTGGTTCCAAGGGAACCCGTCATTTTCGCATAATAGATGGATCCGGAGTATTTTTTCCAGCCAGTAACCGGATCGGCACCAGATACCGTTACGTTCTCTCCTGTATAAGCCTTAAAGTTTATGGGATTTGCAGAAGTTCCGGAAGTATGAAGTGTTACGGTTTCCTGGTAGGTACCGCCTCGTATGATGCAGGTATCTCCGGCTGTCAGGGTATCTGCTGCCTTTTGTATGGTTTTCCATGGATTTGATAGTGTACCGGTTCCAGTGAGGTCATTCCCCTTAGTAGAAACATAATATACGGAATTTGCCTTTACCGTTTCCACACCCAGATTAAAAGTAAATACATAAATCATCATAATTACAACTAAAAATCTAATGCTTGCTCTCTTATTCATAGCTTACCTCCTGTAATGAATTCTATTTTTAGATACGGCTTCTGCGCCTGAGCTTAAGTTCACTGCTAGGTATGTTCTAATATAGAAATTTATGTATATAAGCCCTAATTATTTAATCGACTTTTACCGGCTTAAAGTTTATAATTCTTTCGGCGAAGCTTCCCCGATACTGAAAAGCTTATGTGATTTCCACAATTACATCCTTAGAATTAAGGTGGACGCTGCTAAAGATTTATTGGAGAATCCTAACATCCCGATCAATAAGTGGCGGCAGAGCTTGGTTACAGTAACTTTTCCCATTTCACACACAAATGTTCAAAAAGCATGAAAAAGTCACTCCCACCATATACAGAAAGCAGAAATTACATGCGTAACCGTTGAAGCTTGATTGGCAATATCTGTTTCTTATAATGCGGCTTCTGGGTAATGTATAGAGTTGCATCCGTCTACATATCAAATGATTACAGAACAGGAGAACCAGAATGGAGAACCAGAACCGGGATACCTACCGCTTCCAGGTCAACTTAAGCGGTATGATCAACATTTTGTCTAACCATTTGTATAGCAGCCCGAAGGTATTCTTAAGGGAACTGCTGCAGAATGGCATAGACGCGATTACTGCACGGCAGGCTTATTCCTCTGACGGATACGAAGGCAAGATTCATGTCGAGGTAAGCGGGACCTCAACCGGGGCGACCTTATTGGTAGAAGATAACGGAATCGGGTTAAACGAAGCAGAGATTCATGAGTTCCTGGCGATGATCGGACAATCCTCCAAGCGGGGTGAAGACTTTCTCTCCACCAACACCTCTTTTATCGGGCGGTTTGGCATCGGGCTCTTGTCCTGCTTCATGGTGAGTGATGATATCGTCATGGTCACCCAATCCGCCAAGGGCGGACCTGCACTGGAATGGCGCGGGAAGCCGGACGGCACCTATACGATCCGCAAACTCGAAGGGCAATATGCTCCGGGCACCAAGGTTTTTTTGCGTTGCAAAGAAGGCTCCGAAGCTTACTTCGAGGAAGGCAATCTGCAAGAATGGCTGTTCCATTACGGCGCTCTGCTGCCTTATCCTATCCAGCTGGTGTCAGACCATACCACCCGCCTGATTAATTCGCAGTCCCCGCCGTGGGTCAAAGACCCGCAGCTGGCCCGGAAGCATCGCGAAGAGGTGCTGGCCTTTGGCAAGCAGGTGCTTGGAGAGACGTTCCGCGATTTCATTCCCCTGCACACCACCTCGGGCCGGACGGGAGGCATCGCCTTCATTCTGCCGCAGGCGGTGAACCTCAATGCCAAACGCAATCACCGGGTGTACTTGAAGCACATGCTGGTCTCTGAAGCTGCCAGCAATATCCTGCCGGACTGGGCATTCTTCGTGAAATGCCTGATCTGGACCGATGAGCTGCAGCCGACCGCTTCCCGGGAGCATTTCTATGAGAATGCCCAGCTGGAGCAGGTGCGGGAAGAGCTGGGGAACTCCATCCGTCAGGAATTGATGCGGATGGCGGAGTACGACCCGGATCGCCTGCAATCTATCATTTCGCTGCACGCCTTATCCATGAAGGCCCTCGCGGCGGAAGATTTGTCATTCTATTCGATTATTCATGAGTGGCTGCCGTTTGAGAGCACATTTGGCAGGAAGCCGCTTGGCGAGCTGAAGCAGCATCCTCCCCTTTACTTCACTTCGACGCTGGACGAATACCGCCAGATTACTCATGTGGCTTCGGCCCAATCCATGCTGGTGGTGAATGGCGGATTTATTTATGATGCCGAGCTGCTGTCCCGGCTGCCGCTCGTTGACCCGGACGTAAAGACTGAACGGCTGCTGCCGGAGGAGGTATCGTTATCCTTTACCGATATTACACCTCAAGAGCGGCTGGACTACTATGAATCCGTAAGATTGGCGGACAGTGTCCTGCAGAAATTCCGCTGCCAGGTGCAGCTGCGCCGCTTCAAGCCGGAGGAGATTCCTGTACTCTACACGCTGTCCGAGGAGTCCGCCCAGTGGCGCGTACTTGAGGCAACGAAGGAAGTGAGCACTGACGCCCTGTCCTCCGTGCTGGGCAGCCTGGGCGCTACGCTCAAGGATGCGGCATACGCCACGCTCTACTTCAACCTGAACAACCCGGTCATCGGGCGGGCATTTCATCCGGCGCACCAGAAGATGCTGCCCTCCATTATCGAAATGCTGTACTGTAATGCGCTGATGATGGGGCATTATCCGATGAACCGCCAGGAGATCGCGCTTCTGAACAAAGGCATTATTCAATTTATTGATTGGGGATTGACGGCCAGTCACGTCACAGGAGGAGACGAATAGATGAACCTTACCGAGATGAGTT
The DNA here is from genome assembly GCF_000758705.1 of Paenibacillus graminis. Taxonomy (NCBI): domain Bacteria; kingdom Bacillati; phylum Bacillota; class Bacilli; order Caryophanales; family Paenibacillaceae; genus Paenibacillus; species Paenibacillus graminis. The sequence goes on along the minus strand of NZ_CP009287.1, from coordinate 889,715 downwards.
TCGACGACTTGATGGAAGAAGCCTATGGCCTGCCGGGAGGCAAGGCTAAGCTGGAGCTGCTGGAGCAGGCGGTACGGGTGGCAGATGCCGCAGGAGATATCGATCAGGGCTATGAGGCCCGCAGCGAAATCGTAGAGCTGGGCAGCTTCCACGGCTATCCGATGAAGGCGCTGGTCGCCTTTTCCTGGCAGCTGGGACAGTATGACAAGAACCCGGGCCGGTTCGATGATTATAGCCTGATGTGGTCGTACAAGTGGGTGCTGGACCGCATCACCGCTTTTGCAGATATTAGCCGTGTCCAGATTGAGAACCTGCTGGAGGATATGAAGACCCGCTTTGCGGCCGAAGGCTACAGCAGCCGGACCTATCACTACTACCGGGCGCACATCTTGGCAGAGCTCGGGGAACTGGACGCTTCCCAGGCAGAATGGGACATCGTGCAGACCATGGAACGGGATGAGATGAGCGATTGTCAGGCCTGTGAGCAGCACCACCTTGTCGAGTTTCTGGCGAAGCGGGAAGACGACGAAGCAACCGTGAAGGCTGCCGAGCCGATTCTCAAAGGTAAAATGAGCTGCGGCGAGGTGCCTCATGTGACCATCACGAAGGTGCTGTTCCCCCTCCTGCGGCTGGGCCGTCAGAAGGAAGCGGATAAGCTTCAGAAGAAAGGCTACAAATTGGTAAAGGGAAACCGCGACTTTCTGTATCACCAGGGAGAGCACATTGGTTACCTGACCTTGACCGATCCAATCAAGGCGCTGGAGGTCTTTGAAGAGTATATCGCCTCCTCTCTCGATCATGAGAACCCGGTCGATCAGATGATATTCAATGCCTATTCGGCCAAGATGTTCCGCCGGCTGGCGGGAGAATCCATCCGGTTCCAGGTCAAGCTTCCGGCAGGGCACCCGTGTGAGCACCAGTCCGGGGAGGTTGAGTCGCTCGCGAAGCATTTCCGGCAATTAGCTCTCGCCACAGCGGAAAAGCTGGATAAGCGAAACGGTAACGCCTACTATACCACACTCCTGCAACAGTTGTAGGCTGTGCTCCCGCAGCCGTCCTTGATTAAGGACAGGCGCGGCAAAAAGCAGCTCCCGTATTGGGGGCTGCTTTTTGTGTTGAGAAGCGGACACTATGCGTTCCAATCTGCTGCAGACAAACTGCATTCACTGATTACACTTCATTTTTGCCGCCTCGGCAGCACCCCCTCTTCCCCAATGAGCTTCTGCCAGAAAATAGCCGATCGTCACCGCATTTCCCTTTTGCTTTACCTTAGGTTCTATTTCGTTCCCAGCTTTTGCTTAATGGAGCTAAGCTTTTGATTATCCAAATTAAAGCCAGATCAAACACAAAACAAGGAGGATCTTATGAAAATTGCGATAGTAACAGGTGGAAGTAATGGCATTGGAAAAGCGACGGCGCTTGAACTTGGCAAGCGCGGAATTAGCGTCTCACATACAATTCCTATAAGGACCGGGCAGAAGGTGTCGTAAAGGAAATTGAGAAGAATAAAGGCGTTCGAGCATTCGCACTGAAGCTGGATCTGACTCGAATATCAACATTCGAAGGCTTTATTCTAGTAGTGAAAAAGAGCCTCCAAGACATTTGGAACAGAACAACTTTTGATTACTTAGTTAATAATGGTGGTGTCGGTGGGCCCATGATGTTCACTGGGATGAGCGAAGAATACTTCGACAAGATTCTTAATACGAACTTCAAAGGACCGATTTTTTTAACACAACAACCTGTCGGATTCATGGAGGATGCAGGAGCTTATTGCAGGAGGACTTTGGAATCCTATTTTATGCAACACTAATGAGGACGTCCTTTAGCAGAATGAAGAGGCATATCATTTGATATACCTCTTTATCCATCTTATTACAATCAAATCAAACAGTTTCCATTCTATTTGAACTGGAACCAAGTTAAATTTGCAACTGTGGTTGAATCTGACTTAACAAAAGTAACATATACAGTATGGGTTCCTACAGCTGTCCCGGCATTAAGCGAGATATTCTTGACTGACCATGTCTGCCACCCGCCTGTGCTTTCTGCCGTCCAATAACCCAGCATAGTGCCTGTAGGGCTATCCAAGTGGAATTCTATCCTTCCGCCGGAATTAGCGGATGCAACCTTCAAATCAATACTTGTTTTAGCTGTACTACCAAAGTCTACATTTTTAAATGCTATATAGTCGCCATTACTGCCTCCACCCACATCCAGCCCGCCATCAGTGCTTGCCTCATAGGAAATAACACCTGAACTAAGGTTATAGCCTTCCGCTTCAAATTTCAATGTGTTGAATTTTGGATCTGCAGCATAGCTGTTAGTATCTGTTATTTTCAATTCTGCCAATGTAGTTGCCGTAACTCCACCGACGCGAACATTGTTTAATGTCACTCCGGAGACAGTAGATGTGTCACTCCAACCCTTCATTACTGAAACTTCACCTAAAGCGCGTAAATTGATATTATTATAGACCACATTTTTTATCGGGCCGGTTTTTGCAGAAAGATCAAACCATCTGGAGTGAACACCGGATCTTGGCACTTAAATGAGTATGTGTCATCCTCCGATACTGCTACAGTGTGCTTTATTAGTACATTCTGGCTCTCTTGAATGTCTATTGCATCATTTTCATAATCAAGTTCATTATTGTTGAAGTGCTTTGTATTCTGGAATGTTACGTTATTGGATCTTGTAACTATTGTAGCCCAGCCACCGCTGTCTCTTATGGTTATGCCGTCAACCGTGAAGTTGCTGCACTGCAAGGGTACAAGAATATTGTTCAAATAATTGTTTGTCTGTCTCATATAATGGCCATTGCCGTCAATAGTCCCCCTGCCGTATATCTTAATATTATTTGCATTTGTTTCGGTATAAATAAACCATGTTCCATCCTTACCCAGAGAATTCTTATGAAAATGGGTAGTGTAATCGCTTGGATTTCCTGACCCCCTTATAACAGAACCACCCTCCAGATAAACCGAAACATTGCTTTTTAAAACAAGGTTTCCGCACTTATAAACTCCGGCTGGAACGTATACGATACCGCCACCTGCTGCGTTAGCCGCATTTATGGCGTTTTGTATTGCAGTTGTAGCCATAGCGGCACCGGTACTGTCGGCACCGTATTGAGTTTTAACATTGTATATACCTGTACCGGATGAAGCCGGAACATTGGTTTCAAGAGCATCTGCCGCAATAACCAGATCTTTCAGGTTATTGATTTTAACTATAAGATATGTTGGTGATGAAAGTGTAAATGTAAGTGTATTTCCGCTCTTTGTTGCAGTGATTCCCAAAGCTTTGGGAGAAATATTATAGGTATTGATTGTCTCGCTTGCTGTTATTGTGATTGTAGTAGTACCTGAAAAAGAGAAATTACAATAATTATAGTTTACAAATACCGCCGAAGTGTCGATTACCGGTATATTTGTAGAGTCTGCTGTTACCGTGTATTGATTGGTCGTGGTATAGCTCGAGGGTAATGGATAGCTAACAACTGTAGCCGCGTTTGCTGACAAAGGAACGACAGGTAATAGACTGGCCATACAAATAATTAATAATGCACTTAATAATTTTAACTTTTTTAGCATAAATAATCACCTCTTTCATATTTTTTTAGAAACTACTCTGTCATCACTCTTTTCATAAAGTCGATATATTCCTGCTCAGCTTCGGAAGTGGCAGAGTAATACTAACCTTTTCTGCATTAGCAAAGTTTCCTTTTAAAATACGGTTAGATACTTTCAGAACACTCCGACTTTGACTTGCGCAGTCTGTGTTAGCGGGTCCCTTATCCTCACACATAAATCAACTTTTGGATCAGCCAACACAAATAATCTCCCTTTGAATTAATTAATAGGAACCAGCCACAGTATTACTCAATAATGACTTTATCTCTTTTTACAAAAGGTTCTGCAGGCGTTTGATGTTGATTTCCGACCAGAATTTCGCCGTATCATAAATAGGGCGAGAACATGAAAACCCAGAGTGCATAATTCTCTTGTCAGAAAAAAATAAAGTTTTAGACTGAAAATTATCAAGACCTAAACTTAAGGAAATCAAATAAAATAAAGGGTTCTACATATTATGCATAACTAATATGTGGAACCCTTTATTTTTAACTATCGTGTCCCGTTTAGTTCAATGAATAAGCGCTGCGCCCCTGGGCCTACTCAGCTCTATTGGGCACCGCGGGACTCCAGCTGGTTGCTATTCAGGAAGCACGTGTCAATTGCGACGAGCCGTTCGCTCTATGCCATCAGCGATTACTTTGTACAGTTGGTGCGGTAAGTCGTGTCCCATGCCGTCAACCAACATTAGCTCAGCACCCGGAATGATAGAAGCCGTGTCCTCGCCACACGCCGGGACGAACAGGGGATCGTCCACCCCATGAATGACAAGTGTTGGTACTTTTATGGTCGCCAGCCGCGGACGACGATCACCGGAGACAGCGATCGCAGCAATTTGTCGTCCGACACTGCCTGGATCGTAGGCTCGCTGGACTTCCTCCAGAATGAGCGCCCGATAAGCGTCCTCTTCAAACGGATAGCCGGTACCGGCGATGCGTTTGGCAAAAGAGACGCTGTGCGCCAAAAATCCTGCTTCATCCTCAAAAGGGTTCGGCGCTGGTTTAGTCATCATCGCCATGACATCCGGGGAAGTTTGCGGAAGTGTGGGATTACCGGAACTGGACATAATGGAGGTGAGTGATAAAACCCGTTCAGGGTACTCACTGGCAGCAATCTGGGCAATCATTCCGCCCATCGACCTGCCAACGAAATGTGCCCGGTCAATTGAAAGGGCATCGAGTAGTCCGATAGCGTCGTTGGACATGTCATCGAGAGTGTAAGGGATGTCCGGTCGCTTTCCCGACATGAGAGCAGTCGCCAGTGCGTCAAAATCCAGCGTCGGATAATGGCTAAAATGCGTCGAGCAACCTACGTCGCGATTGTCAAAGCGGATTACGCGAAAGCCCCGCGCTGCTAATATCCGACAAAACGAATCCGTCCATCGGATCATCTGGGTTCCAAGCCCGGCGATTAGGATAATAGCCTCGTCATTTTCGTTACCAAAACTGTCATAGGCCAATTCGACGCCTTTGACTTTCAGAATGTTCATGATTATGTTCTCCTCCAATTAATTCGGTATTGTAAGTTCTGTCATAGGCAGAAGGCGTGAATCTTCGATCGCTGCAGTACGATGCCCGATACCGGCCATGTAGTCTTGATGACTTGAAAAAGCAAGAAACGACTGCGCGCTGCTCTGGCGGATCATCATGACAAGATCCCATCTTTCGTCTTCGGGTCCGATAAGAAACTCTCCGCCATCGCCAAGAAACATGATTTCGCCTCCGCTTTCACGGAGAAATGGGAGGGTGTGCTCAATATAGCGGTTGAAAGCTTCGGCACCGTTGATTGGGACCTCCGGTGTTAGTTCAGGATTGGCTGTGTAATCGGCAACATCACGAAAACGCATGAGGTTCAACATGATGATGCTGCCCTCAATGCCTCGCTGTATGAACCTCATGCCAGCACGTTGCGATGGTTCGATATAACGATTAAATTCAAATTCTGTCATAGTGTGTCTCCTTTCGTTGTTCCTTTTTTATTCTAAATTCTTTACGCCTACACATACTTTCTTTCATTAGTTCCCTTCAGGGAATGCATTAGCGGCTAATCTTTTGATATGGTTTCTGATATCAGGTGCCCAGTCATCGATGTAGTGGTAAAAACGATCCAAATCACCAGCATACAGTGCCCGCAGAGCTTCTTCGTATTGATGGAAGTTCCCGGCCATAGCTGTCATAAAGTGATATGTTGCTTCTTGTGACTCTCGTATCTTGCTCTGTTTTCCTCCAGCACGGCGAGCATCACCAACGAGTTTTCGTAATGTTACCGACGCCCCTCCAGGTTGACTCTTGAGCCATTCCCAATCTTTTGGCAATAATGTAACCTCACCGGATACAACCCCCAGCTTGGGTCGACCGACCCGCCGTGTAGGCTGGTGATTCATTTCCGTACCGGGCAAGTCGCCAAACTGTTCTCCTAATTGTTTGAGCACGTCATCTGTCTTCCCACGAAATTCAACATCTATTTGTTTCCCCGTGGAATCGTCAAATATAAGCAGCTGTGTGAGGTCTCTGTCGTCCAGAGCATTCTTCACTGTAGAAACAACGTGCTGTAACGAACCACTGGCGACGACTCCCACACCCAAAAATGCCGTGCAGTAAAAGCGCGTTTGATCATCTCTCATTTTCTACATCCTCCTCTGAATGCTTCAATAATTTTACCCGGGTAAAAATAAAAAGTCAATATTACCCGGGTAAAATATATTTTATCGTTCGTTATAGAGGGAATAAATGCAAAAGACGCGGCCTAAGAGAAACCGCGCTGTTGAGGGCTAGTGTTTGCTTTATGTTGTACATGCAGTGTTTTGTCGCAAAACTGCTCGTTAGCTCAATGAAGTGTAACTAAAATTTTTCGTAAATCTGAGCATAAGCCTTTTTCATTTCTTCTCGTATTTCTTTGTTCTCGTTCTCCAGTGCTTTGATTTTGCGTTTTAACGTTTCGATGAGTATATCCTTATTCGCATCATTCATCTCACGCTTTATTTGCTTTGGAGTAGGTGCTAGTGATTGTTGACGGCGTAAGGATTCGATCCTCTCGCGGATATCTGAATGGTTATCGCTATGGGCTACGCCCTCCACAAATAGAATCATATGTTGCATTTAATCTTTACATTATATACATTGTAAACAGTAACTTCGACGTCTAAATAATGAATCTATCATATATAAATATAGTGGATATATGCTCATAAATTGAACATAGTATCCACTATTTATAATAGTCTAATTAATGAAAAATAAAGTGTTAGATTCGGAAAATAAAGTTGTAGACTGAGAAAATAAACTATTAGACTAATGATGCTTCATTAAGCTCCCTCGGGCAGGATAGTATAAAGCTTTCGATTGGTGCAGCAGGTCGTATCCCATGCCGTCAGCCAATATGTGCACCCTGAGAACGCATAATTGTCCTTTAAGAATGGCCAGATGAGATTCCTAGCAAATGTAAAGCGAGTTTCAAGTTGTGGCGTTCTTCGTGTATTCGATCAAATAATTCACGAGGAATGGGAAAGTCATTTTTTCAACTATAAACAGTTGCCTGAAAGGGCAGAGAGGATTTCCTGTGTGGTCCGGGTACGACCGATGCGTGGAAAAATGAAATTTTTCACGTAATCATGCCCGGTTTCGGAAAATCCAGTCATCGCATCAATCGCCAAAATCAGCTGATACCCATGCATAAACGCTTCCCGCGCAGTCGTATCAACGCCCAACTCAGTAGCGATGCCGCATAAGACGATGGTATCAATTCCCCGGCGGCGCAACTGAAGGTCGAGCTCCGTTCCGTAAAAAGCCCCCCATTGCTTCTTCGTGATGATATGGTCTGTCTCGGTGACCCGCATTTCCGGGACGATTTGATCCCATCCTTCAGGCAGATTCAAGGGTGGTGCAGGCGAATCCAACTTAGGACGCGGGATATCCTTCAAATCTTTACTAGATACCCGAATTAGTGCAACCATTGAACCTTGCTCACGGAAAGTAGCTGCCAAGGCAGCGGCGTTAGACACTACCTGCTCAGCAGAATAAGGGGCGTATTGATTTCCTATCCACTTTTGCAAATCAATAACCACCAACGCTGTTTTTTGTGGATCCCATAATCGTTCCATTCTGTATGTCCTCCTCATCTCTTCAATTTGACCGTTTGTTTAATTACGTGAACATATAGTCATTTGACTTCATGTTTCATATTTTGTACTATCATTCATGAATAGTCAAGGGGGAGATTTTTATTATGAGTGTGACAAGGGAAGAGGTTTTAAAATCCGCAATGAAGCTTTTTAAGGAACATGGGTTTCTTTCGACGACGATACAGGACATTGCCGATGATTGCGGTATTGCCAAAGGCTCAGTCTATAAATATTTCCCTTCCAAGGAAGACCTCTTCAGCGAGGTGTTTGATCAATGCCATAACGCCTATTTTGATCAAGTCGATCAACTGAAACGCTTTCCCGAACTCTCGCCAGAAGAGCAGTTTCTGCAGCAGATCATTCTGAGATTCCGTTATTTTATGGAATACAAGCATATTCTGGTCGAATTCACGGAGCTCCCCATCCAACAGGATCCCAAGTTCCAGCCGCTTAGACACAAGGTTAGAGGGCGGCTCATCCGATGGCATAAAGAGTGTTTGATACAGGTTTATGGCGAAGAAATTTATCCGTTCCTGTGGGATTTGGTTTCCATATATCGTGCGATTCTGAAGGAGTACTTATTTTGGAGCGTTTATGAAGAAAAGTCTCTATCGCTTGAGGAAACGGCTAGGTTCATTTTGGATAAGCTCAATGTGCTCGTTAAGCATATGATGGCCTCTAACCTGAAACCTCTGCTGAAACAGGCTTCGTTCGAGAGGTATTTAAGCTGGGGGCTGGAGGACCGCCAAGGGGAGAGAGAGCAGTTCCTTACCGAGCTGTTCCGGGAGATGGATGCGGCCCTTAATGTTATTCCATCCGGCGCAAAACACCGTTCGGAGTTGAAAGAGGTTTACCGTTTTATCCAGAACGAAACTCGTAAAGCGGAACCGAACTTCCCGTTGCTGCAAGCTTCGCTCTACTTTTTGGAGAGAGAGAAAGAGCTTAAAAGTCAGGTCATCCAGTTAAGGAATATTATATATTCAGGTAGGGGGACATAGCTTGTTATGTGAAATCAAATCTAACCGCATCGGGACAAGAGTGAAGAGAAATATCTATTAATTTACTCCATTTATTAAGTCCCTTTTTTGTGAGTTTTTCTTTTGATAAGTCAAACGTATTAACATGTTTACCAATATCAAGTGAAGTAAATTCTTTTGGCATTTCTTTAGGGAAATACCCTTGTGAAATTATTTTTTCTGCTATTCCAGTTACAGCTGACATATTCTCGTCCAATTATATTTATGGTCTAACTTATTTGTGATATATTTTATCATTCAGCATTCAATCTAACACATAATTATCTTAAAGAGTATCTAAATACCTTATGATACTGATGTTAACTTTTCACCGTATCATAAGTAGGGCGAAGTGAAGGACACCCTGATTGGGTATCCTTCACGGTCGGGACTAGTAAGACCAGTACCTCCTTGGACAGGTGTAACGAAGGAATTAGAGGTCAATGACCCGGTCATTAAGTTCCTAACACTAATAGCCCGCTGGATGGCAAAGACACTGTCATCCAGCGGGCTAATTCTTATGCTTAGGGACGGGGGCAAAGAATAAAATAGGACAAGCTATTCGTACTTTTCTACATTGGAACTCAATTCAATACTTTATTATTTATACATCCGCTTTTACAACCATACACGTTTCCAAACGAAACTAAGCAACCTGAGTCCCTATGAATACTGAATTCAGGCTGCTTAAATATTGCTTTGTATTTATCCACTTGACAAGGCGCACTTCAATCCCCTGGTGTCTTCTGTTCATTTAGGTTGAAATCCGGTGAAGTTTTACATCAATTTTACATCAAGCCTGTTCTCAGCCATCTGTGCCACCAAAGTTTTTGATCTGTACCATATTGAAAATTCAAGTAAATAAGAGGATTTTAACTCACTGTCCCACTCTCAACCAACAACGCCACACTCTCCACATGCACCGTATGCGGGAACATATCCACCGGAGTTACCTCCACTGTCCTGTACCCGCCATCCTCCAGCACCCGCAAATCGCGGGCCAGGGTGGACGGGTTGCACGACACATACACTACCCGTTCCGGCTTCATGGCCAGAATCGTATCCAGCAGGCGTGGATCACAGCCTTTGCGCGGCGGATCGACGACGATGACATCCGGCGTAACGCCCTGCTCTTTCCAGTTCGGAATCACATCTTCGGACGCGCCGACTTCAAACACTACGTTGTTCATATTGTTAAGCTTCGCATTCGCCCGCGCATCTTCTATAGCTTCAGGCACAATCTCTACACCATACACCTTAGCCGCGTGCTGGGCCAGGAACAGCGAAATGGTCCCGATGCCGCAGTAGGCGTCGATCACTGTCTCATTCCCGGTCAGGCCTGCGTACTCTACGGTTTTGCCGTACAGCACCTCAGTCTGGGCCGGGTTGACCTGGTAGAAGGAACGGGGCGAGATGGCGAACTGCACATCGCCGATGTAGTCATAAATGACGTCTCTGCCCCACAGCACACGGGTTTCGCTGCCGAAGATTACGTTGGTCCGCTGGGTGTTGACGTTCTGGCAGATGCTCTCCACCTGCGGCAGCGCCTCGCGGATGCTGCCGATCCAGGCATCCAGATGCGGAATATCGCGGCCGTTCGTGACCAGCACCAGCATCATTTCGCCGGTGCGGAAAGCCTTCTTCACCACGACGTGGCGAAGAAGGCCGCGTCCGGTTTCTTCATCGTAAGCTGTGATCCCCAGCTCTCTGCCGATACCTTTTACAGCGGCAACGACCGCGTCGTTATCCTCATGCTGAATCAGACAAGTCTCCATATCGACAATCCGGTGGCTGCCGCGCGCATAGAAGCCGCCGACAAGGCCGCCTTCGGTTACGCCGATAGGCACCTGAGCCTTGTTGCGGTAGCGCCAAGGCTCGTCCATACCCAACGTTGGGCGGACGATAATGCCGTCAGAGCCCGCGAGAGAATTTGCCGCATTGCTGCCATTGCCCGCTGCCTCAGCCAGCTTGATCCCCGTATCCTCCCGGGAACCTGAACCGCCAGCGGTGTAGGCCAGCGCACTTTCTAGCTTATCCGCGCCTCTCCCCGGTACCCCCGCCACCTGCAGCTTCCCAATCCGCTGCAGGTTGTCCACCACCAGCTGGCGTTTCCAAGCCAGCTGGGCGGTGTAGTCCATATGCTGCAGCTGGCAGCCGCCGCATTGGTCATAGATCGGGCAAGGCGGCGCGATCCGGTCGCTGCTGGCCTGGACAAGCTCAAGCAGCTTGGCGTAGCCATACTGCTTTTTGGTCTTAAGGACCTTGGCGCGGACCTTCTCACCGGGAAGCGCACCCTGCACAAAAAGGGTAAAGCCTTCTACGCGGCCTACCCCTTCACCTTCATGAGTCATGCCGATAATATCGAGCATGACCTCGTCGTTCTTGTTCACTGGCAGTCCGGCGGCAGGTGCCGAGCTGTCCCGGCGGCTTGCGCTGCGTCCACTGCGTTGCTTACTCATCTATGGGTTCACTTCTTTCATTATCTTCACTGTTAAGCATCTTAACTATTGTCCCCGGAAGCACCAATATCATCATTTAGTTCGAATTTCTCCAGCTAACGATAGCTCAGTGTCTCGTTATTTTCGAGGGGGGCATTCGCATCCTTAAAGCTCCCCCAGCGAAATTGATAAGCACCTGTCGCTCCTGCCGGTTACTCCGGTCAATTATTCTGCGCAAATATCCGCAGATGCTGCGGCAAAATGCTGAATTGGCCCGGCAGTGTTCCGCCGAGCTCGCCGTCCAGGTTCAGCTGGACATAACCGGGGGAGGTGACCTCCATCGCATCGGTGCGGAAGTATACGACCTTCTTATCTTGCAGATGCTCGCCGCGGATCGCCAGGCTGACCAGACGGATGAATTCGGCCAGATTGCATTTTTTGACTGCGATTACATCGAACAGTCCATCGTCGATACGGGCATCCGGAGCAAGCTTCTCGAAGCCGCCTACGGAATTCGTATTGGCAATGAGGAAAAGCATAAACTCGTCATGAATCAGCTCTTGGCCGTTCGCGCGGATGTACAGCTCCTGCGGAGACAGGCTGGCCATTTTTTCAATACCCTTCAGATAGTAAGCAAGCTGGCCCATCATGGTCTTCAGCCTGCTGGGAACCTCGTATGTGAGCTCGGTCAGTCTTCCGCCGCCGGCTATATTAATGAAGTAACGGTCATTGGCTTTGCCGAGGTCAATCAGGCGCGACTCCTGACGGAGAATCAGATCACAGGAATCCTCCCAGTTCTTTGGAATGCCCATCGCCCGGGCAAAATCATTGGTAGTCCCCAGCGGCAGTACACCCAGCGGAGGAAGATTCGGCTTCTCAGCCATGCCATTAATGACCTCATTCAGCGTACCGTCGCCGCCCGCCGCAATGATCAGATCATAACATCCGCGCTCAACAGCCTCCGCTGCCGCTGCCGTTGCATCGCCCTCTCCGGTTGTTGCATGGCATGTGGCTTCAATACCGCCAATATCCAGCCGGTCCAAAATATCGGCGAGCCGCTTCTTCATTTCTTCCCGACCAGAAGTGGGGTTATAAATCAATCTCGCAGTTTTCATTACCGGAACGCCACCTGTTTTTATAATAGATAACCTTACTGATTATACCCAATTCGGGGGCACACAAGCAATCTCGGTATGCAGAAACGGCTTCACCATCCCTGTAATCAGGGCGCGGGTGCCGTTTCAGAGAGTCGTGGAGGAATCATTTATAGCGTGAAGATATACATTCTTCTATTTACAGATGAGAGGAATATTTCTGCGTTTCTGCCGGAGTGACAAGCTTGTTCTGCCGCCAGATATCCATCCCGCTCCTTCACGGCACTCCGGACGGAGAAATTTCGGGGAAGAGCCTCAATTGGGCCTCGCCACAATTCAAAGCTTCCATTTTCCATTACAAAGCCCACTGTTCAGGCACCGTTATTTCAGGATAAATATATGTATGCAGCGGCTGCAGGAATAAATACTGAATACATGTTTACTTGCAAAATATCCTTTATCAGCGTTCCCCAAGCTGCTCCAGCATAATCTTCGCCTGACGTTCTATCCAATGCGGCAGCAGGGGATGAGGCAGCAGCGTCTGGCCCGAATAGGCGTATTCCAGCCCCTGAAGCCGCCCGGGAATTACAACTTTGGTGAAATAGCCTTCACTTAAAAAGAGCGGAGCCACTAGTACCTCATGGCCCTGCTCCCGCCAATACTCCACCTTGCTCCGTACACTGTCCGGGTTCAGCAGCCCGTAATCCGCCGCTGCCGCTCCGCTGATCTGGCGAACCCGCTCGGCCAGCGAAGAAATCCCCTGCTGCCAGCGCTGGCGGAAGCCCTCATGCCTGCTGCCGTGGCCCACGAGCAGAATCGCCTCCCGCTCCGGATGCTTCGACAGCCCGCGCAGCTTGTCCCAGATCATAACGGCAATATCCGGGTCATCGTCGACCGGGTACCCATAATGAACCTTGGCTTTGACCGTGAAGGGTTCAAGATCCGTTTCCTTCTCAGGCGCAGCTTTGGCGCCCAGCGCATACTCTATTTCGTCCACATGCGTGCTGCCGGAAGACACAAACAAGGGGATCACCATAATATCTGTGACCCCTGCATCTTCCAATCTGTCTATGCCATCCTGAATCAGCCGGCCTTCTACCAGCTCCAGAAAAGAAGCCTCAACCTTCAGCCCTTCCCCAAGCGTTAAATGGCTTACAGCCTCATCGACCATGGACACCCAGGTCTTGTCGCGTGAGCCGTGACTGATAATCAGTATGCCCGGCTTCATGAATTAGCGCCCCAAACGTTCCAGCGTTAATTTGTATCCGTCATTGCCGTAATTCAGGCAGCGCTTCACACGCGAAATCGTCGCTGTGCTGGCTCCGGTTTCCGCTTCGATCTGATTGTATGTAGACCCTTTACCCAGCATACGCGCTACTTCGAGACGCTGCGAGAGGGATTGAATCTCATTCACTGTGCATAGATCATCAAAGAAAACATAGCATTCTTCCATATCCTTTAATGTTAAAATAGCTTCAAATAATTGGTCTATACTCTTATCGTTTAGCTTCTTAAGCTGCATCGATTATCATCCCCTAAAAGTTTGGTCAGTGCTGACATCACTGATAAGATATTTTTTCAATAAAAAGAGTTCAGAAACTTAAAACCATATAAGTTGAACTTTAGACTTGCATATGGGGTTTGGTCGCTACAACGGGGAATGTTTGAACTTTCAGACGCTGTTGTCCCCGGATTTCTTGAATTAAACCGCTAATTGCGGTTGAAATCCGGCGACAAAGGCGGACGCTTCCGCTCTACAGTTCCAAACTTCCCCTCCGCACTTTGACCCTTATTAATTTTTTAAGTTCATCTTAAATAATCACTATCTTGCCTCTACTATATTGTACTGGAGCACATTTTTCAAGCATTAACGGTTTCACGCTGTAAAGAACGAAATCGACGGACATTTGTCCACCCCTTGCGCACAAAAAAGCACACTGTTGAAGGCCTGCTTTTCTCATTTCTTAGCTTTTACCGCCTTAACTATAGTACTACATAAGCGCCGAAAATCAAGCATGGTCACGGTTTCTTCACTTCCGGACCGGCCGGATGGGCATCCGCCCTTTTCCGCTGCTATCCCGGTAAACCGGGCGTTTGTCTATACCTTATGTTCGCCTATGACATACAGTATAGCAAACCACTAACGAAGGAATGTGATGTTATGCCTGATCATTACTATAACCATTCCCGCCGGGGTTCGCGTTCGCTGGCTGAACCGTATCCTTCATCGCCGTATCCCGGGATCAGTTCATATGCCCAGCCTCCCCTGTACGGGGAAGCCGGAATGCTGCCCGCCGCAGGAGCGGAAGCCGCTGCAGAAACGGCACTGGCCGTCCCCGTTGCCGAAGCCGCCACCGCCAAACCCGGCGGACTGCTCGGGGGACTTGGCAATCTTGGCAATCTCGCCAATATGGAGCAGATCAAGGGCATTGTTGACCGGCTGGGCGGCATAGACGGCATTGTCAGTTCTATGGGCAAGGTGCAGAAGGTTATGCAGGGTTTCCAACAGATGGCTCCGATGGTGAAGCTGGTCATGGGCAGCTTCGGCAAGAAAAAAGGCGGCGAGCTTGCCGCTGAAGAGGATGCAGCGCTCTACAGCCCCAAACGGCGCAAGAAGAGACGCCAGCGCTCACAGCCGCGCAAAAAGGCGGCTCCAACGAGCCGCCGCAAATCATCCTCCGTTAAACGCCGCCGCAAGTAGGCGGCGTTTAACGCTTTTTGCCAACCGGAAACCGTTGTTCCCTGCTCACTTGAACCAGCCGCTGTGCCGGAAGAAGCGGACCATGCCCAAGCCGAGAACCAGCATCAGCAGAAGCACCCCAAAGTAGCCATATTTCCAGTCCAGCTCCGGCATTACCCGGAAATTCATGCCATAGATCCCGGCAATCAGGGTCAGGGGCATAAAGATGGTCGTTATGACCGTAAGGGTCTTCATAATCGAGTTCATCCGGTTGGAGTTGAGCGAGATGTAGCTGTCGCGCAGATCGGCGGTCATTTCCCGGTCCACTTCGATCATATCGGTCAGCTTCAGCAGATGATCATAAATATCGCCAAAATAGATCCGTTCCTCCCCATTACTCTGCACATGCTGTGAGTTCAGAATCCGGTACATCAGATCCCGCATCGGCACAATCGTCCGGCGGAGCTTGAGCAGTCGGCCGCGCACATTAAAAACCTGGCCCATCAGCTCTTCCACCGACTCGCTGCCCCCTTGGCTCTCCAGGTCGGCAAGCTCATCCTCCAGACTGTACAGGCATGGAAAATACCGGTCCACCAGCTTATCCATCACCGTGTAAGCAGCAGCCATAGGCCCGCCTGACCAGCCTTTACGGCTGTGGATTTCCGCTTTCACCATCTGCCAGGCCTCTTCCATCTCCTGCTTCTCCTGATGATGATAGGATACGAGAAACCGTTTGCTGAGGAACAGGTCTATCTCCTCGGCTTCCAGCGTCCGCTCATTGAGCGCATGCAGCACAAAAAACTGCACGTCCTCATAATAATCCAGCTTCGGGCGCTGCAGAATATGCATGCAGTCTTCAATGGCCAAGGGATGAAAATGAAAATATGTATCCAGCAGCAAAGTCTCCTCCGCTGTAGGTGTGGAAAAATCCGCCCACACCCAGGCATAGTCCGCAATGACGATGTCCAGAAGCGGCAGATCCGTCAGCACCTCACCTTTATGGGTTACCGCAAGCGTTCGTATCATATGAGTCCTCCGTCTATTTCTTTCCCCAGTTCTTTTCTTCTGCTTAACCATTGTACCGCAAGAAGCCGCTTCTCCCCAAATCTCCGCTGTCTGACGCACTTCCGCAAAAAAATAACCTGCGGAACGGAACCGCTGTACAGCAGTCCCGTTCCGCAGGTTTATTACACTTCAGCAGCTCCCTGCTTCTTGTCAGCGGTTCATGCCTTCTATCAGCTCCAGGTGAAGCACCTGCAGGAACTTCTTGATGTTGACCTTGACCTTGCCGGACTCCCTGCCCTGTTCAATCTCCTTCATCTTCAGCCGCACCTCTTCAAAATCAAAATAAAGCGGTGCGTAATACTCAAATTTGGGATTGCCGAAATCGGTAATGCCGATGGAAGCCAGGTTCGTCAGCCCTGCTGCCAGCGCCCGGCGCAGCCGCTGCTCAATGGCTTTGACTTCCTTGGCGACTTCGGCGGGAACGGTTTTGTAGGTGGCGGCAGCCATCTGATACAGCTCCTTAAGCGGAGGAAGACTGCCTGTGTTTTCTTGTGCCGCAGCCAGCTCCATGATCGTGATAATATCCCGGCTTCCGCTCTCCGAGATCATCCCCATATTCATCAGAATGGGCTGAATAATCTCCTTGACCGTACGTTTGTCCGCCTGGACCGGCGGCAATCCGAACTGCAGCCCTTCCAGCTTGCCAAGGCTCAGCTTAATCTCGTCCAGATAGCGGCCCAGCGCGTAGCGCTCATTTATTTTGTGCAGCACCGACTCTACCTCAATTTTGTTGATCGGCTTGCGGATGAAGAACTCTATTCCGCTGCGGTATGCGCGGCTGACCATGTCCCCGTTCTCGATCTGCGAGATCATCACGAACTTGGAACGGCAGCCCTGGGCCTGCAAGGAAATGATCGTTTCAATTCCATCCTGGTCAGGCATCAGCAGGTCCATCAGCACAATATCCGGATTCTCGCTCAGGATCAGGCGCACTCCATCCTGCCCGCCTTCTGCCGTGCCAACCACTTCGCCCAATCCACTGTCCTCTATGATATGCTGCAGCATTCTTCTGGCAGCCCCGTCATCATCCACTATACAGAAAGAAAGCGGCATGCTCTATTCCTCCTTCCGCAGCTGTGCTGTCGGCACAATAATCTGAAACATCGCCCCTCCGCTATGGAAAGCCGGCTGGACGGTTATTTCTCCTTCAAATGAATGAACAATATCCCGCACATGTGACAGCCCAATCCCCGTCGCGGCTACGCCCTCTTCATTGAATTTGGTCGTGAAGCCGGGCTCAAACACCAGCTCCAGATCGCGTTCCGGAATCCCGCTGCCGCTGTCGGTGACGGTGAACAGGGTGTTGCCTTCTTTTTCATACATATCCAAAGAGATAGTGCCCTTCCCTTGGATCACTTCAACGGCATTGGCGGTAAGATTGTTCATCAGCGTCAGAAGGGGGATGTAGCTGTCCGTGGTGTAATCGGAGGTATGGTTAATGCTGAAGCTAATTTGTTTGCCGAGCATTTCCGCATATTTGGCATTGCTCTTTACGGTGAAGCGCAAAATGTCGGATATCGGCATATCACTGGTAACCTCGCGCTCTGCCAATTTGACAAGCCCCGCCAGAATCCGCTGGGAATCCTTCTTCACCTCATGAATCTGCTGGGTAATCTCTAAGACCTGCCTGCTGTACCGCGGCATCTCCTCCTCGGCCTTAAGGTTCCGGTACAGCTCATAGCTGCTGAGCGTTACATTTTCCAGCGTCCCGATCGATTTTTCCAGATAGAAGACTTCACCATACAGCCCCGAGCCGAATCCGAGCATTTGCTCAATCCGCCGGGTCTGTTCCCTTTGGGTGATCCTGAGCTGGCTGACCGAAATGCTGCTGTACACCCCGGTGGTAAAATACGTGCGCAGCACAGCAATCGCCATCAAATACGTCCATTCATTGAGCCGGAAGGTGGCCGAGTCCAGCACAATCAGCCGGGTCAGCAGCTCCATTTCATTGGACAGCAGATCAATCAGCGCCGCTACCCCGCCGAGCACCAGCGGATGGAAGGAATCGATCCGGCCTTTGATCAGACTCATCAGCAGCGCAAACACCATATAATAGACCATAGCTGAGAAATGGCTGGTCAGGCTCTGCACGAGTGTCAGCCCGCTATCCCACACTGCATCCATTGTAGTACGGAACAGCAGAACAACAATACCGGTAGCCATCCCGGTGATGATATAGGGCAAATGACGCATTAAAAGCAAAAACAGCAGAAAAGCACTGCTGCCTAATGCAATCCGGAAGATATCGCCATCAAACGGATTTATTTTGAATTCTCCGGCCACTGCCGTACCGGCTGCGGCCACTGAGATTTGTGCAAGTCTCGATTTCAGAATAGATTGTCCCATCACTCACTGCTCCTGCCCGGGGATGTTGACAACTATAGTATCATAACCGCCACTCATTTCATACGCATCAATGCACCCTTTTCCTGGTTCAGACGGCTTTATTCTCCAATTTCCGCGAGACGACCGACAGCATGTAGTTGACGGTGAAATATATCAGTGCCGCCAGCAGCAGCGTCGGTATTGCGTAGCTGTAGCTGTGCCCGATGACAATGTTGGCGTTATGCATCAGCTCCGGCAGTGAGATGACTACCGCCAGCGAGGTATCCTTCAGCAGGGAAATGAACTGGCTGACCAGCGGCGGAACCATCCGCCGGAGTCCCTGGGGCAGCACGATATGCCACAAGGTCTGGAAGCTGCTCAGCCCGGATGAGCGTGCGGCTTCAATCTGTCCCTTATCGATAGAAGTGAGTCCGCCGCGGACGATCTCGGCAATCATCGCGGCCTCGAATATGGTTAGCGCGACAATGGCCGCTGTAATCAGGCTCATTTTGATGCCCACCTCGGGCAGCGCGAAGCGGACGAAGAAAATAATCAGCAGCAGCGGCAGATTGCGGATCAGCTCCACCAGGTAGAACATCACCGGCGACAAAACCGGAATCTCGGCGTAGCGGATCACGCCAATTACGCAGCCGATCACAAAGCTCAGGATGATCGACACAAACGCCACGATCAGGGTAATGTACAGCCCGTCGAGCAGAAACTTCAAATTATCGGCAGAGTATGCACCGGCAAAATCCACAAGAATCCCTCCTTAATGCTTGGATTGTAAAGGTGTTGAAAAGTGAGACAGGGCGGGGGCTGCGTGAAGTCAGTGGACTTCACGGGGCGCCCGCTTAGCGTTGGCATTCAGCGGGGGCTCTTACCGCCTTAGTTGAAGATTCGGGCGGAGGTCTTGCCGGTGACGGGTAACTCCGGGGAATGTTTGGACTTCCGGCCGCTGTTATGTTTGGATTTCCTCGATTTAAACCGCTGGCCGCGGTAGAAATCCAAACATAAAGGCGGACGCTGACGCTCCTCCAGTTCCAAACTTCCCCTCCGTTACTTTCACCTTCAAGCTGCGCTTATCTTCATTTGGGGCAGAGCGTTCAAGCCTCAGGCGAACGCTGCGCTCCGCCCTCTTGCCCACTCCTTCACTCCGCTCCTTGTCTCACTGGCTTCAAAGCTTTGCCAAGCAAAGCTAAAATCAGCAGCAGTTGGATCGAAGGCCTCGGGTAACCCGGCCTTCTCTCTTAGGTAAGCCGATCAGCAGCGCTTCGCAGGCCGGGTAAACCTGCAAGAATGAAGATCTGACAGCCGCTTCACGGACTGTGTTAAACCAAACATAAAACCATACAAAAGCAAACCCGGCAGCCGCTTCACGGACTGCATAAGAGCAGAGCGCAAAAACTTGAACTAATACTTGCGCTGCAATCTGCGCTCCCACACGCGCACGCCATAGCTGAGCGGGAGGGTAAGCACCAGGTAGAACAGCGCTACGAAGATGTAAGTATCAAATGTGCGGTAGGTTTCCGTTGAAATCCCGTCCGCGAAATACATTAAGTCCAGACCGGCAACGAGCGTCAGTACCGAAGAGTTCTTGATCAGGTTTATGAACTGGTTGCCGAGCGGCGGAATTACCAGCTTGATCGCCTGAGGCAGGATCACATGCGTCATCGTCTGCATATAGTTAAGACCGGACGAGCGTGCGGCCTCCATCTGTCCCTTAGGGACCGCTACAATGCCCGCGCGGATGGCTTCGGCGATGAACGCCGACGTATAGACGGTCAGTCCAATCGTGCCTGCCTTGAATCCATCCAGTGTAAACCCCAGTGCAGAGGGGCCGTAAAAGAAAACATACACCACGAGCAGAAGCGGAATGTTGCGGATAAACTCCACGTATCCTGTGCCGAACCACCGCAGCGCTTTAACCGGAGTAATTCGGAAGACGGCGATTACCGTTCCAATAACGAAGCTGCCGATAAGCGCGAGCACACTGGAGAGAACAGTTCCCTGAAAGCCCTCCAGATACTGGCCGAAATAATCCGTTAATATTGAAAATTCCATAGATGTCACCTGCCCTTGCCTAAAAATAATTGGAGCACAAACACGAAAGGATGGCCGGCTGGCTTTCCCGTTCCATCCTTTCGCTTTTGCCTATAAGCACTGCTATTTTACCCAGTAACCTTTATTTGGCCGGAGCTTTACCGATCCACTTGGTATAGATGGCATCATACTCACCGTTTGCTTTTAGTTCAGCCAGTGTATCATTCACGGCTTTAACTACAGCGGTGTTGCCTTTTTGTACAGCAATCCCGTAAGGCTCGTCAGTGAACGGCTTGCCGACCACCTCATATCCCGGGTCCTGGGCAGCCATCCCGTACAGAATCGCATCATCGGTTGTGAGCGCATCCCCTTGGCCGGCCTTCAGCGCGCTGAAGGCATCCTGGTAGTTGTCGAATTCCAGCACAGTCACACCCGGAACCTTCTCTTTAATATTTTTGATCGAAGTTGCACCCTTGGAACCGAGGATCTTCGTATCCTTGGTCACGCCCTCAATGCCTGTGATCGGGCTGCCCTTCTTCACCAGCAGTGATTGTCCGGCCTGGAAGTAGACATCGGAGAAATCCACTTCTTTTTTACGTTCCTCTGTAATAGTCATGGTAGCGACTACCATGTCAATTTCACCGTTGTTCAGCATGGGAATGCGTGTTTTGGAGGTCACTTCTTTCAGCTCAATCGCGTTTTCATCGCCGAGAATGTGCTTGGCAATCGCTTTGGAGATGTCAATGTCGAAGCCTTCCACATTGCCGGAGGCCGGGTCCTTCAGCCCGAACAGCCGGGTGTCATACTTCACGCCGACCAGCAGCTTGCCGCGTTCCTTAATCTTCGCGATGGCTTTGGAGTCCGTGCCGTTTCCCGAAGCTGCATTACCGCTGCCTGCGTTATTACTCTTGGCATTGTTGTTGCCGCATCCGGCAATCACCAGTATGGCCGCAATCATCAGCACACTTAAGCATTTGAAGCTCTTGGACATTTTCATTTCTATTCCTCCCCTTATTCCTGTCTATTTTGTTTAATGGCTTAATACCCGGCTGAGAAAGGTGCGTGTCCGCTCCTCCTGCGGATTCGCGAAGAATTGCTCCGGTTCCGCCTCTTCCACGATTTGACCCTGATCCATGAAGATGACGCGGTCCGCAACCTCACGGGCAAAACCCATTTCATGAGTGACTACAACCATTGTCATGCCCTCGCGGGCCAGGTTACGCATTACGTCAAGCACCTCGCCAACCATTTCCGGGTCAAGCGCTGAGGTGGGTTCGTCGAACAGCATGATTTTCGGCTTCATCGCCAGCCCTCTGGCAATCGCTACGCGCTGCTGCTGGCCGCCGGACAACTGGGACGGGTAGGACTGGGCTTTGTCGGCAATACCGACCTTTTCCAGATAATACATGGCTGTTTTCTCGGCTTCTGCCTTGGACAGGCCCAGCACTTTAATGGGTGCCAATGTAATGTTGTCGATCACCTTTTTGTGCGGGTACAGATTGAAATGCTGGAACACCATCCCGATCTCCTTGCGCAGCTTATTGATATCCGTCTTGCGTTCATTTACTGTGATCCCATCAACGGATAATCCTCCGCTCGTGATCGTTTCCAGCCGGTTGATGCAGCGCAGCATAGTGCTTTTACCGGAGCCGGAAGGACCGACTACAACGACTACTTCCCCTTCCTGAACATGCAGATCGATATTCTTCAGCACATGGAATTGTCCGTAATGTTTCTCTACTTGATGAAAGTCAATCAACGACAGGCCTCCTTTGCCAGACATTGTATAGTTAAAGAATCTTCGGGCTTCCCTCTGTCAGCTATGGTAACACTTAAAACACACCTTATCGCAGAGACTACTAAATCCTACATAATCCTACGCGAGATGCAAAATATTCATGTCATTTTATTTTAAATTTGTGAGGTATTTCATTTATTTTTAACCCTGATTAATGTTTTTTATCATTGAATTGTAAGTTTTTATGACATTCCTCTCTTGAAAGAAGAAGCATAATCGGTTACGCCCTCCTAAAAATGGCAACAAAAAAAGATGTCCGCAGCCAGCTCTGGCTTCCGTGACATCTTATGCATGCAGCAATGCAGTTTAGAATATGAGCTTGAACACAAGTCCTGCCAGCACTGCGCTGATCGGAATGGTAATAAACCAAGTGACCACAATCCGTCCGGCCACTCCCCATTTCACAGCAGAGAAACGCTTGGCCGAGCCAACACCGAGAATGGACGATGTAATGGCATGTGTCGTACTGACCGGCAGATGCAGCAGCGTAGCCGAGAAAATAACAGAAGCGGCAGAAATATCAGCAGCAAAGCCGTTGATCGGCTCAATCTTGAAAATCTTTGTTCCCATGGTCTTGATAATTTTCCAGCCGCCAATCGACGTACCGAGCGCCATCGATGTAGCCGCGGCGATTTTGACCCATAAAGGAACTTCCATCGTTTCCAGGCGGCCCGAAGTAACAAGCGCAAAGGTGATAATCCCCATCGCCTTCTGGGCATCATTGGTCCCGTGTGTGAAGGATTGAAGCGCCGCTGTAATTACCTGCATGGAGCGGAAGCCCTTATTGACGGTATGCGGACTGCGTTTGGCGAAGATCCATTTCAGAATCGTCATGACGATATAACCAATAACAAAGGCAATCAGCGGGGAGAATACGAGCCCCTCGACAATCTCGATAAAACCATGCCATTTAATATGCTCGCTGCCTGCACCTACATAAACTGCTCCTGCCAATGCCCCAATAAGCGCATGGGAAGAGGAGGACGGAATTCCCAGCCACCAGGTCACCAGATTCCAGATAATCGCGGCGATCAGCGTAGCTATGACGATATCAATCCCGTTGTCCAGCAGGGTTGGGTCCGTGATGCTGCCGCCGATTTTTTTGGCTACGCCTGTGAACATCAGCGCCCCGATAAAGTTCATCGAAGCCGCCATAATAATGGCCGTCCGGGGCCGGAGCGCCCGCGTGGAGACTGAAGTAGCGATCGCATTAGCCGTATCGTGGAACCCGTTGATGAAATCGAAAGCCAGCGCGAGAAAGATAACAAAACCCAGCACAAATAATGATGTTTCCATATTTCAGGCCCCTTATGAGTTGCGCATGATGATCGATTCCAGCATGTTGGCTACATCTTCGCATTTATCAGTTGTAGTTTCGAGCCGCTCGTACAGCTCTTTGCGCTTAATGAGCTCAATAGGGTCTTTTACCGTTTCAAACAGGGCTTTGGTACAGATACGAAGGACTTCATCCCCTTGGTTCTCCAGATCGTTCAGACGGATGGTGTACTCGCGGATCGCCAGCAGCTTCTTCTGGGAGAGCAGATGAACCGCTTTTTGAATTTCATAGGCGGATTGGCGGAGAATCTCTGCGAACTGCACAATATATTCGTCCGGTTCGAGCAGGTTGTACATATAGAAACGTGAGGCTGAAGCTTCCAGACCGTCAATGACATCATCCATGCTTGTGATCAGGTCCATAATATCGTCGCGTTCCAGCGGTGTGATGAACGTTTTGTTCAGTTCCTTGATAACGGTGTGCGTGTACGTATCGCATTGGGATTCATATTTCTTCATTACCCCTGCGAAATTCTCGACATTTTCCCGGAGATCAGTAATATTCTGAGCGAAGTAGTCTGCCGCCTGGACAATGGTATCGGCCATATTCTCAAGTGTCTCGAAAAATATGTCCTTTTTTCTCAACTTCATTAGTTTAAACCCCTTTACATAAAATTGCCGTGAAAACGTGAAGCCATTCATATGTAAACAGCATGAAAATGAATGACAACCCTTGTTATCTTATCATATCAATAGAAGGGATAGAAGTAAAAGAAACGAACTTTTTTACACTATATTAACAATTCCCTCTAATCGGGAAAATAATCCTCCGGACAGCAGGCATTTGCTCATGAATCAGGTAGAAACTGGAACTTAGGACACTTCCATATGGCTGCTGAAGGTGGGACTATTGGGTACAATCAGAATATGGGTGACGCCTGGATACATCTCTGCCTCTTTTCCGTCGCTCTTCACGAAGCGGATTACATCCTCCGGCTTACGCGACCATCGGCCCTTCACCGCTTGTCCACGCTGGAACAGCACAGCTTCGCCGCCAAGCTCGATGTCAATCTGCAGTCTTCCCACATCGTCGAGCACTTTATGGTCCGCCCCCATCACAATCACATTGGCTGCCTCCACCGGATTGCCGTTGTTCAGGTCCAGATGCGGCTTGCCGTTCACCCGGCGCAGATAGGTCTTACGCTCACTGCTGTATTCATAGCCAACGGTATAGCTTTTCAGCAGGAAATTGATTTCGAACTCCGCCGCTGGCTCCCCTTCGGTCAGCACATCATTCTTATCCGCGAAAAGATACCCGGGAACCTCAGCGGTCCCGGCGTATCCGAGCTTGTCCGCCCCCTCGCGCAGCTTGGTCGCATTGCTGTAGAGATTATGCGGCGCTTTGCGTTCCTTGTCCCGCCAGAAATACGCCCCGGCCCGGCCAATCTCGTCCATGTCATCCTTTTTCTCCTTCTGGAGAATGGCATAAGCCGCCGGGCTTCCTCCGGCATGTACCGTCACACCTCTATAGCTTTCGCCGATGTCGATCAGGTACGGGCGGATGCTGCGGATCGGTCCGATTTTGACCACACCGGTATGGCTCTGGAAAATTCCGATCAAGCGCGTAATTCCGCCTTCGGCCAGCACCTCATACAGGATATCCGCCTCACTGATCCCGGACTGCGGCCGGGCCGCCGGGGCGTTGTTGATCATGACCGCCAGAGGGCGGGGCAGACTGATCTCCTCCAGCGGAAGCCCGGTCAGCCCGGAGGTGATTAACCCTGCCGCAGGCTCGGCTGCCGGCGAAGGCCCGGCAGAGGCGGCAGGCGATGGTGATGGCGCAAGGGTAGGCGCTGCCGTAGGAGCAGGCACCGTCTCCGCTTCCTGTGCCCCGCAGGCGGTAAGGAGCAGGGCAGCAAGCACATAAACGGAAAATAGACGGGAAGAGTAACAGCTTAGGGTCATATGTATTTTTCCTCCTATATTATTGCTGCGTTCAGATGACTTCAGAACCGCTAGGTGCGTTATGTCAGCCTTCTTCCATTTAATCACAGCCGGGTGCGTTTGTCTTGGTTCCGGCGAATCAAGTAGAAACGGCAGCGCCGTCCTTTTAAAGGACGGTACCGTTTCAGCGGGAAATATAAGGAACATTTATTACGGGAAGCATATAAATGTTATGTAAAAAAGATACAGCGCATCACGCTGTATCCTTCATGTCTCGTATGTGTAAGTGATTTAGTCAACCATCCAGCAGTTCAAGCTGAGTGTACCGTACTGGTAGGCCTGAATCATCAGCTGTGCGCGCCTGCCCTCATCGGCCGTCCCCATTACATAGAAGATGGGCACAAAATGCTCCCGGCCATATGTGGGAACCGCATCGCGCACATGCGGCGCTCTTTTCTCGTAAGCGAACAGGGACGGCAAATCCCATGCTGTCAGGCCGTCGGCGATCCAGGCGTCGAAGTCAAGTGCCCACTGCTCTGGCTGGTCATCCTGCTTCAGCAGCCGCAGATTATGAACAAGCCCTCCGCTCCCGATCAGCAGAATCCCCTCATCCCGCAGCGGAGCCAGCATCTTGCCGATATTGTACTGCTCCTCCGGGGAACGCAGGGAATCGACAGATAGAGCCACTACCGGAATATCGGCAGCCGGGAACATCTTCTTCAGAATCACCCAGATTCCATGATCAAGGCCCCTTCCCAGCACAGGCTGGTGCGGGAGGTTGTTCGTGGTAAAAAGTTCGGAGATTCGGCGGCTTAATGCGGGATCACCCGGGGCCGGATAGGTCAGCGAGTACATCTCGTAGGGAAATCCATAGAAATCATGCAAGGTTTCGTGCTGTCCGTCGACGGTAATCAGCTGCTCAGGGCTGTCCCAATGCGCAGAGAAGACTACAATGCCGCGTGGGGTCCCCAGATCAGCCCCCAGCCGTTCCAGGAAACGGGTATATTCGTTATCCTCAAGGGCTAGCAGCGGAGAACCATGTGCAATAAAAAATGCCGGTAATTTCATAGGGTGCCAACCTCCATAACCCAGTATATGGTCTGCCTCTTTATTTTACCGCTTATTCTGAGTTAATGCGAGTGGAGGACAACCCCTGTCGCACCGGAAATCTCAATGTTGAACTTATACTATATCATCCAGTTCTGCCATTCTTCCTGAATATGCTCCTGCTGATTCATCCAATCCTTCGTACGCTTCAGTACCTGGGCTTGGGCGGGACCCGATGAGAAGGTATGATCGCCCTGAAAAATCACCTCTTTGTCGCAGCGTCCCTCCGGACGTGTCCAGAACAGTTTCTGGTAGAGGAAGGCATAGTCCACGGGAATCACGTCATCAGAGGTTCCATGGATCACCAGCACATCGCCGCTGAACTTGCCCGCTTCCTGAAACGGCTGAAAAGCAGCAAGCGAGTTAAAATAAACCGGAGTAAACGTGTAACCGGCAAAGTCTGAGGAGCCGCTTTTCACCGAACGGTCGTAAGCTTCTCTTCCCACGATCTTTACGATATCATTGAACGGGTAGCCCACCGCTGCCCACAGCACGAGATTCTTGACCCGTCGGTCCCGCACTCCGGTAAGCAACGCTACTGCACCGCCGAGACTGTGTCCGATCAGTGTGACCCGCTGCGGGTCTACATCGGCAGAGCTGATTCCATAATCCAGTACGGCCCGGGTCTGGGCAATCATAGATTCCATGTCTTCACTGCCGTAATTTCCGCTGCTCTCACCGCAGCCCACATAGTCAAAGCGGATAACCATATACCCGTCTGCAGCCAGCTCCCGGGCTGCCTTGACAAAAATCCGGTCAACTCCGATCCGGTTGCCAACGAATCCATGGCAGATTACCGCAAGCGGCACACGGTCCTTGCAGCGTCCTGAAGTCCCCTTTTCTCTGGCTGGATAATGGATGCTTGCTGTCAATTCTTCCCCGTTATGCCGGATGATAATATTCCGTTCCATTGCCGGTCCCCTCCTCCAAAAGTACACTATTTTAAATTATAATTATCCCGATTAAATTAGTCAGATTAATATCTTAATTATACGTTTTGTGCTAGTGTTGTCAATAAGCTGCCGGGATTAGAGACCCTACTGGGAAGAAAAGGGCCCCCTTCGCTTCTAAAAAGGAGCAAAAGGAGCCCGGGCACAGGATTGGCTAAGCCTCATTCATAGCTCTGGTGAAACATATCATGGGTTTCCTGTCTGCCTTCCCAGTCTTCCAGCCCATTTTCAGGCTCTCCCTGCGCAGAATCCCATAGGCTGAAGCCGTCAGAATTGCCCCAATCTCCAACTTCACCCGCCAGCGCAGGCGCGAAGCCGTCACCCACAAATTTGCCGGGTTCCTCTCTTTTCTCAGTATCCATAATGCTCCCTGCCTTCCTTGAAGCCATAGTGGTGAAGCAGTATCATTATCAGTGTTCACTCATCCATAGGGATTATTCATGCCAGGGGCATTAACGGCTTGTCCTTGCGCTCAACCGCTGCCCAAACGTATACTCTAGGTTAAAGGCTACTCTGATCAACTATTGGAGGTTTATATTTCAGCTATGAAAGTCAAAGCCATGATTAAGCAAAATAACGTTCTCCGTGAGCAGATGACACCGTTTAACCGCTCTTATTATGAAGATATGCTGCTGGGGCTCCGGGCCAGCAAGGTGGACCCTGTCCGCACCGAGGAGCTGCTGCTGGAGGCTGCGGCACTGCTGCTGGAGGGACAGGGCAAAGGCAAAAACGCCAAGGAGATTTTTGGCGAACATCCCGGGGATTACTTCAAGGAAATTGCGGGCAGTGCTCCCGCACACAGGGAACGCAGCAAGCTGAACTACTACCTGATGATTCCCTGGGCTGCACTGACCGGACTGTTCAGCGTGTATGCCGTCGCCGGACTGCTCCTGTTATGGAGCACAGGTGAAGCAGGCATGTTCGGACAAATCAGCATCTTTACAATACTTGCCGTAGGGGCAGGCTCTATTGTCCTTATCGAGATCATCATGAAGTGGCTGTCCTCCTTATCCGAAGATGATGCACCGAAGCCCAAACCCTTCAATATTAAGGGCCTCGGGATTTATGTGGGGATAGCCATCATTGTAGTATTCCTGGGTATTTTTCTAGACAACCTGTTTCCGGTCATTTCTCTGTCCCCATGGGTGAGCCTTGTTGTGGCGGTGGCTGGAGGACTTGGATTGAAATTTATATTCTTCAAATCATAGATGTCACATTTCAATTCCAACTCAAAACAGGAGGAATATTTCCATGAAAATGAAAACAACGATTCTAACCGCAGCGATAGCTGCAGCTCTGGGATTGCAGGCAGGCCTTCCCGGATATGTTCTTGCCGAAGGTTCGGGAAGCAGTACCAGCGGATCTACTGCGGCAGGGAGCAAGTCGGCACCATCGGCCAACAGCCATGCTGAGGCGTTATATAAGGCAGCCCTGCCACTGTTATCCTCTTCCGCCAGGCTGCCGGAGGCTATTAAATATCTGAACAGCAATATCTATGCGGTCACCCCCTATCAGGCAACCGTGTTGACCCTAAAGCTTGAGAATCTCCACAAGGCTGCACTGAAGGCCTGGGAGAGCAAATTCATGAACAGTATTGTCCAGAGAAAACTCACCTCTGTCTATAAGGCGGGGATCAGTATGACCAAGCTGGCCGAAAGCACAGATGACACTTCTTTGCGGAGCCTGCTGAAGAGTGCGGGGGAAAGCGGCTATAAGCTGGAGACGGCTGAAGGCTCATTTTTTCCGGTGATTGACTATGCGGCTTACCGCAAATATAGAGTGTATGTCTCGGCCGATATCCGTGATTATATTTCGATCATGGGCACAGAAACGGATCTTCCTTCTTCCAAGGATAACGGTCTGGTCATTTCCTGGGGAGATGTTGCGGCACGCGCACTTGCCCAGGAGGAGTACATCCAGAGCTACCCTAAGTCGAACCGTATTTCAGCGGTAAAAGCCTTGTATTCCACCTATGTGATTAATACCTTTTATGGACAGAACAATACTCCCCTTTTCCATTATGACAATCTAGAGATGGATCTGGAGGCGCGGAAGGCTTACAGCAGCCTGCTGACCAAGGACAAAGGCAGCAGCCCGTTTCTGCAGAAGCTGGATGGCCTCATGAAGCTGCTGAAGGACAATGGATACAAGCTGGATGATGGCGTTACCGAATATCTGAAGTCTGAAGTGCCGCAGTCCTGATCATCTATTAAGCAGAAGGCCCGCCCCATAACATCTGGGGCGGGCCTTTTATAGTGCTCCGTTTCTGATCGGGAATTAGATCAGCATATTAAACAAGTTGGGGTCCTTGTTGATCTCCAGATAATCCACACCCTTCTGCTGCATGCGTTCGACGAGCGGGGTATAATCCTCCTTATGCTGAAGCTCGATGCCGACCAGCGCCGGACCATTCTCCTTGTCATTTTTCTTCGTGTATTCGAAGCGGGTAATATCATCCCCGGGTCCCAGCACATCTGCCAGGAACTCACGCAGTGCTCCGGCACGCTGCGGGAAATTAACCATGAAATAATGCTTAAGACCTTCGTAAATCAGCGACCGTTCTTTGATCTCCTGCATCCGGTCAATGTCATTATTGCCGCCGCTGACGATGCAGACCACCGTCTTGCCGCGGATTTGGTCGCGGTACAGATCAAGCGCCGCGATGGGCAGTGAGCCCGCAGGCTCCACAACAATGGCATTCTCATTGTACAGCTCCAGAATGGTCGTACAAGCCTTGCCCTCCGGTACTTTTACCACGTCGTCCAGGCGGCGGGAGCAGATATCATAGGTCAATCCGCCCACCCGCTTCACGGCAGCCCCATCAACAAATTTATTGATCTCTTCCAGCGTGACTACTTCCCCGCGCTGCAGCGCTTCGCTCATGGATGCCGCCCCGGAAGGCTCAACGCCAATAACCTTGGTAGACGGGCTAACCGTCTTCACATAGGTAGCCACACCTGCGGCTAATCCGCCGCCGCCAATGGTGACGAACACAAAATCTGCAGGCTTGTCCAGATTCTCCATGACCTCCATGGCAATCGTACCGTTGCCGGCAATAATGCGGGGCTCATCAAAGGGATGGATCAGTGTCATGCTATGATCAATGCACGCCTGCAGCGCCTCATCGTATGCATCATCGAAGGTATCGCCCTTCAGAATCACCTCTACAAATTCACCGCCGAACTTGCGGACCTGCTTGATCTTCTGATTAGGGGTGGTGCTTGGCATATAAATCTTGCCTTTAATGCCAAGCGCCTTGCAGGAATAGGCTACCCCCTGAGCATGGTTTCCCGCACTTGCACAGACAATGCCCTTGGCTCTGTCCTCTGCGGACAGGCTGCGGATCATATTGTAGGCACCCCGGATCTTGAAGGAGCGGACAATCTGCAAATCCTCACGTTTCAAATATACACTACAGCCGTATCTGGCCGACAGTACTGCATCCAGTTGCAGAGGGGTGCGTACAATAACTTCCCGCAGTACATGATGGGCACGCACTATATCTTCCATTCCAACGATCCGGTCTTCGCCTTCTCTCATTTTCTCTCGCCTCGCTGTCTCTGTCTAATCATTTCGCTTCTTGTAACATACTATCCCGAGGACATTTTATCAAGTATTGTCCGCTCCCGGCAATACAATTTCCCGGAACTGAATCTTTGAATCGGGATACGGCAGCGGGCAGCTATAGAAGCTACAGACACAATCACGGACAGAAAAAGCTTGGCGAAAACTAGCATAGTTAAATAAGCGTTTACCTATGTAAACACCTGCTTAAAAGTATTGGACCCTATTTTTTCAGAAAATCGTACAATTCCATGTCATTTTATGTATCAGAAGACAGAGGATTAGCAGTGCTGTGGGGGGAGTCAAAAAGGGGGGATAAAAGATGAGGATTAGCAGGAGCCGTTATAGCCGCAGGCATTCTAATTGTAGTTGCTCATGTGAAGCCCGCAGCGTAAGCCCCCTGCTATTCCAATTACATTTAAGTATACTGGCGCATCTAGAGAAAAAAATAATAGAAGGTTTTGTAGTGCGCAGATTGGGTATCCCTCCGTTTTATGACGCGGAGTTTGCGGTGCGGTACAGCTGTGAACGGGTTGGCCATAGCTCTTCGGATGACAGCCGGCTGCCGGCTGCACCTGATCTTTTTTTCACTTGGGTGATGTTGCTCCGGGTGTATTGGTTAATCAGTTCGTCCAGTACCATCGATTGATGAAGCACGGCTGGATGATCCAGGTCGTACTGGTATTGCAGATTGTTCAAATCTTGCCTGGCTTGTTCCAGTATTTGTTTCAAACCTTCTTCTTCTCTCACTCTTATCCCTCCTCTTTTAGTATTTTAGAGGGCTATGTCTTTTTCGGGTGAAAATTTTTTTCGTATAATTTAGCTAGAATTCAAAAAAAGACCAGCCATGGACTGGTCTTTTTCCAACTATTTAATTAACACCAGAATAATAACGATCGATTAACCCCCATGAACTTCAGAAAAAGTGACGAAGGAGTGACCCGCTGCTGCAGGAACCGGAACAACCAGCACCAGGGCAAAACTAACTACGACCAACAGAGATGCCAATTTTCTTTTCATGTTCTTCTTCCTCCTCTTTTAATAGGTTCTGATATCTATTTTGTGTTTCTGGGGATGCCAGCGCCCTATATTTCTCAAATAATCTCACACAGGCCAGAATCCGGGTTTCATTGCAGATCAGCGATGATGTGGACAGACTATTTAATAAGTATTCAAAACCCATCAGATACAGGCCTTGCCGCAGATAGTACTGGGCAACTCCATACAGAAAACGGGCATGCTGCTCGGAGACCACTTGCTTCGTATATACACCCACAGCCTCTTGATGTTTGATCTGCATATAGCCCTTGATTTCGGAATCAAAATACTGCAGGATGACATCCACATTGAGATCGAAAAGGTTGGCAGCGGTTGTTATGTTAAGCAAGCCCACTAACAACTCATCCTTGTTCTGTTCGATATAGGATACATAATCGGCAAGCACGCTTTCATCCCCGCGCATCAGCCTGGACACATACATGTTGGCCTCTGCCCATCCTTTATACAGTTTCAACCAATGTGAGGTATCCTCATCGGTTTCCTTCACCCAGCTTAAATCTTGATAGGCGTATGTAAATTGCATCTCTTGCTCATAATCGCCTCGGGCATTGCAGACACTTCCGCGAAGCAAATATGAAGAGGCCAAGTATACAAACATCGGTTTCTTAGGTTTTCTATGCTGCTCCCGTTTTGCTCTCGCTGGCTGTGGTGTCATAAAAAGTTGAATTTTTGCCAGCCGCCCCATTTCCTCGGCAATCCGTTCCACTTTGTCCCAACGCCTCAGCGAACGGTAGGTATTCGCCAGGTCCCTAAGCGCATCAAGCTGGTCAATCTCATCAAGCCGGTCTACAAAAGGCTCAAACTGGAGCGCACATTGGAGGTTGTCCTCCTGATTATCGCTTAGCCGGAGCGTAAACAGGCGATACTGGCAAAAAGCCAGCCGTTCGGAATGCTGTCTCCTCTCACTAAGAGCAACGCTTTCATAGAGCAACGCTGCCGCAGCGCGTCTGCCTTCCGCAAAAAATTCTTCAGCTGTCTCAAACAGCAATGGAGAATACGTCAGATTGTCCAGGAGCAGCGGCAGGATTCGCCTGATGCAATCCAGCTTGTCCAGCTCCGCACAACGGTACAGAAAGGGTCGGACCCTGCGCCAGTTCGGTACGGCTTCAACCATACACTCCTGAATATACTGCTCGTAAAAATGTCCCTTGGGCAAGCCCAGTACAGCAGTCATCCGGTCCAGCTGATCCACACCCATAATCCGGTTACCCTTCAGAATAGAGCTCACCGTACCTGCATTAAGCCCCGCCAGTCTTCCTAACTGGCTGAAGCTCAAAGCTTCCCGTTCAATAAAACTCTCCAGCTCGGTGCGAATCGTGGTTGCATGGTTCAAAAAAAACCACCCCTTAGAAACGCTTCACAATGGCGAATTTCCCCGCTTCAGCTTCGCTAGCATTTGATAATATTTCCTAATATATTGCAAATATAACCATAACCTGCGGCGATGTCAATTCATTTTTTCGCATTCTCTTTTTTTCTGCATAATGTTATATAATATGTCTTTTTTCGCGTAGTAATTTGTTCGAGATTGCGAGAAGCCCTCCTTCTTTCTTCGGATTAAATTCAGGGTTTAATTGGTAAGGTGTAGTAACCGAAAGCTTTATCAAGCAGCGCGCTGGCTTCTTGGCGGCTCAAAGTTTGTGTGGACCGGAAATCAACAGTCTGATTCGGATTAATCTTTGTATCCGGGTCTACAATGCCTTGAGAAACAAGCGCAGCGATAGCATCAACCGCCCATAAATCCGTTTTGCCGCTTAGTTTAACATTCGTTCCAGGCGCTGCATGCTTAAGATTTTGAATCATAACTGCCGCCATTTGTCTTGTAATTAAGGACTTTGGCTGATAACTAGGGATTCCCGCTATCATCCGTTTCTTATTTTCACGAAATTCATCCGGA
The DNA here is from genome assembly GCF_000758705.1 of Paenibacillus graminis. Lineage (NCBI taxonomy): Bacteria > Bacillati > Bacillota > Bacilli > Caryophanales > Paenibacillaceae > Paenibacillus > Paenibacillus graminis. The sequence continues at coordinate 855,705 of NZ_CP009287.1, read as the reverse complement.
AACGTATGCATGCCATGGGCGCGCAGCAATACATCCGCAAATTCTCCCTGTGTCATCTTTCCTTTTGGATCAAAGCGGTTACCTGACTTGGCTCCCATAATGTCTAATCTGTTGAGATTATCAATATACGATTTATATACACTGTCATTGGGCACATCGGAAAATGCAGGTTTCATCTTTACTTTTTGGGCGTAAGCAACGAAATCTACTCCTTTGGGATTCGTATAATAGAAATAGGTGATATCGCCGGATTTATCTTTCTTGAATGCCATTTTGTTGCCGGCTTCATCTTCAAATAGAAGCGGATGAACCATTTTCAGCGTATGCTTGCCTGTAGTCCCCGTTTCCATCAACAAATTCCCGTCCGCATAAGAAATTTTAGTCCTTACCCCATATAAACGTGTGTTTTTGTATAATCCAATATAAGCTTGGGCTGCTTGCTTGCTTATTTTCGAATAGGTGGATGGCTGCGCTTTTACAGTCTTAGGAAAATAGTGATTCATAAATGCCTCGTACACATCTAAACTCATCATTGAATCATTATTGTAAGACAAGTAAAAAGCAGTATTCTTCTCTGGCAAAATAGCAATTAAAGAGGAATGACCCGGAACATTTCCTCCCTTGAGGATTACATGCTGGCCATTCATCACATTGCTGTAATACCCTTCAAATCCAACGGTTGTGATAGGAATTGTAGGATCAGCGTAAAATTGATAGGTATGCATCAAATCGATGCTTTTTTTGCTGACGATCTCTTTGCCTTCAAATTCTCCTTTGTTTAAGTGCATAATCAAGTACTTGGCCATATCTTCCCCTGTTGAAGTCATACTTCCCTCAGGTTTCTCGGACGGCGCAAATCCCATTGCCGGCTGAAGCTCACCACTCGGTCCATAGTGTGCAGCCATATGGGATAATACCTCAGGAGTTAATCTAACACTGGTCTTGTTCATCCCTAACGGTTTGAATACATTTTTCTCCATATATTGAGAATAAGGCATGCCGCTTACGTTCTCTACCGCATATCCCGCCAACATATAACCAAAATTGTCATACGTATAGGCTTCTCCCGGAGGTCTTACCACGGTCGGCATATTCTTATTAAGATACCCCTTCATTGGAATGTCCTTATTCAAATACTCTACCGAAAAATCAGTAACGATATCCGGTAAGTCCACCCCGCTCGTATAGGTTAGCAGATCATACATCGTCAGCGGTTTTCCCGTTTTGTTTGGCACCTTCATTCCACCGAGATATTCTTGGATATCATGCTTAAGATCGATTTTCCCTTGATCGACAAGCTGCATAGCCGCCAATGCTGTAAAAGACTTGGTAACAGATCCGATTTGGAAAACAGTGTCTTTGTCGACTGGTATCTTCTTTTCTCTATCGGCATAACCGTAACCTTTACTTACAAGCACTTTCCCTTCCTTAACGACTACAAAATTGGAGCCGACGGTATTGAATTTCTTCATACTATCCGCAAATACAGAATTAGCGAACGCCTCTACTTCCTTTGAATCTTTTGGCCCTTCCAAGCTGACTTTCTCTGTTGATTTCTGATCTGATGCAGCTGCACCATCAGCGGCTGTACAAGCTGTAACGATACTCGCAGATAATAGCAGAACTGCAAGACTGGTATTGCGGATTGCTTTTCTCATGGTTCCTGTCTCCCTTTATCATATTGGCCCTGTGACCACCTGGCCTACCCAAGTATTGCAAAGCGCCTGTCATACGAACAAGCTGCATTTCGTCACCACTTTCTCTGGTTTCCCTGGTAAATGTCACATGACATTTTCGCACTGGATGAAGTGACACTGGAGTCAGTATGATACGTCTATTACACTGAAGGGACGATGAAACATTCATGCATAAACCGATCCGCTGCTTTTTTCAAAATGGGTACTTCTTATTGCTCACTTTTGCTACAGGATTATTTTACTTTTGCTTTTACTTGGTTACTCTGACATTAGGCATAGGCCTTTCTTTTACAGTCGCAGGCATTCCCCTGCTCACACAAGTATTGCGGACCACGCTAACCTTCGTGCAATACGAACGTATACAAACGAAGATCTACACCGATATCACCACTCAGCCTTACGAACGGAGAATAAGAACAGAGCAATCTTTATGGGCACAAGCTAAAGAGGAACTTATGGATACACGTAACTGGACCGCGATCTGCTGGTTGATGTTGAAGTTTTGGATTGGTCTTCTGTCTCTCCTAAGTGTTGCTTTGCTCTGTGTGATGCCTCTTTTGTTAATGCTTACTCCGCTGTTCTTACCTATCTTTGATATCCGCCTTTTTGGGATACAGATAGATACCTTCATACAATCACTTTTTATTATGGCTATAGGGGTTATTTTTACTTTTATAAGTTCCTGGCTGTTAAATATCTTGGTTCGTCTAATCGGCGGTTACACGCGTCAGATGACAAAAAGATTAAACCGGTAGCTGCTGTATCACAACTTGCATTTATCCAAACCTTACTGCGGAAACTTATCGTATAATCGAACTTAGACTTATAATAGTAAATAAAAAGACATAGAAGACTTAGTAAGGGGTGATGAACTTGTTTGAAACGGTAAAACAGTGGTTCTGGTACGACTGGATCATGTTCATATTTCGGCTTATTCTTAGTATTTCTCTCATGTTCACAACCGTACAATTCCATGCTCAGATATCCCTGCCTCTTTGGGCTTTGATTTTTTGGCAGATTTTCGCTTTCTCTGTTCCCTGGCTTTGTTTGCAGCTCAACTATAAGTATTATCTGCTTACCGAAATTGTTTTTTCGGGCGGACTATGCTTGTATTTATCATCTTTGTTTCCAGAAGCTTATCTCGCATTTCTGACCTATGCTTTCCTGATTGCGGTGAATAGCGCCCGTCAATCCTATCGTTGGACAGGGCCCGTAACAATCCTGCTCTTGCCGGTTTTGATAAATCTGTTATCTCATCAGAGCAATTATTTCATCATGATGCTTCAAATCGGACTCGCTTATGCCATTGGCTTCGCCTTTCATTTGCTGGTGGTCAATCATCGGCAGAGTGAAACCATCCGGGAACAGAATACGGTCCTACAACAGTATTTTTCCCAAATTGAACGCATCACGCTAGCGGAAGAACGGGACCGGCTGTCCAAGGATCTCCACGATACCATTGGACATTCCTATACTTCTATCATCATGGGATTAGAAACCTTGCGTCCTGAACTTTCTACAGAGGCTGGGAAACAGAAGGTCAGCTCTTTATTGAATCTAGCCCGCAAAAGTTTAAAAGAAGTCAGAGGATACTTGCATCAAATAGAATCCCCGCAGGAGACACTTCCGATGCTGCAATCGTTGCAGCAATTAGTAGAAGATTTCCAGGCCCAAGCAAAAGTAAACGTTCACTTCCGAACCTTTGGAGAGGAATACCCGCTACCCAAGCTGGCCAAGATGGCATTCTATCGTTGCCTGCAGGAATCGTTAACTAACGCCGTCCGGCATGGAGAGTCGACGGAAATTACCGCTACGCTGAAATTTGAGCAGCGGCAGGCTAGACTGGAAATACAGGACAACGGTAAAGGAATGGAGAAATGGCAGGATGGCTTTGGCTTGAACGCGATGAAAGAGAGGGCCATGAATCTACAAGGGCAAGTGTCTGTTTATTCCGAGCCTGGGGAAGGGACGCTCGTGACCTGCACATTGCCAAGGCAAGTGGAATTATCAGACGAGGTGATTCGCTTATTGATTGTGGATGACCAACCCTTCATCAGGGAAAGCCTACGGGCCATTCTGGAGGGGCACAAGGATCTGAAAGTGACCGGATTGTCTGAGGATGGCTTACAAGCCATTGAGGGATGTGAGCAGAATCAGCCCCAGGTGGTACTCATGGATTTGGACATGCCCCATATGGATGGAATTTCAGCATCCAAAATCATTAAACAAAAATGGCCGCATATTCGAATTCTAATTCTAACCACGTTTCAGGATACTGAACAGGCCCTTGAAGTTCTGCGAAGCGGAGCAGATGGCTACTTATTGAAATCTATTGAACCGCGCGAACTTGCTGAAACTATTCGGCTTGTCTATCGCGGGGGCACACTGATTGATCAAGAGATGTCGCATAAATTGTTTGAGAAGCTCGAAATAGACAAGAACGGAACCGGAGTGCTGAAACCAAAAACTACGGAGAACTTCGACCTGACTTCAAGGGAAATAGAAATATTACAGCTTGTTTGCAAAGGTCTACGCTATAAAACCATCGCCTCCAAATTATATTTATCTGATGGCACAGTGAGGAATTATGCCTCCGCAGTCTATATGAAATTGGGCGTTCGTAACCGGGAGGAAGCTGTACAGAAGGCAATGGAAGCCGGATTCCACGTATAAATCCCAACTTTTAATGCCCTCACATTAAGAAGAAGAACGCCGCCAGCATGAACAGAACGACTCCCCCTGCCCGGAACCTCTCCTAAGAGCAAAACAATCACAGCCGTGTGCGGCTGTGATTGTTATTGGGAGCATCCCTCTATTGTTTCAGCATCCATTTCAGCAGATCCGGCACGCTCGCCCATAGACGGGAGTGCATAATGACATATTCTATCGCTTCGTTGGAATCACCCATTCCGACAAAATCAGGGAGGTTATGCGGCAGCCGCTTCACACCCAGCAGGTAATCGGGCACATGCTTGTTCACACCCCGGGCCACACGGTACAGCATTTTGAGCTGGGAGGTGATTCCGTTCTTCTTATATTCCAGAATGATCCGGTCGTAGGCAAAGGCGGCGGCAGCATCATCTTTTCCATACTTCTCCAGCACCTGCTCTGCCTGCTTCAATTGGTTGCTGTACAGATACACAGCAGCGAGCAGGTAACGCGCTCCGGTATTGTCTTCCGTATTCAGTTCCAGAATATGCTCCAGGATTTGGGCTGCTTCTTTGGCATTTCCGCCAAACCAGCAGGATTCAGCGTAGCTTTTGCATATCCGGATGTAGGGACGGGTCTCATGAAGCCCCCAGAAGTACCCTTTATTCTTCTCAAAAAACAGTTCGCCCAGCTCGCGTTCGCCTGCAGCGATTCCCGCCTTGAGATAAGCCCGTGCATCCTGCTCATTGTCCGATTCCTCAGCCAGAATAAGATACGCATCAGAACTGTCAGGATACATCTCCAGAGCCGTTTCCGCCAGCTGTATTCTCCGTTTGGATGAACTGGCTTCCATCGCCTTATACAGCAGAGCCTGTGCTTTGTCCTTCGGTGTGCCTGGGCCGTTCAGCATCATCAGCTCGTCAGCTTCACCGCCCATGCCATATTCCTCAATGTAATTGAGCATCTCCTTAACCTTGCGGGAGATTGTCGCCGTTGTCACCTCATATTTATCGGCCAGCTCAGCCTGCGGAATATTGAAGCCGTATTCCTCGGACAGCAAATACTCGATTGCAGCACAGAACGAGCCTGTTTTCTTCACAGCAGGTCTGATCTGGCGGGAATAGCCGTTCCATAGCACCAGAGCTTCCAAAATCAGCTCCCGCTCGTATTGGTCCCTCATACTCTCGATAAGCTGCAGGGCCAGCTGCTCGTGAGCCGGATGCTCCCATTTCAGTTCGCGCGCCACCATTTTTTTCAGCTTGGTCAGGGTCAGCTTGCTCTCAGGCTGAACCGGGGCTTCCTGGACGGTCTGTTCCATCTCCGGCAGAGCGGCTGCCGGCTCTTGCGCCGCCGCCTCCTCCGTTGTTACCAGCCGCAGTATGGATTCTACTGCAGAGGACTCCTTGCCCAGACAGCATTTTTTATATTTTTTCCCGCTTCCACACGGGCACAAGTCATTTCTTCCAACCTTACTCAAAACTAATTCCCCCTTAAATCTGTCACTAGCCATCCGCATGAGCACATTGCTGCTTAAGCACTACAGGTATCATTTCCCGGCACGAGGCATTCTATATAACTTACAATTTCCAGTGATTTAAAAAAGGCCTTTCCTGAAAGGAAAGACCCTTTATCTGTATATATCCGCACATTTTTCCCCCGTACGAGTTGTATTATAGCACTTCTTCTATCACTTGTCAGTCCTTTTTTAGGACTAATAGCGTAAAAACTTGCTCTAATACAGTTCTTTATCCTCAGACCAGTGCCTTCATGGCGATGTCGCTGCGGCTATGCATTCCGGGAAATGATATCTTCGACACGCTGGCGTATGCTGCTGAACGCGCTTCGGCAATGCTTGCTCCCATGCCAACTACTCCCAGCACGCGTCCGCCATTCGTTACCCATGCTCCCTCTTCCGTTCGTTCAGTTCCGGCATGAAAAATCAACTCGTTCGAACTGCCCTCAAGTCCGGCAATCGGCACCCCCTTCGGATACGGCCCAGGGTACCCCTCAGAAGCCAGGACTACGCATACCGCTGCTTCCTCGCTCCACTCCATATCGGCCTCTGCCAGTCTTCCTTCCGTAACCGCAAGGAAGATCTCCAGCAGATCACTCTTTAGTCTTGGAAGAATAACCTGTGTCTCGGGATCGCCGAAGCGTGCATTAAATTCAATAGTCTTCGGTTTGCCATCCGGTGAGATCATCAGGCCGGCGAACAGCACGCCGCTGAATGGACGGCCTTCCGCTACCATTGCCCGGGCTGTCGGCTTAATAATCGTCTCCACCGCTTCCTGAATAATCGCTTCGTCAATATGCGGCAGAGGTGAGTATGTGCCCATACCGCCGGTATTGGGGCCTTTGTCGCCGTCAAATACAGGCTTGTGGTCCTGTGCAGCAGCCATCGGACGCACGGTTTCTCCATCCACAAAGGCAAGAATCGACATTTCCTGACCGGCCAGAAACTCTTCAATAACAACCTGTGCCCCGGCTTCCCCAAACACCTTGGTCACCATGATATCCCGCAGGGCGAGTTCCGCCTCTTCCCTGGAGTAGGCCACGGTTACACCTTTTCCTGCTGCCAGCCCATCCGCTTTGATGACAATCGGCAGTCCCTGGCCACGTAAATAGGACAGCGCTGCTTCGTAGTCACTAAACTTCTCATAGGCAGCGGTAGGGATGCTGTATTTATGCAGCAGATCCTTCATAAAGGTTTTGCTGCCTTCAATTTCCGCTGCATTCTTCCGGGGGCCGAATACGGGAATATGATGCGCTTCGAATGCATCGACAATGCCAGCCGCCAGCGGATCATCCGGCCCGATGACGACATAGTCAATGCTCTTCTCCTTGGCAAAAGCGGTCAGCTTATCGAACTCGAACATGCCGATCGGCACACATTCGGCCAGCTGCGCAATCCCGGCGTTGCCGGGTGCGCAGTAGATTTTACCCGCTTTGGGACTGCGGGACAGGCTCCAGATGATGGCATGCTCACGACCGCCGCCGCCCACTACTAAGATATCCATTGAAATGAGTCCTCCCAGCGTTCTAGTGTTTGAAATGGCGAACGCCGGTGAAGACCATGGCAATACCATATTCATTAGCAACTTTGATGGACTCTTCGTCCTTAATGGAGCCCCCCGGCTGAATAACGGCGGTGATGCCAGCTTTTGCTGCCATTTCCAGCGTATCGCCCATTGGGAAAAAAGCATCGGAGGCCAGCACAGAACCCTTGGCTTTTTCACCGGCCTGCTCAATGGCGATCTTCGCCGCACCGACACGGTTCATCTGACCTGCGCCTACGCCAACTGTCATATCATCCGCTGCCAGCACGATGGCGTTAGACTTCACATGCTTAACAACCTTCCAGCCAAACAGCAGCTGCTTCAATTCTTCTTCTGTAGGCTTGCGGTTGGTCACAACCTGCAGCTCTTCCGGATTGACGGAATGCACATCGCTCTCCTGAACGACCATGCCGCCTTCAATGGAAGTTACCACAAAGCTTGATTTCCGCGCCGCAGCCGTGCTGAGATTGCCCAGTTTGAGCAGGCGGATATTCTTTTTCTTTGTGAGAATTTCCAGCGCTTCCTCTGTAAAGCCCGGCGCCAGCACAATTTCCAGGAAAATGTCCTTCAGCATATTAGCCGTATCGGCATCAATAATCCGGTTCGCCGCTACGATCCCGCCGAAGATGGAGGTTGGATCGGCGTTATAGGCTTTTTGGTACGCTTCATATACACTGGCCCCTACGCCTACTCCGCAAGGATTCATGTGCTTAACTGCCACCACAGCCGGCTCTTCGAACTCCTTCACAATCTGCAGCGCCGCGTTGGCGTCGTTGATGTTGTTGTAGGACAGCTCCTTGCCATGCAGCTGCTCGGCAGAGGTCAGCGTGTCTTGAGCAGCCAGAGGTTTCCGGTAGAACGCTGCCTTCTGGTGCGGATTCTCCCCGTACCGCAGATCCTGAATCTTCTCGTAAGTCACCGTATAGCGCTCCGGCAGCGGTTCACCGGTCACATTCGCCAGATAATCGGAAATCAGGGCATCGTAAGCCGCCGTGTGGCGGAACACTTTTGCCGCAAGACGTTTGCGTGTTTCCAGAGTAGTATCTCCGCCTGCACGCACTTCCTCAAGCACCTTGGCATAATCGGCTGCATCCACGACCACACTGACAAAAGCATGGTTCTTCGCCGCCGAACGCAGCATCGTCGGTCCGCCGATATCGATGTTCTCGATCGCTTCCTCATACGACACATCCGGTTTGGCAATCGTCTCCGCGAACGGATAGAGATTCACCACAACCAGATCGATGTAGTCCAGACCCAGCTCCTGCATCTGCCGTGTGTGCTCCTCATTGTCACGGACCGCCAGCAGGCCGCTGTGTACGGCCGGATGCAGCGTCTTCACGCGCCCGTCCATAATTTCCGGGAACCCCGTCACATCCGAAATGCCGATAACCGGTACGCCTTCTTTAGCCAAAAGGGTGCTAGTGCCGCCTGTGGAAATGATCTCTACGCCCAATGCAGACAACTCGCGGCAAAAATCCACGATGCCCTGTTTGTCCGATACGCTGACCAGCGCTCTTTTGATACTCACTTTGAATAGTCCTCCTCCGGTTAAAGCAAAATTTAGTTGATAGTATACTGAAAAACTCTGCTATGTGAAAATAATGTTATCAACCTCAATGCAGCTGTGAGGGAGCGGTGCACAATCTCCGCTTATTTCAACATCAACTGTGCAATAAAGAACAAAATCCGCCTTCTTCCGGGCAGCCGCGCACCGCTTGTGCAATATTTCCCGAGAAATATCAGAACCGGGCGGCTATTCCCGAATAACCGTTTTTCTGCCATCCAGTTCTACCTTTCCCTCAGCCAATGCACGCACAACCTCGGGATACAACCCGTATTCGACCTTATGGATGCGTTCTGCCAGCAGTTCCACAGTGTCGCCAGGCTCCACGGCTACACAGCGCTGGGCAATGACCGGACCAGTGTCCATGCCGCCGTCGACAAAATGCACCGTTACTCCCGTCAGCTTCACACCGTAATCCAGCGCTTGGCCAATGGCGTCTTTCCCGGCGAAGGCAGGTAAAAGCGAGGGATGGATATTCACGATCCGGCCTGCGTAAGGCGTCAGCAGCACCGGGGTAATCAGCCGCATATATCCGGCCAGAACGATCAGGCCGATATCGCGGCGCTGCAGCTCGGCTACAATCTCGGCTTCATAGAGCTCACGGCTTGCGAAGTCCTTTGGCCGCAGCAGCAGAGCGGGAATCCCCGCCTCCTCTGCCCGCTTCGCCACAGGTGCTTCCGGCCTGTCGGACACCAGCAGCTCTATACGCCCTCCGCCAAGCTGTCCTGCCCGCTCCGCTTCTGCCAGTGCGGCAAAATTGCTGCCCTGCCCGGAGGCGAAGACAGCGATCCGGCTCCACTGCATCACACCTCAGCTCCCGTAAAGGTAACGATTCGTTCCCCTTCCGTTACTCTGCCAATCAAATAGGCTTCTTCCCCGGCCGCTTTTAACAATTCCAGTGCGCGTTCTCCATCCGCCTCAGCCACAACCAGCACCAGTCCCACGCCCATATTAAAGGTGGTGAACATATCACGGTTGCTTACGCCGCCCTTCTTCTGCAGCAAATCAAAGATCGGCAGAACCGGCCAGGAGCCGTAGTTAATATCCACATTTACACCTTCCGGCAGCACACGCGGAATATTCTCGATGAACCCGCCTCCGGTAATATGGGCCATGCCCTTGACCGGCAGCTGCTCCAGCAGCCCCAGCAGCGGCTTCACATAGATCTTGGTAGGCGCCAGCAGCACATCTGCCAGCGGAGCGCCCAGCTCTGGAACCACCTCGTTCAGTTCATAGCCGTCTTCCTCCAGCAAAAGCTTGCGCACCAGCGAAAAGCCGTTGCTATGCACACCGCTGGACGCCAGGCCAATGACCGTATCTCCAGGAGCAATATCCGCACCTGTCACCAGCTTGGCCTTGTCGGCTACACCCACCGTGAATCCGGCGATATCATATTCACCCGCCGAATACATGCCCGGCATCTCAGCCGTCTCGCCGCCGATCAGCGCGCAGCCTGCCTGATGACAGCCTTCGGCAATCCCGGCAACAATCGCTTCGATCTTCTCGGGCACAACCTTGTCGCAGGCCAGATAATCGAGGAAGAACAGAGGCTCTGCACCCTGCACTACAATATCGTTCACACACATGGCAACCGCATCGATGCCAATCGTGGCGTGGCGGTCGGCCGCGAAAGCGATTTTGAGCTTCGTGCCCACACCATCGGTTCCCGACACGAGCACCGGTTCTTCATACTTGTCTTTATTGAGTCCGAAGAGTGCACCGAACCCGCCGAGCTCTGTCATCACTTCCGGACGGTATGTGCGCTTCACATGCTTCTTCATGCGTTCTACCGCTTCATTGCCAGCTGCAATATCCACTCCGGCGTTTTTATAAGCTTCCGACACTATTGGACACCTCATTTGAATTAGTTTAGAGCGCGTGTTCGGGGCGGCAGGGATTTAGTTGGTGGTTATAGTCGTCATTACGAGGAATGTTTGGACTTCCGGTCGCTGTTATGTTTGGATTTCCTTGATTTGAACCGCTGCCCGCGGTAGAAATCCAAACATAGCATATGCTTCCGAAGCGAGCTTTCCTACGGAAAGCTTTCAGGCGAACGCTGACGCTCCTCCAGTTCCAAACTTTCCCTCCATAACTCCAACCACCGGGTTCAACCCCCGCCGCAAGCCGAAGTAACGCGCCTTGCACAGGGGCAGCAGTCGGCGCTTTTGGCGAAGCCAAGCGCCTCCTTTAGCGAGAGCACCCCCGATTTTGCGAAGCAAACAGGCAGGTTCTTGAGCATTCAGGCCCGGCGGGGCAGCATGCCACCCAGGGCGCGGTGCGCCGTAAAGCGTGTCCGCAGGACAAAGCGGGCACCCGCACCCACGCCCTCTTAGAAAGTTTAGAGCAGACTCCTACCGCCGAGCTTTCGGGCGGCCGGAGGGCGAGCCCTCTGGAATCCCCCTTTGCAAGGGGGGCTTGGGGGGATGGACCAACTAGCAACTACACCCGTCCTTCTCCTCCCCGCCAAAATCCACCTGCGTCGGGTAATCATTATCGAAGCAGGACAGACACAGGCCGCCTTTATAATCTCCGCTGTTGTAACCGCCGATGGACTGGATCAGGCCTTCCGGCGTGAGAAATGCCAGCGAATCAGCATTGATCTCCTCGCGCATTTCTTCAACTGTCTTGTAAGAAGCAATCAGCTCGCGGCGGTCCGGGGTATCGATGCCGTAGAAGCAAGGATTCTTGAATGGCGGCGAGGTAATCCGCACATGGACCTCGGTCGCTCCGGCTTCACGCAGCAGGTTGACGATCCGGCGTGAAGTGGTGCCGCGCACAATGGAGTCGTCGATCATGACCACGCGCTGGCCCTCAACGACGCGGCGCACCGCGCTCAGCTTCATCTTTACGCCTTGCTCGCGCAGTTCCTGGCTCGGCTGGATAAAGGTACGGCCGGTATATTTGTTCTTGATCAGGCCAAGCTCATAGGGAATGCCGGTCTGCTCGGCATAGCCGATCGCCGCCGAGATGCTGGAATCCGGCACGCCGGTTACGATGTCAGCATCAACGAAGGCTTCCAGCGCCATCCGGCTGCCCATCCGCTTGCGGGCGGAATGAAGGTTGGAGCCGTTCAAATCACTGTCCGGCCGGGCAAAATAGATGTATTCCATCGCACACAGCGCCTTGCGCTGCGGCTCGGCAAAACGGTCTTCCTGGAAGCCGTTCCGGTCAAGCACCAGCAGCTCGCCGGGCTCAATGTCGCGGACGAACTGGGCGCCGATGACTTCCAGCGCGCAGGATTCCGAAGCAAAAACATAGGCTTCACCTACACGCCCCATCACAAGCGGGCGGAGGCCATGCGTGTCAGAAGCTACGATCAGCTTATCATTGGTCATCAGCAGGAAGGCGAAGCCGCCCACCAGCTGCCGGAGGGCATCTTTAGTCGCTTCGACAAACTCCTTCTGCGAGCGCGCAATCAGATGTGCCAGCACTTCTGTATCGCTTGTGGTCTGGAAGATGGAACCGCTCTGCTCCAGCTGCTTGCGGATCAGCGGCTCATTCACAATATTCCCGTTGGTGGCAATCGCCAAATCCCCGTCACGGTATTTGAAGACCAGCGGCTGTGCGTTGGCCAGACGGCTGTCGCCGCTGGTGGAATAGCGCACATGGCCAATGGACATGTTGCCGATCAGCGAGGCAATTTTGTCCTTGTCGAACACTTCCTTGACCAGACCCATGCCGCGGTGATAGTGGAAGTCCCGTCCATCTGCCACGCAGATGCCCGCGCTCTCTTCTCCCCGGTGCTGCAAGGCATGCAGGCCGTAATATGACATGGAGGCAGCCTCCGGGTGTCCGAAGACCCCGAAGACGCCGCATTCTTCTTTTAGCGTATCAAAAATATCTCCCGAGCCCGTTCCTTCGTTGTAAAAGTCGCCGGTCCACAGGATGGAGTTCTCCTGCTTGTTCCCGGTCTTTATTTCATAAGACATGGAATAGCATCCTCCCAAGTGGTTTTTAGTGCGGCTACAGCCTCGTCCAGCACGGCTGCGCCGTCCAGGGAGACGCGCAGTCTGTCGCCGCCTACAGTTCCAATAATTTCAGCCGGCACGCCATAGGCAGCTACTGCTGCTCTCAGCTCTTCCGCACGGCCAGGTGCCGCTGTCAGCACAATGCGGGATTGGCTCTCGCTGAACAACGCTACGTCTCTGCGCAGTCCGCCAGCGGACCACTCCACATTCGCTCCGATAGAGCCGCTGATACAGCTCTCAGCCAGCGCTGCAGCCAAGCCTCCTTCGGAGAGGTCATGCGCCGAGCGGACAAGTCCGCTGCGGATCGCTGCAAGAACAGCATCCAGCAGCTTCTGTTCCGTTGCCAGATCCAGCTCCGGCGGACGGCCTTCCGTCAAGCCGTGTACGGCATATTGGAATTCGCTGCCGCCAAGCTCGGCTTTGGTTACGCCCAGAAGCAGAATAGCATCGCCCTCCTGCTTGAAGGCCTGAGTGGTAATATGATCGGTATCTTCGACTAGACCGACCATGCCGACAACCGGTGTCGGATAGATCGCTCCGGAGGCATTTTCGTTGTACAAGCTGACATTGCCGCCGATAACCGGTGTATCCAGCACGCGGCAGGCTTCAGCCATACCGTCGACTGCACGTTCCATCTGCCAGAAAATTTCCGGCTTCTCCGGACTGCCGAAATTCAGGTTATCCGTAATCGCCAGCGGCTTGGCCCCGGAACATACGATGTTGCGCGCAGCTTCACTGACTGCAATCCGCCCGCCAACTTCAGGGTCCAAATAAACGTAACGCCCATTACAGTCCGTGGTCATGGCCAAGCCTTTACGTGTGCCATGAATCGTCACCACCGCCGCATCGGAACCCGGACGGACCGCTGTGCTTGTCCGCACCATGTAATCGTATTGGTTGTAGACCCATGCTTTGCTCGCTACTGTCGGTGATGCCAATACGGTATGCAAGGCACCGCCCAGATCCTTCACTTCTTCATAACGCAGCGTATCCACCGATGCGTTCTCTTCATAGTAGGCAGGCACTGCAGATGGTTTTTTATAAATCGGGCATTCATCCACCAGCGCCGTTACCGGCATATCACCGACAACCTCGCCATGATGGAACAGCTTCAGGCGGCCGTCATCGGTTACCTTGCCCACTTTACGGCAGATAACCCCCCAGCGGTCAAAAATCTCCTGTGCCTGTGCTTCATCCTTGGGTTCAACCACAAACAGCATCCGCTCCTGCGACTCGGACAACATCATCTCGTAAGGCGTCATGCCATCTTCACGCTGCGGTACCTGGTCCAGATACAGCTCCAGGCCGTTGCCCGCCTTGCTCGCCATTTCGGCACTGGAGCAGGTCAGTCCGGCTGCGCCCATATCCTGAATACCCAGCACAATGCCGCTGTCGATCAGCTCCAGGCAGGATTCCATCACCAGCTTTTCCATAAACGGATCGCCGACCTGCACCGCTGTCTTCTTGGCTTCCGATTCCTCACTCAGTTCAACGGAGGCAAAAGTTGCGCCGTGAATCCCGTCGCGTCCGGTAGGAGGACCTACGTAGAACACCGGGTTGCCTACACCTTTGGCGACACCGCGCTGGATTTTGTCATGATCTATGAGTCCGACGCACATGGCATTGACCAGCGGATTGCCGTCATAGCTGTTGTCGAACATAATTTCGCCGCCCACTGTCGGAATCCCGATACAGTTGCCATAACCAGCGATACCGGATACGACATGCTCGAACAAATACTTGACCCTGTCGCTTTCAAGCTTCCCGAAACGCAGGGAGTTCAGCAGCGCCACCGGTCTTGCACCCATGGAGAAAATGTCCCGGATAATCCCGCCCACCCCGGTCGCCGCGCCCTGGTAAGGCTCAACTGCCGAAGGATGGTTATGGCTTTCAATTTTGAATACAACAGCCTGATTGTCTCCGATATCTACGATCCCGGCGCCTTCCCCCGGTCCCATCAGCACGCGCGGCCCGCTCGTAGGGAAACGGCCCAGCAGCGGCTTCGAGTTCTTATAGGCACAGTGCTCAGACCACATTACACTGAACACACCGATTTCCGTATAGTTTGGCTTGCGGCCCATGAAAGAAGTGATGAGCTCATATTCGCTGTCCGACACACCGAATTGACTGTAGATTTTCTGCTCCGCAATTTGCTCTGCGGTCGGCTCCTTAGCGGATACTTGCTGCGTCATAACGATCCCTCCATGTCTTGAGAATGGATGTGAACATCCGTTTGCCGTCTTCCGAACCAAGCAGGCTGTTCGCCGCGCGTTCCGGGTGGGGCATCATGCCAACCACGTTGCCCTGCACATTGCAAATCCCGGCAATATGTTCCACGGACCCATTAGGATTATCACTATATGTGAACACGATTTGATTGTTAGCTTTTAGCCCGGCCATAGTCTCTTCATCACAGTAGTAGTTGCCTTCACCATGCGCGATTGGAATGACAATCTCCTCATCCTTCGCATAATCAACTGTAAACGGCGTAGTGTTATTAACCACCTTAAGCACCGTATCATGACAGCGGAACTTCATCGACATATTGCGGCGCAGTGCACCTGGCAGCAGGCCGGCTTCGGTCAGAATCTGGAATCCGTTGCAGATGCCGAGCACGAATTTGCCCTGCTCTGCAGCTTTGGCCACTTCAGCCATCACCGGGGCAAACCGCGAAATCGCACCGCAGCGCAGATAATCACCATAAGAGAAGCCGCCCGGCACAAGAATACAGTCATAAGCCGACAGATCAGTCGCCGTATGCCATACATATTCTACTGGTTCGCCGAGGCTGTCTTCTACCGCCTTGTAGCAGTCAATATCGCAATTGGAACCCGGAAAGACAAGTACAGCAAATTTCATGACTTTTAGTCCTCCAATTCGTAGCGGTAATCCTCGATCACCGTATTGGCCAGCAGCTTTTCACACATTTCCTTCAGGCGTCCTTCCGCTTCAGCGCGGTTGTCGGTATCCAGGGTTAATTCCATATACTTGCCAATGCGCAAGCTCTCCACTTCTTGAAAACCTACGGAATGCAGCGCCCCTTGCACGGCTACACCTTGGGGATCGAGCACACTTTTTTTGATGGTGACATAGACTGTCGCTTTTAACATACGCTTGTAGTTCCTCCTAAAATTTAATGAGCTTGGCTTGGCGTGAATTAATGATCGGTACATACAGCTATAATCTCAATATCTCCGGCGAAATAACTGCATAGAGTGCAATTAATACTGGCCGGGAAAATACAAAAATCTATAACGACTTGCCCGTAAGGCGATGATAAATATCCAGATAACGGCGGGTGGTTTCTTCCACGACTTCTGCCGGGAGCGGGTCCGGGGTGCTGTTCTTGTCCCAGGAGGATGCGGAAAGGTAGGTCCGTACCGGCTCCTTGTCCATGCTGTCAATCTCAATATCCAGCGCGTATTTATCTTTGGCCCAGAAACGTGAAGCATCCGGGGTAAAAATTTCGTCGATCAGGATCACCTTGCCGTCCAGCAGCCCGAACTCGAATTTGCAATCCGCCAGGATAATGCCACGCTCTTCACAGTACTCTCTGGCAAAAGCGAACAGCTTCAGGCTCTTCTCCTTGAGTTCCAGCGCAAGGTCCGCACCAACCAGCTCCTGCATCTTCTCAAAAGGGATATCCTCGTCGTGACCGACATCATTTTTGGCCGCAGGGGTGAAAATCGGCTGGGACAGCTGCGCGTTTTTGCGCAGGCCCGCAGGAAGCCCGATTCCGTTGACCTTGCCGGTCTCCTGATACTGCCGCCAGCCGCCGCCGGTAATGCAGCCGCGCACAACGCATTCAATGTCAATACGCTCTGCTTTGCGGACGACCATAATGCGGTTTCTGAGCGCCTCCCGGTCCTTCACGATCCCTCCCAGCTGGTCCACATCAATATGCACGACGTGGTTCTCCATCAGCTCACTGGTTTTGCCAAACCAGAACGCGCTGAGCCGGTTAAGCACATTGCCCTTCTCCGGCACCGCCGGGTCAAGCACATAATCAAATGCGGATATCCGGTCCGTGACCACGATCAGCACTTCTTCCCCCAGATCGTACAACTCGCGAACCTTTCCTTTGTAGAGCAGCGGTGCATTTACGAGATCCACAGCCGTGGATACGGCAGGGTATGTCATGACCTTTCCTCCCTTGAACAAATGATCTTGTGTATATACTTGAGCTAAAAGAGCCAGGACGTCTTCTTTTCTTCGATTCGAATCGACAAAAATTGAATACTCCTGGGGTTAATAGGTTCACTGCAAGAAATGTTTGGACTTCCGATCGCTGTTATGTTTGAATTTCCTGTTTTGAACCGCTGATAGCGGTAGAAATCCAAACATAAAGGCGAACGCTAACGCTTCTCCAGTTCCAAAATTTCTCTCCGTTCATCTTTAACCCAAATACCTATTCCAATCTCCTGTTGCTCCGCTTCTCAGAAACAAAATAACTTCTCAGCGCTCCCGCTCGTATTATTCTCCAGCTCCTCAGTTCACCACTAACTTACCTTTTAATTAGATAAGCTCCAGCTTGCGGAAGATGGTATCCACATGCTTAAGGTGCCAGGAAGGATTAAAAGCATCCTCAATCTCTTCCGGGCTGAGCACAGCGGTGATCTCCGGGGTAGCCTCTACGATATCGCGGAACTGGGTTTGCTCCTCCCAGGCCTGCATCGCGCGCGGCTGCACGGTATCGTAGGCCTGCTCGCGGCTGAAGCCCTTGTCAATCAGCTTGGTCAAGATGCGTCCGGAGAACGGCACCCCGAAGGTGCGGTTCATGTTGCGCTTCATATTGTCCGGGAACACAGTCAGGTTCTTCACGATGTTGCCGAAGCGGTTCAGCATATAGTTCAGCAGCATAGTCGCATCCGGCAGGATAATCCGCTCCACAGAAGAGTGTGAGATATCACGTTCATGCCACAGCGGCACGTTCTCGTAAGCAGTAACCATGTGGCCGCGGATAACACGGGACAGGCCGGAGATGTTCTCGCAGCCGATCGGATTACGTTTATGCGGCATTGCCGACGAACCCTTTTGTCCTTTGGCAAAAGCCTCCTCCACCTCGCGGATTTCGCTCTTTTGCAGCGCGCGGATTTCGGTAGCGAACTTGTCCAGGGAAGTAGCGACAAGGGCCAGCGCAGCCATATACTCCGCGTGGCGGTCACGCTGCAGCGTCTGTGTGGAAATTGGCGCCGGGCTGGTGCCCAGCTTGCGGCAGACAAATTCTTCAACGAACGGGTCGATATTGGCGTAAGTGCCGACCGCTCCGGAGATTTTGCCGAACTGCACGCCGTTTGCAGCATGGCGGAAACGCTCCAGATTGCGCTTCATTTCCTCGTACCAGAGCGCCATTTTGAGTCCAAACGTAGTTGGCTCAGCGTGCACGCCATGGGTGCGCCCCATCATCGGAGTGTCTTTGTAAGCCAGCGCTTTGTCTTTGAGGATTTCGATGAAATTGATAATATCCTTCTCCAGAATTTCGTTGGCCTGGCGCAGCAGATAGCCGAGCGCCGTATCCACAACGTCCGTCGAGGTTAATCCGTAGTGCACCCATTTGCGCTCCGCGCCCAGGCTCTCGGATACCGCACGGGTAAAAGCAATCACATCATGACGCGTTTCGAGCTCAATCTCATTAATGCGGTCGATGTCGAATTTGGCATCCTTGCGCAGCTTCGCAGCATCCTCATACGGGATGACTCCCAGCTCGGCCCAAGCCTCGCATGCGCAAATTTCCACTTCCAGCCACGCGTTGAATTTATTCTCTTCGGTCCAAATGGCCCGCATCTCAGGTCTGCTGTAACGTTCGATCATATCTGTTCAGTTCCTCCAAAGGTTAGTTTGCTCCACCCAGGACAGTCCGTCGCCGGTATCCTTGCAGAGCAGGTTGATGTGTCCCATTTTGCGGCCGGTCTTGCTCTCAGACTTGCCATATATATGAAGCTTGGGTGCTACACCAAGCCGGTTTCCTGCTTCATCCGGGGTACAGACCGCCTGAATGGCTCCATCCAGATGCTGGCCAAGCACATTCACCATGACCACAGGGGTTAGCAGTGTGGTGTCTCCAAGCGGCAGATTGCAGATGGCCCGCACATGCTGCTCAAACTGCGAGGTGACACAGGCATCCATCGTGTAATGCCCGGAATTATGCGGACGCGGCGCCAGCTCATTTACGAACAGCTCGCCGCTGTCTGTGACGAACATTTCTACGGCGAGCAGTCCAACCGCATTCATCCCGGAGACAATCCGCTCGGCCAGCTCGCAGGCCCGCCGCTGAATCTCTTCCGGCACCCTTGCAGGCACGATAGACATATGCAGGATGTTGTTCACATGGATATTCTCCGCGGCCGGAAAGCTCTTCACCTCGCCGGAGGCGCTGCGTGCAGCCACCACAGAAATTTCGCATTTGAAGGCGACAAATTTCTCCAGCACCAGCTCTGGTGGAGCGCCGCCGGCTGAGACGCCAGGCGCTACCTGCCGGAAGGCGGCTTCCAGCTCTACCGGTTGGCGGATGACGGCTTGTCCCTTGCCGTCGTATCCCCCTGTGGCTGTCTTCAGCACACAGGGAAGGCCCAGCTCGGCTGCAGCGGCCGTAAGCTCGGCCAGACTGCCGGCCTTGCGGTAAGGGGCGACTGGGACGCCTGCCGCCTCGATGGCGGCCTTCTCGCGCAGCCGATGCTGCGTCGTATACAGCAGCGCGCTGCCCTGCGGCACGTACGACTCAGCCGTCAGCAGTGCTGCCACATCCGCGTCGACGTTCTCGAACTCGTACGTGATGACGTCCGCGCGCCGGGCCAGCTCACGCGCCGCGTCCCGGTCGTCGTACGCCGCTGTAATCTGCGGCGTCACCTGCCCGCAGGGCGCATCCGGCGCAGGGTCCAGCGCTACGAAGCGGTAGCCCATGGCGCTGCCCGCCAGCGCCATCATCCGCCCGAGCTGCCCGCCGCCGAGGACGCCGATGGTCGCGCCGGGCAGCAATGTCCGGGGCGCGCCTGTACCCGGCGCGGCGGTGTCCCCCGAAGCGGCAGCTGCCGGCTTCGCATTCCCCCTGCCCTCCGGGCTGCTTTGCCCCGCAGCCCCCAGGCTCTGTGCTTTCAGCTTCTCCGCCGGAGCCGCCATTCCACCGGCCTTCAGCTCCTCCGGCCTCATAGGCTCTCGCTGCTTTCCAGCACTTCGCGCTGAATGGCGTCGCGCCGCTGCTGCGCCTTGCTCTGCACCTCAGGATCGAACGCGCCGATGATCTGCGCGGCCAGCAGCCCCGCATTGGTCGCCCCTGCACGGCCAATCGCAACGGTGGCTACCGGAATGCCACCCGGCATCTGCACAATAGAGAGCAGCGAATCCAGACCATTCAGCGCCTTCGACTGCACCGGGACACCGATAACGGGCAGCATGGTCTTTGCTGCCACCATGCCCGGCAGATGCGCTGCTCCGCCTGCTCCGGCAATAATGACGCGCAAGCCGCGGCCTGCCGCTTCCTCCGCGTAGCGGAACATCAGATCCGGTGTGCGGTGCGCCGATATCACCTTTTTCTCATACGCTATCCCCAGCTCCTCAAGGACGTTGCAAGCATGCTCCATCGTTTCCCAATCTGACTTGCTGCCCATGATGACACCAACCTGCACAGACATGATTCAACCTACCTTCCGCTTCCCAATTTAGAGACTCATGTGGTAATAAGTTTGTCCTGTTTCATTCTAGTTTTCCATAAATCCGAAAAAAAAAGCCCGGATTCCAGACGCATTTTGCTGCGGATGGACCCAGACTACTTCAGGAATTAGGAGTGCAGCCCCTATTTACAGCTTCAGCGGCATGCAGCAGGGACAAGCGCACAGCTCGCCGCCCCGTGTCCAAGGCGGCGCTGGCGGCCGTTCTAGTCATCCTATTCCCTCGTAGTCCGGCAATTTACGGTTACCGGGTAGAAACTTCCGGGCCCTATCCCCGGTTTTATACGAGCTCTTCATAGGTTCATCTTAACAATGGCCTACACATCATGTCAACTTAAACACGAACATTGTCATATAAAGGAGTTAAAACGTTCGCTTTTGGGCACATTTGGATTCTTCATCACACACGCTATTCCGCCGCCAAAAAGAAAAAAGGGGAACGCACGAGCGCTCCTCCAGGATAATATATTATTTTACGACCAGTACTGGAATACGCGCGCTCTGAACCACATTATGGCTTACACTGCCCAGAACAAATTCACGAATTCCGCCCAGCCCGCGGCTGCCGATCACAATCACATCCGCACCCTGCTCCTTAGCGTAAGTCAATATCACTTCAGCAGGGGAGCCCTGCAGCAGTTCAACTGTCGAATTCAGTCCTTCCGCTTCCAGACGGCTTTTCACTTCATCGGTGGTTTGTACCGCCAAATCATAATAATCCTTATTCACTGAAGCCGGCAGAGGCGCGAGAGCTTCCCCGATAAAAAAACGCGGGAATTCAAAAGCATGTACGACGTAAAGGGATGAGCCCGGAGTTACCTTGGCCAGTTCGATCGCGCGCTCCAGCGCCTGATTGGAAGCCTTGGAACCGTCATAGGCCAGCAATATTTTCGAGAATAACATGTACGCCACCTCTTCTTCTGTTTTGTTTATCCCAAAAAATAACCATACAGCAAGATGTTCAGCAGCAGCAAGAGCGGAATTCCGATCACGAAGGAAGTATGCCTGGTCTTGTGGCGTTTGTGGTACATGGCAATCAGCACGCCCAGCGCGCCGCCCATGAATGCCAGCAGAAACAGTGTTTTTTCGGGTACACGGTCCCGTCTTTTCCTGGCCTTGTTCTTGTCCTCGGACATGACCACATAACCAATAATATTAATCAGTGCGAACCACAGCAATACAACCTGGACCATCCTTGCCTGCCCCTCCTCCCACTCAACCTATCTACTATATTATAATCCCCTTTTTGACAAAAAACCAATAACTCTTACATCAGCTGCCAAGTAAAAACAGCGTTCCCGTCCTTAAAAGGCGTATCTTCCGAGGCGGCGATGCTCTTTATCGCTTCCATGTATCCCGTTCAGCAAGAATAGAAGAAAAAGTTTATAATGTGAATCTTTCACTTTTTATGTTTCAAGTCTCCGCTCCGATCTTTGGGCTTGGCCGCCGCTCTTGCCTGCTTCCCTGATCCATATCCAGGAGAGCAATGCAGCCAGCACAGCGGCGATACCTCCCAGCCAGAACCCGCCTTTCAATCCATAGGCCGAGCTCATCCAGCCCGCCACAAAAGGACCGCCAGACATACCGATGGCATACACCGCCTGGTAGAACCCCATTGCCGTTGCCCGTTTGAACGGTGCCACCCCGGAGACTGATTTGCCCAGCAGCAAAGGAAAAATCAGCCCCTGCATAAAGCCATTCCCCACCTGGGTCGCGCACAGGGCAGCAAGTGTCGGCATCGAAGGGATGAGCAGCGTAAACAGTGCACTTCCGGCAAACCCAAGCAGCAGTGTTCCCTGGTCACCGAGCAGCCTTCCGAACCAGCGGGAACCATATAATGTTGCTGCCGCATGGGGCAGCATAAAAGCTAAAGTGAGCCAGCCGAGGCTTTCCTTATCCGCACCGATAGCAAGCGCCTGATTCGGGGTATACCCGAACATCGTAATAAACAATACACAATGCGCCAGTACGGATAAAAGCGACACTTTGACCAGCAGCGGCTCCTTGATCACCTCAGCCAGGTCTTTGATCTGAATTGAATTTTCCCGCTTGTCCTGCTGTTGTTCCGGCAAACGGAACGCAAGCAGCAGCGCAGCCGCAGCCACCACACTACCGATAATAAACGGGGCGTTCCAGCCCCAGTGCTCTGCTACATACCCGCTGATCATCATGCTCGCCAATTGTGCAATCACCGTGGTAAACTGCAGCATGCCCATCGCCCTTCCAGTTTCCTCCTTCGGAAAATATCCGGCAAACATCACCGAGTAAACTACCCAAGCCGATGCTGCAATTCCGGAAACCGCCCGTGCGGCAAGCGCCCAGCCAGGGTCCGCACCCGCCAGGAACAGCAAGCAGCTTGCGCCGCTGGCGAACAGTCCCAGGTAGATAAAAGGCCTGCGCCGGTTCAGAACATCCGAACCAATGCCGATCGGCAGCCGGAATAGAATCTGCATCAGCCCATACACACCAAGCACTGCCCCAACCATTACATAAGAGGCTCCCAAATGCTCCACATACGGCGAGAGCACCGGTACATAAATGTAAGAAGAGAACCAGAACATAAAGACAATTATCAAAAAGAAAAACCGGCTCCCGCCCTTTTCCCCCTGGGCTGCCACCGTTTGTGCTTCAACATTACGCTGCTGAACTGCCGCCACTTCATCACCCGCTTATTTCTATTTTTCCGCAACCCTTATCTGTCCTGCTTCACATCCTTAAGTAAAGCATATCTGCGTTTCATTGGACAGTCCATATTGCCACTCCGGCATACAAACAAATGAATAACCGATGTTAGAAAATATCCCTCTTTGTGTCCATTAGAACATTCTATGCGTGTAGATTTCACTGGGATATCCATTTTAAAATGGAGCGGGCAAACATTCTAAGAGGGGAAAAGTATCACTAATTCAAACTCATTCTGCTTATGGGGTATCCTATGTGGGAAAAACTACCACTAATCCGGCTGAAAACTGCCATATGGGATGAATATACATGAATTAGGTGTACAAAATCCCACTAAAACCTTCTGTAACCCGGATCTCGGCTAATTAGTTTTACTTTTTCCACTTAGCTTCAGTTCCTTATCTAACGAATGTGACCTATCTATCCCCCTCATTCTGGACTAAAAAAACAAAATAACGTCTTTTGAGTCTGAATCACCCGCAAAATTCAGAAAATTCTACTGAATAGTGTCTTCTCTGTCCGTTTTCCCCCGCAGGCGACCTGCCTGCTTCAACATGTTCCATTACAATCTGTGGCTTCCGTATGGTCTACATTTTTTAATATTTAATTTCATATAATAAAGACTGCCGCACACGCCCGGCAGTCTTTAACAGTCTTTATTTCATTCCTAAACAGCTCATTCCCGGCTGCAGCAGGTTCGTTAATAATCTTCTTATTTGCCCTTCTCCTTGGCTTCCATCGCTGCTTTGAGCAGCTCACCCAGGTTAGAACCTACACTTTCCGGTTTGCTGTACTGCTGCACGAGCTTCTGCTGCTCACGTTTGTTAATATGCTTTTGGTCCTTATCTATTGTCTCGGTAATTCCACAACCGAGGCATTGGACATAGCGCCCGGCTTTGCCCTCTTTCAGCTCCATCTTCTTATGGCACTGCGGGCACCGGCGGTTAGATAACTGTTTCTCCCCTGCACGGGTATAGCCGCAGTCATCTGCCGGGCAGACCAGCAGCTTGCCGCGCTTGGTCTTCTTCTCCAGCAATCTTGTTCCACAGTTGGGGCAATGGCTGTTCGAGACATTATGCGGCTTGTATTCCGCCCCGCTATTCTTCACACCGGACACCAGCTCCTGTGCCATGCCTCGGATGCCCTGCAGAAAAGGCTCCGGACGCCCCTGTCCGCGGGCGATCTTCTCCAGCTCAGCCTCCCAGCGCGCGGTCAGCTCCGGTGTGCGCAGCTGTCCTGCCACCAGTCCGATCAGCTGCTTGCCCTTTCCTGTGGGGTGCAGCAGATTGCCCTGACGCTCAATCGTATCGGAGCTGACTAGCTTCTCAATAATGTCTGCACGTGTAGCCGGTGTTCCTAACCCATGCTTCTCCATCTGAGTCAGGAGTGAAGCTTCATTGTAGCGCTTCGGCGGCTGCGTCCGGCCTGGCCGGATGAGGCAACGCTGCACGGTAACAGCTTCCCCTTCACGCAGCTCGGGGAGCTTCACACTGCTTGCCGCCGGTTCATCTGCGCTGTTCTCTTCCTCGTCATCGCTGCTCAGATCCCCGCCGTAAACCTCACGCCAGCCCGCATCTTTTACCGTTGTGCCTTTGACATGAAAAACTTCTCCATCAACGTTTACCGTCACCGCCACCGCATCATAACGGGCTGCAGGATAGAACAAGCTGATGAACCGGCGCACAATCAGATCATAGAGCTTGCGCTCCTCAGCACTTAGCTGATTGAGAAGTACAGTCTGCTCCGTAGGAATGATTGCATGGTGATCGCTCACCTTGCTGTCATCCACAACCCGCTTGGTGATCGGCAGCGGCTTACGCAGCAGTGGTCTTGCCAGTGCCGCATAAGGCCCAACAGCTACGCTGTCCAGCCTTTCTTTGAGCGTGCCTGTCATATCCGACGTCAGATACCGGCTGTCCGTACGCGGATAAGTCACCAGCTTATGCTGTTCATACAGCCGCTGAAGCACACTTGAGGTTTGCTTAGCCGAGAAACCGAACTTGCGGTTCGCATCGCGCTGCAGCTCTGTGAGATCATAAGCCAGCGGATGGGGTTCACTTTTCTCACTTTTTTGCACCTTGGCGATGCGTCCGCTTCGTCCCGTGAGCCTTTCTTTCAGTTTCGCTGTTTTATCCCGTTCAAAAATACGCCCATCTCCGCCCTGGGCCCGCCAACCGGCCTGGAAGCTGCCAAAATCAGCCGTCAGCAAGTCATACTCCTGGGAACGGAAGCCGGTAATTTCATTTTCCCGGTCCATAATCATGCCCAGTGTCGGTGTCTGCACCCGCCCGGCAGACAGCGGCGCACCGAACTTGCAGGTCAACGCCCGCGTCACATTTAGCCCGATCATCCAGTCCGCCTCAGCACGGCAGCGCGCCGATTCATACAGCCGGTCAAACTCACGTCCCGGCCGGAGTGAAGCGAATCCTTCCTTAATTGCCTTATCCGTCTGCGAAGAGATCCAGAGCCGCCGGAACGGCTTTTTCCAACCAGCCATATTCATAATCCAACGCGCCAGCAGTTCGCCTTCACGCGCAGCATCCGTAGCCACAATCAGTTCCTCTATGTCCTGCCGCTTCATCAGCTGCTGCACGGCCTTGTACTGCTGGCCCGTCTCCCGCAGCACCTTCAGCTTGGCCTTCTCCGGCAGAATCGGCAAATCCTCCAGTGCCCAGTTGGCATATTTATTGTTATAGTCCTCCGGCTCCGCCAGGCCCACTAAATGCCCCAATGCCCAGGTAACCACATATTTTGGTCCTTCAATATAACTCTTTTGTTTGTTTCCACAGCCCATCACCCGCGCAATCTCGCGCGCAACCGACGGCTTCTCGGCAAGTACCAATACCTTCATAGCTCTCTCCCTTCCCTGTCAACATCCTATTATACCATGTATTGAAAGTCAGCAAATATCGTCAAGCGGTGGTACTGAAGGCTTTATACATTAACAGTGAGTGAGCCAACAGCCGAAGAAGTTGCATTGAGGCTGATTCAGATACTTTGCGGTGACCCCAACATATACTTATATTTTTTAAAAAAGCCCGCGTCCGCAATGCAGACACGAGCCTTAACTTTATTACCGAACGAACCGGAAGTCTATTTGTTGTTTTTTTGCGGAATTTGAATGGTTTGTTCCAGTTCCGGGTAGTATGTTTTCACCTTGTTCCCTTCAGCATCCATCAATGGTTCAAGATTATGGTCAATGGAATACGTGAACGGCTTAACTGTAATTTTCTTTGTACCTTGCGGGAAGGGGTCAAAGTCCCGATCCACTATTGGATAGACTATGGCTGGCAGAAGGAAAGACCCGGATGAAGTAAACGCTGTGCCTTGGTCATCCGAAAGTTCATAGAACATTTCAGAAACACTGTATCCTGCCGCTGGTTTCGGAGAGCTTGGAATTTTTCCCTCCTGGTCAACAACCAATCTGCTCGTCGCCGGGGTCAGTTCCAGTTTTTTAATGGTATAGCTGAATTCTCCTGTGGTTTTCGTTTGGTTCAGGTCCAGTCTGACAATTCCTTCGGTTACTTTTTTCAACGGCACTTTAAATTCGAAAGGCTCTGCGACTTGTGTAACCGGCACACTTACACTTAACACGAATTCATCACCAAAGGCTGCGGTGTTGTTCAGATTTCTAAGATCATACAGAAGAGTGTTCTTTTGCCCCTTAACATCTCCTGTGCTTCCAGAACCATACGATATTTCTTTTCCATCCGGTAATTTTACAATAGGCAGCCCCAACAACCCCTTTACGGACTGATCCAAAATTGTATTTGCATGTTTCTCTTTAACGGCTGGATCAAACTTTATAGGTTCAATTGTTATCTTCCCTAACATCTCTTCATTATCAATGCCTTCCCTTTCAAAAGCCAGAGCCAGCCTTGATCCGTCATAATAAGCGTTTGTAATCTTCAAGGTCACGCCATCATGGGTGACACTTTGGTTAGGAACAGTGGATAATCCCTTGTCGGCCGCAGCTTTGAGTCCCTTGTCTTCTACAATTTTAAATACATTGCCCACGATAGGGATTTGCTTCAAGGTATCTGCCATAACCGGCGATACAAAACCTGTACCAATGATCCCGGCTCCCAAAGCTGCGGCTGAGGATGCGGCAAACAATGTTTTCTTTAGCACATTGCTGCCACGTTTCGTTGACTTTCTTTTCTCCACATCCAGTTCTCCTATTCGTTTCATAATTTGACTGCTGTAGCTGTCTACCGGCATTTTATGATCTCTGAGAGCCTGACGAATGTCTTCCGTCTTTTGGCTGTCAGTGGGATTTTGCCACTTTTCCATGAGGGTTTCCTCCTTCATTCATCTTCTGCTGGACCAGCTTTTTACGCAGTCGTTCAAATTTCTTCCGCAGGGCAGCAGGATTACAGCCCATAATTTTCCCCATCTCCTCGAAGCTGTACTGTTCTACAACCTTGAGGATCAGCAGATTACTTTCCTCGGCTGATAAACTGCCCATCAATAACTGTACCGGCCCTTCATCACTAGGATCAGAATAAGCCTTCGGGTGCTGCTCTTTATACAGGGATAACAGACGGCTGCGCCGCTTACGTTTTCGAATCTGGTCAAGACAATGATGGTAGGCCACTTTATACAGCCAGGCAGAAAAAGATTCTAGTTTCCTATAGCGCTCAAGCTCCCGATACACTTTCACAAAAATATCTTGAACCGCATCCTCAGCTTCTTCCCGACTCTTCAAAATGTAATAACAATAGGTATATATCTGCCTTTCAAAGGCCCGGATTATAATTGCAAAAGCCTCACGGTCTCCTGCACGCACCTGATTTATGGCTTCATCAACCAGCGTTGGACTCACTTGGGCCCCGGGGTCTCGTTGTTCCAAAGAATCACCTCCTCGTTGACTGCCTACACCTATATAACGCTTTCCGGCTCCCAAATTGTGACAGGCAGAAAAATATCCCTAAAAACAAAAAAGACAGTCCCCGTCATTCTTTCAGAGGGCTGTCGCTCTTTCATTTATTCACTACAAAACAAACTTAAGACAAGCTTCAAAAAAAACAGTTCCCCCGCTATGCCCTCGTACGAACATTCCCTGATCTGTTATGGGCGTCCGCAAAATCACTATCTCATCCCCAAATGTAGCCTCCTGCAAATAGCTTATCCGGAAGCTGGCCAATTCCAACTGCTCCCACTCTTTCAGTGACAGCGTATCCGTGCATAGTTCGCCATAACGCGCATTATTCAAATGGCTATTATTATCCAGCCCGCTGTAACGTACCTGGTAGCGATAGGCTTCCACCAATGAAAGCTCTGGGGGAATTCTGACCTTTTGCGGCATGCCACCCACGGAATCGCCATTATAGTGCTCCACCTTCGCCGGAAGGGCAGAGGGACGAAGTATCTTTCGTTTGGCAATATCGACAAGCGCCCAGAGCGAACGGGCATTAGCGATTTCCATTTGGTTGCCGTCGAAAATCCGGTAATCGCGCTGCCAGAGCGCCCCTTTGGTTCCTTTACTCCACGTATGTATAGTCAAAAGGTCTTTCGAACGCGGCATACGCTTGAATTCAAGTTCCAAAGTAATCAGCATCCAGCCTATTCCAGTCTCCAGCATCTGCTCCAGGCTCACACCTAACCCGCCCACTGCTGAATCTGCCGCGCGCTGCATCATATCCAACACAAAAGCCAGCTTTCCCTGGGAACGGTAATCTGTATCGCTTGCATGCACGGAATGCTGCTCGGTCCATATAAGATGAGTAAGGTTATCCATAGGTTTATCCCCCTCTGTTCATTAAATAAGCTTTCATTTATCGAGGTATCCACATTTAAGTCTACTCTATCCACATAAACCAGGGAATACTCGGTAAAAGTTCTCTTGCAGAACTTTATCCACATGTGGCTAACTATTAATATTTGCAATTTTCGAATCTCCACAAGCCAATCCTATGAGCTAACCAACAGCAGCTAAACTTTCCAAAACACAAAAAAACACTGTTGAGTTATTCAACAGTGGTCATGTGCTTGGCGGCGTCCTACTCTCCCAGGACCCTTCGGTCCAAGTACCATCGGCGCTGGAGGGCTTAACGGTCGTGTTCGGGATGGGTACGCGTGGAACCCCTCCGCTATCGCCACCAAACGGGCATTTACAGCGTAAATGCTTCAGGAATTTGATTCCTGAAAACTGAATCCGAAACGAATCTGCGTTTTACTTTTTTGGATAAGCCCTCGACCGATTAGTATTGGTCAGCTCCATGCATTGCTGCACTTCCACCTCCAACCTATCTACCTCGTCGTCTTCAAGGGGTCTTACTAATTGGGAAATCTCATCTTGAGGGGGGCTTCACGCTTAGATGCTTTCAGCGCTTATCCCGTCCGTACGTAGCTACCCAGCCATGCTCCTGGCGGAACAACTGGTGCACCAGCGGTACGTCCATCCCGGTCCTCTCGTACTAAGGACAGCTCCTCTCAAATTTCCTGCGCCCACGACAGATAGGGACCGAACTGTCTCACGACGTTCTGAACCCAGCTCGCGTACCGCTTTAATGGGCGAACAGCCCAACCCTTGGGACCTACTTCAGCCCCAGGATGCGATGAGCCGACATCGAGGTGCCAAACCTCCCCGTCGATGTGGACTCTTGGGGGAGATAAGCCTGTTATCCCCAGGGTAGCTTTTATCCGTTGAGCGATGGCCCTTCCATGCGGTACCACCGGATCACTAAGTCCGACTTTCGTCCCTGCTCGACTTGTTGGTCTCGCAGTCAAGCTCCCTTCTGCCTTTGCACTCTTCGAATGATTTCCAACCATTCTGAGGGAACCTTTGAACGCCTCCGTTACTCTTTAGGAGGCGACCGCCCCAGTCAAACTGCCCGCCTGACACGGTCCCCGTACCCGTTTAGGGTACCAGGTTAGAACCTAGATACGATCAGGGTGGTATCCCAACGGCGCCTCCACCGAAGCTTGCGCTCCGGTTTCTACGGCTCCCACCTATCCTGTACAGATCGTACCCAAATTCAATATCAAGCTGCAGTAAAGCTCCATGGGGTCTTTCCGTCTTGTCGCGGGTAACCTGCATCTTCACAGGTATTAAAATTTCACCGGATCTCTCGTTGAGACAGCGCCCAAGTCGTTACGCCATTCGTGCGGGTCAGAATTTACCTGACAAGGAATTTCGCTACCTTAGGACCGTTATAGTTACGGCCGCCGTTTACTGGGGCTTCGGTTCACAGCTTCGGGTTGCCCCTAACCGCTCCCCTTAACCTTCCAGCACCGGGCAGGCGTCAGCCCGTATACTTCGCCTTGCGGCTTCGCACAGACCTGTGTTTTTGCTAAACAGTCGCTTGGGCCTTTTCACTGCGGCCCCCTCGGGCTATTCACCCTACCGAGGCACCCCTTCTCCCGAAGTTACGGGGTCATTTTGCCGAGTTCCTTAACGAGAGTTCTTCCGCGCGCCTTAGAATTCTCTTCTCGCCTACCTGTGTCGGTTTGCGGTACGGGCACCTTCTCCTGGCTAGAGGCTTTTCTTGGCAGTGTGAGATCATGACCTTCGCTACTATAATTTTCGCTCCCCATCACAGCCCAGCCTTACGGTGTGCGGATTTGCCTGCACACCAGCCTCACTGCTTAGACGGACATCCATCAGTCCGCGTCACTACCCTCCTGCGTCACCCCATCGCTCATAGCGGATTACGGTGGTACAGTAATTTCAAACTGTTGTCCTTCGACTACGCCTGTCGGCCTCGCCTTAGGTCCCGACTTACCCTGAGCGGACGAGCCTTCCTCAGGAAACCTTGGGCTTTCGGCGGATCAGATTCTCACTGATCTTTTCGTTACTCATACCGGCATTCTCACTTGTGTATTCTCCAGCGCTCCTTACGGTACACCTTCAACGTATACACAACGCTCCCCTACCCCAGATACATACGTATCTAGCCATAGCTTCGGTGGTGTGTTTAGCCCCGTTACATTTTCGGCGCAGAGTCACTCGACCAGTGAGCTATTACGCACTCTTTCAATGGTGGCTGCTTCTAAGCCAACATCCTGGTTGTCTGTGCAACTCCACATCCTTTCCCACTTAACACACACTTGGGGACCTTAGCTGATGGTCTGGGCTGTTTCCCTTTTGACAATGGATCTTAGCACTCACTGTCTGACTCCCGGCAAGAAGTCCATGGCATTCGGAGTTTGACTGAGCTTGGTAACCCTTGCGGGCCCCGCACCCAATCAGTGCTCTACCTCCACGACTCCATTCACCGAGGCTAGCCCTAAAGCTATTTCGGGGAGAACCAGCTATCTCCGAGTTCGATTGGAATTTCTCCGCTACCCCCACCTCATCCCCGCATTTTTCAACATACGTGGGTTCGGGCCTCCAGTGCGTGTTACCGCACCTTCACCCTGGACAGGGGTAGATCACACGGTTTCGGGTCTACGTCCACATACTTAGTCGCCCTATTCAGACTCGCTTTCGCTGCGGCTCCGGCTTCTCACCTTAACCTTGCATGTTAAACGTAACTCGCCGGTTCATTCTACAAAAGGCACGCCATCACCCATAGATCGGGCTCTGACTTTTTGTAAGCACACGGTTTCAGGTTCTATTTCACTCCCCTTCCGGGGTGCTTTTCACCTTTCCCTCACGGTACTGTTTCACTATCGGTCGCCAGGTAGTATTTAGCCTTAGCAGATGGTCCTGCCGGATTCATACGGGGTTTCACGTGCCCCGCACTACTCGGGATCCGTCTCGGAGGGAACACAGTTTAGGTTACAGGGCTTTTACCTCTATCGCGGGCCTTTCCAGACCTCTTCGCCTACCCGGTTCCTTTGTAACTCCATGTGAGACGTCCCACAACCCCAAGGGGCAAGCCCCTTGGTTTAGGCTGTTCCGCGTTCGCTCGCCGCTACTGACGGAATCACTATTGTTTTCTCTTCCTCAGGGTACTTAGATGTTTCAGTTCCCCTGGTCTGCCTCTGCATACCCTATGTATTCAGGTATGAGTAACTGTGAATTACCACAGCTGGGTTTCCCCATTCGGACACCCCCGGATCAAAGCTTGCTTACAGCTCCCCGAGGCAGTTTCGTTGTTCGCCACGTCCTTCGTCGGCTCCTGGCGCCTAGGCATCCTCCGTGTGCTCTTATTAGCTTAACCATGCGTTTTCCCGTAGGGAAAATCGCTGTATCAACTAATAACTATTTCAACTTGCTTACACAAGTTTCAGCTAAAAGATGTTCTAAAACGCATTTTCGTTTCGGTATCCAGTTTTCAAGGATCAAGGTCTTGCTTGAGAGCTTGGACTCTCAAAACTGAGCAACGAGTGAGTGTTCGAACCCAAGGGTTCTAATGGAAGTCAAGCTTCCGATTTGAATGTTTCCGTTGCAGGAAACGATTCTCCATAGAAAGGAGGTGATCCAGCCGCACCTTCCGATACGGCTACCTTGTTACGACTTCACCCCAATCATCTACCCCACCTTCGGCGGCTGGCCCCCTTGCGGGTTACCCCACCGACTTCGGGTGTTGTAAACTCTCGTGGTGTGACGGGCGGTGTGTACAAGACCCGGGAACGTATTCACCGCGGCATGCTGATCCGCGATTACTAGCAATTCCGACTTCATGCAGGCGAGTTGCAGCCTGCAATCCGAACTGAGACCGGCTTTGCTGGGATTGGCTCCACCTCGCGGCTTCGCTTCCCGTTGTACCGGCCATTGTAGTACGTGTGTAGCCCAGGTCATAAGGGGCATGATGATTTGACGTCATCCCCACCTTCCTCCGGTTTGTCACCGGCAGTCACTCTAGAGTGCCCAGCCTTACCTGCTGGCAACTAAAGTCAAGGGTTGCGCTCGTTGCGGGACTTAACCCAACATCTCACGACACGAGCTGACGACAACCATGCACCACCTGTCTCAACTTTCCCCGAAGGGCACCTAATGCATCTCTGCTTCGTTAGTTGGATGTCAAGACCTGGTAAGGTTCTTCGCGTTGCTTCGAATTAAACCACATACTCCACTGCTTGTGCGGGTCCCCGTCAATTCCTTTGAGTTTCAGTCTTGCGACCGTACTCCCCAGGCGGAGTGCTTACTGTGTTAACTTCGGCACCAAGGGTATCGAAACCCCTAACACCTAGCACTCATCGTTTACGGCGTGGACTACCAGGGTATCTAATCCTGTTTGCTCCCCACGCTTTCGCGCCTCAGCGTCAGTTACAGCCCAGAAAGTCGCCTTCGCCACTGGTGTTCCTCCACATCTCTACGCATTTCACCGCTACACGTGGAATTCCACTTTCCTCTTCTGTACTCAAGCCACCCAGTTTCCAGTGCGACCCCAGGTTGAGCCCAAGGTTTAAACACCAGACTTAAATAGCCGCCTGCGCGCGCTTTACGCCCAATAATTCCGGACAACGCTTGCCCCCTACGTATTACCGCGGCTGCTGGCACGTAGTTAGCCGGGGCTTTCTTCTCAGGTACCGTCACTCCGGCAGCAGTTACTCTACCGGACGTTCTTCCCTGGCAACAGAGCTTTACGATCCGAAAACCTTCATCACTCACGCGGCGTTGCTCCGTCAGGCTTTCGCCCATTGCGGAAGATTCCCTACTGCTGCCTCCCGTAGGAGTCTGGGCCGTGTCTCAGTCCCAGTGTGGCCGTTCACCCTCTCAGGTCGGCTACGCATCGTCGCCTTGGTAGGCCGTTACCCCACCAACTAGCTAATGCGCCGCAGGCCCATCCTCTAGCAGCAGATTGCTCCGCCTTTCATCCCTAGCCCAGGTGGGCCAGGGAATTATCCGGTATTAGCTACCGTTTCCGGTAGTTATCCCAGTCTAGAGGGTAGGTTGCCTACGTGTTACTCACCCGTCCGCCGCTAACCTACTGGAGTGCAAGCACTCCAGTAAATCCGCTCGACTTGCATGTATTAGGCACGCCGCCAGCGTTCGTCCTGAGCCAGGATCAAACTCTCCAAATAGGTTTTTTCGAGCGGTTGCTTCACCCGAATTACTCCGAGAAAATAACCATCCGAAAAAGATATTGAAAAGAGCGATTGCTCATTTTGAAACATCTGACGAGAATAAAATATTCTCTAATTTGGATCTCACTTACGTGAAATCCCACTCACTCGTTGTTCAGTTTTCAAAGATCAAGCTCGTCGTCGGTGTCGATTATCTCGTCACCAGCAACTCTTATAATATATCATGTTTGTCTTAGCAATGCAAGCTTTTTTTGTAACGATTTAATCAATCGTTTCTAATTTACTTGGCAGCGCTCCAACAACGCTTATTTATAATACCCTATAGTGATATAAAAAAGCAACCCTTTAGAAAAAGAAAGATAACCCGCTTAATATTTAAGCGGGTTATCTTCAAAAATCCTATTGTTAATAGCACATTCACTCTTCTTAATAAAACTTCGCTGCAGAATATTTGCTTGCTACTTTTATTAATCCTGTATCTTTGTTGTTCTTGCCCAAGCCGGCATCGACTGTAGTGTCGATAGTCACCCATTTGCCGTCAAGCAGAACTTCATTCCAGGCATGGTATGAAGTCACATAGCTGGTATTCCCCATGACCAATTTGGTAGGTATGCCTTGACTGCGAAGCATAGTTGCAAACAATGAAGCATAATCGTAGCAAATCCCCTTTTTGGTAGCCAGAGTATTGTCATTGTTAGGGATGTAGTCGGTCGTAACACTGGAAGCCAAGCTATAGTCATATTTCACATTAGAAACGATGTAGTTGTAAATTGCTTTTACCTTTTGTTCATCAGTGGTCAGGCCCTGAGTAAGCTGAGCGGCCTTCAGAACTGATTTATCGGAAGAACTCCATTTCACATTCTGTACGGAGCTCAAGTATACGGTGTTTGCATTGCTCAAGCTGAGGTCTACGGTTTCGGAGGATATCACTTTGTATTTGTTGCCGGTAGTGTTCTCCAGAACAGAAACTTTATAAGAACCGTTACCTTGCTGCAGCGGGAAGGTCTCATTGGGCTTAGAGGCATAGAGGTTATATGTGTAGCTGTTGTTGTCCTTAGTGATCATGAGCTTAATACGCTTGTCCTTAGGAACTTCATAGGAAACAGCGATAACTCCTTGATTCAATTGTGATGTATTCAACCAGCCTGAGTCAGTACTGGCGGCTTCAGCTGAGCCTGTCTGAACGGAAGTGGCAACTACAAACAATGTTAACAACGAAAAAAAGAACTTCTTCATGGATAAAACCCCTTTCGGTAGCTGGCTGCCATCCGTATTGGGAAGGCCCTTTAGCTTTGCGTCCCTACCTTTCGATAGGTTTGCCGTTATCGTATAAGCTTTATCTGTTCTTACTTCATAGAGCGATTTGATAGATTCATATTAAGAACAAACAAAAAAAGCCTCTTCATTCGGTAGCTGGCTGCCATCCATAGCGGGAAGGCCCTTTAGCTTTGCGTCCCTACCTTTCGATAGGTTTGCCGTTATCGTGCTTAGCTTTTATAGTTATATAGTATCATACTTATATCTATATTCAAGACCTAAATCACTAGATTCCTACTACTTTTTAATAAAATTTTAATATACTTCACTTTTAATCCGCAGCTAATTGGAATTTAAGGCAATCTGGCATGAATAATCAGGCGATGCGTCGGATTGACCAATGGATCGCAGGTAATCAGAGTGAGTATCTTATCATCGTTATGTCCATTTAATACGGAAACATCCGTAGGCTCTACAATTGAAATATCATATACTACGTATTGGTAATCCTGTTCCTTTGTTTGTACGGATATAGTATCACCGACCTCAACTTCATTGAGTCTGTTAAAAAGCCTGCCTGCAGTTCTTGATCTGTGTGCGGCAATCGCAGCATTGCCAACCTGCCCAATAGCAGCGGTCTCCTTCATATGGGCGGCAGCATGTTTCATGTTGGCTTTGGTTGCCCCTTCCAGTACAGGCAGCTTCAAATTGATTTTGCTGATCTGGATAATGCCTGTGATCTTGCCGCCCAGCTTAACTTCGGGAGCCGGGGCTTCTGTCGCTTTCGCCAGGTCACCCTCAGAGGATTCCTCAGCGAGAAGCTGGGTGACTTCAGCGTATTGTTTGTGCAAATCTGACTGCGGTGACGGTGAAGGCGTAATCTCACTGTATGCCTGTTCCGCTTCCTCCAGCAGCTTCTGCTGCTGCCAGTCGTTGTACCATTCATTTGCTTTGGGGTACAGCATAATCAGAATCCCGGCAAGAATAATCAAGTAAGAGAACTTGCGCATGAAATCACCTCCGTAAGTTAGTCTGTTTTAAAATACCCACTTCCGGCTTCCGAAGAAATTGATCACTACGGTTACTATAGTAACCAGCACTTTGGCAACCAGCACCTGAATACCGAAGCGGTCTGTCAGCAAATGCATAAGCAGGACCGATATGCCCAGCACAATCAGGTTCAGTATTATAAACCTTACCAGTTGCATCCGGTCAAAACCGTCCTTGCTTCCCCGGTCCTGATCCCGAAAGGTCACCTTCTTGTTCCATATGAAACTATTGGCCGTACCGGCGCTGTAAGAAATGATCTGTGCCGGAGTATTCAACATTCCCAGTGAATGCAGCAGGGTAAAGACGGCAAAATCAATCAAGGTATTCAGCACACCTACGGCATTAAATTTTAAAAACTGGATGAACCCTGCATTAAGCTGTCTATCTGACATAATCGTTGTCCTTCCGCACGCCCGTTTTCTCTTCGCCGCTCTCCGCATCGCCGTAACCTCTCGTCTCACGCACGATATATAGCGGTCTATCCTTGGATTCATCATAGATTCGCCCAATGTATTCACCGATTACACCGAGCAGCATAAGCACAATACCATTAAACAGCAGGTTCACGCCGACGATAGAAGCCCAGCCCGGGACAGTCCATGAGGTGAATATTTTCTGAAACAAAACAAAGAACAGATAAAGAAAGCTTGAGAAGGACAGAAAGAAGCCAATGTATGATGCTATTTTTAACGGTTTGTGGGAAAAGGAGGTGATGCCGTCCAGCGCAAACCGGATCATTTTCTTCAGCGGATATTTGGTTTCACCGGCAAAACGCTCTTCACGCACGTATTCAACCATGGTCTGGCGGAAGCCCACCCAGCTTACCAGCCCCCGGACATAGCGATTTTTCTCCTTCAGACCGCGCAGCACATCGCACACTTTGCGGTCAATTAACCGGAAATCCCCCGTGTCTGTAGGAATTTCCACACTGGTCATGCTGCTGAGCAGACGGTAGAACATCTTCGCAGTTGCTTTTTTGAAAAGAGTCTCTCCCTGACGCTTAAGCCGCTTGGCATAGACTACCTCATACCCCTCTTTCCACTTCGCGATCATCTGCAAAATCACCTCAGGCGGGTCCTGAAGATCCGCATCAATAACCACGACCGCCTCGCCTTCAGCATAATCCATCCCCGCCGTGATCGCCACCTGATGGCCAAAATTGCGCGAGAAATCAACCAGCTTGACATGCTCGTCGCGGCTGCTGACCTCACGCATAATCTCAGCTGTACGATCCCGGCTCCCGTCGTTAACGAAGACAAGCTCGTAAGAACCGCCGCAGCCGTCCATGACCTTTTTGAGACGCTCATACGTATGCTGAATGACCTCTTCCTCATTGAACATGGGGACAATCACACTGTATCTGGCTTTCACCTTGGTTCCTCCTAAAATTGTGTAACTGCTGTGTAAGCATCCGCCACTTCATTAGAAAACCCAGGAAGGGAACCAGCGCAGCACAACGTCCACATAATCTTTACTAACCTGCATGCCTGACAGCACAGGATAAAACATTACAAAAAGCAGTGCGGCAACGGCCACATAAGCATAACGCATATACCGGGCCTCCGGGTATTTACTGTCGAGCAGCTTCATGATGTATACAATGGCAAGAATCATAAACGGCACCATTGCAAAGTAGTGGTAAAGGAACGTTTCACGCGGCACCAGCATCCATGGAACATACTGCGAGAAGAACCCGATCCAGATCATGTACAGATTCTTATCCTTGCGCTTGACTGTAAACCAGACCGAAGCCAGCATAGCAAAAATGCCGGTCCACCAGATCAGCGGGTTCCCCATAGTCACGATGCTGCTTACCTGTCCTTCCGGCAGTCCTTCACCGCCGCTGAAAAACCATACCGGCCGTTTCATGAATGGCCATTCCCACCAGGAAGAAGCGAACGGATGGGTGGCAACAAGCTGGCTGTGGTAATTGTACATATTCTTTTGTGCATCAATCAGGCCTTTGAAGGTATAGCCATCTGCCGAGACAGACAGAACCGGGATAAAGGACAGGCTGTAAATCACGCCTGGAATAATGACAAAAAACAGCACGCAGCTAAGCAAAGTAACAATGGTATTCTTCCAGAACGACCCGTCCGCGGTGCGGCAGGCAGCCTTAAGCTCCTGATCCCCCACTCTGCCCTCCGCCAGCAAACGTCCCGCCGCTCTGTATTCCCTGTAGCGTTCAAACAGGGCAAGGGCCAGTATGATGGCAAGTCCCGCCCCCCCGTAGATTACAATCCACTTGGAGGCGACGCCAATCCCAAAAAACAGCCCCGACCAGAATAGCGGCACCAGCGTCCGGCGCAGCGGAACGCGATAGAAGCTCATTGTGAAATACCGCTGCATAAAATAGAACATCAGCATGATGAAGAATACACCGTAGACGTCGATGGTTGAGATGCGCGTCTGGGTGAAATGCATGAAATCAAGTGCGAACAATCCTGCGGCAAGAGCGGCATAGAGACTCTTTTTGAAAAGCCTCAGAGCCATTATATAGATCAGCGGCAGCATGGCAATACCAAAGAGCGTGCCGATAATCCGCCAGCCGAACGGATTGACGCCAAACAGCTCCATCCCCACAGAGATTAGCAGCTTGCCAAGAGGCGGGTGGGTATTCTCATACGGAACGATACCGTGTGCATACTCATAAGCTGTACGGGCATGATAAATTTCATCAAAA
Source organism: Paenibacillus graminis (assembly GCF_000758705.1). Classification (NCBI taxonomy): domain Bacteria; kingdom Bacillati; phylum Bacillota; class Bacilli; order Caryophanales; family Paenibacillaceae; genus Paenibacillus; species Paenibacillus graminis. The sequence goes on along the minus strand of NZ_CP009287.1, from coordinate 816,512 downwards.
TAGGTGCTGTTCATAAACCCGGAATTCTCCGGAATGATCGATTGTTCATCAAACAGGTTGGACGGCTGTCCCCTTTTGGCAGTTGCGGCATCAGGTGTAACGCTTGTGACCGGAAGCGGCTTTTTGCCTCCCCCCTGTTCATAGAAGGCCATTTCATTCAATGTGAATCCTGGAGAAGTAACGGTCAGCTTCACATATCTTGCGGCAACGTTCAAAGGCTGGCTTTTCCAGATAAACACATTGCCGACATCCTCGTTGACATCCAGCGGGCCGCTCCAGGCATCCGGCGACTGGCTGAATTCCAGTCTGAATTTGCCGGTCCCGACACCGCCGAATATATTTACCCGCTCAAGCTGTCTGCTCTGTCCAAGGTCCACAACAAAGCTTTCGCCGCTGGCGGCCGGTTCCCACAAGGTTTCCGGAGCTTTGGTAGAGCCCAGATGAAATAAAGCAAGCGCCGTATAGACGGCGGTAATGCCCAGCATCCAGATCCAGTCTTTGCGCTGCAGCTTGGGCAGCCCTATCCGGCTGGTGCCCTTAGGAAGAGGACGCATCCCCTCGGCCAGTTCCATGTCCGCATCATATTTCTCTGCCGCCGCAGCCGGGGGAAGAATGGGCTTAATTTCTTTCCGCACATATACTGCATACCCTACATACAGCATGTATAAAGCCAAAACAATATTGGCAATCGCAGTCACTAATACAATACCGTCGGAGGGCGGATTATTGCCGGCATTCAGATGGGCCAGCGTGTACCCTACGTTAAGATACTGAGTCAAAGTAAATCCGAGAAACAGCGTCAGGAACCGGCGGTCCCGGCTCTCGATATAAGTGAACAGACATAGCAGCAATGCCGGGTACATGTACCGTTCATGCATTTTTGTCCCGAATACAAATACGATTGTGATGAGAACCATACCGATAAAGAAGGACTTTGAGAGCTCTTTGCGGTCTTTTTTGAAAGAGTAATACGCTGCAAGGGCAACGGCCGCCAGGATGAAAATAAACCCCCATGCCCGGTAAGTAATACCCAGCCACATAGAATCAATCGAAGCCCACAACGGATCGGTCAGCGCATATAGATTAAAAGCATTCACCGTAGAATAGGGATAGGAGGATAGGGTTCCCTTATAAAGATCAACCAGCCCGCCAATTCCGCCGTTATTCCAGAAGAATGGAGCCGCCAGTACTGCAAAGATGCCAAGCCCGTAAAGGGCGCCGGCCGCAAGCTGCTTCCAGGCACGGTGATGGTAGAAGGCAAACAGCAGTACAGGAGTGAAAATCAGCGCCTGCGGTTTAACAAGCGTGGCCAGGGCGAAGAAGATTGCCGAGCGCACAAAGCGTTGTTCCGATGCGCCCAGAATACTCAGCAGCAGAAATACTAAAAAGAAAGAGTCCGCCTGCCCCCAAGCGGCAGAATCCATCAGCACCGCCGGATTGAACAGGAACAGGAGCATCAGGCCGACAGCCATGCCGGAACCCAGTTTCTTACGTCCTGCCCGGTAAATCAGCCAGCCCAGCACCAGATCGGAAAGAATTGCCGGCAGCTTGAAGAGCAGTGTTTCTCCCCCTGAGCCGTGCGCAAATCCGAACAGTCCGCGAATGAGGCTCAGCACATACAATATGTACAAATAACCTGGAGGATAATCAGCAAAATATCCCTCTTCATAGAACTTGCCCGGCCCCAGGTCTACAATACGCTGGCCCCAGGCGATAAAGGTATTCATGTCATTCTGATATCCCTGCGCGGTCAAACCAATCCAGATCCGCAGGATCAAGGCCGCGCCGAAAACCACATAGAGCCACCGGGTATAGACAGCATCCGGCTGCTTCAGAAGCCGTTCACTGCGGAACGCCCTATTATAGAAAAAAGCGAAAAAAACACTAAACACTGCCGACAGCAGCAGCAGCTTGGCAGGTGATACCTTATGCGGGGTCTCCGCAGCCTGGCCGCCTCCGTTCTGGGCTGCTGCCGCTCCGCTGTCGAGCGAGATGACACCGGCTCCCTCAGGAGCGGCATCCACCTGCTCTACCGACAGATCATCAAAGTAGGCTTTTCCCTGAATCAGACTGGCATAGCCGCCCAAGGCTGCACCAATGCCAAGCTCTTTTTGACCGGAGCCGGTTTGGCCGTAGAATTCAAGGTACTGCCAATTTCCGCCTGTATCCGTGGTAGCGGGATACCCCCCTCCAATGCCTACAGGGAAAATGTTTGCACCCAGTCCCTGGCCTGCAGTGCTGACGATTTTGACATAACCGGAGATCTTATAATAGCTTTTAGGCGAGACTGCAATCGTCTGCACCCATTTGAGGTGGTTGGGTTCCAGATTCTCAATAACCGCAGCCCTGGTACCGGAATGGACTTCCTCAGACTGCACCGAGAGCAGCCCTGAGCTGTCCCCCGGGATCCACATGTCCTTGGTCCACCCTGCAGGGGCACCCTCCTCCCCATCCTCAAAGCCCGGATTCTGCAGTAAATTGCCCGCTGCATAACTGCTTGTTACAGGAAGAATGAACAATAACAGCATTAAAACCAACATTGCGGCCGTGCGTGTACTCCTGATCATCGTTCCAACCTCACCTCGTCAATGTTAATCCAGCCATTCCCGCCGGTTATGTAAATCTCTGCCTGCTCGCCCTGCTTGAGGGACGCACCCGGAAGTACAACAGTGTGATATTTATCCCCTGCAGTCAGTTCAGCTTCCGCTCTTACAATACCATTTACCCGGATGCCCATTTTTCCTCCAGAACCTCCCGCGCACACCATAGCGGTTACTTTATAGGTACCTGTACGGGCGGTAAAGGTCTGCCGTATGTTTTTGTCCGGACCTATGTCTAGATAAGCCTGGCTTGCTCCCGAGTAAGGATTATTGCCGGCCACACCCGTTCCCGCTGAAAAGCTCCAGCCCGTGGTGCCCTCTTCAAAACCCCCATTAGGCACTTCCGCCTGAACTCCTTCAACATTCGAAGCAGCAACACCTTCCGTATTGTCATAAATAAGCACACTGAAATTAGTAAATTTCTTAATCGTGTACCCACCGTTCACAGCAGGCACGGGGTCGTTGTTCCCAAAGATATATGCCGCCTGTCCCGGCTCAATACCCGGAGCGCCAAATTTGTATCGTCCAAAGGAAGACACCATCTGAAAAGCATCACCGGGATTGATATATTTGACCGAATGCAGAAAGTCATGCGGATTGATTTTCTCATAAAAAAGCACATAAATATAGGGCATGTTGACTTTATCTGTGACATAAATATCACCGCCGGCTGTTTCTGAAGCGTACTGTATAGCCTCTCCCAGTGAATCATAAAAGGCCGGGCCAATCTCCTCAGGAAACTTGCCAAAATAGGCGTTTGTAAAAAAGCCAAACAGCACAGCAAATGCGGCTACCGACAACATAGCGGCAAGCTTCAGCTTCCGATACAGCCAGAATACAGCTGTGGCAACCAGCATAATCAGCGGATAGAAAATGATATTAATCCGGTTAATGTTCACGTCAGTGATCAAGGACATCAGGATAGCGATTCCCAGCCAGAGCAATACGGTTATATGCCCAAGCCCCCCGCGCCCGCGCTGATACAGCTCATAAGTCAGGACAATTAGCCCAAGCAGAGCAATGGGCAGCGCGATCGGGTAAGCATAACCGTATGGAGATATGGCATTCCAGGGCAGTCCGTCGTTCCCGCTGCGCATCAGCTCAATAAACCTGCTGAAGTTGCTGGAAGCTGTGTGCAGAAGTTCTCCGCCGAATACAGAGGAAATCTGCTCCACCCTGGGCATGGTTAATCTGGGGATCGTAAAAAGCTTGGTGGCAACCTCTTGAAGTCCGTAATGATTAATTATTATAAACAATAGTATAGGCAGAGCCAGGACTACAAAAAAAACAACATTCCATACCAGTACCCTTAATTTCAAGGTTCTACTATACAATAGAAGAAATGCGGCACAGATAGCAAATACCGGCACAAAAAAGTAGGCTGTTCCGTACGCATATAGCGAAATTGCCATGATAACCGTAAAGCCGTAAGACCACTTGGGGGTCTGAAAGGATTTCAGCAGACAATAGACGGCAATCAGAATCAGGGTAGGGAACAAATTGGATTCCAGCGCCCATCTGGACATCATAATATGCCAGGGATTGATGGCAATGAAGAACATGGCAAAAATACCGCCTGCCCGCGTTGGAAACAGCTGCCTCATACATAAATAGAAAAAAATCATGCCAAGCAGCCCCATCACCAGACTTAGCGCCCGGACAGACAGCGGCGTCAGCCCGAAGAGCCAGATAAAAGGCATGGATAAATAAGCATACAGCGCATTCTGTCCGCTGCCCCAGGCAATAAGGTGAATAGGCAGATGGATACCGTTGCGGTCAATCCCGTAATGCAGGATTGCATAAGCATCATAGCCGATGGATGCCTCGTCCTGATTAAGTCCTGCAGGGATAGATCCGAGATAGACTATCCGCACAATCGCACCCAGCACAAACAACGCGAGCGGCCAAGGATTGTCTATACAGGATCGGTACACTCTTTTAAATAAGCCGGAAATAGGGATCACCTCTTCAACAATATAATCCAAATGCCGGATGATGAAAAGACCACGAGAAAAAAGCCCCGCCTAATATAGGCAGGGCCGCGGAAATAGGAAACTGCAAGTTCTGGTAAAATTGACGAAGGCTATCCTTAGCCCTGGCTGCCGACCAGAAGGTAACGCAGTACGATCAGGACGGCGAGCACCCACATCATCCAGTGGATGTCGTATTTCTTCTTGCCGGCAAGATTGGCAACACAGGCCAGAATGACATAGGTTACAATACCAAACGAAATCCCGTTCGCAATATTGTAAGTGAAAGGCATGATGGCAAAGGTAAGGAACGCCGGAATGGCCAGGACCATATCCTGAAAATCAATTTCACGGATGGACTGCGCCATAAGCACACCGACAATGATCAGCGCGGCCGCAGTAGCCGGACCTGGAATCAGCGCGACAACTGGTGCCAAGAACAGAGCCAGCAGGAAGCAGACACCGGTAGTGACAGCAGTCAGACCTGTCCGGCCGCCTTCGGCTACACCGGCAGCACTCTCTACGTAAGCAGTAGTGGTGGAAGTTCCCAGCATCGCACCGCCAGCAACAGCTACTGCATCGACGAACATGGCATTTCCGACACGTTTTTTGCCTTCTTCGGGGTTCTTCATAATTCCGGCACGCTCAGCGGTACCAACAAGCGTACCAAATGTGTCAAACAATTCTACGAACGTGAAAGTGGCAATTGCGGACACGATACCGGTATGCATAATGCCCTCCCAGTCAAATTCCCAGAAGTTGAGCTGTGAGAAATCAGGAACCCAAGGCGTCTGCGGATTCGACAGCGTGCTGAAATCAACAGCGCCCATGAGAATTGCGACGACGGTCGTGCCCAGAATTCCGAACAGGATTGCGCCGCGCACGTGCAGCACCATCAGGATGGAGATCAGCAGCAGGCCGATAATCACCAATTGAACATTGGTATTCTCCAGGCTGCCCATATGAATAACCGTTTCAAAGGAAAGGACGTCTGTGAACTTATTGGCGGCGATATCCTTCCCGGCTTCAACGCCGATCGTCATCAGTCCGCTGTTCTTGAGGCCGATAATGGTAATGAACAAGCCGATACCGACGGTAATGGCATGCTTCAGGCTGTCGGGAATCGCAGTCAGCAGAATCTGCCGGACCTGGGTAATAGTCAACAGGATGAAGATAATACCGGAAATAAATACGGCGGTTAATCCCATCTGCCAAGTGAATGGATGATCAGTAGTCTGCGAGGATAAAACAACGGAAGCAAAATATGCATTAAGGCCCATACCAGGTGCCAGCGCTACCGGAAAATTGATGAACACCCCCATCGCAATGGTGAAGATCCCTGCCGCCAGCGCAGTCGCCAGAAACACAGGATACCAACCCATTTCGATTCGGCCAAAAGCAGTCAGCGTGCCGGGATTTACCGACAAAATATACGCCATTGCCATAAACGTGGTCAGACCGGCCATGATCTCTGTGCGCACTGTGGTGCCGTTTTCTTTCAACTTGAAAAAGCGGTTCAAATTGTTCTCCCCCTAAGGTGTATGTTGTCTGAAAGCAACAAAAAGCCGGCATCTTGGGAGACACCGGCCCGAAAAAAGAGCAGCTTCGCATGTCCAATGGATAAAAATCCGAAGGATCGTGAGGCCTTGCTCTTCTTAATCGTAGCCAGGTCATTACGGTGACCTCGTAGAGACTTCCGGGCCGATTCCCGGAATTATACGAATATTTATGCTGCTCTAACGCTTTATTATTTTAGGTGTACTTCACATGAGTTGTCAATGGTAAATACGAACAATGAACGTAAATATTTTGTTATTGTTCGTAATTCAGACATTTCTCTGGATGTCCCTTAGTTTATTTCAAATGGGGCTGGAATATACTTGCGGGTGTAACAATTGATAAATCCCCATCAGAACTTCATGCTCTTGTGAACTCAAAACTTCAAGTGACTCTAGAAGCTCAGAAATTAAGTACTGGTCATTGGTGAACATATAACGTAAAGCGGATAACCTTACAGTATTGAAACGACTAGCGATCTCCTCCATCTTAGTCACTAACGGTGCCAGTATATCTTCAGGAACAAGCCCCTGTTCCTGAATAAATTGCAGTCTTTCAACCAGTCCCATTTTATGCTCGTACAAAAGATGGAATGGACGGTAATCCAGTTTCGTTTGATTGGCTTGTGATTGCCTCACATAACGGATAATGGGCTGATATACCTCTATCCCATAAATATTGTCTTTAAATTGATACATATTGTGTTCCTCCGGGAGAAGCTCAGCACTTTTATTGACCGAATGAAGATAGTCATAAAGCTGAGTTAAGAAATTCTCCATGGAAAACATGTGATTCTGCTGGATGATTTCCAGTTTACAGCTGTATACAAGCCCATATGATTCTCCTCCCAATTGATCCATGGACTTTGAGAGTTCAATCCCGCTTTTAAAAGCCTCTTCAAATAAGGTATAGCTGATTTTATAGGAACGGAATTGACGGTTTTCATCATAACCAATCGTGTAAAGTTGTTGTTCCTCCCGGTCATATCCATAAACAAAAATATCATGGATAAAGTGTTCCTTGCCTTGGCGAACGGTATAATACTCATCGATATAGGTATGAAAGTAATTGTCAGAATCGATGAAGGACTCCACTGCTCCGATAATGGATGAATGCTCCAGCTCGCACCGGTTTATTTTTCTGCACTCCAGCCATTTTCTAGGTATCTCCCAGCCTGCATAGACGTCAAGCCAAATCTCCTCCATTTCTTTAATTCTTACACGTTTGCTTGGCGCATAATACAGCTGCACATAGTTTTCATAGTACCAGGGGATTAACTCTTCATAAGACAGCAGCACACAGAGAAAATAAGCATTATGCAGATAACAGCTCATTTTGGTCTGAACTACAATCCGCAATACTTTTTTGTACTCATCCATGACAGCTGGTTGAATAATATTATTTAAAGGATCAGGCGACCAATTCATATGGCTTACATTATCATCCTGCTCGAGCATACTAAAAGAAATTTGCTGATCCTTGCTGATTTTACTATCTGCCGGATTAAATGATCCGTCCAGGGTACGGCTGATTATGTAATCAGCCAACTTCTTAATGGTCTTGTACTTACTGACATCTGCCAGTGTAGCGTTAATGTCATGTCTATTCATTTCAGCTTCCAGCGAAATTAAATGCAGCGATGTCCCTCCCAGCTCAAAGAAATCATCGTGAATGCCTATTTGGTCAACACGAAGCACCTTCTTCCATAACTCAGCCAGAATTGTCTCCGTCACGTTCTGCGGTGAAGCATAACGGTCCCCGGATGAACCAGCCGCATGCAGGGTCAGAAGCTCCTGGCGGTTTAGCTTGCCGTTCGGAGTTACTGGAATCCGGTCAATGAACATGATTTTGGAAGGCACCATATACGGCGGGAGTTGATGGGCAAGGTGTTCTTTACAGCTTGGTATGGTTACTTTATTGTCAGACACAATAAAAGCTTCAAGCATGCTGCTTCCCATACTGTCTGCACGAGCCAGAACAACTGCCTCCCGGACACCGTCCATCTTCAGCAATTGGGCTTCAATTTCCCCCAGTTCGATGCGGTATCCCCTTATTTTGACCTGGTGATCCATTCTTCCCAAATATTCAATATTGCCGTCAGGAAGCCAGCGGGCCAAGTCTCCCGTCATATACATCCGTTCCCCGGGATGGTACGGATCAGCGACAAATTTCTCCGCCGTGAGCTCCGGTTTGTTCAAGTAGCCTCTGGCAACTCCCGCCCCTGCGATACACAGTTCTCCTGCCACTCCCAATGGCTGTATTCGCCGCTCCTTGTTCACAATATAGATTCGAGTATTATCAATGGGCTTGCCGATCGGCACCGCTGCTCTTACTTCTCCTTCGCTGCAGTCATAATAGGTGACGTCCACCGTCGCTTCTGTCGGACCGTACAAATTATGCAGTTTGCTCCCGCCTCCACCCAGCAGCCGGCGGAAGTTCTTCACCTGGGCCGCGTTCAGCGCCTCTCCGCTGGCGAAGACATTCTTTACGCTGGCAAGCCGTGCCGATGCGCCAAACTGTTCTGCATATTCCAGGAATGCACTCAGCATGGACGGCACAAAGTGCAGCGTGGTTACCTTCCGTTGCTCGATCGCCTCAATTAGGGCGCCCGGGTCCTTCTCCCCCCCAGGCGTCAGCATATGCAGCTCCACTCCCGCAAGATACCACCAGAAGAGCTCCCAGACGGATACGTCAAAGGTGAACGGCGTTTTTTGCAGTATAACGTCCCCGGCTTCGAGCGGATACTGCCTTTGCATCCACTGCAGGCGGTTCATTACGGAATGGTGTTCAATCATAACTCCTTTGGGATTCCCGGTAGAACCCGAAGTGTAAATGACATATGCCAAGTCATCGGCCGCCGCCCCGCCTTCCAGATTGGTGTCTTCGGAAGCATACGAGCCTTCATCTTCCAGATCCAGCAGCTGGACACTGGAAGCCTCCTCCAGAAGCGCCGTGAACCGGCTCTGGGTCATCACCAGCGAAGCTTGGCTGTCCTCCAGTAAATAACGGATTCGTTCAGCAGGATAACCCGGGTCAATAGGCAGATATGCCCCGCCGGCTTTTAGAGCGGCCAGCAGACCTACCATCATTTCCATTGACCGTTCCACGCCGATGCCTACAATGGTTCCCGGCTTAACCCCTTTTCCGCGCAAGGTTCGGGCCAGACGGTTGGCCCGGCGGTTGATTTCGCCATACGTCCACTGTCCATTGCCGCTTGTGATTGCCCGTTGTCCTTCCCGGAGATGTGCCTGCTCTTCAAATAGGCGATGCAGGGGTTTATGTTGTGCATAAGGTACCGGTAAAGGGTTGAAGGCTGTTATCAGCCTATTCCGCTCTTCCGAACCCGCCAACTCAAGGTCGTCAATCAATTGATCGGGGCTCCCGGCAATGCCGGTCAAAATATTTCTGAAATAGCTATAAATATCCTCAACCTTCTCGGCAGGGAAAATAGCACTGTTAAATCCAAATCGTATTTTCACATTATCATCCGGGAAAACAGCCACACAAAATTCATAGCCGTTTGTCTGTTCGTACACTTTTACATCTCGAATAAAGATATCGGGGCTCTCTGTATCAGTTGGTGCTTTATTCGGAATATTCTGAAATACGAACAGATGCTGAATCAAATCCTTGTTCAGCAGACTGGAAGACTGGATATCGTATAAAGGACAAGAACGATAGGGGACGGAATCCAAGGCTTCCTGCTGTACCCGTCTTAAAAGCGCCGCAAAGGAGTCCTGCTCTTTCGCATGAATACGAACCGGCACTGTATTGATGGTCAATCCTACCATTTGTTCAATGTCAAGGACATCGGCATCACGCCCTGAAACCACATTGCCAAACACTACATCTCTGCGGTTGTTGAATTTTTGCAGCATGATCCCCCATGCGGTTTGGAGCACTGAGTTTAAGGTTACCTTATATTTTTGGGCAAGACCGGCCAGTTTTTTTGTAAGTTCCGTACCCAATGTGTAGGTTCTTTCGTCAAATATATACTCATCTTCAATAGGCCGCATGGTTTGGTATGGCAGTTCGGTCAGCTCTTCTACACCCTCTAAATATTTCGTCCAAAAGCCCAATGCCTTCGTCTGATCCTGACGGTTAAGCCATTCCACATAAGAGCTGTATTGGACCTTGCCTGTCTCTAAAGGCAGCTGTTGACGCAGTAAAACCATGTTCTTGACCAAAGCATTAATGATTAAATGCATACACCATCCATCCATGAGGATATGGTGAAAGCTCCACACAATCGTATACCGGTTCTCTCCGCAATGTAACGCGCTGCATCGCATCAAGGGTCCCGTTCTTAAATTAAAGCCCTCTGAGCGGTGTCTATCCCGGACCACATTCAAGGCTAATTCAAATTCTGCAGGTGTCAGGACTCCCGGTTCAATTTCCACCTCTAGGTCAGCTGTTTCGAGGACGGCCTGAAGCAGATCATTATCCTCACCTAATACAAATACCGTCCGGAATACATCATGTTGCCGTATTAATTCTTGAAATGCCTGCTGGAACACACCGATATCCGTAATGTCAACCATTTCAAACGTGATCTGCTGAATATAGGCCTGGCTATTTGGATGAAGCTCACAATCGAACCAGATGCCTCGCTGCAACGGGGTTACAGGATAAACTACCCCTTGTGGCCCGGCCCCTATCTTCTGAATGATTTCCGCTGTTTTTAGTTGTTCCGTCCCATTGATTGGGCCACATACAGATTGTTCAGCCGTCTTTCCGTCAACCTCATCCGCATGCAGCACCAGAGCCAGTTCCCGGATGGTGGGATTTTGAAAAAATTGAGACAACTCTAGACTATAACCAGCTGCTTTCAGACGGGACAGTACACGGATAGCCTTAATGGAATCGCCCCCCAATTCAAAGAAGTGGTCAGTGGTTCCCGGTGTATCACCTTGAAGAACTTCTTTCCATATCAGCGACAGCAGCTCTTCTTCCTGTGTGGCAGGAACAGTAACTTCACGGCTATCTGTTAAGCCCATCTCAGGGATCAGCAGTGCCTTCCGGTCAAGCTTTCCATTGGAGGTGATGGGAAGCGAATCGATTAGATTCAGATGGCCCGGAATCATATACGCCGGCAGGTTGCGGGCTAATTCTGCACGCAGCTTCTGCAAGTCCACCTCATGATCGGCCACAATATAGGCACACAATAGAGTTCCGCCCAATTCCTCGCGAGCCAGAACAACTGCCTCCCGCACACCGTCCATCTTCAGCAATTGGGCTTCAATTTCCCCCAGTTCGATGCGGTATCCCCTTATTTTGACCTGGTGATCCATTCTTCCCAAATATTCGATATTGCCGTCAGGAAGCCAGCGGGCCAAGTCTCCCGTCATATACATCCGTTCCCCGGGATGGTACGGATCAGCGACAAATTTCTCCGCCGTGAGCTCCGGTTTGTTCAAGTAGCCTCTGGCAACTCCCGCCCCTGCGATACACAGTTCTCCTGCCACTCCCAATGGCTGTATTCGCCGCTCCTTGTTCACAATATAGATTCGTGTATTATCAATGGGCTTGCCGATCGGCACCGCTGCTCTTACTTCTCCTTCGTTGCAGTCATAATAGGTGACGTCCACCGTTGTTTCTGTCGGGCCGTACAAATTATGCAGTTTGCTTCCGCCTCCACCCAGCAGCCGGCGGAAGTTCTTCACCTGGGCCGCGTTCAGCGCCTCTCCGCTGGCGAAGACATTCTTTACGCTGGCGAGCCGTGCCGATGCGCCAAACTGTTCTGCATATTCCAGGAATGCACTCAGCATGGACGGCACAAAGTGCAGCGTGGTTACCTTCCGTTGCTCGATCGCCTCAATTAGGGCGCCCGGGTCCTTCTCCCCCCCAGGCGTCAGCATATGCAGCTCCGCCCCGGCATAAAACCAGCAAAACAGCTCCCAGACGGATACGTCAAAGGTGAACGGCGTTTTTTGCAGTATAACGTCCCCGGCTTCGAGCGGATACTGCCTTTGCATCCACTGCAGGCGGTTCATTGCGGAACGGTGTTCAATCATAACTCCTTTGGGATTCCCGGTAGAACCCGAAGTGTAAATGACATATGCCAAGTCATCGGCCGCCGCCCCGCCTTCCAGATTGGTGTCTTCGGAAGCATACGAGCCTTCATCTTCCAGATCCAGCAGCTGGACACTGGAAGCCTCCTCCAGAAGCGCCGTGAACCGGCTCTGGGTCATCACCAGCGAAGCTTGGCTGTCCTCCAGTAAATAACGGATTCGTTCAGCAGGATAACCCGGGTCAATAGGCAGATATGCCCCGCCGGCTTTTAGAGCGGCCAGCAGACCTACCATCATTTCCATTGACCGTTCCACGCCGATGCCTACAATGGTTCCCGGCTTAACCCCTTTTCCGCGCAAGGTTCGGGCCAGACGGTTGGCCCGGCGGTTGATTTCGCCATACGTCCACTGTCCATTGCCGCTTGTGATTGCCCGTTGTCCTTCCCGGAGATGTGCCTGCTCTTCAAATAGGCGATGCAGGGGTTTGTCCAGGGTATAGCTTATGCCGGTATTATTGAACCATTTCAGGAGCAGAGAGCTCTCTTCCTCTGAGAGCAGCGGAATTTCGGACAGCTTGATTTCCCTATCAGCTGCAACGGCTTGTCCCATTCGAATGAAATGGTTGATCATTCGTTGAATGGTCTCTTTCCGGAAGAGGCTGGTGCAGTACTCCAATTCAAACTTGATGCGTCCTCTATCCGGCGTCGCCTGCAGCGTTAAGTCAAATTTGGATGTTGTATTGTCCAGTTCATATGGAGTAAAGGATACGCCCTCTATGTCAAATGACTGGTTTATCCGCTCCTGCTGTACAAACATCACATCAAATAGAGGATTACGGCTTGGGTCCCGCTGAACAGACAGGAGTTCAATTATATCTTCTAAAGGATAATTCTGATTGTCATATGATTGTAACGTAGCCTGTTTAACTTCCGCGAGGAATTCAACAAAGCTCTTGCCGCCTTTGGGATAACTTCTCACCGGAACGGTATTGACGAACATCCCTATCACATTGTCTACTCCCGGCAAATTCCTGCCGCTGTACGGAATACCGACTATAACATCTTCCTGCCCCGAATAACGTGACAACAGGACGTTAAAAAGTGTAAGGAACACCGTAAAGGAGGTTGTTTGTTCCTCTTTGGCTAACTCCAGCAGCTTTGCCGTAGTCTTTTCATCCAACTCAAAGGTGAGGCGGTCACCGTCAAAGCGTTGAATGGAGGGTCTGGGATCATCCAGAGGCAGCTGGAGCACCGGAAGTTCCCCTGCTAAGGTATCCCTCCAATACTGTTCCGTACCCATTTTGGCCTCCGTTATTGCCGTTTCATGCTGCCATTCCACAAAGTCTTTAAATTGACAAGGAAGTTCAGGAAGCTCTCTGTTTGCATATAAGCTTATGAGTTCACGGATCATGGTTTCAATTGAAATACCGTCGGAAATGATATGGTGCGTATCCAGCATTAGAATAAACTTTTGTTCCCCGTACTTCACCACACCCACTCTCAAGAGATTATCCGTGTGAAGATCGAACGGACGGACAAACTGTTGCGTGAGTAGAGGCAAGTCCTTCTCATCCGCTTCGAAATAAGCAAGTTCAGGCTCGGTATCGTTACTGATTTTTTGAATAATATCCCCGTTGCCCCGGACATCGAAATGAGTGCGGAAAGACTCGTGCCTGCCGATTAATAAACGGGCAGCTTCCTCAAGACGCCGGATATCCAAATTCCCGTACACTCTGGACATGACGGGCAAATTGTACATCAGACTGTTTTCGGCAAGCTTCTGCTGGACGTATATTCTCTTTTGGGAGGAAGACAGCTCATAAGCATCGCGCGGTTCTATGCAGCGTATTAAAGACAGCGCTGATTCCGTTGCAGGCGCATGTTGAGCAGCTTCCAGATGAACGCAAAATTCCGTAATGCTAGGATGTGACAATAAATCCGGGACCGTTAAAGACATCCTTTTCCGGGTATTGATGTAATTAACAATTTTCATGGCTTGCAGAGAGCTTCCACCCAAGTCAAAAAAATTCGCATTCACATCCAATACTGAATACCCAAGAACGTTGCCCCAAACCTGGACAATTTCGATCTCCGTGTCCGTATACTTTTCATTTATTCGGCCTTGAAGGTGTATCACAGAGCTTGCATTAAGGGCATTACGGTCCTTTGGATTAACCGCCATGGTGGTTGCCGCTTGTAATTCAGCCGTCCCGTCTACCCAATAGCTCTGGCGATCATACGGGTATACTGGAAGTGACACCCTGTTATAGTTTCTTCCTGAATAAAATGCTGTCCAGCTGATATCAACTCCATTTAAGTAAAGCATTCCAAGCTGTTTGAGTTGTTCTTCAGTTCCCGGACCGTTGGATGTGATCCTATCGATAATCCGCTTGGCTTCTTCCGCCCCCTCCCGGGTGCTCATATGGCTATTTGGCCGCTCATAGCTAGCTTTTCGGAGTTGGATGAGAAGTTCCTCGGCATTCTTAAAAACAAAGGCCATTCGATGTTCTACAAAGTGAGTGCGGCCGGTATTGGCTGTAAAACAGAGCTCCTCCAAAGATGGAAACCGCTTATCTTCTACAGCTCTTATATAACGGGATACCAATTCCTCCATCGAGCTTTGTTTCTTAGCAGCAAGCACCAGAATTTTGAAGTCATCGGACTGTACAGGTACACAATGCGGAGCTTCTTCCAGCACAAGGTGCCCGTTGGTTCCGCTGAAGCCGAAGGCGCTCACTCCGGCCCTCCTGGGTTCTCCCGTTGTAACCCAAGGCATCCTCTGGGCATTTACATAAACAGGCGAATTTTCAAATGGAATTAGAGGATTCGCTTCATTATAGTGAATGGTAGGAGGAAGCAGTTTGTTTTCGAGCGACAGTGCAACCTTTATTACAGAGCATAGACCGGAAGCAGCTACAGTATGTCCAATATTGGGTTTAACGGAACCAATTGCGCAGAACTTCTCGGCATCCGTATATCTTCTAAAGGCTTGGGTTATCCCCTTCACTTCTATTGAATCGCCAACTAACGTTCCTGTTCCAAATGTCTCAATGTAAGTTATGGTTTGGGGATCGATTCCCGCATTCTCCCACGCTCTTACAATCACAGACTCTTGTGCGTCCGCATTGGGGGCACTGATCCCGTTGGTTGCACCGCTGTTATTGACGGCACTGCCCTTAATAACTGCATAAACATGATCCCCGTCAGCCACCGCTTGATTCAGCGGCTTCAGAACAATCGCTGCCACCCCTTCGCCCCAGAGCATTCCATTTGCATCCTTATCGAATGTCCGGACGATCTGGCTTCCTGCTTCCGCCTCAATCTCCTCAAGACCGGAATTAAGGGGAGCCAGGTACAGATTGATTCCTCCTGCTATTGCCATCGCGCATTCTTTATTCTGCAAAGCACGGCAAGCCGTATGGATCGATACCAATCCGGAAGAGCATGCGGTGTCCAAAACTATGCTCGGACCTTTAAGATTCAAGAAATAAGAAATCCGGCTTGCCAGCAGACCGGTCCACGAGCCAATCATATCTGAAAAGTCCGGGTCCGGAATCAGATTAAGATAAGCTCCTTTAAATTTATGGGTATGATCCGTACCTACGTAAACGCCGGTATTTTCGGGCAGCCGGTTCTGACCCGCATATCCGGCATCCTCGATGGAATGGTATACCGTTTCTAAAAACAGGCGCTGCATCGGATCCATGTGGGCTGCTTCTGCTGGAGAAATACGGAAGAACTGAGGATCAAATAAATCAATATCTGACAAGAAACCTCCCTTCAAAAAGTCAGGTGAGTGCTGGCCATACTGCTGATTTATATACTGGGCAATCTTTGCCTTCCGCATTTCCGGAAAATCTCCGATGCTTGATAAGCCGTCTTCCAGATTAGCCCAAAATGATTCCAAGTCTTCTGCATCAGGGAGGCGGCAGTTCATTCCAATGATCGCAACATCCTGCTCCCGGTCTTTGGACTGCAGTTCCTTTAAGAATTGAATGGCTGTATCTTTATCCAGATTCCGCCCCTGGACTTGTTTCAAGATATACTCTGCCAGCTTTTTTTCGCCCACGATTTACACCCCTTTAATTAAGTAAAGACTTCAAAGCATCTTCAACACTAAGCTTTCCGGTTTCCATATCATCAAGTAAATTGGAAAGTTCCTGCTCTGACCTATTGTTTTGCAGTTCGGAATTCGAACGGGCAGCCTGATTGCCAGAAGTTTTGCGGTTAATATAATCAGACATCTGAATGACAGACGAATAGGTAAAGATATCCGAAATATCCAAGATATTTGGCATCACATTGTCGATTGCTTTTAATAAATGCGTCGCCAGGATGGAGTCGCCTCCCATCGAGTTAAAGCTTTCATACACATCAACTTCTTCGAGGCCAAGCACTTGTCCAAAAATGGTTCCGATGATGTGTTCAGTCTCGCTGTAGTCTGCATTGCTTTTTCCAATAAGATCAACCTTGGCAAAAATGGGACTCACGGAGTTGTCCGCTGCCCAGACGGTACCACTTCGTTTGAGCGTGTTCATGTGATCCTCTAAAGCCGCAGATAAGGCAAACGGCAGAGCAGCTTGATTACGGATGAGTACAGGAAAATTGATTAGTGCCGGTGTTATTCTTGCAACCGGGGCATTGATAATCAAATCCATTACTTGAAATGCCTGCTCTCTCTCAATGAACCTGAAATTCAAGTATTCTTCCTTCACCTCATAATCAGCAGCCATTCCCACCTCTTTCCATGCAGGCCAGTTGATGGCCTTTGCATTTATCCCTTTCTTGCGCATGCGTTCGGCGAATGCATCCAGAAAAGCATTGGCCGCCGTATAGTCGCCTTGCCCTGCTCCGCCCGTCAAACTTGTAACGGAAGAGAAGAGAAGGAAGAATTGCAAAGTGTCATTGCGGGTCAGCTGTTCCAGATTCCATGCCCCTTTAACCTTCGGGTCCAGAACTCCTCTGAACACATATTCTTCTTTTCTGAGAATAAAACCGTCGCCCGCCACACCGGCGCAATGGATTAGACCATGGATTGCCCCAAATCTGTTCCGCAATGCTTCCAACGATGCAGATATACCGGAATAATCTGTTACATCCGATTGAACCAGTGTTATTACTGCGCCCTTGCGCTCAATCTGGCGTATCATCCGAATAATATGTGCCTGCTTCTTATCAGCTCCAGGCTGTTCGATAATACTGTTCCAATGATCACGGCCGGGGAAGGAGCTGCGGCTGACCAGCGCGATATTTATGTTCCCTTTGTCAGCCAAATAATCGGCAATCTCCAGCCCCAGCCCTCCGGTTCCTCCTGTGATTACATAACAGCCTTCATTCTTCAACTGCTGTAGCGCTTCCGGTTCATCCGGGAGCTGCAGCGCAGCTAATTCCTCCACATAGCGCATGCCGTTTCTATAGGCTGCCTCATAAGCGGTTGAAACTGAGGCCAGTTCATCCACTACAATCTCAGCTGTAACGCTATCATCGATGTCAAGTGCACGACAATTGATATTTCCGTATTCCTGAATAATAGCCTTGCCCAGACCAAACATTGATTTGCTGTACGGATTAAGTACAGGCTCCTTGCCATTCACCTGATTGATGCTGTCGGCAACCAGTACAATCCGGACATCGCTGCTTCTCTTTTGCTGCAGCAGGGTTTTCACCGTATAAAATAACCACATCACACTTTGCTGCTGACGATGGTCAAAAGAAGCTGCATCTATAATCTCTTCAAGTTTGCTGCGGCAATGAACCATATGCACAAAATGAGTAACTTGACGGTGCTCCAGCTCTGTCAATAAGCACTCAATATCCTGATGCGACCAGCCCACACTATACTCATTGTCGTTATATTTGGTATATGAAGTGCCGGATATAACAGAAATGACCTCTATACCCTGTCTGCCGAGTTTTACTGCAACTTCCTGACTCAGAGAATCCTGGGGTTGATGAAGCAGTACGACACATCCGCTATCCAGACTGTTTGATACAAGACTTTCAGGCTTCCAGCACATTTGGTAAAAATCAACTTTATCTGTGATTAATTTATTGAATTGTTTATTGATTTCTTTCGCTTTTTTAATGGAATAGTTTGAAATCTCCGCCAACACACGGCCGGATTGGTCACAAAGAGTGATATCGAATGTAAAAACTTCTCCGTTCTCGGTCTTTCCCGGTTTCTGCCGGACAAAACTGTACAAAGAACTGGGGAGGTTCGAGTACAGCTTAAAGCTTTTATAGGTCAACGGCAGATAGGTCCCTTCACCGATACTTTGGCTCGTTGAATTCACTGCATTATCCAGCAAGCCGGGGTGGATCTGAAAAGTATTCACATCCTGCCGGAGTGTATCCAACAATCCAAGCTCAATCAGAATATTTCCCTTTGTAAAAAATAAATTTTTCACATTATCCCAACGGGGGCCAAAGGTAAATACATGTGGGTCAGAATCAAAGTTGATGGTTTCAGGCTTCTCCCCAGCCTGTGCCAGGAGTGCCGGAATATCCACATCCGCTGGCGGCTCCCCGCTCCATTGCCCGATATATCCTTCCGCATGCACGACCCAGCTTTCATTTTGGGTGCTTCCGCCTTCCCGGCTGGCCATAACACATTTGAGATGATTTTTCTCTTTGGTTACAATGATTTGCATACACTTTTTCTCGTTCTCTTTAACTACAAGCGGCGACATATAAAAAAGATCGCGGATTTCCAATTGATTGGTCCGGAAGTACCTGAAACCCACTACCCTGGCAATCTCGACATACGTTGTTCCCGGCAGCACATAGTGCCCCATAATTTTATGGTCTGACAAAACCCAATGATCCTGCATTGAAAACTCCGTCTCATATATTTGCTGATCCTTCGTCTCGGCCACACAACGTTGTACAAGGGGGTGGATATACTCTAAGACTTCCGAATGGTTCTTAATGGTGCTCTTCTTAGGATTGGCCCAGTAGCGGATACGTTCAAACGGATAGATAGGGAGACTGATCTTCAATCTGCCTTCCCCTTCATAGAAGAGATTCCAATTGACTTCCGCACCTCTTACATATAGATTGGAAACTTCCATTAGAGTCTGCTCAGTCAGAGCCCCGCCCTTGGTCTTCAGGAGCAGATCTGTAGCAATCCTTCCGTGTGTCCCCTTTTCATTGTCAGTAATCTCTCCACTTTTCCGGTCCACTTTCGTATCTGGAACTGTTCTGTGCTCACTGTAAAAGATCCCGTTGCCAAGAATCCAGCGGAAATCAGTCTTCTCCGCAGTTTCCAGCCGTTCGATCAATTCCTCGCGATGATTAAACACCAGAGCCAATCTGTGGGTATAGTGGCCGCGGCCCGTATTCGCCGTATAACACAGGTCTTCTAACGAAAGGTCAGTAACATTATTGCAGTAATCCAGGTAGCTGCGGACTAATGCTTTCACCCCGGCCTCTGTCTTAGCCGATAGCGCAAGAATATGGACAGGCCCATCTGGTAACGGAACTCTTTCCGGTGCTTCTTCCACAATAACGTGACAATTCGTCCCGCTGAAGCCGAACGAGCTGACTCCGGCCCGTCGGGGTGCCTCATTCCTCTTCCAGTCCCTGAGTCTGTCATTTACATAGAGAGGCGATTCAGCAAAATTAATATAGGGATTGGGGTTGTCAAAATTACGGCTGGGCGGAAGTTTGCGGTTTTTCAGGGCTAAAACCACTTTAAGGAGTGAAGCGACTCCCGATGCCCCGACCATATGGCCCATATTTGTTTTGAGCGAGCCGATGCCGCAAAACTGTTTTTTATCCGTATAAGTGCGAAAAACGTTAGATAAACCTTTGATTTCTATTGGATCCCCAAGAACCGTTCCTGTTCCGTGGGCCTCCACATACTGAATGGTTTCAGGATTGATTCCGGCTTTATTCCAAGCGCGCTGGATGACGTCCTCTTGAGCAGATACGCTGGGAGCGGTTATTCCATTTGACGATCCATCGTTGTTAATTGCACTTCCTCTGATAAGAGCATGGATATTATCCCCATCTTCCAAAGCCTTTTTCAGCGGCTTCAGAAACAAAACGCCTACTCCCTCACCCCAAACTGTTCCATCGGCATCCTTATCAAAGGTACGGATTTGGTAATTTTTTGATTCGACGGAGCCTAAATCCATTGAACCCTTGCCATGGGCGAAATAGCCCCCAAAACTATGTGCGATACCGCCCGCAATGGCCATATCACATTCCTTGTTTCTGATGGCTTGGCACGCGAGATGGACAGATACAAGGCCGGAGGAACAGGCTGTATCTATTACCATAGCCGGACCCTTAAAATTAAATATATAGGAAATCCGGGAAGCCAGTATCCCCTCCCATGTACCTGTTAAATGCATCGGATCGGCTTCAGTGAGGTATTTATATAGAGCGGTGCATGTGTTATCCCTTCCAACAAACACACCGGTTCTGCTTCCTATCGTCTGCGCTCCGCCATAGCCTGCATCCTCTATAGATTCCCATGCCGTCTCCAGAAAAAGCCTCTGCAGCGGGTCCATGTACAAAGCCTCTCTTGGGGGGATGCCAAAAAAAGCAGCATCAAATTTATCGACCTCATCCAGATACCCCGCCCTGGCATGATTCTTCCGGTCTTCTGTGACAACTGGCGGCTCCCCATCAAACAGGAATTCAAAATAATGCGGATTATCAAAAATAAGACTGCTGTCTTTTTTACGCTGTTCTGGAAATTCACTGATACAATTGTTTCCTTCCATCAGATTTCTCCAAAAATCACTTAAATTCGGGGATTTCGGGAATTTTCCGGCCATTCCGATAATTGCCACACTGTCCTCTTCCGCTTTTGGCAAACTCCGCAGCTCCGTGAGAATCCCCTCAGCCTCCTGGCGGTTCAAAGAACCTTCCGCAACTTGCTTCAACACATAATTCCGTAGAGTTGACACAGTACATTTCCCCTTGTAAAAAGATTATTATCGCCCTTCATCGTACTGACTCAGCAACAAATCTGCAGTCGAGGTTGTGATTTTTCCTTCAGCCAGCAAGTCAAGGATTTCCGGAATCGTCATCGAACCGGGAATCGCCGCCTTTTGTCCAGCGTCTTCATTTTTTCTGTCAATAAAAGCAGCCATCTCAACTATCGAGGAGTATGTAAAAATGTCCGTAATATCCATTACTCCCGGATAAGCGCTCTCCAGAGACTTTAACAAACGGATCGCTATTAAAGAGTCCCCGCCAAGATGATAAAAATTATCGTAAATATCTATTGCAGCCAGTCCCAGCGTGTTAGCCCATATTTCTCCGATTTTCCTTTCCGTACCTGTGAACCCAGACTCATTTTTACCGGTCATTTGAACAGATGAATTGGACAGTTCCGTATGCTCTATGCTTGCTTGCAGATTCCGGGCCTTTCTGGTTTCGGGTCTCCAGAATTGTACTATTTCTGCCGCAAGTGAAGGCAATGACACCGATTCAAGACCCGCTGCTGAATTCAATTCGCCAATGATTAATCTGCTGAGATCCATCTGCATCGCCTGATCCAATTGTCCGATAGCATCTTTGTTCGATAGCCCTTTAAAAACCGAGTGCTGCAAATCGACCTGGTAGTCATGGGCCATTCCTGTTTCAAGCCATGGCGCCCAGTTTATGCTTAACATTGGTCTTCCCGCTGCTGTACTGTATTCTGCATAAGCATCCAGAAAAGCATTTGCAGCGGCATAGTCTCCTTGTCCTGCAGTGATGGCAAATGAGGAGATCGAAGAGAACACAACAAAGAAGTCCAAGTGATCCTGCCTCGTTAAATAATCCAAGTTCAACGTTCCTTGTATTTTTGGAGAAGTAACACGATTAAACGTTTTGTCGTCTTTTCGCATCAGGATCCCGTCGCCTGCAACCCCTGCGCCGTGGAAAACACCATGAATTTCACCATATCTGCTGCGTATCTCAGCAAGAACCCTTTCGAGCGTATGCACATCGGTTACATCCGCCTGATGCAAGCTGAACTCCACTTCAGCGGAATCCAGTTTCATTAGCTTTTCGATGGTCAGCTTCAGACGTGTATTCCCGCTGGTCTCCAATACGGATAACCATTGTTCTTTCGGGGGAAGCTCCGAACGATGGATTAAGCAGATATGCGCATTGCCGAACCGGGCTAAATATTGGGCAATCTCAAGACCAATGCCGCCCGTTCCGCCCGTGATAATGTAAACTCCTTTTTGCCGGTAAGGTCTTACTGACGCCTCTTTTTGAAGCTGCAGCGGCCGAAGCACTTCCTGATAGCAGCGGTTTTTGCGCAGAGCCACTTCGCGTCCCAAATCAGGCTCCACAGTCAAACCTGTTACAACCGCAGGGTCCGCACCCAGCTCCAGATCCAAGCAACGGCAGTTCATTCCCGGGAATTCTTTTTCAACGGTTTTAGCGAGTCCAAATAGCGCTTTCCCGTAAGGGTTCAGAAACGGCTCCTGCTTCGTAACTGCATTGACATTATTTGAAATGACAATCAGATTGGGTTTGTTCCGGCCAAACTTTCCGTTACCCAACCCTTTGACCAGACAGAACAAGCTTCTAAGGCCCATATCCAGCCTGTCTTCAAGCTCCTCCAAATGATTGGAATATTCAGAATCTGCCAATGACCCCATATGAATAATAGATGTGCATTCCTTGTAGGAGGCCATCTCCAGCAATCGTATATAATCTTCATCTTTGGACCCTACAGTGTAATGATCGCCCGCCAATTCCATAAACACCGGGCCCGGTTCAACTATAATGAGTTTCTTTCCTTGGTTTTTCCAGAAATCGAGCCATGGTTTACCCACGCCTTTAGCGTCCTGCAAAACAAGCCATGGCCCTTGTAACAACGGGTTCTTGGTGAAGGAATAATCTTGCTCTGTCCACCCCAACTCATATAGAAACCGGTTCCTGGGAGCGGTTCTTTCATTCATAGCCTGTCTAACCTTCTTGACGGTATAACCATGAATAACAGCAAAGGGTGTACCGCTTTCGTCGAATAATTTGACATCGAATGTAGCAGTATCATTATTGGAACCCTTGCTTCGCAGGAGAGAGCTGTAAAAAGATCTGGGTGTTGGGCCGTAAATGGTCAATTTCTTATATTGATAAGGAAGATAATATTCATTCGAAGCATGAGGATTGACTCCATTCATTGCACAATCCATAAGAGACGGGTGAAGAACATACTCCTTCAAGTCATCGGAAAAAGACTCTGGCAGCACAATGTGAAGCAATGCTTCATCCCCATGCGTATAAGTCTGCTGTATGCTTTTCCAACGCTCCCCTACTTCAATGAAAGCTGAACTGAATTTTTTCTGTTCTACTTCATCCCGTTGCTCCATTTCGGCAATGTGTCCCATGTTTACTTTTTCCGGAGCAATCTGTTGCTTTGCAGGGCGCACCTTTCCTTCTGCATGGATAACCCATTCCCCATTGGACAAAGCGCTTGAAACATTGAACTCTATACAGTCTCCATAATTTTTCAGGATGGTGTAGACGTCCGAAGTTTCCTCCTTATCCACACGCAATGGGGAGATAAATCTCACATCTTCCATCTCCAGCACCTGTTGAAAAGCATCATAGCTTCTGCAAGCTTCCCTAGCCATCTCCAAATAGGTAGTTCCCGGAACGATATAACTTCCCATGATCTTATGCTCCCGGAGAACCCATTGACTGGTGACGTCGAATGTAGTGTGAAAGACTCTGGCCACACTTGAGTCAGCAAGCAAGGTATGCAGCAGAGGATGTAATACTGTCATCTCCTGTCTCACAGTTTGCTCTGGAGTTAATACCTCCGGCAAAGGTTGGACCCAGCATTTTGTTTTCTGAAAGGGATAGGTCGGCAAACTAACCTTCTGATGCCTTTTTCCGGTAAATAGTGCTCCCCAGTCTACATCAGCCCCTGCAATGTAATATTGACACAGTGCACTTAACACCCCGTCGTTATCCTTACACTCTCCATAGCCGTTCAATATATGCTGGGCTCTGCCGTTCATCCCCATTCGTTCATCTTCCGTCAAATCGCCAGGTTCCTTGTAAGGTTTGGCTTCGGGAACCAGCTTATGCGACCCATAAAAAATCCCCTGATCGTACAGTGACTCAATAGAGCTGGCCGCAAGCAAAGCAATCTTGCGTATAAGCTCCTCCCGGCAGGAAACAGCCATGGCGATCCGATGCTCGAAATGCTCTCTTCCGGTAAGAGCAGTGAAACAGATATCCCCCAGATTCGGCAGGATTTTCTGCTGGTCCAATAAATGCTGATATCGCAGAACCAGTTCGTGCAGTGCCTTTTTGCTCTTTGCCGACAAAACAAACATATATCTCTTTTCCAATAGCTCTTCATCAGCAGAAACATGATCTGCGTGAGATTCCTCCAGCACCAAGTGGCAGTTGGTTCCGCTTAATCCAAAACCGCTAATCCCGCAACGGCGAAGCCCTGCCCCGGAATGCCAGGGTGACAAGCGATTCACTACATAAACCGGTGAATCGACAAAATTAATTTTTTTATTGGGAGATTCAAAATGTATCGTCGGCGGCAGCTGTTGATGCTGAAGAGACATTATCAGTTTAAGCAAACCCGCCATCCCGGAAGCATTATCAAGATGACCCAGATTCGTTTTTACTGAGCCGACTCCACAAAATTGTTTGTGTTGCGTGAATTTCCGGAAGGCTCTTTCCATTCCGCTAATCTCCACAGGATCGCCAAGCGGAGTCCCTGTTCCATGAGCCTCCATATATGTAATGGTCCCGGGATCTATGCCCGCCTTTGCCCACGCATCAAGTATCACCTGCTCCTGTGCTGCAGAATTCGGGGCAGTAATGCCAATAGAGGTACCGTCTTGGTTCATTGCACTTCCTTTAATGACAGCGTAGATATGATCCCGGTCCTGTACAGCCAGATACAACGGTTTTAACAGGACTGCCGCTGTTCCCTCCCCCATGCCTGTTCCATCTGAACGATCATCGAAGGTACGGGCCCTCCCGTCATGTGCTCCGATGTTGCCGACAAGCTGAAGCCCTACATGAAACGGATTATCCGGCCTGACGGGAAGAAGCTGAAGTTTGATGCCCCCGGCAATCGCCATGTCACATTCATTGCTGCGCAGTGAGTTGCATGCAAGATGGACCGCCACCAGTGATGACGAACATGCGGTATCGACAATAAGACTCGGCCCCTTCAAATCAAGGAGATATGCAATACGTCCGGCAATAGTTGATTTAATATTTCCAACACCAGAGTGCTCAACAGCTGAAGGATTCATTGTTTGGATAATGTCTCTGTAACTGACTCCAAAATCATCGCTATGACCAAGGAAAACTCCGGTTTTGGTACCTCTAATGAGCTTTCCGCCATATCCTGCATCCTCAATGGTTTCCCAAACAGTCTCAAGCCAGATTCTTTGGGCGGGATCCATTAATTCCGCTTCTTTCGGGGGTATAGAAAATAAATGGCAATCAAAATTATCTATCTCAGGAAGAAAAGCTCCGTTAAAAAATTCTATTTCGGATAAACGGTCCCGTGGAACACCCTTTTTTATTAAATACGCTTCCAGCCTCTTCTTGCGCACTTCAGGAAAATCTGCAATTGCATCCTGTCCGCTTCGAAGCTGCTCCCATAACATATTTTTCTCCTCCGCACTGCCCATTCGTCCGCTGACTCCGATAATTGCAATATCGTTGCGATTTACCGTTTGGACAGACACGACAGGTTTTCTGTCTCTGGGTTCAAACAATACAGACTCTTTCATTTCAAACAGCTTTTTCAACAATGGACCTCCTTCCGGGTAACCTAATTGTGCAGCAGGCTTTGCTCTAATAAATGAAGATATTCAGAGTTCCCGCCTAGAACCTGGTGGAATCTTTCTTCCCTTTCCTCTTGAGTCACCTTCTTCGTATCCATGACCGAAGTCAGCATTGCCAATGCCTCCCCGATATCCTCAGGCCCGGGATTCCGTTGCTCTGCTTCAAGCCGTTCTTCCAGATGCTTTATCCTCTGGTACGGCTCGACTACTCCACTTTGATATTCATCGTTGTTCCAATTCATGTTAGGGATACACACCACTGCTGCCAGGCATCTGGACAGGATCGTCTTTCTTTCCTGACCTTCAGCCTGTTGCTGCTTCTGCTGGTATTCTTGCAGGACCTTGATATCTGCCAACGTATCCAGAGAATACGAGTCTATTTCCGTTGAATAAGAATTCATCAGGTTTCGAAGCACATTTTTGGGTCCCAGCTCAATTGCCTTCTGGATTCCGGATCTATCCATGAATTGCATTGAAGCATACCACTGTACGGGATGAGTCATCTGCTTCTTCAAAAGATCTGTAATTTGCTCATGCCCTTCGTATAATGAACCCGTCACATTTGACAACACCGGATACTTCAGCGGCTTGTAGCGCAGCCTGCCCAGTTCTTCCTCCAGGGCTGCAGCAGCCGGAGCCATAATCGGACTGTGAAAAGACCCGCTTACCTTCAGCCGGTGAACTAGCGCATCCTGCGCTTCCAGCATACTGCACACTTGCTCAACGGCTTCTTTTACACCCGATATGACGGTTTGATTAACCGCATTGTAATTGGAAACCACTACAATTCTGTCTGGTGCGGATACCTGCCGGCACACCTTTTCGACCTCTTCGCCGCGAATACCGCCGATGGCCGCCATAGTTCCTGAAACATCCTTTGAAGCCTCCTGCATAAAAAGCCCCCTTTTACGGGCTATTCTTACAGCATCCCCCAGCTCTATGGCATCCGCACAGGTTAATGCGGTAATCTCTCCAAGACTATGACCAGCGAGCAGCGAAGGCTTCTCGCCAAATAAATGCATATAGGTCCGGAATGCTGCGATACTGACTGTTAATATTGCCGGTTGGGTATTTTCTGTTCTGGTAAGCTCGGCAATATCGCCCTGCAGGCACATTTTCATTAGATCGTAGCCTAACGAATCACTGGCTTCTTCAAATACATGGCGCGCTTCCTCATAGGCAAGGAGGTCTTTACCCATTCCGATATATTGAGACCCCTGGCCCGGGAATAAAAAAGCTGTTTTTTTCACTTCAGCATTCTCCTTTTAATTAGTTTGCAGATCATTTGTCGAGGCTATATCTCTTACAACATTATGTGCCTCTATCTCTTCAAGAGCGGAAATATAATGCTCGATCAGCAATTCAACGGTCTCTCTTGACATCGATTGCGGATTATAAATCACATCAACTCTAAGCTCGGAAACAGTACAGACTTTGATATGAAAAATAAGATCAAAACCGCGGATAAGGAACGAATCCACTCTTGCTCCAGTCATAAATAAGGGATAAAATTCTCCGCTAATTGAACACTTGGAGCCATTACGGGTCATAACTTCATCCTTCTTGATGGGTACGGGCTTACGTTGTTGGTAGGCAGAATCTATGGAATAAAGCAACTCCGTAAAATTAGAAATCTGGCACAGGTCGGCGTTTAGAACTGAAAGCGTATCCTCTCCTTCTGAAAAAATGGGAATGCACATTTGATTGTGTTCACTTAAAAGAGATAGACTATAGACAAAAACAGATAGCAAAATATTTATAATTTGATGATTTTCTGACAGAGAAGTGATTTGAAGCGCTTTAATGTAACCCGATAAATCACACTGAAAGTTCACCGCTTCCTTGTCCGCTTCTTGAACTCTGTAATCGGCCTGAAGCGTCAGCGGTTCTATGCGGCTTGTTATTTTTTCATTTTGCATAATGATGAACTGCGCCAGCTTGAATGGAGACGGATTTGCAAAAACATCGGCTACCGATGTCACACCGGGATATAACCGGTCCAGCATTTCATGCATTTGAACCAACAACACAGAATTTCCTCCCAGTTCAAAGAAACTGCTGTATAATCCGATGTGTTCCAGACAGAGTAGGTTTTTCCAAATTGCAATAATGTTTCTTTCGTGTTCACTCAGAGATTCGTTTTCAGGAAAATGAGCTGAAAGTTTGGAGAAATCCGGTGTTGGGAACGATTTGCGGTCCATTTTCCCGTTGGGAGTCATCGGAAACTCATCGAGCTGCATAAATGCAGTAGGCATCATGTAGCTTGGAAGTGTACGAATCAGGCGCTCACGGATCAGCTGTACCGCTATCTTTTGGTCCGCCTTGTAGTAAGCAATCATCGCCTGCTCACCATTTGGCAATTGCCGAATTAGCACGGTGCATCCGGTGATACCCGGAATCCCAAGCATCACAGCCTCAATCTCCTCTAACTCTATCCGATATCCTCTTAACTTGACCTGATTATTCTTTCTGCCAATATATTCGATGCTTCCATCCTTCTTCCACCTTGCCATATCACCGGTACGATACATTCTGGCGGAAGAGCCTTTATCTCCTTTATAAAAGGGATTCGGTACAAACAAAGAGGATGTCAGATCAGGATTGTTCATATAACCTCTCGCCAGCCCAAGTCCGGATATGCATAGTTCCCCGGCAACTCCTGGCGGTTGAAGAAGGCCCTGCTGATTAACAATATAAATTTGCGTATTGATAATGGGTTTACCTAATGTGATTTGGCGGGCTTTTGTCACCTCTTCTACCGTAGACCAGACTGTAGTTTCCGTGGGACCGTACATATTATAGATTTTGGCCGAAGTGTATTTCCCCAAGGCTTCCAGCAGATGCATCGGCAAAGCTTCCCCACCTATCATGATTTCACTCAAATGCTGTAGGCAAAGTTTGGTGTCCGATTGACTAAGTATCAATTGTAATCGGGAAGGGGTTATCTGAAGCATATCGACCGAATGGCGGCTAATAAGCTCACTCAGCAAATGCGGATCTACCTGCTCTTTTTCCCCGGCGATAACTATCTCCATTCCAACCGTTAACGGAAGCAGCATCTCCAGCACAAAAATGTCAAAGGAAATTGTAGTGAGCCCAAGGATTTTCTTGGAATCATTAAAAGAAATCCGGGAGATCATCCCGTTAAAAAAATTGAGGACAGCTTGATGTTCAATCATCACCCCTTTAGGTTTTCCCGTCGAACCTGAAGTATAGATCACATAAGCCAAATCATTAATAGTATTGGAAAGTGGAACATTTCCGCCATCCGGGCAGTCTTCCAGCAGATCTTCCAAAAAGATGAATTCGCCTGAAAAACCAATGAAATCAGCGAACTTTCGCTCCGCTAACAGAACAGCTGCACCGCTGTCCTCCAGCATGTAGCTGATGCGGTCCGCAGGGAATTCAGGATCAATCGGCAGATAGGCAGCTCCTGCCTTCAAAATGCCAATAATGGCAGCAGGCATATTAGCCGAACGGCTGATCATCAGCCCCACAATCCCTTTGACCCCCAGATTCCGCAGCGATCTGGCAATTCGGTTGCCCTGTGTGTTCAGTTCGGAATAGGTAAGCGTTTGGGTGGCGGTCCGGACAGCAACATGTGATGGATGTTGTAGGACTTGCTTCTCAAAGAGTTCCTGTACAGCAGTTATACCCTCCGGCAATGCAAAACTTGTACCGGTATTAAGATTCAGCAGCCGTTGTTCTTCCTCGCCAGACAGCATGCTCAGGGAACTGATACTGCTGCGGGGGTTTTGAATGGCACCTTGCAACAAAAGGAAGTATTGTGCAATCAGTGCTTCGATATCTTCAGCATTGAAGATGTTAGAGGAATAGTGAAATTCAAATTTCATTAAACCGCTGTTCTCCCGGTCGCTTATATGGATGGACAAATCGTACAGCTCAGTACCATTGAAGACCCACTGAGTATCGTCCAGCCACTCCGAGTCGTATTTGGCATTCTGATAAGATAACATCACCCGGAAGAGATCATAATCCATTAAATCAGGATTTGTTTTGCGCAAGTCCTGGATCAGTAATTCAAAAGGATACCTTTGATTTCTGATGACTTCCGACTGCTCCCTGGTTATCTTTTGAAGAAGCTCCATCAAGTCCATTTGTTCATGCATATCTAGTACAAAAGGCGCTGTGCTGATATAAGTTCCCATAGTCTGCTTTTCAATGGGGGTAGTTCTGTTGTGCAGTGGCATTCCAATTGTAATTCTGGAATTGGAGGTTACTCTATACAAATAGATGTACAAGATGCCTGTCAGCAACCGGAACACGTTGATCTGATTCTCTTCGCAAAACACATTGATTTCCTCTGTTACATTTTTCGAAAGGATATATTCCCGGTTTTTGGCCGCGACTCCCCGCTCCTCATTTAAAGGTTCCTTTACTGAGCAGACCTCTGGGATTTCCGCATAATGTTCCATCCAAAATTTGCGGTTTTTTTCAAAACGGGCAGAACTTTTATAATTATGCTCAGATTCCAAATAACTGAGGTAAGAATGCCCTTTTTCCTGGACAGCAGAAAGCCCATTATTAAAATCCTCGTAATATTTCATTGCCGTGTTAAACAATAAGGACAGCGACCATGCGTCCGTCGTCAAATGATGCTGCTTGACATATAAATATGAAGTCCCCTCTGCAAACAGATATGCAAATTCAAATAAGTTACTGTCATTCAGTTCAAAAGGTATAGTCGCTTTTTCCGATACCCATTTCTCCAGCTGATCCAGAGAATCGAATGTATAACGCGGCAATGGAAAGGGGCGATACTCCGAAACATATTGTTCAACCTGCAGCTGGCTTCTGACCATTCTCAGCCGCATTCCTTCGTGGGCTTCCACAACCGCATTTAATGCTTGTTCAAGCAGTTCGGGAGAAAGGAGTGTTTTGAATTTATATTTGGCGGTAATATTATTTATGGCCGTTTTCGGATATAGAAGTTCAATATTCCATATCCGCATCTGCGGATGTGTTAACGGATAATAATTGGTCATGGTTATTCTCCTATTGAGATTAGTATTTGATCCATTTTTCCACTATGCAGTAAAGTTACGCTCTACCATACGCCAATACATTCCTCTTGCAGAAAGCAATTCTTCATGGCTGCCTTCTTCCTGAATGTGCCCATTATTCAATACATAGATTTTTGTTGCATTCCTAACCGTTGACAGCTTATGCGCGATCACAATCACCGTCCGTTCTTCCCTTAAAGAATCTACTGCCTTTTGGATCATTCTCTCAGAAGTATTATCCAAGGCCGAGGTAGCTTCATCCAGCAAAACAATGCCGGCGTTGCTGAGAAAGGCCCTCGCCAAAGCGACACGCTGAATCTGCCCCCCGGAAAGCTGGAACCCGCCTTCTCCAATCCGTGTCTGATATCCGTCACTCAGATCTCTAATAAACTCGTCTGCATTGGCCCGCTGGGCCGCTGCTGCAACTTCATCGAACGTCGCCCCCCGTCTTCCCATTCGAATATTCTCTTCGAGAGTCCCTTGAAATAAATAAGCTTCCTGTGAAACATACGCAATCTGTTCTCTCAGAACCTCTGGACTAACCTCCTTTATTGAAGTATTAAAAACAGAGAGTGTGCCTTTTGTAGGTAAATAGAATTTCAGCAACAGTTTCATGAGCGTGCTCTTCCCGCTCCCGCTGCCCCCTACAAAGGCAATAGTCTCGTTATACCCGGCTTGAAAAGAAATATGGCTCAGCACTTCCTTGTCATTGTCATATGCAAAGGAGACATCAGCACATTTGATGACCGGCTCATCCGGAATTCCGGACACCAAAAGCTTCCCCCCCGGATAATCCGATGGCTCCACCGGCAGCTCTTCAAGCTCTCGGACCCTCTTCATTCCGGACAATGAGCCCTGAAGCTGTGTGAGCAGGCTCCCTAACTGCTGAAACATAAAAGTCAAGCCCATAGCAAATTGGACGATGGCTCCAATATCTC
The DNA here is from genome assembly GCF_000758705.1 of Paenibacillus graminis. Taxonomy (NCBI): domain Bacteria; kingdom Bacillati; phylum Bacillota; class Bacilli; order Caryophanales; family Paenibacillaceae; genus Paenibacillus; species Paenibacillus graminis. The sequence continues at coordinate 784,629 of NZ_CP009287.1, read as the reverse complement.
CGAGATTTATAAATTTTCTGGATACCAGATAGCTGCCCACAACCAGAATTCCGACATAATTAAGGGAACTCAGCAAAAAATTAATAGAATCCAGGATTCCTTGAATCTGTCCTCTCTTAACCGTTAAATCCAACAAGTTATTTTTAATCTCACCATACTTGCGGATCATTATCGTTTCCATGGAGAACAGTTTGACCGTCTCATTTCCGTCGAGCACATCAACAAGCGCAGTATTCAGCTCACCGTGACACGATTGAATTTGATCGCCTGCCTTACGAAAAGATCTCATAAAGAGGCCGTTTACCGTAATCAAAGCAGCCCCCAATGCGATAACAACAAGAGCAATCTGCCAATTCAGCAGGATCATTAGTATAGCGGAGCTGACCCCATATATAATGGCGTATATCAATCTCGGGATTTGATTAGTAAAAATCGTTTCTACGGTCTGAATATCGGTATTTATTCTGGAAATCAGATCCCCGCTATGAAGCTTGTCTATTGAATCCATGCTAATATCAAGGGTCCGGTCAACAATCCTTATTCTCAGGTTTGCCATAGCCTTTTTAACGCTCACATTGAACATGTAACCAAATACAACCAGCAGGATGCATGCTATGACAGCCTCAATCGATATTATCCATATCCCTCGCTGTAATAAGGAATAATCCCTGTTAGCTCCGGCATTCAGCATATCCCGGAACACAAATGCAATGGTGGCAAATATACTGGCTTCCGTAATACTGTTGCCGATTACGCCAGTAATATAGAGTATGAAATTCGGCTTTATACACTGATAGGCGACTTTTAATTCAGAATTATTCCATTTCGGCAGCGGCATACGCTCCTCCATTCTGATCCTTTGAACCAGGCCTATGGTCTTGCTCATATAACGAAGCGTACAATCCTTTTCGTATCAGCAATTCACTATGGGTGCCTCTCTCCACAATCTTTCCCTGGTCCAGCACAATGATTTGATCTGCATGTTCAACTGTAGATAACCGGTGAGCGACGATAACGATGGTCTTATTCCGGGAAAGAATCCCGATCGACTTCTGAATAAGAGATTCAGACATTGCATCCAGCGCCGAAGTGGCTTCATCAAGGAGCAGAATCGGTACATCTTTGAGAATTGCCCGCGCCAGGGCGACCCGCTGTTTTTGGCCTCCAGACATGCCTACACCCTGCTCACCCATTACTGTGTCGTAGCCGTTGGGAAGCTCTGCAATAAACTCATGGGCGTTGGCAAGCCTGGCCGCTTCGATAATTTCTTCCCGTGATGCATCCGGTTTCCCATAAGAGATGTTCTCAGCGACAGAGGCCGGGAAAATCTGAGATTTCTGCGGCACAAAAGCTATTTGCGATCTAATAGAAGCAAGATTAATACTCTGAATGCGTTCTCCAAACAATAACAGTTCTCCGTCATCTGCTTCATAGAAGCCGCTAATCAGCTTAAAAATCGTAGATTTACCGCTTCCGCTTGGCCCCACAATAGCAGTCACACTATTTTTTCTCAGGCACAAGTTTATTCCGTTTAATACAGGCTGTTCGGGATTATAGCTAAAATGAAGCTGCTTGAATTCAAGGGGTTCAGCTTGTGAATTCACCATCATATCTTTGCCATCCGAACGTTCTTCGGAATATGTCAACAGTTCCTCAACATGAGTAAGCGTTCCCAATACACCTCTGAAGTTGTTAATCAGCATAGGCAGCTGGCTGGTGGGTTGAATTAAATAATTGAGAAGCTGGATGAATCCTGCAAGCGCACCAATCGTCATGATGCCATGAAAAGATAAATAGCCGCCATAGACAATGCAAAAAATAAAAGGAACAAGCTGCAGAATGACGATAAACGGTGATGATAACGCACGTCTCTTTTCAATAGCAACTGTATGGCTCATTACAGAGTCTATTGCTCGCCGGTACTTTCCAGAAAACAAAGACTGCAACCGGTAGGCCTTTAACGTCGAAATCCCTGCAATGGCATCATGAACAATGGCATTGGAGTTCCCTACATCTTCCTGGAGCTGAAGGATTCTTCGGGAGATTGGTTTACTTATCAGGACAATTAGAACAATTGAGATCGGAGTAATAAAAGTACAAAACAGCAGCAGCTTCCAGGATAAAATAGCCATATAGCATATGCTACCAAGCATGATTAAAGGATAATAGAACAAATTGAACAAATCATTCTGGAGAAAATTCTGGATTTGAATGAAATCACTGGATTGAAGAGACACCACGCTGCCGGTCTGGCGGGAATGAAGATATGAATAAGGCAGCTTCACAACCTTATTGATCAGTTGGGACTGAAGATCTTTAATCATATGTGAACTGATGCGGACCGATAAAATCTTTGTGATAAATTTAACAAGCATACCACCGGCAATAAGCCCAGCCATGTACATCAGCATGCGGTAGATTTCCTGGCTCTGGCTTGTACCGGTCAGATTAATGGATTGCTGAATAATATAGGTCATGCCCAAATCGATTGAGGCCGCCAGTAAGGAAACCACAATACACGCACCTAGTGCATATTTATATGCAAGCATTGATGAAAGCAAAAATCCAAAGGAATCGGTCTTGTTTCTTGCCAGGTGTTGACCGGGCTGAATTTGAACATTATTGACCAAAGCAGCTAACCTCCACGTGAAGCCTGAGTTAAAAAAGTGGTGCGCCGGTGATTAATGTATTTGTGGGCAATAAGACACTATTAATCAAGTTGGAAACTTGCTCAGTCTGCTCATTTATGAAAAAATGTCCCCCGGAAAAGGCATGGATTGAGCATGATCCGTTCGTGGCGGCCTGCCAGGCAGCAGCTTGTTCTTGAGTCATATCCTCCGTTCCGAATAAAACGGAAATATCTGCATCAAGCGGCTCCTGCTGATGATTATATTTATACGTCTCCGCCATTTTAAAATCCGCACGCAAAATAGGGAGAAACAGTTCCGCAAGTATCTTATAGTCGAACAGTTCCTTAGGTGTTCCCTCGTAACGTAAAACTTCTTCGATAAAAGCATTATCGGGAAGCGCATATCCCCTGTTATTGACAATCGGCAATTGCGGTCCCTCTCTTCCTGAGAAGAATAGATGGAGGGGATCATGTACGCCCCTCATACGCAATTGCTGTGCCAGCTCAAAAGCAATCAGACTCCCTACACTATGGCCCCAGATCGCATACGATTCATCCTGCAGTGTGAATGCCAGAGACTGGGCGATATCGGCAGCCGCTTCATGCACACTTTGGTAAAAAGGGATGCCGGATCTGACACCTCTGCCTGCAAGTTCTACTGGCATAATCTCTATTGTTGGATGCATGTACTTCTTCCACTTTCCGTATAAGGAAGCTAACCCGCCGGCATACGGAATGCAAACCAGTTTTATACTCTCCATATATCCCCCTAAAAATTAGGTTAATAATATAACAAACCAACAACAACATTAATTATATAGTTATCAAATAGAAGTTATTGTCGAAATATAGCATAATTTTATTATTTTATAATTTCGCCACATTTAATTTAATAAAATGGCTATATATAACAATAAATTCATCATTTTTACCCAAATATAGAATAAAAAACCTAACACAAAGCAAAAAGTGAAACGGATACTTACTGTATCCTCCCCATTGAAAGGAAACAATCGTGTGTGGTTTGGTACTAAAGTTGCGTAAACAGGAATTTTTTCCACCATTAACCTTTGTCATCGACGGCATGATATTAGGATGTGAACTAACAAAACAAAATCAGAAATAACAGTTAACTGCATGATTGAGATCCCAAACATGCGGCCAATCAAGATGAAACTTGAAATGGTTTCATGAACTACTAGAACAATAAGCACGACGCGGCCCAGCGAATACAACGGCGCGCAGTCCGATCGAACTCGAAGCGGCTCTGAACATGAAACGTGGAACCTTTAGCTACAGCCTTGCCGCCAGATGCGATAAGGTTGTTTTGTTTTTCTGCGTTCCAGTTGATCTGCTCAAGCTCATGGACGAGTACATAACCCTACGCAGCAGCTTCATAATGTTTATTTAGAATCTTGTTAATTCGTGTTTCACAAGAACAAAATTACCTTGGCGGGTGAATAACAACACGGAGCTTACGGCCGCAGGGATTCCCCGCCGCTCCAAATCAACGGGGCATGCCAATGTCGATCGTTGTGCTATAGGCAGGCTTAGCGTCTTTTGGCTTGCTCAGCACTCATATTGTTATACTGCATGCACAATGCTCACTCAAAAGTCAGTTAAGACATGCATTGGAGGCCTTAAGATTATTGTGTGGGTCCTTCTGGGACACGATGGGCTCCCTTCACGACCTATCCGCAGCAGTTGCGGACTGGAAAGCCGTTATTGAAAGAAGACTCGTCTATTCAGCAGGACAACGGACTGAGATGCCTTTATTTGTCCCTTTCCCCTTTATTGCAGGCTCAATCGAACGATATAACGACTCCTGAGTCCGTATCCGCTGAAAAAGCAAGATTTTTGGCAAAATGAGGTCTCCTCTGTCCGCTTTAGTCCGCTGATGGAGCCCATCCGCCTGCATCGCTTGTATCCTCTGAGGCTTCCAAGATCTCCGCATTTTTGACCTTGTATAATATCCTATACAATCGAGTAGGAGGCTACCCATTAACTGAGCAGCCGACCTCTCACACCACCGTACGTACCGTTCGGTATACGGCGGTTCAACCGTATAAGTGCAATTTACGTAGATGCTCGTACTGTGCAGGGAAGTCATAATACCCGGCTTGTACGAGCTTTTCGTTTGTTATGGACCGAGACAGCACCGGGCTTCCGGCCACTCGCCAGTAGCCCAGACGGGAGTTCCCCCATTGGTGGGCCTGCCACTCCGGTATTCCCAGTTTCTTTAGGTTTTGTACCTTTGTTTTGGGCTTCTTCCACTGTTTCCAGATGTACATTCGAAGCCTTCTACGCACCCATTCGCTCCAGCTTTGTAGGGTCCGTTTCATATCGGCTACGTAGAAGTAGCCAATCCAGCCACGAATGTAGGCTTTCACCTTTTCCATGACTTGTCGTACATTCCTGCCCTGACTGCGGCTCGTCAGTTCTTTCAACTTCCTCTTTGCTTTGGCAAGGGATTGACCGTGGGCGCGTATATACAGCCCATTTCCGTTCTTGCCCAAGGCAAAGCCGAGAAACTTGAAATGCTTCCGGGCCACAACGCTCACAACCTTACTCTTCTGCGGATTCATCTGGAGTCTGAGTTTATTCTCCAGGTACTTCCGGCAGGTTTCCAGAAGCCGCGTTGCTGCCCGTTTGCTTTTGGCGACCACCACGATGTCATCCGCATACCGGATGACGTTCACTCCACGGCCCTTCATCTCCTGGTCGAATTCGTTCAGATAAATATTCGCAAGCAATGGAGATAAGGGGCCTCCTTGCGGAGAGCCTTCCTCGGTTTTGCAGTGTACCCCATTCTCCATAACCCCACTTTTCAGATATTTTTTTAATCAGCTCGGTTACACGCTTATCTTGAATTTGTTTACGCAGGAGATTCATTAGCAGCTCATGGTTCAGGGTGTCAAAGTATTTGGAGAGGTCGATTTCGACTGCGTAGCCGTAGCCTTCCTGTGCATATTCTTTTACCTTCCGGATCGCCTGCTGTGCACTCCGTCCGGGGCGGTAGCCGTAGCTTCCGTCTAAAAAGAGCGGCTCAAACAAGGGCTGCAGCTTCTGAGCGATAGCCTGCTGAATCACCCGGTCGATGACCGTGGGGATGCCCAGCTTCCGCATTCCGCTTCCATCTGGTTTGGGAATTTCCTTGCGCCGTACCGGGCTAGGCTTGTATTCGCCTTCCCGGATCCTTTGCAGAAGTTCGTCCTTATGTTCCTGCAACCACGGCAGCGCCTCTTCTACGGTCATTCCGTCGATTCCTGGCGCTCCATGGTTGCGTTTGACCTGCTTGTACGCTCTGTTCAGGTTATCTCTGTCCAGAATCTGTTCGAGCAGGTCCGCTGCACCGCCTCTTTCTCTACGTTCCCGAATGCCGGCACTCCGCGCTCCCGCATACTCTTCGCGTTCCACGCTATCCCTTTGCTGGCAGCCCTTTCGGTATTCTGCTTTCATTGCACCGACTCTCCTTTCCGTGTGTACTCGAGACTTACGATTGTTTGGCCCTTCCCGAAAAAAAAACTTCCCGGTACTATGGCCTCTGCTGACTTCTCACAGCAAGCTTTACTCCGTCGTTCGGATTTTTTTCCTACCGGACGTCTGTGAGACCTCCCCGGGTAAGAGCGATAACCTTCCCCTCATCTATCTGCCACATTTACATGCTGGGATTCGGGCAGTATTGGACTTTGCTTTGATATGCAAGCTCGTCCGTCCCAGTATGCCTTGTATGTGATTTCTGTTCGTCAGACCGAGGTTTTGCCTCCGGCTTCCTTCAGATTCCGCCTCGCGGCGGACACCCTTGCCTTTGGCTAACAGTTCCTACTGCCAAGCCTGTAGCGGACTTTCACCGCCGAGTTATCGCCCATGCCGGGCGCACATAAAAAATACTCCCTTTTATTTGCTGAACAACGCAGATAAAAGGGAGTATTTTTTTGCCTCTATAGTTTTTTATTCCCACTCAATCGTTGCCGGCGGTTTCGAGGTGATGTCGTAGACGATGCGGTTGACGTTGTCCACTTCGTTGACGATACGGACCGAGATTTTCTCCAGCACGTCCCAAGGGATGCGCGCCCAGTCGGCGGTCATGCCGTCGATCGAGGTGACGGCACGAATGCCAACGGTGTAGGAATACGTACGCTCGTCCCCCATAACGCCCACACTCTTCATGTTAGGCAAGGCGGTGAAATACTGCCAAATCTCGCGGTCGAGGCCGGCTTTGGCGATCTCTTCACGCAGAATGAAGTCGGAATTGCGCACGATCTCCAGCTTCTCTTCGGTAACCTCGCCCAGCACACGGATAGCAAGTCCCGGACCCGGGAAAGGCTGGCGCCAGACGATGGCATGCGGCATTCCCAGCTCTTCGCCCAGCTTGCGAACCTCATCCTTGAACAAGGTATTCAAAGGCTCGATCAGGCTGAACTTCATATCTTCCGGCAGTCCGCCGACATTGTGATGCGATTTGATGGTCTGCGCCGTTGCCGTGCCGCTCTCCACAATATCGGTGTACAGTGTGCCTTGGGCAAGGAAAGAGAAATCCCCCAGCTTGGCCGATTCCTCGTCGAAGCAGTAGATGAACTCATTGCCGATGATCTTGCGCTTCTGTTCGGGATCGGAGACACCCGCCAGCTTGCCCAGGAAACGCTCACGCGCATCGATCTTCACCACATGAATGTCGAATTTGCCGACGAAGGTTTCCATTACGCTCTCTGCTTCACCCTTGCGCAGAAGGCCGTGATCGATGAACATACAGGTGAGCTGGTCGCCGATAGCCCGGTGAATCAGCATCGCAACTACCGAGGAGTCCACGCCGCCGCTGAGGGCGCAGAGCACCTTTTTGTCACCGACTTTGGCCTGAATATCCTTGACGGCATCCTCAATAAACGATTCCATCGTCCACTTGCCTTCGCAGCCGCAGACCTCGTACAGGAAGTTCGAGATCATCTCATTTCCGTTCACGGAGTGGCGCACCTCCGGATGGAACTGCACCGCGAAGAATTTGCGGTCCGCATGGCTCATTGCCGCAATCGGAGCACTCTCCGTGCCGGCATCCAGCTTGAACCCGACAGGAAGCTCTACCACATGGTCTCCGTGGCTCATCCATACCGTCTGGCCGCTTTCCAGGCCTGCTGCCAGCACAGCGTCCAGTTCAAAGTCAACGTTGGCCTTGCCGTATTCCCGCTTGTCCGCACGTTCAACCTTTCCGCCCTGCTGATGGGCCATGAGCTGCATCCCATAGCAGATGCCGAAAATTGGCAGCCCCAAATCATAAATAGCCGGGTCTACGTGAGGCGCATCTTCAGCATACACACTGCTTGGGCCTCCGGAGAAAACAATCCCTTTTGGCGAAAGTGCCTTAATCTTCTCAAGTGGCGTATTGTACGGCAGAAGCTCGCTATATACCCCCAGGTCCCGAATTCTGCGCGCGATAAGTTGATTGTATTGTCCCCCGAAATCGAGAACGACGATAATTTCATTTGGCTTGTTCATTACGTGCCTCCCTTGATTATTGGATTCATTATACTCATGGTTAATTCTCACCGTCAAGGAAAGGAAGGCGCGTTGCCTCTATGGCTTTCCCCTTATCCGGCGGGCGAATATCCGCGGTTTGGCGGATGTTCATAGTATGGGGTTCTGCAGGATGAATGAGTGGGAATTTATGGTTGGTGCGGGGAGGTACATACTGGGATTATTTCAAAATCTAATCCAAGTGGAAAAAGGGAACTTAAATGATCGCGTCCCGCTCCCCCGCAAGTGCTAGTTGGAAAAAGGATCACTAATCCGGCCGATTCGCTACCACAACAGGGAAATCGCTTAATTTAACTCTACTTTTTCCCACTATTTCCTCTATAAGAATGCTTTTCCGTCCATTTATGTGTACTAATTTCACTTCACTTTGACGCTACTCCCATGATCCTGCTCTTCCGCCACATCAAAAGGAAATCATCGTTCCTACCCACTAAAAAATAGGCCATTCGCTGTCCGGGCAGCAAATGGCCTGCTGATCAAGCCAGGCGGAAGGTGATCGCCAGACAGTGGGCGACAAAGGCCGCGCCTTCTGGGCCGGCAGTTGGGACCAGAGCCAAGCCCCTTTGGCTGGGTGGCGGGATATCCAGGAGCGGCGCGGATTCCTGCGCCGGGATGGCCGGGAGCGGAGCGGGTTCCTGCGCCGGGAAGCCGCTCCGGGCGGACAAGCACGGAGGTGCTGAGGCCGCGCGGCTGCTGTACGCCAGGGCTTCCCACTGGCGTATGAATTGCCGGACCTCGGCGCGCAGCCGCGCGTCCTCAATCGCCAGGGAGGCTGCGTACTCCCTGGCCGTTACCCCGGGCGGCGGCGGCCCGTACCGCGCCGTCAGCCCGCGCCAGGCCAGAGCGGCTGCGCGCAGCTGCCGCTCGCGGCTGACCCTGCCGGCGCACCGCGCCGCCGGCAGCAGGGCCAGGCAACGCCGCCAGCGCCAGGCGGCGGCCAGCCCCACCAGCGCGGCGGCAGCCGGCGCTGGCGGGTTTCCGCCCGCCTGCGGCAGGGCGGGCAGGACGTCCGCGCCAAGCGCAGCGGACGCGGGGGTTCCCGGCGGGGCGGATGCAGCCGCCGCGGGGTCCGCCGCCGGGCCTGCGGCAGCGGCGAGGGCGGCAGCGGGCGTGGGGTCGAACGGGACCCAGCCCGTGCCGGGGAAATAGACCTCCACCCAGGCATGAGCATCGCCTTGGGTAACGTCATAGCGCGGCGGTACAGCATCTGCCGCCAGGGTCCCCGGCCCGTAGCCCTGGACATAACGGGCCGGAATGCCGGAGCTGCGCAGCAGCACGGTCATTGCTGTCGCAAAATGCACACAGTAGCCCTGCTTCGTAACGAACAGAAAATCATCCGTGAAATCAGCCCCCGGTGGCGGTATCCGTGTCTTCAGCGTGTAAGTAAATCCACTCTGCAGGTAATCCCTTATGGCGGAGACAGCGGCATAGCGCGTATCCGCAGAAGCAGTGAGCTTCGCAGCCAGCTCAGCGACCCGGTGAGGCAGACGGGCCGGCAGCTGCAGATAGGAATCGCGCACGGACATTGGGTCCATTCCGGCAGAAGCCCGCAGCACAGCCGGGTCACTCTCTGGAAGTATCGAGGTTACTGTGTATTCCGCAACCCTGACGGAACCGCCCGCCTCAGGAAGCCTGAAGCTGTTCTTCTGCGGATTAGCCAGTACATAGCCAAGCTGGCTGCCATCCGTCAGTGTAATGTTTTCTAATTCAGCCACCGTTCCGGCACTGAACACCGGCAGTCCGCCTGAGGAGGGGACTGCGAATTGAAACCGCTGAATAAGCCTGCGGTTTTTCCCTGCCTCTTCCGCCTGTTTCTGCTCCGGACCCGGCAGGGCTGCCAGATTAAACGGCAGAAACGCTGTCCCGTCTCTGATCCAGCGCCGTCCGTCATAGTAAGTAATACTCTCTCCCCTCCAGTAGGAGGGCTGATTGGCCACAACACTGAAAACTGCTTCAGCATTGGACGCCAGGGGAGCGCCAAGCTCTGCTTCTCCTGAGCCGTAACCTGTGCTCCCTTGCTGGACCTGCTGCTGTTGTGATGCTTCCTGCATTTGCCCTGCTGCCCAGTGCCTCATCTTGTCCAATACCGGCTGGAAGGTGACCGGTCCGCCTTGACGCGCCCCATACAGCTGGCCCCCTGTCCAGGCTGCCAACGTTATGATCAACGCGGCGGCCAGTGCCAGCCCTCCCCAGCGCGTATAAGGGAGAACAGCGCTTCCGGTGTCCTCTTTAAGCCGCAGCAGGCGGTTCAAGGCCTGCAGCCATAGAATCAGACCCAGGGCAACTATAACATCCCCGGTTGTTTTCACCGTGAAGCCCATATCCAGCGCCAGAAGGTATACCAGGGTCACTAGGGTAAAGAGCGTTGTGCTGCCTCTGTACAGCGCCAACTGCTGCACGGAGCAAACCAGCAGCCCCCAGCCCAGCACCAGAATCAGCAAGCGGCTATTCCCGCTTAACGCTGAGATATGTCCTGAGAAGAGCAGCGTTAGATCATCTGGAACTTCTGCGGCATACAAGCTTAGCCAGCGGCCCCCCTCATTGCCGTCACATATATAGAACCAGGTCAAAGACATGATCATGAATTGAACCGTATATTGAAGCAAATTAGAAAGCCGGAGGCTTCCCCACAACAGCAAGGCTGCGGCACAAAACAGCAGCGTGTGCAGCAGCCGCAGTGTATCCGGCTCCACGGCAGTCCGGAGCAAGGGAAGCAGCCATTCCATGAATAGCCCCAGAATGGCCAAAGAGAACAGCAGCCGATAATGCAGAGGACTACTGTCCCTGGAATCAGCTTGACTGTCCTCCAAATGATCCCGGCCGTCCAATGCAGCTGACCTGCCGGTCCGCAGCCCCCAGCGCTTCTTCCACACGGGTAACGGTCCGGTATATTCTTCTGCCGCTACAATCGTCTGCCCCCTACCAAAGCGTTGACCGCTCCTGGAAACCATGGACTTCCCCCCCCTTGTTTCCTTGTGACAGGGAACTATCCCCAAGGCAATACAGGCAGGCTCCGAGTCTGGTCAAGCTGGCGCCAATTGTGGCTGACGGGCTCCACTGGCTATTCACCGGACCGCCTGCCTGCCGCGGAGCGGGCTGATCCCAGACATAGTACAGTTCAACTTTCACGCCCTGTACCAGAAAACGGGCAAGCGTACGGGCGGATTCTTCCTCCAGCCTGCCGGTAATAACTACAACCGTCATCCCGGGGATCCAGCCCCGTGAAGCATCCTCCAGCAGCGCGCTTAGAGAACGCCCGCCGTCCGGGGTAATCTCGGTGAGCATATCCTGTACTCTGGACGGGATTTGCCCCAGCCCTTCATGTTTGGCCATGCCTTCCGGCCATCCGCCGCTGAAGAACTGCACATACGCGCCGCTTTGCTCCGCTGCGAGCAAAAGTCCCATTGCAGCGGAAACGGCCCGTTCAAAGGGAGCAGGCGGGTTCCCGCGCTGCCCCCGGGGTGTCAGAGCTCCGTAAGGAATTTCATATTCCCCGGAACTGTTGGCAAGAACAATGCAGGACATGCGTCCATCTTCCCGCTCGGGCACCCGGCTCTGCAGCGTTCCCTTCCGTGCACTGTTCTTCCAATGAATCCGGCTTAGGGGGTCACCCGGCGCATACTCGCGGATTTCACCAGCTTCGGCGCTGTAATTACGGGTTCGGCTGCTGCTTACCGTGTCACCCGGTTTTGCTCTGCTGTAATGCGCAGCTCTGCCTATATACAGAGGTCTTGGCCGGACTTTGAAGCTGTCACCGCTTCCGGACTGACAGCCTCCTGTGAATAAACCCAGCAAATCTCCCCATCTTACACTGCACCCGTGAAGCCGGTGTACCCCGCGCTGCACCTCATGCAGCGAATAGGTATAGGCCAGCGAGCGCCGGAATCCGGGAAACAGCAGCTGCTGGTGCATCCCGCCGCTCCATTGGTCGGCTATAACCATCCACGGCAGTGGAATTCGTGTCCTGAAGGCAACCTTCACGTCTACAGTCAGCGTATCCCCGGCTGTAGGACGGACAGCAGACAGGCTGCGGGTAACAATCACCTTACGGGGACCCAAGAGCTGCAGCTGCAGTCCTCCAAGCATTAGAACTCCGCTGGCCGTTAAGAGAAACAGCAGTGTTTCTCCTCCGCGCCAGGCATACAGAGCGCCGAGGACAGCCGCCACTGAGAGTATTCTTATCCACTCTCCCGCGATATTTCGGGCCCGGTGAACAGGCAGACTTCCGGTTATATTTAGGCTATTTTGATCTTTCCGGGCAAGCGGGTCTGGTTTCATTAAGGATGAAGAGGACAATTGGGCTACCCTTCCTTTGGCTGTAGACTAGCTTCCTGCAGCCATCCTAAGGAATATGGCGTAAAGAAGCCTGATAATGTCTATTCTTCCCACGAAAAAGAGTACCCAGACCTGCAGCTTTGCTACATTTCAAAGCGTCTTTACCCTGCGTTCCTCCGCAGTCACTGCTGCGGTCAGCGGCGGGTGTCCGGCAGCATCCAGCAGCCCGCGGAGGGAGATCCATAACGAAGAGCCGATGAGCTGCACATCCGCGCTGCGGATCTGCTGTCTGCCGTCCCCATCCGTTACAGTAAGCTGCTGATGTGCTGCATCCGCCAGAATGGTCCGGCCATTCCAGACCACCCTGCCGCTGCGGCTGGACACATCCCAACTGACCTCTCCTCCAAGCCTTTCGACGGCTGCACGCAGCGGCACCTTATATTGTCCTTCACGGATGGTGTACTCTCCGGGGAGCAGCTTGGTCTCCAGCAGGCCAACCTCCAGTGCCAGTGCCTTGCCCGGTGTGAACAGCTCACGGTTAGGAATGATATTCGCAGCAATCCATGCCTTGGAAGGCTGGGCATGACCCGCTCGGGCCGCGGAAGCAGATACTCTGAACTGGACGGGCTGCACCTCTCCGTTCAACACGCCAAAGGCATATCCAGCCGCTTTATAGCGCTTGATAATCTCCGGCAGAGCCTTGGCGCTCTGCTCGTGGCCTCCGCCATCATGAAGCAGCAGGATTACCCGGGAAGCGGTCATATCTGCTACAGATTCCTGCAATATATCCCCGGCAGGCACCCCTTTGCGTTTGGAATCACCGCTATCCACCGTCCAATCCATTACGGAATAACCGGCTTGTGCCAGGAGCCGGAAATACAACTTGTCGAAATGTCCGAATGTGCCGCCCGGAGCACGTACGAGCTGCGGGCGCACCCCTGTGATGTTACGGATAATCTCCTCGGTTTGCTTGATTTGCGACCAAAACTCTGTAAACCCGCTATATAAAGCATGGTAGTTATGATTATAGGTATGATTGCCTATGGCATGGCCCTGTTCCCATATGGCACTGATCAGCTCCGGCCGCTGTTTGGCCTGCTCCCCAAGCACAAAAAAGGTCGCCTTCACCCCCTGCTGGCGCAGAATTTCCAGAACCTTTGGAGTGATTTTGCTGGGACCGTCGTCAAATGTTAAGTAGACCATTTTTTGCTTGGTCTGTGCGGGAAGGGAAGGTTTGGCAGGAACCTTGGTTACTGCAGCTCCATTCTTTACTGATGCCTCTGCCCTTATTGCAGTTTTGGCTGTGGTTTGGGCGGCTGCCTGTGAAGGAGTAAGGCTCATGGAAAACGCTGCACCTGAAGTGAAGCCTGACAGCGGTTGAAGACGACCGGCATCAGGCAGCGCCAGAGGCACATCTTGCGTCAGGGCAGCCGGAAGATTATTCTTAAAGAGTACTGTGCGCCCCGCAAATGCAAGTACTAAAACCACCATAGCAAGCAAACCGCCGAGGACGATCCGGCGGACATTATTTTTTCGGTAACCCTTCATCTTTTCTACCTCCAGCTTTCTATTGGCGCATTCGCGTCTTTTGGTAGATTGTATGAAGACAAGCCCGGAAATAGAATGAGGCATGGTGCCCTTGGAGAGTGAAGACTTATGGAAATGTTGAAATGGATACAGGAATTGTTCGCCAGTTATGGCTATAGTGTACTTTTCTTCGGACTTCTGCTGGAGTTTGTGGCTCTGCCTTTTCCCGGAGAAACCACCATGGCCTTTGCAGGCTTCCTCTCTTATACCGGCCAGCTTGATTTCTTTGTGCTGATCGCTGTGGCTTTTGCCGGAACTACTGTTGGCATGACGGTGACCTATTTTATCGGGCTTAAGGCCGGACTACCTTTTATTCAGCGCTATGGAAAATGGTTTCTGTTCTCTGAGACCAAGCTGGAGAAAACGCAGCACTGGTTCGACCGTTATGGCAGCATTCTCGTTTCCATCGGCTATTTCATCCCGGGGGTGCGCCACTTTACCGGCTACTTTTCGGGCATTACCGCTCTGCCGTTCCGCAAGTTTGCCCTTTATGCATACAGTGGCGCCCTGCTGTGGGTCGTGCTTTTTCTGGGAATCGGAAAAGTATTCGGCCCCCAATGGATGGGCATCTTCCACCTGATAGAGAAAAATGCAATCTGGATTGCCTCCGGCGTCGCAGCCGTTGCAGCACTTATCATCCTGTACCGCTACAGGCACAAGATCGGGTCCCGGCTGCTCCGGCGCAAAACAGGAATGAACCTGGAAAATCAGGTGGTTAAGGTCAAAGAGCCTTCCAAGTGAAATAAGCAGCGTGTTCTTCTTTTGTCACTGGCGGCGCAGCTTTCTTGGCATCTTCTTCCGGTAACGGGGCAGCCATGCCAACACCCCGAGCAGCCATGCCACCCCCGCGAAGCCGGCACCGCCTGCGAATCCCAACGCCCTCGGCTCCACGGCCTCCAGCAGCCAACCAGCGCTCAACATGGACACCCCAATCAGTGATCCGCCCAGCGCTGATAGTATCCCAAAAACAACCGGCTGCTGGGCGGCAGGCGTTTCCCGCATCACCAGCGTATCCAGACAGGCACTCCCAATTCCCCCGCATAACGACAGCAGAATATATAGCACAAAGGCCACCCCGAAATGACTGCTGCCGCTGATGCACATAAGCAGAATACCCTCCATCAGCAGACCGGCAAGCGCAATCCCGAGGAGTCTCCGTTTCAGCAGCCGTCCGGCAAAAAAGCTGAGGCTAAGCCCGATGCCGAGTGCGGCATAGAAAGCTCCGACCCCCACATCCCCCGCATGAAACACCTGTACCGCATACACACTGATCAGTACATTGTCCCATCCATTAATAATTGGCACCAGCAATTCGTAGGCTATAATAATCTGCAGCACCTGACTGCCGCCAATCAGAACCTTAAGGCTCTGCCAGCGGCCAGTCTTTTTCAAATGGCTGCTCTCTATAACCGGTTCTGCCGGAATTGTATCTGCCCGCAGTTCAGTCCCGCTGGGGACGGCTGCCGGAAATGATATGCCCCAGACCAGAAGAGCAGCCAGCAGGAACGAGGCCGCATTTGCTACAAAAGCCATTTCCGGCCCCCACCACAGCGACACCAGTCCGCCTGTAAATGCCCCCAGGATCAGCACACAGCCGGTCATCAGCTGCTCCAGACTGTTGATTTTGTGCAATGAGTCAGGACCGGCCAACAGCGGAATCGATGATTTGCGCACTGGACTGTAAAGGGCTTCCCCGGCCGCCATAATAAAACTCCCGGCATACAGCAGCCAGAGCCTGCCGGCTCCATCTACCAAAAGAAAGGACAGGGCAACCGGCACACGCAGCAAGTCAACAGCCATCATTATGGTTTTGCGCGGCAGCCTGCCGGCAAGCATTCCGCCAAGCGGGGCCATGAACAGAAAAGGGAGCACCCTCATCCCCAGCGAGATCCCTACTGCCATCCCCGATCCGGTCACCTGCAGAATCAGCGCCAGCATAGCGACGCTGCTGAACCGGTCGCCAATGCCGTTAACGAGGCCGGCCGCAAACAATCTGGAATACCCCTTGGATCTCTGCTTCAGCATTTCTGTTGATCTATTATTGGTTATATTTATGTTCACAACTTGTCCCTCACTTTCGAAATTATACAATTATCTAATTAGATGTTATTCTAATATATGATAAATTGCAAGGCTATTTCCTTTGATTCTGTGCGGGAATACAAGGATAATGAACATATGAATACATGCGAAAGAAGGAAGCCTCTGTGAAAATTGACCGTCTGCTCTCCATTGTCATTTTGCTGATGAACCGCCCGCTGATCCAGGCCAAGGAACTGGCTGATATGTTCGAGGTGTCTGTACGCACCATTTACCGGGATATCGACAGTATTAACGGAGCCGGGATTCCCGTCGTCACCTATCAAGGCGCAAATGGCGGCATTGGGCTTATGGAGGGATACCGGCTGGACCGCAATGTCCTTACCGAACGCGAACTGGCCGATATTTTTACCGCCCTGCAGAGTGTATCTTCTTATGGAGGAGGAGAACACAACCTGCTTATGCAAAAAATAAGCAGCGTGATTCCTCCCTCAAAGTCGCATGCCTTCCGCAGCAAAACGACCCAGCTGATCGTCGACTTCTCCCCCTGGGGGCTGCAGGGTCCGCTGGAGGAGCGTCTGGCTCTTCTGAAAGAAGCGCTGGAGGAGAGCACTGTCGTGGCTTTTGATTATGTCAGTGCTGACAGCCAGATCAGCCACCGGATTGTGGAGCCATATACGCTTGTACACAAGGGGGCGGGCTGGTATTTATACGGATTCTGCACGGAGCGCCAGGATTTCCGGCTCTTTAAGCTGCTGCGCATGAAGTCGCTGGTCAAGGGAACCCAGAGCTTCGAACGGCTGGATATTCCCCTGCAGGACCTGCCCTGGACAGAGGGTTGGAAAGAACCGTTGAATACACAGACCGTTGTCCTGCATTTTTCGGCAGAAGGCAGACACCTGGCGGAGGACTACTTTGATTGCGAGGAGCTGGAGGCTGATGGTAACGGCGGGTATACCGTTAGATTGGCTTATGCGGAGAACAACTGGCTGTACGGTTTTTTGCTGAGCTTCGGAACGGTTGTGGAGGTACTGGAGCCTGAACCGGTCCGCCGCAGACTGGCCGGACTGGCAGCAGAAATTGCCGCCAAATATAATGCTGAAGTTATGCCAAAATAGAACAAACGGCTACACTGTCCTTCACTGGACAACATAGCCGTTTTGAATTTAAGTTAGCATTGTCTGGAGGACCTCCATGAACCCGGTGGCAATTCCAAGTGGAAAAAGGATCTTTAATTTGCTCAAGCACCCTTTCCCCAGCAGTTTGAAGTGGAAAAAGGTTAACTAATCCCGCACTTTTAGCCCCTGACAGAGTAATATGGCCCAATTAAGTTTCCTTTTTCCACTTTAATCTCACAATTGTTGATTTTGGGGAGAAAGAAGTACCCTTCTTCCCACGGGTGCCTGCACACCTGCTTCATAGTAAGCGCTAGGTGACTCCTATCCGTAAGAAAAGCGAATCATAATTGCCCAAAGAACATAAAATAAAAAGGACTATCCTGGGAGCCGGAGTACGGCTGACGGATAGTCCTTTTTTCAATATAAATTTATGATGATACAAATGATCTTACGCCTGCTGCGAGTTCACCTTGGACGGCTGCTGCACAGATTCGGTTTCCTCCGTTTGCAGGAAGTCCGGCTGCGGCGAGGTCTTCTTGATGAATAAGGCTAGCACCAGGGCTACAACTGTCACCCAGGTAGCCACGGTAAACGCATGGGTAATCCCGTTGATCGTTGCATCCTGTGTAAGCTTGAGCATAGCCGCCTTGTCGGTCTGGGATACAGATCCGCTCATCACGGCTTCCGTAATGTTGCTCTTTGTCCGGTTGGTCATCAGGCTGACAAAGAGCGCCATGCCCAGTGCCCCTCCTACCGTACGCAGTGTATTCGACATTGCCGTACCGTGTGAAGCCAGGCGCTGCGGCAGCTGGTTCAATCCGGCGGTTACGATTGGCATCATCAGCATGGACATTCCGAACATCCGTGCCGTGTAGGTCAGAATCAGGTGGGTATACGTAGTGGTATGGGTGATCTGGCTGAACTCCCAAGTCGTAACGGTAGTGATAATCAAGCCGATAACGGACAGCCATCTGGCGCCGATTTTGTCAAAAATAATCCCTGTGATCGGAGACATTACGCCCATCAGGATCGCACCCGGCAGCAGCATAAGTCCCGACTCCATCGGTGTAAAGCCACGGATCGTCTGCAGGTAGATCGGCAGCAGAATCATCCCTGAATACAGCGCCATTGTAACAATAATGTTGATTACAGTAGTTAATGAATACATGTTGTACCGGAAAATCCGGAACTCCAGCAGCGGCTTGTCGGTCGTAAGCTCACGCCATACAAACAAAGCCAAAGCTACAACACCCAGAATCAGGCAGGCATATACCGTCGCACTGTTCCAGCCGTCTGTTCCGGCATCACTGAAGCCGTACAGCAATCCGCCAAAACCAAGCGTGGACAGCACCACACCCAATTTATCCAGTCGGGGCGAAGTCAGCTTCCCAACATTCTGCATGGTCTTCATGCCAAGCAGGGTGGAGAAAATGGCCAACGGAAGCACAATGTAGAACAACACGCGCCAGGAGTAGTTCTGAACCACCCAGCCGGACAGCGTTGGTCCTACAGCCGGGGCGAAAATCATGGCGACCGCCATCAGCCCCATCGCTTTACCCCGCTCTTCAATCGGGAAGATCCGCAGGAACACAATGTTCATCAGCGGCATCAGGATCCCTGCGCCGACAGCCTGAATCACTCTGCCGACCATAATCATCTCAAAGCCGGTGCCTATGGCACAGACCAGCGTTCCTATGGAAAATAGCATCATTGCGGTAGTAAATAATTGACGGGTAGTAAACTTCTCCACCAGATAGGCACTGATTGGAATAAGCACCCCGTTCACCAGCATAAATCCTGTTGTCAGCCATTGTGCCGTATTGGCGGCAATCTTGAGGTCTTCCATCATCTTGGGCAGTGCCACATTCATCAGCGTCTGATTCAGCAGCGCCACGAACGCGCCGATCAGGAGGGCCGCAATGATGGGACCTCTGCGTATCGTCTTCGACGGCGCGGCAGCGTTAGCAGTTATTGTGCTCATAGCTTGTTGTTCTCTCTCCCTTGTTCCAAAATTTTAATGATTTCCCGATGCAATCTCAGCAGTTCCCTGGCATCTTCCGCCGGTATATTCGACAAGGGCTCCAGATGGCTTCGTAGCGATTGTTTGCTTTGCTCCCTGATCTCCCGGCCTTTGTCGGTCATGGCCAGCTTAAATATACGTCTGTCGCTCTCCGAGCGTTGTCTGGTTATCAGTCCAGCCTTCACCATCCGGTCGACCACACCGCTGGCGGCGCTGTTTCCCAAGTGCAGCAGATCCGCAAGCTCCGTGATCCCCACATCCGGGTGTGCCTCCAACTTGCGCAAGACCATTAGCTGCGTGGAGGTGATATTGAGCTTTTCTGCATCCTTCCACATAAGCTGCTGGAAATTATGGATAATACAGCGGAATGAAGAAAAGATATCATCCAATTGCTGTTCTCTATCCTCCATCATTCATCGCCTCCACCCAATCAGTAAACCCATTAATACTTCGCATGCGAACTATTTTACTATTTACCTATTTATTCGTCAACCACTTGCTGAAACTTTCAGAAAAAAAACATTATGATACCAGATCAGATTCTTAGTGTGGGCCTCTGCCGCAAAACAGACACGCTTAAAAACCGGCCAGCTTTGGGATTTATTATATAATCTAGAACATAGCCTACAAGCGGAAGCGGTGACCCTTTATGTCTCTTGAAGCACGGAAAATCTGGAATGCCAACCATCAGCAATTGACGGGAATAATTACAAAACCGGAAGAGCATGCTAATGCGGTAGCTCTTATCCTGGAGCTGCATGACTGCCTGTACGCCTCGCGCGGCAACAACCCGGAGCAGACCAATTATGAAGACGATCTGTTAAAAGATCTCCTGGAGCAAACCATGCGCAGTTATCCGGTTCATACGGCTAACAGCAGCAATTCTATCGTGTGGCACATATGGCATAGTGCCCGTATTGAGGATATTACGATGAATATCCTCACAGCGGATCGTGATCAGATTCTCCATTCAGAACATTATGCGGATAAGCTCCATACACCTTTTATTCATTCCGGAAACGGGATGAGCGAACAGGAGCTCGCAGAATTCAGTGCAGCTGTCGACGTGGAAGCCCTGCTGGATTATCGTCAGGCAGTGGCAGCCGGAACACGCTCCATTATCACCGGATTGCAGCCTGGGCAATTCCGTAAGAAGCCCGCCCCTGCGCAGATCAGCAGAATTTCTGAAGAAGGCGCAGTCAAAGAATCAGAACAGTGGCTGATCAATTACTGGGGAAGCAAAACCATTGCCGGCCTCGTACTGATGCCTGCCACAAGGCATAACTTCGTTCATCTGAATAAAGCTATGCGCGTCAAGCTGAAACTGCAAAAATAAACCTATATCCTAAAACACCTGCCTGTCGTCCTTGGAGCACGGGCTTTCAAAATAAAAGAGCGTACCCCGATCACTTAAGGGTACGCTCTTTGAATTTCACTAAAATGCAAGCTTACAGGTCGCTTCTGGCGCTTCCGACCACCACAGGCTTCATTGTACTGCTTTTTTTCATTTTTGCGGCAGGGGGTGGCGTGCTGCTCGCCAGCCCGCTGGCGATGGACATCATCAGCTTAATCCGGTTCGCCTGGTTCACGACACTGACACCGGCATCGTAATCAATGGCGGCAATGTTGGCGCCGGGATACAGATCCTTCAGCCCCTTAATCATTCCCCGTCCGGTAATATGATTCGGCAGACAGGCAAAAGGCTGGATGCAAGCAATATTATTAACCCCGTTATCCAGCAGATCCATCATTTCTGCGGTCAGGAACCAGCCTTCGCCCATTTGATTGCCCACGGAGACCAGGCGGCTTGCCTTCTCGGCCAGTCCGTAAATATTCTCACGGCCTTTGGCCAGACCTGCTTCTTCCAGCGCCGCCTTGACCGGCTTGCGGTAAATTTCCAGGTAGGAAATCAGCATTGGATTAAAGAAGCCCAGCTTTCTGCTCTTGCCGAACTGCTCGGCCTTGTAAATCGGATTGTAGACGCAATAGAATATGAAATCCAGGAAATCCGGCATAACCGCCTCGCCCCCCTCGGCCTCAATCATCTCTATGATGTGGTTGTTGGCGTCGGGATGGAACTTGATCAGGATTTCTCCGACAATCCCCACCTGTGGCTTCACGGTCTTGACCACAGGAAGCTGAACGAATTCGGCGACGATTTCGCGGGTCAGCCGTTTGTATTCCCGGAATGAAAAGGTCGAAAGACTGGACTTGCAGCGGTCCATCCCTTTGCGGAACAAGGCCTGTGCACTTCCCGGAATCACTTCATACGGTCTGAAGCGGTGCAGCAGCCGCATCATCAGGTCGCCGTAGCAGGCGGCTGCAATCAGCCGGTTAGCCAGCCTCAGGCTGATCCGGAAGCCCGGCTGGTTCTCCATTCCGGAGGCATTCAGCGAAATGACCGGAATCTGTCCCAGACCGGAGTCCTTCAGTGCCTTGCGCAAGAGCGAGATATAATTGGTTGCCCGGCAGCCGCCCCCGGTCTGCGACATAATAACAGCAGTCCGGTCCGGATCATAGTCTCCGCTCTTCAGGGCTGACAGCATTTGCCCGATAGTGACAATCGCCGGGTAGCAGGCATCATTGTTCACATACCGCAGACCTTCCTCCGTTTCCTTCGGTCCGGTGCTTTCCAGGATTTTGAGCCGGTATCCGGCGTCCCGGAAGACACGTTCGAACAATTCGAAATGAATCGGAGACATTTGTGGCGCCAGAATGGTGTAGGTCTCTTTCATTTCCTTTGTAAAAGGCACATTGGCCTGTGTTTTATACAGGAGCTGCGGCTTCACATCCCCTTTTTCCCGCTCGCGCATAGCCGCAAGCAGCGACCGCAGACGGATGCGCGCTGCGCCCAAATTGCTGATCTCATCAATCTTGATCAAGGTGTACACCTTGTTGTTGCGCTCCAAAATTTCCTGAACCGCATCACAGGTAATGGCATCAATGCCGCAGCCGAAGGAGGTCAGCTGTACCAGCTCCAGATCATTCCTGCTGGCGGCCAGACGGGCCGCACGGTACATCCGGGCATGGTAGGTCCACTGGTTGACCACGCCCACTTCCCCTTCACTGCGGTCCAGATGGCAGACCGAATCCTCGGTCAGCACGGCCAGACCCATGCCCGTAATCATCTCGGCGATGCCGTGGTTAATCTCGGGATCTGCATGGTAGGGATGGCCGCAGAGCAGAATCCCTTTGGTCCCGCTATGGGTAAGGAACTCCAGCGTTTCTTCGCCTTTGTTCCGCAGATCGGCTTTGGCCCGCTCGGCTTCAGCCAGTCCTGTCTGCACGGCAGCGGCAATCTCTTCCTTCGGGATATCCATGAAGGTCTTCACCAGAACCCGGGTCAGCGCCGGAATATCATCGAAGGTCAGGAACGGGCTCACGAGCGGTATGTTTTTTTCTTTCAACCCATCCATATTGTTGCGGATCACTTCGGGATAAGAGGCCACCACCGGGCAGTTGAAGTGATTCTGCGCGGCGTCGTCTTCCTTCTTCTCGTATACAACGGCCGGATAAAAGATGAAATCAACGCCTTTGCCCAGCAGGCTCTGCACATGGCCATGGGCCATCTTCGCCGGATAGCAGATGGATTCCGAAGGAATGGTGTCCATTCCGCTCTCATAGAGCTTCTTGCTGGACTTCGGAGACAGCACCGTCCGGTAACGCAGTGTGGTGAAAAAGGTATGCCAGAACGGATAGTTCTCGAACATGTTCATGGTCCGCGGAATACCAACGGTCCCCCGCTCCGCCTGCTCCACAGGCAGCCCCTCATAATCAAAAAACCGTTCATATTTGTATTGCATCAGATTCGGCAGGGTATTCTTCTCTTTTTTGCCTCCGGCCCCGCGCTCACAGCGGTTGCCGGTGACATGGAAGCTCTTGTCGGGGAAGCGGCTGATCGTCAGCGCGCAGTTGTTGGCGCATAGTCTGCAGCGGCCCGGCGACACTTCATATTTGAAGGCTTCGAGTTCTTCAGGTCCCAGAAGGGTGCTGAATCCGTCAAGTCCTGCATGCTCTCTGGCAATCAGCGCACAGCCGTAGGCGCCCATCACACCGGCTATATCCGGTCTGACCACAGTTCTTCCGGTCAGCAGCTCAAAAGCGCGAAGCACGGCTTCATTATAAAAGGTGCCCCCTTGTACAATGATGTTGCGCCCCAAATCGTCAGCGTTGCGGATTTTGATGACCTTCTGGAGCGCATTTTTGATGACAGAATACGCAAGCCCTGCTGACAGATCGGCCAGCGTGGCCCCTTCCTTCTGCACCTGCTTCACTTTGGAATTCATGAAGACTGTGCAGCGGGAGCCCAGATTGACCGGCTCAGTGGATTCCAGTGCCGCTGCGGCAAATTCCCCGATGCCGAGCTCCAATGCAGACGCAAAGCTCTCCAGGAAAGAGCCGCAGCCCGCCGAGCAGGCTTCGTTCAGCATGAGGCTGTCGATCGCGCCGCCGCGGATCTTGATGCACTTCATATCCTGTCCGCCGATATCCAGAATGAAATCGACCTCCGGCATGAATTTGGAGGCTGCCTTGTAGTGCGCGACCGTCTCCACTTCGCCGCCGTCTGTACGCAGCGCCGCCTTGACCAGCCCTTCACCATAACCGGTTGCATATGCACCGGCAATATGGCAGCCTTCAGGCAGAATCCGGTAGATCTCCTTCAGGGCATCGCTGACGGACTGCAGAGGATTGCCTTTGTTGCTTCCATAAAAGGTATAGAGGATTTCATCCGCAGCGCCGGTAATCACCAGCTTGGTTGTGGTAGATCCGGCATCGATGCCGAGATAGCAAGGCCCCTGATAGGTATCCAGCTCCGAACGCGGAGCTGCCGCCTGGCTGTGGCGGAGCCGGAACTGCTCCAGATCCTCCGGCGAGGCGAACAACGGCTGCAGTTCGGCATCCTCGGCACGGTCGGCCGAGAAGTCTACGGCATCCAGCCGGGCCATCCAGCCGGACAGCGGCAGCACCAGCGGATCGGTCTGCGACAACGCTGAGCCAATGGCGACAAAATACTGCGAGTGCTCCGGAAACAGCACATCGCTGTCGCTGAGTCCAAGCGTCTCGGCAAACCGCTTCCGCAGCGCGGGCAGAAAGGTCAGCGGCCCGCCAAGGAAAGCTACCCGGCCACGGATCGGGCGGCCGCAGGCCAAGCCGCTGATCGTCTGGTTGACAATGCTTTGAAAAATCGAAGCCGCCACATCTTCCCGGCGTGCGCCTTCGTTCAGCAGCGGCTGGACATCGCTTTTGGCAAAGACGCCGCAGCGCGATGCGATAGGATAGATTCGTTCATGCTGCTCGGCAAGGGCATTCAGGCCCGCCGGGTCGGTCTGCAGCAGGGAAGCCATCTGATCGATGAATGCTCCTGTGCCACCTGCACAGGCCGTGTTCATCCGCTGCTCGATGCCCCCGCTGAGATAGATAATCTTGGCGTCCTCGCCGCCCAGCTCGATAGCGGTATCGCACTGGGGGATCAGCTCGCTGATCGCCTTCGTGCAGGCGATGACCTCCTGCACAAACGGGACCTCGCCAAGCTTTGAGAGGGACAAGCCTGAGGAACCGCTTACAGTCAGAGCTGCCTCGCGATCCGGGAACCTGTCCCGCACATCTGACAGGAGGGAAAGCGCAGCTTTTTTTATATCGCTAAAATGTCTCACATAATCCTGATATACAATCACATCGTGTTCCATAACAACCAATTTGGCTGTAGTTGACCCGACGTCCAGCCCGATACGCAGCATCATCATGCCATTCATCACCATGCCTTGCTCCAAATTTGAAGTAATATGAGGCAACTATATCATGAGAGCGCCTTATGGAGGCTGTTAGAAATGTTACAGACATTTACAATTAGTTACTAGCATACTTATTTATTCATGATTTCTCCCAATAGTGCTTCGACATGGCCCTTGACCCGGACTTTTCTCCATTCTTTGACCAGGATGCCCTGCTCATCAATGAGAAAGGTGGACCGCACAATGCCCATAAATTCTTTGCCGTACAGCTTTTTGAGCTGCCAGACTCCGAATAATCCGCTTACGGAATGCTCCTCATCAGAGAGCAGCGGAAACGGCAGACTGTTCTTCTCGATGAACTTCGCATGGGAAGACAGGCTGTCCGGACTGATTCCCAGCACGACTGCATTGCCCCGGGCAATCGGGTCCGCGGCGTCACGGAATTCACAGGCCTCCTGGGTGCAGGCGGGCGTCAT
Organism: Paenibacillus graminis; assembly: GCF_000758705.1. Taxonomy (NCBI): domain Bacteria; kingdom Bacillati; phylum Bacillota; class Bacilli; order Caryophanales; family Paenibacillaceae; genus Paenibacillus; species Paenibacillus graminis. The sequence goes on along the minus strand of NZ_CP009287.1, from coordinate 759,223 downwards.
ATTTTTGGGATAAAAGTACAGTACGACCTTGCGGCCGCGGTAATCACTTAAGCTGATATCCTGTCCTGTAGAAGCAGGCAGGGTAAAGTCCGGCACTTCTTGTCCGATCTTGATTTCGTTCATTAATTCTTCTCTCCTTCATAATATGGATGAATATTCCGAAATTGCTTGTATACCTAAAAGAAATTATAATGTAGAGAATGTGAATGGGAAAGGAAGAACGAAATGCCACCAAGAAAGAAACGGCACGCAAAAGCCGGCAAGTCAAAAAAGAAACCGCTGCTCTGGACTCTGGCAATTATACTTCTCCTGATTATCGGCGGAATCGTTTATTATTTTGCAGAAATCTATAATCAAATGGATAACCTGCACAAGACCGGTGAAAACTCACCGTTTGCAGCAGTCCCCTCACCTTCAGCCGAAACCGTTCAACCTCCAAAATGGGAAGGCACCGAACCGGTTAATATCCTGCTTATGGGTGTCGATGCGCGCGGGGTGAAGAAGGGTGAAGTGCCTCGCTCGGATACGATGCTGGTCGCCTCACTTGACCCGGTCAAGAAAAAATTCTATGTATTCTCTATATTACGTGATACCTATGTTTCTATCCCTGAGCATGGCAAAGAACGCATCAATACAGCGATAACCCACGGACCCAATACGGCGATGCAGACCGTCAGCGACTTGCTCGGCATCCCGATACAATACTATGTCTATACCGACTTTCAGGGCTTTATTAAGCTGGTGGATGCAGTTGGCGGCGTCGATTACGAGGTCGAGAAGGATATGGTCTATAAGACGAAGGCGGATGGCCCCGAATACGACATTGATCTGAAAAAAGGCTTCCAGCATCTCGACGGCAGCATGGCGCTGCAATATGTGCGGTTCCGTCATGATGCCACCTCCGATTTCACGCGGACGGAACGTCAACGCGGCTTCCTTAAGGCCGTAGCAGACAAGGTCATCAGTACTACTGCCATTATCAAGCTGCCTACGATTCTATCCCAGGTTACGCCTTATATCGATACCAACCTGGACGTAAATGACATGTGGAAGCTGGCTACCGTAGGCTATGACAGCTCGATGGGCGGCAGTGCACAAATTCCGCCGATGAACCTGCTTACCGAAGAAAAAACCAGCGGAGGCTCGGCAGTGCTCGGCATCAGCAGTGAAAACAAGCTGAAGGAATTCGTTCAGGATACCCTGGCTGGTCCTGAGCCGTCTCCATCGCCGGATGCTTCTCCGGGCAGCAGTCCTTCGGCCAGCGCCGGAAGTAAATAAATCACTTAAAGGATGATCAATTATGAACCGTACCACCTCTGAACATTTGTACGAGGAAGCCCTACAGCATATCGTCGGAGGGGTCAACAGTCCCTCCCGCTCCTTCAAAGCCGTTGGCGGCGGTGCTCCTGTCTTCATGAAACGGGCCGGGGGCTCCCGCTTCTGGGACGAAGACGGCAATGAATACATAGATTATCTGGCCGCCTATGGACCGATTATTACCGGCCATGCCCATCCCCATATTACTGCGGCGATTACACAAGCAGCAGAAAACGGGCTGCTGTACGGAACACCCACGCAGCTTGAGATCAAGCTGGCTAAGATGCTGAAGAAAGCCATTCCTTCGATGGATAAGGTGCGCTTCGTCAACTCCGGCACCGAAGCCGTCATGACCACGATCCGAGTAGCACGCGCTTATACCAAACGCAGCAAGATTGTCAAATTCGCCGGCTGTTATCACGGCCATTCCGACCTTGTCCTGGTCGCCGCCGGCTCTGGTCCATCCACCCTTGGCATTCCCGACAGTGCCGGAGTTCCTGCCAGCATCGCCCAGGAGGTCATCACAGTTCCGTTCAATGATCTGGACGCCCTGCGCGAAGCGCTGGACAAATGGGGCGGGGATGTCGCAGCGGTAATGGTAGAGCCCATTGTCGGCAACTTCGGCATGGTTATGCCGCAGCCGGGCTTCCTCGAAGGGCTCTGCAAGCAGGCCCATGACAACGGATCACTGGTCATTTACGACGAGGTCATCACCGCTTTCCGTTTCCATTACGGCTCGGCCCAGACCTATGCGGGTCTCAGCAATCATGAGGACATCATCCCGGACTTGACCGCACTCGGCAAAATCATTGGAGGCGGCCTGCCGATCGGCGCTTACGGCGGCCGTAAGCATGTCATGGAGCAGGTCGCTCCGCTCGGCCCGGCCTACCAGGCCGGTACGATGGCGGGCAATCCCGCCTCCATCTCCGCAGGCATCGCCTGTCTGGAGGTGCTTGCAGCCGAAGGTGTCTATGACGAAATGGAGCGGCTGGCGATCCGCCTGACCGAAGGGCTGCAGGCAGCTGCTGACGGCCATGGCATCCCGCTGACCATCAACCGGATCCGCGGCGCATTCTCTACTCATTTCTGCAATCATCCGGTGACCAATTACGATGAAGCACAGGATACGGACGGCGAGCTGTTCGCCAGCTTCTTCCGCCACATGCTGAACCGGGGCATCAACCTGGCCCCGTCCAAATATGAAGCCTGGTTCCTGACCACGGCGCATACCGATGCCGATATTGACGCTACACTGGAAGCAGCAGAAGCCTCGTTCCAGGCCATGGCGGAGGAGAAATAATCATTCCGCCAGCAGCGCCTGCTGTGCAGCTCCTCTCATTGAGGCTTCTTACACAAGCCTTATCTTTTAAAAATAGACCCACTGCGGGCGGATTCACGCAGTGGGTTATTTTTACGTTAACGCTCAGTATGGGGTCAGTGAAAGTCAATCTGCTTATCCAGGATGACCTCTTCTCTTATGGGACGCATGAACCTGTTGCTGGCAGGTACCAGGGAAAACTCCACGAAACTCAGATCTTCCGGCAGCGGTGGCCAAACCATGAACTGCATTTGAAGCTGCGCTCCGCCACCACGCGCGCCATGTCCATCGACTTCGTAATCCGTATCACCGACAACCGCAAGCATAAGCTCAGCATTGACATTGACATGCCCCGCTGTCTCTTTCAGATACTTAATCTCCAGTGTGACAATACTAAGCTTCTCATGCTGCAGCGCATGGGTCAAAGTATACTCGGCATCATCCTGCAGCGTTGTCTGCATAATAGGCAGAACACCAAGCAGGGCACCGGGCTCTTCCCAGAAATGCCGTCTCGGCCGTGCCTCATTCAGGTTGCTCAGAATGAACGTAATTTCACCGGGTTGAAGCTCAAGCCGGGTTGCCCACTCCTCTATCGTATCCGTATCAGGAAAAAGTCCTTTGCCGCCAGAAACTGCTTTGCGCTGCCGGTACAGCTCTAGAATTTGCTCATCAATCTGTTTCGCTTCATCATTGTACTCATTCTGCATCCCTCGTATCGGCATTCTACCCCAGCCCATTTTCATTCCCTCCTGTCGTTTAGTCTTGCTGCTTCCATTGCTCTTCCTGCGGCCGTAAACCAAAGTTCTTCGAGAACAACCATCAGGATGCCTGTATTTCTGTCCATATGCGCTCCCTTATGCCAGCCCAATCTTTTTTCAATGAAACTCTTAATAATTCTGTAAGTATAACACTATTTTCCATATTAAAGGCGGCTCTGTTCCAAGCATAGAACAAAACGGCTGCGCCGTCCTCCCTGGACAAAGTAGCCGTTTGGGATTTTAGTTTAACAATGCCTGGAGAACCTCCAGAACCCCTGCGGCAACTCCAAGTGGAAAAAGGTTAACTAATTTGCTCCAGGATCTTGTTCTCCGAAGATGAAGTGGAAAAAGGTTAACTGATTCTGCTCATTTCGCCTCTATGGAGGTAACATGGCCTAATTAAGCTTACTTTTTCCACTTAAATCTCACAATTGTTGATTTTGGGAAGAAATAAGTTCCCTTTTTCCAACTAGCGCTTACTTAACGCCTTCTTGGCAAGGACTAGCCGGAAATAGGTTATATAACTCGGCGGGTTTCCCACCTTTTCGGGTAAATTTCCACTTCATTTTCTGTTAACCCACATGCTGATCTCCCTCTTATCTTATGACTCCGCCGGTTACAAGAAAAGGATAATATCTATTTCCTAAACCATTTAAAAACCGCTGTCCCGAAGGACAGCGGCGGCGGACAATGACTTAAGCAGGAATAGCAGACTTTTCTGCTTATCTGCTTATCTGCTTTTCTGCTCATAAAGACTGCGGATCTCCACGCCTTGGGGGAGCTTGAAGGGATTCTCCTCATTGATCCGGTCGTAGAACATGATGCCGTCCAGATGATCGATTTCATGCTGGACTACAATAGCCTGATAGCCCTTGAACTTCATGACAACTTCCTTGCCGGTCATATTATAACCTTTCACTTTCACGGACTCGTATCTCGGCACAAAGCCATGCACCGGGCGGTCGACGGACAGGCAGCCTTCACTCTCCGGCAGATAGATCATGGCCACTGAATGGCTGATCACTTTCGGATTGACCCAGGCATGCTCCACCATGTTGCCTTTGTCATCTCTCAGGTACATTACGAACATCCGTTTCAGCAGTCCGATCTGGTTCGCGGACAACCCTACACCGGAGCGCAGCTTAAATTTCGCAGAAACCTCAGGGTCCTGGCTGTTCTTCAAAAACTGCATCATGCACTGCAGCGCCTCTTGATCCTCGGCCTGCAGGGGCATTTGAACAGGCTCCGCTACAGTGCGCAGCACGGAATCGCCCTCGCGCACAATATCGTCCATGGTAATCATATATTCCGCCTTGAATTTTGTACTAGACAACAACATTCATCCACCTTTATGCCGTACAGGCTGAATTTAATATTTTTTCTTCCGCCGCTTTTCCTTTGTTTCTATATTTTCAAGTTCAATCTGTATAGCTTATGCGCGTCTATGGATTAATGAAAGCCGTCCGCAGCTTGCTGCTATAATTCACATCGAAGCCCAGACCGGTGGCGAGGGCGGCAAGCGGCAAATAGGTTTTATCCTCATTGCCAATCTTTTGCAGAAATGCCGGTGTATCAATGGCTACCGCCGCTCCGTTTACCTTGATGGTTTGGGACCCGATCGTTATCACTACAGTCCTTCCCCCGTACACAATGGCCGCACTCTGGGTTTTATTGTCCCATTTCCCGGTGGCGCCCACGGCATTCAGAATATCCTTTAATGCCAGAAAGTTCTGTCCGTTCTTCAGAACCGGCTTGTTCGGCGTATTCACCTCTACTCCCTTCACCACAATTGACATGGGTGCGGATGCGGCTGTCCACGCGGAAACAGATGGAACCCGGTACTCTCCCCAATACGTTTCGGCGAATACCCGGGCGATGGTTTCATACCCCAGCTGCGTTGGATGAAAATCCGCAGCCCCTGCACTAATAATATGGGTCCGCGACGCTTCTACACCTGCGAATGCCTCCGCCACATGGGCCACCTTCACTGGAGCATCCGGCTGATTCAGGCTGGCCGCCACGTTTTCTGCCGCTTTGGTGAACTGCTGGGCAGCGCTCATCAGCTTTAGATACGAGCTGCTCACCGCAATCTTGGGTGCGGGCTGATATTGATCAGCCAGCATAATCGTAGCCTTCGCATTGACTGCGCGGATATTCTCAAGCGCGACCTTAACATTGCTGCTGTAGCTTGCCAGAAGCTGATCCAGCTGGGCCTTGAATGCCTCTTCCGTCAGGTCCTTGGCCGTGACCAGCAGGCTGCTCACATCATTCCCGCCAATAGTCAGCGTAACCAGGTCGGCCTCGCCAAGCTCAGTCTTGATCTGCGGAGTGAGCGCAGCAAATTGGTTGATCCGCGGATCAGGAAGACCCGCCTGAATCCCATCGGCAGTCGTAACTGCCCCATCTTTGATTGCTGCCGTATAATTCAGCAGACCCGTTGTAGTAAGTCCCAAAATCCCATAGTTGCTAAGAACGCTTCTGCCATGATACCAGCCTTGCTCCAGCAGCCGCTCCGCATATCCGTAGGGCTTCACATTCGGATCAGTCATCCCCGGCTCATAGCCCGCAGTGATGGAATCCCCCAGTGCTACGATGCGAAAAACATCCTGCTCCGAACCTTGTATTGCTGCGGCGGCTTCAGCTGCACTAGCAGAGCCGGCTCCTGCACTGATCAACAATGTGAACAGCAGCAGGCTGCTCGTGCCAGCCGCGTACATTTTTTTCCATGCGCTCAGCATCGTATCCCTCCCAAATTGGTATATTTCCATTCTATCATCCAGTCCGTGTATGCAAAAGAGCGGCTTCCCGTATTCGGAAGCCGCTCCTGGCAGGATTAAAATGATATCTAAGAGTTATCTCCATCCGCAGAACCATGATCTTTCTTTGCCCGTTCCAGATATTTATCATATCTGTCATCCAGCTCATGGCCTATTTTACGGTAGCGCAGCGTTTCTTCCACAATCGGATCAAGTGTGGTCTGAATACGAATTTCATACTTGGGCGAGATTTGGCGGATCTCCTTGGCCGTCCGGTCGGCCTCTTCCATCTCGCCATCCTCCAGCAGCTCGCTCAGCTTGCGCTCCAGATCATCTTTATCACTCATGCTTCTTGCCGCCCTCCTTACTTGTTATATCCCGTTGCTTTAGCTTCGCCAAGCGAGGCCACCAGGAAATCATGGATTCGTCCGTTGCTGGCCACCACATGACGGGTGCCAATATCATAGGGATTGCCCAGCGTATCCGTCACCTTGCCTCCGGACTCCAGTACCAGCAGCACGCCAGCTGCACAGTCCCAAGGACTAAGGCCGACCTCCCAATAACCGTCTACACGTCCCGCTGCCACATAGGCCAGATGCAGAGCGGCAGAGCCGCCTGCACGGACACCACGGATCTGGGGAAGAATCTGCTGCAGTCCGGCCATATTCGCCGGCTGGGCAAAGGTACGGTCAGGAGGGAAGCCCATCGCCACCAGGCTGCTTCCCGGGTCCGCTTCGGCGGACACGGAAGTAGGAATCCCATGCATATAGGCGCCTTTGCCCTTCTCAGCCACGAACATCTCATCACGGATAGGATCATAGATAACGCCCACAGTCAACTCACCCTTGACTACCAAGGCTATGGAGACACAATAAAAAGGAAATCCGTGTACAAAATTGGTCGTTCCATCAATTGGATCAACAATCCATAAATAATCATGCTTCTGTCCTTCTTCCAGAGCGGCTGTCAAAGCATCAGCTCCTGGCTGAACGCTTTCTTCCCCGAGAATCGCATGGTCGGGATAATGGGTCAGGATCAGCCGGCGGATCATCTGCTCCACGCCTTTGTCCACTTCTGTAACCAGATCCTGGGCTGACGTCTTGCTGCCCAGTTCCTTCACATGGCCCTGTCTGTTCTTGATCCATTCCCCCGCTTTAGCAGCGGCATTGATCGCTGCAGCAGTATGACCCTTACTGGTAACAACGTAAGGCTCCCGGTCGTTCCGGTTATCAGAATTTGTAGGATTCATATCTTCACTCCGCTTTCTTGAGCATAATTGTTTCCATATGTAGTGACAAGGTGCACTCTTTGGAATCAGGGCGACACCCACCAATCAGCCACACCAGTTGGCTATCGGAGGGCCGGCCTTGTGTTCGCTCAACCTTCATTCAACGTACCCTATTTAAAGAGACTAATCAAGTCAGAGGTTAGCCCGTTTTCTGCTTCTAGCACCGGGTTATCCGGGGTTTATGGTTCAATATTGACGCTTGCCCCATCTAGTACCGTTATTCCGTTCCCCGCTTCAGCAAGCTCCTTTAGCGCTTCCATCAGACCAAACAGTGCTCCGTCCTTAGCCTTCGCTTCAATCATCGCATCCACGGCCGGAGTATCCGCCGCAATACGCTTAAGAAAAGCCAGCAGCGGCGCAGGCTCCACACCATCAGCATGGCTGCGCGGGTCGGACGGGCTGCGCGGACTCGATACATGAATTTTCGGGGGCAGCATTTCACCGGGGAGCACATCCTTCAGCGCCAGGGAAGTCTGCCAGGTCTTCATAATCTCCGGCCACAGCTCCCAAGGAAGCTCCCCTTCATTATTCACCCACTGATGATGAATATCCAGCACCATAGGGACTCCCAGCCTCCGGCTGACCTCAAGCGTCTCCGGGGCATTGAAGGTCTTGTCGTCGTTCTCCAGTGTCGTCCGCTCCTGCAGCTCCAGCGGCAATTCCGCAAAATGCTCCAAAAAGCGCGCTGCAGCCGCGGGCTTGTCTCCATACGCACCGCCGATATGAATGTTGTTCTTGGCGGTCGCCGGCAAATCCATGGCAGTCAGCATATCCACATGATGCTGCAAATCCCGGACCGAACTGGCCAGCACCTCGGGCCGTGGAGTGCTCAGTACTGTAAAGTGGTCAGGGTGGAAAGAAACCCGCAGTCCATGCTTTTTCACATAGCTGCCTACTTCGGCAAAATCCGCAGCCAATGCGGCAAAGGGATTCCAGTCCTGCAGATCGGGATGCGTCGCCAGCGGAATCAGTTTGGAGGTCAAGCGGTATACCTGGATATCCGAGCCGACATTATGCTTGAGCAGACGCAGCGTATTGTGAAGATTCCCGCGGGCGATGGTCTCCAGCCGCCGAAGCGCGGCTTCCCGGTCATTCAGCTTGTTGAAGCTGGCCATGGTCATGGTCTTGGAGGGCGAGCAGTCCGGGATAACCGTAGACATGGCTACATAGCCAAACCGGACAATCATCCTTCTTCTCCAAAAAACATCTCATAGGCCAGCGCCGTCTGCACCCGTGATTCTTCCTCATTCAGCTTGCGTACCAAATCCATCTCGACAGCTGTCACCTCGTTGCCCTGGAAATTAATTTCCGCGATGGATGCGGAAATTTTGACAATAGCAATCGCCACATTCTCCGGTGTGTAGGCGATGACCTTCTGGCCGGTCGGATACACGCGGAAGCCCTGTTTTACCATTTTGGTACGGCCGTATTCCAGCAGCTCGTACAGCTCCTGATCATTCTTGAACTTGCATACAGAATTGAATTCGGATTGAAATCCCATGGTTCCTCTCTCCTTCCCGGCCGGAATGATCCCGCCGCTCGCCAAATGTTATTCGTTGTCGTACTTCAGACCCTGCTTGAAATGGTAACGCTCCAGCGCCAGCTCAATCATGCGGTCCAGCAGCGCCTGATAGGATACTCCAGTTTCGCGCCACAGCAGCGGATACATGCTGTAAGGTGTGAACCCGGGCATCGTATTCACTTCATTAATGAGAATCTTCCCGTCGGATTTGCGCAGGAAGAAGTCGGCACGCGTAATGCCGCTGCCCTCAATCGCCCGGAACGCCTGGATAGCCGACTCCCGCAGACGGTCAGCGACCTCAGGGTCCACAGGAGCCGGAATCAGCATCTGCGATTTGCCGTCGGTGTATTTTGCAGCATAATCATAATATTCACCAGAAGAGACGATTTCACCCGGAACTGAAGCCTCCGGCTCCTCATTGCCAAGCACACTGACTTCAACCTCGCGCGCATCGACAAATTCCTCGATAATGACCTTGGTGTCATAGCGGAACGCAAGCTCCACAGCCTTGATCAGGCTCTCCTTATCAACGGCTTTGGAAATGCCTACACTGGAGCCCAGATTGGCCGGCTTGACGAATACCGGATAGCCCAGCTTATCCTCCAGGCTGATGATCAGCTCATGGCTTTTACGTTTCCAGGCGCTGACATTGAAATAGCAGTATTCACATTGATCCAGCCCGGCCTCTCCGAACAGCTTCTTCATCACAACTTTATCCATGCCTGCGGATGACGCCAGCACGCCAGCACCGATATAAGGGATATTTGCCATTTCGAACAAGCCCTGAATCGTTCCGTCTTCTCCGTTGGTGCCGTGCAGCAGCGGGAACATCACATCGATCAACGGGTCACCGCCAGACAATCCGCTGAACACCGCATTTAACGCCATGCTCATATCTCCGGCTTCACCGCCCAGCTTCAGCTGTTCAATGGTGCCAAAAGGGGCATCCAGCGCCGCTCCGACCTTCCAGAGCCCCTGCTTGGAAATATAAAAAGGTATAATCTCATATTTAGCGTAGTCAAAAGCGTTCATAACCGCAAACGCCGTCTGCAGCGATACCTCGTGCTCTCCGGATTTGCCGCCGTACACCAGTCCTACGGTTAATTTTGTATCCCCCATGCCCTAACCTCTTTCTGCTTTATAAGTAGTCATTAATATGGAAAAAACGGTAGGCCGTTCTGTCGGTCCATGCATAGGAATCACGGTAATCCCAATAGCGGTGCCGGCTGCTGACCGTCCGCGCATTCACAAGCGGTTGCCCAGCTGCATCAAAAGCGGTAACAATCGTACTGTGCTGATAATGGCCGTTGCCGTCCCAATCGTACTGTATGACATCACCAAGCATCAGCTGATCCGCCCGTTCAACCGCCTCGGCCCGGAGTCCGCTGCTTCGGTCTGCGCTTAAATAGCGCTGCAGACTGTCCGACACGGCCCAGCTAAAACTCCACCATTCCTGCGCGCCATTGTAGCCTTTGTACCACCAGCCCGTTTCTCTTTTACCAGTATAGTTGATAGGCGCCCCCCCTGCAAAGAGACATTGGGACACATAATTGGTGCAGTCCACTTCGAACACTTCGAACTCCGGATTGCCGTCTTTCCACCACCGGTCTGCATAGGCTGCAGCGTCTTCCCGGCGATAGCGCACCTCTTTGCTGCTGGTAATCCCCCGGAGAATACTCTTGTTAAGCAGCGGCTGCGACGGCTGCGGGACAGGGAGCGCTTCCCCCCATTTGGACAGCCGCAGCACCGGTTCCGCTCCTACCACTCTGCGCATTGAATTCCGCTCCGGCACACTGCGCTCAACAGCGGCAATTTCCCAGGTGCTCCCTTCAAGCACAAAAGTCAGCCGCTCCGATTCAATGACATCCTCTCGGTGAGTAATGCCGCCTTTCTCATAATACAGCGCACTGTGCAGCGCCACATCCGCCACCACCTCGGACGGGTTCTGCCGGACGGTCCGGAGCGTGCGGACACCCGTCTCCGAACGCAGCGGTGTAATGCCGCGCTGCTCGTACCACTGCGCGAGCCGCCGGGAGCGTTCCCCCTGCTCCAGCAGGAACTGCGGGTTCCGGACCGTGCTTCGCTGCTGCTCGGCACCGGGCGCCACCCGCCCCTTATTCACTTGATCTACATACACATACAGACTTTGCTTCCACTGCTGCTCCATTCCATTATCCGCCCCTTCATCCCTGTTTGGCTGCTGTTCTATGTATATGAGGGAATCCTCGCAGCTATACAGTTAGAAATAAGAAGAAACGGTTTGGGCGCGGTGATACGGGGTTAATATAACCCATTTAGGTTATGCAGAGGATATTGCAGCTTACATAAATAAAGACCCAACCGCTGTCTATTACAACCTTTCTCCCACTATTAGATCGAATTGTTGTTGTGTTAGGCTCCTTCAGGGTCTGGTGTATAGTACTTCGGGTGAGGAACGAAATCATTATAATTATTGAGAAGGTGTGTAAAAAAATAGAGCATACAAGTGTGCATGCGGAAAGCCTTGGAAAAGGCATGGAACAATATTAAACATTCTCCGCCCGCCAACTTCTGGCTGGATCAGAGGTACTTTTACCTCTCATTTGGCCCCGCAGCCCAATTCGGCCGATATCAGAGGTACTTTTACCCTTCATTTGGCCCCGCAGCCCAATTCGGCCGATATCAGAGGTACTTTTACCCTTCATTTGGCCTGCAGCCCGATTCGGCCGATATCAGAGGTACTTTTACCCTTCATTTGGCCTGCAGCCCGATTCGGCCGATATCAGAGGTACTTTTACCCTTCATTTGGCCTGCAGCCCGATTCGGCCGATATCAGAGGTACTTTTACCTCTCATTTGGCCCCGCAGCCCAACCCGGCCGATAGTATCAAGAAGTTGGTGTAAGGGGAAAATGGCCTTCTTGGAGCTCCGTTTGCTGCTTACGCGGAAAAAGTATCACTAATTAGTTTGAGTATCCAGCAATCCGGCAGGCTAAGTGGAAAAGGGTACACCAATTCAGCCCGTTTCACTCCAGATAAAGGCATACTGCTGAATTAAGTTCCCTTTTTCTACTTAACCCCCACAATTGTTGATTTCTGAGGAATTTAAGTCCTTTTTCCACTTAGCTTACCTTCTCATTATCACCACTTATCACTACTAGCCTACTTCTGGCGAAATCAAAGGAATTTCCGCCTCTCATTTGGCCCAACAGACAATTCTCTGAAATCAGCCGTACTTTACCCTAGCGGCCGCTCCAACAACGGCATTTCTGCCGTTGTTCCTACCATTCCCCGCTTGCGGTGCTCCAACAACGGCATTTCTGCCGTTGTTCCTACCATTCCCCGCTTGCGGTGCCTCAACAACGGCATTTCTGCCGTTGTTCCCGCCATTCCCCGCTTGCGGTGCCTCAACAACGGCATTTCTGCCGTTGTTCCCGCCATTCCCCGCTTGCGGTGCCTCAACAACGGCATTTCTGCCGTTGTTCCCCATTCCCCGCTTGCGGTGCTCCAACAACGGTATTTCTGCCGTTGTTCCCGCCATTCCCCGCTTGCGGTGCCTCAACAACGGCATTTCTGCCGTTGTTCCCGCCATTCCCCGCTTGCGGTGCCTCAACAACGGCATTTCTGCCGTTGTTCCCGCCATTCACCGCTTGCGGTGCTCCAACAACGGCATTTCTGCCGTTGTTCCCGCCATTCCCCGCTTGCGGTGCCTCAACAACGGCATTTCTGCCAGCACCCCGCAGCCCTCATTTTACCAAGCGCCAAACCTAACATCCCGCCGGGAAATTCGGGCGTTTAAACGGCAAAAAAAACTTTACTCCCCCCATTGTAAACGTTATACTTAAGATATATAAAATATTGAAATGTAGTTTCATTAGATGAAACAAGGAGGCGCATATATGCCAAGCAAGGACCATTTTTCGCTGGCCCGCACCCTGGAGTCAGGCGGCAAAAGCTATCGCTACTATCATCTTAACTCCCTAGAAAAGCAAGGCGCAGGCGATATTTCCTCGCTGCCGTTTTCCATCAAAGTATTGCTTGAAGCCGCAGTCCGCCAATACGACGGACGCGCGATTACCGAAGAACACGTGAAGCAGCTGGCCGGCTGGTCAGGCGGCATCGACCGCAACAAAGAAATCCCCTTTATCCCGGCCCGGATTGTACTGCAGGATTTCACCGGCGTCCCGGTAGTTGTAGATCTGGCAGCCATGCGCGATACCGTCAAGAAAGCCGGCGGCGATCCGAAGAAGATCAATCCGCTCGTCCCGGTAGATCTGGTTATTGACCACTCGGTTATGGTTGATGCTTTTGGTACCGCAGACGCGCTGGAATACAATATGAATGTAGAGTTCGAACGCAACGAAGAACGCTACCGTTTCCTGCGCTGGGCGCAGACAGCCTTCAACAATTTCCGCGCTGTTCCCCCGGCAACAGGAATTGTCCACCAGGTCAATCTGGAGTATCTGGCTTCCGTGGCCACCACGAAGAACGTTGACGGTGAAACCGTAGTATACCCGGATTCCCTGGTCGGAACCGATTCCCATACCACGATGATTAACGGTCTTGGCGTAGTAGGCTGGGGCGTGGGCGGCATTGAGGCCGAAGCCGGAATGCTGGGGCAGCCGCTTTATTTTGTGACACCGGATGTAGTGGGCTTCAAGCTTACAGGCAGTCTGGTTGAAGGGGCTACCGCTACCGATCTGGCCCTGACTGTCACCCAAATGCTGCGCAAAAAAGGCGTAGTCGGCAAATTTGTCGAATTCTACGGACCGGGTCTGGCCAACATCAGCCTGGCGGACCGCGCAACAGTGGCCAACATGGCTCCCGAATACGGCGCAACTATCGGTTTCTTCCCGGTGGACGACGAGACGCTTGCCTACCTGCGCAGCACCGGCCGCCCGGATGAGCTTGTAGAGCTGGTTGGAGACTACTATAAGGCGCAGGGGATGTTCCGCACCTCGGATACGCCGGACCCGGCATTCACCGATACCATTGAACTTGACCTTGCTTCTGTAGTTCCAAGCCTTGCCGGACCGAAACGTCCGCAGGACCGTGTTGAGCTGACGCATATGAAAGAAAACTTCGAAGGGATTATCCGCACACCGGTCGACAAGGGCGGCTATGGCCTCAGCGATGAAAAAATCAGCGAGGTTGTCGAAGTGCAGCATAAGAACGGGACTACCAGCAAGCTCAGCACTGGCGCGGTTGTGATTGCAGCCATTACGAGCTGTACGAATACTTCCAACCCAAGTGTAATGCTGGGGGCCGGTCTGCTGGCCAAGAAAGCTGTAGAACGCGGACTGACCAAACCCGGATACGTAAAAAGCAGTCTCACGCCAGGCTCACTGGTTGTTACCGAGTACCTGGAAAAGGCCGATCTGCTGAAGCCGCTGGAAGCGCTCGGCTTCTATCTGGCCGGCTACGGCTGTGCCACCTGTATCGGCAACTCCGGCCCGCTGCCGGATGAAGTCAGCCAGGCGATTACAGACAATGATATGACAGTAGCTGCTGTAATATCCGGGAACCGGAACTTTGAGGGCCGTGTGCATGCCCAGGTCAAAGCGAATTACCTGGCGTCGCCGCCGCTTGTCGTAGCTTACGCCCTGGCAGGCACAGTCAACATTGATCTGAAGACGGAGCCGCTGGGCTATGATCCGCAAGGCGAGCCTGTATACCTTGCCGATATCTGGCCAACCTCCGCGGAAATCCGCGAAGCTATCAGCCTCTCCCTGAGTCCGGAGATGTTCCGCCGCAAATATGAGAATGTATTTACGGCCAACGAACGTTGGAACTCTATTCCAGTGCCGGAAGGCGAGCTGTACGAATGGGATGACAACTCTACGTACATCCAGAACCCGCCGTTCTTTGAGAATCTGGCAGACGGGGTCGGCGATATCAAAGACATCCGCAATGCCCGCGTACTCGCGCTGCTTGCCGATTCCGTAACCACCGACCACATCTCGCCAGCAGGCAATATCTCGACCTCTGGCCCGGCCGGCGAATATTTGCGGAGCCATGGCGTGGAACGTGCAGACTTCAACTCCTACGGCTCACGCCGCGGGAACCATGAAGTGATGATGCGCGGCACGTTTGCGAATATCCGCATCCGCAACGCGGTCGCTCCGGGAACGGAAGGCGGAGTCACCACCTTCCTGCCAAGCGAAGAAGTGATGTCGATCTATGATGCGTCCATGCTGTACCAATCCGCAGGACAGAATCTGATCGTCATCGCCGGCAAGGAATACGGCACCGGCAGCTCACGCGACTGGGCAGCCAAAGGCACGCTCCTGCTGGGCGTCAAAGCGGTTATCGCCGAGAGCTTCGAGCGGATTCACCGCAGCAATCTCGTCGGCATGGGCGTACTTCCGCTGCAATTCCAGGAAGGCCATGGCTGGAGCAGCATGGGCCTGACCGGACGCGAGACCTTCAACATCACCGGACTTGGCAATGATGTTCAGCCGGGTCAGGAGCTGACTGTCACAGCAACCCGCGAAGACGGCACCCAGTTCGAGTTCCCGGTTATTGCCCGTCTCGACAGCACCGTTGATATCGACTACTACCGGAATGGCGGTATTCTGCAGACCGTCCTCCGCCAGATGCTGGCTGATGCCGCCACATCGGATTCAGCGCTGCCGGTAGAATAAATCTTTGGGAATGAACGGTTACCGGGGCGTGTCCCCGGTAATCCGGTTCCTTCCTGAAGCAAACAGCCTCCAAACACTCCCATACGGGAGGATTGGAGGCTGTTTGCTGTATATTTTGTTATTTAGTTTGCTGCCGATGAAAGAATAGTTCATAACAACCGCTAAATCTCAAGCCCCTCTGAATTCAGAATTCTTTTATAGACAAGGGCAATAATCTGCGAGCGGTCCGTCACGTTCATCTTATTGAAAATACGGCTCAAGTGGTTTTTCACGGTATGTTCACTGATGAATAACGCAGAAGCAATTTCCTTATTGGTCTTGCCGAGGATGATCAGCTCCAGCACCTCTTCTTCGCGGGGCGAGATTCCCCACTCTTCCTTCGGCGACTTAAGAGCCGCGTTGTTCAGGAGCTTGCCGGGTGAAACCGCCTGCTCTTGCTGCTGTTCCCTGGACCGGCTGAGCATAAACGACTGGAACGACGCCGGCAGTTCGGCATCGATTGCCGCCTGTACATTACAAACCATCTTAAATCTCGAGGAATCAAGCCATGTCTCTCTGCTGTCCACCAGCGGCTCCCCCTGCTCCCGCTCACCCGCATGATGCAGTACAAGAGCCAGCACTCGAGCCTCAAAGGAGAGTAAAGGTTTCTCGATTTCAAAATAAAAAGCGGACAACCGGTCCACCTGCTTCAGCAGCAGAATCTCTTCGGTAAAGAAATCATATTCAACCAGCAGCTCCAGCTGAAAAGGGGCCAGCAGACAGCTCCGTTTAAGCCGTTCGGAATCGCTTTCCGGCAAACCCAGATAACGGCCAAAATCATACGCCAGCCCGGAAGCGTCCTGCGAAACACGATGCAGCTCGGGATAGCTGTCCTGCAGTATACAGCGGAGATTTTTCAAAAAAACTTCAGTATGCTTAGCATGCCTGCTGTCTTTCTCCAGAAGACGGATGGACGTCGCAGCCAGGGTGGCGATGCATTCCGTAAATGCTTGCCATTCCCCCGCTTCGCCCTGCTGCCGGAACCCGACGGATAAGATGCCCTTGAATGCATTTTCGGCGATTAGCGGACATTCCAGGAGAAAACGCTCGCCTGCGGCTTCATTGACGATGGGAGCGGAGAGAAAGGCCTGCGGAGAATACCGCTCCTCCAGATCCTTCACATACAGCAGCTCGTCCTCTTTAGTCCAGCCTCTGGAATAGTATGAACTCCCGGCATCTTCTTGGTTCTGCAAAAAGACAAGCACCGGCGAAGGCGAAAAGGGCATGCCCATCAAGGTATCGAGCAGCACGTTGCCCAGTTCCTTAAAGGTGGTGACCTGCGGCAGCAACCGCACGGCTTCCTTAAGCCGGAGAGTTCCTTCTTTACGCAGCTCTTCCCGCCGTATCAGCTTCTCGCTTCTGTCCGAAAGTCCCACCAAGGAGGCTACGAGCTGTTCCTCAAGGTCATAGCTTTGCACCTGTTCGTTTGTGCTGAACCCTACCGCCAGCAAAAGCGCTCTCCTGCCGCCATAGATCATGACCGGGTAGCAAGACAAGTATACGGGTTGCGGAAGACCGCACTTCGTGAAGAACAACGACCTTGGGTCTTGTGCAGTGGTTCTCCAATGCCTCGGCTCTTTGCCAAGCACAGCCTGTCCGAGATACCCGTCGCCTTGCTGGAAAACGGTATTCAGCAGCAGAGGCGCCCCTCTTCCGGCGGCATAATCCACCTGGAATCTGCCGTCCTCATTCTCTTTGGCAAAAGCGTACAAGTCCCCAGCCGAGGTATTTGCCGCCAGCTGCTGCAGAACCTCTTGAACCTTGAGGTAGTCCTTCTCCAGAGCTGTTAAGAGCCGGGAGGTCATTTCTCCAATCCTCGGCATTCCAGAAGCAGCCGCACAACCGGATAGCAATTTACTGAGGATTCGGCCTAGCACCGCGATCTTTCCCTGTACCTCAGCAACGCCTTCCCGGCTGAGCTCAGGTTGGGCAAGCAGTTCTTTCTTCAACTGTTCAAAGGCGGGATGATTCTTCATTTTTGCTTCAAAAGCAGGCATAATCAGCGCTTTACTGCCCTCTTCCATATAGACACCCGACCATAGATAATAAGTCTGCCCATAACCTGGGAACAACGGTATAATAACGTATTTTAATCCGGCAACCCATTCCTCCAGAATGACAGGATGCGATACAGAACCCAATCTGCGCAAGGTAGGCTTGAAGGGGTAAGCCAAGTCTTGCAGAGAAGTCAAAATGATCTCATAAAACGTTCCAGCGGCTACTGGACGGGTAAAAATGTTTCCTTCTTGATCCGTAAGCACGAAAGCCTGCCCGGTGGCTTTGCCGAACGTTTTCTGGACCTCCTCCATCTCCTCCATTAATGAATCGGGTAGTACAGTAGCCATCCTATCCCCCCATGCCCCGGAATTAACCATAATTACCTATAGATAATGACTGTATAGCTTTCACTTACTAATTACCCCCTAAATCGACTATATAACGAACCTTGATACATTAGCCCATCATCAGGCCCATTTCTGCGGCGTTTTCAGCCAATACCACGGCATAGTCCTCCAGCATCTCCCGCGAGAGCCTGCTGACTGGCCCTGACAGTGAAAGCGCTGCGACTACTTTTCCCGCCCGTCCGACAATGGGCACAGCCACCGCTGCCGCACCCGGCTCCCGTTCCTCGAAGCTTGTCGCATAACCTAGGCGGGTGATCTCCTGCAGCTGCTCCAAATATACACTTTTGTCCACAGCCTCCGGCCAGTTCGGGTCGGCCAGCAGACGGGTCTGAACCTCATGGGGAGCATAAGCTGCCAGCACCTTGCTCGAAGCGCCTACCGAAAGCGGCAGCCTGGCCCCGATCTGTGCGACCCGGCGGATCGCCTGGCGGCTCTGCACAGCCTGTATGCGTACACGCTCCAGACCATCGCGCAGATACAGGCTTACCGTCTCTCCGAGCTGGTCACGCAGCTTTTCCATCGCCGGAAGCAGCAGCGCCGCCGGTTCATCCAGGGTTGGAAGATGCGTGGACAGCTCCCAGATACGGATACCCAGGCGGTATTTCTCTGTGGCTTCATTGCGCAGAAGGAACCCTTTTTCCTCCAGCGTGGTCAGCAGCCGGTGCACCGTGCTTTTGTGCAGACTGATCTTGGAGGCAATCTCGGTCAGGCTCAGATCACTTTCCTGTGTAAAACACAGCAATATATCCAACGCCCGTTCTACCGCGCGTACAGTCAGTTTACGGTCCTCCACTGCGATCTCCCCTTCAACTGTTTCATTAAATGAAACCCGGTTACATTATTAAAACAACCCACTCTATCTTAGAGCAAATGCCCCGGCAAAGTCCAGCAGTTTCGGAAGCGGAAAAGAATGGGCCCCACTTTACAGTTACATTACAAAAGCGGCTATTTCATTGACTTTGTAAGATCATAATCATACGATTAAACATATGAACTATTTCCGGATGTTATAGGAGGGGACCTTATGGACTTGGCAACCACGCATACCGGCACGCCGGTCTCCCGTATGCCCGGTGAGCACAGACCAAGTGCTGCACCCAAGCTTTCACTGCGGATGATTCGCGTTAAACATATTATTGTTGCTTTGCTTCTGTCCGTTTTTTTCTTTTTTGTCTTCTGTTTCATCGCACTGCACGGTTATATCGCCTGGGTGCTGTCCAACCCTACAGTGGCCCCGCTGTACTCCAATCCGTCACTGGCCAAAGGACTGGATTATGAGGACATCACCTTTCCGGCGTTGGACGGCAGCCGCATGATGCAGGGATGGTATATTCCGTCCAAGGGCTCGGCCAAAACGATCGTGTTCAGCCACGGTTATGGCGCCAACCGCGAGGAAACCTGGGTCCCGATGTACGATCTGGCCCATTACGCGCACAGCCTAAATTTCAATGTAGTCATGTTTGACTACGGCTTCGCTTCCAAGACCCACAAGGATATCGCCACCGGCGGCAAAAAGGAATCCCAGCAGCTCCTTGGTGCCATAAAGTACGCCAAGGAGCATGGAGCCAAAGAGATTGTTGTCTGGGGCTTCTCGATGGGGGCGGGTACCGCTCTGCAGGCGGGACTTGTCACCAAGGATGTCGATGCCATGATTCTCGACAGCACCTTCCTGCTTGAGCCGGATACGCTGTACCATAACATCAAGCAGAACATCGATCTGCCCCGCCAGCCCTCCCTGGAAATTATGGAATTGCTCTTCCCGGTGCTGAACGGCACAGGATTGAATCAGATTCCTTATTCCAAGGTCAAGGCGAAGGATTACCCTTTCCCTACTCTCTTTCTGCACGGCACCAATGATGATAAGGCTCCGTATCCTATTGCGGAAGAACTTGCAGCTAATCAGAGCAACCCGTATTCGGATTCCTGGATCGTGAAGGGCAGCCACCATGAACTGCTGTTCCGCGAGCATCCGCGCGAGTATCTGCGGCGTGTGTCTGCTTTTCTGGGCAACGTGCAGGTGGCCAAAGCCCAGTAGAACAGACGTTTATATTTCACCGTGTGGTAGCATTTAAGCAGGTTCTGAAACGGCTCAATCGCCTTGTCGGGAACCTGCTTTTTGTATGTGCGGAAGCTGACTCTTAATTGTGTTCATCATAAGGAATTTTGAGTAAAACTTGAGTTCCTTTTCCGGGAACACTGTTAATCGTCAGTCCATACTGTTCGCCGTACATTACCACTGCCCGGTCATTTACATTTTTAAGTCCGTATCCTTTAGATTGAGATTTAAGCAATAGAGCAAGCCGCTCCTGCTCTACTCCAATTCCATTGTCAGTTATCAGAAAAACTATACTTTGACCTTCTTTTTTGCCTGAGAGATGTATGATTCCACCGCCGTCTTCCCGGTTTTCAATTCCATGAATGATCGCATTTTCGATTAAAGGCTGGAGCATTAAATTGGGCATACGGCAGGAAAGAATGGAGTCATCAATCTGATAATCTATCTCGAAACTGTTGCTGTGCATAATCAACTGTATATTAATATAGGACTGAACATTAAGAATTTCGTCGGAAACCAATATCAGATTCTCGCCCTTATTGAGCGTAGTACGGTAAAAAGTAGATAATAGCTGTGCCATTTCACTAATATCCGTCGCATGTATTCGAAGCGCTCTCCAATTTATTAATGACAGGGAATTGTATAGAAAATGAGGATTGATTTGCGCCTGCAGAGCTTTCATTTCGTATTCCTTGCGTGCGATTTCTCCCACATACACAGTATCAATTAGCGTCTTGGTTCTTCCCAGCATACTTCCAAACCCTCGGATCAGATCTCCAATTTCATCTTTAGAATCGCTGAAAACTTTAATCTCTAAATTCCCTTCTCCTATAAGTTTCATATTTTTGTGCAGGCGGTGAATAGGCAGCATAATTTTCCGGGAAAAGAGTGTGCCAGCCACAACGACTGCAGCGATGCAGGCGGCAATCATCAACAGGACAGTCAAAGCAATCCACCATGCCGAGTTGGTGATCAGGCTTGTCGGCTTATACAAATATACATTCCATCCTGTAATCGGGATCGAAGATTGCAGGACGGTGTAGTTCTTCCCACTCCAATGAAACTCATCAGCTGTCTTATCGGAAATGGGGATAACTGAATTTTTACGGTCAGCTCCCGAAGAATAGATAGAATCTCCATTGGAGTCCATTATCATGATCTCCGCTCCATGAGATTCGAGGGGTTCAAACGTTTTAAACAGTGCATCATAGTCTACAAGTGCAAACAGAATATTATCTTTGGGATTTTCCTGTTTTGTGCTGAGGAGACGCCGGGCACTATATACACTTTCCCCGCTGGAAAACCAAAGAACATCAACCGACTTCATTACAAGCGGGTACCATGAGGCTTCTTTGATTTCATCGATAGGTCTTACAGTGTTTCCATGTGGAGGCAGATTTGTTCCGGTATACAGGATGATTTGTTCTACCCCGGTGTTCAAGTAACGCGCTGTAAAGAAATTCTGATCGATTACGTTATTTAACTGGTCATACATTTCATACGCACTGGTATACGTGGTGTTGGCGGCATTCACAATCTCCTGGTTGAAGCTCAGAAAATTCATTACTTTATTGTAGACATCCAGCTGGTTGTTTACAGCCAGGACGCTTTGTTTTAATGTGGCATTCAGATCGGCTTTTGACTGCTGCACTAAGAGCGATCTGGTTTCTGAGAAGCAGAAACTTCCGAGAACAATAACAGGAATCATGCTGACCAGCAAAAATGAAAGCTTTATTTTCGTTTGAAATCTAAAGTCTCCGATTTTCTGTTTAAGGGCCTTCCACGTTTGCATGCCGTTCCTCCCGGGCTGGGGTTATTTCTGATTGTACTGCCGGAATTTCTCAGGTGTTTGCCCAAAAAAATCTCTAAAATTCTGACAGAAATAAGAAACGTTTTGAAACCCCACTGTATAACAAATATCCGAAACCTTAAGATGTGTTTGCTGCAGCATGTCCTTCGCTATATTCATACGGACATTTTTAATATACTTGTTCAGTCCGCATCCCGTATTTTTTTTGAAAATGGAGCTTAAATAATGGGGCGATAAATGTATCTTTGCAGCAAGAAGATCCAAACTCAAATCCTCGCCATAATGATCCTCGATGTACTGCTTTACGGCGGCAATATCCCGGTTTAAAAATTCCGAACTGCCATACTCCTGATCAAGAAGAGCAATCCCGGCAATTATAATCTCTTTTATTTCCTTTAATTCTTCGGACTTATATATTTTTTCGATTCCATAGCTCAATTCAATTTCAGATACAGGTGCAGAAGATGTCATAATCTCCTGATACAAAGAAGAGAACATATACTTGACATATAATTGTGAAAATTGAGCCTGATTCGCATATTTTTGATACAAAAGATCTGTATTTGCTCTAAGGCTGAATATGTCCCTTTCTTTCAGATTATTTCTGATGTGATTCAAAAGATCGCAATCTGATAACCCGGGGAGCATGTCATTAGAAAAATAAAAATCTTTCTTCACTTCAAATACAAAATAATCCGGTGAGAAGAACCGGTATTCCATCAGTTGATCTAACCGAATCAAAGCGGCGGAAAGATCGTCCAGCACCGTGAATTCATCATTGATAGCGAGGTAGCAATGTACTTTATAGTTATCTAATATACTATCATGCAAAAACGTGCCTAAATCACGGAAAGAACAGGGGGAATCTGCCGGCAGATGGGGAAATAACAGCAAGCTCTGACAGCCATTCAAATTTACATAATCAACAGGGTCCTTCAGTAAAGACAAGATAAACTCCTCAAACTCCGGTCCGGCATTTTCAAAAAAGTTCTTATCAAATTCCAGCAAAAACATTCCATGATAATGATCTGGAAGCTCGAAGGAGATCTCCTTCATAGAGGAAGGTATTCCCAGGCCATTAACAAGATTAAAAAGCACATGTTTTTTGACATATTCAAGTTTAATTTGCGAAGCGATGTTTTCCTGTTCCTGATCTGTTAGCTGGGCGATTACTTTTTGCATGGTATTCTGGAAAGCTTCAACATTGATCGGCTTGAGAAGATATTCAGAAACACCGAGGGAGATGGCGGTTTTTGCATATTCAAATTCAGCGAACCCGCTGAAAAGAATAACTTTTAATTTGGGATTGAGGTTTAAAGCTTCTGTTGTAAGCTGTAAACCATCCATCAAGGGCATCCGAACATCAGTAAAGAGGATATCAACAGGATTTTGCTCCAGATACTCGAGAGCCTTTCGGCCGTTCTCCGCCGTCTCTATATGGAGGACAAACCCCAGTTCATTAATGAGAAATTCAATGCCTTCCCGTTCTTCCCTTTGGTCATCTGCTATTAGTATCGTTAACATCCCGGACGCCCTCTCCATGCGCAATAATCCATTTGTCCCTGATCATGTATATTGTACCATGTTTTAATTGAGCTTTTCAGCAAGCAAAACGCTTTGCTTCAAGTATGTTATTTATTTGTGTAAAACGTAATTTTTTTGTATTTACGCTCAAAAGTAAAGGGCTCTACAATAAAGAAGCCAAATTAATTCTGGATTCAAAGCAAGCCGGCGCTATGAATCCGTTATCTCTAGCACATTGACTCAACTCAACGTATTTATTTAAGGAGGTTCTTATATGTCATCCAAGCTCACAAAGTCTTGTTCTATTTTATTGACAGCGCTTTTAGCCGTGTCAGTCGCAGGCTGCCAAAGTTCCAATAATTCCAATTCCAATGATTCGGCTAAAAGCGCTGCGGCAAATTCAAATGATCCTGCATGGAAGGAAGCCCAGACGACTCCGTTTACCCCGTATCCTGAAACCGTTACCTACACCATTGGACAGGTAGCCTCCAACTTCTCTGCGCTTGCGGGAACGCCGTATGAAAAGGATAATGCAACCGATAATGTGTGGACCAGATATTTCAAAGAAAAACTCAACGTGCAAAACAAAGTTGCATTTGAAGCAAATGACGGCACGGACTATAACCAAAAGGTTTCAATGGCCATTGTAGGCGGTACGATTCCTGATATCATGGTTGTCCCTGACCTCTCTACTCTGCAGCAGCTTTATGAAAACGATCTTATTGCAGATATGACAGACGCTTATAATCAATGCGCCAGTGACCAAATCAAGGAGATTTACGACTCCTATAAGGGCCGTGTTCTGGATACCGCAAGGTTCGACGGAAAACTGATGGCGCTGCCGACTACGGAAATTTCACACGGCCCGGGGGTGCTTTGGCTGCGCAAAGACTGGATGGATAAACTGGGACTCGCAGATCCCAAAACGATGGAGGATGTAGAGAACATCATCACCCAGTTCGTTGAAAAAGACCCTGGCGGCAATGGAGCGGGAAATACGGTCGGTCTTGTGGTCGACAATGAAAATACCGCTGGTGTTTCCGGCGGCCAGTATGAACTGAACAACATCTTTACGCTGTATGGCGCATTCCCGAAACAATGGATGGATGATGGAAGCGGCAAGGCAGTGTATGGTTCCGTGCAGCCCGAAATGAAGCCGGCCCTTGCAAAGCTGGCGGATATGTACAAAAAAGGCTTGATCGACCGGCAGTTTGCCGTACGCACAGCCGATGACCGGAAGGCGCTGCTTACCAGCGGAAAGAGCGGCTCGTTCATGGACAATTGGTGGGGAAGCTGGACAGTAGCGGATTCGATTAAATTGAATCCAAAGGCCAAGTGGGCTTCTTATGTGGCTCCGCAGTCGGAGGATGGTTCTGTGACGATGTTCACCGGCAATCCTTCAAGCAGTTACCTTGTGGTCCGGAAAGGGTTCGAGCATCCGGAAGCCGCTATAAAAATCGCCAGCCTTCAGTTTGATTATCAGCGCTATCAGGAAAAAGATGAAGCGGTCTTAAAGAAATTTGAGGATTACGCCAGCCTTAACGTTGGGGGATCTCCGATTGCTATCAATATCGATTACTATGATGCATTTTACCGTAATGTCGGAATTATGGAAGAGGCGCTGAAAACAGGGGACAGCAGCAAACTGCTCACCAGCAACGATAGAAACGCCTATCGCTCCTACAAGAAGTATCTGGATAACGTAAAAAACGGGGAGAAACTGGATTCGAATGGATGGGCCGGATATACCTCGAGCATCACGACGGCCAACCTGGTCAAGAATTCAAAGATCAAGGAAGTAAACCCAGTATTCTTCGGAACGACACCTTCCATGGCACTGAAATGGCCGACGCTGACGAAAATGGAGCTGGAAATGTTCCTGAAGATCATTACCGGTGAGCAATCTCCTGACGCTTTTGACAGCTTTGTCAGCAGTTGGAAAAAAACAGGCGGCGATACGATTACGGACGAAGTCAATAAAGAAATCACCTCCAAATGATAGAAAGAGATGATTCTAAATGAACAATAAAAAAGATCAGGCTGCGTTCCACCTTATGCTCGCACCAAGTATAGTATTTTTGATTATCTTCTCGTTTATTCCAATGTTCGGTATCGTGATGGCTTTTCAAAATTACATTCCCGCTAAAGGGATGAGCGGATCAGCGTGGGTAGGACTTGATAATTTCAAATTTATGTTTCAAATTCCCGACAGTAAGCAAATATTAATCAATACTATAGTCATTGCCTTATGGAAAATTATTGTAGGTACTTTTGTTTCAATCGTGTTCGCCTTGCTGTTAAACGAAATCCGCGTACGATTTGTCAAAAAGTTCATGCAGACCGTTGTTTATCTGCCGAATTTTCTGTCCTGGGCCGTACTGGCTACTGTCGTTATGAATATTTTTTCTTACGAAGGTCCGGTTAACGCATTTTTGGGATGGCTTGGCATTGATCCGGTTTTGTTTATGGCCAGTAACCACTGGTTCAGGCCTATGCTGGTATTAACAGATGTCTGGAAAGGGTTTGGATATGGCTCTATCATCTATCTGGCCTCCCTGACAGCCATTGATCCGGGACTTTATGAAGCGTCATCCATTGACGGCGCCAACCGGTTAAAACAGCTGTGGTATGTGACGCTGCCCGGCCTGATGCCAACCATCCTGCTGGTTACCACTTTGAATCTGCCCAACGTGCTCAATGCCGGGTTTGACCAGATTTTCAATCTTTATAATCCGTTGGTTTACGCAACGTCCGATATTATTGACACCTATGTATACCGGGTGGGTCTGGTACAGAGACAATACAGCCTGGGAACAGCGATAGGGCTCCTGCGGTCGGTTGTCGGAATTGTTCTCATCCTATCCGCCAATAAACTGGCACAGAAGCTTACTGATTACAGAATCTTCTGAACAAGGAGGTGTTATTCATTATCACTCATTCCATCAAAAGCCGAATTGCGGATACTATAATCTGGATATTTGTATTAGCTTTCACTTTATCCTGCCTTATACCCTTAGTTAATCTGGTTGCCATTTCCTTCAGTGACAACGCGGCGGCTTCCGCAAATATGGTAAGTATTTTTCCGGTTAATTTTACGTTAAGCTCCTATGAGAAGTTGTTGTCGGACTCCCAGTTCTGGCGCTCCTTTATGATCTCGGTGGAACGGGTTGTCCTTGGTCTGATCGTCAATATGATGCTGATGATTCTTGCTGCTTATCCGTTATCCAAAAGCTCAAAGCAATTCCGGGCACAGAAGGTGTATATGAATATTGTGATTTTCGCGATGCTGTTTTCCGGTGGTCTCATTCCAACCTTTATGGTTGTCAAACAGCTTCATCTTCTGGATTCCATCTGGGCTTTGATTCTGCCGGGAGCTGTGCCGATCGCCAATGTCATTTTGCTGATGAATGCGTTCCGCGCCGTACCGAAATCTCTGGAGGAGGCCGCAACCATTGACGGCGCTTCGCAGTGGAGAATTCTCTCAACGATATATGTGCCTGTGGTGCTGCCTACACTTGCCACTGTACTGCTGTTTACGATTGTCGGACATTGGAATGACTACTTCAGTGCTTTGGTGTATATCAACAAAACATCAAATTACCCTTTGCAGACTTATATCCAGCAGCTAAGCGTAGACGTTCAGAATATAACTGATCCCCAAAAGCTCATAGAGTACTCCAAGATTTCGAACCGGACGCTGAATGCTGCCAAAATCGTTATCTCAACCTTGCCACTGCTCCTGATTTATCCTTTTATGCAAAAATACTTCGTTACAGGAATCGTGGTAGGCTCTGTTAAAGAGTAATGTATACATTTTTTACTGCGGGGAGGTAAGCAACAGTGAAATTATCAACAAAGCATGCCGGGCAAACATCCGATATTCTGGATGACATGAAAATATTCGTTTCTCGCGAAGAGAATCGCGGAATTTCCTTTACCAATAAAGAGGCCGCTTATTATTATACTCAATCCCATCTCAACAATCATGTGGAGCATGCTTATTTTGAGGGATTGAACATCGCGAAAAGCAGAATTTTTAGCGGCTACACTTTAATTGCAGATCAACGGAAACTGGATAATCAAGAAGCTGAAGTCTGCGTGTACCCTTATAAAATGGTGCGTAGACATGGAAGTCTGACCGAAGAACTATGGATGTTTGATTACAAAAATGTGCTGGAGATCAGTCTCTCCGGTGCTCAAAAAACCATTGGGATTGAATTGTTGGGTGAACAGCTGAACGCACTGAGCCCACGGGACGGCATCGCTTTTTTCAAGTCAATAGAAGGCGGATGGGTTATTGCTGTAGGCGCAGCAAGCAGCCAGCCGGTGGAAGTTAAGAACCATATCGTTTATTCCGGGGCCAACGCCGGAGGCTTTTATATAGCCGTGGGTAAAACGGCTGCCGAAGCGGCAGATATGATTCATGATACGAGACGGGACATCATCCCTATGAAGCTCGAACGAATAAAGCGCATGGAGGATTTTTTGCAGAAGAATGTGTATATCGCCAGCAGCAGTGACTCGCTCGCCTTGTCTTTGAATTGGTTAAATCTAACGATGGACCAACTGGTGACCAGACAGCAAGGCGACGGGATCTATGCCGGCCTCCCCTGGTTTAATGAATATTGGGGAAGAGACCAATTTATTGCGCTTCCGGGAGCCGTATTGGTGACCGGGCAATTTGAAACTGCTAAGAATATACTGCTATCCTTTGCGAAATTTCAGAACACCGATGCAACTTCCAAATACTTCGGCAGGGTGCCCAATATTCTCGCTTTAAAAAATGTAGACTATCATACAACTGACGGGACACCGCGGTTTATTATCCAATTGCAGGATTATGTTAAATATTCGGGTGACACAGCGATCATCACAGAGCTTTATCCGGCGGTACAAAACAGTATAGAAGGCTCTATTAAGCATTGGGTGGATGATAAAGGCTACCTTATGCACGATGATAACGAAACCTGGATGGATGCCCGGGATGCGAATCTGAAGTCCTACTCTCCCAGAGACACCCGGGCCAATGACATTCAAGCGCTTTGGTACAACCAGCTGCAAGCTGGGGTATACTTTGCCGAGTACATGAACGACAGCGGCTGTGCGAAGAAATGGAGCAATATCGCCGGCAAACTCAAAAGAAACTTTGCAGAGGATTTTAGGGATCAGGCACATCCCTATCTCGCTGACCGGCTGAACTCGGAGGATAAGCCGGAATTCTCGCTGCGGCCCAACCAATTGTTTGCCTTGGACATGATTGAAGATGATTCCTTCAAATGTGAAGTGATTCGGACAGCATGGGAGGAACTCGTGTATCCATGGGGAGTTGCTTCATTAAATCAAAAACATCCGTTTTTCCATCCGTTTCACTTAACCAGCCTATACCACAAAGATGAAGCTTACCACAATGGTACGGTTTGGCTCTGGTTAAACGGTATAGCCATGCAGCGTATGATTGAGGCCGGGCAGAAAGAAACTGCTTATCAACTTTTTAAGAATATGAACTGGCAAGCGCTGAACCTGGGAGTAGTCGGGGGACTGAGCGAGAATATGGATGCCTATCCGCAGGAAGGCCAGGGTTCAGCCAAACTTACGGGAGCCTACCTGCAAGCCTGGTCCAATGCCGAGCAGCTGCGTGTGTGGTATCAGTATTTTTTAGGGTTCCGGCCGGATATGATTAATCACAGGCTTACGCTTGCACCCCGGATTCCCGGGGAGATCGGGGATTTACAGTCCCGCGTTAAGATTGGAAGCGGGACCATTGACTTAACCTATACAGCTACAGGTGCAACAGAACAAACGTATCTTTACGGGTTTACAGGAATCGGGCTCACGGTAGTTATTGATATATCTCCTTTTAAGCTCCTGCATATTGAAGTGGAAAATGATTGTGAACTGAAAATCACCCGGTCAGAGCTTGATTTGAAAGTTATCCTTAGCGATAAAACCGGCACAACTGTCAAAGAGATTATAGTGTCCCGGCTGCCGCTGCGTGTTGAACAGGAATTGAATGTAAATCAGTTGTTTAAGAATGTTAAGTTTGCAGAGCCAATGGATCTGGAGAATCACCCTGTTATGAAGCGCTAAGAATTCGATGTGGAAATCATAAGCTGCTGCTCCCGTACATAGAATGAACTGTTGAAGATCTATGACGGGAGGATTACAGGTATGCCGGATCTATACGGGCAAGTGCTGCCAGTGCGTATTCTCGAAGAAATTGCATTCTGGAAAAAACAGGAGCAGGAGCATACGGTAGTCATCAAGGCGGTTATCCCTCAGCTTGAAGAGCGGTATGTGAAGCTGCTCGACGAATGGGCTATTGTCTTCGGGGCTACCGAGCAGGCGGCCCGCCAGTTGCTTGAGGCTTCTCAGGGCTGCAGTCCGGCAGAGCTGGCCGCCGGAACAGAACAGCTTCTCCAGGTGGCCTGCTCCCAGTCCCGCGAGTTCATCCGGCAGCTGTATGCCCTGATGGAGGGAAGCGCCGCTGTAAAAGCCCATCCGCTGGCTGGAACCGTGCTGCTGCACATCATCCGGGAGTCAGAGTATGTCTTGGGCGTTTTGAGCGCCCTGACATTAACCGGAAATGCTCCCCTCTGGATGCGGGAGGACATAGCGCCGCAATCGGGAGCAGCGGATGAGCATAAGCCCAAAGACAGCCAGACCGGGCCTGGCCCGCAGGTTCCCTTGATTCTTCAGTCCTCCGGGATTCGGGAACAGGGCACGGTCCCGATCGGGGGCCACACCCTGCCTCCCCTCCCCTATGCCTATAATGCGCTTGAGCCCTACATCGACGAAAAAACCATGAGGATTCATCATGATAAGCATCATCAAAGCTACGTAGACGGGCTGAACAAGGCGGAGAAGAAGCTGGCTGAAGCCCGGAAAACCAAAGATTTTGACCTGGTGAAGCATTGGGAGCGGGAGCTTGCCTTCAATGGAGCCGGCCATTATCTGCATACCATCTTCTGGAACGTCATGTCACCGCAAGGGGGAGGCCGTCCGACAGGCGCACTGCTGGATGCCATAGAGCACAGCTTTGGCAGCTACGAGGCCTTCAAGGAACAGTTCACGGAGGCGGCCAATAAAGTGGAGGGCGGGGGCTGGGCGATTCTGGTCTGGAGCCCGCGCAGCCACAGACTGGAAATCCTGACAGCGGAGAAGCACCAGAATCTCTCCCAATGGGATGTCGTCCCCCTGCTGGCTCTTGATGTATGGGAGCACGCATATTATCTTAAGCATCAGAATAACCGCGCGGATTACATCAAGGACTGGTGGAAGGTTGTAAATTGGCCTTATGTCTCCGAGCGCTTCAATGCCGCCCGGAAGCTGGTCTGGCAGCCCTTCTGACAGCGTTGGGCAACAGCCCTTCCGCAGGCAAAGGTAAAAGAGCCCTCCCGTCACTTCACAGTGCCGGAAGGGCTCTTTACCGTATACAGAAACGGGGCAAAAGCCCCTGTCTTCTATTCTTTAATCAGGGCCAGAAACTCCGCCCGTGCAGCAGCATCCTCACGGAAAGTCCCACGCGTTGCCATGGTTACCGTCTTGCTGCCGGGCTTCTTCACCCCGCGGGCACACATGCACAGGTGTTCTCCTTCCACAACAACCATCACACCATGAGGATTCAGGACCTCTGTCATAATATCGGCAATCTGCGCCGTAATGCGTTCCTGCACCTGCAGGCGCCGGCTGACAGCTTCCACAAGACGGGCCAGCTTGCTAAGTCCGGCAATCCGTCCGCTGGGGATATATCCGATATGCACCTTGCCAAAGAAAGGGGCCATGTGATGCTCGCACTGGCTATAATAGACGATATCCTTTACGATCACCAGCTCTTCGTGAGACTCATCAAAGGTCACACCAAGCGCCTCACGGGGATCAATCGAATACCCGCCGAAAATCTCCTCGTACATCCGTGTAACTCTGGCCGGTGTTTCCAGCAGCCCTTCACGGCCGGTATCTTCCCCGATTAATTCCAGTATTTTCTCAACATGGTACTCGATTTGGTCCCGGTTTGCAGCAACCTTGCCGTTCATATAATCCTTGACGCCCCCCATGAAGCCTCCCCCTTCCGTACCCGTATCTATTTCCGTTTGTCCGGGACCGGTTACTTTCCTTTGCGGCCTTGTCTTTTTCCTGCCGCTGGTGCCCGTCCCGGCTGATTGCTGTTCTTCATCATCTGCTGGGCACGCTGCATCTGTTTGCCGTTCAAGTTATAACCCATCTGTTTGGCTACCTTCTGCAGCATTTCCGGATCATTCTGCATCGTTGTCATTTGTCTGCGCAGATAATACACTCCAATGAAGAATCCGCCGATCAGACCAACGACAAGCGTAATAATTGGCAATGCAATGTTCATCTAAAGTCCACCTCTGTACTTGAGTTGTCCGCAATGCCGCTGTAGGCACGCGAATCTATCATAGCATTTCAAGAACTGGACAGCAATTGGCAAATGAAGTAGACGGGAAGCCATTTCCTCATAATATACGGCCGTCTCCAGATCCCCCGCCTTGTGCACTGACTCCACCATGCTCCTCCGCCTCCTGCCGTTCCAGCAGCTTGTCCTGTGCCCGTTCCAGCATCTCCCGGACGGTAGCGTCCTCTTCCTTGTGCAGCGCCAGCTTGACAGCCGCCAGCGCTTCTGCGCCTCCAATGCGTCCGAGCGCCCAGGCCGCACTTCCCCGCAGCTCCGGGCGGGCTTCCTTCAGCACAATTTCCGTCAGCTTCGGCACAGCCCCGGCCTCCTTGAAATTGCCAAGTGCGATCACCGCGTTGCGTTGAATCGGCTTCTTGCCCCGCCAGGCCGCAGAGCTGCTGCCGAACTGCTCTTTGAATTCGCGGTTGCTCAGCTCAAGAATCGGCAGCAGCAGCGGTTTCACGATCTCCGGATCAGGCAGCAGCTCCGGACGGTGATTCCAATTCTTCCCCCGGTTCTTCGGGCAGACGATCTGGCAGGTGTCGCAGCCGTACAGCCGGTTGCCGATCTTGGTCATGTACTCATCACTCAGAAAGCCCTTCGTCTGGGTCAGATATGAAATACAGGCCTGGGCATTCAGCTGTCCGGGACCTACGAGTGCACCAGTAGGGCAGGCGTCAATACACTTCGTACAGCTCCCGCAGCCCTCCTCCACGGGTGTATCCGGCGGAAAGGGAATATTCGTTACCATCTCCCCGAGATAAATCCATGAGCC
Organism: Paenibacillus graminis; assembly: GCF_000758705.1. Lineage (NCBI taxonomy): Bacteria > Bacillati > Bacillota > Bacilli > Caryophanales > Paenibacillaceae > Paenibacillus > Paenibacillus graminis. Next base: position 726,621 of record NZ_CP009287.1, on the reverse strand, counting down.
CCATGCAGGAGAGATAATACTGCAGTTTTTGGCACTGAAGCCGATGCCTGCCCGCTCGGCAACCGCCCTGTCGACCAGCACCCCTGTATCCACCATGCTCTCCAGCTCCGCCCCCGGCACCCGCTCGCGAATGAAGGCCTCAAGCTTCGCCAATGCCTCACGCAGCACATGATGATAATCCCGGCCCCATGAGGCCCGGGCCAGGATGCCGCGGCGTGCGCCAGGCTCCGACTTCGGCGGGTTCTCCATTTTGGAGGGATAGGCTACAGCGATGGCGATAATGGACTGCGGCTGCCCGCCGGACTGCAGGGCGGGGATGGTCCGCTTATCGAGATCCGGTTCCTCGAAGCCGGAATCATAACCGTTGTCACGGTGCTCCTGAAGTATATTTTTTAAATATAAAAACGGCTCCGCTGTCGCGAATCCGATATCATCAATACCTATTTCCGGTGCAGCAGCCTTAATTTCAGCCTTAAGACCTTCCCAATTCGAAGGCGGGGGAGCATAAGATGCCTGGATGTTATTGTTCATTACCGCCTTCTCCTTCACTTATAGTGCATTTGCTTTGCTAAGAGGCCACCAGATATACGCAGCCTTGCCGACAATACGTTTCTGCGGGACGGCGCCAAAATACCTGCTGTCCTTGCTCGCCCCGGCATGCCGGTTGTCACCCATCACAAAATAGGTTCCCTTTTCAACGGTAAGCTCGGCAAAATCCGGGTCTTGAATTTCCGTGTCCACATAGGACTCGGCGAAAAGCTTGCCATTCACGTACAGCTTGTGGTTCCGCACCTCAATCCTGTCGCCGGGTATTCCGATGATCCGTTTAACCAGATACTCCTTGCGGTCCGGACCGGTGCTCGGGTCATGCAGAACAACCACATCACTCCGCTTAGGACTGGCAAAGGTTAATGATATCTTGCTAATAATCAATTTTTCACCCTCAAACAGCGTTGGCTGCATGGACTGGCCTATAACCGTAGAAACGTTGAACACAAAAATATTGAGCAGTGACATCAAGGCAAATACAACAGCAGCGGTAACCAGCCAATCCCGGAGATCGCGAACCCAGCCCGTTCCTGATAAGGAGCCGGTCCTCCGGTGAGTAACGGACCGGTATCTGTGCTTGCGGCTCCGCATGAAATCTTCTTCAAGCTCCCGGTTCATAGGCCACCTTCTTGCTTTTCATTGGTATTCAAGTCCCATAACAATAGAAAAGCATATCTCCCGGCCATTTGCAATGGACTTGGGAAGATATGCTTCAGTATAATGAATCAGACTATGCAAGCACGCAAATCAATATTAAAAGTATGTACTCATAATACTAATAATCATTGCAGGCGTACAATCGCAGTAGTTCTCTATTCTAGAAAATGTTTCCGCTTACGCAGCACCGGAATCAAAGCGCTTATCCAACAATGCTGAGCTTCCGTACCGACTTGAAGATTTGATTCTCGCCATAACCCATTGCTTCATAGAGCGGCAGCGCAAATGAATTATGTTCGTCGACGGCTACGTAAATACCGCTGACCTTGCGTGCCTGAAACTTGTGCTCCATCGCCGATACAAGACCTCTGCCGATTCCTCTGCGGCGGTATTCGGGATGGACGGCAATGCGGAAATAACAGCCGTGATTCTTCTCGATCGTACCAATCAGCGCACCAACAATCTCCCCTTCATCCTCGGCTACAACAATGAGATCAGAGTCCCATGAAAGCTGCCTGGAGAAAGGCTCGATAGTGCTCTCGAAACATTCTTCCGATAATGCGGTCTGCAGCAGTTCAGTCACAGGGGTAACGTCGCTTAATTGAAAGGAACGAACGTGCATTCTTTAAATCTCCCTTTTCTATGGCTTAGAATTTAACAAAAAGAAGGAGTTCCCGTAACGGCATAAAAAGGAAAAAGAAAAGCAAATGAATGATTTCGGAAAGTGATCGCTGAAATCAAACAAGGCAGCTGCTTCTCCAGCGACTAAAGAAGTATTAACCTAATGTTAAACAGTTAATAACTTCTTTAAACTTCAAAAAACGAGGAATACCTGCTTTTAAGTCTATTAAAGCACACTTTTCTAGCGATATCATCAATTTTCTTTTGAAAGCGCTTGATATAAAGCGTTTGCATGTCATTATGTTACATAAAACCCTTTTTTAAGGTAATTATTGTCGTGTAAACAAATGCCGGCAGCGGCTTTTTCGCTTTTAACATAGCGTTGACACTTGCAGTCAGGTTTCGAAGCTTCGTTACTTCTCAAACATTTATGTTTGTTTAGTGTTGCATTATTGTTCCAGATACGGTTTAATAATAGTATCTTATCGGGTACATAACCTATAAGGTACATCGGAAATAAGGGGTTTTGACGTCAAGACCGCCAAAATTCTTTATCCATACAAATTCAAATACCACTCAGGAGGGATTTTTCCATGGCATTTCAATTACCGGCACTTCCGTATCCGAACAACGCTCTTGAACCGCACATCGACGCATTGACGATGGAGATTCACCATGACAGGCACCATAACACATACGTGACGAACCTGAACGCCGCTCTGGAAAAGGCACCCGAACTGCAGGGCAAGAGCATCGATGAGCTTCTTACCGACCTGAACGCAGTACCTGAAGCGATCCGTACTGCTGTCCGCAACAACGGCGGCGGACATGCCAACCATACCCTGTTCTGGGAAGTCATCGGACCGAACGGCGGCGGCGCACCAACAGGCGCACTGGCAGCGGCAATTGACAGCGAGCTTGGCGGCTTCGATAAATTCAAAGAAGATTTCGCTACTGCGGCAACTACCCGTTTCGGCAGCGGCTGGGCCTGGCTTGTTGTTAAAGACGGTAAGCTGGCGGTTACCAGCACACCGAACCAGGACAACCCGATCAGCGAAGGCGCTACTCCGATCCTCGGACTGGATGTATGGGAACACGCTTACTACCTGAACTATCAAAACAAACGCCCTGACTACATCAAAGCCTTCTGGAACGTAGTCAACTGGGAAGAAGTCGGCAAACGCTACGAAAGCGCAAAATAAGCTTCTGCAGTATAAATCAGCTGCATGAAACAGAACAAAACGGCTACACCGTCCAATCATAGACGGTGTAGCCATTTTGGATTTTAGCCTAGCCCTGCCTGGGCGCCCTCTACGAATCCTGCGGCAAGCCTTATGAGCCTTATCCTCCTGGAGCGCCTCTACGCATCGTGCGGCTAGCCTTAAGTGGAAAAAGTGAAACTTATTCCTGTTCATTCCGCTTCTCCACAAGCATTAGGTGGAAAAAGGATACCTAATCCGGCCACTTTTTGCTTTTTGAGGCAAATTCGCTTAATTTAAGTCTACTTTTTCCCACTATTCCCTCTGCCGAAAGCTTCTGTGTCCGTTTAAGTTTCCTTATTCCACTTCACTTCTTTCCTGCAGCTCACGCACGATCCCGCCCATTTGTTTTCTGATCCCAAGCCCCGCCTGCAGAGCAATCACTGTCGGTACTCTATTCAGCATGTGAGCGAAATCATCCATTTTGTTCATCAAAATAGCGGTTCAGCAGCTTCAAAAAGACGTTCGGAAAGGCATAATTAGCCATATCCTCACGATTGATCCACCGTACTGCCCCGCCATCCCCGGGATTGCCGCCGCCGTCCGCAAACGGCTCTATGGAGTCACCGTCTCCGGCAGGCAGCCCGGTTGAGGCGCCAACGGCACTGAACAAGCCGGGCGTGCCGCCGCCGGATGATAACGCGGCGGGGCTGCCCGCAGCGGCGTTCAAGGCAGGCGTTTCATTGCCAGCGGCCGGACGCTCTGCGCCGCCGATGCTTGTCGCGGCAGACTGCTCTGCGCTGCTGACGCTGGCTGCGGCCGAACCCGGAGGCCCGCCTGCGCCGGCTGGCCGCCCGGCATCCCCGACATCCGGGGACTGCCCGGCGGCATACGCCGCCCGCCCTTCCGCCGCCACAGGCAGCGCGCGGACGTCCTCTTCCCTGCAGCGGTACACCTGCAGGGTCCACACAATATGGCTGAACGTATGTTCCGCAGCCATCCAGTGCTCTTCCGGCCGGGCAGGAATCCCGGCCTGCCTCAGGGACCGGCGCAGCCGGTCCAGCGCCGCGGCCTCCGGCAGCAGCGCGCCGCCCCTGCCGCCTTCCGCAGGCGGCGCAGGCCAGTGCGGCAGCTCCCACATGCGGGCTAGAAGCCCGCTTACTGGCCGCTGCCGGATGAGCACCCGGCCCGCGTGCTCGCCGCGGCCTTCCACCAGGGCCGCCAGGCGCTCCTCCGGGCGCGGCGGCTTCGCCTTGGTCTTGACGGGCAGCGAAGTTTCGCAGCCCGCCAGCCTCGCGGCGCAGTGCTCCATCACCGGACACGGAAGGCAGCGCGGTGATTTCGGCGTACAGACGAGCGCGCCAAGCTCCATCAGCGCCTGATTGAAATGCGAAGCCTCTCCTTCAGGGATCAGCTCCGCGGCGAGCCGTTCCATCGCAACACGGGTAGGCCCCTTGGCGATATCATCCTCAATGAGGAAATAGCGGGACAGCACCCGCATTACATTGCCGTCCACCGCCGGTTCCGGCCGGTTGAAGGCTATGCTAAGGATGGCGCCCGCTGTGTAAGGACCTACGCCCTTCAAGCCAAACACGGCGTCACGGTCATTGGGTACCTGTCCGCCATATTGCTCTTTCACCTGCTTGGCTGCATGCTGCAGGTTCCGGGCCCGGGAATAGTAGCCGAGTCCCTCCCAGCACTTCAGCACCTCCTCCTCCGGGGCATCGGCCAGCGACTCCACCGTAGGAAAACGCTCAATAAAACGGTTAAAATAAGGAATTACCGTATCCACTCTGGTCTGCTGCAGCATAATCTCCGATATCCAGATGTAATAAGGATTGCGGTGGCGCCGCCAGGGCAAATCCCTTTTCTGGCCTTGATACCATTCCAGCAGGAAGCGGCTGAAGAATAACTTAGCTTCCTGCTGTATTTCACTCTGCTGTTCATGTATTGTCATCGTTATCTCCTTGCTGTTCATATCATCTTGCACCGGTACAATTAGGCTTAGGCTGAATTCTATATAGAGAGAACTTAAGATTTTTACATTAGGGATTAGCCGTGACTACTGAGAATGTCTGGACTTCCGGCCGCTGCCCATGCAGATTTCTTGATTATTACCGCTCTTCGCGGTCGAAATCCGCAGACTGTCTATGCTGAAGATAGCGAGCTTTCGCTCCTCCAGTTCCAAGCTTCCCCCTCATCCCTTTTCCCTATTGTTCGTTACTTAAATTCGCTTTATATAGATTACCGTGTTATGTCTCAGGCGTCTTAGTGTCCGTGCAGCCTCTCCACCACCGCGAACGCCGAAGCCAAACCGCGGCTGTGCGTAATGGTGAGATGAATGGTATACTCATGCTCCGGCAGCCGCAACCGGGACCAGGCCTCAGCGGATAATGAGGCTACCGGCTTGCCCAGGGCGTCCGGCAGAATTTCGATATCCTGAAAGCCTACCGTATGGCCGATTCCGCATCCGAACGCCTTGACTACGGCCTCCTTGGCCGAAAACCGCCCGGCTATGAACTCCGCCGCCTTCCCGCCTTTGCCTGCGGCCAGTATCAGCTCCTGCCCGGTCAGAATCCGCCGGGTAAACCGGCTGCCCGAGCTGCCATTCGTAATACCCGCAATCCTCCCGATTTCCAGCACATCATGCCCGATTCCGTAAATCAAAATCCCTCACCTCTCATGGCTTTACATTCATTAACCATCCTATATTACCTTCTATCCTTACCGTGCTTCTAATGGTATGATCTTCCTATGGGGGCCGGAAATCTCATATAACAGAGAAAGTCTGCCTGCCTCCTTACCAAGAGTATATAAACTGAACTTGTAATTTTTGTATTTAGGAAGGGCCGGTTCGAAACTTCTCCTCCGCCACTTCCCTCTCATTCTTAATTTCCCAGTTCAATTTATATTAATAATAGTTTTAGCAACAGCTTTCTGCTATCTTAAAAGAAAAAGCCGCTAAAGTCTATTTATGGATATATCCGGTATATTTAAATCCTTTAGTTTAGAATCGGATTCGAACACAGCCCCTGCTGTGGATACTAGAATTTCAAGGAAAGGGAGACTGCCCTATGCCCCGTAATTTCGAATTGCCCGCAGGAGAGGAAGCTGTCCTGCGTTGTTCACATTTCCCAGCCCAAGGCGAGGCCAGAAGCCTGGTTGTGGTCGCTCACGGCTACAAGGGCTTCAAGGATTGGGGAATGTTCCCTTATACTGCAAAGGCGCTTAGTGATGAGCATGAGGTGATCAGCTTCAACTTCTCACATGCCGGAATCGGTGAAGATCTGCAGAATTTCACCGAGCTTGAAAAGTTTGCCCGCAACACCTACCAGCGGGAAATCAAGGATATGGAGATCCTGCTCTCCTATCTGAGCCAGCACCACAGGTTTGGAAGTCTGCCTGTCTTTCTGCTGGGACACAGCCGCGGAGGGGGCGATTGTCTGCTCTATGCACTGGATCATCCTGCAGAAATTGCCGGGGTGATCTCCTGGAACGGGACCACCAGTCTCGACCTGTTCACAGAAGAACAGAAGCGTGAAATGAGGGACAAGGGCCGGACCCACGTCCTCAATGGACGGACAGGCCAGCAAATGCCGCTGGATGCCATAATTATAGAGGATCTGGAACAGCAAGCGGAACGTTACAACTTATTGGAACGGATGAAGCAGGCCAGCTTCCCTGTTGTCCTAATCCAGGGGAGTGAGGACGGCGAGCGGCTGCGGCGCGGATCAGAGCAATTAATCCGGTTTCGGCCGGATATTGAGTGGATACAGATTCCGGGCGGCAATCACACCTTCGGCGCCGTCCATCCTTTTGCCGGAACCACACCTCAGTTGGAACAGGCGATTGCCGCTTCCAGGGATTTTATTACCCGGGTTTTGGCGGGGTAGGTGTTATCATGAAAAACCGCCGGAGCGTCTGCACTTGAGTGCAGCTCCCCGGCGGTTGGGCAAAACATTCTTAGATCCCAGGAATCACATTGCGCTTATGCGCGGTTCTCCGGTAGAAATTCTCCAGTTTCTTCTCCGCTTCAGGGCTGACGGTTTTGCCCTCCAGGTAATCGCTATTCTCCTCATAGGTGATGCCAAGCTCTGCTTCATCCGTCTGTCCCGGCCACAGGCCGGCTGTCGGTGCTTTGGTGACAATATCCGCAGGCACTCCAAGAAATGCAGCCAACTGGCGCACCTGGCGCTTATTCAGCGAAGACAGCGGTGTAATGTCCACGGCACCATCGCCCCATTTGGTATAGAAGCCGGTTATAGCCTCAGAAGCATGATCTGTTCCTACTACCAGCAGATTGTTTTCAAAAGCCAGCGCATACTGCATCACCATGCGTGTTCTTGCTTTTACATTGCCTTTACCCTGATGGGTGATATGGCGGTGTTGTCCAAGCGATTTCAGGCTGTGTTCGACCTCAAGGGCGATCTCGTTGACCGCTTCCTCGATATTGGTCTCTACCTTATGCGTTAATCCAAACGCCTCAGCTACCGCATAACTGTGCGCGATATCCTCCTGTTCGCCATAAGGCTGAAAAACACCAAGCGTCATATAGTCTTTGCCTTCCTCGGCTGTAAGCTCGTCCGTAGCCCGTTTGCACAGACCCGCAGCAACCGCGCTGTCTACCCCTCCGCTGATTGCAATCAGCAGGCCGCCCGCCCCTGCTTCCAGTACATATGCCTTCAAAAAATCTACCCGTTTACGGACCTCAGCCTCCACATCAATGGAGGGCTTAACACCAAGGGCGGCAATGATTTCGTTCTGCATACTCAAGTTCGTACACCCCGTTTCACAGTATATCTGCGGTTATTCTACTTATAAAAAATCCCGCAAACAACCGGACTTCCGGCAGCCTGCGAGACTCGAGTAAAGACCAGTCTTATTTTATTGGCACAGGCGGTTGAATACATCTTTCAGCTCAGCCGCGATTTCGGCAGCTGAACGGTCTTCAACCCCATGACGTTCGATGAAGTGAACAAGCTCTCCATCCTTCATCAGCGCGATCGAAGGCGAAGAAGGCGGATACGGTGCAAAGTACTCACGCGCTTTGGCTGTAGCTTCTTTCTCTTGACCGGCAAATACAGTGTACAGGTGATCCGGTAAAATCTCATTCTGCAGCGCCTGGGCCACACCCGGACGGCATTGACCGGCTGCACAGCCGCAGACCGAATTCACAACAACAAGCGTTGTTCCTTTGGAGTCAGGAAGAACTGCTTCTACCTCTTCAGGAGTCAACAGCTCCTTAAATCCGATGCTTGTCAGATCATCGCGCATTGGCTGGATGGAATCCTTCATATATTGATTAAATGACATGGACATTCTGTGCACTCTCCTTTATCCTTCGAATATTTGTCAGACCACGTTGCGGCAGGATTTACTAACTTTATTATACATACATACTCTGTGAAAGCAAGCGTCAGCCCTTTATCTTTCCTGATCAGGAACACTATAACCGTGAGGGAATATCCGGGTGCTCCTTGGTGGCGGCAGCCTGCTGCCTATCCTCCTGCCCATAAGGAAAAGAAACGATAAACGCCGTACCTTTCCCCTCCTGGGATTCCACTCTGATGCTGCCATGATGCCGCTCGGCAATGCTTAGGCACAGCGGAAGGCCCAGGCCTGTACCTTGGTTTTTTGTGGTGTAAAAAGGTACAAACAGCTTCTCCAGCTGACTCTGCGGAATACCGCTGCCTGTATCCTGTATAATCAGCTCCACCTTATTCTCGGTAAAATGCGTCTCCAGAAGCAGCTCCCCTTTAGGCTCCATCGCTTCCATCCCGTTTCGGGCCAGATTAAGGATCAGCTGCTTGATTTCCCTGGGGTTGAGCTGAAGCAGCGGAAGGGATGGACATAATCTCAGCTCCACGCTTTGGCCGCGGAGGTTGGCGTCGGCCCAGAGAAGCGGGGCGAGTTCTTTTATAATAAGATGCAGCTGAACAGGCTCCTTGTCAGAAATCCGGCTCTGCGCAAGGGAGAGAAAGTCATTAATAATATCGTTGGCCCGGTCCAGTTCCTCTATGACAATCTGATAGTATGAGTCCATTTCCCCGGGGCTCTTCTCCCGCATAAGCTGCAGAAATCCGCGTACCACGGCCATAGGATTGCGAATTTCATGTGTAATTCCCGCTGCCATCTGCCCGACCAGGGTTAGCCGCTCCACATTGTCCAGTTCGCTGCGGAACTTCTCTGACTCGGTAAGGTCCTGGACAATCAAAACCCGGCCGGCTGATCCTCCTCCCAATCCTTGCTGCAGAGGCGCAGAGAATACATTGTAGGTTCTGGAGTCATATTGTACTTTCTCGTTATACCGTTGTTTGCCGAATCCGCTATCTCTCATACGCTTTAGAGCCTCCCCGTTAATCTCTTGGCGGAGCAGCCGTTCGGCCTGCCGGCCTACAATAGACTCTCTTGTAATGTCCGGCTCATGCTGCCGGAAAAGGTTCAGCATACAATCATTAAGCTCCGTTACATACCCCATATCATCAAGCAGCATAATACTGACAGGTACGACATTGGTGATCTGCTGCAGCTTCTCCGATTCCCGTTCGAATTTCTCAGAAATCCCTTTCATTTTCTCCCGCGTCTGCAGCCTGTCCCAGGCGGTTTCGATAAAGTATAACAAGCTGCCTCCCAAGATAACCGGAACAAGCAGGTAGAATAATGCCACTGCCATTTCTTTGGACGAAGTATCGTACAGGCTGGGGCCATACATTTTTGGCGCAAGGACAATAAACATCATGCTGGGGAACAGAACACCCCAGAGGATGAAGATTTTGCCCATAACTTTTTCGCTCTTAAAGGGCTTCGCCATGCCAAACAGCAGCGGATACAGCAGCACGCCTGTGTTCAGCACCAGATTGCTGAGGCCGGGAGGCTCCGAGAATAATACAGTGCACAGTATAAAAAAAACGGCCAAGCTGATCCCCGAACGGAAGCTGGCATACAGGATGCCGATATAAGCGGGTATAATTGCTAAATTCAGATAGATTTCACCAAACAGGGTTGTGGACAGAACCATGCAGAATACAATGCTCAGGGCACAGCTAATTATTAAAAAGGACTGGTCATCCGGGAACCTTCCGTTCCTTCGCACAATATGGCTTTGATCAATCCACCATTGAAACATACACAGAAAGCAGCAAGCCGCTGTAATTTGCAATAAAATATCCTTTACCGCATAAATAATTGAAATCACTCCCCTAATTGGACAAATTACCCTATTCACATTGATTAAAGCACACACGCGCTATCCTGACAATGTAAATCCCAGCGCCAATGTCCGGGTCTCTGGCCCGGCCGCGGCCTTAATGGTATGATGCCGTTAGGAGGCGCAGATCGCACCATGCCTTTAACATGTAAAGGAGCAGATTTATGAGCGGCAAATATGATGTAATTATTATCGGAGGCGGACCTTCCGGTCTTATGGCCAGTGTAGCAGCAGCGGAGCATGGAGCTGCAGTTCTGCTGGTGGACAAAGGTACTAAGCTTGGCCGGAAGCTCGGAATTTCCGGCGGCGGCCGCTGTAATGTGACCAATGTCAAGGAAACCGCTGAACTGATATCCCATATTCCCGGCAACGGGCGCTTTTTGTACAGCGCGTTTGATCATTTCAACAATCTGGATATTATCGAGTTTTTTGAGAATCTTGGCATAGCTCTGAAGGAAGAAGACAATGGACGGATGTTTCCCGTGTCTGATAAGGCCTCCAGTGTCGTTTCCGCGCTCATCAGCAAAGTGCGCAGTCTGGGCGTGCAGATGATCACGGACAGCCCGGTGGCGGAGGTTCTCTATCGAAATGGCAGTGTGGAAGGCGTCCGGTTGGCTACAGGCAAAACACTAAGCGCCAGCGCCGTAGTCATTGCCACCGGCGGCAAATCGGTTCCTCAGACTGGCTCTACCGGGGATGGCTATCCATGGGCTGAAGCCGCCGGACACACAATTACGGAGCTGTTCCCCACGGAAGTGCCCATCCTGTCGCGGGAGGAGTGGATCAAGTCAGGCGAGCTGCAGGGCTTGTCCCTGCGGGATGTGACGCTCACGGTCTGGAATCCCAAAGGCAAGCGGGTGATTGCCCACCGGGGCGATATGATCTTCACCCATTTTGGACTCTCCGGGCCGATTGCACTGCGCTGCAGCCAATTCCTGCGCCAGGTCCAGCGCAAATCCGGAACCGATACCGTAGAGCTGTCCATTGACCTTTTTCCCGCCCTGAACCCGCAGGAGATGGAAGAACAGCTGCAGAATAAGCTGGGGCTGGAGCCGAAGAAGGCGATCCGCAACTCCCTGAAGGGATTGCTGCCGGAGCGGATGATTCCGCTGCTGCTGTCCAAGGCGGGACTGGATGGTGACACCACCGGACATCATCTGCCAAAAAGCGGGCAGCAGACGCTCGCGGCACTTCTAAAGCGGATGCCGGTCCAGGTCTATGGCACCCGCTCCCTGGAGGAAGCCTTCGTCACCGGCGGTGGCGTCAACCTGAAGGAAATTGACCCCCGGACAATGGAATCCAAGCTGATGCCCGGCCTGTTCTTCTGCGGTGAAATACTCGATATTCACGGCTATACCGGCGGATACAATATTACCGCAGCCTTCTCCACAGGATATACAGCGGGCAAACATGCGGCTGAGCAGCACCGGAATTAAGCTAAACTGGAAAGAGCAAACTGACCGGCGGCGCTTCAACAACGGCATTTCTGCCGTTATTTCGGAGCAATCCAACCGGCGGCGCTTCAACAACGGCATTTCTGCCGTTATTTCGGAGCAATCCAACCGGCAGCGCTTCAACAACGGCATTTCTGCCGTTGTTTCGGGGTAAACCAGCCGGCGGTGCTCCAACAACGGCATTTCTGCCGTTATTTCGGAGCAATCCAACCGGCGGCGCTTCAACAACGGCGTTTCTGCCGTTGTTTCGGGGTAAACCAGCCGGCGGTGCTCCAACAACGGCATTTCTGCCGTTGTTCGCAGGACTGAGAAACAAACCTGTTCAATATAACAAGCCAGCCTCCTATTGTTCAGGAGGCTGGCTTGTTTGGGTATGGACGAGGCTGCGGACAGCCGCTGCCCCATATTTGGGCGACAGGTATAGGCGGCCTATGTGCTGCTGCGCAAAAATTCATTACATATCATTGAGTTTGAAATTTTCTATGTCTGGATCGGTGGTTTCTCCGGAGAACCCTCGAACCTCCAGCAGCGGTTGTTATCTGGCAAAACGGAACGCACTGAACATATTAGCGATCAGGTATCCGGCTATGCCGCCAACAGGAATAAACAGCACCAGCCCCAGCCAGCCATAGAGCTGCACACAGATCACTGCCGAGCACAGCAGGGCGAACGGCAGCAGCAGCAGCGGCAGCGTCTTTGAGCCAGCCCCTGCCTTCTGTTCTTTGGTGAACGGTAAAATCCCGATGTAGTCATCCCCGGAGAACAGCAGCCAGAAGGAAGACAGCCAGTAGGCCATTAACGCGACCAGCAGGGTGAAGATCAGCCACTTCAATAGGGAGGGAACAATAAACACCGCTATCAGCCCCACACCGGTAAACGACAGATACAGCTTCAAATGAGCCGGGTTCCGCACCAACGCCTTGATGGCCGCCGCTGTGAACCGGCTCTCTGGTGTCCTGGACTTCAGCAACGGCTGCGATTTGCGGAAAATCCACGGTTTGTAGCGTGTAGGCCGCGGTTTATCGAGCACCCCGCGCAGCAGCAGCGCAGCGATTCTCATCCGCTGCTTGTAGTCTTCGCGCACATCATTCATGAAGGTGCCGTTCAGCCGCAAGCGGTAGCGGATGGCCCAGACCGTCACAGCCGCAAACACTGCTGTTACAAGCAGCATCAGCGGAGGACTGTCTTTCCAGTACAATCCGGTCCGGATGTAAATGCCACAGGGCACGGTTACCGCAGGAATCAGCCACAGCCAGCGGCGAAAGCCCTGGCGCTGGACTTTCACAATATGCCCGAGCAGCTTAACGCACCAGCTGCAGGCAAGCGTCATAACAAGCAGCGCCCAGGCCGCCGGCGGACTGATGCCGTAGCCCCGCACGATGAAGGGCAGCAGAATGGCATACACGGCCGCCATCTTAAGAGATGTAACTGCCAGGCTGTAGACCGTTCCCCGCAGCACAATCGTTCTGATCCAGCTCTCCCGCTGCCTGAGGAACAGCAGATCCCCTTCCTGGAGCAGAAGAACCAGCCCTCCGTTGGCTATGAGAATAGACAGCAGGGCGAGGATCAATGCAAACGGCAAATCTGCGGTCCAGGCGGGTAACTCATGGTTCCAGAAGCCATAGTAAAACCGCCCGCCCAGCAGACCCCCGGGGATAATGATATACAGCAGCACCGTCCAATCCGCAGCCGTGCGGATGATTGCGGATTGCTCGCGAAAGTGGGAGAACAGCCGCCGCATGAACAGCTTCGGGGCAGTAGGAAAAGCAAATGCCCCTCTGCTCATGTCAATTCATCGAAGCAATCAAACAACGACGCCTCCGGCAATCCCGCCTGGGTGCGGATGTCTTCCAGTGTACCCGTAGCTGTCATTCTCCCTCCAGAGATCAGCACAAAGCTGTCACAGATCTTCTCGGCGGTGTCCAGCACGTGCGTGGACATCAGCACCCCGGCTCCGCGCCTGCGCTCCGCTTCCAGCAGCCGCAGGAAATCCTTGGTGGCACGCGGGTCCAGTCCGATGAACGGCTCGTCCACAATATAAATGTCAGGCTGGACCAGGAAGCCCAGCATCAGCATCATTTTTTGCTTCATGCCCTTGGAGAAGCCTGCCGGAAGATCATTGCGCACTTGTTCCATGCCAAACTGCGACAAAAGCTTCTCTGCAGTAGCCTCAAAAGTCTCATAGGACAAACCATACGCGGCAGCAGCCAAATCCAGATGCTCCCACAGGGTGAGATCCTCATAGAATACCGGCTGCTCCGGCACGTAGGCATAAGACTTGTTCGCTCCGCCGAGCTTCACCTGGGCTTTGGCATGCTTCAGCAGCCCAAGCAGTGTCTTAATGGTGGTGCTCTTCCCGGCTCCGTTCGGGCCGATTAAGCCCAGCAGCTGCCCTTGCTGCACTTGGAAGGAGATATTGGTTATTCTCCTGTCGCCAGCTTCATAACCGGCTTCTTCAATATAGACATCCAGTACAGTCTCCCGCTCCGCATTCTCCTGTTCACTGTCTCCGGCTGCTTCTAGCTCCTGCCCCTGCGGTGCTTCCGTTTCTTCCATACAGCTCTCCATCTCCTAAACAATAATAGCATTGGTAGTGCCGGATCCACACTCCGGTAATCCGATCATATCACCCTCAGCCAGCGTGTACCAGCCCAGTTCAGACGACAGCAGCGTTAAGCCGCGGATTGCTGAAGCTCTTGCGCCGCTTGGTCCCGGTTTTCGATTCCTGTCCGCAGGAAGAGGAACGCCGCTCCAAGCAGCGCGGACAGCTCACCCGAGACAAAGAATGCTGCGGCTGGTCCGGAAGCCGTGACGAGTGTCCCGCCGGCTGCTTGACCAAGAATAACCGCCGCACTCGTATAGGCTGCCGCCGATTCCGAATACCCGGCCGGTGTAGGCTTCGGGCGTGCGGCGCTTCAGCAGCGAGTTGAACGGTATAATCACAAAACATGCACCGACTCCGGAACAGCATCATATTCACGCAAAAGCCTGCCTGTCCGGTGACGGTCACAAATGCGGCACCCGCAAATACGGAGCCCATAAGAAGGATACCCGCTCCCATAAACACCAGCGGATGTTTGCCGCTCCCCCACCGTCCCACTGCCAAAGCAGAGAGCAAAGTACCAAAACGCATGCGGCTATGCACCAGCCCAGCAATCAGCGTTCACTTCCGGAATTTCCGGGAATACAGTAACCGTCTGGGAATCACCAATTTGAAGCACCAGCAGGGCAGCAACAATCATTACGACTCCACTAAGCACTACGGGTCCCGTCCGAGTGGTTATCTACTGTAACATGATAAGGAATAGCAAAGGAGGATTCATCGAACCCCGGCTGTAATTACTTGCTGTGCCTGAGGCTGAACCCCGTTTCCTTCCAGCGGCGGATGAAGGTTGAGGCCAGAATTTTCACCACTTTTATGCACACTTAAAAAATTGTTTGATTTTTAATAATTAAAAGTGTGCTCATTGTGACAAATCACATGTTCATTATCCATTCTTTGACGTATTGTAAAGCTAGATCAACGAAATCAGGATTCCAAACCGTGCAGGCCAACCTGCACGATTAACAATAGAGGTGGAGAAGCATGATACAGTCCTATGAACGCGACACTCAACTGACACTGCATTTGTACCGGGTTTTTGCCAAGTCTTTCAAGAGCATTAACGAGCATGCCGTAACCGGAAGCAAGATTGAAGGCTTCAATCCTACAGCCTTCGCTGTCATGGAAGTCCTCTACTACAAGGGGCCTCAGCCTATCCAGCAGATCGGTGCCAAGCTGCTGCTCCAGAGCGGCAACGTTACGTACGTGATCGATAAGCTGGAAGAACGCGGCTATCTGCAGCGCAAACCCTGTCCAAGCGACCGGCGGGTGATCTTTGCCGAGTTAACCTCAGAAGGCGAACGTCTAATGAACGAAATGTATCCGAAATATTCCGAACGGCTGCATCTGGCATTTAGCGGACTCAGCGATGAAGAGAAGGAACAGATGATTACCCTGCTTAAGAAGATGGGCCTGCAGGCAGAGAAACTCTCCCCGCTGCCCCGCAAGTAGAATTAGGGCCACAACAGTTGTGAATCGTTTCACGTTCCAAGGCATTCCTTGCTTATACAGACAGAAACCGGCTGTGCCCTCCTGTTCAAGGGAGACACCGCCGGTTTTGTGTGCTTATAACAGCTTTTCCGGAGACATAACTTAAACTTCCTTCAGAGCGGCAGGCTCCTCCTTCAATGAAGGCAAGCCTTTGCGTAGTCCAAAGGCAATCAGCAGCGACAAGACAGCGAACACTGCCATCACTATGAAAAGCGAATGCAAACCGCCTTCCAGCGCCCTTTTCAGGCTGCCCCAGGCTTCACTTGAAAGTGCGCTCTCCCCCTGTGGATGAAGCAGCTGATTGATATCGGTGCCAGCTTCAGGAGAGCCTGGCGCCCCATCCAGCTGCCACTTCACATTCAAATTCAGCCAGGAGCCAAAAATCGCTACCCCCACCGTCTGTCCAAGTGAACGGGTAAAGGTATTCAGCGCTGTAGAGGCACCGCGCTGGCTATGCTCAACGGAAGACTGGGCAATAATGGTGAACACGATAGAGGCATAACCGAAACCCACGCCACAGGCCAGCATCAGGCTGAGGAGCAGCAGCTGCGGGGATTCCGCTGTCATAAATACCAGGCCGCCGGCTCCCAGTACAATTAATGAAAGGCCCAGCACGCCTGTCTGACGGGAACCGGAGCGCAGAATCATTCTCCCGCCAGCGAAAGAGCCAAGCACCCAGCCTACCGACATCGGAGCCAGCAGCAGACCCGACAGGGCTGCACTCCCGCCGGACACTCCCTGCACCCACAGCGGCACATAGGTGGTTAATCCGATAATCAACGTGCTGACAAGCAGATTAGCAGCGGTTGAAACAGCAATATTACGGATGGAAAATAGCCCGAGCGGCAGCATCGGCTCAGATGCACGGCGCTCCACCCTCCAGAAGATGACCAATACCGCGGCGGAAGCAGCTAACAGGAACAGCAGCAGTGGAGACGTCCACGGCAGGTTCTGGCCCCCGGTCGTCAGTCCGAAGAGAAGTGCGCCCATCCCCGCTGCGAACAGCAGCACGCCCGGCAGATCAAGCTTCGCCTGGCGCCGTATTTTCTCTTCCTTCAGGAAACGGGAGATGAAGACAATGGACAGCAGGCCAAAAGGCAGGTTGAACACGAATACCCAGCGCCAGCTCAAATAATCCACAACATAACCGCCAAGCAGCGGGCCTACCAGCGAAGAGATTCCCCAGACAGAGCTAAGCAGCCCTTGGGTTTTGGCCCGTTCCTGAATGCTGTAAATGTCCCCTATAATGGTAAAAGTCATCGGAATCAGCGCACCCGCTCCGATCCCCTGCAGACCGCGAAACACAATCAGCTGCTCCATACTCTGAGCCACACCGCACAGCAGCGAGCCTAATAGAAATACAGCAACGCCGCCGATGAACACCGGCTTCCGGCCCATCAAGTCACTAAGCTTGCCGAAAATGGGCGTTGTCACTGCCATAGCCAGCAAATACGCGGTAAAGATCCAGCTCAGCCACTGCATCCCCTGAAAATCTCCCACTATAGCCGGTCCGGCGGGCCCGGTAACCGTCCCTTCAATCGCTGCCAAAAAGGTAGCCAGCAGAACGCCGGTCAAGATAAGCTTACGTTCTTTTGTTCCTGGTGATATCAATGACTCCAAATCCTCTCTCTCTATGTATTAGAACAAACGCTTCATCATCTGGGGGCACGCAGCAGTGCATACAGAACAACATCCTGGAATCCGGCTTCCGTATGCCGGTATTCACGCAGCAGCCCTTCCCGCTGAAACCCGAGCGACTGAAACAGCCGCTGCGCCCGGATGTTGTCCGGGTGGCAGAATGCTTCGATCCGGTTGAGGCCCATCACGGCGAAGCCATAGTCCAGCATCAGTTCCAGGGCCTCCCGCATATATCCCAGCCCCCAGTAACCGGGCAGAAGCTCGCAGCCGATTTCCCCCCGGTAAGCACCCTGCAGCTGCCAGCTGTTATAGCCGCAGCTGCCGATTACGGACCCTTCAGGCCCGATGATGCTCCAGCGCAGGCTTTCTTCCTCACAGGACATTTGCAGGAGAAGGGCGATCAGCTGTTCAGCTTCCTGCGGTGAAGACAGCAGCGGCGCAGCCAGCCAGCGGTTAACCTGCGGATGGGACCAGACGGAGTACAGTGCAGCCGCATGCCCCGCTTCCAGCGGACGCAGTTGTACCTTTTTTCCCGGCAGGTCTGGAATTACTCCACCAGATACATACACAGCAATCTTCCTCCTTCAACCTTCTTAGTATACATCAGATGAAAGCCTTTCTCTGAAGTGAAGTGTGCCCACTTTCTGTCGGCATAAAAATAGCGCCTGCCGAGGGGCAATGATTGCCACCCGGTACAGACGCTGTCTTATTCTAACGCAGCCCCGGGATTATCCTGAAGCCCCCGCTGCTTTGACTGGTTTCAACACCTCGGTGCACAGCACCTTGAGCTTCTCCTGAATGGCCTTAAACTCCTCAATTCCCGTGCCGGTAAGACTGTATGCCTCTCCATGGGCAGTCAGGAAATTCTCCTGAGAGAGCCGTTCCAGCTCCTGCTTCACTTCGCGTTCCGCCACCCGGTATCCCAGATTCTCCAGCTCCGGCAGCATCTCTGTCAGTGTCAGATCCTTCTCATGTGCATGGTACAGCATATGGATTCCTATGAACAAATTTTGTACATCGGCGCGCATATTCCACTCCTTCCGGCCTGAAGCCTTAGGTATTTATAACAGCATTACCCTGTGGAGAGATTTCGGAAACATGATCCAAATCTGGCAGCTAAGCAAGGTGTTGCCCCCAAACTGCTGGTGTAAAATTTATACAATCTGTTAAAATCCCCGGAATGCTTGACGTATCCCGCCGGGCTGTACTATGTTGTTAGTTACAGTTATGGATTTATGCTGATTTATCGTACAGGAAGGTGATACTTCATGTTTCAAGCCATGCCCTATGACGGCACACGCAGCGAGCGGTACGAATCCGTTCTAAGCCAGCTCGGCGCACTGATGGAAGGCGAGCCGAATGCCATTGCCAATCTGGCCAACGCCTCCGCACTCCTAAAAACCTCTCTGCCGGATACCAATTGGGCCGGATTCTACTTATTTGACGGCAAGGAATTGGTGCTTGGGCCCTTCCAGGGCTTGCCCGCATGTATCCGCATCCCCCTGGGCAAGGGCGTATGCGGTACAGCCGCAAGCGAGCGCCGCACACTGGTCGTTGGCGATGTACATGCCTTCCCTGGACATATTGCCTGTGACGAAGCTTCCAATAGCGAAATCGTCGTCCCGCTGATCCAAGGCGACCGCCTGCTGGGTGTACTCGATATAGACAGCCCAATCAAGCACCGTTTCGATGATGAAGAACGGCGTTTCCTCGAAAGGTTCGCCGGAATGGTTGCCGAAGTTATCTGCTGACTTTTTTCCCGGACAGGCAAAAGACCTTCACCGCTCAGAATCCTCTGTGCTGGTGAAGGTCTTTTGTGTGCCGGGTTGCGGGTCAAGTTTTTCCCCCGGATACCCGGCGGTTCCGCCTACAGCTGCACCGGACTGATATTCCAGATCTCGGATGCATAGCGGGCAATCGTATTGTCGCTGGAAAACTTGCCGGAATGCCCGATGTTAATGATGGACTTCTTCAGCCATTCCTTCTGATTCCGGTAGGCCAGATCAATATTGACATGGGTTTCGACATAAGAAGCGAAGTCCTTAAGTACGAAGAACTCGTCATTATTGTCAATCAGCGACTGGTACAGCGTATCGAATTCCTGGGTATTGCAGCAGATGGGACCCGGTGTAACCAGCTGGTCCAGCACTTCCTTTACACGGCCGTCCCCGTTGTAAATATCACGTGCATGATAGCCCCCGTACTGGTAATAATCCATTACCTGCTCGGCACGCAAGCCAAACAGGAACATGTTGTTGTCCCCAACCATTTCATGCATCTCCACGTTGGCTCCATCCATCGTTCCGATGGTCAGCGCACCGTTCATCATGAATTTCATGTTGCCGGTGCCGGAGGCTTCCTTGCTGGCTGTAGAGATCTGCTCGCTGACGTCGGCAGCCGGAATAATCTTTTCCGCCAGAGACACCGAATAATTTTCAAGGAAAAAGATGCGGATTTTGCCCTTGATCTCCGGGTCCTTGTTGACAACATCGGCGACTGTGTTAATCAGCTTGATGATCCGCTTTGCCAGGTGATAGCTTGGTGCGGCCTTGGCTCCAAAGATAAAGGTGCGCGGCACCATATCCATGGAAGGGTTATCCTTAAGCTGATTGTACAGGTGCATAATATGAAGCACATTCAGCAGCTGGCGCTTGTAGGCATGCAGTCGTTTCACCTGCACATCAAAGATCGAGTCGGGATCTACCTGAATCCCATGCTTGCTGAAGATGTAATCTGCCAGACGCTGCTTATTGCGGCGTTTAATGCCAGCCACCTGCTGCTGGAAGGAAGCATCCTCGCTGTATTTGATCAGGCCGATCATCTCCTGCGGATGATGAACCCAGCGTGTGCCGATGGATTCATTGATCAGTCCGGCCAGCTCAGGGTTGGCATGAAGCAGCCACCGCCGGTGGGTGATGCCGTTCGTTTTGTTGTTGAAGCGGTGCGGGTACATCTCATTGAAAAGGCGCATTTCGCGCTTCTGCAGAATTTCCGTATGCAGCGCAGCCACACCATTCACACTATGGCTGGCTACGATCGCCAGATGGGCCATGCGCACCTGGTCATCATGAATGATCGCCATTTGGTTAATCCGGTTCTGATCCCCCGGATATTTGCTCATCAGCTCACCGCAGAAGCGGGCGTTGATCTCCTCAATAATGAGGAAGATGCGCGGCAGCAGCTCCCGCACCATGCCAATCGGCCATTTCTCCAGCGCTTCGCTGAGAATGGTGTGGTTGGTGTAGGAGACCATCCGTGTGGTCATGCTCCAGGCCTGATCCCAGCCGAGCCCGTGCACATCCATCAGTATGCGCATCAGCTCCGGAATGACCAGCGTAGGATGCGTGTCATTGATATGCAGAGCCACTTTGTCCGGCAGTGATTCAATGCCAAGCCCCGTCTTGCTGTAGGTCCGCAGAATGCTCTGCAGTCCGGCGCTGCACAGGAAGTACTGCTGCTTCAAGCGGAGCAGCTTGCCTTCATACTGCGAATCGTCCGGATAGAGGAACTCCGAGATCGATTCCACCGAACGCTTGTATTCCAGAAACTTGTGGTAGTCACTTCCAGCCAGGGAGCCAAACATCCGCGAAGGCTGGGTAATGGACTCTGCGCTCCAGTTGCGCAGGGTATTCACATGTCTGCGGTCTGCTCCGATGACCGGAACATCATAAGGAACGGCACGCACAGCTTCATAGTCTTTGTGTTCGAAGACCAGCTCACCGTTCTCTTCGCCCGTCTCGACATGCCCCCAGAACCGCACCTCCACCTGCTTGTCTTCCCGTCTTACTTCCCATACGTTATCATTCTGCAGCCAGTAATCGGGCAGTTCCACCTGATACCCGTCAACGATTTTCTGCTCGAAGAGGCCATACTTATAACGTATGCCACAGCCGTGCCCTGCATATTGCAAGGAAGCCAGTGAATCCAGGAAGCAGGCAGCCAGACGGCCCAGACCGCCGTTGCCAAGCCCCGCGTCTGCTTCCTCCTCTTCCACGTCCCGGAGGGAGAACCCCAGCTCCGCCAGTCCGTCACGCACAACCTCAAGCACACCCATATTAAGGAGGTTATTGCCGAGAAGTCTGCCGATTAGAAACTCCATGGAAAAATAGTATACCTGCTTATCCTTATCGGCCTTGAACTTCTGGTTGGTCTCCGCCCAGTTCTTCCCCGCATCTTCGCGGATCATGTTGCCGAGAATATTGAAAATGTCGGCATTCGATGCTTCCTCCAGCGGCTTGCCCAGTTTCCCGATGAGTGTCTTGCGGAACACTTCTTTAAAAGTCTCTTTATCGTTGAACAACAGCGGGTTCCTCCTGACAAATGCTTTTTTAGTAGACAGGCTTGCGTTTAGATCTTACTGCTCTTGGCAATCACGAATGGACGCTTGCTGTCCCCGACAAGTATCCGGTCCTTACTCAGATGCACATCTTTATCCATAATGACATTCTCAATCACGGCATTCTCTTCAATGACGCATTTCTGCATAATCACCGAATTGACGATGCGCGCTCCCTTACGGATCTGTACCCCCCGGAAAATCACGCTGTTCTCCACCGTTCCGGCGATGATGCAGCCATTGGCTACCAGCGAGTTGCTGACCTCGGCGCTGTCCAGATAGCGGGTAGGGGCTTCATATTTTATTTTCGTCTGGACCGGGTTTTCTTTGAAGAGTCCGAAATAATTATCCTGCTGCAGCAGATTCAGACTGTTCTTGTAATAGCTCTCCAGCGAATTGATCACGGCATGATAGCCTGTATATTCATAAGCGGTAATTTTGAACTTGTGGCGGTTCTTCTGGACGGCATCGCGGAAAAAGTAGCTCTCCCCATGCGCGATGCAGTATTCAACCTGCTCCAGGAACAGTTTTTTCTCCATAATAAAAATATCCAGATACACATTGGGATGATCCTTCTCCTGATGGATCTCCGTCACATTGCTGTCTTCATCGACCTCAACCCGCAGGCACGGATCATGCTCCGGCTGAAGCTGGTCAATCTTCTTGTATACCAGCGTGACATCGGCACCCTTCTCCAAATGATATTGATACACTTCCTGGAGGTCTACGGTATTGATATGCTGGCTGCCTGAGAACACGATATATTTGGCTGAAGCCCGCTTGAAGAAATCAAGATTGTTGTGATAATGCTGCAGATCTCCCAGGGAGGTATCTGTGGGATCATTCCAGTCAGGCGGCAAAATGAACAACCCGCCATGCTTGCGGTTCATATCCCATGATTTGCCGTCGCCGAGATGGTCCATCAGCGAGCGGTATTTGCGGCGGACAAACAGCCCTACGCTTTCCAGCTCCGCACGCATCATGTTGGAGAGAACAAAGTCGATCAGCCGGTACCGGCTGGCAAAAGGTACAGCCGCGCCGCAGCGGAAATAGGTCAGCTCGTTTAATTTGTCCAGTTCATGGTCAAGATTGATGACGCCCATGAGTTCTTTCATCTGAATCCCCCGTCTCTGCTGGTTATATGGTTTTGGCTGCAACAGATTTGCGCTTTTTGCTTCGATTGTCGATCAGCAGAATTTCATCCTCATTGTCCCGCTCCATTCCGATCTCCATACCATCCTCAATGACCGTATTCTCGCTGATGATGGCTTTGTGAATCCTTACATTCTTGCCGATCTTGACCTTCGGCATAATGACAGAGTCTGTAATCACACTGCCTTCACCCACTTCCACACCGTAAAAGAGCACCGAATGCTTCACCTCTCCGTGGACAATGCAGCCTTCATTAATAATGCAGCCCGATACCTTCGCTCCCGGAGCCACATATTGTGCCGGCTGATTCGGGTTGCGGGTGAAGATACGCCAGTCCGGATCATTAAGATTCAGGGGCGGCGTATCGCTCAGCAGATCCATGTTCGCTTCCCACAGGCTGGCAACAGTACCTACATCCCTCCAATACCCTTCAAAAGGATACGCATACAGGGATTGGCCGTCCGCCAGCATAAGCGGAATGATATCTTTGCCAAAATCATGGGACGAGCCGGGATTTTCCCCATCCTCTAACAGATGCTTGCGGAGCACCTCCCATTTGAAGATGTAGACTCCCATGGAAGCCAGTGTGCTCTTCGGCTTGGCCGGCTTCTCATCGAACTCATAGATCTTGAGATCCTCCTCCGTATTAAGGATGCCAAAACGGCTGGCCTCCGCCAGCGGAACGTCGATGACCGATATGGTGCAATCGGCATTTCTGGCCTTATGGTACTGCAGCATGGCGTGATAATCCATCTTGTAGATATGGTCACCGGACAAAATCAGTACATGCTCCGGATCAAATTGATCCACAAATTTCAGATTGCGGTAAATCGCGTCCGCTGTTCCCCGGTACCAGCTGCTTCCGTTCTCCCGTTCATGCGGAGGCAATACAAAAACGCCGCCATCTTTGCGGTTCAAATCCCAGTCGCTGCCTACCCCAATGTAAGAATGAAGCACAAGCGGCTCATACTGCGTCAGCACGCCCACGGTATCAATCCCCGAATTAGAGCAGTTGCTGAGCGGGAAATCAATAATCCGGTAGGTTCCCCCAAAATAGACAGCGGGCTTGGCAAGTGATTTGGTCAGCCCCTTCAACCTTTTCCCTTGGCCTCCCGCTAATAGCATGGCTACCATTTCTTTTTTCTTCATGGAAGAGCCTCCTTGACTTATGGGTATTAAAGCATGGATCAATTAAGTTGGATGATGAATAATGCAGCGTAGATTTAACCCAGTGCAGAAATAGAAATTCCAGAAAGAAGTGTAGCGGAAGAAGCGTGCTTGACAGGAAAATGATAAGGTCAAAAACGGGGGAAACTCACAGAATGGGACTTATTTCCGGACCTGAAGAGGACTCCTCAGACCGGGTAGTATCCTTATTGTAAAGTGTTCTATAGCCGCCGTCAAAACCCTTTATTGCCCCATCCGGAAACTTTTAAATTCTAACTAAATTTCTTATTAATAGCATTAAAATCTCCGTATAATTAATTAACCATTATGAGTAACCGTGAAAGAGCATTTCGAATCCTTTCGTCAAATTTAATGTTTCCATCTTCAGCAAACATTCATTCTGATATGTCATAATGTAGCTAACTACTACCGATTTGGAGGAACAAAACATGAAGGCTGCCCAAGGTGTAAGACTGCTGCTGGTGGATGACGAGCCTCATATTCTCCAGTTCCTGGAGCTGGGCCTGATCAATGAGGGCTTTGAAGTAAGAACAGCGCCGGACGGGGACAGTGCCATTGCCGTTGCGGCCGATTTCAAGCCCCATGTCGCCATTCTGGATGTGATGATGCCGGGAATGGACGGATTTGAGCTCTGCCGCTATCTACGCTCGGAAGAATCGGAACTTGCTGTCATCATGCTTACAGCCAAGGATGAAGTGGATGACCGCGTTAAAGGTCTGTCTATCGGGGCTGACGACTATATGGTTAAGCCGTTCAGCTTTGATGAACTGCTGGCCCGGATTCAGGCGCGTCTGCGCAACCAGTTCCCCGGGCTGCTCGGCGAAGTGCGGTGCGGGCCGTTCCGTCTTGATGGCCGGCGCAAGGAGATCCGCCATAAGGACGAAGTGCTGGAGCTATCCCCTACGGAATACGAGCTGCTGCAATACCTGGTCATCAATCATGGCCTGGTGCTGAGCAAGCCGATGATTCTGGACAAGGTCTGGGGCTATGACTTCGGCGGCGAAGAAAATATCGTCGAGGTGTACATCCGCTCCCTCCGCGAAAAGCTGGGCGATAAAGACCACCGGATCATACGCACGCTGCGCGGTGCCGGATACCGGGTGGATCTGGTATGATTGCCCGCATAGCAGGATTTTTCCGCAGACTGCCGGCCCCGCGTTCCCTGCGCAAGCAGCTGCTGGTCATTTCCCTGCTGATTCTCTCCGGCCTGCTGCTCCTGATTGGTGTGCTCCAGTATGTACTCATGCGTGACTTCATTTACTCCAGCCGGGCGGAGTCCATGGAAACCCAGATCCGTTCCGTCCCGCGCGAGATTTTTTTCAATCCGCTGCCTTCCGGTGCCGGCGGGATCGGACCGCCGGGGAGCAGCGGCAATCTAGCCCCCGGAAATTTACGGAACAGCGGGAGAAGGCCCCTGCTGCTGGATGCCCATTCGACTATAGCTGTATACAGCCCGGACGGGGGGTTTAAGGATTTCCAGGAAGAGACACTGTCTGATTCTTCTGCTCCTAGACTAACCGATGCCGAATACAATGATCTGCTGAAGCAAACTACGGACAAGGCGAATGGCAGCTACCGGCTCATTACGGCACCGGACGGCAGCGAGCATCTGGCCGTATTCATGAATCTCGGCAAGCCGCAGGAGGCCAGAATGCTGCTGCAGATGAGTGTAAGCACGGGACCGCTGAAGGATGTGATCATGCAGCAGCTGCTGATTTTTGCAGGGCTGTCGGTTGTGGCCTTGCTGGGCGGACTGCTCCTGTATTTGCCTGCGCTGCGCAAAACGCTGGTCCCCCTCTCCAATATGGGAGAAGCTGCCCAGATTATTGATGCAGGCA
Organism: Paenibacillus graminis; assembly: GCF_000758705.1. NCBI lineage: Bacteria > Bacillati > Bacillota > Bacilli > Caryophanales > Paenibacillaceae > Paenibacillus > Paenibacillus graminis. Next base: position 700,689 of record NZ_CP009287.1, on the reverse strand, counting down.
ATCTCAGCGAGCGGTTCCCCGTACACCAGGGGCAGACGGAGATTGACAAGCTGTCCCGCTCATTCAACGGCATGCTGGAGCGGCTGGAGATTTCTTTTCATAATGAACGCGAAGCCAAAGAGCAGATGCGCCGTTTTGCAGCTGATGCCTCCCATGAGCTGAGGACTCCGCTGACCTCGATTCACGGGTTCCTGGAAGTGCTGCTGCGCGGAGCCGCTGATAACAGAGAACAGCTTATGGGCGCCCTGGCCAGCATGCACGGGGAGTCCAAACGGATCAACAAGCTGGTAGAGGATCTGCTCCTCCTGGCACGCATGGATGGAGCCCCGCAGCTGAATATCAAAGACATGATGCTGGGAGAAATCATCAACGAAATGCAGCCCCAGCTGCTTATGCTCGCCGGAGAGCGCAGGGTGACCTTTGATATCTTGCCCGGCATCCGGGGGATGTATGATCCCGACAAGCTGAAACAGGTGATTCTTAATCTATTCCACAATGCGGTACAACATACCGATACCCTCAAGGGAACTATTTATATCAGCCTAACTGCCCGGGGCACAGAAGCTGAACTGACGGTGCGGGACAATGGCTCCGGGATTGCGGCTGAGCACATTCCCCATGTGTTTGAACGGTTCTACCGCAGCGATTCTTCGCGCACACGCAAATACGGCGGCTCGGGGCTCGGGCTATCCATTACCAAATCCATCGTGGATGCCCATCACGGCGGTATCCGTGTCGAGAGCCGCCCCGGCGAAGGCACCACCTTCAGGGTTACCCTTCCCCGTTCAGAAGAGTAGCTAAACAAGAATTATTAACAGTATAATAGTAAGTGACAAGCGCTCAAGACTAAAGCGTATACATTCGAGCGGTTTATGTACGAAGCTGTCGTACAATGCGTAGGCTGACAAAAACTTATGCCTATGCTTTCGGTGCGGGTTGTACGTGAATCGATTTGAATGGTGCATGGCTAACAAAACTTTTAGGAGGTTATACGTATGTATGAAATTGCCATCATTGGGGCCGGTCCTGCCGGCGCAAGCGCAGCCCTGTTCGCCGCCAAAGCGGGTAAAAAAACGCTGCTGATCGACAACGACAAAGGCATGACTCGCAGAGGCTGGTATGAGAACTACTATGGGATTGCCGAAACCGGCGGACCGGAGCTTGTGGAGACCGGCCATAAGCAAGCCGTCAAATTCGGGGCTGAATTGGTGGCAGACCAAGCGGTAAACCTTGCCGCTAAAGGTGAAGGCTTCGTGATCGAGAGTGAGAGCGGCGCTGCTTATGAGGCCAAGCATGTGATCCTAGCAACGGGTGTGCTGACCGATCTGGCCGCCAAAGCCGGTGTGGAAACAAAAGACGGCACAGAGCCAAGAATCAAGACGGTTGTAGCTGTAAATGCGGAAGGCCGAACCAGTGTCGCAGGCATCTGGGCAGCCGGAACGGTAGCCGGAGTAAGCGTACATGCCATTATCACTGCCGGAGACGGCGCAAAGGTTGCCATTAATATTATCAGTGAACTGAACGGTGCAAGATACGTGGATCATGACCTGCTGAAGGCTTAGTTTCCGTTTACGTCAGGGACACGCCCCGTAATACCAAGGCTAACCGGAGGATGGATTCCGGCTGGCCTTTTTGGACATCACTGTTCCATCAGAGGATTGGACAACGGCCCCGGAACAGGCAGGATAAGACAATCCGTCTTATTCCTCTGAGGCCGGACTCAGCAGCAAAAAAGCTGCTCCAAAGGGACAATAGCCCGGTGTCCGGTGCTTCTCGAGCAGCTTTATCCTAGTTGAATTGAACTGGGGAACTTGAAGGTTCGGGTAATGAATAAAGCCCATAGGAAACTACAGCGAGTGGAAAAAGTAAACCTAATTAGCTGGAATTCTGGGTGCAGAAGGTTTTAGTGGGATTACTTACACCTAATCAGCCTTATTCATCCCATCCGGCCGCTTTCGGGCCGGATTAGTGGTACTTTTTCCAACATAAGATGCTCCATGAGCCGAATGTGTTCAATTAGTGATCCTTTTTCCAACATAAGATGCTCCATGGGCCGAATGTGTTCAATTAGTGATCCTTTTCCACTAACGGCGGCTGTTCCTTTCAACGGTTTTCCAAGTCCGGCGAGTTCAGCCGTTTCACCCTGCACCCGGAGAATGCAGCACAGACAAGGCTTCTGTGCCGTCTTCCAAGCTGCCGAGCAGCCCCCTCAGATAAGGCACAAGCTGCGGACGCAGTTCTTTACGCGCCAGTCCAATCTCCAGCGTGGCCTGAATATAACCGAATTTATCGCCGATATCATAACGTTTGCCCTGCAGATCAAGGGCCAGCAGCCCCTCATTCCGGCATCCCTCATGCAGCGCATCTGTCAGCTGATATTCTCCGCCGGTTCCGCGCTCCAGCTTGCTGAGCACAGAAAAGATGGATGGCTTCAGGATATAGCGTCCCATGATGGCATTCGTTGAAGGCGCAGCCTGAGGCAGAGGTTTCTCCACCAGCCCGCTTACCACATGCACGCCCTTCACCGCGCCGCCGGAGGCAATGATTCCATACTTGTTCACCTCGGACCTTGGTACCGGCTGCACACCAACTATAGTCTGCTCGGACTGCTCGTACAGCTTCATCATCTGCAGGAGTGCCGGCGGCTCGGAGACCATGATGTCATCACCAAGCAGTACCGCGAACGGCTCGCCGCCGATAAACTGTTCCGTGCAGGAAATTGCATGTCCCAGGCCAAGCGGTTCCTTTTGCCGGATGTAATGAATACTCGCCAGCCCGCTGATGGCCTGCACTTCACGGAGCAAGTCGAGTTTCTCTGTTTCCAGCAGAGTCTGCTCCAGCTCCACCGACTTGTCAAAATGATCCTCAATCGACTTTTTGTTGCGGCCGGTCACGATAATGATGCTCTCAATGCCGGAGCGCACCGCTTCCTCCACAATATATTGAATCGCCGGCTTGTCTACAATAGGCAGCATTTCCTTCGGCTGGGCCTTGGTGGCCGGCAGGAAACGCGTGCCCAGGCCTGCAGCGGGGATCACAGCTTTTCTGATTTTCACGATGGATCCACTCCTCTGTCCTATTATTTATTGAGCTGGGCCACTCTCTGTTCGCTTACACTTTGCTGCTTCTTGCCGCTGTAAAATTCCTGGACAATGTAGAGCGGACGCCGTTTCGTCTCGTCGTAGATCCGGCCGACATATTCACCCAGGATGCCCAGCATAATCAGTACAAATCCGTTGAATGTCAGGGTAATACCGATCATCGAAGCCCAGCCTTTAACAGCCGCGTCCGTAAACAGCGCCAGATACAGCACGTACATAAGGTACAGAAATCCGGCTCCCGAGAGGAGCCCTCCTAGATAGCCCGCCAGCTTCAGCGGCTTGTAGGAAAAGGAGGTGATTCCATCCAGCGACAGCTTGATCATGCGCTTCAAGGGATATTTCGTCTCCCCGGCTAGCCGTTCATCACGTTCATATTCGATAGCCTTCTGGCGGAAGCCTACCCAGCTGACCAGTCCGCGCACAAAGCGGTTTTTCTCCGGGAGCCGTTTCAGTTCCTCACACACCTTGCGGTCAATGAGCCGGAAATCACCGGTATCTACCGGAATCGAAATGTCCGTGGAATAACGCAGCACCCGGTAGAAGAGGCTTGCTGTCCACTTTTTGAAGAGGGATTCGCCGTTTCGCTTGATCCGTTTGGCGTACACAACCTCATAGCCGTTTTTCCACTCCCGGATCATATCCAGAATGAGCTCCGGCGGGTCCTGCAGATCGGCGTCAATGATGACCACCGCATCCCCCAGTGAATAATCCATACCGGCGGTTATGGCAATCTGATGGCCGAAGTTGCGGGACAGATCAATCAGCTTCACACTCTCGTCCCAGTAGCTGTATTCCTCAATCATCTGCGCACAGTTGTCCGTGCTCCCGTCATTGACGAATAACAGCTCATAGACCTCTCCTGTCGTTCCCATCACTTTTTTGATCCGCCGGTACGTCTCCTGAATAACAGCCTCTTCGTTATACATTGGTATAATTACGGAATAGCGCACGTGTGTACTCATGAGCAGCTCCTCCTTAGATTTAAGTAATAAAGCGCCCCTTACATTAAAAGTCTGTTCGGCACGCCTCCTGTAACAGCCTGCTTGTCTCTAACCTACTGAACAGTCACCTCGTACAAGGTTCCTCCGTTGCTGCCTGTCACTGTGCCCTGCCATTCTGCTGTCGGAACTGCTGTCCCGTTCTCCGTAATCCAGTTCGTAATTTCAGAATTGCCTCCACGTCCGCCGCCGCCCATGCCGCCGGTAGTCACGAGGAAGTACTTCACTTTACCGCTCGCCACGAGCGCCTTCAGCGTATCGGTGGTATAAGGCACGTCCGAGTTGTTGAATCCGTTCAGAATCACGACCGACTCATGTTCATCAATGATATAAGGGCCTGCAGTTCCGTAATCCATGGCTGCGAACAAATATTTCTCGCCGGTATTATGCTCCTTCAGATAAGCCAGCAGATTCTCGTTGACTCCAGTGGTGCCGTTTCTGCCGCCCATGCCCATGCCATCCATGCCACCCATGCCTCCAAAGCCACCCATCCCGCTGTCCGGGCCTGCTGCCGGTGTCATGCTGTTTGAGCCGTATGTAATTGGCGTAAGCGCCCAGTACAGCGGTCCAACCAGCAGGACCAGCAGCCCAAGTACAGCGGATGCATAGACGAACCGCTTCTTCTGCCCCTTCAATATCCGGAGCACCAGCAGCAGCACAGTTACTGCGCCCCCTCCAGCCAGGACACCTATGGACCAGCCACTGCCAATGGTACTGTCATAAGGATGAATGATGTACCACTGGAAGAGTGCTGTAGCGAGTGTGGCCACCGGAAGCAGCCAGGACAGCCAGGCTGCACGCTCCTTATAATAGGTCCAGAGCCGGAGCCAGCCTGCGCCTACCAGTGCCGCAATCGGCGGAGCCATCATAATCAGGTAGTATTGGTGGAAGAACCCGGCGATGCTGAAGAATCCCATAACAGGTACCAGCCAGGCCAGCCAGAACAACGCTTCTTTATGTTCTTGGGTAAAATTCCGTCTGCGCAGGCTGGCAAAAATCCCGATGCAGCCGAACAGCAGGAAGGGCAGCAGCCAGCTGGCTTGACCGGACAACGCCGATTGGAACAAGCGCAGCGGACCGGCTGTGCCGGTATTGAACATTCCGCCTCCGCTCACGCTGCGTCCGCCTTGGCCGAAGTTGAACTGGCGATTTCCGCCCTGGCCGTCTTCACCGTCCGCTCTGCCGCCTGGCACCTGCCCCTCCATCCCGCCGCCACCTGGAGCTTGGCCGCGGCCATCCGAGCCTCCGTCAGCCTGTCCGCCTCCAGTACCTCCCGGCTGCTGCCCCTGGGCCTGGCCGTCTATTCCGTTCATCGTTCCCGGGCCGCCCCGGCCGTCTTGACCGCCTGTTCCGTTCATGAGCGGCATTTCCCCGCCATTCCAGAATGGCATTTCACCTCCGCCGATCATTCCGCTGCCTCCGCCGCCAGGGAATCCGCCCCCGACACCCCCGGTGCTGCGTTCGCCCGTTAAGCGTGCTACCCCGTTGTAGCCAAAAGCCAGATTGAGCACAGAGTTGGTGCCGCTGCTGCCCATGTAAGGCCGTTTGCCGGCCGGGATGGAATCCACGATCACCGCCCAGGACAACGAAACCACCAGCAGTACTGCGGTGCAGGCGGCTAGCACGCCGGTTTTTTTCTTCCAGTTCACTTTGGCTGCCAAAATATAAAAGAGATAAAATGCCGGAAGTACCATATAGGCCTGCAGCATCTTTTCGTTGAAGCCAACGCCGATGAGGGCAAATGCAGCGAGAAGGCTGCCCGTTGTATTTCGCTTCGTCCCCTTGAAGAGAAACCATGCCGCCAGCAACAGCGTGAACACCAGCATAGCATCGATATTGTTCGTTCTGCTCACAGCGGCAGCCACAGGTGTAGTTGCCATGGCCAATGCCGCGAGACGCGCTGCCGTGCGGCCAAAGGTTGGCTTCACCAGCAGATATACGAGCAGCACCGAACCCATCCCGCCAATCACCTGGGGCAGGATCACGCTCCAGCCATGCAGTCCGAAGATCAGCGCGCTGAGCGTCTGAATCCAGAAGGTAACCGGCGGTTTATCGACCGTTACCGAACCCGCCGAGTCCAGTGAGGCAAAGAAGAAGTTATGGAAGCTCTGGAGCATACTTCCCACCGCAGTCGTATAGTAGGTATTGGCGTATTGATCATTCCAGATTCCATAGCCATACAGAAAGGCTGCAAGCAGCAGTACCCCCAGCAGTATGACATCGGAACCCAGCTTTTTTATCCATTTCATTACTCTCCACTCCCCATCGGTCCATCCGTGTATTATTCCGGCAGTACTCAATTCCCGGCACATCTTTGCTTAGGTGTATTATGGCATCCCTACCTTAACTGATAATGAAATCAAACTGAATGTTTGCTGAATGCTGAAGCGGCCAAAAGCTCAACAGTGTTGAGCCTTGCTTCGGCGCTTTTGAAAGATGCAAAAAGGCTACGCCGTCCATGACTGGATGACGTAGCCTTTTTGGATGTCAGTTTAGCATTCTCCCCATGATTCCTACAGCAAATCCAAGTGGAAAAAGGGCACCTAATTTGCTGGGCACTGCCTGTTCCCCGCAGGTTAAGTGGAAATAGGTAAACTATATCAGCTCCTTTCGCCATAGGATGAGGAATATAGCTCAATGAAGTTTCCTTTTTCCACTTCATTCTCACAATTTGTTGATTTGCGGGAGAAATAAGTTCACTTTTTCCAACTAGCACTGCTCACCGGATGATAACTTCGGATGGCGTAATTTCTTCTAAAACATTAGCTGAAAAAAAGCTATCGAATCCGGCTGATCTCCACCCGTTTGAATAAATTCGCTGAACCCACGCCTACTTATCCCCCATTTTTGCACACTTTATCCGCAATAAAGATAAATTATGATTTCCTGAACAGTACAAAAGCCCCACAACGTGGGGCCGTGACTTTTGCCTATAAAAAACATTCCTTTTCCGCTACTCCCATTCCTTCTCCGCTACTTTTCCTTCCCCATTGCCGCCAGCTTGTTCACTGTATTCCAATTGCGTGCGGTAATGGAGGTTCCGAGGAGCTTGTCCAGCTGTACCTTGAATAATGGAGATTGGCTTGCGCTCACCTCGTACAGCGTGTACATCTCTTTACCCGCAACATAGAGTTTGTCTGCACCATTCTCATAGGGGCGCAGCTTCTCCAGCGCCTCTTTCGATGGCGCCTCAGCGAGGAACGAAACATACAGGCGTTTATAGCCCTCTTGCGCAGGGGGTTCAAACGGATTGCCCGCAATCGCCGCCTCGAGTTCCTCCAGTGTGCGGATTAACACGCTAACATCAAATCCGAATGTCTCCTTGATTGCCGCACTGATCACAGCCTCAAGTTCAGCGGCCTGGGCTTCATTGCTCTCAAACACTACATTTCCGGACTGGATATAGGTGCGCACCCGGCCATACCCCAGCGACTCGAACATGGCCTTCAGGGCCTGCATCTTAATGATTTTGTTGCCGCCCACGTTGATGCCTCGCAGCAGCGCAATATATGTAATCATAACAGCACCTTCTTCCTTTAATATCCTGTCCGGGAGGAATTGGAGTTCAGACGTCTGCGGATTTCGCGGACCAGCTGTTCCTTCTCAGCAACTGGAATACCTTCCGTAAGCCGGGCTGAGGCTACCGGCAGCACCCAGGCATTTACCTCAGCATAAGAAAGACCCGACAGCCTGAGATATTCCCCGATGTACCCTTTCGTGAGCCTCTGCCTTATAAAACCCGTAACGAGCCGGGTCGCTAGTGAAGTTCCGGGCGGCAAAGCTCCCATGCTGAACATAATCACAGACCTTGCCGCGTCCCCGGCAGGATTGCCGGTCATCCCGGTCATCCAGTCGATGGTCCATGCCTGTCCGTCGATCAGCACATTGTCCGGGTGGAAATCCCCATGCAAGAGCCGGCCGCCCTCCGGCAGCTGCTCCAGCTTTTCCAGGACGGGTGTCTTTTCCTCCATCGTGAGCATAGGGGCGGCAATAATGCTGCTCCTCAGGATGTCCTTCTGCCTGCCGAAGGCTTCTGCCCCCTGAAGCTTATGCAGGTCATGATGTAGCGAAGCTAGCTGCCTGGCATATCCGCCCAGCCTCCACGGCTTCTCTCCAATCAGCCGCAGCATGGAGCCGCCATGAATTTGCTGAAATATAATCCCCTTGCGTTCCTCAAGCGTAACCAGTTCAATAGGCTGAGGCGTCTGGACGCCTTGCTGGTAGACATATTTACAGACCTCATATTCGTGTTCAACATAGTGCGCAGGAATTTCCCCGCGATAGAGCTTCAGAATCTTCCCTGTCCCATATTCCCGGACCTCCGCTGTTCTTCCTTCCCCAATCTGCTTCCCCGGCATGCCGTCCCCCCAAAAGTTACTCCAGATTAATACACGTGAAATGCTCCACTACCGGGAAAGGGCTGTAATAATGATGCAGCAGCGCTTTCCACTCCTGATATTGGCCGGATTCCCTGAACCCTATGGTATGATCCTCAAGATTTCGCCACTTCACAAGCAGCAGGTATTTATGATCATCCTCCAGGCAATGCTGCAGCTCATGGCCCAAATAGCCTTCTATAGAAGAAATGAGTACGGACGCTGCCTTGAAGCTCTGTTCAAATTGGCTGGTAAGCCCCGGCTTGACCTGCAGCATGGCTGCTTCCAAAATCATCGCAATCCTCTCCTTGCTTGGATATATGGTCCAGATGCCTCAACCTGTAAGTGCATCCCGGAAAAACTCGTGATAAAAATTAATAATGACCAGCAGCACCGCCAGCGACTCATTGACACTGCCCACTTCGAGTGCGTTATTGGCGTCATCAATCCGGTACACCCGCAGATTCTTCTGTCCGTTAAGCCCGGCGGCATGCTGTTCCGTGAAGGTCGGGTCGCTGCCGCCGTAGATGATGCTGCCCCGGCTCTGCCGCAGCAGCGGGAGTGAATCCGCTACTGGTGTCAGATACAAATGCGAGGTCTTCAGGTTGAGGTTCAGCTCTGCCGCCACTCTGCCGGCAATGACAGCCCCCATGCTTTTGCTTATGAAGAGCAGCTGCTCATACTCCGGAAGCGAGCTAACGGCCGCTTTGCATTCCTCGGCTATAATATCGATTTCGTCACGTTTGAGCTCAGCCCGTGCGCTCTGATAGCCATATTCCAACAGCAGGATATCACAGCCATATTCCCGGGCCAGCTTGGCCGCATAATCCAGCAGCGAACGCTCAGCCGAGTAGTTCTTACCCGGAAAAACTACTGCGAGCGCCTTAGACTCCTGTGTAATATACTTATGTCTGACTTCCCTGCCCCAATGCGAGGACATGACGATGCTTGATACGCTCACCCGCGCTTCCTCCTTCGCCAGTTTCTCAAAGATTCCCCTAAGCTCTCTGCCTCTCATTATAGCTATCTTCAGCACAGGTGGGAAATAAAAAACGGTGAAGACTCTTGGAATCCCAAGGCCAGCCCCGTCTTCTATTGCTGCGTTGATGTCTTCTTACCGCTTCTCCTCCAGGCCAGAATTTCAGCAGTCACCCACAGAATCACGGGAATGACCACCTGAAACGGAAAGGCGTAAATTTTGTAGATATGGTAGGCAAAACTCTCCATTTGCATAATGTCCTTATAGATAAAAACCGCCAGATAGACCATAATCAGACCCATCTGCAGCACAACCGAGCGGTAGCTGCTCAGCTTGAATACTTTTGCCACCCCATTGCTGGTCACATACAGACATAAGCTTACTTTAATAAAAAGCGCCGTTACAAATATAATCGCTGAAGAGCCTTCGATTCGTGTCAGGAAATCCCCAATGTTGATTCTGCTGACCGCCACATAGGAGGGGAAATATAAGCTTGACAGGATATCCGGTCCCAATACCATCAGATTGCGCAAAGTGACCTGAAGGATAATGACTGCGGCAATCAATGTGCTGCTTACCAGAACCCTTGCGGCTGAACCCTTTTTGGACAGCACATTAAAGGCACCCAGGAAAACCACAATTTCAGCAAAAGGAAAGGTGAAGGAGCCTATCGTATCTGACATAACAAGCTTCCACCCGCTGTCTAGAACCGGCAATAGGTGATGGTAATGATATTTAGGGATAGAGAGAAGCTCTACTACTATAATCACTATTAAAGTAAACAACAAAAGGAATTTGGCACTTCTCCCCAACACCTCCATTCCCGCCTTCACCACCCAGACACACAGCAGGCCGATGACAAGCATCGGGGCCAGCATCGGTGTTGACGTCAGGGCAACCGTCTTACTGAACTCTCCGAAATTCCGCAGCACCAGCGAGCCCAAATGCAGAGCATACCAGATATACAGGCAGGAGAGCACCCGCCCGGCGACTGCCCCGAACACAAGAATCAGCATATCGTACAGATCCTTGCCCGGAAAAAGCACATGCAGCCGGGCATAGATTAACATGAGCGGAACTGCCAGTGCTGCGGCCAATATCAAGGCAATCCAGCTGCTGTTGCCGGACTGCCCCGAAGAGCCCATAAAAAGGGAAGTGCCGATAATAAATAGGACCGATATACTTATAGCCTGCCCTGCCGGTATGATTTCCTTGCTCATCTTTCCTCCCCCTTATATGATCCGGATTTAGAATAGCTTTCTAACCCAATGCACAATCGGAGACGAAGGGCTGGGAATTTCCCACCGCATGGATAGCGCAAAAGCCAAGGAGAAGGACACCAGGCACAGCACTGAGCATACATAGAAGTCCCGCTTCTTCCCTTGCTTCAGCAGACCGTAGGGGTCAATGATAATGACAACAGCGTAGATCAGCAGCAGGTAAATGATCATAGGAGGTTAGTCTCCCAGCTTAATGGAGCGTGAGGTTTTGGCACTGCTCTCAATAATCACCTTCGAGTCTACCGTTATATCCAGCTTTGCAAATTCATCATCCCAATGGTCACGGACCTTGACCCACATCTTCGGCTGGTGCTCATGGATGATTTCCCCGTATCCAAAAATATCGGCATGGTACTCCTGCTGCATCTTCCGTATGACAGACAGAATCTCCTGCTCCAGAGCTTGGCCCGCCCGCTCTTCAATGGCACTGATGGACTCGTTGCCCGAGAAGCTTTCCGGAGTCATCACCTCATCCAGACCGGTATGTGTAACGGTTGTAACCTGCAGCGACAGTTTGCCGTCGACCACTTTAGGCTTCACCTTGGTTCTGCTTGATAAGATTTCCAGAGAGTATGTCGGAACCCCCTTCTTGTCATTCACAGGCAGTACGCCTCCCTTGATGTCATCTTTGGCAAATAGCATGTTCTTGGTTTCTTTGCCGTCCAGCTTGCCTATCATTTTATCCTTGGTGAAAATCGCACAGCCGTTAACACGTTCATTCTTCTGCCCGTTCTGCTCATGAATGTAGATGAGCGGTGCAACGGCATGATTCCCTAAAGTCTCCAGCCTGTCGATAAAATCCCATATTTCCACCGTCGGCGCACTGCTGGTAAACTTCTCGTCCCGCATCATCTGTGCCAGTTCAAACGACATGATTGTTTCTGTGGTGCTGTTCAGATTCAGAATCTCCCGCGCGGTCGGCTCACCCGACACAAAGATAAAGACATCGGACCTTGTTTCCGTATCCCTGCTATACCAGTCAACTGTCCTGATCAATCCTTCACGGGCGACTTTCTCGCTGAAAATGATTGCTTTGGCATGGCTCCAGAACAGCTTTTTCCCGGTTATGGATATCATGTTGCGGACAATGTCAAAGATCGTGCTTCCCGTAAGACTGAGCATTTTGAAGCCCGCTTGATTTTGGTCAAGCCCCCCTTTGATATCCACCATTTCAGTAGTAAGCTGGATCTTTTCGTTGGCGCCGTCCTTGTCGATGGCCACCCCGGCCACGACGGATATATCATCAACTTCGGTATAGTTCCAGCAGCCGCCGAGGCACGGTAACATGATTATGCAGAGCAGCAGCGGCAGCAGCCTCGGGGCCGCTCTCATGAGCCTCCCGCCTTTTTCCCGGGCAGCTTCCGCTTCATATTGCGCGCACCTATGACTGCCGGACGCAGGTACATATCCCACCAAGGAGCACGGATAGCTGTATCCTTAATGTCCTGCGGGCGGATCGACCCCACACCCAGCATGTAGGGAACCCCGAAGGAGCGGAGACTCATCAGATGAATCACCAGGCCGAGCAGTCCGAAAAAGTATCCGTATATTCCGAGGAAAAACGCTGCAAACAACAAAACCAGACGCACTATAATCATTGGTCCTGTAAGCCTTGGATTCAGCAAGGTAGTGATTCCCGTCAGGCCTACCACAATGACCATCGGGGCGCTGACAATCCGGGCATCTACAGCAGCCTGCCCCAGTACCAATGCTCCCACAATGCTGACCGCCTGGCCAATGGAGGTTGGAATCCGGGCCCCCGCCTCACGAAGAATTTCGAATATAGTCAGCATTATGAGTGCCTCTACAACCGTAGGAAAGGGGACAGACAGCCTGGCAGTGGCAATGCTGAGCAGGAGCAGGGTAGGGACCATCTCCTGGGAGTAGGTAATCAAAGCAACATATGCTGCCGGGATGCTGATGGACATGAACGCACCTATAACCCTTAAGAACCTGTTAAAGGAGGCAAAATAATAGTTGATATAGTAATCCTCGGCAGCCTGAAAATTTTCAACAAAAACATACGGCAGTGTCAAGGCAAAGGGACTGCCTTCGATCAGCAAAGCAATCCGGCCTTCCATAATTTTGCCCACTACTGTATCCGGACGTTCAGTGCTGCCAAGCGTCTCGAACGGCGAATAAGGCTCGTCGCGAATAAGCTCGGCCAGATAACCGGTATCCAGCACATGATCAATCTCTACCCGCGCAAGCCTCCCCTGCAGCTCCGCCAGAATCTCCGGTGAAGCCAGGCTTTCCATATAGCAGATACAGGTCTGCGTCTTGGTCCGGGTTCCAATATCACCAAATACTAACTTCAAATCTGAATTCTGGACTCTGCGGCGGATTAAGGTCAAATTGACAAGCAGCGACTCTGTGAACCCTTCTCGCGGTCCCCGGACCGCTTTTTCTGTGGTAGGCTCTTCGATCGCCCGCGTTTCCCAGCCTTGGGCACTGATATTCAGCGCCCCTGCATACCCGTCCAGCAAAAATACCGTTTTGCCCCCGACAACCCCCGCTACCAGTTCACTCAGCTCAGTAGTTACCGTAATGTCGTTGAGGGTTATAATCTCCGTGCGGAGCTTCTCCATCAGTTCAGCCGGATTGCCGTGAGCTTCTTCCTTGAATGGATAATCCATTACCGGCTTCGTAATCCCGTTCTGCAAAAGTGCCCTGTCGATCATTCCTTCCACGTAGATCAGACAGCAGCGCAACGTTGTCCCATGGTTATTCTCAATGAACCGCACCCGAAGCGTCCCATCGTTGCTGAATATCCGCCGGACCACAGCTACATTATCCTCCATTGAGGAGCTAAGCGGCTGGGAAGAGGATATTTCGCATTCTGCCTGTCTGCTGCTCCGGGAAGCGCCGGTATTCTTCACTGCAGTCACTCCTGTCACAATTGTTTTGATCTGATTATCCCCCGACTCTATAACTCCTATTCGCCATAATTATGCTGTGAAGGAAATTTACTGCAGACAGAGCAAAGCCCGCAGATGCTCATCTGGCATTACGGACTTTTGCGGCGGAACATATTCAGTTACTCACACCCATACCTTGCCGGAATATCTATTCCAATAAGCTATTTGCCTTCCCGCATGCAGCACAAGATGCATATTCTAAGCATCGGCGCCTAATTCTGCTATAATTTCAGTACATATACTTTACCGTTTGGAAAAAGGAGTCCCGTTCATGACACCATTCACAGAAAAGGTCATCACCGTCATCCGTTCGATCCCCGAAGGTTATGTCATGACCTACGGAGGCATCGCCCGCGCTGCAGGAAGCCCGCGGGGGGCACGGCAGGTTGTGCGCATTCTGCATTCCATGAGCCGCAAATACAAGCTGCCTTGGCATAGAGTCGTCAATGTCAAAGGTGAAATCGCCTTGGCTGATGACGAGTCCAGCTCTCTGCAGCGGCTTTATTTGCTTGGCGAGGGCATTGTTATTGACGCAAAAGGCGTGATTGATCTTCAGCGGTACCAGTACCACCCCGAGCCGGACGAAGACTACCTTCTGCCGCCTAAGGAGTAGTCGCGGCCGTTGCCTCTGCCCAGCACATTCAGCAGACAGTACATGGTCGCATAAATAGCCAGCAGCACGCAGGCAATGAACAGGCTGAAGAAAACAGATTGCCGGTTCAGGCTGTCCACGACAAGCTGGTACAGCTGATGCCGGTCGGTGAGCACATCCCAGCTGTTCAGCCGGTAGACCCGGCCGAGCAGTACGCCATAGCCTCCGAGCCCGCAGGCGAACAGCACGAAGATCCAGGAGAGCAGCAGATTGGTTTTACGGTAGATGACAGCCTGGAACTGGTACAGGGAAAAGAATCCGGTCAGCCAGCCGCTCCAGGTGAACAGCAGCAGCGTAATCAGATCATACCAGTAGCGGTTCTGGATCGTGCCGCTGACAAAATACAGATTCTTGCGGATCGTCAAATGCACCAAATCCGTCATAATATAAGGCGCGTTCGGAAAAAACAGCAGCCAGGCTATACCGAGCGGAAGCACCAGCAATCCGCCGATTTTTCTTTTGTCCAGCTCATGGGCCGCCATGGAGAATACGAACGGCAGCCAGGCCAAAAACAGATTCCAGATCAAAAATTTATAGAATGTATCCGTCCGCTGCGATACTACACCGTAAACGGCCAGCGTCACCAGGGACAATCCTGCCAAAAGCAGAAACACCTTGATGTAATTCAATTCCTTCATAAGATGCAATCTCCTTATCGGTATGAATTCGTTGATCATCTATCTTCTAATTGAATCTCTTCCCCCTAATTGTACAAATTTTTCTATGTCTTGTACAAATCAGGCAGATTTCCGGATATGGAAATAGAGCTGTATCGGCATGTTCGGGCCGAAACAAAGGTAGAAATACCTTTGTTTGGGGCCAGCACCGGCCTGGGGGCGGAAACAAAGGTAAAAATACCTTTGTTTGGGGCCAGCACCGGCCTGGGGGCCTTAAACAAAGGTAAAAATACCTTTGTTTGGGGCCAGCACCGGCCTGGGGGCCGAAACAAAGGTAGAAATACCTTTGTTTGGGGCCAGCATGGGCCTGGGGGCCTTAAACAAAGGTAAAAATACCTTTGTTTGGGGCCAGCTCGGGCCTGGGGGCCGAAACAAAGGTAGAAATACCTTTGTTTGGGGCCAGCACCGGCCTGGGGGCGGAAACAAAGGTAAAAATACCTTTGTTTGGGGCCAGCATGGGCCTGGGGGCCTTAAACAAAGGTAAAAATACCTTTGTTTGGGGCCAGCACCGGCCTGGGGGCCGAAATGAGAGGTAAATGTGCCTTTGATTGCGGCAGTGCGGCAAACCAAGTGGAAAAAGGGAACCTAATTTTCCTCAGAAATCAACAATCGTTAGGTTTATGTGGAAAAACGGAACTTAATTTGGCAATATTTCCTTATTTGAGAGTAAAACGGGGTAAAATAGGGATACTTTTTCCACTAAACCTTCCAGGTTGATTGTACTCAGACAAATTAGTGATACCTTTTCCACCTAACCAGCAATCGAGCGCCAAGAAGATACGTACTCTCCTTACACAACCTTCTTGACACTGCCCGTTCGGGGCAGTAACAAAGGCACAAATACCGTTGATCTGGCTGTTCCCGCACGGGCGGGCAGTATCAAAGGCACAATACCGTTGATCTGGCTGTTCCCGCACAGGCGGGCAGTATCAAAGGCAGAAGTACCTTTGATCTGGCTCAGGGCAGTATCATTGCACTATTCCCGCACAGGCGATATCTCCAAAACAAAAAGGAGCGGTTCCCAATCTAACGGCGGGGGGATCGCTCCTATACTAACTTTTAATATAAGTCCAGTAATCAACAGGGGATAATCCGCCGACTACACTTTTCTGCGCCTACAGCTCTCCGCTCAGCTTGCGCCCCACGGCAGGCACCCGCCCCTTGAAGGTGCTGCGCCCAGACGCTTCATCCAGCCCGGAAAAAGCTGTGCATTCCCTGAAGGCCGCATGACGGCAGCCCAGGCACTTGCTGTGATTGATTACCTTCAGCGCATCATTGATGGCCTCACCGGTGTGTTCATAAAACTGCGTTGCCCCGATTTTGTCATACAATCCGGTCTTTTTGAGCAGCTCCAGCGGCTGGGACTGAATGCCGGAGATCATCAGCCTGCCGCCATCCTCCTGCAATTCCTTCACCAGCCCCGCCAGATTGGCTTCGCCGGTGGTATCGATAAAAGGAACCTTGCCCATCCGGAGCAGAATGACCTTCTGCTTATCCGGCCCGCCTCCCGGCATCGTATTCTCGAACCGGTAGGCGGCGCCGAAGAACAGCGGCCCTTCCACATTATAAATGCCGATCTGCGGGCAATCGTGGCTGTCCGTGACCATATGCGCCCCGACCTTTACCGAGTCGGGGTCAGGAAGCACCTTGGAGACCAGATGGACCTCGCCCATCCGTTTGACGAACAAAACCACAGCCAGCACCAATCCAACCTCCACCGCCACGGTCAGGTCGGCAAAGACGGTCAACAGGAAGGTAATGAACAGCACCAGCGAATCCCCTGTCTTCAGCTTGAGCAGATGAAGGAATTCCTTGCGCTCGCTCATATTCCAGGCCACTACCATCAGAATAGGCGCCATTGCAGCCAGCGGAATACTCGACGCATAAGGAGCAAACAGCAGCAGAATGAGGAATACCACCACACCGTGGATTACACCCGACAAGGGGGAAGCCGCCCCGCTTTTGATATTGGTTGCCGTTCTTGCAATCGCCCCGGTAGCGGGAATCCCGCCGAACAGAGGAGCAGCTATATTGGCAACCCCCTGGCCGATCAGTTCCCGGTTGCTGTTGTGGCGGCTGCCCGACATGCCGTCTGCCACCACTGCGGACAACAGCGACTCAATCGCGCCCAGCATGGCAATTACGAAGGCCGGGCGAAGCAGCAGCTTCACCCGTTCCCAGGTAATAACCGGGAAATGGAAGCTAGGCAGCGTATTCGGGATGTCCCCGTAGGCTGAGCCGATCGTAGTCACCTTGCCGCTGAAGAATAGCGCGGCTATGATGGTTGCGCAGAGCAGCCCAACCAGTGCCCCGGGCACTTTTGGCGCATAACGCATCCCCAGCACCAGCACAGCCAGGCAAATCACCGCTGTCAGAATGCTGTACAGATTGATCGTGGAGAGATGCAGGCCGATCTCCTTCATGTTGTCCACGAAGCTCTCATGGCGCTTCATATCCTTCAGGCCAAGAAAGCTCGCTATCTGCCCGGTGAAAATAATGACCGCAATCCCTGCCGTAAACCCAATCGTTACGGGCCTCGGAATAAACTTGATCAGCACACCGAGCCGGAGCAGCCCCATCAGGACGAGAATGACCCCGGCCATCATCCCGGCCAGCAGCAGGTTCTCATAGCCATACTCCATGGCAATCGCGAACAAAATGGGAATAAACGCACCCGTAGGCCCGCCAATTTGAAACTTTGAACCGCCGAACAGAGAAATGAGAATGCCCGCAACTATGGTTGTATAAATTCCGTACTCCGGCTTGACGCCTGAAGCAATAGCAAATGCCATCCCCAGCGGAATGGCAATAACGCCGACAATGATCCCTGAAATGAGATCCTTACGCAGCGACGCAATATTGTAGCCTTTAAAACGGCCCCGCCCTATCATCCTGTTTTAACCTTCTTTTCTCTGAATATCTGATTATTTGAATATAAGAGCAACATTACTCCTGCAAGCCGCTCTTGTCAACGGGAAATCCGCTCCGGGAGAACCCGGGTCATTCGCTGCGGATTCCCTCCAGAAGAGAGATGGCGTTCACCAGATGATTATCGAATATTTGCTTGGTTACGGCCAGAAGGTCTTTGATCAGGGGATCACGCAGCGAGTAAATCACCGTTGTGCCTTCTTTTACACTGGCTACTACATTTTTGGCGCGGAGCACGGCAAGCTGCTGGGATACGGCGGACCCTTCGGACCCAAGAATCGCCTGCAGCTCATTCACATTTTTTTCACCTTCGCTTAGCAGCTCCAGAATACGAATCCGCATCGGATGAGCCAGCGCCTTAAAAAACTCCGTCTTGAATTGTTGAATATCGCTGTTCATTGAACCTCTGCTCCTCTAGCTTACTTCTTGTTAATGTTTATCTTAGCCTATTTAGCCTGGAGTGGCTATGCCGGCGGTGAATTTATAATGCGAAAACCTTCTTTACAGGTAGACCGGATACAGTCTGATTTCCCGGGTCCGGACTTCCACAACACTGCCCAGCGCCATTGGCTCACCAAGGCATTCGAACATGATCAGTTCCCCGTCCAGCTGCAGGCAGCCGGTTCCATCCTCTTCAATATTGTCCAGCACACCGGTAAGCACAATCTCATTCTCTTCCATGCGGATACCATGCCCCTCTTGGTCCGCCGGAACGATATCCACCCAGCGCATCAGCAGGGCCGGGAGCTCAAATTCCACCACAGCTTCATCACCCGGCTCTACAGGAGGGCCGCACCAGCTGCCTCTTCCTTTGCCGGTTGCCGCTTCAAAAAACACTTCATCCTTTTTCAGGCCTGTCCCTAGTATCTTGATATTCATAGCTTGGCTCCATTTGCTGAGATTTACTGCATATTATACATGACATCCGGCCCGCTGCGCGATCAGGTATAATTCTGTGTTGCTTTATTCACATAGGTGCTGGGGTGCATCCAAGGATGCTTGAAGAATTCCTTTTTATTTGTAATTTTGCGGGATACGCTGAGATCATAGTCAATCATGGCTTTGACTTTTGCAGCAAAAGCCTCCCCCTTCACCAGCAGTCCCAGCTCGAAATCGTGGCAGGCGCTTCTTTCGTTGATGTTATATGAGCCGTGGAACACCGCGCGCGATCTGTGGTCATAGGTGATTTTCCAATGGGAAAAGCGTTCTGTAGCACTGTAGTCATAAAAAGAGACGCCATTGCAAAAAGGGATATACATATTGCTGCGCACTGCCGCACGGTTGGTGGGATGATCATTGACCTCCAGCGGATTGCAGATCGTAAGATGGCAGGAGCTCTCCGGGCCAAGCCCGCCCAGCCGGTCCCAGAATGCCTGGTCAATCAGATACGGGTTCACTATTACAGTCTCTTCGGCGGCGTAAGTGATCAGATCCAGATAATACTGCTGAATCAGATTGACCGGATTTCCCGGAAAGCTAACAAACAACGTACATTCCTCGGAACCCAAATCCGTATTGCCCTCGGGACGGTAAAAGGCATCCCCGGGATCAAAAGAATCTCCCCCGAGCAGCAGCCATCTGGACCGGAACACGGCATTCAGCGGCAGGGCCGCCGCTCCCCGGATGCGGAAGCAGCCGTCATGCCATTCCTCCTCACGGGCCGGCACCCCCATTGGACGCCCGTCAACTTGTACAGAGTCAGAGGTTACAATCGGTGCAGCAAACGTATACTGGTCTCCAAAATTCAGGCTGCCGATGATAGAGGTGATGCCGTCGATGATCATGAATTTGCGGTGGTCAATCACATTCAGACCGGTCAGCTCCACGTCCTCCTGGACTTTATCTTGAAGGAAGAGGATACTCTCAGGTACACCCTGAGCCTTCAATTCAGACCGTTTCCTATGCCACTCCACAGCAGTGTAGTAGGAATTGAACGTATCCTGCAGCTTAGCTCCCGCTTTCTTCAGCCGGTCTGAGATTTCGCTGAATTTCCCGACCTCGAGGTTATGTCCATACCCAAGCGCAGTGACGGTGTAATTCACCATAATGCGAACCTGAACTCCCCGCTCCAGCGCGCGCAGCAGCGCGTCCGCGATCCGGTTGCCCGAATCATCATTAAAAAACAGCATGACGGACAGATGAATATAACGACGGGCCTTGCCGATCTCCTCCAGAAGCATTTCCAGGCACTGCGGACCGTTCACATAGGCGTCCACCCGGTTATGGCGGGTGGTCTGCGGAGCCAGTGCCCGAAGCTTGCCGGAATCCAGCACTCGGACCTCAGCGGCAAGCTGTTCAAGCAGCCCCGTACTGAAGCCCGGCAGTTCAGAGAGCTGCCCGATCTCCGTAATCACACCGCCGATTTCCTGGCGGTATGCGCGGGCAGCACCTTCCTCCAGCACCGTGGCCATCAATGATGTAAGCCGTTCCGCCGGACCGGCAACCGCCTCCAGTGAGCCGCCGGATATATAATAATTCACAACATCAACAATATCCCGCTGCAGTCCTTCATTCCCTCCTTCGGGAAGCAGTCTGCTGTTCCTATGTATATTTCTCACGGCAAGTTCCTCCATCCATTCTAAGATATGCAGCCGGTTCATGACGAACAACCTTGAGTCAGACTAATTAGGCTATGCTTAGATACCCCGGATGCGCCGTTTATAAACGTCAACCCGCTTGGAGTTCTACCCTTCCCCTTCAGCCGGCTGAGCAAAAAGCAGGGGGAGTTTCCAAAGCCTGTACGGCTCCCGGAACTCCCCCTGCTGAAAGAATACTTATTCATGATATTCCGGCAGCCTATCACCGGCCTGGAGCAAAAAGCTTCAACCCTGCGATCCGTTTCACAGCTTCCGCCAGCCGGGCTTCATCGCTGACCAGACCTACCCGCACATAGCCTTCGCCGTATTCGCCGAAGCCGATCCCCGGCGCCACTACCACATGGGCCTCATCCAGCAGCAGATCGGCAAAGCTCTGGGAGGTGTAGCCTGCAGGAACCGGAAGCCAGGCAAAAAATGAACCGCCTGGAGCTTCTACCTTCCAGCCAAGCTCGCGCAACCCGCCGATCAGAAGATTCCGCCTTGCTTCATATCGGTCCAGGTTCTCCTGGACACAGACCTGGGCACCTGTCAATGCTGCGGCTGCCGCTTCCTGAACCGCACCGAACAGGCTGACGTACATATGATCCTGCAGCAGGTTCAGGCTCTCAATAACACTGGCATTTCCGACAGCAAACGCTACCCGCCACCCGGCCATATTGTAAGTTTTGGATAAAGTATATATTTCAATGCCGTTGTCCTTCGCTCCCGGCGTCTGAAGATAGCTGGGCGGACGTACTCCATCATAGCCGATTGCGGCATAGGCGAAATCATGGACCACACAAAGATTATGCTGTCCGGCAAACTTCACTGTATCGCGGAAAAATGCCTCCGTAGCCACGGCTCCCGTCGGATTGTTCGGATAGTTCAGGAACATCAGCTTCGCCTTGTCTGCCGCCTCCGGGCATATAGTGCCGTAATCGGGCAAAAAGCCGTTCTCCGCAGTCAGCGGCATCATCTCCATGGCCGCACGGGCCAGTTCAATTCCCGACCAGTAATCGGGATATCCAGGGTCCGGTACGAGTGCGGTATCCCCCGGGTTCAGCAGGCACTGGACCACTTCGACCAGTCCGGTTTTGCCGCCGAACAGGACCGCAACCTCGCTGTCCGGCTCAAGTCTCACTCCATATTCACGATCGTAGAATCCGGCTACTGCTTCCTTCAGGTAGCGGTGGCCGCGAAACGGCGGATATTTATGGTTGAGGGGATTGGCCGCTGCCGCCTGCAAGGCCTCGACAATGTGCGCTGGCGTAGGCATATCGGGATTCCCCTGTCCCAGATTGATCACGTCA
Organism: Paenibacillus graminis; assembly: GCF_000758705.1. Taxonomy (NCBI): domain Bacteria; kingdom Bacillati; phylum Bacillota; class Bacilli; order Caryophanales; family Paenibacillaceae; genus Paenibacillus; species Paenibacillus graminis. The sequence continues at coordinate 678,894 of NZ_CP009287.1, read as the reverse complement.
TGCCCTGCCGCCGAAGCTATACCCGCTCTGGCTACAAGGGCGGCAAAAAACTGCTTGGGCAAGGACTGCAACACCGTTGAAGGCTCAAAATGCTTCACTGCAGGTATTCCCCTCTCCGGCTGTAATTTATTTGCTTACAGGCTCGGCGTTATACTCCTTAACATCCAGCGGAGCCGTCAGGAACTCCGGCGCTTTCGCCGCAAAACCGGTGAAGTGGGAACTTGTATTATGACTGGCTACAGCCTCCATATCGCGCCAGGTTTCCACCATGATGTAGGTATTGTCCTGTTCGAAATGATTGTACAGCTCGTAAGAAAGGTTGCCTTCCTCCTGATGGGTTGCGGCCAGAAGTTGTTTTGCCTCAGCCAGAAATTTCTCCTTAAGTGCGGGATTGACTTGCATTACAGCATGAATAATGATCATTGTGGTGACCTCCTAAACGTTTTGTGTGCTTAAGCAGCTTAACAGTCTTATTTCCACTGTGCAATGGTGTCGATAGGCAGACGGACAGATGCATAACCAGCTTCAGCGGCTTTGCCGATCGAAATCAGCATGACCGGGATATAGCGCTCTTTGTCCATTCCGAACACTTTTGCAATCTGGTCTTTTTCGAAGCCGCCGATAGGGTTGGTATCATAGCCGTGGGCACGGGCTGCCAGCATCAGCTGCATGGAGGCCAGCCCCCCGTCGATCATAATGGTTTCTCTGTTCACAGCTGCCGGCAGATTCGCAAAATGCGCACCCAGCGCGGCAAGCTGTCTTTCTTTTACTTCAACAGGCATCAGTCCGCGTTCTACAGCCGTTCCGTAAATTTCTTCGGCATAATCGAAATTATTCATATCCACAAAAACTGCGATAACAGCCGCAGAAGTCTCTACCTGCTGCTGGTTGAATTTAGCCAGTGGCGCCAGCTTGGCTTTGCCCTCAGCACTTTCGATCACCAGAAAACGCCAAGGCTGCATGTTCACCGAAGAAGGCGCGAGCGTTGCTTCAGTAAGAATTTCGGTCATTTCCGCTTTGCTGATTTTGACGGATGGATCATATTTGCGGATCGAGCGGCGTCCTGTGATAATACTTGTAAAATCATTAGTTTGCGTAGTGTTCATAAATAACAAGCTCCTTTGAGGTTGGTTTATAGTTTTTATGGCTGCAGCAAATTGATATTATGCTGCAGCCGGGCAAGCATATCCGCGAGCGTTGCGCGCTCCTGTTCATTAAATCCTGCGAGCAAATTGGCAATAAAACGGTTTTTCTCTTCCCTGTAAGAGCGGATTTTATCCCTGCCCTGCGCAGTCAGCGAGACCAGAGTCACTCTGTTGTCATCGGGATTGTTGCGCCGGGAGATCATACCGTTCTCCTCCAGTCCCTTCAGGTGGCGGGTGACAGCCGCAGCATCGATATCCACATGCTTTTGCAGGGAAATCTGGCTGATCTCAGTAACCTGGAACAGCTCATGAAGCAGACGGAGCCGGGTGGGACTAATGCCCGCACAGCGCTCGAAGGTTGGTGTAATTGCTTTATTCAGCGCCTGCAGGCGATCAAAAATGCGGTCTTCCTCAGACAGATGTTCAGTCAAGATTAACCCCCTAACACAAATAGATTGCGCAAAATATTTTTGACAATCATCACTTTACACCTTTATACTTGACCCGTCAACTAATATTCGCACTCCATTCAATTCTTGCCGCGCCAGCCCCTTCTCCGTAGAATCAAATTATCCTAATCCATAAAAAAAGGAGTCTGATCATGAAAATCTCCCTGCTTCAGCTCGATATAGCATTTGGCAATCCCCAGGTGAATTATGCTGCGGCCGAACGTAAAATCCGCGAGGCTGCCGCTCAAGGCACAGATTGTGTCATCCTCCCGGAACTGTGGACGACCGGTTATGATTTGACCCGGCTAGCCGAAATTGCCGATCCTGAGGGTAATGCCACCAAGGCGTTGATGTCCGGCCTGGCCCGCCAACTTGGCATCCATATTGTAGCCGGCTCCGTTGCCAGTAAGTACGACAACGGCATTACCAACAGCATGTATGTGTTCAACCGTACCGGGGAACTCGCCGGAGAGTACAGCAAGCTGCATCTGTTCCGGCTGATGGATGAGCATCTGTATCTGCAGCCTGGGGCAGCCAAAGGGCTGTTCACTCTGGACGGAGCAAGCTGCGCCGGGTTGATCTGCTATGATATCCGCTTTCCCGAATGGGTCCGTGCCCATACAGCGTCCGGTGCCGAGACGCTGTTCATCAGCGCCGAATGGCCGCTGCCGCGTCTCGCCCATTGGCGAGCCCTGCTGGTCAGCCGGGCCATTGAAAACCAATGTTATGTCATAGCGTGCAACCGTGCAGGCGAGGACCCGTCGAACACCTTTGCAGGTCATTCGATGATTATTGATCCATGGGGAGAGGTAATCTGTGAAGCCTCGGGAGGGGAGGAAATTCTAAGCGGAGTGATAGATTTGCAGAAGGTGCGGGAGGTCCGGGCACAGATTCCGGTTTTTTCCGACCGGAGGCCGGAGCTGTATCATTAATCTTCATAGCGGCCACACGGGGAGGGGCGCTTGCAAGGGCAACCCTGCCTGTAAGTTTGCAGAATTGCCAGCCATCTTACGTGAAAAGTTGCCCGGAATCCATTGCCGCTGACCAAAGTGGAAAAAGTAAACCTAATCCGGGCCTTTTGTCATCCTGCGGGTCCCCAGTGGGAAAAAATAAACTTAAAGGAGCCGCTTGGCTCTACATGTAGCAGATTAGCCGGAAATAAGGATACAAATTCCCACTAAATACCGCTGCGCAGCGAGTTCAGGCCTATATAGTTATCCTAATTCCACTTAGTGCTCAGCGGGTCATTGGCTGTCTTTTCTTACACCCGCATATGATCTTTTCCCGATAGCGAAAGCGGATCTAGAGCCTGAATGGCCTGCTTCCATTCTTGCATTGCAAAAGTGCCGTCCCTGCTGAACTCACAGCAGAGACGGCACTTTTGGGACTGGCCGGTGATGCTCTATACACCAGCCTTCAGACTGCTAGCGGGCGTAGCGCTCCCGCAGCACCCTTGCAGCCTCCAGTACGCGTGGATCAGCGTACTGGAGGCTGTACCCTGCAGTCTGCCGCAGCTGGACGGCAGACTGCAGATGGACGCCGCGCCGGGCCAAGGCCTGGCGGAATCCTTCGGCGAACGCTGCCGCCGAAGCCGGTCCGCCAAGCTCGCTGAGCGCGGCCAGGGTCTGCGGGATGACGCGCGGATAAGCAAGCGCATCAGCCCCGTCCGCGGCAGTGTCGTAGAAGCCGCGGATCAACTGCCCGCGCTCCAGCCCGGAGCCGGAGACGATTACGAACGCGTGCACGAAGTACGCGCTGCTCTGCCTACGCTGGGCAATGCCGCAGAATTTGCGGCCGCCGATGGCCAGATCGAAGTCGCCCGGGCAATATGACCCGGCGACCTCGCCCGCCTGGATCTGGGCCGCCGCCTGCGGATGGCTGACCCTGACGGCTTCTGTGATCAGCGAAGCCAGCAGCCGGAAATCATCGTGGAAGTCCAGCTTCCCCGGACTTTTACGGAGCAGCAGCGACACGTTGACGACCCCGGCATCCAGCGGCACAGCCGCGCCGCCGGAATGCCGGACCGCCGTGCGGTAGCCCTTTCCTTCCAGTTCGGCCATCGCTTCAGCTGCCCGGGGCAGCTTGCTGTCCCGCAAGCCCAGTGCTACGCCACCGGGATGGCTCCACAGATGTATAGACGGCGGAACGAGGCCCGCTCCCACATCCCGGCAAAGCGTCTCCTCGAACGCAAACGGGAGCAGCATATCTCCGCCAGCCTCCTCGGCTGTATTAAATGCTCCTGCGGCTCCTCCACTCGCGGGACGGCTGGAATCCGTACTTCCCGGTGAAGCTTTCAGTTCCGCCAAGTGCTCAAAAAGCACCATAACCGGCGGAAGCACACCCGCTGACAACTGTCCTTGTCCCTGCACTAACCCCTGTCCCTCCACTTGTCCTTGTCCCTGGACTTGCTTCTGTACCTGCACTAGCCCCTGTCCCTGCACTTGTCCTTGTCCCTGCACTTGCCCCTGTCCTTCTAAATGCCCGTGCTCTTCATCTTGCCTTATAACTTGCCCTATTACTTGCTCTTTCCTAGTTTCTTCACTTACTCCTGCCCGTCCTCCCCCGCCGGCCTCTGCTTCTGTCCTCGCACTTGTCCCTGCACCATTCCCAGCCCGGGCCCCTGCCCTTGCCTCACGCTGGTCCATCTCGTTATGTTCCCCGCTCATCTATATACCTCCCGCAGTCCATTCGCTTCTTTCATTCGGAAAATGCGGCATATAGCCCAATTTCGCCTTGAAAGCTGCTGTCGAACGTTCCGTTTTTTTGTCTTATTATAAGAATACCAACTATATTCCCATTGTAACCGATGAGCAGTCCGGCAGCGAAGCCCCGTCCGATATCCGTATTTGAAATGAGGTCATGATAGCGTTATCCTTAGGGTATAAGTGCCGCAAATGCCCCCAGAGTTCATGCAAGACACAACCTTCTAAGGAGTGATGAAGCATGACAGACCTGCAAGTAGTGAAGGAACGCCAAATCAGCAAAGCCAGGCAATGGGAGCTGGCGCTGAACAAGCTATATATCAATTTTTGCGATTACAGCAAAGACGTACTGAAGTCATTCGGTGATGAGGATATTCATCAGGCCAGAGTGAACTGCCGCAAGCTCCTGACACTGCTGTCCATACTTGACCCGGAGCATGTAGTTACAGCAGATCTGTACAGTACTCTCAAACAGGCGCAAAAAAGACTCGGCAAGGTCAGAGACGCCGATGTGCTGATCGCCTCTTTCAAGGACAGACATAATCAGGCCAAGGAAGCCGGAGAGGCCAAAACCGCCAAACTGCTGAAGGCTGTCATCCGGCATCAAAAGGATAAGCGGAAAAAGTACCGCAAGAAGCTGGCAGCCGGGCTGCCCAAGCTGAGCGGCAAAGCGCTGAACGAGCAGTGGGAGGCCTTTCTTAGCCGTGATCTCGAAGCACTGGCGTCTAAAAGGGATGCGAATGTCGTCATGCGCGAGCTGGAGGTCGCATTCGAGCAGAAGAAAAAGGCCTGCAAAACCCTCTTCAAGGGTCCCGGGGCCGAATCTAAGGAGTCCTTCGACGCACTGCATGAGCTGCGGATCGCCGCTAAGGAACTGCGGTATACCGCCAGTGCCGCTAGCTTTGCGCTGAGCCAGAAATTCCATGCCCACGAAGACATTTATAAAGAGATTCAGGAACAGCTTGGCATCATTAACGATAAACGGGTATGGCTGGAAATTCTCCAATCCATCGGACGCGAGGAGCTGGGGGCCGGCCGCAAGGTCTGGGCTGCATTTACAGACAGCCTCAGTGCTGAAGTCCTTGAAGCGCTGCACCACAATGAGGTCGTCCAGTTTCCCGGCACTTGAGATTTTTTCATTTCGGGCCAACTCGTAACTGCCGGAAATGCTTGGACTTCCATTGCTCACTTTTTTAGTTTGGTCCCTATTTTATGCAGAAAAAGGAGGAAGCCAGCACCAGGCGGCTTCCTCCTTTTTTTGTCATTACGCCAGAAGTGATGATCCTCACCCTAATTCCCTTCAAAACAACGGCACTTTTGACGTTGTTTATGCTCCGCCAGGTGCCGCCAGGGTTGCTGTCTTTACCGGCTGTTCACGGCGGCAAAGCGGTCCAGCACACCCTGATAGGCTGATTTCGGCCGCAGGCCTACCAGCTTTTCCATAGGCTGTCCCCCGTTGTATACAATCACGGTAGGCAGGCCCATGACTCCTGCTTCTGCAGCCAGCTCCGGCAGAACATCACAATTCACTTTAAGAATCGTGACATTGCTGCCATACTCCTCATCCAGCTCCTCCAGGACCGGCAGAAGCGTCTGGCAAGGCGGGCACCAAGGCGCGCCGTAATCTACCAGTACAGTCCCTCCTTCGCGCAGCCGCATCCGCAGCGTATCGGCATGTTCCGTATTTACAACAGCCATCGTTAATTCCTCCTCCACCTATTCTGTATCGTTTCAGGTCATTCTGATTCCTTCTGCTCCTGCTGAATGGAAGCAATCCTCTCCTCCAGATTTGACTTGATCTGGTTCAGCTGCAGCAGCTGGCGTTCAATATCCTCCAGCTTGCTGCGGTACAGCGGCATTACTTCCGCACAAAAGGCCTCTTTTTTCATCAGTACACAATTTAAAAAACCGGCGATTTCCTCCGTCGATAAACCCAGATTCAAATACAGCTTGATCGTCTCCACCGTCTCCACGGCAAGCGGCGAATACTCGCGGTATCCATTGGCCTTACGGAGCGGGGTAATCAGACCCTGACGCTCATAATATCGCAGTGACCGGATGCTAACACCCGTCCGTTCTGCAAGCTCACCTATTTTCATGGCATGTTCTCCCCGGGGTTCATGAGAAATGGTCTGATCATAGTATAAACCCTGACACCAGTGTCAGGGTCAAGACTTTTTTATTCATCTTTTTGCGCGCAGCGGCTGCAAAAGCAAGAATCCGGCTGCAGCCTAAGGCTTCATCCGGATTCTTCACAATTCTGCTTATGTTATGCACTTCGCCGCATGGGCAAGAGCTACAGCAGTCCTGCTGCCCATAGACCGCCTCTCCTAATCATCTGCCGGAAGGGTCCGACCGAAAAGGAAGGAAGATGGTGGCCTGGCATGAGATATACAACACGCCCTTGACCGAATGCATGACACCAGGCTGCCGCCCGCATCGCACCCCCATGCAGATACTCTGCCAGTATTGTCGTTTCAAAATGCGGCTGCATGTCAAAATAATACGGCTCGTCCTCGATCACAAAGTCAGTGATGCCCTCCATAATGGGATGCCCGGCTGCGGAGACCGTCATGTGAAGCGAAGTGTACGCCGGATGGTGGGTAAAGCGGGCTCCTAGCATCACACCCAGCTCCTGGTTCCGCTGCAGCGAGATTCCATTATGCACCACCAGCAGTCCGCCGCCGCTTGCCACGTAAGAGAGCAGACTGCCGCTTTGTTCAGGAGCTATTTTGTGATCCGAAAATTCTGTATACGCTATCACAAGCTTGTAGTCCGATAAGCTGTCCTTACTCAGCAGACGGTAATCTTCGGTGGATTTCACCTGCAGTTCTCCGGCCAACAGCTCCTCAAATACGCGGTCCACACCGGCAAACGGATGATACTTCACCTCCGTATAGCTTCCAAGCGCAAGTGCCTTGAACTCTCCCATTTCCATTCACACCTTTCTTCCGGAAAAATTGTACTACCAGGGCCATGGTTCCCCTTGAAAATCAAGAAAAACCGGCTCCTTCCCCATATGTGCCTTGTGATCCTCCACAATACTCATAATTTTGCTCGCGGATTCTTCAGGCGGTATAGGCGCTGCCTCATTTTTCTCGCCGCTCATATAGGACTGCAGCCAGCCAGGATGGAAGACCATGACCTGGCCCCCCATCACCCGCAGATGATTATGCATCAGGGAAGACTGCATATTAAGCGCTGCCTTAGACATACAATAACCGTACATGTTAATCCGCTGGTTACGGCTGATACTGCCGGCTTCAGAGGATATGTTCACAATTAACTTTTGTTTCCCCTGCAGCAGAAGGCCCATCAGAGCATTGCTGACCCGCAGGGAACCAAGCGTATTGACATTATAAATGTGCGCCATCGCCGTGTCATCCATATCCACCAGTATGGTGGCATCGTCCGCCCGGTCAATCACTCCGGCATTGTTGATAATCAGATCCAGATGACCCGTGCATCCGGCAATGCTGCGTGCTGCACGCTTTACGCTTTCGCTGCTGCCGATATCCAGCGGAATCAGATTCAAATGGTCCTGATATTGTGCCTGCAGCGCTTCCAGGGCGTGAGATTCCTCAAGGTACTGCCCGGCGAACACCTTATATTTATTCTCCAAAAGCCAGCGCACAAGGAAAAATCCAAGTCCCCGGTCAGCACCAGTAACACAAGCGACCCTTTTCATGAATTTGGACACTCCTTCAACTTAAGAATCATACACTTGTTACCGCTATCATCCCATACACATTAGCATGGCACTTGGCTTTTTTCAACGTCCTGCACTGGACTGTCCGGATCGGCAGCACGGCGGATTCTTTCTTTTGACTTAATTTTTAACTATGTTACAATCAGAAATATCATTGTTAACAACCGAATTGTTAGCAAACTAAAAATCTCAGGAGGGATTCCAATGTCCATAGCACAAATTCACAGTGTCGACGAATTGCATCAATACATTGCACAGCCCGGTAAAAAGCTGCTGTTCAAGCACAGCACCACCTGCCCGATCAGCGCCAAGGCCAATGAAGAATTCCGGGCCTATGTCCAAAGCTCCGGCACCCCTGCAGCCGTGGTCCATGTGATTGAAGACCGTCCAGTCTCCAACCAGATCGCCGAGGACTTCGGCATCAAACATGAGTCTCCGCAAATTTTCCTGCTCGAAGACGGCGAGGTCCGCTGGAACACTTCCCATTGGAAGATCACCCGGGATGCCATTCAGGAAGCTGTGAACCTATGAGCCAACCTGTCATTATCTATTCAACCGCAAACTGCAGTGACTGCAACCAAGTGAAGCAACTGATGAAGGAACAGGGCGTTCCTTTTGAAGTAAGAGATGTTATGACCAGCACGGCTTATCAGGAAGAGGTGGAGAAGCTCGGTTTCATGGGTGTTCCCGTTACAGTATCGGGAGCTCATGCCGTCAAAGGCTTCAATCTGCCTGAGCTTAAGGAGCTTATTTCAGCAGCAGCCCGGTAATGCGCCGGAGCTTCTTTGGGCCAGCAGAGCTGGCGTAAAGAAGACCGGCGGGGCTTTTCCATGGAAGCTGATTCAGGTCCTTTCGGGGGATTCAGGAATGATTTGGGCCTGAATCCCCTTTTTTGCTGCCGATGAAACCTGCACTTGATTAAATGCCGCAATTGCCAAAATAATGCTGGCGACCGCCGGTTTTGCTTCATGTAGCGCTTACTTTGCCTTCTGACTCTCTATTGCTCCGGATTACTCGTCTTTGGACCGCTTCACAGAAACCCGGCTGAACTTTGAAAATCCGGTCTTTTTGCCGAGGCTCAACGCTTCCAAGCCCCTTTTTTCATAAAAAATAAAAACCGGCGTGCGAATGAGATAATTGGCCGATAAACGGCAACATATATGGTTTTATCCGTTTATTTCCTGCGAATTCCGGGATTTCAACGTTAATTTACGCCGCATTTCCCTTTTTCTTTTTTACAAAGAACCGCATGAAAGAGTATGATTCGATTTGAACTTATTCATGAAAACCAATCAACGCTGAATTCCCGCCACGCGGGAAACGGGGGAACCACCAGGCCACAAGCCTACTTGGGGTGAATCCGAAGGGGACTGCACCCATGCAGTCTCACTAGGCAGGGCGACTCTCACCGCCCGAATCCGACAGCTAACTCCGTAAGCGTATAGAGAGAGAACTTGATCCGCCACGCTTTTGCGCCAGGTTTATTTCAGCCTGTTACCAGAGCCGCAGCAGAGGTCCTCCTCTGCCTGCGGCTTTTTGTGTGGAGATCAAGGAGAAGGAGGAAGTGAGCAATGGAGTCACGCCGGTTGTTGCGTATAGAAATATGGGTATTCGATGCTCCCTGGCCAGTAAGCCCCGGGCCGGATCAGGCCGGAAATTGCCGTTACGGCCTCCTGAAGCTGACCTGCCCGGCAGGGCATAGCTGGTCACAGGGACTGCTATGGGAAGAGAAGCGGGTTGACCTGATCCAATGGAGCAGCTTCCTGCGCAGTATCCGCCGCTGCCGCCTTGAGGAGGCGATACAAATTGTAGACCGCTTAGGTCCCCGGTGGGAGCAGTCTCAGCGGAATCTGGTATCGAATGCACTGCTGCATCTAAAAGCAAAGCTTCAAGGGAAATTTATTGATACGCAGGTTCAGACAGACTACTCTTATTACCACTCCGTGCTGGCTGCCGGCGGTAAATCAAGTGCGGGAAGAATGTACTATAGACCCTCACGAACACTGCAGCTCCAGCAGGCCTGGCCAGAGCCGGATCCGGCAGAACTCATTAACAAATCTATCGCTTATTATTCTATTCTATAGTTTCTTATTCAGAAAGGACTGTGAGAACATGCCCGATCCCTTATCACGCACGTCGGCTTCAACAGCCGGATTTGCCGAGTATATTGAGAAGTACAGCGGGAATATCTACATGCTCAGCAGGCTGCTGCTCGGGCAGGGGGCCGAAGCAGAGGAGGCTGCGGTGAAGAGCTTCACGGAGCTTTATGAGCCGTATCTGCGTACAGGCTGTGACGCGCAGAGCTTCTCCCTCCAGGCCTACCGTGAATGCATCCGCTGTTGCTCCCGGATTGCCCAAGGCCGCAAGTCCCGTATTTCGGCCTGCCTGTCCTGGGAGGACCAGCTTGTGCATGCGCTCCGGTATGGCCTGCGCCTGTCCCTTACGGACATCAGTCTAATCCTCAGGATGAACCTGCCTGAGCTCAAGGCACAGATCCGGCAGATGCGCGAGCAACTGGCTGCACATGAAGCCGAAACGCCAACAGCCAGTTTATCCGTTGGATAAACTGGTGCGGCTTTTGACAGACTGTCCCTTATGATAATGGCTTCATTCCGGCAATTTGCTCGATCATACCCGCCTCTTGGGCATCGGCGGCAATTAGCTTATTATACACATCCTGATCCTCAGAGCTGTTCAGCTTTTTTAACCCGGCTAAATACCAGCGGGCCATCTCCCGGTTAACCGCATCCGAATAATTTTCGCCAAGTCCGCCCTTCAACGCAGCAACTGCGGCCTGGACATTTCCGGTGAGGTACTGCATTTTACCAAGTGCTAAGGTTGCGGTGGAAGAAAAAGCAGTTGTCTGATTGTTTGCTTCTCTCACAACTTGGCTATACGCCTCAATTCCCGTATTGAAGTTCGCCTTTGCATTGGCAGCGACCTGATCGACGACTGTGCTGTCAGAGCCCGGGGTGTTTAACAGATTCAGCCACTCTGTATAAATGGGTTGTCCCAACTCGTTAGACCGGACGATTAAGTCGTTATACCATCCAGCGCTCCACAAATCGCCCCGGCCGGCCAGATCGGCGTAACCGCCCGTGAAGCCCGTCTGGATGAAGTTCAAGGCCGTCTCTGTATCCCCTGTTATCTGCTTAACCTTACCCGCGCTCAGCGCAATCAGCGGCGTAACCGAGAAAGGCCGGCCCTGAAGCTGCCCGGAAGGCAATGTCTTCAAGAAGGCAATACCATCTACAACATCCTGGTAAGTGGTAAGGGCGGTCTGGAAGTACTCCTGTTGCTTAGCCTTGTCCTGTTGGAGGAGAGCCTGGACACCCAAACCAGATGCCCGGGTAATCAGCGGCTCGTACCAGTCAATATCCCAGATATACTTGTTCAGATTATCACGGTATACGGCATAAGCGCTCTCGCTCTTGCCCTGCAGATCATACAGAGCGATTTGCTGCTGCAGCATCTGCTTGTTGTTCGGCTCATCCTTTAGACCACGCTGCAGCACCGAAAGGGATTCTGCGGCAAATTGCTCGTTTTTGGTCTGGCTGTACACCTGATTATCAAGCACCGCCAGCAGGATCACTGATTCGGGATGTGAAGGCCGGATCTTCAGCGACTTCATCAGCGGAGCCTTAATCTCTTCATAAGATGTGCTGTATTGAGCAATGGCCTTCGCTTCGGCGAATGCGTTGGTGGAACTGATGCTGCGAAGTGAAACGATAAAGATTGCCAACGCGGCCGCGCAGGCCACGGCCAGATAACCGAGACGCAGTACAGACGAATTCCATCCGGCGGCGAGAGGTTTGGCCTCCATTGCAGCTGCCATTCCGCCAAGAGCGATGAATACGAGGATTCCCATGAAAGCATAACTCATATTAAAGTCCAGGATACTGTGTACCAGAATCGAAAGCGCAATAATCAGATAAAAGAAGCCGTTACCGTAATCATCTGTCCCCGCCCGCTTCATGTATCCTTTGGTATATTTGTAGAATACGAACAGGATAAACCCCATGAACACGATAAAGCCCAATATTCCAACCTCGATCAAATACTGCAAAAAGAAGTTGTGCGCCTGACGGCTGACATACGGGTTGTTCTGGTACTTCTCATACAGGGCGGCCCATCCGCCCCCGCCTACCCCAAGCACCGGATAATCCTTCGCTACCTTAAAAGCATCGCGGTAAAAAGTGATCCGCTCCAGCACACTGTGCTGCTCAAAGTTAATGTTCTCCAGGCGGGTTTCAATATTAGCCGGCAGAATACTCCGCGCGCTTGTACCAATCAGGAGCCACGCTGCAATAGCTACCACCGCTGTTGCTCCGATGGGCAGCCACAGATTAGCCAGCTTACGGGTAGACCAGTGCTCTAAGCGCTTCTCCAGCCGGGGAGCGGCAAAGTGTTGCACGGCCCAGCTTACAGCTGCGGTTACAGCACAAGCAATAAGCAGCCAGGACCAGCCCTCTACTGCCGCAGAAGCATCAGGAACCGCTGCCAGACGTTTGCCGATAGATGTTAACTTACCGATCACGGCCAGGGATGCAAGGGCAGCCACAATGAGATGAATGATCCACAGAATCTGCCGCGAAGGCTTTTGAAAGAGAAGCAGCAGAACAAATACTACCGGCAGCAGGACCAGGCCGCCCCGCGATAGGGTCAGTAGCAGCGACACGATAACCGGCACCAGCATAAAACCGTGAATGACCGTACCATACCATTTTGGAGACCGTATTAGTGCAAACACGGCAACGAACAGGAACGCCATCAGAAAGCCTGCATATGTATTGGCATACTGAAATACCGAGGTTAGACGCAGACCATTCGAGTCAGTCATTACTGCATCCAGGTACTTCCCTGATCCGGCAACAGTATTGGAGAACCAGCCGACCGCTCCTCCGGCCACATTCCAGGCACCCAACCAGTTCAGCAGACCAAACCAAATAATTAGGTAAGCTACGGTCATTATGACGTTTTGTATGAGAGCATCCACTTGTTTTTGTCGAAGAAGGTAGAGGCCTACAATAAATAATGCCGCATACATACTTTGAATAAGGAGCATATTGATTGCCATATAATGTGAAGCAGCTACAAAAAGCGACAGGAAGTAAGTCAGCGGAAGCAGAAGCACAGCCAGTGCGAGCAGATCCCGCTGATCCTCCAGCTTAAACTTTTTGTAATAGATGCCTGCCCAGACAATGAGCATCAGACTGCAAATGATAACTGAGATATAGAGCGGCTTCTCATAATCCGCACGCAGACCGTTAAATAATCCCACCTGAAATGGGGTCCATACGAGAAATAGAATAATACCGATAATCAGCACCCAGAGCGGGCTGGATATCTTTTCAGCAATTTTTGACTGTGTCGCCTTTTTACCGTATACAGGATGGCCCAATTTATATTCCCCTTTACAATTTATTGCATATACTTATTTATTATAATGTCATATTCTCTCATTGGCAAAATTACCCTAAATATAGTTGATAGATAACAAAAAAGGAGAACTGTGCGGCATTCGTAATTCTCTCAGCAATCCTCCCCATATCCGGTAGGCTCTACAAAATCTCCCCCAATACTTTCTGATACGTCAAAAAAGCCGCGGCAGCCTGCCGCGGCTTTCTATTCCTTTCTCAACCCTTTTTGCCTTTGCCGCCTTTGGCGAATCTCAGGAACGCCATGCAGCAGCCCAATATTCCAACGCCAAGCAATACCGTCTGCAGCGCCCCCAGCCACACTGAGCTCTCCGGTTTGATTAGGCTGCTGACAATGATCAGCAGAATCGAAGCCGCTACCAGCAAGGGTGTTTGCCTTTTTTTCATAAACAGAACCACTCCTTACTTACTAAGGTACACTATACGGCATTTTTTCGCCAGAACTAGCTTGGCGGCTGTCCCTGGAGTGTTTTTTTAATCAGCACTTTCCAGCTTTCTGCCTCCACTCAATAGCTGAAGTTGTAGTTTGTCATACAATATCAAACCATATTATGGTATTGTAATAGGAACAAATGTTCCTATTTTGGTTGTTTTTTAACTTCTAAAATTTCCCTATACATAAACAATGGTAAAGGAGAATCAGTTGTGAGCGCCTACGAAGAATACAAAAGAGAGATTTACCGGATTGGCTGGAGAATTCAGTACAAAGCAAGAAAGGTCCGTGCAAGAGAGTTCCCTCTCTTTGATAATCACACAACCGATCATAATTTTACGGCCATTTCCGATACAAAAATATGGATTCAAGACCTTTTGAGTCAGCTTCCGCCCCAGGGAAGTACCATAATCAGCAAGCTTTATCTGCAGGATATGACCGAACACGAGGTTGCAAAGGAACTTCATCTCAGTCAACAGGCGGTGAACAAATGGAAAAAGAGAATGATTCAATTATTATCTCAGACCGCGAATTTTTAAATCTGCTGCAAGAAGCGAAAAGAAAAGACCCTGCAGCAATCTTGCAGCTGGTGAACTTATTCAAAGAGGATATCCTCAAAGTTAGCAGATACATCCATCTGCCTGCAGAAGATGCGGTTTCTATGGTCACTTTGGAATTCCTTGAATTAATACAAGGGAAAAACCATGGCCTGATTCAGGATGAAAAGCATGGATAAGCGGTTTCTGAAGAAGATACGGGCTATTTTGAACCGGAGTTGAGCCGGAGAGCTTGGAAGCTTCGGGAACATAAAAGCTACATAAATTGAACTTGAAAATATTATATTTAATGCAGAGGTGGCGGAGGAGAAGTTTGGAACTGCAGGAGCGGTAGCGTCTGCCTTTGTCTGCGGATTTACACTGCGGAATAGCGGTATAAATTCAAGAAATCTGCAGACACCAGCGGCCGGAAGTCCAAACATTCTCTGGAGTCACGGCCCAGCCCAAATACAAAATCACAAGTTCAGTTCATAGTGGAAAAAGTAAAACTAATAAGTTGAAATCCTGGCTACCGAAGGTTTTAGTGGGATTTTGTACACCTAATTCATGCCTATTCATCCCACATGGCCACTTTCAGCCGAATTAGTGATACTTTTTCCCACATAGGCTACTTCATAAGCCGAATGGACCCGATTAGTGAACCTTTTTCCACTAAGGACAATTAGTTCTGTTCATAAATTTTTAATTCAGTCTAAATATTTGTTGTCGCTTCCCACACCTTGGGTTATTGGCTTGAGCAGACGTACTGTTGGAGGTTGTAAGGTTGCTTGACGCGCTTCTGCCAAATTGGAGGTTTCGTTTTACCTATCATTTCTGGAGTGGGTTTTATACTTGAACATTAAGGGTGTAAGGATTCCAGCTACAGGCAGCTTCCCCTGATCTGAACCTATAGTTGCTGAATTCTGGCCTGCGGCAAGTGTAATCGTTTTATTACTTCTGAAAACGGTCCCCACAGAGAAAAGGATCACAAAGCGGGATAAGCCGCCTGTGATCCTATATTAACTGCACTTTACAATGAATTAGTTGACCTCGTAATTATGGCCATAGTTATTATCCCAATACGTTTGCCCGCCAGTTGTATACGAAATCGCGTATTTAACATTTGTGGCACCCGGAACATTGATACTGTAGTTCCAAGATTCAACACTCTTGAAATTATTCACGGAGCCACCGTAAGTAGCGAATGCCTCATGAGTCGTTGCCCAGTTGTCTGTTGTGTACACTACTTTTACTGTTTTCGTCGGATCCAGGTTTTTTACATAGATATATCCGCTAAATTCACCATTGCTTAGAGTACTTTTATCATTAAGCACATTTGGTGCTCCCAAAATCACGGAACTCACAGGATATGAACTATTGACTTCATTGTAATAATTCGCTCCCCCGTTGTTATCCCAATAAATCTGGTTATTCACTTCGTATTTAATAGCGAATTTTATGAATTTCAGATCCTTCAACTCTAAATGATCTGTTGAAGAACCAGTTCTGGAAATGCCGAAATGCCATTTCTCACGGTTTGCATCCGTCGGCCCTACATAAGACGCAGTCGTATCAAACCAATTTGTGTTATCTGTCGTGTAATGCACAGTAACATTTTTGACGGGTCCCAGATTCGCAACATCAATATTCCCGCTGAATCCGACATATCCATTTTTATACATAATGCTGACATCCGAGTCAATAAGTTTAACCTCATCACCGCTGGCAAATGCCGATCCCATAAAGGATACACCAAAAATCAGAGTAAACATCATCAATCCAGCAAATAGTTTTTTTATTGCTTTCACAGTTCTCGCTCCTCTAATTTCAAATTTTTACAACAGATCTTGAGCCGACAAGGATAAGTTTCGTACAATTGCCCACTTATTGTGTTTTCATCCCTCCTTAACACATCAAAACCAAGTTGTAATTTTAAAATGTTAATTTTTTCCTAATAACAGGATAACTTTAACTAAATTTTATGTAAATAGTAAATAAGTAACATATTTTATATGATTTTATATGATTATATATGGGATATTTTGTAATAATAGGTCAAAAAAAACGGGAAAACAGCAAAAAAAATCCCTTTAAGGCTGTCGACATTCGCCTCTGGGGATTCTATTAACAAGCATACAAACAGCCCCGATGCAGAAAATTGATTCATCGGAGCTGTTTTTGAAGGCATCTTATTCTATACGAACATAAAGTATCTCTTGTCGCTTCCGGCAATCCTCATTCCAGTTAGAGTCCTCTGTGAAATCGATCGGATGCTCCCGTTAGTCTGAATGGTTACTCACACCAGCATTACGTCCCTTAAATCTTATAAGCCTTCATCGCTTTTCTGATCTCCTTAATGCTTGGGCGTTTGCCGTACATCAGGACCCCGGTCCGGTAGATCTTGGCCGCGAGCCAGCCTAGTCCAAATGTAGTTGCCAGCAGGATCACAAGCGAGACTGCAATTTCCCAAAAGGCAACCTCCCCTACCCCAATCCGCAGCACCATGCTGAGCGGTGAGGTAATAGGCACAAAGCTTGCCACCTTAATTAGCATAGTGTCCGGGGCTGAGATGCTGAACAACGGAATGTAGAAGGCTACAAAGGTACACATCATTACCGGCATCAATGCCTGGCCCAAGTCCTCAGTGCGGCTTACAATGGAGCCTACAGCAGCATACATTAAGGCATACAGGAAGTAGCCCAGCACATAAAGGATAAAACCATATACCAGGATGCCATAATTCAATTGTCCAAGATCCAGATCAAAATCAGTTAATATGCTGGCATTATGCGGAAGCATCAGATTGATGGCGATACTTGCCGAGATAATGGCAATTTGCATCAGGCCGACCAGGAAGATCCCGATGACCTTGCCGAACATTTGCGTTAGCGGCGAAGCGCTGGTAATCAGAATCTCCATGATGCGTGAGCTTTTCTCCGAGGTCACTTCAGCCGCAATCATATTCCCGGTCATGGTAATCGACATGAAGAACAGGATCAGAAGCACATAGACGATAACATAATTGATAGCCGGCTTCGATTCATCCGGTGCTGCACCATCCGTTCCATCCGTGCTGAGCTGCTGGGTTCCGATGGACACCGGTGCAAACATTGCTGCTACCTGCTCCTGAGTCAGTTTATCGCCGGCAATCAGCTGCGTATTGATCTGCTGCAGTGCACCCTGGAGATAAGTCTTCAGGTCTTTGTCCAGTTCTCCGTCCTTGCTATGATAGGTTACCGGAGGGACACCTTCACTGCCTTTGGCATCAAAAGTAAGGTAGCCTTCAATTTTTTCGTCATCCAGCCCCTGCTTCAGGGCAGCGTCATCCGCCGAGGCAAAGGCCTTAAAAGCCACGGTGTCCGTATCTTCATCTGCAGCTGCAGTCGCGGGCGGCGCATACGCCAGCAGGAGCTCAGCGGCACGGTTTCCCTGTTCAGCCACAACACCGATCTGTGTTTCTTTGGCTCCATCATCCCCTTGGAACACCTTGATGAAGTATGGAATATTCATGCCGATGCTGATCAGCAAAATCAGAATCAAGGTTGTAATCAGGAAGGATTTCGTTCTCACTTTGTTTTTAAAAGTAAAGCTGATAATTGTTCCCATTTTATTCATTAGATTCACCCACCGCTCTGATAAAGATTTGGTTCAAGGTTGGTTCCTTGATTTCAAAATGTTCAACTTCACCGGCTGCCATCGCGTATTGCAGGATACGCTGCGCTGCACCGATCTCGCTGATGGAGAGCAGATACCCCCGCTCCTGCTTCTGAACCGCGCTTACCCCTGGAATCTTGTCCAGTCCGCTCAAATCGCCGGCCGTCCTGAGCGCGACTTCTTCACGCGGATAACCCTTCTTGATCTCACGAATGTCGCCTTGCACGACCGTATTGGAACGGTCGAGAATCGTAATATTGCGGCACAGCTCTTCCACATGCTCCATCCGGTGGGTGGAGAACAGAATGCTCGTGCCCTGGTCACGCAATTCTTTTACTGTATCCTTAAGCAGCTCAACGTTGACGGGGTCCAGACCACTGAACGCCTCGTCCAGGATCAGGATTTGCGGCTTATGTACAACCGCGGCGATAAAGCCCATCTTCTGCTGGTTGCCCTTGGAGAGCTCTTCGATCTTCTTGTTGTAATACTCCGGGACGTCAAAACGTTCCAGCCAGAAGCGGAGGCTCTTCTCCGCATCACCGGCTGACATGCCGCGCAGCCGGGCAAGATAGATAATCTGGTCGCTGACCTTTACCTTCGGGTACAGCCCCCGTTCCTCCGGGAGATATCCCATCATATGCTGCAGCTCATCGCTGAACGGTTTGCCGTTATATAGAATCTTTCCTCCATCGGGATAGATCAGTCCCAGCACCATACGCATGGTCGTAGTTTTGCCGGCACCGTTGGCGCCGAGCAGTCCATAAATCTCACCTCGCTCCACCTTTAGGCTGATTCCATTTACTGCGGTTTTGTCTCCATACTGCTTCACAACTTGTTCCAGCTTCAAAGCTTCCATTCTTCTAATCTCCTCTCTCCTGGTCAATCAGTGTCGGGCGGTGTCCCTGTGTCCATAAGCTCAGGATCTCATCCAGCTCCAAAATCCGGCTCTTAATAACCTTTACGCCCAAATCATGGATGCGTTTCTCATTCTGCTGCGCTTTCGGGGTAATGAATGAAGCAACCCCCGGTGTCTCTATGGTAAAATGCAATGCCCCCGGCAGCTCTTCGGCTAGCTCCCTCAGCTCTTCCTCATCCTCCACCTGAACCGAAATCTCGCTCCAGGAGCCAAACAAGCTGTCCTTCTCAGCCATTCCGAGCAGCTGCCCGTGATGCATCAGCACAATATAATCCGCGAGCCGCCGCACCTCCTCCACAATATGGGTGGATATAACCACGGTTGCACTGGTCTCATCCATATATTTGCGCAGGGTCTCAATCATCGCCTTCCAGGCGAAAGGGTCAAGCCCTGAGGATGGCTCATCCAGCAGCAGCAGCTGAGGGCGTGCCGCCAGTGCAGCGGCAATCTCGAACTTGCGGCGCTCGCCCTTGGACATTTTGCCCAGCTTGGCATCCTGCGGCACTTCAAACTTCGCCAGCAGCTCCTCGAAGTAACCCTGATCCCATGCCGGGTACCAGTGGCGCCGGAATTCGGCAGCCTCGGCGGCATTCCAGTATTTCTCCTCAGCCTGCGAGGTTTCCGGCACATAGGCAATGCGCTGGCGAAGCGCTAGCGGCAGCCCGTCTGCATATGGACTCTCGAACCAGCGGATTTCGCCTTCATCGGGGAAGGTCAATTGCAGAAGCATATGCAGCATTGTGCTTTTGCCGGAGCCATTCTGGCCCACCAGTGCCGTAATATAGCCTTGCGGGAGATTCAAATCAAGCGGACCTATGGTTTTGCCCCTTCGCCGCTTCTTGCTTACGTTACGCAGTTCTATGGCCTGCTGTACCATGGATTGACGCCACCTTTCATGCCTGTGCTGCATATTTGTGCTTCACAATTTCCCTGAACAGCTCCGTCAGTTCCGCTTCCGAGCATTGTACCGACAGAGCGACATCCACCGCACTCTCCAGCGCCTTGCGGATAGCCTCGTTTTTATATCCCTCCATCGCCCCTTCACCTACGTGGGAGACAAAGGTGCCCGTACCCTGTCTAGTCCGCAGCAGACCCTCATTCTCCAGATCCTGATAGACACGGCGCACGGTGATCACACTGCATTTCAGATCACCGGCAAATTCCCGGATGGAAGGAAGGAGTGTCCCCTCGGTGATTACTCCGCTGATAATCAGCGATTTCAGCTGGGTTTCGATCTGGTGGTACAGCGGCTCGGCGCTGTTTTCATTAATTTGTATCGGTATCCACATGGTTCACACCCGCCTTCCACACTCCGGCAAGCCAGAGCGCTTCCTTGCTATTCAGCCCCTTCATACGAGATCACGGCTCTTCAGCCGGTAGATGGTCCATTTGGAGAACAGCTGCACGGATACAGTGCCAAGCAGCAGAGTCGCCCACATCAGCGGGGAAGCGAAACCCCATTCCTTCGCATAACGGACGCTGTAAAGAAACAGATTTCCTCCCGCCTCCCCTACCAGCAGCGCTACGCCCAGGCATAGGAGCATAATAAGCAGGAGAAGCCAGCAATACGTTTTACCACTAACCATTAATTCAATGAAGATGTACAGCCCGGTCATCACAAGTGCGGACCCAACCCAGGTTAGTGCAAAAGCAAGATAGGCAGGGACTGACAACTCGCTTCGGAGCTGTCCGCTCATAGCATAAATGAGGCCGAAGTAGAGCACACCATTCAGGGTGAAGGCGAACACCGTGTGCAGCTTTCTTTTGCACAGAACCACAGCAGCCGGGACCGGGAGACTGCGCATATAAGCGAGCATCCGGGTATACGAGTCCTCACTTAAATACTTCATTGTACGCCGGGAGAAGGTGAAGCCAAGCATTGGCGTCATTGAGAGCAGCAGGAAATCTGCCAGTATCTTACCGTCACCCGACTCCAGGACATCACCGATAATCATTTCGCTAAATATGGACATATAGCCCGTAAATAGGATTGCAAAAATCAGCGCCCGCAGCAGCTTCAGCTTGTCGGCCCGGAAATCGCTCCGGACAATAACCCAAGCATCTTTTATTGTTGTCATGAACTGTAACCTCACTTTATGGTCTAAAACATAGTGTGCTTCTCTGTGTGCTTACTGTGTATATCTATATACACAGTATATGGCCTGTGATTTCCAATGTCAACCAAAAATTCAGTCCCAAACTTATGCCCTTATGTTACGCTAAAGAAGTAACGGCTTCACTGCCTTTGAAGTCATAATCTAAACGCACTGGAGGTTCATATGACTAACGATCCCTGGTTTACCGTACAACCAATCGATGAGAACACCTTCGCCATCAGTGAATACGGTCATTGGGAGAAGGTCCATTCCTTCCTCCTGCTGGGACAAGACCGGGCCGCGTTAATTGACACCGGGCTGGGAATCGGCAATATCCGGACCATCACAGATCAGTTAACGGATCTGCCGATCGATGTGCTGACCACACATGTGCATACAGACCACATCGGCAGCCATGGGGAATACGAGCGGATTTATGTACATGAGGGGGATCTGGATTGGCTTGTCCATGGCATTAAGGGCTTATCACTTGAACAGATCCGCCGGGATATCGGCAGGGATATCAGCCAGCCTGTGCCGGAGGGCTTTGATCCGCAGGCCTACCGGCCCTTTCAGGGGCAACCCGCAGGGTTATTGCAGGACGGAGACACGGTTGAACTGGGCGGCAGAGCATTAGCTGTATATCATACCCCCGGCCATTCTCCGGGGCACCTTGCCTTTTGGGATAAGCTGAACGGCTATTTGTTCACCGGCGATCTGCTGTATGACGGAACCCCGATCTATGCTTTCTACCCATCCACCAGCCCTGTGGATTTAGTCGGGTCTTTAGAGAGGATTGCAGAGATTGAAGGAGTACGGAGGATTTATGGATCGCACAACACCCTGGGTCTTAATCCACAAATTCTGAGCGAGGTGAAGCATGCGGTGCAACTGTTGCGCAAGAATAATCTGGTCAGATTCGGCACAGGCCTTCACACATTTAGCGGCTTCAGCATACAGTTCTGACGGGCCACACGGAAGCTTTCAGCCAAAAAAAAGACCCGTGGGACTGAGCGCTCCCAGTAGGAACACAGGCTCACAGGTCTTTTTTTTAACACATTAATCAGGCTTGATCAGGCGCCCAAAATAACTTCCCACACCGGCTTCGTATGTCCGCCCGGATAAAAGATGTACAGCAGCACATATACCGCAACTCCTGTAATGGCCGTTATGAACCAGATCACAGACGTCACTCTGCCCCATTTCCGGTGCTTGGCGTACTTGGCTTTGAACCCGAGGGTCAGCGTGGTAATCCCGAATACGGCTGCCACCGTTGCCAGCACGATATGGAAAATCAGAAAAATGTGATACAGCAGCGACAGATCCTTAGGACCGCCCCACGAAGTATTGCCTACAAACACAGTTCTGGACATATATACGATGAAAAACAGCACGGCAGCGACAGCGGCAGCAATCATCGTCTTCTTGTGCGCCTCGCGTTTGCCCTTGATGATTAGTCTCCAGCCAATAGCCACCAGCACCGCACTGATCACGATGAAAGATGTGCTGATCGTTGGAAACACTGTAAAAATATCCATGATTATCCTCCTCGGTGTCTACCGGCTATACCCGGGTCAAAACACGCTTCTCCAGCTCGGAAGAAGGCGCGGAAACCTCCGCTTCGTCTTGCCCGTTCTCTTTTTTATACCAATGATAGAACACATAAGCAAGCATCGAGGCAAAAATAAATTCCTGGATGAACTTCATAGCGATTCCGCCTACCTGCTGATCCACTTTGGGTGAGAGCCAGCCGAAGAACGCCGGACCGCCAAAAGCCTGCAGCAGCTCCGCTGGGCTCCCGGACACACAGTACCCCATCGCCCGCGCCCAGATCTGCGGATCACTGTAAGTGGCATAGAGCGGCTCCCCCGCAAAAATAATCAGACCGCAAGCCGGTGTAAGCAGCACCATGTTCAAAAAAATAAACCCGATCTGGCCCAATCCGTTTAAGCTGCGCAGCTCCGGCAGCGGATTGATCAGATTCCACCACATCAGCGCGGAGGTCAGGAACAGTACAGCGTAGTACAGCCGGTGCACCGCAAAATGCAGCATGACATAATCATGGATCACAGGGATGTGATAGAGTGAAAATAATCCGTTGAACAGCAGCGCCGCCACTACGGGCTGAGCCAGAAAGGATACACGCCGCAGAGGGTGGAGAACCCCCTTCAACAGGGCGCGCCAGCACCAGTCAGGAAGGCCCAGCATAATCAGCGGAACCGCAACCAGGTAGGAGAAGGCCATGCTCACCATATGAAAAGAGAATAAAATATGCCCCAGCAGGCTCAGTGGTCCGGCTTGGGCCAGATACAGGGCCAGCATGCCGGAGATGAATGAAATCCGCCGCCACAGCGGAACCCGGGATGAACCCTGGAAACGTCCGGAAAGCGGGCCTATCAGCACAAAATAACCGGCTGTGAGCAGCAGCATCACCGCCAGAAACAGCGGGCTCCACAACTCGCCAAAGCTAAAGTAGGATAATCCCAGCATGATAACCAAACCTCCTCGCACGGGATGATGGATAGGACAAAGCCCGACCGCGTAATAGTATCGTCTGGCTTGGCGGGGCCAAGACTGGCACAGCCGGGCGCGGCGGTGCTGGGTGGTTGCTAAGTGGAATTTGTACCACTAATCTTGATGCAAACCCGCTGCTGACACTGCTAAGTGGAATTTGTATCACTAATTCAGCCAAAACCGCGTCCATCCGCACTTTCCAGCGAAATTAAGGATACTTTTTCCAACTAACACTAGGTTTTTACCCAAAAAACAAAAATTAAGTTTACTTTTGAAAGTAGAATAAAAAGTGGACACCCGTTAAGAGAGTATGAATAATGAACTTAACGAGGAGGTGTTCACATGGGTGAACAACGGCAACGGTATAATGAAAAATTTAAAAGAGAAGCGGTCAAGTACATTCAGGAACAGACGAAGACGGTGACGGAGATTGGGGAGGAGCTGGGCATCTCCCCTGGCGTACTGCACAACTGGCTGGCAAAGTATCGGGAGTTCGGGAATGAACCTGTAAACAGTGCGGAAAAGGTTCGCGAACTTGAGCAGCGACTGGCGGAACAAGAAAAAGAATTACAGGCAAGGGCGCAGCGAATTGCAGACGTCGAAGAGGAGCTCGTCATCGTAAAAAAAGCTGTGCACATCTTCAGCAAACCAAAGAACTGAGATTTCAGTTCATCGAAGATCATCGCTCCGAGTTTCGAATGGAGAAGATGTGCAGCGTTTTTGAAGTGTCCCGGAGCGGGTATTACAAATGGCGAAGCGCTACCTCGAGCCCTCAAGCCGAGCGTAAGGCGCTGGTGCTCCGGCGGATCATCTATCATTTCAAGGACAACAGACAACGTTATGGTAGCCCCAAAATTACCGAGCTTTTGCTGAAAGAAGGGTTCACCATTAGCGAGCGGACGGTAGGAAAATACATGCGAGAGCTCGGATTACGTTCCTGTGTAGCCAAGCGGTTTCGTGTAAAAACGACGGATTCCAATCACAATTTGCCCATTGCTCCCAATCTGCTGAATCAAAAATTTGCGACGGCCGAGCCTAACAAAGTCTGGGTCACAGACATTACCTACATTCCCTGCCGGCAAGGTAGGCTGTACCTGGCCAGTGTGCTCGACCTCTGCACGAGAGAAATTGTCGGCTGGAGACTGGAGGAACGAATGACGACGGATCTGGTACTGGGCGCACTGGACGACGCCTACAAGGCCAAGCGGCCCCCAAAGGGACTCATCCATCACTCCGATCGGGGATCACAGTACGCCTCTGCCGATTACCGTAAACGTCTAAAAAAATATCACATGAAGGCGAGCATGAGCCGTAAGGGAAATTGCTATGATAATGCCTGCATCGAATCCTTTCATAGCGTACTAAAGAAAGAGTTTGTTTATTGCACCAAGTTCAAAACGAAGCAGCACGCGCAGGACGAGATGTTCCAGTACATTGAATTTTTTTATAATCGCAAGCGAATCCACAGTGCGCTGGGTTATGTTTCCCCTGCCCAATTTGCAGCGAAGTTCAAGAAGAGAAAGACTGCCTAAATCTATTTTTTTGTGTCCACTTTCTTGACGGAAGTCCATTTTTCCACCAACACTCGACTTTCGACCGAAAAATAGGGATTAAACAAACTTTTTTCACTAACCCCTCTTGTTCCACCAGCAACTTATCTTATTCCACCAGCAATTTAGTTTGTTAACTCCTGTAAAGAGCTGCTTGCCCGCGTAGGGCTCACCTATTTCCCCATTTAGCAGCAGCCGCTCTCCCCACACAGCAAAAAAGGCGGCATCTCCCGCCGCCCCCTTGCAAACGCTAATCCCACCATACCCAGTAGAGCGCCATCACAATGCTGGTTCCAGCGATAAAAAAGCCGCCCAGCATAAATATAATGGGCAGCAGGTGCCCTTTGTCCTTGAGATGCATCCAGAAGCCCATTTGCAGGAATACCTGAAGCACTGCCATCACCAGCAGCAGGACCACGGCAAATGTGGCATTGACGCCTCCCGCAGCTACAGCCGCAAAGGCAATCAGCGTCAAAACGACAGAGAAGACAAATACCACAATATGCCGCTGCGGCCCTTCCTGCCGGTGGCGGTGCTTCACTGAACCATTTGAAGCGGAATGCTGTTCTGTCGCCATGGTTACCCCACCTTTCCGAGCAGGTATACGACGGTGAAGATAAAGACCCATACTACATCAATAAAATGCCAGTACATGGCCGAAACATAAATCTTGGGTGCGGTTACGACCGTAAGCCCCTTGCGCACAAGCTGTCCGATCAGCACGGAAATCCAGAGGATGCCAAAAGCTACATGCGCGCCGTGAAAGCCAACCAGTGTGTAGAACGCCGAGCTGAAGGCGCTGGTGGTCATACCGAACTCCTCATGTCTTACATATACGCTGAACTCGTAGATTTCCAGAACCAGAAAGCACAACCCCAGAAATACCGTAACCAGCAGCCAGTTGCGAAGCACCGCCACCTTCCCCCTGTGCATAGCCTGAATAGCGAACACACTGGTCAGACTGCTGACCAGCAAGAGGAATGTTGCAGCCGCCACCAGCGGCAGGTGGAAAAGCTCGTTCGCCGACGGGCCTTCATTGGTCTGGTTGCGCAGCGCCAGGAAGGTTGCGAATAGGGTTCCGAACAAAACTGACTCCCCGCCGAGGAACAGCCAAAAGGCCAGCACCTTGTTGCGTCCCTCCAGGGTTGCTTTTTCAGGTTCGTGCGGAAGAGTACCCGCTGCGCCTTCAGCTTGTGCCGTTGTCATGTCCGCTCACCGTCCTTCCAGCTCTTCAGGCTCAATATGCCAGCCGTGATCATCATAGAGTGACCGCAGCAGCATCGACCCGAAGGTAATCACCAGCCCGATGGCTGTAACAAGATAATGGTTGAACATAAAGCCCATGAACGCATTCCCGAAATCATCACGGCTGAACATGAAGCCCAGTCCGGCAATAAAGATGCCGACTGACATCAGGAACGGCAGGATCGTTGCCGATGGCATATGAATTGGACCGACCGGCTCAGCAGGAGTCATAGTTTTATGGCCCGAGGTTTTTTCCTTCCAGAAAGCATCCAGTCCGCGCACCAGCGGAGTCTGTTTGAAATTATATTCCGGCGGCGGCGAGGGAATCGCCCACTCCAGCGTGCGGCCGTCTTCCCAAGGATCATCTGGGGCATCTGCCGGTTTTCGGGAAGTGAGGAAGATATTCGTGAGGAAAATAAGCATCCCCACACCCATCAATCCCGCCCCGACCGTACTAATCAGATTCAGCAGATCAAACTGCTGGTTCGGCAGATAGGTGAATACACGGCGCTGCATCCCCATCAGCCCCAGGAAATGCTGCACGAAGAAGGTGAGATGGAAGCCGATGATGAAGGTCCAGAAGGTCCATTTGCCCAAGGTTTCGCTCAGCATCCGCCCGAACATCTTCGGCCACCAGTAATGCAGCCCGGCAAACAGGCCGAGCACCAGACCGCCGACAATGACGTAATGAAAATGCGCAACAACAAAATACGTATCATGAAACTGGAAATCGGCAGGCGCAGAGGCCAGCATGACCCCGGTGACGCCACCCATCGTAAAAGTGGGAATAAAACCGACCGCGAACAGGTTGGGACTCGTAAACCGTACCTGACCGCCCCACATGGTGAACAGCCAGTTGAAGATTTTGATCCCGGTTGGTACGGCAATCAGCATGGTTGATACCGAGAACAGGGCGTTCGCTACCGGGCCCAGGCCGGTGGTGAACATATGATGCGCCCAGACCATGAAGCCCAGGAATGCGATCAGGATCGTGGCAAATACCATCGAGCTGTAGCCGAACAGACGCTTGCGCGCGAAGGTCGGGATGACCTCCGAGATGATGCCGAAGGCCGGCAGGATCAGAATGTACACTTCGGGATGACCGAAGATCCAGAAGATATGCTGCCAGAGCACCGAGTTCCCGCCTGCTGAGGTATCGAAGAAATTGGCTCCGAGAATCCGGTCGAACGTAAGC
This sequence comes from Paenibacillus graminis, assembly GCF_000758705.1. Classification (NCBI taxonomy): domain Bacteria; kingdom Bacillati; phylum Bacillota; class Bacilli; order Caryophanales; family Paenibacillaceae; genus Paenibacillus; species Paenibacillus graminis. The sequence continues at coordinate 651,312 of NZ_CP009287.1, read as the reverse complement.
AGCACCAGCCCAACTGTAATAGCGGGAAAAGCAAACAGGATAATCGCAGAAGTAATGAAGCTGGCCCAGACGAACATCGGCATCCGCATGAAGGACATGCCCGGCGCGCGCATCGTAATGATGGTAGCCAGAAAGTTAATGCCCCCGATAAGCGTCCCGAGACCGGCTATCTGCAGCCCAATGGTGTAGAAATCCACGCCATGTGTGCCGCTGTACTCTATGGTGGATAATGGCGTATACGAGGTCCAGCCCGCATCGGGCGCACCGCCCATGATCCAGCTGAGGTTAAGCAGAACCCCGCCGAACAGGAAGGTCCAGAAGCCCAGAGCATTCAGAAACGGAAAAGCGACATCGCGCGCACCGATCTGCAGCGGAATGACCGCGTTCATCAGTGCGAAGATCACCGGCATGACGCCCAGGAAGATCATGGTTGTGCCGTGCATGGTGATCAGTTCGTTGAAGGTCTGGGCATCCAGAAAGGTATTCATCGGCTTGATGAGCTGGATACGGATCAGAATGGCTTCAAGTCCGCCGATGCCAAAAAACAAGCCTCCGGCCCACAGGTATAAAATCGCTATCTTTTTATGATCGACGGTGGTAATCCAGTCCATCAGTCCGGTGTGGCGTTTCACGCTGTGGCCATGCTTCAGAGGCGGTGATGGATTCAGGGACTGCGCTGCTTGAGCCAAGGTTCGTACCCCCTTTTCGAATATGCTGCTTCCATTGCAGAATGTAAGCTCTAGTCCAGCGTGTAGCCGGCCAAAAACTCGGCAATTCCGTCTATCTCTTCATCACTTAAGCCCATATCCTTCTTGGGGTCAGGCATCTTGTTTCCAGGTTTTACGCCTGGGGTATCATGCAGCCAGGTTTTAAGATTCTCCAGCACCGGCTCTCCGTCTACCCCGGTATCGTCATTCAGCAATATTCCGGCCACAGACTCCCGCGAGCCGATTCCAGTCAGATTAGGGGCGCTCGACAAATCCGGCATATCCCCTACGGCATGGCAGGTCAGGCATTGGGACTTGAATGTTTCGGCAAGAGCCGGATCTTCCGGCAGCACAGCCGGAGATTTCATGGATTTGACCCACTTCTCAAACTCCGCTTCGCTGACGGATTTCACCTTGAACTCCATGAAGCCGTGGGAAGGACCGCAGAGCTCCGCACATTTGCCCCGGTAAACGCCTTCATTTGGCGCACTGAAACTGAAACGGTTCGTTGTTCCATCGGGGTTGGTATCCATTTTCCCGGAGAGCGAGGGCACCCAGAAGGAATGCAGCACATCCTTCGTGCTCAGCTCAAAAGCGATATCCTTCCCGGCAGGTATCACCAGATCCTGCGCAGTCGTTACTCCGTAATCGGTATACTGGAATTCCCACCAATATTGGTGTCCGGTCACTTTGACCTTAATAGCATTTTTGTCGTTCGAGTGATCATTCCCGGCGGCAAACACGGCCTTTACCGTAGGAACCGCCAGCACAACTACCAGTATCAGCGGAATGACCGTCCAGAGCACTTCCAGCTTGAAGCTGCCTTCCACCTGCTCGGGTATTTCTCTCTGATCCGGTTTGCGCCGGAAGCGGACCAGTACATAGGCTGCAATGGAAAAGACGATCAGCAGTACAACAATCATGATAGTGATCGACAGCTTCATCAGATCGAACGAGCTTTCTGCAGCCGGCCCTTGAGGACGAAGCACCGACAGGTCCTCCCGCCCGCATCCGGCAAGAATGAGTCCAAGCGCTGCGGTCATGGGAAGAAGCCGCTTTCCAGCCTGCCACGTTTTCATCATTGATCTACCCCGCTTTTCCCGATTTCGTAGATTAGAGTATTATCCTGTCAATTATAACAATCACTATTAATATAAGTTTGAAGGGGTCTTTTGTCAATCGTTCACAACAAATTCACAATTGTTTTTCTGAAGACTAAAGTCTTGTCCCTACTGGACTTAAGAACGCTTTCACAAATACAAGCAAGTCTGTTATAATAAATAAAGCGCATACATATCTAATTGTGTATATTAATTCATTTGACTATTTGAAGAGATTGGCTGTCTAGAGGCATGTAGACAAACAAAAAAAACCGCTTCCGGCAGCAAGCCGCCTGGCCACGGTTTATGAGAATCCTCATGGATGTAATTACCCAGATAGATGTTTTTCCAAAAATCAGCAAGCACCGGTTCCTGTCTGTTGTTTAGGAGACGGATGAGTTCATTCTCACCAGCTCATGCTCCACGACCATGGTCAGCTCCTCTTCGTAGCCTCCCGTAATCCGATACTTCCGGACGTACTCCTTTACAAATTTCTTGGGATCTTTGGGCCGGAAAATTCGTGTCATTTCCCGCAGACTTTCCTTGACTTCGTTATGACCTTTACTTGCCATGATCAGTTCCCTCCCAAAACATTGAAAATGAATGCTCCGTTGTAGAGAATGCATGATGAAAAGTTCGCCGTAACCTTGAAATGCAAGTTCAGAAACCATACACATACGTGGCTTGCATATCCGCCAATACAATATTCCGGTGTAAGGAATTCCGTCTCGCCGGGTGAAGCAGGTTCGTCGTGATTTGGGCTGAGAATAAGGATGTCCTATCGCTTCGGACCCCTTAGACACTTTTGTACCCGAAGAGCCACTTGCTGAATCACTCCTTTCGGGCCTTATCGTTATATTGTATCATATTCCAGTCCAAGTTCCACCTTTCCATGTAAAATGTGCGAAGGGAATTATTTTATATATTTCACCTTCCACGGCAGGTTAGGGTGGCGAACACTGGTTAAAAAACGGAAATTCCCAGGACTGGCTGAACTGTTGTTTATGATGTTAGAATGCCCAGGACTGGCAAAAATATCAGCCGTTTACAAAAGTCCATTATGGACAGTTTTCAGTTCACTCTGGTGTGGTCCTATTAGTTACATCGGCGGGCACCGGCAATCCGATTAGCTTTGGAACCCTGGAACCACATACTTTGTACCTATCGCTCATAGAATTGTAGGGAAGCCGAAATATGGCAGCCGCCTTCTTTTACCAAGTCCAAGGAGAGTGAGCCCTTGTCCCCTATCAGATCCTCTACCGGAATACCGGATCATATCGCCGCTGCCCTCTGTTACTTTTTCCCCTTCATTGGGGGGATTGTTTTTCTCGCCCTCGAAAAGCGCAGCCGTTTCGTCCTTTTCCATGCGCTGCAGTCGCTGATCGCCTTCGGTGCGCTGATGATTGCCCATGTGCTGTGCGGATTCATTCCGCTGCTGGGTCCACTGGCCGCCTCCCTCATCTCCCTGTGCTCGTTCGCCGTATGGCTGCTTATGATCTACCATGCATTGGGCGGAAGGTGGTATAGACTGCCCTGGGCGGGAGATATCGCTGAACGCCAGCTCCGCCAGTTGTAGCCCCGTGAACAATTGGCCTTTTACAAACCTTGCTGGTTGTTTCCCTGTTAAAAAGATTTCCTTTTGCCCTACTCCTCCGTACAATAGAATCACAAGCAGAAACGCTTAGCCATCCTTTAATTAAGGATGCTACCGTTTCAGTGAGAAATATAAGGATAATAAATAGCGTGAAACATAAACATTCTTATATTTGGACATATTCATCTGCAGGCTGGAGGAACATACATGTATTTATTCATTATAAATCCCCGCTCCGGCGGAGGGACCGGAGGGCGTACCTGGCATGCCGTGGAAGCGATGCTCCGCTCCCGCGGCACCGCTTACGAAGCGCTGTTCACGCAAAGCGCGGACAGCGCCGAGTCCCAGGTGCTGCACGCGCTGGGCCGGCGCGAGGACTGGCACGCCGCCATCGTGATCGGCGGCGACGGCACGATCCACAGCGTGCTCGGCGCACTGCGGCGCAGGGGCGTGCCGCTGGCGGTGATTCCCGCCGGCTCCGGCAATGACACCGCCCGCGGCTTCGGCATCCCGCTGGCCACAGAGGCCGCGCTGGATACCGCGCTGCAGGACCGCTGCCTTGAAGCGGACCTGCTGTCAGGCGCGGATGGCCTGACGCTGACCGCCGTAGCCAGCGGTTTTGACGCCCAGGTGGCCGTCAATGTGAACCGCAGCCGGTATAAACGGCTGTGCAACGCTATCGGGGCCGGCCGGCTGGCCTACCTCATCGGCATTCTGCATACGCTGATGACCTTCAAGCCCTGCCGCGTGAGCGTCACCTGCGACGGGAAAGAGCAGGCCTTCGAGAACGCCTGGCTGGTCTCGGTCTGCAACCTGCCCAGCTACGGCGGCGGGCTCCTGATCTGCCCGCAGGCGAAGGCCGATGACGGCCTGCTCGACGTCTGCGTCGTGCACGGGGTCAGCCGCGGACAGCTGCTGCGGCTGCTCCCCACGGTCGTGAAGGGCAAGCATACACGCCTGCCCTTCGTGACCATGCTGAGCGGACGAAGCGCAGCCGTCCGTTTCGCGGAGCCGCGCCATGCCATCGGCGACGGCGAGAGCCTCGGCACGGTGCCGCAGGCCGTGCGCTGCGAACCGGGCGCGCTGCGCGTGCTCTCGCCGCTCGCCAGCGCGCAGGGCGCAGCCGGGCCCTGCTCCGCGAGCGGCTAGGGGCAGCGGACGCCCGCGAAGACAGTACGGCGGGGCGCAGCCGCAACTGCTAGCGCGCTGGCTCGCGCGCCGCGCCCAGCACCTTTTAGCGCGGCCCATGCCGTTCCTTTGCGACCTCGGCATTCCCGAATCCATTGCGGACTGAGATTCCGCTATTTCGGGTAACCATCCCGTTTTTGCTGCTCAATCCGGTTAAGAAGCGGACTGGTGTCCGGAACAACTTATCTTGGCGGATTGCTCCAATAAACGTGCTGGTATCCGTTATGCAGCCTCGTCCATAGAGCGTCAGCACCCATGCCGCACATCCCTATTAGCAAACAAACGAACCTGACCGCCACATTATTGCGGAGATCAGGTTCGTTTATTGTTGTATAGAGTGTAATGGTTGATCCGAGGCTTCCGCACAGGGAAAAGCCAGGTTTGTTTATGCTGGTGCCCTCGCTGCATAACCTCAGTCCGTAAGCTCCGCTTCGTCCTCAACAAAGGATATAACCCCTTCTTCCAGTGAAGCGATCCGCACCAGCGACTCCACGCGGTAGCCGGCTTCCTTGAGCAGCTGGCTGCCGGGCTGGAACGCCTTTTCAATCACAATGCCGATCCCGGCTACAGTCCCGCCCGCCTGTTCGACGATCCGGGCCAGTCCGAAAGCAGCCTCGCCGTTGGCCAGGAAGTCATCCACAATTAATACACGCTCGCCGGGTACAATGAATTTTTTGGAAACAGTAATTTCATTGCTTTCTTTTTTCGTAAACGAATAGACCTTTTCTACGAAAATATCTTCTGTCAGGGTTAGAGACTTCTGCTTGCGGGCAAAAATCAGCGGCACTTCAAGCTCCAGCGCTGTCATGATGCCGGGGGCTATCCCTGAGGATTCGATGGTCAGCACTTTCGTGACCTCCTCCCCGGCAAAACGGCGGGTAAACTCGCGGCCAACCTCACGCATCAGAAACGGGTCCATCTGGTGATTCAGAAAAGAATCCACCTTGAGCACGCCCTGTCCGAGAACAATTCCTTCACTGACCACCTTGTGTCTCAACAACTCCATTGGTGCTCCTCCTTCTCCCATCCCATGGACCCGGCATTCCTTGCTTACAGCCCCGCGGGCTTCTGCGGCAGCAGGTTGCCAACCAGCGATTTCAGCTCATGATCCTCTTTACTGTTCGGTTTACCGCTGTCAAAGCCCGTAATGCGGATCTGCGAATAGGTTTCTCCGGGATTCACCGGCTTAAAGATCAGCTTCTCCCGGTCATCCAGCCGTACCGCAAATTTCATGTCCTTAAACATGTCAATCAGCTCTTGCTCACCTGGGGTCTGACCCTCATCCAGAAACAACAGGCCGCGCAATGGCTTGACGCCTTCGGTATGATCCACTTCAAAATGAACGATACACTCCATGCTCTCACCTCCCTAAGCAAATTTCAGCTCCGCCTTGGCGCTCCTAATCAGCCGTGTCCTCCGCCCGCAGTTGCCCCGCAACTTGCTCGTCTGATTCCTCTGACTCTTCCCCATCCTGATCATGCAGCACATATTTACTGTAAATCCGGCTGTAGCGCTCACCATAACGTTTGGTAAGCTCTGCCCCCATATCTTCCTCCAGTTCAAACAGCACCATTTCCTGCGTAAAGTGGTTCAGCAAAAGCTCCACCAGCACCGGATGCTCTGTGACTACCGCCTGCGCGCTTCCATCCTCATACCGCATGCCTAGCATGCACCAGCACCGGTCGATGACAAAAGAAAACTTGCGCCCCCCGCTTCTCGTGGGCTTCCCGCCTAAAGGCGGCCAGGCCGGATACGGAGCCGTTGCCGCATTGCCGCCGTCAAAAGCCCACAGCAGCTTCACTCCCCGCCTCTCCGCCTGTTCCAGCTCGTTGCGCAGCAGCGAGGCCTCTTCGCGCCATACATCGACCACAATCTCCTGGCGGGCCAGATTCAACTGGCGAATCAGCGCTCCCAGCACATTGCGGTCGCCTTCCACATTGTAGAAGGACGGGCTGACCGGTCCGCCGCGGGGCATTTCACTTTCCATATATGCCAGGGAAGCCTGGACCCTGCCGGAAATCATTGTCGCCAGCTCCTCCGGGTCCAGCACGCTGTAGCGTGCCGGTTCCCCTTCACCGCATCTAACATATCCTTGCTGAGTCAGGCGCTGAAGCGCCGCATATACGTTGGATCTTGATACTCCGAGCTGTTTGGCGACTTCGTAGCCCGAAGCCTGGCCTTTGGTGGCCAGCTCGACCATGATTTTGGATTCCATCTCTGTGAAACCCAAATTGCGCAGATGCAGCAGCAACTGTTCCATCTATGTTGTCCCCCTAAGCTGTCTGTGACTCCTGTCTATATTTGCTCCGAACCGCAGCGCGGACACCACATTGAGCCCTTCGGCAGATCTGCCCGGCAAATTTGGCATTTTACAATATCGCGCACCCCTCCGCCTTCACTGACGGCCGCTTCCTCCGGTTCACTGGCCTTCCAGTCCCGGATCCGCCGGTCCAGCTCAAGCTGCCGCTCGCGTTCCCGCTCCAGTTGATCCGCTTCACGGCGGCTGCGCTCCTCAGTCTGGGCATTTCCGCTATAACTCTCCAGAGGCAGCTCTTCCTCCTCAGGAAGCACCTCGGTATAGACAGCACGTTGCTCGTGTCTCATGGCCAGTTCTTTTTCAGCTTCGGTCAATTCGTCCTCGCCGTAAAATTCATCCTCTTCCTCTTCATGCTCATGAACGGTATGTACGTTCACTGCCGCCGCTTCTTTTCTCGGGGAGAGCTCCTCCAGCTTGCGTCCGCAGTGCGGGCAGAAATTCGCATCCAGGGCGACTACATGCCCACAGGCGCAGAGCCGTTCATTCTTAAGCTCAGCAATCCGTGCGCGCAGCTCGTCGATCTGTTCCTGGTACTTGAAGCAGCCCCGCGAGAGTTCCACCATCTTGCCTTCCGCCACCGACATATCCCTTGAGCGGTAGCCTTCATAGAAAAGCTTGCCCATTTTCATAAATTCAATTTCCATCTCGCGTTCGATATCGGAAATTTGGCCATTCAGCTTACCGATTTCCACCGAGCTTTGTGCTTTTTCACTCACCCGGCTGGCACCGTCCTTAAGCCGTTGCAAAAAATTCATTGTAGTTCCTCCTTCTCCAGAGTGAGAACAGGGCCGACTCGCAGCCTCGTATAGTTTAGTTACCCCTCAACGCTCCTTGCAGAAGCGGAATTGTGCTTCTATCATACCAAATGTCTCGATTAGATTCATTATTTGTCGTTCTGTGTATAATAGTTAAAATAAACCGCGGTGAACCTTACCGAACGATGGAGGGATTACACTTGCAAAAGCGTGACAAGAAACGATATTTCGTGTCCGTGAATCATGGGCTCATTCAGGATGTGCGCAATGACTCGGGCGAATATGAGGTACTGCTCACTCCCGAGGAACTGACAGGGCTGGAGGATATCCTTAAGGATTTGGCCAAAGAGGATGAATATGCCTTCCGCCGCGCTTTTGTTCCCTATAAGTCTGCCGACCACGATGAAGCCATCGACCAGTTTGATGATCAGACGATCCGGCTATTTCAATACTTGCACCGCTATGGCTCCGAAGAAACCCGTCAGACGATTGAGAAGCTGAATGTTCTGCCGAAGCTGTCCAATACAGGCTATGAGGATAAAGGTTATGATGGAGGCTCGCCTACCAACAAATAATTACGCAGCCGCCTGGAGCTTTATGTGTGCTAATACGCGGCGGGCGTCAAAATGTTTCTGTGAAAACTAGCCATGGGCTGCTTTTCTTCAATTATTAGGCCCCGGACTCTCCGGCACACAGCCAGAGAGCCCGGGTCTTATTTTGCTTCCGGGGCGGTTCATGGGTTAAAATAAGATCAGGAACCAGTCACAAATAATGAAAACCGGGAGAGTCTCAGTGGAAGAAAATGATAGTACACAGGTTACGCTGAATCAGTTGCAGGTACATGTCAAGGATTTACAGAAGTGGCAGGTGAGCGAGGAATTTGCTAAGCAGATTGAAAACTTCACAGCGCTTCCAGCACTCTACCGCCATGCGCTGAATGAGCTTGAGAATAAAATTGATATCCTCAAAACAGAGTGGCAGGCACGTGACGGCTACAGTCCGATCGAACATATCAAGTCACGGATTAAGGACCCCAAGAGCATTCTCCATAAGATGGAGCGCAAAGGGCATGAATTCACACTGGATAATATGGAGCAGCACATTCATGATATCGCGGGCATGCGCATCGTCTGTGCTTTTGTGAAGGATATCTACCGTCTGGTCGATCATCTGTGTGCACGTGAGGACATACGGGTGCTCGAGATCAAGGATTACATCGCCCATCCCAAGCCTAATGGCTATCAAAGCCTGCATCTCATTGTGGCTATGCCGCTGGTGCTGCTGGAAGGCACCCGCTGGGTGAAGGCCGAAATTCAGCTGCGTACGCTTGCGATGGATTTCTGGGCCAGCATGGAGCATATTTTATATTATAAATTCGACAAGCAGCTCCCTTCACATGTGGCCGAGGAATTAAAGGAAGCAGCACGTGCCGCCGACGAACTGGATCAGAAGATGCTCCGCCTGCGCCGGGAAATTCTGGAGCTGGCTGAAAGACCCTCAGAGGAATAACGCTATTATACTGTCACAAAGGCAGCATACTGAACAGGGATAAACCTGGTCATATGCTGCCTTTGGTTTAATAGAGTGCTAACAAATCGGATCCTCTGAAGGTCCAACAGCCCACTTGCGCAGGATTCAATGGTATTTGTATCTCACTTTCCGCCATTTAGTCCACTTGAGCCGGAATCAAAGATACTTTCACCTCTCATTCCAACCTGCAGAGCGTCCTTGGGCGGTGTCAAAAAGATTGTGTAAGGAGTAAAGGATAAGTATCTTCTTGTATACTTGTCCTCTGATCTTCATGAAGCTTTGCCTGGATAACCCTATTTGAATCTCTTCTGCTATACCAAGTGGAAAAAGGATAACTAATTTAGCTCATGCACCCTATTTCCGCAGGTGAAGTGGAAAAAGGGCAACTAATTTAGCCCATTTTGCTCCTCGGGAAGGAAAAGGACCTAATTAAGCTTTCTTTTTCCACCTAAACCTCATAATTGTTGATTTTAGGGAGAAATAAGTTCCCTTTTTCCACCTAATCCTGCTTAGTTTCTTCTTCGATAGGCGCTATGTGAAAAAAGGCTATTAAATTCGACCGCCCCCTTTTTCAGGCGAATCTGATGAACATTACTTTTACTTCTGCTTCTGCTTCTGCTTCTGCTTCTGCTTCTGCTTCTGCTTCTGCTTCTAAGTCTACTTATCCCCAACTTTATGCACATCTTATCCACAAGAAAGAAGGATTATATTTTCCCAACAACAACTTAATAAGGGGTAAGCTTTGTTTCCCCATCACATATAGATTCTTATCGTTGCACAAAAACCGCATCCGGTAAAATGCGGTTAGATGCGGTTTTCTTGTTCATTTCACATCTTTTTCAAGCCAGCTGCCCTGCGGGCAGCCGCTTTAGCCACTTCCCGCATAATCAGCGCCAGTCCTTCGGCCGCCTTGGGGGTCTGCGGCAGGAGAGACGGCCAATCCTCGGTAGGCTCCGCTACAACGGGGGACACCGGAAACGGCCGGGCTGCGATCTCATGGAACAGCGGACCCGGCTGGTGAAGCGAGCCTTCGGCGGCAGCCTCTGCCAGCCATTCGCCTGAGGACACCGCAGGCCCTTTGCGCTCCAGCCGGGCAAGCTCTGCTGCCAAGGCACCGGATGCATCCGGCTTGGCTTCATCCTCTTCTGTGCTGCCCGGCTCGGCCCAGAGGCCAAATACGCCAGCCAGCAGCTCCTCCTTGTCCAGGCCCCGCAGCGCCAGAGCCAGCAGAGGCTCCCCGGTCAGCCGCTGATTCAGCAGCTTCTGCAGCTCCACCCGCTCTGCTGTTCCGCTCCCCTGCTCGTAGGCCGCAGATGCAAGCTCTGCCCCGTCAGGCAGCAGACCCAGTCCGGCAAGCCTGGCGCTTAGTTGCCCTTGCAGCAGCTCATACAAGTCCCCCGGGTGCGCGGCAAGCTCAAGCAGTACCTCCCGTTTGCGTGCAGCCGGCCAAGGCGGAACCTCCAAGGTGAGCACTGACGGTGCAGCTTCCTGAACCGCTGCTGGCGCTTTGCGCACACCCTGCCCCCCTGGTGCAGGGGCAGATCCCCGGAGGCCCTTCACTTTTACGACGCCGGGCTGAATTTCCAGCCGCAGCTCAAGCTCTCCGCTCATTGCTGATTCCTCCTTCACCCTTTTCGTTTCCGCTACATCCAGTCCTGTCCCTGCAGTTCAATGAGCTCCTGCAGCTCATGATTGGACATTTCAGTCAACCAGTTTTCGCCGGAGCCGACGACCTGCTCCGAGAGGTTTTTTTTGCGTTCAATCAGCTCATCAATCCGCTCTTCCAGTGTTCCCTGGCAGATCAGCTTATGCACCTGCACATTTTTGTGCTGGCCGATCCGAAAAGCACGGTCGGTCGCCTGATTCTCCACCGCCGGGTTCCACCAGCGGTCGTAATGCAGCACATGGTTGGCCCGTGTCAGATTAAGCCCCACACCTCCGGCTTTGAGCGACAGTACGAAAAAGGCCGGGCCTTCCCCCTCTTGGAAAGCATGAACCATTTCATCACGCTCCCGCTTGGGAACTCCACCGTGCAAAAAGAGCGGAGCCTTCCCGTACCGTCTGGCCAGTCTGCTGACCAAAAGTTCCCCCATCGCCACATATTGGGTAAAGATCAAGGCAGATTCTCCAAGCTCGGCAATGCTGTCGAGCACCTCGAACATCACTTCCATTTTGCCGGAAGCCTCACTGCGCTGTCCCCGTCCTTCATCCCCCCGGAATAGCTGCGGATGATCACAGATTTGCTTCAGCTTGGTCAAGGAAGACAGCACCAATCCCCGGCGGGCCATGCCTGAACGTTCTCCGATCACGCCAAGCATCTCATTGACTACACCCTGATACAAGGCCGCCTGCGTCTCCGTGAGCGTGCAATACTGCTTCAGCTCCAGCTTCTCCGGCAGATCCTTGGAGATATCCGGATCACTTTTCAGCCGCCGCAGCAGAAAAGGCGATACGAGACGGTGCAGCTCGCGCAGCCGGTCCCCGCCTTCTCCGGAAACATAGCGCTGGCGGAACGAATGATATGTGCCCAGGTAACCCGGATTCAGAAAATGAAAGATGGACCACAGCTCGCCCAGCCGGTTCTCCACCGGCGTCCCTGTCATGGCAATCCGGTGCGGCGCCGACAGCTTCATTACGCTCTGCGCTTGCTTGGTACGGTGGTTTTTGATGTACTGCGCCTCATCCAGCACCACAGTCGACCACCGCACACCTGCCAGATCCTCACTGTCCCTCCCGGCAAGATGGTAAGTGGTTAAGACAATTTCGTGACTGGCCGCAAGCTGGGCGAAGCCCCCGCCACGGACCCTGCGTCCCCCATGATGAATGTGCACCCGCAGGGAAGGTGCAAAGCGCTGCAGTTCCCGCTGCCAGTTCCCCAGCAGCGAGGTTGGGCAGAGAATCAGCACCGGCTCACGTTGTTCTTCCGGCGGTGCGGTCAGCGCGCGATCCAGCAGGCAGGTAATTACCTGCACAGTCTTTCCCAGACCCATGTCATCGGCCAGACAGACGCCGAAGCCCAGACCGCTCAGCGAGGCCAGCCACTGAAACCCGCGTTCCTGGTACGGTCTCAGCGTGCCGTGCAGATCCGGCGGCACCGGACGCATCGGCAGATGCCGCAGCATGTCGCCTTGCATAAGCGAAGCCAGCAGACCGGAGGTCTCCATCCCGGTGACCGACATCCCCTTCCACAGGCGTTCATTCCCATCCTCGGCCTCCAGACGCATCCATTCGGCCGCCGACATTTCCCCGCTTTCATTACGCTTCATATACCTTAGCACCTGGCGGACCTCTTTCGGGTCGATCTCAATCCATTCTCCCCGAAACCGCACATAGGGCACGCCCGCCTCCACCAATGCGTTCAGTTCATCCTCACTGATATCCGAATCGCCAAGCGAAGCCTCGATCCGGAAGGAAATCAGCTGCTCCATGCCCAGTGCAGCCTGGGCCGGACCGTCGATTCCACTTGCCGGCGGCTGCATCTTCATCTTCATGCCGATCCGCCGCCGGCCTTCGCGGCTCCAGCGGGAAGGCATCTGCACGGTGATTCCCCGCTCACGCAGCGGCTGCACGCTCTCCTTCAGGAACAGATATAACTGTTCCGCTTCGAGCTCCACGCCATCCGGGGCCGGCATGGATAGCGCCCGCTGAATATCCGGGGACAGCCTGGCTGCCCGGCCCAGCGCAGACAACAGCTGCTGCTGGATGTTGCGGTACCGCTTGCCCCAGAGGGTGAATTCACGTTCCCGGCTGCCCCAGATTGCCGCTGCCGGGAGCCAGAATTCACCCTCTTCGCGGCTCTCTACCCAGAAGGACAAGCGCCACGCTTCATTCTCATCTGCAGGCGGCTCCAGACGCAGTCCAAGACTGAGCTGTCCGCTGCGCGCCTCTTCGGTCTCCGCGTGAGGCACTTCGTTGCCGGCGGTTGCGTTTACTGCAGCAAGAAGCTCCGCCACTTCAGCCGGAGTTCCTTGTACGGGAATATCACGGCTGCCCGTAAGCAGGCTATTCCACCACAGCTCTGTCAGCGGGGAGTAGCCACGGCGATAGTTCGCCTTGTAAGGCACAAGCTTCCCTTCGTTCTCCGCAACCACCCGTTTGATCTCTGCAGTCATTACAGACTGCAGAAAGGAGTAAAGCACATAGGCACCGGCATCCTCACGGGTGGACAGATCACTTTCCTCGGCCACATGCGTCCCCAGCGCCAGCACCGGCATGGATGCGGCCATCTGCAGGAACAGCTCCCTGTCTGCTGCCTTGCGGAATGCCGGTGACCAGGCAGCAGACGCCGCCTGCTCTCCTCCGCGCCGGCGTGATCCCAGCGGGCGCGGCGGCAGCGCCCCAGGCACAATGCCGCCTGTACCCATAAGCTCCAGCGCGAAGCGGGCGGCGGCAGCCCAATACCGCAGTTCCCCGCCCGGCTCCAGCCCCTGGCTGCGGCACAGCTGCTCGTCCCAGGCGAGCAGCAGCTCAAAGGCGTCCTTGGGTGCCAGGGCCAGCCCTTCAAGCGTACGCCCCGGCAGACCGCGTCTCGTTGTCCTCCCTTCTGCAGAGGCAGCAACCGGATATTTCACTTCCGTAAGCCGCAGCGAAGCACCCGCAAAAGGACGCCAGCCGCTCCGAAGCTCCAAGCGCTTGACCACACGCGTCCATGCGTCCACCTTCGGCTCTGAAGTTTCGCCGGAGAAGCAAAAGAATACGTCCCCTAACCATATTGCATACAGATGCTTAATCATTGATGATCTCCATTCTTTTTTGAGCAAGCAGAAAGAGCCGGTCCGCCTCCATCAGGAGGGCTGCATCCTTCTCCGCAGGAAATATAGTTACAGGCATTCCAGTGAGTGGATTGCCATATTTTTTTTCTTCATCCCTTCATCTTATACGAAAAGAGCCATATTTAAAAACCCTTCTGCAATTTTTTCTGCAGATTTATCTTCTTTTTGAAGAATTATTTCTCCTCCGGCAAGCCGAAGGTTCTCCATTGGCCCTTTCAATGCCAAAAAACCGCCAAATGGCGGGTAATTTGGTTAATTTCACTTTTGGGAAACGAACAGGACTTACTCCTTCCGGTTAAGCTCTTCCTCCGCCCTAACTGCCTGTATACGCAGCTCCCCACCCCGAGCAGCATCATTCACCTGGATAATGAGAGCACCGTTTTTACCGTTGCGTGCCCAGCCGGTCCGGCCCTCTTCCAGTTGTTCGAGACTGACCTCAGGGAGACCGTCTACAGAAGCTGCAGCGAAGTTGGGATAGCAGAGCGCAAAGCGCAGCATATCTCTGCGCGGAGCATACTCGCGGACCGTATAGGTCCAGCCCAGCCGCAATCCCCCTTCTTCGCCGGCAGCGTGCACACTGATCTCGGAATAGTGCCCTTTTTTGTAGCTGAAGCTGTGCCCGTCATCCTCGTAAAGAGTAAAAGCAGCAAAGAAGCCGCTTCTTGCCTCTGCACCATACAGGTGAAAAATCACCGACTCCGCTGTATCCTCCAGGGCATACTGCTTAAGCGGCCCTTCCGCGACAAAGGTTCCTGCCTTGACGTACATCGGCATGATGCGCAGTGGAGCAGCGGCCAGGATGTGGCGTCCGCCTTCGTGAACCTCACCATCCCAGTAGTCGATCCACAACCCCTCCGGCAGATAGACGGAACGATGCTCCGTATCCGGCCGGTACACGGGAGCAATCAGCACGTTTTCCCCCAGCAGGAACTGGTCGCACAGATTCGTAACATGGGGGTCGCGCGGATATTCCAGGATCAGCGGACGGATCACGGGCAGCCCCGTCATCTCAGCCTCATGGAAAAGATTATATAGATGCGGCATCCAGCGGTAACGCAGCCCAATGAACTCCCGCAGAATTCCCTCAACCTCTTCACCGAATGACCAAGGCTCCTGGCGCAGCGTCCCGATGGAGGAGTGATTGCGGCAATACGGGAAAAAGACGCCCATCTGCGTCCAGCGCACCAGCAGCTGGGCAGAGGTATGATGGGCAAATCCGCCGATATCCGGTCCCGAGAACGCGAGACCCGACAGCCCCATATTGAGTACCATAGGCATTGCCATCGCCATATGCTCCCAAAAGCTGCGGTTATCCCCGGTCCATACGGCGGCATACCGCTGAATCCCCGCATACCCGGCGCGTGTCAGCACAAAAGGCCGCTCGCCGCCCATATGCTCAGCCAGCCCTTCATATGTAGCCTTGGACATCATCATCCCGTAGAGATTGTGGTATTCCTCATGCGTAACCGGACGGCCATTGTTGAAATGCATCACATCGAGATCCATGGTCTTCGACTCATTGAACACCGCCGGCTCGTTCATATCATTCCAGATGCCCTGAATGCCAAGATCCGTATAGTATTTATGCAAATCCCCCCACCATTCGGCAGTCCGGACATCACTGAAATCGGGGAACGCACTGATTCCCGGCCAGACCTCCCCGAAGAAGATATCGCCCTCCAGGCGCCGGCAGAAATGCTTCTCCAGCACCCCTTGCTTGTATACTTCATAATTAGGGTCTTTTTTGACACCAGGGTCTACAATCGGAATAATCCGCACCCCCAGCCCGCGGAGCTCGGCAATCATCTTGTCAGGCTCAGGGAAATGGACCGGATCGAAGGTGAACACACGGTATTCATCCATATAGTGGATATCCAGATAAATAACATCACACGGGATATTCTTTTCACGAAAGGTCCGGGCGAGCTGAAGCACCTCCTGCTGGTTCATATAGCTGTATCGCGACTGGTGATAGCCAATAGCCCATTTAGGCGGCAGCGCAATCCGTCCGGTCAGGGAGGTATATCTTTTGACTACATCCTTCATTTCAGGCCCGTTGATAAAATAAATATCATAAGCCCCGGTAGAGCAGCCGATGGTAAACGCCACCCCATGGGAGCGCATGTCAAAATCACTCCGGCCTGTATTATCCAGGAATAAGCCATAGGAGAGTGCGCCATGCATATGGATCAGTAACGGAATAGACTCATAGAGAGCTTCAATTTCCGGCAAATGCGGGGCAAATACATCAGTGTTCCAGTTGGTGTAGCGCTCCCCCCGCTTGTCGAGGAAACTCGCCTTTTCACCCAGGCCATAAAAGTGCGAATCCGGCTGCATATCATATTCAGCATGGCTCGCCCCGCGCGGACTCCAGCTCGTCAGATTCTGCTGCATGATGACCTTCCCGTCCATGTTCTCCACACGCAGAAGGAGAGAGGTCTTCTCGATGATCAGCCGGATGGCACTGGTCGTAAAGGTCAGCTGACCGTCATTCTCCTCCACAGGGAACAGGTGCGGAACACAGCTCTCGGCGAGCACCGCAGCGGTCGTCGTCAGATCAGGCACCTTGTTCCGAAATACCTTCATCCGGAACATTTCGTCATTCAAAAATACAAAAACGATGCCTCCGCGTTCCCCCCGGACAATATAAATATTCTCGGAGCGTTCCCAGGATACGAAGCTTCCTGGCGTGTTCCAAGTCTCTTTCATAACCAGCGGACCCATTTTTTCAGGACGAATTGCTTCACTGCTCTCCATCGCTTGCTTTCCCCCTTCGGCTGATGCAGCTTGTTACATACATATTACCCAGCAAGGCCGGACAGCTATCCGCCAACATCATGACCTGCAGGTCATTTTTCAGGCGGAGAGAGTCTTATTTACTAATAAAGCGGTTATATTCTATGTAAGCTTCTACTTTAGGGCTGACAATCAAGTTAAGGGAGTGAACGAACATGAGACGGAATAATCCTTATAAGTGGTGGAATCTGCTGTTCTTCCTTGGCGTACTTACCGTGAATACACTGTCGGTGACTCTGCCCCTTGGCGGGAACAGCACCGGCGAAATTTCGGACAGGTATCACACTTACCTTACGCCAGCCGGTTATGCTTTTTCCATCTGGTCGCTGATCTATCTGCTGCTTGCCGGCTTCGTTGTGTATCAATTCCGGCAGGACACTGGCTCACGTGATTCCGTGCATTCGGTCGGCATCTGGTTTGTGCTGAGCTGTATTTTTAATATGGGCTGGCTGTTCCTCTGGCATTACCTCTATATTGAGCTGTCTCTCGCTGCCATGGTGCTGATGCTGATCACACTGATCGTCATCTACCGCAGAACCCGGAGCATCACAACCCCCACCTCCGGGGAGCAATGGCTGGTTAAGCTGCCGTTCAGCATCTATCTCAGCTGGATCTCGGTAGCGACGATTGTGAATGTCAGTGTCGTACTGGAAAAAAACCATTGGGAAGGCTTCGGCTTAAGCGGCCCCGCCTGGGCCGTAATTATGCTCTGTGCCGGCACTTTGCTTGCTGTTGCCGTCAGCTTTCCGTTCCGGGACTGTATGTATCCGCTTGTCTTCATGTGGGCTTTTACCGCCATTGCCCTGGAGCACAAGGACACCAATAGCGTGTTTATAGCCGGTCTGGTGACAGCCTGCCTGCTGCTGCTCTACAGCATTTGGCTGCTGCTGACACCGAGCCGGAGCAGATAGACAATAGGGCCTCTGCATCAAGTCCCTCACACAAAAAATCCCTGAGCGCTCCTCCTACAGAAGGCGCTCAGGGATACTTCAATCTCCGGAGTATTATTTCTTGCGGGCTACCGCTTCTATCTCCACAAGTCCGTCTTTTGGCAGACGCGCTACCTCAACAGCACTGCGGGCCGGATATGGCTCAGTGAAGAAGCTGCTGTACACCTCATTGACTGCTGCAAAATCGTTCATATCCTTAAGGTATACCGTTGTCTTCACAACATGTTCGAGGGATGCGCCAGCTTCTTCAAGAATCGCCTTAACATTGCTGAGCGATTGACGGGCCTGCTCCACTACGCCTTCTGCCAATGCTCCCGTTTCCGGGTTCAGCCCCAGCTGACCTGAAGTGTATACCCAGTTCCCGGCGATGACGGCCTGGCTGTATGGGCCGATGGCACCAGGGGCCTTTTCAGTTGCTACCTGTTTTTTACTCATGTTCTCCTCCTGTTTGCTGTACAAGACATTGAATCCGCTATGTACGTATGATTTATGTCCCATTGTACGTCCTGCACCAAGCTTTTTGCAAACCCCGGACTTCAACTTTTTCCAATTACATGAATCACTTCATTGGTATAGATATGCACGCCCCCGGTATCTGCTTGGGCGATATTCATCATCGCTCTGGCCACCTTGGCAGCCGGAATCGCCCGGTACTTAGCTGCCTTGCCGACCATCGCAAAGTCCAGCGCCTTCATGACTATGGCAGCCACCCGTTCACCGGGGCGGGATTCCGCACGGTCTCCAAGCAGCAGCGAGGGGCGGAACAGATGCAATCCTTGAAAACCGAAGACACCGAGCCCGTTCTCCAGTTTTCCTTTGGTACGGGAATAAAAAACCCGCGACCTGACATTTGCCCCCATCGACGAAACCGCCAGAAACTGCTTCACCCCGCATGTCTTGGCCAGTGCGGCGGCAGCAAGCGGATACTCCAGATCCACCCGCTCGAACTTCTCCTGCGAGCCGGCTTTTTTGATGGTTGTGCCCAGGCAGCAGAAGACGGCCGAAGCCCCGGCAAACTGTTCCTTATATTCCGCCAGCCTCTCCCAGTCGGTGATCACCTGCTTCAGCCTGGGATGCCGGATCTTCATCGGGTGGCGCAGCAGCACACGCACCTCCGCCCAGCCCCCATTCAGCAGATCCTTCGTAAGCGCACTGCCTACAAGACCCGTGGCCCCCAGTACTACCGCGATTCTAGTCATTGAACGGTCCCCTTCCCGAAGTTGGAGGAAGGCCTGACCCTCCTCTATATTAGTCCTTCAGAATGCGCCGGCCCAGCAGCAGTGCAAGAGCCAGCATTAGCGCCCCTACGATAAGCTGCATCCCGTATACCTGTGTCCAGTGCGGCCATTCATGTATCCATTCATAGATCCGCCCGCCGATCAGCGGTCCAAAAAACGCAGCAAGTCCCGTCAGCGCTGCGTACATCGCCATGTACATCGGACGTTCCTTCTTCGGCGTATCGCCTATGATGAAGTTGAACGCCAACTGGTTAAAGCCCCCTACTCCCATCCCGAATACAATATGCGCGGCAAACAGCACCAGCAGCATTGGCAGTACGGACAGCAGTCCCCAGAGCAGTGAGGATACAGCGATAATCGGCAGTGTCCAGAGCAGCAGCCGCTTATTGCTGTATTTGGCGTTTAGGTTGCCCCATACATAGAAGCTTGCCATCATAAAAATCGTCTGCGATACGTTCAGCAGGGACAATGTCTCATAATTGATGTGAAGCAGCTGCAGCATGACATAGGAATAGAGCGGCACCGTCAGATTCTGCAGCAGCAGCCACGCGGACAGAAACAGTGTCGATTTCATAAACAGCGTATCATGAAGCGGTTTCTTCAGCATCGGCAGAAAATCCTTCTCTTCCGATTTCTCAAACGGCACGTCCGGATAGAAGAAGAACACGATGACATTGGATATGGAAAAGATCCAGACCACAATATACAGAATCAGAAACCCGTGCCCGCCGGGATAACGGTCAAGCACTAAACCGCCTCCATACATCACAAGGCTTCCCAGGGCATTCAGGAAGGTATTGCGGATTCCAAAATACCGGCCGCGTACCCGCGCAGGAACCAGATCGCTGATCACCGAGCTCCACAGTACGCCACCCGCCGTATTCGCAATAAATGCAATCGTATACAAAACGATAAATGCAGTAACCCAATGCTCTTTTGGAAAAATAAACGGCACCAGTCCGGTTGAACCCCATAGCAGCCTGTGCAGGCCGATGAATGTCACCATAGCCCATTTGCGGCTTGGGAGCTTCTGAATCAGAAAAGCCACACCAATCTGCGCTACATTAACCAATGTAGTAAGCGCTATTACAAAACCAATCTGACTGGAACTGGCCCCCAAATATAACAGAAAGCCTGTCAGGAACTGCCCTTGGAGCAGCACCTGAAATATCGTTGACGGAATCCCCTCAAACGTAGCAATCTGCAGATTCTTGCGATGTACCGAGGTTTTGCGTAGACCTTTCGGGCGGGCGCCGCCAAGTCTGTTTCTCATGATGTTCATGGGGGTGATGACACTCCTTTGATGCGGCTTTTGCTTCATTCTACTCCGCACCAAGTTCCTGTCAATAAGCCAATATCACAAATTAAGTTGGATTTCTGTGCACCCTTTAAGTTTCATTGACTCACAATGGCAAATACAGGGAGAAAAGACTTCCCTGCCCCTCTTTGCTGGACAGTGTAATGTAACCGCCCAGGAGCTTGGCCAGGTCACTGCTGATGGACAGCCCGAGTCCTGTTCCTCCATATTTCCGGCTGATGCTGCTATCCGCCTGCTGAAAGGCCTCAAAGATTACCGCGTGCTTGTCGGCAGCGATGCCAATACCGCTGTCCTGCACCTCAAAGACCACCCAGCGCCTCAGCGCCGGTCCCTCCGGCTTTTCCACCACCCGGATATTCAGCGATACAAAGCCGTTCATAGTAAACTTCAAGGCATTGGAGAGCAGATTGCGGAGAATCTGCTGCACCCGCTGGGGATCGGAATGAATCACATGCGGCACATCCTCACTCAGCGTAATGTTGAAATCCAGGCCTTTCTGTTTGGCCGCCACCGTAAACTGCAGGGCCAGCATTTCCGGAATCTCACTGACATTGAGTTCCTCGTGAACAACATCCAGCTTGCCCGCTTCTACCTTGGACAGATCAAGAATATCATTAATAAGCGATAGCAGATCACCACCCGACCGGTGGATAATGGCGCCATATTCAGTGATTTCCTCCCTGCTGAGCCCCTCATCGCTGTCTTCAATAATCTGCGACAAATTGATAATGCTGTTCAGCGGAGTTCTAAGCTCATGCGACATATTGGCCAAAAACTCTGATTTGAACTGGGAGGCCATCATCAGCTGCTTCGCCCGCTCCTCCAGTACAATCTTGTTCTTATGCAGCTCCTCGGCCTGTGCAGACAGCAGCTCATTCGCCCTTACCACCTGGACAGTGCGCTGCAGATCAAGCTGAAAGTCACGGATAATCAGTGCAAACAGCATGCTGAGAGCAAGCCCTGCAGGCAGCGTTACAGGCAAGATCTTCGTTATGTACTCCTGTTCGGGGATGACTCCAAAAACAGTGATATTCACCGCATTCATCAGATTCACAGCCATAATCACAATGAGGGACTTGACCATGATCGTGGCTGGCGTGCGGCGCACCCAGAAGCTTAGCCCGGCACAGACGAATCCCAGAATCGACAAATTGAGCACGCCTGCCACCGCCGCCTCATTCATTCCGAAGATCAGACGGCTCAGACCTATGCCAACTCCGATGATGATAAGACTGAAGGGCTGGGGGAAGGCAATGGTGGAAATAATCAGCGGCAAAAATCTCAAATCGAAGATCACATGCTCATCCAGCCTGTATCCAAAAAATATATTGACCCAGCCGGCAAAAATGGAAAGTACCACCCAGCTTGCCTGTTTGACAGGCTCCGGGGCGTGCGTAATCATATGTTTGTATATTAAATTCGCGATGTAAGCGACAGAAATAAGCAGAGCCGTATTCATACAAAAAATCTTCAGATACTCCATAGCATCACTCCTTCAATGATTACAGAAATGTAATCCTTATGATTCATAGTACCATATTAGTAGAACCAATACATGGAATCACAGTCCTATAGAATACTCCCATTCCTGGGTTAACGCTTTGGGAATGGTCGATTATGTCGCTGCCGCCGCGCGACCCCATCATAGCACATACGTTCGCTTGTTCACATGCAAAGTGATTACTTTTCTTCCTTATAGAGGAAATATTGAATGTTTTTTTAGATATGGCACATGGACTAACGCATCGCTCTTTGCGGGTTTCAAGCAGAAGAAGAGCGCAAATCAGATTCGATTTGCGCTCTTCTTCTGCTGCGGAGACCAGGGCCTTACGGCGCTCCAGCGCCTTTTGCGGTTCCTGCCTCCACTCTGATCATGCAATACCATTACAGGCTCCTCTTTCAAGTCACATTTCTCAGGTGTCCATGTCTCTACTTCCGGCAGCATATAGTACCGGGGATGAAAGGTGCATAACATCTCCCCCTGCTGTGTAAGTACCCGGTCAGCATGTATCTCGATAATTCTGCCGGTTACGACATGAGATTTATACATAGACATCGCCTCTTCCTGCATAGGTGACTATCCTGTTCCGAGGTTTTATTCTCTTATATTAGTGGCGGATGGACTGTTCCCAATTGCGGTATTCCGCTTCCGCATCATCTTTGGTATGGCCGTAACGCTCCTGAAGCTTGCCGACCAGTTTATCCTTCTCGCCGTCGATGACATCCAGATCATCATCCGTCAGTTGTCCCCACTGCTTCTTGGCTTCGCCCTTAAGCTGCATCCACTTTCCTTTGATAATGTTGCTGTCCATACATGCTCATCTCCTTAGGTGTCTTTTGAAGTATGACCAGAGGCTCATGTCTTAAAAAGACATTACCCCCGGCCCCCAAAATTGAATCGGATACCGTCCGGGAAAAGAACAGCCACCCGTCGTTTTTTGTCACATAATAGTCTTTTAAATTCCGTATCTATATATTTTAAAATTTGATATAATTCAGGTGTTAATAAAATACTTTATGCTCAAGTGATTATTTTCACATGACTAACATCTTTCTTGTGCTAAAATGCCATCGAACATGAAACGAGATGATTAAATTTTTTTCTATTGTATGCCGATATATGTCATATGTCTGCTACAAAAAGGGACTTAAGACCGATTCAAAAGTGATATATGTCATTTATAAAGTGATTTTTATCACTTCCAATAATTATTAAAATGTTTTACATTTTAATATATATATTTTAAACTATTTCTTTGGAGGTCATACTAAAATGAAAAAAGCTTCTGTAATTTTGTCGAGTGCTCTCGTACTGGGTACTTTGCTCGCGGGCTGCGGCAACAACAATGGTAACAACACGGCAGCAACCAACGCTCCTGCAGAATCCGCTGCACCTTCCACGACCACTGCACCTGCCGCATCCGATGCCGGCACTGCTGAAACAGGCAAGTATCAAGATGGAACATATTACGGAACCATTGAAGCCGATCCGGAAACAGGCTGGCAGACCTATGCCCTGTTGACTGTAGAAGGCGGAAAGATCACCAAGGCCGACTGGAATGCCTTCAATATCAAAACAGCTGGCGACCTGAAGAAAAAAGTATCCGAGGACGGCAAATACGGTCTGGTCAAAAAAGGCGGCGCTCAAGCTGAATGGCATGAACAAGCAGCCAAAGCTGAAGCATTCCTGATTGAAAAACAAGATCCGGCAGCTATCGCAGTTGATGCTGAAGGACATACCGATGCTATCTCCGGTGTATCTGTACACGTTAATGACTTTGTTTCTGCTGCTCAAGCTGCTCTTGCTGCAGGCCCTGCACAAGCTGGCCCTTACAAAGATGGCGGATACTTCGCAGAAGGCGAAATGGATAAAGAATCCGGCTGGAAATCCACTGTTGCTCTTACTGTTGCCAATGGCAATATCGTTGCAGCTAACTTCAGCGGCGTGAATGCTGCAGGGGATGACAAGAAGCAATATTCAATAGATGGCAAATACGGCATGAAAGCCGGCGGCGCTTCTGCTGAATGGCACGAAGAAATCGCCCTTGCCGAAAAATATTTCCTTGAAAACAAAGGCGCTGCTCCTAAGCTGGATGCTGAAGGCAAAACCGACGCCATCTCCGGTGTATCTATCCATGTTGGCGAATACTTTACACTTGCAGAAAAAGCACTTGAAGGCGCGAAATAATATTCGTTTACCTTTTGCAGCTAATCAGATGAATGAGGTGAGTTTCTCTTGAAAAAAATAGTCATTTTGGGCGGCGGCTACGGCGGCGTACTCACGGCTAAGAAACTGGCAAAGAAGTATAAGAACAACAAAGATGTAGAAATCAAGCTGATCGACCGAAATCCTTATCACACTCTCTTGACTGAGCTGCATGAGGTATCTGCGAATCGTGCGCCTGAGGATTCAATCAAGGTTGATTTGAAGAAAATTTTCGCCGGTCTGAAAGTGGATGTTGTTCTGGATGAAATCAGCAATATTGATTTCAAAAACAAGAAGCTGAAATCCGACAAGGCAACCTATGCTTATGATTACCTGGTAATCGGCACAGGCAGCAAACCAACGTTCTTCGGAATTCCCGGAGCAGAAGAAAATACCTTCTCGTTCTGGTCCTACGATGACGCGGTTGCGCTCAAACGCCAAATCCGCGATATGTACACCCAAGCTGCCAAAGAAAAGAACCCTGCCGTCCGCCGCGCAATGCTGACCTTCGTCATCATTGGTGCCGGTTTCACTGGTGTCGAGCTGGTTGGGGAAATGGCCGAGCAGCGCGAAGAGCTGTGCAGAGAATTCTTCATTGATCCATCCGAAGTACGGCTCATTGTTGCCGATATGGCTCCGAAGATTCTGCCTATCCTGCCGGATAAGCTTATTCAGAAAGCTGAAGCCCGCCTGCGCAAGCTGAAGGTTGAAATCGTGACCGGTGCCAAAATCACCGAAGTAGGCGAAGGCAGTGTGGCTCTCGGCGAGAAGAATGTCGTTGACGCCAAAACCATTGTCTGGACTGCCGGTGTGGAAGGCTCCGAAATCGTCGGCGGCCTTGAAGTCCAGCAGCAGGGACGCAAACGCATCGTAACCAATGAACATCTGGAAAGTGTTGACCATAAGAACGTCTACGTTGTAGGGGACAACATCTTCTTTATTCCTGAAGGCGAAACCCGTCCGGTTCCACAGATGGTTGAAAATGCTGAACAGGCGGCTCCACTCGTTGCCGGCAACATCGCCGCTGACATCAGCGGTACTGCCAAAAAAGCGTACAAACCAGGATTTCACGGCACGATGGTCTCCATCGGAAGCCGCTATGGTGTAGCCAACGTTGGTCTTCCAGGCAAGCTCTTTATGCTTACAGGCTTCATGGCTATGTTGTCCAAGCATTTTATCAATATGTTCTATCTATCTCAAGTGGTAGGTTTTAACAAAGTATGGACCTATATGATGCACGAGTTCTTCCATGTGGAGAACCGCAAGAGCTTCGTCGGCGGCTACTTCTCCAAGCGTTCGCCGAACTTCTGGCTCGTTCCGCTTCGTATGCTGCTCGGGGGCATGTGGTTATATGAAGGGATCGATAAACTCAGAAAGATCTGGGTTGACCCGGACAAAATCTTCCTGATTCCTGCTGCTCCATTTGCTACGGATGCTGCTTCATCAGCGAGCGTGGCCGTAGATGCTGTAAAAACAACAGTAGATGCGCAGTCCGCGGCTTCCGCAGTTTCCACTGCCAAAGAAGCTGTATCGGCTCTTCCGGTACCAGGCTTTGTGTATGACATTACGAACTGGTTCATGGATCTGATGTTCTACAACAATGACGGAAGTTATACATTCTTGGCTAAATGGTTCCAAATCGGCATGGTTTGTGCCGAAATCGTCTTTGGTATTATGCTTATCGTAGGTCTCTTTACTGCCATCTCTTCACTTGCCACCATTGCAATGGCAGTCATGATATGGTCTACCAAGATGGCAGCGACAGAAATGCTCTGGTACGTTGGAGCGGCTATCGCGTGCATCGGAGGATCAGGCAGCGTCTTCGGTCTGGACTACTATGTCCTGCCTTGGCTCAAGAAGCAATGGAAACGAATCCCGCTTGTGCGGCGCTGGTATCTATATACGGACTGATATTAACCCTGCTGTTTAGCGTTTCTGACGCCGTTTAATTAAGTATATCAGCAACTTATGTGTATTTTATGTTGCTGCAGCTGAATATGATGTTCTTAAGAGTAATGTGTCCATGGACACATTACTCTCCTTATTTATTAAGGCTTAGGCCTAACCAACCGTTTAATAGTTTACTTCTTCAACGGACAGGGACTCCTGAAACCGTCCCGGGTCTTGTTTTTTACAAAAGGTTTTGTAGGGATAATCAAGGCTATGGTTGCTTCCGGCAAAACCGACAAGAAGGAGAGAATCTTGTGAACAGAAAACTTATGGAAGACAGCTTCCGGTTGCTTCAGGCTGAAATGTCACCGATCGCCGGAATTCAGTTGCATCTCTCTCCGGCAGAATGTGAGCAGTTGTTCTCGGTACTGGAACGCCATGATCTGGAATATGACCGCAAAGTCCATTTGCTAGGTATTTATATCATTCTTACCGTGGCGGCTGAACGCCATATGGAATGTGCCCCACATCATCCTGACCTGACCCGCAACATTTTGGATGGAGATTATTTGTACAGCTTTTATTTGCAATTCGCAGTAAAATGCCGTGAACTGGACCTGGTTGCTTATCTGGCTCCTTCGATTAAAAAAATGCAAATCGCGCGGTCAAATGGGGACTTCGCGGCTCAAAACCCGGCGGCGGGCATTGAAGGGTTCCTGATTCAGGAGCAAAACCAGCAAAGCCGCACAAGCAAAGCCATTTGACAGGTGGGAACCAAAACGATGAAGCTGCATGAAGCCTTAAATATAGACCTGGACGAAATTAACCATGAAATTCAGAATATTGTGGCCCGTGATAAAGACGTACCCAAAAAGTCGCAGCTCGCGCAGAGCATTCTGGAGCTGACCGGCTCCGGGGGGAAACGTCTCCGGCCGCTGATGGTCATCGTCGGCAGCCGTTTTGGACGTAAACCTTCGGGGCGGAGAACGCTTCAATTATCTGCTGCTGCAGAATTTATTCACGCTGCCTCATTAATTCATGATGATATTATTGATGATGCCGAACTGCGGCGGGGCGCTCCTGCCCTGCATACCAGAACTGGCGTGCTCTCCGCAGTCCATATCGGGAATTATATGTCTGCCCGGGTGATTGAGCTGCTCAGCAAATACACCGGTGACAAAAACCGTTATGTCCACGACTTGTCTTCCGTGGCTACTGCCCAGCTGTGTCTGGGAGAGTACCAGCAAATGGAGCATGCCTACGACTATAATCTCACTTTTGAGGAATACCTGGAGAAATCCCGCAACAAAACAGCCATGCTGATGGCCACCTGCTTGCGGGTGGGCGCACTTTCTACAGAGAGCCCGGAAGAAGTCGCGGACCTGCTCTACAACTTTGGCGAGGCGCTGGGCATGTCCTTTCAAATCCAGGATGACCTGCTTGACTTCACCCAGTCCGCCGATGTGCTTGGCAAGCCTGCTGGCAGCGACCTCCGCAACGGGCAGGTTACCCTTCCTGTGCTTTTTGCCCTGCAGGACCCTGAACTGGCGCCTGTTATCCGCACCATTGGCCCTGCCTCTTCAGAGGAAGAGGTGGCTGATGTGCTAGCCCTGATTAACCGCAGCGACGCCCTGGCCCGTACCGAGGGGGTCAGCCAGGATTATCTCGACCAGGCTGCCGCAATTATCCAGCGGCTCTCCAGCTACCCGGCACATGCCGATCTCGAGACATTGCTGCAGTATTTTGCCGGACGCGACCGTTGAGTCTTTCTGACGGACGCAGGGCCGATAGCTGAAAACATTTTCCGGTCCAGCTTGTAGTCTACAATCGCCCCCCTTGTGAATGTTCACCTTTTGGAATGAATTAAGGTACATTTTATAGATGTTTTTAGCTGGAGTTTATCCGATTTTTCTTGAAGAATCTCCTTCTTTCTTATACGCAGGACTGTATCTTGGCCAGTTATGAAATAGCTGTTACGGCGTTACTGCGCGGAAATCTCGAACTTCGTGCCGGCATCTCCGGCGAAAACAATCGACCCTCCCGCAGGCAGTTCGACCTGATCTTTGCCTCCGATAAGACTGAAGTAGATGCATGATCCCTTTGCATTATAAACAGCGAAGGAGGTGTTCGAGGACGTACTCACCTTAACGGTCTTACCCCCGTCTTTGTCGCTTATCGTATACCATCGGGCGTATCCGCCGGGCGGAATCGTAACGATTGACTTCTTAGCGATGTAGATAGGCTTCACAGCGTCCTCGTTCATTAAGATTCTTCCACCAGTATCCAGGTACTCAACACCGTCCTGAGTAAAGAACGTATAACCTGAGAGATCCCGCCCGCTCATTCCCGGAATTTGCAATTCGGAGATGGCCGTATTCGGGCCTGTTATTCGCTTATCCAACACATACCCCGGCAATTGTTTCGACACATTCAATTGGATGGGCGGCACCACCAAATAAACGAACGACGTATACTTCTCATTCAACAGATAATACTTCTTGCCATCACGCTTTACCCATGCTTCTTTGGTCTCTGCCGGAAGATTTTGGGGCTGGAGCTTCTCGGCGTTGTACACGGATGTAGACATTTGCCCAAGGCCCGGCAATGAAGCGTATTGACGTATCCATAAGTAGGTGCGGCCGTTCTCCTCCGTCACGAAGCTGATCTTCGTATTCCCATCCGCACTCCGGAACGTGCCGTCCGCCGAATACCCGAAGATCTGGGCCGGATTACCGGGTGACTGCTCCGAAGTAATGGACATAACGCCGCCTTTTGTAATATCAATGTTTACCGTTGTATTAGTCGCGCCGTAGATTCCCGAATACTGCTGCACGGACTCCGGCATATCAGCTTTTACCGGTACACCGTATGACTTTTCAGGCTTGAATTCGGCAATTGTCCCGTTCTCCTTCAGCGCATGAAGCAGGATTTGGTTCGCCAGAAGCCGGTCGATCGTGCTGCTCCCGCCGGAAGTGATAACAGCTGCCGCCATGCCCTGTTCGGGAAGCACAACGAGCGACGAGTGATAGAGTGTGTCCCCGCCTTTGGTCAACGCCTTTATCCCGTATTCGCTGAAGGGATACAGATTAACGTTGTCCCAGCCAAGACCATATCCGTAATCGAATGAGCTGTCCGCATCGTCAGGCCACAAAGGCGTCTTGTACTCGTCTTGTGCCATGGACGCAGCCGATTTACCGGACAAAACCCCCTCCGCTTCCCCCGTGAAAATTTGCGAGAATCGGGCCAAGTCTTCCGCCGTGGAATATATGCCTCCCGCTCCGATCACGTTGCTTGTCTCGTTGGGGAGTTGTCCAGCGTAGGCAGGATAATAGAGTCCCGCCATCTTCGCTGTGTCCGGAGAATCGAGCGGCGTCTTCGTATTGGCCATACCCAGAGGTTCCGTAATATATCTATGGATGTAAGAGGTAAAGTCCATGCCGCTGACTCGCTCGATTAGAATCTCGGCCAGCGTAAATCCGTCATTGCAGTAAACCGAATAAGCACCCGGGGCCGCCTTTAAGGTCTGACCGGCCAGCTGCCCCAGCAGGGTGTCGTGGGCGTAAGTATCGTTATCTTCGAATAAAACAGCGTTCGTCAGCGACGATCCGTTCAGTCCGGATGAATGATTCAGCAGCATGCGCGGGGTAATTTGCTTGTAGCGTTCATCCTTCATCGTAAACTCGGGGATATACTGGACAACGGGCGTATCGAGGCCGATTTCCCCTTGGTCGGCTAATTGCATGACGGCAACCGTGGTAAACATTTTACTCGTAGAGCTAATCCCGTACATCGTGTCTTTCGTGAGCGGCTTCTGTCCCTGCTCATCATTCTTGCCGGACTGGCCCGATACGACGATGTGGCCATGATCGATAATGGCGTACTGCACACTGTTCGTGCCGTAAGTTTTCGTGAGGAGGTCGGCTTTCTCCTGAGCAGCTTTCCGGGTTGCTTCATAGGTGATCACACCCTTGTTCGAAGGCATGCCTATTGCCGTTGTTTGCACGTTTACCGGGACAGAGCTTGACTCGATTACCTCAGATGCATGCAGTGCCGCTGCTATGTTCTGCATTGCAGCCAGTGCTGTGTTGCCGTCCCAGGAGCTCAGCACCAGACACGAAGCTAGCAAAGCGCCCGTTATCCATCGGCTTTTCATCATTTGAACTCTCCTTCCAAGATTGTTTTATTTATCGGAAATTGAACAGGGCTACGAGAATGGCGATTACCGGAACGGCTATCGTTGCGGCGGCTATGATCTTACCGGGCGGATTAGCCATATTGATCGTCCATAAGAATCCGTATCGATCCTGAACGAACAACGCCGGGTCTTCAGGGTTCGCGTAAATGCTGCCGAGCCACTTCCAGTGCCTCTCCTCCTGTGACGGAATGTCCCTTTGCTGATCAAGACCTCTGAAACGAAGGTAAAACAAGACACCAATCAATGCCAAGAAGAACACCGCCATGAACGAGAGGTTGTAGCGGATGAGCAGATCGAGCTTCCAGCCGTATAGCATTACGGCTTGCAATAACCCTAAGTTTGCAATGCCCAACAGCGAAATGCCCCAAGCTGTAATCGAGTGGATTTTCTTAAGCTTTAACTGTTTTCGTAACGAACCTTCCCGGTCCTGGGGGTCCAGTGATATTCTGGCACGGCTGATCATCAGATTATAGCCGGCGAAAAACGCGATCATCAGCGCTTGCACGATGTTCATCATGATTACGGTTCGTACGGATTTGTAAATGTAATGATCCGGAAAACCGTCCGGCCCCATATGCACCGCGATCTGCTGCGGAATAACGTTCCATCTCGTGGCGGCAAAGAAGATGCATAACGCCATCACGGCGATATGCGCCGCATACCACCAAGAGCCCAGCACCGAACCATGTGTCCGGCTGGCCGCGAGGCTTGCTGCGCGCTTCGTCTGTACGGCAACCTCCCAGCCTCTGGCCGCCTTCAAACGCTGCGCGGACTTCCTGCTGATCCGAATGGCGAAGAACGATATCATTATCAAAAGCATGATGGCTATCGCCCAAAACAGGAAACTCCGGCTCGTCGTTTGGTGACGCGCCACTAAAAAGCAAGCTACTCCGATGACAATCGCAAATCCGCCGGTGAGCAAAACATAATTCCGGCGAATGCCCCGGACGTCCGTATCCTGCAGGGCCTCCGCCGGCAGCGTGATGCCGAACAGCAGGGTCCGCAAGCCAATATGGGCCTGTATGCTGATCATCAACGCGATAAACAAATAAAAGCTGGATATCATGATCGTCTCTAGTACAGTCAACGCTGTTCCCCTCCGCGATTTGTAATGGTATTCCGGTACACCGACCTGCTCTCCTGCGCGAATGCCTCTTCCGTCATGCCTCGTACCGCAGCTGCTGCCGCAAGAGACCTCAACTGCTGCCGGAGCTTCTCTTCGAAAGCCTCAGTCACGCCGGGCATCCCGTCAGGCTGAACGATAACGCCCTTTTTCCGGTGCACTTGAAGAAAGCCCTCCTGCTTGAGCAAATTGTAGGATTTGTTGACGGTATGAAGGTTGATCCCCAAATCCTCCGCCAATCTCCGGACTGAGGGAAGCGGGTCCCCCGGCTGCAAGGCACCGGAGGCGATCCCTTCAACGATTTGGTCAACCAGTTGTGCGTAAATCGGGGTTTCCGATTGCAGATCGAGCTCTATGAACATGAATTTCTCTCCTTAAGGCAGCTGCGTGTCTTCATACTACGGGTGGAAGGATAATCAACAGCATAATGACGAATGCACCCGCAATACCGGTCAGGAACCATTTCGGCAATACTGCGGGACGGCCGACGCCGTAGATTCAATAACGGAGTAAGGGTGTATCCATTCCGGCGCCGCTCGAAAGCGCCAACCCGCCCCATACGGCGAAGAAGCCAAGGCTGCCGTTCTGGAAAACCTGAGCAGCCGTTAGCACGATCACATACTGCTGATGCGACATCGCCGGGTTCTCGGCCTTTGGAAGCACTACGAGCGCATAGGGCAGCAGCGCGCCGGCAATGGTGCCGGCAAACATTAACCATGTGTGTTTTTGACATGTCTAAGCGGTTCCATATCAAACCAGCCTCCTTTTTTTGTCTGTTATATTACATATATAACACATGTAATAATACTATGCAAGATTCATATGAGTTTGTGCAGGCTTTAGCACTAAACAAACCGGCCCTTAGCTTAATGAAAACGGCAGCTGATTTCTGGTCAGCTGCCGTGGTATCCTATTCTACTATCCGTCCCGATAGCTTAATAAGGCCGCCCGATTGGTCCTCGGCGGCCTCATGATGAGTTTTTGCGCTAACGTTATCTGTTAACAGGAAAGTTATTTTTACCACTTAACCAGAGTTCAAAGCAGAGGGGAAGCTCGGGACCGCAGAAACGGTAACGTCCGCCTTTGTCTCCGGATAGTATCGCTAATAGCGATCTAATCGAAACTCTGGAAACAACAGCCGCCGGAAGCCAAGCATTCCCCGGAGGAGCGCAGCCTCCTTCTTTCTAACCGATCTCCCGACCCTAGCTGACATAAAAATAGTCAGTCAGCGTGCACAGCAATATCACCATACTGATCACCTGGTTCAAATTATAGGAAGCCACCTTCATCAGCCGCCGGTTATGCGGCTTAATAATCCGGTGTTCCGTCATCAAGAGCAGCGTGGCGATGCCGATGCCGACCAGGTACATCCAGCCCAGATCGCGCCAGAGGTACAGGAACAGCAGCAGCAGGATCATGATGAAGTGCAGCCCTTTGGAAATACGCAGCGCATTCTCCAGTCCGAAGAAGCTGGGAATGGACCATAATCCGTTCCGGCGGTCAAAATCGATATCCTGCGTGCCATAGATAATATCAAAGCCGGCAATCCAGAGCATAACCACCGTACCGATTACAAACGGCGTGAACGCAATATTCCCTGTCACTGCAAACCAAGCGCCAATCGGCGCCGAAGCAATTACGAAACCAAGATACAGGTGGCTTAAGAACGTGAAGCGTTTGGTATAGGAATAACTGGAGATCAGGACGATGGCCACCGGCGACAGCAGCAGACAGAGCAGATTCAGCATGCCGGAGGCGACAATGAACAAAGCATAGTTGATGATGATGAAAAAGATAACTTCTTTCTCCGCCAGCAGCTTCTGCGGCAGATGCCGGTGCGCGGTGCGCGGATTTTCCCTGTCAAAGGTACGGTCGACGAGACGATTGAAGGCGTTGGCGCCATTCCGCGCCCCGATTAGGGCAATCAGTCCCCACAGCATCATGTGGCCGGACGGCCAGCCTCCCGCCGCCCAGACCATCGAGATGATGGCGAAGGGCAAGGAGAACAGCGTGTGGGAAAACATCACCAGCTCGCTGAACATTTTCAGCTTGAGCGCAGAGGTTTTGACAGCGTTTAAGATCACCATATTATTCTTCCTTTTCTGTAGAAACTTGCAGCAGCACTTCATTCAAGGCAGTAAGCATCCCGTCGACATCTTCAGAGGTAATGACCAGCGGCGGCTGGAAGGCCAGCACGTTGCGGCCTACACCGTTTTTGCCGATCAGATACCCGCGGTCCTTCATCGCTTCGAGCACATTATCGGTCAGTTCAGCTGATCCGGCTGCGTCCGAACCCGCAAGTTCTGCGCCCAGCATCAGTCCGGTTCCCCGCACATCAGTGATCATTCCCGGATAACGTTCCTGAAGCGATTCAAGACCTTTCTTCAGGTGCGAACCAAGCTCAGCCGCACGCTCCGGCAGGCGTTCGTCCCGGATATAATCCAGCACCGCAAGTGCCGTTGCCGCCGATACAGGGTTGCCCCCGAACGTCGAAGCCGAAGGCCGGTTCAAGGACGCCGCAATTTCATCCGTTGTCGCAAAGGCGGCTACCGGAACCCCGTTGCCCAGCGCTTTGGCCATACTGATAATATCCGGCACAACGCCAAAATGCTCCATGGCGAACATAGCTCCCGTACGGCCGTAGCCCGTCTGTATCTCATCGTCGATCAGCAGCACGCCGAATTGATCCAGCAGCGTTCTGACCTCGCGGAAATACGCAGGGGCAGGCATAATCATGCCCCCGTTTCCCTGTATCGGCTCTACAATCATGGCCGCAATTGTATCGCCCTTCTCCTTCAGCACCCGTTCCAGGCTCTTAAGAGAAACCGCTGCAGCCTCTTCCAGGCTCAGTTCAGGATGATAAGGCCGCTCAATGAATGTTACATCTTCGTCCAGGTACTTATCCGTTCTCCACATTTGCAGTCCGGTAACACTCATCGTCAGATTGGTGCGTCCGTGCAGCCCGCTCTCCAGGGCAATAAAGCCTTTGCGTCCCGTATGCATTCTGGCCAGCAGCAGTGCGCCTTCATTGGCCTCGGAGCCGCTGTTGACGAAGAAGCTGCGGCGCAGCTTACCCGGCAGCACCTCTTCCAGCCGCTCGGCCAAGTCCACATTCGGCTGCGTAAGATAGACCGTTGAGGTATGCTGGAGCTGCTGGAGCTGCGCAATCGTGCGCGACGTAATCACCGGGTTGCAATGGCCGCAGGCGACAACCGATACTCCGGCAAAAAAGTCCGTATATTGCTTGCCGTGCTCATCATAGATAAACTGCATGCTGCCGCGTACAAGCTGCGGTGCATCGCGGTAAAAGTGTGCAGTGCATGGATAGAAATATTCTTTTCTTTTCGCGGCAACCGCTGTTCTTCCGATGACCGTCTCCTCTTGCTTCATGATGGGTTCCCTCTCTTTCAGACATTCCTTGTGAAAAAAGTAACTTATGAGTCTGCCACTTATTGTTATTATACGCTCTATTTTAGTATTTTAAAATTTAAATATATCAATTGAACTGCAGCGATCCCAGCGTAAAACCTGCATAAACAGGCGTAAGCCCGCCCAGTAAATCCTTCTGCTGATCTGCACTACTTATGGCAGCCTGGTAGGCAGTAATGATTGCCCGCAGCTCTTCCGTGCTGTATGTGGCCCCTTCGATCCGGAAGCTGGCTATGCCCAGTCCGCTCATTTCTTTCAGCATTGGCAAGTAGCAGAGTTCTTTGGAGAAGAGCAGATGGCAGCGGCCGTATTGGTCGCGGTAGACCGGATTTTCGCCTTTATCGGTTTTGAGTACCAGCACATCATTGCTGACATATAAATTATCCTCTTCCGCAATAGGCTCCATCACCTCAGTATTTTCGTAAAGATCATGCTCCATGTACATCAGCGCCGGTGTCCCGTGAACAACAACTTCAAGCGGCAGATCACAGCGTGAAGTGAAGGCGGCAAAATGCTCCATCGTCATCTCGGGCGAAACCGTAAGCTTTTCCAGTCCCATTCCGGCGTACAGCCCTGCCGAGAGGTGATTATAGACATTCAGATTGGCATCGCCGATCATAGGATATCCCGCAGCCCTGTAACGCCGGACCGCTCCCAGATTGGTAATCATCAGCCCGTCAATGGGCAGCCGTTCTCCGTTCAGCAAGTGGTCGTATTGGTTAAAATGCAGCTCGTTCATCATCCGCGGCAATCCGAGATACAGCTTGGTCTGCCCTTTAATCGCACCAAGCTCCTTAATATCCTGCTTCGTAAACGGCCGGTCTGGTTCAAATACATCTCCAGGCAGATACAGGCTGTCTGCGCCCATTTCGATGACCAGCCGGGCTTGCGCCATGTTGTTTACACGTACAGCCAGTTCCGGTGCGGCTACCGGTGCTTTCCCCGCCTGGGCCAGACGTCCGCGCAGCTCCAGCACACGGGACTCGGACAGCTCACGTTCGGCTGTTGGTGTACTGAATACCTTGCCTGTGCTGTAGAACTTGCCTGTACCCTCGTAACGGCGGTTAATATTCGCCAGACCCGGTTTGCCAAAAGCGTAGGCAGTGGAGAAATCACGTTTGCGGTTTTTATACAGCTCCTTGGTGTCCACTGTGCGGTCAAAACCGATAGGATCTTCGATATAACGGTCAATCGCATCACTGTAGCTGTTAACCAGCGAGACCATGAATTCCTTATCGCGCATCCGGCCTTCGATTTTGAACGAGGTAATCCCCGATTCGATCAGCTCCGGAAGATGCTCATACATGAACATATCTTTAACGGCCAGCGGATATTCCGCCGGGAACACATATCCGTCACGTTTAATCCGGTAATCCCACCGGCAAGGCTTCATGCATTTGCCCCGGTTGCTGCTCATCCCAAAAACCTGGGAGCTGAAGTAGCAGTTCGCCCCGTGCACAGAGCACATATCGCCATGAACGAAGTACTCCAGCTCCATGCCGCTCTTCTGACCCAGCAGCTTGGCCGTCTGCAGATCCATTTCCCGCGAGGTCACCACCCGGCTTACTCCAAGTTCCCGCAGAGCATAAATCATCTCCAGATTGTGCACATTCATCATGACTGAAGCATGGATAGGAACGGTAAGCCCCATCTCACGGATCAGCTCCAGCACTGCCATATCCTGAACGATCAGCGCATCCGGCCGGGCTTCGTCCAGAAACTGCAGGTAAGCTCTGGCTTCCTCCACATCATCTTCGCTGAAAAGATTGTTTACGGTGATATATACCTTTTTATCCAGTTTATGTGCCATAGCGAGGGCTTCAATAATTTCTTCATGCGAAAGATTATAGCCTTTGCGCATCATTCTCATATTAAGTACAGGACCGCCAAAATACACTGCATCACAGCCCGACTCCACGACTGCTGTGAAAATATCGAACGTTCCCGCAGGTGCGAGCAGTTCAATTTCTTTACCGTTAAAAAATCTTGCCATTGCCAATTCCCCCTAAAATATTACAATAATGCAACTGCAACTCCCATAATGACGAACATAGCGACAAAAACAGTATCGGCAGCGCCCCACCTCAGGCGGTGATACCGGCTGCGCGGGGCATCCATGCGGAAACCTCTGGCTTCCATGGAATAGACCAGGTCCTGAGCCCGCCGGAAGGCGCTGGAGATCACCGGCACCAGCAGCGACACCAGCATCCGCGCTTTTTCTTTCAGAGGCAGCTCCTGCAGATCCGCACCGCGAGAGGCCTGGGCTTTCATAATAATCTGCGATTCATCCAGAATCGTAGGAATGAACCGCAGGGCGATGCTGATCATCAGTGTGATCCGGTCCGGCGACAGCCCGAGTTTCTTGAATGGCGACAGGACACCCTCCAGCCCTTGATTCAGCTTGCCCGGCGTTGTGGTAAAGGTAAGCAGCGCCGTGAACGTGATCAGAAACAGCATGCGGATCACAGAAAAAGCTGCCAGGCGCAGCCCGCCCTCATGCAGCGAGAAGAAGCCGGCGGACCACAGTACAGCCCCCGTTTTGACTGACAGAAGCTGTACGATGAAGATGAACAGCATCAGATAACGCAAAGGCTTGGCCGCCTTAATGAAATACTTTAGCGGAATACGCGTTGAAGCCATGACCGCAATCGAAAACACAGCCAGCAGCGCCATGGACGGCCATGAATCCGCCAGCAGAATCACAGCTACATACAGCAGCATCCCCGTAAGCTTGGAACGCGCATCCAGCTTATGTACCCATGAGCCGGTCTCAATGCTGCGTCCCAGCAGCAGCCGCTCATTCATGGGCATCCCCCTCTTCTTCCGGTCTGTCCGCAGTACCTGCCCCCGGCAAGGAAGCGATCCGTTCGGCAAGGCTCTCAGGAGTAAGCCGCGGCTTCTCTCCTGCAAGCCCGAAACGGTCGGCAATTCCGCGCCAGTACCGGAGGGAATGCGGAACGCCAAGGCCGCAGCGCGCAAGGATGTCCGGATCTGCCGCCAGCTCCCCGCCGCTGCCCTGAAAAACAGTCTTCCCGTCTTTCAGCAGAACCCAGCGGTCGGCATAGGGCAGCAGTTCGTCCATCCGGTGGGTTACGATAATAATCGTCCGCCCCTGTTCACGGCAGAGACGCTCTAATTGTGAGATTAGTTCAGCACGGCTGACCGGGTCCAATGTAGCCGTCGGCTCGTCCAGCACAACGATCTCCGGGTCCATAGCAAGCACCGAGGCGATAGCCGCCTTACGCATCTGCCCTCCGCTTAACCGGAAGGGATTGCGCGCGAGCAGGCTGAGGTCCAGGCCCATTTCGAGCATGGCCTTGCGCGCCCGCTCCTTGGCCTCCTCCGGACTCATGCCGAAATTAAGCGGTCCAAAGCACAGATCCTTTTCCACCGTATCTTCGAACATCTGCTGCTCCGGAAATTGAAAGACCAGGCCAACCCGCCGGCGCAGCGGCAGCAGCTTCGGCGACTTCTCACCGGCGCGCATAGTCACATCCAGCACCTGTACCGTGCCCTGTGTCGGCTTCAGAATGCCATTGAAGAGCTGCAGCAGTGTGGACTTGCCGGAGCCGGTCGCACCCGCGATCCCGGTCAGCGAGCCTTTGGGAATGCCCAGGGTGATATCATGCAGCGCCGTCTGCTTCCACATACTATTCTCGGCGTAGGTATAGCTTACTTGCTGTAGTTGTATGGCCATAATGTATCGATAAGCTCCTTTTCACTGGCGGGAACATCCACCCTGATTCCCCGGCTTTGCAATTCACGGGCAAGGCGCCAAGGATACGGCTCCAGCAGATGACATTTCTCCAGAAGCTCTCTATCCCGGAAAAGCTCTTGGGGGCTAGTATCAGCGGCAAGACCCCCGCCATGCAGGGCGAGCACCCGGTCTGAGGCCAGAATCTCGTCTGCATCATGCGTAATCATCAGGATGGTATAATGTCCTTCCTCCCGCATCCCCTGCAGAATGCGCAGCAGCTCATCGCGGCTCGCCTCATCCAACATGGAAGAGGCCTCGTCAAAGATGACGATGCCTGGCTTCATGGCTAGAATGGATGCGATAGCTACGCGCTGCTTCTGTCCGCCTGACAGCTCGCCCGGATGCTTGGACAGCAGCGCCTCAATCCCCAGCTTCACGGTATAGGCTTTCAGGCGTCCTTCCATCTCGGCGTAAGGCAAACACAGCCCTTCCAGGCCAAATAATATATCTTCCTCTACCGTGGCTCCGATAAATTGATTATCGGGGTTCTGGAATACCATGCCGATGCATTGCCGGATGGCTCCGATCGTTTCCTCACCCAGCTGATGGCCGCAAATAGTGATTTCGCCGCCGCTCTTCGGCAGCAGGGCATTCATCAGCTTGACCAGTGTGGATTTGCCGCAGCCGTTGGGCCCAACTATGCTAACCCACTCTCCCTGGGGAATGGATAAAGAGATATTATGGAGAATGGGATGCTCCGGATCGTATCCGAATGATACCCCATCCAGCTTAATCACAGCCGGCACCTCTTCTGCGGCCTCCACCTCTTGATATGCTTCACTCATGTTAGTCATCCTTCCGCTGATGATTCGGCTCAGCCCAAAAATTCTTCAAACAGCGATATTTTGGACAGCGACGCTACCAGATAGCGGACCGCATAGCCGACGACAATCCCCGTTACGATTCCGGTAATAAGCAGCACCGGCAGGTAGTAGAAAATACTCGTGGATTTAAACACTATGGCTGCCGCGAACAATTGCCCGGTGTTATGGGCCAGTCCGCCGGCGATGCTGATTCCGATCACACTGAATTTTTTGCCCCCCCATTTCACCAGCAGGAACATCACCACAAAGCTGAGAAGCGAGCCGAACAGGCTGAAGAGCAGACTGGAAAATGTGCCGAGCAGGAATGAGGTAAGCAACGTCTTTAGAATAACAAGGACAAACGCGTCCCTGCCCCGTAAAAAGAAAATACAAGTCAAAATCATAATGTTGGCGAAGCCAAGCTTAGCCCCAGGCATCAGCCCGACCCCGACCAGCGGGATCTGGGCTTCCAGCAGACTGAGCACTACAGCTACTGCAGCAAAAATCGCCACAATCACCGTCCGCTTCAGAGCCGTTGCCGATTCGCTACTGGACATAGGCATCTATATCATCCTCCCCTGAACCCGCACCTGCAATTTCTACTAACACCCGGTGCGGCAGGCACACGATGGTCTGCTTGGGACGGGTAATATGGCCAAAACCCAGGCATACCTTGTCAGGGCAGTCTGCATCGTACATTTCAATCCCGTAATCATGCACCTTCAAAATGTTATAGCCGCGTTCCGTGCGGACATCAATGGTTTGTTCCTCTTTTGTAAGCTTCACTGTCTTATACAGCTTGCCATCCACCGTTATATTGGCAACAAGATTATTGTCCGGTCCCGCCTTGTCTTTATCGCTCGAGAGCCATCTCGGCACGATAAAAGCGAGCGCGGCAATGAGCACGATGGAAATCAGCAGCACATCTGCGCGTTTCATAATGATCTCCCTTATTTTTTAATTAAAATCCAGACTTATTAATTATAACGGTCCGTCTGCAATCCTTCAATGAATGTACTTGGGATTTGCCGGTTTTAGGGGGCAGTTCACAAAATAGGCACGCAAGCAGAAGCGGATACCGAAGATAAACTGGATGGCATCCGCTTTAACAAGAAATATAAGGATAACGCCGCGTTACACCCCGGACATCCATTCCCCTGCTATCCTGCCCGGCCTGGATAATCCGCTTTACCGGATTTATCAGCTTTTCCGAAATAAGCCAGAAACAATCCGGCAAACTCAGGGTCCCACTGGGTGCCTCTTCCCTGCTCCAGAATAGCAAGCGCCCGGTCATGGTCCATTCCTTTGCGGTAAGGCCGGTCCGAGGTCATGGCATCATAGGCATCGGCCACGGCGATAATCCGTCCATGCAGGGGAATGGCTGTTCCGGCCAGGCCATCGGGATATCCCTTGCCGTCATAACGTTCGTGATGGGATCGGACTCCGCCCAGATAAGGCGCCATTTTTTCTTCAGGCTCAATCTGCCGCAGAATATTTTCTCCAAGAACGGGATGGCTTTTGATCTGGTCGAACTCCTCCTCCGTAAGCTCCTCCTCCTTGAAAAGCACGCTGTCCCGCACACCGATTTTGCCGATATCATGCAGCAGGGCCGATTTGCGCAAATTATCCAGCTGCTGTCCTGTAAGCCCGGCGAGCTGGCCAATAATGACCGAATATTCCGCTACCCGCAGCGAGTGTCCGGCGGTATATGGATCACGGGCATCCAGGGCTACGGCAAGGGTGGTGAAATAGCTGTCGAGCAGCTGCCTGCTCTGCTGTTCCCGGGCCTGGAGTCCGCGGACCATCATATTAAACCCGGCCACAAGCTTCGAAAATTCATCCGAGTATTCATCCTGCACCTGCAGCAGCCGTCCGTTCTTGATATTGTTCATCGCCCGGTATAATTCGTTGATTGGATGCTGCACGCTCCGGGTCAGCAGCCAGGCTGCTATGGAAGAAAAAAGGGTGCCGATCAGCAGCACAAGCCCGGCCCATTCCCAGTAGCTCCGCATACTCTCAGCCGCCCCTCCCCCCAGTGTTTCCAGCCGGATCTGGGTCGCCATAATGAATAGCACAAGCGGAAAGGTTCCAATCAGCATACAAGTAATGAGGAATTTGGGGCGAATCGGCACAAACACATGCCCTTCCAGAGAAAAATCAACCATGTGCAATTCCAAAGCCCGGTTTCTGAAATTCTTAATTAGTGGAATAATTGCCGAGGAGGTCAGAAAAAATTCAATCAACGCATGCATACACGCTACCAGGATGGACCCGGCCACCGCAAGCACAAGGTAGATGTAGGGGAGACTGATTAATCCCGTACGAATCATCCATAAGGTCAGGATCGACGCAGGCAGAGACAGCCCCAGAAAATGCGGACCCAATATCCGCTGCACCGCAAGCTTCGGCAGCCGGTGAGTATGCAGGTAGGCTTCTTCCAGCATGGCAAGTGTGGGCCTATGCTCCGTAAGTGCGGTCCGGATCGGCCGGATTTGCCTGATAAAAACACTGATCTCCACAACAGCCATTATGGCGAACGAGATCAGCAGGATCAGCAGCAGCCGATAATACTCTGTCGCACTTATTTCAAGTGAAGAGAGCAGGATCAGGCTCCCCACCGCAAACACGGCAACAACGGAGCCGAATATGTAGTTGCGAATTTGCCTTTTCAAAAAACCCCCGTATAAATTCATCAGGTCCTCCGTTTCCAGCCTGCCCACCCAGCTTAAACTGTTTGCATTTCTGTATAACCCGTGCTATAATAAAAGAATATTTGTTTACTGTATACATTATCCCCATCAAGAAGATGTCAAGCCGATTCGTTGCCCGTTTATCTATTATCGGCATTTTGGACACAAAATCTTACGTTTTCTTGCAGTACTCTTCCTTTTTATGAGATTAAATTCGAATATAGTTTTCCGATTCACACTGGCACGGCCACGGAGCCGTAAGGACAAAAGAGAGGTAGGGCTTTTGTCGTTTTGGAAGGATTATTCTCGCCACACGGCTGCTGGAAATAACAAGGAATTAATACACCCGTCTTGCTCACAGACGCGGGGGATTAAACATACAGAGAAGACATGGCTTCGCTGCATTTGGCGATCATAATGCAGTTCCATGTGTGGAACATATTAGCGCCCGATAACCGCAGTTTGCGGATATCGGGCGCGTCTACGTTTCAGGAGACTTTTTTCCGGATCAATCAAGTGGAAACGGCTACGCCGTCCTCTGAAAAAGCATATGCTTCCGAAGCAGCGATACTCCGTATCGCTTTCAGGTATCCGTTTCAGCGAGAAATATAAGGATAAAGTATCGTGTGAAACTTATACTTTCTTATATTTGAACGTACCGGGTCACAAAATCAGTTACCTTCCCTACATACGCCGCCTTATCCGTATCATAAGCCACGCCATGCCCAGCACCGTGAATCACAAGCTTATCCTTGGGACTGCTGCACGCTTGATAAAGCTCATCCAGCATATAAAACGGTACGAACTTGTCGGCATCACCATGTATGAACAGTATCGGCACGCGGGCTTTACGGACCTGCTTCAGCGCCGAAGCCTCTCCGAAGAAATACCCTGCCTTGATCCGGGTAATGAGGCTCGCCATATGGACAAAAGGAAAACTCGGCAGATGGTACATCCGCCACAGCTGGTACGACAGCTGCGCTTTGACAGAGGTATAGCCGCAGTCGGCTACGATGGCTTTGACCTGTGGGGGAAGTTCTTCCCCGGAAGTCATCATCACAGTGGCTCCCCCCATGGATACCCCATGCAGTACAATCTGGGCCTCCGGCCCGCTCTCTGCGAGGATATACTCAATCCATCTCAAGTAATCCAGGCGTTCCGGCCAGCCAAACCCGATGTAATCCCCCTTACTGTCGCCATGTCCGCGGGCATCGGGAAGCAGCACATTATACCCCATGGTCTCGTAATAGATTTTGGCGCATGCCCCCATATCCTTGCCTTTCCCGGAATAGCCGTGGGCTATAATGGCAGTCCGCCCTCCGGCACGCGCTGACGGCAGATAATAGCCGCGCAAGGTAAGCCCATCGTCAGAAGTAATCTCAATTTTCCTGAAGCTGTGGCGGGATACCCAGTCCGCACCTTCTCCCCACGAAGGCCCGGCAACCGGCGGGTCCACCTTAAGATCAGGAGTTTTGGCCAGGAACTCCTTGGGTGCCCGCTTGATTGCGA
Source organism: Paenibacillus graminis (assembly GCF_000758705.1). NCBI lineage: Bacteria > Bacillati > Bacillota > Bacilli > Caryophanales > Paenibacillaceae > Paenibacillus > Paenibacillus graminis. The sequence continues at coordinate 607,945 of NZ_CP009287.1, read as the reverse complement.
TTCCGTAAAAAAAGAACCCCGCATACGTCAAGCCGCCGGCAATAATAATCACAACGGCAAGTATAATAACACTCCACATGAACAATATCACCTTTCTTCCGGCATAATGGAATCCCACTTTCAGGGCAAGCCTTACACGCCCCCCGATTTTCAGCATAGTATAACATGGCTCGGGGAGCAGTTGGAAATGCAGAGAAGGCCGGGGCCATGAGACTGGACGGGCTACGGCGGCGAAAACAAGGGCAGATATGCCTTTGTTTCGACCCGTCCAGCCCTGGAAGGCGAAAACAACGGCAGTTATGCCTTTGTTTCGGCTCGTCCAGCCCGGATTGGCGAAAACAACGGCAGATATGCCTTTGTTTCGGCTCGTCCAGCCCGGATTGGCGAAAACAACGGCAGATATACCTTTGTTTCGGCTCGTCTGAAGCTGTTCAGAGTGGAAACCCATACGCCAGACACCTTACTTCAATAAGATGTAGTGGAACAAGCACAAAAAAACAGGACTTCTCCATTACTGAAGAAATCCTGCTGTTGGCTTGTTATGCTGCTGTGGGACAAAGGTGCACCCTTTCGAGTAAACCTACTTATGGGGCAGCATTTTTTCTAATTCGCTATCCCCTCACTATAGCTACAATTTACGGCTTCTATTACCGTTTGCGTTTACTGCTGTTTCCTGCAGTTCTGCTGAGCAGTAGTCCCAAACCAGCTATTCCCAGACCTGCGATGTAATAAGGCGCTGGACTTGCTTCTCCAGTCTGCGGCAGTTTATCGGGTGTATCCACGCTGCCTACAGGAACTTCGTCATCTGTTATAACTATTTCCTCCGGCTCCGGTGTTACCGTTGGGGCCGGTGCAGGGACTGGCGCTGGTTCTATTGAGGCTGTTGGTTCTATTGACGCCGTTGGTTGTACCGGAGCAATTGTTACCACAGGCCCCAAGGGTAATGGGTCATCATTGATCAGGGTATCATCCACAATCGTGCCGATAACGGATGATGGTGTTGGCGTCGGGAACGTTACCGGAACATAAATTACTGTAGTGTCTGGCGTTGGTGCCGGTGTAACTTCACTTGTTGGTGTTGCACCCGGTGTCGGTGTTGCTGATGCAGTGGCACTCGGTGACACGCTAGACGTTGGCGTCGGCGTTACGACTGCGGTCGGCGTCGGCGTCGGTGTTACGACAGCGGTCGGCGTTGGCGTGACGATGGCGGTCGGCGTCGGCGTCGCCGTCTCACTCGGCGTTGGCGTCGCCGTTGCGCTCGGCGTTGGCGTTGGCGTCGCCGTTGCACTCGGCGTTGGCGTCGCCGTTACGCTCGGCGTTGGCGTCGCCGTTGCGCTCGGCGTTGGCGTTGGCGTCGCCGTCTCACTCGGCGTCGGCGTCGCCGTTGCACTCGGCGTTGGCGTCGCCGTCTCACTCGGCGTTGGCGTCGCCGTCGCACTCGGCGTCGGGGTCGCCGTCGCACTCGGCGTTGGCGTCGCCGTTGCGCTCGGCGTTGGCGTCGGCGTCGCCGTTGCGCTCGCCGTCGGTGTTGCCGTTGCGCTAGGCGTTGGCGTCGCCGTTGCACTCGGCGTTGGCGTCGCCGTTGCACTCGGCGTTGGCGTCGGCGTTACAGGCGGTTCGGAGCCTTCATACGGATAGTGGTGCATCTGCACATAACCGCTGAACGCTTTTGCGATCAGCGTGCCATGAAGCTCTGCATGATCATAAAAGACACTGGCATGAGGAGCCAATATAGTGCCCTCGATGGTTGTATTCCCGATATTCACAGAAGCAGCTTCATAGAAATTGAACAGGACCTTGCGGGGTTTGCCTCCCCAGAATTGAAAATTAGGAATTTTCACAGTGCTTCCGCCCACATTAATAATGACGGTGGCATCACCTGCTATGTTGAACTGCAGCCCGTTGGCGTCGGCCAGGTCAGCAGCAGCCAGATGAATGACATTATAGGCATCCGGAGCGTTGATAGTGATTTTTCCATATTCTTTTACAAAAGGCTGTGTCTGTGTCAATGCGGCCAATTCATCCGAACGCTGGATCAGAAACTGTTCCTCAGCCGCAAAATCAATCGGTGTCCCTTGGCGGGGAGTCTCCTTAAGATCTGCCCGTGTGCTGCTTATAGTGCCTCCATATACAGCTGCTCCATATATAGTTCCGTCTGTTAGGCTGAGATTTTTGCCGGCAACCAGTACATCCCCACCGGGCGCATCTTTGGAAACACCGTACCCCTGCAAAGTAATATTTCCTTCTGCCGCGAGCCTTCCATGAATCTGATCGTAAGATTGCGTGAAATCTCCAAAGATAAATGCGTTAAAGTTGCCGGCAACACCCAGGACAGGAGTAGGGGTATACGGCATATTTCCCGCAGCCTTAACATTCCAACCCCAAGTAACCGTGCTGCCCAATGCCAACACCCCTGTCAGAATCAGAGCTGCTGCTTTCTGTGATCTTTTTTTCAATCGCCTTGCACCTCCTAGTAACTTATTCTATGATTTTGCGGAAAAACTATAACAACAAAAAGACCGCCACGAAGGGTTAGCTTCACGGCGGCCGGACGATCATAGCCCTGGTTGGGCATTAGATTCCTGACTTTGCGTCCCGTCCTTTCGGACGGTTTGCGTTTATACATGAGGAATATAGATTTCAGTGAAACCTATGTAGTCTATGACATTTGTTACTTTTGAACTAATTTCAGTTTAGCGGTTCCCCTGCCCTATTGTCAATCTATTCCTTAATTATTTTTTCATGTGACCATTTAGACGATCCTGGACAAACCCGCTATTCATAAGGCTTTTCAGCTTACCTGTCCAGAAGAGAGTCTCACCGCAGAACGGGTTACCGCCTTTTTCACAGCACCCCATCCCGTATTTATTTGCAATTTTCAATATTAAAATATAGTATATTAGAACTATAATTTCAAATTCTATCCATCCTATTCATTCTTAGCTATTTCTACTCCTTAAGGAGCAAGAACGTCCTTTCGAATTAGGAACGCACTACAAAAAAAACTGCCCGGAATCCACCGGCAGCAGTTCTTCATCCATTTCTATGTAATGCTATATACGCTCCCATAACCAGACATTGCGGATATAGCGGATTGGGATTTATAACAGCTGAATCCAGCCAATCATGGACACCCACAACGGAATACTCAAAAACAACCCGAATGCCAACCCACGGCGGAGACTTCCTTCATGACTCATCATAATTCTCCTCTTTGAGGTGCTTTATTTTGTTACACTTCAATCTTTTATATTTCAATTTTAATATAAAATAATTCTTCTTATTTTATTGTGAAAAATGTCACATAAAGTTTCTTTGTTTATAAATTCCAGTGGTTATTTTTTGAATCGAAGCCAAGTTCATCTGCCGGGGTATCAAAAGCGGTTACGTTGGGGAGCAGTATAGAATCAAATCCCGCTCATGATAGCGCAAGGGTCAGCCTGACAAAATAAAACGGGCCTCACCATGGGAGTAGGCAAGGCCCTGCAAGCTATCTATAAACACCGGGGAGTGTTTGGTACATTCAATATATATACTCAACCTGAAAATAAGCTGATAGCTGCATAAAAATTACATTAAGAGCTTCCAATAGCCCAGTGTGCCGAAAAAAACGACCAGTGCCACAGGAAGAATAATTTTCCGGCTCACCTTATCCTCAAACGAAAAATACAAACACAGCATACAAAGCCACGCAATAAGGAGACTTCCCATTTCCTATGCATACGCCCTTTCTTATACATCCTGATGATCGCGCGGGACAGTGGCAGCACCAAACATCCTATAAGAAGATTACCCGCGAGTCAGCCGGTTCATACCCAATTATGGCTTGGGCCGCTAAATAATTTTTCTTGTTTCGCCAAAAGGCTGTACAGTCCCGGCCGGTCACTGCTCTCCCTCCAGCACAGGGTACTCCCAGAAGCTCAGCCTGCCTTTGGCCGGTATGGGCCGGGCAAGTGCCGTTATATCTTCCAGCTTCCAGGCATAGCGTCCTGGCGCATAATCGCCGAAAGCCAACTCATTGCCGCCAGGCCAGCCATGGGCGGCATCCGCCTGCGTCACCTTATAGCAATCGGCCAGACGGCTTGTGGCGACGATGGCTCCCAGAGGGGAGATTGTCCACAGTGAAGCCATGCCGCGCCAAGGCCGACTTGAAAGGCTCCTGCCTGCAGGCAGTTTTGTCGATCCCCATTCCGGCATGAATAGCCAGTTCACCGCGATAAGCTGTTTGCCAGGAACGGGTTTCGAACTGTTTTTCCCCAAGCACAATTAATGCGGCCCAGGGCTGCCGGATTGTCAGACATTTCATCTCTGCCTTTTCTCCTCTCTGAACAGCAAAAAACGCAGCCGCCGAACATCCGGAAAGCCGCGCCGCCTATAGTTATCGGGATGCTGGAAGGGACAAAGCCCCTGCCTGCGCAATGTGTGTGCTTTCTACTACTGTATTGTATGACGCTATGGGATTCTGTGCAACTTTTACGAGAAGCGGAATAGAATAAACTTCCAGATTACAGCTAAATAAGGGCTGGCCGCCAGTCCGCAGATGGCTAAAAAGACTTGAATTGGTGTACTCATCCGGGCATCCATTCCGGTCCAGCTGATGGAAAAAGAAGGCTTGGGCGGCTCAAGCCCGTACTGCTCCATTAGCCGTTCTTTTGTGCCGCTGTCCACAATTGTTCCTGCATCCGCTGCATGGACGAGTGCCGGTTGCAAAAACAATAGGATGAAAGCAGCGAAACAGGTGAACGTGAATATAATTTTGTGTTTATTCCTCACATTTCTTTTTTCTCCTTTTTCTTGAATTTACTTTCTATTTATTATATCAGATTTATCCAGACTTTTTATAGATAAAGCGTTATACGCTGTTCCTGCGGCATCCAACCCGGATTCACCAGTTATGTACATAAGATCAGCCAGATTTGTTGATACTTCTCCCCTCCATATCCGTTTAAAATTAATGGTAATATTATGAAAGGTCGGTTTAAGCACCCTCTGTTCTCCGCAGGTGAAGTGGAAAAAGGTACACTAATTCAGCTCATTTCGCTCCTGATGAAGTAATATGGCCCAATTAAGTTTCCTTTTTCCACTTCAATCTCACAATTGTTGATTTTGGGGAGAAATAAGTTCCCTTTTTCCAGCTGGCACTGCTCAGCAGCGTCGACTGGTAAAAAAGCCTCAAAGTTGCCTGCCATGCAGACCAGAACGGCCCAGGGCTTCTCATATTCACATATCAAAATAAAATAACTCTTCAAATTTTTTGTCCAAAGCAATGCATAAGACTAGAGCCAATTTTGCGGTAGGATTAAACTGCCCTGTTTCAATAGAACTTATTGTATTTCTTGAAACGCCCACCATTTCTGCCAATTGGGTTTGGGATAATTTTTGTTCTGCTCTTGCCTCTCGCAATCTATTTTTCAACATCAACTTTTCATTCATCTTGGCCCCTATCCTACAATTAAGAAGTATTTTATGAAAAAAAAGAGGCTTAAACCAGATCCAAAAATGATCTTAATTAAATCCATTTTCTTTTTAGTTATACTATAGATTCCGAAACTTTCACAGCCAAGATACCCCATAACCACCGCTAATAATGCAGCATTTGTCCCCTGATGATTATTGTATAAATTGAAAACAGCTAAAATGCAAAATATACTCAGCGTGCCTATGACTCCAAATTTTCTGCCTCTATTAAAAATAAACTCCTTTCCCTCATCCTTTTTTTCCTGTCTGATTTTTTCTAATATGATTTCCTTATCCATTAGAAATCCTCCTTTTTAACCGACAAGTAAACTTGGCACCTTTATTATAATATGCAAAGTTTACTTGTCAATGAACCAGATAGAGTTTTGTACGGAGATTTATGTAAACACAGAAAAGCGCAGCCCCCGAAACCCCGGGAAACCGCGCCATGATTGAACTATTAAGGATGCTGGTGAAGGGAATTGAACCCCCGGCCTACGCATTACGAGTGCGTTGCTCTACCCCTGAGCTACACCAGCTTACAGCATTTTTCTGTCAAACAAAATACATTATACATCGTCTGGAGAAAAACGCAACCCTTTCCCTCACAGTCCTGTCTCTCTCAAAAGTCTGTGGTAGAACCCACGAAGGGCGGCTTCAGGCCGCAGGCTGGAAAGGGTGAGCCAATCCGCCCAGGCAGCTGCGGCGGCAAGCACTTACAGAACGAATCAGGAAACGGTTACACCATTCCCCGCTTGCGGAAGTAATCCAGCGCCAGCCGGGCGCTCTCCAGTGACGAAGAAGCGAAAACCTCCTGCTCCACGATGTAGTGCTGAATTCCGGCTTCATCCGCAGCCTTAAAGACGCTCTCGAAATCGACCTGGCCCTTCCCGAGATCGGCTTCCTCATGGCCCGCACCGAAATCCTTGATATGAACCAGCGGCACACGTCCGGCATACCGGGAGATATACTCCGCCGGTACTGCACCCCCCACATGCACCCAGCCCAAATCAAACTCTGCCACCATATGCTCAGCAGGAATCCGCTCCAGCCAGATGTCGATGACGGCCTGCCCGTTGACCTGCTTGAACTCAAAGTCATGGTTGTGGTAGCCGTACTTCAGCCCTGCTGCCCGCACCATCCCGGAAGCCTTTTCAAAGAATGGAATCAGAGCCAGCACATCGTCCAGCGCAGGTTGCTCCGGAAGAGGCGCAGAAGGTGTGATGAGATACTCCAGCCCAACCTCCCGGGCATATTCGATCTCTCTGGATAATGCCGACTGCATATTCTCCAGACTGCTGAAATCCAGCCCGATATGCGCTGAGGGGGCCGACAGTCCAAGCTCATCCAGCGTTTTGCGCAGTTCTGCAGCCGATACGCCAAAATACCCGGCAAATTCCACCGACTTGTAACCGATCTCCGCCACCTTGCGCAGCGTCCCCAGAAAATCCTTCTCCGCCCTGTCTCGCAGGGTGTACATCTGTATCCCGATCTGCTGTTTGATAGCCGCCATTAAGCATCCGCTCCTATTCGCTGTTATTGTTAACCTGAATTAATCCGCCTGCAGTTTGCGTTCCACCGATTCCAGCTTGCTGCGGCTTGTGGACGGCTTATCCCGCCGGTCATCAATCTTGAGCGAGGTGGACACCCGCTGTGCTCCGGCAGTAAAAGGGGACTCGTGCAGCGCTTCGACAGCCGCCAGAATCCGCGCCAGCGGACCTTCGATAATCGTGCCCATGGATGTCAGCTCGTAGGTAATGCCTTCCACCGTCTCCAGCACGCGCTGCATGTCAGCCACATAGCTGCTGAGGCTGGTGCTGCCTGTACCAATCGGAATTACGGTTACTTCGCCAATCGCCATCCTGAATTCCCTCCTATATAAGCCTTATTTATACACCGCGTTAGATATGTCTCTAGTCCTCTCTATTGTAGCAACTCCGGCCTCCCCCCACAAATCACCTAAAGTCCTACTATATTCGGGACACACAAACGGACACGGAAAAAGGCCGTAAAAGAAGGATTGGAAAATTCCGGAACCTTTGTGGCGTATTTTGGACAATTTATGAATCAGTTCCGGCAAAATTTGTCCCTTTGCTGTGGATTACCTGTGGGCAAATTGTGGACGAATGGCGGGTAATCTGTGGATGGACTGTGGATCATCTGTGAGTAAACGGGCGGAGTCCGCACCGGGCGCGGGTTCGCAAAAAAATGTTTACAAACACAAGATATTGGGTTATTTTTATCTAGCGACAACAAAATATAGTGGAAACAGGTGCTTTGCTCTCCCAGGAGAGTTGAAGCTTAATAGGGAAGCGCGGTGCAAATCCGCTGTGGTCCCGCCACTGTAACCGGATGCTCCACAGGCTCCCAGAAGCCCTGCGGAGCAGATCCTGAGGCTCACGCCACTGAGGGGCATCTACCCTTGGGAAGGCGCCCCGGATTCACCGGAAGCCAGGAGACCTGCCTGTTTCCGGGCACCATCATTTACGCCTGCGAGGAACAGGATAGGTGTCCGCATGCGGCCTGCACAAGCAGATTTAGCCTTCCCTTATGCCAGGGAGCCAAGGCTGCCGGTACCTGAGCGCGATAAGCCTTATCGCGCTCAGGTATCGGCTTCTGCGGGAAAGCATATTTCCATGGAGACCATCCGCAAATATCCGCTCAGGTTATTTGCGCTACGCATCCGGGCATTTTCCGCCTTCCTCGGCGGGAGATGCCTTTTTTTACAATCAGAATATGTTTCATATATGGAGAGGAGAGCTAGACAATGACGCTGCTGGAGAAACGGTACAACGGTGGACAAGCTGCACAGGAGGTTCTTTTGGAGGAAGTGATCCATTTGGGGCGCGATATTATCGACAGCCGGGATTTGGATCTGCTGCGCGAGAATGCCAATTTGAACGGTGAGAGCTTTTCCGGCAAAATGAGCAAGTTCGGCAGTGAGTATTCCAAGTGGTACGCCCGCAACTTCACGATGCCGCCTCAATTGGTGCAGGCTACCCTCGATAATGTGGTATATGTCCACGATCTGGATCAATACGCGATCGGAACCACCAACTGCATCTTTATCCCGTTCGAGCGTCTTCTCCGGGAAGGCTTCAACACCGGCAACGGCAGTGTGCGCCCTCCCAACTCGATTATGACTGCGATGTCGCTTGTGGCGATTATTTTCCAGTCACAGCAGAATGCCCAATACGGTGGCGTCTCCGCCAACAAGCTGGATTATGATCTGGCTCCATATGTGACCAAGTCCTTCGCCAAGCTGTTCCGCAAGGGACTGGAGTATTTCGAAGAAGGCGCTGCAGGAGAGCTCACCGGGGAAGTCACTATGAGCCGCAGCGATCTGGCGGAGCAATATCCGCGGGCCTTCCGCTTTGCGCTGAAGGAGACGGAAAGTGAAACGCTCCAGGCCGCAGAGAGCATGATACATAACCTTAATACAATGTCCAGCCGGTCGGGCGGACAGATTCCTTTTACCAGCATCAACTACGGCACCTGTACCTCACCAGAGGGGCAGCTGGTCATCAGCTCGCTGCTGACCGCCACGATGAACGGCCTCGGCAGCGGCGAAACGCCGGTGTTCCCGATCCAGATCTTCAAATGCAAGCAGGGCGTGAACCAGCAGCAGGGTGATCCGAACTACGGGCTGTTCCTCAAGGCGGCGGAATGCTCCGCCCGGAGACTGTATCCGAACTTCGCCAATCTGGATGCACCGCTTAATCTGCAATATTACGATCCGGCGGATCCGGATACCGAATTTGCCACTATGGGCTGCCGCACCCGGGTGCTGGGCGACCGCTTCGGACGCAACCACTGCTCCGGCAAAGGCAACCTGTCCTTCAATACACTCAACCTGGTGCGGCTGGGACTGGCATACGGCATCGCCACAGGACGCCGCCTTGCCGCCGACGAGGCAGGCTTCTATGACGATCTGAACCATTATATGGACATCGCTCTGGAAGGGCTGCTCCACCGCTTCCGCATCCAAGCTTCCCAGAAGGCCAAAGCTTCCGATTTCATGATGCGCGAAGGCGTCTGGGAAGGCGGCGAAGCGCTCGCTCCCGAAGACAGTGTAGGCGAGCTGCTGAAGCACGGCAGCCTGTCGATTGGCTTCATTGGCATGGCGGAATGCATGAAGGCCATGTACGGCAAACATCACGGCGAGGACATGGAGATTCACGCTAAAGCGCTGGCCATTGTCCGCCATATGAGGGAGTACTGCGACCGCAAGAGCGAGGAGCTGAACCTCAACATCACGCTGTTCGCCACACCGGCTGAAGGCCTGTCCGGCAAGTTCACCAAGGTGGACCGCAAGGTGATCGGCTCGATTCCGGGCGTCACCGACCGTGAATATTATACGAACTCTTTCCATATCCCGGTCTACCATGAGCTGAGCGCTGCACAGAAAATCAGCCTGGAAGCGCCGTTCCACGAATACTGCAATGCCGGCGCGATCTCTTATGTGGAGCTGAACGGCAATGCCCGCAGCAACCCGGCGGCTTTTGTGAAGATCATCCGTTATGCGCTGGAGCAGCAGGTCAGCTACTTCAGCATTAACCATCCGATAGACCGCTGCTCAGACTGCGGCTACGAAGGCGTGATCGGCACAAACTGCCCTTCCTGCGGCGCGCATGAGAAGGATGTGCATATCCGCCGCTTGCGCCGGGTAACCGGCTATCTGACCGGCGACTACCAGACCCGCTTCAATGCCGCCAAGCAAGCTGAAGTAAGGGACCGCGTTAAACATCTATGAATATATGCGGCTACTACCCGGAATCAATCAACGAAGGAGAGGGCATGCGGGCCGTCCTCTTCCTCAGCGGCTGCCGTCACCGTTGCCCGGGCTGCTTCAACCCGAAGACCTGGAATTTCAATTACGGCGAACCGTTCACCTTGGAGCGCCAGCGGGAGATTATCGCCGAGATGGCGGCGAATCCGCTGCTGGACGGACTGACGCTGGCGGGCGGCGACCCCTTTTTCTCGGCAGAGGAGGCTGCGGGCTTCATCCAGGAGCTGCGCAGCGTCCTGCCGGACTATTCCATCTGGATTTACACCGGCTATACGTATGAGGAGCTTACAGCGGCTCCGGGTTCACCCGAATGGAACCTGCTGGCCTTGTGCCAGGTCGTGATCGACGGACGTTTTGTAGAAGAGCTCAAGGATACCACTCTTCCCTACCGGGGAAGCAGCAACCAGCGCATTATTGATATTCAGGCCAGTCTTGCCGGTACCGAAATCGTACATTGGCAGCCGGCTGCATTATAAATTTGGTAACTATCAAAGAGCAGGCCAAGCCTTGGTGCGGGCCGCTCTCTGCGACCATATACTTTAATTTTTGATATTGAAAATTAAACCCAAAAATGAAAGGATGTATGAACTTATGCCACAGCTCGTAGTGAAACCCGACAACCGCCAACTGGCTTTTGATGAAATCCGTCTCTCCGTGTACGCCGACCGTATCCTGAAAGGCCTGGATCAGCTAAGCAAAGAAACCCTGCTGCGCGGTGTGCAGTCCAAGCTGCGCCGTGAAGAGGTCAGCGGAGAAGAGATCAGCAATGCCTTCACGATGAGCGCGCTTGAACTGGTTACCAAAGAAGAGCCGGATTGGAAATTCGCCGCTGCGCGTTCCCTGTTGACCTCCCTGTACAAAAAAGCAGCCGTCAACCGCCGCTACAAAGCTTACCCGGAGGAGCCTTACGGCGAGCTATACCCGCTGATTACCGATCTGGTGAAAAAAGGCATCTACCGCGAAGAGCTGCTCTCCCACTATACCAAGGAGCAGATTGAGGAGCTGGGCAGCTGCATCGATCACACGCGCGACCTGCTGTTCGATTATATCGGCCTCTTGACCCTTTCGGACCGCTATCTGGCTCATGATTTTGACGGGCGTGTCATGGAGCTGCCGCAGGAGCGTTATATGGTTATCGCCATGTTCCTCATGCATACAGAGCCTGAAGAGAAACGTCTGGAGCTGGTAAAAGAGGCCTACTGGGCCATGAGCAACATTTATATGACTGCTGCCACCCCTACTATGTCCAATGCGGGCAAAAAGGTCGCCGGACAGCTCTCCAGCTGCTTCATCGACACCGTGGATGACTCGCTCGAAGGCATCTTCGACTCCAATACCGATGTGGCCCGGCTCAGCAAAATGGGCGGAGGCATCGGCGTCTACCTCGGCAAGGTGCGGGCCCGCGGCTCCGATATCCGCGGCCACAAGAACACCAGCTCCGGCGTTATCCCGTGGATCCGCCAGCTGAACAATACCGCGGTCAGCGTCGATCAGCTCGGCACGCGCAAAGGCGCCGTCGCCGTCTACCTCGACGTCTTCCATAAAGACATTCTCGCCTTCCTCGACCTCAAGCTGAACAACGGGGACGAGCGGATGCGCGCGCATGACGTATTCCACGGCGTCTGCCTGCCCGATCTGTTCATGGAGGCTGTGGAAGCACGGGGACACTGGAATCTCTTTTGCCCGCATGAAGTGAAGAAGGTGATGGGCTGGAAAGATGCCAAAGGACGCGCGCTGGGTCTGGAGGATTTCTATGATGAACAGCTGGGACAAGGCTCATTCCGGGAAAAGTATGCCGAAGCCACCGCCAATCTGGAGCTTTCCCGCATCACGGTTCCGGCCATCGACATCATGAAGCGGATTATGAAATCCCAGCTTGAAACCGGCACGCCATATATGTTCTACCGCGATACGGTCAACCGTTCCAACCCGAACCGTCACCAGGGAATGGTATTCTCCTCCAACCTGTGCACAGAAATTATGCAGAACCAGTCGGCAACGGTTATTGAGAGTGAAGAGCTGGTTACGAAGGACGGACAGACCCGGATCGTGATCTCGAAGGTTCCCGGCGACTTCGTTGTCTGCAATCTGAATTCCATCCACCTGGCCCGTGCTATTCCGGCAGGCGTGCTGGAGCGGCTGGTGCCGATTCAGGTCCGCATGCTCGACAACGTCATCGATATCAACAATATTGAAGTGCTGCAGGCGCAGTACACGAACAGCCAATACCGTGCGGTCGGCCTCGGCACCTTCGGCCTGCATCACCTGCTGGCACTGGAGGGCATCCGCTGGGAGTCCGATGAAGCCGTGGAATACAACAACCATCTGTATGAGCATATCAACTATCTGGTAGTACGCTCCAGCATGGAGCTGGCCCGCGAGAAAGGCCGCTATCCGAAGTTCGCCGGTTCCGACTGGGAGACCGGGGCCTACTTCACCTCGCGCGGCTATACCAGCGGCGAACAGGAAGGCAAATACGTGACCACCGAACAGTGGCGTGAGCTGCAGGAGCAAGTGGCTGCGGACGGCGTGCGCAACGCCTGGATGTTCGCGATTGCCCCGAACGGCTCGACCTCGATCATCGCCGGCTCCACAGCCAGCATCGATCCGCTGTATGAGCTGCTCTCCTATGAGGAGAAAACCACCTATAAGATCGCCAATCCGGCACCGGATCTGTCCGAGAAGACGATCTGGTACTACAAAACGGCGTTCCTGATCGACCAGAACTGGTCCATCCGCATGGCCTCGGCCCGCCAGCGCCATGTTGACCAGGGCCAGAGCTTTAACCTGTACGTGACGCCGGACATCAAGGCCACCGATTTCCTGAACCTGCACCTGAACGCCTGGAAGGGCGGATTGAAGTCGACGTATTATGTGCGGAGCCGTGCCTTAACGATTGAAGAGTGTGAGTCTTGCGCGAGCTAATTGTCTTCGTGCCTTGAACAGAAAAAACCGGTGATTTGTTCGTCACCTTTTTCATGGGTAAACCACTACAGAAGATTAGCTTCACGCAAAATACAGGAGGGAAACAAAATGCAACTGCAAAAGATTTTTAATACCGAAGCCCCGAACCAATCCACCCGAATCATCGACGGGGAATGCTCAGGGATTCTGAACTGGAACGATATCCGCATGCCGCACATGTACAAGCTGTACAAGGTGCTGCTGCTGAACCACTGGATCGCCGATGAGATCCCGATGTCGAAGGATGCGCAGCAGTTCCCGCAGCTGGAAGCGGAAGAGCAGCGCGTGTTCAAGATCAACATCGCCCTGCTGGCGGTGCTGGATTCCATGCAGACGATGTTCGTAGGCGATGTGAAACGTTATTTTACCGACTCCTCACTGGAGGCGATTTCGGCCATCATCGGGCAGCAGGAGGTTGTGCATAACCAGTCCTACTCCTACGTCCTTTCTTCCATTGTCTCGGAGAGCGAGCAGAAGGAGATTTTTGAATACTGGAAGCATGATCCGGTGCTGCTGGAACGCAACCAGTTCATCTCGGACATTTATCAGGAGTTCCGCGATGCGCCGTCCAAGGAGACTTTTTTTCGGGCGATGGTGGCTGATTTGATTCTGGAGGGAATTTTCTTCTATAGTACATTTGCCTTCTTCTATAACCTGGCCCGTGACCAGAAAATGATGGCAACCAGCCAGATGATCTCCTACATTCAGCGTGACGAGAATCAGCACTGCTACTTTTTTGCTGAAGTGTTCAAGCAGCTGCTGGTGGATTTCCCTGAGCTGAATACCAAAGAAAATATGGATTATGTCTACCGCACCATCGACCGCGCCGTAGAGCTGGAAACCAACTGGGGCCACTACACGCTGACCAACGTGCGCGGGATTGATATGAACGAACTGAGTGACTACATTAAATACACGGCCAACAAGCGCCTCACCCTGATGGGTCTGGAAAAAGCCTACAGCGGCGTAGACGTCAACTGCATGCCATGGATCAAGCCTTTCTCCGACGAAGCGCTGAACGCGACCAAAACCGACTTCTTCGAAGCCAAGTCCCGCAACTACGGCAAGGTGGGCGACGACAACGGGTTCGACGATTTGTAAGGAGCTGTTGCATTTCGTGAGCAGGCAGATTTTCGCCACAACCTTATAAATTCCTACATTTATCAAAAGCCCCTTACCGCCGGAGTCCCGGCAGTAAAGGGCTTTTCTGATTCTATCGCTGAGCCGTGGAAGCTGCGCAGCGTACAGCCGTCTACTGTTTCTGTTGGCCTATTCTATAGAGTCCAAACAACACCGATACTGTCGGGATGCCGCAGAACACTCACGTTAAATGTAGACAGGGGTGCCAAGAAACCTTAGGCGGCGCTTTCTAGTTCAGCTACTCTGCAGATTTACGCGCTGCCTTGTGCGACGTCTCTTCCGCCAGCTCCGCAAGGACGCTGTCCAGGCGCAGCTTGAGTTCGCCGGCGAGTTCGACGACACCCTGGTCATTACGCACAGCCTGGGAGTCCACCGCGTACACGCCGCCCAGGATATGGCGCGCCCCCAGTACGGACAGCACCGGTTTCAGTGCATATTCAATGGTAAGCAGATGTGCCAGACTGCCGCCCATAAAGAGGGGAAGCAGGATTTTGCCGGCCAGCCCTTTTTCCGGGATCAGATCCAGGAAAGTCTTCAAGACCCCCGTATAAGAAGCTTTGTATACCGGGCTGACCACGATTACTGCATCGGCTTCAGCTACAAGGCCGTTAGCCTTGACAATGGCTTCACTTTCGAATTTGGTATGGATCAGATCCTCAGCCGGGAGTTCGGCCACATTGATCCGCTCCACTTCAAATCCACGCCCGCGCAAATTGGCCTCCGCATATTCAATAACTGCATTCACCCGCGAGACCAGGGATGGTGTTCCGTTGATGACAACTATTTTAGCCACTTTTCCACCTCTTCCGTTCGTTATCCACAATATGCTCCTGCCGCTACTTCCGGCAAAAACCCTTTAAATTAGTAATAATCCTAGCAGAGCACAAGGAATATTGTCAAACAAAAACAGCCTCTTGCACCCGGCAACATCCTAAGCTATAATAAGCGGCAATACTACATCCCGATCAGGCCAATGAGCGGCATCCAACCGTGAGGCGTCTGCGACCGGAGCAATTCTGTTGTTCCCTAAGTTTACCGGGTTTCGCCCGTTACCGCGAAGACCAAAGAGGGCCTTGTCCTGCTGTGATTTCAGAGGATTCGGTCAACCTGGGTGGCACCGCGAGCTGACGCTCCTCGTCCCATGGATGAGGGCGTTTTTTGTATTTTTATAAGACAAAAAGGAGCGAAGCGGCATGCTGGACATGAACTGGATCAGGGACAATGAGGAGCTTGTAAGAAACACGGCGGCGTGGAAAAAGGTGGACTTCCCGCTGGAGGATCTCCTGGAATGGGACGATAAACGGCGGGAGCTGCGCCGGGAGACCGAGCGGCGGCGTGCGGAGCGCAACGGGCTGACGAAGGAGGTCGAGCGCCTGCTCCGCCAGGGAGAGGCCGCTGCCGGAGAAGCAGCCAAGGCGCAGGTGCGCGAGATCAACGTTCAGCTTACGAAGCTGGAAGCCGATCTGGCCGAAGCAGAGCAGCGCTGCGGCGAGCTGCTGCTGCTTGCGCCAAATCCGGTATCGGCTGACACGCCGATTGGCGCAGACGACAGCGGGAACGTGGAGCTGCGGCGATACGGCCGTCTGCCGGACTTCGGCTTCACGCCGCGCGATCATGTGGAGCTCGGCGAGCTTCACAACATCATCGATATTCCGCGCGGCGTCAAAGCCGGAGGACCGCGCAGCTACGTGCTGAAGGGCGCGGGTCTGTACCTGCACCTTGCCGTGCAGCGGCTGGCGCTGGATGTGCTGGCCGAACGCGGCTTCACCGTGATGGACGTGCCGGTTATTGTCCGCCCGGAGGCGCTGGAGCGGACCGGTTTTTTCCCGGGAGGGATGGACCAGACCTATGAGCTGAATGGAGAAAAGCGCTGGCTGGCCGGAACCTCGGAGGTGTCGCTCGTCTCGCTCTACAGCGACGAAATCGTCGAGGCGGATACACCGCTGCGGCTGGCCGGAATGTCGGCCTGCTTCCGCCGCGAGGTCGGCTCGGCAGGCCGCGATGTACGCGGCCTGTACCGGGTGCACCAGTTCTCGAAGATCGAACAGGTTGTAATCTGCAAGAGTGATGCGGCAGTCTCGGAGCAGCTGCTGCAGGAAATTCTGGCGAATGCCGAGCATATCCTCCAGCTGCTGGAGCTGCCCTACCGCGTAGTGGCCGTCTGCAGCGGGGATATGGCGCTGAAGACGCACAAGCAATACGACATTGAGACCTGGATGCCCAGCCGGGGGGCCTATGGGGAGACCCATTCAGCTTCCAATCTGCTGGATTTTCAGGCCCGCCGCTCGGGCATCCGCTTCCGCGATGAAGACGGGCGGCTGCACTATTGCCACACCCTGAACAATACCGCTGTGGCCACGCCGCGGATTCTGATTCCGCTGCTGGAGAATCACCAGCAGGAGGATGGCTCGGTCTATATACCGAAGGCACTGCGCAAGTATATGGACGGGCGTGAGTATCTTCACGCTGCTGCGCCGGCAGCGGAATAATTGCATGACAGAGCCTTGGCCATAAAGCGGCCGGGGCTTTTTTGGGGGCACGGACTTCTTCAGCAGGTTAATTCATGCGGAGCCAGTAACGGTGGATAGGAGTAAAATTGCCGAATAGCCAGAAGGAGATGGCTTTCATTTAACCTAACACAGCCAACACACCAATAAGCTTTCAACTCGCCTCACAGGAGCTATAAAACTATGAATTTACCTATTCAGCTGCTTCATCGGCCTGAGCAGGAGAAATTCATAGTTTTTTTGTGCATTATGACAATTTTCCTTGTAAATTGATGTTAAACAGCCATTGTTTACTATATATTTACGTTAGACAATCTCTCATTTAATCTGCAAATGATAGATTGGGAGAAGGCTACAACAATATCGTATCTAGAGAGGAGAAGATTGTATCAAATGAACATTCCCTCAAGGCGAACAAAATGGTGGTCGGCAGCGCTCTCATTTATGCTGGTCGCCGGTATGGCCCTGCCTGCAGCTCCAACGGCTTCAGCGGCAACGGATAACAGCGCTCCCGTGATCTCCCAGGTGTATGGCGGCGGAGGCAACTCTGGAGCCAAGTACAAAAATGACTTCATCGAGCTGTACAACCCTACGGATACAGATATTGATTTGACCGGCTGGAAAGTGAGGTATGCTTCCGCCTCTGGCTCTTTTAGTGATAACGCCAAATTGTTCACCCCGCTCAGCGGAAGTATTCCTGCAGGAGGATACTTCCTGATTCAGGAAGCCGCCGGCACCGGGGGTGCTGACGATCTTCCGGCTCCCAATCTAATCGCCGAAGGCGATGCCGTTATTGCTATGGGCGGCACGAACGGCAAAGTTGAACTGCTCGATGCTTCCGGTACCCGGGCCGATCTGGTCGGCTATGGATCAGCCGGTGAATATGAAGGCACCCCGGGTACTGAAGGGGCTGGCCCGGCTCCAGCCCTCTCCAACACCACCGCAGCCGTGCGCAATTCCTCCGCCCTGCTCCCTGATGGCAACCGCGGACTGGATACGGACAGGAACCTTTCCGACTTCACAGTACAGGCACCGGAACCCCGTACTTCCGGTACGGACAGCACCAAGGCTCCGGCGGTCTCTGCATCCATCGCCTCCGGGCAGACGGTGCCCAAGGGCACGAAGCTGTCCCTGAGCACAAGCAGTGTAACGGCAAGCGTATATTACAGCGTGTACGTTGACGGCAGCACCAGTGCTTTGGAAGACTATGCTGTCTACAATACTCCTATTTTGCTCCAGGATGATACCGTACTGATTAAGGCTTATTCTGCGGAAGAAGGCAAAACGGACAGCGGCCTCTCCCAATTCAGTTATACCACCAAGGAAGCCGTCAGCGGACTGACGATTCCCAAGATCCAGGGCACTGTCCAATCCTCGACCTATGCAGGGCAGCTCGTGAAGGATGTGGCGGGGATTGTCACATACAAGAGCGGCAGCACGTTCTACATTCAAACGGCAACGCCGGACAGCGATCCCCGGACCTCCGAGGCGATTATGGTCTACCTGCCGGGCAACAAGGTGAACACAGCCGATTCCGTTCTTGTGGATGGATGGGTTAAGGAATATAAAGAAAGCGGATATGCAGATGCCACTGATCTGCTGACCACTGAAATTGCGGCGACTCAGGCAACCGTGTTGTCCAGCAATAACCCGCTCCCTGCACCCACGTTTATTGGAACGGGCGGGCGCGCAATTCCGGCCACTACGATTTCTGCAGGGCTGAACAAAGAGCTTGACCCGGCCAAATATGCGCTCGATTTCTATGAGAGTCTGGAGGGGATGCGCGTTCAGCTCAACACCCCGAAGATTATCGGGCCTTTCGATTTTGAAATTCCGGTTACTGTGAACAACGGCGCCAGTACAACCGAAGTCTCTTCACCTGCAGGCGGTCTGGTACTAACTGGAGCAGACTTCAATCCCCAGCGTATTCTGATCGCCGCCCAGCCAAGCACGCCGGTTCGAACGGGACAGCTATTTAAAGGAAACATCACCGGTGTCCTCGGTTATGACTACGGCAATTTCAAGGTGCATCCGGAAGGCGCTCTGCCGGAGGTCGACAAAGGAACCTCTATCGAGCGGGAGACAACCCCTCTGAAAGCCGGAGCAGACAAATTGACGGTAGCTTCCTTTAACGTGGAAAACTTCTCCTTAAAAAGCGGCTCCACCAAAATCGAGAATATTGCCAAGGCCATCGTGACTAATCTGAACACACCGGATATCATCGGCCTTCTGGAGGTTCAGGACAATGACGGCGGAGAGAATACCGGAACCGTTGATGCCACCGATAGCTATAAAGCACTGATTGATGCCATTAAAAAACAGGGTGGTCCAACCTATGCGTTTACCGATATTGCTCCTGTGAATAATATGGACGGCGGTGCGCCGGGCGGGAATATCCGTGCCGGATTTATCTACAACACTGAACGCGTGCAGCTGGCGGAAGGCACTAAGGGCGATGCCACCACTGCGGTAGCCTATACCAAGGATGGCGGACTCAGCCTGAATCCGGGGCGCATTGATCCAACCAATCCCGCGTTCGCCAATTCCCGGAAGCCGCTTGCAGCGGAATTCATCTTCAATAATGAAAAGGTAATGGTCATTGCCAACCACTTCAACTCCAAGACGGGAGATTCCGCACTTTACGGCGGCATCCAGCCTCCGGTTCTGCCAAGTGAAGCCCAGCGGGCGGAAATTGCCGCCGTGGTGAACGGTTTCGTTTCCGGCGTGCTGGCCAAGAATCCCGACGCTAATCTTGTTGTGCTTGGCGATCTGAACGACTTCCAGTTCTCGAATACTTTAAAGATTCTGAAAGGCAGCGCTCTGACCAACCTGGTCGACACCCTGCCGCTGGGAGAGCGTTATTCCTACGTATACCAGGGCAATTCCCAGACGCTGGATCATATGCTGGTCAACAATAAGCTGGCGGACAGATCGGTACTGGACATTGTGCATATCAATGCCGACTTTGATGAGAAAGAAGGACGCGTGAGCGATCATGATCCGCTGCTGACGCAAATTGATTTTGGCACAGAAAATTTCAACCTGCGTGTCCTGCATACCAACGATACGCACGGTCATCTGGAGAATATCACCAAGCGGACCTCGGCCATCAGCAGTGAACGGACAGGCAACACAGTTCTCCTGGATGCAGGCGATGTTTTCTCGGGAACCCTGTATTTCACACAGTTCAAGGGGCAAGCCGACATCGAGTTCATGAACAATATCGGCTATGACGCGATGACGTTCGGCAACCATGAGTTCGATCTGAACAAGGAGCAGCCTGAAGTCCTGAAGAACTTCGTGACCGCCGCCAAATTCCCGTTCGCGAGCGCAAACATTGACTTTACGACAAAGGGCAGCGAGCTGGCGGAACTCTATCACGATGCCATCGGCACGCTTGAAACCGACGAGACCAAGAGCACCGCGAAAGACGGCCACATTTATCCTTCTGTTATTAAGGATGTTTATGGTGAAAAGGTCGGCATCTTCGGCCTGACCACTGAGGATACCGTTGGGCTGTCCTCGCCGGGAGATCACATCAGCTTCAAGGACCATGTGGAAAGTGCCAGAAATACAGTAGCAATGCTGCAAGCGCAGGGCATCAACAAAATTATCGCCGTCACCCACCTGGGCTACACTGTAGATCAGGAATTGGCCAAAGCTGTACCGGGAATTGACATCATCGTGGGCGGACATTCGCATACGAAGATCGATAATCCCCCGACCCCAATCGTCAACGCCGGCACCGGTAAAAATGTGCTGATCGTACAGACTGGTGAATACAGCCAGTTCCTCGGTGAACTGAATGTAACGTTTGACAAAGAAGGCGAAATTCTTGCTTACAACGGCAAGCTGCTTGACGTGAATCTGTTCGGTGAGGACAGCAGGGCTAAAGAATTGCTTGCTCCTTATGATGCCAAACTTGCCACCGTACGCAACACCGTCGTCGGATACTCAGACGTCGACCTTTATACTAACCGCATGATCGACGGCAAGTCCGTCCGGGTTGTACGCCAGGAAGAAACCCCAATCGGCAACATGATTGCCGACAGCATCGCAGAGAAAGTCCGAGAGCTGATGCCAAACTTCGTATCTGCAGGCGATCTCGCTTCCATCAAAGGCGTTGTTTCTATCCAGAATGGCGGCGGTATCCGCGCAGCCATCGACAAAGGTGACATTACGATGGGCGAAGTGCTGACCACGCTGCCGTTCGGCAACAGTCTGGTCGCCCTTAAAGTAACCGGTGCGGAAATTATCTCCTCCCTGGAGAACTCTGTCAGCGGACTGAGCTCCGACCAGGGCCGTTTTGCACAGGTTTCCGGGATGAAATATACGTATGATTCCACGAAGAAACCGGAAATTGTAGATTCGCTGACCGGTCAGGTCACCCAGGCCGGAGAACGCATAGTGTCTGTGGAAATCCGGCAGGCGGATGGTTCTTATCTGGCGATTGATCCGAATGCTTACTATCTCCTGTCCACCAACTCCTTCATGGCCGGAGGCGGTGACTTCTACCGCGCACTGGCTGGAGCTAAGGCCGACGGGCGTTATTATGAGCTGGGTCTTCCGGATTTTGAGGTTCTCTTATCTTATTTGAAGCTGCACCATCCAATTAACAGCAAGGTTGAGGGACGGATTACGGATCTGAAGGGCACAACCCCTAACCCGACGCCTACTCCTTCAACTACACCAACACCAACACCAACACCAACACCGACTCCGACTACCCCATCGGGAGGAGGTGGCGGCACACCGGCAACGGCAGCACCAACGCCAACGCCTGGCGCAACCGCCTCTGCGCTGGCTCCGCCGCAGGTGACGACGATCACCGCAGCAGATCTGACCAGCAGACTGGCGGCCCTGCCTGACGGAACCAGTGAGCTGGTGATCCCGCTCACCGCTTCAAGCGGCGGAGCTCAGGTGGTGCTTCCGGGCAGCGTGCTTGTACAGCAGGCAGCTTCGAATCCTGCTGCCGTCCTTACGTTCACGACCCCTGGGGGAGCTTCTTATTCACTCCCGCTCAGTGTACTGAACGGAACAGCGCTGGCCGCCCAACTCGGCACCAGCAACTTCACCGTAACCGTGTCCCTGCTGCAGGCGAGTGCTTCAACACTCAGCAGTCTGAATCAGGCTCTTGCAGCCCAGAACGGCTCGCTTAGCCTGGCTGCACCCGTAATGGAGTTTACAGTTACAGCACAGGCTGGAAGCAGCAGCGTTTCGCTGAACAATTTCGGCAGCACCTATGTGAAGCGGACCCTTACTGCACCAGGAGTGCTGAACCCGCTGGGTTCGACCGCTGTATCGTTTGATCCGGCCACCGGCAAGCTGTCCTTCGTGCCTTCCGTCTTCTCCGGTAAGCCTGACGGAACCACCGAAGTTACGATCAAACGTAACAGCAACAGCTTCTATACCGTCGTAAAATCAAGTAAGACGTTCGGAGATATTACCGGACACTGGGCTAAAGCATCCATTGATCTGCTGGCCTCCAAGCTGATTATTACCGGCACGGGCGCTGCCACTTTCCAGCCATCGCAGATGGTAAGCCGTGCGGAATTCGCCGCACTGATTACCCGCTCCCTCGGACTTGCGTCCATGAGCAGCGGAATCACCTTCAGTGATGTGGGGGCAAATACCTGGTATACGGATGCTGTGAAGACAGCAGCCGCGGCAGGCCTCATTACAGGCTATACCGACGGAAGCTTCAAGCCGGCCAGCCCGATTACCCGCCAGGAGATGGCCACAATTATGGCCAAGGCCATGAAGTACACGGGCAAATCCCTGAATGGCGAGCCTGCAGCATTGGCTAAATTCAGCGACGCTTCCGTCATTCCGGCCTGGTCCCGGACCGCTATAGCCGGAGTTGCTGCTGAAGGCATCATTCAGGGCAGACCGGACGGCTCGTTCGCACCGCAGGCGCTGGCTACCCGGGCGGAAGCAGCAACGATGCTGGAGAAGACCCTGAAGTCGCTTCAATTTATCAATTAACACTATCGGAGTCAAGAGTTCCTGCGAGGCAGGAAGCTCATCGTCAATGGAACAAACCGGCTGCACCATCCTTCACAGGACAGTGCAGCCGTTTTAGTTTTAAGATCGCTTAAAAATCCTGTAAACTGTGATTGCCAGGGTGAGGTAATGTCCCCCATTCCCCCGGTCCCCCCTGCTTGGATCTGCCCGGTTCGGTAACAACCTTAAGTGGAAAAAGTAAACCTAAATCTTCCTTATCCCTCTCCCCGCAAACGTTAGTGGAAAAAGGGCAACTAATCTGGCCAATTTACCCGCCCACCCGTGAATATGCTCAAATTAACTCTACTTTTTCCCACTATTCCTTCTTTAGGAAGTTTTTACGTTTATTTAACTGTACTATTTCCACTTTACTTACCTGCGGCTCCCTGTGATCCTCCCGGCCCTTTAACGCAAACCTCTTTATCGCCAGGCCCTCTATCACCAAGCCCTCTATCAACAAGCTCCCTATCAACAAGCTCCTATCACCAAGCTCCCTATCAACAAGCCCCCTCTGCCTGTGTCTGTATAACTGAAAAACGGTGTCATATGTGCCAGTGGGCTATAATTTATTTTCCGGAACTTAGTTCGACATCCTTGATATCGTAAATTAGTTCGTTTATAATAAACTAAATTAAAGTTCTATATTTATAGAACTAAATATTTAAAGTTCTGGTAATGGTGAGCTACTTCGGCCAGCACCCGCTGCTGTATATGAATTCCGCCTTTCGCCTCCCCTAACGCCTGCATGGCGCAATCATAAGGAAACGAGGAATGCACATGAATTATAAGGTAGAAGTGGATTTTGCTCCTATGTATGAATGCTTCACCAGTTTAACTGCCTTCCTGGGCAAGCAGAATCATAACGCTCTGGAGTCCGGCAAGCTCTGGGTTAAGGAGGTCCAGAAAAAATTTACCACGGCCCAGCTTCGGAACATGCAGGAGTTCTACAGGGATTATTCCGATTTCACGCTCACCCCATACATTTGGAGCTGCACCGGGGACCGTACCGTATCTGGTTTCCTGGATTGGTTCGACGGTCTCTCTCCGGGAGAGCTGTTCGAAATTACCGCACGCTTCGGATCAACGGTTCCGTCCAATCTCACAGATATGCGCAGCCAAGCTTCCGTGGTTCTGCGGGAATGGAATGAACAGTACTTCCGTGAAATTGATCCCGCCATTTTAGACTCGCTGAGCCGGGAGGCAGACACCAGACGGGCCGGATTGAACGGTACGAATGCTTTGGAGGTTTACGAACAGGCGACACAGGGAATGCGGCTGTACCCCGGCGAACTATTGCAGCACATCATACTGATCCCACAGTATCATGCCCGCCCGCTGGTGACCTCTTCGTTATATGATGAATTTGTTTTTACCAGCTATGCCTGTGACGCGCTGCCTCCGGAGGAAGGGCGGCCCGCTCCTTCGCTGCTGAGGCTAACCCGGGCGCTCTCCGATGAGACACGGCTCTCCATTCTCCGTCTGCTGGCTGGGAAGCAATTGGGCTTCACTGAAATCGTCCGGCAGGTTGGCCTGTCCAAAAGCACGATCCACTACCATCTCATCACACTGCGCTCGGCTGGATTAGTCATTGTCCATACCAGCGGCAAAAGCGCCTCCTACAGCCTGCGTATGGAGGCCTTGAACGGTCTGCCGCAGCAGATTGCCGATTATATGGAGAAGTGAGCAGGAGCAGACGATTATGCGGTAAACGAGCAATCCCCCGGATGAACCGCCGCTTAACGGTCATATCCCATTTGTGGCCTGAGCGCCTGGCTTGGGGATACGTGAAAAAGGAGTGATTTCCCCATGCTGAAACGCAGCTACTATGGTTTGTTGTCCACGATTTCTCTGAGCGCCTTCGGGGATGCCTTTGGCCTGCTGGCGATGGAGTGGCTGGTCTACGAGCTGACCGGCTCCAAGCTGGCCATGGGCGCGCTGGCACTCAGCTCCGGCATCCCGGAGCTGCTGCTTCGCTTAATCGGCTCGCCGCTCGCCGACCGGCTGCCCCGCGTGCGCTTCATGGCCTGCCTGGCCGCCGTCCGGTTGCTGGCCATTGCCCTGCCGCTGGGTATGGGCCTCGCCGGCCAGCTCCAGCTCTGGCATTTGTTCGCCGCAGCCGGGCTTAGCGGCGCCTGCGCCGCGCTGTTCATGCCCACGGCGATGGCTGTTATTCCCGGCGTCGCAGATAGCCGGAAGCTGGTGCGCGCCTTCGCCGTCATCGACGGCTGCAAGGGAGCGGCGGCGCTGCTTGGGCCTGCGCTGGCCGGTGTAATTACTGCCGCCAGCGGAGCGCTGCCGGCCCTTGGCATCAATATGCTGTGCTACACCGCCGCCATTGCCACGCTGCTCTGCCTGCCGAAGCTGCCCAAGCCGGATACAGCTCCAGGCAGCTTCACCCTCACCGCATATATGCGTGAAATTGCGGAAGGCTTCACCTTCTACAAGCAGTTCCCGGCAATGTTCACCATTATGCTCATGGCTTCGGTCAGCAATCTGAGCTCCATCGCCGTCTGGACGATGATGGTTCCCTATGTGCGCGAGGTGCTCCACCGCGATGCCGCAGCCATGGGCACGCTCACCACAGCTTCGGCATTGGGAACGCTGGCTGGGCTTGGTGTGATTTCCCTGCTGGGCGAGATTACACACAGGCGCCTGGTCATGCTCGGCAGTCTGGGCACCATCGGAGTCATCACATCCATATGGGGGCTGGTCCCCAGCTTCCCCTTCGCGCTTGCTGCCGTATTTGTATCCGGTGCCCTGGGACCCTTCTTCGGTTCGTTAAGCTCCTCCCTGCACGGGCGTCTGGTTCCCGGGAATCTCCAGGGGCGGGTGAATTCCATCCGGTTTCTGATTGGCGGCAGCCTGACGCCCTTAGGCGCTTTTGCCGGAGGGGCCATTGCCGAGGCCTATGGCATATCTGCCTTATTTCTCGCTGCAGGACTGCTGCCGGCTGTATTTGCCGGAACCGCCCTGCTTCTCCCCGGCCTCCGGATGCTTGATGGGGACCTGTCGATGCTTGAAGCCAGACATTTGCAGAACAGCAGGCCGCCCGCCGTGGCTCCAGGCGTTTTAGCCAAAAGGTAAGCCCGGCCACGGGGCTACAGGGACTGCCTTGATCCGCCCGCATTCGGGGCGATCCATATTCCCCATACCAAACAGGCGATACCCGTGTCATTCGGAGTATCGCCTGCGGCTGAAGCTTTTTAAGCAAACAGGATCTATTTAGGACTAATCAAATAGTTCATCTTCCGTGCTTCTCACATAATGGCTTGTATCCCCGTGCAGCAGGATCTCCGCCATTCCGTCCGTAAAATCAACCCGGCACAGGCAGGTAGGATAAATATAGGGCAGATCCCATAGCTTTTCCATGGCCCTCTGTTCAAAATAAGCCATCAGCACTTTAATAACCACCGTATGGGTAACAATCAGGATGCGCTGCCCCTCATGTGCGGCCACAATTTCCTGCAGCTTGTCCAGCGCACGCTTCTGCACACCGGCAAAGCTCTCGCTGCCTTCCACCCTGAATTCCTCCGGGTCCTTCCAAAAGTTAAAGTGCTGCACCGGGTCCCGGGCTTCGATATCGCCGGAGTCGCATCCTTCCCAGACCCCCATGCCGATTTCCTTGAATTCATCGCAGGCAGTTAGCGGGATGTCCCGTTCCCCCCGGATAATCTCCGCCGTCCGGAATGCCCTTGGGCTTGAGCTGGAGTATACGATATCCAGCGGCTCCTTTTGCAGCCCCGCGTTCAGCCACTGTGCCTGCTGCTCGCCAAGCGGGGTAAGCGGTGAATCGAGATGCCCCTGCATCCGGTTCTGGACATTCCATTCTGTTTGACCGTGCCGGGTTATAAATACTGTTGTTACAGTCAAGAGGCCACACTCCTTTTATAGTTCATCCTATAAGTTATAAGTCAAATTTGTTCTCCCTAAATTCAGGAAATTACCCCTAACTGCGCTGAAGAGCTGCTCTTCCCAGCTGCACACGCAACCTGATCCGTTTCCGTCACACCCGCCTCTGCTCCAGCCATTTCACCGCATAATCCACGATCTCCCGCTGCGGGATGAGCTGGGCGGGTGCTGCGGCAACTTTCCCATATGTAATCTGTCCCGTCTCTTGTCCAAAGTCCCCGCCAATCGCGGCAAAATCATCCGAATTCCAGTTATAGTCCCTGAACTCCACCCATTGTCTGGCCCCATCAACCAGCATAGGCGCTCCCGCAGTGACCTCCTGCTTCCCGGCATACTCCGCCCGGTATTCAGCCAGATGCAGAGAGGTATTGTTGAGACTGTCTACGCCGAGCAGCAGCACGCTTCCCTTCAGATCATAAATCCTGGCCAGAGGCGATTGTTCACCAAAAGCATAGTCCAGCGCATGCCCATCGATAATCTCATCCCTGTGCCTGCCCCAGGCGGCAAAAGAACTTATCGGATGGCTGCTGCGCTTCACGCCTTTTTGCTTGCGGAAGGTTTCGGGAATCACGCCCATCCCGCGCAGCAGCGTGAGGTCCGGGTCATAGGCCGGCATATGCTCCCGGATGCTCTGCCACCATGCTTCCGGCACCGGCGGGTTGCTCCAGCCTGACGGATCGGTCAGGTCCGAGGAATGGGTCGGCATCACCAATGTCCCTTCTTCCCCAAGCACCTGCTCCAGTGCCAAAATAACGGCAACCGGTCCGCCTGCCACCCACTGCCCCAGCGACTTGAAAGACGAATGCAGCAGCAGCGTCATCCCCTCGCGCACACCCAGCCTCTGAAAATCCGCAGCCAGCGTCTCTACAGTAATTAATTCCCCTTGAACTTCTTCCACCCGGGCGTCTCACCTCAACTTTCCATATCTGAGGACTTACTCTCTGTAATTTGAGAGCATACCTCGAGCCTTGCAGACTTGAAGAATCGAACAGACTTGAACAGACTTGAAGACTTGAACAGACCTGGGCAGCCCAACTGTTCAGCACAGTGAGCTTCCGGTCATCCGGGGAAAAATCACCGTGCCTAGAGGACATCTGCTATCTATCTGCCCATCCTGTCCTGCCCATCCTGCCCAACCTCGGACTCGATTTCATACTCATTAGGTGGAATTTCTCCCACTAATTCTTCTTATAACAAACTTAATCCGCATTTAGCGGGAATTAGTCCACTTAAATTTTCCGTAATCGTTAAAATACCCCTAAATTAGCTGTTCGCTGAATATTTAAGTTTCCTTTTTCCACCTAAATCGAAAAATGAGCACAATTCCGTTAAATTAGTTGTACTAATTCCCACTAACAAAAAGTTAGTTGCAGTCAGAACCGTTTCCTAGAGACGGAACTGCTGTATTCCGGGCAGAGAGGTACTTAGATCCAGCGGAGCCCCCTCTGCTTCCGTTCCTGCCCGGTCACCCAGATACCTCTCACTACCGTAGCCCCCCAAGCGGCCCATTATTGTAGCCGTCAGTGCTGATCACCGTCAGCGGCTGCTACCAGCAGCAACCGCTCTCCGTTAGCGGCTGCTCTCCAGCAGCGGCGTTCACCGTCAGCGGCTGCTCTCCATCAGCGGCTCTTCACCGTCAGCGGCTGCTCTCCATCAGCGGCTCTTCATCGTCAGCGGCTGCTCTCCAGCAGCACGGCTGCTCTCCGTCAGCGGCGCTTCACCCCGCAATGCCGGCAGCAGCGTCCTTGCCTCAGCCCAAGCGGCTGATGGCACCGGCTTCTTACGATTCCTTATCTCCGGGACGTTCCGAGTAACGCTCCAGCAGCAGCTTGGCGCGGTATTCGCCGGGCGAGATGCCTTCCAGCTCCTTGAATACACGGGCGAACTGCTTGCTGTTCTCGAAGCCGACGGCTTCGGAGACACCGGCCAGCTTGATGCGGTTCTCGGAGAGCAGTGCTTTGGCATGGCGGATGCGGACTTTTTTGAGATACAGCACAAAACTCTCTCCGGTGTAGGCCTTGAAGGCCTCACTGAAATAAGAATAGTTAAGCGACACATAGTTGCTGACCATGGCCATATTCAGCGGACGGGCATAATTCGCCTCAATGTAGGCCAGCGCTTCCTCCATATCGGTATGCTCGGTGTGAGCGGATCTAATTCCTATGATATATTCGTTCACCGTAATGAGCAAATGCTCAAGTGTCCGGTAATAGTCGTGAAAATGGCGGAAATTATACAGATTGCCTACTGTACGGTACAGCTTCAGCACCTCTATCGAGGCTTCCCCGTGCAAACGGAAAACCTCATCCAGCACCCGTTCATTGATGCTGCGGCCCACATGTTCAAGATATGCCAAATCCAAATGCTGCAAATGCTCCAGCTGAAAAATAGCGCCCAGCAAACTTTTGATTTCCTTCTCGCGTTCGGTCCCGAGCATGTTCAGCAGCTTGCGCAGCTCCTCCTCCGGCGCCGGAAACTGCAGCCGCCCTTCGCGCAGATCTGCGTAGTCCATGAGGCTGGCCTGCGGCGGCAGGAACGTATACTGCAGCGCGCGGCAGGCCTCCTTATATCCTGTGCGGAAATCTGCCGGATTGCGCATTTCGCCGCCGATGCCGATGAGCGGCCCGTTCAAATCCTTGGCCGCTGCCTGCCGGTCCAGCTCCCGGAATGCCTCCTTGCCCCTTCCGACAAGGACCAGCTTCCCTTCCCAGTCTGTCAGAATCTCAGTAAAACGGCCGGAGAGCGGTCCGCTCATCCGTTCAATCAGCCCTTGTACTTCCCCAGGCTTCATCCGTGTCCCGTCATTATAATAGAAGTTCAGCACCCCAACCGTAAAAGGAACCGGCAGCCGTTCCAGTTCCTGCTGCTGCTCCAGCGACGGCTCCACGGGCTCCTGCATCAGCAGACCGCGCAGCCGGGCGGTACGCAGCTCTTGGCGGTAGCCCTCAGCCTCCTCCGCAAGCCTCCGGGAGCTGGACTCCTGCTCCTTCCACTCCCGGCTGATCTGCTCCAGAACCCCGAACAGCTCCTCCCGCCGGATCGGCTTCAGCAGATAATCCTTAACGCGGTAGCGGATCGCGCTTTTGGCATATTCAAAATCATCATAACCGCTTAAGATCACGACCGCCGGCCCTTCCCCGCCGGGCTCTGCTTCCGCGGACAGCCGCTCCAGAAGCGTAATGCCATCCATCACCGGCATGCGGATGTCGGTAATGATGATATCTCTGCGTTCCTGCTGATACAGGGCAAGCGCCTCTGCACCATTCCCCGCCAGAGCGATGCTGTAGCAGGACGGGTATTCCCGCTCAATCATGGCCTGCAGGCCCTGACGGATCATCTTTTCATCATCTATAATCAGCAGCTTTTTCATGTCTGTCTATCCCCCGTCAAAAGAACTTTGGGCAGCGTCATGAACACTGTCGTCCATTCCCCCGCTTGACTCTGCACTTCCAGCCCGTAGGCTTCCCCATAGAACAGCTGCAGCCGCTGATGCACATTCCGGAGCCCTATGCCTCCCCCTCTATAACCGCCAGTTGAGGAACCTGAAGCATCTGCCCCCGGCTCCTCCTTGGCATAGATGGAACTGTGCAGCTCCGTCAGCCGTTCCGGGGTCAGCCCGAACCCGTTATCGCGGATAGCGATTAGGATATCCCCCTCGGCCTCCGAAATCCGGATGCGGATCGAGCGGTTCTGAAGCTCTTCCTCTCCGGCTGCCCAGGCGTGCTTCACACTGTTCTCTACTACCGGCTGCAGCGACATCTTCAGCACCTCAAGCTCCAGATAAGGAGCATCAATCTCCAGTTCCAGCAGAATCGGGTACTCAAACCGGATATTCATCACTTCAATGTAGTTCTCGATATGGCGGATTTCATCCCGCAGCTTCACATACTCCCCTGACCATTTGAAATTGTAGCGCATCATGCCGCCAAGCGAAGTCAGCGCATCGGAGATGCCCCGCTGGTTCTCGATTTCGGCCAGCATTTTAATATTTTCCAGCGTGTTATAGAGAAAGTGGGCATCGATCTGGTTATGCAGCGTCCGCAGCTCGGCCTCCTTCGAGAGAGCCTCCTTGTTCACAGCCTGGGCTACCAGCGTATTAATCGTGTTCATCAGCTTGGAGAAATGATGGGCCAGCTCCCCGACTTCCCCGCCTCCGCGGATACTGATCCCCGTATACGCTTCCCCTCTGCGCGCTTTTTTCATCGTCTCAGTCAACCGGCGCAGATTCTTCAGGATAAAGGCATTCAGCACATAGGCAATAACTGTAACCAGCACAATAAAGCCGATATTGAGTCCGATAATCAGATTGCGGGTATGCGATATATCCTTCATAACCCCTTCCATGGACACCACGTTCACCAGCGAAGCGCCGATCTCCGTAAGCGGGGTATGAATCAGCAGAAAAGAGTTGCCATTCTCCTTATAGTGGATGTCCCACTCCCCGTTCTCCGCATACTGCCGCAGGCGTCCGGCAACCGCTCCGGTCAGCTGCGGATTATCCTGTACAAAAGAATTGTCGGCCCGTGTAAACAACTGCTGTTCTTCGCCCGCGATGAACATCTGCGACTGGTTGTCGCGCACATCGGTATAGGTTTTCGGCGTGAACCGGCTGAGCAGCATATCCACCTGAATCATCCCGACATGATGGCCGGCAGGAATGCTGATCTCGCGCAATAAAGAGACCTTTGGCTGCCCCTTCGGGGGATCGCCCGAATAACGCTGCATGAGATCAGGGTCTTCATTTTGAAAGGACCACAGCTCCTGCCCCTGCAGCTTTAAGGCTTGCTGGAACCAAGGCTCCATGGATACCCGGTCCTCCCGGAATATAATCGGCCAGAGTTCGTGAACCTCCCTGCTTCCTGAATAAAGGCGCAAATGCTCAATATTGGGATTGTTGATTTGAATTCTGCTCAGATTCACAAAAGTTGTCGTATTGAAATCAATCAGCTCGCCGAGGGAGGGATCATTCTCATTGAGCAGATAATTCTGGACCGCCTTGTCGGAATAGGCCATCTGCGCCGCCCGCTCCATAGCCTCGATCTGGTTGAGAATATGCAGCTTTTCCATTTGCAGCAAATAGCTGTTTTTGTCCACGGCATCGCGGACATACGTATTGTTGATCGATCTGTAGGAATAGAGGGAGACCAGCAGACACGGACCCAGAATAATAAAAATATAGGCCGCCACCAGCCGGCTCTGCAGCGATCTTCGTCCCCACCAATAATTGAAGGAGCTCCATAGGGTCCCCGTTCGTTTGCGTATGCTCATCTGTGCCCTGTACACCTCACCCGACGTACATCCTTATATTTGAAGAAAATAACCCAAAAGCCCGCGGTCAGCGGGCAATTGGGCATTCTGTGTAGAAGTTACATTCCGAGTTTCTTTTTGTTCTCCTCATATTTCGTCTGGCGGTAAGCATCGAAGGTCGCCTGGCCTTCCTTTTCCTTCTTCGCCAGATAATCGCTCCAGAGCTTATCGAACTCGGCATCCGAGGACGCCATCAGCAGCTTCGGCAGCGTTTTACCGCGCAGGTTCTTGAGCTTGGTGGCAATAATGCCTTCCGGCGAGTTGCCTGTAGGATCAATTTGCTGGAATTCAGAAGTGTTTTTAGTTTTACCGCGGGTCCAGTCTTCCAGCTGTTTGAACGGCTCAACGGACTTCGGCGCCCATTGGTCGGTGATATTCGAATTTTGCAGCATCCAGAACGTGAAGGACGAACCGTATTTCTTGTCAAATGCCGCGCGGTCCTTGTTCATCAGAGCAAAGGCTTCAGGAAGGAACTGGTCTTTGCCGTCAATTGTATCATAGCTGACCCCTTTTTCACCCAGGTAAAGATCCTTGTTGCCTTCTTCACTGTTCAGGTAGCTGAGGAATTTAATCGCACGGGCTTTATCCTTAACATCCTTGGAGATCAGGGTTACGGTCCAGCCGGCAATGCTCGGGCCGTTCAGCGCCGGAGGGTCCAGCTTGGTATTCGCAGGTCCGTCTATAGCGATATAGGTTTGTTCAGGGTTCTTTTGGAAAATAGTACCGAGCTGGGAAGCAAAGTCCGTCCGTTGATAGAGCATGGCGAAATAGCGGCCTTGCGCAATCTTTTCTTCCATTTGGGCACGTTTGTCGATAAAGATATCCTTGGCCAGCAGTCCGTCCTGGTTAGCCTGGCGGAGCGTTTTCATCCAGCGTACATATTCAGGATCGGTTTCGCGGTCATAGACCTTGCCGTCCTTTTCCCAAGGAATGTTCAGGAAGTTCTGAATGTATCCTTCCAGCGAGTCGTTGCCGTTCTCAGTAAACTCATGCAGACCGAGCGGAATAATCGGCTGGCCGTTGATCTCAGGGTATTTCTCTTTGGCCAGCTTCAGCGCATTCAGGAAACCTTCCGGAGTACGCATGTCGGGACTGCCGATCGCTTCATAGATATCCTTGCGGACTACAAAGGTCTGGTTGGAGACATATTTATCGCCATATTTTTTATAATCAGCAGGAGAGGAAGAGGAGTTCGGATAACCGTATACATTGCCGTCCGGCTGCGTATACCAGCCCAGCTTGTCGGCATCCGACACCTTGAAGAAGTAAGGGTCATATTCTTCAGCCAGCTTGTTCAGCGGCAGCACCAGCTCGCCTTCGATCATCTTCTTGATCGCATCTTCCCAGAAGCCCAGCGTAATGAAGTCAGGCAGCTTGCCGGAAGCAATCAGCGTGTTGAGCTTCTCATTCTCATTCCCTGCGGGAACGATGAAGTTGATGTTCACACCGGTCTTTTTCGTTACATATTGGGAGGTAGGATCTACACCCCATTTATTCGGGAACCAGGCAAAATTCAGATACCAGTCGAACGTAATCGGTGAGGTGTCGCTTTTCCAGCCCGGCTCATCCGCCGAGACCGCAGACGCTGCCGGTTCTGCCGGTGCTTTGGTAGCCTCTGCTGCATTCGTCGCGCCTCCCGTATTATCCTTGCCATTGTTTCCGGCATTATTGCCGCTTGAACAGCCCGCTGCCGAGAATGCCAGCATCAGCCCCAAGAGCAGCAGCACCATTGCTTTTGGCTTGCGTTTCATGCCCATGCTTATTTACCCCTTTTCTAAGATTGTAGTAAATTATAAGCTCAACTCCGGCACCCGAATGTGTCCAAGCACCGGAGGAGTTACCTGGTTGTACCTTCGCTTGACCTTTGCTTGCTCCAGAACCAAACCTCAGCCCTTGATTGAGCCAATCATCATACCCTTCACGAAATAGCGCTGCAGGAACGGATAGACGAACACAATCGGGAGCGTGGTGACCACCATCGTCGCCAGTTTGATGGACTGCGAGGTCACGCTTTTGGTAAGACTGCTGCCCTGGACGGCCACCATCATCTGGTTGGAGCTGGACTGGGCCACCACCCGGAACAGATAAGTTTGGATCGGCTGCAGATCGGGATTGTTGACATAGATGATGCCGGCAAAATAATCATTCCACTGATACACACCATGGAAGAGGGCAATCGTGGCAATAACCGGCATGGATACCGGAAGCACGACCCGCAGAAAGATGGACCAGTCATTCGCTCCGTCAATCCGTGCAGCCTCCTCCAGCCCCTCGGGAATCTCCCGGAAGAAGGTCATGAAGATAATGAGATCGAAGAAGCTGAACATTACCGGAATGATATAGACCAGGAAATTATCCAGCAGATGCAGGTCCCTGTTCAGCAGAAAGGTCGGGATCAGTCCACCGTTGAAGAATAAGGTAATCGTGCCAAGCAGGATATAGAACTTGCCGCCGATCAGCCCTTTGCGCGACAGTGCATAAGCTACCATCGCCGTGAAGAACACATGCACGAGTACACCGAGCGCCGTTTTGGCTACCGTAATCCCCATGGCCTGCATGATGCCGGGGCTTGCGAACACCGCATCGAAATTTTTCAGGCTGAACACGCGCGGCCACCAGTAAATCCCGCCCAGCATAGCGTCATTTCCGTCATTGAAGGCATTGATCAGCACGTACCAGATCGGGTACAGTGTCAGGAAACAGACACACAGCATAATCAGATTGTTGACGATATCGAACAGGGCCTCGCCCTTTGTTTTGCGTTTGAGAGCAAACATAGTAAGTCCTCCTTGTCTAGAACAGCGACGTATCGTTGATTTTTTTGGATACCTGATTGGCAATCAGCAGCAGAATCAGTGCAATGACCGCCTTGATCAGAGTGACCGCCGCAGAGTAGGAGAAGCGGTTTGAGACAATCCCTGTATAGTAGATGTAGTAGTCGATTACATTGCTGGCGCTGTCGTTAAGGGAGTTGCGCAGGACCAGAATCTGGTCAAAGTTGGAGTTCAGCACCCCGCTGACTGCCAGAATGAACAGAATGCTGATCGTCGATTTAATCGCCGGCAGGGTAACAAACCACATTTTCTGAAAACGACCGGCTCCATCAATAGTCGCAGCTTCATACATTTCGGGAGAAACCCCGGAAATGGCCGCCAGGTAGATAATTGCGGACCAGCCAAGCTCCTTCCAAATATCGGAGGAAATAATGATCGTCCAGAAATAGCTGGGCTCGGCGAGATACGTAATCGGCTGATCGATCAGATGGAGCGACAGCAGAATATTGTTCACAATCCCCACATCCGCCAGCCAAGTGGCGAGAATCCCGCCCAGCACTACCCACGAGAGAAAATGCGGCAGATATGAGATGGTCTGGATCGCTTTTTTATACCTTAAGGAACGGATCTCGTTCAGAAAAAGGGCGAAAATAATCGGCAGCGGAAATCCGATCAGCAGCTTGATTAAGCTGATGCCCAGCGTATTCCTGATGACATTGACCAAATCCTCATCATCCAGGAACTCCCTGAAATGCGTCAGCCCCACCCAGGGCGCTTCGGCAATGGATTTTACGATGTTGTAATCCTTGAAGGAAATAATCAAACCATACATCGGAATATAGTTGAAAATAATCATCCAGACCACGCCGAGCAGAGCCATTGTCTGTAAAT
This sequence comes from Paenibacillus graminis, assembly GCF_000758705.1. NCBI lineage: Bacteria > Bacillati > Bacillota > Bacilli > Caryophanales > Paenibacillaceae > Paenibacillus > Paenibacillus graminis. The sequence goes on along the minus strand of NZ_CP009287.1, from coordinate 572,204 downwards.
GGCGCTGGGCCAGCAGCCGCCTCCATAGCGGACTTTTCGGACCTGAACCGGTTTCGATTTTTGGCGAAAGAAGCGGTTTCATCGCCGGATTTGCTTCGGTGCTGCTTTTGTTCTCCATCATATGGCCTCCAAAATCTATCTCTGTTTTTGCTATGAAGCGCTTACAGCTCTATGTGTTTATTGTATAGGCTTTCAGTCTGGGGTGTAAGGGCCGAGATTTCGTATTTGGGGGCTGATTTTTCGGCTATAGGATTTGAAGTAAAGTGCTGCTGGGCCGGTGAAAGCCGTGACTGCGGGGAATGTTTGGACTTCCGGTCGCTGTTGTATCCAGATTTCTTTGATTTACACCGCTATTAAACGGATGAAATCCGGATACAAAGGCGAACGCTGCCGCTCCTCCAGTTCCAAACTCCCCCTCCGCTGCTATACCCATAATGGGGTTTCAAAGTTCAAATGATATAGAAAATCAAGCGGTGCGTAATCGAGTAGGAGGGGGCGGCTAGCCCCCGTCCTCTCACACCACCGTACATGCGGGTCCGCATACGGCGGTTCCAAAAGGTTAACAAAGTTCCAGATAACGTGAAAGCAAACTTTTCAGCCCTTTCGCTTCCCAATAGGAAGTCGGAAGGGCGTTATTCGTGTTCCGGGACATTTCCCATGCGCCTCGCCGCGAGTTTGCCATCGTGAAACAGGCCCACTCGGGTACTCCAAGTGCCCGGAGTTCGCGGATTCGTGTTCGCACTCGTTTCCATTGTTTCCACAGGCACATCCGTAGTCTCCTCCGAATCCACTGGTCCAGTTTTTGGAGCTGCGTCTTCGCCGAAGCCAGGCGGAAATAACCTAGCCATCCCATTAGATAGCGGTTCAATTGCTTTATCCGTTCTTCCATTGAGATCGACCAGGTCCGACTCGTGAGTTGCCGAATCCTTTCTTTACATGCTTCGAGGCTTTTCGGTGCGATTCAAATACCCACCTGTTTCTGGCTCAGGAAACTAAACCCCAGGAACTTCCGGTGCCAGGGTCTGGCTACCGCACTTTTCTCCCGGTTCACTTTCAGTTTTAGCTTTCCTTCTACAAACCGACTTACCGATTCCATAACGCGTTCACCTGCTCGCTTACTGCCCACAAAGATATTACAGTCGTCCGCGTAGCGTACGAAACACAGACCTCGTCCTGTCAATTCTTTATCCAAATCGTCCAAGAAAATGTTTGCCAAAAGCGGACTGAGGGGACCGCCTTGTGGCGTTCCTTCCTGGCTCTGCTCCAGCTTTCCGTCCACCATAACCCCAGCGTTCAGATAAGCACGAATCAGTGTCAGCACTCTTTTGTCTGTCACTTTCCGCGCCACTCTTGCCATCAGCATGTCGTGGTTTACCCGGTCAAAGAATTTCTCTAGATCCAAGTCCACGACCCATCTTAGGCCACTTTGGATATATCTTTGAGCTTGCTTGACTGCGTCATGCGCACTCTTCCCCGGACGAAAACCGTAGCTGTACCACGAGAATTGCGCGTCAAAGATCGGATTCATGACTTGCAGAAGTGCTTGCTGGAGAAAACGGTCCATCACGGTCGGGATCCCTAGCAGCCGTACACCGCCTCCGGGTTTGGGGATTTCCACCCGTTTGACTGGCGCAGGTCTGTACGTTCCCGTTAGGAGTTCGGCTTTCACCGATTCCCAGTGTGTTTTCAAGTAAGCTTGTAGATTCGCTACCGTTACATTGTCCACGCCGGGCGCTCCTCCGTTTTGCACCACTCGTTTGTAAGCGAGCCGAAGGTTGTCCCCTTCGAGCATTCGCTCCAGCAAGTTGTTCTGGTCTTCGCGAGAGGAAGGGGCGACTTGTGCCGACGAAGAACTCGGCGCTCCAGCATACCCTGACGGCTTCACCGCTTCTCTTTGCTGGCAGCTCTCTTGCGAGATATTCGGCTGTCGTTGCTCTTCGTGTGAACGCATCGGTTTCCTCTCTCCTTTCGGTTCAGCCCTTCCGTAAACTGTTGCAACAGTTTACGTACTATGGCCTCTGCTGACTCCTGCCAGTTCAGCGCAGCCTCTCGGCTACGGTTACCAAGGTTTTTTTTCTCTTGCGTATCCAGCAGGTCTCCCCAGATAAGAACGCCATCTTTCCGCCCGCGCCTGCCCAAGTTTACGGCTGCTGCCTTTGGCAGCTTAGGATTTCGTCATGACTTGGTGACTTATCCGGCTGCAACCGCCTCAAATTGGATTCGTGTACCTCAGGCCGTGCTTTTGCCTCCAGCTTCCTTCAGATTCCGCCTCACGGTGGACACCCTTGCTCTTGGCTAACGGTAGGCGCTTGCCAGCCCCCGCTCGGGACTTTCACCCTAGAGATGACGCTCATGCTGGACGTACAAGGACAAGGAGAGGCCTGTACAGCCTCCCCTTGCTTTACTGCACCCATGCTGCCGAATCCACTGGAACCTTGTTTTGCCAGGTTTCCGTTGATTCGATTGCCACCTGTACCCGGTGGCTTCTATAGCTTTGGTGATTGTGGCAACTCCGGCGGCTTCATCAACTTCAGTAGCTCCGGTAACTTTCTGTGACTTCATCAACTTCCGTGGCTTCCAACACCTTCGGTGACTTCAACGGCTTCGGTGGCTCCGTAAACTTCGGTGGCTTTATCAACTTCGGTCGCTTCATCAACTTCCGTGGCTTCCAACCCCTTCGGTGACTTCAACAGCTTCGGTGGCTCCGTAAACTTCGGTCGCTTCATCAACTTCAGTGGTTCCATCAACTTCAGTGGCTCCAGTAACTCCCGTGACTCCATCAACTTCGGTGGGTACCACGCATTTTCACCTTGACCCTCTCCCTTAAGCCTTCTCGTGGCTTCTGGTCGCTAATCCGCTCGTCTTCCTAAGTGGAAAAAGTATAACTAACTTTTGAGATCCAGCTTCCTGATCATCGTGTGGGAAAAAGTAGACTTAATCCAAGCCCAAAACAAGAAATCGAGGAAATAGAGCGAATTAAGCATACTTTTTCCACCTAAATACCCAAAAACCTCAAAAACGCACAAATTAAGTTCCCTTTTTCCACCTAACTCTGAGATTTAAACGGGTTGGCCGATTTGAACAAATTAGTTGGTGAAGTTCTGGATAAGTTGAGTGTTAAAGCAGCAGCAGCTTATAACCTCAGAGGAAACCACCCGTCAAACGGGTGGCCCGGAAATTGCATAGAGAGGTACATGTAAGATTAATTTAAGATTCACGAAAGACAGCTGAAAGATTGAAGGAATATCTTTGATTCATACGTCAAACAAGAAAAAAGAGATAAGATCAGGAGAAGAGGTACAGAGAAATGAAAGGAACTATTTGCCCTAAAATTCAAACCCTAATGATCGTACTGTTTATGATCGCAGGCAGCATACTGCCCTTGCTGCAAACGGGGACAGCCCACGCAGAAGCAGCTCCACACGCTGTAGACACGGCCACAATTGATAAATTTGTTGAATCGATGCTAGACAAGCTGGATGTTCCCGGCATGGCGGTCAGCATTGTGAAGGGAGACCAGATCATTTACACCAAGGGATATGGACATTCGGGTCCGGATGGACAGCCTGTTACACCGCAAACGCCCTTTATTCTGGGCTCCAGCTCCAAATCGTTTACGGCGCTGGCCATCATGCAGCTGGTTGAACAAGGAAAGATTGATCTGGATGCACCGGTGCAGCATTATTTGCCGGAGTTTGAGCTTGAAGACAAGGAAGCGTCCAAAACCATCCGGGTCCGGCATTTGCTGAATCATAACAGCGGAATATCCACTTTTCATGGCCGGACGGCTTTTTCCAACACGGTACCTACTATTGATGAACTCATACATGGGCTAAAAAACACCCCCTTAACCGAGCCGGTTGGCACCCAGTTTCAATATTCCAATGCCAATTACGATATACTGGGCGGAATTATTCAGGCCGTTTCCGGCAAGTCTTATGCAGAATATATCCAGGACCATGTGTATTCTCCTCTGGATATGAAGAACAGCTATACTTCTACATCCGAAGCGAAAAAACATGGGTTAGCCACAGGTTACCAGTCCATCTTTGGTTTTATGGTCCCTTTTGAGCAGCCGGATAACCCCTCTATGCTCGCATCCGCTTATCTGATTTCAAGCGCAGAAGATATGAGCCATTATGTAATGGCTCAACTCAATGGCGGAAAGTTCCACGATATCAGCGTGGCTACCGCGGAAAGTGTTGCCCAGATGCATCAGTCGGCCATAAAAGACCCTACTACCGGCGGTGAATATGGCATGGGCTGGGAAATCGTTCATGGTGTTGTTCAGCATCCGGGTGATGTTGAGAGCTTTCACTCCGATATGAAGCTGGACGGGAACATAGGTGTTGCGGTATTAATCAATGCCCATGATTATTTGGTCCGCGTCTCCAAGCTAAGCATGGTTGCTGACGGAATTCTTGACATTATGCATGGGCGGGAGCCGGTGGAGGATGCCGGAAGCATTACCGGCACCCATATTCTAATTGATACCGGTAGTGCGGCAGTGATGATTACGCTGGGAGTGTCGGCTTTTAATCTGTTCAAACGCAAGAAAAGCTTTAGACTTACCCCGCTGCGGGTTATCCTGTTCGCTTTCTGTCTGGTTTTGTTTAATGTAGTGCTGCCAATTACTGTTTTATACGGCTTTAGTCATACTTTTGCTCCATGGAGTGTGGTGTTCTCCTTTCTGCCTGGACTTGGACATATCGCGTTTATCCTGAGTATTCTTTCACTCGTGATCGGGGCTGCCAAGCTGATTGTACTGGTGCATAATCTGCGTCTGCGCAGGGTGAAGGGAAGCGGGAGCGGAATTACTACGTGAAAATCCACTAGACACTCCCGCATTACTTCTATTCCAGCACCGCCCGGATTTCGGCGATGTCCCCCCGGCGCAGCGCCTCAGCGTCAGCACCGCGCAGCAGCGATCCGGAAATACAGCTTACGGTGCCGTCACAGTAGGTCAGCGACAAACTCTGGATTAACGCCCCTCCCTCACCAAAGGTGTTCAGATGCCGGGGGTTGTGGTAGGTTACCTTGGTATGCCCCAGGAAGGTGAAGGACACTTCTCCCTGCTCATTAAACAGCCAGCCCGGGAGCGCCGGGGCAAAGGACACGGCCAATTCCCCGTCAATGACCGAGAACACATGGCTTCCGGCCATCATCGTCCGCCACATGCTAAGGAACTCTGCGGTGGAACCGCTAAGTCTGGCGACAAAACCTCTTCCGTGCGTCCCCGGGTCCGGATTACCGCCTGTAGCGATGAAAGAGGAATTTTCCAGCGTACTCCGTCCATAGACTGCAGGGTCCAGGAAGGGGATGAGCGAGGTTTTCAGCTCCCCGTAAAATTCCTCATACAGTCCCGTTTTCAGCAGCGCCAGCAAATATTTGTAGGACATATGCAGGAAGTTCGACTCCCGCTCCAGCCAGCCCGGCGTGAAGGCACGAATCCTCCCGATCTCATTGGATTCCCCATCCAGACTGACCGATGTCCGGTACATCGACGTAACCGGGTCATACAGCTCCGTTTGCTTGATCCGGTTGTAGATATCCCGCGCCTCTCCCGGGCTGTCGAGCGTTTTCAGCCAGCGTGTCGGCCCTTCCAGAAAATGTGGCAGCGGAAAGGCCTCGAATTCCTCCACCACCGCTTTGGGCAGCCCATAGCCGCTGAGTACCGGCTGTCCGTCCCCATCGGTCACCGCCTGGAACCGCGTTGCCTCAAAGCGGAAATAGGTCGGAACCAGTCCCCCGCCCATTTCTACAGCAAGGCTGATACCGATATCAAGCTTGCGCAGGAACCGGCCAAGCGCCTCACGAATCAACGCAAAGGCTACCGGCTGTTGTTCCCCGGTGATGCCGAAGCGTATACGTTCACGGTAGAACTCACGTGCGGATGCTACGTTGTGCCAATAATCAAACTGCGTGATCTCCCCGGCCAATATGGCGGCCGTGGCGCTGTCCACCTGCTCAAGCAGCAAAGACATTTCGGCCGGAACCTTAACGGATGATTCCGCAGCTCCAGCTCCATTCCCGCTGCGCTCCAGAGCCTCCAGCAGAAAGACGATCATCCGCTTCAGCTCAAATGTCTCGCTCATGCCTGAACCGAATAATCCCGGCAGGCCGTTCATAGCATCGTTCCAGCCCGGCTTGTTGCCCTCCATCTCTACGCCCATGCCGTACGGGTCAAGTGTGGCAAATTTGTTCAGAGCAAGAGACAGCATCTTCACGAACAGATTGGTGCGGTAGATTTCTCCATGGCCGCCTTCCGTACGGAGCCAGTGCGTCTCCGAAGCCTTCCGCTTCAGCCGGTGCAGCTTCTCTTCATCCTCCAGCAGGGCACCGTATTGCCGGACCTTGCCGTCGCTCAGCACATATTTCTCACTGCGCGGGAGCACATAGGCCGGGCTGTCGTAGAACGAATAAGTCTCATCTCCGAAGAGCAGCTCCTGCCTGCGTTCAGGGAAAATATCCAGATACCCCTCCACCAGATCGAGGTTGTAGGTCCAGTGATCGGACCAGAAGCCTTCCCCGAAGGCGGCTTCAATGTTCTGCTGCGACAGGGCCAGCACTCCGCTCAGGAATTCCTGCTCGCCCGCCTTCAGCGTGACACTATGGTCGGCAATGTAATTAATCAGGCGTCCGGGTGTGAAACGGCCTGCACAGAGCTTCACCAGCTCCTCCTGGTGGTCGGCTGCCGCCGTGTGAATCCATTCCGCAAGCTGCGGCGCCTTGCCCGGCAGGATTTCAAAGGTCGTTCCCTGCACACTCAGCGGATTGTAGCCATCTGCCTGGATCAGGCTGTAGAACATCTTGATATTGAAGCTGCCGACCCGGGGATTGAAGAATACATCATTGCGCCGGTTCTGGTTCATGTCGCGGAAATTCCCGTTACCCTGAGAGTAATATTCCGGCGCCAGCGAGAAAAAGTTGTAGTCGCGCTCCATGTCCCCATGCTTGCGCGAGAAGAGATGCACGACAGCTCCTTCTCCCCCGTTGTCGAATATGAATGGATAACCGCCGCGCAGGAAATTGTCCAGATAGGACTGCCGGCAATACGCATCAAATATAGGCGAGGCGGTTCGGGTGGCAATGTCCTCCGTCAGCTCGCCGATCAGGCTGGCCGCTTCCAGGGCTTTGGACGTAATATATTCATCACGGCAGAGGGCTTCCGCTTTGCGGTTGATTTTACCGATGTCGTTCACATGCCCAATAATGGTGTTCAGGATCAGCTTGCCGCCCGGAGCGAGGGTCCGCGCCACACCGCTGAAGCCGCAGGGAACTTTGTTGACGGGGTATTGGGGCTGCGCAAGCAGCTCTGCCAGCTGCAAGCCGGCAAACCGCTCCGGGAAGCCAAGCGAAGTATTGCCTCCGAACACCGTCTCGAAGTCCACAACCGGTGCCAGCCGCTCTCCTTCCGCCGTAAACGACAGGTAGAAATGGCCGCTGCGGATTTCGCTGACCTGCGCATCATCATTCGTGCTGGAGCGCAGCTTATAGAACGGAATTCCGTTCTCCAGGTTGTATACCTCCATCCAGCTGCGCAGCAGATTGCCGATCTCCTTATATCCGCTGTTCTCCACACCGTACGGCAGGATCTCCGGCAGACCGTCCAGCATTTCAAGATCAAGCTCCCCGCCTCCAGCATTCTCAACCTCCACACGCCGGACCAGTGCCGCGTAGTCATCACCCGGCAGATTGAAGTAGTGGACGGTTGTCTTTAGTCCATACCCGGCGTGGGATTCCTCGATGGTCAGCCCGTTCGGCAGAATCGTCATCTTGCGTTTCGCCCTGGGATCAGGCCGGGCCGACTGGAACGGCTCATACATTTCCGGAACACCCTTAATCTTGATAAACGTGCGGAAGCCGGAAGAGGCTACGTTCTTATAGGAAATGTTCGCGGGAGAAAATTCCATGATCGGCGAGTTTTTGTCGCGCACCCCAAAGCTGCTAATCGCCTGACCCCGGTTCACATAGAAGGTCCACATCGGAATCCCCTTCAATCCCGCAAGACCGGGCAAGAAACTGGCGAAAGGCTTACCCTCATGAAACTGCTCGATTACAAAGTTACCGGAATCAAAATAATAATGGCTCATAAACCCTGCCTCCTCAAAAATATGCTGTCTGTAAATCTGATCATTCCAGCAATTCCTCAGCCCATCTGCGAAATAATATGTGTGGCAATAGAGTGCGGCGGCAGCTCGCATTCGGCCAGCTCATCACCCAGTCCCAATGTCACGCTGCGCGCATTCTCACCCTCATTCATAAGGACTACAGCGAGGCTGCCGTCCGGATTTCGAAAGGCAGTAGACAAAACACCTTCAGCCGCAGCTGCAAGTCCAATGCGCACAGCGCCCGGAGCAATAAATTTGCTGAAATGCCCAATGTAGTAATATGAGCTGTTGTAATGCACCTCGTCGGTAGCCGTATCGGCAATCACCGGAGCATCGCAGAAATTACCCACATGATTCGGCCCTCCGGTCTCGTCAAGCACCAGATTCCAGTCCAGATAGCCTTCCGTCCAGGCATTTAAATCACCGATCATGTTCCGCCCGTAACGTTCACCGGTGAACCATTCACCCAGCCGCACACCGCCCTCCTGGCAGCCTTCCGTGAACAGCAGATGCTTCTCCGGGAAAAGCTCGTGCACCCGGGCCACCTTGCCGAACTCCTCACCGCCATACCAGTGAATGCCTGTGCCCCAGACATAACGGGCCGCCTCGGGGTCGGACAACACGGTGGAGGCGCGTTCGACCATGATATCGCGGTTGTGGTCCCAGATGACGATGTTTACATCCGCCAATCCCGCCTCATGCATTACAGGGCCGAGATGGTTTTTGACAAAATCCCGCTCCTCCTCTGCGCTGTACACACAGGAATCCCAGGTCTGAACCGCTGCCGGCTCATTCTGCACCGAGACAGCCCAGACCGGTATGCCCTCCCGGCGGTAAGCTTCAATAAATTTCGTGTAATACCGCGCCCATACATTCGCGAATTCCGGCTTCAGTGAACCGCCGTTATTCATCTCACCGTTGGTCTTCATCCAGGCAGGAGGACTCCAAGGGGAAGCCAGCATCTTGAACGGGCCGCCTCTGACTTCCATTGCATCTTTAATCAGCGGAAGCACCCACTTATGGTCATGGGCAATATCAAAGGTCGCCAGCTCCGTATCCCCATCCTGCACATAGGTATAATTGCCGAGTGCGAAATCACAGCTGTGGATGTGCACACGCCCCATGCTGTAGTTCAACCCTTCCTCCGGGTGAAAATAACGCCGGATCACCTCGGCCCGTTTCCCGGGGCTCATCCGTGACAGCGTGTAGGCCGCCGCTTCCGTAAAAGCGCCGCCGAACCCGAGCATCTGCTGAAACGCCTGTTCCGGCTGCAGCTGCACATCGGCTTTCTCGCCGGTATTGCGGACTCTGAAAACAATTCCTTCTCTTGGGCTTAGACGCTCCCCCGTATCCTTAGCGGTAATCACTGTTCGGACTTTTGTCATTTCAGCCATCTCCTTTGTTTTATATGCATAATCGAAACCGGTTTCGATTATTCCGAAAAAAAATGCGCGCCCGGCAGAACCGTTTTATTCTCTGCCCCGCGGCGCGCAGGAGTCCCGCACAACCACTTCAACAGGAAGCATCAGCGCTTCCTTGTCCTGCCCTTTGCCGTCGATGGAGGCGATCAGAATCTCAGCCGCCCGTGTCCCGAGCATATCGGTATCCTGCCGGATGGTCGTGAGCGCCGGTGATACATACGCAGCAAGCTCGATATCATCATAGCCGATCACCGAAATGTCAGACGGAACAGCAAAGCCTTTGTCTTTGGCTGCCATCACCGCGCCGAGAGCCAGCAGGTCACCCGAAGCAAATACAGCCGTCGGACACTCCGGCAGTTCAAGCAGCTTCAGCATGGCATCATAGCCGCTTTCTCTGGAGAAAAAAGCGCCCTCGACGATATAGCCGTCCGGCACGTCAAAGCCCAGCTCCTTCATGGCCGCTATGTACCCCAGCTCACGCTCGCTTCCCGGAAAGGAGTTCCCGCCTCCAGAAATATGGCCGATTCTCCGGTGCCCCAAGGATGCCAGGTAATTGACCGCCAGCAGTGCTCCCGCCCTGTTATCCGAGCAGACTGTATGGGACTGCGGCGTATTATAATCCAGAATAACCGTGGGAATATCACTTTCCAGCAGCTCCAGGAAATAAGGGTCGTCATAGTCGGACAGGAACACCACAACCCCGTCCACCCCGCGAATCCGGCAATTTTCCAGATAACCGCTCTGCTTGCCCCCGACATCCTTGGAAATGAACATCAGCGCATAGCCTTTGGCTACCGCAACCTGCTTGAAGCTCTCAATCACCGCGCTGAAAAACGGATGGCGGATACCCGCACCGGTCCCCTCCACAAACAGCACGCCGATGGTCCATGACTTTTTGGTCGTCAGGGTACGGGCATGCGCGTTGGGCAGATACCCCATTTCCTGCGCCGTCCTGAGGATTTCCTGGCGTGTCTTCTCCCGCACATCGGAATAATTGTTGAACGCCTTGGAAACCGTGGTTGGCGAGTAGCCGGTTTTTTTGGCAATATCATAAATCGTCGTCAATCCGGTTCACTCCCGCCGGCCCACAATGAAAGCCCTTTTATATTCACTGCCATTCTAACGCCTTTGGACGCCGCCGTCCAGCAGAAATTAGGAGATATCCACCTGACACCGCCTCCTGTGTGATTCACCGCACTTTGCGCTATACTAAAGCTATCATAAAAAAGAAGGGGATTGGACAGGCGTCAATGCGGCCTTCCACACATACCTATGACTGATACCCATCCGCCATTATCCAAACAATGCGCCTACTGTCGGCAGTATAAACCTCTAACTGAATTCCGCAGACGCACAGGCAAACGCTCTAAGGGCCAGTCACGCCGCGGTGCCTGCCGGGAGTGCCGCAAGCAGCTTCTAGCGGGCAAAGCCAAGCCGTCTGCGCGGGGAAAAGGGACAGCAGCTATATCAGCCACCGTGATCTCCGATACCGGAATGACCGATACGCTCGTACTCACACGCCTTCCGGTCCCTTCCGCCACGGCGGCTGCAGCCTCCAAGCCCGCTGTATCTGGAGTCCAGCAGGCTTTCGCACCGGAACGCTCCAGGGAAGGCACAGCAGCTCTTCCCGCACACGGAATCAAGGGTAAAGCGCGGCCCCGCGGAGCCGACACCGCCCGGCGGAAGACCCCGCCGCATAGAGGACCGAAGCCTGATCCGCAGGATGCATCAGCCTTGATTCCTTCGGCCAAAGGCATGATTCTGATGCGCGGCCATAGCGACAAGGGCCGGCGCTGGCATCAGGAAATCGACCTGGAGCTTGCCGTAACGCTCGTCAAAGAACATGCCGCTGTGGTGGTGAACCGCCGTACGATCCGCCGCCTGTACAGCAACAAGGATTTTCGCGCATTTATTCTGAACAGGGATCATTACACCTGCCACTTCTGCGGTTTATACGGTGACACCATCGATCATTTGCTGCCGCGTGCCAAAGGCGGCCACACCACGCCGGATAACTGCGTCTGCGCCTGTAACCTGTGCAACCAGACCAAAGCCGACCAGTATGTGGAGGAATTTATGGGGCGCTAACGTCTGAGAAGAGCAAAACAGCCGGCGGCTCTCAAACAACGGCGTTTCTGCCGTTGTTTCTGCCCATGGCAGCCGGCGGCTCTTCAACAACGGCGTTTCTGCCGTTGTTTCTGCCCATGGCAGCCGGCGGCTCTTCAACAACGGCGTTTCTGCCGTTGTTTCTGCCCATGGCAGCCGGCGGCTCTTCAACAACGGCGTTTCTGCCGTTGTTTCTGCCCATGACAGCCGGCGGCTCTTCAACAACGGCGTTTCTGCCGTTGTTTTTGCCTATGGCAGCCGCCAGCTCTTTAACAACGGCGTTTCTGCCGTTGTTTTTGCCTATGGCAGCCGGCGGCTCTTCAACAACGGCGTTTCTGCCGTTGTTTCTGCCCATGACAGCCGGTGGCTCTTCAACAACGGCGTTTCTGCCGTTGTTTTTGCCCATGGCAGCCGCCAGCTCTTCAACAACGGCATTTCTGCCGTTGTTTCTGCCCATGACAGCCGGCGGCTCTTCAACAACGGCGTTTCTGCCGTTGTTTCTGCCCAACAGTAAAAAAAGCGCTCACGGCCCTCAGATGCTGTTCTAGAGACCAGCATCTGAGGGCGGGAGCGCTTTTGCAATTACGTGATATGTTTGACCCGCCCGACTTGACCGTCAGCCAGCCGTACCTTGATCCCGTGCGGATGGCGGGGCGAGTTGGTAAGAATGTCTTTGACCACGCCGTGGGTAAGTTTGCCTGTAGCCTGGTCCTGCTTCAGCACAATATCCACTTCAAGTCCGGCGCGGATATCCGCTCTAACTTGCCCGTTCATGATGCGCTCCCCTTTCTTAAGTTATAATGGAGTTACTACTATTACGGATTAAAGATAAGGATGAGACAACAATGGCCTTCGGAATTAACAGAGAAGAATTAACCCGCTGGAAACAGGCGGTTTCTGCAGGAGAGATCGCTTTCCTGACCCATTATTGGCTGGACCCCCGCTTTCCGGGAATGACAACAGTAACCAAAGTCGGCTGCAGCAACCTGTCCCGCCTGAGAAGCTGGTGCGAGCAGCATGGGCTGCCTTCCCAGTACATTCATAACCGCAGGCCCTTCCCGCATTTCGATCTTATGGGACCCAAGCAGCCGGAAATTCTCCGGCAGGAAGGGCAATGGGAGCAGCTTGAAAGATTCCGTCTGCTCTGACCCGCGGATCAGCAAATATATGCCGATGCCAAGAAATCATAAAGACTGCCGCTATTTCTTGTTGCGCAGATCCCTCATAATCTTCCGTCCGGTCGGGGTTTGGGCCAGCCCGCCCCCGGCCGTCTCCCGGTGCTTCTCGGGCATGGCCGAGCCAACCTCCAGCATGACTTTGATGACCTCGTCGGACGGAATCACACTGCGCACCCCGGCCAGTGCCATATCAGCGGCGGCCAGCGCCGTAACGGCACCGAAGCCGTTACGCACGATGCAGGGGATCTCTACAAGTCCGCCTACAGGATCACAGATCAGTCCAAGTGTATTTTTGAGCGCAAGGCCAACAGCATGAACGGCCTGCGCCGGCGTGCCGCCTCGCAGCTCGGTTAGTGCTCCCGCCGCCATTCCGATGGCTGAACCGACTTCGGCCTGGCAGCCTCCCTCAGCTCCGGAAACAAATGAATTATTGGCAATAACATACCCTATAGCTCCCGCGGCAAACAGGCCGGATACCATGTAGTCATCCTCCCAGCCAAAACGCTCCTGGCAGCTCAAAAACACGCCGGGAATAATTCCGCAGGAGCCGGCCGTCGGCGTGGCAATAATGCGGCCCATGGACGCATTGACCTCCGATACAGCCAGCGCATAAGCCATGGCCTGGCCGGCAGGCCCGCCCAGACAAGGCTCATCTGCCGTATTGTAAGACGCAACCCGCTGGGCATCCAGGCCCGTCAGACCACTGCGCGAGGTAGTATCCTCTGTCATGCCGCGGTATACAGCTTCCTTCATTACCCCGTAATACTGGCTCATGGTGGCGAATTCCTGTTCCTTGGAACGGCCGGATTCCTCGCTCTGCTCCTCCAGCATCAAGGCACCGATGCCCATTCCCCGCTCCTCGCATAATACAGCCAGCTGGCTTAAGGTTTGAAAATTCATGGTGTGTCGTCCTTCCCTTTCAGTTCTTGCGCGGATTCATTCAGATCCACCACTTTGACGGATTTGACAGCAGACAGAGCCCTCAGCTCATACAGCAGCCCCGGCGTCGCCGCCTCATCCAGCTCCAGCACCGTAAGAGCCGCACCACTGCGATTTTTACGGTCCAGCGACATGTGCCCAATATTGAACTGGCCTTTGCGCATCACCTCTGTAACACTGGCCAGCACTCCAAGGTAGTCCATATGCTGAATCAGCACCGTCGGATACATTCCTGTAAGCTTTACTCCAAAGCCGTCAATATCCACAATTTCAATATTTCCGCCGCCGATAGATATTCCTGTAAGTGTCAGTTCCGTCCCTGTCTGCGCACCAACCAGACGCAAGCGTACCGTATTGGGATGAGGGAACAGGCCCGTTCCTTGACCAAAGGAAATCTCCATCCCGGCCTCGGCTGCCAGTTCTATGGAATCAGGCAGACGGGAATCATCCGTAGCGAAATCCAGCAGGCCCCCGGCAATCGCCCGGTCCGTCCCATGCCCTTGATACGTAGCGGCAAAAGAACCGAAGAAAGTCACCTCGGCCTCACGCGCCGGCTCACCCAGTACCTGCCGGGCAGCCCTTCCGATCCTTGCTGCGCCTGCTGTATGCGAACTGGAAGGTCCGACCATCGCCGGGCCAATAATTGAGAATACATCTTTGAACCGCATTGTTCAAATCCCACCTATCAAAATTCGACAATATACTTTTCCATTATATTATACTGCAGCTGCGTAAAAGCTACACCATGACATTGTCTGTAACTTAAAAGGTATTACTGGAGAACAGGACAATACCGTCCCGCTCCTCCCAGCCAATACTTGTCCAGAAGCTACGGCCTAGGGCATTATTCTCAATGACCATCAAATGGCATTTTTCGATCCCTTCCTGAAGCAGGCCGGCCAGGCAGCGGGATACCAGCTCACGGCCAACGCCTTGGCCGCGGCCGTCTTCGCTGACAGCAACATGATACATATACCCTCTGCGTCCGTCATGCCCGCACATTGCTGTACCGGCAAGCGTGTTGTCCCCGTTCTCGGCTACCTGGCTCAATCCCGGATTGCGCTCCAGATAGCGGAGTATTTCTTTCCGGGAGTCCGCCCCGCTGAGTTTCATACCTCCGGTATTCTCCCATAACTGATAGGCGGCTTCGTAATCCTCAGCAGTCATTGGTCTGTAATTCATAGTTTCCTCTCCAATTCCGTTGTTTTATATGTAGGGTTGAGCCCGTCTGCACACAGCATTGAATTCCTCCGGATTCAGCCTGCCAAGAGACAGCATTTCCTCATAAGGGTCACCTTCGAGCTTCAGCAGCTTGGCGAACGCGGGCTCTGTCTTCATGCCGCCGGACTTCAGGGAGCGGATTTTCTCTGCAAAGCCGGGTCCAAGCAGCTTCAGTATCCGTTCCTCCACCTGCATATGCAGCCAGGCATTCTGTTTTTCCGTGGGCAAGGGCTGCCCAAACAGTTCAATCGGCCAACCGCCCGCCACAAAATTAATTTTGGTGCGTACTACACCCCCCACTGTACGGGTCACCGCATTAAAACCCTCCAACTGACCGAAATGACATCGGGCCTCTGCGGTAAAGCGCCGGGGGCCCTGTACTTCACAAATGATATCCAGGTCACTGCCCTCCACCTGAATGCCCAGGGGCACTGTTCCTGCCAGCCGCGGATGATATTCTGCCAGCAGCTCCAGAATGCGCAGCTCCCGCAGTAATTGCCGGACCTCTCTAAGCACCGCATTACCCGCCTCATCTTCTGCCTGGACCAGACTGTTGTTCTTTTCCAGCCTGCTTCACCTCCTGTCGAAACTAATCGGGTTCATCCGGCTAATGGTGCATTTTATGTTGGAAAAAGTATCACTAATCCGACTCACACAGCTTATGGTACATATTATGTTGGAAAAAGTACCACTAATTCGACTAAAAGTGACCGTAAGGGATGAGTATGCACGAATTAGGTGTACAAAATCCAACTAAAACCTTCTGCAGCCAGGATTTCAGCGAATTAGCTTTACTTTTTCCACTTAGCCTTAGCATTTGATGAGCCTTTTGGCGCTCCCCAGGCTTTCAAGTGCTCCAGTCAGCTCATATAGACTCATATAGCATTCAATTTCTCCATGTACAGCTCCTTCAGATGTGCATGTCCGGCAGACACAAGCTGCGTAGCGGGGACAGGAGGGGGCGCACGCTTTTCTGGGCGCATGCATAAAAATATACAGAATCACAGAATGCACCCGAGGAGTGTCGCTAATGAATCCTGTATATCCCTATTACGGAGAACGTACGGTCTGCCGTGTGCAGCCCATAGCCTTTCCCCCACAGCATCAGGACCGCCAGCCTGGACTGGAGAGTCTGATGCAGCCCCGGCCAATCAGCGAAAACCCGGACAGCCGCGGCAGCGGAAAGCTGGACGGCAAGGTTGCGCTGATTACCGGCGGAGACAGCGGGATCGGGAAAGCCGCTGCGATTGCTTTTGCCAAAGAAGGTGCGGATGTCGCCATTGCCTACCTCTATGAGGCGTCCGATGCCGAAGCCACACAGCGGCGTATTGAAGAGCTGGGACAGCGCTGCCTGCGGATTCAGACCGACTTACGGTATAAAGCGAACTGTATCCAGGCGGTGGAGCATACCGTGCGGACCTTCGGCAAACTGGATATCCTGGTCAACAATCACGGGGTACAGTATCCGCAGCAGAGCGTCCTGGATATCTCGGAAGAGCAGTTGTACGAGACGTACCGCACGAATATTTTTCCGTTCTTTTTCCTGACGCAAGCCGCGCTGCCGCATCTGTGCACTGGGGCCTCCATTATTAACACCGCATCCATCACCGCTTACCAAGGCAATAAGAAGCTCATTGATTATTCATCCACCAAAGGCGCTGTTGTCACGTTCACCCGCTCCCTCGCCCTGTCGCTTGCCGACAGTGGAATCCGTGTCAACAGCGTGGCTCCCGGTCCGGTGTGGACCCCGCTGATTCCGTCCAGTTACCCCGCCGAAGAAGTCAGTGTATTCGGTACTGATACCCCCTTCAAGCGGGCCGCCCAGCCCTACGAGCTGGCGGGAGCCTACGTCTATTTGGCCGGACCCGACTCCACTTACGTTACCGGAACCTGCATTCATGTTAACGGAGGGGACATGGTGACCAGCTAACGCCATGTTCACTCCAGAAAGGATGTTAAACTCATGAACAAGTTGAAGGATTATGATCTTCCATCCGTGAGGCTGAGTGCAGGGATGTATGCACTGACGAAGCTGTCTGCCGCCGGTTTGACATTTATGCTGGTCTCTCTGGTTATGCTCGCATTTCCGCATACCGAGGGTGTACCGGAGGGCTGGCCGACCTCGGTGCCTTATGCCATCTATGCCTATGGGCTGCCGGCCGCACTGGTATCGGATGCCCTGCTGCGCGTGTTCCGCTTCGATTCGCTCACCCCGGCCCTTGTGCTGTATGCGGCCTGCGGCTATGGCGCAGGCGTATGGCTGGCCGCGGAGCAGGGTGGGGACGCTGTGACCTGCGGTATCGCCGGGATATTTGCGTTGCTGCTGTTCCGGCTTTCCCAGCTGGCCGGAGAACGTCAGCCGCTCCTGCTTCCGGTATTCGCCCTGTTTGTCCCGCTGATCTGTCTGGTGTTGTTCTGAATACTGCCTATGGCTAAAAAGACTTCTGCTTGGCTACGGTGTGCATTTCAGACAAGGTGATACAGGAGGCAACAGTTGCTCTTCATAAGTATCACAACGCCCTCGCCTCCGGAATCAAAGCGCCTCGATGATATCTCCGGCGATCAATGCCGACGGATCATGGCGCTGGCGGGCAGCCCGTTCCCCGGCCAGGCCGTGCAGATAGACGCCAAAGGCCGCTGCCTGCGCAGCATGGAGCCCTTGCGCAAGCAACCCCGCAATGATGCCGGTCAGCACATCGCCCGCACCGCCGGTTCCCATACCCGGATGGCCCGTGATATTCACATAAGCCTCCCCTTCAGGCGTGGCGACCACCGTATGGGCCCCCTTCAGCACAAGGGTTACCCCATGCTCCCGGGCATAAGCCAGCGCCAGGCCGATCCGGTCCCTCTGCACCTCAGCCGTAGATATTCCGGCCAGCCGGGCCATCTCCCCCGGATGAGGCGTCAGGATCACCGGATGGCGGCGGCTTGCCCAGGAGCTGTAATGGCTGTCCGCAAGAATATTCAGCGCATCGGCATCGATAACAAGCGGAGCAGCGATGCCTTCCCACAGCATCCGCAGCCATTCCTGATCGCCCTCAAACCGTCCAAGCCCCGGCCCTACAGCAGTGACATCTCTGCCCTTGCTTAACCGCAGCACTTCTGCGGCAGTCCCGGCGCTCCAGGTGCCATTCTCACCGCCGGCCGCTGCCAGCATCAGCTCCGGGGCTGCGCCAATGACATAGGGCAGCAGCGCTGTAGGCAGCGTCCAGGTCACCAGGCCGCAGCCTGCGCGGAGAGCGGCCCGGGCGGCAAGGAGTCCTGCACCGCTCATGCCCAGGCTTCCCGCTGCCAGCAGAACATGCCCGTAGGTGCCCTTGTGGCCCTCGGGCGAACGGCGGCGCGAAACGTCGACCTGCAGACGCGCCTTCAGCACCTCCGGCGTCAGCAGGCTCGCCGGCACGCCGCTCTTCTGCGCCAAGGCAGCGGGAATGCCGATGGAGCGGACCACCACCTGCCCGGCGTTGCCCGCGCCGGGATATTGCAGCAGCCCGCGTTTGAGAAACGCGAGGCAGACTGTCACCGCCGCATGAATGCATGGCTCATGCGTCTGGCCCGTGTCCGCATCCAGCCCGCTGGGGATGTCTGCGGACACAATGGGTTTGCCGCTGCCATTTGCGGCGGCAATCAGCTCCGCATAGGCACCGCGCGGGGCGCCCGCGCTGCCGGTGCCGAGCAGCGCATCCAGGATGCCGCTGCATGCGGCAAAGTCCACCCGGTCCCGGCCGTAGACTACGGCGGGCAGGCCCAGGGCTGCAGCGGCATCACGCTGCAGGGCGGCTTCGCCGGCCAGCGACTCCGGCGCGGCCGCGTACACCAGCGTGACGGCGATGCCCGCCTCACGCAGGTGCCGGGCGGCGGCCAGTCCGTCGCCGCCGTTATTGCCTTTGCCGGCCAGGATGAGCCAATGCTCGGCGCCGGCATGCTCTAGGGTCAGCGCGCTATCGCCGCTGACCGTGAAGCCCGGCGGCTTGATCCCCGGGCCGCCTGCGCCCCCCGTTCCATCTGGTCCGTACACCCTGCCATCCCGCGCTCCATCTGGTCCGTACACGCCGCCGCCCCGCGCTCCATCTGGTCCGTACACTCTGCCGCCCCGCGCTCCATCTGGTCCGTACACGCCGCCGCCCCGCGCTCCACCTGGTCCGTACACGCCGCCGCCCCGCATTCCACCCGGACTGTACGCTCCGCCGTCCGCGCTCCTGCCCGGTGTGCCAGCCTCAGTGCGGCCCGGCTGGTGCACACCTCCGCCTGTCCCAAGTGTCCATGCAGCAGAGGTATCAGCTTTGCCGGATCTGTGGCGGCAAAGCTTAAGGATCTCCTCCGCAATGGCCCTGCCCGCATTTTCCATCAGCGCTACCGCCGGGATGCCCAGCCGCTCAATCGTCTGGCGGTCCAGCTCCCGCATTTCCTGCGCAGTCACTATATACATTAGCCCAGCCCCCTTAGTTGATTCGATTGTACTTGGTACAGGGGACTCAAGCAAATCCTGTTTACTCCGAATATTCCAAGGGTTCTACTGCCCTGTTACCAAAAAAAACCTCCCGAAAACGGAAGGCCTTACTTCATATTTGGTTCGGCATACGCTCCGGACAGGCCTGTCCCCGCTCAGTATCCCACCGTAAACCGGGACCGGCTGAAGTTTCCTTCCTCCAGTTCGTCAATGACAGCTACAGCAAAATCCTCCACGCTGATGCTGCTGTCTCCGTCCTCATCTACCACCAGACGGTCCAGGCCGATGCGGAACTGTCCGGTCCGGCGGCCGGGGCGGATGACGGCAGGCGGGCTGAGATACGTGTAGTCCAATGAAGAGGCGCTATAGATTTCATAGGCATGTCCATGCGCCTCCGCCAGCAGCCGGAATTTCCCGGGGAACCCCGGCGTATCCATCAGCCACTCGCCCGACTCCGTCTTCAGGGTTCCCGCGCCGCCAATCACCAGCAGGCGCTTTAGCCCTACAGCCTGCATACCCTCCAGCAGACTCTCCGCCGCGCGCACCAGATCGTTCTCCCTTCCGGCTGCGGGACCAAAAGCACTGATTACCTCTTCATGCCCGCGTACAGCCTCTGCTACCGCCACCGGGTCCAGAATATCTGCAACAATGACCTGCAGGCGCTCATGTTCCAGCTCCAGTGAAGCCGGATTGCGGACCACTGCGGTGACCTCATGTTTTCTATTTAACGCTTCCTGCACAATGGCTCTGCCGATCGTTCCCGTGGCTCCAAAAACCACAACATCCATACCAGAAACCCTCACTTTCTATTCGCAGTTTGTTCTTATTATCTCCAAGATTAGCGCCGCAGGAACATTCCCTGCGAATCAGGCATGACCGGCTCAAAGCCGTACTGCGCATACAGCCTTGCGGCCTCTCCATCGGCAATCAGACTGATATAAGACCTGTCCGGCACCGTATCCAAAAAACTGCGGATTTCCCGCATTATGATCTTCCCCAGGCCGCGTCCCTGACAGGATGGCTTCACGGCAATATCGGTCACTTGAAAAAAGCAGCCTCCGTCCCCGACCACGCGCCCCATTCCGACAAGCGCGCCCTCTTCATACAGAGTCACTGCAAATACGGACCGGGGCAACCCGATTTCCGCTCCCCCGGCACTCATTGCGCTCAATCCTGCTTCCATCCGCAGCGCCAGATATTGTTCTACCGAAGGCCGCTCATGGCGGATTTCCAGCTTATCCTCCATCATCACGCCTGCTCCTCTCTATAACTCCGCTGTACTGCTGTGAGACCTGCAGCTGCTATCAATATATATGACACCACTGCCGGCAAGCAAGAATAGTCTGACAGATACACTGCATCTTGAAACATTATCCATTTCAGAACGTACAATGACTCAAAGCCGCTGTTCTTTTACAGCTGGAATATTCTCTGCCCGTATTCTTGGGTAAACTGTGGAATAGGATCATATTATTATGCCGAAAGGTTGGGTGAAGTCATCATGACTCCAATAGGAAAACTGTTCAAATGGGGGACCTTTGCTTATGAGGCTTTTTTGGCGCTGCCGTTCATCGGCGGAGCTTTTGTCGTCGCTAATGCCTGGGCACCGCTGGGTGTTGCGTTCCTTCTGCACGCAGTTGCCGTAGTACTGCTGTTGAGAGAGCGTGGACCTATTGTCGGCAACGTGGTTGGGATTGTTACCTCGGTTGTCGCGTTAATTCCTTTTGTTGGTTGGATTATGCACGCTGTGACTGCAATTATTCTGCTCATTGAGGGGATATCCGCCTCACGGCGCACACCGCGCTACTAACGGGGAAGCTTAAAAAGAGGAGCGCACTCACGAGCCATGATAAATGGATTGTACAAAACGCAAGAGGAAATCTCTCATTTCAGAAAAAAACGGCTGCACCGTCCTTCATGGGACAGCGCACCCGTTTTTTTTATCTCCCCCGCCCTAAACAGTGAAACAGAAAGACCTTCACCCGGATGAAGGTCTTTCTTAAGCAACTATCCTCGTCCCGCAGAACGGGAATCGGTCCGCCGGCTTCCGGCCTCTCCACTATAACGTGTATTAGCAGTGCTGTTCTCCCAACGCTTGCGCTCGGTCCGCTCCATCTGCACAATTTGCCCTTCATGCACCACGATGTGCAGGGAACCGAATTCCATATCGTCCAAAAGCTCCGTAATCCGCGCAAGCCATACCTCATCCACTTTCAGTGGCTTAGCCATTCTCCAGCCTCCCTCTCCCCGGACAGGGGGATTATGCGCTAATTCCGTTATAACCAACCTGTATACTATGGTTTAACTTAGCATGGAAGCAAACAGACTGTCAATGTGCATTTTTGCGTGTAAGCCAGCTTTTTACGATCATCGTTACCAAAGCGAGCAGCAGCAGCAGCGAAGCAACGGCGAAGGAAGCCGAAAACTGATATTCGTTATACAAAATTTCAACATGCAGCGGCAGCGTGTTCGTCTCACCGCGAATATGCCCGGATACAACGGATACTGCACCGAACTCTCCCATCGCCCGCGCATTGCAGAGGATAATTCCGTACAGCAGCCCCCATTTGATATTCGGCAGCGTTACGCGCCAGAAAATCTGCCAGCCATGAGCCCCGAGTGTAATGGCCGCTTCCTCTTCCTGAGTGCCCTGGTCCTCCATCAGCGG
This sequence comes from Paenibacillus graminis, assembly GCF_000758705.1. Taxonomy (NCBI): domain Bacteria; kingdom Bacillati; phylum Bacillota; class Bacilli; order Caryophanales; family Paenibacillaceae; genus Paenibacillus; species Paenibacillus graminis. Next base: position 550,110 of record NZ_CP009287.1, on the reverse strand, counting down.
AATCAGCTCGCGGGCCACAAAAGGAAAAGTCACAAACAGTGTGGCGAGCACGATGCCCGGAAGGGCAAAGACAATCTTAATGTCATGGGCGCTGAGCCAGGACCCGAACCAGCCGTTCGAACCGAAGACAAGCACAAAGATCAGCCCGCCGATGACCGGCGATACGGCAAAAGGCAGGTCAATCAGCGTAATTAGAAACCCTTTACCGCGAAAACAGAACTTGGTCACCGCCCAAGCAGCCATCACCCCGAACAGGGTATTCAGCGGCACGGTGATTACAGCAACCAGCAGCGTCAGCCGCAGGGCGGAAGCGGCATCCGGATCGGTCAGCGCTGCCAGGAAGACATCCCAGCCCCGCTTCAGCGCCTCTGTCAGCACCACGATCAGCGGCAGTGCAATCAGCCAGAACAGCACAAGACCAGCCGCTGCGACCAGCACCCACTTCACGGTGGAAGATTCCGTTGTTGCAGGGGATGCTGCAGTCCGGTGCGGACGGGGGGCAGCCATAGGGACAGTACCAGCCATGATTATACCTCCTGAATTATTGGTCTGCTTATCGCGAAGTCTTGCGGGCCCAGCGCTGCAGCGTGTTGATCACGAGCAGCATCAGGAAGGAGATCAGCAGCAGCAGCAGCGCTACTGCTGTCGCTCCGGCATAATCGAACTGCTCCAGCTTCGACATGATGAGCAGCGGAGCAATCTCTGTGCGCATCGGCATATTGCCGGAGATGAATACCACGGACCCGTATTCCCCGATTCCCCGGGCAAACGCCAGCGCAAAGCCGGTAAGCAGCGGCGGGATCAGCTCCGGGATCACGATGCTGCGGAAGGTCCGCCAGCGGCCCGCTCCCAGCGTTGCCGAAGCTTCCTCCATATCCCGGTCCAAGTCCTCCAGCACCGGCTGAACGGTACGGACGACAAAGGGAATACCGATGAACATCAGCGCGAGCGTAATGCCCAGCGGTGTGAAGGCGATCTTAAGCCCCAGCGGTTCCAGCAGAGAGCCGATCCAGCCATTTTGCGAATACAGTGCTGTCAGGGAGACACCTGCTACAGCTGTCGGGAGCGCGAACGGCAGATCGATCAGGGCATCAAAGATTCTTTTGCCCGGAAACTCATAACGCACCAGCACCCAAGCCAGCAGCAGCCCCAGAAAAGCATCGGCCAAGGCTGCCATTGCCGCAGTGCTCAAGCTGACCCGGTACGAGGCCAGAACGCGCGGGTCCGTTGCGATATCCCAGAATTTGGCCCAGCTCAGCCCCGTCGAATTGAATAACAATGCCGACAGCGGCAGCAATACGACAAGACTCAGATAGAGTACGCTGTAGCCCATCGTAAGTCCGAAGCCCGGCAGCACCTTGCGCGGCACCGCAGCCGTAGTGGTGACATTCATTGACCTGTTCATCCCTTTCCTGCCTTCGGCTTGCCGGCCGATCAGCTACCATACACGAACTTGGTTACAGCAACTCCTGCTGCTGTTCTCCCGCTCTCAGCCGCTTTGGTTATTATTTGCCACCAGGCACGTAAATTTTGTCGAAAATCCCGCCGTCATTGAAATGCTTCTCTTGGGTTTCTTTCCAGGTTCCGAATTTATCTGCGAGTGTGAACAGCTTGATCTCAGGGAATTTGTCCTTGTATTCCTCTTTCACGCTCTCCAGGGTCGGACGGTAGTAGTTGTCGGCAGCGATCTTTTGTCCTTCTTCGGTGTACAGGTACTTCAGGTAAGCTTCGGCTACCTCACGGGTGCCTCTTTTATCCGCGACCTTGTCTACTACGGCCACCGGCGGTTCGGCCAGAATGCTCTCGGACGGGTTGACGATTTCGAATTTGTCCGGGCCCAGCTCCTTGATCGACAGGTAGGCTTCATTCTCCCAGGCAATCAGCACATCGCCGATTCCACGCTCTACAAAGGTTGTGGTTGCCCCGCGCGCCCCGGTATCCAGCACGGGTACGTGCTTGAACAGCTCCTGGACAAATTCCTGCGCCTTGGCTTCATCATTGTTGTTGTGGTCGAGCGCATAGCCCCAGGCGGCAAGATAGTTCCAGCGTGCCCCGCCGGAGGTTTTCGGGTTCGGAGTGATGACCTCCACCCCTGCTTTCAGCAGATCCGGCCAATCCTTGATGCCTTTGGGGTTACCTTTGCGTACCAGGAACACAATCGTCGAGGTGTACGGGGAGCTGTTATGCTCGAATTTGCTTTCCCAGCCTTCATTAATCAGCCCCTTGTCTTTCAGTGCGTCAATGTCGTAGCCGAGGGCAAGAGTGACCACATCCGCTTCCAGACCTTCCTGCACCGCCCGGCTTTGGGCTCCGGAACCGCCATGCGACTGTTTGACCGTAACCTTCTGGCCCGTTTCTTTCTCCCAATAGGCGGAGAACGCCTTGTTATAATTCTCGTACAGCTCGCGTGTCGGGTCGTAGGATACATTCAGCAGTTCTACCGGATCTTTTGCCGGAGCCTTAGTAGTTTCTGCTGCTCCTGCCGCATTGCTTGCTGCCGGTGCATCTGTTGCTGCGGCCGCCCCATTGCCTGCATTGTTATTGCCGCAAGCCGCAAGACCTGCCGTCAATAATAATGCGAATCCTGTGATAAGTCCCTTTTTGATCCCTATTTTCATCACAAGCCACTCCCCTGTCATTTTCTCTTGACACCCCATGAAGTTCCCGTCATTCAGCGTTGCTGCCTTTACGCAAAAAATAGACGGAGGAAGGCCCGCTTACGGCAGGTCAGACCGGTCCTGTGGACACGTGTCTGCGAGCTATGGCGGGCGTTCCTCCGTCTGTACGGTAAGAACTTATTCAATTATTCCTACCAACTTAGTAGGTTATGAAGATATAATACTGAAACCTCAGCACCCTGTCAAACCTTTTTTTCAAAATAGCGAAAAGTCTTTTTCAGCCGGCCTGACGGAAGCATGTGGCGGCTGTTCCTGCAAAAATCACTTGTTATTGCGGCGCCAAAGTAATATTATTGCTACATCTTATAGGTCAAAAAACAGGTTAAAAACAAAGGTTAAAACGTGTGAAATCAGCGCAATTACCGGGGGAGAGAATCATGGGAATGAATCTGGAATATGTGCCTGTACCTGCGCCCGCACCGCAGCGGCCACGGCTGCACAAGCGTATCCTTAGGGAGCTGGCAAGGCGCATTCTGGACACGTACCGCTACGATACCCAACTATGGCGAACGGCGCTTGCCGGACCCTGGTTAATATGCTTTTTGGTGTTTGCCGCAGCAGTTCTGGGCATCCCTACCGGCCTCGGAACTGCCGCCGATGTGATGCTGGCCACCTGTGCGGCAACCCTGGTCCTGGCTGGTGCCGGAAATATTCTGGCAGTGCTGCTGGCCCTGTCCGGACTGCGCATCCCGCGCCTCTACGCGGGCTCTTTATTGAGCGCTTCAGGAGCTGTCCTGCTAGTCTTCTATTATGCCGATCTGGAGCTTGAAGCTGCAGCAGCCGTTGCTGGAATCACCGTCCTGCTCGGCGGCCTGGGGGGCCTGGCCATAGGGCTCCTGCGCAGACGCCGGTTCACCATGGGACTGCTGCTGGCAGCCGTGGTGCTCGCTTCTCCGCTCGCCCTCTCTACCCGGGGCAATGGCGATACATTGCCTGAGGCGAGCGTATCCGGCGGAAGCCCGGCTCCCATCCATGCCGAAAATCCGGGAGAGCCGGGGAACTATACTTTTCACAGCTTCACTTACGGCAGCGGGCAGGATCTCCACCGAAGCGAGTATGGCGATGGGGCTGAGCTTATCACTTCTGCGGCAGATGCCTCTGCTTATATTACAAGCTGGCCCAAGCTGCGCACCTTATTCTGGGGCTTCGATTACAGCGCGCTTCCTGTAAACGCCCGGGTCTGGATGCCTGATGGCGCAGGACCTTACCCGCTTGTGCTGATGGTGCACGGCAACCATATGATGGAGGATTATTCAGAGGGGGGTTATGCCTACTTGGGCGAACAGCTGGCCAGCCGGGGGTTTATCGCGGTGTCTCTCGATGAGAACTTTTTGAACTATTCCGCCTGGTCGGGCATTCCGGATAATGATTTCAAGGTACGCACCTGGATGATCCTGAAGCATCTGCAGCAGATCGGCATTTTTGCCGGGCAATCCGGCAATCCTTTCTATCAGAAAGTGGATTATAGCCGGACTGCCTTGCTCGGACACAGCCGGGGCGGGCAGGCCGTAGCCATGGCTGCAGATGCCGGCCGCTGGTTCAAGAATGATCCTGCTCTTGCCGCAACCGCACAGTTTCACATCGCTTCGGTTATCGCGCTTGCTCCTACGGACAAAGCCATTGATGATCAGCAGGCCCGTCTGGTGGACGTTAATTACCTGACCCTTCAAGGTGCCCGCGATGGCGATGTGCATGATTTCTACGGAGACCGGCAGTATATCCGCTCTTCCTTTACGGGAGCCGCTTCGTCATTCAAAAGCTCGCTATACATCGCCGATGCCAATCACAGCCAGTTCAATACCAGCTGGGGGCTGTACGACCAGTCGCTGCCGGCGGGATTGTTTCTGGACCGCACGGATATTATGGATGGAGACGCGCAGCGCCAAATCGCCAAGGTCTATGTCACCGCCTTTCTGGAGACTACCCTGGATGGAAAGGAAGTCTACCAGGATCTGTTCCGCGATTACCGCAGCGGACTACAGTGGCTTCCCGGCACCGCATACTATAACCGGTTTCAGAGCGGCGGTGATATCGTTGTAGCCACCTTTGATGAGGACCGCAACAAGCACACCCTCACCGGCGGAACCGCGGAAGCAGCGGGGCTAATCTGGAGTGAGGAGGCCGCCAAGGACCGGGAATCCAAGAGCAAAGCCACTAATGGGCTGCTGCTGGAACACAGCGCAAAGGACGGCGGTGAGAGTTACTACAGCATCAAGCTGAAGAATAGCTTTGCGAGCGGGCTTGCCGGGTCTGGTGCTGCCGGGCTAACGTTCTCGATGGCTAACCGCAATGCCGACACCAAGGATACCCCGGATGCGGCAAAGACGGCGGCATCCCCCGATGTGGAAGTCGAGCTGAAGGACAGCAATCATGCAGCAGCCCGCCTTCCGCTGAATGAAGTGATGGATATCCTGCCTCTGCCGCAGACCCGGTTCACTCTCCTCCCCTGGCTTGAGGAGCGGATAAGCGACGGTAAATACGGCGATCTCTCGGAAGCCGTATTTCAGACTTATGAGCTGCCTTTTGAACGTTTTGTGGAGGAAGAACCCGGGCTTGACCCGAAAAAACTAAGCGAAATCACCTTCTACCTGCGAGGAGAGGGCGACAAAATTATGCTGGATGATATCGGCTTCTACCTTAAAAGCACCAGTATGGAAGGGTCCAAGCAAACCGCTATTATACAACAAACAGAAAAATAACTTCATTTGAGAGGACCCAAACGGCAACCGCCCTTCACCAGATAACGTAGCTGTTGTGGATTTCAATTCCAACATGAATCCGCGGCCCTTCCAAGTGGAAAAAGGACCACTAATTCAGCTCAGTTCGCTGCTGGAGGAGTAAAATTACCCAATTAAGTTCCCTTTTTTCAACTAACGGTTGTTCACCTGCTTCTTCACCAGCGCGGGTTGGAAAACGGCTATCGAATCCGGCTGAATACCACCCTGCTGGGTGAATTCGTTGAATTCAGGCCCTCTCGGCCCAGCAACGAACTTTTCTACTTTTCATTGCAGCCAAGGCCACTCCCTGCTAGTCCGATTGTAAATTCAACAGCTTCAGGCAGACCGGTGATGTGAGATCCAGCTCATTGCCGGTAGGAATGAGTCTGCCGGTCTCACGGTCGATTCTGAAGGAGACAATATTATCACTGTTCTGGTTGGCCGCAAGCAGCATCCCCCCGATAATGGCAAAATTCCGCGGCGTCCTACCTCCGGAAATGACCCAATCCTGCGCTTCCAGCAGGCCCGTGGATGCGTCGATATGGAACACTGCGATGCTGTCGTGCCCGCGGTTGGAGGCGTACAGGAAACGGCCGCACGGCGATACATGAATGTCGGCGGCAGTGTCGTCGCTGCCGGCGGCATAATGCTCCGGAAGGGAGCTGATGTTCTGCAGAATCTTCAGATCAGCGGACTGCTCATCACTCGCGAACACAGTAATTGTGCTGTTCAGCTCGTTGATCAGGTACAACCATTGTCCCGACGGATGTCCGGCCAGATGGCGTGGACCCGAACCCGGCGGAAGCGGAACTTCGCGATGGGTAGCCAACTTGCCGTCCTCTACACGGTAGAATACAATCTGGTCCAGGCCCAGATCGCAGACAAGCACATGTCGTCCCGACCGGTCAGGAATGACCGAATGGGGATGAGGCGCTTCCTGCCGGTCTTCACGCAGCCCGGACCCCGTGTGCTTTACCTGGGCGGACATCTCCTGAAGCGAGCCATCGGCCTCCACCGGAAAAATGTTGACGTTGCCTCCCGAATAGTTGGAGACAAATATGTAATCCTCTTGCGGGGAAATAGACACGTAACACGGAGCGCCCCCCTCCGTTGGCCTGCTTCCCAGAAGGCGCAGCGCTTTGCTGCCGGGCTCAATGGCGTACGCATAGACCTCGCCCTCATCTTTCTCACTTACGGCATACAGCACAGTCCCTGAGCTGTTCACTGCCAGATAGGATGGATTCTCAATCCCCTTCGTGCTGTTCAGGATTCTCATTTCTCCGGTATCCTTGTTCAAAGCCCCCAGTATAATCGCATCTTGATCAACGCTGTTGTAGGTTCCTGCATAAAATAGGACTTCATTTGGCTGTTGCATGGGCAGCGGCTCCTTCTATTGTATATTCGCGCGTAGTTTCACTTACTTCTTATATACCCTTTAAGTTAAGGAATACACCTCAGGGTTCCGCACTTTTTTCACTATAACATGTTTATGTACCCACTACCTCACCGGGTTTAAACAGCATATTTTTGGACATACTTGAATACTAATTATAAAGCTGCCGACAATATTTGACACCTGGTTTAAACGTCCGGCATGAGGTTAATAGTAACCATCGAAGATAACAAAACATGAAGGAGCTGAAGCATAATGAGTTTTCTGTGGATGTTGATTGTTGGTGGCGTCATTGGTTGGTTGGCCGGTCTGATTATGGGCAGAGATATTCCGGGCGGTGTTATCGGCAACATTATCGCCGGTATTCTCGGTTCTTGGCTCGGCGGCATGCTGCTGGGAAGCTGGGGACCTAAGATCAGCGATTTCTATGTCTTCCCGTCACTTATCGGTGCGATTGTCCTGATCTTTATCGTCAGCCTGATCCTCCGTTCGGTCGGCGGACGCAGCCGTTCTTAAGGAATAACCTTATATGCAACCAGACCTGCTTAGCAGGGCTGGCACTTACACCCGCCAAGGTCTCCCTTGGCGGGTTTCTTGCGGCTTAAGCTGTGGCTTCAGGAGAAACAGCTGCGGGATTCCCGCTGATAGGGTTCAATGTTTTGCCTTCTTTTTTCTGCTATAATGGAAAAATAAGTGACACAAATCACAGAAAGGAAAGTGAATCATGGGCAATATCAACCCTTCACTTTTGCATGTCGGTTCTACTCTGGGGGCTGTATTCATGGCACTGATGGTTATTTTCATCCGCCTGAAAGCTAGCGCGCGTCCGGTGACGATCCGCAAAATTTGGATTCCCCCGCTGGGCATGTCCACCGGTTTTGCCATGTTTGTTGTTCCCGAGGTCAGATTTCCCTGGTGGTGGGCGGTTGCAGCTTTTCTGGTCGGCTGGTTTATTTTTGCCTACCCTCTGATGCGCAGCACCAAGTTTGAAGAACGGGAAGGCCTGATTTATGCCCGGCGCTCCAAAAGCTTCGCCTTCATCCTGCTTGGACTGCTGCTGATCCGCACAGTGCTGCATGAGTTTATCAATCAATATATATCCATTCCGCAGTCAGGCGGTCTTTTCTTCATATTGGCCTTCGGCATGATTCTGCACTGGAGATTATTCATGTATAAGCGTTACATCCGGCTGGTTCCTCCGCAGGCCCATATCCCTGAGCCCCGGGGCTGACAACATCATTTAATTATAAAAAAGAGCATTCGGGAGCCTCGCAGCCTCAAGAATGCTCCTTTATTTTTAATGGATCATTCTACGGTTCATTGTCATCTTACATTCCCCCTTTTCCGCTAATATGCATATACTACTAATAATCCGCCCAGACATTCCTAACCTCTCATGTCACTTTTGACCAAACTCGCACGAAACAGCAAGTTTTTTTATTCCTGATGTCAGGTAACTTACGATGAGATCAGTTAGAATATAAGCATACTTTTAGAGAGTGGGGACAAGACAATTGAAAAGTAAATCAAGAAAAGTGGCGATCGTCGGCTCGGGAATGGTCGGTTCCAGCTGTGCCTATTCCATGGTCAATCAGGCTATATGCGACGAAATCATGATGATTGACCGTACTTATGACCGCGCCATGGCACAAGCGCTTGATCTCTCGCACTGCATGGATTTTACCGGAACACGCACCAAGGTCTATGCCGGCACCTCCAGCGATTGCGCCGGAATGGACGTTGTCATTCTGACAGCGGGCGCCAATCCCAAGCCGGGACAGAGCAGACTGGATGTCCTTGATGCTGCGGCAGTGATCACCAAGGATATTGTTACCGAAATTATGGCCGGAGGTTTCGATGGCATCTTCGTGATTGCCGCCAATCCTGTTGATATTGTCACCTATATGGTATGGAAAATTTCCGGCCTGCCCCGCCACAGAGTCATCGGCACCGGAACATCTATTGACTCATCGCGGCTGAAGACGCTGCTGTCGGAGGTCTTTACCATCGATCCCCGCAGTGTCAACGGTTATGCGCTCGGGGAACACGGCGAGTCCCAGTTTGTTGCCTGGTCCCATGTGACCATCGGCGGCAAACCGGTTCTGCAGATCATAGAGCAGCACCGGGAACGGTTCAGCACACTGGATCTGGAAGACATCGCCCGCAAAACCAAGGATGCCGGCTGGGAGATCTTCACGCGCAAGGGCTCGACGCATTTTGGCATCGGCAGCGCGCTGGCTTACATCACCCGCTCCATCCTGAATGATGAGCATAAAATCATTGCCGTCTCCGCCATATTGGACGGGGAATACGGCCAAAGCGGTGTATGCGCCGGAGCACCGGCAATCATCGGCAGGGGCGGCATACAGGAACTGCTGGAGCTGAACCTGAGTGCAGAGGAATCCAAGAAGCTTGAGGCTTCCTGCAGCATTATCCGCCGGGGCATTGAGAGCCTGCACCTAGAAGAAAAGGTCTGAAATAACAGAAAACACCCCTCAACTTCACACACGGGAGTGTGCAGGGCCCAGGGGTGTTTTTGTGGTTTTTAAGTAAGCTTAGCGGAATTTCTCAATCTCGCCTTTCAGCGTGGTCATCATCTCATTGAGGGATTGCGCCGAGCTGACTACCTTTTTCATAAGCTCCATTTGTTCGGAAGAAGCGTGGGATACCGCCTGGGCATTATCCGCCGAATCCTTGGCAATGGTCAGCATATCGGAGACTGAAGCAGTGATTTCCTCGGTTCCCGCAGACATTTCTTCGTTGATGGCGGAAACGTCCTGGATCTGCAGCGAAACTTCACGGATAGAGGAACGGATATGTTCAAAGGAGATTCCCACATTTTTCATTTTGCCCATACCGTCGCCAATCTCGGCGATGCTTTTCTCCATGGACTGTGCAGCATTGGTTGTGGAGGCCTGAATCTGCTTGATCAGATCGACAATATCAACAATCGAGGCATTGGTGCGTTCAGCCAGCTTCTTCACTTCATTTGCCACTACGCCGAAGCCCCGTCCATGCTCGCCTGCGCGGGCTGCTTCTATTGAAGCGTTGAGCGAGAGCAGCCCGGTCTGATTAGCGATCTCGGAGATGACATCGATGATTTGTCCGATATGTTCCGATTGCTGCGTCAGGGTCTGGATCAGATCAGCAGTTTGGCCTGCGGTTGTAGTGATGACCGTCATTTGTTCAAGCGTGGATTGAATCTCCAGATAGCCGTTATGAACCTCTGTACTTACCGTTTCCGCCTGATCGGACACACTTACGGAGGATTCCGCAATTCTCTGCAGCCCCACAGCCATTTCTTCGGTAGCCCGGGCCGACTGCTCCGATCCCTTGAACTGCTCCTCCATACCCTGCGCTACCTCCTGGATGACGGTAGCAATCTCAGCGGAGGTATTTGAAGAATGGTTGGCGTATTCCAGCAGCCCCTCGGCAGCGGCGGCTACCTGCAGCACGGTGGTATCAATCGTACCGACAATTCCAGACAGCGAACTGACCGTATCATTGATGCTTTTGCTCATCTGTCCGATTTCATCCCCCGAACGGACTTCCACCCTTTCACTCAGATGGCCTTCGGCCACTCTTTTCATAACACCGGAGATAGCCACAAGCGGCTTAACCGCCATACGGGTAAGATAGAGTGAAATCAATGTCACCAGCAGGATGATGCCGATGATTAATAGGGTAGCCAAGCGCTGAGCCGCATTCACTTTGGAAAAAATCTCGCTTTTCGGCACATTGATCATCAGCTTCCAATCCGTACCGGGAATGGTCTTGTAATATGTAATAATTGTCTTTCCGTCTTCACCCGTATAGGTCTCCGAACCGCTTTCGCGGCTGAGCATGGCGGTGACAGCCTTCTTCAGTTCCGGCTTCTTGGCATAATCAGCCATATTTTTCCCGATCCGGCTCATATCGGAATATGCGTAATAGTCCCCTTTGCCGGAGACTACATAGCCGTAGCCGCTCTCAGCCACATGGATACTTTTGCTCATCTCATTTAAAATATCAGGGGTAACCGAAAACGCAATTGCCCCGCTAAACTGCTGCTCCTTATCTACTACAGGAACGAGCAGCGGAATGATGTATTTTTTAAGCGGCTCCAGGTACGACATATCTCCCAATGCCGGCGCAAGGGATTCCTTGGCTTTTAAGAAATAAGCGGATTTCGCCATATCGGCCGTCAGGTTCATCGTATTGGTCAGCAAGCCATCTTTGTTAATGACACTGTAGCCTTCCGATTGGTTATCACTCTCTTCAAGGATCTTAACCACCGGAAAAATACTCTGCGGCTGCGCGGTATCGAACTCCGGATGCTGCGCAATAAGCTCCTGCACGGCAGAGGTCCTGCTCTTCAACCATTCATCGATGCGCGAAGTGTTCATCTCTAATATTTTAGTGGCCAGCTCCTCGCTGTTCGACCGGGTTACCCCGCCAAAATACTGCATGAAAAAGATGGTTGTTCCCAGTAAAGGCACAATGGCAATGGCAAGAATCACAAGCGACCATTTGGTTTGAACGGATGCTGTTTTTCTTTCTTTTGCTTTCATTTTCATTTTTTCCTGTACATCTGTCTTATCCACCATAGTTCCCCCCAGCAAAACTGATAATAATCTTCCATATGCTGTAAATCTATAGTGTTATATCGGCAATAACAGACAAAGACCATTAGTTTCAGCATAAAAAATAAGCCTCAAGACCCACATTATGGGATCTCGAATGCTTATTTTTTTCATATTATTTATTTGCTTCCCATAACTATTGCCCAGGGTTCACACAGATTTGGGAACCTGCAGCGCCCGGACGCTGTTTAGCACCGCAAGCACAGTCACACCCACATCCGAGAAGACGGCTTCCCACATCGTGGCAATTCCGAAAGCTCCCAGCAGCAGGAATAAGGCCTTCACCGCCAGGGCAAAAATAATATTCTGCCAAACGATGGTGCGCGTGCGCTTGGCAATGCTGACCGCTGTGGCAATTTTTGACGGTTCGTCAGTCATAATGACGATATCTGCCGCTTCAATCGCCGCATCCGAGCCCAGTCCGCCCATAGCGATGCCGACATCCGCCCTGGCCAGTACCGGAGTATCATTAATCCCGTCGCCGACAAAAATAACCTTCTCCCGCTGTGATTTCTCCCGCTCCAGCTTCTCGATAGCTTCGACCTTGTGCTGTGGCAGCAGTTCAGCGTGAATCTCCTCAATCCCTAGCTGCTGCCCAACGGCTTCCGCAACCGTTGAGGCATCGCCCGTCAGCATTACGGTTCTGTGGATGCCCAGCCGTCCAAGTGCCTGAACCGCCTGAAGCGAATCCTCCTTTACTTCATCAGCAATGACCAGATAACCCGCATACTGCTTATCAATGGCGATATGGACCACTGTTCCGTTCTGTTCAGGCGTCCGGCTGGCAATGCCTTCACGCGCCATCAGCCGTGCGTTCCCGGCCAGTACCGCCTTGCCCTCCACCATAACGGCAATGCCGTGCCCGGATATTTCGTTGTAGTCCGCTATAGCGTCACCGGGAATTTCTTTGCCGTAAGCCGCCCGGATGGACTCCGCAATCGGATGGCTGGAGTGGCTCTCGGCATATGCGGCTGTCCGGAGCAGCTCGTTCTCCTTAAAGCCCTCCGAAGGGTAGGTCCCCGTTACCTTAAATTCGCCTTTGGTGAGCGTTCCTGTCTTATCAAACACAACCACCTTAACATCGTTCAAGGCCTCCAGGAAGTTGCTGCCTTTGACGAGAATACCGCTTTTGGAGGCTGCGCCAATGCCGCCGAAGAAGCCAAGCGGTATGGAGACGACCAGCGCGCAGGGGCAGGAGATGACGAGAAACACCAGCGCCCGGTAGATCCAGTCCGAGAAAGTGGCCCCGCTCAGCACGAGCGGAGGGATTACAGCCAGCAGCAGCGCGGTAATAACCACTACAGGTGTATAGCCTCTGGCAAATTTGGTGATAAAATTCTCTGTTTTTGCCTTATTATTGGAGGCGTTCTGTACCAGCTCCAGGATTTTGGAGACGGCCGATTCCCCAAAGGTCTGCGTAACCGCAATCGTAACCACACCATTGCGGTTAATAAATCCGCTCAGCACCTTGCTGCCCGGTTCAGCTGTACGCGGGACCGATTCCCCGGTCAGCGCCGAAGTATCCATCATCGCGCTGCCTTCAATAATCATTCCATCCAGCGGCACCTTTTCCCCCGGTTTGACCACAATATGATCGCCAATCCCTACTTCTTCCGGCGCCACACGTCTTAGACTGCCGGCTTCCTTCAAATTAGCGAACTCGGGGCGGATATCCATCAGCGCCGTGATGGAGCGGCGGGAACGGTTGACAGCCATCCCTTGGAACAGCTCGCCAACCTGATAGAATAACATAACGGCTACGCCTTCAGGGTATTCTCCAATAGCGAAGGCCCCTATCGTTGCAAGTGCCATCAGGAAATTTTCGTCGAAAACCTGTCCCCGGACGATGTTCCGGGCAGCAGACCAGACGACCTCGCCGCCGACAATCAGGTAAGCGGCCAGGAAAACCAGCAGCTCCAGGATTCCGCTGACCGGCAGGAACATTCCGGCCGCCGCAAGGATGGCTCCGGCTCCCAGGCGCAGCAGGATACGGCGGGTATTGCCCTCCCCATGTTCATGGCTGTGCCCGTGCGCATCGGCGTGAGCATGCGCTTCGCGGTTGTGACCATGCGCATCGGTGTGAGCATGCGCTTCGTGGCTGTGACCATGCGCATCGGTGTGAGCATGCGCTTCGTGGCTGTGACCATGTTGCGGGCCGGGGCCTGGCTGCAGGTTCCTGCGCACCCCTGCCGGCTTCACTTCCTTTACCTTCACGTGAGGCTCAAGAATGTTCACCGCCCGCCGGGCCTCGGCGGACACTGCCTCGGCATCGGCCGCCGCAGTTTCCAGGGTCATCATCTTCATGGTGAAATTTACCGAGCAGGACGTTACTCCTTCGATTTTCTTGACCTTATTTTCGATCTTCATGGCGCAATTGGCACAGTCCAGTCCTTCGAGCATCCACTGACGTCTCACATTACCTTGAACCACATTCAAAACACCCATCTCCCTTGTTCAAACCTATATATGAGTATTTGTTCATATGTTTACTTACACACATTATATGCCTCTTAATCTTGAGGTGTCAATGCGAAAAACAGCATAGTTTTCCAATTTACTCACAAGCACGAGCTGCCCTGCCTCGCTTAACTGGACTATAGTTTTATTGATGATCCTCAGGAAGCAGCCTGCTATAGCAGGAACCATCACTATCCGCCCAGTGCACGTTTTTATTGCTCCTGAGGCATCCTTGGTTATGATGAACGAAAGGCAGCTCCTGTTCGCACACCGTAGGTTAGGTGGAAAAAGGATCACTAATTCCTCTCTGCCGGCCCTTGGATGTGAGGTAGATGGAAAAAGTACCACTAATCCAGCCGAAATAACCCGTATGGGGGTAATTGTCATGAATTAGGTTTACAAATTCCCACTAAAACCCAGTAAGCCGCGAATTCCGGGAAATTAGTTTTACTTTTTCCACTAAGTCCCCTCATAGCCTCAATAGGTTCCATGAACTCACGGCTTGTCCGGCTTCAACTCGTAAAAGTATACGTTCCCGTGAGAAGGAGAAGGATAATCTACGTCGCAAGGCTTTTACATTGCAGGACTTTGACTTCATAATTATTGAGAGATACGGCAAAAACACCCCGCGGAGCTATACTAACATACAGCCAACAGTTAACTTGTCCCTTGTAATCTGCTTTCATCCCGTTTAATATTAACATATGAGCAATCATTCATATGTTTTCGCGGAAAGGGGTCATTTTTATGAATAACCACAGCCACCAAGGGCATGCCCACGAGCATCACGAGCATAATGGGAAGCAGAAGCATGTACATAATGACGGACACGGACACAGCCATTCCGGTCACAGCCATTCCCACGCGCCAAATAACAAAAAAGGACTGCTGATCGCCCTGATCATTACCGGAGGCATTATGTTTCTCGAATTCTTCGGCGGATTAGTTACCGGCAGTCTGGCTCTGCTCTCGGATTCCGGGCATATGCTGAGCGACACCGCTTCATTAGCCTTAAGTCTTGTGGCAATGATTTTTGCCGTCAAACCGCCTTCATTGAAGAATTCCTACGGCTACTACCGGTTCGAAATTATGGCTGCATTATTCAACGGTGTTACGCTGTTTGTAATTGCCGGATTTATTATCCGGGAGGCCTGGCAGCGGTTTTTTGAACCACCGGCAGTGGCAAGCGGCACTATGATGATCATAGCGGCTGTAGGACTTTTGGCCAATCTGATCAGCGCCTGGTCCCTTATGCGCAAAAGCGATACCAAGGAGAACATCAACGTACGCAGCGCATACCTGCATATCATGGGTGATGCCCTCGGCTCCGTTGGTGCCCTGCTGGCAGGATTGATCATGAATTTGTTCTCCTGGTATATCGCCGATCCAATCATTAGCGTTCTGGTAGCGCTGCTTATCCTTAGAGGGGCCTGGGGGGTTCTGAAGCAGGCTTTCCATATTCTGATGGAGGGGACGCCGGTTTCCGTTAACACCAATGATATCAAAGAAGCCTTATTGAACATCGACGGGGTCGAAGATGTCCATGACCTGCATGTCTGGACCATCACATCCGGACTTGATGCACTCAGCGGACATCTGCTGATCAAGGATCACGCTGACCCCCATAGCATACTCCAGAAGGCAATTAATGTAGTGGAGAACCATTTTGCGATACAGCATACAACACTGCAGATCGAGAATTCTTCCGTGAAACACGGGGAGCTGCGGGTATAGGGTTAAAATAAAGATGGACAACCGCCAATCTCCGGTTGTCCTGTACTGTCAATGACTGCCCTCAAGCAATTGGGGCAGTCTTTTTCACCTATTCATGCCGGATATGCTCATGGGTCTGCAGGAAAATCTGCTCCACATGCGCATCATTCAGCGAATAATACACGGTTTTGCCTTCCTTGCGGCGTTTCACAATCCGCAGATTGCGCAGATAGCGGAGCTGGTGGGATACCGCCGACTGCCCCATATCCAGGATGGATGACAAATCATGCACACACAGCTCTCTTTGCGACAGGGCATAGATCATCCGTACTCTTGTTGGATCGCCCAAAGCCTTGAACATCTCCGCCATTTTATCCGTGGTCCCGCGGTCAGGCAGGATCAACGCCATAGATTCCGGTTCCAGCTCCGAACCGTTGCATGTATTGTCGCATTCTTCAAGTGCCGCTGGCTCCATGCTCTCGCCCTCCTCCATCTATTCACCCGGCTTCACCGATGGTTAATCGAAGCTTCTACGATTAATTATAACAAAACTTTACCCGATGTCCATGGAACAGCAGGGGACGGGAAGAGCGCAAGCAGCAGCGCTGCCAGGCCTAGACGGCTTTACGCCGGAAGGAGAGCAGGCCGACGGCTAAGAATAAAATCAAACTGCCCAGTACAACGGTTATCAGGCTCTCCAGCGGTAAATTGAAGGCTCCAAAGCGGTCCTTCCCAAAAGGAGACATGGCCAGCATAGGCTGAAGCCAGGGATAATAAGGTCCATAGGTGCTAGAATTGGCAATCAGCATATTCGGCATGGTCAGGGTCACATTCAGCGCGAGCGGAGCACCGAAGCTGCTCCAGCTCTGAGATATCGCCAGCTGCATTGCAGCCAGCGGCATGCAGGCCAGCCAGCCGCCGAAGATGCTTGCAAGGAACATCGTCCAGGGGATCGGCACATCTACACCACGCAGCGCGCCCACACCAAGCACCGCTGCAAAAAACAGCAGCTGCACAGCAGCCAGCAGCGCCATAATCATAGTGTATTTGGCAAGATATACGGAAGTTCGCGTAACCGGCAGGGCCAGCAGCTGCTTCCAGCCACCGTCGGCATGCTCTGCACGGCAGATCAGCGCAGCAAAAACCCCTGACAGCACCGGCAGGAAGAACATGGCATGAAACAGCGACATCACACTAAGCAGTACTTCCCAGGTAATCGGCTGCCCTTCTTCCTCCATATTGGCAAGCGCTCCAATGAGCATAGCTACTACGGGGCTACCTATAATCAGCAACCAGATATAAGATTTGGACATTTTGAGTTTTTCTGCGGACAGAACTCTCCAGAAGATCCCCATGATTAGTTCACATCCTTTCGTGCAAAATGCACAGCGCCCGGCAGCAGCACGAGCAGACCCAGCAGCAGTCCCGCCCCGCTGAACAGCCAAGGCCGGGAAGTGCTCCAGGCGAGGGCAGGCCAGGACAAAGGAACCCATTCAGACAGGAACGTCGAGAAGAGGCTCAACAGTGACAGGGTAAGGCCAAGCGATACAGGCAGCGTCTGGTTGCGGCTCGACAAGGAGAGCCACAGCTGCAGAGCGATCACAGGCAGTGCAGCGGCATAAGAAGCAAAGCCAATCCGCAGCACATCCGCATAGGGAACCGGCTGTGAACCAAAACCAAGCAGCAGCCCCAAGACTACCGTCCCTACAGACAACAGCGCGCAGGAGACGGCGACAAGCAGCAGACAGATCAGCAGCTTGGCCATGAATACGGAGGTCCGGGAGATAGGCAGGGCCAGCAGCTGCTTCCAGGAGCTCATCTGATGCTCCACATTCGCCAGCAGCGAGCAGACCAGCGTTCCTCCCAGATACAGCGCCACGGGCACAAAGTCGGCCAGGTTAGACAGCAGTCCGCCCCACAGGTCGGATTGATACTCTCCTGTCAGATAATCATAGCGCATGCCGAAGTTCAGCCCCTGCATGGCAAGGAGTCCCACAGGGCCGAGGAAGACCAGGAACCATAAGCCTTTGCCGCGGATTTTCAGCCAATCCGCCGAGAGGGAACGCCACATCATACGGATTGGCCTCCTTCGACGACCTGAAGGAAGAAGTCCTCCAGCGATTGTCTGTGTTCCTCCACGCGGTAGATGGCATGGCCGTTTTCGACCAGCTCCTTGATCAATAGCGCCACCCGGACATCGCTCATCCGGGGCAGGGTAATGCGCCCTTCCTGCAATGTGCCTCCGCAGCCCCTCCGGTTGGCCAGAATCAGTGCTTCTTCCGGCTCTGACACGGCAAGACGCAAATCTCCGGCCGCCTGCTGCTGCAGGTGGGCGATCGTGTCCTGATACACCATCCTGCCGGCACGGATAATGCCGACCGTTCCAGCCATCTGCTCAATTTCACTAAGGAGATGGCTGGATACCAGGACCGTAATCCCCTCTTCTACGGGTAGCCGCTTAATCAGCGAGCGGATCTCCTGAATGCCTGACGGGTCCAGTCCGTTGGTGGGCTCGTCCAGAATCAGCAGCTCGGGGCTGCCGAGCAGTGCGGCGGCGATGCCAAGCCGCTGCTTCATACCCAGGGAAAAGCCCTTGACCGGACGCTTTTCTTCACCTGTTAAGGATACAATATCCAGCACCTCAGCAATTCGGGACTTTGGCACATTCAGGATGCGGCGGATCGCCTCCAGATTATCCAAGGCGCTCAAATGCCCGTAATAGGAGGGCGATTCTACAAGCGAACCCACTTTGCGCAGGATTTGCAGCTTATTCCGTTTCAAATCCTGGCCGAAGATCTTAATGCTTCCCGAAGTCGGTTTAATCAGCCCCAGCAGCATGCGGATGGTGGTTGTTTTGCCCGCACCGTTGGGACCAAGGAAGCCGTAGATTTCCCCTTTGCCTATATTCAGATTCAAATGCTCCACCGCAGCCCGGCCACGGTATTCCTTCAATAAATTTGTCGTTTCAATCACTGCTTGCGCCATTTTCTTCACCTCGGTAACCAGCATATCGTTCCAAGGTTAAAAGCACGGGGCAGCCAAGTTTAAGTTTTGTTTAAATTTCCGTGCGGCAAACTTAGGATTACTATAGTGGTGCCTTGCTTGGTGCTGTCCACCTTCCATTCCAGCTCCATCCGCTTCAGCAGCAGATCGACAATCGATAAGCCCAGGCCTGCACCTTTCGACCCGGAGCTGCTGCCCAGGCCATGGCCGTGGTCGCGGATGACGATGACACGTTCGCCTTCCCTGTCCTCCACAGCCACCCCCACGAAGAGTCCGCTCCGCGCGTGCCGGACTATATTCTGGAACAGATTATCCAGAATGCGGCGGAACCAGCTCTCATCCACATTCCAATACAGCGGCTCCCCCTCCAGTTCAATCTCAATCTGGAACCCTTCCTTCTCCCACAGCGGATACCACGCTGCAGCACTTTCCCTGAGCAGCCGCAGAACATCTTTGCGCTCCGGCTTCAGAGTCATCCGTCCGCTGCTGAGCAGATTGTAGGACAGCAGATTTTCGATCAGGACACCGAGGCTTTCAATCCGTTCATCCATCAGTTTCAGGGATTCATGCCCCCGCACGGTCAGCTGTTCCTTGCCGAGAATATGCAGATGGCTGCGGATCACAGTGAGCGGGGTCCGCAGATCATGCGACAAATCGGAGACAAGGCGCTTGCGCAGCCCCTCTTCCTCCGCTTCACGCGTACGGCTGGCGGCAAGCTCGGTTACCATGGTATTAAAGGCCGTCTCCAGACGGCCAATCTCATCGGGCTTGCCCGGATCAATCAATTGCGGCACACCGTCTTCTCCGGTGAAGGCCATGGCCGTCTCCAGCCGCAGCAGCCTTTTGCGGATTTGGATAAAGAACAGCAGCGAAACAACCATGAAGCCTGTAAAAAGCACAAACATCACCAGCGTAAATCTTAAACTCATCCCGTCGAAAGAATGCCGCTCTCTGAGGGCGCCGGGAATTTGCATGACCATAAAACCTTCCCCGGCTTCAGCACGGTCCCCCACAAAAGCGACAATACTTAATGGCTTTGGATTATACACCATGCTTTTTTTCATAAAGGAAATCGCCTCTGCAGCGGTCCATACCGGGGGGATAGAGCGCCGTTCATTCTGCTGCCAAAGCTGCGGATCAGCGGACTCCAGCGACAGCCGGGTCCGCCCCTCCCCATCCACCCAGAACATCGCAGCCAGGCTGTAGGTGGAGCTTAACGCCCTTAGCCGATTATTGATTCTCTCCGGGGAGCTGCCAAGCAGGCCTGCCGCTTCCTTATGCCACTTTTCTTCCATTTCTGCAATGTTTTGATATTTCCTGTATTCCTTAGGCAAATCTTCCTGCGCCGTGTTCAGAGTCAGTGGAATGATCACCAGCACAGCGGGAATGAACAGCATCGCTGTCATAATAATCAGCAGGTAACGTGAGAGGAGTGAAGCATGCAGCTTACGAAAAAAACCCGGTTGTCTCATGCTCTCACCCGGTAGCCGATTCCCCGGACTGTCTCGATAATCTCCGGAGCAGCCGGATCAAGCTCAAGCTTCTCACGCAGATACCGGATATGCACCATCAGTGTCTTATCGCCTTCTATGTAGCTTTCTCCCCAGACCGCCTCATAGATCTGCTCCTTCGTCAGTATTTGGCCGAGATGGCGCAGCAAATAGGAGAAAATCTGAAACTGCTTGCCGGTAAGCAAAATTTCTTTGCCGCTGGCTGCCTCTATGATCCGGTTGTCCCCTTCGTACACCATCAGATGCTTCAGCTTCAACGGGATGGACAGGACAGCTCCTGTCCGTCTTAACAGTACTTCGATCCGCGCCGCCAGCTCATCCGGATGAAAAGGCTTGGTCAAATAATCATCGGCGAACTCCAGGCCCTGAAGCTTGTCATCGATGGAAGCCCGCGCGGACAGCATCAGGACCGGCAGGTTCGGATACGCCCGCTTCAGCCGCTGGCCTACAGTGAAGCCGTCCAGCCCGGGCAGCATGACGTCCAGAATGACCAGCTGGCAGCCCGCCGCAGCCTCTACAGCACCCTCCCCGCTCTCCAGCCAGCGGACAGCATATTCTCGTTCCCGCAGATCGGCGGAGACGGCGCTTCCGATCTCCCGGTCATCTTCAACATACAGCAAGGTAACACTCATACAAGTCAAATCCTTTCTCTTTTCTGAAAAAAGCAAAAAATGGCTCCGATGTCCTTTGGGAGCCTCCAGTTTTTTCGCCTGCCGGTTATCTGATGTTTCTCCTAGTAATTTCATATTCCTCTAAGCTAGACGGCCCAGCCCAAGTGGAAAAAGTGAACTTAACATCGCCCCACCCGTTCATCTGCCGGCGCTAGTTGGAAAAAGTAAACCTAATCCGGCCCATTTCCGGCCTTTCAGGTGAAATCACTTCAAATAAGTCTACTAATTCCAACTTATACCTTCTTTTGGACGCTTTCGGGCCGATTTAAGTGCACTAATTCCACTTCAATCCCTTGCTGCAGCTTTCTTGAATTTATACGTTATTGACGGTAGGATTCTAGGCAGCTTATGCTTACGATGCGGGTTTTCCTGCGGATAAAGTATATCATGATTTCCCGTAAGCCAGCCATGGCCCAATAAGTAAGTCAACCGGACAAGGGGGCACAATCAATTCCATTCCAGTCCAGGAACAAAATCGCCCTGGCGGGTGAATAACATCTAAAGCCTACGACCGCAGAGATTCCCCACCATTCCAAAATCAACTGGAGCAGGCCGCATAATCCGATTGTTGTACAATAAGCAGGATTATCGTCATTGGGCTTGCGTATCTTATCCTCAATAGAAAGTAAAAAGCCATCCCGGAACCGTAAGGTTCAAAGATGGCTATAAGTGTATTCCAAAGATAGCGTCTGCCATAAATCCGGGGGGTTGCTGGCCTTGCTTCCCCTATTAGCCGGAGACCGCCGCCGAACCTTCCCAGACCCCATGCTGCTGGTCCTTGCCCATATATTCTATCCGTGTCGGCTGCAGCTCAAGGATCACGTAATCAGGATCTTCCGGACCCTTGAACCACTTCTCCAGTTCTTTGTTCCATACTTTGGAACGGAGGCCTTCATTCTTGGTCACGGCAACTGTCGCTTCAATCTCCAGTACATCCTTGCCGCCGCCCTGTTCATATCCAAGCAGCAGAAAAGCATTCGGATTATCCTTCAGCTCCTCTACCTTATGCGTTTTGCGGTTGGTAGCCAAATAAATCTGAAGTCCGTCATGAAATACCGCCATATAACGCACCTTAGGTTTGTTGCCGGCTTCTATCGTGCCGAAGGACCCGAACTTGTTGTCATCCAGCGTCTTGATGATCGTCTGTTCCAGCTCTCTGTTATCCATTGACGACATAGCTCCTTTCAATTCATGCGGATATAAGTTTATATATCCACGCCGCAGTTTGGATTGATGATACACACGTTGCTTGTAATAGTGTACCCGTACTGAGGGTATTGAATCCCGCGTCCAGCCATAACCCATTACAGAAAGAGCCCCCGGGCTTGGCCTGGCCGCTTTTGCTGCCCTACGGTTCATGATTAGCGTGGCAGCCTGGAAATTAGGGTAATATAGAACGTGTAATTATCCTGTGTGTAAGGGTGGAACCCATAATGCCAGAACTTAACCCGGCAGATGCCGAACCAACATTACATACCGCGCTGCTGCAGTTTATTTTCCCCTTCTCCCTCAAAGAGGGCGAGGATATGAATTTAATCCGGCAATTGACGTTGGATGGCTTCACCCGGTTTTTTCTTAGCAACAAAGAGCTGGAGGATGCTTATTACGGCGAAGGCTACTGCGTGTCCCATGAAAAAATGGAGCGCAGCTACCTCCCGTTTGCCGCCCATGTGCTGTTCCCGCGGGAGAAGGACAGGGATTCCTTCCGCCGTTTTTCCCGGGCCAACAATCTGTCCTGCAGGCTGGATATGCCAGCCCAGTCCGTTCATTTTAAGGTACTCTCTACAGATGTGTTCATCTGTCCTTTCGAGCTGGGCTTCCTGACCGTCAGAATCCGCGTAGAGGAAGAGATTCTCCCATTCAGTGTTGCCCTGGAATTCGCTGACCGCTTCCGCACGCTGGAGGATGTCTCCTACCAGGACAAACAGACCACCATTCATTGCCATGACAGGTCCTTTGAGCAAGTAGAGGATTTTGTGTTCCGGAATCTGGCTCGCGGACTGGAGCCTTTTCTGGACCCTTCGGAAATCAACGGGGCGTACTTCGAAACCCTGCCGTTTTTTGTCGATGAAAGAATGCTGGTTCAAGCCTTTTATGGTTTTGACCGGCAGGAGGAAGCAGGGGAAATCAGCGAGGCGCTGCGCTACCGGGCTTCCCAGCTGGACGGCCTGACTGCGGAAGGCAAGCCCCACATCAGCGCCAGCGACCCCGGTTATATTGAGGATTACTGCCGTGAGCATTCCTACAGCCGCTGGGGACCGGAAACCTACTATATGACGAATGAGCAGACATTCTGCTGCCTGAGCCGGGCCGAACCAGGGCTGGCCACCCAGCTTGTGAACCAGATGTATGGGGAATACTATTACGGGCTGCTGCTGAGTATTTTTCACAAAATAGTACTGCTGAAGCTGGCCAACATGCATTCCCGCCTGCGGATTAATCATGATTATGACGAAATTGAGAAGCTGATTTTTCTGATTAACAAGTTCTCGGCCAAATTTTATTTTCTGGAGCTGATTTCGCAGTCCCAGGGGAGAGAGATTTTTTTCCAGCTCCGCAAGGTTTACGGCAATGATGCCCTGTTCGAAGAGGTCAAAATGACCCTGAATGACCTGTTTCAATACCAGGAGAAATTCCAGGCCAAACGAAGGGATACGCTGCTGATGATCCTGACGGTGTTCACGGTAGTCAGCGGTATTTATGGCATGAACCAAGTGATCGAAGACCTTAAGGGCAAGATTGAATGGAGCAAGATGCTGGAGTACTCCCCGTTTGAATATCTGGCGCTGTTCGTTGCCTTAACCGGCATTGCCGTCAGTATCGGCCTGAGCCTGAAGCAGCTGTGGAGCGGAATCCGCAGCCGCCGGAGAAAAAGATATCAGGGACATGACTAACTGTGCAAAAAAAACAGCCCGCCAAAACTACAGCAGGCTCTCCAGTTCCCGGCACGCTTCCGCATACGCAGGGGCAAGCTTCGGCAGCACCCGTGCAGCCGGTTCATACTCACCCTCTCTGGCATGGCATTCAACCGCTGCGCACAAATGGGCAAAGTGCTTTGCTCCTATGCTCAGGCTGCCTGATTTCAGGCCGTGGGCCACGGCCGCCATCTCAGGCAGGTCCCTTGCAGCAAAGGCTGCCTCCAGGGATGTCAGCCGGAGCGGCGTATCATCCTTGAACATCTCCACCAGCGCCTGGAGCAGCTGCGGCGCCTCTTCCCCGTCCATTTCCCGGATACCGGAAATGGTATCCGCATCCAGCACCGGGATATAAGGCCCGGGGCTGAACCATCTGTCCAGAAGCTGCCTCAGCCGCTCCAGGTTCAAAGGCTTAACCGCCCAGTCGTCCAGACCAGCCTCGAAAAACTGTGCCCGGCTCTCCTCCGATCCATCCCCGGTCACCCCGATGATGGGAATTCTCGGCCTTGCCCCGGAAGACTCCAGTTGCCGGATTCTGCGGACCGCTTCCCCTCCGTTCATACCGGGAAGCCTGCTGTCCATCAGAATAAGCCCGTACTCTCCCTGCTGCCAGGCTTCGACAGCTTCCTTGCCGCTGCCGACCATCTGCACATTTGTAATGCCCAGCTTCTTCAGCTGCAGCAGCAAGAGGGTGCTGTTGAGTCCGTTGTCTTCTGCAACCAGCACCGGCTGCGTGCTGAAGCGGGCCTCCGGCAATACCGCTTCACCCGCGGGAGCCGGTTCCTTCAGGCTCAGCGTCTTATCCAGCGCAACCTCAAACCGGAAGGTTGAGCCCCGGCCAGGGGCGCTGTCCACCATAATCGTCCCGCCCATCAGCTCCACCATGGACTTGCAGATCGACAGGCCAAGCCCCGTGCCCTCCACTGCCATTGCCGACTCGCTGCTGATCTGTGAATAGGGCCGGAACAGCGTTGCCTGATCCTTCAGTGGAATGCCGATACCCTCATCCCTGACTTCGAAGCATAGGTACTGCTGGGCCGCATCCTCCCGAAGCAGCCTTACAGTCACTTCCACTTCACCGTTCTGTGTGAACTTTAGTCCATTTCCCACCAGATTGATGAGGACCTGAAGAATTTTCGACGAATCACCGCTTAGAGTATGGTCTACTCTGTCCGCAACCTGCCATTTCAGAATATTCCCGCGCTTCACGGCAGCCGTAGAGAGCAGCCGGACCACATGCTCAAGCAGACCACGCAGGTTAAGCGGTGTCTTCTCCAGTACCATTCTACTGGCTTCAATCTTCGAGATATCCAGCAGGTTGTTGATCATCTGCAGCAGGTATTGTGCGGATTCCCGGATAACTTCCAGATGAGCCCGCTGCCCGTCCGTCGCACCTTCAGCCTCCAGAAGTTCGGTCATTCCCAGAATGCCGTTCATCGGCGTGCGGATTTCATGGCTGATTGTAGCCAGAAACAGGCTTTTCGCCCGGTTGGCCTCCTCCGCCTCCTCCTTCATCTCCTTAAGGCCGGCACTGTTCTTCGCAAGCAGCCGGTGCATCGTAATTAATTCATTGTTCATCGCGGAGAATTCTGCGAGGGTCTGTTCTTCTCTCTGCTGTCCCTGAATTACTTGATGCGAGAGCCGCTCAATGGTTTCCCTCAGTTTCCGGACTTCCTGCTCGTGGTCGGCCATTTCTATATCCCGCCTTTTGTATAAGTTCTCTGGGTGCTAGTTCCGGGGAATCAGCTGTGCCGCCATTTCCAGCGCCCCTTTGGCGTCCGGGGCGTAGCCGTCGGCTCCAACCTTTTCCCATAATGCTCTGTCGATATTAAACGGCATTCCGCCGACTAGAATTTTCATGCGGTCCAGTCCGGCATGCGTGCGGATCGAGGCAATCAAACGCTGAACCTCCGACACATGATAAGTCATGGTAATCGAGACGGCCAGGAGATCGGCAGGCTGCTCTTTTAAATAGCGGATCAGTCCCTCTGCGGGCATATTGGAACCCAAGTAGCAGGTGTTCCAGCCCTCCATTTCGAAGAAATCAGCAAGCATCCGCAATCCGATTTCATGCAGCTCCTCGCCCACGCCGACCGCTACCAGCGTTTTTTTGCTTTTCTGTGCTGCCTCAATCCAACGCGGGTAGAGCTGGGAGATGATACTCTGGGTACAGGCTGTACAGTAATGCTCCTGGGCTACAGTGATGCGGCCTAGCTGCCATAGACGGCCAATCTCATACTGGCTGTTCTGGAAGAGATGCAGATAGAGATCACGGATAGGCACACCGTCCTCATGCAGCCCCAGCACGAACTCCGAAGCCTTACGGCGTTCACCGGCCAGAAGCAGCTTCAGGTACTCCTCTGCCTCGTGGTAATAGGGCTTTTCCGGAAGAAGAAAGGTAGGCAGGCTGTCCTCTCCGCGTGCGTGGTGTATCCCCATATCGAGATAGCTTATAATCAGCTCCTTTTCTGGTGTTTCCACCTGGGAACTTATAGCATCCTTCATCAGATCCAAATTGATCTGCAGATCCTCGGCCGTAATCTTATACTGTGCGAGCAGGACTTTCAGCCAGATAATATAATTTATAAATAAAAGCGGGCTATCCAGCGCCACACTTTGGGCCAGATACCGGAAATGATAAAGAGAATCCTGCTTGGTTCTTGCTATGCCGGAAGGGCCGAATCTTTGCCGCAGCCCGGGCTGCCGCTCATACTGACGCAAAGTGACTTCTTCCGCCAACTGCTCCGCTAGCGCCTTCAGCCGTTCTCCGGCATGTTGCTGGTCAGCGAACATAGGGTCACTCCTTTTTCAGAAACGGAATTGTAGAGCCTTGTCCGTATTATAACATAAGGCCAGGTTACCCCGGCGGTCTGGACGTTCTGGGCACATTTCCGCATTCTGGCAGACGGCTACTGGACAACCCCGCAGGCGACAGCTATAATACACCGTAAGAACACAGCAATACCCATAACTTCATAGTACCAGGGGGGCTGGAATGGGCCGGCTGAGAGTGTATCCCGCAAAGATACTGACCCTTATACCTGATCTGGATAATGCCAGCGTAGGAATCCATCACCCGCTATTCAGCCAATTGGCTTAAGCGGTCCCTAACGCAAATGCAGGCGTCCCGATCTCCGGGGCGCTTTTTTGGGTATGGACATCATCAGAATTTGGAAGACTGGGGAGAGCTGGAAGGAGAGAAGAAATGGGAGTCAAAAAAACACTAATGCTCTGCATCAGCTGCATGCTGGTCATCGTAATGGCCGGCTGCGGCAGCAATAATGCAAATTCCGGCGGGAATAGCGCTGCTCCATCCGGAGACAGCTCCGCCGCGCCTGAGGCCACCGCCCCGGCGGCTGACGCTCCAAAAGAGCTGACTAAAATTAAGGTCGCTCTGGACTGGACGCCAAACACCAACCATACCGGCCTCTATGCAGCCAAGGAGCTGGGATATTATGAGGAGGAAGGCCTGGATGTAGAAATAGTGCAGCCTGGTGCAGCCGGAGCCGACACAATGGTCACCTCAGGCGAAGCCGCTTTTGGCATCAGTGCCCAGGAGGCGCTCACACTGGCCCGGCTGCAGGATGTGCCGCTCGTCTCAATCGCTGCCATCATCCAGCATAATACCTCGGGGTTTGCCGCTCCGAAAGACCGCAAGATCAAGACGCCCAAAGATTTTGAAGGCAAAACCTACGGCGGCTGGGGCTCCCCGGCTGAAGAAGCTGCCATGAAAGCGATCATGGACCCTGAAGGCGGCGATGTCAAAAAGGTGAAGCTGGTCAACATCGGAGAAGCCGACTTCTTCACTGCCGTAAAACGCGACATCGATTTTGCGTGGATTTTCTATGCATGGACCGGTATCGAAGCCGAGCTGCGCGGCGAGCCGGTTGACATGCTGTATCTGAAGGATTACGCGCCGCAGCTGGATTACTACACCCCGGTTCTGACCACCAGCGAAAAGGAAATTGCCAAGCATCCGGAGCTGGTGAAGGCTTTCCTTGCGGCTACAACCAAAGGCTATCAATATGCGATCGACAAGCCGGAAGAAGCGGCCGCTATCCTCTCCAAGGCTGTGCCGGATCTCGACCCTAAGCTGGTCCTCGCCAGCCAGAAATGGCTGAGCCCGAAATATAAAGACGATGCCGCCCGCTGGGGTGAGCAAAAAGCAGAGGTCTGGAAGAATTACGCCGACTGGATGTACGGCCTGAAGCTGCTGGACAAACCGCTGGATGCCGCTTCAGCGTTCACCAATGATTATTTGCCGCAAGGCCAGTAATTCTACTGTGCAAACCTACGATACCAAACCTGAAAGGATCTGATTGACATGGCCAATACCCTGCTCAGCATTCAAGTCATCCCTAAAACTCCGAACAACGAGGATTCCATTCCTTATGTAGACAAGGCCATTGAGGTGATTCAGCAATCCGGTGTCAAACACCAGGTGAACCCGCTCGAAACCACGATGGAAGGTGAACTGAACGAACTGCTCGAAGTGGTGCGCCAAATGCACGAAGCACTGATCGCTTCCGGCAGCCCCAGCGTCATCTCACAGATCAAGATCGCCCATAACCCCACCGGGATCAGCATGGACAAGCTGACGGAAAAATACCGGCCGTGAGATCATACTGGAACCAAATCTGGCCGCCCCTTGTGGCGGTCATCTTTTTTCTGGGGGCCTGGCAATTGGCGGTTTCCGTGTTCCATGTACCTTCCTGGATGCTGCCAAGCCCCGGCGATATCGCCCGCGAATCCCGGGGCAATGCTTCGGGCATCTGGGCGCATACGGCGGCTACGCTGCGGCTGACCCTGATCGGCTTTCCTGTCGGCACAGGGGTGGGCCTTATTGTAGCTCTGCTGCTGCATCTAGTGCCCTGGCTGAAAAGAGCGCTGTACCCGCTGCTGATTCTCAGCCAGAATGTGCCATCGATTGCCCTCGGGCCGCTGCTGATCATCTGGTTCGGGTTCGGGCTGATGCCCAAAATCGTCCTCATCACACTCGTCTGCTTCTTCCCGGTTGCCGTCGCCGCCATGGGCGGGCTGGCCCAAAGCGACCGGATCATGATGAATTATATGAAAATGGCCGGGGCAAATAAGTGGCAGATCTTTACCAAGCTGGAGCTGCCCGGCTCCCTGCCCTCCCTGTTCTCGGGCCTGAAAATCTCCGCAACCTACGCGGTCATGGGCGCGGTGGTCGCGGAGTGGATCGGCGCGGACAAGGGCATCGGCTACTACATGCTGCTGCAGAAGGCCTCCTACCGCACAGACCGGATGTTCGTTGCCATTGTAATTATTGTGCTTCTTAGTCTGGTGCTGTTCGCCCTGATCGCCCTGCTGGAAAAGTGGCTGGTCCGCTGGAAGCCGCGCAAGACCTCTTGATACAGGCTGAGCACTACGTTACAGAATAACCGGTTTAGGCTTTCCGGAAAGAAAGAGGAATGAACATGACTCATATTACGGATACCGGCCGCGATGGAGCCGCAGGCTCAAGTGCTGACGGCAGCCGGGGCTGCAGCGGCGGGGGGCAGGCTGAGGCGGAGCAGGCTGGAGCGGTCCGTATGGCCGGACCCGGCGGGGGCCGGACTGAGGCGGAGCGGGCTGATGCGGCCCGCATGGCCGGACCCGACGGGGGCCGGACTGAGGCGGAGCGGGCTGATGCAGCCCGCATGGCCGGAGCGCCGCCAGCGCTGGAAGTGGACAGCGTGACTAAGGCTTTCTTCCACCGCCGCCGTGAAACCCTGGTGCTGGACCATGTCTCGCTCAAGGTGGAGCCGCAGGAATTCGTCTCCATCGTGGGCCCCTCCGGCTGCGGCAAAAGCACACTGTTCCACATTATCGGCGGCCTGGAGCAGCCCGATGCCGGAACCATAAGCATGAACGGCAAGCCGGTCACCGGACAGCGCGGCGAGATCAGCTATATGCCCCAGCAGCCTGCGCTGTTCCCGTGGCGGACCATCGAAGACAATGTCCTGCTCGCGGGTGAGCTGAAGGGCAAGCCGCGGGCGGAAGCGCGGGCGGCCGCCCGCCACTGGCTGGACAAGGTCGGCCTTGGCGGGTTCGAACGCGCCTACCCGCATATGCTGTCTGGCGGCATGCAGCAGCGGGCCGCTTTTCTGCGGGCGCTGCTGGCGCCGCAGGAGCTGATGCTGCTGGACGAGCCGTTCAGCGCGCTGGATGCGCTGACGCGCAGCGAAATGCAGCGCTGGCTGCTGGAGCTGTGGGAGGAGAACCGCCGCTCCGTGCTGTTCATCACCCACAATATCGAGGAGGCGCTGCTCCTCTCCAGCCGCATCTACGTCTTCTCCGGACGTCCCGGCTCCGTCCTGCATACCGTCGATGTTCCTTTCCCGCGCCCTCGCCGCGAGGAAATTACGGAATCGCCCGAATTCCTGAAGCTGAAGCGCCAGCTGTCCCAATGGATGCGCGAGGAGCAGGCGAAGGCTGCCAAGTAAGCCTGCGCCATTGCAATTTGCGGTTCAAGCAGTTTAAATTCCAGCTGTCTAGGCCCAGCTGCAATAAACAGGCCCGGTTGCCCTTTATATCAGGGTAGCCGGGCCTGGTTTGCTATGCCGGGTCAGCATTTAGTGGGAAAAAGTATACTTAAATCTGCATATAACAAGGATACTTAATCATTAGTGGGAAATAGTACAACTAAATCGGCTCCTGAAGCCTATTCGCTGGTCCATAGCCTAAATTAGGTGGAGGAAATCCAACTAAATCCCAAAAACACGCAAATTCCAGCTATTTAAGTGTACAAATTCCAACTAACTCCTCCCACATGCACTTTTCTCCTACTCCCCCGCCGATTTCGGGCCTTCACACTTCCCGGCTTTGGACTCCCAGCTTTACTGCCTTCCGGGTTCCACACTTTCCGACACCCGACTTTCCTGTTTTCCGACTCCCGACTTTCCTGCTTTCCAACTTCTTTACTTTCCAACTTTCCAGCACAACCACCCAGCTGCGGTTTAAGAAAGTATGCCCGGGCAATCTGGTAAAAATCGCCACCGCACTTTCCCTCCGGTCTACCCGGGGAAATCTGCACTTCAGTTCCACTGCGCACTCCCCTAAATCCAGCCCTTCTCCTCCGCCAGCCGCACGGCTTCAATGCGGCTCTTCACTTCCAGTTTGTTCAGAATCTCGGATATGTAATTGCGGACAGTACCATAGGAGAGGTGCAGCGCAGCTGCGATTTCCCCGGCGCTCTGGCCGCCGCCGGCCAGCTTCAGGATTTCCCGCTCCCGGTCAGACAGCGGATTTTCTTCCCGCAGGCTGCCGAAGACAAGCTCGGGAGACACCTCCCGGTGGCCGTCCATGACCCGGCGGATCGCATCCGCCAGCTTGTCTACCGGCTCGTCCTTCAGCAGATACCCTTGAATCCCGGCCTTCACGCCGCGCTCCAAATAGCCCGGACGGGCAAAGGTGGTCAGTATAATGATTTTGGTGGCGCAGCCTTTTGCCTTCAAGGTTTCCGCTACATCCAGCCCGCTTTTATAGGGCATTTCTATGTCCATCAGGCATACATCCGGCTGAAGCCGTTCAATGACAGCAAGCGCCTCCGCCCCGTCCCCGGCTTCTCCTGCCACTTCTATATCGTCCTCCAGATCCAGCAGCGAAGCCATGGCCCCGCGCAGCAGGCGCTGATCTTCGGCAATTACGATGCGTATCATGCAGTCACTCCATCCTTTCTTTCCTTGACGACTCTCGGGATGGCAACAGTCAAGACCGTCCCCCTCTTTTCGCCTGAACTCAGCTTCAAAGAACCGTCAATCAATGACAGCCGTTCAGCCATCCCTTTCATCCCGTTGCCTTCGTCCCGCACATGGCCTTCCTGCTCCTGCGGGTGCAGTCCAACTCCGTTATCCTCAATGGAGATCTGTACCTCTCCCTCTGTCATGGCAAGGGCAATCCGGCACCAGTCCGCTCCACTATGCTTCACAATGTTGGTCACAGCCTCCTTGATGCAGAGACTTAGAATATTCTGAGTAAGGTCTGATACGCCCTCAAGCTGGGCATCGCCCTCGATTTCCATGGCTATATCCGCTGTACGCAGCATTTCCCCCACTTCCGCCAGCTCTTCAGCTACGGATACGGCCCGCATCTCCGACACCAGTTCACGGACCTGGCGCAGCGCCGCGCGTGAAATCCGCTGGATCTCCCTGGCTTCGGCTTGCGTGCGTTCGGCATCCTTGGCCGCAAGCTTTTCGACCAGCTGGCTCTTGAGGGTAATCAGCGACAGCGTGTGCCCCAGCGTATCGTGCAGGTCCCGGGCAATCCGCATCCGTTCCTCGCGTTTAACCAGTTCCTTGATGACTTCGTTGGCCTGGTCCAGCTCCTTTTCCAGCATTCTTTTGCGGTACAGTGAGCGTATGCCAAACGGGAAGACCAGCATAATAATCATGAATGGGTACAGGAACAGCAAATCCCCTACCGCCATTCCCCAAGTAGCCGCGATCAGCGGGACAAGCACCATGGCCGCGAATACAGCAAAAGCCATTTTAAAATGCTTCTCCCTTGTGTACCAGCCGATGAAATTCGAGGTAAAGAAGCCCATAAACAGATCGTAAGGCGTATAGGCTGCACTTAGAATTACAATAATCAGCATCTGCACAGCCAGCCACAGGGTAAAAGCTCTGCCGGTGGCCCAATAAAGCTGCCGGTAGGTCACGGCGAACAGGACCAGCATCGCTGCGCCAAGCACCAGCTTGATTCCATGCTCCTCTTGCAGATTGATGACCGGAAACAACAAGTATAGGAGCCACATATAAGGGAAAAAGCCGAATCTTTGCGGAAACAACCGGAACTGCCTGCGCGCCATAGTAGATTACACCGCTTCCTGTTTTTTTCGGATATAGACCGATAGTAACATAAAGGCAGCCAGATATCCGAGCAAAATCAGGATATTACTCCACTGCGGATAACCCCCGCCAACAATTTTCCAAGCCCCCTCCCCGTAATTATAAGAAGGCAGCCAATGGCCGATCTGCTGCATTACCTTTGGCAGAATCTCAAGCGGCATCCACATGCCTCCGGCAACCGCCAGACCCATATAGAGCACGTTGCTGATACCGCTCGCCGTATCGACCCGTTTCATGAAGCCCACAAGTGTGCCAAGCGCGAGAAAAGGCAGCGAGCCCGCCAGAATCCATACTCCGCTCAGCACCCATTGTCCGGCGGTCAGCGATACACCGTTAATCAGATATCCCGCGGCAAAAATACAGATCACCGAAAATAGATGCATAAGGGTCTGGCCGAACATTTTACCGGCAAAATAGACGGGAGACGGAAGCGGGGTAATGCGGATAAATGTGTTCCAGCCCTGTGTCCGTTCCTGGACCAGCCGGATGCCCAGCGTCATTATAGCGGACCCCATTACACTGAATGCGGCCATGGACATCAGGTAGTGCGCCTGCCATTCTGATACATCATCCGTCCCTGTATTCACCACTCTGGTGAAGATGAAATAGAACAGGATGGGCATTAATAAAGACCAGAATACATAATAGGGATTGCGGAATATCCGCAGCATTTCTGCTTTGCACTGCATAGCAACAATTCTCATCGTTTCATATCCTCCTCGTGGTTGCGGGTCAATTGTTCGAATGCTTCATCCAGGCTTCCCTGGTGAATACGCACATTCCTCACGGCAAGTCCGCCTGTAAAAATCGCCCGGAGCGCCTCGTCCGTATTTTCTGTTGCCACATGGATACGGCCGTCCTTGTCATAGCAGTCTACAACGGGCGCCAGCTTAAGCAGCTGTCCGCGCAGAGCTGCCGCATCTCCGGCCGGCAGGAAGGACAGCGACTGCTTGATCATTCTCGCTTTGATCTCTTCCGGGCTGCCATCCGCTACGAGCGTCCCCTGGCTGAACAACAGAATCCGGTCCGCAATCTCCTCAGCCTCCTGCAGGTAATGAGTCGTGAACAAAATGGTTGTTCCCCCCGCAGCCAGCTCCCGCACCGTGTCCCAGAACTGCCGACGGGCCGTAGTATCCAGGCCAACCGTCGGTTCGTCCAGGAACAGCAGCTGCGGATTTCCCGCCAGCGCCAGCGCAAAGGCCAGGCTGCGCTTCTGGCCGCCGGATAACTTCTCGGCATAGCGGTTCAGATCGGCCGGAGCAAGCCCTGTCGCCCTGACCAGAAACTCCATATCCATCGGCTGCGGGTAGTAGCTGCGGATCAGAGCGATGATCTCGCGGACCTTCAGCCGGTCCATTACGCTCACCTCCTGCAGCATGGCCCCGCAGCGTTCGCGCACCTTCACATCCTTTGGAGCAAGCCCGAATACCTTCACCGTGCCTTCTGTGGGCGTAAGCAGCCCCAGCAGCATCGACAGCATGGTTGTTTTGCCTGCGCCGTTTGGCCCGAGTACGGCTGTAATGGAGCCTTTCCCGATGGTGAAGCTGATGCCGTCAACGGCCTTTTTATCATTAAAGATCTTGCTGACCCTGTTCATTTCAATCACATGGCTCATGTCTTTTTCCTCCGTCACCGTATGTTTTTGCTGTACTTCCATGGTATTAAAAAACGGAAGATGACATCAGTATAGACTGTCATTTTTTTCGGGTGACAATTGTCACCTGAATTTTCGTTTCTGGACTTTTAAGGAATTTATTAATTTTCATAAATGGTGCAGCAAGATGTTTCCACCAGGATATGTAATCGATTTTGCGCACACAAGTGGAAAAAAGGACCACTAATTTGCCCCAGCACACGGATCTCCGCAGCCTAAGTTGGAAAAAGGATCCCTAATTCAGCTCATTTCGCTCCTGAGTGAGTAAAATCACCCCATTAAGTTTCCTTTTTCCACTTAAATATCCCATTTTTTTGATTTTGAGGGGAAATAAGTTCCCTTTTTCCAACTAGCGGTTGTTCACCTGCTTCTTCGCCAGCGCGAGTTGGAAAAAAGTCTATCGAATCCGGCTGTTTACCACCCTGCCGGGTGAATTCGCTGAATTCACGTCTACTTATCCCTAACTGTATGCACAATATTTTCACAAGCGAAAGAAATCATAATTTCCTAAACATTCAAAAAGCCTTCCTGCAAGGCGTCCAGCGCTGACAGAAAGGCTTAGATATGATTATTACAGTTAGAACTTGAAGGGCACTATACCATCCGGCCTTATTTCTGCATAAACCCCTTTTGCAGCAGAAACTCCTTCATCTGCAGCCGGGAAGGCTGGGCAAGACGGCCCGCCATCATCTCCGACCACGGTGTATCCTTCTGCCCCCCGGTCCGCTGCCGCATGTAATCCCGGGTGACCTCATCATAGGCCTTAACCTGCTCTACCGAGGCATCTGCCTGATAGCCGTTATGATGAAGCACCGCCTGAAGCGGAAGACGCGGACGGATGCCGTTCACTCCGGCGGGATAGCCGAGGCACATGCCAAAAACCGGATAGACCAGCTCCGGCAGGCCCAGCAGCTCTGACAGCTCTGCGATATTATTGCGCACCCCGCCAATATACACGATGCCAAGACCCAGCGATTCCGCCGCAACCGCCGCATTCTGCGCGGCAAGCGCTACATCGACGGTGGCCACGATCAGATTTTCTGTGGACCCCTCATAGGAAGCTGCCCCCTGCAGGTGCGGGCCGCTGATCTCCCGCAGCCGGTACAGATCGGCACACCAGACCAGGAACACCGGGCATTGTTCAATATAGGCCTGATTGCCGGACAGCTTGGACAGCCGGGCTTTCAGATCCGGCTCCGTCACGGCAATGACCGAATATGCCTGGACATTGCTTGAAGTGGAAGCCATCTGGCCTGCCCCGATAATAGCTGCAAGCTGCTCATCACTCACGGGCTTGTCCTGAAACTGGCGGACAGAGGTGTGGCGGTTCAACAGCTCAAGGGTTTCGTTATTCGGTTTCACAATAGGTTCGCCTCTCTTTTTTCTGTTATAGGCATATTATGAACACAAAAGAGTGTTCCGACAACAGGAACAGCCCGCTCTACCACCCGCTTCCCCGTGCCGCCTCCTGGACAATGGCCCTGACACCCTCATCAATCTGATCCATCCGGGCGCGGGAGATGCTGATGCGCATGAACTTTTCCCGGTTCCGGTAACCGGATAGATAGAATCCATTGCCGGACACAACGCTGATCTTCCGCTCCGCCAGCCGCTTGACCAGACGTTCCAAATTCACGGTTACCGGCAGCTTGAATTGCAGATAGACGCCCGAGCTGGCCGCAGACACCTCTATCAGGCCTTCCGTATTGTGCCGCGCAAGCGCCTCATATACCGCTTGGATTCTTTCTGCGTACATAGCTTTTATTTTGTGCCTATGATGCCCGTACATGCCGTTCTTGATGTACACCTCAAGCGCTGCCTGGGATAACAACGAGGTGTCCGTGTATCCTTTATACGCCCGGAAGGTCTCCAGCAGCGGTTCCGGCACCACGGCCGCACCCAGCCTGAGTCCCGGAAAAATGATTTTGGAGAAGCTTTTCAGATACACGGTATGTGAAGTCTGGTCATACGCAAATATTGGATCAAAACGCTGCTCTGCACCCAGATCGGCCATGTAATCATCCTCCACGATGTACACATCGTATTTGCCGGCTAGTGCGGCAATGGCTTTCCGCTCCTCCGTACTGTAAGACGTTCCAAGCGGATTATGATACCTGGGCATGGTATAGAAAAATTTAAATCTGCCGCTTGCGAACCAAGCCTCCAGCTCCCGCAGGTCAATGCCGGCTGCCGAACGGGCGATCCCGCTCACGGGCAGTCCCTCCGCCTCCAGATACCGCAGATAAATATCATATCCCGGCTGTTCGACCAGAATCTCTGTCCGGCTGTTAGGAAACGGCATTCTGGCCAGAATCTCCAGTGCCTGCTGGATACCCGAAGTGATGATGATACGCTCCACCCTGGCAAAAACCTGATACTCCACCAGATGCGACACCAGCGTATGCCGCAGTGTATCCAGTCCCAGCGCATCACCATAGGTGAACAGGTGATACTTGTACCGGTCAATCGCTTTGTTGAGGCAATGCTGGAAATCCAAATACGGAAATACGTTCAGATCCGGCGAAGCCGAGGCAAAATCAACCATCCCGCTGCTCCCGGCAGGTCCCGGCTCTTCTGACTTTTCCACCATGTAATAGCCGCTCTGCGGAATCGAATAAATCGCATGTGTTCTCTCCAGCTCCCCGTAAGCCCGCAAAACGGTGCTGACACTGCACCCGTAGAATTCTGCGCTGCTGCGCACGGAAGGCAGCTTTTGCCCCGGGCTGTATTCTCCTCCCTTGATCCGCTTCTCCATGTCGGATAAGACCGCCAGATACTTTTTCATGGTACGCCTCACCTCGCCTTCAGCTTAGGATTTGCTGTTCATATTATCATTGTTCTTGTTCATTCATTATACAGGAATCAGGAAACTGTATCGGTACAGTAGCGAAAAACAGATATTGTTGGGCTGCGGATTTCCCTTTAATTTTAAATAACAGATAAGACGTTTATACGATCCTGTCATGTTCACAAAAGGGAGATGCACCTATGCAGAAACAAGGACTCAAGCTGGCTTATGCCTTTGCCGTGCTCAATGCGGTTATTATCGGATTCTCATTTTTGTTTACCAAAGTGGCACTCGGCCATGCCGGACCGCTAGACACACTAACCTACCGCTTCGCTGCCTCATTTGCAGTGATGTCGGTCCCGGTCGCTCTCGGCTGGGTCAAAGTCTCCTACCGCGGCAAGCCCATTGGCCGGGCGCTGCTGCTGGCAGCCATGTACCCGCTCGGATTTTTCACCCTTCAGGTATTCGGACTCCAGCATGCCACCTCTGCCGAGGGAGGAATTCTTTATTCGTTTACTCCCGTCGTGACGATGATCATCGCCTCTATTTTCTTGAAGGAAACGACGACTCTGCTGCAAAAGCTATGTATTTTCCTGTCTGTATTTGGCGTTGTATTTATCTTCGTGATGAAAGGGAGCAGCATTCAGCTGTCCAATATGACCGGGATTGTGCTGTTGTTCATGACCTGTCTGGCTTTTGCCGGGTACAGCGTGCTGGCCCGTTCGCTCTCCAGGCACTTCAGCCCCGCTGAGCTCAGCTACCTGATGATGGGGATTGGCTTCGCCACCTTCCTGATCATTTCGCTCACCGGACATGCGGCCGGCGGAACGTTCAGCGATTTCCTAAGCCCGCTCAAGAGCGGCACCTTTATCCTGTCCGCTGTATACCTGGGGGTCATAGCATCCCTTGTCACCACCCTGACCTCCACCTATATTTTGTCCAAAATTGAAGCTTCCCTTATGAGTGTGTTCACCAATCTCTCGACGATCGTCTCCATTGCAGCCGGAGCCCTCTTTCTCGGGGAAGAGATCACAGTGTATCACTGGATCGGCTCGTTCCTGATTATAGCAGGCGTAGTTGGCACAAACCTGCTGGGCCGGAAAAAAGCAAAAGCTAAACCCGGCGCTGATCGGACGGAGCCTTTAAGCAGGTGAGAAGCTGCTTGATGAGCAGATGCGCATGAATATCCAATAAAAAGAGTTGTCCCGCATCCTTCCCGTCTGCGGAACAACTCTTTTCCGATAATTGCGGGTTACGATTGCCCGGTGATAATCTGCTCAGCAAGTGATACCAGGGCCTCCTTTGTAATCTTCCCTCCGGAGACATAGATAGTATAACTTATCTTGGTTGGGGAATCTGTCCATTCCAGATACTGCGCATCCTGGCTGTTGTTAACCGCCGGAGAGTTGGCTGTTTTTATAACACTTACGCTCCTGAAATCGGGACATGGATCGAGTCTAACCTTCATATTACCTGGAAAGCATGGAACATTCAGAGTAAATCGGGTACGCGGCCTTTAATGGAAAACTTAGCTTTTAGGGATCTCCGTTCAGCGTTGCCTGGAGCACCCTCTACCCGAACCCTGCGGCAATCCAAGTGGAAAAAGGTAAACTAATGTGCTCGAAACTACCTTGGCATGCAGGCTAAGTGGAAAAAGGTCAACTAATCCAGCTCATTTCGCCTTAAATAGAGAAATATAGCCCAATTAAGTTTCCTTTTTCCACTTAAAACTCACGATTGATGATTTTTTGGGGAAATAGGTTCCCTTTTTCCAACTAGCGCTTGCCCACCTGTTTCTTCGCAGGTCATTCAGCATCATTGCGCCGTATTCAGCATCATTCAGCATTTTAGCTGAAGCTTGGAAATCCATGTTTTTGGCATTGTATAATCAATTCTTAACCCATAAAAAAAGCCAAGCCCCGTAAGACAGGAGACTTGGCGTGCTTATTCTAATTACAGCTTCACCCGCTGCAGCCGCAGCGCGTTCAGGACTACCGAGACAGAGCTGAAGGCCATCGCTGCCCCGGCCAGCCATGGGGCCAGGAAACCCAGAGCGGCGATCGGGATGCCAATCGTATTGTAGGCAAGCGCCCAGAACAGATTCTGCTTGATGTTCCGCATCGTTTTGCGGCTCATCATGACCGCATCCGGGATGCTCATGAGGTCACCGCGCATCAGCGTGATGTCCGCCGCTTCCATCGCGACGTCGGTACCGGTGCCAATGGCCATCCCGGTATCTGCTATCGCCAGGGCAGGCGCATCGTTGATGCCGTCGCCGACCATGGCTACCTTGACGCCGCTGCTCTGCAGCCTGCGGATCTCCGCAGCCTTGCCCTCCGGCAGCACCTCGGCCAGCACTTTACGGATACCGGCCTGCTCCGCAATGGCCTGGGCGGTGATCTGGTTGTCTCCAGTAATCATCACCACTTCAATGCCCATGTCATGCAGCTTGGCTACCGCTGCCCGCGAGGTTTCCTTGATGGTGTCGGCCACCGCTACTACCCCGGCGATCACGCCTTCCACGGACACAAGCATCGCAGTTTTGCCTTCCTGCTCCAGCTTCGTCATGAGGGGGGCCCATAAACCAGGCTCTAAACCGCCTTCCTCCATCATTCTGCGGGTGCCTACGCTTACGGTCTGTCCGCCGACAACTGCGGTAATCCCGCGGCCCGGTACGGCCTGGAACTCCCCGGCTTCCGGCAGTTCAAGACCTCTGGCGGCAGCACCGGCGACAATCGCATCAGCCAGCGGATGCTCCGAGAGCTTCTCAGCAGCCGCTGTAAGGGCCAGCAGGCGGTTCTCTGCGGCTTCTCTGCCATGTGCTGCAATGCCGGTGGTCGTCAGAATATCCGTCAGCACCGGCTTGCCGCTCGTAACGGTACCTGTCTTATCCAGCACGACCACCTGAATTCCCTGAGCCGCTTCCAGATGCTCCCCGCCTTTGAACAAAATCCCGAATTCAGCCGCACGCCCCGAACCGGCCATAATCGAGGTCGGCGTAGCCAGACCGAGCGCACACGGGCAGGCAATGACCAGCACGGCAATGGCTTTCTCCAGCGCCTCGGCGAACTGGCCGGGAGCGCCCCAAATGTACCAGATCACAAAGGTGACAGCGGCAATCCCCACGACAATCGGCACAAAGATGCCGGAAATCACATCAGCGATCCGCTGAATCGGCGCTTTGGAGCCCTGGGCTTCCTCTACGACTCTAATGATTTGTGCAAGCGCGGTATCGCGGCCTACCTTGCGCGCTTTGATCCGCAGCATGCCGTTTTTGTTCAGTGTAGCTCCGATTACACTGTCCCCCGGTTTCTTCTCCACCGGGATGCTCTCCCCGGTCAGCATGGATTCATCCACGGAGGACAACCCTTCGACAACCTCCCCGTCGACGGGGACCTTCGTTCCCGGCTTCACCAGCACGAGGTCGCCCGGAATAACTTCCTCCACCGGGATGCTGAGCTCGGCACCGTCACGAACGACCAGCGCGGTCTTGGCCTGCAGCCCCATCAGGCTGCGGATCGCATCGGAGGAACGGCCTTTCGCCAGGGCTTCGAACCATTTGCCGACAAGAATCAGCGTAATCAGAATAGCACTGGTCTCATAATACATGTCTACCGTATGACTCATACCGCTCATGCTCAAGGAGTCTATTGTCAGATACAGACTGTAGAAAAAGGCTGCTGAGGTGCCTAGCACTACCAGGACATCCATATTGGCGCTGCCGTTCCTCAACGCTTTATAGGCTCTGACATAGAATTGCCAGCCGATGATGAACTGCACTGGTGTAGCCAGCACCAGTTGGAACCAAGGGTTCATCAGCAGCTCCGGCGTCCAGATCCAGTCCGTGAAGGAGAAGTGGCCTGCCATCGCCCAGAGCAGCGGGAACGAGAGAATTGCAGAAATAATCCACTTATTCCGCTTGCGCTGAATCTCCTGCCCGCGCTGATCGGCTTGCTCCTTGCGGTCCTGCTTCAGTGTTGCCTTGTAACCGATGCTGCTGACCTTCTCCATAATCTCGGATACGCCAATGTTCCCTGGCGCGTACTCCACATGCGCCGTTTCCAGCGCCAGATTCACATTCACTGCCGCAATGCCGGGCGTGCGTCCCAGCACCTTCTCAATCCGCGCGGAGCAAGCCGCACAGGTCATGCCCGAAATATCAAAATCCGCCGATTCCTTACGGGTATCATAGCCCAGCGAACGGATCTTCTCCTCAATCTGCGGTACGCCTGCAACAGCAGGGTCATAGCCGACGGTCGCCTGCTCCAGCGCCAGATTTACATTGGCCTTTGACACTCCCTCCATACGGGAGAGCCCCTTTTCAATCCGTGCTGCGCAAGCCGAACAGGTCATCCCCGTAATCTGCAGTGTGGTCTGCTGCAGTGAGGTTTCCGCTGTCTTTTCCATGTTCTCCACCTCCATACCCCTATGGGGTATAATTTTTTGTAGAAGAAAG
Source organism: Paenibacillus graminis (assembly GCF_000758705.1). Taxonomy (NCBI): domain Bacteria; kingdom Bacillati; phylum Bacillota; class Bacilli; order Caryophanales; family Paenibacillaceae; genus Paenibacillus; species Paenibacillus graminis. The sequence goes on along the minus strand of NZ_CP009287.1, from coordinate 508,680 downwards.
GGCATTGGCGCCTCTGAAATCACAAGGATTCCCCGCTCCAAGCCCTTATATGTGCAATTCCAATTAGACTACATCATAGCCCTGGTCTTCAATGGCCGCTTTGATCGTGCTGAGGCTCACTTTGTTCTCATCATAATCCACAGCTACGGTCTTGGCCTGCAGATCCACCTTCGCAGCGGCGCCCACACCGCTTACCGCCTTCTCTACCGCACTGACACAATGACCGCAGGACATTCCTTCTACATTCAACGTTACATTAGACATTTATAAACCCTCCTAAAATTTTTATGGGTGCTTCCTGAATTTACTTCGTACAAAACTGGCCTCGGAAGCATCTGCTTAAGTATGATTAGCGTATACATTTATTTCATCAGCTTGTTGACCGTGACCAGCAGTTCGTCGATCACCTCATGTTCTCCGGCCTCGATCCGCTCAATAATACAGCTCTTCATGTGCCCTTCAAGCAGCAGCTTGCCGACGCTGTTCAGCGCAGCCTGGACCGCCGCCAGCTGGTTGAGCACATCATCGCAGTAAGTATCCCGCTCGATCATGCCCTTGACGCCGCGGATCTGGCCCTCGATCCGGTTGAGCCGGGTGGTAAGCCCGCTCTTGAATTCCGCTGAATGGTGACTTTTGCGTACGCCGGGGGCAGAAGTATGACAATCGTCTCCGCAGGAATGCCCAGCGTGCTCTTTCTCATTAGTAGACACAGGAATCAGCCTCCTCAATATCAATATAATATACCCCCCATGGGTATGTCAATACCTTCGTTTTGTTTTCCGCACTTTCCCGGACATCCACTACATTTGTCATGATTTAGCAGGAGTTTCCTATCAGAAAGCGAATGTATACTTAAAGGCTCCTTTGAACCCGGCATACTACTCTATTACGAACGCAGAGGAGGGGCAGCGTTGTTCCGACGGATAAACAGCAGCTTCTTGCACAACAGGGGACACTTGTACTCCTTTATCATATGCTTGATCGGGCTAGGCTTGTTTGTTATTTACGGTGGAGGTTCTTTTCTGCATTTCTCATCTTCCGCCTGGGGCTGGATTACCGCCATGGCGGGAGCGGCAGTGATCCTGACCGTCTTCACCTTTCAGCTTCCTCCACAAGGAAACGGACTGTCACTCGACTCCTCCGTTTATTTAGCCTGCATTTTTATTTTTGGCCTCTCGTTCACCCTTATGGTACTGCTGCTTAGCTCCCTTGTCCTGCTGCTCCTGGAATGGGGCAGTACGGTGTGGTGGAAGCACCTCAATAATTTTGCCGTCTATTGCATCATGGTTGCTTCTGCTTCGATTGTCTTTACCGCGCTAGGGGGTGTCCAGGGGCCGCTGCTCAGCAGCCGCCTGGAAGCATATATAAGCGCTATGGCTGTATATTTTATTCTCAACACACTGCTGATCGGCTTCTATTATTACGTTGTTTACCACAAAAATCTGTACAATACCCTCAAAGGAATGCTTACTGACACCATCCTCGCCTATGCCTGTACGCTGGTGCTGTCGCTGGTCTTGACGATTCTGCTGTACCATAATCACATGGTGGGCCTGGGACTGTTCCTGTGCCTCAGCATTCTCATTTCCTATTCCTTCAAGCGGCTGTTCAGCATGTACCGTGATATTGAGGAACGGTCCAACCGCGACCCGCGAACGGGGCTGTTCAACCATAGTTATTTTGAGCTGGCGCTGGAAGAGGAGATGAGCAGCTCCAAGATCAGCGGCGCCGCCCTCTCCCTGGCAATGATCGATATCGATGATTTCAAAAAGTACAATGATCAGTTCGGCCATCTCAAGGGCGACGGGCTGATCGTTTTCTTGGCGGAGCTGCTGAAGAGGGAGACGGAGAACACGAACATTATTGTGTCCCGCTATGGCGGGGAAGAATTCACACTCTTGATGCCGGGCTATGATGCTCTAGCGGCCAAAAACTTCATGGAGTCCCTGCGCAAAACCCTTAACCATTCCCGTTTTGAAGGGAGTGAAATTTTTCCCCAGGGCTGTCTGGCCTTCTCTGCCGGCATCGCCGCATACCAGCCGGATGTCCATTTCAAATCAGAGCTCGTAGACCATGCCGACCAGGCGCTCTATTATGCCAAAAGACAAGGTAAAAACCTCGTTCATACCTATGGCAGCCAGTCGCCGCTGGAGCGGGATGTTGATTTCAGCGAGGACGTCCGCGATATTGAGCAGCAGCTGAACCTGTTCATGTACAAGGATCTGGAGACCTTCAAGCATTCCAAACGCGTCTTCCGCTATGCAGTGGACATCAGCGAGCTGCTGAATCTGGACACCCTCTCCAAACGGCAGTTTACACTTGGCGCACTCATTCATGACATCGGCAAGCTGGAGATTCCCTGGGGAATCCTCAATAAAAAGGACAAGCTGTCGCTGGAGGAATGGGAAATGGTCAAATGGCATGTTATCTGGGGCAAGGAAATGGCGCTGACCAACGAAAAATTCAGAGATTTGGCCCCCTATATCGAGCTGCATCACGAACGTTATGACGGCAAAGGTTATCCCTACGGCTTCAAAGGCGAAGAAATCCCCCGGTTATGCCGCATGCTGACCATTATCGACTCCTTCGACGCGATGACCACCGAACGGCCCTACCAGCCGACCAAATCGTTCAAAGAAGCCATTGTTGAGCTGCGTGCCTGTGCCGGAAGCCAGTTCGATCCTGAGCTAACCGAATTCTTCATCCGATATATTGAAAAAAGAGAGGTGTGCGGGAGCGAAACGGCAATCTAGAAGAAGCGGTTATGATTTCGCCGCATTATTGGAATACTTAGTTCTACTGCCGTTCTTCCCTATGGGCGGCGGTTTTTTTGTGTTTCCCCCTGATTGACAGACATCTGGACAGAAGAAAATCCGTTAAAATTTTCAGAAAATAATGCTTGCCACCCTATTCAAATTTGACTATAATGAGGCTCACGAAACTTTTTCAGAAGGAGTCTGCAAAGCATGAATAGTAAAGAAAGTAACCTTAAGCTTGTAGTTGTCGGCCTGCTGCTGGGTATCCTTATGTCCGCTATGGACAACACCATTGTAGCTTCAGCTATGGGCACCATCGTTTCCGATCTGGGCGGACTCGATAAAATCGTCTGGGTGACCTCGGCCTATATGGTCATGGTAATGGCCGGAACGCCGATCTTCGGCAAGCTGTCCGATATGTATGGCCGGAAGCGGTTTTTTATCTTTGGCCTGATTGTATTCCTGGTTGGCTCCGCCCTGTGCGGAACCGCAAACAGCATCACCCAGCTCAGTATCTACCGGGCGGTTCAAGGGATTGGCGGAGGTGCGCTTATGCCGATTGCCTTCACCATTATGTTCGATATCTATCCCCCGGAAAAACGAGGCAAGCTGACCGGACTCTTCGGCGCTGTCTTTGGTATTTCCAGCGTGGTAGGTCCTCTTCTCGGCGCTTACATTACTGACTATGTCGGCTGGCAGTGGGTGTTCTATATCAATCTGCCCATTGGCGTTGTTGCTTTTATTCTGATCACCCTGTCCTACAAGGAATCCGTCTCCCACGCCAAGCAGCGCATTGACTGGGGCGGCGCCTTCACGCTGGTAGGGGCAGTGATCTGCCTGATGTTTGCCCTGGAACTGGGCGGCAATCAATATGCCTGGGATTCAGCGCAAATTCTCGGCTTGTTCGGCGGCTTCGCTGTGCTGCTGATTTCGTTCCTGTTCATTGAACGGGTGGCGCCTGAGGCGGTCATTTCCTTCGCCATGTTCCGCAACCGGCTATTCGCCACCAGCAGTATCCTGGGGCTGTTCTATGGCTCTGCCTTTATCGTGGCCACAGTTTACATCCCGATTTACGTGCAGGGGGTATACGGCGGCTCGGCTACTAACTCCGGCCTGATTCTAATGCCGATGATGATCGGCACCGTAATCGGCAGCCAGACCGGCGGACTGCTGACCACCAAGACCAGCTTCCGCAATATCATGCTGCTGTCGGCTGTTTGCTTTGTGGCCGGGGTGTTCTCTTTGAGCACGCTGGCCCCGGATACCTCCCGGCTAATGCTGAATATGTTCATGGCGCTGACAGGCTTTGGCGTAGGCTTCTCCTTCTCCGTGCTCAGCATGTCCTCGATCCATCATTTCGACATGCGCCAGCGGGGCTCCGCCACTTCGACCAGCACCTTCATGCGGTCGCTGGGCATGACGCTCGGCATTACGATTTTTGGCATTATTCAGCGCAACAGCTTCACGAATGGGCTAAGTGACGCCTTCGGCGCAGGTGCCACCTCGTCGTTCGGTGATCCGCGCGCGGCCCTGACTCCTGAAGCCAGAGCCCAGATTCCGGCCCCCGTGCTGGAGAAAATCACCAATGCGCTATCCGGCTCGATTGCCCATACCTTTTTGTGGGCGCTGGTTCCGGCCGTGCTGGGATTTGTTTTTGTCCTCCTGATGCCGGGCGACCGTCTTACCGATCACAGCAAAAAACAGCAGCCGGCCGGTGAGCAGAGGTAACCTGCCATGTCGATGAAAATGGTAATTCTCGGCCTGCTGCTGGAACGGAATATGCATCCGTATGAGATTAAGCTGGTGATGAAGGAACGCACCATGGACCAGATGATGAAGCTGCAAATGGGGTCCTTATACTATGCCGTGGACAAGCTGGCCGGGGAAGGTCATATTGAATCCGTTGAGGTCATCCACAGCAGCGACCGTCCGGACAAGACCATCTACCGCATTACCGATAAAGGCAAAACCCTGTTCGAGCAGCTGGTCCTGCAGCAGATCAAAAAAACCGATATCTTCTACCATCCGCTCTACACCGCCCTTGCGTTCTCGCGCCACATCGATCAGAGCAAGGTGGAGAAGCTGCTGGAGGAACGGATTCGTGAAACCGAGCATCGGGTGAACTATGCCTATCAGGTGTATGAGGAGCATATTGCTGTTGTTCCACGCTCGGCACTGCATGCGATGTACGGCAAATACGAGCATAGTCTGACCGAGCTGAAATGGCTGAAGCGTCTCTATGCGGATGTAACCGAACGGAAGCTTAATGATGTCGGCACACCGCTTGATCTGTGAGCATGCCTGCAATAACCCTGCCACAACCTTCATTGAAGCGGCCTTTCCGAGTGAAGTCTGGATAGCATCGTTTCTCACTGGAGAAAATACATCCTTAAGTTTGGAGAGAGGCCCCCAATGGCCTCTTTCCTGTTTACAGGGGAGGAAATCCGTTTATTAATGAGCAAACTGCCAGAAAGCGAGGAGAAGACGCATGGACAAAGACAACAAACTCCAAGGAGACAAGCGGGACCATCCCGAGCAATACCCCACTGAGAATCCCAGTCTGTTCGATCTGGATGAAAGTGAACGGAATGTTGATCCCATTCCGGTGGAGGATTTGAACCTGGAGAAGCAGGAAGAGAAGGATAAGGAAGGCACCAAACACCGCTCCTCCAGTGATAAGAAGTACCATACCGGATTCTGAAGATGTACAATACTCTTTGAATTGCTATTTTGTTGTCACGGAGGGATCATCTTGCTGAAAACGCTGCCACTGAACAAACGCGGCATCCCCGCCAGCCGCATTGCCCTGGGATGCATGGGACTGGGCGGAGGCTGGAACCGCGAACCGGTTACAGCAGAAAATGTGAAGCAGGGCCATGAGGCGGTGGAAGCCGCGCTGGACATCGGCATTAACTTTTTTGACCATGCCGATATCTACACCCGCGGAAAAGCCGAGAAGGTATTCGGACAGATTTTCAGGGAGCGTCCGGGTCTGCGGGAAGAGATCATTCTGCAGTCCAAATGCGGAATCAAGCTAATGGAGCCGGGCGACCGCTCCAATGTGTTCGACTTTTCCAAAGAGCATATCCTGAACAGTGTCGATGGAACCCTCACCCGCCTGGGAACGGAGTATATCGATATCCTGCTGCTGCACCGGCCCGATCCGCTGATGGACCCTGAGGAAGTCGCTGAGGCGCTGCACCAGCTCAAAACGGCGGGAAAGGTGCGCCATTTCGGCGTCTCCAATATGAGCGCGGCCCAGATCAAGCTGCTTCAGGTCTATTGCGATGAACCCTTTATCGTTAACCAGCTGCATATGAGCCTGGCCAAAATCAGCTGGGTCGATGCGGTAATCAGTGTCAACCGGGAGCCATGGAAGGATATCACTTTTCCAGAGGGCACCATTGAATACTGCCGGGCAGAGAACATTCAGCTTCAGGCCTGGGGGCCGCTGGCCCAGGGAATATTCAGCGGACGCTCTCTGGATGGGCAGCCGGAGAATATCGTGAATACAGCCGCCATGGTCAAGACGCTGGCCGAGGAGAAGAACACTACGCCCGAGGCGATTGTCCTCTCCTGGCTGATGAGCCATCCGGCTGCAATCCAGCCGGTCATCGGCACGGTGAATCCTGGGCGGATCACCGCTTGCAGGGATGCCGGCAAGCTGGAGCTGTCCCGCAGGGAATGGTACGACCTGTACGTCAGCTCGCGCGGCGAGAAGCTGCCATAATATAAAACATGTCTGCCCACGATGACCCGGCCCTCTTGATGGAGGCTGGGTTTTTGGGTTTAGTAAGAAGATCCCTCCCCTCTCCACGATGAGGGGAGGGATCTAAGTAACTATCCCTTATCGGATAAACTCTTCCTTCATTCAGTCCTCCTAGACCTCTCAGTCCTCCGAAACCTCCAGTTCTCTCTGTTAAGCTCTGGCTCCAGCAAGCCCAGGGATCTGCGCAAGCCTAAGTGAAAAAAGTAAACTTATTCTCCGCCGTCCCGCTTTCCCGCAAGCACTAGCTGGAAAAAGGATAACTAATTGGGCAGTTTGGGCCCCTTACCACCGAATTCGCTTGAATTAACTCTACTTTTTCCCACTAATCCTACCTGGGGAAGCTTTTTCGTCCCCTGAAGTGGACTTATTCCACCTCAATCTGTCACGGCTCCTGAGAGTCTACTTTTGGGTATTTTGAATTGTGGTGCTGCCCAGAAGAATCGTAACCTTTTTCATTTACTCTGCACTATTGTGCACCGCTCATCCCTGGGCCGTGGGACGGATAATAACCTCACTTACATCTACGTCCTCCGGCTGCTCGATCGCATACGCGACAGCACGGGCAATGGCGTCTGCCGGCATCGCGATCTCATCCCGGGATTCCTCCAGCTTGGCCTTGATTTCCGGGTTTGTCATGGATTCCGCAAAGTTCGTCCGGGTCATGCCCGGTGAAATAATGGTCACGCGCAGCTTGTCGCCAGCCTCCTGGCGCAGCCCTTCAGAGATGGCGCGCACAGCAAACTTCGTCCCGGCATACACGGCCATGTTCGGCACAATGCGAAAGGCTGCGGTAGAAGCCGTGTTGACGAAATGCCCAAATCCCTGCTTACGGAACACTGGGAGGGCAGCCGCAATTCCGTACAGTACCCCTTTTACATTGATATCGATCATATCCTCCCAATCCTGAACGCGCAGCTCATCAAGGGGAGATATCGGCATCACGCCGGCATTGTTGATCAGAACATCGAGCTTGCCGTACCGTTCACAGGCCAGGTTAACTAGACCCAGCACATCGTCACGGCGTCTCACATCTGTAACTGCATATGCAGCTTCACCGCCTGCATCCGCAATGCGGGACGCCAGCGCCTCTAAACGTCCGGCTCCACGCGCTCCCAGCACAACCTTCGCTCCACGCTCTGCGAGAAGGAGCGCTGCTGCTTCACCGATCCCACTGCTTGCCCCTGTAATCGCTATAACCTTGCCTTTGATTCCTGACATATCCGAATCCCTCTTCCGTTTGCTTATTTGCCACAGCCTGTGCCGTAGCTTACCTGTCCATTATGGGGATTTTTTAGGGCCCGGAGGTAGACCATTTATGTTCAATCCTTGCCTAATCCTGCCCCTGGTGGTTACACTATGCTCATCTGACCGTACAGAAAGGAGGACACAGAACCATGAACCTATCCGCCATCGAGCCTTCGATTTCAGAGTATCAGCATGAACTGGCGTTGCGGATTCAACGTCATACACCTTCTGAAGGTGTAAATCCTTCGGCTGTGCCTTCACTTTTTTTCAGACGCTCCTCTTATGTGCTGGAGCCAAGGCATTCCATTAACGTCCCCTCCCTATGCATTATCGTGCAAGGTTCCAAGACAGCCACCGTTGGCAATGAAAGCTACACCTATGATCCGGCCAGCTATCTGGTCACTCCTGTTCATCTGCCCATTATCGGCAAAATCACGGAGGCGTCGCCGCAAGTACCCTACCTCAGCCTCCAGTTAAATTTCACTCCGGATATCATCCTGGATATCGTCAAAGGGAACCCTCCGCAATGGGATGGAAAAACAGGCCGTGGGATTATCGTAAGCAAGTCCACTCCTTCGCTGCTGGATGCCGTTCTCCGGCTGGTCAAACTTGCGGATACTCCCGAAGATATTCCGATTCTCGCACCGCTGGTTACCCGTGAGGTTCTTTATAGGGTACTGCAAGGCGAGCAAGGTGCGTCCATCACACAGTTTGCTTTTATCGGCAGCCATGCCTACCGCATCTCCGAAGCAATCCAGCTAATCAACCGCGACTATGCCAAGCCTCTTCTGATTGAAGACCTGGCAAAGGAGGTCAACCTGAGTCCTTCAGCGCTGCACAAGCATTTCAAAAAGGTCACCGCCATGAGCCCGCTCCAGTATCAAAAGGCTATCCGGCTGCAAGTCGCCCGCCGCTTGCTGCTTACAGAGTTTTTGGACGCCGCTGACGCGGGCTACCGTGTCGGTTACGAGAGCCCCTCCCAGTTCAGCCGGGAATACGCCCGCATGTTTGGGCGTCCGCCGATCAGCGACGTTAAGCACATGCGCGACTCCATCAATGATCCGGTTACTTAAACCGGCTTATCTTGCAACCCTGGCCACAGTGCTGGCTCCAAACAAAGGTATTTCTGCCTTTGTTTCCAGCCCCCAGGCCATCCTGGCTCCCAACAAAGGTATTTCTACCTTTGTTTCCTCCCCCTGGCCCGTTCTGGCTCCAATCAAAGGTATTTCTACCTTTGTTTCCTCTCCCTGGCCCGTTCTGGCTCCAATCAAAGGTATTTCTACCTTTGTTTCCTCTCCCTGGCCCGTTCTGGCTCCAATCAAAGGTATTTCTACCTTTGTTTCCTCCCCCTGGCCCGTTCTGGCTCCAATCAAAGGTATTTCTACCTTTGTTTCCAGCCCCCAGGCCATCTTGGCTCCCAACAAAGGTATTTCTACCTTTGTTTCCTCCCCCTGGCCCGTTCTGGCTCCAATCAAAGGTATTTCTACCTTTGTTTCCTCCCCCTGGCCCGTTCTGGCTCCAATCAAAGGTATTTCTACCTTTGTTTCCTCTCCCTGGCCCGTTCTGGCTCCAATCAAAGGTATTTCTACCTTTGTTTCCTCTCCCTGGCCCGTTCTGGCTCCAAACAAAGGTATTTCTACCTTTGTTTCCTCCCCTTGGCCCGTTCTGGCTCCAATCAAAGGTATTTCTGCCTTTGTTTCCAGCCCCCAGGCCATCTTGGCTCCCAACAAAGGTATTTCTACCTTTGTTTCCAGCCCCCAGGCCATCTTGGCTCCAAACAAAGGTATTTCTGCCTTTGTTTCCTCCCCCTGGCCCGTTCTGGCTCCAAACAAAGGTATTTCTGCCTTTGTTTCCTCCCCCTGGCCCGTTCTGGCTCCAATCAAAGGTATTTCTGCCTTTGTTTCCTCTCCCTGGCCCGTTCTGGCTCCAATCAAAGGTATTTCTGCCTTTGTTTCCAGCCCCCAGGCCATCTTGGCTCCAATCAAAGGTATTTCTGCCTTTGTTTCCTCCCTCTGGCCCGTTCTGGCTCCAATCAAAGGTATTTCTGCCTTTGTTTCCTCCCTCTAGGCCGCCATTCCAGTCCCTGAATCCATTCCTATCCAGCGCCTCATGCATGTTCCTAATCAGACGGACTAGCCCTCTATCCATTCGTTCTTAATTAAGAACAATTTTCAAAAAACAGCGATATATGCAGATATACGCAGGTAATCAATAATATACGATCTTTATTGCGAACATTTAGACGAAATCGGTATTTTTCTTTTCTAAGGACGACGGTGTATGATTTCCTTACGAACTTGTTCTTAATAAAGAACGAATATAGCGAATAAGATCCTTAGGAAGCCATGAGAGGAGGGCCCGCCTCTGTACCCCAGATCCGCCAAACGGCGTAAAAGAAAAAACCACAAAAAAGGTCTTCGCATCCTGCAGTCTGGAATGGCCGTATCTGCTCTGCTGCTGTATACCTCCGGCCAGATAGGCAGTACTTACGGAGGGTTTAGCGGTACCGCAGAGACAGTGAGCACGATTGGCTTTTGCAAGGTATTCCCTGAATCCGTGAAGCAGCTGCTCAATGCGTTGAAAGATCATCTCAATGCGGCTGCAGCTCTAAAGGCATCCTTGAAAAGTTACACTCCGCAGGCAGGTGTTCCAGGCCTTTCCGGAGTAGAGTCCATGTCTTTAGAAGAGCTTGAGACAGCGGAACAGGAGATTTCAAGGCAGATAGCAGCGCTTCAGTCGGATCTGAATGCCATCAACGGGCAAACAGCGGCTAACAACGAGATTTGGAATGGAATTCATGCAGAGATCAGCGCGGCGGCGGCGGTCCTGGTACAGATTGGAGGATACATGACCGATTTGGATCCCAATTGTCTGGAAATCAAGGATGGGCAATTCTTTAACGAGCTGCAAAGCAGTGTAAGCCAAAGCGGTGTGCTCTCCGCATCCTTCAGTGCTTCCATAACCGGAATTGTCAGCTACCTGAAGGCAATTCAGAACAACACGGTTTCATCCCCATTAACCGTTAACGAAGCTGTTTACAACCAACTTCATTTTAGCGCGGAAGAACCCTTACATTCCTTGCCGATCTTGACTCCAAGGGTCCAGCCTTCGGGAGAACTGTCCAATGAACTGATTTCTTCATATGAGCAGTTGGAAGCTGAGCTGAACAATATCAGGGATGCAGTAACCGCAGATATTTCAGGACTGGAGCTCCAGCAGCAGCTTCTCAGCCAGACCCGGAGCAAGCGGCTTGAAGAGCTTGAGAAAACCCGTCAGGAAGCACTGGAAAAGGCCAAAAAGGACGAAGAAGCAAAACTGGAATATGAGAAGCAGCAAAAGGAAAACGAAGCGAAGGCCCAGGCTGAACCAAAAACCACGCCGGGAGCCTCACCTGCGGCCACACCAGCTACACCTGAGGCAACTCCTATAAATACGCCGGAAGCTGCTCCTGGATCTGAGGCAATACCTGCTGGAGCTTCTGAAGAACCGGCAGCCGGCACCACTCCGGCACCAACCGCCGATAACCAAATCACAACTCCGGATGGGGACGTGATCAAAACACCTTCCCAAGAACCACAGGCAACAGAGCCTCCGATTAAGAGTCCTGAACCGACCGCATCGCCTTCGGAGCCACAACCCATTAAAGGTGGAGAATGACATGCTTATCAAAAAAATAATCAGCCATACAATATCCGCAGTGATGATTTTGATTTTCGTGGTGCTGGCAGCAGCCGTAGTAGTTTCCAGAGCTTCAGGGGGTGAACCTTCCCTTTTCGGATATGAGATCAAAACGGTGCTGTCCGGTTCGATGGAACCTGGCATTCAGACCGGCTCCATAGTCGCCTTGAAGCCCGGAGGAGATATGACCCGGTTCAAAAAAGGCGACGTCATTACCTTCATTAGCGGGGATAACATTCTGATCACTCACCGCATTGTGGACGCTTCTGCCAAAAACGCTGCCGGAGAAGTGGTCTATCATACAAAAGGCGATAACAATGATGCTGTCGATATGACGCCTGTCAGTTCGGGGAATGTTGTAGCCGAGTATACCGGAGTCACCGTTCCTTATATAGGATATGCCATGAATTTTGCCGCCTCCAAAGCCGGCAGTGTGGTCCTGATGATCGTTCCCGGACTGCTGCTCCTGCTCTATGCACTCTACAGCTCATGGAAGGCACTGACCGCCCTTGAGCGCAAAAACACCGCACTCCCCCAAGCGCCGCCGGGAACTGACATACAGTCCTGAACAGATTGTCCGCTTCCGCCTACGAAACGGAAGATACAATAATACATTTATCAGCAGCTACACAAATCAGAGGAGGAATTCGAATATGGGTATCAAAAAAACATTGGGTTTTGGCATCGCATCGGCAGCACTCGGTTTGTCTTTGATTGGCGGAGGGACCTTCGCATACTTCAGTGATACTGCAACAAGTACGGCTACCTTTGCAGCAGGCACACTGGATCTGAACTCCGATCCTTCCGTAATCGTGGATATCCAAAACCTGAAACCGGGTGACACCGTAACCAAAACTTTTAAACTTAAAAATGACGGTACCCTCGATATCGGTTCGATTCTGCTGAAAACCACCACTGAGGTTACAGATACCCTAGGCGACAACAACGGTGCCGATCTCAGCAAATTCATCAAGGTCAAATTTCTGAAGAACAATGACAAAGGAACGATTATCTCACCGGAAGTTGTTGTGTACGAAACTACACTGGATGCCTTGAAGGGGCAAACCCCGGATCTTGTGAACAATACCGGATGGGATCAAATTCTCACTGAAGCCGACGGCATCAAAGCACAGAGCAGCGACAGCTTTACAGTCAAGTTCGAATTCGTGGATACTGGCGAAGCACAAAACTATTTTCAAAAGGATAAGCTGAAGTTAACCTGGAATTTCGAGGCCAAACAAGGCCCCAAAAAAGATTACTAATTCATAACGGACCGCATTATATGAAGCAGCCTACCCTGATTCCGGATTCGGAAGCAGATTAGGCTGTTTTCCCTTGTAACAACGATTTTTGTTCGTTGTAAGGAAATTTGTTATACTGACAAGTGGAAACGGCTATGCGTCCTTAACGGCGGCATCCGTTTCAGCGAGAAATATAAGGATGATTGTTGGCGCAAACCATATCAACCCTTATATTTTAACAAAGTACGGAGGGGCGTTGTAATCGTGCCGGATAATATGGGAAGTCGCATCCACCATCTCCGTCTGGAAAAAGGCTGGTCCTTATCCGAACTGGCGGACAAGGCTGATGTTGCGAAATCATACTTAAGCAATGTAGAAAGAAATATCCAATCCAACCCCTCTATCCAATTTATCGAAAAAATCGCTGACGCGCTCCAGGTTTCCATCCACAGTCTGCTCTATGGCGAACCTTCGGATGCTGACGAATCCTCCCTGGACGGCGAATGGTTCCGGCTCGTTCAGGAAGCCATGGCCTCAGGTATAAGCAAGAGGGAATTCAAAGAGTTTCTCGATTACCAAAAATGGCGGCTGGAGCAGAAGGATCAATAATGGATGGTCGTCCGAAGCTCCAGCGATACAGAAAAAGGCACAGCGTATGGACGCTGTGCCTTTTTCTGTATGTATTCCCGCATAGCAAACGCCCCTACATCGCCTGTAATGCTGTTTTTTCGTTTAAAAACCGGCGGATTTCATCCGCATCGATCCCTGCCTTCTTGGCCGACATCAGCAAATATACCCATTCTAGATCCAGATCACCCATCAGCAGTTCTCCGTCATTCCCCTGGTTGGACTTATCCAAGAATATCTCCTCCTAGAATTTATGCGTCCCCAGGCAGTCCGGCCGTCGTAGTAGCTGCAGCATCTCTACATTAGACCCGAGACTTTGTGTCCCTGCCTTTCGGCAGGTTTACCCTTTACTGGATCCTTTACATGAAAGGATCTGGTTAGAAACCATGAAACCGTTATCCGCAATAACATTATATAAGATCTCACATGAGAAGTGTGTCGTTTTCTGGAATATTTTATGCTGAGTTGTGCAAAAGAATAGCTTTTTTTGCTAACCTTTGTCCAATCTATATGTCTTAAGGAGCTGTTTATGAATACTCCTGGTTAATAAATGGGTAATTATTACTGGTTGGACTGGCTTCAAATCCTGTATCTGCAACCAATATCCGTTCTTCATCATTTCCGGACTGAATCATGCCGTTTTGCGAACGGATTCCCCGAAAGTATGAATTGATTACACGTCTTGAAAGTAGCACAATAGGATGTGAAATGAAACCGTAAACATCGCAGCTCCACTGGGCGCTCAAGACACATGCGGCCACGTGGAGTTCATCCGTTAGGAGGATGTATTCATGGCAGTCAAAGAGCCCTATAACGAATCCATTTGGAGTAAGTATCACGGCCCCAATCTAGGCTATATTCAAGAGAAATATGAGCAATTCGTTAAAGATCCCTCTTCAGTAGAACATCATTACCGTGACCTATTTACTGTTTCCGGCCCTCCTCCACTTGCTCCGGATGCCGTAGAGGCCCCGCAGCCGGCTCTTTCGGGAGGCACCGAGTGGCTGAGAAAGGCCGTAAGAGCTTCCAAGCTAATCGCCAATATCCGCATATATGGCCATATGGCCGCCAATACCGATCCGCTTGAGCAGGGGAATAACCCTATGGCGAAATGGCTGGATTATGAAACCTACGATCTTACCCGCGAGGACCTGATTGCTATGCCCGCCTCGCTGATCTGGGAGAATGCGCCGCCGGATATTCATACCGCCTGGGATGCGGTTCACCGGATGCTCCAGGCTTATACGCAGACTATCGCCTACGAATTCGGGCATGTGCATGACGAACAGGAGCTGCGCTGGCTGAACGGCCAGGCAGAGTCCACAAGCTCTCCGGCGCCTCTGAATAATACCGAGCGCAAGGAACTTCTGAACCGTCTGATCCAGGTAGAGCAGTTCGAGACCTTCCTGCATAAGACCTTTGTCGGCCAAAAACGCTTCAGCCTGGAAGGCAATGATGCGCTGGTGCCCATGCTGGACGAGATTGTCCGTGCCGCCGCACATGATGGCGCGGAACATATTCTGATGGGCATGGCCCACCGCGGACGCCTGAATGTGCTGGCTCATATTCTCGGGAAGCCCTATGACATTATTTTCTCGGAATTTCATCATTCTCCCAACAAGGAGCTGTTCCCTTCCGAAGGCTCCATGGGCATTAACTACGGCTGGACGGGAGATGTGAAATACCATCTGGGCGCAGACCGTGCCGTGCGCGAAGGCGAGACCGTCCGCACCCGCATTACACTGGCGAATAATCCGAGCCATCTGGAATTCGTTAACCCTGTTGTTGAGGGTTTTGCCCGCGCAGCCCAAGAGGACCGGAATTCTCCGGGACTGCCGCAGCTTGACACGAACAGGGCCATGGCTGTGCTGATGCACGGGGATGCTGCTTTTCCTGGTGAAGGCATCGTCGCAGAAACACTCAACATCGGCAAACTTAAAGGGTATTCCAATGGCGGCACCGTGCATATTATCGTCAATAACCGGATCGGATTCACCACTGAAAGTGAAGATTCCCGTTCCACCCATTATGCCAGCGATCTGGCTAAAGGCTATGAAATCCCTATCGTCCACGTGAATGCCGATGATCCGGAGGCCTGCATCGCCGCCGTCCGTCTGGCCAGCGCCTACCGCAACCAGTTCAAGAAGGATTTCGTCATTGACCTGATCGGCTACCGGCGCCATGGCCATAATGAGATGGACGATCCGGAGACTACCCAGCCGATTGTATACGGCAAAGTGCGCAACCATCCTACCGTGTACCGCGTCTACGCAGAACGCCTGCAGCGGGACAATATCATCACAGCGGATGATGTGAAGCAGATGAACCTTGAGGCGGAGAAAGTACTGCAGCAAGCCTACGATCTGATGAAGGATGGCAAGCATAAAAACGGTGAAACCAAGACCTCCGTTCCGGTACAGCGTGAAGCCTCCCAGCCGCAATCGACGGCAGTGCAGCTGGAGCAGCTGCAGCAGATCAACCGCGAGCTTCTGACCGTGCCGGACGGCTTCAAGGTCTATCCGAAGCTGGAGCGGATTCTGCAGCGCCGCAAGGATGCGCTGAATGACGGGGAACGGATCGACTGGGCCTTGGCCGAGACTCTGGCCTTTGCCACCATCCTGAAGGATGGCACACCGATCCGGTTAAGCGGCCAGGATTCCCAGCGCGGCACTTTCGCCCACCGCCATCTGGTGCTGCACGACAGCGAGACAGGGGGATTGTTCTCCCCGCTGCACCAGCTCAGCGGTGCCAAGGCTTCCTTCGGGGTATACAACAGTCCGCTCTCGGAAGCCTCGGTGCTGGGCTACGAATACGGCTATAATGTGTTCGCACCCGAAACCTTCGTGATCTGGGAAGCACAGTATGGCGACTTCGCCAATGCCGCACAGGTCATTATTGACCAGTTCATCGCTGCCGGACGCGCCAAATGGACGCAGCGCAGCAATCTGACGATTCTGCTGCCGCATGGCTATGAAGGGCAGGGCCCTGAGCATTCCAGCGCCCGGCTGGAACGGTATTTGCAGCTCTCCGCCGAGGAGAACTGGACCGTGGCGAACCTAAGCTCCGCCGCACAATATTTCCACCTGCTGCGCCGCCAGGCCGCCTTGTGCGGCAAGAGCGATGCCCGCCCGCTCGTGATCATGGCCCCCAAGAGCCTGATCCGCAACCCGCGCAGCACTTCCTCCGGAGCCGAGCTGGCTGCGGGCGAATTCCAGCCGGTACTGCCCGAACCGCTTCTCGGCGGCAATCCCGGCGGGGTCACACGGCTGGTGGTGTGCAGCGGCAAGGTGACTCTGGATCTGCAGACCGAGCTGGAGGCAGGCAAAGATCAAGACTGGTCCTGGCTGCATATTCTCCGCCTGGAGCAGCTTTATCCTTTCCCTGAACGGGAACTGGCCGCGCACCTGAGTGCACTGGACTCCCTTACAGAAATCGTATGGGTGCAGGAAGAACCGAAGAACATGGGCGGCTGGAGTTATGCCGAGCCCCGGCTGCGGGCTATCGCTCCGCAGAATGTCAAGGTGCAGTATATCGGCCGTCCGGATCGTTCCAGCCCGGCCAGCGGTTATGCTGACGTGCATACTTTTGAGCAGCGTCGTATAGTTACAGAAGCCCTGAAATTGAATTCGCAAGTACAAGCGGCTGTACCGTCTTCCCGCTAGAGGGCGGTGTCACGATAATGAAACTATTCTATTTGGGGAGGTAACGGCCAGTGTCCGAAATTAAAGTACCCGATTTGGGCGAATCCATTTCCGAAGGAACCATCTACAAGTGGCTGGTAAAAGAAGGCGACACGGTCGGCCAGGGGGATGTGCTGGCTGAGCTGGAGACCGACAAGGTCAACCTGGAGATCAGTGCGGAGGAGGACGGCGTCATCTCCTCCATCCTGCGCCAGGCCGGCGAGAATGTAGCCGTCGGCGAAGCGATCGGCATCATCGGCGCCGGGACGGCAGTCGCCGATGCTCCGCAGGCCGCTGACGGCGGCAAGCCGGAAGCGGCGGCACCGGACAGCGGCGCGCCAGCCGCGGCCGCGCCGCAGGCCGCAGTGCCAGCTGTTCCCGCCGCACCGGAAGGAGCGGCGGCAGGCTCTGCGGCCCTGGCTTCGCCGGGGGCGCGCAAGCTTGCGCGGGAGCGGGGCATCGACCTCGGCGAGGTCAGCGCCCGCGACCCTATCGGCCGGATTGCTGCGGCCGATGTGAAGGACCACGGCGCAGCCCGGCCGGAGGCCGCTGCGCCAAGCGCTCCGCCGGCGGCAGTGAGGCCGGCTCCGGCGAAGCCTGCGGCGGCGGGCTCTGCGCCGCAGGAAGACGGCAAAGCCGTCGAGCGCAAACGCATGTCGCGCAGACGGCTGACGATCGCGAGCCGCCTCGTCGAGGCGCAGCAGACTGCGGCGATGCTGACCACCTTCAACGAGGTGGACATGACTGCAATCCTCGACCTCCGCAAGCGCCGGAAGGACGCCTTCAAAGAGAAGCATGATGTCGGACTCGGCTTCATGTCCTTCTTCACCAAGGCCGTGATCGGTGCGCTCAAGGCCTATCCGCTGCTGAACGCGGAGATTGACGGCGAGGATCTCCTGATCAAGAAATACTACGACATCGGCATTGCTGTGTCTGCCAAAGAAGGTCTCGTGGTGCCGGTCGTCCGCGACGCGGACCGCCTGAGCTTCCCGGAAATTGAGCGGCGGATCGGCGAGCTGGCCTCCAAGGCCCGCGCCAACACGCTCAGCCTTCCGGAGCTGCAGGGCGGCACCTTCACCATCACCAACGGCGGGGTATTCGGATCACTCATGTCGACACCGATCCTCAACACCCCGCAGGTCGGCATTCTCGGCATGCACAAGATCCAGCTCCGTCCGATCGCTCTGGACGAAGAAAGAACCGTGAACCGCCCGATGATGTACATCGCGCTGTCCTATGATCACCGCATTGTAGACGGCTCCGAAGCGGTAAGCTTCCTCGTGAAGGTCAAGGAACTGCTGGAAGATCCTGAAGCGCTGCTGCTGGAAGGGTAGCTTTGCCTTTAGAAGGCAGAGCCCCTTATTTGGGCGACACAAAATCACCACAAATCCAGGGATAATTTCATTCAAGAGGGCTGCGCGGACTGTTGCAACGTACGCGCAGCCTCTTTTTTATAACACTACTAAGCCTGCCTGCATGGTAACGCATACCATTAATTCCCTCCCACTGCTATCCCCAGCAATAAGGCAAATGGAATTTCTCCACCTAATTTGCCAAAATCCGCTCCGCAGAGGAGATTATGCGGGAATTTCTCCACCTAATCCAGGCAATTTAGCCACCTATCCGCCCTAGCGCACAAATTAGTTCTACTTTTTCCCACTAAATTATTATTCGGATCGAATGGGCCCGGATTAGTGATACTTTTTCCACTTAAACAGAGTAAGCTAAACAGCAAAATTAAATCTATGGACTTCATGGTTAGGTAAGGCGGGATAACCCCCGACGCTCTCTATGCTTAAGCTCAAAAGGATAAACTCCGCAGCCGCAGTTCTCTCCATACCCCAATCGATTAAATTGACAATCCTGATGATCGATCTAAAACTACATGCCACCCAGCTGTCTTCCTCATTTCCCCACAAGCTCCACTTCCTATTCCGCTTCCTCTTCTTCTTTCTACTCTTCTTCCTCCTCTCTACTTCTTCCTGCTCTTCCTGCTCTGCCTCCTCTTCCCCCTCTTCCTGCTCTTCCTCCTCTTCCTATTCTCATTGCCTGACTCCATCCTTTTAATATCTCTAATTCCCGTTGCCTCCCCCTAATTAACGCCTAACGGCATAATGCCCCCTCGCAGACAAACTCACTTAAAATTTGTTGCTTGACTTTGAGCATACTCCAAGTAGTACATTCATGGCAGGTGGCCACCGTAATTTGAAAGAGGAAAAGGGGAAATAGGAAATGACGCAACCCATGACACAACCAAAAACCATTCTGATCACTGGTGCAAATAAAGGTATTGGCTATGAAACGGCCCGGCAGCTTGGAGTCCTCGGGCATAGAATTCTGATTGGCGCACGGGATGAACAGCGGGGCAGCGAAGCGGCAGCATCTCTGGCAAAGGAAGGCGCCGATGCACACTTTATCCAGCTTGATCTGCACGATCAAAATAGTATTGCAGCCGCAGCGCAGACTATTGCTAAGGATTACTCCGGTCTGGATGTGCTAATTAACAATGCGGGCATTTCCCTTGGAGGAGGCGCTGCTCCAAGCCAGTTGCCGATGAATGACCTTAGAGCAACGTTCGAAACCAACTTTTTCGGTACGGTTTCCGTAACGAGGGTTATGCTTCCACTACTCTTGCAGTCGCCGGCAGGCCGGATTGTCAACATGTCCAGCGGCTTGGGGTCCTTGACCTTCAACAGTGATCCCGATCACGAGCATGCACAGTTTAATCTGCTTGCCTATAATAGCTCCAAAGCAGCCGTTAACATGGCTACGGTTGCTTTTGCCAAGGAATTCAAGGATACTCCGCTGAAAATCAATTCCGCCGATCCCGGCTTTACTGCGACCGACCTCAATGGCTTTACCGGTCAACGCACCGTAGAGCAAGGGGCCGGAATTGCTGTACGGCTGGCTACACTGGATGCAGACGGGCCGACAGGAGGATTTTTTGATGAGAATGGAGAAGTTCCTTGGTAACACTACTCAAGGAGGTTTCCATGGATATCACCACGCAGAACATTCCGGAGACCGTCACTTCCATCAGCCAAGCTGCCGAGCTGACCGGCCTGACTGAGGATACAATACGCTATTATGAGCGCATTGGTCTGCTGCCCTATGCTGACCGCAAACCTAACGGTCACCGGCAATACAGCAGGGACCAGATTCTCGGCATCCGTTTTCTGATGCGCCTGAAAGCTACCGGGATGACCCTGGAAGAAATGCGGCATTATCTGGAACTGACCCATCAGGGGGATAGCACCCTATCCGAACGATATACTCTGCTAGAGGCCCACAATGACCGAATCGCCTGCGAGATCGCTAAGCTTCAGGAAACACAAGACGTTATCCGCTATAAGCTCCGCCACTTCCGCGAGCTGGCAGAGAATCCGCATACGGATGCTTACGACTGTGAAGTACCGGGAGACAGCGGGCGGTAACAGACACAGGAGAGATGTTCCACCGCTGAGTGCAAAAGACGGCCACAATAAACAGCCCCGACTTCGCAAAGCTTGTGGAAGTCGGGGCCATTTTACAATTATATTTCTATAGCTGCACGAGTTAAGATAGTGCTACCGCTCTGTCTCCATGAGCCCCCGCCAGCTTCAGCAGCTGCTCCTTGGTCAATATCCGGTCCCCATAGGTGGTAAGCATATAATACGCATCCTGCACTTCGTTGTACCAGGTCAGATAATGGTAGCTGAAGCCCGGCTTGACATCTGGCCTGTCCACATAATTGTAGACTATATCCCGGCCTTTTACCTTGAGCTTTTCCGGCTTGTTTCCCGGCTCCTGATATACCTGCACATCGCCCCTATGAAGCAGGGTGGCACTAAGATCGATAAGAGCTCCTTGCCTGGTATATTTTGCCTGCACGCCTCCCGCTTCGGTCCAAGGCACCACCTTCATGAACAGATTCCGCTTCTGATCCTGTTTCGCCTCGTTAATCAGCTCACTTAATATCTGGCGGTAGAACGGGCTGCTGTCCCGCTCAGCCTTTGTAGGATATCTGGGATGCATTGTGCCATATTTAAATGCATACCCCCGGCTGTCTCAGGGAGTATAACAGGCGAGTTCTTCCGGTTCATTTGTTCGAGAAAAGCGGAATATTCCGTTATACGCTGCTCCTTGTAGGCAAATTGCAGCGGGCTTCCTCCCTCCGGGATCGGCTCTCCTCTGAAATAAAAGGCGATCTGCTCACCCGGCTTGGCAAAATCCATCAGCTTCCATTCATACTCGTAATAAGCGGCACCCCCCTTCGGCTTCAGGTCCGGCGCAAAATGCTGCACCTTGACCGCCCCGGCCTTATTGCGGATCTGAATATATTCTGAGGCCGCATAGGCTGTGACTGTGATCATCAGCAGCAGGATCAGCATGCCTAAGGTTGCAGCAGTTTTGTTTCCAAACCTCACTTTGCCCCGGTTCTGCACCCGCTCTAGCCCTCTTACGCGGGCCATCACCTGCCCGGTCACCTCAATACTTGGCAGCTGCTCTCCGCAGGCCGCTTCGCCCCTTATATCTTGGTACTCATGGCTGATTCCTTCTCGTCCCATGAAATCCCCTCCTCCGCTTCCATGCTCGCTCTTACTTTCCGCTTAATGCGCTCCATCCGCTTGTGCAGCGCATTGGGGCTGCTGTTCAAGATCTCGCCCATCTCCTGAAAAGGTCAGCTCCTCGAACACGCGCAGCACAAGAATGTTCCGTTCCTCCAGTGACAGCTGCGCAAGTGCCGCTGATAATGCCGGACTGTACAGCCGCTTGTCCATCAGCTGCTCCGGCCCCGCCGATACAGGCGGCAGCAATACCGGTAAACCGGCTGCTGAAAAGCAGCAACAATCCATCTGTACTGCTCTGTCTCCCCCTTCTGAACCCTGATTATTACAGCTTCGACTTCCTTCACATCGGGTACATGCTCCTGCAACGTTGCCAGCACCTCCTTTGCTTGTATACCTCTATAACACTGACTCCCCTAAAAAGTGCCATTTCAGCCATACTTTATGTAAACTGATGTGAACAAGACGTTAGAGGTTGCGATGCGACATTGTTGTACAACATGCAAGATTATAGCGAATATCGCGTACTCAGAGTACACATTGTTGCACAGGGTGCAGCATATTTGTCAATTTGGTGGGCACGCGACATACATTGTTGCAAATCGTGCAAAATTATTGCCAAACTGTCTGCTCACGGCACACATTGTTACATATCGTGCAAAATTATTGCCAACCTGCACCAATTCACAGCAAAAAGAGATACCCTCCCCCGTCACGGTGGTCTGGATATCTCTTTCCCGAATCATTCTCTTTGTCTGTAGTTTACTTCAAGCCGGCATAAATCTATATATGGATCAAGCCGTATGCCGTGAAGGCTTCAGGCTGATTCCCTTTTCTCCAGCCTGCTTCTGCACCGGAGGCTTCAGGGAAACCGCAAGGATGCAGGCCAGAAGGCATAGAAGGCCGATGACGGTGAAGGTAGGCTTGAAGCCGCCGAGGAACGCAGCGACAAACGAGCCGGACAACGCGCCGATTCCGAAGCCCTGGTAGACGATGCCATAGTTCTTGCTGTGATTGGCAAGGCCGAAGAAGTCGCCAACAATCGCCGGGAACACTGTAATATTACCCCCGAAGCAGAACGCAATCGCAGCTACACAAGTGAAGAACAGCCCGTAGCTTAGGGCAGCGTAGCTCAGCGTCAGCATCGCGATGGCAGTGACCAGAAGCGTGGCGCTGACCAGCTTCAGCCGGCTCATCCGGTCAGACAGCGCTCCGAGAATCAGCCGCCCGGCGGTATTGAAGATGGCGATCATTGCCACCGCATTAGCCGCCGCAGCGATATTCAGCCCTGCAAGCTGAACTCCGATATCCTTGACGACGCCAATCAGGTAGAGGCCGCTCATGCATGCGGTGAAAAAGACCACGAACAGCAGATAAGCTTCCTTGGTGCGGAGCATTTCTTTGACGGTATAGTCTTTCGCCACCGCTGAAACGGCCGCACGCGGGCCACCGCCAGTTGAACCGGCAGTTGAAGGAGCCGCTGATCCCGCAGCCGCTTGAACCTTTACGGCCACAGGCGCTTCCCGAACCAGCATCGAGCCGATCACGATCATTACCATGACCATAAGGCCCCAGTACAGGAAGGCATTTGATACGCCTGCCGAATCAATGAGACTGCCGTTAATATATTTGAAGAGCAGGCTTCCTGTTCCATAGGCCCCCACCGATACACCGGAGATTAAGCCTTTGTTCTTTGGGAACCATTTAATCAGGTTGGACAGCGACGTAATATACGCCGTTCCGTCCGCATAACCAACAACTACACCCGCCAGCAGGTAAAACATCGGAAGGGAGCTGGCCTGCGAACTTAGGATCAGACCCAGCCCCAGCATAATCCCTGCGGCAGCGGTCAGTCTGCGGAGGCCGAACCGGTCCTGCAGTTTCCCCGCGAACAGTGTTGCGAAGGCCAGGGCAAAGCTGGTAATGGAAAAGGTTATCGAAACAGAGCTGAGCTCCCAGCCGAATTTACTGACAAGCTGTGCATTAAACAGGCTCCAGGTATAGATCGTGCCCAGTCCCATTTGCATAATCACTGTACCTAACACAATGAGCCACCGCTTGCTGCCCGCTGTAGTCGTTGTCATGGACAATTCCTTCTTTCTCTCTATTGATCGCTTCAAGGCCTTCTTTGCCTCTTCATTGTAGCGAACTTGCACTTTCTTGAGAGAAATCCGGAATGAGATGACATCTACGGGGAATGAACTGCCGCTAAATGCGCATGATCTGCCTGAATTCCTTCACCTTGCTGCGGCTGACCGGCACTTCAAAGTCCAGATCGCGCAGCCGGAGCAGGTAGGTATTGTTGAACCAGGGGATAATTTCCTTGATTTTGGACAGATTCACAACATACGAGCGGTGACAGCGGAAGAAGCGGTCCTGCGGCAGACGGCTGTGAAACTCACTGATGCTGAGCGCCATGCTGTACACTTCTCCCTTGGTGATGACACTCGTCGTTTTCTCCTGAGCCGAAGCATAATAGATCTCATCTGCATCGACGACGATGATCTTCTCATTTTTCCACAGGTTGACCTTGTCGCTCAGCTTCACATGCTCCTCTTCCCCTTGGTGTCCACGCGCAGCAAATGCCCCCTCCAGCTTATGCAGCATCGCCTTGATCCGCGTTTCGCTGTAGGGCTTCAAAATATAGTCGAAGGCTTCGATCTCGAAGGCCTCGGCAGCATGCTCCTTGTACGCGGTAATAAAGACGATATAGGGCTTGACCGAAAAGCGGCTGATATTCTGGGCCAGCAGCACCCCATCGATGGAAGGAATATTGATATCCAGAAAAATCACATCCACTTCCTCCGTCTGCAGATACTTCAGCGCATCCAGCCCGTCCTCGAACTCGGCGGCAATCCTTATGGCGCTATTTGCTCCGATCAGAAAGGCAAGCTCCTGCCTTGCCAGTACTTCATCCTCTACAATTATCGCTCTCATGGCTGCTCCTTTGTCACGTCAAAATAAATTTCCGTCCCTTGATCCAGCCGGTGGATCGTCAGGCCTCTGCCGTAAATCAGCTTCACCCGCTGATGCACATTGTACAGCCCTATTTTATTATCAGGCATGTTTCCGCTGTAGACCTTCGCTATCGTTTCCTCGCTGATCCCTATCCCGGTATCAGTGATGCCGATCCGCACGGCGCTTCCCAGATCTTTTACCCAGATGGTCACCGTACCTTGGCCTCTCATCTTCAAAATACCGTGGACAATCGCATTCTCCACC
The DNA here is from genome assembly GCF_000758705.1 of Paenibacillus graminis. Taxonomy (NCBI): domain Bacteria; kingdom Bacillati; phylum Bacillota; class Bacilli; order Caryophanales; family Paenibacillaceae; genus Paenibacillus; species Paenibacillus graminis. The sequence continues at coordinate 483,915 of NZ_CP009287.1, read as the reverse complement.
AGCGGCTGAATGATCAGACTGGGAATACGCACCTCCACTTCGTCGATATGATATCCCACAGCAAGGCGGCTGCCGAAGCGCGCTTTTTCAATCTCCACGTACTGCTGGACCTGCTGCAGCTCGCGCCCGATATCGATGAATTCATCGGTCAGCTCCAGATTGTAGCGCATATAGCCCGACAGATTGACGATCAGCTCCCGCGCCTTATCCGGATCAATACGAATGGAGGAAATAATGGCGTTCAGCGCATTGAACAGAAAATGGGGGTTAATGCTTGTCTGCAGTGCCTTCAACTCCGCTTTGTTCGCCATCTCCTTGATGCCCTCCACCCGCGACACCTCCATCAGCGTTGAGATGATCTGCGACAGCCCCACCGCCATTGCCTGCAGTGAATAAGTGATTTTATGGGCTTTGGTGTAATAAATTTTGAGCGCACCTGTGACCTCACCCTTCTCTTTCAGCGGAATGATAATCAGCGAGCGGATTGCCCGGTTCATATACTCCGTATCATCGTCACGGATCGTAATCTCGCCGCTGCTGATCGTCATCTTCGTTTCTTCACTGATAATCTCATTCGCTTCGGCATAATATTCCTCTCCAACGCCAACATAGGCGCGGATGTAGCGGGTGTCGGTAATGGCTACCGCATCGGCCCCGATGTCCTCCTTAATAATCCCGCAGATAATGCGCAGCGACTGGGGAGTGATACTGCGGAAATAAGGCAGGGTCTTATTGGCAATATCCAGCGCCAGCTTGGACTGCTTTGCGGCAATCCGCTCCTTCTCCCCCTCCACGCTCTGAACGAGCGTGACGATAAGTCCTACACTGATCTGGCCGACAATCATCGGAAAAGCAATCTTCGAAACGATGTCCGCGCCAAGCGACGCCGGATTCGCCATAACCAGAATCAGCACCATCGTCAGCGCTTCACAGGCCATCCCGGCCAGGATGCCCGCAATCCAGCGGCGCTCGGCCGAAGTACGGCGGTAAATGACACCCGAGACAATCCCTGCTGCAATACTCGTAATCAGGCAGGGCACCGAAGTAATTCCACCAATATCAATCAGAAAACGGTGAACCCCGGAAATGACCCCGGTGATCAAGCCCACCCAGGGACCGAAGAGGATCCCGCCGGCCACGATAGCGATGATCCGCACATTCACCAGCGACCCCTCGACATTAATCCCCGTGTAGGTCCCGAAGATCGCGAACAGACTGAAGATAACCGTCACCATCGCCAGCTCCTGGGGAGCATAAGCGCCTTGGACAAAAATCTCTTTAAACCGCGGCACCCGTGTCAGCCCGAAGAGGCACATCAGCAGCAGCGCCGCTCTTTCGAACAATTGCAGCAGTATCGTCAGGTTATGCTCCACAGTTACGCCTCCAAAGGTCAATCTACCGGTTCATTATAAGAGTGCTGTTCCAGATTAGCAATTTATCTGCCGTTCCTGCAATTCCTTTTATACTACCCCTCCTTGTAGATTCAGTCTTATAATAAAAGAGCATGACAAAATAGTACCCGGGCATTCCGTACGAATTATGTGAAATACGGACTATATGATGGAGGTGCTAACGCTGCGGATACATCATGAAGAGGACCTGCTGCGGGTTGTGAAGGAAGACGGCTGGATGATGAACATCCTCGCCGCTGTGAGGGATTTGCATTTGCCGGACTCTTGGGTCTGCGCCGGTTTTGTGCGTTCCAAAGTGTGGGATGTGCAGCACGGTTATACCGAAAGAACCCCCTTGGGGGATGTGGATGTAATCTATTACGATCCGGGCGATATCCGCGAGGAAGTGGAAAAATCCTGGGAAGCGCAGCTGCGGAGCGTTGATCCCTCTGTTCCCTGGTCGGTCAAAAATCAAGCAAGGATGCACGCGGTTAACGGTCTTGCCCCATACTCTTCGTCTACGGACGGCATGTCCAAGTTCCCTGAAACGGCTACTGCGCTTGGCCTTGCTATGGATGAACATGGAGGGCTTAGGTTAGCCGCTCCGCATGGCGTCTCGGATACGCTGAATATGATCGTCCGCCCATCGCCACACTTTATGGCCAACCCGCAGCTGCATCCTATTTATGAAGCCCGGGTTGCAAAGAAGAACTGGCGGGCCGTATGGACTCAGCTGCAAGTGCTTTCTGTACTGGAGAATTAGTCAGAAAAAAAGAAATCCACAAGTATCCTCCCGATACCTGAAAAAGAGCCGCCTCATCGTAGACAATTGCTACTCCGAGACAGCTCTTCATGTTCCTCACCGGTACCTAAGCCGCAGGCTCTGTCTTATTCCAGCATTCCCCGCGCAATCCACACCCCGGCAGCTCCGGCCTGGGCCAGCCCGCGGGTGATGCCCGCGCCGTCACCGCCACAGTAGAGGCCTGAAATTTCAGTTTCCAGGTTCTCTGTAAGCTTCGGACGGGCCGAATAGAATTTGGCCTCTACGCCATAGAACAGCGTATGTTCGGAGGCGATGCCCGGAGTGACTTTTTCCAGGGCCTCCACCATTTCGATCAGGCTCTTCATTGTAGTATAAGGCAGCACCAGCCCGAGATCGCCAGGCACCGCTTCCTTCAGCGTAGGCTCCAGAAAGCCTTCCTTAATCCGGGTTTCAGTCGAGCGCCGTCCGCGCAGGATATCCCCGTATTTCTGTACAATGACTCCGCCGCTGGACAAATCATTGGCCCGCTTGCAGATTTCCCGGGCATATTCATTCGGCTTGTCAAAAGGCTCCGTGAAGGTATGCGAGACCAGCAGCGCAAAGTTGGTATTCATGGAACCCAGCGCAGGGTCCTTGTAGGAATGGCCATTGGCCGCCATCACGCCGCTGTGGTTCTCCACAACAACATGTCCGGAAGGATTGCTGCAAAAGGTGCGGACACGCGTGCCTACAGATGTATTGAAAATGAACTTGCCTTCATAGAGATGCTCATTAATCTCTCTCATGACGACATCCGATGTCTCTACCCTTACACCTACATCGACCTGATTGTTGTACATCTTGAGCCGGCGTTTCTTCAGCACTTCCGTCAGCCAAGCAGACCCGTCGCGTCCCGGTGCGATCATCACTTTGTCTGCCGCATAGCTTTCGCCATTCTTCAGCGTAATGCCCGTAATCCGGTGCTTGCCCTCTTCCTTAACCGTAACAATATCCTGAACCTCAGTTTTGAACAGCATATCAATCCGCACCCGCAAATATTCATATATGGATTTCAGAATTTCCAGGTTCTGCTCTGTTCCGAGATGGCGTACCTGCGCCCGCAGCAGCTTAAGCCCGGCAGCGTATCCCCGCTGCTCGATGCCCCGGATGCTTTCGGTGGTCGGATCGGTAATTACCGGCGTAGCCCCATGCTCCAGATTGATGGCATCTACATACTGAATCAGCTCGAGCACTTTGGAGGGTGCCAGATAATCTGTCATCCAGCCGCCAAATTCGGTGGTAATATTGAACTTCCCGTCACTGTAAGCGCCCGCTCCCCCAAAACCGGCGGTAATCGAACACGCAGGCAGACAGCCGGCGAATTCCTTCCGTCCCGAGGCCGGCGGGCAGAGTTTGATTTTCTCCTCCAGAATCGGGCAATTGCGCCGGTAAATATCGTGACCTTTGTCCACCAGCAGCACCTTAAGCGCGGGGGCCTTGCGCGTCAATTCATAGCAGGCAAAAATTCCAGCCGGTCCGGCACCCACCACAATCACATCATATTTACTCATTGGTTTCTCTGTTCCTCCCAGGAAGAAACGGTATCGCTGTCCTTTATTTAAGTTGAACTTTAGTTTTACATTGTGGGTATAGACGTCACTGCGGGGAATGTTTGGACTTCCAGCCGCTGTTGTCCCCTCCGCACTTTTACCCTTTTTATGAATTTTTCAAGTTCAACTTATCTAGCAAGGGGCGTTGTCCGTTTCTGCGATCATAATAGTTCTTGCAGAACGCAGCACAAAAAATCCTGACCACTTCATAGGTATGCCAAATGCACCCTATTCGTAGCCAGGAATTTACGGTTCCCTGTAGAGACCCCCAAACCTTATCTTTGAGGATATACGAACAGCTAATCATTGTTTGTTGAGCCACTTGAAATATTACCGAATATAGACGAATGTGTCAAGGAAGTTTAACCCTAATAATTCGTGTTTTGCTTCCATTATAGACGATAAGTATCTATACAATGCTAAACAATAATAAAAACACGAACATTATTCCCAATGTATACCTCGCGTCATTATTTGGAGGAAAAACATGATTATTGTCGAATATATAGATATATTGCCACTGGAAAAGAGGAACATCTTATGCACATCCCACCGCCTACTCCTCGCCAAACGTACTGGAACCGTATGATCCTCAATGCTTTCTGGCTGGTACTGCTTGTCCATCTGCTCACTCAAATCATTATCTGTTGTTCGATGCAAGGAGATTATCCCTGGTTATCGGGCACAAGTTACCTGACCGGCAATGTACTGATTCCCGTCATTATGATACTGGGAATAATACTTACCCTTGAGACCATTTATAAATGGCGCCCCCTGTTATCAGAAATTTGCAATGTTGCCGCAAGCCACTTGATCGCGATACTGATGATCTTGAATTTAAATGATATTTTCTATGTGAAGCCGCTCATCATGCTAATCCCTTTGCTGGTATCCATGCTCTATTTGAGAAGTATCTACTTAAAAGCCACTTCCATTTTATGCGTGACGTACATGATCCTGCTGCTGCTGGATACTTCGGTCTATGGTAATAGCTTGCACATCCAGAATATGATCATCGCATTCATCTTAACCGGGACTGCCCTTGCGGGTTTTGGGATCATTGCCCGGGGGCATGATCTGATGCAGTCTCTGGAGAGCTCGCTGAAATCGGAGCAGGATTTACGCATCCAGAATATCATCATGGACCGCCTGTCGAAGGTTGATCCTTTGACCGAACTGTATAACCATAAGACCTTCCATGAATACCTGGGCTGGCTGATTGAGCATCAGCAGAGCAATCCTTTTCCCATGCAGCTGGCAGTGCTGGACATCGATAACTTCAAAAAAGTAAATGATCAATACGGACACTGGGTCGGAGACATTGTGCTGAGACAGGTTGCCGGGATTGTGCTGAAGCATATCGGCGCAGATGACTTCGCCGCCAGGTATGGCGGTGAAGAATTCGTTGTAATTCTGACAGCCAAGCCGCTGGAGGATTCGCGCAGGATCATGACGCAGATTCTGCATGGCATTGCCGAGCTGCCTGTTGCGGAGATGGAGGGAAACTCCGTAACCGTCAGTATCGGCATGCATGACTATGCTGGTACGGACTCCAAAAGCTCTACCTTTCAGCAGGCGGACGATGCCCTGTACGAGGCTAAAAAAACAGGGAAAAATAAAATTGTCGTTGCCTGATCCGGGCCGGACAGCTTGCAGAGCCGTCACACCAAAACAGGCCTCAGAGCGGATATGCTCTGAGGCCTGTTTTGCATGGCAAACTTATTCTGATTGTATTACTGTGAATTTCCCGGCCCATGACGTCTCTGCGGCTCCAGCAGCTCAATGACTCCGCGCTGCGGTACTGGACGGCTTATCAGATAGCCCTGCACCTTGTCACACTCCGCCTCCTTAAGGAACGCCAATTGATTGGCATCCTCCACTCCCTCTGCGACAACATCCAGCCCCATTTTGTGTCCCAGAATAATAATGGTCTGCACAAAGGATTGACTGTACCCCTCGTCTGCCAGAGAGTCGATAAAGATTTTATCCATTTTGAGTGTGGAGATCGGCAGCTGCTGCAAATAGCTTAGAGAAGAGTAGCCTGTGCCAAAGTCATCAAGAGCGATGCGGATTCCGCGCAATTTCAGAAATTCCAGCTTGCTTACTGTGTTTTCAAAAGATTCCATAAAGATAGACTCGGTAATTTCAAGCTCCAGACAATTGGGCGCAAGCCCGCTTTTCTCCAGACTGTCCAGCACAATATCCACAAAATCATCCTGCAGCAGTTGGATAATGGAGATATTCACTGAAATTTTGTAGGGGAGGCCTGTGCGGTCATTCATGCTTTTCATAAAAATGGAGGCTTCTCTAAGCACCCACTCCCCGATATAAATGATAAGTCTGGAGTCTTCGGCAATTTTGATAAAGGAAAGCGGAGACACAAAGCCCAGCACCGGACTGTTCCAGCGGATCAGCGCTTCGAAGCCTGTAATGAGCCCCGTCTTGATCTCCACCTGAGGCTGGTAATGCAGCTCAAATTCATTGTTGTTCATCGCACTGCGCAGATGCTTCTCAATGTTCATCCGTTCATTAAATGACATGTGCATGGACTTGTCGTAAACCACAAAGGTGTTTTTCCCTTCCTCCTTGGCCCTGTACATGGCAACATCGGCATTCATCAGGATTTCTTCCGTAGTCTCCCCGTCTTCAGGATAGAAGGAGATTCCGATACTCACGGAGATATACAGGTTGCTCTCGCCGATCAGAAACGACCTGCGGAAGGAGCGGAGGATATTCTCCGCCAGATTCAGCACCTCTGCGCGGTCTTCCACGTCTTTGATAAAGACCACAAATTCATCCCCGCCAAGCCGGGACAGCATGTCCCCCTGGCGCATAACCGACTGCAGCCTTTCACTGGCCTGGCGGATCAGAATATCTCCCGACTTGTGGCCCAGGGTGTCATTGATATATTTGAAATTATCAGTATCCACGAACAGAAGCGCCGCTTTCCCTCCCGGACGGTGGAAATAACTCTCCATGGCGTCCAGCAGAAAGATGCGGTTGGGCAGGTTGCTGAGTGAATCCATATACGCCAAACGGTGCATATGTTTTTGATTCTCCAGCAGCATATCGTATTGCCCTTTAAGCTCCTCCTGCGTAGCTGTCAACTGCTCATAGGTAGCCTCCAGCTCCTGGTAGCTGTTGCCCAGCTGGAACTCGGCCTGCTTGCGTTTGCTGATATCGATTAGGGAACCCAGGAACAGCACAATTTTGTCCTTGGGGTCTACAATCGCCTTCCCGCGCACTTCGAACCAGACATAACGGTTGTCCCTGGTGCGCATACGGTACTCTATTTCATAGATCGGCGTCAATCCGGCCAGGTGCTCCTGGCGCGCCTGGCGGGCCGGTTCCTGATCATCGGGATGAATAATGCTGAGAACGCCGCCTTCGAAGTAGTTGATCTCCTCCTTCGTATATCCCATCACCTCATACCAGCGTTCCGACAGGGTATACGTGCCGGTCTCCCAATCCAGCTCCCACATGTAGGCACCCGACCCTTCGGATGCCAGCCGGAAGCGCCGTTCACTGGCCTCCAGCCTGTTGAACTGATCCTGCAGCTCCTCTTCAGTGGCCGCAAGCTCTTCATATGTCGCTTCCAGCTCCTGGTAGCTAAGCTGCAGCTTGAGTTCGTTCTGCTTGCACTCTTCAACGTCCACCCCGACCAATACGTATATATCCTCCGCCTGCGTGTCCATCCCCTGAATAAGGGTAGTCCGGAAGGAGAAGTACCGCGCTTCAGGTAAATGGTCCGGAAGCTTCAGCTCCACATTGCTGACATAATCCTGGTAGACGGCTCTGACGAGCAGCTCTCTAAGCATTGCGGCCCCGCCGGAGAGGCCGGGTATCTCATCGAGACTTACCCCGAGCACATCTTTCTCGTTCAGTCCCGTCATGCTTGCCGCATACTGGTTGAACCGTATAACCCGCTTATCGGCATGCACCGCCCATACGATCATCCCGCTATGCTCAATTACATCCCTGAAAAACGCCTGTTCCGAATGGATGGTCCGCCGAAGATGCCTGATGTAGATTCTAAGCGCAGCGATCACTGTAACTAAGAGAAATAGACCGATAATAATTCCGGAAATCAGCCGGCCGCGGACCATCGATGTGTAATTCTCGGAATGGGTAAAAAAATATTGCTGATACAGCTCTTCAAAAGCTCCCGACCGCTGAAGCCGTTCCAGCCGGGCATTTATGTAAGTGACTAGCTGGGGTTCGGATTTGCTGATGCCGTAAGCCACATCCTGGGGGTACAAATTGCTTAATCTGCGGACAATATTGCCGGTCAGGCCCTGTTCAACGATTAAGTAGTCAACTACCTCCTGATTCTCAAAAAGCAGGTCAATCTCACCCTTCTGCAGGGCTTCCAGCGCTTTCGGTACTGTTGCATACGGTATGTATTGTGAAACATCTGTTTGACTTCGCAGCACGGTCTCGGCATATTGTTCCTTCCCTACGCCGATTTTATAATTTTTCAGGGTGCTTAGCTTGATCTCATCTTGGAGCGCCTGCCGGGAGTATACGGAGATATAGCTTGTAAGCACGGGCTTGGAGAACAGGGTTTCCTTCTTGCGTTCCTCTGTTACAGCCATAAGGCCTGTAGTATCAATCTCTCCCCGGGCCAGCCGTTTGTATGTTTCCTCCCATTCGCCCGTACTGTAATGAATTAAATACGACTGCTTCTCAAAAATCATACTCGTCAGGTCCATATCGAAGCCGGTCAGGTATCCGTTCTGAATGTACTTGTATGGCGGATAACCCAGTTCTGCCTGGTATCGGATTTCCTGTCTTTCGGCGTGAGCGGATGCAGGGGGCGCGAGCATGAACATAATGCTAATCAGAAGCAAGAGTTGACACCGCTTCATCGCAATTCTCCTTTTTTCAAGAAATCAGCTAACAGCACTTATAAGAAGCTTTATTCGACAAAAAATGGTATGTTTCCTGCAAGATGCCCCCACTAGGGTGATAAAATATGCAAAATCTGCCGATAAAATATTTATTCAAAAAACTAATGTCCTTTTATTTTTTATATTGCTTTTTAGGTAAAAAGCGTGGATAATAACAGTAATGGTTGATAATGATTATCATTATTGGAGACATTCAATCCTACCCTTCACTATATTGAAATAAAGGAGACTGAACACCCATGAACGCAGCCACTACCCGGACAGCACTGCAGGTTGACGATTATCTGGATCTGCTCAATCTTGCTGTAAAAGTTGGAGATTTGAAATGGCAAAAGGAAATCAAATCCAGACTGCAATATATACTCTGCCTGCAAACCAGATAGCACTTATGCAGTTACGCCGCACTTCCCGGCTGGGAAGGCGGCTTTTTTATTTCTCAGGAAAAGATGACTTCTTTCACCAGTGAATAAAATGTGCATAAAGCCGGGGAGAAGAAGACGTGAATTCAGCGAATTCACCAAGCAGGTTGGTATTCAGCCGGAATCGATTGCCTTTTTCCAGCCAGCGCTGGCGAAGAAGCAGGTGAACAACCGCTAGTTGGAAAAAGGGAACTTATTTCCCTTAGAAATCAACAAATCAGGAATTTAAGGTGGAAAAAGGAAAACTAATTGGGTGATTCTATCCATTCAGGAGCGAAATGAGAAGAATTAGTGACCCTTTTTCCAACTTAGGTGCGGAGATCCGTGTGCCGAGGCAAATTTAGTGATCTCTTTTCCACTTGGAACTGCCGCCGGATTCATAATAGAGTCCTTTAGGCAAATGTTAAATTGAAATCCAAACCCGGTATGTTATCCGGTGAAGGACGGAGTAGCTGGTTGGTTCTTTTAATGGTGCAGGGCCACAAATAGGCCTCAGGATGTTTAATGATATAATGTAACAATCAGCATAATAACAGCAAATAGTCTACCTGCAGATCGGAGCGTGCCAGTTTGAAAAAAACCTTTGTCTTGTTTCTGATGTTCAGCCTGTTATGGATGCCTAATATGTACGCGGCGGGAATTCCCGCCCAACAAGGAATAGTTACCGATGAGGCCAGCCTGCTCACGAAGCAGGAGACAGCCGCTATTGCAGCAATTGCTGAGGGAGACCGCTATACTATCCGGGTACTGACTGTCGATTCTCTGGACGGCGCGGAGCCTGGGGCCTATGCAACTGAAGTCTATGATTCCTGGGGCCTGACACCGCGGGATGTCCTTCTCCTGATCTCTGCCGGAGACCAGAGGGTTGAACTGAACTTCAAGAATCCGGGCCTGCAGGGTTATATCAACACCTGGTCTCAAGCCCAAGGCGGATCTTTGGATACCGCAGCCATTACCGGGCTGTTGGACACGTATTTTAATCCATATGCCCGGGAAGGGGATTTTGCCGGGGGAATCCGTTCCATGATTCAGAAGCTGGACTCCTTCGGCGGCACTGGCAGCAGTTCGGCTTCGGGCGGCGGCACAGCCGGTACCACGGACAGCGGAAACAGCGGGACAGCCGGCCGGAATGAAGGCAGCAGCTCAGGCCCCGGGCTGCTGAAGATGGCCGGCATTGTCATTGGAATAGCGCTGCTGGCACTGCTGCTGTATGTGCTGTTCACCGGCCTGCGCAGGCGGGGACAGCTCCGCAGCCAGCAGGAGCAGCTGGCCGACTTGCTGGTCCGTGCGAACCGGGCGCTGGAATCCCTGCAGCCGTTCCAGGGAATTGTTCAAGGCAAGACGGGGGAAATGGTCGAGGGAATCGCCAAGCGGCTGTCTGCACAGCTGGTGGAGATCTCCGCATTGCAGGGCAGCCAAAGCTCACAGCCTCCCTTCTACCGTCTGAAGGCGCTCCGAGCTGCCAGCTCACAGCTGCAGCAGACTGAAACAGCGTTCCGCTCCTCGCTAGAGGAAGAAGAGCAGCGCATTGCCGTAATCAGTGATGCTGACCGCAATGTTAAGCAGCAGATTACCGAACTGAAGAAGGAAGAGCCTGAACTCAACCTTCAGCTTCAGAGTACGGTCAAGGAGACCGGCTATGAGCTGCAGGAAATTGCCGAGGATCTGAAAGAGCTGGCTGAAGAGACTGCCAAAGCGGATGAGTTGGAGCTGTTCGACCCGATTGCCGCACAGGATATGACCGGGGAGGCGCAGGAGAAGCAGGCACAGATCGAGAAGGATCTGCAGGATGTCGATACGTATGACGACAAATTGAATGGTTTTCCTGGAGTTCTGGCGGCTGCCCGCAGCACAATCGCTGCATTGATCGAACAGAATTCCCTCCACAATATGAAAGTTAAGCCTTATGAGAATCTGGACCAGGCCTCCGCAGCTGCGGCAACACTTGAAGCTCCCCTGCGCAGCGGAGACATGGATGAGGTACGCAAAATCGCTGCCCACATGGATACCCTGTTGGGGGATGCCGTTGCCATGACAGAACGCCAGGCCCTGATCCGCCAGAACAACCTGAGGGATCTGGAGACAATCCGCAGCCGTTGGAGCGGGCTGTCTCAGCGGCGCAATGAGCTGCACAGCCGGTTTGCCGAAGCCCGCAGCCGGTTTGCGGAACACCATCTGGCCCCGCTTGAAGAGATGCTGGAGACTGCAGGAACACAGCTCCGCCAGGGTGCCGGAGAAGTTCCGCAGATTGAAACCTGGACCAGTGACCAGCGGGGGGAATACGGCAATGCCCGCAATAGCCTGGACCAGCTGCTCAAGCTTCAGGAGGAAACCGCCCAGAAGTTCGACAATGCCGGCGAGAGCCTTGATATGCTGAGCCAACGCTTGGCTAACGTCACCCGGCTCCTGGCTGAAGGCCAGGAGCGCGTGGATGCGGCCCAGCGGCGGCTGCAGAGCAAGGGAATCGCCTCCAGAAGCCAATTCCAGCTCTCCCTGCTCCCTGAATATGGTGAACTGGAGCAGCGGCTGTCCATCCGCCCTTATAACCTGGATGAGCTGGAAGCCGCTGCACATGCCTACGAGTCCCAAATTTCCTCCTTCGTGGAGGAAGCGAACCGGCTCGTACACCAGAAAGAAGAAGAAGAGCGTCTGGCACAGCTGGCCATCCTGCGGGAGCAGCAGCGCCGGGAGCAGGCTCGTAAGCGCGCCTCCTCTTCGGGCGGCTTCGGCGGCGGCAGATCATCCGGCGGTTCCTCTTGGGGAGATGGCGGCCGCTCGTCCGGCGGGTCATCCTGGGGCGGTGGCGGCGGCAAATCCGGCAGAAATTCCTCCGGCGGCTCCAAGTGGTAGACAGCGAACCTATCTTTACAAAACGCCACCGGCCCAGAATAACTGGCCGGTGGCGTTTTTAACTTGAACGCTTTTCTCTTTTTATTCGTCTTTTCAGAAATAACCAGAAATAACCAGAAAAACCAAGGAAATGAAAGAACGACTTCATTATGTGAGTATACAAGGCCTTACACATATTGATATGTAAATTTTTGTATTTATTTGAACATTGAGTAAAATAAACATTAGCCTTACGATTGATATGTTAATAAATTCCATAAAAGGACGAAGGAAGGCGATCAAACCGTAAAACCCTCGCTCTCATGCACCATGATATATAGCCGCATGTAAGCATGTAAAGGTTACTTAAACACAGTGAAAGGAATGTGAGACTTTGTGAAAAAAGTTGCATTGGTGAGCCCATTAAGAACAGCCGTGGGTTCTTTTAACAACGGACTTTCAACACTTAGCGCTACAGAATTGGGAGCTAACGTGATGTCAGCCTGCCTTCAGCAAAGCCAATTAGAGCCTGCGTTGATTGATCAGATTTATTTAGGGAATGTCCTTCAAGCGGGCACTGGCCAAAATCCTGCCAGACAGGCGGCACTAAAAGCCGGCATCCCCATTGACGTACCTGCATCAACCATAAACACGGTTTGCGGTTCAGGGCTTCATGCCGTCGCTTTAGCTTACAACTCTATTCTGGCAGAACAAGGCAGCATCCTCTTGGCTGGAGGTATGGAGAGCATGTCGAACGCCCCATATCTGCTAAGGAATGCACGAAATGGTTACAAGCTTGGCAACGGCGAATTGATAGACAGCGTGGTAGCCGACGGCCTTACGTGTCCCATCAATAAATATCACATGGGAATTACCGCAGAAAATATTGCCGAGAAATATAACATTTCAAGGCTTGAGCAGGATGAATTTGCCTATGGAAGCCAGGTCAAGGCCAAAGAGGCAAAACAAAAGCAGGTCTTTGCAGAACAGATTGTTCCCGTTAGGACCAAAATCAAAAAAGCAGATATTTGGTTCTCGGAGGATGAACATGTAAGAGGGGATACAAGCAAAGAAAAACTTTCTAATTTAAAACCTGTATTTAAGGAAAATGGATCGGTTACTGCCGGAAATGCTTCGGGGATCAATGATGGAGCGGCGGCTGTACTTGTGATGTCGGAAGACAAATGCAAGGAACATGCGGTACAACCATTGGCCTATATCAGGGGTTATTCACTGGTTGGCGTTGACCCTGCATATATGGGGATGGGTCCGGTGAGAGCTATTTCGTCACTGCTTAAAGATCAGGGAATCTCCCTCAATTCCATTGATCTATTTGAGATTAATGAAGCCTTCGCTGCACAAGCATTAGCGGTAATAAAAGAGCTTGGGGTCAACCCGGAGAAGGTGAATGTCAATGGCGGCGCAATCGCGATTGGACATCCTGTCGGTGCAAGCGGAGCCAGAATATTGGTTACATTGGTGCATGAAATGGTACGAAGATCTTCGCGTTACGGCGTAGCCTCGTTATGTATTGGAACGGGAATGGGAATCGCAATGCTGGTTGAGAATGCACTCATCTAACATTCGTCTAAAAGAAAGGGAGTCAAGATTGTTATGAATCCAAAAGAGGTTCTTTCACTGCAGTCCATGCCTGCGGCCAGCCCCAGTTACGGTCGTCCCCCCTACCGCTTCATCGACCGGGAATTTTTTATCATTACTTATGAATCCGACCCCGCTGCGATTAGACAGGCGGTCCCGGAGCCGCTTCAGCCCGATGGAAGCAATACCGTTTCCTATGAATGGATCAAGATGCCTGATTCATCCGGTCTAGGAAGCTATGAGGAGAGCGGTATTGTCATCCCGTGTACCTTTCATGGGGAACCCTGCAATTTTGTTGCCCAAATGTATTTGGATAACGCGCCTGCTATTCTTGGAGGACGTGAAGTTTGGGGGTTCCCCAAAAAATGGGCGAATCCCCGCCTAAGCGTTGAAGGTACGGAGACGCTGACCGGTACATTACATTATAACCATGTCCTGGTGGCCATGGGAACCATGCCTTTCAAACATAACATTCTCGACGAAAAGGACACGGCTACAGCCATTGCAAAAACACAAGTGAATTTAAAATTAATTCCCGACGTTGACGGTACCCCTAAAATTGCGCAGTTAGTGGCGTATAATCTCGAGAATATTACAGTAAAAGGCGCTTGGTCAGGCCCGGCCCGGTTAAGCCTGATTCCCCATGTCAATGCTCCTGTGGCAGATTTGCCGGTTAAGGCGTATATCGGCGGCAAACATTTTATTGCCGATTTAACGCTGCCATACGCAAGAGTCATTCATGACTATCTCCAGTAACCTCTAAATTCTTATATTTTCAAAAAAATATACAAGGAGTCAGAAACCATGAATAACAAATTAATCTCCGCAGAAGACGCCGTTCAGAAGGTCAAAGACGGAGACACGGTGATGGTTGGCGGTTTTCTGGCCGGAGGCCACCCGGAACAGCTCGTGCGAGCGCTTGTCGAGACCCATTCCGCCGGAAATCTCTCCATTATTTCCAATGATACAGGCACTACAGAATTATCTATATATAAGCTTGTAAAAAGCGGCAGAGTCAAACGGATTTATGCATCCTATATCGGCTCCAATCCGGAAACAGGAAGACTCCTTATGACCAAAGAAGCTGAGGTAAACCTCTTCCCGCAAGGCACGTTAGCTGAAAAAATACGTGCAGGAGGAGCGGGCTTGGGCGGTGTTTTAACACCTGTAGGTGTAGGTACCATTGTAGAGGAAGGTAAAAAGAAAATAGATATTGACGGAAGGGAATATCTGCTCGAACTGCCGCTCAAAGCGGACGTGGCGCTAATCAGAGCCCATAAGGCAGATGAAGCGGGGAATCTTGTGATCAACGGCTCCTCACGCAACTTCAACTTTGTTATGGCTATGGCGGCAGATTATGTAGTTGCCCAGACGGACGAATATGTAAAGCTCGGGGAAATTGATCCCAATCATGTCAACGTACCGGGAATTTTTATCGACGCTATTGTAAAGGTAGGGGATACGCATGAATAACCGGGAATTCATTGTAAGAAGAATCGCCCAGGAATTCAAAGACGGCGATGTGGTCAACCTGGGTATTGGCCTGCCTACCATGGCGGTAGACTATATTCCCGATAATGTTCATATTATGCTGCAGGCTGAGAACGGAATCCTCGGTGTTGGCCCCAAAGCCACCAAGGAACAAGAAAATATCGATTGTATCGATTCTGGCGGAAGTTATGTTACAACCATGACAGGAGCTTGCTTTTTTGACAGTGCGCTTTCCTTCTCCATCATCCGTGGCGGGCATGTGGACATCACTGTTTTGGGCGCCCTGGAGGTTGATGAGAACGGCAATCTTGCAAGCTGGATGATTCCAGGAAAAAAAGTGCCGGGTATGGGGGGAGCTATGGATTTGGTCGTCGGGGCCAAACGTGTCATTGTAGCCATGGACCATGTGAACAAAAATGGGGAGCCAAAAATATTAGAAAACTGCAAGCTGCCCCTGACTGCTGTAAATGTTGTGAAAACCATTGTAACTGAAATGGCGGTCATCGATGTGATTCCGGGCACAGGGCTGATGCTGAAGGAAATTGCCCCGGGTTTGTCGGTGGAGGACGTTCAAAAGGCAACCGGGGCAAAGTTGTTGATCCCGTCAAACTTGAAGGCCATTTCCGTCTGAGCAAAACGGTAACCCCGGTATTTGGCTAATTCCAAACACCGCCGTCCCCAACAACAAGCCCGCTCTCCCCAATCCGGGAGAAGCGGGCTTGTTGTGTCTCCGGTTAATGCGTATCCTTGGGCTCATCATGGGGCTCATCCAGAAAAGGCTTATTCACATAATAATACATCACGCCCATCAGCACGCCTCCACCAATCAGATTCCCAAGCGTGACCGGCACCAGATTGTGCACCACACCGCCCCAGGATATCGTACCGGGATGATCCAGCACGAGGGCAATCGCAAACGTACACATATTGGCGATACTGTGCTCATAGCCGGAAATAAAGAAGCAGAAGACGAACAGAACCATGGCGAACATTTTGGCTCCATCACTTTTCATAGACATAGGAACAAAAAAGGCTAGACATACCAGCCAATTACACAGAATCGCGCGGAAGAACAGCTGCATTGCCGGGGCTTCCATCTTGTGGGCCACCACATTGAGCAGAAATCCGTTCACACTGGAATCATAGAACAATCCTGTCAAAAAAATCAGCAGCGCAAAGGCCGTGGCCCCGAGAATATTGCCGATGTAGCTGATAACCCACATCCGCACCACCTCGGTCCACTGCAGCTTGCGTCTTAAGGCGGCATACGTGTAATAAAAGGTATCTCCGGTGAACAAATCGCCTCCACCATACGAGATCAAAATGATGGCTGCCCCGAACGTTATCGCAGCCATCGGATACGTCATCGGCGAATGTTCCATGTAGAAAAAGTTACCTGTCTTAAACGCAACAATGACGCCGAATCCAATAAACATACTGGCCAGCATTGCCCGGGCGATATAACGGAAAATGCTTTGCTGATAGATTTTCTGTTTCTTTAACGCTAATTTCTCAACCTGCAGCAGTGCCTCGTTCTCCATGTGACCTCCGATTCAGCTTATATTTTCAGCGATGTGAGGCTAAGTACTGCCTCCGGGTTATTATACCCAATAAACCGCTGGAAATTGCTTGAACCAGGGTCCGTCCAAAAATTGCAGAGTATCCACCGGAGCACCCCGCCGTTGCCGCTTTAGCTGTCATCGCCCGGATCGTTCAGTTTGACAATCGCTTCTGCCTTCTCACTGCTGGCAACGACGATAAGCACCAGTACCAGACATCCCAGAATCATCCGCTTATCCTCACTTCCTCCATATGCCGCCTCAGTGACAACTTATGTGGAGGAGCAGGGGATTATGAGTGGGGAGGTTTGATTCTTAATTCAGAAAGCTGCTAAGCTCACTGTCTTTGCCGGCCTGCTTCAAGGCCTGCGGCTGCGAAGCTTCATTGAGTCCGAGGCGGTTGTTCAGCTGCGTGTTGATGGTTGTCATTTTGGATGTATAGTCCTGGCAGCTCTCAATGATCCGGCGGTTGGACTGTTCGGAAGTATCCAGGGCGCTCAAGAGATCGCCAATAGCCTGATTCACAGCCTCCAGTGACATAGAGGGCTTAGAGAGGAGTTCCGTCGTTTTCTCCGTAGTGGTACGCAGCAGACGCGCATTTTCTTTGAATTGATCTTCGATAGTCTTATTTGTCGCCTCCACCGCAGAGATGACATTCTCCTGATCCGCCAGGGACATGGCAATCATCGCTGAGACTGTAATCAGATTCGAAGTCTTATCAATCGCGTTGTTTACGGAATCGATCAGCTTGTCGTTGTTGTCATTAATAATATCCGTAGCGGCAATCGCCTGATTGTAGAGGAGAATCATTTCCGTCATGGACTGGATACGAACCATCACCTTGCGCAGTCCGCGCTCCAGGTATGCCTTGCGGAACTCATTCTCCGGCTTGGCGATTTCAACCTCGAACAGCTCCTTCAGCTTGTTGCCGAAGGCGATTTTGGTCTGCAGGTTGTAAATCTCCTCCATGGAGGTGCGTTTGAGCTGCCGCATGTTGACGATGCTCTCTTCCAGTGTATCGCGCCCGTCACGCAGCCCGGTAACAATCGCGTCAATATTGGTGCGGACCGACTGATACTTGTATACGTAATTCTTGAGTGGACTCTTGCGCAGCATTTTGCCAAAAAAGCTGACGTTCTTGCTCTGCTGAAGCGTCTCGCACTCATTGCGCAGCTTCATAATCATGTTCGGCACTTCCACCCGTTTGCCGGACATCAGATCATTCACCGGGCGGTCCAGCAGCTTCAGGGTTTGCCCTGCCTTCTCCTGCGTCTTCACTCCCAGCTTGCCGATATCATCCATTAAGGAATCCAGGGCAACGGTGTCTGTTTTGGCGACCTTCTCAATCAGCTGCGAGGCTTCTTCCACAACCTTCTGCTCATCTTCTTTTTTGAGCTCTATCAACTGCGTGGACATGGGTTTCCCTCCTCCTATAATTCGGAACTGCTGTACCGCTGATGAATCAGTTCCGCCTTGGTCTGAAGTTCCATCAGGTCTTTATGCTCAATCGTTGAGGCGATTTCCGATATCTTGGAATCGACATCCCGCAGGCCGTTCAGCAGCATTCTCCGGTTTCTTGTTTTGGCTTCTCCGCCCAGGCGCAGAAACGGATTAATCACACCATTAAGATCCTTAAGCACCAGCCTGCGGACCGTATGGTTAATCTCGCCGTTGCCCAGCTCCTGCAGCAGCGGAATCACGCGTTGAAGCCTGGCGAACAGCGCCAGCGATTTCTCGACAATCTCATTGTCGAGCGTATCCTTCTGCCCTTCGGAGATGATCATATCCTCCAAAATGCTCAAATACTCCACTACCGGAGCGAACTCTGGGCTGACCTCAGCACTTCCCCGTCCGGCGGGAGCTTGTCCACCTGCAGCAGCAGCTCCGCTTGCGGAACCGCCCCGCTCAAGGCTGCCCGCTGCGGGAGACGGGGCGAGCGCTTCCTGCTCCTGTCCGGCGGGAAGAATCTCCGCCGGCAGATTGATGCGGTTCCGCCCCCCGCCGATAACCGCTGCACCAGCACCGGCCACCGGCAGCAGCAAAGAGATTAGCTCGGGTACAAAAGCACTCGTCAACAAAGCAACTATATAACCGGCTCCAGCGTACAACAATACTTTCCATTTCAAATGAATTGTTCTCACCTCTTGTGCGCGGTTTATGAACTGCTGCCGCTCAGGTTCACGGCATCCGTGACCACGGACTCGCCGTTTATTCTCATAATCAGCGGCTGCTCTACATGGCTGGCCAACACATTGCCGGCGAATTCCGCTGGCTGCAGCTCGCCGCCCAGTGCGCTTTTGACCGCCAAATAAGGGAAATTAATTCCGGATAGGCAGGAGATATGCAGCCCCCCGGACATCCGGGGATTGATCTCCAGCAGCTTCGGAACCCCGCCGCTGTATTTCATTTGGATATTGAAATTGAATGGAATGCGGTAAGCCCCGGCTACCCGGGAAGCGATATCCTCCAGCTCCGGGATATGCTCCATCAGCCGCAGGCGTCCGCCCGCCTTGCGGCGAGGCACCGCCGCCAGCAGTCTGCCGCTCTCATCGGCCAGGCAATCAATGCTGTACTCAAAGCCTTCGAGAAACTCCATCACCATCAGATTCGGAAAAGAATCCACACTGGAGAGTATGCGGTAGGCCTCCTCGAAAGATATGTACGGCGTAACATGGCCAAAAAGATCCTGCAAAGGATTACGGTCATTATTAATAATGCGGAAGCCAAGCCCGCCTTCGGTTTCGGTTGGCTTGAAGCAGACCTGATGTCCTTGGGCTGCAAGATCCTCGTAAGCTGCCTGGAATTGCTCCGCTGTGCTGACCACATGGTAATCCGGGATCGTCATGATTCCGGTTTCCTTGACACTCTCATAGAATTTGCCCTTGTCCATAATCTTCTCCAGCAGGTCCAGATCACGGCAGACCAGCACTTTTGTGCCTATGGCATCGAACATAGAAGCGTGTAAGGCAATATCCAGCATGTGCAGACGGGGAATAAAGATATCGATCTCATGGCTGCGGCAGAAGTCTACACAGAATTGCACATATTCAATCCCTTCAAGTTCAGGCTCCGCTGCGGCAACATCAGCGCCTTGCAGCGACATATGCCGGATATCGGAATGGGTGGCAAAGATTTGAACAGGGATGCCGTCCTCATTATTGCGGATGAGGTTCATATAATGATAAGCCACGGAAAACCAGCGGTTAAAATAAATGTTTACCTTTTTCATTGTGGCCCAACTCCTAGTGCTGTCAAATTGTTATACAGCCTCTGTACATATTCCATAATCTCATCCCCGGCAAATACACCGGCCTGCTTCGTAAAGGGATACTCCAATTTTACTAGACCTGCCTGCTGTTCGGCAAATATTTCTCCATGGCAAGGAGCGATTGCATAATCGGCGCTTGCCAGCAGACTCTTGTCCAGCAGGGAATCGCCCGACGCAACCATCGGACCGGAATTAACTGTGCGCCGCACATGGAGGATTGCATCGCTTTTGTCTACCGCCTCCGGAACCACATACAGCTTGCGGCCCTGAAGCGAAACCTTCCAGCCCCAGCTGTTCAGATGCTCTGAAAGCCGTGTAATTTCATCCAGAGGCAGCAAATCACGATGAACAACAAACGTGTAAAACAGCTCGTCGCAATACCGTTCACTGATGATCCATTCGGTCCGGACCACCGACCGCACCAGCCTCCCGGCTTCCTCAGCCGAAGCAGAGCCCCGTTCCACCAGTCTGGCTACAGCAGCCCGCCACTCCTGATCCACTACCCCATTCACCAGAATATTCCCGCCGTTGCTGGTTATCGCGTAATCGGGAATAACCGTGTACTGGAACAGATTGATCCGTCTGTACTGTGCCACTGTACGTGTAGTGACCGGCATGAAAATGATTTTGGCTGCAAGGTCCTTAAGCAGCTCCAGCGCATGCTGTGAAATATAGGAGACTGTCTTCCCGTCAACAATCTCTGCCGGAACAAGACCCTGGGAATCCTCGGGAACGCCAATTGCACTCGGCGAATAGATCAGGGTGCGGTCCAGATCGCTGGCGTAGATCATTCGCACTCCCCTTTCAGCGGCTTAATAATCCCGCAGCAGGAATACGTAAGTTCAGGGAAAATTTCCACCGGAACACCGCGGTCCTCCGCCAGCAGCAGAATATGGCGCAGATTCGGATTATCCATAGTATCGACAAGAATTTTCCAGGGTACTCTGCGGAGCAGCACGCGGGTAGTTTCGCCGACCCCGGGCTTCACCAGATTAATATCCGCTATGCCGAACTTTTCCTGAATCTTTTGAATATCACGCAAGCCCTGCCAGGTAATCTCAGGGGGAGCGGCCAGCATTCCTGCAGCGATAGCCCCAGCCTCTTCACTAACTGAAGGATAATACGGTGTAATTGCATCGATAAACACATTGGAGAGGTCCGTTTCCAGCCATTCTCTGTAGAATTTTGCTCCATGGAATTCATCAGGCCCGATGAGATCGTCCCGCAGAACAGTGCGGCTCATCAGGCCCGACACGGTGGAGTTCAGACACGCGCTCGGAATCAGATAATCTTCCCGGGTGCCAAAGGTACCCGAGCAGTGGCCCGGATCGGCAAGTACTGCCAGATCATCGCTAAGAACAATTCCATATTTGTTATATATGCTGCGGCAGGCTTCTATCAAGACCTGGCGGATAGCTCCTTTGCCGGTCCAGCCGTCGATGAACTGCAGCTTCGCTTCCATTCCATGCTGCTGCAGCATATAGAGAATAGCGTTCTCATCGATGCCTTTGCCCCGGATAATCGATATGCTGTAATGAGGCAGTTCGACCCCGTAACGCGCAGAGATATAACGTTTAATCAGTACACCAATGGGAGTGCCGGCTCTCGCCAGGGATACCAGGACCGTACCCCCGGTTCCCCGCTGAGCCACAATCATTTCGGAGACAGCTGCGACCGCCAGCGCTACCTTCTCTGCCGATTGCTGAAGCGTCTCATGGAACAGCGCAATATACTGCGCGGTCGGCTGATATTCAACAGGGAGCATCTCCGAATAATGCACACCCGACTGGATGGCTGCTTCCCGCTCAGTGGTCCCGCGCTCCAAATGCACATCACTGAGATCCTTAAGCAGAAACGTAACATCAGACGGACGATAGCTGCCCAGCGCCACAGGCGGCGCAATTTTTTTATTCATGATGTTGTCCAGATCTGTTCCCTTCATCCGGTCAAACCTCCCTCTTCTGAATCAGAGGCCAGGACAACAAGATGCACCTTGCTCCCCGCCAGCCGCTTCAGAATATCCGTCATCGGTTCAATCCTCCGGCGGGGCACGTCACGCTCAAGAAGCACAAAAATCTCATCATATTGGCCAGGTTCCACGTTGTAGATATAATTGGTAATCCCCGGGTCCACGGCTGACGGATAGGCTGCCGCACTGTGGACGCCGTAATCGGATCGCCGTTCGGGGTGGATCGGGCTGCGGGTCGAGGACTGATACCTGACCCCTTCCCCCATCTCCGCCGCGATTCTCATCGGCAGATACATGAACTCGCCGACTCCAAGCACGAGTGCAGTTCCCCCTTCACGGTGCCCGCGAAGCTGTGCAGCTGCCTGTGCAATCCCTTGATCCAACCGCTTGTTATCCTCTGACTCTAACCCGAACCGTCCGCTGTGCTTCAGATAAGGTGACGGGTTGATCTCTCCAGAGGAGTCTGAGGAGGTCACGTTCAGCCGCTCCAGGCCGTCCTGCACATAGGTGAGGATCACCGGAGCTTCAGTGGCAATGGAGGGCTTCGCCCCAACCTCTACCAGGCTCAGCTGAGGCGTGCCTTTCACTTCAATTGTCCCCTGCAGCAAGCTTAAAGCCCTGATGCGGATACCCAACTCCTGCTCCAGATCACGGTAAGCCTGAATGTTGGCGCTGCTGCGCCAATCGAGAAGGGAAGCAACCACATATTCCTTGCGCGGAAACTTGGACTGGATATCACGAATGGTATTGACCGCCGTATTGCCGGTAGTAATTTCATCATCTACCAGCACCACAGGATCTTCCCCGGACAGCAGCTCAGCATTCAGGGCATAACATAAATGATCAACCGCATGGGAATGCTCTTCCTCAAAGCTGACCACTGATACAAGTTCCGGTATGTCTTCACGGGTAGTATGAATATAGGATGCACCTTTGGCAAACATATGGTACATGCTGTGGCCCAGGGCTGTTGCGGTCTCGGCAAAGCCGATAAACAAAACACGCTCCGGGAGAACCAGCCGGGCATCCAGCAGATCACGGTAGGCCGCCTCTGCATGCTCCGGATGAATCAGTCCGTGAACGGCTTGATTTAGCAGCTTGTCCATCCGTCCGCCGTCCGCCGCCTCTCCGCCCATCTCCTGATAGAGCAGTAGTGCCAGCGCGGCACCGCTGAGCAGCGGAGTATACGGATTGACTGGGATATGCTTCCCGAGCACCTTGCTGACAAACAGAAATGAGCGTTTCTTATTAATCCGGGCCGCCATCGCGAACAAGGCGTGGACCGGAATTTGAAAAGGGTTGGAGGTTTCAGTTACCGTAACCTGCAGGTTCTCAACAATATTAAACGTGTGTGTATTCGTTCTCGGGCAATAATCCGACAAAATGCTGTTGTTCATGTAACACCCCGTATATTTGAGATCGTAGTAAGACACGTTTCGCCCAGTTCAGATGGGGCTTAATTTCATTCATCTTGTTGTAATACTCGCTTTTGAACACCCCGCGGCTGCCATCATTGCTCTCGACAATACTTAAGGCGTCCACATATTCCTCATGCATCACCGTATACATGGCCTGCACAGGTCTCAGGTGGGAGGGGTGAATGATCGTCTTGCCGACAATCCCGTTCTCCTTATCCAAAAGCACTTCACGGAAGAGCCCGTCCATGGCGCTGGTAATATAGTGATTGCGGATTTCGCGGCCCTGCTTGCCATAGGTATCCTCAAAAGGAGTCTGCCGGAGCTGCGGACGCAGGACCCGGTGCCCTTTGTTCGCGAAGTATTCCCATACCGGGCCCGAGACGACATATCCCTCCTCCACCCGGCCGAACACATTGATAATATCGGAGATGCAGTCACGGATCGGCGTCAGATCATAAATGCTGATATCCGGACTGCGCCGCAGCCCGAACAGACTGGAGAAATCCGTCGCCCCGATGCGGACATTCAGTACATACTCACGGTATTCACCCAGCAAATCGCGGATACCAAGCAGCGTGTCAAGCCGGCTTTCCCGGTATATGACCGGTGCGCTCTCCAGGATCGGCATACCGTACAGCACAGGAGCCGAATAGCTGCGGGAGCTGTTATAATCCGCTATTGCCTCGAAGTATTCCACTCCGTTCTCCAAAGTGAATTTGGGAAATACAAAGCCGGTCAGCATAGTAATTAAAGTGCCCAGCCGGAAAATCAGCTGCTGCAGCTGCTCCGGATTGCGTACACGGACAAACAGCAGCGGGAGACTATTCCTTAGCTCCGGCTCATTGTCGGCATAGGCCGAGAGGAACGCAAGATGTCTCACAATAGATTCCTCGGCAAAATCAACTTCGCCGTCGCCAATGGCATCCTCCAGATCCATAATCACCGTTACCAATCCCGAAGCCTTAAGCTTCAAAATATCTTCAGCGACACTGGGACGGGTAGCCGGCATATATAGGGCCGCTCCAACAGCATACGCCAGGAGCTCCTTATGTGTGGCAGAGTTAAATGAAACAGGCGGAGAGTAGAATAAGGACATTTCTTGTTCTTTGGTCAGGTAATCGAAGTATCTCAAGGCCTTTCCCCCTTATCGGTTCACGAAGAAGCGCTGCAAAAACGAATAACCTCTCCTTATAGAGAGCAGTAGAACCGGCTGCGCCGTCCTCTCGGGGACGGCATCCGGCTTTCTCAAATACAAGCAAAGGCCATGCTATTATCTATACGATTACCTAGCAGAGGAGATCCACCTTCCCTGTGGACGTCTCCTCTGCCTATAAAACAGTGACTCGCATCAAGACTGCCGCTTCAGTTAAACTTTACGGTTAGCCTCTCTTTTTTTCTTGCCCGAGCTGTACAAGATTGTTCCCACAAAGACTGCTATCAGAATAGTGAAGAACACCACATGCGACATTTCGTAGCCAAAGGCTCCAGCCATCATTTTGCCGGCAATAATAGCGATCAGCAGAAACGCCGTCTGCTCCAATTCAGGGAATCTGGCAATGAGCTTCAGGAACAGCTGGGCCACACCGCGCATCATCAGTACGCCGAGTATACCGCCCAGGAACAGTACCCAGACCTTATCGCTAAGTCCGAAAGCGGCCACAACGCTATCAATACTGAAGGCAATATCCATTAACTCAACCATCAGCACCGTTCGCCAAAAAGAGGTGCCTTTATTCTCTGTGTGATCTTCCTCGCCGCCTTTAAACAAACCTTTGTAGGCGATATAGAAGAGATAGAGCGCACCCAGAACCTTAACGAGCGTAAACTTAATCAGGAAGGTCCCGAGGCCAATGGCCAGGAATCTGAATAAATACGCACCCAAAATCCCGTAGAACAACGCCTTTTTCTGCTGTTCTTTGGGTAAATGCTTGACCATAACCGCCAGTACGAGTGCATTATCTGCGGAGAGCAGACCTTCCAGCAGCACCAGACTTCCAATGATCCCCCAGCTTACAGGGTCAGAGAGGGTGCCTACAATATCGCTCCACGAGAAGAAGTGCCCGTAGTTTTCGCTTATACTCCTAAAAAAATCGCTGAACCAGTCCATTCCATCTTGCCTCCGGTAAAATAGTTTATTTACTGCCCGCTACCCACTGCAGGCCCCATCCATATGCCTGGTCCATTTCGCGATGCCCGCTGAAATATTGCACAAGTCTTTCAATACTGAACGTTTCATTCCCGACATTCTGGACCATGGCTATGGCGCACATGCCCTTCCGGTTGTTATGCTCGTCCAAATGGACAATAATATCCGGCCCGCCGCCTTGAGTTATGGTAACTACACCATCTGCTTCGGACCAATGGGTAACGCCCTTGTAGATAAAAGCAAAAATTAAAATTCTTTCGATTTCCGCAACCTTACTCCCGTTTATACGCAGGTTTTCTCCAGAGGTTACGGAGCCTGTCCGGTCATCTCCATCCAGCATTACAAAGGGCGGCTGCTGAAAGTGGCCGAAGGCATTGCCAAGCGCCTGCACAACGCCCTTGTGGCCACTTTTGAGTTCATAGAGGCAGGCTAGATCCAAATCCACGCCGCCCTTGCGGCTGAACAGTCCGCCGCCCTGCTTCTGATTCCAGTTGAGGTTGACCAACACTTCACCCAGTCCCGCAGCGGATTTCTTCAAGTTAATGGAGTCGCCTTTTTTCTTCAGCTCAATCTTCTTCAGATTAAGATTCAGCGGCGCAGAGGAAGAAATCTCCTGCCGCCCGGAAGGAGGCGCAGCAGATCCGGCCGCCGGCTGGATCACCGGTATCACCGGAGCCTCCGGTTGGGCTCTCTGCCGCTCTGCCGGCTCCGGCTTGGGGGAAGCTGGAGCCGGCTCCTCCGACACCTCAATTCCATAATTGCTGCAGAGCGCCTGCAGCCCGCCGTCAAAACCCGCCACAATGGCGCTGAACTTCCATTCACCGCTGTATCTATATAATTCTCCTACCACAACAGCCGTTTCTACGGAGAAATGACTTTCAAGATTACATCGCAGGATTTCCGAGCCTGTCGCCTGATTCAGAATCCGGCAATGAGCTTCACTCATTTGCCCGAAGCTTTGCTTGCGGTTCTCGCCGTCATAGAGTGTAAGCGTAAATGCAATTCTCATGATGTCCGGGGGAATCTTGTCCAGTTCGACTTCGAACTGCCTGAGGCCCCCTGAAGCTTGGCCCGGCACGTCCTTATACCGGATATAAGATGTAGACGGATTATTATAAAAGATCAGGTCATCATCCCCGCGCACCTTACCCTCAGAACCAAGCAGGAACGCCGAGGCGTCAATTTCCATCGAAGAAGGGGCATTCCAGGCGATCTCTGCAATCATGTGACGGAGTCCCGGATTGCCTTTGGTCAGGTCTGCCTTCTGTCCTTTAACCACTTGAGTGCTCATTCTTACGCCACCTTTTGAGAAGCATAAATCTGCTAATATTTATAAAAAGGGCAGGATCGCTAAGATCCCGCCTTTGAAGCTACTATTGCGCGTCCAGTCCGTAGTTCCTGCACAAGGCACTAAGGCCGCCGGCAAACCCGCTTCCCACCGCCTGGAACTTCCAATCCGCACCATGGCGGTAGAATTCACAGAATACAACAGCAGTTTCTGTTGAGAAATCCTCACCCAGATCGAACCGCAGAATCTCACGGTCACTGGAAGCATCTACAACACGCACAAATGCATTGGAGACTTGTCCAAAGTTCTGGACTCTTGCCTCATAATCATAAATGGTTACTGTAATGCCGATACGCTGAATATTCGCGGGAACCTTGCTGAAATCCACAAGGATCTGCTCGTCATCCCCATCGCCTTCCCCTGTACGGTTATCCCCCGTATGGGTTACAGATCCGGTGCCGCCGGAAGGATTATTGTAGAAGACAAAATCATCCTCACCTTTGGCTTTGCCATCCTCATGGAGCAAAAATGCCGAAGCGTCCAAGTCAAAATCCTTGCCGCCGCTATATTTGTTCGTATCCCAGCCGAGTCCCACAACAACCTTCGTCAGGCCCGGATTGGTCTTGGTAAGATCAATCCGCTGTCCTTTGGAAAGACTGATCGTCACTGGTAACAACCTTCTTTCGTGAATAGTTTCATTTAACAGAAGCCACAGATTTTATTGCAGCCCGTAATCGCGGGTCAAGCCGGCAAGACCATCTTTGTACCCGCTGCCGATGGCATTGAATTTCCATTCTGCGCCGTTGCGGTACAGTTCGCCTACCACTACGCCGGTTTCAATGGAGAAGTCTTCTCCCAGGTCAAACCGGATCAATTCTTCGCTGTTGGCATCATTTACAATACGCACATAAGAGCGGGAGACTTGTCCAAAGTTCTGGCTTCTGGCCTCAGCTTCATAGATGGTAATCGTAAAGGCCACTTTATCCACATCTGCCGGAATGTTCAGCAGATCGACTTGAATTTGCTCATCGTCCCCGTCGCCTTCGCCTGTGCGGTTGTCACCGGTGTGGATGACGGAACCGTTCTCGTTCTGCTTGTTGTTGAAGAAAATGAAGTTGCTCTCTTTATCCACTTTACCGCTGGCATTGGTCAAAAAGACGGAAACGTCCAAGTCGAAATCTTTACCGCCATCGTATTTATTGGTGTCCCAGCCGAGGCCGACTGTGATTTTGGAAAGACCCGGGTTGGTTTTGGTCAGATCGATTTTTTGCCCTTTGGATAAATTAATCGCCATGAATAGAAACCTCTTTTCTTATATTAGAATTAGATGTAGCGTTCAGCCAATTGGTTGATATGTGCTGCGTGCGCTCCCTCACCGATGGCTGCGAATTTCCATTCTTCGCCATGACGGTAGAGCTCTCCGCAGATCAATGCAGTAAAACCTGTGTAATTGTCCGTCAGGTTGAACTTGACCAGTTCACTGTTCCCCGACGCGTTCACAATCCGGATGTACGCCGATTTAATCATCCCGAAATCCTGCTTGCGGTTCACGGCATCATAGATATTGACTACGACAAGAACCTTGTGCACATCGGCAGGAATCGCCTTCAGATTCACCTTAATCTGCTCGTCGTCCCCGTCTCCCTCGCCTGTCAGGTTATCCCCGGAATGGACAACGGAGCTGTTCGGATTCTGCTTGTTGTGGAAACAGACCAGGTTCAGCTTGTTGGTCAGCTTGCCATTTTCGCTCAAGAGCAATGCCGATGCATCGCAGTCGACGTTGGCCTGCTTCTTAACACCGAAGAATCCGCGTGCCGGCTCAGCAGGGTCCCAGCCAAGTCCTACAATGACATTGGACAGTCCGGCGTTTCCCTTTGTTAAATCAATCTTTTGACCTTTTACCAAATTAATACCAGCCAAATTTACGTACCTCCGTTTCGAAAAGAATAGCAGTTAAAAGTCTAACTTGTGGGTGTTATACCAGTGATACGACACAGAAGCAATTACGTTTCATCCGTTTCCCGGTAAATTTCAATTCTGTACTTACAGGCTGAATTCGCTTGGACTGAGTCCCAGCACGCTGCAAATATTCCGCACCACCGCTTTTTCCTGCTCGTCAAAATCGCCGTCAGCCGCACCGATTGCAGAACATACACCTACAATTACGCGCCCAATTTCCGGTTTGCTGCTGAACTTGGCGATGGCTTTCAGCGCTTCCTGTTTGCCGATCTCCGGAGAAAATTCGAAATTGCTGACATAGAAATTGAACTGGGCAATGACATCCCTCATGTCAAAAACCTTCAGTTCGTTGCTGAGGTTCATATATCCGGCCATTTTATTCTTTTCAGCTTCCTCAATTTTGCCGTCAGCCGCAGCCACCAGGGCGCAGCCCGCGACAACAGCGTTCATAAAATCTTTATTTTTGAACTTTTTCACCTGTTCAGTCAGTCCGTTTTTTGTTGTGTTCAACCAGTTTTTAAATGTGCTCATCGTATTCTCCTTCTATCATTATAAGTTATGATAAACAAAAGATATCCCCGAGCCTCCTCTCAGCCGTTTCGACAGATATTTACTTAAAGTTCCAGCTCTCAATCCTTACCCCTCTAATATAACCGATTAATCGCCAAGATTCTACTTTGCCAGGATTTCACAACACCTTGGATAAGAAGGCCCGGGTACGCTCATGCGACGGATAACCGAACAATTGCTCCGGATGGCCTTCCTCGATAACTGCACCCTGCTCCATAAACAGCACACGTTCTCCCACCTCGCGGGCAAACCCCATCTCATGGGTAACCACTACCATGGTCATCCCTTCACGGGCCAGATCCTTCATTACCGCAAGCACCTCACCGACCATTTCCGGATCAAGTGCAGAGGTGGGCTCATCAAACAGCATGATCTTCGGCTCCATCGCCAGCGCACGGGCAATTGCCACCCGCTGGGCTTGACCGCCGGAGAGCGAGGCCGGATACGCCTCGGCTTTTTCGCTTAAACCGACCTTGTCCAGCAGCTCCAGCGCCTTCCGGCGTGCCTGCTCCGCAGGCCACTTACGGACCTGGACCGGGGCGAGCATAATGTTCTCGATCACTTTTTTGTGGGGGAACAGATTGAACTGCTGAAAAACCATTCCAAGCTCTGTGCGTATATCGTTAATTCTTGTGCCTTTGGCCATCAGGGACGTGCCTTCAATAACGATGTCGCCCTCCTGCGGCTGCTCCAGAAGATTCAGGCAGCGCAGAAAGGTTGATTTGCCCGAACCCGAAGGACCGATCACCACCACAACCTCCTTGGTGTGAATATCGACATTAATGTCGGTCAGCACCTTGTGGGCCCCAAATGATTTATGCAGATGTCTAACTGAGATCATAGGCTCCATGTGCGCTTACACCTTCCGTTCAATAAAATTAAGCAGCTTGCTGAGTGAGTAAGTAAGAATGAAATAAATGAGTGCAGCAGTCAAATAAGGTTCCCATATCCGCAAATACTGGCCTTTCATCGTGTTGCTCCAGTACATAATCTCCGGGGCGGCAATCAGTGCGAGCAGCGAGGAGTCTTTTACCAGAACGATAAACTCATTGCCGAACGCAGGCACCATCCGTTTAACCGCCTGTGGCAGAATGATAAACCGCATCGCCTGAAATCTGGTCATCCCCAGTGAAACCGCCGCCTCACGCTGCCCAGGATCAATCGACTGGATGCCCGCCCGGAAGATCTCGGCTGAATAGGCTGCTGAGTTCAGAGAGAGCGCTATAAACGAAGTCATCAGAACATTGGTGCTGCCGTAAAATGCGGGGACCACCCCGAAGTGGACAATCAAAATCTGCACATACAAGGGGGTTCCGCGAAAAAAGTTGATGTAACAATGAAACGGCCAGCGGAAATACGCTTTTGGAGCCATTTTGCCAAAGCCGATGCCCAGTCCCAGGATGGAGCCGAAGATAATCGAGACGATAGATACACCAATTGTAAATGCCGTACCCCTAAGCAATACAGGTATATAATGAGCAATGATGTCAAATCTGAAATCCATAGAAACCTTCCCTTCTCTTCTCTTCTCATCTACTTGTTGCTTCCTCTCTATTTCATCTCTCTATTTCAAAAAAAGAAGCATGCGCAATAGCAATCATTACGCATGCTTATATAGATTGAACTTGTAGATTTATCTATTTATGGGATTGGCCCTGACTACAGAGAATGTTGGACTTCCGCTCCTGCAGTTCCAAACTTCTCCTCCGCCACTTCTCCCTAATCTTATATTTTCAAGTTCAATCTATATAGTTGTTCCGACGCTTACTCTGCATTCAAAAGGGTCTGGGTATCCGGCTCTTCACCGAACCAGGTTTTGTAGATTTCGGTATATTTGCCGTTCTCGATAATTTTTTTGATCGCCGGGTCCAGCTTGGCTTTCCATTCACTGCCCTTCGGATAGAGGATGCCGTAATATTCAGAACCGAAGTTCTCTTTGTCGATGATCCCCGTCAATTTCTCATCCGGGTTGTTCTTGATGTATTCATTCACGATGGCAATATCCGCTACCACTGCATCCGCTCCACCTTTATTCAACTCCATCAGGGCCACTGCGTTGCTGTCAAAACGCCTCAGGTTGCCGTTGTCCACACCCATAATCCCGCTCATCAATTCATCCGCCGTAGTCGCCGCCTGCACGGCGACCTTTTTGTCCTTCAGATCAAGCGCACTCTTAATGTCGCTGCCTTCCTTAACCATGATCATGTTGGTGGATTCAAAATAAGGAATGGAATAATCATAAGTCTCCTTACGTTCATCTGTAATGGACACCGATGATAACCCGGCCTGATATTCCGTGCCCTGCTTCACGCTGGACAGCATGGTATCCCAGCCTGTGTTCGTAACAGTGTAATCGATACCCGCTTCTTCCATAACCGCCTTGATAAAATCAATGTCAAAGCCCTTAATCTTATCGGTATCCATGTACTCCATCGGCGCATAGCTCGCGTCACTGGCGAACTTGATTGTATCCCCGCCGGCGCTGCCGCTATCCGCCTTATTGCCGGAACCGCAGCCTGCCATTGCAAGCACCAAAAATGCCGCCAAAGCTGACACTGCCCATTTCTTTTTCATCCCCATTCTCCAATCCCCCTACTGGTTTGTAAGATAACTTAAGGAGATTTTATCAGATCAAAGCGGTGATGACAATTAACTTTTCGCACTTATGTAATGTTACATAACACATTATTGATGGGTTGTGAAATTTGATGTTTCCCCCGTCCGGTGATCCGGCAATATGGCAGCAAGCCTGCCATACAACCGTTTTTTGCATCAAAAAAAGCACCGCCGGAAAATAGCCCTCTTCCGGTCGGTGCCTTACTTTTGCTTAAAACGTCAAATCTCCGTCATACGATGCGATCATCCGGTACAGCTCCGGCCGCCGGTCGCGGAAGATTCCCCACTCAATCCGGCCGACCTCCAATGCGTCAAGATCGAATTCGCTGACCAGTACGGCCTGCTCATCCCGTCCGGCTTCAACGACCTTGTTGCCCTGTGGACCAGCGATAAATGAGGAACCGTAAAAGTTAATGCTGGACTCCTCATCGGTTTCTTCTCCGATCCGGTTCGAGGCTACGACAGGAATCAGATTCGCCGCCGCATGGCCCAGCATGCAGGTCTGCCAGTGGTCTTTCGAATCAATGGAGCCATCCTGCGGCTCCGAACCAATGGCCGTAGGGTAGAACAAAATTTCCGCACCCATTAAGCTCATTACCCGTGCTGCCTCCGGATACCACTGATCCCAGCAGACACCTACGCCGATTTTGGCATACCGGGTGTTCCACACCTTAAATCCGGTATCCCCGGGATTGAAGTAGAACTTCTCTTCATAGCCAGGGCCATCCGGGATATGGCTTTTGCGGTACTTGCCCAGCACCGTGCCATCCGCATCAATTACAGCCAAGGAGTTGTAACGGGCATAGTTTTTCTTTTCATAAAAGCTGATCGGCAGCACCACCTGCAGCTCCTTGGCGATGGCTTTGAAGTGGTTCACCGCTTTGTTGTGCTCAAGCTCGGTGGCATAAGCATAATAATCGGATTTCTCCTTCTGGCAGAAATACGGGGTTTCAAACAGCTCCTGCAGCAGAATAATCTGCGCACCTTGGGCTGCAGCTTCTCTAACCAGTGTTTCGGCCTTGCGGATATTCTCTTCAATGTCGCCCGAGCAGCTCATTTGCGTCGCGGCTACTTTTACGTTTCTCACAGTTCTGTCCTCCTTGCATAAATAGATGATTTCCCGGCAGGCATCTGCTGGGTGGTGCAGTGTACATTGCCGCCTTCACCAATCACGGCCATTCCGTTCACTGTGCGGATTCTGCGGCCCGGGAACAGTGCAGCAAGCTTCTCTTCGGCAAGCGCATCCGTCTCAGCGGCAGTGCCTCCGAACACCGGCAGGATAATCCCGCCGTTCACAAAATAAAAATTCAAATAGCTGAGTGTCAGACGGCTGCCGTCATAGTCGGTACGAGGCGGCTGCTGGATGGGTACAATCTCGAGTTTCCGGCCTTTGGCATCCACGGCATTCTCCAGAATGCGCAAATTCTCCCGCGTAATTTCATAATTCTCGTCCTGCGGGTCATCGCAGACCTGGATGATTACCTTCCCAGGCGCAGCGAAGCAGGCAATATTGTCAACATGGCCGTCCGTTTCATCCCCGCTTAGGCCGCGCTTCAGCCAAATGATGGTCTCTGTACCTGTATATTTCCGCACGTATTCTTCAATTTCTTCCCGGTCCAGCTCCGGGTTGCGGTTTTTGTTCAGCAGGCATTCCTCCGTGGTTAGGAGCGTTCCTTCACCGTCGGTATGGATCGAGCCGCCTTCCATGACCAGCGGAGCATCGTAACGGGTCACCTGCACCTGCTCCAGAATTTGCGGAGCCACCTCATCATCAAGATCCCAAGGCGAATATTTGCCGCCCCAGGCATTGAACTTCCAGTTCACTCCTGCAAGAGCTCCATCCGTCCCCTTCACAAAGGTCGGACCGTTATCACGCAGCCAGGCATCATTATGCCGGATCGGCAGCAATGTAACGTTGTCGCCCAGAGACAGCTTCTCTACCTGCTCCAGCTCTTCGGGATTGACGATCACGGTTACCGGCTCGAATTCGGCAATGGCCCGGATAATCTCGGCATAACCCGCGCTTACAGCCTCATAATTGTCTGGAAACACCATTGATGCCTGGACCGGCCAGGAAATAAATGTACGTTCATGCTCGCCCCATTCCGGCGGCATGGTATAGTTTAAATCTTTGGGATACATTCTTATAATTACCTCATGTTATTTATATTTGGAGCGGAACGGCTGTCGCTGAAAAAGCTCCTTACCCATCATACAATAATATGGGGGTCCGCTCAATTGCCGGACAAGCAAAATCCCCCTGGGAAAATCAAGGGGGATTCGGGCTAGGCTATATTTTACAGCTGGATCTGCTTCACTATCTTTCCGGCAAAATCCTTGATAATAAATTCCCCATTCTCCAGGATCGCGTAGGAGTTGGGATTGTTCTCTTTTGGCAGCGAGATTGAGCCGGGATTCAGTACCGTGATGCCTTCTCTGACCTCAGCTACCGGGAGGTGGGTATGCCCCTGAATAAAAACATCACCCGGCGCAAGCGGGGGCAGATTGTCGATGCTGAAGCCATGCCCGTGGGTAGCGTAGATCTTCCGGCCTTCATGAAGGATCAGCACATAGTCACCCATCATCGGGAACTGCAGCAGCATCTGGTCGACCTCGGCGTCACAGTTGCCGCGCACGGCCACCAGCGATTTGCCATAGGCATTCAGCTTAGCGGCGACTCCCTGTGGATCATAGCCATCCGGCAGAGGATTCCTTGGCCCGTGGTACAGGAAGTCGCCCAGCACAACAAGCGTATGCGGCTGCTCCTCCTCCGCCTTCGCCAAAGCCTGCTCCAGCCAATGCAGCGATCCGTGAATATCCGAAATGAACATCAGTTTCATGATACATTCTCCTTTTATGTGGTCTATGTAACTATTTATCTTAACCTGCAAGGGAACGGAAACGCAAAGCGGACGCCACGCAGGGCGTCCTGAACCTTAGGTTTTTATCCAGCAATGGCTTAAGGCAGATTCGAGGAACCCGTGAGGAACCGGTCCACTTCCCGTGCTGCCTGCCGCCCTTCATTAATCGCCCACACCACAAGGCTCTGGCCGCGCCGTATATCCCCTGCGGCAAATACGCCTTCCACATTAGTTGCCTGTGTTCCAAACTCTGCTTTGGCGTTGGAGCGCTCATCACGCTCTACTCCAAGCTGGCCGAGCACAGTCTCTTCCGGTCCGGTGAATCCCAGGGCGAGCAGCACAAGCTGCGCCTTGATGACTTCTTCACTGCCCGGAACCTCAACCGGCACCATCCGGCCCTGCTCATTCCGGCTCCATTCAATACGCACAGTATGCAGCTCCTGCACATGTCCGCCGTCGTCGCCGACAAAACGCTTCGTGTTCACCAGATACCGGCGCGGATCTTCGTGATACAGCGAAGCCGCTTCCTGCTGGCCATAATCGACCTTCAGCACCTTCGGCCATTCCGGCCAAGGGTTGCCCGCCTGGCGGGTAAGCGGAGACTGCGGCATAATCTCCAGCTGGATCACACTGCGGCAGCCGTGGCGGATGGAAGTCGCCACACAGTCCGTGCCTGTATCCCCGCCGCCAATGACGACCACATCTTTGCCGGCCGCCGAGATGTACTCGCCGTCTGCGAGACTGGAGTCGAGCAGACTCTTCGTATTCAGTGTCAGGAACTCCATCGCCTGATGAATGCCCCGCAGCCCGCGCCCTTCCAGTGCCAGATCACGCGCCTGCGTGGAACCGCCGCAGAGCACCACTGCATCATGTTCCTCCTTCAGCTGCGATGCGGCAATATCTCTGCCGATCTCGGTACGGGTAACAAAGGTAATGCCTTCTGCCGCCAGCAGATCCACGCGGCGCTGTACAGTCTTTTTGTCGAGCTTCATGTTCGGGATTCCGTAAGTCAGCAGGCCGCCGATGCGGTCCGCACGTTCATATACAGTGACACTGTGTCCCGCCTTGTTCAGCTGTGCGGCACAAGCAAGGCCTGCCGGGCCGGAGCCGACGATGGCGACCTTTTTGCCCGTACGGGTGAGCGGCGGCTGGGGAACGATCCACCCTTCCTCAAAACCTCTATCGACTATGGCTTTCTCAATGGATTTGATGGTGACCGGCTTGCCGTTCATGCCCACGGTGCATGCACCCTCGCAGGGCGCAGGGCAGACACGTCCGGTAAACTCCGGAAAGTTATTCGTCTTGTGCAGCCGCTTCAGGGCTACCTCCCAGTTGCCGCGGTAAACCATATCATTCCATTCCGGAATAAGATTATGCAGCGGACAGCCGGAAGCCATCCCCGATAGCATTCGCCCCACATGGCAGAACGGCGTACCGCAATCCATGCAGCGCGCGCCCTGCTCCCGCAGCTTCTCCTCATCCATCGGCTGTGCAAATTCATTCCAGTTCTTGATCCGTTCCAAAGGCTCGCACTCCGCAGGAGTCTGCCGCTGATATTCGAGAAATCCTGTTGCTTTACCCATCCCTGTCATCCTCCGAGTCTCTCTGATTGGCCGCCGTATATTAAGGGCGGCATTCTTGCCCCATTCGGCTCCAAAAGACAGTTACTCTCTGTCACCGACTGATCATTTGTCACTGTAAAGCAGCAAAGCAAAAAGCTGTGACAAGGCGGGTTTCCGCCTGAAATGACTTCATATTATCATCTATCCTCTACAGCCTAAATGAGTAATGTCACATTTTTTAAATAAAATTCCGGGGATGGGCAAAGCTATTTAATACGCTATTTCTCCTTGGCTGCATGATGTATAGAGTTGAGCACTCTCAGCAGAAGTGCGGTTACCGGGAACACGTTCCAATTGACATCCCAGCTTCCAAAAACAAACCCGCTGATCAGGAAAATGACGACGGGCAGCGGCCGGATAATGACTCCAGCGCTGCCCATGGCCCGGTTCTCCTTTTACTTTTCCCGGGTATACTCCCCCTCCTTAAGCAGAAAGCTGAAGCTCTCCTTGATGTTCCCGTAGTAAATGAACAGAAAAACAGCCACAGCAATCAGTGAGAGCAAAAGCACCACGCCATAACCGGAAGAATCGTTATTGATGAGGGACTCCGCAATGACCGGAACGGGACTTAATACACACAGGCATACGCCCATCACCAGGGACAAAGTATACGTCGAGGCATATGCACTGCTGCGCTGCTGGATCTCGGACCGTAAATGATGCGGCAGGTTAAAGCCTTTGTGCAAATACTTATAATTCTCCAGCATCATGCCGCTGAATATGAATAGCCCCACCGCCAAGGCCACCAGTATAAGCAAAGCAACCACACCTAAGATTCCTGCAGCATCTTCTGAGAGGATTCCTTGTAGAAAACCGGTCTCAGCCAGGACATGAAGCAGAATCAGCAGCGCAGGTCCTATGAGGCACAGCATCACACCAATTCCTGTCATGAACCCCGCTTTCTTCTTGGCAACCATGTAGTCCCATGTATCCTCCGGCGCCAGCACAGGAAGAATGCCTTCCTCGCCTTCAACCGCAATATCCAGCTCTTCCATCAGTTCATCAATGTTGCCGAACTCGGAGATCACGATGCCAACGGCCTCATTTTCGGTTTTGCCTTCTTCTTTCAGCTCACGATACTTCTCTTCCATGCTCGCCAGCAAGTCCTGCTTGACCCCCTCTATCTGCGCGGTCTTAGGCAGAGCGGCAAACATATTGTTCAAATAACCGATGATGGTGTCCATTCCTGATCACAGCTCCTTAATGAATTTATTTACAACTTCCTGGGTAATCAGCCACTCGGCACATTTCTCATGGTAATAGGCCAGCCCCTCCGGAGTGATGCGGTAGTAGGTACGACGCTTTCCTTGTGTCTCATCCTTATAAAAAGAGCAGATGTACCCATTCTTCTCCAGCCGGGTAAACGCTGAATAAAGGGTGGTTTCCTTCATAATATATTTCTCATCCGACAGCTTCCTGATATTCTTGGCGATCTCGTAACCATAGGATTCTCCGTCCAATAGCAGGTATAAAATAAATGTATCGTTGTATCCGCGGATCACATCGCTGCTGATCAATGACCTTCCTCCTTACTACATCTGTCGTACTACATCTGTCGTAGTAATTGCATTGTAGCATAATTACTACGACAGGTGTAGTATTAATTTTGGAAAAATGAGCCTGGTTGTTCTGAACCGGCAGATCGGGGCATCCCAAGTGGAAAAAGGTTAACTAATTGGCCCCGGCACCCTGTTCCCTGAAGATTAAGTGGAAAAAGGTACACTCATTAAGCTCATTTCGTTCCATATAAAGAAATATCAACGAATTAAGTTTCCTTTTTCCACTTAAATCTCTCGATTGTTGATTTAGGGGAGGAATAAGTTCCTTTTTACCAACTAGCGTTTACGAAGAAGGCGGTGAGCAATCACCAACCCTTCTGCACCGCCTACATCTTGTCATCGAGGCTTCCAAGTGATCCTCATTTTTGCTTGTATGGTTTCCTATACAGCAAAAAGACTGTCCCGTAGGCAGATGACTCTACCCATAAGACAGTCTTTATATTCTTCACTCACGCCATTCTGGCCTTAGTCCGGCTAAGCCTGAACAGCCAATATAACCGTTCCTATACCCTTAACAGTCAGCCGCCCGTTTGTCTGGAGCTCCGCCAGTTCTTCGCCCAGCAGCGGCTCCCAGCCTCCCAGCGGCGGCAGCGCAAGCGTTGATCCCTTAGGATTGGTATTGTAGACAACGTACAGATACTGCGCCTCATCGCCACCGGCATGCTCCCGCAGGGTATAGGCTATAGCACCCGCCGGCGCCTTCTCAAAAAACAGCTTCGTGCGGATTTCTTCTGCACTGCGCAGTCGAAAGGCAGGATGTGCCCGGCGCAGCGCGATGAGCTTCTTCATATAAGCAACATCGTCCGCATACGCTGCACAGCGCTCCCAGTCCAGCCAATTGATCTCGACCGGTGACCTGAAGCTGTTTTCCACACCTTCTTTGGTGCGCAGAAATTCCTGCCCGGCGTGAAGGAATGGAATTCCCTGGCTCGTCAGGATCATGGCGGAAGCCAGACGGTGCATCGCCCGGTGCTGTTCGTTGCTGGCTTCAGGGGAGGACAAGACGATTTTATCCCACAGAGTATGGTTGTCGTGGCACTCCATATAGTTCACGCATTGCTGGGGTTCATCGGCAAATTGGCCGATTGTCTGCCCGTACACCACTCCTCCGGTAATCCCTGTCTTGACTGCCTGCTCCAGTCCCGATCTGCCGCCGATAAAGCCTGGGTCATCCGGCAGGAAAATGTTGCCCTTCACTGCATCCCGGTAACCATCATTGAATTGTCCGATCCCCGGCAGCGCATCCGCATTGCTCTGATTAGCCAGCCGTTCCATAGCAAGCTCGGTCTCCATGATCCACCCCTCGCCGATAGTCATGATCGAAGGGTCGATTTCGTCCAGACGTCTGCGGACTTCCGCCATAGTATCAATATCAATCAGGCCCATCAGATCAAAACGGAAACCGTCCAAATGATATTCCTTGGCCCAGTAAAGCACCGAATCCACAATAAAACGGGACATCATCATACGCTCAGACGCCGTATCGTTGCCGCAGCCCGAGCCGTTGGAGAGACTGCCATCCCGCTTATAGCGCAGATAATAGCCGGGAACGAGCTTAGTGAAATTCACACGGTACCCGTCATAGACATGGTTGTAGACCACATCCATGATAACGCGAAGACCCCGGTCATGGAGCGCCTGAATCATGGTTTTGAGCTCGGTGATGCGCAGCCCCGGCAGATAGGGGTCTGTTGCATAGGAGCCCTCCGGCGCGTTGAAATTCTTCGGATCATAACCCCAGTTAAAGTGCGGCTGATCCAGCTTGGTCTCATCCACACTCTCTGTGGAATAGTCGTAGATAGGCAGCAGCTGAATATGTGTTACCCCAAGATCAGCGATATGATCCAGTCCGGTCAGGATCCCCCCCGGACCCCGCGTTCCGCTTTCGGCGAGACCCAGATATTGTCCTTTGTGGGCAATCCCGCTGGCCGGATGAATGGACAAATCCCGCAGATGAAGCTCATAAATAACCGCGTCCACTGGATGAGCCAAAGGCGGTGTATCTGAAGGCAGCTTATCCTCAGCCCACCGCTCCGGGTCCGTTTTGCGCAGATCAATAATCGCCGCTCTATCCCCATTTACACCGACAGCCCGGGCATAAGGGTCCGCCGCCTCATTCCACTGCTCCCCGATACGCACACGGTAGGTATACAGCTTGCCCTCCAGATCACCGGAAACCGTCAGTCTCCAGGTCCCCCGCACCTCGCGGGTCATAGGCAGGCGGCGGCCGGCCGTCTGCTGCCAGGAGTCATACAGCACAACCTCCGCCTCCTGGGCGGTAGGAGCCCATAGGCAAAATGCTGAGCAGGCCGGTGTATAAGCGAGGCCAAGGTCATCTCCGTCATAGCTGAACAGCATGTCAAAATCCTGGTCGAATACGGAAACCCCGCTGGTAGCCGCAGGATCCCCAAAGTAGATAGGTTCTTCCATTTCCCTTTGTACTGACATCCAAATATTCCCCTTTTCCCCTTATTAATTGGATATTATACCCTGATTAACAAGTTTGTGCAAACGTTTGTACTTAGAGGTCTATATGCAAAGCTACCATGGTGAGAATGCTCTGATTGGGCAAAAAAGGAATCCGGCGTTCCCGGCCAGGTGTAAACCCTCCATTTTTATGGCGTATGCCATTATCCTGGACAATCAGCACGGGTCCCGCTGCCTTATCTGTCATATCGTAGCCGGTTCCTAGCACCCAATGATAATCATAGGCATACCTCCCCCTCCAGCGGAGGCTGAACCATCGGTCGAACTTCAACGCGACCGGGCGTTTCGCGTCAATCTCGGCTTGGTACCTCTGCATATGATTAAAAAGGGATACCGAAAACGGCTTGCGATTTTCATGCGGAAGAGCAGCTCCGAGGTAATCCTGCAGCCCTTTGACAAAACCGCGCGCACTCATCCCCCACGGAGTTCCTCCGTGATGACTGTATATATAATTGATATGCGCCGCTTTGGAGTGGAAATAACCTGCTCCAGGAATTAAGCTGCACCCTCTCCGCGTGTGCCAATATTCCATTAAGGCCGCCATGGTCGCCGGGCCGCAGGCAGAACCGGGCGAGGATACGCCCGGTTCCCATTGTGTGTACGGCTCCACATCCAGCCGGATTTCAGGCTGTTTCTCTTTCATAGCGGTATCTTTCCCGCCCGCTTCCGGAGTATCCGCTCGATGTCGGAGGAGAGAAACGGCTTGCTCACAAAGTCTTCCATGCCTGCAGCCAGGCACCGTTCCCGATCCTCCGGTCTGGCATAAGCGGTTACCGCAACGATTAACGGCTGATGATTCAGCGGTGCCTGCTCCCTGATTCTTGAAGCCGCCGTCAGCCCGCTCATCACCGGCATTTGCACATCCATGAACACCAGATCATACGGCTGCCTGAGAATGGCCTGCAGCGCCTGCTGGCCATTCTCGGCAAGATCAGCTCTATACCCCCGCTTCTCCAGCATCGTCAGTATAAGCTTCTGATTGACGGGATGGTCCTCCGCCACTAGAATCCGCAGGGGCCCATACTTCGCTTCAGGCAGTCCGGGGGGGAGCCCTCCGGCAGGCAATAAACCACTGCTCCCCACCTGTTGCAAGTGATTCCGGCCCGCATAGGCATCAATATTTACACCGCTATCCGGCGCATTTAAATCTTCTCGCGGCTCATGATCCTCCGCCTCATTCTCTTCCCATTCCCCACCGGAGACGATGGGAAGCGTAAAGCAGAAATTTGATCCTTTTCCTTCTACGCTCTCCACCCCAATCGCACCGCCCATAAGCTCGACGAGGCGTTTGCAGATCGCAAGTCCCAGGCCTGTCCCCCCATATTTGCGGTTAATGGACGGATGCAGCTGGGAGAAGGTTTGAAAGAGCAGCGGCTGCTTTTCGGATGGAATACCGATTCCGGTATCCTGCACGCTAAACTTCAGGCTAAGCTTCTTTGCATTCGGGCAAAATTCCGTTTCTACGCCAATAGAGATCTGTCCTTCCTCGGTAAACTTGACTGCATTGCTTACCAAATTAACGAGTACCTGACGCAAACGGTCCGCGTCGCCCATAATCAGCTCAGGTACATCTTCCGCTATGCGGCTGGACAGCCGGACATTTTTTTCCTTGGCTTTGGGTGAGAACAGCTCGGTTACAATAGCCATCACGGACTCCACACTGACCGGCTCATGCATAAGGGTCATTTTACCGGCTTCGATTTTGCTGAAATCAAGAATTTCATTGAGAATATACAGCAGGGAAGCGCTGCTCTGGCTGATGATCTCCGCGTAACCGCGCTGCTCCTCATCAAGCTCCGTTTCGGCCAGCAAATCCGTCATGCCAATAATCCCGTTCATCGGAGTCCGCAATTCGTGGCTCATCACCGCCAGGAACTCTGATTTGGCCTTGTCCGCCTTCTCGGCAGACTCCTTGGCACGGATAATTTCCTGTTCGTCCGTAATATCCCGGAATACCACAACCGCACCCTTGCGCTCTCCTTTGTCAAACAGAGGTGTTGCTTGATATTCAGCAAGAAAACTCGACCCGTCTTTGCGCCACAACACCGCATCCGTGCTCCGCTGGGACTCTCCGGCCTGAATAACCCGGATCAGAGGGGAAGCCTCCGTCCGGTAATGAACAGCGTCAGACGCCGTTTGCCCGATATGGTTCAAATAGGAGCGGCCCATAATTTCATCTTGCTCG
This sequence comes from Paenibacillus graminis, assembly GCF_000758705.1. NCBI lineage: Bacteria > Bacillati > Bacillota > Bacilli > Caryophanales > Paenibacillaceae > Paenibacillus > Paenibacillus graminis. Next base: position 441,417 of record NZ_CP009287.1, on the reverse strand, counting down.
AAACCCAGCATATATGCACCAGCCGGATTGATGAATGTGATTCTTCCCTCGGTATCCAATCCGAATATGCCTTCAGACACCGCATACAGAATCAGCGTGTATTCATTGCTCAGCTTCTCGATTTGCTCGGTATACCTGATGCGCTCTGTGATGTCGCGGGAAATCCCATACACCCCTACTACTTGCTTGTCTACGATGATTGGAATGTTAAGGGTATTGATTTCGACCAGATGGCCATCTTTATGGATCAGGGTCAGATCATAGCTCTGCGGTTCTCCCTGGCTGGCCAGTTTGAAATGATGCAGGGTCTTCTCCATGTCCTTCTCATGCACAATGGGTCCAAAATACATTCCGATCAGTTCATCAAGAGCATACCCTGTCAGTTCCTCAAGATTAGCATTGGCCGTCAAATAATCCCCGTTCAGATTCATGGAGTAGACCGCCGACGGATTATACTCGAAAAGGGACTTGTAGCGCTGCTCGCTTTCTCTAAGCTGCTGCTCCATCTGACGCCGCTCGGTAATATCCTGCATCATGCCGATAAGCTGCACCGGCTTGCCGCTAGGGCCGCGCGTGACATCCCACTGAATATGTACCGTAAGCAGCGCAGCGTCAGGAAGAACCAGCCGGTAGGAGGATTCACCGGATTCCCCCTTTTTCACAACCTGCTCAACACCCGCTTTCAGCAGCTCCAGATCGTCCGGATGAACCAAAGACAAAAAGGTTTCGTACTCTACCTCCGTCCCTGTGCTATAGTGCAGCATACGCTGCAGTTCTTCAGAAAACACCAGCCGGTCTTTGGACAAATCCCAGACCCATGACCCAATCTTCGCCACACGCTGAGCGGTAGCCAGAGCCTCCTCGTTCTGCTTGCGGCTGGTCACATTGCGTCCAATACCCATGATCCTTGCAATTTCATTATTTTCATCATGGATTACATGAAAGGAAGTTTCGAACCACAAATAATGTCCGTCTTTATGGCGCAGCCGGCGGGTATAGGTTTTGTTCTCCAGCAGACCTTGGGACTGGTCCACCCCTTCAACATCATCCGGATGGTAGAATTCCAGCCTGTTCCTGCCGATCATCTCCTCCGGCGCAAAGCCAATCTGCAGCTTTGAAGAAGGTGAGATGAAGCTCAGCGTTCCATCGGGCAGGGTGAACGAAATCATCGTCTGGTCATCTTTTATAAATAAATCATACAGATCACGGCTGTCCACAGTCAGCTGATCGGCGATTTTGCGGTCGGTAATATCCTGGGCGTATACAATAATATGCGAAAAAGCTTGCCCTTCCGCAGCCCTTACGAACGTAAGCAGAAGCCACACCGTGCGGCCGGAGCGGGTTAGAAATTTCTTCTCTTTGACCAGAGAATCCTCCGCTGAAGAGGCAAGCTCGCTGATAAGAAGATTCATATCCATTTGCCGGCTCTCCTCCTGCTGGGCAACAGTGTTGTGCAGTAAGCCACCGGCCAGAAACTCCTGTTCACTGCAGCCGATCATATGGCAAAAAGCGGGATTGACCTTCAGCCACTTGCCCTCTTGAGACAGTACCCCCACTCCAAGCGGAGACATCAGGAATGCATAATCCAAAAGCTCCCTGTTATTCTCATCCAATTCAGCCAGGCCTCCTTCATCACGAGCCGCTGCTTTTGCAGACTCTCTGTTATCCTATTACCCCAGTATACGATAAGAGAAGTGCGGAAAGAAATGAACGGATCTGTTTCAAACCAGAAAAATCTTAAATTGAAAATATTGACTGATATAGGAGATTAATCTATAGTTTAAATATATATTTTATTCGTGTCCTGTTACGCTGGAAGCACCCGTAATGAAGGCTTATTAGCCTTTGCTGCGGGTGCTTTTTTGTCTTTTTATACAGGCTTACGGATGCTAAAAAAGGAGGAGAACGATGACTAACCTTAAGACTTTTTTTCTTACACTTTTATCGGTTTTGCTGCTAACGTTGCCCCTGGCAGGCAAGGCGGCGGCTTCCGGGACAGAGCTGACCCCTTCAATCCAGGCCGCTTTTGATTTGACAGCTGCCGTTGCGGATTCATCCTCAAGAAGCAAGCTGAACAGTCTGTATAGCGAGCTATCCGCATTATCAGCACAATATAACAGCAGAGAAGAACAAATACGGAAGCTTCATGAGAGTAATGCGCAGTCACTCCTAACGGTGAAGGAGAAGATCAAGAGCATTGACCAGGCCACCTTGACCCGGCTTACCGCTGTGGTTGCCAGCACCAAGGCCCGGTATCAGCCGCTGTTTGACCAATACAGCGCGCTTAACAAGCGCATTTCCCTGCTCAGGGGAATGCGGGACAAGTCCCTGAATTCCGTGCTGCGCGCCCAGTCCGATGCCATGAGAATTCTCGTCCAGATGGCCCGCCAGGACATCCGCGACCAAGAGGCACGGCTGAAAGCCGCCAAAGAGGCCAGGGCCAAGAAAATAGCTGCGGCACGCAAAACCCTTGCCGGGACCGATAGCCCGCAGACGTCGATCAAATCCCAGAAAAGTGTGATCTCTTCCCTGAACAAGCGCTTGTCTGCAGATTGGAGCGACTTCAAATCGGCCATCCGCAAACAAAATCCTTCCTTAACCAGCCTGTCCTTGAACTCATTGCTCTCCGGCCACCGGCAAATTGCAGCAAGCAAGCAAAAAATCATCGAACTGGAACAAAAGATTGCCGGTGTAATCGCTGCAGCTTCGAAGCAAATCACCTGATCCTCCTCATAAATGTGTCTTCCCCCTGTTTGGCGGCATATGTTAGGTAAGAGGTTACAGCTATGGGGTGAAGGAGGCAAATACCTATGCATATCTGCATGATTGCACCGGAACAGTTTCCGGTGCCGGGAGACGGCTCTGTGGAAATCTGCATCTGGGCGATTGCCAGAAAACTGGCCCGGCGGCATAAAGTAACTATCGTGAGCAGAAAGGCTCCCGGATTTCCTGACACCGAAGAACAAGAGCAGGTACGTATCATCCGCCTGGCCTCAGGTACGCCTGCACGTTATCTTGCATCCGTTCTGGACTATCTTGAAACAGAGCATTTCGATGTCATTCAAGTCGATAACCGGCCGCTCCTGATGTCTTCCGTCAAGCGCCGGCATCCATATACGCCGGTTGTCCTGTTCCTTCATTCCCTGACTTTTGTTCCTGCTGAATTGAGAATTGCACGCAGCCTGGCGAGAGCCAATCTTATCGCTGTCAACAGCCGCTCCCTGCAGCGCAAGCTTGCCCGCCGCTTTCCCGGCCTGGGCGGAATCATCCGTGTCGTGCCGCTCGGCGCCGATTTAAGCCGGTTCTCTCCGGCAAACCTGCCGGAGAAGCAGCAGATGCGCCGGCTGTACCGCCTGTCTCCGGTATTCACTGTGCTATTCGTCGGCCGGATCATTCCGCGCAAAGGCGTTCCTGTGCTGATTAGAGCTACGCGCCTGCTTAATAAACGCCTGCCGGCCCAGTTGATTATCGCCGGACACGGCAAGCCGCCGTACATCCGGCAGCTTAAGGCCATGGCCCGGCGCCTGGGAGTCCGGGCTGTTTTTATCGGCAGGGTTGCCCATGAAGATATTCACGGTCTGTACCATGCCGCCGACGTTTTTGTCTGCCCGTCCCAGCGGCATGAATCCTTCGGGCTGGTCAATGTGGAGGCCATGGCCTCCGGACTTCCTGTCATTGCCTCGAACAACGGCGGCATCCGGGAGATTATTGTACCGGGCCATAATGGATATCTGGTGCAGCGGTACCGCGAAGCGCTACCGTTCGCCAAAGCCCTGCTGCAGCTCGGCCGCGAGCCGCAGCTTGCAGCCAGAATCGGACTGCAGGGACGGAGGGACGCGCTTCAGAATTTTGGGTGGCAGCATACGGCAGCGGCACTGGAAGAGCTGTACCGTTTTCTTTTGCTGAATTAGCAATATTATGCTGCTGCCCGCTTCTGCGCTATGCGACATTATGTACAATGGAATTTGTGACCTTATTCGCAGGAACCAGCTGCAGTTAATATTATACTCAGATTGTAAGCGTTGCCATTATGCAAATAGATCGCAAATAAGGCCACCCAGACATTGGCAACCCCCTACAACACATTATTCGCTGTAGAAAGGGTGCACCGTTATGTTAATGATCAAAGCTATAGTTAGACCCGAGAAAGCGGATGCGGTTATGGCTGAACTGCTGCTTGCCGGCTTTCCTTCCATCAGCAAGATGGATCTGCTCGGCCGCGGTAAACAAAAGGGAATTCAGGTCGGAACCAATCACTATAATCAAATCTCCAAGAAGCTGCTGATGATTGTCATCAATGACGATGAGAAAGAGGATGTCATCAGCATTATTATGAGAACCGCAAGAACCGGTGAGCAGGGCTCCTTCGGTGACGGCAAAATCTTCGTGCTGCCTGTGCAGGAAGCCTACACGATCAGCAACGGTAAAGGCCAGCTGTAGAGCTCATATCCATATTCGAAAAGCAACTGTCAAACAGAAACGGCTGTGCTGTCCATAGAAGGACAGCACAGCCGTTTTGAATTTTGGATTAGGTTCGGGTACCTGGGGGATATAATCCGCCCCTGCCGGGTGAAGTCTGCTTCCCCCTAGCCCTATCCGGCCTCAGATCTCTGACCCAAGAGATGCAGCTTGCTGATTCCAGGCTGCCGCTGCTTTTATGTTCAAAACAACTGGATTACCGTAAGCACCAGACCTACGACAAAACCGCATACCGCACCGTTGACCCGGATCCACTGCAGATCCTTGCCCACTTTATCCTCCAGCATATTCACCAGACTGGCATCATCCATCAGATCCAGATTCTCCTTGACCAGAAGCCCCACCCGGTAATGGTTGGCTTCGACGAAGCTGATCAGAGAAGCACGGATGCGTTCCTCCCATTCCTGTATCCATTGCTGCTCCTGGCCGATACGGCGGGCCAGCATGGCATACAGTCCAAACAGCTTGCGTCCGCCCGCCGACCGCTCTTCTTCCAGCAAGGCAACCGCCTTGTCCCGGATATGCTCAAGCTGCACCCGCAGGAACGACGCAGAAGCTTCACTCTGAAGCTCGTTCAGTCCCCACTCCTTAATGGCAGCGATCCGCGCCTCGTCGTTCACCATCTGGAAGATGGCCACACGAATTTCCCGGATAATCTCTTCGCGGTAGGGGCTGTCTTCGTTGCGGAAATCATTGATTCCGGATTGCACCATGCCTTGCAGCATTTCCCCCAGCATCTCGGCATCCACGAAACCGACGAAAGCCTGAAAAGCCATCCCCTTCAAGCCGCCAAGCTTCACCTCGGCCAGCTTCTCACTGGCGATCTTGCCCAGCATTGCCCGGGTTTCGGGACGGGCCGTCCAACCAGAGATGCCTTCGAGCGCAAAATCCAGAGCCGCGACATCCTTCCCGTCATTCATAAGCTTGGTGACAATGGTATCGGCAGCCGTTCCAAGCTTGGCTTCACGGATATAGTTGGCTGCAGCAGACTGGATGTAAGGTATCGCCTGTTCCACCGGCAGCTTCTGCAGGAAGGTGCTGACCTGTTCCAGCATTTCGGCTCTCGCTTTTTTGCGGGCGAACAGTCGCGTCAGCATGGTGCTGCCAAGCGACACTATGCGTATTTTGCGCAGCTTGTTTTCAATACTCTCCTTGTTCAGCAGCTCGTTCTCCATCGCGGAGATCAGGGACTGGATAATTTTGTCCCGGTTCTTCAAGAGCAGGGAGGTATGCGGAATCGGCAGGCCCAGCGGATGGCGGAACAACGCAGTCACGGCGAACCAGTCCGCAATCCCCCCGACCAGTCCGGCCTCAAAGCCCCCCCTCAGCAGAACAACTGCCAGATTTTCCGGCAAAAATAGTGTAATGAGAAAGCCGCAGGCCATAACCGCCAGCGAAATCGTAGCTAAATTTCTGGATTTCAATCACAGTTCCCCCTAAAAGTATTGTGAGCATGGCTTCCCGATCTCTTGAGATGATTCGATGTATGCTAAGTGGTCCGCCTTATATTGTACCACGACGGAACTCTTTTCTGAAAATCCTCCCCGCTCACAGCAAACAGCCTGAAATCATGGCATGTACATGGATTTTTAATTTTCAGAGAGTTAATGATAAGATACAAGCAATAATTTCATCGCCCTTACGAAGAACAGCCCCATAAAAGAAAGGAGAACATCAACATGCTGATCGCACTCGATATGGACGGAACGCTGCTGAATGAGGAGGGCAAGATCAGCCCGGAGAACCGCGAGGCCATTGTGCACGCCCAGAGCCTGGGCCACATCGTGATTATCGCTACAGGCCGCTCTTATATGGACGCGGAACGGCAGCTCCGGCTGGTGGATCTGGAATGCCCTGTGGTCAGTCTGAACGGAGCGGTAGTGACGCTGCCTGACCGGACACTGGCAGCAAGCAAGCCGCTGAATAAAGAGGATATCATTCCGGCTTTACGCTGGATGAGCAAAATTCCTGAACTGTACTATGAGGTATACACTGAGGATAACGTATATGTGGAGCTCGACAAGCGGGTGCGGCTGGAGAAGCTGTCCGAGCTTAGCGATGAGGATGTTCCCGGGGAGCTCCGCTGGCTGCTGAAAGCTATGATCGACAAGCAGTTCCAGCAAGCTTCTGTCACCTATGTAGAGAGCATGGAGGAGATTTGGAGCAAAGACGAGTATGTAATCTTTAAAACGCTGGCTTTTTCGCTAAACCGGGAGCTGCTGAAGGAAGCCTCCACACGGTTCGCGGCAATTCCCGGGCTGATTATTACTGCCTCGCATGTAAACAATATCGAGATTAACCATAAGGATGCCAATAAAGGCTCAGGTGTGGGAATGCTGGCGGCGCATTACGGCATTCCCGCCGAACAGGTGGCTGTTATGGGCGACAGCTATAATGATCTGCCGATGTTTGAAATGGCCGGCTACCGAATTGCCATGGGGAACGCCGCACCGATTCTAAAAGAAACGGCCGACTTTATAACGGGGAATCATGCGGAGAATGGTGTAGCTGAGGGGCTGCAGCATCTTCTTTTGGAGAAAAGATAAGAGAAGCTATTAACGTTTGCCTGCTCCAAACTTGACAAAGCAATATATTGCGCCTATGTTCACCGCCAGCAGGATCAAAAGGACCCACTGCTGCGTCGTAGTCAGGGCTGTGAGAATTGGAATAAACACAGTTTTCCTCCTTATGAAAAGATTATATACAGATCAACAAACTGTTTTTTGGGAGCTGTATTGATTAAGCAGATGATCCAAAGCAACAGATTGTTCTATAACTTTGGGATGCGTCAAGAAGCCATACTTTTTCAGCGCCTGATGCAGCTTTTCCCTGGCGCTCTCTACATGAAGCAGCACCATCTTCTCATTGTTCAGCATAGTTCCACCCCCTTCTTGTAATATTTTAGTACAAGCTGTCAAAAAGCGGAATTCGAATAAAGTGAAAACAGCTGGGCACCGCCAAGAAAGGGGCAAAAGAAAAGAACCGGTTGTTTCCGGTTCTTCTAAGTATACTGCTCCCTGTTATCGTAAAATGGATACTCTCTACTTAGCCCCCAGCACCATGAGTCATATAATTTTTTGTACAAACTTGTTTGTTCCTGCGGTGCTGCCGAGTGATATTTTTTAAACAACCCTACACACCTAACTATATTGCAATCATTTCTTATTTAACATATAATTCCAAATTACCCATTAAGTAATTAAATCCATTCTCAAATCTTTCATGTCTCAAATAATATGTAGCTAATTCAATAAGTGAGCGTGTATATCTGTCATCGGTTAGCTGCTGATTAAATTTCCCTAAACGGCTGCGCTGTTCTCTATATGATAGATGGCTGTTAAACTTTAGAAGAACATCATCGACGTTGGCCTCATAGCGGTTAGCAGCCTGTATGATCTTGAATAGTCCCCATTTTACGGCCACCTTTCACAATTAAACCCAATATCTAGAATAATACTCCTATTATTATACAAAATATAACAGCGGTCAATACTTACCATCGCGACTTTCTGAACACTCTGGTGACTTTTCAGGGGGCAAACCGTAATATGTTAAAATGTTGGTATACTCCGGATTGTAAACCATACTAACATAGGGGGAATCACACGTTGAATATGTACCCTGGGATTGCCCAGTTATATCATAACCGTCTGCTGCGGACGGAGCTGGAATGTGAAGCTTTTGATCTGGCGCTGGAGGGGTTGGCCGGAGACATGGAGGATGCGGTGATCCAGCAAATCTTCAAAGTTTTCGATGACGACACCGAGCAGGAGGAGATTATGTTCGGACTTGTCCATTTCGTGGAAAGCTACCAGATGGAGATGTACCTTACCCAGTTGCTGGAGTCGCTGCCGGACATGCTGGAGAATGCACGCAACTGGGCCATTGTACTGAATCAGAGAATCCTTGAGGATGACCTCTGCCGCAGAGAGTACACCGATATCGCCGCCGGCATGACGCCTAGGATCAAAAGATCGCTGGCTTTTCTCCTGGAGGAAATCAAAGAGGACAATCCGAGGCTATACGAGCGCAAGATTAATGCTATTCTTGGACAATTACAATGAAGACCGCTCTCCAGCCTGGGGGAACAAGTCAGCGGAGCTTGAAGGTTTTAACGATTCTTGGCACATCGTCATTCACCATGCGGGACAGGATGCGGATGGGTCTGCCGTATTTTTTGTAATCATAGTCATCTCCTTTGGCATTCAGGAACTCTTCAGGCAGCTCACCGGGAACCGCATAGGCATAAATCCGCCCATTACGTACAGCCAGCCGGATGATCGGGGACTCATCATAGCCCTCTTCTATCCACTTCTTCAGCGACATCCGGTACACCAGCAAAGTGAGCGCCGATTCATAAATCTTCCCTTTATATTTAAAAAGGAAATACACAGCGTACTCCGCATCGTCCAGCCGGGAGCTTCTTCTAACCACTGTGTAGCATTTCCATCTGCGGGGGAGCCTGATGCTGAAGCCATACTTGGAGTTACGGTAGAGCACTGTTCTGGACGAACCTGCGCGGGGAACGGAACGGTTCCTTAGTACAGCCGGCTTTTTGATCCGGGCCATAGGCTTCATCACAATCACACCTTTCCGGGAATGAATTTCAGTACATACGTATAATAGTCAGAATATTCATACACCCAGGAGTGTGACACCAAAAACATGAGCAGTATTATTAGAATACGGGACAGCGCTGCGAGCGGGATGGTATAGTATAAACATTCATGCCGCCCAGTGGCGGCACTTCAGACGATGGAATCTCAGAGAAGGCCCTCCATTTGGGTTCGCCAAATTCGAGGCTTCCATAACAATGCCGTAAGAATCGGACATCGTTATTACAAGATAGATCGGCTAAAATTTAGTTTAACCCGCAATGCGACAAACGAAGGTGAATCCATCCAATGAACAAGCTTTTATTTCACAATATACCGCTCGGGGCTACCGGCGAACGCATTCCGCAGGCGAAGACCGCCTCTGCCCGGACAAGCCGGGAGATGGTAAAGCCCGGGGACTCCGATGCTGCTTACTTCCGCAGGCTGGAGGAGGGCGGGATTCTGCTCAACTCCCCGCAGATCGCGGCGGTGCGGCATCATCAAGGCCCATTGCTGACACTGGCCGGGGCAGGCTCCGGCAAAACCTCGGTACTGATCTGCAGAACCGGGTATTTGCTGTCAGTCCGGGGCATCTCCCCAAGCCAGCTGCTGCTGCTGACATTCTCCAACAAGGCTGCGGCGGAAATGCGTGAACGGATTGCTCTGCTGCCAGGCGTCCGCGAGAGCGATGCCGCGCGCCTGCAGGCGCGTACGTTCCATTCTTTTTTTCTCTATTTCCTGCGCCGTCAGGGTCTTCAGCAGGAAATCTTCAATGAGACGCGCCGCCAGCACATTCTGCTGAAGCAGATCATGCGCGAGCTGGGTCTGCCTAAGGATGCCTATCCGCCGGAGACCCTGCTCGCTCTGCTCTCCACCTGCAAGATGAATCTGGGCGAACCGGAGAAGCTGCCGGAGACGTCAACCGCCGAGAAGGAAATGAAAACGGTCCTGCTGCTGTATGAGCAATGGAAGACCGACAATTTCAAAATCGACTTCGACGATGTGCTGCTGATCGCATACCGGATGCTGCGGGAGAAACCTGCGCTTTTGCTGGAGCTGCAGATGAGATTTCTGTATGTGATGGTCGATGAGTTTCAGGATACCAATGCGCTGCAATATGAGCTTGTCAAAATGATCGCCCACCCGCAGCATAATCTGATGGTGGTCGGGGACGATGACCAGACGATCTATTCCTTCAACGGAGCGCGCAGCGAGTTCATTCTGGAGTTCGAGAAGCTGTATCCGGGTGCACGGGTCATCACGCTGGATATCAATTACCGTTCCGGCCCCGCGATTGTCGGCCTCGGCAATGGCATTATCCGCCATAATATGCGGAGGCGGGCCAAAACGCTGCAAGCGGCCCGAGGCAGCGGCCGCCAGCCCCGGTACCTGCGCCCGCAGACGGCCGACGAGGAAGCCGAGCAAATCGTGGAGCATATATTGAGCGAGGTAGCCAGCGGGGCTAGAGCATACAGCGATTTCGCCCTGCTCTACCGTGCTTCCAGCAGCAACCGTGCCCTGCTGGAGCGGCTGCTCCTCCGCGATGTCCCCTACGTCGATTACGGAGAAGGCCAGCTGCTCTACGAGCATTGGCTGATCTCACCGGTATTGGATCATTTGCGTTTGTCGCTGAACCGGCGCAATTTTGCGGCAATGGAGAATATCCTGCCGACGCTGTATCTGAACCGGGAAAAGGGCATGAACCACATCCGCCGGATGGAGGCCGTTCAGCCCAAGCAGGGACCGCTGATCCACCTGCTGTCTCTGCCGGGAATGGAGGACTTCAAGGGTGCGAAGCTGAAGGAACGGCTGGAGCTAATCCGGGGCCTGATCCAGTTGACACCGGTGCAGGCGATCCGCCAGATCCGCTCAAGCTTCTATGACTATTTCATTGAAGCCAACGAGCGGCATCAGGCCACGCTCCACCGGGAAATGCTGAAAGAAATGCTTGATGAGCTGGAAGCCTCGGCGGAACGGTTCGACAGTCTTCCGGTGTTTCTGGAGTTCATCGGCAATGTGACCGAACGTAATGAACTGAGTCGCCAGCCGGGACTTAAAGAACAAGGGAACCGGGTTGCCCTGATGACGATTCATAAGTCGAAGGGGCTGGAGTTCCCGGTTGTTTTTCTGATCGGTGCGTCAGAAGGCATTCTTCCCCACAGTTCCGCACTGGAAGGCGAGCGGCTGAAGGACCGGAAGACATCCCCTCCACCAAGCGCACGGGACAGCAAAGTCATTGTAGGCAATACAGCGGGCTTCGCTGCACTTGAAGAGGAGCGGAGGCTGGCTTATGTGGCCGTGACCAGAGCCCGGGAGGAGCTGTTCATCAGCTCCCCGGCACGGCACCGGGGCAAGAAGGCGGAGGTCTCCAGATTTATGCTGTCTGCGTTCCGTTCTGCTGCATCGGCTGCCCCGTCTGCCGCAGCTGTAAACAGAACCCCGGCACCGGTAAGGCACACCTCCGGCAGATCCTCCGGGGGAAGAACACACACTGTCCCCATCTGGAAGTGCACCGGGAGCAGCTGCCCGGGCTGGACGCGCATGAAGGCAGGGGGAGCCGAGGATCACCTGTCCTCCAAGCCCTGCCCGCTCTGCAGTGCTCCCATGGAGAAGAGTATGAGGGAAGTTCCTGTGTAACGAACAAGAACAGGGAAAACGGCTACGCCCTCCTTAATAAAACAACAAAAGCCCCTTCAACAGACGTAACCGGAATCATGAAATCATGAGTTCCCTGCACGTTCTGTCCGAAGGGGCTGTATTTGTCATCTTGTATTTAAGCCGGAGTCGCCGCCGGTTCTTCCGCTTCTTCTTCATGTACCGTCTTGATCTGAATCATCACTGTACTTGGATCAGTCAGGACTTCAACGCCGTTCTGGAAGATCAGATCGGAGACGAGCAGCTGGTCGCCGATGGCAAGGCCGCTGATATCCACTTCCATCGAGGTTGGCAGATCCCCCGGCATGCAGCGGACTTCAACTTCGTATATTTCCACCTGCAATGAACCGCCTGCCTTGATACCGGCCGCTTCTCCCGCAAAATGAATTGTAACCTTGCTGTCCATGCTGATATTCATGTTCACATGCTGAAAGTCAATATGCAGTACCTTGCCCGACATGGAATCCTTCTGGATATCCTGTACAACTACTGGAACAGCTGTATTATCGGACAGCTTGGCTTGCAGAATAGCCCGCGGATTGGTTTTTAGAACATCCAAAAGCTCTTTTTCATTGACTTCTAAACTTAGAGTATCTTTATTAATTCCGTACAATACAGCCGGGATACGCCCCAGTTTTCTGGCGACGTTCAGGTTGGACTTGGTTTCAGCCGTACGATTGCTCAGTTGAATAAATTTACTCATTTTTGATTTCCCGCTCTCTTTGACCATAAATTCTTGTCATCGAAAGTATAACATGACCATAGAATCTAGTCAAACCTTGGGCTTACTGTTCATATTCTATAAAAGGGTCCGGGATCTCAATCTGATATGCCTCGGCATCGCTAACCCCTACTGACAGCACCGCACGCCCATTGTCTCCCCGCACCAGCCCGCCGCTGAAAATGACATCCTGCAGGTCCGGCCGTTTGCCGGGACCAATGGGGAAGTCGCTTCTGGCGGCAATGATTTTGACCGGTGTCGTCTCATAGGTGCCGGGATTGAGAGAAAACACCATAGAATAATAGTGTTTTTGGCCCAAGCGGTCGAAGCAGGCAATATGCCCTAGTACGCCTATATGCCCATTCTTCAATAACTGGGCTTCATTCGCCCCGCCCCATTCCTCGGGCACGAACTGATCCTGCAGCACCTCGGCTTCGATGAAGGTCTGCTCGTTCAGCTCCTCCAATGAATCGATAATGGTAAATCCGATCTGCCCTCTTCCGCCCCTGGCTCCTTGCGGCCGTGTAAATATGCCTATTCTGCCATCCTGCAGCTCAATAAGCCGGATATCCTTCATCGTTCCGGGACCGGAAGAGAAATGGCGCATGGAGTCAATACGGTAGCCCCGGTAGAACTGGGTCACCCATGAGACGATCCGGTACGGATCATCCGCTGCGGTAATTACCTCTACCCCGCCTACAATGAGTTCCCCTTGTATAAGGGCTACACACGGGTCCTGCAAATTATAGGTATGCGTATGCGCACGGGGAATCCAGGCCCCCTCCCGGAGTATAAAAAAGAAGACTTGAGAGAACTCACTGTCCCGTTCCTCAACTCTTCCAAGAATTACCGTTTCCCCACCGTGCGTAAACGGGGCGGTGATGTTGTATACGTCACGTTTGCCTACACCGGAGAAGGCCAGCTTCTCCACGCGCACTGTTCGAAGATTGGCATAGAAGGTATCCAGCAGTTCGTTACATGTTGCCGTCTTGACCGGGTTCCTTGTCATTGCCTTCCTCCTCATATTCGTTTGCTTTATCTATTGCCCAATCGTTCTCATCCAACTCCATGCGAATCAATTCACCCGGCTGAATATTAAAGTAGATGCACAGCTTCAGCAGCAAATCCCGGGGATACTGCACCATCTCGTCTTTGTACATCCGCCGGACGGAGTCGAAATGGTAATTGATATCTTTGGCGAGCTTGCGAATGGATAATTTGGGGTCATGGCGTTCCATAACCTCACTTAATTTACTGCGTATGACTGGCATTCATACACCTCCAACAACACTATATCTGGAGAATGAAGGGTAGTCAATAAATTGACAAGAAAAAATGGTCATGTTATAGTTGCGGAAGGAAATAACTTGCAGATCCAAAATTTTATACCACTTTTTTGCCCGGAAAATAAAGTCCTCTTTATTTTCTTTTTTTATTTCAAATTACAAAAATTGAATAGGGAGGCTCCTCATTATGAAACACACCAGCAGCAACAGGAACATTGTTTTTCTGTCCACCAGCCTGCCCAGAGAATGCGGAATTGCTACGTTCACCCAGGATTTATTAGATGAGTTCTCGAAGCTTGAGGGCTGGAACAAGCCGAAGATCCTCGCGATGAACAATAACGAATCTTACCGTTACAGTGACCAGGTAATGAGGGAAATCAGCCAAAACACGCTGTCCGATTATATAGATGCCGCTGAAGCAATCAATCATTCCGATACCGATCTGCTGGTCATACAGCATGAATTCGGGATCTATGGCGGAGAAAGCGGCGAATACCTGCTGGATTTCATCGAAAAGCTTCATGTGCCCTATGTGGCCATTTTTCATACCGTATTAACCAATCCTACCCCCAAGCAGCACCAGATTATTACCCGGATTGCCGAGCTCAGCGTCAAGGTGGTCACGATGGCCCAGTCTACTGTGCAGGATTTAATCTCCGTCTATCATATCAATGCCGCCAAAATTGCATTCATCCATCACGGAGTACCCTATGTAGAGACGGCATCCCGGGCGGAGCTTAAAGTGCAGTACAGCTTCGGGGAACGCAAGATTCTCTCCACCTTCGGTTTCCTGAGTCCAGGCAAGGGGATTGAATACGCCATCGAGGCCATGAGCAGTGTGGTCAAGCAGCATCCGGATGCGCTCTATATCATCTGGGGCAAAACCCATCCCGTAGTCAAGCTCGAAACCGGCGAAGTTTACCGGGAAAAGCTGACGGACCTCGTTCATGAGCTGGGCTTGACCAACAATGTACTCTTCGTCGACAAGCTGCTGACACAGGAGGAAGTGATTGAGTCGCTGGTGATGTCGGATATTTATATGACCCCATATCTGGGCAAGGATCAGGCGGTCAGCGGAACGCTCGCCTACGGTATCGGCTATGGCCGGGTAATTGTTTCTACACCTTACCGGTATGCGGAGGAGATGCTTGGCGAAGGCCGCGGCCTGCTGGCCAATTTCCGGGATTCCGCTTCACTGGAAGCCTGCATTCTGGAACTGCTGGATGATCCCGGCAAGGTCAAGGATATGGAAAACCGTACGCTTGCGCTTGGAAGAACGATGATGTGGAGTGAGGTGGCGAAGACGTATGCCGCCATCTTTCAAGATAAAATAGCCCTCTTCAAACTGGCGGACCGGAGTGTGATTTGATGCAGACACCTGTAGCTGTCCCCCTCAAAACTAGCTATCTGCGCAGAATAACCGATGACACGGGGATTTTTCAGCATACCAAGTTTGGCGTTCCCGACCGGTCTAAGGGCTATACCACCGATGACAACGCCCGGGCCTTGATTGCGGCTGTACTCATGTATAAGCAAAATCGGCAATCCGCAACGCTGGATCTGATTCATACGTACCTGTCCTTCATCCATCACGCACAAAATGAACAGGGCAACTTCCGTAATTTCATGGACTACAACCGTTCGTTCATGGAAGAAAGCGGCTCCGAGGATTGCCAGGGACGCACCCTGTGGGCGCTGGGATTCATGCTCTCCAACGCCTCCATCCTGCCGGATAACCTGCTGAACACCTGCCGCTATCTCATCAACCAATCGCTGCCGTATTTAGAGAAACTCGGCTCTCCCCGGGCCGCAGCCTACGCCGTCATCGGCCTCAGCTATCTCGTTAATACACCCGGCGCATTAACTTATTCCTTCCCGTATCCGCACGCGGCAGGGCATACAGCAGAAGAAGCCGCCTTCCTGCCAAAAATTGTCATCACTGAGCTTATTGAGACTATCGCCGTCCGGCTCCACAAGCAATATATACGGACCAAGGGCGATGGCTGGAATTGGTACGAGGACAGCCTGACCTACGGCAATTCCATGCTGCCCTGGGCGCTGCTTAAGGCCTTCGGCATTTCCGGCAATCCCGATCTTCAGGCGACAGCCAAAGAAAGCCTGGATTTCCTGGCTTCCCAGACTTTCGCGCCTGAAGGCTATTACAGGCCTATCGGCAGTCATGGCTGGCTGCTGCGCGGCGGCAAACCTGCGGAGTATGACGAGCAGCCGATTGAAGCCTGCGAAATGCTGCTCGCCTGCCGCGAAGCTGCTGTAGTGCTTAAGGACCCGGCCTATCAGAAACGGGCCGACCTCTGCTATGCCTGGTATACCGGGCATAATTCTCTGAAGCTTCCTTTGATTGACGCTCAGACCGGTGCCTGCTATGACGGCATCCACAGCGCAGGGCTGAATCTGAACCAAGGCTCGGAGAGCATTATCTCCTTCTCCATCGCCCATCTGGTGACTTATCATGGATAAATTCGCGACGATTCTCGCAGGCGGTGGCGGCACCCGCTTCTGGCCGCTGTCCAGACAGGAAATTCCCAAGCAGCTGCTCAATATCAGCGGAAACGACATCATGCTGAACGATACAATTGAACGCTTCAAGGGCATTATCCCGCAGGAAAATACCGTCATCGTAACGAACCGCACACAGGCAGTGCTGCTGGAGAGCATCATGCACAGCAGTGTTCAGAAGAGCAACATTCTGATTGAGCCTGTAGCGCGGAATACCTCGGCCAGCATTTTGTTCGCCGCCTTCTCCATCATGCATACAAGCCAGGAGGACTCACTGATGGTCGTCCTGCCTTCGGATCATTATATCACCGATGAACCGCAGTTCCGGCTCACGCTGGATGAAGCGTGCACTTTCGCCATGGAGAGCGACAAAATCGTCACCATCGGCATCAAGCCCACCTTCCCCTCCACCGGCTATGGCTATATCGCTTATGATAAAGAGCCTATCGCCGTCCATCCGGTAGCGGTGTACGATGTGGCGGAATTCGTAGAGAAGCCGAATTTCCAGAAGGCACAGGGCTATCTAGCGTCCGGCAACTACCTATGGAACAGCGGGATTTTCATCTGGAAGACCTCGGTCATTATCGATAATTTCAAACGGTATCTGCCGCGGCTGTACAATATGATGCTGCCGGTCAGCGAGGCGCTCGGTACAGCACAGGAAGCAGAGACGATAGCCCGGATCTATCCGCTGCTGCAGAATATCTCAATCGACTATGGGATTCTGGAGCGTTCCGATGAAGTGGTTGTCCTATCAGGCCAATTCGGCTGGAATGACATCGGCAGCTGGGATGCGCTGGGCGCGATCTTCCCTCCCGACGACGCCGGCAATATCATCAAAGCCAATCACATGGGTATCGATACCCGCAATTCGATCATCTATGGGAACGGCAGACTGATTACCACCATCGGCGTGGATGGGTTCATCATTGCCGACACCGGCGATGCAGTCCTGATCTGCCCCAAAGATAAAGCCCAGTCCGTCAAGGATATCGTCGATTTGCTTAAGGAGAAGGGCATGACCGAATATATTTAAAGTGAATCAAAAAAAGTGACCGTCCTTTCGATAAGGGAACGGTCACTTTTGGTATAAGCATAGATAATCATCTGGTGCTGTGTCAGGGCCGTGAATCTCTGCCGGGGGCTTATGTTTAGGTCCAGGCCCACAGAAATCCGTCCCGGTCCCAGGCGATTCTCCCGCCGTGCAGCTTGCGGAAGGCCTTCTTCACGTCCTTGGACAAGGACGCGTTCCCGTTCTCATTCACAAATACAAACTGCTCGCCAAAGTTGGCCTTCACATATTCAATCGCGGCGCTCTGGTGCAGGGTTCCCGTAAAACGGATCTCCTTGACCATCCATTCCGCTACCTCTTGTGCGGTTGCTTCCATCCAGGTACTGCTCCTTCCTGTAAATCCCTCTCAAATGCCTCCCCATTATAGCATGAACACAGCCCGATTCGGGAATCATCCGAATCGGGCTGTGTTATGGCTTGCCTTGACTATTGCCGGCATTTAAGCCTGATATGTATTATGATTGGATACCTGACGCGGTTTTTGCGCTGCGGTTACCATGAGCAGGATACCGGTGATCAGATGCAGAATCCATCCCAGGAATGGAATCCACGCCAGCGCGGAAGTCACGATTCCGAGCACTGAACCATAAAACGGCTCTTTATTCTTGGCCGATAGAACCAGCGTTACGGCATGCAGAATGAAAGTTAATCCCAATACGGTGTACCAGCTCCCGATTACAATGGCAGCACCAAGAATCGGAATGGCCAAAAGAATCTCAAATGAACCCGTAATCCATTTCAAAGCTCTCGAACTAGTCACAAGCAACCCCCCTAATCGTTAATATACTTTAGATTATACAAAATCATCCTGTATATAGATATACATTTTTTTGTAGTGAACTACACGCCACCTAAGAGGTGGGTGCTTCTTGGTCAATGGAGCTACTGCTCCAAGTTTACCCAAGCTCAGAGGCGAGTTCCTAGCCCAATTGTTGCAATATTACATTGCTAATTGTAGTAAGTTTTTAGCTGCGTTTACATCTCTGTCGTGTTGTGTACTACATTCAGGACAAGTCCATTCACGTACAGCCAGGTTTTTCACTTCTGCGTTTTTGTAGCCGCAACAGGAACAGAGTTGGCTGCTCTTAAAGTGTTTTGGGGCAATCATCAATGTTCTCCCGTACCAGTTCGCCTTGTATTCGAGCATCGCTCGAAACAGGCTCCAGGATACTTCAGAAATAGCTTTCGCTAATTTGTGATTCTGCATCATGTTCTTTACACGCAAGTCTTCCATCACGATCACTTGGTTTTCGCGTATCATTTGGGTGAACGTTTGGTGCAAGAAGTCTTTACGCTGATTCGCTATTTTTCATGAAGCTTGGCGACCTTCAAACGTGCTTTATTTCGGTTATGGCTTCCTTTCTTCTTTCTTGACAAGTCCTTTTGCAGTTTGGCTAATCGTTGTTCAGATTGACGTAGATGTTTCGGATTTGCGATCACTTCGCCACACGAAGTAATCGCAAAGTTTCTTAGTCCCAGATCTACGCCAATCTTCTTTTCTGTTTTGGGCAAAGGAGCGATATCTGTTTCCACCAGTACGGATGCAAAGTATTTTCCTGATGGTGTTTTGGATAGGGTGCAGGATTTGATTCGCCCCCTGAATAGACGATGTACCTTCATTCGGATTCTTGTCTTTAGTTTCGGAATTTTAATCGTTCCGGCTTCAATGGCTATCGTTCCGTTTTGATTGTTCGTTGTGAAGCTATTGTTGTTCGTTTTCTTACTTTTGAATGTAGGGAAGCCCACGTTCTTATCCCGAAAAAAATGCCTATAGGCTTTCTCCAGGTTGAGCTGAACGTTTGCTAATGCAAGGCTGTCCGCTTCTTTCAGCAACGGGAATGCCTTCTTGTATCTGGCAGGTGTAGTATGGAGCATTTTCTCCGTTTGTTTATAGTGTTCGATCTTATCCGCAAGCATTTTGTTGTAGATAAAACGGACACATCCGAACACCTTTGCCAGATATTGTTGTTGCTCATGGGTGGGGTAGATCCGGTACTTATACGCTTGAAGTACGAACATGCCTCGCAACTCCTTTCCAGGAATTTACGAATCTATCATAGAACAAATGTTCGTATTGATGGAAGTTGATTTCCTTTGTATAAGCAGGATCGTTGCCATTCATCCCACCATTTTAGAAATGGGGGAATTCTGACAACGGATGGTTAAAACATTAAAATTGTATCTATGCCAAACTATTCAGCTTCATCATTTTTGCATTTTCCTCTTGTCCCGGTACGACCGGCACGAAAGGCGGCAAGCCCTCCGTAGTCATCGCCGCCGAAGGCTGAAGGCCAAGGCAATGGCACATTAACGGGGCAAGCCGCAGCTGGGGCAGCGCCTGAATCTCTTGTTCCGGCGACAATACCTGTTCACCAAAGGTGTATAAAGGAATATGCCGCTCCGCTGGAGTGACCCCGCCGTGGCAGCCGTTCGCATTCATCCCATGATCAGCAGTAACCAGCACCGTATACCCCTGCTCCATCCACTCCGGCAGCAGCGTGGCAAGCAATCCGTCAACCCGGCGGACCGCCACCTCGTACTCTTTGCTTTCCCCGCCATAGCGGTGTCCGGCATCGTCGATATTCATTGTATGAATATACAGAAAATGGGGGTCGTAGGCCGCCCGCAAAAATTCAGCATCCGCGAATACATGGCTGTCCGGGTAATGATCCTCGAAATAAAAGCTGCCGTGCTGAATCGGTTTCAGGACATTGTGCTGGTGCCGGTCAGCAACCGGATGAAAAGGAGCCGAGCTGTACAGCTCGCTAACCCAGTGATATGCGGCAGCCGCCGTACGCAAATTGGCGGCAACGGCAAGATGGAACACACTTTGCTCACGGCTCAGTCTGACGATATGATTGGCGGTAATTCCATTTTTCGATACCGGTGTGCCTGTCAGCAGCACCTCATAGAGAGGACGTGACAGACTCGGCAGCTCTGACTGCACCTTGTAGCACGACAGCTGCCCCTGCTCCACCAGATGCTCCATGTACCCCAGATATTTGCGGGCAGCGTCATAGCGCAGCCCGTCGAGCACAACCACAATAAGCTTGCTTGCTGTTTCCGTCATGAATATCTCCGCCTCCTTAGCATCTTATAGCGCGCTGCAGACTATACGCTTGCAGTGACTCTTGCCCTGGAACTTTCATTACACAACCAGTAACTGCAAATTGCTCCTGTACACAAAGATAGGGACTGGATTCACAATTTGCTTCACTCTTAGCCTGCCTTGACGCACAAGCCGCCCTTCTATGCCCCTTCCTGCTCCAGATGCAGCAGTTGGGCAGGATCAAGCAGAAGGGTCACACGATCCCCTTCCCGCACCCGCAGCCAGCGGCCGTCATTCAGCAGGTCTACCGTTAGGTGAACGCCTTCAGCCACGACAGCAGCGCGGATGATATTGCCCAGAATCGACACGGTCTGAACCTGTCCGCGCACATCCATCATGCCATCCGCATCATCCTGGATCGCTTCGCCTTCGGCCAGCAGTGTTACCGCCTCGGGGCGGATGGCAAAACGGTCGGAGCGGCTGTCAATTCTGCGGAACAGCTTGAGCGCCTCCGCCCGGTTGAAGACGTTGTAGCTGCCCATGAACCGGGCGGCGAATTCCGTACGCGGCGCGGTGTATAGCTGCTCCGGTGAGCCTTCCTGAACCATCTGTCCCTGGTTCATGATGCAGATCCGGTCCGAGAGAATCAGCGCTTCCTCCTGGTCATGGGTGACGAACAGCGTCGTCATGCCGAGCCGCCGCTGGATATCGCGGATCTCCGCGCGCAGATTCTTGCGGATTTTGGCGTCGAGCGCGCTGAGCGGTTCGTCCAGCAGCAGCAGCTTGGGCTGGACGGCCAGCGAGCGGGCCAGCGCCACCCGCTGCTGCTGTCCGCCGGACAGCGACTGCGGATAGACATCGCGCTTGTCTTCGAGATCGACCAGCGCCAGCAGCTCTTCGCACCGGCTGCGCCGGGCGGCCGGAGCAACGCCGCGCATACGCATCCCGTATTCCACATTCTGGCTGACCGTCAGATTGGGGAACAGCGCATAGGACTGGAACACCATGCCCACATCCCTGCTGCGGGGCGGCTGCTTCGTCAGCTCCTGGCCTGCGAGCAGAATGCTGCCGCTGTCCAGATCGGTCAGTCCGGCGATGCAGCGCAGGAGCGTGCTTTTGCCGCAGCCCGAAGGGCCCAGCAGTGTGACAAGCTCCCCTTCAGCGATGCTCAGCTCCACGCCGGCCAGCACCGGAACATCGCCAAACATTTTTCGGATGCCATGCAGCTTCAGATAATCATTCATTTCCGCGACCCTCCTTATATAAATTGAACTTTTTCCGATGTTAGCTTTCCTCTGGATAGCTCTCAGGGGGCCGCCTTACTTCGCCTGCCCTTTAATCTTCATCCCCAGCTTCATCAGCACCGCCGACAGCAGCAGAATAAACACGAAATAGGAGATCGCTATCGCACTGGCCAAATGTCCGCTTTCGCCGACCCGCCGGAACAAATAAACCTGAATCGTCTGGATGTGCCCCCCGACCAGCATGTTCGTCAGCACGAACTCCCCAAACAGCACAGAGAAGGACAACAGCGCGGAGACCATAACCCCCGGCCAGATATTCGGCAGAATCACATTGATAAAAGCGGACCGTCTTCTGGCCCCGAGCAGCTCGGCGGCGTTCAGCAGCTCTACAGCGGATACGCTGAGCAGACTGTTGCGGATGCCCTGATACATATAAGGCAGAATGACCACAAAATAAGCCCCGACCAGCAAATAGGCAGTCCCGGAAATGTCGAACGGGCCGGAGGAATACGCACGGATGAGCCCCACTGCCGCCACCACTCCCGGCACGGCATAAGGCAGAACGACAACCCCCTTCATGAAGCTCTCCCAGCGCGGAAAATATACTGTAATTACAAAAACTGCCGGCAGCATCACAGCGAGACTGAGCAGCACGCTGATCACACACAGATACAATGAATTCCACAGCGCCTCCAGAAAACGGATATCCTGAAACATGCCGCGGAACCAGCCTAATGTCCAACTGCGGGGGAGCAGCGTATTCTGCCAATCCTGGGCAAAAGCGTACAGCCCCGTTGCCAGCAGCGGCAGCAGCAAATAGATCATGAGAAGGAGCATGAAGGTACGCGGGGCAATACCCGCCTTGCGCGTATTCATTGTCCTGCCTCCTCCCGGACAGCGGGCCAGCGCCGCCGCAATAAACCGCTGCTGCGCTCCCGCCCGGCAGAATTCCTGCCGCCGAGCCCTTCCATCCGCTGGACCATCCGCTGATTCAGAAACACCGCCAGCAGCGTGCTCAGCGCCAGCAGAACCGCCAGGGTGCTGCCCATCTGCGGCTGGGTCACCACATCACCGGCAACGAGCGAGCCGATGCGGACGGCCAGCAGGTTATAGTTGCCCCCAACCAGCGCATAGGCGGTGGCATAGGCTCCCATGGCATTGGCGAAGAGAATGCCCAGCGTCCCGAAGATCGCCGGAGAGAGCACGGGCAGCCCGACCGTTCGCCAGAACTGCCAGGACCCTGCTCCCAGCAGAGCCGCCGCCTCCCTCCATTGCTCCCTGATGCCATAGAATGCCGGGTATAGCAGCAATAAAGCCAGCGGAATCTGGAAATAGACATACACCAGAATCAGCCCGGACCAGCTGTACAGATTGAATCCGTCAAACACGTTCCAGCCCCACTGCTTGAACAGCAGCGTGAACACACCATTGTTGCCAAGCAGAATGATATAGGCAAAAGCCAGCGGGACGCCGGCAAAGTTCGAGGTCATATTGGACAGCATCAGCAGCCGGTCCCGCACCGCAGGGGCAAAGCGCGTGATGCAGTACGCGCACACAAGCCCTACAGCCAGCCCGATCAGGCTGGAGAAGACGGATATCAGCAGGCTGTTCTTGATCGCCTGCAGATAATAGGCACTGCTCAGGGCATGCTGATAGTTGCCCAGCGTGAAGCCCGCTCCGTCCGCATGGCGGAAGCTGCCCGTCAGCATGGAAAAGACGGGCACTACCTGGAACGCCAGCACCATCAGCACGAATGGAGCCAGGGCCAGGATCAGGCCGCGTTGTCTCTTTTTCATCCTGCATGCTCCTCTCGTATGGAATAGCAAGCGGGCGCCTTTAGGCTACAGCAAAGGCGCCCCCTCATGTTCTGTATAAAACCCGCTTCCGGAACGGTTAGTTCAAATGCACAAGCACACGCTCCTGCCACAGCTGCGGAAGGCTCTTCGCGGTTTCTTCCCACACTTTGTAGTCGCCAACCGGCTTCACATTGGCGTATTCCTCTTGAGGCAGAAGTTTCGCGGCCACATCCTCCGGCAGCTTCACGCTGTCACGGATCGGACGGGCGTAACCTTTTGCCAGGTTGATCTGCCCTTCGTCACTGAGAATATACTCACGCGTCAGCTTGGCCGTATTGGGATGCGGCGCCCATTTGTTGATGACGGTCGCATAGCCGCTTACGACACTGCCTTCCTGCGGAATCGCTACGTCAAACCCGTTCTTGTCGATCTGGTCCTTATAGTTCAGCGCGTTGAAATCCCACAGCAGCGTAACTTCCACTTCGCCCTTCTCGATGTTCGCAAGCGAAGCTTCGGCGTTCGACAGCCGGCCTTTTTTGGCCAGGTCCTCAAAAAAAGCAATCCCCGGCTCAATGTTCGACTCATCCCCGCCAAAGGCAATCGCTGCGGCCAGGATAGCCATCTGGGACTGGGCCGCTTTGGTTACATCACCGACGATGATTTTATAGCTGCCGTTCTTGAGGTCCTCCCAGCTTTTGGGCGGATTTGCGACCAGCTTGGTATTAGTCAGGAACGCGATACTGCCTTGATAGCCAACGACCCAGTGGCCGTCCTTATCTTTGGCCCAGGCGGGAATTTCGTCCCAGTAGGAGGTTTTATAGGGCTGGGTTACGCCTTTATCTACTGCAACCGGACCGAAGGCAATGCCCACATCGCCAATATCCGCTGTCGGCTTATCCTTTTCCGCTTCGAACTTGGCAATCTCCTCCGCACTCGACATATCAGTATCGGTATGTGTAATTTCGTATTTAGCCGTAATATCATTCCAGGTATCCTTCCAGTTGGCCCAGGAATCCGGCATGCCTACACTGACCACAGCACCTTCTTTGGTAGCTTCCGCTTCAATTTCGCTTAAGCTCAGCTCCTTGGCCGGGGCATTGCCGTTCCCTTCATCAGCTTTGGCTTCCGAGTTGGCACAAGCGGCAAGCAACAGGACGAGCAAGGACAACAGCAGACCCATGGACAAGAATTGTGTGAATCTCTTTTTCATGATTTCCCTATCACTCCTATTTCTGATTTACGGGCTTCATCTCTGATCCAAGCTGGTTCGCTGCCCAACTGAAGTATAGGGGGCCACTGTTCGCCAGGCATTAAGTGCAATAGTAACATTTGTAAAATGCCCCCAAAAAGTGGTGCCTTTATGTGGAAGCTGATTCAGGTACTTTGCGGGGACCCCAATATCTTCTTTCTGCTATGTAAAAAAACAACCGCCCGAATACCGGGCAGTTGCTGTGTATTTTTATATTGGGCTTAGCTGTCAGGGCTAGATGCGCAGCTTCCTTATAAACCAGTCCATCATCTCCGGAAAAACTTCATCCAGATAATTCATCGTGCAGTGCTCCGCATCCTCCATATATCTCAGCGTTGCTTCCCCTTTGGCCCAGTTCATCATTTTATCTGCATGCCTCTTGGGTGAAGGCATCACCTCATCACGCCCCGCATGGAAAAAGAGCAGCGGCGAGCGCAGGGACGGAGCGTCTTCAATATCATAATTGAACTGCGGGAGCGCCGCTTCCAGCGTTTCACAGCCTGTTATATAGGTGACGCCCCGCTGCCAGATCGGATTAAGCTGCTTCAATCCCCGGATGCCGCCGATATAGCACAACCCGCTGTTGCCTACCGTACATTTCACCCGGGGATCGTGGGCTGCAGCCTCAGGCGCCAAATACCCGCCCAGACTGAAGCCGACGAGTCCGATTCTTCCGAGGTCAATCCCGCTCGGCCGCTGCTGTTCAAACCAGTCGATGACTGCCGATACCGCCGTATGGTAATCCCGGGCATCGAATTTCTGCGAGCTCCACATCTCCCCCTGGCCCGGGCCGTCAAACGTAAAGAAATTGAAGCCCTGCCGGTTAAACACCGAGCCGAAATGATGCCCTTCCGCTTCCTTAATATTATCCATGCCGTTCACGAAAATAATCAGGGGCCTCCCCTCCATGTCCGCTTTTCGTAAATAGCCCGGGATGGATATGCCGCGGTATGGAATATCCACTCGGACAGGCTTCTCCTTTTCGTTATACAGAGAGAGCGCCCGGGTATAGCTTTTCCTTGCTTTTTCCTGTGTGGCTTCTTTCTGCCGGCTGTCGATAAAAAAGATATGCTGACCCGCATGGTAGCAGGCCACCGCTTCATGGAACAAGGCTCTGGCTTTACCCAGACTGCCTTCTGCAAGTGCCTTTTCTGCTATCCGGTACACCTCATCACCCTCCGCTGTCCAGACCTCGCACCATTTCCGCCATTCTCCAATTCTCGCCACTACTCTTCTGAGTCTCCCATAATCTGTGCCAAACATTAGAAACCGGCCATACCAGCGCTGATACACTCTCTTTTCATTAAAAATAAAGCGGAATGCAAATTTTTCCTTCATGGTAAGCTCTGTCATGACCGCTCATCCCTTTCGTAGTTAAGATTTAGTAGTTATATATATAATAGCTATAACAACCATTTGGACAAAAAAATTTATTGCACGTTCCGGCAAATTTTCTCTAAGGTATGAATGAACTGTGCCAATTCTTCATCAGGGATGTCTTGCTTAAATTGTTCATTTAACTGCTGCACATGGGGGATAAGATCAGCGAATATTTCCTGTCCCGCTGCTGTCAGATAGATCTGAAAGCTCCGGCGGTCCCTGCCATGCGCTTCGCGGGCCACATATCCCTTCTTGGCGAGCACATCCAGAATACGCGTAACATTCGTCTTGTCCTTGAAGGTTCTGGCAGCAATCTCGCTCTGAATAATTCCAGGCTCCGCATACAGCACATTCAGCACCATCCATTGCTCGAAGGTCAGATCGTAGCCCTGTTCCATAAAAATAGCCAGCATCCTGCGCTTGATCAGCACCTCGCCCTTGATAATCCGGAATCCAATCAGTTCTGTATAATCAAATCCGTCAGGCATATCCTCACCGTCCTCAACAAGTTGTCACAACTATAGTAGCTGTAACAACCTTTATTTGTCAAGGACTTTTGCTGCGGCCAGCAGGCCCCCGCCACTTCATCTTCTCCGCGCCGCTACACTGACCACACCGTAGCGATAGAGTGCCTTCCGGCCAAACCAGCCGAACAGCCGGTCTGTCGCAAAACCCATGAACCCCAGGCAGAACAGCCCGACAAAAATCCAGTCCGTGCGGAAGAACAGCCGTGAATTCCAGATCAGATAGCCTACACCTTCGTTCGAAGCAATCATTTCCGCGCCGATGATGGCCATATAGGAGGTTCCCATCGCCAGCCGGAACCCCGTAAAAATATAAGGAATGGTAGCAGGAACAATCACATGCAGCAGAATCTGCCACTCGCTTGCTCCCATGCTGCGGGCGGAGCGGACTTTATCCTCCTCCACGGACATTACCCCCGTCAAGGTGTTCAGCACGACGATAAAGAAGGTGGCGTACATAATCAGTGCAATCTTCGACTGCTCCCCGATGCCGAACCAGACCAGGAACAGCGTAATGAAGGCAATCGGCGGAATGAAGCGGATAAAATTGAGGAAAGGCTCGGCAAAAATGCGGATGACGTTCACCTTTCCAATCATCAGCCCCGCCGGAACAGCCAGCAGACTGCCCAGCACCCAGCCGACAAGCACACGGTAAAAGCTAATGCCGATATACTGCATCAACGTGCCATCTTGAACCAGCTCCCGTCCGCCTTTCAGCGTAGCCCACGGTCCGGGAATGACATCAGGGCCATACAATAGAGCGCCAAACTGCCAGATGCAGAGTGCGGCA
Organism: Paenibacillus graminis; assembly: GCF_000758705.1. Taxonomy (NCBI): domain Bacteria; kingdom Bacillati; phylum Bacillota; class Bacilli; order Caryophanales; family Paenibacillaceae; genus Paenibacillus; species Paenibacillus graminis. Next base: position 414,060 of record NZ_CP009287.1, on the reverse strand, counting down.
AGCCATAGCAGGGGGACGGACACCCATTTTTTCTCCACCCATTTCATTAACAGTCACACCCCGATCCTATTCTTCAAAATGGCTCTGAATTTGGTGGTACAGCGCGTAAAATTCCGGTAAGGCCACATCCCGCGGGAAAGGCAGCGGATTGTCGTAAATATCGGTAATATTGGAGGAAGGGCCAACAGACATGATGCCTATGCGCCCGCCCAGCAGCAGTGCCTCCTGAATATCATGGGTCACGAAAATAACGGTCTTATGAGTCTCACGCCAAATCTGGACCAGTTCCTTCTGCATCGTCCGCCGGGTCATCGCATCCAGTGCGCCGAAAGGCTCATCCATCAGCAGAATCGCCGGGTCATTCGCCAGCACCCGGGCCAGCTGCACCCGCTGCTTCATGCCGCCGGACAGCTCCTTGGGGAACTTGTTCTCATGACCATTCAATCCCACCAGTGCAATATAGCGGTCCGAGATCGTCTTGCGCTCCGCTTTGGGCGTCTTTTTCATCCGCAGTCCGAATTCCACATTCTCACGTACGGTAAGCCAAGGGAACAGGGAAGAATCCGCCTGCTGAAAAACAACCGCCCGGTCACGGCCGGGCTTATCCACCTCCACGTTGTCCACCCTCAGGTTGCCGCCCGATTTGGAGACAAAACCGGCGATCATATTCAGCAGTGTCGATTTCCCGCAGCCGCTCGGACCGAGCAGCACGAAGAACTCGCCGCCTTTTATGACCAGGTTCACATCCTTGATGATGTAATGAACGTCCCCGGCTGCAGGCTCGCTGTAGCTTTTACGGAGCTGCTCGATATGAATCGCATTCTGCTTGGCAGGTAAAGACATGGGGCACCTCCTGAAGTTTTCGTTATTTCGTGTACGTCAATTTATCCGGCAGCGCTTTCCTGAGCGGCTCCAGATTCAGCTTGCTGTCCAGGTCAAAATCCTGTTCGATAATGCCTGTATCGACCATATATTTCTTCTGTCCGGCGAGGCTGTCATACGCGGCCTGCGTGAATCCGACCTTCCAGGGGTTGACCGGCAGATCTTTCAGCGTGGCTTCCTTGGGCTGCTTCAATTCCTTGAACATCAGGTCGGCCACTTCCCCGGGATGCTCCTGTGCATACGCCGAAGCTTCTTCCACCGCTGCGAGGAATTGCCCGATTCCGTCATGGTTGGCCTGCACAAAAGCATTCCCAGCCACTATCCCCATCCCCAGCCGAACCGGGGTCTTGGACATGTCGGTCAGTTCATGCACACCCTCCAGCGCAGCCAGCTTATCGGTCAGCGCCGAGCCACTGAACCAGGCGGCATCCACATCGCCCTGCTTCAGTGCAATGAAGGCTTCGTCGAACGCCCCCTGCCCTGTCAGCGTTACATCGCCCAATGCGATGCCCTGCTCCTTCAGGTATTCATCCCAGAGGTACGGCAGAAAAGTGCCGCGCATGAAACTTAGGTTCCTGCCTTTTAGATCGGCGGCTGACTTGATTTCATCTTTGACGTACAGCTTCCATACCGCCGCTGCCTGGTCTGTGGCCTGGCCGGCCGAAGCGATAATCGAATAATCGCCTTTGGCAACGGCGTTCAGTACCGGGAAGTCTGCACCGAAGGCAATATCCACTTGCTTAATGAAGAGCGCATTCACTCCTTCCGCCGGAGTGCCGAAGTTAATGATCTCCGCAGCAATGCCATGCTTAGCGAAGATGCCTTTGTCCAGCGCGACCCGGAAGGTCGGGTTGGTATTAATGTCGGCAATTTTGATCTTTAGCGTCTTTGGCTTGCCGCCGTCCGCACCAGAGGACGCCGCCGCGTCCCCTTTGGAGCTGCAGCCCGAGAGAACCAGAACCAGAGATATGGATAAGAACAGAAAAGCAGAGCCGTACCATGGTTTTTTCACACTATGCACCTCTTCATTATGGATTTTCCTGATTGCTCTAACTGGTCCTCCGGCCGCTGCCCTCATTGGCAGTAGCCACACAAGCGGCGCCCTCCATAAATGGCAGTGATGTCGCTACCACTACTACAGAATCCGAACCTTTGGGAGCTGCACCTGGCACTCTGAACGTTGATACATCGATCGGCTCAATGGCAGCTTCCTCCGGCTTCACCAGCTGCGGCACCCAAACGTACGGTACGCGGTAGGAGCGGTACACCATGTTCGTATTTCTGCGGTCAGTGTAAGGCGAAATATACTCCCATACCAGTTCATGCTCCGCCGTCACCTCGAATAGGCGTCCATTGGAGCCTTCGGTAATCAGCGTGTTGCCATTTGGAAGCCGCTGCGCCGAGCTGATATACGGACTATAGAACTTGTAGGAATCGGTCGGAACGGAAAACCCCGCCTCTGCCGAGGTATACTGCCACTCGATCTCCAGTGTCACCGGATTGATCTCCAGTACCCGCGAGTGGTCGCGCAGCGCATTCTTTTGTCCAAAAGGCGAAGAGGGATTAGGCAGGCCATAGCCGCCCCAGCCGCCATTATCGAACACTAGCAGATTGCCTTCGCCTGGCAGCCCCTTCGGAATGATGTGGGCATGATGCTGGCCGATAATCCAATCGATATGCTTTACTTCCGGCGATGAATAGTCCGGCCCCAGCCGCCAGACGATAGCCCCGGTCCGCTTGTCGGTGATAGCGATAATATTCGCCTCCCGGGCGTCCCATATAATGTTGTCCGGGTGGAAACGCTCATCTCCGAGATCATAAAATTTGTTCGGTCCCACATACGAAGCCGAGTTGATATGCAGCCAGTCGCCTACACCGCCGCCCAGATCACCGAAGGAACGCGTGTTAGGATCACGGAACAGGACATTGCGTGCTGCCTCGTCAAAGCCCAGTTCATCAAAATGGTCACTGGCCGCCCATTCCCAGATAATTTTTCCTTCCCAGTCCACTTCGATAATTGTGTCATCCAGCAGCTGCTTGTCGGAAATCTGGTGGTTATGCAGATTCTTATGAGCCAGAATCAGTGTTTTACCGCTGTTAGCAGAAGGTTCCAGGCCGGGAGCATAGTAGCCGACCGGATTTCCTTCCCGCTGGTAGTCGTGATGCTGGCGTGCGTACCACAGCGGCTCATAGCCCGGGTCCTCGATCTGCTCATAGCTGTTATACTTCCAGACTACATTGCCGTCCCAGTCGACCTGAACCAGATCAACATTGTCCTGAATGCCGAATTTCGGATCTCTTCTGCCCGTACTGCCCAGCACGTAGCCTCCGGGGAGGATTTTGGCCGGAAAGCCGATCAGGCCCTGCCACAAATGCACCTCCTTGCCGCTCATATCGATCAGCACAACCCCTTCGTCGCCCGCCTGGAAAACTGTGTAGCCACTCCATGCCTTGGCAGGATTATATACTGTTGCTCCTGTCGGATATACCGTCGAATGTCCCATGATCATCTCTCCTTATAGTTTTGTCAGCACCCGTGTCCTTAATTTCACTTCGTGCAAAACTTGCCCTGAAGGCATTGGCTTAAGTTTTTTAAGCCGATGCTCCCGTTTTTAGTAGCTTCAGTAGCTAAGATAATTTTTCTTCGCGGCTGTCCGCGGCTTCTGTTCAGGGGCCTGCGGGACACGAATCTCCGCATTCTGCTGTGCCAGCTTAAGCAGAGTCTCCGAGAATCCCTCCAGATTGCTGATGATCCGTTCATAGAAACGGCTCTGCTGTTCAAGCTCTTCTTCCGTGAACCCATCGAACAGAAGCGTAATACATCGTTCCCCGATGCTGCCGTTGCGCTTCACCATCTCCCGGCCTTTGGCTGTTATGCCCATCAGTACCGTCCGGCGGTCATCCTCCTTGCGCCTGCGCACCGTATATCCGCCCGCCTCCAGCTTATCGCTCAGGGCCGTAATGGCACCCGAGGTGAAATCCAGCTGTTCCGCGAGATCGCCGAGACGCTGCTCTTCGTCGCGGATGATCTTTTGCAGAATCAGCATGCCCGGCAAAGCAATCCCTTCCACGCTCACGCGGTCGCGTTCCTTCACAAACCTGCGCACCATTTTGCGGAACAGGTAGTCGGCCTCCTGCAGCCGTTCCCACTGCTTATCATCCATGCTCTTCCCCTGCTTTCCACTCATAGGCCAACTATAAAAGGCCCCCGAAATATTCCCTGATGCGGGAAGATACTCGGGAGCCTTTGGCGGTCCAATCAGCTCGGTTATTATTTTCAAAGGTTTTATTTCACTGTTCATTTAATTAGCAGTGAAGGATTGCTGCTATCATATAACCCTTTATTCATACCTGTCAAGTAAGATTTTTTTCTAAAAAGGGAAACTGCCAGGAATAAACACTTGATACAACTTCATGGCATCACCTCCCTTCCGGGAGATTAGCCGGCCGTACTTGAACATATAAGATCCGATGACTTTGACACATCAAGACAGCCTTACAACATACGTAATAAACTGATACACATTATCCTTCAGGACTGAAACGGAGGCCAGCAGCTTCTTGCCCGAGGGACTCCAGCGGAGCTGGTCAGCCACCTCGATGTCATTCAGCACAGGCGTCTGCTCCCCGGTCTCCACTTCGGTGATGAACAGGCCGTCCTGGTCCTCAGCAGCGCTTGCGGCAGTCGTTGCATAAGCCAGCTTGCTGCCGTCCGGCGACCAGCTGGTCCCGAAGATCTGCTGGCCCGCAGCCAGCCGGGACTGCTCGCTGCCTTCACTGTCGCAGAGCAGCAGCACCATTTCTCCAGGCTTCACCCGTTCGACAATCGCCAGCCTGCTTCCATCGGGGGACGGAATAGCCCACAGCACATTCTTTTTCAACACCTTCGTCTGCTTCGTTTCCATGTCATAAGCACTCAACTGGCTGTCTTCCCCTGTGACATACAGAATCCGGCTGCCGGTCTGAATCACCTCATGAACATAGGGGACCCCGGTCTTCACCACCGTTTCCTGCTTCCCGTTCACATCCGCATTTACGATAGTCCCTTCCATATCCGGGTAAATCACATGCTCGTTGTCGGCCCAGCTCCCTTCCTCGCTTCTGAACTCCGCATCGCCCACCTTCACAGATGCTCCCGTGGACAGATTCATAATAAAGCCGAGGCCGGTAGCGTCATATAGCTCTTTGTAAAAGAGCTGCTTCTTGTCCGGAGACACCTGTGCCGCACCGTAATTTTTTTCACCCTCCTGCAGCGGCGTTTCGGTGCCTGAAGACAGTGTACGGAGGTAGAGATTATGCGGATAACGTTCCTGCCCTTCCACTGTCTGCGGGGAGAGATTGCGGTTTTCTTTATCCACCACGATCGTATCCTCACCGGCAAAATCGGTCCCGCGAACGCCCTCAATCTTGTCGATGCCCTCCAGCTTCAGCTTCGTGTAGACCGATTCGCTGGTGTTGTCTATGACTGTGATTTTCTGGCCGGATTTCTCGACCGTCTGCCGTGTTTCGGTATTCTCCGGACGGCAGGCAGCCATGGATAGCAGAACCGCACTGCACAGCAGAATCATGCCCGTTTTTCTAAGCTTGCGCCTTTTATTCGAATTCATAGATGATCCCCCCAGGTTGTGTTGCTCCCAGCATACCGGATGCTTATTTCCAAATGACCCGCCAAATGTATCCAAGTTGTAAACTTAAGCCCTTCAGGGCATTACGGGAAAAGACAGCTGAAACGCCGTTCCCTCACCGTCCGCCTCCAGCAGTTCAATCGTTCCGTTCTGCTTCTCCACCAGATTGCGGACAAGGGACAGTCCCAGTCCTGTACCGCCCGATTGTCTGGAACGGTCGCGGTTGACCGTGTAAAAGGGCTCGAAGATCTTGTCCCTGGACGCTGCCGGAATGCCAATGCCGGAATCCCTGACGGTGATCCAGACCCGGTGATTCCTGACTTCACTGTGAAGATACACCGTCCCTTGCGGGATATTATATTTGATCGCATTATCCAGCAGATTGATGAAGATATGCATGAAGCTTTCCTTATCGATCCAGATATGCGCAGGCTCTGCGTCCAATGTAATCTTCAGACCATACCGCTCCGCCTTGCCCTTCATGCGGCTGCAGATATCCTGCAGTACGTCCGCCACCTCCAGCAGCTCAGCCTGAGATTCAAAATCATATTTCTCCAGCGCCGTCAGCTGCAGCACCTTCTCCACCATTTCATAGAGCCTCTGGGTCTCCTTGGCAATGCTGAGCTTCGCGTCGGACAGCAGCTTTGGATCATCATCGTACATATTCAAGAGGTCGACATAAGCCTTGATCGAAGTCAGCGGCGTCTTGAACTCATGGCTGATATTGCCGATGTACTGCTTCTGCTGCTGCTCCAGCGCCTGCAGCTTCTGCACGGCTAGCTGCAGCTTGCGCTGCTCCTCATCCTTCGCGGCAATGCTGGTGTCAATCTCCCGGCTCATGAAGTAAATGCCTTCGGCCAGCTCGCCCAGCTCATCCTTCCGCTTCACTGGCGGCGCGGAAATGTACTCGGCACGGCGGATCGATTCCGCCGCTTTCTTCAGCCGCCCGATTGCCGCTGCGGCCTTGTTGAAATACAGGTAGCCGCCAATAAAGCTCAGGACCAGGACTGCGGCGCCTGTGGTCAGGAAAAGATTCAGCAGCGTCCGCTGGAAGCTCCGGGCCTCCTGCAGCGGATACTCCAGCTGCACTACCCCCATCTGGTGCTCCGGTCCCTGCAGCGGCGCCAGATAGAGCAGGGTATCGCCTGAGCTTTGGTAGGCGATTTTGTTCTGCAGCGCATAGGCCAGCGCATCAGCAGGCTTCCGCTCCGCAGCAGGCTCTCCCTTCTGCAGCGACGTCCCTACCTGCTGTCCCTTGGTGTCGTACAGCGTCACTTGCAGCCCGGTGAACCCGGACAGCTCTGCGGCCAGCGCTTTCCCCCGCTGACGCATGAATTCCTGCGGCGTAAGGCGGGTCCCGGTATAATAGGTCTGCTTGACCCGCAGATTCACCGTTTTGACATGCTGGGCCAGCGCGTTCTCCGTCTGCGCCTGCTGGTTCCGACCAACTCCGTGCAGCACGAAATAGCTCAGAATGCTAACCGATAAAATCAGCAGCACTGCCAGGAACAGGCTGAACTTCAGCTTGATGCTGATCCTCATGCGAAGCTCCCCGCCGGAACGGCCTTATAGCCGACCCCATAGACGGTCTGGAGGATATTCTGGTAGGGGTCGCCCAGCTTTTTGCGCAGCCGCTGGATGTGGATGTCCACGGTGCGCGTGCCGCCCGCATAGTCCATCTCCCAGACCTGCTCCAGCAGCTCTTCCCGCATATAGACGCGCTGCGGATGGGAGAGCAGCAGGAGCAGCAGGTCGAATTCCTTCGGTGTCAGCTCCAGCTGCTCCTCCCCAAGCTGAACGGAACGCCGGTCCGCGTGAACCCGCAGCGCACCATATTGGATCAGCCCGCCTTTGACCTCGGCCGTATTCTTGTCCAGCCTGCGCAGCAGCGCCTTCACCCGGGCCAGCAGCTCGCGGACCTCGAACGGCTTGGTCATATAATCATCCGCACCCAGCTCCAGGCCGACGATTTTATCAACGATATCATTTTTGACGGTAAGCAGTATAATTCCGATGTCATCGCGGTCCTCCAGCTTGCGGCACACTTCATAGCCATTCAGCTTCGGCATCATCACATCCAGCACCATCACATTCGGATGAAAAGTCTGCGCCTTGGCAAGCGCCTCCTCGCCGTCCCCGGCGGTATCCACCTCATAGCCTTCACGCCTCAGCGCATAGGCAATCGCATTTACAATACCCGGCTCGTCATCAACTACCAGCACTTTTTTGGTCATTGTAGGTTCACCTCTTCCGCTTGCGGTTATTTATTTCATGGCCCTGGTCCTCACCGGCGAACTCATGTCCCCCAAGTAAATCTATGGCACCAAGAGCCTATACATCCTGCTTGTTCCTAATAAAATCATAATATACACGCAGGCCCATGCCCTTTACCTTTGTCCCTGAACTCTACAACTACTCATGGTATGCTCCTGCGGTACGATTCCGGTCTGGTCCTAGTAATAATGGTCTTTGCTAATAAGATACATCAAAATGTCAGCTGTTTGTGTATTGGCAAATACACTGCGGAGGCCGTATATTTCCAGATGTGCCTGGCCCTGAAAAGTTCCCGCTGGCTAAAAATAGTTGAGCCCTCTTTGTAATCATAAACGTAGTACCGGGGAGAGATTCATTTCTTTAGGTTATCTTAAAGAAGAGTTAAGCTTAACCTCAGCTTTGCCGGTTAGAATGAAAATAAGCCTAAAGCCCTTAACTACCGTAACTAATGACCCTGACCGATATAATAAAATCTGAAAAGAGGATGAATGATGAATATTAAACGAGTGATGATTGTCGGGACAATGATTGTGGCCATCTCCTTTGGAGGGACTGCCTGGGGCAAGCCCGCCCTAAATGCGAGTCCGGTCGCCAAATGGTCTGCCACTAGTGTAGCCGATAAAGATGATTTATTAAAAGCGCTGAATCAGTCCTCCGATGTGGAACTGTATGACGCACTGTATGATGGCAAGTCTCTGATGGATATCGCCGAAGAGAACGGCGGGAATATTGCAGGTGTCATTGATTTGCAGGTGAGCCAGCTCACAGAGCAGTTGAATCAGCGCCTTGCAAGCGGCAGCATCACCCGCCAGCAATACACCGCGCAAAAAGCCGAATTGAAAGAGATCGTAACACAAAGTGTGATGACCTCATTCGGTTGACAGAGGGTACATACACTCTACACCCGACGGGCCGTTCCGTCTCTATAGGGTCTTGAAAAACAGGCTGTCCTCTCCGCAGAATATCTGCTTAGGGGACAGCCTGTTTATTGCCAGCGGCGGGCGGCCTACGGGAGGCAGGGGCCTGGAGGAGGGCCGTGAGGAGGGCCGTGAGGAGGGCCGTGAGGAGGGCCGTGAGGAGGGCCGTGAGGAGGGCCGTGAGGAGGGCCGTGAGGAGGGCCGTGAGGAGGGCCGTGAGGAGGGCCGTGAGGAGGGCCGTGAGGAGGGCCGTGAGGAGGGCCGTGAGGAGGGCCGTGAGGAGGGCCGTGAGGAGGGCCGTGAGGAGGGCCGTGAAACAACGGCACTTCTGCCGTTGTTTCACGCCCTGCGGCCTGCGGCGGCTCCGACAACGGCACTTCTGCCGTTGTTTCACGCCCTGCCGCTTGCGGCGGCTCCGACAACGGCATTTCTGCCGTTGTTTCACGCCCTGCCGCTTCGGCGGCTCCAGCAACGGCACTTCTGCCGTTGTTTCACGCCCTGCCGCTTCGGCGGCCCCGACAACGGCACTTCTGCCGTTGTTTCATGCCCTGCCGCTTGCGGCGGCTCCGACAACGGCATTTCTGCCGTTGTTTCACGCCCTGCCGCTTGCGGCGGCTCCGACAACGGCATTTCTGCCGTTGTTTCACGCCCTGCCGCTTCGGCGGCCCCGACAACGGCACTTCTGCCGTTGTTTCATGCCCTGCCGCTTGCGGCGGTTCCAGCAACGGCATTTCTGCCGTTGTTTCACGCCCTGCCGCTTCGGCGGCCCCAGCAACGGCATTTCTGCCGTTGTTTCACGCCCTGCCGCTTCGGCGGCCCCAGCAACGGCATTTCTGCCGTTGTTTCACGCCCTGCCGCTTTCGGCGGCTCCAGCAACGGCATTTCTGCCGTTGTTTCATGCCCTGCGGCCTGCGGCGGCTCCGACAACGGCATTTCTGCCGTTGTTTCACGCCCTGCCGCTTGCGGCGGTTCCAGCAACGGCATTTCTGCCGTTGTTTCATGCCCTGCGGCCTGCGGCGGCTCCGACAACGGCATTTCTGCCGTTGTTTCACGCCCTGCCGCTTGCGGCGGTTCCAGCAACGGTACTTCTGCCGTTGTTTCACGCCCTGCCGCTTGCGGCGGCTCCGACAACGGCACTTCTGCCGTTGTTTCATGCCCTGCCGCTTGCAGCAGGCAGTGTCCTGTCAAGAAGTTTGTGTGAGGAGGGTATGCCTTCTTGGCCCTTCGTTTGCTGCTTAGGTGGAAAAAGTATCCCTAATTTGCTTAAGCACCAAGCAGCCCGGCAGGCTAAGTGGAAAAAGGGACACTAATCCAGTCCGTTTCGCTCCAGATAAGGGAATATTGCTGAATTAAGTTCCCTTTTGAAAGTAGAATAAAAAGTGGACACCCGTTAAGAGAGTATGAATAATGAACTTAACGAGGAGGTGTTCACATGGGTGAACAACGGCAACGGTATAATGAAAAATTTAAAAGAGAAGCGGTCAAGTACATTCAGGAACAGACGAAGACGGTGACGGAGATTGGGGAGGAGCTGGGCATCTCCCCTGGCGTACTGCACAACTGGCTGGCAAAGTATCGGGAGTTCGGGAATGAACCTGTAAACAGTGCGGAAAAAGTTCGCGAACTTGAGCAGCGACTGGCGGAACAAGAACAAGAATTACAGGCAAGGGCGCAGCGAATTGCAGACGTCGAAGAGGAGCTCGCCATCGTAAAAAAAGCTGTGCACATCTTCAGCAAACCAAAGAACTGAGATTTCAGTTCATCGAAGATCATCGCTCCGAGTTTCGAATGGAGAAGATGTGCAGCGTTTTTGAAGTGTCCCGGAGCGGGTATTACAAATGGCGAAGTGCTACCTCGAGCCCTCAAGCCGAGCGTAAGGCGCTAGTGCTCCGGCGGATCATCTATCATTTCAAGGACAACAGACAACGTTATGTTAGCCCCAAAATTACCGAGCTTTTGCTGAAAGAAGGGTTCACCATTAGCGAGCGGACGGTAGGAAAATACATGCGAGAGCTCGGATTACGTTCCTGTGTAGCCAAGCGGTTTCGTGTAAAAACGACGGATTCCAATCACAATTTGCCCATTGCTCCCAATCTGCTGAATCAAAAATTTGCGACGGCTGAGCCTAACAAAGTCTGGGTCACAGACATTACCTACATTCCCTGCCGGCAAGGAAGGCTGTACCTGGCCAGTGTGCTCGACCTCTGCACGAGAGAAATTGTCGGCTGGAGACTGGAGGAACGAATGACGACGGATCTGGTACTGGGCGCACTGGACGACGCCTACAAGGCCAAGCGGCCCCCAAAGGGACTCATCCATCACTCCGATCGGGGATCACAGTACGCCTCTGCCGATTACCGTAAACGTCTGAAAAAATATCACATGAAGGCGAGCATGAGCCGTAAGGGAAATTGCTATGATAATGCCTGCATCGAATCCTTTCATAGCGTACTAAAGAAAGAGTTTGTTTATTGCACCAAGTTCAAAACGAAGCAGCACGCGCAGGACGAGATGTTCCAGTACATTGAATTTTTTTATAACCGCAAGCGAATCCACAGTGCGCTGGGTTATGTTTCCCCTGCCCAATTTGCAGCGAAGTTCAAGAAGAGAAAGACTGCATAAATCTATTTTTTTGTGTCCACTTTCTTGACGGAAGTCCATTTTTCCACCTGAGCCTCGAAATTGTTGATTTCTGAGGAATTTAAGTTCCCTTTTTCCACTTGGATTACCTTCTCATTCCACCACTAGCCTACTTCTGGCGAAATCAAAAGGTATTTCTGACTCTCATTTGGCCCAGTAGCCCGGTTCTCCGAAATCAGAGATCCTTTATCCCTTGGGACAGCGCCATCCTTTTGCCAGCAGGCTACGGCTTGAACGTCTGCTTCACTGAGCCGCTGCCCTCAGCGGCTTTCAGCCCTGCCTCGGCGTACGCGCCGTTGATGAAGGTAAGCTGTGGCGGGACATGCCCGCAATCGATATCGTAGATAACCGGAATCTGGAGTTCTTCCGACAAGGCCCGGTACACATCTTCCACTGTATAGTCTTCCACTGGACGGTTCGCAGCACTCCGGCCAAACATCAGCCCTGCCGAATTGTGGAACCAGCCTGCCAGCTTCATTTGAACCAGCGACCGGCGCAGGTCGGTTACTGACATCTCGCAATTTTCCAAATACCACAGGATCGGTTCGTTCCCGGTGTAATATTGCTGAAAATGCCGCACATCCCCGAACGGTGTCCCAATCAAGTGTCTGATCACATCGATGCACCCGCCAAGCAGGCGGCCCCGCATATGCACATCCGCACCGGATACGGATTTCCAGCAGGTTGGCTCCGTCAAATGAAATACACAAGGCGAGGGTTCCGCAAAGTTCCATTCCTTTTGATACAACGAAGATGAATGCTGAAGAATGGATTCGTCCACCTGCACAGCGAGCACCTCTGGCCACTTCCCTGTAGTCTCATCCGTAACTCCCCCTCTGAGATCAATCAGATTTGTCCCATGTGCCGTAGCAATTCCCGTTTTCAGAGTGACGGCCAGCAGCAGCACACTAATATCCGAATATCCCAAGATCCATTTATTCTTTATCTGATCCCAAGCAATATTCTCCAGAATTTCAATCAGCAGCTCTCCGCCCCAAGGAGGAATAATCAGCTGAATGCTCTCGTCTGCCATCATCTGATTGAATTCGGCCGCACGCACCTTCGCCGGCGCTGATGCAGCTTTGGCCTGTGTCCATACTGTATCTCCGCATACCATCTTGAAGCCCTTGGACTCCATGCGGCTAACCGCAAGCTTAAGCAATGCATGCGTTTCCGTTGGCACCCCGGATGAAGGGGCGGTTGTCCCCATCACAGCTCCTGCTTGTAAAGACGGATATCTGATCATTGAAATCCTCCCGTTATCTTTTGGCTGCAACGATTATTCTTATATCCACACGAACTAAAAAAAGCGGCATTCAAACCAGAATCAGTCGAATGTCACTTTTATAGTATGCTGAAATTGCTATGTCTTGGTGCGGCCTACACTTCCGGCTTCTCCCGGGTAACATCCAGAATATCAAGGAAAAAGACGAAAATGGGAATACCGAGGATTAGTCCCCATACGCCGATATAATGCTCGGAGAACAGCAGCACGATGAAGGTGTAGAACATGGGCAGGTTCATTTTGGAGGACATCAGCTTCGGATTCAGGAAGTAGCCCTCCATGAAATGCAGCACGGCAATCAGTCCCAGCACGTATAGCGTCATCGCCAGCCCGCCGATACTGTACGCGATAATACATAGTGGAATAAGTGAGATCACAAACCCTACTACCGGAATCAGGCTGAGCAGGAAGATCATAATCGACAGCGCGAACAGATACGGAAACGGCTCAAAAAAGAAGCCCAGTATCCATAAGCCAATTACAGTAAACAAGGTATTGAACAAGGCAATGAGAATCTGCGCTTCAATGACTTTGCCGAAAGAAGAGATGAATTTCTTGCCGAAGTATTCCAGTTCCACATAAAACCAGGAAATCTTGCTGTCTCTCAGGCGGGAGGTGAAGCTTACAATACGGTTTTTCTCCAGAATGAAGACAAAGCTCAGAATGGTTGCTAATACGAAGGTGGTCCCCCAGTTGCTGATTTTGAGCACATATCCAATGCCATGGGTCACATAGGACTCATAGTTCAAATCCTTCAGCTGATTGAATATGTACTGTGTAATTTCGTTCTGCGGGAGATCATCAGGAGTTAGAGTGGTCAAAAAATCAGTTAACTGCTTAATCTGCGTATACACCTTGGGCAGATATTTGACGAGCGCCAGCACGATCATCGTAATTAGCGCAAGGTATAAAATGATAATAATAACCTTGCTGTTCACCTTGACGAATTTGCCGATCCGCTTGGACAGCAGCACCTGAAAGCTGTTCATCACATAAGCAATCAGAAACGTCAGCAGCACCAGATTGAGCATATCCCGGATACTGTACAGCAGCAGTGCAATCAGCGCCAGGATCAAAAAGCGCCGGACTGTTAAATTGGCATAATAACGCTTAAACACATCCATTATTCCTCTGTTCCTCTCTATTCGCTTGCGATTAGGTCTTTATATACAGTCTACAGTACCGAAATCACTTATAGCAACTGAATGACCTGTCAAATCTGCGAAAAAACAAACTTTATGTCGAGCATGACAAAAACCAGGCCTCAGTGTGCTATAATGTGTAAAAAAATGGAGGTATCCTTTATGGGTAAAATTATCTGTATTACCGGCGCTTCATCCGGCATCGGCCTGTCTTCGGCCCTGAAATTCGCCAAGGAAGGCTGGACCGTCTATGCCGGAACCCGCAACCTGGAGCGCGATCAGGAGCGGTACAGCGATGTGGCGCATCTGAAATTTGTAGAGCTGGAAGTTACACAACCTGAGAGTATTCAGCAGGTCATCGATCAGATTGAGCAGGAGCAAGGCGCGCTAGATGTGCTGTTCTGCAATGCCGGATTCGGCTACCTCAGAGCGCTTGGGCAAGCACCGGTAGAGGATATTCACCGCGTGTTTGATACCAACGTCTATGGAGTCATGCATACGATCCGGGCAGCGCTTCCGCTGCTGCGCAAGACCGGCTATGGACATATCGTAGCCACCTCCAGCGTAGGCGGACTGGTGGGCCAGCCCATGAATGAGATCTACTGTGCGAGCAAGTTCGCACTGGAAGGCCTTCTTGAAAGTATGGCTACATATTATAAGCCGCAGTTCAACATTGACATCTCCCTGCTTGAGCCGGGCGCTATTGCGACGGAATTCAACAACACCGTGCTCGGGCATGTATCCGATACCGGAGGGGTGCTCGATGACGAATACAAACCGGTAATTGAGGCATATACCCAGGCGTTCCTCCAGCGTAATGTGGTGCCTCAGACGGCAGATTCTGTAGCCGAAGTTATGTGGAACCTGGTGCATATGGAGACCAAGCCGCTCCGCATCCGCACTTCGGAACAGGCAGAGAACTTTGTCTCCCGCAAAGTAAGCACAGACCCTACCGGTCTGGAGGGGGTGCTCAGCATCCGCAAAATCCAGTTGAATATGTAAGGGTGCTTCCAACACGGGGGGATCAGGGCATGAATACCGCTAGCGGTGACAGACGAACCACGACAGGAAACCCGGTACTGGGGCTGCAGTCTTACGCTAGCCCGGGGCCGCACGTACTGTTCGGGCTGGGCCATGGGCACAGACTTCAAAGGACGTTACCGCAACGTTCCCCGGTAATTGTGCTCTGATCCACTGCAGAGCTGCCATCAAACAAAACCGGCAGTTTCATTCGCCCCATAGAGCAGCTCCTGCTGCATCAGTTCCTGGTTGCTGCGGTGGAATTTGCGCATATTGCGGGGGAAGGCACAGCCTGTAATAAGCTGATCCGCCGCAGCCCGGTCCCCGGCAGCGACAGCCGCGCGCAGGCTGCGGATGTAGCCCAGTCCCGCTGCCCTGCGGCACTCGATCTCAAGCAGACTCTCTGCTGCCTCCCCATGTCCGGGGATGAGCAGCGGGATAGGATGCTGAGCTATAATCTGCCCCACCTTGTCAAGCGTAGCTTCATAGGCAGTACTGCTGTCATAAATATAAGGAAACTCTACATCCGACAAATAATCTCCGGCAATGACCACTCCGGGTAAATCGATCACCGTAAACAAACCGTCATTGGTATGACCCGGCGCCATATAACCCGTAAGCCGCAGTTCCCCGAATATCATCTCCTGGCCATCCTGCTCCATGATATGATCCACAACTGGATAAGCGATCTCATAAGGCCTTGTCAGGTAGTAATCATCATCAAAGATACGGATCTCTTCCAGAATCGTTTCCCGCGCTTCCAGGCTTTTGTCTGCAAAGCCCCTGCTTGCTATAATTTCAGCCTCCGGGAAGGCCCCATATCCGATAATATGATCAAAATCAGAATGAGTGAACAACAGCAGCAGACGTTTTCCGCCAAGGATGCCGCTGACATATTGACGGATCTCCTCTACCTCGCGCGGCAGCCAGCAAGGATCAACGACCAGCACATGTTCGGCACTCTCAATAACCAGTGAATTGGTCTCATAAAGCTCACTCTGGAACAAGGTGATGTCACTACGCTTCCACTTCAGCACTTGATTTTCCCCTCCCTAATCATAAACTTGCCGGCTGTACTCAGCCACTCTTCAGTTCGCTCTAACTTAACAGGTTTTGTTCTTATCTAATTCTCAACAGCTCTTGCCATTTTTTTGTTTCTTATCATACGTCTATTATGCAGCGTGCGTTTCAGAAGGAAACAGAATGGAATAAGCAAATACAATCAATACAATCAATACAATCAATACAATCAATACAATCAATACAGCCACTACAATCAATACAATTAAGACAATCAATACAGCTAAAAACACCAATATAACCCCATACACCAAATACACCCAAGTAAATCCCAATACAGCCAATGAAAGAACAACCATACAGTCAACGGTACAACTATTGCCCCAGGCTAAATCAGTGAACCCGCTACCGGCAGATCAGCACCGGAGACGTTTGAACTTCCCTTCAAGCAGAAACGGCTTCACTGTCCTCTAAAAGAACAACAATACCATTTCAGCGAGGAATATAAGGGATTTGTAGCGTGAAACATATACATCCTTATATTTGTACTAAATACGGCTGCCCCCTCCTTCACCGGACAACGTAGCCGTTTGGAATTTCAGTTTAGCGCTGCCTTGAGAACCCTTTATGAATCCTTCGGCCATTCCAAGTGGAAAAAGGATAACTAAATTGGCCCGTGCACCCTATCTCCGCAGGTGAAGTAGGATAACTAATTCAGCTCATTTCGCTCCTTGCGAGAAAATATGGACCAATTAAGTTCCCTTTTTCCACTTTAATCTCACAATTGCTGATTTTGAGGAGAAATAAGTTCCCTTTTTCCAACTAGCCCTGCTCAGCCACTTCTACGAAAGGCGCTATTTAGAAAAAAGGCTCATGAAGGCTATCAAATTCGACTAATTTCCACCTCTTTTGAGTGAGCACGCTAAATTCCACCTCAAATTACCTCCAACTTTATACACATCTTATCCAAAATGAGAAAATCTAATTACCTAAATAAATACAAAACAACCCCGCCGGTGCAAAGCCGGGGGGCAGTTATTCTTCACATTGAATTTATCTCTGGATAGGTTCAATCCGGTATACTCCGGTACCCTCTGTGCCCGAAGGACCACCTGTAATCCGCCAGCCGAAAGAGATCACGGCTTCGAGTCTTTCATGCTCAGACTCGGTCAATGTCACTTCCGCCGCTTCCTTGCCTTCCTCCAGCTCCAGCTCGGCCTCTTTACCGAGGGCAACGAAAATCCAGCTGCGGATGCCGCGAATCGTATTGTATTTGATCTGGTAGCCTTGCGTTACCGCCTGCCGGAACACTTCCGGCTGCTCCCCCGCAAGATGGGTCAGCTGGGCATAATCAAAATGGTATTCGCTCTCATCTACCGGCAGCTCGCCTGCCTCTACTCTGCGGAGCAGTTCCTCATCGGACCAGCCGAGGGAACGGAGTGATTCTACCAGCAGCGCATCCCACTGCGACAGCTTCACCTTGCCTAGCGTCTCTGTCATCTCAAAACCTCCCATTTTATCTTGTCTATCGTCCCTATCATCTCAAAACCTCCCACTATGGTTGTGCATATGGTGCGGCTATGCTCAGCCAACAGCCGCATAGTAGCCTGGGCTCGCTTCCCTGAGCACTGCCTGAGATTGTACATGGGTGCGGCTATGCTCAATCAACAGCCGCATAGTAGCCGGAGCTTCTTCCCTGAGTACTCCCTGTAGGTTGCATTGGTGCTGTCCACGCTCAGTCAACAGCCGCATAGTGGCCGGGGCTTACTTCCCTGAGCACTGCCTGGGCATCCGCACCGCTTCCTCCAGAATAACCTTCCAGCCTGATTCTCTGGCTGCCCTTGCGCGGGTCAGTCTCCAATATAGAGGACAGCAGTGCTTTGGTGTAGGGATGAAGCGGGTTGTCATACAATTCATCGCTGTCCGCTACCTCAACCAGGCGTCCATTATACATGACGCCGATGCGGTCCGAAATATGCCGGACCATCGACAGGTCATGGGCAATGAACAAATAGGTCAGCCCGAACTCCGACTGCAGATCCTCCAGCATATTGACAACCTGGGCCTGAACCGAAACGTCCAGTGCCGAAATCGGCTCGTCGCAGACGACAAATTCAGGCCGGACCGATAACGCCCGGGCAATGGAGATGCGCTGGCGCTGCCCGCCGCTGAACTCATGGGGAAAGCGGTACAGATGCTCTTTCTTCAGTCCTACCCGTTCCAAAAGCGCCGCAGCCGCTTCCTTGCGCTCTTCCCCCTGGTAAATGCCGTGGATTTTCATCGGCTCGCTGATCAGCTCCAGCACATTCAGACTCGGATTCAGCGAAGAATACGGGTCCTGAAAGATCGACTGAATGCGGCGGCGGAAAGGCTTCAGCCCCTTCTCTCCCAGCTTGCCGAGCGGCTGTCCATCGAAGAACACCTCTCCGCCGGTATAGTCGTACAGCCGGAGCAGACAGCGCCCGACTGTAGACTTCCCGCTGCCGGATTCACCCACCAGCCCGAAGGTTTCCCCCTGGCGGATCTGGAAACTGACACCATCGACTGCCTTCAATACAGCAGTATCGCGTCCGCGCAAATCCTTGCCTTTGGAGAAGTGCTTCTGGAGGTTATTCACATCTACCAATATTTTGCTCTCACTCACCGGAAATCCTCCCCTCGGCATATGCCGCCTGATTCCGCTTCCCCTCGGACAGCCAGCACATAGAGCGGTGGCCTGCAGCGTGCTCTACGACAGGCGGACGTTCGCTGCAGCGGCCAAAAGCATGGGGGCAGCGCTCCATGAACGGACAGCCGGGCGGCGGGTCGAGCAGATCGGGCGGAGTGCCCTCAATCGGAATCAGCCGCTCGCGCGAGCCTCCGCCGCGCTTCGGAATGGAGCGCAGCAGGCCTTGGGTATATGGGTGCTGGGGGCGGTAGAAGATATCCTCCACCGTTCCTTCCTCCATAATCAACCCGCCGTACATGACAATCACACGGGTACAGACCTGCGCCACTACTCCGAGATCATGCGTAATCAACGCAATCGCCGTCTCGGAACTTTCTTTGAGCTCCTTGAACAGATCGAGAATCTGCGCCTGTATCGTGGCATCCAGTGCCGTTGTCGGTTCATCGGCAATGAGCAGCTCCGGCTGGCAGGACAGCGCCATCGCGATCATTACCCGCTGCCGCATCCCGCCGCTGAATTCATGCGGATACTGCTTCAGCCGCTGCTCCGGATGCTGGATGCCTACCTGGCGCAGCAGCTTGGCCGCTTCGGCAAACGCCGCTTCTTTGTTCAGTCCACGGTGCCTGCGGATGACCTCCGTCAATTGCTGGCCGATTTTTTTCACCGGATTCAAGGAGGTCATCGGGTCTTGAAAAACCATCGCGATCCGGTTGCCGCGCAGACTCCGCCACTCCTTCTCCGATAGTCCGGTCAGATTTTCGCCGCGAAACCTGATATTCCCGGCCGTTATACGGCCCGGAGGAGTAATCAGCGACATGATTGCTTTGGCCGTTACGCTTTTGCCGCTGCCGGATTCCCCGACAATACCTACTGTTTCACCGGTATCTATATGAAAGCTGACCCCCCGGACGGCCTGGTTCTCCCCATCCCGGGTCGCGAACGAAACCTGTAAATTCTCAACAGACAGCAGCCGCTTCGTCATGAT
This sequence comes from Paenibacillus graminis, assembly GCF_000758705.1. Lineage (NCBI taxonomy): Bacteria > Bacillati > Bacillota > Bacilli > Caryophanales > Paenibacillaceae > Paenibacillus > Paenibacillus graminis. The sequence continues at coordinate 394,602 of NZ_CP009287.1, read as the reverse complement.
AACTTCACTCTCCCTATCTCCGCGTCAGCTTCGGTTCAAAGCCGACACGCAAAATATCACCCAGTACATTAAAACTCAGTACAGTCAGCAGGATCAAAAGACCCGGAAACAGCGCGAGATAAGGCGCCTGGGCAATATAGCCCTGTGCGCTGTTCAGCATGCTGCCCCAGGTCGCATTCGGCGGCTGCACCCCGAAGCCGAGAAAGCTCAGCGACGATTCCATCATAATCGCCGAAGCGATATTGTTGGTCGCGCCTACGATAATGACCGGCACCAGGCCGGGAAGAATATGCCGCCATATAATGCCGGAGGCACTTTGGCCTGAGGCTTTGGCGTACAGCACATATTCGCGTTCCTTAATCGTCATGGTCTCGGCCCGGACGACCCGGGCTACGTTCATCCACATTAAGAGGGCAATAATAATGATAATGTTACCGACGCTTGGCTTCAAATACACGCTGAGCAGCAGCAGAATCAGAAAGGACGGGATCGACAGGACCACATCCACCATCCGCATCAGCAGATTATCCAGCCAGCCGCCAAAATAGCCGCTGAATACACCAATCGTTACTCCAATGCCGGTTGCCACGATCATTGAAGCGAAGCCGACCAAGAGAGAGATGCGCCCGCCATACAGCGCCCGCGCCAGATAATCGCGGCCATAGTCATCCGTCCCGAACCAGTGGCCGGCCCCCGGCGGCGTGAGACGGGCCATGGCGTCCATCGCATTCGGATCATAGCCGGACAGAAAGGCAAACACTGCCCCAAGCGTGAAGACCGCCAGAATCAGCACAGCGGCGACGCCCAGACCGTTGGCAAACAGTTCGTCTTTTACATTTTTCCATTTACTGCGGTTCATGAGATCACCCCTTAAGTTTGATTCGTGGGTCCACGAAGCTGTAGAGTATATCCGCTACCATATTGCCAAAGATCAGCATCAGTGAAGAGAACAGGGTAATCCCCATAATCACCGGGTAATCCATTCCTTTGACCGCTGTCATGCCCAGCGAGCCGATGCCCGGCCAGGAAAAAACCGTCTCAGTCACGATGGCGCCCGCCACCAGATCGCCCATGGACATCCCCAGCAGCGTAATGACCGGAAGCAGCACATGCTTCATGACATGCCGGAACAGGATCGTCGACTTCTTGGAGCCGAAGGCATACTGAATCTGCACATATTCCTCCTTCAGCTGCCCAATTGTACCGGAACGGATATAGCGCACATACCCGGCGAGGAAACCAAAGGCCAGCACCGAGCAGGGCAAAATTCCATGCTTCAGCACATCCGCTGCCGATTCGACACCAATCGTGCGCATTCCCATGCTGGGAAGCAAATGCAGCTTAATGGCGAACAGATACATCAGCAGAATCGCCAGCCAGAATAAAGGAATGGAGATTCCTACATAGGAAATAAAGTTAATCAGCTTGTCGGCCCAGCGGTTGCGGTTCGCGCCGGCAATCAGGCCGAGCGGAATCGCCAGCAGTACAGCCAGTGCAATTGCGCTGCCCATCAGACCGGCCGTTGCCGGCAGACGCTCCAGAATTTGCCCGAGTACAGGCTGGTGATTAACCAGGGAATACCCAAAGTTCCCTTTAGCCATTTCTTTCAGCCAGATAAAATATTGAATATAGGCCGGTTTGTCCAGTCCCAGGTTATGACGGATACGCTCAATGTCATCCGCATGCATATTCGGTGTAACAAAAGACAGCACCGGATCTCCCGGAGCCAGTTTAATCATGGTAAAGCACACTACTGATACAAAAAACAGCATCGGCAGTGTTTGCAGCAATCTTCGGACGATGAGTTGTCTCATACGCAGCTTCTCCCGCTCCCTATCGGCAAAAAAATAAGCTGGGCCGCCCAGCTTATTTTCTCCCGCACTTATTTTTCCCCGCGCTTACTTCTGGTAGATCTTGGACAGGTCTTCGAAAATAACAACAGGCTTCAGCACCGCTTCTTCAAGACCGCCGTAGTTCTTGGATACAGCGACAACGGTTTTGGTATAAGCAATTGGATAGATCGGCGCATCCTGGGCGACGAGCTCCTGCGCTTTTTTGTAAATTTCCGCACGTTTGGCTGTGTCGGCTTCACCCGCACCTTCATTCAGCAGCTTATCGACTTCCGGGTTCGCATAATGCGAATAGTTCGAAGACCCGCCAGAGGTGAACAGAATGCGGTAAGCATCCGGATCATAGCCCATAATATATCCGGTCAGAGCAAGTTCATAATCGGCAGATTTCAGGTCGATGAACTTCTGTACCCAGGCAGAGGAATCCATATTCTGCAGTTTAACCTCCACGCCGATTGCCTTCAGCTTCTGCTGCACATACAGCGAGATGGCTTCCTGCGCCTTGTTGCCGCTCTGTACGATAAATCTCAGCTTCAGATTGCTGACTCCTGCCGATTGCAGCAGTTCTTTGGCCTTGGCAGGATCGTTATCGTAGGTAGGCACATCATTGGTGAAGTACAGTGCATCCGGAGTCAGGAAAGACTTGGCCGGATCGGCATATTCGCCCGAAGTGTAGGCCGTCTGGATCAATTCATCACGGCTGAGCGCCAGTGACAGGGCTTGACGGACTTCTTTTTTGGCCAGGGCACCGGTATCACTGTTCGCATTGAACATCAGATAGGACAAGCGTCCTTCGGCGTACGGCAGGATTTCAAAGTTGTTGGTAGCTTGAATGGTGCTTACATCCTTTGGATCCAGGTACTGCACATTAATTTCGCCATTCTGCAGGGCCAGGTTGGCAGCATTCGTATCCTTGGCAATCCGGTAGGTGACCGAATCCAGGTGCGGCTTGCCGCCGAAGTAGTTGTCAAAACGCTCCAGCGTCAGATATTCGCCTGCCTTGTATTCCTTGAACTTGAAGGGACCGGAGCCGACGGGAGCAGCATTTTTGGTGCTTTTCTCAATATCAGTCTCGTTCTCAAAAATATGCTTGGGAATCGGAGTGACCTGCACCAGCGTAGCTTCAAAAGCCGGGCTGACCTGCGGCAGCTTGAACTCCACAGTGAGATCGTCCACTTTCGTGGCTGTGACCGGTTTGTCGTTAATCAGGAAGTTGGCCCGCAGGAAGCTGTTCTGCTTCTCATCCAGAATCTTCTCGATAGTGAACACTACGTCATCGGCTGTAAGCTTCTCCCCGTCATGCCAGGTAAGTCCGCTCTTCAGCTTCAATGTATAGGTAAGATTATCGGCAGATGGTGTCAGGCTGTCCGCCAGATAAAAGGTTTTCTTCCCGTTGTTGACCTGGAACAGCGGTGCGTACAGCGCCTGGTCAATGGTCAGGCTGACACGGTCGCCCGCATAGTTAGGATTGAGCACTACCGGATCGGCTGCAACTCCGATAATCAGGTTTCCTCCATCCTTTGGCCCTTCGGCCGGCTGCTGTGATTCCGCAGGTGTACCGCTTGCTGCCGGTGCTGCCGCGTTATTCCCCCCGGAGCACGCACTAATCAAAAATGTTAACAATACTATAGCTATAACCCCAGATAACCCTTTACGCATATCTCTCTCCTCCATTGTCTATGAGCAGCTTCACTCTTTGTTTTTGAATTATATATCGGAATAGTCGGAATTACAATGGATTAGAATTAACATTACTGTAACACGCAGGAAAATGAAAAGCGAGATCTTGGCAGCCTTCCCCTCCTATGAATGGTCCTGCATAACATTCTACCGCAGACCCAATCTTTTAACGGATTCCGCTAAAATGAGGGTTAGTCTAGTACTTCTGTAAATATATTGAATACGTATAACCATTACACCTCTTTGTACTGGAGTGGACCATAATGAGCGAGAGCAAGAAGCGGGTGCTGATCGGCAGCCCGATCCACCAGAAGCCGCATATTCTGCAGCATTTTTTGGATTCTCTGCTGCGTTTGAACCGCGAGGGCCTGGAATTGGACTTCTATCTGATCGATGACAACGACGAGGAGGAATCCAGCCGTCTGCTTGAAACCTTCGCAGCCGGCGGAAATGAAGTCTTCCTCCAATCCTCCGGGCTGCATGATGCCTATATCCGCAATGATACCACCCATTTCTGGAATTCGAACCTGGTCTGGAAGGTCGCAGGCTTCAAAAACCTGATGATCCGGCGGGCCGAAGCCTTCGGCTACGATTATCTGTTCCTGATCGATTCCGATCTGATCCTGCATCCGGACACCCTCCTGCATCTGACCGGAACCGGCAGGGATATTATTTCCGAGGTGTTCTGGACGCATTGGCAACCGGGAACTATACTGCAGCCTCAGGTCTGGATGCATGATGAATACAACCAATGGGAAGCAGAACCGGGCGAACAGCTCAGCCAGGAGGAGATCAACCACAGATTCCATGAATTTCTGGCCAAACTGCAGGTGCCGGGCATTTATGAAGTCGGCGGCCTGGGCGCCTGCACCCTGATCAGCAGCCGGGCCATCGCTTCAGGCGCAAGCTATGACAGAATCCGCAATATCTCCTACTGGGGCGAAGACCGCCACTTCTGCATCCGTGCCGCCGCCCTGGGTATCCCGCTGTATGTGGATACCCATTATCCCGCACTGCACCTGTACAGAGACAGCGACCTTGACAAGGTACCGGATTTCATCCGGCTTACGACGGTAATCGAGCCGGATGCCCCGGCCAGGAAGGACGCAATCCATGAAAGGACGGCAGAAGACATACAGGGATCTAAGGCCCAATCAGCAGACAAGGCGGATGTACCGGGGGGAACGGAAGCCAATACAGTGACAGTGACAACGGCAGACATGGAAGGGCAAGCGGCACCATCCGCCGCCCGGGACGGGGCCCGGCCTTGGACAGAGGATAGGGCCCGGCAGCGCCTGAGCAAGGACCCGCTGCAGCAAGAGGAGACAGGTGTCCAGAAAACCGGCCGGGCGGCGGCTGAATTTGCCGCGGCTTTTACAGGGCAGAGCGCTTCCCCCCGGCCCAAGCTGACCTTAACCATGGTGGTCAAAAATGAAGGCCGGCGCTTCCTGCGGCAGGTTCTGCAGATGCACCGCAAGTACATCGATGAGGCCGTTATCATTGACGATGGCAGCACCGATGACACGGCTGATATCTGCCGGGAGGTTCTGCAGGGTATTCCGCTGCACCTTGTGCGCAACAGCGTCTCCAAGTTCAGCAATGAATCCGAGCTGCGCAGGCAGCAGTGGGAGGAGGTCGTGAAGAGCAATCCTGAATGGATTCTCTGTCTCGATGCGGATGAGATTTTTGAAGACAGATTTGCCAGTGATATCGACAGCCTGCTTGGTGATGAGAGCTGCGACCTGTTCTGCTTCAGGCTGTACGATTTCTGGGACGACCGGCATTACCGTGAAGATGAATACTGGCGCTCCCACCTGCGGTACCGGCCCTTTCTGCTCCGCTACCGTAAAGATTTCAACTTTGCGTGGAATGATCTTCCCCAGCACTGCGGGCGGCTGCCGGAGAATATTTTTGAGCTCCCCCATCTGTTAAGCAACCTGCGGCTGAAGCATCTGGGCTGGTCCAAGGCGGAATACCGCCTGGATAAGTATCTGCGCTATATGCTGCTTGATCCCGATGGGCAGTACGGCTGGAAAGAACAGTATTCATCCATTCTTGACCAGCATCCGAACCTTGTTCCCTGGATAGAGTAAACGGTGGTATAATGGACCCTATGCGCTTTTTCCATTAACCTATGTCTTACTTTCACCTGGAGGTATATCTTGAAAGCTGACACGACTCTCCATCCCGCCTCATCCAAACGCAATTATATTCTGCAGCTGCTGACGGTATTCGTCGGCTTTCTGGTCTTTGGCTTCTCTGAAAATATTAAAGGTCCCGCCATCCCGCGCATCCAGAGCGACCTGCGGCTGGACGAAATGCAGCTCGGCACTCTGCTGTCCCTGAACTCACTTGGATACCTGCTGGCTTGCACCTTCACCGCCCTGCTGATCCGCAAGATCGGCATCAAGGCAGTCAGCTTGCTCGCTTTCGGCTCCATGGCCGTCTCCGGTGTGTTCATCTTTCTGTCCCACAGCTATCCGGTATTGTCGGGCTCTTTTTTCCTGATGTATATCGGCAACGGCATGCTGGAAATCGGGCTGGCTGTGCTTGGGGCAAGAATCTTTGTGAAGAATACCGGGACCATGATGAACCTGTCGCACTTCTTCTACGGCCTAAGCTCGACAGTCGCTCCGCTGATCTCCTCCGGGCTGATGACAGTAACCGTATTTGGCCATATGCTGGATTGGCGGGGAGTCTATCTGATTATTCTGATGCTGTCCATGATTCCTATGATTCCAGCTTTTCTGGGTAAATTTCCAGGTGATGCCACACTTACAGAGGACCGGATTCCGCTGTCCGCTATCTCCCGTGATCCGGTCATCTGGCTGCTGGTAGCTGTTCTCTCGTTCGGCGTTATCTCGGAGCTGGCTGTGGGCGGCTGGCTGGTCAACTTTCTGGAAAAAGCCTACGGCTGGACGGCTTCGTCTGCTGCGGGCATGCTGTCGGCCTTTTTCCTCTGCTTCACACTGGCCCGGCTCGTACTGGGTCCTGTCACCGACAAAATCGGCTTCGCCCTGTCCCTGATTCTGTTCTCCGCTTTCTCGGGCATCTGCACATTCGCTGCCATTCTCTGGGGCGAATCGGGAGCGATCCTGTTCGCCATCGCCGGTGTCGGCATCGCCCCCATCTACCCGACCATTATGGCACTGATCGCCGACCGTTACCGCCAAGGCAGCGATACGGCCATCACCTTTATCGTCACTCTGATGGGTGTGGCCAGCGTCCTCGGCAATTACTTCATCGGTGCGATCACCGAGGGGATCAAGCAGCTGTTCTCCGGGGGGCAGGAGGATGGAGCCGGGCTGCTGCGCGGGCTGCAGGCCGGCTACGGCTTCATCGGACTGTGCGCGCTGCTGTGCTCGGTTTCGGCATATTGGTTGTACCGCCATCTGAAAATCAGAGGGCAGCTAATGTAGGGCAGCTTATACCACAAGCTGCCCTGGGCGGATACGGGTTCCGCGCCAAAAAACAAGCGTCCCCGCCTTTACGGCTTGTGGACGCTTGTTTCCGTTAGGCCTTCATAGCACGACTGATCAGCCTAGCTCTTTTGCGGATTTGGCGCCCAGCCCGCGCAACCACTCTGCCAAATCAGCAGCATTACTGCGCTTAGCAGCGTCCAGGGGGGTGAGGCCATCCCACACCGCAATCCAGTTCAGATCAGCCTTTCGGTCAAGCAGGTATTCGGCGGCGTGTTGCTGCCCTCCGTGGCAAGCACACCAGAAAGCGACGGTCACTTCGTCCGGAGGTGAAGGATGTCCTGCTCCCCAAGGGTACCGCTGTGAAAGCGATATTCCGGCGAAATGTGCCTCCATGGCGTCAAGCAGACCCAGCGCAGCCGCATGCCAAAGAGCGAATCTAGCCCCGTGCTCAATCAACCTGTGCGCCGCCCGCCACTGCGCGAACGCCACTGCGTCATCCAGGGGCGTTCCACCGGCGATGACAGCGCCGGGAGCCTCGATGTCGGCACCGGAACCGAGAAGCATGTCAAGCACCTCGATGTCATCACAGCTCGCCGCCCAATGGAGCGGTGTCTCGCTGTGCGGTCCGTTAAATCGAGCGTTCACCTCGGCACCGGCCTCTATCAGCGCGGCAACAGTCGCAGCATTGTTTGGGAAATGGCCGGGCCAATCGGTGGCAATATGCAACAGAGTACGCGACTCCCCCTTGCTGCTGCACTCGTCGTTTATTCCGGCAATTCTTGACGTGACCAGCCCGGAATTCTCGGCAAGCATCCGCCTTAGCGATGGTACATCGCCAGTACGAATCGCTTTAATCACGGAAACAGCCAGCGGGTTGTCTTTTGACACAAAGGGTATATCTTTCTCCGCGCACATAAGATACGAACCTCCGTTTCTGCTCTCTCGCAACCGCCAAACCTAGTCCTGCCTGCAGCCTGCAATATATTCGACATAACCCGTCTTTGTTCTTCCCCACTTCAACTCATCATTCACAGCCTGTTTCATTGTGTAAAGTGCAGCTATCGGCCCTTTACAATCCAGAATTCGGCTCACATCCCCTTCAATTAGATAGAGTTCAGCGCCTCCGCCGGCTTCGGGTGCGTAATTGATACGGATAGCTCTCCTCCGGCTTCATTGACCTCCATTACGGAGCCTTCTTCTGCCTCACCGGCGATCAGCGCACGCGCCACACGGGTCTCCAGACTGCGCTGGATGAACCGTTTCAGCGGTCTTGCGCCGTATACCGGATCGAAGCCTTCCCTGGCGATAAACCGTATTGCCGATTCGCTAAGCGCAAGGCCAACACCGCGGTCAGCCAGACGCAGCCGGAGTCCATCCACCAATTTGACAACAATCTGTTCAATCTCATCCAGTTGGAGCGGCTTGAACATCACGATGTCGTCCACGCGGTTCAGAAACTCCGGCCGGAAATGACCGCCCAGTTCCTTCATGACCCGGTCCTTGACCGCATTCGTAAGCTCCCCGTTGTCATCGGTCCCCTGGATAAGATGCGGCGAGCCGATGTTCGAGGTCATGATGATAATCGTATTCTTGAAGTCCACCATCCGGCCCTGCGAATCCGTAAGCCGCCCGTCATCCAGCAGCTGCAGGAGGATGTTGAACACATCAGGATGGGCCTTTTCCACCTCATCCAGCAGCACCACCGTATAGGGCTGGCGGCGTACCGCTTCGGTAAGCTGGCCGCCTTCCTCGTAGCCGACATAACCAGGAGGCGCACCGACGAGACGGGAAACACTGTGCTTCTCCATATATTCTGACATATCAATGCGAATCATGCCATCTTCGCGGTCAAAGAGCGATACCGCCAACGCCTTCGCCAGCTCGGTCTTACCCACCCCCGTCGGCCCCAGGAACAGGAATGAGCCAATGGGCCGGTTCGGGTCCTTGATGCCCGCTCTGGCCCGGAGCACAGCATCGGCTACCAGCCGGACGGCCTCCTCCTGCCCAACTACCCGCTCATGCAGCGTATCCTCCAGCCGCAGCAGCTTATCCCGTTCGCCTTCCACGAGTCTGCTTACAGGAACGCCAGTCCAGCGGGATACAATGTCGGCGATTTCCTCTTCGGTCACGGCTTCACGCAGCAGCCGGCTCTCCTGATCCTGCGACGCCGCTTCCTCCGCTGCCTTGAGCTGCCGCTCGAGATCGGGGATAATGCCGTAGCTCAGCTCGGCAGATTTGTTAAGATCGTAAACCTCCTGTGCATCCACCAGGTCCTTGCGGGCCTGCTCCAGCTTCTTCTTCAGTTCACGCAGACCCTGAATGGCTGACTTTTCCTTCTCCCAGCGTGCTGTCATTTCCAGATGCTTTTCCTTAAGATCGGCCAGCTCACGCTGCAGGGTTTCCAAGCGGCGCTTGCTGGCATCGTCGGTTTCTTTTTTGAGCGCAGCTTCTTCGATCTCCATCTGCATCAGGCGGCGGGTTACTTCATCCATCTCGCCCGGCATGGAATCAATCTCTGTGCGGATCATCGCACACGCTTCATCGACCAGATCAATCGCCTTGTCCGGTAAAAAACGGTCCGTGATATACCGGTTCGACAATACACCGGCCGCCACAAGCGCGCTGTCATGGATTTTCACTCCGTGATGGACCTCGAAACGTTCCTTCAGCCCGCGCAGAATCGAAATGGTATCCTCAACATCCGGCTCGCTGACCAGCACCTGCTGGAAACGGCGTTCCAGCGCCGGGTCCTTCTCAATATATTTGCGGTATTCATCGAGCGTCGTCGCACCGATACAGTGCAGCTCGCCGCGCGCCAGCATGGGCTTCAGCATGTTGCCGGCGTCCATCGCCCCCTCCGTTTTGCCCGCGCCGACAATCGTATGCAGCTCATCGATGAAGAGAATGATCCGTCCGTCACTCTCACGGATTTCCTTCAGCACCGCCTGCAGCCGCTCCTCAAATTCTCCCCGGTACTTGGCTCCGGCGATCAGCGCGCTCATATCGAGTGAAAAAATCGTCTTATCCTTCAGCCCCTCCGGCACATCCTTGCGGACTATCCGGTGGGCGAGCCCTTCGACAATCGCTGTCTTCCCTACGCCGGGCTCCCCGATCAGCACCGGGTTGTTCTTCGTTTTGCGGGAGAGAATGCGGATGACCCGGCGGATCTCCCCATCGCGGCCAATGACGGGATCAATCTTGCCCGCCCGCACCTCGGCCACCAGATCGCGGCCGTATTTCTCCAGCACCTCATAGGTTGCTTCCGGCTCACGGCTGGTCACACGCTGATGTCCGCGGATCTCGGCGAGCACCTCCAGCAGCTTGTCGCGCGTAACGCCGCGGCTGGTAAACAGCCCGCGCAGCTCCCGGTTCCCGCTGCTGGAATCAGACACCATCGCAAGCACAGCGTGCTCCACCGCCACAAATTCATCCTGCATCTGTGCGGCTTCCTTCTCGGCCTGCTCCAGCACAGCGATCAGCGACGGCGATGCATACCGCCGCATCGTCCCCGCCCCGGAGCCGCTGACGCTAGGCTTCCGCTGCAGCAGCGCCTCCGTACCCTGCAGCAGCTCGGGTACAGGAATATTCATCTTCTGCAGCAGGCGCGGCAGAAGCCCTTCATGCTGCTGGAGCAGCGCCTTGAGCAGATGGAGATTGTCAATCTCCTGATGCCCGGCAGCCGCTGCCAGCGACTGCGCTGCGGCAACCGCCTCCTGCAGCTTTTGTGTTAACTTGTTGAAGTCCATCTCCTTCATCACCTTTCTGTATTTTGCTTGTTCGCCGTGACTCTGGGCGGCCGCCCACGTCGATGATAGGCCCGTTCGGGCGGGCGTAGGGGCCCAACAACGGCAGATATGTTGTTCAAACCATCAATAGCCGCCTAAGTCGAAATCAAGGGTACTTTTACCTCTCATTTCCTCGTATCGCCCGCCTAAGCCGAAATCAAAGGTACTTTTACCTCTCATTTCCTCAAATCGCTCGCCTAAGCTGAAATCAAGGGTACTTTTACCTCTCATTTCCTCCTATCGCCCGCCTGCGCCGAAATCAAAGGTACTTTTACCTCTCATTCCCTCCTATCGCCCGCCTGCGCCGGAATCAAAGGTACTTTTGCCTCTCATTCCCTCCTATCGCCCGCCTGCGTCGAATTCAAAGGTACTTTTACCTCTCATTCCCTCGTATCGCCCGCCTGCGTCGAATTCAAAGGTACTTTTACCTCTCATTCCCTCGTATCGCCCGCCTGCGTCGAATTCAAAGGTACTTTTACCTCTCATTCCCTCGTATCGCCCGCCTGCGTCAAATTCAAAGGTACTTATACCTCTCATTCCCTCATTTCCAGCCGTTGGATGCCCAACAACGGCATTTCTGCCGTTCTTTTCGAGCCCCCCAGGGCGCGCGCCGCCCGTCCACGCCAGCGCAGCCGCGCCCACGCTTAGCCCATCGCAGCCTTGCGCCGCGATGCACCCGGACCCTTCCGCTTGGGCCCGGCCTGGAAGCTGCCAGCTTCGGCCAGCTGGCGGTACAGCTTCTTCTCCGCCTCCGTCAGCCCGGCGGGAATCACAATCTCTACTGCGAACAGAATGTCTCCGTTCGCGCCATTCGGGCGCTTCAGCCCCTTACCGGAGAGGCGCAGCGTTTGGCCGCCCGCCATCCCGGCAGGGATCTTCAGCTTCACGCTGCTGCCGTCCGGCAGCGGAACCTTGGCTTCGCTGCCGAGCACGGCCTGCCAAGGCGCGATCTCTACTGTGCCGTACAGATCACCGCCGTCCGGCTCGTAAATGTCATGCGGCAGCAGGTGCAGGGAGATCAGCAGATCCCCGCCTTGCACCGCCCCACTCCCGCTGCTGCCGGGAACCCGGATAACCGTCCCCTCAGCGGAACGCGGCGGAATGCTGACGTTCACATCCTTGCCGCCCACCTGAACCCGAATGCTGCCGCCCTTGTATGCTTGCTCCAGTGAAATCTCAAGCTGCGCCTGCATCGTGCTGCGGGCCTCGCCGAAAGGGCTGCCGGCGCTGCCGCTGCCCGAGAAGAAATCAAACCCCGCCCGGTCCGCCGCTCCCCGGCTGCCAAAAAACATTCCAAACAAATCATCATCGGGAATACTCCCGCCGAAGGAGGAGCTCCCGCCCCACCCCGCGCCAAAAGGCGAATCCCCATACGCCGACGAAGAAGCTCCGCTGCGCCGCGTCCCGCCGCTGGCCGCACCGCCGAACCCGTAGTGAAGTTCCTGATCGTAGGCTTTTCTCTTCTCCTCATTGCCCAGCACCTCATACGCTTCCGCCGCTTCCTTGAATTTGGCTTCCGCCTCCGGAGCCTTATTGACATCGGGATGCCACTTCTTGGCAAGCCTCTGGTAGGCTTTTTTGATTTCCTGCTTGGAAGCCTTTTCCCCTACACCCAATGCTTCGTAAAAGTTTGCCGCCAATGGTATCTCCTCCTTTCATAAGCTGAGCCGTACCGTCCATCTGTTCCTTATTATTTATTACCCTGTTTTCCGGCCTGTTTATATTGCTGTGTCTCACTCTGCTGCAATATAGAAATTTCCAATTCCGTAAAAAGGCGCACCATAGCCGGAATTCCCACTACAATGCGCCTGTATGATGGTGCTATATGAAAAGCCCGGCGAATCCGCTGTTCCTGCAGGGAGCTTAGAGGGAGGGCGCTGCCGCCGTCCCAGGGACCCCTTTTACCAGCCGGTCCGGCCGGACTTGAACATCTGCTTTCTTCTACACTGCAGCGATGCAGCAACGCGCTCCGCTTCCCCCGGATGCCTGCCGCATAACGCCGCATGTGCCAACTTTCTGTTTATTGAAGCTTTTTCTAGTTCATTGAAGCTTTTTATGAAGCATTTATTGAAGCCGCTCTCCGGAAGAACCATCGTCTTGAATCTCAATGCGTTTACCCAGCGATTTCTGCTGTTTCGGTACCGACAGGGTCAGCAAACCGTCTTTCAGCGAAGCGCGAATTCCATCCTCGGCAACATCCTGCACATAGAACCGGCGGACGTACTCCCCATACCGGCGTTCCCTGCGCACCACCTGATGGTCCTTGTTTTCCTCACTGTTGTCTTCCTTGCGTACCGCTTTGATCGTCAAATAAGGGCTGGCGTAATCAATGTCGATTTCTTCTTTTTTGAAGCCGGGCAGTTCAGCCTCGATCAGATACGCCTGCTCGTTCTCACGGATATCCGTACGGAAGGACATGGTGGAGCTTTTAATGGGTGCAAAAAAATCATCATTAAACACTTCATTCAGGGACTTGGCCAGCACACCAAAAGCATCATCTCTGCGTTTTCCAAAAGGAACCAAATCAAACATTTTACATTCTCCTCTCTTTGACTTTGACTTTGACTTTATTTGACCTATGGCTTCATTATAGTCCCCCTCCTCGGGGAAGACAAAACCTGTATAAGCCGAAAAACCGGGATAATCCGGCATTTCAGCTCATTTTGCAAACCAAATTTTAGTGTATTTCACTTTTTGACCTTATTTGACCTTAGAGGATAGGTAGCGCTCCCGATACTCGTTCTCCAGCATGCTCATCATTACTACATCATGGTACTCATGGTTATAGAAAAGCGTCTGGCGACGCACACCCTCCCGGACAAAACCAACCGACTCATACACATGCGCTGCGCGCTTATTATATGCATAAACCTCGAGTTCAATCCGGTGCAGATTCAGAATACCGAAGCCGTAGTCAAGCATCAGCAGCAGCGCTTCCCGGCCATAGCCTTTGCCCTGATGGGTTTCGTCTCCTATAGCAATCCGCAGATTGGCCGTACGGTTATTGCGGTCCATATCCTGAATGGCGATATCACCGATCGTCTCATCGTTGTCCCTAAGTGCAATCAGCAGCAGCACCGCGCTGTCATCTTCCGCTTTGCGCCCAATATATGCCGCGATCTGCTCCTTCGTAATATGCTTCTGCGTTCCTGTAAGCCTGCGGGTCTCCGCATCGTAGAACATATGGTAATACAGCTCGGCGTCTTCCCCGTTCAGCGGGCGCAGATATACCTTTTCCCCCCATAACATGCCGGAGTTCCTGCTCATTCTCTTCATCCCCTGTCGTTAATGTAGCTCTACTCTATGATATGACTGAATTGTATACTTACATATAGACAAAACCGTCCTTTTTCGAAGGACAGATTGGAGTTCCTATGCTGCTTGTCCCGAATCTCAGCGACACTGGCGGAGTGCCTTACTACATACAGCTATATGACTATTTCAAAAAAGAAATCATCAGCGGCTCGCTGCCTATGGGCACCCGCCTGCCCTCCATCCGCATCATGGCTGCCCAGCTTCAGCTCAGCACCACTCCGGTAGAGCTGGCCTACCAGCAGCTGCTGTCCGAGGGCTTCATGGTGAGCAAGCCGCGCAGCGGATATTATGTATCACCTTCCCACCAGTTCCCCCGGGGGATGGTGATGCCAATAGCGAAGCGGGTGACGCTGCTGGAGTGGGCACGGGGAAACAGCGGCTATATTATAGAGGATGATTACGACGGCGAGTTCAAGCTATCATGGGCGTCCGATTCCCGCGCTGCAGGGACTTTTGGAAGACAGTCCTGTGATCTATATGTGCAGCTTCGCCCAATCGCTGGCTCCGGCGCTGTGTATTCATTATATGGTGCTGCCCAAGTCACTTGTGCCGGATTATCACCGCCTGAAAAGCGAGCTATACCTGGAGCATTCCGCTTCCCGTCTGAATCAGATTGCGCCGCATTATTTCATGGAGAGGGGGCACTTTGCGAAGCATTTGCGGAGAATGCGTCTGGTCTACCAGAGGAAACATGATCTGCTTCTGGGTGCCATCCAGCGGAATTTCGGGGGAAAAGCATCGGTACGCGGCCAAGGGGCAGGATTCCACATTCTGCTCACCCTTCACAGCGGCGGCATTGCCGAGGACAGGATTGAGGAGGGTGTTCAGCTTCTAGCCGGGGTGTGCAGCTTGAACAGGACTCCCTGCACCGCTCTACTTGTATCTGTCCAGCATCCCGGCAAGCAGCGCCTTTACCATCCCGGCCAATTCCGGCGGCTCCTGCACCTCGGCTTCATTGCAGAGGCCAATCACAAACCGGGCGAAGAAGGACAGGTCTTTGTGCGGGACCCCGCCTTCCAGCCAGCCGGTGCCGTCTTCGCGGATATGCAGCAGCGATGACGACCACAGCTCCGCCTCACAAGCCTGAACACCTTCCTGCGTCAGCTCTATGTATATTCCGGCCTGCCTGCAACCCGGCTCCTTGACTGGCACCTGAACCCGTTTCCGGTCTGCTCCCTGCCTAGGCTCTTTCTGCCCCTCTGCCTCCTCTCTCTGCTGCACATTGCTGTAATTATCCCTATTCCCCAGATGCACATGCCGCAAATCCAGCGGCGCAGGCCCGGAGACTGCATAATCAGCTGTATGAATCCGGTCGCAGCGGAACACGCGGATGCCGCCCCGCAGGAAACAATAGGCCGGACAATACCACAGCCCATTGCTGGCATAAATGCCGATCGGCTGGATGGCCCGGTCCATACGTTTGCCTTTCGTTTCATAATCAATCTGCAGCACCTTCTGTCCTGTGGCGGCTTCCAGCAGAATAGCGAGATATGGAAACTCCGCCTGCCGCGCCGGGGTTACGAAATCTATCCGGTGCTTCATCTCGTCAATACGGTCGCGGACATCCCCGGACATATAATGATAGAACTTCTGCAATGCGGCCACAGACTCTTCCTTGAAGGGCAGGTACTTGTAGTGGCGCAGGGCATGGCTGGCAAAAAAGATCGCCACCGCTTCCTCCTCTGTAAACGCAATCGGCGGGAGGATTCTTTCGTTCAACACCTGGTAGCCGCCATGCGGCCCCACTTCGGAATATAGCGGAACCCCCAGCTCCCCAAGCTCCTGCAAATCCCTGAGGATGGTCCGCGGGGACACGCCGAACTCCCCTGCCAGCTCTTTTACAGTGAACTTTCGCTTGCGGTTGACGGTCATCATCAGATCCAGCAGCCGTTTGGATTTTGACATATCATAGCTCCAATAATTTTTTATATGTGACAATACTTGTCACTATTATACCCTACAATGAACTTATAGCCCAGCTCTAGCAGGGAGAGATTGGAATATGACATTACAGCTGAACCCTTTTATACTGCTCGACGGCCATGCACAGCAGGCGATTGAATTTTATCAGGAGGTGCTGGGGGCTAAGCTGCTCTTCAAGCAAACCGCCGGAGAAGGGCCGCAGAATCCCGATGCACCGATATCTGAGGAAGCCAAGGCACGCATTGCCCATTCTGTGCTGCGTGTGGGAGCAACGGATTTTTTTGTGGCCGATCTGGAGGAAGGACAGGCACTGCTTCCGGGCAACGGCATCAACATCTGTATCACGGCAGACAGCACCGCAGAGGCTGAGCAGCTGTACCACTCTTTAAAAGAAGGCGGCCAAGTTGATATTGAGCTTGCCCCCGTCTACTTCAGTCCCGCTTATGGTATGGTCACTGACAAGTTCGGTGTGGCTTTCCAGATATTCACGAAGCGGGGACGGTGAATGCCCCAAAGTAGGTTTTGGGCTTGATGCAGACTCCACTGCTCAAGCCTTTTCTCTTGTTTGCAGGTTAGTTTGGATTGAGGAATATGGTCATGCTTCAATGGCTCTCTCCTGCTTCAAGTCCGCCAACGCCTGCACATTCCGGGCCGTGATGGAGGCAACGCCCAGATCGGCGAAACGCTCCATAAGCCTCGTCTCGTTCACGGTCCAGACATACACGGGCAGCCCGGAAGCATGGGCGCGCTCCATAAACCAGGGAGTCACAATTTCATGATAAATGTTGATTCCAAAACAAGAAGCCTCCAGTGCCTCCCGGCAGGTCTGTTCCACGGCAAGCTCATAAGGTGAGGTTCTGAAGAGCCGGATGTCCGCATTAAGCAGCTTTCTGAGCTGAGGCTGTCTGCGCTGTGCCAACAGGGCACGCTCCCTTTCGCAGCCTGACAGAAAGACCTGTTCCAGCATGCCTAATCTATGGACCAGTTCTGCAGCAGCGTCCACGGCTTCATCCACTTTCAGATCGAGATTGGCGATTGCTCCGGACGGCTTGATTAACCGCAGCATCTCTTCCAGCGTGCTGAAGGTCATGCTGCCCCGCTTGCCGGCATAATCTACAGCGACCTCTACATTCTTCAGCTCAACGAAACTCATCTCTGAGATGCTGATGCTCCGCCCTGCTGCCGTAGTCCAGATATCATCATGGGCCAGTATGGGAATTCCGTCTTTCGTCACCCGCACATCATCCTCAACGATATCTGCTCCAAGCTTAATCCCCATCCGAACAGCGTCCAGGGTATTGTCCAGCGTCTCCATACAGCCAGTATGCGCTGTTATGAATGGGAAGCATTTCCTTCCCTCTGCATCCATCTCCGATCCCTCGCCTTCTTGTTGAATAAATTCTTTGTTCAGTCGAAATATATGGCATTCGTAAACGCAATCAGCGTTCTCACACCCTGAATAATCCCCCACAGCTCGGCGCGCATCCACAGCAAGCCTTGAACGGAGATTTCAGTATGAAGCGGAAACTGCTCCGGTATACCGGCATGCTCGTACAGTACGCCTAAATTGCTCTTCAGACTGACCGTAAATGACTGCTCCGGCAAATGCCAATGCTCATGTCGGGAGGTGAAATCCGCCGGAACTTTAACAGACGCCAGCCGCTCCCTTTCGTCCGAGCTACTTACTGCATCACCGATTTGATACACTTCCCCGTTAACATTCACTTCCAGATCAAGCCTGGGTCCCAAGGTGACAGAAGCCCGGCCGGAGGACAACGCTGCTATCGCCCGTTCAGTACTAGGCGCTTCCCCCTCTTGAATCCGCAAGTAGGTCACGGATAAAGGTGCATCCGTCTGCTCCTGGAAATGCCAGTCCCTTCCCGAAGTAGCAGCAAGCCGGAAACCTTCGTTCAATTTGTCCGTCCACAGCCGGTAAGCACGGATGTTGTTCTTCTTCACCGGGGCAAAGGTCGTGGACCAGACTTCGATATAATCGATCTCGTTCCAGTCGCGGATTTCAAACTCCCAGAAACAGCCCGTACACATCGGACTGCCCGGACGGAAAGGATGAGCCATGCCGGCAAGGCCGCCCTGCTCATGAACCCGGGCCAGTCCGGCATGGATATCTCCCGGCCCCGCCCTCCGCCAATCCTGGTAATCCTTGACCCCGATTGTAACCATATGACCGAAGAAAGTGGTCCATTCCATACCCGGGATAATCAACAGTCCGGTTTCACGTTCAATCTGTTCTTTGTGCGCCAGTCCTGCCATCGTATTGTGGTCGGTCAGGGCAATACAGTCAAAACCAAGCGCTTTGGCCCCCAAAGCCAGCTCGTTCAAAGACTGCCTGCCATCACTGTGGAACGTATGCGTATGAAGCTCACAGGCTATCCAGGTCATTTCGCCTCCTCCTCTTCCTGCCAGATTTGCAGCGAATATTCACAGTAGTCGGTTACGATAGCATGCAGGCTTAAGGTAACCTCCCACATTCCCGGCACGATATCCCCGGAGACAAGACCGGGAGAGGCCTCATGTCTGGATACATGCAGAAACTGTTCCGGATCATGCCGGTGCGCAGCACCAAGATGCCCATGGGGACTATCAACCGAGACCGTAATCAGATTGTTAAGCGGCAAATACGATTTAAAGTGCGCTTTGGCCTGTGCCAGGGTTTCTTCTTCAAAGTAGAGATCAATACTGCGCTCGATCAAAGTCCTCGCTTTCTCCAAATCTTCCAGCTGCTTGGGTCCGTACGAAAAATCGATCCCTAGCCGCCCTCCCGCCGAAGTCAGAAAGAACCGGTGGATAATATGCGATTTCGAGCTTGCAGGCGTTACTCTGCCCCGTGCATCCAAGATTGCCGTTTTCATGACCGCCGCATCCCTTCCTCTTTAATCATGGAAAGGACATAGAAGTATCCGATAAACGAACATAACAGGAAGGTGAAGAAGGCTAAGGCTGCAGCAAGCTGACGGTCCTGGAAAACACCGAAGACCTGCTCCATGGACACGCCGAGCATTTGTGGAGCATTGGGACCCACCAGATAAGGCGCCGTAAAGGAGCCGATCACACCCATAAACACGAAGGTGACCGCCACTAGCAGTGTCTTATAGGTCAATGGAAGAATTAATCTCCAGAAAATCCGGAGCCGTCCTGCGCCTACATCCTTGGCGCTTTCAATAACGGCATCTGACACGGACGATAAAGCGGAGCCCAGCAGCATCGTCGTAAACGGTATATTGAACCATAAATTTGCGATAATGATGCCCTTCATGTCGTAAATCATCCGCGGAAAGCTGTCCTGCCCCAGATGGTACAAAATTCGCGCCGCCCAGCCATGATTGCCGAGCAGCTGCATCAGGCCGTAAGTAGCAATAACGGTAGGAATAAAAATCGGAATCATGTACATCCGGCGGATCCAGCGCACAGCAAAGCCGTTATTGAAACGCATATAGACCGCAAGAACATAACTGACCGCCAGTACAAGCAATGAAGAAATCACGGTGACCTTAAGGGTGAAGATGATGTTGGAGCGCATAAGCTTGTCTGTAAACAGAAATTTATAATTGGACAGGTCGTAGCCGCCCCCATCATTCGTGAGGCTTTCCTTCAAAGAGCCTATAATAGGCAGGACGACGATAAACACCAGAATTAGAAAGGAAGGGAGCACCAGGGAAATCCCCAGCAGCCCCCTTTTGGCTTGTCTGCTCATTGGGCAGCAACTTCACTTTGCCATCTTTGATTGATATCCTTGCCCAGATCCCCAAGGCTGAATGTCCGGTAGCCTTCGGACACGCCTTTGAAGGATTCCTGGATGTCTTGCGGCATATTGGACAGCTTAATGCCCGGGAAGCCCTGCATTTTATTCACAACTTCCGCCTGTGCTTCAGGCGATAGCGTGAAATCGAGGAATTTGTACACCGCATCTTTTTTGTCAGAAAGTTTAGGTACCATCAGATAAGTAGGGCCGCCATTAAAGCCTGGCGTCACCTGCTGCATTTTGGTGGAAGCCGGCAGCTGTCCCTTGGCGATCTGATCCAAAACCATATCCGACCAGGCTGGAATCATGTCTACTTCGCCGCTGGCGAGCAGGTCGAGTGTTCCCTGGTTTTTCTTTGGATAAATTCCTTTTCCGTATACATATTTACCCAGGTCCTTCAGCAGTTCAAAGCCTTGCGTCCACTGGCTCTCCATGCTTGGATCGGAGTTGTGGATAGCCTCTTCCGGCAGAAATTTGTAGATTGACGTAATCACAAACGAGCTGCCTGAACCACCGGTAGACGGATCATTGTAGGCGAACTTCTCAGGATTGGCATGAATCCAGTCGTAAAGCTCGTCCAGTGTTTGCGGAGGCGCAGTAACTTTATCGCTGTTATAAGCGAGGACTACCGCAGACGAACGGTAAGGAACGGCCAGGTTGGATACGTCATTCATGGTTTTCTGGTCAACGTTATTCAAGTTAGGAATCTGGCCGTCGCTGAGCGAATCCCACAGATCATCATTTTTGCCTTTAGTTACGTCATCAATTGAACTTTCATAGAGATCAACACCGCCCGAGCCTTTGCCCGCCTGCTTGGCAGCCATGATTTTATCATAGGTAGGCTGAGCAGCTGTACCGGAAGCAACGTAGACCGGGTTAACCTTAATATCCGGATTCTTCGCTTCAAACATTGGAATCAGCGTTTTCCATAAATCATCCACATTTTGCGAACCTGTATAATAGAAAGTGAACTCTGTCGATGGAGCGGCTGGAGCTGAAGTGGAGTTCCCGCCCCCGTCCGCAGCGGATTCGGCTTTCTTGTCAGAGCTGCAGCCAGCCAGCACCGCACCCGCCAGAACCAGACTTGCCGTCAGGGATAGAGCCTTTTTCTTATTCAACATACACAAATGCCTCCTCAGGATTTATGAATTTGTAAAAGTCTTAGAAATGGACTTACCCTTGCGGGTACGCCAATATTTTCGAGAACTGGACAGAAATCTCTTGACCCTGCTGCAGTTCCTTAACCTTGTCACGGGCCATGAAGGCACGGATCACGCCATAATTCCGGATGTCAGCAGAAACTTCGGCATAATGCCCAAGCACCATAATTTGTTTAATGATTCCATGAAGTCCGCTTCCTGCCGAGCTCTCCAATACAATATCCTCAGGCCGAACCGCTACAGTTACTTCGCCTGAAAGGCCTGTGGCATTGGGAAAGTGAAGTGAACCTACTTGAATGCCATCTTCAGTGATCACCCCCTTCATAAAATTCATTTTCCCGATAAATTGAGCGACATATAAGGATTTCGGCTCATCGTAAATTTCCTGCGGTGTTGCAATTTGCTCGATCTGTCCATGGTTCATGACTACGATCCGGTCGGAAATAGATAATGCCTCCTCCTGGTCATGAGTGACAAACACCATCGTCAGTCCAAGCTCGGCCTGGATTTCCCGAAGCTCCTCACGCATCTCGTGGCGCAGCTTGGCATCCAGGGCGGAGAACGGCTCGTCGAGCAGCAGTACCGCCGGCTTCAGCAGCAGCGATCTCGCCACCGCAATACGCTGCTGCTGTCCTCCTGACAGCTGCCCGGGATATTTCTTCTCCGAGCCGGGCAGCCGGACCAGCTCAAGCACCTCTGAAATCGCTTTATCGCGTTCAGCCTTCCGGATTTTTCTGATTTTGAGCCCAAAGGCCAAATTCTCATAAACCGTCATATGCGGCCATAAATTATAGCCCTGAAACACCATGGATGTCGGCCGCTTCTCCGGAGGAGTGCTTAAAACGCTTTTCCCCTCGATCATGATGTCACCGGAGTCCGGGTCCAGGAAACCGCCGACGCTGCGAAGCACCGTCGTTTTACCGCAGCCGGAAGGACCAAGCAGGGTGATCATCTCTCCTTTCTTCACATCCAATGAAATACCGGTGACACCGTCGCCAGTCTTGTACCGTTTCGTCAGCTTCTGTATCGATAAATGAGCCTCCATAATGACCTCCTGTCAAAGTGACTGCGGAATTACGCCTGTTATTTCATTTGGAAGCCGCTCGACAAGACATCTGCGCTGACAAATTTCCGGGCGGCGAGCAGCAGAATCAAGGTCGGAGCTGTCAAAATAATGGAGAACACTGCGCCGGCATAAGCGGGATAATCCGTGATAATGCCATACATGACCACGGGCATTGTCCTGAAATTAGGCACCCCTACAAGATAGGTCCCCTGCGCTTCGTCCAATGAACTGAGGAAGGTGAAGATTGAAGCGACAATGATTCCCGGCATCGCCAGCGGAAGAGTAATGCTGCGGAATACGCGGAACGGGCTTGCTCCCACATCCCTTGCCGATTCTTCCTGTGCCGTATGGACATTCCGGAAGGAAGCGGTGGGAATCCAGGTCATGTACATCAGCACGTTGATAATATGGATGAGCACCACTCCCAGCAGGGTGTTCATCAGGCCGATTTTGTAGAACAATACAGCGATCGAAACATATAGGCCCATTTTGGGAAAAGCGTGTGTCAGCAGGAACGAGAACAGGAAGAAACGGCTGAGCGGAAACCGGATCCGTGCGAACGCATAAGCTGCAGGAACGCACAGCAGGATCGACACTGCGGTGACGATGGCAGCAATACCGAATGAAAGTCCAATCGACTCGGCAATACCGTCCCTTGACAGCACAAAGGACCACCATTTCAGCGACCACTCTCTGGGAAGCGGATCTGGATAGCTCCAATTTCCGGTAAAAGCCAGGAGCGCCAGATTTAACAAAGGCCCCATAAAGAAAATCACGAAGGCGGCCAGCAACAAAAACTCGATGATTTTTTTGGGGCCAACAGCTTTTAAATACCATCTCATTACAGGGGTTTCTCCTCTCTGCATCAGCATCACGCCGTTATTAGAATCGTTGGGTGGAGTCGCGGATCACCAGCTCCGGTTCCAGCTCGACCGCTGTTTCCTCTACCGGCTCATGCCGGATCAGCTTGTCCAGCATTACGCAGGCCAGCCTCCCCATCTTCTCCGTATCGACTCTCACCGTAGTCAGTGAGGGTGTCAGAATGGATGCAACATCATTATCATCGAAGCCCATAACAGCTACCTGCCCGGGAACACTAATGGAATGCTCCATTAGAAACTTCATCGCCCCCAGCGCGATCATATCGTTGGTGCCGAAGATCGCAGTGTACGCCCGGCTTCGGAAATGCTCCCAATGCTCTTTCATCATCCGATAGCCCTCCTCAAAGGTTGATGACAGCAGATAAGCAATATCGGAGTCGCCAAACTCTACCCTTTGCCCGTTCATATAGGCGCGGAAGCCCTCCAGCCGGAGATGATGGCTCCGGTGGGACTGCGGTCCGGCGAGCATGAATATCCGCTTGTGCCCGAGTCCGCTCAAATGACGGGCGGCTTCCAGGCCTCCGCTCTGGTCGCGGTTGACGATATGAATGACCCCGGGAACATCCGTGGACCCGTTCACCATGATATACGGAACGCCAAATTTGCCGATGTGGTCGATCACATTCTGTTCAAGACGGCTGATCAGGATCAGCCCATCCACCCTTTTCTCCAGCATAAAGTCAGCGGAGCGCAGCGACATCTCATGATCGGTGGTCACAAATACCGAATAGTTCATGGAGGAAGCCGACGCAAGGATGGCATCCAGTATTTTTCCGTAAAAAGGATGCGACGCAACAGGATACTCACGCCGATAGATCAGTACGCCGATATTGTGTGTCCGCTGCGAAACCATCGCCCGCGCAACCGCATTGGGTTTGTACTGAAGCTCCTGAATGACTTTAAGCACTTTGTCTCTTGCCTCCTGGCTTGCATATCCGCTGCCCGAAATTACCCGGGAAACTGTAGATTTGGATACACCAGACAGCTGCGCAATCTCTTTGATATTTCTCACGGATTACCCTCGCTTTCTCTGTGAGACCGTTCCCATATGAGATCGTTCCCACATCAAACAGATTAACTACTGAATGTAAGTCCGGTATTAATGAAAAGGTTCAATTTCGTAAATCATTTTTTTGAGCTTTACGTAATTCTTATAGAAATACGCAGAGCTTTTTTCAAAAATAAAAGACGACTCTTCATCCGGAATTCAGAATGAATGTCGTCTTTATTGCACTTTGTACATTAGAATCCCCCGAAAAAACCGGGTTTGGCTCCAAATCTCCAAATCTGCTGCACAAAATACAGCAGAAGGCGATTCGGCGCAGAACAGTGAGCATTCTACTGCACGAAGTGCAATCACGCATGCCAATATTATTCATAGATCAAAAAGGGCGAGCCGGGGAAGCACTTAAGAATGCATTCACATCATCGGCTATTTTCTTATAGTGTGTCCAATGCAGATAATGATGCCCTTTTAATACGATAAGTTGATGGGTGCTTACATTCTTGAGCTGCTCTTCGTAGAAGGTGATATTGGACTTGCCGTCTTCAGTTACCTTATCTATCTTGGGCGCAAAAATTATCACAGGCAAATTGGGCGGAAAGGTCATTTCTTTCGTTGCGTTGATGTTACGCTCCATTTCATTCGCTTCATTTACTACGTCTTTATTGTACGCTTTCCAGGCTGTAATCATTTTGGTCAGTTTTATATTCTCATCAGAATACGTGCCCTTGTCCGCTTTTGGCAGGAAATCTGACGGATTGATATAGGCTACAAGTCTGGCCACACCGCTTGGTGCAATCAGGCTCATATATGCAGGGATCCCAGGTACAGATTCCTTGAAATACTCCACAGCCTGCGGCAGGGTGATATCAATTCCGGCAATCGCTTCGATTTCATCGGGATATTTATTGGCATAATACACACTGTAGATGCCGGATGCAGAGTGGGACAAAAGCGTGTATGGGCCCGGGATGCCCGCTTGCTGCAGCGCGCTGCGGAGTTCCCCGACGATGTTGTCCACCGTCCGCTTTTCATTGGTAAGATCACTCCAGCCATACCCAAAAGGCTCTACGACTACCACTTTATTGTGTTTGGCCAATTCATTAAGCAAAGGTTCATAATCCAGCACAGGTGCGGCTGTCCCCAGCCCGGGTAACATTACAATTGTGCGGCCCTTTGTTCCCTTCGTGTACACATGCATTTTTTTGCCCTTCACTTCAACATACTGGCCCCATGCCGGATATTGCTTATGCTCATACATTGTCATTATGCCGTTACCCGACATAACTATAAGCAGGACTGCGACTACAAACAGCATGATGTTCCTGATTATTTTCAATAACTTGAACTTTTTCTTCGTTTTCATAAAATGAATAGCCCCTTTACCCAATGATGGATGAATGAAGATGATTGCTCTCATATCCTCTCTTCATTACTTCATTGTAAGGGGCTTAGTTTAAATACCGGGGCAGGGGCTGTTTAAATTTTGTTTAAAATTAATAAAGCGCCCGCCACAAATAAAACGTGGCGTAAGCCTCCCAGCCGCGCCAGGGCTCTGCCAGCTTCAGCAGCTCTGCCGGGGTAGGCTTCCGGTCCATGCCGGTCAGAAATTTGACCGCATTCTGCAGCCCCACATCTCCCACCGGGAAGGCTGTGGTGTCATCCAGACATCGCATCCTTACATACTGCGAGGTCCATGGACCGATACCGCGGATCTGCAGCAGACGCTGCTCGGCGGCGTCCGGGGACGGCAGCGCCAGCAGCGCTTCGCGGCTTAAGCCGCCGCTGGCTATAAGCGCAGCCACGTCCAGCACCGTCCGTGCTTTGCTGCGGGACAATTGCAGGGCGCACAGCTCCTCCAGCTGCACATCCGCGAACACTTCCGGGCCGGGGAATGCATAATAGACATCCCCTTCCCATTCCAGCGATCCGCCGTAGGCAGCGGTCAGCTGCTGTTTCAGCCTGTAGGCAAAAGCCAGATTCACCTGTTGGCCCAGAATGGCCCAGCATAGCGCCTCGAACAGATCGGGAATTCCGACGATCCGAAGTCCCCTATGCTGCTCAGCAAGCGGTGCCAGCAGCGGATCAGCTTGCGCCAGATGGTAGAATGGCGCAAGATCGCGGTCCAGATCGAACCATTCCCGGATATAGCGGGCCAGCCATTCTGCCGCCCCTGGATCGGGAATGTCTCCGTGCAGCAGTGTTACATGCATTCTGTTCTCCCCGGGAACTGTCAGCCTGATAAGCAGCGGCTGGTTATCCAGATTGAAATAACGGGTCACTCCCTCCTGATCCATCCGGTATAGGCACTCAAGCGGCGAGCGGTTCAGGTATTCCAGGCAGACCCCGAAATCGAAAAATTCCGGCAGCGGCAGCTCAAAAAGCAAATCGTTCATGGCCCGCCGCCCCCACATGATTAATGCCTTCCAGGGCAAGCAGCTCCTGCTTCAGCTTGAGCCCTCCCCGGTATCCGGTCAATGTGCCATTCGTGCCAATGACCCGGTGACAAGGCAGAATGACCGGCAGCGGATTCTGTCCGTTGGCTGTCCCCACGGCGCGCATGGCTTGCGGTCTGCCAATTCTCTCAGCAAGCTCCCGGTAGGTAATGACTTCACCATGCCCAATAGTGGCCAGTCCCTTCCAGACCTCCTGCTGAAACGGAGTTCCCCAGATATCCAGCGGGATATCCCTGAAGCTGACTGCTGCTCCCGCGAAATAGTTCTCCATTTCCCGGGTAATTCCCAGCTCCTCGAACACCGTCTGATCTTCCTGATAACGGTGCCGTGGAACATAGGTGTTCAGCCACTTCCCTTCAGGCAGCCGCTCTTCTAGCCCGAAAGACAAACGGACCACGCCCTTCTCACTGGCCCACAGGGTCCAATCCCGGCTCCCCAGGTTCAGGGTATGACGATAAATCGTAATTTCACTCATGATGAATCCCTCCTTTGAATTGGGCACGGTATTCTGTCGGCGGCAGACCGGTCTTCCGCGTAAACCATGCGGTAAAATGGGACGGCCCGCGAAAGCTGACCGCTTGTCCCACCTCGGCAACCGCTAGCTCTGTATCTGTGAGCAGCGCACAGGCTTTCTCTATGCGCAGCTGATCGAGCCGCCCGGCGGGCGACCGCCCGGTGACCCGCTTATAGGTGCGCTGCAGATGGAACGGGCTGACCCTCAGCCATCCGGCAAGCATCTCCAATGTCACCTTCTGCCCGAACTGTGCCTCCATCAGCTGATCTGCCTCGGCCGCCAGCACTGCGTCCGGGCGCAGCACGCCGCCTTCCTCCGGGCGGCATCTTTTGCAGGGCCTGAATCCGGCGGCTACCGCCTGCTCCAAGGATTCATAAAAAACCACATTGCCCGGCTTCGGCGTCCTCGCCCGGCAGGACGGGCGGCAGACAATATGTGTCGTCAGCACCGCCGTATAATATACGCCATCATAGGTCGGCTCACGCCGCACAACGGATTCGTAGACCCGCTCGAATAATGCCTGTTCCATCGGTAATCACCTCATACCGCCAGTATATACGATTCAATATACCTTATGCAGCCCTTTGGAACAGGAGAGCAAGATTACGACAGTGCCGCCATGACAGCGGTTGGAGGGGCTGAATCTGTCACATGATTATTTTATTAATGTATAATTCAGGTTGTTATATGAATATATTATATTGCAGTTTTCTGAGTCTGCATATCTACAGGGCCCTTAGTAAGGGGCGGGTTCTTCTTTTTCATATAATCGGAGTAGTACGCTGTAATGATCGGTACAAGAATGGAGGTTACGATAACCGATGCAGCCACAAGCGCGGTTGCTGACTCGGCGGCTGGCAGGAATTCGGGTTTCATGTTGGCGACCAGCATCGGGTTCGCTACAGCAGCACCGGCAGTACTGGAGGCGGCAAGTCCGGCAGTCCCGTTACCTTTGCCAATGAATTTGTCCGCCAAAATCAGCGGGACACCTGTAATAATAATGACAACGACACCCAGCAGAATACCGAGCAGGCCTGTATCTACAATTACACCCAGGTCGATCGAGCTGCCCAGTGCGAACCCGAAGAAGGGAATAAGTGTCTGTGTAGCTTTGCCGAAATAGGCGCGCAGATCATGGTCCAGGTTACCCAGCAGGAAGCCGATCAGGAAAGGAAGCACAGCGCCTACAAACAGATGCGGTTCGAATACGGCTGCCCCGGTGCTGCCCAGAATCAGCATGGTTACGAGCGGCCCGGATTCCAATGACATCAGTACAAATGCGCCGGATTCTTCCTTGGTTCCATATTGCTGCATAATGGAAGCGTACAGGCCGCCGTTGGTCATATCCATTGCGGAAATGATCGCCAGAACAGATAATCCGGCAAAAAATCCGCTTTGCACACCGCCCTCAGGCAGAAACCGAATGGCAATCATGGCGACTACCCAGGCTACGGCAATCTTGGTCAATACGAGTGTACCGGATTTACGGATGACAGTTCCGGTTGCCCTGACATCAATGGCAGCGCCCATACAGAAGAACCAGACGGCCAGAATAGGCACAGTTCCTGTCATCAGGCCTTTGGTGAAGCCGCCAAAGTACTCGCCCGCATTCGGAAAAGCCGTGTGGATGACAGCTCCAAGAAATAATGGAACCAGCATCATACCGCCGGGAATCTTATCTAAGGTCTGTTTAATTTTCATGTGAATGATCATACCCTTCTCCACTTATTTTTTGCATTTAATGAATATTTTGTATGTTATGGGCGCAGCAAATCAGTCCCACGAGCCTAGCTGTCCGCTACAGTTTGTTAAACCTGCGAGCAGCTGTCTCTGAGAAAAAGTTTGCTTGACTGCGCTTTCACATCACTTGCGGCTGAGTCCCAGCTCCGGAATCATTTGGGCGAATGTATCATCGCTTTCTTTCAATTGCCGGGAGAAGGCTTTGCCGTCCTTAACCAGCAGGCCAAGTCCATTTACGTTCATATACTCACGGAAGGCCTTGTCTTCGGTTCCCTTGATAAAT
Source organism: Paenibacillus graminis (assembly GCF_000758705.1). Taxonomy (NCBI): domain Bacteria; kingdom Bacillati; phylum Bacillota; class Bacilli; order Caryophanales; family Paenibacillaceae; genus Paenibacillus; species Paenibacillus graminis. Next base: position 365,764 of record NZ_CP009287.1, on the reverse strand, counting down.
GCCCCGGCGAGTATATCCGCAATCGCGTCCGGTGTATCCTTGGGTACAGCAAGTCCCCTCCATGTACCTGTGAAATTCACATGTATTCCGGTCTGCTCCTCCAGAGTGGGAACGCCCGGCAGCGCATCAGAGCGCTTGTCGGCGTTAACCGCCAGTGTCCGCAGCTTTCCTTCGTCCACATACTTTTTCACTTCAGCGGGACTCACCGGCACCGCATCCACAAAACCGTCCATTAAAGCGGAAACGGCGGGCCCGGCACCTTCAAAGGGAATATGTGCGAACCTCACACCTGTTTCCCGTTCCAACGTTATGGCAGCTAAATGCCAAATACTTCCCGTTCCTGCGTTTCCCATTTTCAATTCGCCTGGATGCGCTTTCGCAAAGTCGAGAAATTCATTTACGGTTTGCCACGGCGCGCCTTGCCTTACGGTAATGGCGGAAGGGTCAAAATTTGTCTGAGCGATGGGTTTGAACTTCTCATAGGTAATCGGCAGCAAGCCCAGATGCGGAAGAATGGTCAATTCGGCCGGCAAAAAAGTCACCGTGTATCCGTCACCCTTGGCCCCTGCACCTTCCATCAGTCCGACGGAGCCTCCTCCGCCTGTCCGGTTGACAACGATAACGGGCTGTCCCAGAATCTTCTCTGCTGCTTTGGCTAATGCCCTTGCTGTTGCATCCGTTCCTCCGCCTGCAGCGTACGGCACAATTAATGTGATCGGCTTCTCGGGGAAATCAGCGTTATTCCCCTTGTTGCCGCGATCGTTCGCTATGCGGCTTCCAATAAGAAAGAGGCTGACCACAGCCAGTAACGATGCTGTCCAGACTCCTATTCGCATTCCCCGTTTCAAAAGCATCCCTCTTCTCTTTATTAAGGATATCGGGCTGCTGGCCGGAACCTGCAAATCCTGCCGTTTGCTCTTTCGCCCCACCCCCGAATTTCTAAACATCAGCTCCTGCGCTGCATAGCTGTGAAAGTTTTCTCAAGTAGAACTTTATCGCATTCGGGGATGCCCTACAATCATATTATCTTATTCTGAATCCTCAGAAACGCCGGAACGGCGCGGTTTTGGCCGATCTGCATATCCGCTGGGATATTTGCTGCTCTCCCGGAACTTGCCCGGTGTCGTCGATTTGATTTTGCGGAAGGCCCGGATGAAGCTGTTCTCATTCTGGTACCCCACCTGAAGGGCGATGTCGGCAATCTTCAGGCCGCTATCCTGCAAAAGCCCGCAGGCTTTATCAATTCTCAGGTTGGTGAGGTAGTCATATACCGTTGATCCGGTCTCTTCCTTGAAGATCGTGCTGACAGAAGATACCCCCATATTGATATGCCCTGCGATATCCTGAAGCCCGATATTCTCTTGCAAGTGGCTCTCCATATACGCAATCAGATTCTGCACAAGCAGATATTCCTTGGACTGACGGTGCGCTCCCAGCACACCCGCCATATGAACGGCAATGCGGCACAGCATATCCTCAATTTCAGCCAGATCCATAGTTGTCACCTGATGCCTGGTGTAATCCGCAAGCTCAGCGGGAAGCGGATACCCTCCGGTTGTGGCCATACTCATAATCTCCTCCAGCAGGTCATTGATGGAGCGGAAGACCTTTTGCGGCTGTATGCCTAGTTTGCGTGTATCTTTTGTACCTCTGCGTACCCACTCCAGGGCTGTCCCCCCATCCGATGACTTCAGCGCGTGCAGCACTTCCTGCCTCCAGGCTTCATCCGCAGCACCGACACTTTCGGTATATTTGCTCTCCGCTTCCGGGTAAGCATGAACCAGGCCGTACCCCTCATACAAGCGACCGGACAAGGCGTGCATGGATTGATCGTAGGAACGGGCCGCTTGTGCAACGCCTGAAGCCGTGCTGCCCACACCGATGGACACAGAGATCTTCAGCACCTCCTGCAGTAGAACGACCAGTCTGGCCGATTCCTCCTTAAGCTCCTTCTCTTCCAGCTCCCGGGGCTGAAGCAGCACGGCCAGACTGTCCTTCTGCGGAGCAGTGGTCACGGCTCTCCAGGCTGGTTCGAAATATTCCAGTACAATATTGTTCATCGCATATTTCAGCAGCATCTGATCCTCTTCCACAAAGGCCGCTGCCCACTGTGCATGGCGGTCAATGGATATTATCAGCAGCTCGAGGGGGTTTTCCTCCCAATCTGCAAAATAATGCTCCCATTTGGTCCGCATTTCCTGCGTGCCCATGCTCCGGCTGATCAGATCATTTACGTATTTGGACCGCAGCTCCGGCAGACTCCAATCCGCGACCAGCGATTTGCTCTGGAAATCACCCACCAGCTTGCCGATCACCGGCTCCAGATCATACAGATTGCCATGACCGGCTGCCGCTATATCCGGAGTCAACAGCTTGTTGATCCGTTTCAAAGGCCGGAAGGCCGCGAAATTATAATAGTAAATGGCCGAGCACCCTACAGCGATGGAAATCAATGACAGCATAAGCATCATATTGCGCGCGGTGGTCACATTTTTGAGCAGCTGCTCCATGGGAACCAGTGAAAGCATCCGCCAGCCGGTCACATTGGAGAAGGTCTGGTTGGCCATGTAAGCCTTGCCTTCAATCTTCACGTGGGTAAAAGGGCTTACATCAATATCCTTCAGCACCTTATCCATTTCCGTAAGGGGAAACGGGAGGTTCAGCTTGGGATAGATCAATTCGCCTTCCAGATTGTACACAAATTGATAGCTCGACAAATGGCTGTACAGTTTGGAGAACAGCATGTCGTAATCCAGATCAATCAATACCGCTCCCGCAACCTCCCCGTTCCGGACGATTGGACGGGCTAACGAGAGCAGCTCCGTATTGCTGAGCTGGGGGTCGGTGCCGGTGTAGACTCTTCTTTTGATCAGCAGCGGCTTCTCCTTCATCTTCTCAATCCACGGGGTCCAGGCATGCTCCGGCGCTTCCTCCCAGGAGGCCTTGTAGCCGTAGCCGCTCGAAATCACGGAATGATCTTTGAATTTGATCACGCTGATGGCATGAATGTCCGGCTCTGTGGCGAGCGTTTTCAGTACATCCTGCGGCTCGGCGGCGATCTCCGCATCTTCAGCGTCTGCATTGATGTATTTCAGAACAGCCTGGTGAAAGGATAAATCCACCGCTTTATTGTCCGCCTCGCGGAATGCCCTGTTGGTGACATCCAGATTGATCTGCAGCAGTTCAATATTTGGCGTGTTCAGCTCCGTATCGAGCGCATTCCGGTACTCTCTGTAGGAGAACAGGCCAATCAGTATAATCAGCAGCGACACACTGACGGTCAACATCAGGATCAGCCGGTTTTGTTTGTTGTTCAGCAAATATTTTAACTTAAAGCGCAGCATTGGTATTGCTTCATCCTTCCGCAGGTCTCTCTGTTCCAGACCATAGAGTAGCATGTGTCGTCCATCCTTCAATATGGAGCATATCATACTCTTTAAGGTTTTAAACGTTTAGAGTGAAGAACCTGATAAATGATATAATAGTAGGAGCTAAAAAAGCGTTCCAGGTTCAAAAAGACCTTTATACAGGAGATTAACCCTAATGCAGCCTAATTTAATGATAAACGATGCCGAGTGGGATAAGCTCATCTCAGATGTGGCTTACTATTTTGAGGATCTGACCCTCAAGCGGGGATTTCAATATTATAAACAGAACCGTGTCCGTTCCTTTCGGATGATCTCGTCCCGGAGAGTGATGGCGGTTGTCGAGGGCAGAGAGGATTACGCTGTCAGTATGGAGCTGGACAGCTTGACGGACAGCCACTGCGATTGCCCCGTTCAGGGACCCTGCAAGCATATGGCGGCTGTGCTGATGAGTGTTGCCGAGTCGCAGGAACGGTCCGTGAATATGCTGGCCAATGCCAAGGCCGTCATCGACCGGAAGAAGGCAGAGGCTCTGGAGGCTGCCGCTGCTGCCGGCGTTTCCGGCGGCCGCCGGGAACAGGCGAAAGAGCTCGCCGGGCTGATTCCCGGGGCAACGGTAGAAGAGTGGCGTAACTACATGGCGCTGCTCACCGCGCCGCTGGCGCAGACTGTGCGCAATCCGCACTATGCGGAGCGGGCGCTCAGCGCCATTGCGCAGGCAAAGGCCGACCTCCCCCCTGGCGCTGAGCTGCTGTTTCAGCTTAATGCGCATTTGTTCATCCTGGAGAGCCTGATTACACCTAGCGGCTCGCATAACGCAGGGTCCCTCTCATCTTTTGGTTACTCGCTGGGATATTATACCGCCATTGCCGTCTCTGAGCTTCAAGAAGCGATTACAAGCCTCATGAAGCGCAGCCTGCCGCTCGCCTCTGAGCCGGAGGCATGGCCGAGGCTTAAGGATACGCTGGCTCATGTACAGCTTGAGATGCTGACGGAATCACGCGACCGTCTGCGGGAGCAGCCTTATTTCTCTTTCTGCTACGATCAGCTCTGGCAGCGCTGGATTGCCCCGAACGCCAGCGATCCGGCGCTCTATCTGGAGGAGCTTGAAGCGCTCCGTGAACGGGCTGGCGGGCTGGGCGCTGCTGTTAACCGCTCGGCACTGCTGCTGGCTGAGAGCCGGATGTACTTCTACCTGAGCGACGACAAAGCCGCCTGGGAACGGCTGGCTGCCGCCTCTGAACGGCCGGGCCTGCATCCGGACGAGCTGCTTGGCTGCCTGGAGCCGCTCGCCGAAGCCGGGCACTGGTCCCGTCTTGCAGCCTGGCTTGAAACGACAGGACCTCTGCTGAGCAGCCGCTTATATAATCTGCACAGATATGCCGGATACTGGGAAGAAGTGGTCCGCCGCCTGCCAGAGACGGAACCCCGAATGTGGGACACGCTGTCCGCGATGCTTCCGCTCTCAGGCGATATCTATGAAGGCAAGCTGCTGGACCACGGCAAGTGGCGGGAATGGATGGACTATCAGCTGTCCTCCGGCAAGGAGCCTTCCGATTTCCGGGTGAGCGACCTGCAGCCGGTAGAGAAAAATGCGCCGGAGCTGCTGCTGCCGTTCTACCATCAGGCTGCGGAACGGTTCGTGCTGGAGAAAAACCGCCACAGCTATAAAGCTGCGGTGAAACTATTGAAGCGTCTTGCCAAGCTGTACAAAAAGATGAAGCGCGAGGAGCGGTGGGCAGAATTCCTGGATGCCTTCACGGGCCGGCACAGCCGGCTTCGCGCACTGCAGGAGGAGCTGAGGAAAGGAAAGCTGATCCCATGAGCATGTATACACGAAATATTACCGTCCAGCTGGCCTTGAGCCAATATGGCGATGCCCTGATCTACGGCATCAATGAACGGGATGACTATGTCTCCGGCCTGCTGCTGAAGCAGCAGCTATTCGCCTGGCATGAGGAATCCTTCTATGGTACGGAATTAACTACCCAGAACGCCGACGGCGTGGAACTGGTCATTCTTCCTGCCGAACAGGTAATCCCATTCTTCGCGGATCTGAAGGTGCTCCGGCATATCGGATGGAGCTGGGAAGGCAATGCGGGAATCTTGACTGCGCTGGCCCCGGTTCTGGCCGCACTGTTGGATGAGAAACAGTATGTTCCCAGCTTCTCCGCTTTCCGCGAAGGCCAGCTGCGCTGGGCCTGGGACGGCAAGGCCCTTGCAGGCGCGGCGGGAGGTAACCCGGAAGCCGAAGCCGGCTTGCGCGGACTACGGGAACGCAGCGGATTTGAGGAAGGGCTGCAGGCCGCCTTCTCGGCGGCGGTCTTTCAGCGGTATTACAGCACGGAAGCTGAAGCGGGCGACCTGCGGAGTGAATTTCCGCTGCTGTTCAGCCGCAGCGGGCTGGCGGCCGCGGGGATGGACGCGGACAGCTGGCTGATGTCCATCGGCTGGAAGGCGGACTCCGCGCCGTTCCGTCCCGTGCTGCAGCTGCTGGAGCCGGACGGGGACTCGTCCTTCTGGCGACTTCAGCTGCTGCTGCAGGACAAGCGCGACGAATCCGCGCTTGTGCCGCTGCGGCTCTCGGACGACGGAGAGCCGCATGGGCGCTGGCCCGCACCGTGGGCGGAGCACGTCCGCGAGCGGGCGGCCGGGTGGCTGTCGCGCCTGCGGGAGAGCCTGCCCGGCGAGCACATCGGCCGCGGGCGCGATGTGCTTGGGGAGCCGCTTAGCGACGAGGTCGCATGGCGGTTCCTCACGGTCGACAGCCGGCGCCTGCTGGAGGCCGGCTGGCAGGTGCTGCTGCCGGCATGGTGGGAAGCCGCCAGCCGCAAAAAGCCGCGCCTGCGCGCCAAGATCAGCTCCGGCGAGGGCAGCCGCGGAGGCCGGTCGCTGTTCGGGCTGGATGCGCTGGTCGACTTCGACTGGCGCATCTCCATCGGCGACGCCGACCTCTCCGAGGCGGAGTTCGCTGAGCTGGTCGCGCGCGGCGAACGGCTTGTGAAGTTCAGGGGCCAGTGGATTCCCCTGGACCCTGCTCTCCTGGCCCAGATCCAGCGGGCCATGGCCGGAATGGACAAGTCGCAGGGCTTGTCCTTCCAGGATGTGCTGCAGCTGCATCTGCTCGGCAGCAGCGAAGATGAATCCGCTGAAGCTGCGGCGGAGCAGGCTGAAGAGGACGCGGCGCGCTTCCGGCTGGAGGTGGAGCTGAACGCGCATCTGGTCAAGCTGATCGGCCAGCTCGGGCAGCGTGACCGGTGGCCGCAGCCCGCTGTGCCTGCGGGGCTGCATGCTGAGCTGAGAAGCTACCAGCAGGAGGGCTTTGCCTGGCTGGCCTTCCTGCGCCGTTTCGGCCTGGGGGCCGTGCTGGCCGATGACATGGGCCTGGGCAAAACTGTGCAGCTCATTGCCTATCTGCTCCATCTGAAGGAGCTGGAGGAGGCAGCCGAAGCTGACCCCGCTGCCGGCAGGATACGGCAGACGGACCCGCCCGGCTGGCCTTCCCTGATCATCTGCCCGACCTCCGTGCTCGGCAACTGGCAGAAGGAGCTGCAGCGGTTTGCCCCTTCCCTGAAGGTGATGCTGCACTATGGAAGTAAGCGGCTGGATGCCGGCTACTTCTACGGCGCAGCTTCTCAGGCGGATGTGGTCCTGACCTCGTACGCCACGGCTGCGCTCGATCAAGAGTTATTGAAGCAATTCACCTGGGCAGCGATCTGCCTGGATGAAGCACAGAACATCAAAAACGCCGGGACCAAGCAGTCCTCGGCTGTACGCAGCTTCCCGGCACTCCACCGGATCGCGCTGACAGGAACGCCCATCGAGAACAGGCTCTCGGAGCTGTGGTCGATCTATGATTTCATCACCCCGGGGTACCTCGGCAGCGCTAAATCCTTCCAGGACCGGTTCGCAAATGCTATAGAGAAGGAACGGGATGCGAAGCGGACGGCGGATCTGCAGAAGATGGTTAAGCCGTTCATGCTGCGCCGCAAGAAAAAAGACCCGGCAATCCAGCTCGATCTTCCGGACAAAAACGAGATGAAAACCTATGTTCACCTCACGGCTGAACAGGCTGCCCTATATGACCAGAACGTCAACGGACTGCTGGAACGGATGCAAAAGCTGGAGGGAATTGAACGCAAAGGGGCCATTCTGGCTGCACTGACCAGTCTTAAGCAGCTCTGTGATCACCCGCTGCTGCTGAGCAAGGATGCCTTGCCCGGGACAGAAACGGAGGGCCGGTTCGATACCGCTGTCTTGATTGAGCGGTCAGCGAAGCTGGAGCGGCTGCTCGCTATGGTGCGTGAGCTGCGCGAGGAGAATGAGCGCTGCCTGATCTTCACCCAGTATGTCGGCATGGGCAAGATGCTGCAGGCTGTGCTGTCCCAGGAGCTGCAGGAACCCGTGCTGTATCTGAACGGCAGCACACCCAAAAGCGCCCGCGACCGCATGATAGAGCAATTCCAGACACCTGCGCCGCCACAAGGCGAAGCCCCGCCGGCTGGCCACCAGCCGCAGTCTGATCAGCCCAATGTGTTCATCCTCTCGCTGAAGGCGGGAGGGGTCGGCCTGAACCTGACCGCAGCCAATCATGTCTTCCATTTCGACCGCTGGTGGAATCCGGCGGTTGAGAATCAGGCCACGGACCGCGCGTACCGGATGGGCCAGACCAAGGATGTGCAAGTGCACAAGTTCATCTCCCTGGGAACGCTGGAGGAAAAAATCGACGAAATGCTGGAGAGCAAGCAGCAGCTCAGCGATGATGTGATCTCCAGCTCGGAGAGCTGGATTACCGAGCTGTCCACCGATGCCCTGAAGGACCTGTTCACGCTGCGTAGGGAGTGGGTAGGCTGACCGGCCCTAAGCTGGCGCATTAAGCCTTCACTATTCCTCGGACATTCTGAAGACCGCCGCCAGATTGTCTGAACCCGCAAGCGAGCTGACGACCAGCGTGATGATTTCATCCGTCAGATTGTACAAAAGCTGCTGTCCGGCTTGATTTCAGCAGCAGCAGCCTCCGGAATTACGACTGCAGCATTTCTGCGGAAGCTGATAAGGGCAAAGTCGGACGTTGTGACAGCGACATTTTCCCGGAATTCCGAGGTGATCCGGCTGACTTCAAGCTGCTTCTGCGTAACCGGCGACAAGACACCTGCACTATCCACAAGGAAAATCTGGATCTGCAGCAGCTCCTGGGAATATACGGCATTGAACTGAAAGTAAGTCTGGGTGATGTTATAGGTTTTGGTTACTACTTCCCGGTAATTCACTTCAAATAATTCCTGGGCAAACAGCGTTTCCGGGGTTACATCATTATTCAGGCCTGTTATATACACCACAGCTTTGGACGATCCGTTATTGACTGCTTTAATTATTACTTGGCTAATGGCACCCAGTCCCTTGGTGGGTCTGCTTGTTAATGTATTAGTCGTTAAATAAGGCACAGTCCTTCCTCCTTCTAGTAATGCCGTTCTTATATCGTATGCGGCACGATTTGGAAGTTTCTAGATAAAACGGCAGATTGGCAGCACGGCAGGGCATTCCGGCGGTTCCTGAAATGGAGCAAGTTGCCAGCACCTACGCAGATGTGTTAAAATCAACGTAACTTTTTAAGAACGGAGGGTTGCGTGTGATAGACTATATCCGGATTCGCACTTTACGCGGCTAAGCTAATTGTATAGCGCTAAAGCTCTGCCCCGTGCAGAGGACTCAGGATAGGTCTATCTATTTTTGAAGGCAGCCCATAGCTTGAACCACCCGTCCGGCGGACAAATCGGGCCCGCCGGCCTCGGCCTTTAGGAATATTCGCAGCTCCATTCGGCAATAACAATGAACCCTCCCGCAGGCAGGCGTAACAGCTGCTGTTCTGCAGGGCTGCTGTATTTTGGCATACATTCATTGTTGCTATGGAAATGCCGGCGAAGGGACTGGGGGAATGCAGATTCCCCCGGCAGCCCTATTCTGTTGTCCTCTATTGATACTGTTAGCACAGGCAGACCGCCTGTGCTTTTTTATGTCCAATTTTACTAATGGAGGTTGAATGAATATATGGAAACCGCACAGCAAAAGGCAGTGATTGTTGGTGTTCAGCTGCAGAATGACAAGGATTTCGCTTATTCCATGGAAGAGCTGCGCAATCTGGCGGCCGCCTGTGAGCTTGAGGTGGCCGGAGAGCTGACCCAGAAATCCAGCCGCATTAACCCGTCGCATTATATCGGTACAGGCAAAATCGGGGAGCTGGAAGCCCTGTTGGAAGCACTGGAGGCGCCGATTGTTATTTTTAATGATGAGCTTTCCCCTTCCCAGATCCGCAATCTGGAATCGGCGCTGGACCGTCAGGTCATTGACCGGACCGTGCTGATTCTGAATATATTTGCCGAACGTGCGAAGACCAAGGAGGCCCAGCTCCAGGTGGAGGTGGCACAGCTGCAGTACATGCTCCCCCGGCTGACCGGAATGCGCGAGTCCCTCGGCAGACAAGGCGGCGGAGCTGGACTGAAAAATCGCGGCGCCGGGGAAACCAAGCTGGAGCTGGACCGGCGCAGGATTGAGGAACGCATCACGGCGCTGCAGCTGGAGCTGCAGACTCAAGTAGCCCGGCGGCAGGTCCAGCGCAAGCAGCGGCGCAAAAACGAGGTGCCTGTGGTCTGTCTCGTCGGCTATACCAATACCGGCAAGTCCAGCTTAATGAACACCATAATGGAAACCTACCATCCCGGATCTCAAAAAGGGGTACTGGCCAAGGATATGCTGTTCGCCACATTGGAAACCTCAGTGCGCAGCATTGAGCTTCCTGACCGTAAAACCTTTTTATTGACCGACACGGTCGGTTTTGTCAGCCAGCTGCCCCATCATCTGGTCAAGGCGTTCCGCTCTACGCTCGAAGAAGTTACCGAGGCTGACCTGCTGATTCATGTAGCCGATATTTCCGATCCGCAGGTCAGCCAGCACATCGCTGTTACGGAGGAGACCCTGAAGGCTCTGGGCGCGGACGGAATCCCGGCCATTAAGGCTTATAACAAAGCTGACCTGACGGAATTGCCTTATCCTGTAGTAAAGGAGAATACCGTCACCCTCTCCGCTAAGCAGGAACGCGGAATCGCCGAGCTGATCGGCCTGGTCCGGCAGCATGTCTTCAATGATTATATCAAGTGCGAAATACTGGTGCCGTTCGACCGCGGCAGCGTGGTTTCCTACTTCAATGACCATGCCGATGTGCAGGAGATCAGCTATGAAGAACAAGGCACACGCCTGAAGCTGGAATGCCGGGCCGCCGATTATGAGCGGTTCAAAAGCGATTTTGTTGTGATCTCTCAGTAGGGGAGAACAGAATGAACACACGGGTTGCGCCGTCCTTCACTGGACGCGCAGCCGTTATGGACTATAGGTTCTGTTTTACCTGGTGACCGTGTAGTGGACTCTCACTGTCACGTAGTTGGTCTCGCCACCTGAGCCTAAGGCCCTCCAGACTTTCCACAATTCTGGGACCTGACGGCAAGCCCAATTGGAAAAAGTACACTTAATTCCTCCCCATGCCACTTCTATTCTAGCGTTAGTTGGAAAAAGGATATTTAATCCTAGCGAACCGTGCCCTTTGAGGGGAATCCACTTAAATTAACTTTACTTTTTCCCACTAACCGTTCTAAAAGAAGCTCATGCGTCCATTTAAGTGTACTAATTCCACCTCACTTTCTATTAATGCTCCCATCATCCCTCTTCCTCTTCTGTGTTCTTATTAGAGAATGAATAAGTGGAGAGAGCACGCTTGAATCCCCCGTTGCCCCGGCCCAAATTTATACTTGTCCATCTATCTGGAAGCAGCAAAGAAGGCCGGGGGAACTCCCGGCCTTCTTTTACTGCTTTATTCTTTTTGCGACGACTGCACGCGGCAGCAGTTCTACTCCGCTTGACCAGGACGCAGACGAAGCGAGAAGGCTTCCGCCTCTTCCCCGCTGGCGCTCACCCGCAGCTTGCCCTCTGTCACCTCTATTTGCGGACCGGGGCCTCCCGGCGCCTGCTCCATATCCAGAGAAAAAACCATTGCCGCTTGCTGAAGGGCATGAAGGTCTATGCGTTTGCGCGGGCCGGTGTACAGAATCAGTTCCACCAGAATCCGGTCCCCCGTCTCCTGAACCTCCCAGGTCCAGTCACGGCCCCTACCTGCGTGCCCGGTAAACGCCGCAAACCATGTCGTGAGCACACAGTGCGCCTCTCCGATCCGAATGGAAGCCCCTGCTTCCGTAGACTCGGCAACCACTCCCTCGAGCTGGCCTCCAATTTCCAGCCGCAGCCGTAAATCTCCAGCCTCGATTGCGCCGCCTGTAAGATCCAGATTGGGATGGGTATCCCCCCCGTCTGTGATGAAGTCAATGCCGAACAGCACCTGCCCCTGTTCCTGCTTCGACTTGAAGCGGGCCGAGCAAAAGTCATAGCCATCGTGCAGGCAGCGGAGCTGTATATAAGCAGGGAGGCCGTTGTTATCCGCATAGACCAGCAGCGGCCGCCTCTGATTCCACAGATCACTATTTGTAAAAGACCCGATGCTGATCTGGGGGGTCATATAAGTAACGGCCCAGTTGCCGGTGCCATCCGTCTCATCTCCTGCATAGAGCTGCCTGATTTCTTGTGTACGCGGAACGCGGAAGGCCTCCAGGCAGGTTGCCGGACATTCGAAGCCGCTTTTGTACCATTCTTCTTCGTACGGCAGCTCTTCCCAGCCAAAAAACATCACTGCACCCCGGGTGGCAACCTGCAAAAAAGCCTTGCTTTGCTTATTCAAGAGTGTCTCATAGGAGCGGGAATGAGGGCCGGACCACTGCCTGGTCGCCGGGTGGTAATAACCGGCCACCGTCCTCCAGGTAAGATCAATCAACTCTCTGGTGAGCCCGCGCACCTTGTCGTCCATGGTTTCGGAATGCAGCTTGGACAACTCCAGGATGGCGATATACGTATAGACCGGGCTGTTGTATTCCTGAAAGGCACCGCGTTTCATCGTATACTCATACAGCTTCTGCAGACGCTTTAATCCATAGTCCGCGAAATCCCTACGCTCCAGCTGCTCTCCTGCAATTCTCGTAACGAAGGCCCCCAGAATCGCAATATTAGTGTAATCCGGCCCGACATTCCGTTTGATAATGGCCTCGCAGGCATAGCCAATGGAATCGGCAACGGCCTTGCGCAGAGCCTCGGGGAACCTGTTCCCATGGCGCTTGAGGGCCTGAACCAGGCGGCTGCCGCAGAAGTCCGCCCAGTTCCAGTCGGGCGGCGCCATTTGTGCCAGCGGTTCTTCGTAGAACCAGGACCAGATCCCAAAGGTATCCTGACTGCGGTCAGTATCCTGAAGAGACACCACCTGGCCGATAATCTCGAAGGCCCGCAGCTCAAACTCTGCAAGCTCCGTATCCAGCAGTCCGAGCGCATACGAGAGCGAATCCCGGGTGGAATGGATGAATTCGACATCCCGCAGCGCGGTATGATAACCCGGACTGCTGAACGGCGACTGAAGCATGCGGAGCTCCGGGTTATAGCGGGAACCGAGCGACTGTATTTTGCGGATCAGCATCCGCTGATGATCTATGGCTTCATGCTTATTTAGCTGTTCGGCCGTTTTCTTCACGATGATCTTCCTTTCCTCAAGGTAAGGGGACTCAGACTCAAATCACACTTTCCATGCCGGATGTGTACCCGATAACAGATCCGGCGCGTGCGTGAACAGCTGCATCACCAGCCCCTGTCCATACAGCGTAGGGTAGGTTTCGATGGTATTGTAAGCATCTGCCGAGGGCATGACAGGCGTCCCGCCGGACACCCCTTGCACTTCTCCGTTCTCCGCGATGAGCGGAAGAATGCCTTGAACGGTTTGCCGGGCACCCTCCAGAAAAGAGGAATCCAGCAGGCCCTGCTCCACGCCTTTGAAGAACCCGCAGGCTATTCCCGCACTGCCTGAAGTCTCCTGAACAAAATCCGGTCTGTTCAAAACCGTATGCCATAACCCATTCCCCGCCTGGCAGGACCGCAGGCCTGCGGCAAGCGAGCAGTACCGGCTCCGCAGCTCTTCCGGTATTGCAGCCAAACCTCTAACCTCCGCTATGATCTGGGGAACCGTCAGGGTAATCCATGCATTGGCACGCGCCCAATGGACAGCCGACATATGATTCTTCTCCCGGCTGTTCCAGCCGTGGTACAACAGTCCCGACTCCGGGTCCTGCAGCAATTGCAGATGCAGCAGCGCCTGTTGGACTGCAGCATCCGCCAGCCTGGATTCTCCAGTCAGTCCACCCAGGCGCGCCAGGAACAAAACAGCCATATAGACTGTATCCGCCCATACCTGCTCCGGGAAATCCACATTTTCTGTTACGGTATGCTCCAATGCGCCTTCACGCGTGACCGGAGCAGTGTTCAGCATCCAATCGGCGGTGGACATGGCCTTTTGCAGAAACCATGGGTCCTTTGTCTGGCGGTACAGCTCTGGAAAAAGCGCAAAGGGTGCCAATGAATTGATCACTTTTGCCCCTTCGGCCTTGTGCTTATTACGGTTCACCCACTGCAGCAGATAATCCAGAACTTCCCTCCGTCCGCTGGCTGTGCCGTACTCCATCAACGAAATCACGCCGACCCCCGGCACCCAATCCCAGTGATCGATGTCCATTCCCCAGTGTCCCTTATGCTCCTCCAAAATCATGTATTGAAACATTACATCCAGCGTCTCCGCAAGCTTCCGCTCAGTGTTCATGATGATGAAGCCCCCTTAAATCCAAAGAACCGTCCTGCGGGTCCGCCTTCACCGGAGACTGCCCCTGAAAGGGCACCTCTCCGAACAGCGCTTTAACCGTAAGCTCCACCGTCTCTTCATGCAGTGAATAGGCATTAATTAGCGCATCCAGAAACGGCATATCCTGCAGCAAATATGGCGTGGCAAAAGAAATTCCAATCGGACGGATGGTCTCCGCATGCTGCATCGCCCAGATCGCTTTGGCCGCCTCGCCCACCGGCCGGGCTGTATTCATCATGCCGTGCAGTGGCAGAAAATAAGGCGCAAACGCAGCATCCCAGCGAATCCCCGACAGCTCCCATTTGCGCAGTGTGCTCAGCGGCTCAAATTCATCGAGGATATCCACCTGTAACCCTCTCGCCCGTAATAGCTCCACAAAGACATTCATCCGCTCATACTTGCGGCCTTCCGTCACCTTGTTCAGCAGAATCACCAGCACCCGGCGGGTGGTCTGCGGGTTAAGCGGCAGGATATCGCCACGATTGCGGACAAGTGTAATGCAGCGCTCCGCAATCGTCCGGCTCAGCTGTCTGGCTTCCAGGTCAAGCTTCGGCGGCAACCGGTCGTTCAGCAGCGGAACCGCTTGCGGGTCCCGGCCTTTCTGATCCACCCGGTGTACCCCAAGCAGGGCCTTCAGCTCCAGCACCCGGCGGACACTGGCATCCAGCCTTTCCATACGGACGGTCCCTTCCCTGACTGCCTGCTCCATAACCTCGAAATAATCCACACCCGGCCACAGCAGCACATCCGTTCCGCTGTTGAAGCAGTCCACCATCCGCTTCTCATAACCGCCCCAGGCCAGGAATCCGCCCATGTCCAGCGCATCTGACAGCACCACGCCCTCAAAACCCATACGCCCCCGCAGCAGCTCCGTGGTAATGCGCGCCGACACCGTTGCCGGCACAGGAATCTCTCCCTGCACATTCCCTTCCAGCCAAGGAAGGGCAATATGTCCGGTCATATACGACAGGACACCCTGATCGATCATATGCTGCGACACTTGCCCGTAAGTGGCGAACCACTCTTCCTCAGACAAGCCGTTAATAGTGGTGACAATATGCTGGTCCCGATAGTCCACCCCGTCTCCCGGAAAATGCTTGGCACATGCCGCCAGGCCATGGTCCTGCATCCCCCGCATGACTGCGCCCGCCAGTCTGGCCGCCCGTTTGGCGTCATCCCCCAGGCAGCGCGTGGTAATTACAGGATTCATCCAGTTCAGCAAAAGATCTGTGCCGGGTGCCAGCGCCCAGGTGAAACCCGCAGCCCGCCCTTCCATTGCTGTAAATTTGCCGTATTCATAGGCCAGAGCCTCATCGTCGGCAGCAGCGAGCCCAAGGAGCGGCGGGAACGCGGTCAGGCTCTTCACCGCCGACCCCGCGCCGAACTCCAGATCACCGGAGAACAGCAGCGGATATTTGCTGATCCGCTGCAGCTGCTCCGCCCAATCCCGGTACTCCTCTGCCTTGCCCGCTGCCTTCTGAATGACCTCTCCGCCGATAAAAAAGCTGCCTACCGGATACGTTTTCAAATATGCCGCAAGCGCCGCCTCGTCATTGCCCTTGAAGGGCAGCCGACCCGCATGATCCTGCATCGTTTGCCCAATCTTTTCCCGCAGGCTCATGGACGCGAGCGTATGCTCTATCCAATCCTGCTCTTCCCTTGTCAGCGCCCTTTGCATGTGTGATTTCCTCCCGATAAGTTTTCGATCCCCCTAAAGGCATTTCGATCCCCCTAAATCCCCCTTAGCCAAGGGGGACCCCAAGGGCCCCGGCCCTCTGGACACCCGGATAGCTGGCGGGGGCGGGGGTGTTGTGCTCCCGGCTGCTGTGTGCGGAGAGCGCTTCACCCCTGCGGGGACGCTTTGGCTGTTGTCCGCCTGCTGCAAAAAACAAGGGTACGCTGCGCTGCCCCTAACCCTTTCAGAAAAAGACCAGACATCTCCATACTCAGATCATGCAGTGCGGCATCTCTTCACTGTCTTAAGTGTAGCCGGAAGACGGCAGTGACTAAATAAGGTCATCTATAATAAAAGTTCGAAATCCTATTGGATTTTCGATCCCCCTGAATCCCCCTTAGCCAAGGGGGACTCCAAGGGCCCCGGCCCTCTGGACACCCGGATGGCTGGCAGGGGCGGGGGCGTTGTGCTCCCGGGCTTGCTGTGTGCGGAGAGCGCTCCCCACCAAATTGTAAAGGCACGGGAAGCTTTCGCTGCCCAAAACTGCTGCACAAAGTGCAATCAAATCCAATTTTGACCCCTTGGGATCAAATTCTGTTGCAGGAAACACATTAGAATGGGGAAACGCCATCCGTTGACTGTCCCCTATGTAAATCCCCGCCGCCACACTTCACAGGGCGGCGGGACGCTATTGCAGACTTATGCGCTTCAGACCCAAGCTCACTCAGTCCAAACCGATGCTCAGCGTCTCACTCCATTTATTGTTCTCCTTGTTCATCTCCTCATACCGCCAGATATCGTTCACGAAGAAGCCGATGGTGAATTCGCCGATGGTGGGAACTGTCCACCTTGGCGTGCCTTGGGCACTGCTGTTGGCGGTCAGGGTAATCTCTTCTCCCGGCTGGATCACGGTGTTGTTCGTATCCGTCCACGAGACCACTCCGCCATTGACGGAAAAAGCGCCGCCTGTTATTTGACCAAGTCCTGTAGAGGTGTTCAGCGGCGTTGGGCGCACTCCAATGTTTTTTACCTTAGCCCAGAAAATTAAGGAATCACCAAGCTGCGGAGTGGTGTGCGAAGATGGAGTGCCGTCGCTATTAACGATGTTCCAGCCGATATCTGTAACGGTCAGGTCCGGAAGCGGGGCAGGAAGTGTGGATTCATAGCTCTCAAACTCGAACCCATGGACCATCACCAGCCCGTTAGTCCCTTTGATCTCAATCCGGTGCAGGCCATACTCCAGACCGGTAAGCTCATAGACAATTTTGTTATCTCCCTCAAGACCAGCCTGGGGAATAACTACCGTCTCCTTATACTGCCCGTCGACGTAGACATCGGCGCTGCCCATATCACTTTTGACATCGGATCTCCAGCGGACCCCGATGCCTTTGAAATTAAACATCGCTGTGGCGTCAGGCGCATAGGTCACGTGAGATACACTATTGGAAGCTGTCGTGAAGCCGGTATAGTCGATATAAGGGTGATCGTGCTCCACGGGATACCAGGCCGAGACAGGAACATAAGCCCCTTCCTCAAGCTTGAAGTAATCAAGATTTGCGCCGTTCCCGGCAGAGGTGAAGCTGATCATGTTATACCCCGGCTGGAGTGTAATGCCGTACTGTTTCGCGGTAAAGTTAGAGGTCCAGCTTCCGGTGGAAGGCAGGGTTACGGTCGATTGTTTTTTGCCGTTGATCAGGATATTTTTCTTCGATTCCTGATTGGAAGCGTATGCAATTGTTAAAGTGTAACTTCCGCCGTTCTCCGAATAGAACCCTTGAACTGTCAAACCTCCGGCATGGGTCTGCTCCACTACTCTTCCCCCGGAAGCGATGCTGTAGTAGCCGATTTTGAGCGGCGGGGCAAAGGAAGTCGCTTCTGCCTCAAATTTGGTCGGGTCTCCCGCCACATGCGGCGTGATCGGCATCGGCAGTGTGGTTGCAGATACGGCTGCAGTTAAGGGGGAGACATTGCCGGAATCATCCACCGCCTGAACCCTATAGCTGTATGACGTCTCAGGAGCTACGGTGTAGTCATTATAGAAGGTAATCCGCCCCGGAATCGTCATTACCGGTTCTGTCCCGCCGTCCCGGTACACATTGTAACTCACAACACTGTCGTTGTCCGTTGCGGCATTCCAGGTCACCTTCACCTGTTCGTGGCTCACCGCCACCGCTGCCGGACTGGTTGGAGCGGCAGGCGATTCTGTCTCCCGTTCATCCAGAATATACTGCACGGTTTCGCCTGCGCCGAGGGTTACTGTAAGCGTAAGATCCGGCGTTGCCGTAAGCTGGAGATTGGAGTGGGCGGCGGCATAGGTGTCGCCCGGGCCGAACCGCTCTCCGGCGTATTCCCCGCCCTCTGGCATCGTGACCCGCACCTGCATCGTCACAGGCTGCGTCTCAAAGTTCACAAAATTCAGCAGGATCTTATCTGCCGATGCCCCGATCTCCGAAGTATCCAGCGCCGAGGTGTCGACCGCGCGGAAATACGCTTTTTTTCCGCTCAGGTCAGATGGATTCATAATCTCGTAGCTGAGCGGGCGCCCATGGGTGGCATACGCGGCGGCAAGCCTGCGGAATGTCTTCAGCCGCGTCTCCCCCGGTTCGTTGCTATTGGCCGCTACAGCCGCCGTATCCTCGAAGCGGTGTGTATTCCAGTTGATGCCGGAATCGAACAACCCGAACTCCGTCCCGTCATTGAAGAAGGCTGCATGCTGCATAATATGGTCGACATAGCCGATATCGCCCCGCAGCTCCCGGTCAAATGCCGATGCGAACCTGTAGGCATATGTGCCGTATTTCGTATTGTCGGAATGATTGTCGTTGCTGCCGGTTTCACTCATCGCCATCTCTTTGCCAAAGCCCTCATCCGCTTCGCCGTACACCTGCAGATTCTCGTACAGGCTGCCGCCCGGCAGCGGCTGGACGCCGGTTCCGCCATAGCTGTGTCCGTTTGTCACATCTGAAAGCGCTTCAATTTCTTCGCGCTGGGCAGCGTCCCGCTCCCACCCGTCAGGAATTCCGTTGTACGGCCAATAGGCCCAGCCCGGTGCCACAATCTTGAGATAGGGCTGGTTGTTGGTCTGACGTTCCTGATCCATCAGCTCATGGATTGCCAGCACAGACTGCTGGGACCACCTGAACAAGCCGGGCTCGTTGCCCGATTCCGCATACTGGTACAAATCCCCGAATTTGCTGACAAACGCGGAGTAATAGCTCCTCAGTGCCGTGCTGATCGTTCCGCCCACCAGATCGGCATTGTTCTTCCAATTGCCCCCGATGATATTCACCATGGGTTCCAGATTCAGATCACGCAGCGTCTCCAGATAGTTCCGGCCCTGCGGATCCCAGCCTGCGCTCGTATCCGACCAGAAGGAGGCCCGCATCCAATTGCCGCTGTAGGCGATGCCCATCCATTTGGTCATCGGCGCCAGATGGCGTATCGCATTCTCGTCATATTTGAAGGTTGCTGCCGCCAGTGTGGTTCCCAGATGCACGTACCGTCCATGTATCGGCTCATCAGCCTGCTGATGCCGGGATTTCAGCTTGAAATAGTCCCACTCGAACCATAAATACCGGTCACCGTCATAGCCTGGTGCCTGCGGGTCCGCATACAAACCGCGGTCAACCACTAGTTCAAGCTCATTTTGACCCGTGTGCAGCTGTTCTTTCGGGATATACAGCCTGTAGGTTTGCTTCCAGGTATTCTCCAGGGAGGCTTCTCCGTTATTCAGACCTGTGATTTGAATGAGCCCGCTCATCAGACCATTTGTGAATACGGCAAGCTGGGGAATTGCTGTGCTTGCGTCAATCACCTTGAAGCTGAACTCCACTCCATACTGGGGAACCGCCGTCAAATCAAACGTAAGGCTCATCGCTGGATTGACATCGGCCTTCATTCCTTTGGATACCGTATTCCAGCTGTCAGCGGGGAGAGGCAGGGTAAGGTTGCTGTACACATTATTGTACACTGTAAATTCGGCCGAGCTATTGTCCGGTTCGCCCACCTGCCACAGCAAGCCCGAAGGCTCACACTCACAGGTGGCGGTTGTAGCGGTCAACGGAAGCGGGGCTTCGAAATCCGGAGGGGTAACCAAGTCTTCGGATTTCGCGGTCTTTGAGATCTCCCGGCCCACTCCCGACTTACTTGGAGGATCAGCGGATACTATGCGCCCGCCCGGCATCAGAACCGTCATCAGCACACATAACAGGGTAAGCAGTACAGCTGTTTTTTTAATCATTCGCACATTAACACCCTCTTCTATTAGAATAGAAACAGGGCCCCCAATTGCTAATTCGGCGAATAGGAATACCCGATACCCAGGCAAGCGGCCGCAGCAAGCTGAAGTAAGAATCAGGGAGGCGGCCGAACTGTACCGGATATTGGGTCTGCTAATCATTCAACATCTTATTTGGCGGCCAAAAACGCATCCATTTGCGACTGAATTTCGCTTATGACGGCATCCAGTCCAGCAGCCTTCAGCTTGCTGTTCATTTCCTTCAGGATGGGCTCAGGGTCTTTTTCCCCGGAGTACAGGGTATTCTTATACTGCTTCGTAATGTTGATCAGCGCGCCGATCTGCGACTGCACCTTGGTCGAGTCAAACACAAAGCCGATCACCGGGGACACCTTGGAGTTTTTGTTCCAGTCGGTATAGAGCTGTACCCGTTTCGGGTCTTCGTCCTTGTTCAGATAGTTCAGCAGCACATTCCCGATCATCCACGAAGATACGGAGTTATAGCCGCTGTCCGGGATAAATTCAACCGTATTGTCGCCTACTTTCTTATAATGCTTGCCTTCAATGCCGAAGGTTAACAGGTTATACAGGACCGGATCGGTATGAATCAGGTTCATGAACATCATGGCCCGCTCTGGGTTTTTGGAAGTTCTGGAGATGGCGAGCATTGAGCCCTGCAGGCTTTTGGTGCTGACCTGTACCGGCAAAAGAGTTTTGATGACCATCGGCTTCTCGGCGAGACGGGACCAGTCATTGGTAGAGGTTGGATTCATATTGCCATAAGTGAACCAGGCCTTGCCGCTTTTTACCGCATCCTTCAGCTCGGTTTTGTCGGTGGCCCCGTTCTTGTTGATATAACCGGCTTTGTACCATTCCCGGATCAGTTTCAGACGAGCCAGAATGTCCGGGGTGTCATATTCGTTAAAAACCTTCATCGTCTTATAATCGAGCAGTGTCGGAATTTCATTGCTGCCATCGAGGTCCTCGCTGTCCGGGTACACGGTGAACCAGTTCAGGCTGTCGGTGTGGTTCATGAACAGCGGGGTGATAGCAGGCTCCTTCTCCTTAATCGTCTTCAGCATCGGTTCAATATCCTCGAGCTTCTTGATGCTGTTGACATCGAACCCATACTTGTCGACAATCGCTTTGTCAAAAGCAAAACCTACCGACTGGCCCAGCTCCTTCTCAGTTGGAATCGCATACAAATGTCCGTTGACGGTAGCGGCCTGCAGGTAGGCCGGATTGATCTGTGCCTTGGTCTCCTTGGCATAAGTGTCCAGCAGTTCCTCCAGCGGCAGATAAGCGCCTTTTGCGGCGTTGGTCATAAAGTTCCAGGTATAGACCATGTCGAACACTTCGCCGGACTGGATCATCAGATTCACTTTGTCGGCCGGTTTATCCCAGCTGAGCTGGTTGATCTTGATCGTGGCGTTAATCTTATCCTTCAGATATTCATTGATCGCCTGCTCGACGGAGGCCACATCCTTATCCGGCCCGCCGGGCAGATACAGCGACAGCTCCACCTGTTCGAGCTCATTTGTTTTTTCGGTGGCCGCCGCCTTATCCGAAGCAGCCGGGGCAGCGGTGCTGTCCGCCTGTGTCCCAGCCGGGGCCGCCTCATTATTGCTGTTATTTCCGCCGCACCCGCTTAAAGATAGCCCAATCAACAGTACAAATGAAAGCAGTAGACCCGTTCCCTTTTTTCCCGCCATATCTTGTTTTCCTCCCCTAGGTGAATCAATATATGCTAAATCGGTAGAATCCGAGGTTAGCCTTTAATGGAGCCCAGCGTCAGGCCTTTGATAAAATATCTTTGAAAAAATGGATATGCCAGCACAATCGGACCAATGCCGATCAGCGCCATGGCCATGCGGATAGTTTCACCCGGCAGTTTGGCCAGCTCGGTCGCCGAGCCTTGAATCAAAGCCCCGTTGCGGCTCAGGTAGTCCGCTTGGGAGATCATTTTGTACATCAGGTACTGCAGGGAATAAAGATCCGTATCCGTGACGAAGATCATGCTGTTAAACCAGTCATTCCAGTAATGCAGGGTGTTGAACAGGCCGATCGTAGCGAATACCGGCAGCGACAGCGGGAACACAATCTGAAAGAACGTCCGCAGCTCTCCGGCACCGTCAATCTTGGAGGCCTCAATCAGTGCAGGCGGCACACTCATCTGGAAATAGGTCTTCATAATCAGCACATTGAACGGGGACAGCAGCATCGGAACGATGAGCGCCCATATTGAGTTTTTGAGATCGAGCACCTGGGTGTAGACCATGTACCAGGGCACCAGCCCGCCGCCGAACAGCATCGTGAAGAAAATCAGGAAAGCAAAGAAACCTCTGTACTTGAAGTCAGCCCGCGAGATCGGATACGCATACAGGGAAGAGATAAATACGCTGAGCAGGGTGCCGACAACGGTTACGAAGATGGATACGCCGTAGGCTTTTGCAATGACAGTATAATCCTTGAAGATATATGCATACGCCTCCAGACTTAGCTTCTCCGGGATAAACTGATACCCGTTCAGCACAATGGAATCATAGTCGGTAATCGAAATCATGAACACCAGCACAATGGGCAGCAGGCAGGTGATCGCCAGGATGATAAAAATAATATGGAGTATAACATTCGCCGGCCGGGATATTTCATTGTTGGTCACTGGTTCCATCCTCCTTCTAAATTGCTATTTCAAAGGTGCTCGCACCCTTTTTAAAGTTTTAGAAAACAGCCTGGTCCTTGTCAACCTTGCGCACGATCCAGTTCGAGCCTAGGACAAGGAAGAAGCCGACGATGGATTGGTATAGCCCGGCTGCAGCGGACATGCCCAGGTTGCCCATATTGATTAAGGCATTATAGACGTAGGTGTCGATAACCAGCGTTGTCGGATAGAGCGCCCCGGAGTTGAGTGTGGTCTGGTAAAACAGTCCGAAGTCAGAGCGGAAAATGCCGCCGATGGCAAGTATGGTTGTAATGATGATGACCGGACGGATAAGCGGGATCGTGATATGGAGAATCTGCTTCCACTTGCTGGCCCCATCGATTAGCGCTGCTTCATAATACTCGCTGTCAATACCGATAATTGCCGCAAGATAAATGACGCAGCCGTACCCTACCCCTTTCCAGAGGTTGATCAGCGGCAGTATAAACGGCCAATATTTCGGCTCCGAGTACCAGTTCAGCTCATTCAGCCCGAACATGGCCAGGATTCCTTTATTAATGAAACCGTATTCAACATTTAGAAAAGCGAATACAAGGTAGCTCACCACCACCATCGACAGGAAATACGGAAAAAACATAATGCTCTGATAAAATTTCGCGGCCAGCTTATTCTTCAGCTCATTCAGGGCAATCGCAATGGATACGGCAATCACCAGATTGAGAATGATAAACACGAAATTGTACAGCACCGTGTTCCGGGTGATGATCCAGGCGTCCGAGGTGGCGAACAGGAATTTGAAATTATCCAGCCCTACCCAAGGGCTTCCGAGAATTCCGTCGACATAGTTGATATTTTTGAAGGCAATGATGATCCCGAACATCGGCAGGTAGTTGTTAATGAGCAGGAACACTACACCCGGCAGCAGCATCAGCAGCAGCACCTTATGCTTCAGCAGATGCCCCAGCATGGAGCTTCTTTTCGGATGTATCCGCACTGGCAGATGCTGCCTGGTGTCCAGCGCGTTTCTTTTTTCATGAGTGATCATCGCTTACGCCTCCTGATTTCTTCAGCAGTCTCTCTCTTCTATGCTTTAAGTGTAGCCGGAGAACGGCGGATGCTAAATAAGGCCATCTATAATAAAAGTTCGATAATCTACAGAGTTTGAAGATCGCTGGTCCACGAAAAAAAAGAAGAGGCCTTCACCCTGTGGATGTCGGCCCCTTCCGGTTGTAATTTATATTTGTTTCTTCTTAGGATGCATTAAATGAATCTGTGGACTGACCAGACCACGCCAGAGGATGTGCTTCCCAGATCAAGTGGAACCGTTAAACCATCCGCCTCATAGAAGAGGCCGATCACATCGCCTGCTGTCAGATCAAACTCACCGGTCAAGGTGACTGTCCCGTTGCCCAGGATCGTTCTAAGGGACAATACAAGCGCAATGTTAACATTCAGCAGAGGGAATAGTCCGGTTACCAAATCTATAGCCGTAGGAGATGTTCTCCGGATCACAAATGCAGGGTTAACTCCCGCACCTAACGCAACCGAAATTGCTGCGGTGGTAGAGTAGTTGATCGTTGCTTCAAAAGAGTACCGGCCCGTAACCGGAACCGTATAGTTCCCCGTTGTTTCGTTAAACGAGGTGCTGTCGTAATACGGTGATGTCACCGTCCAGCCGGCAAGCTGGGTGCTGGCACTGGCCGAGACTGTGGGCAGAAATGCCGAGAACCCTTCCGCCGCAATATTCGGGCCTGTTGCACCTGTAATTCCTGTCGCTCCCGTTGCTCCGGTCGCACCTGTTACCCCTGTCGCTCCCGTTGCCCCGGTTGCGCCGGTCACTCCTACACCTGTCGCTCCGGTTTCTCCCGTTGCACCTGTTACCCCTGTCGCTCCCGTTGCTCCCGTCGCACCTGTTAGCCCTGTCGCCCCCGTTACCCCGGTTGCTCCAGTCACTCCTACACCAGTTGCTCCGGTTTCTCCCGTTGCACCTGTAATCCCTGTCGCTCCCGTTGCTCCCGTCGCACCTGTTAGCCCTGTCGCTCCCGTTACCCCGGTTGCTCCAGTCACTCCTACACCAGTTGCTCCGGTTTCTCCCGTTGCACCTGTAATCCCTGTCGCTCCCGTTCCCCCGGTTGCTCCAGTCACTCCTACACCAGTTGCTCCGGTTGCCCCGGTTGCGCCGGTCACTCCTACACCTGTCGCTCCGGTTTCTCCCGTCGCACCTGTAACCCCTGTCGCCCCCGTTGCCCCGGTTGCGCCGGTCACTCCTACACCTGTCGCTCCGGTTTCTCCCGTCGCACCTGTAATCCCTGTCGCCCCCGTTACCCCGGTTGCTCCAGTCACCCCTACACCAGTTGCTCCCGTTACCCCGGTTGCTCCAGTCACTCCTACACCAGTCGCTCCGGTTTCTCCCGTTGCACCTGTTACCCCTGTCGCTCCCGTTGCCCCGGTTGCGCCGGTCACTCCTACACCAGTCGCTCCGGTTTCTCCCGTTGCACCTGTTACCCCTGTTGCTCCCGTTACCCCGGTTGCTCCAGTCACTCCTACACCAGTCGCTCCGGTTTCTCCCGTTGCACCTGTTACCCCTGTCGCTCCCGTTGCCCCGGTTGCGCCGGTCACTCCTACACCAGTCGCTCCGGTTTCTCCCGTTGCACCTGTTACCCCTGTCGCTCCCGTTGCCCCGGTTGCGCCGGTCACTCCTACACCTGTCGCTCCGGTTTCTCCCGTCGCACCTGTAATCCCTGTCGCCCCCGTTGCCCCGGTTGCTCCAGTCACTCCTACACCAGTTGCTCCGGTTTCTCCCGTTGCACCTGTTACCCCTGTCGCCCCCGTTGCCCCGGTTGCTCCAGTCACTCCTACACCAGTCGCTCCGGTTTCTCCCGTCGCACCTGTTACCCCTGTCGCCCCCGTTGCCCCGGTTGCTCCAGTCACTCCTACACCAGTTGCTCCGGTTTCTCCCGTCGCACCTGTAATCCCTGTCGCTCCCGTTACCCCGGTTGCTCCAGTCACTCCTGTTGCACCTGTTGCCCCATTCGCTCCTGTTGCTCCTGGGGTATCTCCGAGCAATTCAGCGGATACCAGCCGGTGGGCTGTTACAAGCTGCCCCGTGCTGCTCTTCCCCCATAATGAAACCTGCACAGGATCATCTGCCGGGCTTGGACTTGGCGTTGTAATAATAAACTCAAATGCATCCAGATCAGCAAAGTAGTTGTTGGTCACCACTTGATTAGGAGCCAAATTCAAGGACTGGCTCACATATAAGTTCCGTAATCCTCCGCTCATGTAGTAACCTTCAATTGACACCATGGAAGCTTGTGAGCTGCTGCGGTTATCGATTCGGAGGGTCACTGACTGAGTAGGTCTTACACCGCTGACCGCATTATTTTCTATTGGACCTGTTGAAAAAAAGCTCATCTCTCCAGTTCTCCTTTATAATGAATTTCAAATCCCTCAGCTCTGGCTGGCATGGCCCCGTTCTTTAAGGAATCTAGCACTAGCAGCACTCCAGAGCGATTTATATAGTAATATTCCAACGTATGGCATAATGCGTGGACGTAACGACTGCAAGCTTCCGCACAACTTGTACCTCTTTGGATCTGCACGGACAGCTGCAACAAGACAAAGTGGAAAAAGTACCACTAATCCAAATAATTTGAGCTTCAAGCGACCTTTAGTGGGAAAAAGTACCACTAATATGTTCATCTTCCTTCATCAACGCCTGATTTACCGAAAATAAGTCTACTAATTCCCACTAACCCTCGCTGCAGAGCGATTTTTCTTAGAATAGTTATACTTTTTCCACCTAATCCTCGCCCCCCGGACGGTTTGACGACTTGACGGTTCGTTGGTTCGTCGGTCGTCGGTTTGACGCTTTGACGGTTCGTCGGTCGTCGGTTTGACACTTTGACGGTTCGTCGGTTCGTCGGTTCGCCAAGTTCATCGGTTTGTCGGTTCATCGGTTTAACGGCTCGTCAAGTTCGCCGGGTCGTCGGGTTGACGGCTATTCGACTCCAAAGCAAAAAGGACTGTTTCTAAGCCGTTCGGCCTTGAGAAACAGTCCTTCCCTTTAACTGATGCAACGAGTTGTTATCCTCCTCTATCCGCACCCTGCACGAATGACAACGTTCCAGCCCTCTCCTCTTTCCTTATTCCTGCCCTGCATTCAACCGGCTCTCCAGGCTCTCGGCCTTCAGCGGCGAACGGGGATTGAAGTCCGGATAGATATACTCATCATGCTTGAACGAATATCCGGTAGCCGCAATGTCCAGCATCTGATTCAGACGGTCGCTTTCCGCGCGGAGCCCTTTGCCTGCATTTACCCCTCCGGAAAGGATCTGCTGGTAGAGCTGCATCCGGGGGCGGTCTCCAGAGTCACGCGGCTCAATTGAAACGGTGTTCGGATCGTACTGGTCCATAATCTGCGGAGAAAGCGGATAAATAGATTCCTCTGCGGTAGGATAAAACTCCTTAAAATGGCCCAGACCTGGAACCTGGCCGGGCAGGTCCGTGATGCCGTCTACCACAGGCAGCGCCAAAGCCTGCTGGAACAAAATGTTCAGGAAGGATTCAGACTGAAGGAACTTCCATACCTTCACTGCTGCTTCCTGATCCGGGGCACTGCTATTCACCGCCAGCGGCGAGTGGGGAATCATCATGAGCGCTCCGCTGCCTTTGCTGGCTGAAGAGGTCACGGGCGGCAAAGCCACCCCCCAGTCATCCTTTGGCATATATTCCTGCAATTTCACATAATCTTTGCTGGTTGCATACATCATGCCAATGTTGCCATCGGCAAATTGCCGGAGCGCACTGTCCCGCTTCAGCAGAGCCTCACCAGGATACAGACTGCTCTCTGCCTTCATGTCCAGCAGCAGCTGCAGCCAGGGGGCATACACGCTGAGATCATAACGACCTGTCCGGTAGTTATACAGATAGATCCCGCTGTAAGTATTGGACATCTCCAGCCCCGTCTGCAAGCTGTCCTGGCTGTCTCCCGCAGCCAGTGCAAAGCCGTATTTATTCACGCCTACCCCGGCCCGGCTGATCCTGGCAGCGGCCTGCTTCACTTCCGCGAAGGTAATGGGCGGCTGCTCCGGGTCCAGACCGGCACTGCGGAACAGCTGCTTGTTATAGATAAGCCGGACAGTCTCAATACTGGAGGGTATGAAGTAGACTCCTCCCTTGAACAGGGGGCTGTGGGCATAATCACGGGCCCACTCCGGAAATCTGTTCAGATCAGCAGGGCCCAGGTAGGCAGTCAAATTGGTTAGATACCCTTTGTTTACATAGGTTGCCAGCCAGCTGTTGTCCACGCTGAACACATCCGGCCCCTGACCAGAGGTCATCAGCATGTTGAGCATGTCATTGTAAGTATCCGCAGACAGGTTGACTATTACAATTTCAATATGATCAGGATTGGTCTCGTTGAATTGCCGGATCGCGTTTTTTACCTCCAGGTTCTCCGTCCAGTCGTATAGCGCAATCCGGACCTGAATCTTGGGGGCGGCCTTAGGCACCGGTTCCGGACTAAACTCCACCAGAAGCGGACGGTCATAGGCGAGGGCATACACGACAAGACCGCATAGAGCCAGGCCAATAATATAGAATAGCAGCCTTTTCATCCTTCACCTCCTGCGTTGACAGCGTGGCGTCCCCGTTTTACAATGTATACCATCTATTGAATGATATTTTCCATTAATCCCTGGTAAATGGCAAGTGAAGATTATCCGCAGAACTGAAGGGGGTTCAGATGAAGAAATTATTTGATACTCTGTCCAAAACCCTCTTCCTGTACAACTTCAGTATTCGCAGCAGACTTATCCTCTACTTCCTCTTTCTCGTCCTTTTACCGACAACAATCATCTCCGTTACGGTATATAACAAATCAGCCGATATCATCACCCGCAATGTCCATACATCGATCGAAAACAACCTGAACCTGGTTCAGGATAATCTGGCCCAGCGGTTCGCCGCTGCGGATAATGCCATGATCTCGCTATACCTCAATACAGAGTTCGCTGACCTGATCTCCTCTAACCGTCCGACGGACAGCACAGGAATCATCAATGAACTGGCCGCACTGAACAAAATTCTGGAGAACTTTTCGGGCAGCGGAACAGCGGAAAGCAGCTTTGTTCCTATGCTATATATGCTGAACCGCCCGGAATATACACAGTATAATTTTTCCAGACGGGTATTCAATATTGATCTGATTTCACTGAAGCCGTGGTACCTTAGCATTCCGGCCAGATCCGATTTCACCGTGGTCGGGCTCAGCTCCCTGGACGCCAGGTTCACCCTGAAGTTCGCAAAGCGCCTGTTCGGCATCCGCCATGCCCAGCTTCCCTATGTCGGGCTGCTGACCATTGATATTCCTGTAACGGAATTCGATAATCTGCTCGACCATTACAAGCCCACGGCAGGCAGCCGGATTTATATCGCCGACCAGACCGGAACGATTGCCATCAGCCCGGACGCGGCACTCCTAGGACAGAATATCAGCACACAGGACTATTACAGCCAAATGAAAACTGTTGAAGGCGGCGGAACCCTCCATTCCTTCCGTCAGGTAATCCAGGGAGAGAACATGCTGGTCTCCTACATCAAAATACCCGAAACGGGCTGGACCATCCTTTCCTTTTCACCCGTAAAAGAGCTTAATGGAGAGCTGGCTTCATTCCAGCGTGTCATGTATATCGCCATCGGCATCTGTATGCTCATCTCACTGATGATGGCCCTGCTGCTGTCGGAGAATATCTCGGCCCCCATCCGGAAATTCATCCAGTCGATGTCCCATGCCGAGAGCGGCAACTTCAACATTATTATCCGCTACCGGCGCAAGGACGAATTCTCTTATTTGTTCAACCGCTATAATAAGCTGCTGCAGCAAATCAAAGCACTCATCGACAAGCTCTACGTTACGGAGCTGCGCAAAAAAGAAGCCGAACTCAAAACACTTCAAGCCCAGATCAATCCCCATTTTCTCTACAACACACTGGATTCGATCAACTGGATTGCGATCAATCATGACATTCCTGAGATCAGCAATATGGTTACCTCGCTGTCCGATTTCTTCCGGTACAGCCTGAGCAAAGGCCGGAATATCATCCCCCTGCGCGATGAGCTGCGGCAGGTGGACAGCTACCTGCAAATTCAGCAGTTTCGCTTCCAGGATAAGCTGGATTACGGGCTGGAGGAGACGGACCCCCAGGTGCTTGAGGAATGCCTAGTCGTCAAGCTGAGCCTTCAGCCGCTGGTGGAAAATGCCATTATCCACGGAATACAGAAGCGGCGGGGCAAGGGCAGAATCCGCATCCGTGTGGAGCGGTCCCAGGATATTCTCTGTGTGTCGGTGTTTGACGATGGAGCGGGCGCAGATCCGGAGCGGCTGAACCAGCTGCTGACAGATAAGCAGCCAGGCAATGAGTCCTATGGCATCCGCAATGTGCATACCAGAATCCAGCAATTTTTTGGCGAGGCCTATGGCATCCGTTATTATGCCAATACCGAAGATCAGCGCGGCCTCTTGGCCGTGGTCCGGTTTCCGGTCGTGACTACATGGAACGAGGTGATGGAAGATGCTGACGATGATCGTGGCGGATGATGAGCCGTTTATCCGCAGAAGTCTGATCCAAGTGTTCAACTGGCAGGAGGAGTTCGGCATCGAGATTATCGGAGAAGCCTCGGACGGACAGGAGGCCTATGAATTATGTATGGAGCTGCAGCCGGACATTCTTTTTACAGATATTATGATGCCCCTGCTGGGGGGGCTGGAAGTGGCCGAGAAGCTGAAAGCCGGGCAATGCCGGACCCGCATCATTATTATCAGCGGAGCCCAGGACTTCTCCTATGCCCAAAGTGCGCTGAAGGTGAATGCCGAGGGGTATATACTGAAGCCCGTCAAATTACCCGAACTACGTGAGGTGTTTCAGGAAGTCGTCTCCCGGCTCCGCGGGGAGAAAGACCAGCAGATGGATGTGGAACAGCTGCGCAGGCAAATGCAGACCCATATGCCGCTGATCCGCGAGAAATTTCTTCAGAACTGGGTTGCAGGTCTTTACCGGGATGAAGGGGAGCTGTGGGAGAAGATTCGCTATTTCCAGCTTCCCTTCAAGCCGGGCGGCATCCTGACGGCAGGTGTACTGCAGTTGGACGACTATCAGAGCGCGGTCAACAAGTTTTCGGAGGATGATAAGCAGCTGCTGTATTTTTCCATTCAGAATATCATCAGCGAATGCCTGGAGCACCCGCCCGGCGGAGTTTCTTTTGCCGCCAGCGAGAATGAATTTATGATCATTTTTGGCCCGGACGAGGATGCTTCTCCCGGCGGCGGCGCCATTACAGGCTACTGTGAAAAGATCATTGGCAGCATTCACGAGTATCTGCGGCTGGATGCTTCCATTGGAGTCGGCAGAGCCTGCACCCGCGTAAGTGAACTGGAGGACTCCTATAAAGATGCGCTGGCTGCGCTGGTGCATACCTTTTATACCGGCAGCCGCTCCATTCTTTACATCAAGGATATCCAGCCCGGTACGGAAACCCTGCAAAGCGCCTTTTTTTACAAATTTCATGCCCGGCTGATGAATGAGCTGAAGGCAGGGCATACCGGGCAAGTGATGGAACTGCTGGAGAAGCTGTTCGACCGGCTGGCCGCCCCCAAGCTGCAAATCGATTATGTTCAGAGCATCTGCGCCGAGATGATTTTCACCTCTGCAAGAGCCCTCTATGAGCTGGATGAGGATATTGAGCTGGTGCTGCAGGATCGGCTGACGATCATGGATACTCTTTACAGGCATAGGAATTTATCCGGGCTAAAGACTTACGTGCTTTCTCTTTTTTATGATCTCAGCACCTATATGGCCGGCAAAAACAGCTCCAGGAACAGCAAAACCATCAACAGGATCAAAGCTATAGTCCAGGCAGGCTATGCCCAAGAGCTGTCCATTGCCCGGATTGCCGAGGAGGTTTTTTTGACTCCCAACTACATCAGCCTTATTTTCAAAAAAGAAACAGGCGAAACACTGACGGACTACATCACCAGAATCCGCATCGACAAGGCCAAGGAACTGCTTAGCACCACGGATCTTAAAGTCATGGAAATCTCCGAGCTTGTCGGTTATGAGAACCCCCATTATTTCAGCACGGTCTTCAAAAAGTCCGTCGGTGTACATCCGCTCAAATACCGGTCGGGCAGCCAGCAGACGAGAAGGGAATGAACCCTTGCACTTCCGGGCAAGTTAAGGCAAAGACAGCAAGGGAGTGAGTCCGCATGGCGAGAAGAAACAGAAGATATGCAGTGCCAGGGGCAGCGCAGGGAATGCAGACACTTAAGGCCAATGTAATGAAAAATGAAGGCTACAGGGTTGATCCAGACCGGCCGGATGACGTCAAATATGAAGTGGCCAAGGAGCTTGGCATCCCTCTGCAGCCTGGCAACAACGGGACGCTGACTACAGAATCGGCAGGCCAGGTCGGCGGTAAAATCGGCGGTTCCATGGTCCGGGAAATGATCCGCCTGGCCCAGGAGCAGCTGGCGAATACGGAGCAGCAGTCCAAATAATTCCGGGGCGGAGCCAACACTCCGTCTCCTATATACTGACGTAGGATTTAACCCCAATTCTGGAGAAAATCTTATTCCGTGCATCACCATTTCTCTTCAGAGGCCCGGCAGCCCGGCTGGACAGTGTCTGAAGATAGGCAAAATCCGGGTGAAGCGCTTCATCCGTGAGATATGCAGAGATTCGGCTTCCCGGGACTCTTTCCCGGTTGAGTGAAGCAATCATCCCTTCTGCCCCTTTGATTCCCAGCCCATGTCCGTAATAGCTGTTGTTTCCGAGCAGCACCGCATTTTCACCCTGCCATTCCGGCTTATCCGGATCATGGTCAGGGTTTTTGAAGTATACCACGTCTCCAGGCTGCATTTCCGAGGGATCAAAGGTAGTGATCAGCCGCAGGTTGCTGTCATAGTTCCAGTCCCACAGGAACAGATCGGTGAAATGCTGGTTAAATGCATCTTCCCCAATCATATCAATTGTTGCCTTGTAGAAAATCATGACCATCGCCATGGCGCATTCGAAAGCGTACAGCCGCCCGTTCACAAAAATATCGTTGATTGCTGCCGAAGGGGTGACGTCGCTCCGCAGCTGGAACCCTCCGTTCGCGGTACGAATCCAATATTTCGGGTTGCAGCGCGAATCTTTAAATGTGGAAAAATCCGTGCCCCCAACACTCATCGCCTTGGCTGTTTCAATGATCCGTTCCCTCATACTCCGCTCGAATCCCGAGTCAGGATTCCCATATCCATAGGCCACTATCCATTTCCCCTTTCTTGTCACAATAGATAGGTTATTGTACGTGTCGGGCCTCCGGTTGGTGCGCAGCAGTTTGGGTACAGTCATTGTCCTTCCTGAAACCAGCCGTTGACCCGGGCGGTCTCCTCCGTCAGAATATCCAGATAAACCGAGGTGCGGTAATCGGTTTCCTTCAGGGTTCGGCCCGTAATCTCAGCGATCCGGTTCAGCCGGTACATCAAGGTGTTCGTGTGGATATGCAGAAAAGCCGCAGCTTCCTTGAGATTGCCGTTCAGCGTCAGATAGACAGCGATGGTTTTGAGAAAATCGCTTTTATGCTCACGGTCATGCGCTTTCAGCGGATAGAGCAGCCGGCTGCTGTGCATCCGGCTCCGCTTTTGCTCCATAATCGCCGGAATGTATGCCCAAAAACCGATTTCCTCATACAGCAGCAGGTGGCGGGTATGATAGGGCAGGAGTTTTTTGACCTCCAAAATGGTGAGAGCTTCCTGATATGCAGCAGCAGCAGAGAGGTATTCCCGGTAGCCGGGACTGCAGCCCGCCGTCAGAACACAGCTTTCGCTTTGGCTGAGCTCTTGAAGCAGCTTGTGCACGAACGAAGACAGCCGCTCCGGCTCCGCCACCGGAAATAAAAAGGTGAACAGGATAATTAGCCGGTTATGCTCGGCGGTCAGAAATAGCAGCCGCTGGTTGGCATCGGTTTCCATCAGCCGGCGGAACCGCTGCATAAACCGTTCATCGATGGCTTTGTCGCTCTCCAGCACTCCGATATAATAGCTCTCGGGCAAAAGTATCGAGGAGCCTTCGGCCTCCTGGCGGATACGCGGCTCTGTTTCGTAATGGGAGGTCAGCAGCTTCCAGAAAAAGTCCTCATGCACCTTCTCCTGCCTGGTCTTCCAGCCGCGCTGCTTCAGCAGGTAGCGGCCGGCAATCCCGGCAGCCTTCTCGACCACGCGCTCGGCATGCCCCTCGGCCAGATTGCCTCTGTCCACGACCCAGATATAGCCGAGGATTTCCTGATGATGCCGGATACACATCGCCAGCCTTGGACCAAGCCCCACTTCCATGACCGCCGGAATGCGGATCGGATGCGCGGTATGCTCAAGCTGGTGCATCACGCCTTTTTTGCGCAGGCCGACGATGACCGTGTCCGGCACACGTTTGCCGATAATGGTGGAGATTCGCGCAGGATCGCTCTCGAACTGATGGGAGCTATATCCGATCACGTGATGATTGCTGTCCTCAATTGTCACCTGCGACTGCAGCGACTCGCTGAGGGTATCCGCCAGGGATTCCATACTGTCAAAAAAACGATCAAATGATGGCTCAGATTCTGTCATTGTCCCCACCCGCCCCAACCTGAAAAATAGCCGAAATCTTGTCTTATTAGTGATTTCATTATAGCCCGCAGCTGTGCGGCTGACTATAGGGCGGCTCCCCTTCAAGCCTGTATAGTTCGATAATGCAAACGGAAGAAGGATTTCAGAGCGAGCCTGATTTTGTCTGGAGGACCCTTCATGAATCCGGCGGCAATTCCAAGTGGAAAAAGGATCACTTATTCGCCCTGCACGCGGATCTCCACAGCCTAAGTTGGAAAAAAGAACACTAATTCAGCTCATTCCGCTCCTGAGGCAGTAAAATTACCCAATTAAGTTTCCTTTCTCCACTTATTTCTCTCATTTGTTGATTCGGAGGGGGAAATAAGTTCCCTTTTTCCAACTAGCGGTTGTTCACCTGCTTCTTCGCCAGCGCGTTATGCACATTATATTCACAGGCGAAATACATCATAATTTCCTAAACCACAAAAAAACAGCCCGGATGATCGCTCGCCGGACTGCTCCAATTATTGTTCTCCTCTGTTCTCTCTACTTCTGCCTGTGACCGGTTCGTTTGCTCTAGATCAGGGTGAAATTCTGCTCTATGGCTTGCTCTACCGTGCAGTATTCTTCCCCAAGAGCCTCGGCCACGGCCCGGCAGGTGATTTTGCCATTGGCTACGTTGACGCCGCTCTTCAGGCCGGCATTGTCTTCAATCGCCTTGAACACGCCTTTATTGGCAATTTGCAGGGCATAAGGAACCGTAACATTGGTTAGCGCTATGGTCGAGGTTTTGGCTACAGCACCCGGCATGTTGGCTACCGAGTAATGCAGTACGCCGCATTTTTCGAAGACAGGATGGTCATGGGTGGTTACCCGGTCAATGGTTTCTACAATACCGCCTTGGTCAATCGCTACGTCAACAATGACAGAGCCCGGCTTCATCGTCTTGACCATTTCTTCGGTAACCA
Organism: Paenibacillus graminis; assembly: GCF_000758705.1. Lineage (NCBI taxonomy): Bacteria > Bacillati > Bacillota > Bacilli > Caryophanales > Paenibacillaceae > Paenibacillus > Paenibacillus graminis. The sequence continues at coordinate 330,460 of NZ_CP009287.1, read as the reverse complement.
GCTTCGGTGCCTTCGCTCCCGGGATCAGCACTGCGCCTACCAGCAGATCCGCGTCGGCTACAGCCCTGGCAATGTTGTAAGGATTGGAGATCAGCGTGTTAATCTGTGCGCCAAAAATATCATCCAGCTGGCGGAGTCTGTCCGCACTGAGATCAACAATCGTCACATCGGCACCGAGTCCAATCGCCATCTTGGCTGCATTTGTACCGACTACGCCGCCGCCGATAATGCTGACCTTGCCTCTGCTGACACCGGGAACGCCGGAGAGCAGGATGCCCTGGCCGCCATAGTTTTTCTGCAGGAACTGGGCACCGAGCTGCACGGACATGCGTCCGGCCACTTCACTCATGGGAGTGAGCAGCGGAAGTGTCCGTCCGTCCACAACCGTTTCATATCCGATGGCGAAGACGCCTTTGTCTTTCAGCGCGGAAGCCAGCGTCGGCTCAGGTGCCAGGTGCAGGTAAGTGAAGAGGATCAGGCCCGGACGGAAGTAGCTGTATTCACTTTCGAGCGGCTCTTTGACCTTCATGACCATCTCTGCGGCAGCCCATACAGCGGAGGCTTCAGTCATCAGCTCAGCCCCGGCTGCAGCATACTCTTCATTCAGGAATCCGCTGCCTGTTCCGGCTCCGGCTTCCACCAGCACTTTATGTCCATCGGCTACCAGACTTACGACTCCTGCAGGCGTAATGGCGACACGGTTTTCGTTATTTTTAATTTCCTTGGGTACTCCAATAATCATAGCTCATCGCTCCTGTCTAGTGGGTTTCTCTTATGTAAAGAATGATAACACACGAATTCACTTTTCATTTTGGGTAAAAAGAAAAACTTTATCTGCCATGATTGTGTTTTAACACAATGAAAGGGGTAAAAACTCTATGTAACCCTATGTTAAACACCCAATTGACTGGGGCACCTGACAAAATCATCATCAAACCAAACAAACAGACACCGTCTCCGGGGTCTGTTTGTTTAGCAACTTATATCACACATTAGAAGTCATTCTCTATCTCCACAAGTGGAATTACACGAAAACTCAAAATTAATGTTATTTTTCTTCACACTTATTCTTTGGCTATTATACCAAGGACCGTTTCCAGTACAACATTGACTCCCTGCTCGCATTCCTCATAAGAGGTCAGTTCCTCTTCGCAGTGGCTTTTGCCGTTGACGCTGGGCACAAAGATCATGGCTGCCGGCAGAAAACCGGCCACGAACTGAGCGTCATGCCCCGCTCCGCTGGCCATTTTTTTGCTGCTGTAGCCCAGTTTCGAAGCCGCCTGTTCTACCAATGCGCAGATTGCAGGATCGAACCATACCGTATCCCGGCCCCACAGCTTGGTCTTAGACAGGGTACAGCCCAGCAGCTCTTCAGGCAGGCCATTCAGGATCTCTTCCACCGTGTGTACGATGTCCATATTCTTATGTCTGGCTTCGACGGTGAAAATCACTTTGTTCGGGATGACCGTATGAATATTGGGCAGCACGTTCATGCGGCCCATGGTGAAGACCAGCTCCGAATCCAGTATGCCCAGCTTGCGGCGCAGCTCCGTCATCAGATCGGTCGCGGCAAAAAGGGCATCCTTCCGCATAGCCATCGGCGTGGTTCCGGCGTGGTCAGATTCGCCTGTCACCTCAATCTCATAGCAGGCCATGCCCACGACACAGTCGACCAGGCCGATGGAGAGATTTTCTTTTTCCAGCACAGGTCCCTGCTCGATATGCAGCTCCAGATAGGCCGTTGCTTCCTTAATCCGGTTCGCAGCCTCCCCCGCATACCCGCTCGCTTCCAGCGCTTCCGCAAATGTCGTCCCTTCCGGGTCCTTCTTCTTCAGCATCTCCGCCCTGTCAAATTTGCCGGACAGCACGCCGGAAGCCATCATTGAAGGCTCGAACCTCGCGCCTTCCTCATTCGTGAAGTTCATCACCGTCACCGGCAGCCGGGGCTTGATGCCATGGTCAACCAGGGTCCGCACCACTTCCAGACCGGCAATGACTCCAAGCACACCATCGAAGCGGCCGCCCTTTTTGACCGTGTCCAAATGCGAGCCAATCACCACCGGCGGCCCCGCTTCTGTTCCTTCGAGCGTAGCGTACATGGTTCCCATGTCATCGATTTTTACCGACATTCCCAGCTCTTCGCAGCATGCACTGAAGTAACTCCGCACCTCCACATCCTGCTCGGACAACGACAGCCGGGTTACCCCATTGTTCTCCGTACGCCCAAAATCGGCAAAGGCCTCAATCGTATCCTTCAATCTCCCGCCGTTCACGAATATTTGCTTAAGCTGCATGGCCTATCCCTCCGTTTCGAACGCTGGCTTATACAGAATCACTGCTTTCTATATATGTTATACCTTTCCGTTTCATTGTCATTTTACATTCTGTAATAATTATTTTTTGAAATTGTACACGATGTGTTACAACGGTCCTGCAGAAGTTTGGTAGAATATGAGCAGTCAGCAGTGAACGGAGCTGGCCAACCAATGGAAAGGGGAGTAAGTATATGAACACTATTTTGCGCAGCGGCTCCGCCCAGGCTGAGATCAGCAGCCTTGGAGCAGAGCTTGTCAGCTTCACCAAAAACGATACCGGCACTGAATATATCTGGAGCGGCGATGCCGCCTATTGGACAGGCCGTTCTCCGGTGCTGTTCCCAATCATCGGCGCTGTCCGTAACGGAGAGATCAGGGTGCAGGGACAAGCGTATAAGCTTGCCAATCACGGCTTCGCCAGACGCAGCGAATTTACAATCGTTGAAGCGGACGAATCCCGCGCGGTCTTCCGGCTTACCAGCAGCGAGCATACCCTGTCCAGCTATCCGTTTCAATTCAACCTGTATATTACATACACGCTGAATGAAAGCACCCTTAAGCTGGAATACCGGGTGGAGAACATCGATGGACAGAACATCTTCTTTCAGCTTGGCACACACCCTGCCTTCAACTGCCCGCTGGATGAGAACGGAAGCTTCAGCGATTATGTACTTGAGTTCTCCGGGAACGAAACGCTGGATCGGGAGTTCCTGAATAGTGCCGGACTGCGGATCAGCGGTAAATCAGAGCCAGTGCTGAAGGATGAGCGCATCCTTCCATTGACCCATGAAATGTTCAAGGACGACGCGCTGGTCTTCCAGAATGTAGCCTCCCGGACCATTACGCTGAAGAGCAAGCTCACTGCAAAAAGCGTCGCCGTATCCTTCGAAGGCTTCCCGGATCTCGGCATCTGGCAGAAGCCGAATGCGCCTTTTTTATGCATCGAGCCTTGGCAGGGATTCGCAGACGGCGATGGATTCGAAGGCGAGCTCCCGGAAAAAGAAGGTATTGTCACCCTGGCACCAGAAGATCATTTCACCAGTTCATTGACCATAAAAATTGATTAACGGCCGCTCGCGCCACCACAGTTTTTCATCCTTTGAATAAGACAAAGAAGGCCGCAGCACCTGACAGGTGACTAGCGGCCTTCTTTGTCTTCATAATTTACTCTATCGGATTGTTGCGCATTGCATTTTATGTCGAATTTATAGAATTTTATGTTAATTATCAAAAAAACTATTACTAATTACTCACGGAAAACCTCCGTCTGGTCCCAGAACCATTTGATCATCAAAATCCGGGCCTTTGACCCTCAAAACCGCGGCAGCCAATAAGTAAACTAAAGTAGTATATACAACCTTTCTCTGCCAATAGTAAGCTTAAGTTAGCTTATAATCCCAGGTTATAATACCAAACATAGAATGGGAGAAATGGATAAGGGAGTGGAGTATATGCAAGGATTGTCAGTGGTTATCTGCACGAGGAATCGGGTACAGGACCTGACACGGTGCATTCATTCTATCACCAAACAGGACATAGGCCGGACCTCCCCGATCGAGGTTATCATTATAGATGACGGCGACATACCCAAAGAAATTCTAAGCGAATTCGAAGCGTTATTGACCGCATGCGGTTATTCTTTTATTTATCACAGCAAGACAGACCGGGGATTATGGTTGTCCCGGATCAAGGCTGTGGAACTGTCCACGATGGATAAGATTCTCTTCCTTGACGATGACGTCGAAATCCCCGGACACTATCTGTCCACATTGATACAAACCTACCTCGACTATCCAAACTGCGCAGGGGTTGGCGGTATTGCCATCGGGATGAGCAACAGCTTCCTGGGCACAATCCGCTGTCTGCTGTCCTTCCAGCAATCTCTATCGAGCGGCAAGCTCTCTCTAAGCGGCCAAGCAGGCTCCATGTACAATTGGCATAAGGCGAGGAAGATCTTCAAGACCGAATTCCAGCACGGCTGTAACATGTCGTTCAAGAAGGAGGCCATTAAGGATCTGGGACCCGTGCCCTGGCTCAAAAGCTACAGCGTCGGTGAAGACATTCTAATGTCACGCATCGCCCAAAAATCCGGCCCCCTCTATATCAATCCCGAACTGAAGCTTCTGCATCACGAGTCACCGGCCTCCAGAGACAATCTTGAAGACGTGGCCTATACCCGGGTGCTGAACCATGTATATCTGCTGAAGGATAAGAAATCAGGTCCTATCGGATATCTTGCTCTTGTCTGGACCACACTTTATCTCATCCTCCGGGAACAGCCCAAAAAGAATGTCGCAGCCATCAAAGGCTACAAAAAAGGACTGAAAGAAATCTTCTCCAGACAGACCGCCGGATAACCGATCACTACTTCAGGAAGGGAGTGGCCGCATGAGCCTAAGCATTGTAGTTCCCATGTATAATTTAGAACATTATGTCGAGCCCTTGCTGAATTCACTCCTGAATCAGAGCGAGAAGCAGTTCGAGCTGATTCTGGTGGATGACGGGTCCAGGGACCGCACAGCCCAGGTTGCCGAGGAGATGCTCGCGCGCCATCCCATTCTGCGGGGGAAGCTGATCCGAACGGCCAATGGCGGGGTCAGTGCCGCCAGAAATACAGGGCTGGCCGCAGCAAGCGGCGATTATGTGCTGTTCCTGGACGGTGACGATTACGCGGACCGCAGTCTGGTGCAGCGGATAGAGTCCTCTACTGCCGGGGGGAAAACAGACATTCTCTGCTGGGGCTATAACCTGGTCCGCGAGGATGGATCAACGATCGTGAGCTTTACTTCAGCATCTTCCGATACTACAGGAAGCGAAGCGCTGAAGAATATTTTTGTGCATAAAACCTTGCGGATCTGGACCGGCAGCATTGCCTTCAAGCGCACCTTCCTGCTGGAGAACGGCATCTCGTATACCGAGCGCTGCGTAAATGGAGAGGATCAGGAATTTATCTATAAGGCGTTGGCCAGGGCCTCCCGGGTCATCTCCATCCCTGATGTGTTGTCTTATTATCTCCAGCGGACCTCATCGATCACAGGAACGTACAATGTGAACAAATTCGATGTAGTCGCCGCCTTCAAGCGGGTGGCTGAGTATTTCAGCGCCCATCCTTTCCATGAGGTTCACACGATATCGGATCTCTTGCTGAACCGCGAAATGACCGAGAACTACTTTTACAATCTCAAGACCTGCCTGAACGGCACGAGCGGCATCGGCACCCGCAAGCTGCTTCGTGACATCGAACTCGCCTACCCCGGTGTGAATCAGGAAATGCTGGCGGTCATGCGGAATTATCAGGGGGACGACCGGCAGCTTGCCTTTCAGATCAAAGCCTTCTTAATTTCTCCAGCCCTGTACGGGAGGCTGATTCATCTGGACCGCAGCTGGCTGCAGTTCAAACAGAAGCTCAAAGCCGTGATCAGCAGAAAGGAAATTAAGATATGAAGAAGAAAATGATGATCTACGCATACACTGAATTTAACCTCGGCGATGATCTGTTTATTAAGGTGCTGTGCGAACGCTACCCCGATACCCAGTTCCTGCTTATTGCCCCGCGGCTGTATAAAGTAGTCTTTAAGGACCTAGGCAATCTAAAGGTCTATGCTTCCGACTCTGTACTGTTCCGGGGGATCAACTACTTCTTCCGCAAGCTGAAGCTGCATCCAAATTTCATGCAGAAGTTTCTGGCGGATCAGGGAGACGGCACTGTGCATATTGGCGGGTCGATTTTTATGCAGGGGGAGCAATGGGTTGAATACGTAGCGAATAAGGAAAGCCTGCGTAACAAAAGCAAACCGTATTACCTGATGGGCGCTAACTTTGGCCCCTTTACCGATAAGGCCTATTATGAGGAACACCGGCGGATCTTCCAGGAATATACCGACATCTCGTTCAGAGAGCAGTACTCCTATGATTTGTTCAAGGATCTGGGCAACGTCCGGATGGCCCCGGACATTATTTTTCAGCTCCAGTATGATCAGGCCGCAGGAAATGCTCCGGAGAAGCGGTATATCGCCATCTCGGTGATTAAGCCTTCCTCCAAAGCTCTGAGCGGTTTTGACAACCTCTATTATGAAAAAATGAAAGATGTTGCAATTCATTTCATTCAGCAGGGCTATGCCGTGCATTTTCTGTCGTTTTGCCAGCATGAAGGGGACCAGGAAGCGATCGGACAGATTCTTAGCCTTATTCCGGCGGAGCTGCAGCGTGAGACGCAGGTTCACTTTTATAAGACGGACATCGATGAGATTCTGGGTGCGCTGGCAGGCGCGAGCTTCATCGTTGCTTCCCGCTTCCACGCGATGATCCTCGGCTGGGTGTTTGGCAAACCTGTGTTTCCGGTGGCGTACAGCAGCAAAATGATCAACGTCATGCAGGATGCTCATTTTGACGGACGGTATACGGATTTTGCACATCTGGCTGAGGTTACTCCGGAGCAGGTGTATGAGAGCATGGCTCGGAACAGCCTGGATGTGACGCTGCAGGCGAACCAGGCGGAGAAGCATTTCGAACAGCTCGATGCCTACCTCTTACCGGCACCGCTTGTGGAAGGGAGAAGAAGTTATGAAAGCTAAACGCAGTATGTTGAACCTCGGCTTCGGACTTACGAGCCAGGTCATCACCATTATTCTCGGCTTCTTCATCCCCCGGCTGATCATGGTCAATTACGGCTCTGAGGCCAACGGTCTGATCGCATCCATTGTGCAGATCATCAGCTACTTCGCCCTGCTGGAAGCCGGTGTCGGCGCAGCTTCGCTGCAGGCCCTGTATAAGCCGGTTGCCAAGAATGACTACAATCATATCAATTCGATTCTCGCCGCCACCTCCAGTTACTACAAGAAAACCGGGATTTACTATTTCATCTCGGTCGTGCTGCTGGCGGTCATCTACCCGCTGGTGATCCATTCCGAAATCAGTAAGCTGAGCATTATGGCGATCATTCTATTCTCGGGTCTGGGCGGGGCGATCAATTATTATTACCAGGGGAAATTCAGGGTTCTGCTGATCGCCGAGGGCAAAAGCTATATTGAAACCTCCATCGTTACGGTTGCGAACATTCTGAACAACGTGGTGCGGATCATCCTGCTGCTGCAGGGTGTGGACATTATCGCTGTACAGGCGTCCTTCTTCGTGCTGACGGTCCTGCAGATCGCCGCCTTTCATATCTACGCGAAGCGGAATTACAAATGGATTGACCTCACCCGGAAACCGGACTTTGAAGCCATCGGGCAAAAAAACTCAGTTATGGTGCACGAGATCTCCTATCTGATTTTCCGCAACACCGATGTGCTGATCCTGACAATCTTCACCAACCTGAAGGTGGTCAGCATCTACGTCATGTACAATATGATTTTTACGATTGTCGACAACATTGTCCAGACCGTCAACGGGAGCATCAAGTCGGCGCTGGGGCAGAGCTATCACGAAGGCAAAGAGGCTTTTGTCAAATTCTACGATGCGTATGAGGTCTATTTCATGGGCCTGATCTTCTCCATTCTGACGGTCGTATACATTCTTATTCTGCCGTTCATGCGGCTGTATACGGCCGGGGTCAACGATGTGGACTATATTAACTTTTGGCTGCCGATACTGTTCGTAGCCATCAAGCTCTTGACCAATGCCCGCACATCGTCCAACAATCTGATCACGATCGCCGGGCATTTCCGCAACACCCAGTTCCGCTCGATTATGGAGTCGGCCATCAACCTGGGCGCTTCAATTATCTTCGTCCTGTTCTTCGGGATCTACGGCGTGCTGATGGGAACCATCGCAGCGCTGCTGTACCGCTCCATTGATATTGTCATCTACGCGAGCCGCGTGCTGCTGGAGCGCAGCCCTTGGGTAACCTTCCGCAGATGGCTGATTAATGTCGGCGTGTTCGCGGCTATTGTCTTTATCACCACTAAGCTCGACCTCAGCATCACTTCGTATACCGGCGTCATTCTATGGGGCGTAGTACTTGGCCTGGTGATTCTGCCCATTTACTACATCGTCGGCTCTCTGATGGAACGCGAGGTGTTCCTCTACGCCTGGGGCTATGCCAAACGTTTCCGAACGAAGCTGAAGCTCAAGCGGAGCAAGGTTACGGCTAGCCAGACGTAGGATAGCCGCGTAAGGGTACACGCCGGGGATTACTGGTGATGAGACACCTGTTATGCGTTCGGCTGGCTGCGAAGACACTATTCGCGGGCAGCATACGCCCAGGATTACTGGTCGTGACCAATTTTCAGTCTGCTCTCCACCGTGCTAATCCTCGTTAGTGGAAAAAGGAAACTTAATTCCCCTCTTTCGGCTCTTTTTGGGAATTTAGGTGGAAAAAGTAACCTTAATTCTTATCTTTTCACCGAAATTAGCCTGTATTCGCTGATTTAAGTATACTTTTTCCACTTCGTATCTACAGATTCATTGCTCCAGCGAAATTAAGTGTCGAAATCCCCACTAATTTAATGGCGGAGATAGAGCACTCCAAATAAACTAACTTGGTAATTGCCAATTTGGAAGGTTCAGCGCAAAAGGCGCCCAGCGCCACAAAACCTGGCTTACAGTTACGGGGTAAGCTTTGTACGACGGGAATTCAAGGAAGCTTAACCTTACAAAACTTAGAGGAGGTCTAATTATGGCTCACAGCGAGGAACTGCACCAGGCCGGATACCGCCTGCTGAACCAGCTCAACGAAGATATGCAGCATATGCCAACCGGGGCGCTGTCCAGCGAAGAGCTTATACGGAGATGCAGGGACAGCATTGGCAGCGAAGCCGACGCCGGGGTCCGGGAGAATCTCGAAAATCTGGCCGGGGTGATTGAGGCCTACCTGTCGGAGAGGGCTTCAGAGGATGTACTGGATTATTACTTGTCTCAGCAATTCAACATTCAAGCCGTAAATGTTCTTGAATTGATGAAAGGCCTTGCCGGGTTAAGAGCGGACCTTGGAGAGCAGGAGATTCTTTTTCCTTCATCGGCGGATCCTTCTACCCTCCCCAAGGTCAGTGTAATTATCACTACCTACAATAGAAAAGACTTCCTGCACCAGGCTGTCCAGAGCATCCTGCGGCAGGATTATCCCCATAAGGAGATCACGGTGATTGACGACTGCTCCAGCGATGGCACCGCAGAACTCATGAGCCGGAGTTTCGGTGATGATCCGCGGGTGATCTTTATGCAGAACGAGACTAACCAGGGCCCGGGCCATAATCGGCGCAAGGCTCTTGAAGCCCATGGCGACGGTGAGTATATTCTTTTCCTGGATGATGATGATTATCTGATTGACCGCAGCTACTTCAGCAAAGCTGTCTATTTTCACCAGCAGCACCCGGAGATCGCTTTTGTGGCCGCGAATGTGTTCCTGGAGTATTCCAAGACAGAACAGCTGAAACCCTCCAGCCTGAAGCTCAGCCGGATTGTCCCGAAGGAGGCTTACTTCAAGAATTTTGAACAAAAAGGTTATCCCAAGCCAGCCTCTACCCTGACAGCCATCTTCAAAAGAGACACGCTGATGAAAATGGATATTCTGAACATGAACATGGTCAACGATGCTTCCATCTACCTGCGCGCCCTGCTGATCGGGGATGCCGGGTTTATTGACACCATTGCCGGAGTGTACCGGATTCATGGAAACAATATTACGTTTAACCTCAGCCAGTCCTTCCTGATCGAGAATCTGGAGGAAAAACGGCTGATCCGCAACATGGCCATCGAGCACTACGGCTACAGTAAGACGGAAATGAATGAATGGTTCAACCACAACGTGTATGACACCATTTCGTACTACCTGATGAATTCCGCCAAAAGCCACACCGACTTCAAGTCCATGTACAGCTGGGCCAGCGACCACTGCCCCAAGGCTTACAGCCAATTGAAGCGCCAGTTCCGCACCAAGCTGATGAAAAAGCAGCTGCTGCGTGTGTCGTTTGTCCGGGCATTGCTGAACCGGTAGATTTCTCTCCTATAAGAAGGAGGATAAAGCAAACAGGTAAGACAAAGGCGCGGGTGTTCTTAAGCCGCAAACACAAAGCAGCGATTCTCCAATAACGAGAGAATCGCTGCTTTGTGTCCCCGTTAAGGGGTGAAACAACAAGCATTCCCCTTACTCTCCACTCCTCACACTTCCTTCAGCAATCGATCCAGCAGCCCAAACGCCGCTTCCAGCTTTGCCTTGGGAATGCTGCTGAACAAATCTCCAATACTCATTTCGCAAGAACAGGAGAACTCGCCGGTATCCTTCAGACGCGGGGTAAATCCCACACCCGTTTCTTCGCTGACTGTAATCAGAATCAGTTCTACCTGCTCCCTGGACAGGGCAAAATGCACATGGAACATATTTGACACCGGCACTTCCGGCAGAGTGGCAACCTTATGGCAGGCGTTGAACAGCTCCGCCAGCTCCTTAGCTTCCATATAATATTGCCCCATCTTGTCCACCCTCTGCCGGTAATAGTACCTGGATGGAATGATGTATGGATACAGGCTGATCAGGTCCCCGCCATGCCGCCGTTTCCAAATCTTTGATTCTCCGGTAAAATCGGCGCTTCCCGCAAGAATAGCTCCGGCGATCCCGCCAATACCTTTATAAAAAGAGATATATACGCTGTCGAACAGGCTGCAGACTTCAGCGGCGGTTCTGCCATAGTACGGCAGCACCTCAAACAAACGCGCGCCGTCCAGATGCAGCATAATGCCCTGCCCGCGGCAATAGGCGGAGATCGCTTCAAGCTCCGCATAGTCCGGCAGCTGTCCGCCAATCTCGCGCTGGGGCAGCTCCAGCAGGAGGCAGGCGATCCCGGCACCCATGTTCACCACATCTTCGAGTGTAATCAGACGATCTTTGTCCGCGAGCAGCAGCGGCTGCAAATGATGCAGCTCTTTTAGCCCGTCCTGTTCATGAATTTCCAAATGGCACAGCGGATGATACGCTACACGCTTGCTGTCCTTGCGGTCACTCCAGATTCTAAGCGCAATCTGCTGCGCCATCGTGCCGCTGGGAAAAAACACAGCCGCTTCCTTCCCCAGCACCTCCGCCATCTCTGCCTGAAATTCCTCGATCAGCTCCCCTGCACCGTACATATCACTGACACTATTGTCCCCGATCCCGGCAAAAGCCTCCTTCAGCACCCGGATCTCCCGTTTGCCGTGGCCTGCCAGCTGTACAGGTGCAGCATTAAAAGCTGCCGATAACGATTTGCGCTCATCCCTCAATGTTTTGCTGATATTCATACCCTGCGTCTCCTCTCCAGCCTGCCTGCATCTCACCCATTCGAAAAAATTATATCATTTTCTGCCGCAAATCCGCTTTTTTTCGAAAGTTCACGTTTTGTCCCCTGCTGTCCAGGTGAAATTAATGCATCGCTGTGCTACAATATTGGAATTGCAAAGGCAATCGCTTAGGGAGGTTATTTACAACACCATGCTCATTATTGGTATCGCCGGCGGGACCGGCTCCGGCAAAACGACGGTAGCGCGCTCCGTCATTGACCGTTTGGGAACAGATAAAGTGACGTTCATATCTCAGGATAACTATTATAAAGACCACTCGTACCTCAGCTTCGAGGAACGCGGATCGATCAATTATGATCACCCGCTTGCTTTTGACACCGAGCTGCTGATTGAGCATTTGGACTGCCTCAAGGCCGGACAGGCTGCCTATGCCCCGGTCTATGATTTTACCGTTCATGCCCGCTCTGCCAATAAGACTGTTGAACTGCTGCCGAACAACATCGTCATTGTGGAAGGGCTGCATGTCCTCTCCGACGAGAAGCTCCGCGAGCAGCTCAATATTAAGGTTTTTGTTGATACGGACCCGGATGTGCGCATTCTCCGCCGCGTCCTCCGGGATATCGAGGAGCGCGGACGGACCATCCGCTCCATCCATACCCAGTATTTGACTACCGTCAAACCGATGCATGAAGCATTTATAGAGCCATCCAAGAAATATGCTGATCTGATCATCCCCGAAGGCGGGCAGAATGAAGTGGGGATCCAGCTGCTGTCCGTGCTTACCGAGAAATATCTGTCGGGCGACCATCAGTGGACTGGAAAATAAAGGTCAGAGTCTAGCAGGGCTGCCGGGAGTTCCCGGCGGCTTTTTTTTGTGAACCAGCCATCTATGAAGGGTTGGCAGGAGAGATTTGGGGTTACAGTACCTCGGAAATCCGAAACCTGCTGATCATTTCGCTCACTTGTTGGCTTGATTGTTTCAATTGTTCAGCTGCATTATGCAGATGGGAATACGCCTGACTCTGATCGTTAGAAGCCGAACTTATCTCTTCTGTGGCAGACGCTGCGTCTCGCGCTACATCGGATATCTTGATAATGGATGAGACGACCTGTTCCCTGTTAACATTCATCTGCCCTATATCTCCATCCATCTCTTGAATCGAGCCTATGATTTCACTTAGCATATCCGTAATTGATTCAAATACTGTTCCCGACTCCTGAACAATAAGAGATTGTTCGGAGATAACCACCTCTGTCTGATTCATGACCTGCAACGTTTGAGAGACTTCTTCCTTGAGGCGTTCAATAGTTGTATTAATTCTCCCTGTTGATTCATAAGTCATGGTCGACAGCTTGCGAATCTCTGTAGCGACGACTGCAAAGCCTTTTCCGGAATCGCCGGCACGCGCCGCTTCTATGCTCGCATTTAATGCCAGAAGCTTCGTTTGCTCGGATACTTCATTAATCGTTTGTACGATTGTGGAAATCGTAAGCATCTGTTCTGCCAGGCCTTCAATATGTTGTACGACCAGTTGGTTTGCTTCTGTCGTTTGGAGATTGTGATCCTGCAATTTCTTTACTTTATCCATGCCGCCTTTTAGAACGATTTCCGCCTCCGAAGACAAGCTGGTCATTTTCTTGTTTCTTACATTTACCTTTTCAATCGTGTCCGACAGCGCCATCGTTTCACGGCTCGTTGTCTCTGCCAAGGACGCCTGCTCGGAAGCACCCACTGCAATTTCATTAATGCCCAGCGACATTTCCTCGCCGGTTGCCGTTGTTTGTTCCGCAATCGAGGTAAGTTCATGAGCGGAAGTATTCACATTGCCAACCGATTGGCTTACTGTCGAAATGAGTTCTTTCATATGAGATGCCATTATATTAAAATCAGCGGTTAATTCCCCAAGCTCATCCCGGGAGAAGGTACGCAGTTCGACGGCCAGATTGCCTTCCGCCATCTCCCGGACACGCCCGCGCAAATAACGGATCGGATGATGGATGGATCGGATGATCAGATAACCAAGCAGCGATGATGCAATCAAGCCTGCCAATGTTAAGAGGATACTGACCAATCGGAGGAAGCTGTATTGCTTTTGTGTGCTTTCCAACATAATTTGATTATCATCGTAGTACAGATCGCCTATGTGGTCCAATGTGTCTTCCATCTGGTCAAACTTTTCGTTGCCCTCCTGATAAGAAAGAAGATTCGCCCTTTCACGGACAGTTGAATCCTTTGACGATAATCCGTCAATCACTTTCTTGGAGACCGATTCATACGCTACAACCGCTGCTTCGTAGTCTTGAATCAACTTTTCCTCATTATCAAAAATAGTTCCGATCGACTTATACTTATTAAGTTTCTTCTTTGCCGACTCCTTTTGTTTTCCGTAATCCTCCAGTTGCAGCAAAAATTGTTCCGACCCTGGTTCATAACTATACAACGATCGTTCCGCCAACAGCATCTGATATAGGTCGACATCCGCTGTACGAATGATATCAATGACTTCCGCCCTGACACTGAGGCTCTCCTCAAGCGAGGATTGTACCCGCTTCAAATTGTAAATCCCAACGCCTCCGATCACAAGGCTGGTGATTACAGTAACGGCAATCGTTAGAATTACTTTGTTCCTGATGGTCATCATGAACTTCTTCCCTCTCATTATGCCTCACTCCCATCTAGTCTCTCTCGAGGTAACATGAAGTTGCCCATTTGATCCAATAAGCTAGCAGAATATTGCGCGCCTTCTTTAGCCGTTGAGGCATTTAATGCAGACTCCGGAGCGGCGCATGCTAATTTTCCGTTAAATAATCTCAATGGATTTTAGTCCTTCTCATTTTTCAATACGTTGATTTCCAGCATGTGATTATCTTATAATCTGGGGATAGCATAAGCAATGAACAGAAGTAGGGAAGTTGTTGTATTTAAAGAAGAGGGTGATTTTTAATGAGTATATATAAAGAGAAGAAACAAAAAACAAAATATCTTATTCAAAAATCATTTCTCCAAGTTTTAGAAAAAAAGAAGTTCGAATTGACTACGATAGGGGACATTACGAAAATAGCGCAAATTAATCGCGGGACATTTTATTTGCATTATTCAGATAAATTCGATTTACTGAATCAAATGGAAGAGCAGTTATTTTCAGATATAGGAAATCATATTGATGAATTACAATCCCGGTACTTGCCTACTCGCACGATCGATATAGAACAAAAACAATTAGCTGATTCATTGTTCAGTTCCATCGAAATCAATGCTCCAATTATAAAGATATTTTTAGGCAATCATGGCAGAGCGGGTTTCCACATTCGATTTATGAATGCCTTTTCAAAAAAGGTGCGTTTTAATTTAGAACAGCATGAAGGTTTCTATGCAGATTTAGAGGTCCCACTGGAATACTTTCTATCCTTTATAACCTCTGCTTTTTTAGGATTAATTGAACAATGGATTCGAAATGGTTTAGATAAAACCCCAAAAGAAATGACAGAGTTGTATATTGAGATTATTCTCTTTATTCAAAGGAAATAACGAGGATCTTTAACTTCTTATAGAGGTATCGGCAAGCTGCTTCTCGTCGAATAAACCAACAACGCATCAATGCGAGTTTAACTGACACAGCTACATACTATAAGAAATTTGCGAAGTTAAAAGGACTACCGAAAGAGGTGATCCTTTTATAAACTAACGTGTCAATCTGCAGTATTACTTTTTATTAGTAACGGCTTTTTTGCATCTATAATAATGGATACCATTCCTAATTCTTTAATGGAATTTCTTGTATCAAAGCGAAATGATCTCCCTACCTTCCCGTCCATTTCATTCCAGTATGTATAATGAAAATCTCCATTCTCATCGCAATACTCCAACAACGTTACTTCAAACCCTGCCATTTCAAATACAGATACAAAGGTTTTTGCATCATAAACTATTTTATGAGATGCCGCAGGATGATCCGCTGGTCCAGGACCGCCGACTTGAACCATCTGTTGATACCAATCGTTACGGAAATTTTTATCAGGAACTGCACAACGAATGTACCCACCAGGTTTTAAAAACTGATAACAATGCTTCGCCGCCGTAATCCCTTCCTCGTAAGTTAAATGTTCCCATACATGTTCAGCCAAAAATGCATCAATACTCTCTGGTTCAGATAAATTGATCCAACTTTCCAAAGATAGTAAATTCAATTCATCTTCTTGGGTATTGAGCCAATCATCATACTTTGTCTGCCCTGCTCCTATGACCACTTTCATATAAATACCACCACCCAAACTTGATTAAAAAAACACAACTTACATTATATGTTATTCAACAAATAAATCAATTGCATTCTGTATAAAACAACAAACTTTGCGGAAACAGCGTTAAAAAAAGAAGGTGCGGGAAGCCGGTTCATCACCAGACGCTTTTCGCACCTTCGCTTTCTTGTCTAAATCAACACGTTGAAGCGGCCTTCTGAATTCACCGTCGCCGTCCGGGGATCAGTCTGACCGATGCCCTGGAGGCCTCCCTTTCGTTCAGTCCGCCAGAGCGGGAGATGGTCTTGAAGCGGTGGAGCAGGTACAAAATTGGCTGAGGCGCTGCTCCCGCTTTTCTGCACCAGTCGGGCCTCCAGCAATCGAATGTTCCGCTGCAGCTGCTCACGGCGATATGGAGCCTGCCGCTCTCCGCCCTGCGCTGCATTCACCTTGTCCAGTTCCATCAGCAACTGGTTCCGCTGCTTCTCCATGGAACTGACATCGCTTTGTGTGCCACCGTAAGCTGCAATGGCCTGTACCGGGCTGATGCCTGATACTGTCTGTGCCACCATGATCTTTCCCTCCGTTTTCTTGGCTCCTAATCCAAGCCCAGCCAAATTTGATAGTTCTAATCATCTCTATTACCCAGCCATCCCTGCCATGACAACATTCCAACCGCATATCGGAAAAAATCGTCGTATAGTCTCAGTCGGCCGCTTGTTTCAACCATACCAAAGACCCACCGGGGACTGGTAAAAAGTCCCTTTAGGGTAAATTATTATTTTGCTTGAAGGTGACGTTACGTCATTTGCTATACTGACTGAGAACGACCTGCAAGAGTAAACAATTGGATGTGAGAATTGGATGGACAAACAGAACGGTCTGACGACAGGACAGCTTGCCAAACGTACAGGGATCACGGTCAGGACATTGCGGTATTACGATCAAATCGGGCTTCTGAGTCCAGAAGATCATCACACCGGAGCCAAAAGATCGTACAACATGAAAGACCTGGAAAGATTACAGCAAATCCAGATGTTGAAGTATCTAGGGTTGCCGCTTCAAAAAATAAAGGACATTTTAGATGCAGAATCGTTATCGAGCGTGGACATCAGACACTCCCTGCAAGCACAACTCGATGTCCTACAGAGAAAAGCCGCTCATACGGAGCACGTAGTGCATGCAATACGGGATGCTCTGGAAATGTCTGCTTACGGGTCCGATTGGAACCGTTTGGCGGATGTTATTCAAACCGTGCAGAGTGAGAACAATTGGGGAGAGCAGTATCAGACGGCGAACCGCCTGCAAACGCGGATACATCTTTACGACAGGTATAGTACGAATCCCCAAGGCTGGCATCGCTGGATCTTTGAACAACTGGAGGGACAACCGGGAGCACGCATTCTCGAGCTGGGCTGCGGTGACGGGACCTTTTGGATAAGAAACGCCGAACGGATTCCAAGCAGCTGGCGCATCACGCTTACCGATATGTCGGGCGGAATGGTGGAAGAAGCGCGTTCCAGCTTGGGGAGGAACAATTCGCAGTTTAAGTTCTTATCTGTTAATGCACAGCAAATCCCTTTCCATGATGAGCAATTCGATATGGTTATCGCTAACAACATGCTGTACCACGTGCCGGACATCCCTGGAGCAATCCTCGAGATGCACCGTGTCCTAAAACAAGGAGGTCTAGTGTGCACCGCTACGATGAGCACGCAGCACCTGCAAGAAATTGAACACTTGGCGGCCTCGTTTGACCCCGACCTGCATGTGTTGGATCAGGCTATTAAACGGTTCCACCTGGATAATGGAAGGGACTTACTGTCTTCTTGCTTCTCCGATCTTCGCTTGCTTCGATACGAAGACCGGCTGTTGGTTGACGAAGCGGAGCCCCTGATCGAATATATGATTTCTACGCCGATGAACGCAAGACAGCGGCTTGTCGGAGCGGTTAATGACAAGTTTCGAGACCATATCAACGGGCTTCTGCAGCAGAACGGGCCCCTCGTAATGACTAAAGAGAACGGAATCTTTTTAGGGAGGAAATGAGATGAAGGCACAGCAGGATTACCCAAGAGTACGGATTGTACAAGAGGAGCTTTTATCGGATAACTGGTACACCTTAAAGAAGGTTACATTCGAGTTTGAAAAAGACAATGGACAATGGGAGACACAATCCCGTGAGGTGTACGATCGCGGCAACGGCGCGACGATCCTGCTCTATAACCGGCATAAACAAACTGTTGTACTGACCAGGCAGTTCCGAATGCCTACTTACAGGAACGGCAATGAGACTGGAATGCTCATCGAAACCTGTGCGGGGCTGCTCGATAAAGAAACACCGGAAGAAGGTATTCTGCGGGAGACGGAGGAAGAGACAGGGTACCGTATCCGCCATGTGCAAAAAGTTGGCGAGGCTTATATGTCGCCGGGCTCCGTTACCGAAATCCTGCACTTCTATGTAGCCGAATATAGTGAAGATATGACAACGGGCCGCGGCGGGGGCCTTGAGGAGGAGCAGGAAAACATTGAGGTGGTGGAACTTCCGTTTGCTCAAGCACTAGACATGGTCGAAAGCGGGGAGATTCGTGACGCTAAGACGATAATGCTGCTCCAGCACGTCCAGATTCAAGGCCTCTTAAAAGTGCAATCAAAACCACTGCATATTCTCATCGCCGGCCCCTATCGTTCTGGAACGAATGATGATCATGTATTAATCGAGAAAAACGTCAACTACATGAATGAAATCGCCCTTCAAGTTTACGAGGCTGGACACATGCCGGTGCTGGGGGAGTGGTATGCTTTGCCTCTTATCGCGACGGCCGGTTCCACTGCTCAGGGAGATGAGATTTTTAACAACATTTTTCATCCGTCTTCCATTCGCCTGCTTGATTACTGTAACGCCGTGCTTCGAGTCGGGGGAGCATCTCAGGGTGCCGACGAAATGGTAAGGGTGGCGAAAGAGAAAGGATTGCTGATTTACGAACGGCTCGACGAACTTCCGTTGGTGTGATATCTATAGTAGCCGCCCAAAGCGGACTACCCGTTAACTGATTTTGGAAGAACGTTAGAACCGGTCATAGTAGCAAAAATACAAACAGCAGCCTACCGATCATTAGGGGGTTTGCTGTTTTATTTATATTCACGCCACCAAAATGTCATATTACTTCACACAAACCCTCGAAATTCCAGCATTCACACCTCCAAAACAATACGTAAATTTTATATTGTGTCATATTTCTTCACTGACAGCGCTTTATATTTTAAATTAGGGGTTGATTATTTTCCGGCCATCATCTATGATATTCTCATCAGGTCGAACATAAAGTTTAAACGATTAAACTTTTAAAGCGAATTATAAATTAATACCCTTTATTTATTCTATATTACAACGTTTATTTATTATAAAAGTTAAAGCGCTTATACTTTATGACATGAGGGGCTGGTGTGTAAGTGATTAAGAGTGAGAGCAGGCGGCAGACGTTCTATATGTATATGTTCATCTCTCCGTGGCTAGTCGGTTTTCTGGTGTTCGCCTTGTATCCTATCCTTTCGTCGCTGTATTACAGCTTCACCGATTATGACATCATTCACCCGCCAAGATTCATTGGACTCGCCAATTACACGGAGATGTTCCACAATGAGCTGTTCTGGAAATCGGTCACGGTTACCCTGAGGTACACCCTCGTCAGTGTGCCGATACAGCTGCTGCTGGGTCTTGGCTTCGCCCTGCTGCTGCACCAGACGATCCCGCTGCGCGGATTTTTCCGCACGGCGATGTATTTTCCGAGCATGGTGTCCGGGGTAGCCATGTCGCTCCTCTGGTACTGGATCTTCAACCCGCAGATCGGCCTCTTCAACTACATGCTCTCCTGGTTCGGCATCCATGGCCCGGCCTGGCTGATGAACCCGGACACAGCATTGTATGCCTTGATTATCATGTCCCTTTGGACTGCTGGTTCTGGCATGATCCTCTTCCTGGCCGGGCTGCAGGGTGTGCCAGCCAGCCTCATCGAAGCCGCCAATCTTGACGGAGCCGGGCGGTTCAGAATTTTCCTGAATATCACCCTGCCGATGATCTCACCGGTGCTGCTGTTCCAGCTCATTATGGGCCTGATTGATTCATTCCAGGTTTTCACCCAGGCGTTCGTCATGACCCAAGGCGGTCCGAACTACTCTACCTGGTTCTATGTCTACAATCTTTACACCAGCGCCTTCAAGGAATACCGGGCCGGCTACTCTTCTGCCCTGGCGTGGGTGCTGCTGATCGTCGTCATGATATTCACGGCGATTATTATGAAGCTGTCGAACCGTTATGTGCACTATGAAGGAGGCGGACGCCGATGAGCATTGTCCGAACAGCCAACCACCGCCCTGCCGCTTCCGCGCACCGCCGGAGAATCGATCCCGTGAAGGCAGCCAGCTTCATCACACTGCTGATCACCACTTTTCTAATGCTGCTGCCCTTGTTTTTCATGGTCTCCACCTCGCTGAAGTCGAAGAAGGAGATGCTGAAGTTTCCGCCGACCTTTCTGCCTGAGAGCTGGGCGTGGAGCAACTACCGGGATATTTTTGATACGCTGCAGTTCGGTACGCTCTACAAGAACAGCCTGATCATTGCCGTGCTGACGGTCATCGGCACCCTGATCTCCTCGGGGCTGGTCGCTTACGGATTCGCCCGGTTCAGAGGAAGAGGCAACCAGTTCCTGTTCGTCCTGGTGCTCAGCACCATGATGCTGCCGTATCCGGCGATTATGATTCCGCAGTTCGTGCTCTTCTCCCACATGAACTGGATTGATACTTTCCTGCCGCTGATCGTGCCCGCGTTCTTCGGCTCGGCGTACAACATTTTCCTGCTGCGGCAGTTCTTCTCCACCCTGCCGGAAGAATTGTTCGATGCCGGACGGATCGACGGCTGCGGCGAGCTGCGGATGTGGTGGACAATTGCCCTGCCGCTGTCGGCTCCGGCGCTGGCAACGGTTGCGATTTTTGCTTTTATCTACAGCTGGAATGACTTGCTTACGCCCGTTCTCTACTTAAGCTCGTCGGAGAAGTTCACGCTGCCGGTCGGCATGGCTTCCCTGACCTCGTCGCGCTTCCGCATTCCGCCCTGGCATCTCTTGATGGTTGCCTCTGTACTGGCGATGCTTCCTATCGTTACCTTGTTTGCGCTTGCCCAGAAGCAATTCGTCGAAGGCATTGTACTAACCGGCATCAAGTAATTACCGCCCTAATCCGGCGGCCCAATACGACTTGAAAAGAGGGATTAGCTGATGAATAACCGTAACCGCAAAACATCCGCCCTGCTGCTTGCAGCCGGTCTAACCGCAATGGCGGCCTTATCCGGCTGCAGCGGAGGCAAATCGGCGGGCAATGTGGCTGAAGGAAATCATGGCGCAGCAGACAGCGGCGGCTCAGGGGAACAAGTAACGATCACCCACTATACCATTGATTCCGAGGACCGCACGTTTATTGAGAAACTGATTCCCGACTTCGAGAAGGAACATCCGAACATCCGGGTCAAGGTGGAAAAAGCGCCCTACGAGCAGTTTGACAGCAAGCTGCAGACACTGATCGCCGGAGGCAAATCTCCGGATGTCACGAGCCATTACGGATATGGCGGTTTTGCCGAATATTACAACAAGGACATGCTGCTGGATTTGACAGATCTGATTAAAGAGGACGGGTTCAAGCAGGAGGATTACCACATCCCCGACAATCTCATGAAGATCTACACCGTCAAGGACCGCACCTACGGCATTCCGGTCAACATGTATGTCACCTTGATGCTCTACAACAAAGACATGTTCGATGCGGCGAAGCTCTCCTACCCGCCAAGCGATTACGAGGACAAAAGCTGGACCTTTGACAAGATGGTCGAAGAAGCTAAGAAAATGACCGTGGTCTCTGATGATATTGCCAAGACCCAGTACGGTGTGGACTTCACCTGGGCCGAACGCGATATGCGGCCGCTTTATTTTGGAGCTGAGCCTTATTCTGAAGATACCTGGTCGAACGGGGGCGTGCCTTCCGAAACTCACTTCGACTCTCCCGGGGTGATTGCAGCTTATCAAAAGCTGTTCGATCTGATATTCAAGGATAAAGTCTCACCGACCTCCGAGTGGAGCAAAAGCGTGGCCGGCCAGAACGGCGATCCCTTCGTCGCAGGTAAAATCGGCATGTCCATCGGCGGCTCGTGGAACCTGGCGGGAGCAAATGATTTTCCATTCAAAATCGGTGTAGCCGCCGTTCCTTGGGGAGGCAATGACAAGGTGCGCAGCACACTGTTCGTTGATCCGCTGATGATTCTGAAGGATTCGAAGCATCCGAAGGAAGCCTTTGAATGGATTAAATATCTGGTGACTACCGAAGTCCAGGAGAAGTCCATCGAGCTGAGCGGCGGCAACCCGCCGGTCAACACCGAAGCCGCGGAAGCGTATTATAAACATTTTGAAGGCATTGATCCGCAGGATGTGAAAAAGGTCTACGAGGGCGCGGTCAAATACGGCTTCGAATCCTACAACCATCTGATCACCAACTACTCGCAGATCAACGACATGTTCATCAATGAGCTGCAGCCGGTCGAAACCGGACATAAGACACTGGAGGAGGTTATGCCGGTCATCCAGAAGAAAGTGACCGAGATTATTAAGAGATAAATCCCTACGTTTAGCGGATATCCGGCAAGCCCTGTATACTGAAGGTAAGGTTAGATTCGGAAAATCCGCTGCAAGGAGCGTTTGAGATGAAAGTAAGTATTTTTGATGTAGCCAAAAAATCCGGGTTATCCGTAGTCACGGTATCCCGGGTCATCAACGGCGCAGGTTCGGTCCGCGAGAAAAACCGCCAGAAGGTGCTGGAAGCCATCAAAGAGCTGGATTACCGCCCCAATGCGGCGGCCCGCAGCCTGGCCAGCGGCAAGACCGGCATCATTGGCCTGATCGTTACTACACTGCAGGACTCCTTTTTCGATGCGGTGGTCAAGGAGCTGAATGAGGTGCTGGCGCTGCATGGATATTTTCTGGCCATTTCCATTTCAACCGGCATCGGCTCCGACGAGAACCACTACCTGATCCAGGAGGACCGGGTAGACGGTCTAATTCTGCTCTCTCCGATGCAGGAGGATAATTATATTGTAGAGCTGAAACGGAGGGGCATCCCCTATGTGCTGATTGATAACCAGCAGCCCGAGAATGACAGCTATTCGATTACCATTGACAATGTAAAAGGCGGGTATGCCGCAGCCCGCCACCTGCTGGAGCTGGGGCATACCTCTATCGCCCATCTCTGCGGACAGGAGATGTTCCGCAGTACCAGAGAACGGCGCGCGGGATTCCTGAAGGCGCTTGAGGAACAAGGGCTGGCGCCCTTCGAAGTTGTTCATGGCGATTTCGAAATCGCCCAGGGCTACGATACCGCAAAACGCTGGCTGTCCGAAGGCAATCTGCCCACGGCTGTTTTTACCGGCGATGACAATATCGCCCTCGGGGTAATCAACGCCCTGATGGAGGCAGGAGTCCGCATCCCGGAAGAGGTATCCATTGTCGGCTATGACGATCACTACATCGCCTCGCAGCTTCGCCCGCATCTGACGACCCTGCGCCAGCCGGCGGACAAGATAGGGCTGGCCGCTGCCGATATGCTGCTGAAACGCATAGGCGGGACCATGAAGCGCGGTGCCAACGTAAGGATTGACCCGGAGCTGATTGTGCGGGAATCTACCTCATCCAAGTAGACACCGTGTTTCACTAGAAGTACTTCAGGATGCGAAAGCTAACCAAACTTAGCGTATGCTTTCGAAGCAGGGTTTGCGAAGTATATTAAGGAAGTGTGGACTACAAAACTTTAGGAGTGACGACCATTGGCTTACTACATGGGCATCGATGGCGGAGGAAGCAAAACCTACGCCCTGCTCTGCGATGAGCACGGCAATGTGCTCGGCAAAGGCAGGAGCGGCAATGGCAACCACCAGACGGGAGCCCGCCGGGCCGCCGCCAGCATCAGCGCGGCGGCCTTCGAGGCGCTTGCGGAAGCCGGACTTCAGCTTAGCGATATAAGACACGCTTACCTGGGACTTGCCGGTGCTGACCGCAAGACCGATTACGATATCCTCCATCCGATGATCCGCACCATCGGATTTATGAATTATACGATCAGCGGCGATCCGATGATCGGTCTGCGGGCGGGCACGAGCCGCCCCTGCGGGGTTGCCCTGATCTGCGGCACCGGCACGAACGCCGCCGGGCGCAGCCGCGACGGCCGTCATTATCAATGCGGCGGCTTTGATTACATGTACGGCGATTTCGGCGGCGGCGGAGCGCTGAACATCGAGGTATTCCGCACTGTGCTCCGGGCCTGGGACGGGCGCGAGGCGCCCACTCTGCTAACAGAGCCGCTATTGAAGCTGCTCGGCTATGCACAGGTGGAGGACATGTTCAATGACTTCCTCGATCACGGGAAGTCTGTGCCGCTGGACGCGGCCCGCCTGCTGTTCCCGGCAGCGGCCGAAGGCGACGCCGCCGCGCTGGCTATTCTGCACCGCCAGGGCGTGGAGCTGGGCAAAGCCGCTGCTGCTGTCATCCATCGGCTGGGCATGGCAAACGATGTGTTTGATGTGGTCTTGGCCGGAAGCCTGCTCACCCGGGGCGACCGGGGCTGGATCCGCGGCCCGATTGAGCAGGCGGTTCACAATGCAGCCCCGAATGCTTCGGTAGTCACCTTAACTACGGAGCCTGTCGTTGGTGCCGTATGGTCGGCACTGGAGGAGGACGGCATTATCGTAACCAACGGGATTTATGAGAAAATGCGTGTGTTTCAGGATTTCGAAGCAATTCCCATCACAACCAGACAGGAGTGATTTATCTTGGCAGCTAACCAAGGTCTCAAAATCGCCGTCATCGGCGGCGGCTCTTCCTATACCCCCGAACTTGTCGAAGGCTTCATTCTTCATCACAAGGAGCTTCCCGTCCGCGAGCTATGGCTTGTGGACATTGAACCGGGCCTGCGCAAGCTGAATATTGTCGGCAGCCTCGCGAAACGCATGGTAGAGAAATCAGGGCTTCCGATTGAAATCCACCTGACAACGGACCGCCGCAAGGCGATTGAAGGGGCCGATTTCGTCAGCACCCAGATTCGTGTCGGCATGCTGGATGCCCGTGCCCGCGACGAGTCAATCCCGCTGAAATACGGTGTGATCGGCCAGGAAACGACCGGCCCGGGCGGAATGCTGAAGGCTCTGCGCACTATCCCTGTAATCCTGGATATCTGCCGGGATATCGAAGAGCTGGCCCCGAATGCCTGGCTGCTCAATTTCACGAATCCGGCGGGCATGGTTACCGAGGCCGTGCTGCGGTATTCGAACGTTAAAAGTATAGGGCTGTGCAATGCCCCGATCGGACTGATCAAGCAGGTATCCGCCAAATACAATGCTGCGCCTGACCGGATCTATGCCGAATTCGTCGGCCTGAACCATCTGCATTGGATTACCCGCATTGATGTAGAGGGTGAAGACAAACTGGATGACATGCTGGCTGATACTGCAGGCTACAGCGCAAAGAATGTGCCGGCCCGGGAGTGGAATCCCGAGTTCCTGCAATCCTTACACGCTCTGCCCTCCTACTACCTGAAATATTTTTATATGACCGATGCCATGCTCGCAGAGCAGTTGGAATCCTTCAAGCAGGGCGGCAACCGCGCCGAGGTCGTCAAACGCGTTGAGGAAGAACTGTTCGAAATCTACGGCAATCCTGAGCTGAGCGAAAAGCCGAAGCAGCTGGAGCAGCGCGGCGGAGCCTTTTATTCCGAGGCCGCAGTCAATCTGATGCGTTCCCTTCACAATGGCACGAACGATATCCAGACGCTGAATGTCGCAAACCGCGGAATCCTTGATTTCCTGCCGGAGGATGCCAGCATTGAAGTCAACTGTGTGGTGACCAAGACCGGACCGCTGCCGCTGCCGCTGACCAAGATTCCGCCGATGGCCAAAGGACTGATCCATTCCGTCAAAACCTATGAGCAGCTCGCGATTGACGCCGCCGTGACCGGCGACCGCAGCCTGGCGATCCAAGCGCTGGCGCATCATCCGCTGGTGCCTTCGGTAGAAGTAGCCATCGCCATGCTGGACGAAATGCTGGAAGCAAACAAGGAGTATTTGCCGAACTTTTTTGCTAAGGAGACTGCCGGAACACCAGCACAATAGACAATAATTGTGTTCAGCAAAAAGAGACTGCCTATCTCCGCAGAATACTCTGCGGAGAGGCCAGTCTCTTTTTGGTTTTATCAACGAATGGTATAACGATAGATTTCGCCTTCGATGTTCACCTCGGCATAGAGTGGTTTGCTGCCGGA
Organism: Paenibacillus graminis; assembly: GCF_000758705.1. NCBI lineage: Bacteria > Bacillati > Bacillota > Bacilli > Caryophanales > Paenibacillaceae > Paenibacillus > Paenibacillus graminis. Next base: position 304,349 of record NZ_CP009287.1, on the reverse strand, counting down.
CTTTACTTCGTCAGGCACCTCAGCGAGATAGACAAGCGTACCGTTCTTGAGCGGCTCTATATTGGAAATACTAGAGTACGTGAAGTCTTCGCCGCCTTTACTGTGCATCTTCACCTTTGGAGCTGAGTAATTACGTTTACCGCTTAACCAGAACGGTTAATTCACCTTCAAATACCTTCTCATCCTTCTGGTTGAACGTTGACAGCCATACAGTAACGCTCCCTGTTTCATTTTTCTTCTCTTTTAGCGCTGTTACTTCAACAACAGTATGCAATTCATCCTCTGGATACACGGGTTTTATAAATTTCAGATGATTCATAGCCGTTCCGGCAATAATATCATCGCCATAACTCCCCGTTTCAACCCAGATCTTAAATGAGACTGCCATGGTTTGTATTCCTGAAGCGATGATTCCATTAAATCTCCCTTGCTTTGCTTTGTCTTCATCCAAATGCATATACTGCGGATCAAACTCCGCTGCAAAACTTGTAATACTCTCTTTAGTGATTGTTATAGACTTGGTTTTAAAGACTTGTCCGACATAAAATTCATGAAATTTCATTAAAGCACCTCTTAGCTGTTTTGATATGTTGGGAAACCGGCTTGGATTACACTTCCGGGACTACTCCCGGTTCTGCTTCCGGTATTGCAGCGGCGAACGTCCGGTGATTTCCTTAAATACCCGACCGAAATGGGCAATGCTCTCGAATCCCGTCTCCCGGGCGATCCGGGTCACTCTCCAATCCGTTGTCCGGAGCAGGGCTTTCGTCTCGCGGATGCGGACATAATTCAAATACTCGATCATTGTAAACCCTGTCGTCTGTTTGAACGTCCGGCATAAATACGTAGAGCTGATGAAAAAATGCTCGGCAATGCCTCCAAGCGTCAACTTTTCGCCATAATGGGCATCCAGATATTCAATAATGCCGTAGACCCGGTGCTGTGCTTCACTTTGCTCCGGAATCACCACCGCCGGCTTCGCATTACGGATGCGGTCCAGCCGGATCAGCAGCTGAAGCAGCAGCGTCTGCAGATACGGCCTGCTCCACGGCGCTCCCTCCCGCTGCTCCTGCAGCATCGCCTGGAACAGATCGGCAATCTCCCCCTGCTCATGGGCATTGGGCCGGAGCAAAAAGCTCTCTCCCTGGAACATCTCTGCCAAGTCCGGCACAAGGCCTGCCGCAGGCTCCAGGAACAAATCGTCAAAATTGACCAGAATCCGCTCATGCCGCGAGCGGTTGCGGCTGGTTGTACGATGCAGCTGATTTTTGTTGATGAAGACCAGATCGCCTGCCTGCAAGGCATAAATCCGGTTATGGATATAATAATGCCGCTCCCCGGACAGCAAATAATAGATTTCATAGGAATCATGGAAATGATCGGTATCCATATTGAAATTACCGGACCGCCTGAGCTGCTCCACCTGAAAAAAAGGCTCCACACCGCGCCTCCCTCTAGGATAAAATATGCATACTTTTTTCTATATCGAACTAAATAACGTTCACTTTTTGCATTTCCTATACTATAAAATAGAATCAAATCCAAGTAAATGGAGTGATCCCCTTGTCCAAAAAGAAATATGTGCTAGTCGGTACCGGCGGCCGGGCCGAGTTTTTTTACGGCGCACTGGTTACCGCTTACAGCGAAACCTCCGAACTCGCAGCCTTCTGTGATGTCAATCAGACGCGGATGAATTTTGCTAACCATATGCTGACGGACAAATACGGCTACCATAAGGTGCCTACCTACAAGGCCGGGAATTTCGACCGCATGATTGAGGAGACCCGGCCCGACTTCGTATTGGTGACGACCATTGACCGTACACACCACAAGTATATTATCCGCGCTATGGAGCTGGGCTGTGATGTCATATCCGAGAAGCCGATGACCATTGATGAGGAGAAATGCCAGCAGATCTTCGATGCCATCCAGCGTACCGGCAAAAATCTGCGGGTAACCTTCAATTACCGTTACGCACCGCATAACACAAAGATCCGTGAGGTTATTATGGACGGCGTGCTGGGAGAAATCCTGTCCGTCAATTTCGAGTGGCTGCTGAACACCCAGCATGGAGCGGATTATTTCCGCAGATGGCACCGGGACAAACGGAACAGCGGCGGCCTGCTGGTACATAAATCGACGCATCACTTCGACCTGATGAACTTCTGGCTGGCTTCACAGCCGGATACGGTCTTCGCCATGGGCGATCTGCGGTTCTACGGCAAAGAAAATGCAGAGAAAAGAGGCATCACCGAATTCTATCAGCGTGCCTATGGCAGCAAAGCTGCCGAGAATGATCCCTTCGCGCTCCATCTGGACCGCAACGAGCACCTGAAAAGCATGTATCTGGACGCAGAGCATGAAGACGGGTATCAGCGCGACCAAAGTGTATTCGGTGACAATATCAGCATCGAGGATACCATGAATGTAATGGTCAAGTACAAGAATAAGACCGTTATGAACTATTCGCTGAACGCTTATATGCCTTGGGAAGGGTTCATTATCGTCTTCAACGGCACGGAAGGCCGTATGGAGGTTCGCATCACTGAACAATCCTACGTCAATTCCGGCGGCAAAAAAGAAAACGAAGGCGCGTTGGAGGGTGTCAACATCACCATCTACCCTCACTTCAAGGAGCCTTACCGCGTCCAGTTCGAAAGCAGTGCAGGCGGCCATGGAGGCGGTGATCCGGTGCTGCTGCGCGACATTTTCGATAAGAAACAGGAGGACCGCTTTGGCCGTGCAGCCTCGCACAAGGATGGCGCCATGTCGATCATGACCGGGATTGCGGCCAACCGCTCCATGCGTACCGGCCAGCCGGTGAAGGTAGACGACATCTGGAAAATGTAACAGGCAAAAACGGTCTAAAAAAACACAAAAAGGGCGTGCCTTCCTGAGAAGAGCACGCCTTTTTCTTATGAAACATAGAGATTCCCGCTACAGCAAATCATTCAATAGATCCTGCTTAAGCTTCTGTAAAAACTGCAGTTGCACCTCACATTGCTCATACATATTCTCGAAAATTAACAGTACATTCTTTGAAACCTCGGAATACTTCTCCTTTTCTTTTTGCCCTGCTTTCATTTCATCATATATAGTCTGGATTGCCTGCTCCTGTACCTCCAACGCTTCAATGATTTCTTCTTTCGGCGCTTCATCCACGAACGTAAGAACTGTGTACAAAGCGGAAGGAAACACAACGGAAGCCTTCTTAAACGAGCTAATCAACATGCTGTTAAACTCATGTTTTCCCTTAGAGGTGATGGAATAAATGGCTTTTGAGCGATTGCCCGTTTGCTCAAGCTTTTCCAGACGGATTAGTTCATCTTTGTCCAGTTTTCTTAGGGCATGGTAGATAGAGGCAGGCTGCACGTATGCCCACTTATCTGTTTGTGCAGATATCATCTTTTGCTGGATCTCATAGCCGGACATTGATCCGAATTTCAATAATAATCCAAGTACCATTACATCTGTCATGATCTTCGCTCCGCTCAAATAGTAAATTCATAGTATTAAAACTATAGTACTAATTATTACATTCAATTCTATATTTCAACATTTCATCTGTAAAGAACATTCATTACGAATGGCTCTCACTTTACACCATAGGGGTTAGTTGCTATAATACAATCGTAAGTCCAATACTAAATGTTTAGTATTATAGTTTTACTACTATACCTTTAGTAATGACTTGCCCGATGGGAATATCTTAAACTCATTTTCAACCAAACAAGCGAAAGAAGGTCTTATTATGAACACGATTACCCCAAAAAAACAAAAAGCCGCTCTGTTAGTAGTCGGGATAGCGATTTTTTTGGATATGCTGATTTATGGGCTGGTGGTGCCTATTCTTCCGAAATATGCAAGCGCTCTGGGGGCTTCCCAGACCGGAATCGGCTTGCTCTTTGGGAGCTACGCAATCGCATTGTTCATCGCCACACCTATATTTGGAGCTTTATCTGACCGAATTGGACGACGGACCCCTATGCTTTGGGGATTGCTTGGATTGGCTGCAGCTACACTATTGTTTGCATTTGCCGAAGAATATTGGATGCTTATAACAGCAAGAGCCTTGCAGGGACTTGCCGCAGCTATCACCTGGACATCCGGATTAGCTATACTTGCTGATCTTTACCCTTCCGAAGAGCGCGGCAAAGCGATGGGGCTGGCCTTATCAGGACAGGCTGCAGGAATCCTTCTTGGGCCAAGCTTAGGCGGCTGGATGTATCAATTAGGCGGTTATAAGCTTCCTTTTCTCTTTGCAGCAGTTCTGGCCATAGCTGATGGACTGCTTAGGATCTTTCTGTTGCGTGATTTACCAGAAAGAACATCGGGGACGTTCCTCTCCTCATTCGGTTTGCTGCGCAACCGCAGTCTGCTGCTAATCAGCGGTGTTGTTATTATTGGTTCGGCTATCCCCAGTGTATTGGAGCCTACCCTGCCACTGCATTTGCAGGAGAAGTTTAATGCTGAGCCAGGTTTTATCGGAATGTTATTCGCTATTCCTACATTATCCTACGCGCTCGCCACCCCTTGGATCGGCAAGTTATCCAGCAAGATTGGATATAAGAAAGCTGTGCTGATCGGACTTGCAGTAGTTGCCATAAGTCTGCCGCTCTCCGCTCTGCCGGACTCCATGTGGATGCAGGCCGCTTCTCTAGTGCTGCTGGGAATCAGCATGGGTATGGTTCTTGCACCTTGCCTTCCCGCACTTGCGGACATTTCGGAACAAAGCGGACTTCCTTCCTATGGAATTACCTTTGCGATCTATAACACAGCCTACTCATTCGGAATGATCTTAGGACCAGTGACCGGCAGCGTACTGACCGATGCCATCGGGCTGAAACTTTCATATCTCTCTGTTGGCTGTGTTGCACTTTTGTATATGTTGATTATGCTCCCAAGTTTCCGAAGAACGGAGGTCACCCGGTTAAACAGTAATGCTCACGACCGGTAACGGAGTTAAAAGTACCATCTGAACCCCTGGCACATTAACGGCGCTGATTCGTTAGTTCATTAAAATATAAATGACCCGTAAGAAGGCCGCTTTTTTTCAAAGTTGCCAGCTTACGGGTCATAGCCCACAGTCATAATAGATTCTTTTTCTACTATTCAATCCATTAACTCAAGGCTTAAATCACCTTATGCTGGACCCACTTCTCCCCGAGAAAACGCCGGAGGAAGATGAAGCCGCGCACGCCCCACTCACAGTTCATTGCCAGCCATACCCCGACAATGCCCATATTCAGGACGATGCCGAGGACATAGCCCAGCACAACGCGGAACAGCCACATGGACAGCATGGACACAATGGAGGTGAACTTGGAATCACCCGCCGCCCGAAGTGCAGAAGGCGTAATGAAGCTGACCGACCACAGCGGGATCTGGGCAATGGAGTTAATCAGAAAAACGATGAAGATATCCCGGACGATCTCCTCCGGCGGATGAAACAGCGATACCAGCGGATGAAATACCGGGAAGATCAGCAGCGCCATGAACGCAAAGGAAGCGGAAGACAGCCATAGAAAGGATTTGACGAATTTGCGCGCATCCTTCGTATTCCGGCTGCCCATACATTGGCCGACGACGGTAATCAGGGTCAGCGACAACGCATTGGCCGGAATCTGCATCACCCCGGCGAGTGAGGAAGAGATTGCATTCGTGGCAATCGCATAGGTGCCTAGGCTGACAATGAAGATCTGCGTCAGTATCTTGCCGCCATTGAAGAACATCTGCTCCGCCGCAAACGGCAGGCCGATGAACATAATTCTTTTGACCATAGTCCAGTTGAGGGCCAGCAGGTCCCGGATCTTTACACGCAGACTGCTGTCCAGCCGGAACAGGTAGATCAGCGCGCAGACCGCCGCCAGGTACCGGGAGGTGTTGATCGCAATGGTCATCCCGAACACTCCCATATGCAGCCCGTTGATGAACACAAAGTTCAACAGCACATACGAAAAGTTCATAATCAGCGAGAGCACAAGCGAGACCCGGGTCCTCCCGATGCCGCGCAGCGCGCCGCATACTGCCTCCATCACAGCAATCCCCAGATAGGACAGGCTGCTGCCGATGAGATACGTGCGGGCGTTCGACATAACCTCCGGCGAAGCCGCGCCGAACAGCAAATGCAGCAGAGGGCCATGGAACACAATGCCAAACAAGCCGATGGCAAAGGCCATCAGCGATACGGAGGATACGGCTCCTGCAGCTGCTTTGGAGACCATTAACTCGTTTCCGCTGCCTTTGTATTGCGCTACTACAACAGTACCTCCCGTTGACACGGCAATGAACACACTGATCAGAAAAATATTCAGCGAATCTATCATATTCACCGCACTGATTGCGGCCACTCCGGAAGAGCTGATCATCGCTGTGTTCACGACGTTCAGCCCGACTACAAAGGCTTGGTCTACTAATATTGGAAGAAATAACGATATAATTTGACGGTAGTCGATGGATTCTCCGGAAAAATGCTTGTCGAGAAACAGGCGGCCCTGCTTCACATTCACCTTGGGCTCTAGCATAAGTTCACTTCTTTATAGTAGAATTTAGGGCCTCGCTATTCTAACATATGAGCTGCATAAGTCAAGCAAATCACATGTCCGGCCTTTATTATCCTCTGTTCATGTCTTATTGAACAATAAAAAAGCTTCTGCGCTGCCCGGATGAGCAGTACAGAAGCTTTTTGGTTATTATGCGGTCAAGAGGACTCGAACCTCCACGATATTGCTACCACTGGCACCTGAAGCCAGCGCGTCTGCCAATTCCGCCATGACCGCAAATTATGAAATGCAACGCAAGAAGTAATATATCATGATTATGACGTAAGCGCAAGAGGTTTTTTAGAATAAGTTTATTTCTTTATGGCGTAATCGCACTTGACGCTGGGCACATGTAATGCAGGATTCTTGGGATGAATATGTTTATGTTCAACTGTTTTGGCATACGCTGCCATTCTGATGCATAGTATAATTAAAAAACTCCTATAGTAGAAGGTGTTAACCTGTTTGTTCCCTAAAACAAACAAGTCTTCTACTAAGGAGTTTTTACTGCTGAAAATTTCTTAGCCCCACAGAGTCAGCCGAGTTATACAGGCGTGTAAACTTTTCCAGTAATATTGATTGGACCAGTTAAGGTAATATCCCCCTGGATATCCTCCGGGTTTGAAGCAAACACTTGAAGTACATGAAAACCTACTGATACATTCGTAAGAATGGACTGGAACGTTGTGGTCATTTCAAGCGGTTCTTCTTCATCGTTTGAAATGGACTCTTGCTCAGCACTACCAACAACGATCCCATCCATAAGGACTTGAAGGAAGAGTTTTGGTTGATCTGGCGGTGTAGCAAAAACGTTCGTCACCTGCCAACCTACTGTAGTAGTGAGTTCTACAAAGTTGGTTGCTTGTGGAACATTAATACCAAATTCTAATATCAGCTTTGCTGTTGCATTAATGGGAATAATAACCCCATTATCTAGGTTTGTCTGGAAGCTTCTACCGAATTCAACTAAGGTCTGTGCCATATTTTCACCTCCACTTATTTATAAATCATCATATGAGTTATCTCATTTTATGTTTGTGGCAATGTCCTATCAACTAAAAAAATCTCAAATTTACAATGGAGGAAAAAAATGAATATTATTTTTATTACTTCAGGTTTTAAAGCAGTTTATAACTTTTTTGAACAGTGTGTAGTAAAAGCATTTCAGAATGCGGGTCACTACTGTGAATCCTTCACATTAAATAATAATGGTTTAAATGCTCTGAAACTTATGGAACAGTCTTTGCAGCCGGATCTTATTTTTGCAATGACCGGTTTGAAAATCTCCGTACCTATACTAGAATTCTTAAAAGAAACAAAGGCAAAGTCGGCCATTTGGATGACTGAAGATCCTTATTATATGGACTGGACCCTCCCGCTTATCCCTTATTTCGACTATATTTTTACCATCGATCAAGCTGCAGTAGAACAATATAAAAGACTTGGGCATCCATATGTCTATCATCTTCCGCTAGGAACAGATCCAGAAGTGTTTCATTCCACATTAGTCTCTAAAGAGTTTGCAAGTGATATTTGTTTAGTAGGAGTACCCTATAGTAATCGGATTGAGCTTATTGAATTCTTGTTAAAGAGAACAGATTATCAAATTCAAATCGTTGGGAGAGGGTGGAGCAAGCATAAATATGAATGGATAAAAAATTCAAACCGGGATTTAGATTTAGTGAATGCCTGGGTAAAGCCCGAAACCGTTGTGAATTATTATAATGGTTCTAAAATCATTCTAAATATCCACCGTCCATCTGATGAGAAATATAATAAAAACCGTATGGGTATTATTGCGAAAAGTATCAACAACCGCACCTTCGATGCTGCCAGTTGTGAAGCATTTCAACTTCTTGATTCTAAAGAAGATCTGGTCAATCATTTTGAGGACGGGAAGGAAATTGTTTGTTTTAAAGATAAGCATGATTTACTTGAGAAGATTCATTATTATATGGCCCACGACGAAGAACGCAAACAAATTGCTCACAATGCAAGGAAACGCGTGTTGACTTCACACACCTTTCAACATCGAATCGATCATTTGTTAATGAAGCTTCAATGAGAATTATAAATAAGAGCAGCCCGTGAGGTTTTCCCTCAAGCAGCTCCCCCTACGCTTCACCGAATTTCCCACCCGAAAAAACTCACCCGGCCCTAAAGCTGCATTTACTTTCTTTACGATTCCCCTTCAAAGGTACACCGCCCTCTTATTTGGTTCGTAATTCCGATGCTTATTTACCCTATTATTAGTAGTTTGGAAAATTTAGCCTTATAACCTATTACATTTTGGTTATCAAAACATAGTATAGAAAGTAAACAGCAAGGGAGGTCTTATATTTGGCAAAGGTATCCATAATAATGACTAGTTACAATAAGCCTGGATATATCGCGAAGTCCATTCAATCCATTGTAGATCAGACTTTTACAGACTTTGAACTCTTCTTGATGGATGATAACTCGAATGCAGAAACAATTAAAGCAATTGAACCTTTTTTAAATGATAAAAGAATCAAATTTTATCAGAGTGATATACAAACCATGAACGAAAGAGTGGAGAAGGTCAGATATGCTGCGCTAATAAATGAAGCCCTGCACAAAGCGTCGGGTGAGTACATTTCATATGCAACTGATGATAACTGTTATAGAAAAAATAGACTGGAAAAAATGGTGGATTATTTAGAGAGCGATCAGAGTGCCATGATTGTCTACTCTGCCTCATTAGTCAATTACTTAAATGAGAGGAGCGAAATAACGAAACAACAATTAAGACATGCAAAAAGAATGGTCCCGGTAGCCCCCTGCCAAATAGATCATTGTTCAGTCATGCATAGAAGCTCCATTCTCCCTGTCATAAAGGAAAAATTCGGCTCCTATTGGGACGAGAACCCGGAATTTTATAGAATTGGCGATGCCAGGTTTTTCTGGCGGCTAAATCAGTTTTGGGATTTCTATCCGATAGAGGATATTTTAGATGATAACTATATCACGGAATTATCCATTCACTATCAACTGCAGCAGCAAGAAAAGAGTGAATTTATACAAATGCTGCCCCCTCAAAGAACATGTAAAGAGCTTAGAGAAGAACTAAGATCAATGAAACAGCAAAAAACCATAAAATAAGGAGGGATAAAACGGAGTGTCTATCTACCTATCGAATTACTGGTCTCTGTATAGTGAATTCATCAGTGTTCTGAAGGATTTAAAGTATAGAGACATCCCCATTGCCCTCATGACGAATTTCTATCAACAAATTAATGATGATCTTAGAAGTGATATGGAGCGAACAGATTTTGAGATGAAATTGAACGATTCAAGGATTAAGAAACCAAACGAGATTCAACCTTTTTTCGAGAAGATGGTAGCACCTTTAAGGCAACCCTATAAGACTAATTTAAATGGAAAGATATTGATCAATCTGGACTATACAAGAATTCCAGTGAAAACACTAAGTGATCATTTTAGTAGAGATCATACGATAATGTTGTCACGTTCCAGAGCTTCTGAATATTTCGGGATTCCAAATGTATGTATTGGAAGCTTTAAGAGCGACACCGGAGAGGCGTCCAATGCGTTAATCAAGCAGGCAACTTCAATTTTAGCGGAATACGAAGGACATCCTGCTTTTAGTAATCCCTTATTTTGCCAAACATTCATTAAGCGAATTCCCGGTATTGTCGATGCAATAGAAACTGTTAATAACCTTTACGAGCAAATCCCGGTAGGTGCTGTATTGATAGGTACGACAGAAGATGTTGTTAGCCGGTCTCTTGCGGTCGTTGGAGCTATAAAAGGAATTCCCAGCATTTGTTTGCAACATGGGATTTTAATGGGGGAAGAAGCGTTTATCCCCGTTTTTTCAAGTCATATAGGGATATACGGAGAGTACGAAAAAGAATGGTATATGACAAGGGGGCTTGAGGAAAAACGAATCGCAGTGATCGGTCACCCCCGATATGATGAAATCTTCACTTCTACCCGACTGCCAAATGATACTTTTTGTGAAGCGTACGATCTTGACCCAAATAGAATTACGTTATTAGTTGCTACAGGGCCGGGATTAGATGCAGATAAGATACAAGCGCTAATCACGGAGTTGGCTAAGAATCAGAAATTTCAATTCATCATAAAACCCCATCCTTGGGAGCTTTCAAAAAAGCTGATTTCACTCTACACGGACTTGGAAAGAACGTGTAAATCCGTCCAAGTTATCAAGGATAAAAAAGCAGATACACGCGATCTGATAATCAATTCAGACGGTGTCATCGCTTCACTGTCTACCGTTGCTCTGGAATCTTTTTTATTTAATAAACCCGTTTTTGTCTTTGATTTCATTCAAGCAAACCGTGAATACGATTATTATAATTCCCTGGAGAATTATATTCAGAAGGAGCCAACAGAGTTAATAAAAACGGTCTCTTCATATTTTACAAGTGAAGAAGAGAAATTAAATTTTGAAGGTGTGAAAAATAACTTTTTACTAAAATCCTATACAACAAAACATTCTGGCAAAGAGCTCTCAGAGTTGATTAACCAATTGATCAATGAAAGACATAAATAAATGAAAAAGGGAGGAGGGCTGGTATGTTTTTTAAGAATAAAAAAATTTTGGTTATTGGTGGTACAGGCACAATCGGGAAAAGTATTGTGAAACATATTTTACAAGAGGAGCCTGAAGCTATCAGAATTTTTAGTAGAGATGAGTATAAACAGTTCGAGCTGCAAAATGAAGTGAATGGACATTCAAAGTTAAGCTACTTGATAGGGGATATTCGTGATTATGATCGTGTCTTATGTGCGATGGAGGATATTGATTACGTGTTTCATACAGCAGCAATGAAGCATGTTTCATTTTGTGAATATAACCCTTTCGAGGCTGTGCTTACGAATATTATCGGCACGTATAACGTGATTAAAGCAGCGAAACAACAAAACGTAAAAAAAGTAGTGTTTACAAGTACAGATAAAGCCATCTCTCCGACCAACAATTATGGAGCAACTAAACTATCCGCTGAGAAACTTATTTCCTCCGCAGAATATTCGAAAGGTTCAGGAAAAACCGTATTCTCTACTGTGCGGTTCGGTAATGTAATGGGCTCCAGAGGTTCGGTCATCCCGTTATTTGTTAAGCAAGTCAGAGAAAGCAAAGCTATAACGGTAACAGATTTATCGATGACAAGATTTATGATGACGTTAGAACAGGCGACTAAACTTACAATCCAATCACTGCAAATATCTAAAGGCGGAGAAACGTTTATTTTGAAAATGCCTGTGATTAAACTACAGGACTTAGCAGAGATTGTTGTAGAAGAAACGCCGAAGAAATACGGGATTGACCCGTCCACGGTTGGTATCGTTGAAATTGGCTTAAAGCCTGGCGAAAAAAGATATGAAGAACTGATGACGTATGATGAATCATTAAGTGCTTATGAATTACCCGATTTATATATTGTTCCTTCTCCGTTTGCCCCTAGAAACACATACGAGGATGCAAGCAGACCGAAACCCGGCACCTATAGCTCGGAAGGAGCGATCCCGCTGACTAAGGAACAAGTGCGGAAGTTAACGATTGAACAAAATCTAATCTAGTGGAGGTAAATATGAATATATTAGTCACCGGTGGCACCGGTTTTATTGGCAGATGGGTCGTTGGACGTTTGTTAAGGGATGGACACAAGGTATGGGTAATAGATAACTTAGCAAATTCCTCACTTGAGAATGTGAACGAGTTTCTTGACAATAAAAACCTGCAAATGGTCAAAATCATGGATCTTAAAGACCGGGAACCCTTACACGAGCTTTTTCGGGAGACCACATTTGAGCTTTGTTACCATCTTGCAGCAAGCATCAATGTTCAAGACAGCATTGATGATCCTGAAACTACTTTTAACAACGACACTGTTGCTACTTTTTATTTACTGGAAGAGTGCAGACGGCAGCAAGTGAAAATTGTCTTTATGAGTACATGCATGGTTTACGCCAGAGCAAGTGATGAGCATGGAATTGACGAGCAATCGCCGATCAAACCAGCTTCTCCATATGCCGGAGCAAAAATTGCTGCTGAAAATATGGTGTTATCCTATTTCTTCGCATACGGTTTACCGGCAGTTGTCGTAAGACCGTTTAATACGTATGGTCCTTTCCAGAGAACCGGCGGTGAAGGCGGAGTCGTGGCCATCTTTATTCATAATAAGTTAAAAGGCGAACCACTGAATATCTATGGAGAGGGTACACAATCACGAGATTTGCTGTATGTAGCAGATTGTGCTGATTTTGTGGTTGAAGCTGGTTACAGCGATCAGTTAAATGGAGAAATTGTTAATGCAGGTACAGGGAGAGATATTTCAATCAATCAGTTAGCAGAGCTTATTTCAAAAGGGCAAGTGCCTATTCACCATATTCCCCATATTCATCCTCAAAGTGAGATTCAAAAGCTGTTATGTAATTTTCAAAAAGCTGAAAAAACGCTGTCTTGGACACCAAAGGTAACGATTGAAGAGGGAATAAAACAGACGGAAAAATGGATACAATCAACCTTTCATAGAAAGGAGCCTTTCAAATCATGAGCAAAAGTAAATTAGCAATCCATGGCGGAGCTCCCGTACGTGCCCACTATCTGCCTTATGGAAAACAAGTCATCGATGAGATGGATATCCAATCGGTGGTTGAGGTATTGCAAAGTGATTTCATAACAAGCGGTCCTGCCATTGAGCAATTTGAAGCTGACATTGCAAGGTTCACAGGAGCGAAGTATGCTGTGGCATTTTCAAGCGGAACAGCAGCGTTGCATGGTGCCTGTCATGCTGCCGGGATTGGCGAGGGTGATGAGGTCATTACAACACCAATGACCTTTGCCGCTTCAGCTAACTGTGTATTATACCAAGGAGGAAAACCGGTATTCGTCGATATCGACCCGCTAACGTATAACCTGGACCCCAAATTGGTAAAGGAAAACATTACAGAAAAAACAAAAGCAATCATTCCAGTTCATTTTACAGGCCAGCCCGCCCAGCTTGATGAAATCATAACAATTGCCCGGGAAAACAACTTAGTTGTGATCGAAGATGCCGCACATGCGCTGGGTGCAAAATATAAGAATAAAAGGATTGGCTCAATTAGTGATATGACGATGTTTAGCTTTCATCCAGTGAAACATATAACAACTGGTGAGGGTGGAATGATTACAACGAATAAAGAAGAATTGTATAAGAAATTACTGCAATTCCGGACACATGGAATTACAAGGGAGCAAAAACTATTAAGGGAAAACCATGGACCCTGGTATTATGAAATGCAGTTTCTCGGGTTCAACTACAGAATAACGGATATTCAGGCATCACTAGGCATATCACAGTTGAAGAAAATCGGGAGTTTTATAGAGAAGCGCAAGCAACTTGCAGAACTCTATACCAAGGAACTGGGCTCGATAGAAGAAATCATCCTCCCGCATCAGCTTTCCGATGTTGATTCGAGCTGGCATCTCTATATTCTAAAACTCCAGCTCTCACAACTGACTGCCGGCAGGAAAGAGATATTTCAAGCACTGCAAAAAGAAAATATCGGTGTAAATGTCCATTATATCCCCGTTTATTTTCACCCCTATTACGAAAGCTTAGGCTTTCAAAAGGGAATTTGTCCGATCGCTGAAAGCTGTTATAAAGAATTCATTACACTCCCTTTATATGCAGGAATGGATCATCGCGATGTGATGGATGTTGTGGAGGCTGTGAAGAAGGTTATAACCTACTATTCCAATAAATAAAGAAAGAAGTGATCAAGGTGGCAACAGCGAAAGTCCTTGCCGAGATTGCTAATGCCCACTGGGGTGACCCTGCCAGGCTGGCAGAATTGATCATTGCTGCCGCAGATAGTGGCGCAGATGGCGTGAAATTTCAGTGGTTTAAATACGACAGTATAGCTACACCGGACTTTATTCACTATCAAACTTATATTGATTTATCCATCGACAACAAAATATGGGCCGATTCATTAACCCTCGCGAAAGGTTTGGGATTAGAAGTTTGGGTGGACATATACGATGAATGGGGAGCCCAGTTATTAGCTGAGCTTGAAGGTTCAGTTGATGGTCTGAAATTAGCATCAACAGTATTACAGTCCGATACGTTGATTCAAGCTCTAAAGAAGTTTGAAAAACCATTATTAATTGGTGTGGGAGGTTGGTATGAAGAAGAAATTGATAAACAGCTATCCTACATTAAAAATAACTTTAAGGGTCCAATCATTTTAATGCATGGTTATCAAGGATACCCTACGCGAACAGAGGATTCCAATCTGAGTCGTCTCGCTTACTTCAAACAAAGATATCAATTGGAAGTTGGCTTTGCTGATCACGAAGATGCCGGCAATGAAATGGCAATAGACTTGCCTGTCTATGCTTATTTATTGGGGGCAGGAATCATTGAGAAGCATATTACCATTGACCGTTCGAGTAAAGGGATTGATTATTATTCAGCACTGGAACCGCACGAATTTAAAGTAATGGTTGAAAAGCTGCGCAGGGCAGAGGTTGTATGGGGTAGCCTGGACATAAAAGAATCAGAAAGAAAGTATCTTGAGGATTCATCTTTAAAAATAGTTTCGAGAAAAGGGATTAGCCCGGGTGAGATTATAACAGACGAAAAAATAAGATATAAACGGTCTTCCGTACCCAATGCATTTAGGGCACAAAACACTTCCGAACGATTTCCGCTTATCTCAAAATCAGTTATTCCCGCCGATACCCCGATCACCCCGGACATGGTTAATAAACCCAAGGTTTGCATTGTAGTGATTTGCAGATTGAAATCAACAAGACTTCGGCGGAAGGCCTTGCTTCCTCTAAATGGTGTCCCTTCCATTGAAAGATGTCTAATGAATTGTTTGGCAGTCCCGAATTGTGATCAGGTTGTCCTGGCAACCTCTGATCTTCCAGAGGATCAACCCCTTACCAACTTCACTTTGGATCATAAGGTGAAAATTGTAACTGGAGATCCAACAAATGTTCCTAAAAGAATACTCAAATCTGCTGAAGAAACCAATGCAGATATTGTTGTTCGTGTCACTGGTGACGATCCTTTTATTTCACCGGAAATGCTCAGTTATTTGATAGATCATCATATAAAAAGCGGAGCCGATTTTTCCCATGCAAAGGAATCTACAATGGGGACTGTTGGTGATGTGATTACAGTTGAAGCGCTTAGAAGATTATTGCAATTATTACAGCATTCAGAAGACCTCACTTATACAGAATATCTGTCTTTTTATTTTATGAATAATCCAACCCTGTTCAATGTAAACTCTATCGATATTCCAGATCAATGGATTTTTCCGGATTGGCGATTAACCCTGGATGAAGCTGAGGATTTGAAATTATTCGAGAAAATATTTAATGAGTTAGATGTTGGAAAAAGGCCGCTTTACTTTGAAGAATTAAAGTCCTTTTTGTTGAATAACCCGAAGCTGATGGAAATGAATAGGGGAATCAAAGTGAAATGGTTGGAGGATACGTCACTAATTAACGAGTTGAATAAAGCGACAAAGTTTATTTAACCATGAAAGTGTGAGGTTGCCGGATGAGAAATGGTTCTAAACTTATGTTGGGTACGGCTCAATTAGGCACAAAATATGGGATTTCTAATGTGGCAGGTATGCCGTCCAGACAAAAAAGCTGTGAATTAATCAAATATGCCGTTACCTCAGGTATTGGTTATTTGGACACAGCGCCGGGATATGGCGAAAGTGAGAAAATGATTGGGGATTGTTTGAATAACTTAAATTTGAATAGCAAGCCGGTTATTGTGACGAAGCTCCCCTCTGTACGGACATTAGGTTTCAGAACTGAAGAAGAACGAAAAAACTTTGTGTATTCTTCCCTTGTTTCTTCGCTGGAAAATTTAAAACTTTCTGCTTTAGATAGGTGTCTTTTGCATGATCCTATGGATATGACCTACCAAAATGGCGAGATAATTAACATTCTTAGTGATCTGAAGCAAATACGGATTATCCATAAAATTGGTGTTTCCGTATATGATCCACAAGATATTGAGATGTATTTAAACTTAGGTTGTTTTGACAGTATTCAGGTACCCATTAATTTATTTGACCAAAGATTGATACGAAATGGAATGCTTGAAAAACTATCAGAAAAAGGAATAGAAGTATTTGCACGAAGTATCTATCTTCAAGGATTATTATTGATGGCTCCAGAGCATCTTCCCGATAAGCTGAAACAAGCCAAAAAACCATTGGAACGATTATTACAATATTGCGGAGAAACAGGGATATCCATAAAGGAGCTTTCCTTTCTGTTTGTAAGAGATCTTCCAGGTGTATCAAAAATCATCATTGGGTGTGAGACGATAGATCAATTAAAGGAAAACCTCACGATGATGGAATTACCTCCTTTAAAAAAAGAGGTGATTAAAGAGATCCATCAATTATTTATAGATATTCCCTCAAAGATTATTGATCCTAGGATGTGGAACTAAAATGGAGTCTACAAGAAATAGAATTTTTAATTTAGAAGGTAACACAGCAGTAGTGACAGGTGGTGCGGGTTATTTAGGAAAGGCAATATCAGAAGGTCTTGCTGAGGCTGGTGCTAATGTTTACATTGTAAGTCCAAATGAAATGAAATGTATCGGTTTAGCGGAAAAGATTGCCAAAAAAACTGCAGCAGAATGCTTTGGTAAATATATCGATATCCGAAAAGAAGCCTCCA
The DNA here is from genome assembly GCF_000758705.1 of Paenibacillus graminis. Classification (NCBI taxonomy): domain Bacteria; kingdom Bacillati; phylum Bacillota; class Bacilli; order Caryophanales; family Paenibacillaceae; genus Paenibacillus; species Paenibacillus graminis. Next base: position 287,087 of record NZ_CP009287.1, on the reverse strand, counting down.
TCAAAAAGTGTTTTCAAGAAATTTTTGAAGCCGCCGGGAGTATTGATATTTTAGTGAATAATGCTGCATTTAGCTCACCGGGAAAATTAGTCACCATGAGTGAAGAGGATTGGTTAAGGGGCATGGATGGAACGATTAATGGAACTTTTAGATGTACCCAAGCTGTATTACCCTACATGATGGATCAGAAAAAGGGTTCAATCATCAATATGTCTTCTATGTATGGCATAGTTTCTCCAAACCCTGAGGTCTATGGCGATAGCGGAATGGATAACCCGGCTAATTACGGAGCAGGCAAAGCAGCCATTAATCAATTTACCCGCTATATCGCTTGCCACTACGGTAAACATGGGATCCGGGCAAATACAGTATCACCCGGCCCCTTTCCAAATCAATCGGTTCAAGCGAATACAAATTTTATTAAACACCTTGAAGAGAAAAACCCTTTAGGCAGGATCGGTAAACCTGAAGACCTAAAAGGAATTATGGTTTTTCTTGCATCCGCTGCTTCTGCTTATATCACAGGTGAGAATATTTCTGTCGATGGCGGCTGGACAGCATGGTAATAGGAGAAGTTGTTGATATGAATATAATCTTTCGAGTGGATTCTTCCTATGAAATGGGTACGGGTCACGTCATGCGTTGTCTAACACTTGCCGATGAACTTACAAAAGAAAGAGCAAAAGTCTCGTTCATTTGCCGTGATTTGCCTGGAAATCTGACAAACTATATTACGGACAGAGGTTATCCTGTATTTTTGCTGCCTTTCCACATCAAAGGGGATTCCTCCTGGTTACAAGTGGACTTCCAAACAGATGCGATGGAAACCGCACAAATCCTTATGGAATCCCCGCCTGTTGATTGTTTGATCATTGACCATTATGGGATTGATCAAAGATGGGAGAAATTAATAGAAAAGAATGTGACGAAGATTGTGGTGATTGATGACTTAGCCGACCGGCCGCATCAATGCAGCATTTTACTAGATCCAAATTGTTCGTATACTGAGGACCGTTACCAGGATTTAGTCCCCAAAGGTTGCGTGAAATTAGTAGGGACCCGTTATGCAATACTTCGGCCTGAATTTCGGACAGTTAAGAAGCAGTTAGCGGATCGTGATGGAAGGATCAACAGAATTCTTGTGTTTTTTGGCGGCACAGACCCTACCAATGAAACCTTAAAAACATTACAGGCATTAAGTGATTTCCATTTCTCCAGTTTACACATCGATGTCGTTGTAGGTGAAATGAATAAAAACAAGGATGTCATTCAACAAATATGCAATCATATGCCAAATGTAATTTTTCATTGTCAGATTGATTATATGGCCGAATTAATGAGAAAGGCCGACTTTTCAATCGGAGCAGGCGGAAGTTCCACATGGGAGCGGTGTTATTTAGGATTACCTTCACTTTCAATTATAACTGCAGATAATCAAAGGGAAATAACTAAGCTGGTGCATGATCAAGGGGCTGCTTGCTGCTTAGGGGTTAGTGCTGATGTAACAACGAAAAGGATTGAGGACGGAATAAACTCCATGCTTGCCAACCCGTCACTGGTGAAAAAGATGTCCCTCAAAGCCCTTCAGCTGATGGGAGAGGATAAATTTAATGACGTTATAGCAATGATCATGGGAGGGGACAATGGCAGACATTAACGATTATAAACTGGAGAATTTAGGTCAAAAAGATCTAAAACTTGTATGGGAATGGCGTAATGCAGACTATATCCGTCCATTTATGATGAATGATGATTTCATCCCGTTAGAAGATCATTTCCGATGGTTTGAGACCGTGGAAAAAGATGCAAATAAACTAGTAAAACTGTGTTTGTATAAAGAAACCCCCATTGGTGTAGTGAACTTTTCACAAATCGATCCCAAGAACAAAACCTGCGAATGGGGATTTTATATTGGGGATAAGACCTGTCCCCGCTGGTCCGGGAAGGTCATGGGGATCTTAGCTTTGGATTTAATTTTTAAGGAGAGGCATATGAGGAAATGTTGTGCTCAAATACTAGACTTTAATAGCAAGAGCTTAGCCTATCATACAAAATTAGGTTTTGCTGAAGAGGGCAGGCTAATAAAGCAAATTCTACAAAACAATAAATATGCCGATGTGGTGTTCATGGGAATATTTAAGGAACAATGGGAGAAGCAAAGTGAATTTCTAAAAGAGGAGGTTGTAAAAGCAAATGAAGGAAATAACGATCGGTAACAGACGTATAGGCAACGGCAATCCTCCCTTTATCATAGCGGAAATGTCAGGGAATCATAACCAGTCCCTCGACCGGGCGCTGGGTATTGTTAAGGCAGCGGCAAAAGCAGGAGCACATGCGTTCAAAATTCAAACGTATACTCCTGAGACGATGACCCTTAATATTCAAGACGGGGATTTTATGATTGAATCCAATGGACTTTGGAAAGGGAAGTCTCTATTTGAGCTCTATAAAGAGGCGTATACCCCATGGGAATGGCATCAGCCAATTTTTGATTACTGCAAGAAATTAGGGATGATTCCTTTTAGTACACCGTTTGATGAAACTTCGCTTGAATTTTTAGAAACCCTTGATGTTGCATGCTACAAAATTGCCTCCTTCGAAAATAATGATATCCCTTTATTAAAAAAAGTTGCATCCAAGAGAAAGCCGATGATTATTTCTACAGGGATGGCTTCCCTGGGTGAAATTGAAAATTTAGTAAAAACTATTAAGGATGCAGGCTGCGATGATTTCATTTTATTAAAATGCACAAGCAGTTATCCGGCTTCACCCGAAAACACGAATCTGAATACAATCCCTTACTTAAGAGATGTATTTCATTGTCAGGTTGGTCTATCGGACCATACATTGGGAGTTGGGGCAGCCGTTGCAAGTGTAGCACTTGGCAGCACAGTCATTGAAAAGCACTTTACACTTAACCGTGATGAAGGTGGCGTTGATTCTGCTTTTTCCCTGGAGCCTGAAGAATTTGCTGCACTTGTGAGAGAAACGGATACAGCCTGGAAAGCACTAGGCGGGGTTTCAATCGGTCCCACAAAGGAAGAAGAACATTCACTTCAATTCAGACGATCAATTTATATTTCCAGGGATGTAAAGGCTGGCGAAGTGTTGACGATGGAAAATATAAGCGTGATCCGTCCTGGATTTGGTTTAGATCCAAAATACTATGATCTGCTCTTAGGAAAGCAAATTAAAAGAGATCTAAAAATTGGAACTCCATTAAGCTGGGAGCAGTTATTGTAATAATGTTTTTGGAACATTAGCCGAAAGATTATAGGGTTAATGAAAGAGAAGCGCAGGAGCGCTTCTCTTTTTTCAGGCAATACTTTTGACGGGCCTTTAAACCCTACTCCAGCTTCTTCACCGGCCGCAGCACCGCATACCCGTAACCCTCCGGATAATGGCGCTGGTAATCCTGCTTGGTATCCTCATCCCACTGATAGCCCATGCTTTCCGGATTATAATTCCAGGCCACCTGTTCTACGGTCCGCATCACTTCACCGTTGTCCTGCAGATAATCAAACGGCGGGTGGAAGAAGACCAGATACTCGGATTCAGGGATATCTCTGACCTCCATTCCCTCCGGGATCTCCCCGTTATAGTCCGCCGCCACAGGGATTCCGTACAGGTACCCTTTTTGCCCGTTCTGGTAGAACCAGCCCGCCGTTTGGCCAATCTGTCCGGGCAGAGTATGATGGGACATACTTTCCAGCGTTCCCGACACCTCGTCACAATCATGACCGTGTTTCCAGAACTGGCCGTAATTGTCCACCTCAGCATCCCAGATCCCAATGAACTTATGGGCCGGTATGCACTCGATCTTGATTTCCGCTTCCTGCAAATGCACCTGTCTCATCTTATCCCGCTCCTTGATTACGTAGTGATAAGGGGAGAACACTTCAGGGCGAATCGCGAGCGGAATGGGCCTGGGTGCCTTCCGGTAAGCATGCGGTGTAATCTTGAAAGCTTTCACAAACGCCCGTGAGAACGCTTCCTGTGACGAAAAGCCGAACTTCAAGGCAATGTCCAGAATCCGGGCATCCGTATCCCGCAGCTCCAGAGCGGCGCGGCTGATTCTTCGCTGCCAGATGTAATCCCGCAGGGTCATTCCAGTCAGCGAGTGAAACTGCTTCGTGCAGTAATATGGCGAGTAGCCAAGCTGCTCCGACATTTTCAGAAGCGATGGCACTGTGGCAAGATCGCTGTCGACCCAATCCACCATGAGTTGAACCATCTCATTCCATTCGTACATGCCGTGTTCCCTCCTTTCTCTATTGATCTTAGCAGAGCCGGGAGTTGTAGTTTTGACTTGGATTGCAGTGCTTTAGCCCTTAATTCTATAAAGAGCCTCTCTTCCCCTTCCCGGGGTAGTACCAGCATCGCTGTCACCAAGTGCAGGTTAATGTAATTAAATGGATTTTTCTCCGGTACCGTTTACTGAACGTTTACGTTCTGCTTTAATACATGTTCTTACTTGTAGTGTCAGCTTCGCTGGTACTACAAGCAAAGAAAATGTTTATATGTTAACAATTATGGTGCTGCCTTTATGTATGACTGCTTGATGGGAGCACAACAACGCAGAGCGGACATGATGCCTCCATGCCTTCCCTGATCTTTCTAGATAAGACTTTGACCTTAGCTCTATTAATGATAAAATGTAGAACATTTGTTCTTATTTTTTTAGAAATTGGTTGTAAAACACTGTTTCATCTCTCTTTATTAAGTAGGAGCAATCTCTTCATAAGGAAAGGGGGGGCTTATATTGAATAAGGATGATGAGGTAAATCGTCGTTTTATCAAGTATATGGCCAATCTTATTCACTATAACTCTATCAATTATGACAAAAAGAGACGAATGAGGGACAGCCGATTCCCGCTGACTTTAGACAACGATGAAAACCTAGAATCTGTCTTACTTACTGTTCATGATTCAGAATCTGTGCCACCAAATTTAAAAGATCACATTACGGATCATTCACTTTATCGAGCTTGTGAATCCCTTCCAGAACAACAACAACAGATACTATCACTAGCTTATGTTCAAGGGCTCAATGACAAGGAAATAGCCAGAATATTGGGAGTATCCCAACAAAATGTCTCGAAACACCGCTTAAAAGCTCTAACTAAATTGCGCAGCTTAATAACGGAAGGGGGATGAATGATGACGGAGGGTGACATTGCTACTTTTATTGCTAATTTAGGCTTCCCGATTGCAATTACTTTGTATCTACTTATTCGTTTTGAAAAAAAAATATCGGATCTAAGCGATGCCATTAATGGCTTGAAGAATGAAATACAAAAAAATGTAAAGCGGTGATTTTATGTTGGCCGAACTTTTAGTACAAGCACAGCACCACCACGATCAGGGGGCAACATTACATATCCTAGAATCTTTCACACCAAAGATCAAAGCCTCCTTGCGACAAGTCCCCGCCGATCATCGGAAGATTTGAAACAGGAGCTCTATGTCAAAATGATTGAGGTGATACAAACTTTTGATAGTAGTGAATTGAAATAAAATTAGGAGAGTGGTTGTAAATAAAGAGACTCATTTCTCTTTATATAATGTGAAGGCAATACGGCATTGCAGAAAACTTGGGAATGGTGCTCTGGCTATGATTCCTCCTTATTGTTCTTCTACTAAAAATAATTTCAGGAGTGATTATTATGAATCTAGGAACCGGTGGATCAACCCTTATCAAAAAGCATGAGGGATTTTCCTTGAAATTTTATGGAGATCCTGCTGGGTATCCAACAGTTGGATGGGGGCATCTGATAACAAGGACTAAAACATATACTAAAAATACATCAGGTAATCCAAAAACGTCTCTTCTAACCCAAGCAGAAGCTAATGCTCTATCAAGCTCTTTAAATCTAGGTTATACTTCACCAATTTCTCAGTCTAAGGCAAAAACTTTTTTTGCTGAGGATACTGCAGAGGCTGTAACGGCAGTAAATAGATTGTCACTTCCTTCAGGTATGTCTTTGTCACAATCCCAGTTTGATGCCCTTGTTTCGCTCACTTTTAATGCAGGCCCTAGGGTGCTAGCAACCAACGATGTAACAGCTCTGCTTAATTATAAGCAAATATATCCAACTTTTAGTGGTCCACTTTCAGCAAATGAACTTGATACTTGTTCAAGATTGGTCAGCAAGGCATTTTCATATGAAATAAAGCTACAAAGACGAAGAAATGAAGAAGCAACTTTATTCTGTAAAGGCAGAAAGTATACTCACAAATATCCAGTATATACACTATAGTTCAATCGTATTACGGCATAAACAAGAAAGGTCAGCCTAAAGAGGCTGACCTTTCTTGTTTAAAAAATATAACCTTAATTCATTTAATCAGTAATTTTTCTAAGCTCAAAAATAGTTGCCTCTGATGACAAGATAAGCCTATTGTTATTAACAACAAAAAAACCTACACTTACAGGTATCCTTAGTTTTGTAGAAGGGTCACTTATATCTATTACTTTTACTACATCATTTATATTTAAGTCGGGGATATCAATTTTATATAATCTATAAAAAGAGTCAGAGTTATTGCATGTCTCTGTAATCTCATATAATGGATTTTTTAGTTCATATTGATATTTCTTATACTTTTTAAGTCCTTTTGAGGAAAAAAAATCTTTTTCGATTATAATTTCATCTCCAATAAATTTTTGCCCTGTTGGATATTCAGAAGCATCATTATATGAATTTGCAAATCCTAAAAGCTTCTCAACTTTCCAAGTACCATAGAAATATGTTTCAGTTTCACTATCCAAATTTATACTTTCTGAATCACAATATTCGGATGTGTTTTTTGGAATAATAGACTCTTCCGTTTCAGGTTCAGGCTCACTGGAAGTATTTGGATTCGATATCGTTTCAACATTTCCACACGCCGATGCCAGCATCAACATGATCATAATACAAGCCAATAATGTTTTTTTCATATCTCACACTCCTACTCTGAATTAATTCCCCGTATGGATTAAAATCTCCTGTTCCATCGTTTTTATATCACCATGTGCTAAAAGCTACTTCCATACAGCGAGTAATCCTTCACTGCTGTATAACAAATGGGGCGATACTTCTTCTTTATTTTCCGATGCTTTTATCAGTTTTGCCTCAGTATTTTTTTTCAACACTATATACCCCTTTCATCTACCTAGCAGAAATTATATCAGAGCAATTGAAGCGATGAATGACATAAAATTAACATTATTTATGAATAAGGTTAACTTTATGTTATCTAAATCACAAACAACAATACGCCCAAATTGAACCTGCCCAAGTCATACAAAACGAGTACAACAAGGTTATCAACAAATTTTCAATCTAACCCGTACGCTTGCACTTGGTGACAGTGACGCTGGTATTCCCCCCTAAAAATTTTCCCATTCGCACAAACCGCACCCCATTCCTTGAGTAATATAGGAGTAAATAGTACAACGAGGTGAATAGCAAATGGGACAGCCAACTAAGATCCGCAAGCGGGCCAAGGCGCTGAAGGGCCGGCCAGTCTGCATTACACTTCATGACGGACGTTCGTATGTAGGTTATATCACCGGGGTGGAAAAGGAAGCGCTGATTCTCTCCAGACCCTATACAACTACAACCCAGAAATCCGGCAGGAAACCATCCAACCGTAAGCAGAAAGCTGAAGTTTCCTCGTTCATGCCGCTTCTCGGCTCACTTTTGGGAGGTTCGGGAGCAGGTGCAGGCGGAGGCATAGCGTCGGGGCTTAGCGGCGGCTTGCGCTTCCTGGGATTTATCCAAAAGGCGATGCCGGTGATGAAGATGGGCTACGGTATGATCAAAACCATCCGGCCCTTTTTTAACGGTCTGAAGGGCCTTATGGGAACCGGCGGATAAGCTTGTAGGCCCAGATGAGCACAGGCCCGAAAGACACCCCTTGAGGTGTCTTTCGGGCCTGTGTCTGGGTCTGCCTTTTATCCGTCCACAGATCCTCTCGCCTAATCCGGTTATCTTTTAACCACCCGAAAATTATCCTCAATCAGCAGCCAGTTCTGCGGAAATGGAAGCCCCAGCTTCCAGTAGCTGATCCCTCTGAGACCCAACTCCTTCAGCAGCGTGAATTTGGCCTGAATTGACCGGGCGTCCTCGAACCAGACCTTATGCCGCTTGCCGGCATCGTCGGTATAGTCAAAATGCGGCGCCTGATCCTTATAGTCGTACTGAATCGCCGCGTTCCTGGTTCTGGCCAGATCAATCGCCGCCTGGGGACTTAGTGCTTTGGCATAGGCTCCTCCCGCAACATAAGGCAACGTCCAGTCATAGCCGTAGAGGTTCTGTCCCATCATGATTTTGGAGCCCGGCATTTCACTTAAGGCATACTCCAATACCTTGCGGACAGGCCCGATCGGCGAGACCGGCATTGGCGGCCCTCCGCTATACCCCCACTCATACGTCATAATGATCACAAAATCGGCAACCTCGCCATGCACCTTATAATCGTGGGCGGTATACCAGGCACCTGTCTGGGTTCTGCTGGTCTTAGGGGCCAAAGCGGTTGACAGCAGGAACCCCTCCTGATGAATCCGGCCCGCTGCTTTCCGCAGAAAAGCATTGTACGCCTCACGGTCCTCCGGACGGAGAAATTCAAAGTCAAAATGGATGTCCCGGAAACCCAGCTGCTTCGCGGTGCTGATGATGTTTTCCAGCAATCGGCTTTGAACAGCCTGATCATTTAAAATGATCCGCCCCAGCTCGGAGCTGAACTGCGCATTCTCCAGATTGGTCACAACCATCATCAAGGTTACCCGGTTCTGTGCGGCAGTCGAAGCCAGATCATCTAGAGGCGGCGCCTCCAGTGAACCATCCCGCTGCACCTGGAAGCTGAAGGGAGCCAGATACGTGAGATGGGGCGCAGCTTCTGCGGCAGCGGCCTGCAAGCTCTGGGATACTGCTTCCCCTCTTGGCTCTATGTAGGCGTTAATTTCGGCGGTCCGCTTCGGTCCAGGCGGAATATATAAGCGAAGCCCTATCTGCAATGGCTGATTCAACGATAACTGATTGCTTGCAGCCAAATCACTTATGCCTATACCAAACCTTCGGGCGATAGTATACAAGCTGTCTCCTGGCTGAACCCAGTAATACATCCCTGTTATTGGAATTACCAGCGTTTGTCCAACCACCAGTCTGCCAGGTGCGGACAGTTGATTTGCCTCACTAATCTCACCTGCGCTTACCCCATAAGCCTGTGCGATACCGTACAGCGATTGACCTGCTTGCACAACATGAATTTGCATAGTATCACCCTCTCCATCCCCGGACAACGAATATTACATTTTATTCGGCTGAACGGGAGGGTATGCAGCCAGGATTTGTGGCGTGAAACACATAAATCCTTACATCTCAAAAAAAGCCCCTATTTAAGGGGCGGTCTGTACAGTATTCACGATGCCCGCAGGCGGGCATATCCAGCTTAATGCAGGCGGCAGCTGTCCTGGCCCGCCTCCCGGAACCAACGCTTATGGCGTCGGCATGCCGCCGTTGGCGTTCAGCGTTTCACCGCTGATGTAGCTTGACTCTTGGCTGGCCAGGAACACATAGGCCGGAGCCATTTCGGCCGGCTGGCCCGGTCGGCCAAGCGGGGTCTTCGCTCCGAAATCCTTCAGCACCTCCGTCGGTTGTCCGCCGGATACCTGGAGCGGCGTCCATACCGGACCAGGGGCCACAACGTTGACCCGGATACCCTTCCCGGCAACCTGCTGCGCGAGAGACTTGCTGAACGTATTGATCGCAGCCTTGGTTGTCGCGTAATCCAGCAGAATCGGCGAAGGCTCATAAGCCTGAATCGAAGAGGTGTTGATAATCGTGCTGCCCGGCTTCATATGCTTAAGCGCCGCTTTGCACAGCCAGAACAGTCCGTAGACATTGGTTTTGAACGTGGCATCGAACTGCTCTGTGGTAAGGTCGGCAATCTCCGGGACAAACTGCTGCATACCCGCGATATTCGCCAGAATATCAATGCCTCCCAGCTTCTCCACCGCGGCAGCCACGAGCTGTTCACTGTATTGCTCATCCTTCAGATCACCCGGCACGGCGACTGCGGTGCGGCCGGCTTCCTGCACTAGCTTAATCACTTCCTGAGCATCCTTCTCTTCCTCAGGCATATAAGAGAGAACCACATCTGCACCTTCCCGGGCAAAGGCAACCGCCACCGCGCGGCCGATTCCGCTGTCCGCTCCGGTGACAATCGCTTTGCGGCCGGCAAGACGCCCTGTTCCGCGGTACGTATCTTGCCCCGCATCCGGCAGCGGGTTCATTTCCTGTTCAAGGCCTGGAGGGTTCTGCTGCTGCTCAAATTCCGGACCAGCCTTAGTGTACTGCTTAACCGGGTCCTGCATCTTGTATTGGTCAGTCATTTTATGTTTCCTCCTCTTGAGTTGAATTGATTCCGTCTGGAGAGCCCTTACTTCTTGTAATGTAACCGAGTTGTTTCCGCTCTAAACATAGCTTTTCCCTCCTCCCGCTCAATCGAGTAGGAGGCTACCCATTAACTGAGCAGCCGACCTCTCACACCACCGTACGTACCGTTCGGTATACGGCGGTTCAACCGTATAAGTGCAATTTACGTAGATGCTCGTACTGTGCAGGGAAGTCATAATACCCGGCTTGTACGAGCTTTTCGTTTGTTATGGACCGAGACAGCACCGGGCTTCCGGCCACTCGCCAGTAGCCCAGACGGGAGTTCCCCCATTGGTGGGCCTGCCACTCCGGTATTCCCAGTTTCTTTAGGTTTTGTACCTTTGTTTTGGGCTTCTTCCACTGTTTCCAGATGTACATTCGAAGCCTTCTACGCACCCATTCGCTCCAGCTTTGTAGGGTCCGTTTCATATCGGCTACGTAGAAGTAGCCAATCCAGCCACGAATGTAGGCTTTCACCTTTTCCATGACTTGTCGTACATTCCTGCCCTGACTGCGGCTCGTCAGTTCTTTCAACTTCCTCTTTGCTTTGGCAAGGGATTGACCGTGGGCGCGTATATACAGCCCATTTCCGTTCTTGCCCAAGGCAAAGCCGAGAAACTTGAAATGCTTCCGGGCCACAACGCTCACAACCTTACTCTTCTGCGGATTCATCTGGAGTCTGAGTTTATTCTCCAGGTACTTCCGGCAGGTTTCCAGAAGCCGCGTTGCTGCCCGTTTGCTTTTGGCGACCACCACGATGTCATCCGCATACCGGATGACGTTCACTCCACGGCCCTTCATCTCCTGGTCGAATTCGTTCAGATAAATATTCGCAAGCAATGGAGATAAGGGGCCTCCTTGCGGAGAGCCTTCCTCGGTTTTGCAGTGTACCCCATTCTCCATAACCCCACTTTTCAGATATTTTTTTAATCAGCTCGGTTACACGCTTATCTTGAATTTGTTTACGCAGGAGATTCATTAGCAGCTCATGGTTCAGGGTGTCAAAGTATTTGGAGAGGTCGATTTCGACTGCGTAGCCGTAGCCTTCCTGTGCATATTCTTTTACCTTCCGGATCGCCTGCTGTGCACTCCGTCCGGGGCGGTAGCCGTAGCTTCCGTCTAAAAAGAGCGGCTCAAACAAGGGCTGCAGCTTCTGAGCGATAGCCTGCTGAATCACCCGGTCGATGACCGTGGGGATGCCCAGCTTCCGCATTCCGCTTCCATCTGGTTTGGGAATTTCCTTGCGCCGTACCGGGCTAGGCTTGTATTCGCCTTCCCGGATCCTTTGCAGAAGTTCGTCCTTATGTTCCTGCAACCACGGCAGCGCCTCTTCTACGGTCATTCCGTCGATTCCTGGCGCTCCATGGTTGCGTTTGACCTGCTTGTACGCTCTGTTCAGGTTATCTCTGTCCAGAATCTGTTCGAGCAGGTCCGCTGCACCGCCTCTTTCTCTACGTTCCCGAATGCCGGCACTCCGCGCTCCCGCATACTCTTCGCGTTCCACGCTATCCCTTTGCCGGCAGCCCTTTCGGTATTCTGCTTTCATTGCACCGACTCTCCTTTCCGTGTGTACTCGAGACTTACGATTGTTTGGCCCTTCCCGAAAAAAAAAACTTCCCGGTACTATGGCCTCTGCTGACTTCTCACAGCAAGCTTTACTCCGTCGTTCGGATTTTTTTTCCTACCGGACGTCTGTGAGACCTCCCCGGGTAAGAGCGATAACCTTCCCCTCATCTATCTGCCACATTTACATGCTGGGATTCGGGCAGTATTGGACTTTGCTTTGATATGCAAGCTCGTCCGTCCCAGTATGCCTTGTATGTGATTTCTGTTCGTCAGACCGAGGTTTTGCCTCCGGCTTCCTTCAGATTCCGCCTCGCGGCGGACACCCTTGCCTTTGGCTAACAGTTCCTACTGCCAAGCCTGTAGCGGACTTTCACCGCCGAGTTATCGCCCATGCCGGGCGCACATAAACGGCAAGAAGGCACCCTCTAAGGGTGCCTTCTTGCCGTTTATATCTGGTTGCACACTCTAAATCTGCCTTGATATTCTCGTCTCCACAAACTCCTTGATTCTCTGGACCGTGACTTCCGGGTCCATATTTTGAATTAAAAACTCCGATTCTCTTTTATAGACTACTTGCTCCGTATAATTTCCCAAGTACTCATCTATCAGGTCAAACGGAGCTGCTTCCCGTTCCAGCCGCAGCTGGATATCCTTCTTCGTCACGTATATAAAAATCCGCAAGGCATCCTCGCCGTATTTCTCCCGAAATGCCCTGACACCTTCATGATTCACCACAACAATGACAGCATTATGCTGTTCCAGACCCTTCACAAGCTCAACCTCTGCAATGCCATAGCGCCCCCGCTCTAAATGGACTGACTGGATGAAGGCATGCTTATCGGCCATTGCTTGAAAGTCACCCTCAGAGATGAAATGATAATGCTCCCCGTCCCGCTCCTGAGAACGAATCGCACGTGTAGTATAGGGGATGACATAAGGGATTCCAAGAGCGGCACTAAGCTCTTTGGCCGTACGCTTCCGCCCTGCACCGCTTGTTCCGGTTATGATAACAATTTTGGGATCGAAGGTTTCTGCTGGCGTCTCCGCAAGTTGGTCCACACTCTCCTGCTCGGCCACCAGTGCTTTGGGTGTTCTCAGCCAGTTCCACATTGCCTCTCCCGTATGCCTGCCGAAGACTTCACCAGCGGCACCGGGATTCACCTCCTTCACATGCAAGCTATACCTAAGCTAATTCGACAAATATCTCCAAATCCCTCTGGCCCCAAAAATAAAAACGGCCTTGCTGTAATAGCGAGGCCGTTTTTTCTCCATGCTGATTATCTTAACTCTTAAATATGATGAACACTTGCACTACAATAATTTGAATTCAATCCAGTCAATCTGCAAGCCCGGCTTAACGAAATCCAGCTTCATTTCATACAGGCCGGCTTCCAGCCGGACCTTCACCAGCTTCTGTCTGATCCATCTGCCGTCCGTACCGTTCGTCTGAATAGTGGCCAGCATCTGATCGTTCAGTGTCACATTACATGCACTCTGCGCCAATTCCGTTTCGGTGCTCATGATGCCCACGATAATCCGGTACTCCCCGGCTTGTTCCACATTGATAACAGCCCGCCCGGCTGCATCCGGCTTCACCTGTGCATTGTGGGCCAGCGACTGTGCCTGTTCAGCTGAAAGAGTCAGGTTGGCCTTGAAGCTCTCGACCGTTTCCTCACTCACATGCGGTCTTGAGAATACTGGCGCATTCATAATGAATCGGCAGATATTCATCGCTGAGCGCTGCAGTTCGCCCCGGGTCAGCGTGCCATTGTCCAGCGAATCCAGCGTATTGTCATCATAGGCATTGACTTCGGAGCCATAGTTGCTTACTACCATGTATAAGTCATTTTGAGCACGGACCATCCAGTTTGTGTTCTTGCGGTCTGCCGGTCCCCCATCCACAACATCATTCATGATTGCCCACCAGTCGGTCATCACGATGCCCTGGAAACCCCATTCTCCGCGTAGGATCGTAGTGTTCAAGTCATAGTTCGAAGCGGCCCAATGTCCGTTAATCGGATTATAGGAGGTCATGACCGAGTTGGCCCCACCCTCTTTTACTGCAATCTCAAAGCCCTTCAGATAAATCTCACGGACAGCGCGTTCAGATACGATGGCATCCACCTTGCTGCGGTGCTTCTCCTGGTTATTGCAGGCAAAGTGCTTGAGGGTGGCATTAGAACCGCCTCTCATAATCCCGCGCGTGCATGCTGCCGCAAAAACCCCGGAAATCAGCGGGTCCTCCGAAAAATACTCAAAGTTGCGCCCGTTAAGCGGACTGCGGCGGATATTCAGTCCCGGCCCGAGCAAAGTGTCCACACCGTTTCTGACCAGCTCCTGGCCTTCCATAACATACAGCTCTTCAACCAGCTCGGCATTCCAGGTAGCTGCAAGCAGTGTACCGATTGGAACCTGAGTTGCCTTGTGTCCGCTGTCCATCCGGATCCCGGAAGGGCCGTCTGCCGTACAAGCTACCGGAATCCCGTAGTTGAACAACTGGTCGCTGACCCCGCCAAAAGCCGAAGCCGTCCCCGGTGTAACCAGCGGACTGCTCATCCCTTCCCCTCTGACGATGACGGCCAGATCCTGGTCGCTCAGTTGCGCGATGAAGGCGGTCATGTCTACTTTTCCATCACGGACATCCCTTAAGGTATAGCCTTGATTGCCGGTCTGTTCAAGCGTTGCGGGCAGATTCTGCTCAATCCGCTCTTTCATCGAAACCTTGCGTGTGGGTACGTCAACATAGAGCAGTTCGTAGGAGCCGTCTTCCTTCCGGGCGCCCGGCTTCATCCGCGTAAAGCTTTCGGTTGGCGCCAGCGCCTCTTGCAGCTGTTCAGCCACCTCAAGAGCATCCAGCACATATCCGCTGCGTCCCTCTACCTGCACTTCCGCCAGTTTCTTGATGCTGCATCCTGCATAAATACGGTAGGTCCCCGCTTCCAGCACATAAGCAGAAGGATGCCCGGTCACACCGGCGTCATCATAAGAGGCCATCGAGTGAACCGGGAAGCTCACAAGGAGGCGCTGCGACTCACCCGGCTGGAGGACCCCGGTTTTGCCGAATGCCGCCAGCACTTTGGCCGGTTGTCCCAGCTTGCCTTGCGGTGCTTCGTAATAGACCTGGACAACCTCTTTTCCGGCATAAACGGTTCCTGTATTGGTTACGTTCACCGCGATTTCAACATACTTCTTACTGTCCCGGCTGACCAGCTTGGCTTCTTCCGGCTCGATATTGAAGGTGGTATAAGATATCCCGTAGCCGAACTCGAACTGAACCTTTTCCGGGCAGAAGGTTTCGAAATAACGGTAGCCCACATAGATATCTTCCTGATAGAAGTTTTTGAACTCATTGCCGTAATTTGCAGTTGAAGGATAATCGTTGATGGAATACGCGATGGTATCGGTTAATTTACCACTTGGCGTCACTTCTCCGGACAGCACGTCGGCAATGGCATTGCCTCCCTCCATCCCGCCATGCCAGGAGTAAATCACACAAGGAATAGGATGCACATAGCTGGTATCATTCAGCCAGCTCATATCCATAATATTCGACACATTCAGCACGACGATGGTTTGCTCAAAATAAGCCGTTACCTGCTTCAGCATCGTCTGCTCGTCCGCCGTTAACTGGTAGCTTCCCGGCGCATCGGCGTTATCCTGATCTTCCCCTGCTGTGCGTCCGATGATAATAACCGCCTTATCCGACTTGCTTCTGGCCTGGGCTACCAGTTCATCGGTCAGAGGCATTTCCTGCTGATTCCACGGCTCTGCCGCCCAGGCCCCGCCGCCGTTGTCAAAGGGATTGTGCTCGATCCACTTCTCATAGACCGCCGCCAGCTCTTCGTTGACAGCAAGGTTCTTTTTGCTGCGCAGCCCAGCCAGCAGGTTGGTGGTGTAGGAGACACGTACACTCCCGCCCGAACCTGTGCCGCTGCGATAATAATTCACCTGGGTTCTGCCAAACACCGAAACGGTTTCACCATCCCGCAGCGGAAGCACCTGGCCTTCATTGCTCAGCAGCACCGCGCCTTCTGCACCTACAGTCCGGCTGAATTCTGCAAAGCCTTCTAATGGAACTCCTAAATACTGTGTAGTCAATTTCTTTTCCTCCTGATTGTCATTTGCCTATCCAGTGCAGGTTCTATAGAAGGCCCTGCCCCTTCCGAAATCTCTAAGATTTTGCGAACCTATGCATATCTATTACTATAATGAATCCACTTTCGAGAAGCAAAGGTATTGTACTCTATCGCTCTGTAAGTATCTGATCTTCCCCTCTGCCACGTTATCTATACAGAAACCCTTGACCAGCAATACAGACCTGTAATCTCTTCCACCCCCTCACTCTCTTTACCCGGCAAGTAGAGCGAAATACGGTCTTCGCCCATCCGGACCCGGAGCAGCTGCTCCAAATGATAAATTCCCGGTGTGCCGCTGCCATTACTGTACACAGCCCCGGCTGCAATGGCAGCCACTTGAGCCGTGACCGCCGATTCCCGGAAGCCCTGTATTACATACTCAGCGGTTGCTTTTGCCCCATTCTTCAGACCTGTTGCCTCCACCTTGATGGCATAACGTTCTGTACCGCAGCGGATTTTGCCAAAAGAACGCACAGCCGCCGCACGCAAACGTCCGCGCCTGAGCCAGCGGAGCAGCCCAAGCTTCTGGAGCAATGCTATCCCGCCGGTAGCCGCCCGGGAGTCAAAGCATAGGCGGGTAGACACCGAAGGGATGCCTAATGTCTGCGGCAGAATCAGCTGGTCGGAGAAGGGGAAACGGTAGGCCCGGCGTATTCCAAGGCCTGCACCCCAATCTGTTCTTTTGGCACCGGTAAAGCTGTCTACATTGGCCATCTTGCCATCCTGCAAGATTTCAAACCGCGCAGAGAGGTTGTCAACGGTCCATTCTATGGCTGCCTGTCCGTGGCTGTCGCCCAGCCCGAGCATTATGGCAATATCCAGCTGCTGAACCTCATCCATCATCAGCCTTGCCTCGCCCGCAAGCAAATTGGTCAGCCCCGGGGCCAGCCCTACACTGAGTACCGCAGTTGCTCCAACCTTATTGCCAGATTGGTTAAGGCGCGCCATTTGTCCGAAAAACGCAAGATTCGCCGTAATATCAATATAATGAATCCCCCCGGTCAGGCAAGTCTCTGCAAAAGAGCTGTCCTGCTGATCCAGACACATTATCACCATTTTAACGCCGCGCATTTTTTCTGCGGAAAAAGCTTCGGCGGCATCCATTTGTAACGGACTAACTCTGCCTCCGGTGCTCTTGCAGAACTGCTCCGCACGATCCAGACTTCTGCCTGCCGCATAGACGACGCCCGGAAACCTGTCACTCAGCAGCAAGCAGATTTGTGCCCCCACATGGCCATATCCGCCAATCACAACAATATCTGTTCTCATTCCGCGCTCCTCCTGCAGCAGCTATCCATGCGGCCCATACCGTCTTTCATAGCAAACCCTCCATTTTGATGATCGGTTACCATCAGATATAATAAGAACTATTCTCAATTATCAGGACCGGACATCAAATACACTATCCCACATTTATGGGATTTAGGGAGGGCGGCATCATGAAAGAAGCAGCTATTCGGATTACCAGACTTCTTCAGGAACTGGATGGGGACCGGGAACTGTCATCTCTGATGTACAGGGAGATCATGTTAACAAGGCTAAGAACGGTGCTGCCTTTTGATGCGGCCTGCTGTACGTCCGTCGATCCTGTTACCCTGCTCACCACAGGTGCCATGACTGAACAGGGCATTGAAGCCATTCACGGCAATCTCCTGGATAATGAGTATCTGGATGACGACTACAACAAATTCACCGACCTGGCACAGGCTCCGGTTGCTGCAGGGTCCTTATGGGAGGCAACCGCCGGACAGCCGATGCGGAGCCGCCGTTACCGTGAGGTGCTGCATCAGGCAGGTTTTGGGGATGAACTGAGGGCGGTTCTTAAGGTAGGGAACGCTTGCTGGGGGTTTTTGACCCTGTTCCGCCAAAGGGGTGGCGGCTATTTTCAGCCTGAGGAGATAACACTAATAAGCGATGCCGGCCCCTTAATAGCCAGCCAGCTAAAAGCAAAGGCTCTCAGCCGGATGCGCGGCTCTGGCCTTGAGCAGCCACTGGAGGAAGGCATCCTAGTGCTTAATGAGCAGTTGGTTCCAGTAAGCCTTAATTCCGGAGGGAAATATTGGCTGGACAAGCTGCGGCTTACAGAGCGTCAGGCACCGCAGTCCTTACCCGGCCCCATTCGTTCGGTCAGCTTAAGAGCGTTGGCTGAAGGGAAGACTCCAGACCGCAGTTTTCCGGGAGCAAAGCTCTGTGTTCCAGTGGAGACCGGGCAATTCCTGACGCTTACAGCCAGCAAGCTTGAAGGACCTTCCGGCCTTGTTCAGCTTGCAGTTTCTTTTACGGCAACAAAGGCATCAGAGCTGCTCCCCCTGATCACCGAAGCATATGGCTTGACGGAACGCGAGAAAGAAATCGTAGACCAACTGTCGAAGGGGAAATCCACCAAGGAGCTTGCCCAATACCTCCATATCTCTGCATATACAGTACAGGATCATCTGAAATCCATTTTCACCAAAGCTGGCGTCAGCAGCCGCAGAGAGCTTATTTGGCTGTTATACTCACAATATCATTCCAATTAGCCCATGGGTGAAATGAAAACTCCAAAAAACCTGGTCATGCAGACTGCCGGACGTATTCGGTTATTTCCTCCGATGCTTCATCATCCGGTTATACATCACCAGCGCGGCAATAATCATCCCGATCATCGCAACACTGCTTGCCGAATCCGGTGACATTCCAAACATGAGGCACACGCTATTCACCAATGTTCTCGTAAGCAGCGCAACCATAATCAGCATCAATGGACGCCAAATATTATACCCTCTCATCCCCTCAACACTCCCGTTCTATTATTTATGACAACTAATAATGTTTATGCTCCTAGCTATTAGTTGCTATTATAGCATAAGAAGGAATGCGCATACATTTTCGCAAAAAAGCCCGGCATCACTCACTCCATCTACCTTTGACAAGAACACATGTTCGGTATATAATTCCCAATATGAGGGGGATTCTGTATGGATATGATGGAGAAACTAGAAATTTTAACGGCTTCGGCCAAATATGATGTCGCCTGCACCTCCAGCGGTTCAGATCGTAAGAACCAGGCCGGCGGCCTGGGCAATGCAGTCAGCATGGGGATTTGCCACAGCTTTGCAGCAGACGGACGCTGCATTTCGCTGCTTAAGGTACTGATGACCAACGGATGCATATACGACTGCGCTTACTGCGTGAACCGTAAATCCAACCAGACACGCCGGGCTGCACTCTCGCCAGAAGAGCTCGCGGATTTGACCATGCAGTTTTACCGCCGCAATTACATAGAAGGCCTGTTTCTCAGCTCCGGGATTATGCGGAGTCCCGATTATACAACCGAGCAAATGATTGCCGCTCTTGAACGGCTAAGGAACACCTACCACTTTCGGGGCTACATCCATGTGAAGGCGATACCCGGCGCAGACGATGTGCTGCTGTCCAGACTTGGCTTGCTGGCTGACCGCATGAGCGTCAATATCGAGCTGCCTTCGAGAGAAAGCCTCGGCCGGCTGGCTCCCGACAAGAGCAAGAACTCTATTCTGAAGCCCATGTCCCTGATTAAGGAAAAGATTAACGAGAACCGATCGGATCTCGTCAAATATAACCACGCCCCCCGCTTCGCTCCAGCCGGTCAGAGCACCCAGATGATTATAGGGGCCACGCCTGACACGGACTACCGTATTCTGACCCTCACCGAAGGGCTGTACCGGAAGTACGGCTTGAAACGTGTGTTTTTCTCTGCCTATACACCTGTGGTGGAGCATTCCCTCCTACCTGCTCTAGACACCAAACCGCCGCTGCTGCGGGAGCACCGCCTCTATCAGGCCGATTGGCTGCTGCGCTTCTACGGCTTTCAGGCGGGTGAATTACTGGATGAAGCAGCACCCAACTTCAATCCCCTGCTGGACCCTAAATGCAGCTGGGCGGTGAACCACCGGGAGCAATTCCCGGTTGAAATCAACCGTGCTGCATATGAACAGCTGCTGCGGGTACCCGGAATCGGTGTGAGGAGTGCACAGCGGATTGTGAAGGCCCGCCGGGCCGGAGCTCTGGACTTCGCTGCCCTGAAGAAGCTTGGCGTGGTACTCAAACGCGCACAATTCTTCATTACCTGCAAAGGCAAAATGCTTGAGGGCCTAAAAGTAAGTGAACACACCCTGCTGCGTTCACTTATGTCCGGGCAGGAGCTTGCCGCGCTAGAGCCGCCGCAGTACGAGCAGCTCACCCTCTTCAACGACTCCGATCTCGCAGCGCTGCCGGCGGCTGGGATAGCGGCGCATAAGAGAGGAGACTGGCCTTGATGTTTACAACGTCTTCGTTGGCCTATACCTACGACGGCAGCTTTGAAGGCCTTCTGTGCTGTGTATTCGAGAGCTATGAGTGGAAGGAAACCCCGCTCGCCATTCACTCGGACGGAGAAGAACAAGGCCTGCTGCTGGAATCGAAATGGATTGCTACCGACCGCAGCAGAGCGGACCGGGTGCTGAAATCGCTCCCGCTGCGCATCTGTCCTGAGGCAGAGGAACTGGTGCGCCTGGGATTCTGGTCATGCACGCCGGACAAGGAGCTGCTGCTGCTGAATTTTCTATACCTCGGCTTCACCCATGGCCGCAAGGTAATGAACATGCTTGCTGACGATACGGTTAATACCCTGCATAAGGCGGTTCAGCAGCTCCAGCGGGAGGCACATCTGTACCTGGGGTTTGTGCGCTTTTCTGTGTATGGACCGGTTATGGCGGCGGTCATTGAACCCAAGGGATTCGTACTGCCCGTCATTCAGGATCATTTCTGCGACCGGTTCTACGGCGAGAGCTTCATGATCTACGACAAAACCCACCGCATGGCCCTTATCCACCAGCCCGGACGGCAGGCCATTATTCCGCTCGAGGAATGGATACCGCCGGAGCCGGATGCGGCTGAGGAAGAATACCGCCGCCTGTGGAAGGGATTCTATAACGCCATCGGTATCCGCGAGCGCAAGAACGACCGGCTGCGGTCCTCGCTGATGCCCAAGCGGTATTGGAAGCACCTAACGGAGATGAAAGGCAGCACAACAGCAATAAAGGACAGCAAGCCCACAGGCAGCTGCACGAGGCTGGAAGAGAGTCCGTTCCGGCTGGAAGATGGTGAAGGTTCAAGCCAAAACGATTTAATCAGAACAGCAAATCATCATCCTGGAGGAGATTCAAATACAACGATAAAGGATAAATTGAGTTCTAAAAGAGTTATGGAACAGTCAGGATTAATTGTTGAAGGACTTGCGAGGAATGAAGTTTTGAAATGGGGCAAATACGAAGATGTTTGTCACTTAGGAATCATTCTTTCCGAATGGTCGAATAGTAAGTCATAAAAAAAGAGGGGCAGAAGCCCCTCTTTGCTATTTTTCAATACATCTCAACTATTAATCGATCCTATCACATCTCCTCATACACAGCCGGGTCCTGATCCCACAACCGGCCGTCCTCCCTACTGAGTCCAGAGATTACCTGCATCTCCGCTTCCGACAGCCCGAAATCGAAGATATCCAGATTCTCCTTCTGGTGCTCTATAGTACTTGCCCGGGGGATTGGGATCGCGCCAAGCTGAATATGCCAACGCAGTATCACCTGGGTAGGCGTTTTGCCATGAGCTGCCGCAATGCTTCCAATCGCTTCATTCTTCAGCATATCATGGCCACGGCCCAGCGGGCTCCACGACTCGGTGACAATGCCGTGTTCAGCATCTTTGGCACGCTGATGCTCCTGACTGAACCAAGGATGCAGCTCCACCTGATTGATGCTTGGGGCGATACCCGTCTCCTTAATTAAACGTTCGTTGTGCTCCGGCAGGAAATTGCAGACTCCGATGGAACGGATATAGCCACGCTTTTTCGCCTCGATCATCGCTTGCCAGGCTTCCACATACTTATCCACCTTGGGATTGGGCCAATGGATCAGATAAAGATCGTAGTAATCCAGACCGCCTCTATATAATGATTCCTCAATCGTTTCAAGCGCTTCCCGGTAAGCGTGATGACGCCCCGGCAGCTTCGAGCAGATCAGCAGTTCTTCCCTTGGCACCGGGCTCTGACGGACCGCTTGTCCCACAGCTCCTTCATTCTCATAGTTGAACGCCGAATCAATCAGACGATAGCCGGCATCAATCGCGCCTGTCAGCACCTTTACCCCCTCTGCCCCCTTAATCCAGGCAGTTCCGAAGCCAATCGCCGGGACCTTCAAGCCATCGTTCAATACCTTTTCCGAAATACCTTTATTCATTCTGAGAACCTCCTTCACCCGTTTCACATTAAAATAGCACTTCTTCACACAGTAAGCAAAAGCCCCAGGTCGCAGGAGTAAACTCCACCCGGCATATACCCTCCGTAATCGGAAGAACAAAACGGCTACACCGTTCCTGACTGGAAAGATTTCAGTTTAGCGTTGCCTGGAGAATCTTTTTTGAATTCTTCGACAATTCCAAGTGGAAAAAGGTTAACTAATTTGCCGGAGTATCCTGTTCTCCGTAGGTTAAGTGGAAAAAGGCACACTAATTCAGCTCATTTTGCTCCTGACGGAGCCATATGGCCCAATTAAGTTTCCTTTTTCCACCTAATTCCCAAAAATTATAGATTTGTGGGAGAAATAAGTTCCTTTTTTCCAACTAGCACTGCTCACCTGCTAAAAAATAAAAAAGGATGCCCCGGCAGCCATTTTCATGACGTTCAGGACACCCCTATAATTGATTTTTATACCTTTAGTTCAAAGCCTTCCACACCCAGTTCTCTACCTCCGGCAGGTCGATGCCTTCTTCACGGATGTATTGGTTGTGCTTCTTCACCATAGCATCCATTTCGTCCGCGATAGCTTGATATTTACCGGCATCAGGCAAGCTCAGTACAGCCTCCTTCGCCAGGTCGAAGCGGTCCATCTGATTCAGTACACGCATATCGAATGGTGTGGTAATATCGCCGTTCTCACGGTACCCGTGCACATGCAGGTTATGGTTGTGGCGGTCGAAGAACAGATCCTTGATCAGCCCTTCATAGCCATGGAATGCGAAAATGACCGGTTTATCCTTTGTGAAAAATTGATCAAACTCAGCGTCAGATAAACCGCGCGGGTCCAGCTTCTGGCTTCTCAGCTTCAACAGATCAACCACG
Organism: Paenibacillus graminis; assembly: GCF_000758705.1. Taxonomy (NCBI): domain Bacteria; kingdom Bacillati; phylum Bacillota; class Bacilli; order Caryophanales; family Paenibacillaceae; genus Paenibacillus; species Paenibacillus graminis. The sequence goes on along the minus strand of NZ_CP009287.1, from coordinate 263,846 downwards.
TTGATGTAGCGGATTTTCAGGCCGGGCAGCTTTTCATGCAGGATGGAAATCGCAGCCAAGCTCTCCATGGTAGGCTCAGTACCGGACGAAGCAATAACCACATCAGGCTCTCCACCCTTGTCGGTGCTTGCCCAGTCAATGATTTTCAGTCCTTTGTCCACCAGCTCTTGTGCTTCGTCAGCCGAGAACCATTGCGGACGGGGATGTTTGGACGACACAATCAGGTTGATCTTCTGACGGTCATTCAGAACCGTGTCGAAGACAGCCAGCAGGGTATTGGCATCCGCCGGCAAATATTCACGGATAAATTCCGGTTTCTTGTCTGCCAAGTGGCCGAGCAAGCCCGGGTCCTGGTGAGTGTAACCATTATGGTCCTGCTGGAACACTGTCGATGTTGCGATGACATTCAGGGACGGAATATCCGCACGCCAGCTTTGGTCTGTCGCTTTGCGCAGCCATTTGAAGTGCTGGGTAATCATCGAGTCCACTACACGCAGGAACGCTTCATAGCTTGCGAAGAAGCCGTGGCGGCCTGTTAATACGTAACCTTCCAGGAAGCCCTCTGCCTGATGCTCGGATAACTGCGAATCGATAACCCGTCCATAAGGTGCGAGGAATTCATCGTGCGGTTCCTTGATTTCATCCATCCATTGGCGTTTGGTTACTTCAAACACAGGACCCAGGCGGTTCGACATCGTTTCATCCGGTCCAAAAATTCTGAAGTTGCGGTTCTCTTCGTTGAGCGTTACAACCTCTTTCAGGTATTTGCCCAGTACCGCCATATCTTGGGCAATGACTTGCCCGGGAACGGAGTTATCGAGCGTATAGTTGCGGAAATTTGGCTTGTGCAGGTCTTTAATCAGGTTGCCGGCGTTAGTCACAGGGTTCATTCCCATACGTCTGTCGCCAGTAGGCAGGATTTCGGCAAGCTCTGCATTCAAACGGCCATTCTCATCGAATAATTCTTCAGGTCTGTAGCTGTTCAGCCAATCGAGCAGCGCAGGTGCATGCTTCATGTTCTTTTGATCCACTGGAATAGGAACCTGGTGGGCACGGAAAGAACCTTCGTTCGGCACTTTATCCCATTCTTTTGGACCGGTCCAGCCTTTAGGTGTACGGAAGACAAGCATTGGCCATAATGGACGGGCAGTGTCATTGTTTTCACGCGCATTCTTCTGGATTGCTGCAATTCTCTCGATGATGGTATCCAGAACCTTCGCCATTTCCGGGTGCATCAGATCAGGATTTTCACCTTCCACAAAGAACGGTTCCCAGCCCATGCCTGTGAAATATGCGGTTAACTCCTCTTTTGACATCCGGGACAGAATCGTCGGGTTGCTGATCTTGAAGCCGTTCAAATGCAGAATCGGCAGCACTGCGCCATCTGTAACCGGATTGATGAACCGGTTGGAGAGCCAGGAAGCTGCCAGCGGCCCGGTTTCAGCTTCCCCGTCACCCACTACCACTGCAGAGATCAGATCCGGGTTATCCAGAATCGCACCTACGCTGTGGGATAGGGAGTAGCCGAGTTCTCCGCCTTCATGAATCGACCCTGGAGTTTCCGGAGCCGCATGTGATGCCACACCGCCAGGGAAGGAGAATTGCTTGAACAATTTTTTGAGGCCAGGGATATCCTGCGTGATTTCCGGGTAGATTTCGGTGTAGCTTCCATCCAGATAGGAGTTGGATACCATAACCTGGCCGCCATGGCCCGGACCTTCAACATAGAACATATCCAGATCATATTTGCAAATCACGCGGTTCAGATGGGCATAAATAAAGTTCTGGCCGGGAATGGTTCCCCAGTGTCCAATAGGCTTAACCTTGACATCTGCATCCTTCAAAGGTTCTCTTAACAACGGGTTATCCTTCAAATACAGCTGTCCTACCGATATGTAGTTAGTTGCACGCCAGTAAGCGTCGAGTTTGGCTAAGTACGTTTTTGATGAATAATCCACAGGCAGAGTTGACAATCCCATTTCAATCCACTCCTAATCCATTTTTCTTTATCCTGAACCTAATTACTTTCACAAGTACATCATACCTCTGCGTTTATAAAATTCAATCATTTTAACAATTGATACGGTCCAATTTTGTGAAATTTTGAACATAGTATGAAAATCAGAGCAATACTTTGTAAAATAGATTTTATTTTATGCAAAATGTAATTATATTCAATTCAATATTTAGAAAAAAAGGCCTTAAGTTCACTAGATGATCTGGACAACCTCATTCCAAATACGGTATTATTCTGGTGGAATTTATCCGCAAATATGGAAAGAAAACAACCCGCTTTTACACTGCGATCAAGAAGGAGAACAAAATAACAGTGAGAACATCATTTATGCCCTCCCGCTTCCGCAATCCGGTAATACTTACAATCATAGGACTCCTCACTATCGCTGCAATCGGCATGATTATTTGGATTGGACTCGGCTTATTCTTTGCCAAAAGCGGACATTTTTATCAAAAGGGTATCATCCGGGCCTTAAATTCAACGTATCAATCTAAATTTGTAATCGTGTCTAAAGAGGGACTGAATAATGATGGGTATCAGGTGTTAAAAGCGTCACCGGCGAATGACCGCAGCCTGGTATTTACGGTAAGCCGGGCCAACGGCCACGTTGATGGCGGCCTTCCGCTTTGGAGACAGCTCAGCGACAATTATGAGGAAACCGCACAAATAAAGTATTACCCTCTCCTGGTAAAAAAACATTTTGGAATCGGCTTACAGGATATTCCTGTTTCGGTTTATCGGGGGACGGATTCATCCCGTGAGATATCCGATGAAAATTTCATCGTGGTGACCCGGGGGAATCTGGACGACATCGCCTCCAGAGCCAAAGCATTCTTCAGTGAAGCGGAAAGCCATCGTCTAAAAAAACTGTTTTTCCGCTTCGAGGATGACATGAGCTTTTCCTCCGAAGATGCAGGCACAGAGCCTCAGCGGTTCGAAATGCCGGGCTTTGAGTTCAAAGTAGGAGAGCACTGGAAAAAAGGGTTCCGGGCTTTGAGTGAAATGGAATTCAAACAGAAGATGGTAAGCCAGATTGGAGGGGGGATTGCCAAACGGGTATCCTACGCTTTTGATGCGGAATATCCGGGTACGGGCGGGGGCTTCTCTATCAAGTTTAAGGAGAATGACCTGAACAACTTTGAAGCCAAAAAACAGTGAATCCGCGCTAAATCGAAGCTATAGTTAACGAGCCGACCTAAAAAGGACCGGGAAATTTCCCGGTCCTTTCGTTATTGAACTGATACAAACGTGTTGAACTTCAAATATTTATAGTGGAACCGCATATGCGAAAATTCGAAGGGCGTGCCATTGTCCAGGAAGAATATTCCCTCCATAATCCCCACAGGTTCATTTGCCTGCAGATGGAGCAGCTCCTGATCATGGGTCCCGGACGGTTCGGCAAAAATAGATAAAAAGGATTTGGTCACCGCCAGATTCCGCGACTCCTCCAAATAATGAAAGATCGAACCTTCGATAATCGTCTGGTCCAGATTTTGGACAATTTTGATGGGAATGTAGCCTGTTTCAATCATAAACGGCTCGTCATCGAACAGGCGCAGGCGGATAATTTTGTATACAAAATCATGGGGCTGCAGGAACAAATCCCGCTGCAGCTCTTCCGTAGGCCGAATGACTTCGAAATCCAGCACTTTAACCTTAGGCTTTTTGCCGTGCATCTGAAAGTTGTCCGTAACCCCCAGATTGGAGCCCTCGTAGTTAAAGATCGATTCATTTTTTATGTATAACGGGTTGATAAAGGTGCCTGAACCCCGTTTTTTAAAAATAATTCCCGAATTCTCCATCTTCATCAGCGCACGTTTGACCGAACTGCGGCTCACCTGGTATGTGTCGCTAAGGCTGCGCTCATCCGGCAACCTCATATCGGCAAACTGTCCCGCAAAGATCTTCATTTTGAGGTCATCAATAATTTGCTTGTAGACAAATTGGCTCATGGGGTACTCCTTTTTCAAATCTATACAGAACTTAACGATCAAGATTAAATATATCATAATTAGGACAGGGTTCATACCGGACCGCTAAAATAGAACGTTTTCATACAAAGGCGGCTCGTATAAGCCTCTTTATTGTAAAGTTATGTTCCATATACTCTGTTATTTTGTTACTTCTGGCGGTTTTCTTGATCTGCTATTCTTGATTTGTAAGCGATCTTACAAAGTTCATAAGGGAGGTTGTCGCTTTTGAAAAAGAAATCATGGCTTGCGGGGATCACATCACTCGTTCTTCTCACAGGGCTGCTGGCAGGATGTTCCGGCAACGGTAACGGAAATAGCAACTCATCTGCTTCCAATAATGAAAGCGCTGGCAAAAATGCTTCCGGATCATCCAAGGGTACGGTTACGCTGAAAATGTGGGGCGGCGTACCGCCGGAATCAGGTCCGCAAGAGGTGATCGACAATTGGAATAAGGCGCATCCCGAGATTCAGGTGGAATACGTCCGCTTCGTCAATGATGATGACGGAAATCTCAAGCTCGACACGGCCATGATTACCGGGCAGGATGTAGATTTATACGTGAACTATACGGTCTCCCATGCGGCCAAACGGGTAGAATCCAATCTGGCGCTCGACCTCAGCAAATTCACGGATTACAATATTGATGAAAAAATGGGCAGTGACGCGGAAGGCTGGAAGATAGACGGTAAATATTACGGTGTTCCCACGACAAAAAGCGCGTTCTTCATTGCTCTGAACAAAGATGCCCTTGACGCTGCGGGCCTGCCGGTCCCGAAGGACTGGACCTGGGATGAGCTGCGTGAATACGCGAAAAAGCTGAAGGTAGGCGACAAATACGGATTCATTCAGAATATGGAACCGTTCGTGGACCCTATTGATTCTGTGCTGTCGCAGGAGGGCTACACCAAAGCCGACGGCACTTCAAATCTGAATCATCCGCTCGTCCGGGAATGGTTGGAAACGCTGAATGGAATGATGCAGGAGGATAAGACCACCCCGCCGCTGGGAGAACAATTGACTTCCAAAATGCCCGTTGAACAGGTATTCCTGAGCGGTGAAGTGCCTATGCTTAACATCGGGGCCTGGCTGCTGCGCAGCTCGAACAATTTCACAGATTTCCCGCGCGATTTCAAGATTGCCTTTGCCCAGGTTCCCCGGCTTGCAGACAGTGCAGACCAATATGTGACCCGCGGAGGGCTGGGAGATTACATCTCCATTAACGCCAATTCCAAAAAACAAGAGGCAGCCTGGGAATTCCTGAAATGGTACTCTGACGGGGGGATGGCCCCAATGGCTGCAGGGGGAAGACTCCCGGCCTCTAAGGATGCGAACCAGGACGATGCCCTGAACAGCCTCCTCGGTGATAAACGCGATACCTATGACCTGGATTCACTCATGTATGTCATGTTCGACGACAAGACGCCAACTTATGTGCGCAGTCTGCCGCAGGAAGTCATGGATCTGCGTTCCCAAGAGTATGAGAAATACTTCCTTGGTTCACAGTCGCTGGATCAGACCCTTGATGCCATGGCGGCCCGGCATGATAGTTATTTGAAGCAAAACAAATAAAAGAGTCATCCCCGGGCTGCTGATGCAGCGCCACTTAGCTCTCACTATAGTTGATTTTCCGGAAAAATAAGTTCCCTTTTTTCAACTAGCGCTTGCCCGACTGCTTCTTCGCAAGCGCTAGTGAAAAGGGATTTTTAGTCCGACTGATTCCCTCTCCGCTATTTTTGATGTACAATGCCACCCGAATAGAACAAATCTTTGCATTATTCCGCCTCAAAACCCCCTTCCTGAAACAAAACCATACAATTTTAAATATTGCGCTTGCAGCTTTTTTAATATGCTATAATTTAAGCAACACCCACAACGTATTGGAGGTCGCATCCGTGTGTCAAAACTAATGCGTTTACTGGTTCCCCAAAAGCTGAAATACCGCTTGTTCGCAGCCTTTGTTTTTTTGATCCTGCTGCCCTTCTGTGCCCTGAATTTATACAACTATCAGCGCATTGAAAGCCTGGTTCAGAAAAAAATCAGCCAGCAGAGCCACTATCAGCTGGAGCAGATGTACCGGACACTGGAGGATCAGATCAGCATCGCTTTCAAAACCTTAATCTTCCTCAAGCAGGATGAGACGGTAAGATCCGTATTGACCCATCCCGAGCAGCAAAGCGGGCTTGAAAACAAAAGGCGGATCGAGAACATTTTCAAAAATCTGAATAACAGCTTCTTTCTCTATAATCCTTCGGTTTATTTTATGATTCTCGATTTATATGAAAGCGCATACACTTCTTACCCGCCAAGAGATTCTCTGATTTACAAGGATTTGCGCAGCAATCCCGGGTTTGACCGGAAACTTATGAATCCCAGCTCGTACCATTGGGTTCCCAATGACAACAACTATGTGCTGAGGGATGTGTCGACCAGTGCCTACCTGCTGTCCTTGTACGCTTATCTGGAGAATACGCAGAACAAGCCTTACGGCATGGCCCGGATCAGTATTGACTATTCCTATTGGCTGCAGTCCATTCACAAGCAATCCGATCTTCAGCAGCAGTACTTTTTAATCACGCATACGGGAGAAGATATCTCCCAGTCGGTTCCCAAGAGCATATTGCCGGAGCAGGTCAAGGCCAGGATCGCGGAGCATCCGCAGCAGCAATATTTTATCGACCAAGATTCTAACTCTCTGATTAATTATATCTATGTGGAATCCCTGGACTGGTATATCGTCAACCGCATCCCCCAGTCCGTGTTGTTTGTGGAGATTGAGGAGCTGAAGCGGCAGTACTTTATCACTTTTTTTGCGCTGATGGGTATTTTTCTGATGATGACCTTCGTCATTGCCACAACAATTACCCGCCCGCTGTCCCACCTGCAGAACAAGATGAAGGCTGCTGTGCAGAAGAGTCTGAAAATCCGGCTGCCGGAGCACAAATTCAGAGGTGAAATTCTGGATCTGACCCGGACCTTCAATACTATGCTCGATGACACCAACCTGCTGATTCAGAAGCTGAAGACGGAAGAGCGGCAGAAGGAAGCCGTCCATTTTCAAATGCTGCTGGCCCAGACCAATCCTCACTTTTTGCTGAATACGCTGAATACCATCAAATGGATCGCCATCCGGGAGCAGAATGAGGACATCACCAATATGACCCTTTCCCTCGGCAAGCTGCTGGAGGCCAGTCTGAACACCGATAAGGATCTGATCTATCTAAAAGATGAAATCGAGCTGGTCCAGGCCTATGTCCATATTCAGCAGGTCCGGTACCGCCATAAATTTGAAGTCACCTGTGAGTATGATGAAGACATTCTGTACGCGCTGGTCCCCAAGCTCAGCCTGCAGCCGCTTGTAGAAAACGCCATTATTCACGGGATCGGACCGCTGCCGGGCAACGGCTTAATTGAAATTAAAGTATACCGGGAGGGGTCCGGCAAGCTTATCGTGGAGATTAAGGATAACGGAGTGGGCATCGAGCAATCCAAGCTCAAACGTACGGAACGCAGGCGTCCGGGCATCGGACTCAGCAATATTGAGGAGCGGCTGCGGCTCCTGTTCCGGGGGGAAGGCTCTATGGACATCCTCTCCTCTGACCAAGGCGTTACGGTCCGGTTCACCCTACCTTTTCTGTTATCCACACCTTACGGCACGGAACATCCGGCTTAATACATCCTATACACCGGGAGGTAATCATTCATGTGGAAAGTATTGCTGGTTGAAGATGAAGTTTTTGTACGGGAGTCTGTGCGGGAGATCATCGCCTGGGAAGAACTCGGTTTCACGGTTTGCGGAGAGGCAGGAAACGGCGCAGAAGCCCTCGATATGATCCGGCGGGATGTACCCGACCTGGTAATTACGGATATCATTATGCCTGAAATGGATGGCGTTGAGCTGCTTAGAAGAACCCGGGAAGAAGGCTATGGCTCCCGTTTTGTAATGCTCACTTGCATGAGCGATTTTGAATATGTCCGGCAGGCGATGGAATACGGGGCTTCGAATTACATTTTGAAGCTGTCCATGAGTGTGAATTCGCTGCGGGAAACGCTGCGCAAAATCAGCAATGAGCTGCTGAAGGACGGTGATAAGCGCGGCAGTAGTCCTGCCCCGGTACAGGAGAAAACCGGAACCGATGAGCGGAGCACCAAAGGGCTGCAGCCGCTTCTCCATGAAGAAGTCACTTCCCATCCGGAGATTCAGAAAATTCTGCAGTATATCCATGTCCATTACCCGGAGGATATTACCGTGAAATCGATGTCCCAATATGTCATGATGGGTGAAAATTATGTCAGCACCTTGTTCAAAAAGAAAACCGGGCAAACGCTAATCCATTACCTGCACCGGGTGCGCGTGAATCAGGCGATTCAGTATCTGTGCCATTCCGACCTGCCCGTATATGAGATTGGCAACCGGGTGGGCTTCGTAAACGATAATTATTTTATCAAAATATTCAAGCGCCTGACCGCACAAACGCCAAGCCAGTACAGGCAGAATCAAAAAAGCAAACCCGAACCCATGACCATCTGAGCCTTGACTTCACCCGGCTGTACAGACAGCGGCTTTCCATACAGGAAGGCCGCTGTTTTGGTGTGCACATAGAAAATAGAACAAAACTACGAATGGGCCGTGCAGCCGCCTGGCGCAAATGTATACTTCTGTAGCATGAAGTCGGAGGTTTTGTTCCTTAACCGCTTTCATTCCGCTTGTTATGCTTGACAGGAAGAAGCAAATGAAGAAGAGGAGTGAACTGATGTGAAAACATCTTGGATGAAACGGCAGCAGCATCTGGGCTATTTGTTTATCGGGCCCAATATGATTGGCGTGATTCTATTTTTTATTATACCTGCCATCTATTCTTTTTATCTGATGTTCACAGACTACAAGTTTATGAGTCCCGACACAAATTTTGTAGGCCTGGACAACATTCAAAGAATGCTGGGCGATGAAGTATTCTATATTGCCATCAAGAACACCCTGATGTTCCTGTTGTCCGTACCTGTATCCATTGGACTCGCCTTCATTGTGGCAGTAGTTCTCAACCGTTCTGTATATTTGAAAAAACTGCTGCGGGCGCTGTATTTCATGCCCTACATTACCAGCGGGGTCGCCGTTGCCTTTGTCTGGATGCTCCTGTTCCAGCCGAATAACGGCCCTATCAACGGCATCCTGCGGGCCATCGGCATTGCCCACCCTCCCGGATGGCTGTCTACCATGGAATCTTCCATGTATGCCATTGATATCATCTGGGTCTGGTTCATGCTCGGCTACAATATGATCATCTATCTGGCTGCGCTGCAGGAGGTATCCGGCGAACTGCTGGAAGCGGCCAAAATCGACGGGGCCCGCACCTGGCAGACCGTCCGCAGCATCCTGTGGCCCCTGGTCAGTCCCACGACCTTCCTGCTGCTGATTACCGGACTTATTATGTCGATTAAGCAGTTCGGGATTATTCAGGCGATCACGCAGGGCGGACCGGGGAACAGCACCACCGTATTGTCCCTGTTTATTTACCAGAATGCCTTCCGCTACTACGAAATGGGCTATGCATCCGCCGTGTCCTGGGCGCTGTTCGTCATCATCATGATCTTCACCGTCGTCCAATGGCTGGGTCAAAAACGCTGGGTTCACTACTAAAGGAGGAGCGGCCATGAATAAAGCTGTGTTCAATAAAAGTGTTATCACGCTTGTAATGCTGTTCCTGAGCATTGTGATGATCGTTCCGTTCCTCTGGATGATCAGCACCTCGTTCAAGACCCCGTCCGAAGTATTCCAATATCCCATTCAATGGATTCCCGTTCACTTCAACTGGAGCCATCATGTGAAGGTATGGACGGGAGACAATAGTTTCGTGCTCTATTATTTAAATTCCCTTAAAGTTGCAGTGCTTAGTACCATTGGTGCAGTCACACTATCCTCACTCGCCGCCTACGGCTTCGCACGAATCCAGTTCAGAGGACGGGATACCATGTTCATGGTGTACCTGTCCATGATGATGGTACCGCCTCAGGTGCTGTTCGTGCCCAAATTCATCATGTTCGACTGGGCAGGCATCTACAACACCCACTGGGCGCTTATTCTGCCGGGGTTTTTCACCATCTTCGGGGTCTTCATGATGCGGCAGTTCTTTCTCTCTGTGCCTTATGAGATTTCGGAGGCAGCCTTTATTGACGGAGCCGGCCACTTCCGGATCTTCTCCCGGATCATTCTGCCCATGGCCAAACCCTCGATCGCTACGCTGGCCATCATTGACTTTTCCTGGCACTGGAATGATTATGAGAACGCCCTGGTCTTCCTAATCGATCATGACTTGTTCACCGTACCGCTGGGTCTGCAAAACTTCATTCTGGAGAACAACGTGGACTACAACGGCATGATGGCCGCTGCCACCGCGGGAATTATTCCGATGATTATTGTCTTCCTGATTGGACAGAAATACATCATTGAAGGTGTGGCGAGTTCGGCTGTCAAGGGTTGAATAACCGGCGGGCATAGCCGGGCTGTCTGCCAAATGGATTTTATGCTTTTTTACAGCCTTCTATAGTTGTTGGGTCAGCTGAATAGTATAATAGACCCAACTGCAGTTCATTTCACATCTAGAAGGCGAAGGTTGAAGTCAAAAACATGCTGGGAATCCTAAAAAGGCCGTTTATCGCTATCGTTGTTTTTATATTATTCATCACCGCTGTCCGTTTGGTATGGATGGACTACCTGAAGACTATGGATTATCCGCAAGCTCCTGCCGCCCAAGAGGGCGTATTGGACTTGCGGAATTTCAGCTTTACCGGGCACCAAACGCTGCAGTTGAAGGGGGAATGGACCTTCTACCCCTCAGCTCTGCTGATTTCTGATTCGGGCAGCGATAATAGAATCGTTAAGGCAGCCCCAGCGGAAAAGGTATTCGTGCCGGATTTATGGGACGGATACTTCCCGCAGGATGACTCAGCATTCCATTATGGAACTTACCGCTTGCTGATCAGGCTCGATCCGGAGACGAAGCAAACCCTCGGCATGAAAATATCCAGAATAGGCAATGCCTCATCGGTATATGTGAACGGTCAATTGCTGGCCTCCTCCGGGCATCCGTCCTCTGATCCCGGCACGCATCGGGCGCAAAACGTTCCCTATACCGTAACCATTCCTGCCGGAAGCGCCACGCTGGATCTGGTCATTGAGGTGTCCCATGATGCCGGCAAAGGGGGTATTGAAAGACCGATCCGCTTCGGTACGGCCGATGCCATTCAACAACGGAATTCCCTGCTGGCCGGACTACAGCTGCTGCTCTGTGTCATTCTTTTCATTAATGCCCTCTACGGCATAGTTCTGCATTTCCTGAGCTCCAGCAAAGGCTTGATCTACTTCGCTTTTTTTATGATATTCACCTTGTTCAGCGTACTCATTTCCGATGAGAGGCTGCTCTTCCAATGGTTCCATATGGGCGATGCCTGGGAGATAAAGATTGTGTATCTCACCTATATCGGTGTCAATGTCTTCATGTGCCTATTGATCAGCAGCCTGTTCCCTTCCCATGTCCCTAAATCAACCATGCCCGCTATAGCCGTCTGCTGGACCCTATATGCCCTGTTTATTCTGATAGCCCCATCATCGTATATTCAGACTACATCCAAACTACTGCTTGTACTCGGCCTCGCCTCGGTCATTCTGGGCAGCCACGCCCTCCGCAAAGCCATTCAGCAAAAAGAAGATGTCATTTTCCTGCTGCTCGCCTGCATTGGCATAGGAGTCAATATCCTGTGGGCGGCATTTATGCACTTTTCATCCGAGAATGAACTCATTCATTACCCGTTTGACCTGGTTTTCGCCCTGCTTGCCTTTGCTGCCTTCTGGTTCAAACGGTTCTTCCACGCAATCGATCAGTCGTTGCTGCTGGCCGGGAAGCTCCAGCTTGAAGATAAACGGAAGGATGAATTTCTGGTCAACACGTCGCATGAACTGCGCAATCCGCTGCAGGGAATCTCAACGATGCTGCAGGTAATCCTGGATGATCAGACCCACCCGGTTCATCCGAAGCAGCAGGAACGTGTGGAAATCATTAAAAAAGTCAGCAGCCGGATGAGCTTTATGCTGGACGATCTGATCGACATCACCCGTCTGAAGGAACAGACCATCCCGCTGGAGCTTAGGCCGGTCCGGCTGCAGTCGGTCATCTCCGGTGTGCTGGACATGATTAAGGTCATGGTGGATGGGAAACCGATCCGGCTGCGGGCAGACATTGACGATGCCTTCCCTGCTGTTCAGGCCGATGAACAGCGGGTGATCCAAATCCTGTTCAATTTACTGCATAATGCGGTGAAATTTACGGATAAAGGCGCCATCACCGTACGCGCTGTAAGAAAGGGGCTTATGGCAGAGGTGCAGGTGGAGGATACCGGAATCGGAATTCCCGACGAAGCGCTGCTCCAGATTTTCCATCCTTATGAGCAGGCGGACAACCAGTTGAAGCGGGCCAGCGGCGGGTTTGGACTCGGGCTGAGTATTTGCAAACAATTAGTGGAGCTTCATGGGGGAACAATCACTGTGGAATCGTCTTTGGGGGAAAGAACCCTCTTCCGTTTCACGCTGCCATTAGCGGAAGGCAACCCTGTGGAAGAAGAGGTCTATCCGTTATCCATAACGAATTTATCCGTATCCTTGGACAAGATTGCAGCCACAGCGGACATGCCTGTTGAAACGGCCTTCTTATCCTATGCATCTGCAGCACCCGGGTGCAGGATATTGATTGTGGATGACGATGCGGTGAATCTGAATGTGCTTACCCAAACGCTGGAAACGGAAGGATATGTGATCGATGCCGCTACAAGTCCGGAACAGGCGCTCGCGGAAATCAAGCGGCAACGGTACGATCTTGTCATTACGGATGTCATGATGCCGCATATGTCCGGTTACGAGCTGACAGAGCTCATCCGCGAGCGGTTCAATCTTTCGGAACTGCCGATCCTGCTGTTAACGGCCAGAGTCCGGACAGAGGATATCTTAACCGGATTCCGGGTAGGAGCTAATGATTATGTCAAAAAGCCTGTAGATGCCTGGGAGTTAAAGGCCCGGGTGCAGGCATTGACCCAGCTGAAGACCTCCATCGACGACCGTCTGCGAATGGAAAGCGCATGGCTGCAGTCGCAAATTCAGCCTCACTTCCTGTTTAACACTTTGAACTCCATTGCCGCATTAGGCATGATCGATTTCAATAAAATGCAGACCCTGCTCGATGAATTCAGCAACTACCTGCGCCTAAGCTTTGATTTCAAGAATGCGTCTCCTCTTGTCCCCCTTGAGCATGAGCTCTCTCTCGTCCGTTCCTATGTCTATATCGAAAAGGAACGTTTCGGCAGCCGGTTAACGGTAGAGTGGAATATCGAAAGCGGGATTGATATTCTCATTCCGCCCTTGTCGATCCAGCCTCTGGTTGAGAATTCCATTAAGCATGGGCTCTTGAGCCGAAACCGGGGCGGAACTGTATCGGTCAACGTCCGCAGGTTATCCGAAATTGTTGACATTTCAATCGTCGACGACGGCGACGGAATGGACAAGGATTATCTGAGCCAGCTTTTGACCCATTCGAACCGGTCCTCCAGCCGCAGCGGTATCGGCCTTATAAATATTAACCGCCGATTGATGCAGCAGTTCGGCAAGAGTCTGGATATTCAAAGCTCGCTGGAGCAGGGAACCCGGGTCAGCTTTCAGATTCCATACCAAAAAGGATGAATCCCCGGATTCATCCTTTTTGCCGCTTCTTTTCCCAATTCTTATACCATTTCACAATCTCCTGGTTTGGCTTCTCGGACAGCTCCGCTTCCATAACCGCCTCCAGCAGCGCATACTGCCTTTGCACCAGAAAATGAAATCCCATCCGGTCGCATATTTGTAAATATAATAACTGCGCCTGTTCCTCTAAAGGATAGCGGGTGCAAACATGCTCAATGTGCTTGAACGCTTGTTCCAGCTCTTCGCTCTCCACATACCAATGAACCAGGTTCTGTTTCAGCCGGATCCACTGCAGCTGGAATCTCTGCCTTTCAAGCTCTGCCCATACATAATCATACCCTTCCAGATATTCGCTTTTGAACAATTTCAGAATGCGTTCATATTCAGACACCGTGTCCTTTGAGAGCTCCAAGCCGGCCTTAACAAAGCGGTCAAACTCGTCGACGTCCAGATAGATCCCTTCCAGCTTCAGCAGATAGCCGTCGGCTGTGTTTTGAAGAAGGATCCGGTCTCTGCTAAAGGGCTCAAGCATTCTTCGGATATGATAAACAGCGGTATATAACTGCGGATAGGCTCTGTTCAAATCAAAATCGGCCCAAAGCAATTCGATTAAAGTCGCTTTGCTGACCACTTTGCCGCGATGATGAAGAAGATAATAAAAGATTTCCTGCGCTTTCGCCGTTCTCCACTGAAGCGGTGCATGCTCCTGCGTTCCTTCGTATATCCTGAAGTCGTCGAACATTAGGATTTTCCAGTTTTTGAACTGTGCCGTTGAAGAAGCCGCCATGCCGGCCTTCCGGTAGGAATTCAATCTCTGAACCGTAAGTCTGAGGCGGTCCAGGTGAACCGGTTTTAGCACATAATCGAGCGCATTGAGCTCAAACGCTTTAATCGCATATTCATCATATGCCGTTACAAATACAACCTGCAGACAAGGCTTGCGTTCCAACAGCATTTCAGCCAGCTCGATCCCGTTCAGCTCGGGAATATGGATATCCAGAAATACGATATCGATATCCGTCTCTTCCACTGTTTGTTTCCCCTGCAGCGGGTCGGTATATTTTCCGGCAATTTCAAAATCGCCGAGCATAAGCAGCTGGTGCTCCAAATATTTCAACGCCAATTCTTCATCGTCAATCAGGATTGCTTTCATTGGAATCTCCTTCACAACGGGTAAATCGGTACAACCGTATTTTCATTATACTTTAAATTTGTAATGATTTGGGGGTTGAAGGAGAATAACCTCTCCTGCAACCCCCATGGTTTATTCTGAGACCAGTTGTTCCTTCTGTTCACTGTCAATCCGGTACTGATGGTCATTCACAGCTTCCTGGATATCCCGGTATGCCCAATGGCTGCCGGAAACATCCGGGAACTTGATGGCATCCGCTCCATACAATGGTCCGCGGTCAAACATCTGATTGACCATTACCACAGCTTCAGCCCGGGTTAGATAGGCATTCGGTTTGAAGCTGCCGTCAGGATATCCCTTGAGTAGGCCGGCCGTCAGGTTCGCTTCGATCACCGATTGTGCCCAGTGTCCGGTCGTATCGTTGAAGCTGGACTTGCTGTCTGCCGATACTGCAAGTTTCATGTAATTGGCGGCGACGGCTGCCATCTCCGCTCTCGTAATCGGCGTTGCCGCCCGGAACTGTCCGTCCGGATCGCCCTTCATCACACCCTTCGCGTTAACAAAAGCAATGGCTCCAGCGGCATAATGCCGTACAGCCACATCCCCGAAAGGAAGACTGCTTACAGCCGCATTGGCATCGTACCCCAGATTTCTGGCGATCATTAGCGCCATTTGTGCACGCGTTACTTGTTCGTCCGGCTTGAATTCGCCGTCCGGAAATCCGATAATGTAAGACCCATGTGAAGCGGCAGCCTGATTATTGAAATTGATGATTGTAAAGGTGCTGAACTTCGTTAAGGAGAATTCCAACCCCAGCAATCCCTCTTTGTAGGTGACCGCTTTTCCTTTTACGACTTCTTTCTGGCCATCGGTATGCTCGATGAAAATGCCCAGCTGCGCCAGGAACGCATTGCGCTGCGCTTCATTCGCCGGCAGCTTCACATCTCTCAGCGGCAGGATCAGGGTCACCGCCCGGCTGGACAAGTTCGTTTCGATGGTCATCGGTCTGGCGACCACTTCAATTCTATTGTCTTTCGCCACTTCGCGGACAACGGCTTCGAGCGTGGCTCTCTTTTCGATTTCGTTCCGCTCCGCTGCACTTCTTACCGGCACAAGCCGGAAATAGAAGTCCTTCCCGATTCCGTCCAGAGAGGCGTTCGGAATGCGGACAATGGCATTCTCTGTATATATTTCAAGCACGATACCGCTCTCTTTAAGCAATTTGGCTGTCTCTGCGGGAATTTGGACATTTACTTCGCTGACTTTGTCTGCGGCATCCGGGATGACCACTCGGGCGATGTTTTGTCCCGTCTCTTTCGCTTTCTTTACCGCTTCCTCTGCCTTATCCCTGGTAAAGCGGACCAGATCCGTAAGCGTTCCATCACTGCGGGTTGTCCGCTGAACCGGCACTTTAGTGATGCCAACCGCATTTGCTCCACCGATCGCCACATCCACCTGAATGACTTCGGTGTTGGACTTGTCAGGTGCAGGGACGTTGCCCCCGCCGCTGGAAGGCTCCTGTGAAACTCCTCTTGCGCGAGTTACCTGAATCTGATATTGTCCCAGCTTAACGCCCGGATGTTTCGCATCGACAATATCCACTTGAATGATATTCAGCCCTTCCTGCAGCGGAAGCTTGCTCCAGTCTCCGCCAGGAACTTCCACTCCGTTCAGGCTTACTTTTACCAGCGTGTTATCATTTCCTGTCGGGGCGAGGTTCAAGGCAATGCTATCCGTTTCGTTAGGCACGGACGCCTTATAGCCGCTTGGCACATCCGGTTGGAAGCCTGGAGTCAGCGGAACCGCCTTGTCCCCAACAGCCAATCCCAGACCGTTCGCCGGCAGCTTGCCTTCGTCTGCGATATATGTGGAATCATCGCCAAGATCAATTCCCGGCTGAAGTCCCGTAAGCGGGTTATTCACATTGCCATTCTCGGTGACATTGCCGAGTTTAGGATCGTAGCTCAATAGGCCGCCCTTATGATCAGCCGGGATTGAAACAATAAGTTCATTGCCATGAATCTCAAAAGGTTCCTTAAGCGGCACTCCGCCGTAAGTGAATCCGGACAGAACAGTTAAGTCGTTGATGGGCTTGTTGAATACCAGCTTGAGCTTGCCCTCTTCAGGGTAAGCGGCAATGAGCTGGAGCGGAATAATATCATTTTCCTTTGTTATGCCTGCCTGATTGCCGGCATGGACCGGCCGCAGCTCATTCAGGATGTTTCCTTCAGCCGTAACACTACCGGCAGCAGGTTCGTACTCTACGGTTAACGCATCGTCCGGACCTAGTGCTTCCTCCAGAACGACTTCAGCTTTGTTACCCTGTATAGATTTGACAGCGACCACTTTCCGGCCATCGATCTTGAGTCCGGCGAAATCAGCTTCGTTAAGCACAGAGCCAATGTTCTGATTGAATGTCAGAACTGTCTGAGCCGGGTTCTCGTCGTCTACTGCTACATGAGTCAATTGAAGCTGCGGGACGGTAAACGGCACCAGCTTGGTTTCCGTTCTTATTTCGTCTCCGAACATTTTGGTTGAAGTTACCGCGACGTGGTATGAACCCGGGGCAAGCGGACCCGGCAGCTTGGTATCCCATTTATAGACATCATCGGTTACGGTAATTCCCACCTCAAGGTCGAACAGATAGGCATCGGGATGAGCATCTACATTATAGACGCTAGCCGTTACGGTTGAACCCAGCGCAGCCTGTCCAGATACGGGCACCGGGAAATCGGCTCCATCCACCTCTGTACCGGAGGCAGGCTCTTGAATCTGCAAAGAATCACCGAATGGCCCGTTTGCGATAAGCGTAAAATCCGTAACCGGCGCTTCTTCGGGGTCCTGTGCCTCTATTGCCGATTGTCGGGAATCATATTCGATTCTAACCACAGGGTCATTGGACAACGGGCTGGCCAAGGTCAGAATAATGACCCGTGGATCTGTATCCGATACTACAGCATGCGCAACATCAACCAATTTACCGTCCAGTGTAACTCGGAAGTCATCCGTAGAATCTGCATCGTTTTTATTGAACTTGACCGGTTTGTCAAAAACAACCGATACCTGATTGTTCGTTCCCTCTGTGTAGCTGGCGCTATTAGCTATTGGCGGCTGTTTGACCAGTCCGTCAACCGCATCCGCAAGACTCTTGCGGGCCGCCGCAATCTCTTCAGGGGAGGCATGCTCGCCTTCAAGGACGGCTTTGGCTGCATCCGTTGTTGCTTTCAGAACCGCCAGAGACTCCTTCGTATAGACCGGCGGAGCAGTGTCAAGATAGCCCTGCGCTGTATCGGCATCCTGCTTCAACAGTGTGTTGTCCACCAGCGTTATAGTGGTGTTGATACTGGTGGCTGCGTCGCCTTCCATGCCGCCGTATTCAACGAGATAAGCATCCACCTTGTTGTCGGCTGCATAATCGTTCCACTTGCCGTTCGCAAAGATATGCATCACGTGCTCGTAAGTATAGTCATTGGGCTCTCCCGCATCCCAGTTATTGTGCATGGTCTTATTACTGCCGAGACCGTAAGTTGCATTAGTGACCGTAGCAGCATCATTAATGCCGCCTTGAGCAATATACCCCTTGTAGAAGGGGAGCCCGAATTGGCTGCCGTACTGCAGTTTACCTTCCGGTCCTGTTACCCAACGCCAATCGCCATAGCCAATACCGCTGTTCTGCAAGGTGGAAACACGTATGGTAGCCTTACCGTTTGCGTCTTCAGCCCGATCCACGTCTTTACCGCCAATCCAGCCTATCCCCTGAGCCTTTTCGGCAATAAAAGCGTTTTCTTCGGGATCAGTAATCGTCGCCAGATACCCTTGGCGTCCATAGTAGGTCCGCAGCTCGGCATTCGCCCGGGCTTCCGGCCATTTGATGCCGGTATCCGTTACATATTCATAGAAATGGCCATTTTTATTGAAAGCGAGAACGGGGCCAAGGCCAAAGGTTATGCTGCGCTCCCCAGGTGACGTCATCGTGAATTTGGCGTTTTCCAATAGAGTCTGATAGGCTTCAATGCTTGCGTTGCCCGTTAATATATAAACGCCGTTTCCTTTGCTGGAGTTAACGGCAATTCCTGTACCGGACGCTACGAACGTAATCAGATCACCCGTCTTATATCCGTTAATCACAACAGTGGCACCCGTCATCATTTCACTGGTATCCCCGGTGATAAAGAGTTCCGGGAAGGTTAAGTTTACAGCTCCGCCATCCTTGGTGAAACCCCGATACTTGTCCGATGTGAAAATCTGTTCCGATCCGTCATTTCCAATTGCCGCATGGGCCATTGGGCCGGGTGTTGCAAAGTTAACGGCAACCAATGCAAATGATAAAGAGGTTGCGAGACTGCGGGACCATTTTTTGTTCCGTTTCTTTGATGTTGTCATCTTTTTCTGTACTCCTCATATAAATATACTTTTATTTGATCAGCCGACACTTCGAAGCCTCATTACTGCCTTCCTATCCCCGTAATTCCCCCCTTCAGATACAGCCGTTCACCAAATCGTGCTAAACGGATGCAGCCGGTTTGTGTATAATATTCTCTTAGTTCCTAATAGTAGCCGACAGACCTCTACATTAACTCTACAAATCTCCTTCTTTTCTACAAGATTCCTTGGCGCCGCTCTGGAGGGTGGTAAGGCTGCTCACTGAAAGTTAAGTATAGTAGCCCGTCTTAAAGACGAACTGAATTAAAAGACTCTTATTCCCCAATATTCCTAAGTCGTGGAAGAACGCTCAATTATATATAACTGAGGATGAGATAGGCGCTCCTGGATTGTCGGGGAGCACCTTTTTTTCGTTTTCTGGTGTCAACCGTTTTATGGTTTAAGCACGTGATGAAGGGTTCAGGTAAATGGGGCTTCATTTGGGCGTTTTGCTGTTTGCGATTAGATAACATAATATTAACTTTATTCGTAAATAATGTTAATATTATGTCATTCATCAGTTTATTTGCTTTGATATAATTTCTTCTGGGTAGATGAAAGGGGATTATGTATTGAAAAAAGAGCTTGGTACAGTGATGTTGTTAAGTGTTGTTTTACTTTCAGGATGTGGATCAGATAAGCCCGCAGCGGTTACGCAAGGTTCGGGTGAGTCTCCCAGTAAACAAGTAATAACACAGTCGGTGCAAGATACGGATGCGAAATTGATTGCATCTTCCGAGAAGGAACAAATAAAACTCTATGAAACAAAAGATGGAGTAATTGTAGACATTAACGGCAGCCAAAAAAAATTTAATTGGAAAATACTAAGAGGAGTAACTGGACCCAGGATATCTTATGTTGATCTTACAGGGGATGGTAAAGAAGAAGCGGTCATCATTCTTGTTACCGGACATGGTACTAATTTAGATACTAATGAAGCTCATGTATTAAACGGAGAAAACCTTTCAGAAATAAAGGTGCAAAATGTTGATGGAATTGTTGCAAATTTAGAAACTGAAGTCAAACAAAATGGTAATGAGCTTCTAATTAAAGCTAAAGCTCAAGGGAAAGAATACAAATTCAGCAAGAATGTCAGCGAGCTAGCGCTGGCACATAAGCCGGATGATAAATTTGAAAACAAACTTTACTTTGGTGATATAATTTTAAATAATTTAAAGGATCAGAAACTAACAGTTAACATAGGCGGATTTGTTAAACCAATTAATGGCGTGCTTCCTGACTATGTGTGCACTGTTCATGTAACGTATAAATATGACGAAGCCCTAAATGAGTTTGTTGCAGATCAAATTGAAGTTACCCCTGATGAATAAAAAAGAAGCTGGCCCAAACTGGTCAGCTTCTTTTTTATTAAAGATTATTAGTGCTGATAGTTGAAAAACATGTGTTCACCTTTCAGAACTTTAGAAGTGATAACTACCCATTTACCACTCATTTTATACAAAAGTTTTCCATTTTCAGTTTTGGTATTTGCGTTGAAAACATCGACTTGAGTATAAAACAATTTGTCTCCGATTGGATTTTCAAGAGAAGCAACATTTTGAGCGACAGAAACACAGTTTTTCCAAATTTGACTTGATGTATTTGGTCTGAGGCATTTAGCTAAGTTAACATCACCTTCATTAAAACAGGAGAAGGCCCATGGAGCAAGTACAACCTCTTCGATACTATTCTGATTTTTGAATTCGTATATTTTATCATTCTTCCGGTTGATAACAACCCATGCAACACCAACACGTGATGCAGAGTCATTTTCTGTTTCGCCGAGTAGTGTTCTTGCCAACAGATCAGTGCTGTCCCGCCCGTAAAGCTGACTTTTCGAAGTTAGTGGATCACCAATTGCCATGAATATTACCTCCATTGATTTTTTTGTAGATCACCGGCGTCTCACTATATAAAGAGAAATGAGCCTCTGATTTTACAACCACTTTCGAATTTTATTTCAATTTACTAATATCAAAAGTTTGTATCACCTCAATCATTTTGACATAGAGTTCCTGTTTTAAATCTTCACGATGATCAGCGGGTACTTGTAATAAGGAGGCTTTGAGCTTTGGTGTGTTCCAAAATATGTAATATTGCCTCTGGATTGTGGTGTTGCTGTGCTTGTACTAGCAATTCGGCAATCATAAAATCACTTCTTTACGGGTGCTAGGTTAGAGGCGCTCTGGGCAGATCAGGGAAGGTCACAACAAAAGGTGTCCCAGAAGCCCTGTATGGCTTCTGAGACACCCTTTTATCGATCTATCCAATCTCTCCTCGAAATAACGCTGCCGCGGCGAATGCTACCGCTCGTACCAATACCCCGGGATTCCCCGCTCCAGGCGCATCAGCGCTTCCAGATAGTAATAATCACCCCAGATCGTGTAATCATCAGGGGAATCACCACCTCTTACAGAGTAGGAGCCATGCTTCAATAAACCCTCTGCGTCTTCAGCACCTTGCGTGGAATAATTCTCTGCCAGTGACTTCATGGAGGCCTCAGCCGCCCCCCTGAAAACCCGCCGCTCTGGATCATCCGCCGGCAGTTGTCCGGCGATCTCAAGCAGTCCGCAGGCAGCAATGGCTGAGGCGGAGCTATCCCGCTTCGTATCTGGCCCCACAGGGGCGTTAAAGTCCCAGTACGCCACCTGGTCTTCCGGCAGATGGGCCACAAAATAACGCCCCAGGCGCTTCGCCGTCTCCAGCATCTCCGCACTCTGCAAATAGCGGCTGATCAGAGCGAAGCCATAGATCCCCCAGGCCTGTCCCCGGGTCCAGGTGGACCCGTCATTGTAGCCCTGATGTGTCCCGCCCCGGATTGCCTCTCCGGTAGCCGGATCGAAATAGAAGGTATGGTAGCTCGAATCATCGCCGCGCACCAGAAAACGGCGGGCCTTCCGGGCATGAAGCTCAGCCGCACGGCGGTAAGAAGGATCTCCGGTCTGCTCCGAAGCCCAGAGCAGCAGCGGCAGATTAAGCAGGCAGTCAATAATAATCCGCCCGCCATTGACCGGGTCGCCTTCCCGCCCCCAGGCCTGAATAAGTCCTGCTGACTCCCGCCAGCGCTTCATTAACATGTCCGCCGCCTCCAACGTCAGATGTCGGGCTGCGGCGTCCCGCTCGAGTATCCACTGCGCCTTAGAGGACAGCGAGTACAGAAAGCCGATATCATGATGGTCAAAGATAATCTTGTGATCCATGCGGGTACGGAAATTCCGGACCGTTCTTACCGCCTGCTCACGATAGATGGAATCTTCAGCATATTCAGAGCACAGCCATAGAATGCCCGACCAGAATCCCGCTGTCCATTCCGTGTTGTTATTCAGCGAATAGTGCTCATCGCCCATACTTACATGGGGGAACCGGTCACCAAATCTCTCAATATTACGTTTAGTTACGCCAAGCGCATCTTCAATCGCTTTCGTCCACATGCCGGATCTCCCCTTTACTCTCATAAAATAAATACTTCAGGCTAAATGTTGCAAGGAAGCTAAAGACCCGCCGGCTCTGACCACTAGTCCACCATGCCGCGCTAAATGTACACAGCAGTCCAACAGGCCATCAGCTTTCGTGATGCATCAGCCGGTTGTTCTGTCTATACTGGCCGGGGGTGATCCCCTCATATTTCTTGAAGACACGGATGAAGGAGTTGCTGTTCAGGAAGCCCACACGCTCGGATACCTCCTGCACAGTCCGTTCATCCTCCTGCAGAATCCTTTTTGACGCTTCAATCCTGTATTGGTTGATATAATCGATGACGTTAACTCCGGTCTGTTCCTTGAAATACTTGGAGACATAGGTCGGGTGAAAGCGGAAGCGTTCGGACAAATGCGTCAGCCCCAGATTCACATCCGCATAGTTCTCATGAATGAATTCTACGAGCTGATCCTTCAGCTCCGCATTATGCGAGCGCTTGCGCTCATGAACCAGCTGGCAGACCGTCTCCAGAATCCGCAGCAGCTCCGCTTCAATCTCCTCGAAGGTTTCACAGGCGAACAGCTGCCGGATCAGATCATTACGCGGGTTCATTTCCTTCCGGTCATCCGCTTTAATCTGCTCGGTGGCCTTCAGCATCGTGCCGATCAGCTCGAACATCAGGCAGCGGGCCAGCTCTACGGAAAGGGGCTCCCCAGCAAAATTGGTCATGAGGATCTCATTCATGACTTCGGTGGAGCGGGCATAGTTGCCTGAGGCGATATAATTGACGAGCTGTCTCTCCAGATCGAGCGGATAATACAGCTCTTCTTTGGGCTGGCGGATCCGGTTCTGGTCAATAATCTGGCCAATGCCCAGAATCAGCCGGTATTCGAGCGCCTCCTCCGATTCCCGGAAGCAGACGGCGATCTCTTCTATGGATTGGCGGATGCTGCTTACGCCTACCGAGAAATACACGTAGAACCGCGATTGAATGAAATGCCGGGCTTCCCCGGCAGCCTTAATCAACCGTTGAGACGCTTCTTCAGCGCCTTCCCGGATATTGACCAGAAAGGCAATTCTTCCATCCATCTCCGCAGAATAGACCGGGCCGACAGCGCCCATCAACTCCTCCATCACGTTCGTAAGAATCAGGTGGACAAACTGAATTTTCTTCTCCTTGTCCTCCGGTTCTCTGGTGCGGAACAGCCCCTCATAGTTCTCGATATGCAGAAGCAGCACTGCAAAAGAATCCGTGTCGAAGCGTATGCCCAGACGCTCCATTTCCGCAGCAAGCTCTGTCCCTGCCTGCACCCTTCCCTTGAGCAGTCTAGCCAGAAAACTGCTGCGCACCATGGTCTGCTGCTCCTTTAGCCTCGTAGCGAATTGGTCCTGCTCTTCCCAGGCACGGGTCAGCACAGTCTGCAGAATGCCGAACTCATTGTCCGGCTGCTCCAGCTTCCATTTGACTTTGTCTGAGATAATATTCATGATCCGGCCAATCGGCCGGTAATTTCTCCGGGTGAACCACCACGCCGCGATGCCTCCGATCAGCAGCCCCGCCGCTATCCCGGCAAAGGTAATATTGCGGATCACCGTCAGCTTCTTAGCATAAATACGCGTGGGGATGATCGAGACATATTGCCAGTCCTGCACCTTGGAGGAAATCTGCGAGACTGTCACCGATTCCCCGTTCCACTCTGTTGTTCCTGTCCTTTTTCCTATATCCTGGTTAAGCTTCAAATAAGCATTGATGGTGTAAGGGGTTTCAATAGGCCCGGTGGAAAATAACGTCCGTCCGTCCCGGTCCAGTATGAATACGGTGCTTTCCTTCTCCAGACGCACATTATCAATCGCCTGCTGGAACCGGTCAGGGTCCAAAGTGACCACAAACGTCGCCGGACTGTCCTCCGCTACCTGAATAGGAAAAGGCTGAAGATACACCAGCGTTTCCTCAATGCGCTGGTCCTCGCTGCGTACCTCCATCTTACGGAACACACTTTCACGGGATTCCTGCATCAGCTGAGTCCATTCCCGCTCGGTGACCCCGGTCCCCTCATAAAAGATCTCATACAAAAAGTTCTTAGACACGAGCGATGAGGAAGACAGCGCAACATCGGCAGACTTCACATAGAGATACAATTCACGGATCAGACCGTTCCCGCTGCGGATAGATTTAAGATTTTTGATCAGATCAAGCGCCATCAGCCGCCATCTGGCATCCTGCTCGGAGGCGTGATTGATGAAGCTGCTGAGCTGGGAATCCGCCATAAGCTGGCTGCTGATGCTGCCGATATCCCCGATCTGGCTGTCGATGTTCTCCTGTACCTGGGACAGCAGAACCATATTGGAGCGGTTCACTTCTTCCTTCAGCAGGCTGCGGGACTCGGCAAAGACCGCTGCCCCGATCGTAATCGGAATGAGCAGGATCACCAGATAAGAGATGCTCCAGGACATTAGGATACTCTTCTTTTTCATGGGTCCCCTCCTCATGTCAGTGATTGGCCAGGCTTTACGGTTTATTACTCTTTAATGGCACCAATCATAACGCCTTTCACAAAATATTTCTGCAGAAACGGATAGATCAGCAGAATGGGTAGTGTAGCCACCATAACTGTAGCGTATTTCACACTTTCTCCGATCGCCTCTTTGTCGCCCATGGCTGCGCTGGTCGTCATGGAGTCCGTACTGTTCTGGATCAGAATTTCCCGCAGCACCAGCTGAAGCGGATACAGGCTGCGGTCGCGGATATATAGAATGGCTCCAAACCAGGAGTTCCAATGGGCAACGCCATAAAAAAGAACCATTACGGCGATTACCGGCATGGATAAGGGGACTACAATCCGCCAGAGGATGCGCACCTCTCCCGCACCATCTATTCTGGCTGATTCCAGCAGACTCTCGGAAATCTCCTGGAACGCTGTCCGCATAATGATCAGATTATAACTGCTGACCAGTCCCGGTACAATCAGGGCCAGCAGACTATTCCCCATATGCAGTGTGTTGTTGATCAGCAGATAGGTCGGTATAATTCCGCCGTTGAAAAACATCGTGAACACAATAGCGAGCATGATCGGATTGCGGAGCATGAAGCTTTTACGGGACAGGGTATAGGCACCCAGAATGGTGAAGAGCAGATTCAGCGCCGTCCCCAGCACCACAATCACGAGGGTATTCCGGTAGCCGGACAGAATGCTTGGATTGCTCAGCACCAGCTTGTAGCTGTCCAGGTTGAACCCTTCAGGGAACAGCAGCAGCCCCCGGTGAGCCATCAGCCGGCCGGAGTCGCTAAGCGATGCATTCAGAACATGCCACAGCGGATACAGGGTTAAGACAATCAATGCGATCATTAGCAGCACATTTGCCCCGTCAAACAGCCGTTCTCCTGCCGTTCTTTTTATTTTCAT
Source organism: Paenibacillus graminis (assembly GCF_000758705.1). Lineage (NCBI taxonomy): Bacteria > Bacillati > Bacillota > Bacilli > Caryophanales > Paenibacillaceae > Paenibacillus > Paenibacillus graminis. The sequence goes on along the minus strand of NZ_CP009287.1, from coordinate 237,760 downwards.
GGATAATCCCTCACTTTGTCTCTAGGGCGTGCCTAGAACAGCTTATTGTCGGATACCGCCTTCGACAGACGGTTGGCGCCGATCAACAGGATAAAGTTAATGACCGACTGAAACAGACCCACGGCAGTGGTATAGCTGAACTCAGCGCTTTCACTGATCCCCTTGCGGTAGACGAAGGTGGAGATTACATCCGCCGTATCGTAGACATTCGGATTATAGAGAAGGATGATCTTCTCGAAGCCGATCTCCATCAGTCCGCCAATGCGCAGAATGAGCAGAATGACAATCATCGGAATGATCCCCGGCAGCGTAATATGCCAAACCTGGCGAATCCGGCTGGCTCCATCCACTTTGGAGGCATCGTACAGCTCAGGATTAATCCCGCTAAGCGCAGCCAAATAAATAATCGTCGAGAATCCGAGCTCCTGCCAAATGGAGGAAGCGGTATAAATCGTGCGGAAATTGCCCGGATCACTCAGCAGCGCACTGCTCTCACCGCCAAAAAAGGTAATAATGGAGTTGAACAGCCCGTCGCGGGACGAGAAATCGACCACCATTCCGCAGATGACCACAATCGAGATAAAATGCGGAATGTAGGAAACCGTCTGCACCGTGCGCTTGAACATTTCCTGCCTCAGCTCATTAAGCAGCAGGGCAAGAAGAATCGGGGCCGGAAATCCGAACAGCAGCTGATAAAAGCTTAAGACCAGCGTATTCTTCAGAATCCGCCAGAAATAATAGCTCTGGAAAAAATCCCGGAAATGCTGCAGCCCCACCCAATCACTGCCCCAGATTCCTTTGCCTACCGTATACTCCTTAAAAGCGATAACCGCCCCGTACATCGGCAGATATTTGAATACGAGAAAATATAACACCACCGGAAGGGCCATCCAATAAATCGCTTTGTTTTTTTTGTAATTCAGCCATATCAGGGAAAGCTTGTGCGGCATAGTCTCCCTCCTTTCTTCATGTTAGGATGAAAAGTCCCGCGGGGGCAAAAGCCTCCTTCCGCCCCTCCGCAGGCTGTCCGGCTTGTTATCTGGCGTTGTAACGGTCCACAGCCGCCTGCTGAATCTCAATCGCCCGCTTGAGATTGAATTTGTTGATCTGCTCAACAAATTTATCGAAGTTCTCTACCGGCTCCGCTCCGATGACGAACTTAATGAACATCTCGTCACGGTAGGTAGTGATGTCGCTCATGATTTTGCTGTACTCGCTCGACTCCTCTGTGGTCAGGCTGACCGGGGGAAGGCTGACCTTGAGCGTGTTGTCGCTATACTTGGAAAAGAGCGCTACCGCATCCTTCTGCTGCTGCAGCTGATAATACTGCTCGTTATACCGGTCGTCATCCTCGCCTACTAAGGGGTAATTGGCAATAAAATGTTTCGCCATCGCCTGAACCACAGACAGTCCGTCCGGATTCTTCAGGATCTCATCCGTATAGGTCGGATACCCGTCCTTCATCGTATAGGTGACGCCTTCCACGCCAAAGTTCTTCAGCATATGGCCCACTTCACTAAAAAAGTAATCCAGCGCTTTGACCGTTTCTTCGGGATGTTTGTTGCTCTTGGTTATCGTGGCCCCGGCTCCGCTCCATTCCCACGACCGCCCGGTGAACATCGGCTCATCTCCCTTGTTCACTACCGGATACTGGACCGCCGTCAGATTGGCATCCGGTTCCTTCTCCTGCAGCGCAGGCAGATAGCGGCCGATGCCGCCGCCAATGAAAGCGAAGAACGCGCCTGCTTCGCTGCCCAGAATCTTGGCATCATAGGTTTTCTGGTCATTGGTCGCGAAATCGGGATCAATCAGGCCTTCCTCATACCAGCGGTGGAACGTGGTCAGGAATTCCTTGAATTCAGGCTCGGTCGGGCCGAACGCCACCTTGCCGTCTTTTAGATAGACCGTATTCGTAATACCGTAGGCCTCCAGAAAGGTCGGCGCGGCCGGTCCCATCGTTGTCATCTTTGGCGGTGCACCGAACAGAAGCGGCGCGGTGACACCTTTCTTTTCCTTAAAGGCCTTCAGCACCGTCTCCCATTCATCCAGCGTCTCCGGCTGCTGCAGGTTAAGTTCGTCCAGCCAGTCCTGGCGGATGAATGTGCCGCCGAAGGTTTTGTATTTGCCCAGCCGCAGATGGGGAATTGCATAGATGTCGCCGTTATCCGCTTTCAATTGTTTGGCGACCTCAGGATTGTCATCCAGAATCTTCTTCAGATTCGGTGCATACTGGTCGATAAGCTCATTGAGCCGGATGATCGACCCGTCATTATACAGCTTGGAATAGTCTCCATAGACGAACATCACATCCGGCAGCTTGTTGGAAGCCAGCATGACATTGAACTGCTCCGTTTCCGCACCCACAGCGGGATGCTGGAATTCCGTCTTGATGTTGGTCTTTTTCTCCCATTCCTTAATTGCCGTAATCTCACTCATGTTCTTCAGCGTAATGGAGACATTCGTATTCAGCGACGCCCAAATCGAGATCGGGGTCGGACCGCCATCTGCTGCCTGCTTTCCCGCATCCCCATTCCCGTCGCCATTACCGTTCCCGTCTGAGCAGCCAGCCAGTCCTGTGATCCCCAGCATCAGGCAGGTACCAAGCGCAAGCCGCCGTTTCCATGTTCTCTTCATAGCTTCACATCTCCCCCATGTGTTATTTGGTAGACGCGCAGGAAGCACATCCGTGTTGAAGCTGTTGAGCGGTTCGTATGCTAAGCAAGGAAGGCCCTTCCAGAACACTGCTAAATTGGTAAGCTGAATTGCTGATCCAGCACCAATTGAAAACGCAACCATATTTAACCCTTCTTAGCCGTTACGCCGACAACCCTAACCTCACCTGTACCGCCAATCCCCTGCTGCCCTGAACTGCTTCCTGCCCTTACACCTTAAAGCCAGCCCGCCGCCCTGGCTATCTTCCATTCTTGCTGCGATATCGATATATTAATTTCCGCCTGTCCGCCACAGAAATTGCATATGCATGCTAAAAGATCGAGATTGCTTTGCTGACCCGGTTGAGATTGATTTGGGACCGGGCCATAGCTCCCGTTGGGAGCTCATACAGAAATGCGCTTCGCCACAGTAAAGTGTTTAGGTACAGCTTACTTTAAATTAGGGGAAAGAAAAAGACACCGGGGAGGGTGTCTTTGGTTATACTACTGAGAAGGCAGGGACATGCGGAGCCTGTACTCGGGTCGGACTCGATTAGCTGCATCAGCAGCTGTAAATCCCGCTCTATCCAATCTGCCCTCATTTTCTCACAGGCAGTTTATCGCCTTTCTTCCAAACTAGAATGGGATTGTTCGGAGGCCCGTAGTATATGGAGGTAATCTCCACATCCTTTCCGTGATTCTTTTTCTCGTAGGCCCTTACGTTATCAGGATTGGTGAACAACTCGCCACTGACAAAATTAAAATTTGGAGATTTATTCAATCTGATGACAGGATGGACGGGGGTAATATAATAGCCTCCATCATCGTGAACCTTAAAGATCACTCGATCGGCGCCGTATCCATCCTTGATTTGAATTTGAAAGGCGATTTCACCATTGGGTCTAAGTCTTATATTAGAGATACTTATATCATCGGAAGAAACGGGAATGACATTCCAGCGAAAAAGACCCCAATACCCCAAAAACAATATTCCAGCTACGGAAGCAGTCACGATTAATCCTTTCACAAACGCTGCCGATTGGGCACGGCTCCACATCCTTTTGAACCTTTGCAGCCCGTTCACCTCCAGTTGATTCTGCTCCATGGCTTGTACTGGCACATTGAAGCTTGATTTGATCTGATTCAGATAAGAACGACAATCTTCACACTCCACAAGGTGTTCTTCCACAAGTTCCCTGGTAGCCGCACTGCATACATCGTCATGGTACAGAGGCAGGATATCCTGAACGACATCGCATGAGATTCGGGTCATTGTTCATCCTCCATCAAAAGTTTCTGTATTCTCAGCCTGGCCCGGTGATAAGTCACTCTTGCCCAGCTTTCCGTTCTGCCAAAAATCTGGCTGATGTGATCAAAAGACAGCTCCCCAAACACCCTAAGCATGAATACCTCTTTATAAGGCTCATTTAACGCATGTAGAACCTTGTGAACATTCAGAGCCTCGGCCTGGTCGATGAGCTTTTGTTCCAGATTGAATCCCGACGTCTCCTCCTGATCCTGAAGCGGATCGAACCGCCGCTGCTTGCCGATATAGGTGAAGTAAGTATTCTTCGCAATCTGACACAGCCAGACGCTAATTTTACAGTCCCCCCTAAACTGTTCAATTTGCTTTATTGCCTTGTAGAACGTCTCCTGCGTAATTTCTTCAGCGATCTGTTCATTCCGGCTTAATGACAGCACAAAAATATACACATCCCGGAAATAGTGATCGTAGGCTTCAATTAATTCGTCTAGTTCATCCAAGGGTTCACCACCTTACGTATATAAGACTGGCTAGATCAAAAAACGTTACAGTATGCTTAATATTTAGGGGCCATAATCAAGAATAGGAATTAGTGTTGGTGCCAGGAATGCAAAAAGACACCTTTTGGGGTGTCTTTGGTTTTTAGAATGGATAATCTTTTACGAATCATTTACTCTTTTTTTGCAGGCAAATGATGTTGTTATTCACACTAATCACCGTAAAATTATCATTTACGGCAATGATATCCGGATAGGAGAGTTGACTGCTGCTCACCGACAATGTGAAGCGGGGCTTCCCGTTATAATCCAATGAATACACATTGCCGTTGTTGGCGCCGAAGTATACATTACCTTTACTGTCCGTCGTGAAGCTGCCTGTAAAAAGACCTATACCAGCAGCCTTTTCATATGTACTCAATGAATATTTCCACTTCTGCTTCCTTGTCTTAAAATCCTTATCCGTAATGCTCCCCTCATCTTCATCTAATATGTAATAACCCCCGTGCTCATCCTTGTCAATAATATCTGAGTAACTCACCGGTTCGTTCTGGATTTGATTATAATCCGCAACCCGCAGAGTGTTACCGCTCAGATCCAGGGTAGCCTCCACTTTCTCAAAATCAGCAATAATATTGCCTTTGGAATCCGTGTAGAGCTGCTCTATATCGTTGACATCCAGAACCCCGTTCTTGAAAGGAATTGTGGTGAGGCACCAGTTCGTTGATCCGTCTTTTTGAATGGATTTCAATCCTTCATCTGTGAGCACTATGTAATTCCCTTTATGATCCCCTGCCTGAAAAAGATCAAATAAAGAGCCATCCTCAAAGCGGGATACTACCCGCAGCTTGACATCATGAAAAGTGGTTACTTCGCCTGAACTGGCAAGACGGGTAACGTCCGTTTGATATACCTTTGGGGACAAGCGCTCGACATCATCATATGAAACCTTATAATATGTACCGTCTGCTCCCAGCAAAGGAGTAAGCTCACTCTGCCAATCACTTGGATGCCTCCAGACCACCTTCCCCGTTGCGGCGTTGATTGCGAAGATTTCTTCAAAACTCTGGGCATAGACCAGTCCATTCGGCCCCTTGTACAAACTGTACATTTGATAAGGGCTCTTATCGGTGAAGGACCATTTCATTTCATATTCGGCAGCATTTTTTAAAATGATATTGTGGCTCTGGTCGTTCTTCACAGACAGCTTCCGGGTCACATCCAACGGATCCTTGACTACGGCAGCGCCCATTGTAAAAATCATAATTAAACTCAGCAGCCCTAATGTGGCTATTCCCTTTTTCATCCGGCACCCCTAATATGGTTAAATATTGAAATCATCCCTATTATAAATGGTTTATCTGGCAATCTCATTTATTTTTATACTTGCAAAAAAATATAAAGGACCCCATCAGTCCTGAAACCCGGATAATAGGTGTCACGTACATAGAAGCTGCCACTAAATAAAAGGTTGCTTAAGAGCGCAGTCCATCCGTCTTGGGAGTTATTCATTTGCTCATAAAAAAAGGCAGGGCCCCGGCTTCCGAAGGCCTTGCCTTTCCCTATTTTACCTTCTGGCCACTTATTCGATCATGCCCTTCGTAGCCTGATACATATTTGCCGTGTACTCGTCCACTTCATCCCGGGACATGCGCAAGCGGTCCACAGAAGTGCCGTATCCGATCTCCTGTTTCCCCTCTTTCAAGCCTTTAAAAATCCCGTCTGCGAAGGCACCCAAAGGCTCCCCGTGTGTATGCAGTCCCGCACCGCCCAGTTCCGTACTTACTTATCATCTCTAGCCCTGATCCCTATCCCTTTTTTCCCATTGTTGACATGTCCAAGAAACATGAAATTTCAGTTGCACTATCTTCTCACTTGCAACATACAAATTAGTACTGTATAGTTCTAGTTATGACAAAGGTAAAATTAATGAATCAAAAACGTGTGATTGAAGTAGCGGCAACATTATTTTTAGAAAAAGGATTTGCTTATACAAGCATGGATGAATTAGTGCGTGTAAGCAAAGTATCAAAATCTAATGTGTATTATCACTTTTCTGACAAGGAAGAATTGTTAGAAGGGGTCGTTGATTATTGGATTGAAACGTATCAGCGTGCAATTGATCAAATACTTTCTCAGAACCAATTATCAGTTGAAGATCGTGTCCAGATGTTTTTAAAGCATTTATCGCAGGGAGTTCAGTCAAGAGAGTATAAGGGTGGCTGTCCATTTATTACTCTTTATATTCAAAGTCCTACACATGCTACGCACATAAAAGAAAAAATAGGTCTCTTTTTTACAGGATTACAAATGAAAGTCTCTCTATTATTAAAACAAGGAGTAGAAAAAGGAGAGTTTAGAAATACGATTCATATTGACGAGGTAGCGGCACTTTTTATAACGAATCTTGAAGGAGCGCTGTTTATTTCAGAAACATTGAAGGATGCAACTGTTATCACGAAAACAGCCAGCCAATTTTTTAACTTGCTTCGATAAGAGAAGCATTTTTTTTACACTAAATTAGTACTAGGTAGTACTAAAAAGGGAGAGTGGATGATGTGAGGACAATATTTTTAACAGGTGGAACAGGCTTTATTGGGAGGCAATTAGTAGAGGAACTTCTTAAAGAAGATGTTATGATTTTTCTTTTAGTGAGGTCGAAAAGTAAAGCAACACGTACTTTTCAAGAAAAAGGCATTTTAAATGAAGCAGCCATGCACTTTATTGAAGGTGATTTGACGAAAACAGATTTAGGTTTAAGTGATGAAGATAAGGATCGGGTATCGAACACGGATGTTATTATTCACGCAGGTGGACAAATGGATATTCAAGCAACAAAGCAAGAGGCAATATCTGTATTTTTAAACGGTGCCAAGCATATCAGTGAATTCGCAAAAAGTATTCATCAATTGAAGGGATTGCAGCAATTTATTCATGTAGTTGGATATATGACCCCCTTTGATGATAAGAATAGCAAGGTTGCGATTGATGTGTTTAAAGTGGGTCACGACTATTTGAAAATAAAAAATCCTTATGAAAGAACAAAATTTTTAGCAGACCTTTATATTCGCCAGCAGGCATCCGCAATAGGCTATCCGCTTTCTGTGATTAATCCGCCAACTGTAGTCGGCAGTAGTAAAACAGGGAGTACGGAGCAAGTAGCAGGCTTAGGCTTGCTTGTGGCGAGTATGCGAAGAGGGCTAATGCCAGTTATTCCTGGAGGCAAGGGGTATAAATTACCGCTTATTTCAAACGATGAGCTAGCGAAGTTTATTGTTCAGGTTTTTAAGCTGGAGCAATCGTCTATTCATACATATACACTTGTTCAAGACAAACAGCTTGATCCGGATATATCTGAATTATTAGATGTTATGTCAGAAAGTATGAATATGGCAGCACCTAAAATCTCTGTGCCCATTCGTTTTATGAAGGCACTTATGAAAAGTGGGATAAGTAAAATAACAACAATTCCATCTGATGGACTGAACTTTATTACAAATAGAAAGTTTTCAAATGATTTATCGAAAAAAGTCATGGGAGAAGATTGGTTTAAAAAGACGAGTGTAATGAAATTTTTTCCAGTCGTAGTAGCGGATTTGGATTATCGCTTGACGTATCAAAATGACCAGTATAATCATGCATTTGAACGAACATTAATCGGAAACACTGTGATTTATCAAATACAAGGAGAGGGTAAACCGTTTATTTTATTACACGGATTATTGAGTGATGGAGAGGATTTATTTCCATTAGGAATAGAACTTCATGAAAAAACTGGTCAACCTATATGGATTGTAGATCTTCCAGGTTTAGGACGTTCCCCTTTTAAACGAGAGAAAAATCTTCTGAATCTCTATTTGAATTTAGTGAAAGCGTTATTGGAAAAAACTACTAATGGCGCGCACTGGATTGGCCATTCCTTCGGATCGGTTATTCTGCTGGAATCATTAGTGCGAGAGTACATAGATACGAAGAATACTATTACTTTACTTCAGCCACCTGTTGTGAAAAAAAACTCTAAGTCGTTTAATGCTCCTCAATTTATGAATAAATGGGCATTGAAGTTAGCAACTGCTAATTCAATAGAACGTTTTTTAATTGGAAATGGTCTGTTTGAAAATACGGAGAGCATTCCGAAACATTATATTGCAAAAGTAAGCAGTAGCTTTACTTCGCCTAGAATTTTAAATACAACTCTTCAGCTTAACCGTTTTCTATCGAAAGACTCTCAGGGTGATTTCACCAAAGTACCAAGGTATAATCTTCATATTATTTGGGGAGATCATGATAGAAGCTATTCTGCTCCATTACATCTTGGTAAAATTGATGTTGTTCCATATGGTCATCATTTTCCTCTTAGCCATCCGAGGGAAACGGCTTCCTATATACTATGAAATTAATATAATATTTTCAAAATGGACCGGTCCGCATTTAAATTAGAGGAGTTGTCTAGTATGCTCATTTCAGTTCAACATATTCGGCACGCTACATCAATTCTAACCATACACGGTAAACGTATACTGGTTGATCCGATGTTGAGTGATGTCGGCGAACTTTCGCCTGTGCCTTTAACTCGAAATTATCGTAGGAAGAAAATCAAAATCCACAACCTCATGCGGTTGTGGATTTACATGGTGGAGCCGAGGAGAGTCGAACCCCTGTCCGAAGATAACGGCACATAAGCTTCTACGAGTGTAGTTGGCAGTTTTGATGTCAGATTTTTTCCATTTTATCGTAAAGCCTAGACATGCGTTCTCCTTCAGTTAAACTCATTTTCAAAATCGGGGAATCTAGCTTTACTCTCCATTACTGTAAACAGGGCTATCCAAAAACACCTAGATTATGAAGATCATACCTACAGTTCGAGAATGACATCCCCACCCTTAAATCTAAAATTGATACCTTCTTAATTAACTGCCTATTTGATCAGGGAATTATCTGTATTTTCGATTCTATATCAGGCATTTTCATCAGATAAATCGAGAAAAAATAACAACGAGAATTATAAGATGCATATCACAATCAAAAGAACATACATGTGTGCTCATGCTTAATAAGCAGTAATACACTTAGAAACAGCCTCAAACCCACCGCCTTCGGAGAGCCGCTACAAACAAAAACAAGGACGTGGATGAGCCCTCCAACGTCCTTATTTATTAATATTATTCATCTGGAAAAATACAAATATTAAAGCTTTATAGACCTGATTTCATCTTCACTCAGACCAGTTGCTTTAGCGACAGCCACATAATCCATTCCCATCGCCAACAAATTTCGAGCGACCTGTAGCTTGCCCTCAATTATCCCAGCAGACTTCGCTCCCTCAATCATGGAAGCTTCATCATGCAAATACTTCTGTCTGGCCTCATACAACCGTCTGGCATCCGAATCCTGACTCAAATATTGCAGGGTATCCATCGCTTTTTCCAAACCCGGTTCATTCATCTTCAGCACCTCCCAGTGTGATGTATCGGCACCTTTCAGAAACAACAGCCAATTGATCAATCCGCCCCCAGATGGAACACATTATGATACTGATTGTTTTTCAGGAACGAATAGTTCAAAATGTTGATTGTCACGCATTTTTTTAACTCCGGATACTTGTCGCCTTCACTGAGTTGACTGGCGTACCGTTTGCTCCAATAAAACAGCGTTCGCTTCTCTATATCATACTTATTAAAAAGCTGCATTTCTATATCAATCAGTTTGCCTTCAGAGGTCTTGGCGAAAACATAGAAGATGGACTGTTTGTCGAGCGGATCATCTTTATCCGTATAAGGATTCATCAGGATGATCTCAGTCAACGGCGGCTCGCCAGCTTCGGTGAAGATACGATTAAGAAACGCCAGCAGTACATCCTTGTTATTCTCACTGCCAAATATCCGTTTGAACACAAAGTCCACACGCGGGTCCAGCAAATCCATCGGCATCAGCTCCATTTGTTATTATTATATCATCCTTCGAGGATTCTGAACCTCTTAAGGGTGATCGAAATGGAACGAAAAGTCTCAAAATTCGGCACTAGCCTTGGCATTATGATGACCGATGCTCTAAGACAGGTAGGACTCGAAGTCTCACTGCCTCATGTTTACAACGTCATCTCTCCAAGTTCAATTTTTCCCTTAGCATCCATATTAGCTCCTTAGCAGACGCAATAGCTTGTTCCAGTGAATAGACTAACCGATCTGTCACTGAAATAATATCTTCATGCTCTTCTGGTGTGTCGAGCACTTTCTTAATATTAAGATTCGTCCACCTCATGTTCTCTGCCTGATTCATCAACCGGAGAATTGCACTTATCGAATAATGTGCCGTCCTTAAGGTCCGAATTATTTTCAACCGTCTTATTTCATTTTCTGTATATGCCAGCGAGCCATTGGAAAGTCTATGAACAGTTATTAATCCATTGCGCTCCCAATTTCGGATAACTTCAGTTGAGAGGTCCAGAACCTGGGCAGTCTCTTTGCGTGTATACGTTTGAGCAGGTGTGGATTGTATTCCACATAACCACTGCTCCGAAAGTTCAATAGCTTCTAGCGCCCGGTTATATTCTTTTTCTAGATGGGACAAGTAGCTTTGTGCATATTCTAGTGCTTGAGTAAAATCCGCTTTGCCGCTAGCTTCAACAATGGCTCTAGCTTTTGCCCGAATGAGTCCTTGAACAATTTCACAACGAAAAGCGGTTCTAGCTATGTTCAGTTGAAATAAATGCAAGTCAGAATAAATGCGGTAGCCGTTCACACCTCTCGGAACAGCTGAGATATATCCCCATTCTTCATAAATCCGCACAGTGTTGGGATGTACCCCAACCATTGCTGCAATTTCTTTGGTCCGGTACATCCCTCAACCCTACTTCCACCTAAAAAATTTGAATGCCCCAATCAAGCTGATTCCGGTAACAATGCCTAATATCAAAAATGGTACCATCATCCCCTCTGTTTCTCTACCTGTACTTACTAGCTTTAATAAATGAATCCCATGTGACAAGGGTAAGATATCCATGATCCATTGAACGAAGCGTGGCATTACTTCATATGGAATGGTCGCACCTGAGAATAACAACATCGTAAAGTACGCAATAGAACTCCACATATTAGCTGCCTTTTGATCAGGTACGACACTGCCAATAAAAGTGCCAATACTGTACATGGCTAAAACAACAAAGGCATATACGCTCAAAAATATAAGCCAGGAGCCTGCTATCTGATAATCAAAAAATAAATAATAACCGAGAGTAACCCCAATAAATGAAACAAGGGCAGAGGAAAGCTGAATTATGCCTTGGGCGAATAAAATCTGTAAAGGTGATACCGGTGTCACTTGGAATCGTTTCAGAATGCCCCGGTGCCGATAATCAGCAATGGTTAATGGCAGACCCATTACGCCCGTTGCAAGCACACCAATCGTTATAACGGCTGCGTAAGATAATTCAAAATCAGATGAACCAGCAGATGCATCTTTACTAAGCACGTAACCAAACAAGGCCGCCAAAATAACCGGAAAGCATATCCCGAAGATTAAAATATCAATGCCTTTCCATACCAGCTTACCTTCTATTTTTAAAAGCGTAAACATTGTACTCATCCCCAGTCCTCCTCGCCGGCAAAATGTAAATATGCATCTTCAAGCGTTGTTTTCCCGCTAGCGGCTAACGCTTCCTGAATGGTTCCACGAAAGACGGTTTGACCCTCTCGCAGAATTAATATCTCATCACACAACGCTTCAACCTCATCCATGTAATGTGATGTTAAAACAATTGCCAAACCATCTTCTTTCATTGTTACGAGCTGTTTCCACAACATCCGACGCGCCTTTGTATCAAGCCCTGTGGTCAGCTCATCTAAAAACACAAGTTTCGGTTCAGGAATTAGGGCAAGGAGTACGGCCAACCGCTGACGCTCCCCGCCAGAAAGCAATTTAACCGGTTGTTGTTTCTTATCTGCCAACCCAAAGGTTTGTAGTAAAGCAGGTAAGTCCGCCGTTTGTTTATAGAGTGATTGCCATTGTTCACATGCGTCGGAAACGGTTAGTTTATCCTGGAAATGGGTTTCTTGAAACTGCACCCCTACCTGTTCAAATATCTCCTTCCGATTGCGTATTGGCGATTTACCCACGATAACAAGCTCATCATAAGTGCTCTTCACAATACCAAGCACTGCAGCAATGGTTGAAGACTTTCCTGCCCCGTTCGCACCCAGTAATCCAAATGCTTGCCCCGGCTTTACTTCAAAGCTAATGAGATCGACAGCCTTTTTCTGACCGTATGTAACGGTCAAATTCCCAACCTTTAATACCATGTTCTAACCTCCTAAATAAATCTTAGGACGTCAGTATAACAAATGATCTATAGGGTGGTGTCTTACTGGAGGGTTTGATAGCTATCGTTAATCATTCATTCGATTCAGGAGATTCTCCTCCTCGTGATAGTAATCTTGAAAATGCAGGGAGTTGTACAAGTACCCAATAATCTGGACCGGGCAGTTTTGGTTTATTTCGGGGTCCGCTGCAGCCTGCTGAATGGAAAATAATGAAAGAGGCCGGATACAGGGACAATCAAACCCCTGATCCAGCCCTTTTTCAAATTATTCAAATCTTCCCTGTAGATCTTATGTGGGAAACGAATCCAAACGAAGGGGGGCTAAGTGGAAAAAGGATAACTAATTGCCCCGGCAACATCTGTTCCCCACTGGCTAAGTGGAAAAAGGGGAACTAATTCTGCTGGTTTTGCTCCTAACGGAGTAATATCGCCTAATTAAGTTTCCTTTTTCCACTTCATTCTTATAATTGTTGATTTGTGGGAGAAATAAGTTTCCTTTTTCCAACTAGCACTGCTCACCTGCTTTTTCGCAAAAAGACACCGGTTAAGGTGTCTCTGCTGAACCTCCATATTGGCGAACGGATAGGAACCATACCATGGTTGGGAACGAAGCCGGCATGAATTCCTCTAGGCGATTTTCTTGCATCACCGTCAGCCTCTCCGTCCCCCTCCTTGTTCTGCTTTTTATTCTTGATCCTTAGCAACCAGCATCCTGAGCAGAACCGTGACCGTTTCCGCCCTTGTCGCGGCATTTTTCGGGAAGAAGCTGTTGTTGCCCTTACCCTGCATAATCCCCAGCTTCTTCATCTCGGCTGCCGCTCCGGCAGCCCAGACCGGTATGTCGCGGTCATCTGCGAATCCGGCGGAACGGGCTTCAGGTGCGAGGTTTAAGGCTCGCGCCAGCATTACGGCCATTTCCGATCTCGTCAAAGGCGCATCTGGACGGAAGTTACTGTTCTTATCGCCTTGGATAAGACCCAGGCTTACGGCTCGCGCAACAGCTGTCCGGGCCCACTGCCCGATCCGGTCCGCGTCCTTGAAGGACAGGACTGCTTCTTCGTTCTGAAGCTTCAGCGCTTTCGCCAGCATTACCGCGAATTCAGCGCGCGTTACTGTGCGATCGGGCCGGAACGAACCGTCCGGATAGCCTGTAATAATCCCCTTCTTTTCTGCTTCCAAGATATTGGCTTCGGCCCAATGACCGCCAATATCCGCGAAGGCATGACCGGGTACCGGAACGTCCTGCGTGCCTGGACCATCGTTTGGATCATCGTTCGGATTAACGTTCGGATTATTGGGAGTTACCGGCGGGGTCACAGGAGCTCCCCCTCCCGAATTGCCTCCGCTTCCGCCGCTTCCGCCGTTTGAACGCTCGTTTACGGAAACGTTTATTTTCCCTGTAACGGACGGATTTGCGGTCAAGACGGCTGTAATCGTCACTTCTCCGGCTGCGGAAGGCGCCGTAAAGACCATGCTGAACCGGCCGTTCGCATCCGTTACTGCTGTAGCAGTTTTGAAGCTGCCCGACGAAGCCGCGACTTCGGCCTCCACGCCGGAGACCGGAAGATTGTCACCGTCGTAGACGATTCCTGCAATGGACACGTCGTCGCCGACCGTCACAGCAGACGGCGTCGCCTGGAGTTCGATTAGAGCAGGTACTTGTGCGGCCTTAATTACGGAGACGGTAATCTTATCCGTCACGGCCGGACTCGCAGTCAAGACGGCTGTAATCGTCACTTCTCCGGCTGCGGAAGGCGCCGTAAAGACCGTGCTGAACCGGCCGTTCGCGTCCGTTACTGCTTTAGCCGTCTGGATGCTGCCTGACGAAGCCGCGATTTCGACCTCCACGCCCGGGACCGGAAGATTGCCGCCGTCGTAGACGACTCCTGTAACGGGTACTTTGCCTTGGGCCACCACGGAAGACGGTGCCTCCTGGAGTTCGATCCGGGCGGGCACTTGTACGACCCCATCTACGTAAACGGCAGTCGTCCCCCTCACGGACGGATTCGCGGTCACGGCTGCCGTAATCGTCACTTCTCCGGCAGCATGCGGCGCTGTAAAGACTGTGCTGAACCGGCCGTTCGCGTCCGTGGCTGCTGTAGCCGGTTCGATACTGCCCGATGCAGCCGTGAGCTCGACCTCTACGCCGGATACCGGAAGACCGCCGCTGTCGTAGACGGCGCCCGTAACGGATACTTCACCTCCAGCCTCCACGGAAGACGGCGCCACTTGAAGTTCGATCCGGGCGGGCACTTGTACGTCCTGGTTCACGGACACGGTAACCGTATCCGTCACGGCCGGACTTGCAGGGAGAAGGGCCGCGATCGTCACGTCACCGGCTGTGGACGGGGCTGTAAAGTCCGTGCTGAACCGGCCGTTCGCGTCCGTTACTGCTTTAGCCGTTTCGATGCTGCCCGAGGCAGCCGCGATTTCAACCTCTACGCCGGGGACCGGCAGATCGTCGCCGTCATAGACGGTTCCCGTAACGGATACTTTGCCTCCAGCCGCCACGGAAGACGGTGTTGCTTGAAGTTCGACCCGGGTCGGAACCTTTTGTACGTTCTCTGTACCATACACTTTAAATTCCCAGAGCGAGTAGCCGTACGTGCTCGCTCTTTTCGTGCCATACATCCGAACGTATCTTGCAGTCACCGGTTCGAAGGAGATATCGTCGATTTCTCCGTCTCCGGTTGTGGTGCTGTATACTGTCGTCCAGTCCGTCGTATTGTCGGAAACCTGAATTTGGTACTCCTTGCCATACGCACTTTCCCAATGCAGCATGACCTTCGCGATGGGTTGGCTGGAGCCAAGATCAACGTAAATCCACTGCGGATCGGCATAGTTAGATCCCCAGCGGGTCGTCAATGACCCATCCACCGCATTCCCGGGCGACACGTCGGCGGCTCTGGTCGAGCTTGCCGTTACCGGCATGCCTTCGGCGAGATTGGGTGCCACCGCTTCAAATACGTTAAATTCAGCAAGCGAGTAGCCGTCTCCGGTACCCGGCTGAACGCCCTGCATCCGGACGAACCTGGCACTGGCCTTACCGAAAGAAATGTCGTCGATTCCGCCATCCCCCATCGAAGTTGTATAAACGTCCGTCCAGGTGACAGCATCGTCGGATACTTGAATTTTATAGCTTTTCCCGTATGCCTTCTCCCAATTTAGCCTAACTTTATCGATCGTATATTGATTTTGCAGGTCAACATAAATCCATTCGTTGTCTGAGGCATTTGAACTCCAATAAGAACTTCTGTATAGATCCGTAGCATTCGAGGCAAATTGCTTGCCTTGGCTGGAGGAAGCGGTTGCTCCTTTACTGTAAGCGAGATCGAACCCGCTGTCGTCGCTGGAGGTTCCCTCGTTTAGGGTCATGCTTCGGCCGGTAAACGTATCCTTGCCGAGTCTATAGGTGGTCGTGGCTTTTTCTCCGTCCCGGTTCAGCGTTACGTTCACTGTAATCCCCGGTGTTTCGGGATTAGCGACCGAGATGCGGACAGGTGTTACAGATTCGTCTATGATCACCATGGACGGCTGGTCAACTGTGACCGTCAAGCCGTCTCTTACCGTCACTGTCCCGGGCTGATAGAACAGCAATTCCGCAATGCCCAGAGCATTATGCCGTACCGCCTGAACCGACGGTGTATTGGAAAGAATACTGATCGGGTTCACGCTCGCGTAGCTGCCGACCTCTTCGGGGGTTTTGTTCGGCAATACGATGTACTCATAGGAAGCGTTTGTCGGTTTCACGCCATGATCGAGCCAAATGGAAAAAACCGGCTTGGTGATCGGCTCCGTTGAACTTCCCGTGATGACGTCGCTCCATTTCCCCATCTTCGTCTCCCGCTTTACTTGAAAATCCGTGGGATTCGGGAAAACATAGCCGATCTTATCATTATAAGCCCAGCGCCCGTTAGCTTGCGCCGTTCCGTCTGGGATTACAGCGCCGTCTACAAGCACATCGCCTACCGCCAGACTTTGGTTCAATGTCGTGTGGACCGGTGCGGCATTCGTCGAAGCGATGCCTGCGCCCAGCGCGACCATTTCATCATCGAAAAAAAAGTAGCCTTTTTTGCCGCTGGTACTCAGCTTGTTAAAATCAAACGCGGTGGCTCCATAACGCTCATTTGTCACGCCGCCTACAAACGTTTTGGGATTGTTGAAATTCCCATCCTTCGTGAGTACGTACGGGGCCGTCGTGCCAGGAACATGAGCCCAGTCCATCAGCGGGTACACAGGCCTGTATTCGTCGCCGGTTCTCTGAATGGCAGTGGCTCCTTGCGGCGTCCAGTACAACAGGTTATATCCGCTGGGATTAATGGTTCTCCATTCGCCGCCTTTGACCGTTTTGGAAGACATCTTGACCGTAATTCCATAATCATTTCGCATATGGGAGGAGACCAGCGTCTGCCATTGCGTCATATTGTTGGCGTCCAGGCCGTTGCTCGTGCTCGTGCCGAAGCTGCGGATATTGTCAAGAAAACTCGCGAACTCCCCAGCCCGCTTCGGGTTGGCCGCCTGCATCCACTGCAGCGGATCTTCATAGAAGGTTAGAGCCGCGCTCTCATAACCCGGCCACTCCGGTCCATTCATCCCCATACCCAGATCGGCTACATCGCCTCTCACGAGATACCGGGTACCGTCCAGCAGGTAGGACGATAGCGAATCAATCGCCGCCTTGCTGTAGGAGAATGAGGTATCTGAGGTTACATACGCCCAGAATGACATATCTCTGGCAAAGCTTCTTCCATAGCCCGTCGTATAATTGGTTTTCCCATGCATGAAAAATGACATGTCTGACTGGATGCCCGTCACAGTCGTCGTCACATTCGACAGCACGTTAAACGCTTCCACAGCGTTCCGGACGTTCTGGGCATCCTCCAGCAATAAGCCGCGGATCATATAATTTTGATTGTACCAGGACGAGTTGGCTCCATCGACAGTGTGCGGGCTGCTGTCCAGCGTGCCGATAATATTCGATACTTGCGCTGCAGTTAAATAGCCTTCACATAAAAGCGCAATTTTCCCCAGCCTTAATTGCTTGCCGATTCCGGTCTCCCACCAGTTGGTTGAAGTCGGCTTTACCGTAAACCAATAGTCCAGCCCCTTTTGAATCCCTCCTAGCAGGGTTTCGCTATGATAGTAGGGACCATTCGGGTCAGCAAACGCCTGAGCCATCGACTGCATCCGGTCTAAGGCGAGATAAGGCGACCACGCCCGCCCATTGGCACTGGAGGTTGTACTCGCGTAATCTACATCCCCCCAGCTTCCATTAGCGTTTTGATCGGATAAGTAAGTGCCAGCCTGTGATTTGAAGGTCCATTCGACCCGGCCGTTCGTTCCGTCGTTGATGATATCTCTGGAGATGTAAAAATCAACCATCCGGTTCTTCATCAGTTTCATTTCAGCGGTCTCTTGAGAAGCGTTCATCGTCCCGGAAGTGCTTGCCGATGCAGAGGAATAGAACCATATGGACGATATCATTGAACAAACCATAACCAGACATGTCCACCTCATTACAACCCTTTGCTTCTTGTCAGCCATGCACATGCGCTCCTTTGTCCATCTAATTTCAATCGTTTATGACAGCGCTTTCCTTTTTATGGATTGAAGAAGGCAGTTCGCACTGCCTCCAGCCTTTTACAAAAGCGTATTATATATATCCTCCAGCGGTATGTCCGCCACTGCCATCACTTCGTCTGCAGCACCGTAATACATGCGGACCGTCTGATCCAGCAATAGGGCTCCGCACGAAAACACGACCTTGCCGAAAAATCCATTCACCTCATATGCAGCTTCCGGCTCCAATATCGGTACACGGGATCTCGCGATTACCTTGGCAGGGTTCTCCAAATCGAGCAGCACCGCACCCATACAATAGCGATGCTTGCTGTCCGCTCCGTGGTACAGTGCGAGCCAGCCGCGTTCGGTTCGAATCGGAACCGCCCCGCCGCCCATACGGGCCGAATCCCAGCCTTGTTCGCTGAGCCCCATCAGGAAGCGGTGGTTCCCCCAATGGTCGAGATCGGGCGATTCGGCGATCCACATCTCGGGAGAGCCGAAGGATTTCGGCACCGGACGGTGCAAAGCATAGTATTTGCCGTTGATTTTATCCGGGAATATCATGACGTCCTTATTTTCAGGAGCCAGCATAAGTCCGCGGCGCTTGAATGTCCGGAAATCCCGGGTCTCCGCCAGGCCGGCGCCAACGCCGTGGGCGGAGGCGGAGCTGTAAGTAATATAATAGATGTCTCCGATTTGAGTTACGCGCGGATCCTCAATTCCCCACGCTTCCAGAGCGTGTTCCGGAAACAAGGCCGGCGTCGGCTCGATGTCGAAATGAATGCCGTCTTTGCTTCGCGCCACCCGCAGATGGGATAAGGATGTGAGCATGACCGTTCGTCCGTCCCTTGCGATGAAGCGCGAGTCGGAGAAATCATAGCCCGGATCGTTTTTGTCGTAGCGCTCTACCCGTACATCGGTACCTGCTTCATTCAGCCGGGGGACGAGCACTTCGTCCGCCCGGTCCGGTATCGGCGCTTCCGCAATGCGCAGTAAAAGGATCGTTTCATCCCCTAACTGCGCAACTCCTGCATTAAACGCACCCAGCACCCGAAAATCGGGGCGGGAGGGGACAACGTCCCGAACCCGTATAACAGGATTTTGCGCGCTGCGTGTTATGTTCATGTGAAATACCTCTTTCAGTATTTTAAATGCTGTTATTTACCGGATGTGACAGCGTCGATTTGCGCCTGAATTTCATCAATTACTTTTTGTCCGCCGAGGCTCTCCATTTTTTTGTCCATCATCTTCTTGCCTTCTTCGGCAGGCACCAGGCCCTGGCTAAGCGGCAGGAAGGTCGAATCATGAAGCGGAGTGATTTTAGCATATTCCGTCTTCACCTTTTCAGCGTTAAAGTTGAAGCCCGCCGTTGGACTAAGTGTGAAATTGGCCGGGTTGGTAGAGAAGTCGAACCACTTCTTGTCATCCTTCATCATCTTGTCCGGCGTGCGGTTGAGCGTTGGCCGCCAGGTCAACACATAGCCCGGGAATGAATAGCTGGACAGCACCTTATAGCTCGAATCGCCGACTGGTTCCCAGTCCTTTCCTTGAATGCCGTATTCCATCAAGTCGTGGTTTTCCTTAATCGACATCCAATTGGCTACGTCCAGAGCCAGATCAGCATGCTTGGAGGAAGCCGGAATGCACAGGAAATTCCATTGCTGGAAAGCGGTATACGGCTTGGCCTTATCCCCGTTCGGAATGAAAATCTCCAGCTTGTCGCTGCCGTCTTGCAGCATTTCCGAATATTTCAGTCCCTCTACACCATCCGCCGCATAATAGGTAGCTGCATATTTGCCCTGCTTGAACAGTGTTTCTGCATTTTGCTCCTGCGCGATATTTTTGGAGATGATGCCGTCCTTATAGTATTTGGTGACGCGTTCATAACCATCGGCAATCATCGGACTTGCCCATTGGCCGGTTACCTTCTTGTCCTTGATGGAATACGCGAACATGTTGACACCGATTTCAAGCACTTCATCCAGCGCCAGATTAGCGGATTCGCTCAGGACAAACGGGAGTTTATCGGCTTTGATGCCGTTAATCACGAAGGGCTTGACATCCTTCTCTTTTTCCTTGACCGTATACAAAAATTTCTCCAGATCGCCAAGGGTTTTCAGCTCGGGAAGTCCGTATTTCTCGCGCAAGTCTTTGCGGATCAGAAGGCCATAGAGCTGGCCCTGGGTAGTGCCCAGCGGAATTCCCATAATTTTTCCGCCGAATTTGTTATATTCCCACATTTCCTCGGGAATGGATGCTTTGAGCTCCGGACGTTTGGCCACTGCGGCATCCAGTTCCATTAAAGAATTGCCCTCGATCATCTGATTCATGGATAACCATGGGGCATCCAAATACATATCGAAGTCTTCGCCGGCAGACATCTTCACGGATACCGCATTCCCGTAATCGGACCAAGGCAAGAAGTTGATATTCAAGGCTGCTCCGACGTTGTCCGCTTTCAATTTGTCGTTGACCGCCTGCAGCACAGCGTCAAAGCCGGCCGGTTTATCCCCTGGAAAATAAGCTTTCAACGTCACCGTTTCCTTCGCTGCGGGTGCAGCACTTTGCGCATTCGCTCCAGAACTTCCCTCATTGCCGCCAGTCTTCGTATTGCCGCCGCAGCCCGCCAGCATCAGTGAGGATACCAATACCGCTGTCGTCGTTGTGCCAAACCATTTTTTTAACCTCATTCCGCAACCCTCCCATGTCTATGGAAAACAATCTATGATTCACCCGGACTAATCCGGTTAATGCCGGAAATGCTTCGTTAGCCTTTTACCGCTCCTACCGTTAGACCTTTGACAAAATACTTCTGAAGCAAGGGATACAGCAGGACAATCGGGCCGATCGTCAGCACGGTCGTCGCCATCCGTACGCCATAGGTCGGCGGCGTCACGGCAATGGCTGCTGAGGCGGGAATGAGATTTTTGGCGGCTTCCATATTGGAGACCATCCGGCGCAGAATCAGCTGCAGCGGGAACAACTTCTCATTATCCACGAACATCAGTCCCATAAACCAGTCATTCCAGTAGCTCAAGGCATAGAAGAGGCCGACGGAAGCCAGAATCGGCTTCGAGATCGGAATCATAATTTGAAAGAAAACCCTCATTTCATTCGCTCCGTCTATTCTTGCGGCTTCCTCCAATTCCTCGGGAATGGTGCGGAAGAAACTGACCAGCAAAAAGACGAGGAACGGCTGGCATAACATCGTCAAAATGAGCACCCAGATGGTATTCTGCAAATGCAGCCACTGGCTGACCACAATATAAAATGGAATGATGCCTCCGGAAAAAAGCATAGGCAAGTAGCAAAAAAACAGAAACGGTGTTTGCAGGACATTCCGTTTGTTAGCCAGCGAATAGCCGAGCATTGCCGAAATGCACAACGCGGTTAATGCGCCTACGACAGTGATAAAGATCGTGACCGAATAGCCGTTGAACAGCACATCCGATTGCAAAACCGCCTTATACGCATCCAGCGATAAGGTTTGCGGAAATAAAGTATAGCCGTGTGCAATCAGTTCCCCCTCGTCTGTAAAAGAGCCGATAATCATCAGCAGAAAAGGAAACACACAAAATAAGGTAAACAACAAAATGAACGTATGGGCAAATACCGTAAAAGTTCGATCCGCAGCGCTCTGTTTCTGTCTCATAGTTCTTCTCCTAGAATAAAGCAGATTCTTTAGACACCCTTCGGGTTATCCAGTTGGCGGTAATGACGAAGATTAGACCCATTATCGACTGGAACAGGCCAACCGCCGAGGACATGCCGAAGTCATGCAGCTGTCTCATGGAGCGGAAGACGAAGGTATCAATGACATCGGTAGTCGGATACAACGATGAATTGTCTCCAATGATGGCATAGATCATGGCAAAGTCACCATTGAAAATTTTGCCTACGGCCAGCAAAGTCATGATCATGATGGTAGGAACGAGCAGCGGCAGCGTAATGCGCAGCACAATCTGCAGTTTGGAAGCCCCATCAATCCGGGCAGCCTCGTACAAATCCTCCGATATGCCGGTAATCGCCGCCAGAAAAATAATCGAAAGATAACCGGCTCCTTGCCATACACGGATTACCGTCAGAATGTAGGGCCAAAGCTTGGACTCAAACATCCAGTTGACCGGTTCCAGGCTGAGATACTGCAGCCAGGTGTTGATCATCGGCTCTTCCCCGCCAAATAAGGATTGGACAATCATTCCTACCACAATCCAGGACATAAAATAAGGAAGGAAGATGAGCGACTGTGAAATTCGTTTGAAATACTTATTGCGGATTTCATTGAACATAAGAGCAATCATAACCGCAGCCACCGTAGTAAATACAATGAACAGCATGTTCAGCACCAGCGTATTACGCAGAATGATCCAGAAATCATCTGAAGTAAAAAAATAATCGAAGTTTCTAAAACCGACCCAATCGCTTCCCGTAATGCCTTTGGCAAAATTATAGTCTTTGAAGGCGATTATTATCCCGTATATAGGAAAATAACTGAACACGAGAAAAAACAACAGCCCCGGTACAGCCATAGCATATAGAAATGGATTCCGGATAATATGCTTCAGCTTGGACCCTTTATTTGCATTAAGTTGATATTGCATCTTGTTACATCCCCCCTTTCATCAAGACCGGCAAACGCATCGGCGTCCCGTTATCTCTGCCGTTACCTTATCAAGCCCCTACGGCAACGGCAATTCAGAAAAGCTCCAATTTATCCTGCAAGCGCAGATTTACGAACTTCCCAAAAACAACACTACTTCGAAAATAAACGATTCTGAGGACGGAAATGCCCCGTATGCTATAATCAACCTAACAATTTATGAATCGACAGTCATGATTACGGGGGTCCAGAGCAATGAAATTCAGACATCCACTCTTCGCATCGCTAAAGCGGCATCCTACTTATATGAAGCTCATTTTTTATTTTGTCAGTGCAAATGTACTGGTGCTGGGTATCTCTTTTGCACTGCTCTATTGGCAGTCCTCCAAAACGCTTCTGGAAGAGATCGGCGATCATTCCGAATCCTTGCTGGTGAACAGCGCCCAAAACACGGCCCGGCTGATGGAATGGGCGCTGGAATTTAGCTTCTCCTCCAGCAATGACAGCACCCTCAAGGTATATGCTCTTTCGGAACAATACAGCGATTTTGAAACTTTCGAGGTATGGAGCCGGCTTATGGACATTAAGAACGCTAATCCGTCTATCGATTCGGTATACCTCATCAACGATTACACGAATACGGTAGTCGATTCCAGACTTGGATTAAATGATGCGGCAGCTTTTTACGATCAGGACATTATTAAGCGTTTACGGGATCCTGTTACAGCGAACCACAGCGTTCTCATTCCAAGAACCTTGTCCCTCCCTCTTACCGGGAATAAGCCCAAAGAGGTGATGACCATCATAAGATTTTACGAAAAAGGCAGTTCCATCTCCGCTTTCGTTATGAATGTAGATACAGATAATCTCATGACCCTGCTTCAGAACAATTCGAATTATGCCAACAGATCGGTTTCGGTTCTAAATGACCGGGATGAGACGGTTTTTAGCAGCACTTCTTTGAATCAGGAACAGATTGCGGAGCTGAGGAGCCACGTGATTAAGGGTGAAAGCGGATGGAAGCTCTTTCATCCCCGCACTCAGGGAGAGCAGCTAATGGTTTACGCAGGCACCTCTATCAAAGGAATCCAGGATTGGACCTTTATCGAAACGATACCGAAGTCTGTCATTTTGGGGAAAATCACGGTTCTTCGCAACACAAGCTTGATCTTGTTCTTCGCCCTGTTCGTAGCCTCCTTGACCGTTATCGTTCTGATTTCCAAACGGGTGTACTCGCCCATTCAAGAACTGATTACTAGAGTAATGAGGCAGCATCAGGCGGAAAAGCCCGGTCTAGGATACGACACCAATGAACTTGACTACTTATCCAATGTGTTTATAGCCCAGCGTAATCAGATTAATGAACTGACTGAGCAATGGCGGCTTAATAAATTTTTGGGCAGAGAGAGGTTTTTACGGGATTTTCTGGGGGAGACCTACCATTCAGCAGAGGAAATTGGTTCTCAGTTTCTGGAATGGGGAATTGACCTGCCGAAAGATCAGCTGTCGGTGGCCATCTTCCGGATTGACCACTTCTCGGAGTTTTCGGAGACCTACCCGGAGAAGGACCGGCGTCTGCTCCGGTTTGCAATGTCCAATATTATTCAAGAGTCGCTGCAGTCGTCCAAGCACAAGCTGCAAACGGTGGACATGGGGGACGATCACGTGGCAGTTGTCTTATCCGCCCCATTGTCCGAAGAATATGCGAAGAAGCTGCAAGTATCCCAACAGTTAATAGAGCAGTATTTGTCAGTTGGAACGACCGCTGCTTGGGGCAGGACGCTGCCCAGCCTGACCGACATGCATGAGGTATATATGGAGACGTATGAACTGACGCAGGAACGGTTCCGGTTCGGACACAGAGCGCTCATCGTAAAAGCATGGCTGCCCGGCGCGCCCGGAGAACTGTATCACCTCCCTGTGAACAAAGAGCGGCAGATTGCTCAGGCTCTTCCCAAGGGGAATGCAGATACGGTTCTGGAAGTCATACGCTCAGCCGTAGTCAAGCTGCGGGGAATGCCCTATTTTGAATGTAAAATGTCGCTGATTACGTTGTTTATGGATATACGCCGGCTCATGCAAGAGCACTCCGCTCAGCCGCTGCCGAGTTCATGGGGGCTGACTTCCATCGAGAAACAGATCATCCAGCAGGAGACGATGGAAAACGTGGTGCCATGGATGGAAGCATTGGTAACCAAGACGCTCGAAGACATTGTGGCTGCCCGCAGTCTGTCCAAAAACGTGGCCCTGATTGAGCAGGCGGACCGGTTCATTGAAGAACAATTAACCGATCCGAACTTGTCCGCAAAAATGCTGGCCGATCATTTGGGATTGTCCGTGAATTATTTCCGCAGTTTGTATAAAGCGGAGACAACCCAGTCCATTACGGACAAGATATCGGAGAAACGCCTAAATTTCATATGTCAGGAGTTAATTGCCTCCGACTCGCCCATTGAGCCCATCGTCCAAAATTCCGGATTCTCGTCGCTTAATACGTTTTATTCCATCTTCAAAAAGGTGTATGGAATGACACCGGCCCAATATCGGAGAAAGCATAGAAATGGCGATACCCTGGAGAATCTATAGAGAATCTGGTCATGCGTGTGGATTTACATCGTGGAGCTGAGGGGTGGACCTGTAGAGCCAAAAATCAGCGGGAACCGCTGTTAGAATTGTACGCAGTGGCCGGTCAGCCAGCAGCCGCCGGTTATTGTTCTATTGCTCTGACGTCAATCACATCCCCTGCTTCCATCCTCCGTGTCACCGGCCGGAGTCTGGAGCAGCTTGCTAAGATAGCTAGCGTGAAATTGATTTTCTTAACTTATGGGGTATAGGGATATGCCTTATGGACTCCAATGGATGATATAGCAGCATCCACGGGCCTGAAAAACGCATAACACCCTTGATTTTTTGACGGTAAACCGGTTGATAACAATGGATCGGACACTTCGCACAAGCCGTTTTCTCTTCACCGAATTTGCAGTGGGACAGTCTTTTCATAGCATACTCATTTAAGCTCTGGCATTCCGCACAGAGCTCTTTTTCACGATGTTTTTTCTTGCAATATATGCGAATCATTTTTGCAACAATATCTTTTTCCTTTCGAATTTTAGGGCCATCGTTCAACCGCTGATCCGCTTCTGTTCCCATATAAGGAAGCCTCCCTTCTCAATTGCACTTGATTAATGCCATCGCTCAATATGTAAGGGATTCGTTGAGTGGTGGAGATATTCCTGCCGTGTGGCTTTATTGGCGGAAGCTGGATTTTACGTTGAACCGACAGTAGAAAATAATGAAGAATCTTATCGGTGTATGCCGTGTGCTCTGACTACCCTACTAAAGAGAGGGCCAGCCCCGTTGCCGGGTCAAAGAGTGAGTAACTCTTTTATAATTGAAATCCAGCGTTTTACTTCTAAGCGCTCTTCGCTTCTAAGGCAAGCAAGGCCGTAAACCACTTCTTCAGTATAGCTTAAAGGAACAATGGCGATCTCGCTATCCTCTCCAATCACAAAGTCCGGCAGAACCGAAACGCCAAGATCACTTTTTATCATGGTATGTACTGTATTTATGGTGTCTCCATAGGTATAAATGGAATCGGGACAATTCTCAATAATTTTCCTGTTCATCCTTTTTAGGGTTGGGGGGGATTGGTGTTCGTCAAATAAAATGATCGATTGATGATTTAATTGTTCGATGTCCAGCTCACTTTCATTCGCGAAAGAATGATTTTTGGGCAGTACACAAACATAGGACCCTTGAAGTATCGGATAAAAACAAAAATCAATGTCCTTTCCCAAATTATCTTCCGAAGTAAATATGATATCAAACTTTTGGTTTAATAAATCTTCTTTCTCTCTGGTCAAATTAGACTTTTTCAACTGAATTTGAATCTGCGGGTATTTTTCCTTAAATCGCTTAATAATGTCCGGCAAAACTTTTTTTTCAAAAACAGTCTCCGTGTATCCGATAACCAAAGTGCTTTCATATTCTCCGGAGAGCCGTTTTGCTTTCTTAATGGATTGGTCTAATCTAAATAGAAGTCCTTCCATATCTTCGTAAAAGCTATTGCCGGCTAAAGTCAAATTAACAGTCCTTTTGTTGCGAACAAATAAAATGATTCCCAGCTCATTTTCTAAACTTTTTATGTTGTGGCTTACAGCAGGTTGTGTCAAATTTAATTTCTCAGCCGTTTTTGAAAAATTCAGTGTCTCGGCAAGTGAAACAAAGCACTTTAATTGCTGAATATTCATTTGAAACATCCCTTTTATTAATAAATCTTTTTTATAAATCATAACATAGGGTAATTTCACTCTAGTGTCAACCTATGCTATTCTTTCCTTGTGAAAGTTATCACTAGAAAAGAGGGATTAAAACATGCGTTATATTGTAACAGGCGTAGATGGCCAACTTGCAAGCCGTGTGGCGGAAACGGTTCTCGCAGAAGTAGATGGCCGCAATTTAACCTTCACATGCATGAAGAAAGACAGAATTCCCCAGGATACGGTTCAACGTTGGGAAAATGCGGGAGTCAACATCTTTGAAATTAATTATGATGACATTCCATCCATGGAACGGGCTTTCCAAGATGGTGATCGTATCTATATTGTCTCTGGCCTTGAAGTAGGCAGAAGAGTCCAACAACACAAAAATGCGATTGATACGGCAATCAAAGCAGGAATTTCTCACATCACATATAGTTCATTTATCGGTGCGACAGATCCTAACTACGCTCATGTTTTTGTAACTCCAGACCATACAGCAACTGAAAACTACTTAAAGTCAACAGGTATTGCCTACAATGCAATGAGAAATAACTTATATTTAGAAAACTATCTGACTATGTATGTGATGTTGGCACTAATGTCCGACAATAAATGGTTAAGCACTGCCGGCGAAGGCCGGGCTACTTTAGTTCACAAGGATGATTGCGCAAGGGCCGCAGCCGCAGCCCTACTTGGAAAAGGCAAAGACAACCAGGCTTATAATATTGTAGGATCCGAGTCTGTTTCCGTAAGGGATCTGTGCAATCTCATTAAAGAGGTTTCCGGTAGAGACCTGGAGTATACTCCTGTGAATGCCGAGCAATATTACAAACACCTGGAAAAACTGCACATTCCCAGAGAAATTACCGGTGATTTCTCCCGCTCGCCTGTTCCATTCTGCGGCGATGATCTCGTGACAACCGATGCCAGCATTAAAGAAGGGCTTTTAAACGTTCAATCCGGTGCCATTGAAGCTTTGACTGGACAAAAGCCAAAAACAGCAAGAGATATTGTCGGAAAATATAAATATATTTGGGAGAACAATATTCAAAACTGGCGGGATATGAAATAAAACCGTTCAAGCAGGCAGCTATTTAAATAAGGAGGAATCCATTTGCAGCCGAAGGAAGCTTTAAAAGACTTTGTAGGAAGCCATATGATTTATACTTATGAAATTGGTTGGGAATACGAAATCTACATCAAGAATGACCATACCATTGATTACCGTATCCATAGCGGCATGGTTGCGGGCCGCTGGGTGCGCGACCAGGAAGTTGATATTGTAAAACTAACAGAAGGCGTTTATAAAGTATCATGGACCGAGCCAACAGGAACGGACGTTTCCCTGAACTTTATGCCACATGAAAAACGAATGCACGGTGTTATTTTTTTCCCAAAGTGGGTTCATGAACATCCGGAAATTACGGTTTGTTATCAAAATGATCATCTTGAATTAATGAAAGAATCGCGCGAAAAATATGAAACTTATCCAAAGTATGTTGTTCCTGAATTTGCTGATATCACCTTTCTAGAAAACGCCGGTATTAACAATCAAGAGCTGATTTCCAAAGCGCCTTATAAAGGGATGACAGACGACATCCGTGCAGGAAAATTGAAATAAGTAAAGCTAAAAACGAATGACCGAAATGATTCAGTCAAACTGAAGAAAACCAAAAACCGGCTTGTTCGCATGCAATGCGAACAAGCCGGTTTTTCACATGGTATCCCTACTCATCTCCAAGTAATGTAAACGTGGACAGGCTTGCGCCTCCCGAGCCCTTGATACACGGGGATTTAGCCCGGCACCATATCCTGGAAGAATCCAAGCGGTATCCCTCCAGAAATCCGACTACAAAGGCTTCCTCTTCATCGAGGCCCTGTTCTGTGCTTGGCCTCCTCCATGAACCCATATAATTGACCTTAAAGAAAATTTTCAATTAAATTTTATATATTTAGCGAAAAAGGAAAGTATAATAAAGGCATGATGTTTGAAGTCAAAGCATTGGAGGAGATCATGGGCCGATTAGTTCATTTCGAAATTCATGTAGATGACATGGAACGTGCTAAGAAGTTTTATGGTGAGGTATTCGGATGGACCTTTGAGGATTGGAGTGAATATGCTGGAACGCCCTATTTCGGAGCTACCACGGGAGATGCGAGCGAACTCGGCATCAATGGGGCTTTGATGCAACGTCGGGGTGCGTCTCCAGAATCCGGACAAGCAATGAATGGTTATGCTTGTACTATGGGAGTTGAGGATTACGACTCTACTGAAGCAATAATTTTGAAACTTGGGGGCAAGCTCGCATTGCCGAAGTATGCATTACCTGGGATGGCGTGGCAAGGGTATTACCTGGACACAGAAGGTAATATATTTGGTATTCATCAGCCGGATAAGCATGCCAAATAAGGTGACACAATCATGTAGATAAAGGCCCGACCTCACGGTTGGGCTTTTCAAATATACCAAGGAGCCCTGTTTCATAGTTAACTTCTGCTGGCTCCAGGCGGAGACTAGATAGCCTATCCCGCTACTTCAGCTCTGGATATTTAAGAATCCAACAGATTTTGGCGTCTTTAATGGAGTTTCAGGAACTTAGTGTACACATAATCCACACCACCTACACCTCGTATAATAGCATTCCCATATATTGCTCTCACACCACAACCTTAGGACGGGAGTGTGAAAAAACAATACTCGTGATGCGGATCTTTCTGGTACAGTTCACTGTACCGTTTAGCCTTCATCCCCACCATGGATAAGACCCTTATTCTATTTTATGATGCGCACGCCCTAAGTGGTTTGCCGCGTTTATTTGGCTCTCTCAGAATCAGTTGCCTGTTCTTTCCCTTTTGTCCTTCGAATTCTAGCTAACGATGATCCCGATTTCCAACGCTTTCTGGACGGCTTCTTCCTTGTTGCGTACTCCTAGCTTAATATAGGCTGAGGAGGCGTAGTTTCTGACCGTGCCGACCGACAAATACACCTTGGACGCTATCGTCTTGTACCCGAGCCCTTTGGCAACAAGCTGCAATATTTCTATTTCCCTGTAAGTCAGGTCATAGTCGTTGACGGCTTTCAGTTGCGTTGATTCGACGCTCTTATCGAGCTTCTCGAATATTTTTTGGGACATTCCCTGATCGATTAATGTGCCTCCTCTGTGTATAAGCCGGATGGTATCGGCCAGCTCTAACGGTTCGGCTGATTTTAGCAGGAAGCCGTCCGCACCGCTGCGCAGTAAGTCCAATGCTTGCTCCGCATCCTGGAACGTCGTGAAAATCAATATGCGGATATGCGGCCATTGCTGCTTGATCATTTTGGTTGTCTCGGCTCCATTCATGCGTGGCATATCCAAATCCATTAGCACTACGTGGGGCTGGAGGCGTCCGCACAGGTCGACGGCTTGTTTGCCATCCTCTGCCGAGCCGACTACGTTCAAGTCTTGGTATTTGCCGAGCAGCATCTGCAGACTTTCCCGAATAAAAGGCTGGTCGTCGACGATCAACAGCTGAATAAGGTCGTTCTCCATTTCCGCTTGTCGCGGCAACGTACAGGTGACAAGTGTACCTTCCCCTGGTTTCGTATAGACGAACACTTGACCTTGCAAATTCATGGCCCGCTCCTTCATCGCGTTCATGCCGAAGCCCTCCTGCCATTCTTCCATCCCTCTTCCGTTGTCATGCACCTCCAATCTTGTATCTTGGTGCCCAAATTGCAAAGAAACAGTGATATCCGTCGCCTGGCCGTGACGAACCGCATTCGTGAGCGACTCCTGCAAGCAGCGAATGAACGCCATTTTCGCTTGTTGGGACAGTCGGGACTCCTCTCCGAACGCACGAAAGCTTACCTCGACCCGGGCATGCTCCTGAAATTCATCTCCAAGCTTTTGCAGAGCCTGGACCAAGGAAAGCGACTGCTCTGAAGACTCCATTTGATGCAAGTAGCCCCTCACTTCCTCTATACTTTTGCGGCCCAACTCAAGCAAGGAATCCAGCCTCTGTCTACCCTTTTCAGTAGTAAGCTCGGAGCGGAACGCTTCCATTCCCATGATGATGGAAGTATATGCATGACCGACAGTATCGTGAAGCTCTTTCGACAGCCTGTTTCGCTCTTCTGCCAGCGTAATACGCTCGATTTGGGACATATATTGCTCAAGCACCGCGTTTTGCTTGCGGATCGTTTCATTTTGCCGATGATTGACGGTCAATAAATGAAAAGCGAATCCCATCACATAAGCAAGTCCGTAGTAGATTACCATGAGCCAATAGCTGTAATTTGGCGAAACAACATAAAAAATTCCGGGAATTACCAAGACCGTTGCAGGTGCCGTCCAATGATAGGACAGACGGGCGCTATTCGCCGCGATCAGAAAGACTGATACAAGAAATGAAGGAAAAGCTTCTGGAAACAACGAGGTTAAATGTACGCATAGCCCGCCAAAGAGCAGTATCTCTGTGAATAAATAATATTTGTAGTTGAGCAGCAAGCAAACCCAGGGAATGGAGAAAGCGGCAATCTCCCAAAAAATAACGGTCCATAAAGGCAGCGCTAGACCTTCCTGAAATCTGATCGTCGTGAGAATGAGCGAAACGCTAGTAATAAGGCGGAGCCCCAGCATAATCCAATCGTACCAAAACCATTTTTTGATCATTTCCAACAATTCTTTCAACCCCTAAGCAGCTATCTGTGTGTTTCCTATAGTTATTATAAACCAAACCTTTATGCAGTGTGTAATTGGCTGTTTACGCTCCGTCACCTGCATAAGGCCGGAAAAAAATAGCTATCGGTCCAGCTGTTGAATCATGGTTCGCGTATAACCTCCGAATGTTTTCGCCAACCGGTCACCCAACTTGACGCTTATTGCGGCAAGCACCGCTCCCAGAACCATGATAAGGAGTGATTTCGCAAAAGTATCTACTTGCATGAAAATGACATTCATATCGATGTACCGATACAAAATTGGTGCCAACAGGAATGCAAGCGGTGTTAAATAGAGAACGACTACGCTGACGAGACTGACGAGTCCGATCCCCAACTTCTGCATTAGCCAAAAGACGGCGAGCCAATTGCGACGATCCGTAAGTTCTAATTTGGCATGAACCCAAATCGATGCATCCGTTGTTGTTTTTTTGTCGTAAGGTGCTGTCGTAATATCTGTATAAATTTTCGTCTGCGTGCGTTCGAATTGGATGAAGGTTGTCGTAGTTCGCAATACCCGTGTAAATAGTGGAATGCCGATTCCTATAAATGAAAGACTTAAACTGAACGACAGAGCTAACATATAAAAGCAAAAGTAAAATAAGCCTGTAATGAAAGTTAATACTAAAAAACAACCATTTTGGATGAAACCTGATTTCATAAGGTTCATCGCTCCTCTCCGTGTAATAGCGGTATTGTATGGTTAGCTTCTTCCGTCAACCGCACCAGTGTAAAAATGTTATGTGACATTCGGAATATATCCAACCTGCTCCATACTAACCGCACAGCTGTCATCTCCACCAGTGACAACATGTCATCATTTGCTTTGTGATATGTTGGGGCTGATCGATTCGTTAGCGTGGATTGCATCACATGAAATAGTGAAGAGTTGTAACTGGCTTAAATGATAGGGAGGGAGTGACAATTGGACTACTGAAGACGACCCAATTTGCTTGTATGCAGATAGAGTCTTACTTCAAAAAAATCCATGAGGTGATACCATGAACAAAAGAAGAAAAATGATTTACGGTGGAGTTGCCGTAATGCTAAGTACTGCGATTATAACTACAGGTTGCAGTACGGGACCAGCTGAAAAGACGGATCAAATAGGAACAACCCAACCCGTTGAGACAGCTCAAATATCTCAAAACAGTATTGCAAAATCACTCCAATTGCAGGCGAAGCAACTGAAGACGTCAGATCCAAAACAACCATTGGATGATTTAAAACCGCTAAAAGACATGATAGGAAATGCAAATTATGTTGGTTTGGGAGAGGCTACTCACGGAAGCTCGGAGATTTTTATGATGAAGCATCGCCTCGTGAAGTATTTGGTCACTGAGCTGGGATTCACCAATTTTGGGATTGAAGAGGATTGGGGCAGCGGTTTAAAGCTGAACGAGTATATCCAAACGGGAAAAGGCGACCCTAGGGAGTTTTTGAAGCTGTTGTACCCAACGGATGAGATCGTCGCTATGGTAGAATGGATGCGGGAATACAACTCTGATCCTGTAAATAAAAAGAAAATTCAATTCATCGGACTCGACCTAAAAATGCTGGATCAAAGTGTCTTCGATAAAGTGATCAACTATGTAAAAGAGTATCATCCTGATTTGCTGCCCGAAGTCGAGCAAAGCTACAAAGAGTTATCATCGGTAGCAGGTAATCTACAGGAATATATGAAGCTGACTACTGAAGTGAAAGAAAAGCATATGGCTAATGCGCAAAAAGTAGTCAAACTACTTGAAGACAAAACGAGGCCGAATAATGAGACGGATTCATACGAGCTAGCTTGGGTGAAAGAGACGGCTAAGGTGATAGAGAATTTTACAAAGATGGTGATTCCGGCTGACTATCCGAGCCTGGTGAAGCTGCATGATCAGTATCTAGCCGAGCACGCTGTTTGGGCTCAAGAAAAATTGGGCGGTAAAACGATGGTTTGGGGGCACAATATTCACATAGCTAAAGGTGTTATCACTGAGAAGATGTATCCTAAAGTCGCCGGGGAGTTTCTGAAAGAACGTGTAGGTAATCAATATGTAGCCATTGGCTCCACCACCACGGAAGGCAAATTTACGGCATTTATATCACTCAGTGAAAATAAGATTGGAGCGGATGCCATTCAGAAGAACGAGAACAGCTCCAATCATATGCTTGGACAAGTTCATTACGATCAGTTCCTGTTAGATCTCCGCAAATTGAATGGAGCCGCACAGCAATGGGCAAAAGAAAAGCAGCCATTCTTGGATGGCGGTGCACAGATCATTCCTAACGTACCGCAATATGATGATGATGTTTCCCTTCAAGAGCAATTCGACATTTTGGTTCATATTCAAAAAACGACCCCTTCGCATATCAAGTAATATGAAATAAAAAAGACATTCCCTTAACTTGTTACCAGGATGAGGGATTGTTTACGTTTTGTTTGCCGTTCTCTTCGATTGTCTTGGGGGCTGGCATTACTACGAAATTAGGGAGCCATTCTCCAAACGCATACATTTAGCCTCGGTGATATAGATAATGCCTGCCTCTGGGCGCGAAAAAAAAGACACCCCATAGGTGTCTTTTGCTTTACTCCATTTAGAACCGGGACTGGACTCAGTAAGATCCGCCGCCCAATGTACGAAGCTGACAGAGAAGCAGTGCTAATGTGCGCCTAATATCTCCCTCGCCATTCGAATGGTCTTCTCATCGGGTGGCTTGATATGGACAAGAGGGTATTTCAAACCAAGCTGTTCGTACTTGTACTTTCCCATTTCGTGATAAGGCAGGACCTCCACCCGCTCTACATTGCGCAAGGTTTTAATAAAGTCGGCCAGCTTCCGAAGATCCGATTCATCATCAGTCAGTCCGGGAACTAGGACATGTCTGATCCAGACGGGGATATTAGTTTCTGAGAGAAAACGGGCAAAGTCGAGAATATGATCGTTGGGCTTACCGGTTAGGTCGAGATGCTTTTGCGGGTCGATCTGCTTCAGGTCAAGCAGAACGAGGTCGGTATGCTGCATCAACATCTGCAGCGTCTCAAAGAAATGGCCGCGACGGCTAAAGCAACCGCCTGAAGAATCGATTGCAGTGTGAATACCGAGTTCTCGTTTTAAAGCCCGGAAAAGAGTAAGAAGAAAATCAGCCTGCAATAGAGGCTCTCCGCCACTAACCGTTACTCCGCCCCCGGAAAACTGCAGGAAGGGGAGATATCCGCGAATTTCCTCAACTAATTCCTGTACCGTTACCAGTTGGCCTTTCCCAATCGTCCAGGTATCGGGGTTGTGGCAATATTGGCAGCGCAGTAAGCATCCCTGCATAAAAACAACGAACCGGATCCCCGGGCCATCTACCATACCGGATGTTTCAATGGAATGAATGCGGCCTTCGTGCTGCTCCATAGCGCTTCCCCCGTCAGATTTTTTCGTGAAAGGTTCTGTTGATGACATCAAGCTGCTGCTCTCTTGTCAGTTTGATGAAATTAACCGCATAGCCTGACACTCGTATCGTGAGCTGCGGATACTCCTCTGGATGCTCCATCGCATCAAGCAAGGTTTTGGTGTCAAACACATTAATATTAAGATGATGGCCATCCTTGGCTGTATACCCGTCAAGCAGCGCGGTCAGATTACGGACCCGATCCTCTTCGTTCTTCCCAAGAGCGCCAGGAATAATCGAGAACGTATTCGATATGCCATCCAAAGCGTACTCATAAGGAAGCTTCGCTACGGAGGCCAATGAAGCAATCGCACCTTTCCGGTCCCTGCCGTGCATCGGGTTCGCTCCCGGGGCAAATGGCTCGCCCTTTTTTCTCCCATCCGGGGTGTTCCCGGTCAACTTACCATATACCACATTAGATGTGATGGTCAGCACCGACATCGTGGTCCTAGCCTGTCTGTAGGTGGAGTGTTTCTTAAGCTTGCGGTAGAACCGTTTGACGAGATCTACCGCAATCTCATCCGCGCGGTTATCGTTATTTCCGTAAGCAGGATATTCGCCTTCAATTATATAGTCGACAGCAAGACCGTTCTCATCCCGGACTGGCCGAACCTCTGCATATTTAATGGCACTGAGCGAGTCGGTTACGACCGAAAGACCCGCAATTCCGGTTGCCATGGTCCGCATCGTTTCCTGATCATGAAGCGCCATCTCGATACGTTCATAACAATATTTATCATGCATGTAGTGAATTACATTTAAGGTGTTGATATAGAGTTCCGCAAGCCATTCCATCACATGGTCGAAAGCGGGCATCACTTCGTCAAAGTCCAGCTTGTCCGACAGAATCGGCCGCAATGGCGGGGTTATCTGCACCTTCATCTGCTCATCCATCCCGCCGTTAATCGCATACAGCAGTGCTTTTGCCAGATTCGCCCGAGCGCCGAAATACTGCATCTGCTTGCCGATCCGCATTGCGGACACACAGCAGGCAATCCCGTAATCATCGCCAAAATAAGTCCGCATTAAATCATCATTCTCATATTGAAGAGAACTGGTCTGAATCGTCATGCGTGCACAATATTCCTTGAACTTCTGAGGGAGACGGGTGGACCAGAGTACGGTCAAATTCGGTTCCGGCGATGGACCAAGCGTCTCGAGCGTATGCAAGAACCGGTAAGTATTCTTGGTGACTAACGGACGACCATCCAGGCCGATGCCTCCGAGGGACTCGGTGACCCATGTCGGATCGCCGCTGAACAGCGCGTTATATTCCGGTGTCCTTGCGAACTTTACCATACGCAGCTTCATGACAAAATGATCGACGAGCTCCTGCGCCCCTTGCTCCGTCAGCCTCTGCTCCCTCAGGTCGCGCGCTATATAGATGTCCAGAAAGGTGGAGGTGCGGCCAAGACTCATTGCAGCCCCGTTCTGCTCCTTGATCGCGGCAAGATACCCGAAGTACAGCCATTGAAAAGCTTCCTGCGCGGTCTCCGTCGGCTTTGTAATATCGAATCCGTAGCTGGCCGCCATCTGCTTCAGCTCCGTAAGGGCACGCAGCTGCTCCGCGATTTCTTCACGTGCCCGAATTACATCTTCAGTCATCGTGCGTTCGTCGAAGAAGGAGAGCTCCTCTTTTTTGCTTTTGGCGAGAAAATCCGTGCCATATAATGCAACTCGCCGGTAATCGCCGATAATCCGTCCCCGGCCATACGCATCCGGGAGCCCTGTAATAATGCCGGCTTTTCTGGCTAAGCTCATGGCAGGTGAATAGCCGTCAAATACGCCTTGATTATGAGTTTTCCGGTAAGTGGAGAAAATATGCTCGATTTCCGGATCCAGCTCATAACCGTAAGATTCACAAGCATTCTTAGCCATTCGGATCCCGCCGTAAGGCTGAAGGGCCCGCTTGAACGGCTTCTCCGTTTGAATACCCACGATGACCTCAAGCTCCTTATTCAAATAGCCGGGGCCATGGGAAATAATACTGGAAACCACTTCAGTATCCATATCCAGAACTCCGCCTTGATCACGTTCTTGCTTCGCGAGCTCCATGAACTGTTCCCAGAGCTGTAACGTGGCTTCCGTGGAACCAGCCAGAAAAGACGCATCTCCTTCATAAGGCTCGTAGTTGAGCTGAATAAACTGGCGGACATCAATCTCTTCCTGCCAGCTTCCTGATTTAAAGTCTTCCCATGCCTGCATCGTGACATTTCCTCCTTTATTACTTTGCCATGGGTTTATGGGCTGTGCTTAGTATGATCCGTCTTGCCTAATATAAAGGAGGTACATCAATGGATACTATGGAGGATATCGCCACTTTTACACAAGACCTAAACGGTAGAGACTGGAAACGGGGATAATAACACGAATGCAGGTAAAACTGTGTTTGTTAAGGCTTGTTGTGATTTTGCAACCTGAATCAAGAAGCACGAGTAGATGCCAGGGAGGGGAAAAATGATGGCTGTCAAACAAAGCCAGGCAGAAAATAACGAAAGCATCACCGATAAAAAGCTTACCGCCCAGGAAGAGGTCAACCGTCTGGTTGCACGTGCCCGGGCTTCGCAAGAAGCGTACCTTTCCATGAATCAGGAACAGATTGACCGCATTGTACAAGCAATGGCACTCGCCGGACTGGACAAGCATATGCTGCTTGCCAAGATGGCCGTGGAAGAGACCGGACGAGGCGTGTACGAAGATAAAATCACTAAGAACCTTTTTGCCTCAGAGTATATCTATAACAGTATCAAACATAACAAAACCGTCGGAATTATTGAGGAGAATCTTTATGAGAATTATCAGCGGGTAGCGGAACCTGTTGGCATTATCGCAGGCGTAACACCTGTTACGAATCCGACCTCCACAACGATCTTTAAAACACTGATTGCCACGAAGACGCGAAATCCCATTATTTTTGCTTTTCATCCTTCCGCGCAGAAATGCAGCAGCGAGTCGGCAAAAACACTGCTGGATGCAGCAGTAGCAGAAGGAGCGCCGTCACACTGTGTACAGTGGATCGAGAATCCGTCGCTGGAAGCGACGCAGCTGCTCATGAACCACCCGGATGTAGCTCTGGTCCTGGCCACAGGCGGCTCCGCCATGGTTAAGGCCGCCTATAGCACAGGCAAACCGGCACTTGGCGTCGGACCCGGAAATGTACCTTGCTTTATTGAAAAAACAGCCGATCTCAGACAAGCGGTCACCGATCTTATTCTTTCCAAAACATTCGATAACGGGATGATCTGTGCTTCCGAGCAAGCCCTCATCATTGAGGAACCGGTGTATGATCAGGTTCGCCAAATGATGATAGACAACGGGTGCTACTTTTTAAATAAAACGGAAACAGAGGCAGTCTCGAGTCTCGTGATCACCGGGGAGAAATGTGCAGTTAATGGCGCTATTGTCGGTCAGCCTGCTTACAAAATTGCCGAGATGGCCGGTCTTCAGCTTCCTGAGCATACGAAAATTCTTGTTGCCGAATTGGAGGGCGTAGGAACGGACTTCCCGCTGTCTGCTGAGAAGCTGAGCCCGGTTCTGGCATGCTATAAAGTAACCTCTGCCGAACAAGGCATTGACCGTGCAGCGGAAATCGTCGCATTTGGCGGTTTGGGACACTCTTCTGTCGTTCACTCTAAGGACAATAAAGTGATTGAGGCCTTCGCGGAACGGTTGCAGACCGGACGTGTGATTGTCAATTCCCCTTCAACACAAGGGGCTATCGGCGATATTTACAACACCAATTTACCGTCACTTACCTTAGGCTGCGGATCCTACGGCAAAAACTCAACCACCTCCAATGTAACTGCAGTTAACCTGATCAATATCAAACGTGTCGCCTACCGGAGGGTGAATATGCAGTGGTTCAAAATTCCGCCCAAGATCTATTTTGAAAAAGGGTCCACGCAGTATCTCGAGAAAATGCCTAACATCTCCAAGGTGCTTATTGTTACTGACGCCATGATGGTTAAGCTCGGATATGTGGAAAAAATCGAATATTACTTGCGAAAACGGACCGAGCCAGTTTCTGTTGAGATCTTTGCGGATGTCGAGCCCGAT
Source organism: Paenibacillus graminis (assembly GCF_000758705.1). Lineage (NCBI taxonomy): Bacteria > Bacillati > Bacillota > Bacilli > Caryophanales > Paenibacillaceae > Paenibacillus > Paenibacillus graminis. The sequence goes on along the minus strand of NZ_CP009287.1, from coordinate 198,429 downwards.
CCGTCCGTAGAGACGGTTGAACGCGGAACCCGCATGATGGAGAACTTCCAGCCGGACTGCATCATTGCACTGGGGGGCGGTTCACCCATGGACGCGGCGAAGGCGATGTGGTTATTTTATGAATACCCGGATACCAGCTTCCATTCGATCAAACAGAAGTTCCTGGATATCCGTAAACGGGTCTACAAATATCCGCGATTAGGCATCAAAGCCCAATTCGTCGCGATCCCGACAACCTCAGGAACAGGCTCGGAGGTAACTTCATTTGCGGTAATCACGGATAAAAAAGAAGGACATACGAAATATCCGCTTGCGGATTATGAACTGACGCCGGATGTGGCGATCATTGATCCGGAGCTTGTTTATTCCCTGCCAAAAGCGGCGGTCGCAGACACCGGGATGGACGTGCTGACGCATGCTATTGAAGCCTACGTTTCCGTCATGGCCAGTGACTATACCGATGGACTTGCGCTGCATGCCATAAGGCTCGTATTCCAGTACCTGGAGAAATCATTCCATACGGCGGACCCGGTTGCCCGTGAGAAAATGCATAATGCCTCAACGATCGCAGGGATGGCTTTCGCCAACGCCTTCCTCGGCATCAACCACAGCTTGGCGCATAAATGGGGCGGTGAATACCATACGGCGCACGGGCGTACGAACGCAATTCTGATGCCGCATGTTATCCGTTATAATGCCACGAAGCCGTCAAAATTTGCATCGTTCCCGAAATATAACTATTTCATCGCCGATGAACGTTATGCAGAAATCGCCAGAATGCTGGGAATGGAAGCACGCACCACCGAAGAGGGGGTTAATAGTTTGATTATGGCTATCCGCAAGCTGAACCAGTCGCTTGGCATTCCCGAGAAATTCCAGGATCTTGGCTTCGCTCCGTCCGATTTCGAATCAAAGGTCGATTATTTGTCCGACCGTGCCTTCGAGGACCAGTGCACCACAGCCAATCCCCGCATGCCGCTAGTCAAAGAGCTTGCAGACATTTACCGGAATGCGTTCTACGGCAGATTTTAATACATTTGTTAAATAAGCCTCTCCTTAAAATGGTTGCACGAGACAACCCTTAACAAGGAGAGGCTTTTTGTATGAAAGGCCTGTTCAAAACAGCCGCTGAATAAAAAAAGACACCGATTAAGGTGTCTTCACTGATACTCCATATGGAGCCGAGGGGTGGACGTGCAGAGCCACAATTCGACGGAAACCGCTGTTAGAACTGTACACAGTTGCCGGTTAGCGAAGACGTATAAATCCCTTGCTCCGCTTAATTGGCCCTAACTTGGACCAACTTAATACAAGTACAATTCCAAAGCTCCCCTAGCCCATGTAGGAATCTCATCACGGCAAAAGCTAATCTGTGAACGTTTGATCTCCGCCACAACTTCAGGTTCACTGGTGTTGTCGATAATAGTGACTTCATCTGAAATCTCCAAGGCAGGCTTCAGATTACTCAATGATTGACCATATCTCCACCGAATATCTTCTTCGGCGATCCAGTGCCCTCCCTGTTCCACTCTTGAAGCTACCCGATCAATATGCATTTGCACATCCTGCAAACCAATATAGTACATGACGACTTTATAACCTTGTTCTTTAGCTGTCTTCATATGACGTAAAACAAAACTTCCCGACAGAGTAGTTTCTATAGCAAAATTTTCTTTTCGCCCGATTAATTCCCTTATTTGCTTTACAGCCTCTCGTCCGGCAGACAGGTCTGCACTTCTGGGGTCCTCCGGGTTAATCCTTTGGCAATCTGGTCAGGATCAATAATGGTTCCAACATAATCCCTCATTTGAAAACTGATTGTGCTTTTCCCGGCTCCATTAGTGCCAGCAAAAACAGTCATTACAGACTCCCGATCAGTCATGACTAATAAGCTCAGTGCGATTTCCGGCTACATCGTAAGTAATCTCGAATTTTTGCCCAGTGGCATCTTCACGTATCCGTTTGCCGTCTTTTATATAATAAATGGAGGCTCCAGCCTTTTTGGCCTCTGCGACTGCATGCTGGTTGGCCTTTTTCAATAACCGTTGCAATTCTTCTCTTTGGGGCAGCATCAGGATAGCACCTCGCTCGGATTTCGAATTTATTTTATAATATTATAACACAATCCTTATAGTTAAATAATTCGTTCGTATACGCTACTTAAGGTCTTCTTCTTCATCCATGTGTCCTAAATAATCACTATACAACTCCATCATCCAATCTCCAAAACCCCAGCCAATACCCTGACTGCTCTGCGTCAATTCGTTGCATCGATCAACAAACTCTTCTTCTAATTGATTGTCCACAATATACTTTAAAGCTTGTTCATATATGCTTGATATAGTACGATAGAATTTTTCATCTATGTCTCCATATGAAAGCGTAAAGTCTACTCCACATTCCACTGTAAAAATCATTAGCTCTGCAATTTGCTCCTTATTTGTTGAAACATTACTAAAGTCCTTTATTGCTTGCTTCACAATCGGGTATCGCAGAATCTCTCCCTTGTGGTGGCCGAATTCCTTCTCAATAATTTTCTTGTACTTTTCTAAGACTTCCTCACTCTCAGGAAATAGTATTGAAAAATAGTGCTCCTGAATGATCGGATATATCCTGGTTATATTTAAGATTTCAGCCTCAAGCTCTTCCCTCGTTAGATTCTTTAAATGCTTCTTAATGGTTGATTTACCCAATTTCAGCATTATAATCTCCTTAATCCGGTTATACTTCCCAGCATTATTATTGTACAGCTTACAAGGTATAATATAATTAAAACACGAGGGCTTATAAATGGACAATATCGAGGACAAATATAACGCGGCTCTGGCTCATATTGAGGAACTTAAGCTGGAAGTCACCCGGTTAAGAAGTCTGCTGGGGCTTTTGGATGATGACAATACAACAAGTACTAATGAACAAATGACGCCTTATTCCACCTCACCGGCTAAAGAAAGCAAAGAGACCACTGTTGGAGATAGTAATGTTCACCAGTACTCTACCGTAGAGGAGAAGCTCGCCCTATATAAAAGTTATTTTCGCGGCAGAGAAGATGTATACCCGATTCGCTGGAGTAACAAGCAAGGAAAGTCCGGATATTCGCCCGCCTGCGCTAATGAGTGGACTTCTGTCTGCGAGAAACCCCGGGTAAAGTGTTCGGTTTGCAAATACCAGAGCTTCATGCCTCTTACAAGTGAAGTGCTGTCAGCCCATTTAGATGCACGGCAAGACCGGACGGTTGGTATCTATCCAATGCTGCCGGATGAAACCTGCTGGTTTTTGGCCATGGATTTTGACAAACATGATTGGAAGCAGGATGTGACTGCCGTGATAGAGTTATGCAAAAGCCATGAAATTCCTGCCCTCTTAGAGCGCTCGCGTTCCGGCAATGGGGGGCATATCTGGATTTTCTTCAGTCAAAATATTGAGACAGCTACAGCCAGGAAATTTGGAATGACCCTGCTGAGTCTAACCATGAACAACAGATATCAGATCGGCATGGAGTCCTATGACCGCCTGTTTCCCAATCAGGATACACTGCCCAAAGGCGGATTCGGCAACCTCATTGCCCTTCCCCTTCAGGGGGGGCCGCGTAAACAGGGAAACAGTGTCTTTGTTAACGAGCGCTTTGAGCCCTATGCTGACCAATGGGGTACATTATCCGAACTTGGTAAGATGGGCGAAGACCAGGTGAAGCAATTTATATACAAGTACGCGGAGCGTGGGCTTTTTACCAATGACAGCATTACAGCGGGATCAGACCAAGAAGCAGATGGATTGACCTTGTTACAAGAGAACCAGACTCAGGCAGCAGAGGTTCTAATGGAATCTTTACCTGCTGAAATACAGGTCCTGTATTCGGATCGCCTTTATATTCTCAAGTCTGGACTTCCCTCAAGTGCAATTCATGCTCTGATCAAATTAGCTTCCTTCTCCAACCCTGATTTTTATAAAGCACAAGCGATGCGGCTCTCCACCTACGGTAAACCCCGGGTGATCTCATGCGCAGAGGATCGGGAGAATTATGTAGTTCTGCCAAGGGGATGCCTGCCGGATTTGTTATCTTTTTTCGAGCATAATCAGGTTAAGGTATCGCTTAAGGATCAACGTTCGTCTGGAACCTCAATAGAGGCAGAGTTCACCGGTACGCTGACCACTCTCCAGGATACAGCAGCCAGAGCGATTCTAAACCGGGACATAGGGGTTCTCTCGGCGGCAACCGCATTTGGTAAAACTGTCATAGCAGCCAGCATTATCGCTTCAAGAAAGACAAACACCCTTATCTTAGTGCACCGCCGGGAGCTTATGGAACAATGGCAGGAACGGTTACACACCTTTCTTGAAGTTCCTAAACAGGCAATCGGGTTGATCGGCGGCGGCAAAAATAAACGAACCGGCATCATCGACATTGCTGTCATTCAGAGCCTGAACTATAAAGGGAATGTTAAGCCCTTCGTAAGTGAATACGGCCAGGTCATTGTGGATGAGTGCCACCACGTATCAGCCTACAGCTTCGAACAAGTTCTTCGGGAAGTCAAAGCAAAGTATGTTTTTGGCTTAACTGCCACTCCCAAACGTCAGGATGGACAAGAAGCAATCGTACGGTTCCAGCTTGGACCTGTGCTATTGAAGGTGGACGCCAAAACCCTAAGCAGTTCCAGAGGATTTTCATTAAGGGTAGTCCCCCGGTATACTCATTTTCAGATCAAGCCAGGTGAGCTGGTTTCCGGAATTCAGGACATCTATCAGCAGCTTGTAGACAACGAGGAACGTAATACACTTATTTTTGATGATTTACTTACCTGTCTGGATGAAGGCCGCTCTCCGCTGCTGCTGGTTGAACGAACCGCTCATGCTGAATATTTTGCAGAGAGATTACATGGCTTCGCCAAAAACGTAATTGTGCTAAGGGGCAGGATGGGGAAAAGGCAGAGAGAGGCTCTCCGTGCCCAAATCGCCTCGATTCCAGATGATCAGGAGCGTGTAGTTATTGCTACTGGCAAGCTAATCGGTGAAGGCTTCGATGACGCCAGACTGGACACCTTGTTTCTTGTCCATCCGATTTCTTGGACAGGTACTTTGCAGCAATATGCAGGCCGCCTGCACCGAAGTCATGTGAATAAAGAAGAAGTGAAAATATATGATTACATCGATCTTCAGGTTCCAATGTTAATGGCGATGTTCAAGAAAAGAGTAAAGGGATATCGGAAGATGGGATATAAGGGGGCGGAGTTGTAACAAAGCGTATAAAAATAGGCTGGGCGTGTAGAACCCCTTTCCCAAAAAGGGCCTTAAACCCTTGATGGGAAAGGGATTTTAGAAACTGAGGCGTGGACGTGCAGAGCCACAATTCGGCGGGAACGACTGTTAGAACTGTACGAGATAGCCGTTTAGTTAGTTTTCAGTTGCATTTCTCCAGTGTCAATCACAGCCCCTGCTTGTTTCAAGAAGTTAAAACCAAGTATTCCGTCGATCTCCATACCATAATCCATGTTCCCGATTTCCACTTGAAAATCATTAAGTATTGCTTGATCGACTATAATCGCGTCCAGGTATTTGGTGTACACATACTCCACACCACCTACACCCCGTATAATATCAACGATATCATTTCCTTCAGGGACCATACCTATTTCTTGTACAATATCCGCATTCAAAAGTGTGCTGGCAGAGCCTGTGTCAAGCAATACCTTCCCCAGCTTTAATTCTCTCCCCCTAAACACAACTATCATGCTTACGAAGGGAAGTCCATAGATTTCTGTTATATTCATCTCGGCCCTCTGATACCAACATATCGTTCTCGTGCCACAACCTCAGGACGGGAGGTGTGAAAGAAACAATACTCTCTGTGGGGATCTTCCTGGTGCAGTTCACTATACCGCTTCAATGCTTTGGTAGAGTCCTCATAGGAGTCGATCACGGACATCTCTTCAATAAAACGCTTGCCTTCCTTAGAATAGGCCTTAGTCGCCTCAAGAACGACCCATTCATTCGGAAAACGCTCCTGAACTTCATCCCATCGCATCTTGGACACCTCCGGTTGAATAATTACAATTATTATAGCATATCAGGTGTCAACATCTAAACCAGAGTCAGACCTCCACCCGATCTTTGGAGCTCTTTTATAAAGCGGTATCCCTCCAGAAATCCAACTACAAAAGCTTCCTCTTCTTCGAGACCCTGTTCTATGCTCATAGCCTCCTCCATGAATCCGTACAATTCACGTTGAGTCCAACTACTGTGCAGCGATTGATTGCATAAGAAGACTCTTCGCTTGCCCTTCTGATATTGAGGATTGTTAGAACACACTCCCCACGTTTCAAGATGTCTTCTAGCGGCTACCTCGCTCAGTATTTCTCTCATTCCATTCCCCCTTTCAAATCTACAATACTAGTGTTTCCTATTTACTAGATTTAAAACAACGAACAGTGACAGGTAGCTGATTATTATATATAGCAAGACAAACAATAAAAGTTAGAACAAATGTTCTTGTTTAATGAATTAATATACAGTAAAATACACCTAAAAGGAGGTGTACTATGACGACTTATATTGTGAATACGAATACAAAGGAAGTTCACAAAACTGCTAAAGTAGAGTCACGCTGCAGAATTAATGAAATCAAACCCCAACATAGAATTGATACAGACAATGCCCAGGTTTACTTTGCTCAAGGATATAATGGCTGTAAATGGTGCTATCCAGAAAAGAATACTGGGTAAGCCATATAAAATAAATGAACCCGTATCTTCAAACCATATGGTTTGGGATTATGGGTTCATTTTATGAATGACTATACCTTTCTTCTATTAACCCGTGTAGAACCCCTATCCGAAGATAACGGCACATAAGCTTCTACGAGTGTAGTTATAATTTTGATGTCACCCTAGAAGCTCCCCGTAACCGGGTCCCCTGCGGGTCAGCCTGATTATCTTCTTCTGCTGACACTAGGCGGAGATGAGACAGCCTTCAATTATGCTCCAACATATATTATTCTAAGTCCACACCTAAATAATGCTTAGCTTTACTTTGAAGCTGCTCCACTATAAAATTCAACATGTCCTGAAGAAAGCTTTAACTCATCTGAGATCTTTTTTAAATCATTTTCATAAAGTAAAAGATGAATAATTTTCCTTTCTACGGATGATAATCTTTTCAAAAAAATTTTTATACGAGTGTTCTCTTCTCTATATCGTACTTATTAAACAGTTGCATCTCTATATCGATCAGTTTACCTTCTGAGGTCTTGGCGTAAACATCAAAAATGGATTGTTTGTCGAGTGGATCATCTTTATCTGTATAAGGATTCATCAGAATGATCTCAGTCAGCGGCGGCTCGCCAGCTTCCATAAAAATGCGGTTAAGAAACGCCAGCAGCACATCCTTATTATTCTCGCTGCCAAATATCCGTTTGAATACAAAATCTACACGCGGATCCAACAATTCCATCGGCATCAGCTCAATTGGTTATTATTATATCATCTTTCAAGGAAACTGAGCCTTGAAGGAAATAACTAAAAACGAAAAAAGACACCCCTAAAGGTGTCTTTCACTGATACTCCATATGGAGCCGAGGGGAGTCGAACCCCTGTCCGAAGATAACGGCACATAAGTTTCTACGAGTGTAGTTACAGTTTTGATGTCACCCGAGTATCGCCCCGTAACCGGCTATACGTTGGGTCAGCCTGATTATCTTCTTCTGCTGACCCCAGGCGGAGACCAGACAGCGTATCCCACTACTTGTTAGCCCCTATCCCTGTCACATGGGCGATGCAGGGTAGAAGCACGCACACAGGTTATTAAGCTGCGAAAGCGTAGTTTGTTTGTTGTTTGCCGTTTAATAGGCTTTAGCGTTGATGAAGCGGACGCGTCCCCACTACTCGCTGCTCATGCTCGAACTACCCCCGTCGAATCCAAGAACGGCCCCTCATTAGAAAAGGGCGCTTCGGATCAAGCGGATCCTCCAGCAAGAGAGATCCAGGCAGTCTCTGTCTTAGAGGACTGTCACGAAGCAAAAATCTTACTTACACAGTATAGCACATTTATCAACACTTTAACACGTGGGTTAAAGGAATTGAAGGGTAGATCTGGAACGTGAGGAAGAGCCGGGCAATCGGCTTATCTGGCGATCTTTTGCTTCTCGCGCAGCGCACGCTGGATGTCGCGTTGAGCGTCTTTTTTGGCGGCGGTGTCGCGTTTGTCGTATTGCTTCTTCCCTTTGCCCAGGCCGATCAGCAGCTTCGCATAGCCATTGCGCACATAGATCTTCAGCGGCACAATCGAGTAGCCTTCCTGCTTGGACTGGCCGAGCAGCTTGTGAATCTGCACCTTGTGCATCAGCAGCTTGCGTGTACGTGTCGGGTCCGTCGGATTGTTGCGGTTCCCCTGTTCAAAAGGGCTGATGTGCATATTGTGCACATGAATCTCGCCATTTCGAATGGTGGCAAAAGCATCACCAATGTTAGCGCGGCCGTTACGCAGCGACTTGATTTCGGTACCGGTCAGCACCAAGCCCGCTTCATAAGTGTCCTCGATAAAATAATCATGGGAAGCTTTTTTGTTCTGGGCGAGCACTTTCCCGTCTGCTTTTTTACCCATGAAAGTCACTCCTTGCATCGGATTTCCTGTTTGAACAAAGTCAAACGTCAGATCTATATTGTATCAAATGCGATTGCGCTAACGCAAGGAGGGATGATCCACTAAACAAAACAGAGGCACATCTACCTCTGCAATCATAGAAGGAAAGCTATGACAACATACACGTCTCATGCCAATTTAAACAAACACGGTTACGCTGTTCTTGGCTGCACAGGTAGCCGCTTTCGATTTCAGGTATGCGTTGCTTGAGCGCCCTTCATGAATCCTGCGGAAATCCCAAGTGGAAAAAGGATCACTAATTTGCTTGAGCAACCGCTCTCCGCAGCCTAAGTTGGAAAAAGAATCACTAATTCAGCTCATTTCGCTCCCGGCGTGGCAATAGGGCCCAGATAAGTTCCCTATTTCCACTTAAATCTCACAATTGTTGTTTTTCGGGAAAAATAAGTTCCCTTTTTCCAACTAGCACTGCTCTCCTGCTTCTCGCAAGCGCCAGTTGGAAAAAGGCTATCAAATCCGGCTGATTTCCACCCTTTTAGGTGAATAAACTGAATTCACACCTACTTATCCCCAACTTTATACACATTTTATACACAGGGTGGGGAAATCATAATTTCCAGATTGGTAATAAGAGGTAGTCCTCACTTTCCCCAAAATAAATATTCTTGCCTGTCAAAAAAGCACTGCTCCCTCACACAGGAAGCAGTGCTCTTATTGTTTCCGGTTTACTCTTGCGTTTTTTTCTTCTTCTTGCGGCGGCCGCTGCCCTCAGCGTTGCCGCTTTTGTCGCTCCGCTCCACGTTGCCCGGCGTTACGGAAGGGCTGATGAAAACGCCGCCCTTTTTCTTCTTTTTGCGGCGGCTCTTGCCTTCGCCGCCGCTGGCCGCTGCCCCGCTGCCCAGATCCTCGCGGCTGCGGAACCGCGTGCTGGCGTCCACGCCGCGCAGCTCGCTGGCCTGCTCGGCTCCACCGCCGGTAGGGGCGCCATAGCCGCCCTTGCCGGAGCCGAAGCCGAAGCTGATGCCGCGTCCCCCGGCACCGCCTCCGGCCTCACCGCTGCGGCTGCGCCCGCCGCTGCGGTCCCGCTCACGCGGCGCGCTGGCCCCGCCAGCCTCGCCGCGGTTCACGGCCGCGAAGGCCCGGCGCGCTGCCTCTGCCGGGCCGCCGCCCCCGCGCTTGCCGCGGCCGCCAGCCGGCGCACCGCCGCTGGCTTCCTCCGCTGCGCGGGGAGCTTCTCCGGCGCGTGCCACCGCGCCGGACTTGCCGGCGTGTGCTGCGCCGCCGGCCTTCCCCCGGCCCGCTGCTGCGCTGCCGGGCTTGCCTTTACCGCCGGCGCGGCCCTTGCCGCCGGCTTTGGCTCCCGGCGGCTTGGCGAAGCCGCCGCCCGTGCGGCCACCCTTGCCGCCGCGCCCGCCATAGCTGCGGTGCTCTCCCGCCGCGCGCGGCTTCATGTCGACCATCTCGAAGTCAATCGTGTGGTCGTCCATGTTGACCTTGGCGACACGGATCTTCACCTCGTCGCCAATACGGAACACCTTCGAGGTGCGCTCGCCAATGAGCGCCATATGGGCCTCGTCGAAGTGGTAATAATCATCGCTCAGCGCGCTGAGGCGGATTAAGCCTTCGACGGTATTTTCCAGCTCGATGAACATCCCGAAGCTGGTTACACTGCTGACCATGGCGTCGAATTCCTCGCCAACCTTGTCCTGCATGAACTCAGCCTTCTTAAGCTGCTCCGTATCGCGTTCGGCCTCTACAGCCACACGCTCGCGTTCCGAGGACTGCTGGGCGATCTCCGGCATCCGGCTGGCGAGATACTCATGGCGTTTCTCCGTCAGCGCTCCGCCGTTCTCAATGACCTCCCGCATGACGCGGTGAATAACGAGGTCGGGATAACGCCGGATCGGCGATGTGAAATGGGAATAAAACTCCGCAGCCAGCCCGAAATGGCCTGTGCTCTCAGCATCATACTTCGCCTGCTTCATGGAGCGCAGCATCATGGTACTGATCACAGTCTGCTCCTTCGTCCCCTGAATCTGCTCCAGCAGATCCTGCAGGGCGCGCGGATGCACCGAATTGCCCCGGCCTTTGACATGATAGCCAAAGTTCGCTGCAAAAGCCATGAAGTTCTGCAGCTTCTCCGGGTCCGGATCCTCGTGAATCCGGTACAGGAACGGTACCTTCAGCCAGTGGAAATGCTCTGCGACTGTTTCGTTAGCCGCCAGCATGAACTCCTCGATAATCTGCTCAGCCACGGAACGCTCGCGTTTTACAATATCTATAGCCTTACCGTTCTCATCGACGATAATTTTGCTCTCTTCGAAGTCAAAATCAACCGCACCTCGGCGCATCCGCGCACCACGCAGCTTCATCGCCAGCTCTTTCATCAGGCGGAAATCATCGATCAGCGGACTGTAGCGCTCCAGCAGCTCCGGATCTTCGTCCTCAACAATTTTGCGGACATCGGAGTAGGTCATTCTTTCTTTGGTGCGGATTACGCTCGTAAAAACATCATGCTTCACGACCTTCATATGCTCGTCAAATTCCATCTCGCAGGACATCGTCAGCCGGTCCACCTTAGGATTTAAGCTGCAGATACCGTTCGACAAGCGATGCGGCAGCATCGGGATGACCCGGTCCACCAAATAGACGCTGCACCCGCGGTCAAAAGCTTCCTTATCCAGTTCAGACCCTTCACGCACATAATATCCAACGTCAGCAATATGCACGCCCAGCTTGTAGTGGCCGTTCTCCAGACGCGATACATTCACGGCATCATCCAGATCCTTGGCGTCCGCACCGTCAATGGTGACAATGTTCAGCCCGCGCAGATCGCGGCGTCCCTGCTGGACGATCTCTTCCTCCGTAATTGAATCAGGAGCCTGCTCCGCTTCATGCATTACTTCTGCCGGAAAAGCCTCCGGAAGCTGATGCTTCCGGATCACCGACAGAATATCCACACCCGGGTCATCCTTGTGACCAAGGATCTCTATGATCTCCCCCTCAGCCGCTGCCCGGCCTTCCGGGTAATTGACAATACGGACAACGACCTTTTCTCCGTCAACCGCACCCTTGAAGGATTGCTTGGGAATAAAAATATCCCGGTTAATCCGCTTATCATCAGGCAGCACAAACCCATAGGTCTCCAGACTCTGGAACACGCCTACAGTCTGCAGCACCCCTCTTTTGGCGATCCGCACAACTTCGCCTTCCATACGCCCGCCGGACGGGCTTCGCGAGGTAATGCGCACCAGCACGATATCGCCGTTCATCGCACCCTTCAGATCATTGGCATTCAAATAAATATCAGGATGATCGCGGTCATCGGGAATCAGAAAAGCAAACCCCTTTGCATGAGCCTGTACACGTCCGCGCACCAGATCCATTCGTTCCGGTACCCCGTAGCGGGCATTCCGGGTCAGTATCATTCTTCCATCCTGCTCAAGTGCGAGCAGCAGTTCCTCGAACGCTTTGAACGACTCGCTGTCCTCTAATGCGAAATGGCTCACCAGTTCGTCATAAGTGAGCGGCTTATAAGCGGTCTCCCGCATGAAATTCAATAATTGTTCCTGTGTTATCAACTTCGTCACCTCGGCCCTCCGCAGCATTTCGTATGCCGCTGGCATATATGTATGTCTTGTCCTATAATGCCTGTGCGTATTCCAGTAAATTTTACCTGTATATACTCATACCCTAGTATACACGAAATTAATCCAAGGCATCCCTGTAATGATCAACCGTAGGTTAACGAAAACACAAAACTTACTTATCCACAACAAAAAAGCCCCTGCCCCATTCCATTCAGAACAGAGCAAAGGCTTAATGTAAGCTATCTAGTCAACCAGGACAGCCACAAGAATCGACATAATAAAGAATCCTGCTGCCAGTCCAACTGTTACACGCTGCAGTACAAGTTCCATACCACGTGCTTTTGTTTTACCAAAGAGATGCTCAGCACCGCCGGAGATGGCACCGGAAAGACCTGCGCTTTTCCCTTTTTGCAGAAGAACGACCGCAATTAGACCGACGGAAAAAATCAGGAGCAATACTTTCAAAAAGATATCCATTCACTTCCACCTCCTACGTCCAAGCATCACTATCTATGCTAATTTAGGTTTTACGTTTCATAAACAGCATTTTAATTTTATCATAGCCATAGTACGAATACAACTATACAATTCCGGATCTCCTTATAACTTTAGCAATTTCTTAAGTTTGTCTTTTGAACGAGCGCAGAAACAGCAAAAGCAACAAGGAAATTACAAGAATAGGCACGGAAAAGAAGGCATTCCAATTCCCTCCCACCCTCCAATTACAGAAAAGCTGCAGGCCAGCAAAACAGCACTGCCTATCAGCCCTACCAACCCCGGATAAAAAATAAAGCCCTTCCTCTGGCCCCCGTTCCGTGACAGCAACCAGCTGATCAGTACCAGGAGCACTCCAACTCCTATGCCGGCTATAATGGCGTTCATCATCCCACTCCATTCCAGTAATCCACAATTATAGAATACCTTCTCAGAGGATAAGATGCAAAAAAAGAGCCTGCCATTAAGACAGACTCTTTAGAAAAAGCTTAGCTCAAAAGCAATTATCTTTTGAGGTTGTAGAAGGATTTCAGGCCGTTGTATTGAGCCAATTCACCCAGTTCATCTTCGATGCGAAGCAACTGGTTGTATTTAGCGATACGGTCTGTACGGGAAGGAGCACCTGTTTTGATCTGGCCGGCATTGGTTGCCACAGCGATATCAGCGATAGTGCTGTCTTCGGACTCACCGGAACGGTGGGAGATAACAGCAGTGTAGCCAGCGCGTTTTGCCATTTCAATAGCGTCGAAAGTTTCAGTCAAAGTACCGATTTGGTTAACTTTGATCAGAATGGAGTTACCGATGCCTTCTTCGATCCCTTTGTTCAGACGTTCAGTGTTAGTTACGAACAGGTCATCACCAACGAGCTGAATTCTGTTGCCCAATTTTTCGGTGAGCAATTTCCAGCCTTCCCAGTCATCTTCGGAGCAGCCATCTTCGATGGTGATGATTGGATATTTGTCAGCCCAAGAAGTAAGCAGGTCTACGAATTCAGCTGGTGTGAAGGATTTTCCTTCGCCTTCCAGGTGGTATTTACCGTCTTTGAAGAACTCGGTGCTCGCTACGTCCATACCCAGGAATACATCAACGCCTGGTTTGTAACCGGCTTTTTCGATAGCTTCCATGATGGAGGACAGTGCATCTTCGTTGGAAGTGAAGTTAGGAGCGAATCCGCCTTCGTCGCCAACTGCAGTGTTCAGGCCTTTGCCTTTAAGCACGGATTTCAGAGCGTGGAAGATTTCTGCGCCTGTACGCAGAGCTTCTTTGAAGCTAGGTGCGCCAACTGGCAGAACCATGAACTCTTGTACGTCAACGTTGTTGTCGGCATGTGCGCCGCCGTTTACGATGTTCATCATTGGAACTGGAAGCTGTTTCGCGTTGAATCCGCCCAGGTATACATACAAAGGCACGTCCAGAGCTGTTGCTGCAGCACGGGCCACGGCCATGGATACAGCCAGAATTGCGTTAGCGCCCAGTTTGCCTTTGTTGTGAGTGCCATCCAGGGTAATCATCAGTTTGTCGATGCCCAGCTGATCCAGAGCGTCCATACCGATTACTTCTGGAGCGATGATTTCATTCACGTTCTCAACAGCTTTCAGAACGCCTTTACCCAGGTAGCGGTTTTTGTCTTCGTCACGAAGCTCTACAGCTTCGTGAGCGCCAGTGGAAGCGCCGGAAGGAACGATAGCGCGGCCTTTAGCGCCGGATTCCAGATAAACATCAACCTCTACTGTAGGGTTACCACGGGAGTCGAGGACTTCGCGAGCGTACACATCAGAAATAATAGTCATGTAAGTTAATCTCCTTTTATTATCGGTTATAGTCTTGCAGATACTGTCGGGTAAGCCTATTTGCGGCTGGCAATCATGGATTGTCCGGTCATTTCCGCAGGCTGCGGAAGTCCCATCAGATCCAGAATTGTCGGTGCCACATCTGCGAGAATACCGGATTCACGCAGTACAACATTTTCAGTCGTTACGATGAAAGGAACCGGGTTGGTGGTGTGAGCCGTGAACGGACGTCCCTGCTCGTCAAACACCATATCTGCATTGCCGTGGTCGGCAATGATGATGGCAACGCCGCCTTTGGCAACTACTGCATCCACAACCTTGCCCACGCACTCATCCGTAACTTCTACAGCCTTGATGGTTGGTTCCAGCATGCCGGAGTGTCCTACCATGTCAGGGTTCGCAAAGTTAAGGATAATGGCATCCTGTCTGTCCGCTTCGATTTCCGCTACGCAGGCCGCCGCCACTTCGTATGCGCTCATCTCCGGCTGAAGATCATAGGTTGCCACTTTCGGAGAGTTGATCAGGATGCGGGTTTCGCCTGGAAGCTCCTCATCACGTCCGCCGCTGAAGAAGAAGGTTACGTGCGGATACTTTTCGGTTTCCGCGATACGCAGCTGCTTCTTATTCTGCTGTACAAGCACTTCACCCAGCGTATTGTCCAGGTTCTTCGGCGAGTAGGCCACGTAGCCCTGAACCGTTTCGCTGAAGGTAGTCAAACATACAAAATGCAGGTTTTGCGGGAACAAAGGACCCCGGTCGAAGCCGCGGAAATCCGAATTCGTGAATACCTGCGACAGCTGGATGGCACGGTCCGGGCGGAAGTTGAGGAATACGACGGAATCGCCGCTCTCTACTGTCGCCGTCGGTTTGCCTTCGCTGTTCACAATCACGCTAGGCTCAACAAATTCATCATACACAGAGTTCTGGTAGGATGCAGTGATCGCCTGCAGCGCATCGGTATATTGCGGTCCTTCGCCGTAGACCATTGCGCGGTAAGCCTTCTCTACACGTTCCCAGCGTTTGTCGCGGTCCATCGCGAAATAACGTCCCGATACTGTAGCAATCTTGCCTACGCCCACTTCCTCAATCTTGGCGAGCAGATCCTGAACGAACTTCTGTCCGCTGTCAGGAGGTACATCGCGGCCATCCATGAAAGCGTGGATATACACATCGTGCATATCTTCTTTCTTGGCCAGATCGAGCATAGCAAACAAATGATTGATATGGCTATGTACCCCTCCGTCGGATACCAGCGCATACAGGTGAAGCTTCTTACCGGTTGACTTGGCGCTTCTTACAGCTGCAACCAGAGTTTCGTTATCAAAGAACTCTCCATCACGAATCGACTTGTCGATGCGGGTCAGGTCCTGGTACACAATCCGGCCGGCTCCGATGTTAAGGTGACCCACTTCGGAGTTCCCCATCTGTCCTTCCGGCAGGCCCACAGCTTCGCCGCAAGCGGTCAGCGTGGTGTTCGGATACTGCTTCAGGTAACGGTCATAGTTCGGTTTGTTGGCTTGGGCAACAGCGTTGCCTTCAGTCGTATTGCGCAGACCGAAACCATCCATGATGATCAAAGCAACGGGTTTGGGTGCTGACATCCTTACTTCGCCCCCTCAACCAAGGAAACGAACGAAGCAGGCTGCAGGCTGGCACCGCCGACGAGCGCGCCGTCGATGTCGCTTTGACTCATGTACTCCGTAACATTCTCCGGCTTCACACTGCCTCCGTATTGGATGCGTACTGCTTCAGCAGTCGCTGCATCATACAGGTCTTTTACAAGCGTACGGATGTAGGCGATAACTTCGTTAGCATCCTGGGAAGTGGAGGATTTGCCTGTTCCGATAGCCCAGATGGGCTCGTAAGCAATAACTACACTTGCAGCCTGCTCAGCGCTAAGTCCGGCAAATGCGCCTTCGGTTTGAACCTTGCAGACAGCTTTCGTCTGGTTGGCTTCGCGCTCTTCGAGCTTTTCGCCTACGCAGACAATTGGAGTGATGCCGTGGCGGAATGCCGCATGCATCTTCTTGTTCACGATTTCGTCCGTTTCGCCAAAGTATGCACGGCGTTCGGAGTGGCCAATGATTACATAATCTACGCCAAGGTCCTTCAGCATTACGCCGCTGATTTCGCCTGTGTAAGCTCCGTTATCTTCGAAGTGCAGGTTCTGTGCGCCAATCTTGATGCTGGTACCCTTTGCCGCTGCAACCAGTGCAGGCAGGTTCGTGAATGGCGCGCAGATTACGGTCTCTACGCCTTTCACTTCGGCCTGGCCCTTGACTTCAGCGAAAAAGCCCTCCGCTTCGGAAACTGTTTTGAACATCTTCCAGTTACCGGCGATAATAGGTGTTCTGCTCATAGTAATGAATTGCCTCCTTCTGCCTTCTACGTCTTACTTGTCGTTCAGTGCTTCTACGCCAGGGAGCGCTTTGCCTTCCATGAACTCGAGTGATGCGCCGCCGCCAGTGGAAATGTGATCCATTTGGTCAGCCAGGTGGAATTTCTCTGCTGCAGCTGCGGAATCTCCGCCGCCAATTACAGTGTACCCTTCTGTAGTTGCGCAAGCCTTAGCTACGGCGATTGTACCTTCGGCAAAAATATCGATTTCGAATACGCCCATCGGTCCGTTCCAAACCACCAGTTTGGAGTTCTTGATGATGTCCGCATAAATTTCACGGGTTTTAGGACCGATATCCAGACCTTCCCAGCCGGCAGGAATATCAGTTACATCTACAATTTTGGTGTTAGCATCCGCACCAAACTTGTCTGCAACAACAACGTCAACCGGAAGCACGAAGTTTTTGCCCAGTTTTTTGGCCTTCTCGATAAATCCGAGAGCCGCATCGATCTTATCGTTATCCACCAGCGAGTTTCCGATTTCGTAACCTTGAGCTTTGGTGAACGTGTAGGACAGGCCGCCGCCGATCAGAACGTTGTCAGCCAGAGTCAGCAGGTTGTCGATAACGTCAATTTTGTCTTTCACTTTAGAACCGCCGATGATGGCAGTGAAAGGACGTTCCGGATTGGATAGAGCTTTGCCCAGAACATTCAGTTCTTTCTCCATCAGCAGACCCGATACAGCCGGCAGGAAGTGAGCGATGCCTTCTGTTGAAGCATGTGCACGGTGAGCCGCGCCGAATGCGTCATTAACGAACAGGTCAGCCAGTTCTGCGAACTGCTTCGCCAGTTCAGGATCGTTCTTTTCTTCGCCCGGATAGAAACGGACATTCTCAAGAACAAGCACATCGCCCTCGTTCAGTTCGGCAATTTTTGCTTTTACAGCTTCGCCGACAGCTTCATCAGCCTTTGCCACCGGTTTGCCGAGCAGCTCGGACAGACGCACAGCAGCAGTTGTCAAACGCATGGAATCGACGAATTGGCCTTTAGGACGGCCCATGTGACTGGCAAGAATGACCTTTGCACCGTTCTCAATCAGGTATTTAATCGTTGGAAGGGTTTCGCGGATACGGGTATCATCAGTGATCTTGCCGTCTTCCACTGGCACGTTGAAATCCACGCGCACAAATACGCGTTTGCCTTTAACTTCTACATCACGGACACTTTTTTTGTTCATGATTAACATTTCCTCCACACCCAAAATTGGTCATTCACGAATCCATTTAGAAAGAGCGGAAACAAGGAACTTCTGTTTCCGCTCTATAGATGCTGCTTATGTGAAATCGGTATTATTTAGCAAGCTTAGCGAAGTGTTCCAAAGTGCGGACGAGCTGTGCAGTATAGGACATTTCATTGTCGTACCAAGCAACAGTTTTCACCAGTTGTTTGTCGCCAACAGTCATAACCTTAGTCTGTGTAGCATCGAACAGGGAACCGAAAGTCATACCCTTGATGTCGGAAGATACGATTTCATCTTCAGTGTAACCATATGTGTCTGGGTCGGAAGCTGCTTTCATAGCTGCGTTCAATTCTTCAACAGTAACGTTCTTTTCAAGAACAGTAACCAGCTCAGTCAGGGAACCAGTAGCTACAGGCACACGTTGTGCTGCACCGTCCAGTTTGCCTTTCAGTGCTGGAATTACCAGACCGATGGCTTTAGCAGCACCGGTAGTGTTAGGAACGATGTTCTCAGCAGCAGCGCGGGCGCGTCTGAAGTCGCCTTTAGCGTGTGGAGCATCCAATGTGTTCTGGTCGCCAGTGTAAGCGTGGATGGTAGTCATCAAGCCTTCAACGATTCCGAACTTGTCGTTCAGGACTTTTGCCATTGGAGCCAGGCAGTTAGTTGTGCAAGATGCGCCGGAGATTACAGTTTCAGTACCATCCAGGATGTCATGGTTAACGTTGTATACAACGGTTTTCATGTCGCCGGTAGCTGGAGCGGAGATTACTACTTTTTTAGCTCCGCCTTTCAGGTGCTTCTCAGCTGCTTCTTTAGTTGTGAAGAAGCCTGTGCACTCCAGAACGATGTCAACGCCGAGGT
Organism: Paenibacillus graminis; assembly: GCF_000758705.1. Lineage (NCBI taxonomy): Bacteria > Bacillati > Bacillota > Bacilli > Caryophanales > Paenibacillaceae > Paenibacillus > Paenibacillus graminis. The sequence continues at coordinate 179,524 of NZ_CP009287.1, read as the reverse complement.
CGCCCCAAGGCAGTTCTTCTGGATTGCGGTTCGCCAGAACCTTAACTTCTTTGCCGTTCACTTTGAAGAAGCCGTCATGTACTTCAACGTCTCCCTGGAATTTACCTTGAGTTGTATCATATTTAAGCAAATGAGCAAGCATCTTAGCATCAGTCAAGTCGTTGATTGCTACCACTTCGATACCTTCTACATTTTGAATACGGCGGAATGCAAGGCGTCCAATACGTCCAAAACCGTTAATACCAACTTTTACACTCATTGAATAGTTCCTCCTAGATTTCGTTTTATTTATTCAAGACAAGCCGTTAAGCTTGTCAAGACAACAATGTTAAGTATAATGCATAATACCTTCGCTTGCTCCCCATATTGTGGAAACTATAGGACCGTATGGCTCTGATTGTCAATTTCCTTGCCAATTTCGACAGCAGCCGCCTCATCGGTAACGAGTATATCCTCCTGTCCAAAGCGCAGCATCGCATGAATCGCCTTAGCCTTGCGTTTGCCTCCAGCAATACCGATAACCACTTCGGTGCGGATGATATCTTCCAGGCGGAGCCCCATGGTCAGCATGGTATGGACAACTTGCCCCTCTTCGTTAAAATAATAGCCGAAAGATTCGGCAACCGCTCCTTCTTCCTGGATTTCTGAGATGGTGGCCTCATCCAGCTTCCGGCGGCGGGTCATTTCAATGGCATCTCCAATACCGTGTACAATAATACGCGATCTGCGGATGATTTGCACGATCTCCCCTATGTTGAAGTCGAGCGCCAATGACTGGTACGCATCTTCACTTAGTAAATCAGGTACATGGAGGAGGCGGTAATTGGCTCCAATCCTCTTGGCCATTGTTGAAGCAATCGTATTGGCCTGAATTTCCATGCTCTCACCCAGCCCTCCACGTGCCGGGACAACCCAGGCATTCTTATAGGAAAGGGGGATTGGTGGTGTGAGCTGGTCTGCCATTTCAGCAAGCGTTGAACCGCCGGTAACGGCAACAGTATCTTCGGAACGCAGTACGCCGAGCAGTGCTTTGGCGCCCGCGCGTCCCAGTTCACGCTTGGTGAACGGCGACGTTTCGCAATCACCGGGTACAACAATAACTTTGTTCAGACCATACGTTGTACGAATTTTCTCCTCCAGATCATCCAGGCCAAACAGGCTCTTGGCGATTGGCTCCAGCAGGTCAAGCAGTCTGCGTCCGGCATCGCTTACGCGCATGCCTACGCTCTCGATCTCAATGAGCCCTTGCGATTTCAGAAGATCCGTCTCGGCGCGCAGTACCCGCTCGGTCATATCAAGCGAAGCGGCCAGCGTTCTGCGCCCAATAATATCGGACAGCATGATCTGATGCAGAATCGTGTAACGTCTCTTAAGGGTTTCCATGAGATCAGGCAGAAGCTGCTTTTGGATTTCTAATAAATTACGCATGCCTTCACTCCTGCAACTTCGTCTTCCTCTTATTCCCTTGTACATGGTCTTAAAACGTCCCGGGTTAACTTTTTAAGTCCCACCCATATTCTACCCAAATATTACGCGGAGTGCAAGTCTTCCGAGAGTATAATTCTCAACCTCTTTTCATCTTATACATCTGCCGCACGAAGGAAAGTGCTGAAAGTCCCGTGACCAGCTCATAAAATCCCGGCAGGTATGAACGGCTATGCGGGAACTCTCCCGAACTAGCGGCCACTATAACGAGCAAGACGAAGTTATTTTTGCAGCAGCAGAATTAATCCATTGCAATTAATCCATAAATAGATTATAATAATTTTTGTTGCGCCCGTGGTCCAATGGATATGACGTAGGCCTCCGAAGCCTGAGATCCAAGTTCGATTCTTGGCGGGCGCGCCATTAATTTCTATTTTGTACATAATTTAGCAGCACCTACTTATAGTATTTAACCAAAGAGCCGCTGATTGGCTCTTTTTTTATTAACTAAGTTTGACTTTCTTTGACTTTTTGTTTGAATTTGTTTATCATGTGGTTATTACGGTAACAGTAACAATGAACACATTCGAAGAACCAATTCAAGGAGGTTTTCCACGTGAGTTATATTCCTATGGTAGTAGAACAGAGCAACCGCGGCGAGCGCGCTTATGACATCTATTCCCGCCTGCTGAAGGACCGCATCATTTTCCTCGGAACGGAGGTTAATGACGTGGTAGCCAATTCCATCATCGCACAAATGCTCTTCCTGGCTGCCGAGGATCCGGATAAGGATATTCACCTGTATGTGAACAGCCCCGGCGGTTCCATTACAGCCGGAATGGCTATATTTGATACAATGCAGTACATTAAGCCGGATGTTTCCACGATTTGTGTGGGTATGGCCGCTTCCATGGGAGCCTTCCTGCTGAATGCCGGTGCCAAGGGCAAACGCTTCGCTCTGCCAAACAGCGAAATTATGATTCACCAGCCGCTGGGCGGTGCTCAAGGACAGGCTACGGACATCGAAATCCGCGCCCGCCGTATCCTTAAGCTTCGCGACAAGCTCAACCGTATCCTCGCAGAACGTACCGGCCAGCCGCTGGAACGCATCGAGAAGGATACAGACCGCGACTACTTCATGAGTGCTGTTGATGCAGCTGAATATGGTATTGTCGATAAGGTTATCGAGAAGACGCTTCCTTCAGGCGTATAATTTAAGCACATCACAAAGAGGCTGCCCGGACCATTGGTCTGGTGCAGCCTCTTCTGTATTTGCATAACAAGCATGTCATCCCAGCCGCCCGTAACCCAGAGAATCCAGCCTACCGGCGATTACACGGTAACCTCTTCCATTCGGATGCACATGATCCAGAGACAGCAGGCTGCGCTCATTGCCGGCAAACTCATGATAGATGGAGGCAAACCCGCATACACTGCTGCTATAACCCGCAGCAAAGGCGTTAAACTGGCGTACCCAGTCTGTAGCTTCCGTTAGCTGAGGATAAGGATTATAAAGTCCTACTATCCGGATGATGTAGGGCTGTCGGCTTCCGTTCTTCAATTGCCGGAGCGAACCCATAATCCCACCGAAATTTCTTTTGCATTCGTGAAGCGCCCGCGCCAGTGCAGGAGACAGGTCACTCGGACGAAATGACACAGCTTTGGCTGCCCTGATCAGATCGTTCCCACCGATCGATATAGTAATGATCTCTGCATCCCGGATGGATTGGCGGAATATGGGGTAACTGTTCAGACGCTGCTCCAGCGCAGCCGTAGTTAATCCATTGATGCCAAGATTCACAGCGCCGACGGGCTCGCGCAGCCGTCCCTCAGCCATTCTGCGGTACACCGGCACGAATCCGTTCCCAGGCAGCGCTCCGAATCCGGTCGTCAAGGAATCGCCAATGGCCGTGTACTGATAGCTCATCTCTTCTTTCCTCCCCTGCGTATAAGCTGGTTTCTCTTTTAGCTTATGAACCGGGGAGGCATTAGGTAACAGAAAGGTGTCCATACACGTCATACGCGGAGCGGACTCATCTGTTATTTTATTAAAAATTGTACTATTTCAGCCCGGCGAACGGGCTGCTGCCATCCGGCAGCAATTCCTTAAAGGTGAACTCAAACTGAGGGAAACCTGCAGCATATGCAGTGTATTCATAGAGCTGGAAGAAGACTACCATCTTCCCGTCTTTCACGTAAAAGTTCTTCTCAGTGTTAAGGCCGTTGAAACCGCCCTGGTAGCCGCCGTCAGCCTTAAACAGCTTGGACAGCTTGGCATTCAGCTCTTTTTTGTAGTTGGGGTTGGCCTTCAGCACATCCCCGATCAGCAGGCGCTTGCCGTCCTTCAGAGAGAAGGTAAACGCATTGCGGTAGGTCATACCATGAGCCCCTCCGGTGTACTCATACTGCTGTGTAATGAGACTTAGGATGCCGTCCTGGTTGTAAGTGATCACGTATCCGCCGTCATACTCATATGGCCGATCATCTGAGGATTTATTCGCAATCTCTTTTTCCGCTTCGGCTGCAAACTTGGTAAAGGTCTGCTTGATCGTGTCATTGATCGTTTTCTGCGCCTCGGCATTCGCAAGCCCGCTGAACTGCGGGTAATCCAGCTTGACCGGTGCGTCTTTATGGTCCTTGACGATGCTCTCCGTCTTTATAGTGATCGCATTTTGCGGTTTGCTGACCACGTTCAGCCGGCCCGTTGCTGCATTCCACTCCCCTTTGTATCCCAGAAAATCGCTGACCAGGTCAAACGGAACGAACAGCCTGTTATTGATGTTTTTGCCCTCATATTCATTTAGATAAAAGTTGTTGATCGAGATTGAACTCTCGTATTCGGAGACTGTCAGCTTAACCTTAGATGTTCCTTTACCGATCGTGTAGGCTTTTTCCGCTTTATCGTAGGTTAAAGGCATGCCCAGGGAATCATGCAGAAAAGAAACCGGAATCCAAACTTTACCCTCCCGGACAATACCGGTCTGCGGGGTGATTGTCCCGTTCACTTTTAGCACAACCAGGGATTGGTCGGCTTTGGACTGTACCGTAGCTGCTGCAGCCTGACCGGCTTCTGCGGGCAAAAGTCCTCCACTGAGCAAAACCCCTGCTGCTACAATGCCTGCGCCCCATTTACGGGCTTGATTCTTCTTGATGTTCTTCATAATAGTATCCCCTTCCGCTGGTACGTTGATAGTCTTGATGTGTTTTCTATAATGTTGATAGTCTTGATGTGTTTTCTATAATATCGAAGTGACAGCTAGCTTGCTGTCTCCCATTCACTCTTCCCATTATAAAGACATTAGGGATGGCGGTTGTTACAAAGCCCTTTACAATTTTTTAAGCTTCGCCGGTGATTCCAGGTCTGCTTATTACATTTCTTTAAACAAAATGAGAGATTTCGCAACCTTTCGCAGTAAAAATAAAAAGAGGCACTGCTCTCCGCTGTACCCAGCAGAAGAAGCGCCTCTTAGGAGTTTTGTTTATTTCAGCTCATACATTACACTAAGCTGGGTTGAGACTCTAACTTCCCCAGGTTCAACATAGGTGCCGCCGGCTGCATCTGCCGATGATTTGGCCATCGTCGCATTCTCCATATAAACGACCGGATGATTACCATCATCGCTCTGCGTGACCGTAATCACCTGGCCCAGGCTCCGCTTAGCTGCTTTGGCAATGACTCCGGCTTTTGCATCCGCATTTGCCATGGCTTTCTCAATCACCTGCGCTTCTAAAGCGGAAGGATCTTCGATAGCAAATTGGGTATTTCCGATGTTGTTTGCTCCTGCCGCGGAAGCCGCATCAAGCAGTTGTCCAACCTTATTCAGATCACGATAGGTGACCTTCAGCGAATGCTGGGCAATATAGCCTTTGATCTGTTGACCCTCTTTTTCAGTATAACTGTAGTTCGGCTGCACGATGAATTGTGTGCTCTGAATGTCCTTGTCTGCAATGCCCCAAGTCGTCTTCAGCAACGCTGAAATCTTACTAATCTTGGCTCCAATGGTCTTCTGTGCTTCTTCCGCCGTTGCTGCTGTAGCGTTAACCCCGATGGACAGATAGACGACATCCGGCTTGAGCGAAAGTTCACCCTTGCCGACGACACTCACAACATTTCTCTGGACATCCTCAGCGGCGTAAGCCTTTTCAGGGCCTTGAATAACTCCACCCAAAGCCATACCTCCAATCATCAAACTTCCTGCCAGCATTACTGCTCCGAGCTTTTTGCTCCATGCCTTCATGTTTGCCATCCCCTTTCGTTAATTATAAGTTGTTGGTACTCTCTAGACGGAGTGGCTTGGCAAAAGTTGCATAACGGTTATTGGTTGCTTCAAAAAAATTTATTCCCCACAAAGGCTTGTCTATACCCGGATATTAAAAAAAGCCCCGAGGGGGCCTTTTGTCACACCATTTAAAAGTACGATCCTGCAACAAATTACTGGTTCTCAAGCTCTTCTTTGCTGACAAGACTTGTCAAAGCGGTTACAGCTTGATCCGCATCGGCGCCGTCCGCGCTGATAAAAATCTCCGTGCCGGAACTGATCGCCAGGCTCATAATACCCATGATGCTTTTAGCGTTCACTTTTTTATCGTCTTTTTCAACGAAAATCTCCGACGAGAATTTGTTAGCTTCCTGCACGAACAATGCTGCCGGCCGAGCGTGAAGCCCCGTCTTCAACCGTACAACTACCGGGTGCTTTGTCATGAAACGCTTACCCCCTATTTGAGATCTGCCCAAAAATTTCACATTAATTTTATAATATTATATCATTATAACCTCAACCACACTAGAAAAAAAATATTCAGCCGCCCCGGACCTTATCCGCCAGCTCGTCAATTTTGCGCAGACGGTGGTTTACCCCGGATTTACTGACCGTACCCTTCAGCATTTCGCCGACTTCCTTAAGGTTAATGTCGGGGTGTGCCAGTCTGATCTCGGCTACCTCACGCAGCTTATCCGGCAGGCTTTCCAGTCCCACTTCACGCTGCAGCAGCTTGATATTCTCGATCTGCCGCACGGCCGCGCTGATGGTCTTGTTGAGGTTGGCCGTTTCGCAGTTGACGATCCGGTTGACGGAATTGCGCATATCGCGCATAATCCGCACATCCTCGAACTTGAACAGCGCTTGATGGGCGCCGATCAGACTCAGGAACTCGATGATCTTCTCGCCTTCCTTGATGTACAGAATGAAGCCCTTTTTACGCTCGATGCAGCGGGCATTCAGATGAAACTCACCTGCCAGCTCCACCAGAGCCTTGCAATGCTCCTCATACATCGAAGCGATCTCCAGATGGTAGGAAGACCCTTCCGGATTGTTGACCGACCCTCCAGCCATAAATGCCCCGCGCAGATAAGCGCGTTTGCAGCAGTTCTTGCCGATAATCTCCGGATCGATCCCATCGGTGAAGATGAAGCCCTCGGAGACGATCCGCAAGTCCTTAAGAATCTCCTGGACACGGCTTGGAATCCGGACAATATAAACGTTATTCTTCTTCAAACGCATTTTTTTACGCACGAGCAGCTCGATATGGACCTGGTAATATTTCTTAAGTAAAGAATATACCCGCCTTGCAATCGCGGCGTTCTCCGTCGAAATGTCGAGAACTACCTTTTTGCTTGAAAGCTGCACTGAACCGTTCATCCGGATCAGCGCGGACATCTCCGCTTTCTCGCAGCAAGGCTGGCTCTCCACCATCGTCAGCTCTTTTTTGGTAAGGGCCGCAAAAGACAAGGGGCTCACCTCTTTCATGTTCCTAAAGAATAAACTTATCTGGAAGTCCAGTCCTGTACAAGCTGGTAAATATGATGACTGAGCTTATCTGTATCATGCCTCAGATAGGTCTTGAATAATACCAGCTTGTCAGCAATGACCTTATACCCGTTGCCATCCACGATGTCACGGTCAAGCTGTACCGGACGGGCACCTTTTTCAGCATATTTGACCTGAACCTGTTCGGGGATTTCCCCGTCGTTCACGATGACATAATCGAATAAATGCAATCCAACATGATCATAAACGGCCTGAAGGTGGTCACTTACTGTATAGTTGTCCGTTTCTCCGGGCTGGGTCATCACGTTGCAGACAAAAATTTTGATCGCATCCGAGGCTACAATGGCCTCCGCCAGCTTAGGTACAAGCAGATTGGGCAGAATACTCGTATACAGGCTGCCCGGGCCGCATAGGATGGCGTCGGCATTGCGGATCGCTTCCAAGGCCTCTGGCAGAGGCTCAACATCCTCCGGCTCCAGGAAGACCCGTTTGATGACACCGCGGGCTTCCGGAATTTTGGATTCACCGGTGATAATGGAGCCGTCGGCCATCTCGGCATGCAGCACTACAGCTTCACCAGCAGCAGGCAGCACCCGGCCGCGCACGGCGAATAACCGGCTAAGCTCACGGACTGCAGTAACGAAATCCCCCGAAATATCTGTAAGCGCCGCCAGGATCAGATTCCCCAGACTATGCCCGGCTAACCCTTCACCACTGCTGAAGCGGTATCTCATGATCTGGGCCATGAGCGGTTCTACATCAGCCATTGCTGTCAGTACATTGCGGATATCGCCGGGGGGCGGCATTTGCAGTTCACTGCGCAGTATGCCGGAACTTCCCCCGTCATCCGCCACAGTAACTATCGCTGTAATATCAAGCGGCTTTTCCTTCAAACCGCGAAGCATAACAGACAACCCCGTACCCCCACCCATGACGACGATACGCGGGCGCTGTCCTTGTTCTTCAGCCACTATTGATCCCTTCTCTCTTAATGCCGATCACGCTCGGAATCCCGGTGGCTGACCGCTACCGATTCCGTCTCGCTAACCCCCAGCATCTTGCCCAAATACTCGGATATGGCTACAGAGCGGTGTTTGCCGCCTGTGCAGCCAATGCCGATAATAATCTGGGACTTGCCTTCTTTCCGGTATTGCGGAATTAGGAAATGAAGCATATCCAGCAGTTTGGTCAGAAATATCTGGGTTTCCGGCCATTTCATTACATAATCGTAAACCTCGCTGTCCTGGCCCGTCTTAGGCCGCAGCTGGTCCACATAATGCGGATTAGGCAAAAAGCGGACATCAAACACGAGGTCTGCATCGATCGGAATTCCATATTTGAAGCCAAACGAGGTAATGTTGACGGAAAGCGTGCTTCTGCCCAAATGAGAAAAGCGTGATACGATTCTCTCCTTCAACTGAACCGGCTTCATGCTGCTGGTATCCAAACACAAGGTGGCTGAATTCTTCAGCTCCTCCAGCATTTGGCGTTCCAGACGGATGCCGTCAAGCGGCATGCCTTTGGGTGCCAGCGGATGATGCCGCCGGCTCTCCTTGTATCGCTGTACCAGTACGGAATCTGTTGCATCCAGGAACAGAATTTCGAAGCCGATCGTAGATTCATCCTTGATATAGGATAGCGATTCCGACAAAGCTGTGAAAAACTCCCTGCCGCGCAAATCGATAACCAGCGCCACTTTGGCAATTTTCCCTTTCGACTGCTCAATCAGCTCGGCGAATTTGGGAATCAGCACCGGCGGCAAATTATCCACACAGAAGAATCCGAGGTCTTCCAGGCTCTGCACAGCAATTGTCTTACCTGCACCTGACATGCCCGTAATAATAATCAGGGTGGCTCCACCGGGCGGTGATTGTTCCAATTCGGTCATCGAAGCGCCCCCTCCCTATCCATAGTATATGAATAATTTCCGCTGCTTAAGAACGCAGCAAAAGACCTGCGGCACCAATAATACCCGCATCATTTCCCAGCTCGGCAGGAACGATGGTCACACCGGTCTGCAATGGGGCCGGAGCCAGCTTGGCGAACACGCGGCGGACCTCGTCAAAGAGAATGTCTCCGGCTTTGGAGACACCGCCGCCAATGATAAACACTTCCGGATTCAGCACCGCTGCAACAGCAGCCATGGATTTACCCAAATAGAAGGCAGCACGGTTTACAATCCGCAGAGCCACTTCGTCCCCGGCCTTGGCCGCATCAAATACCTCTTTGGCTGCGATCTTCTCTACCATGGACAATGATGTGCGGTCGCCGCGGCTTACAGCATCATTAGCCATGCGGATAATACCCGTAGCAGAGGAAACCGTTTCCAAACAGCCCATATTGCCGCAGCCGCATTGAATTGCCTCCAGGTCAGGCACTACAGAAATATGCCCAAGCTCGCCGGCAAGTCCTGCAAACCCTTGATACACCTTGCCGTTAATAATGATTCCGCCGCCGACACCGGTGCCCAGCGTGTAGCATACACAGTTCTCCACACCGCGTCCTGCGCCGCTCCAAGCCTCGCCCAGCGCAGCCACATTGGCGTCATTGTCTATTTTGACTGGCTTGTTCAGACGACCTTCCAGAATGGAACGGATCGGCACATCTCTAAAACCTATGTTAGGCGCAAGGATGATAATTCCTTCACGAATATTCGTAAACCCGGCCAGGCCCGCTCCTACACCGGCAAGCTGATCCCAAGAGTACGGGGAGTCCTCCACAATCTGACGCACATACTTTTCGATATTATCGATGACGGCATCGACGCCATCCGCAGTCCCCGTAGGCCCCTCATAGGTATGCAGCAGGTTCCCCTCGGCATTGCAGATTCCAACCTTAATCGTGGTTCCACCTAAGTCAACGCCAACGTAGATACTTTCAGACATGTAACAAGCCACCTTTTTCTATGCTAAAATAGTTAATCCCACGTACCCACTATAATAGAAGGTATCCCTGCGGTCAAGGAAAGGCGGCACACCCGGCCATATAAGGCAGCTGGTATTTTTTCATGCAAAAAGAAACGGCTGGGCCGTCCTCCCAAGAGGCGGCTTCCGTTTCTCCAGACGTTTAAATTATGCGCTATTCCGACAAAATCCGTTTTTGCCCCTCCAATGCGCGGATCGGTGCGATATTCTGGGTGAATTCAAGGGTGCCCATGTATTGTCCCGCTTCATCGCGGACAGCGAAATAACGGATGTAGATAAATTTATCTTTGATGGCAATCCAGAAGTCCTCAGCATCCTTGCGGCCTGCCTTGAAATCCGCCAATAGCTTCTCTACTACATGTACGCTTTGCGGCGGGTGGCAGTTCTGCACTGTGCGTCCAATGACCGCCTTGGTGCGGGCAAAAATACGCTCTTTGCCATGTGAGAAGTAGCGGACTACGTCATTTTCGTCAATAAACGTCAGGTCGACCGGCAAATGGTTCAGCACCGTTTCCAGCTGATGCAGTGACAACAGGCCCGTTTCGAAGCGGATAAAGCCTTGAGGAGCCACTCCTCCCTCTTGCGCTGGCGCTGCGGCACCCTCAGGCTCTGAAACACGCTCAGGAATCCATTCCCGCTCTGGTGCAGCCAGGCAGAAGCCGATTTCCTCGCTTTCCCGGGCGATTTTGACCCATTCATCCTCAGTCAGCTTATCGAGTGCCATCGGCAGCAGAATATTCTCTTCTTTAAAGATCATTTCATTAACTTCCTGAATAATGTCCGCCAGCAGACTGCTAAGTTCCCCGGCTTCCCCATTGTATGCACTGAGTGCGGCCTTAGCCTGCTTGATCATACTGCGGATACCGTCATCCACCCCCCACATCACCTTGGTAGGTCCATAGATGCCGTATTTCTCAAGGTAGGGAAACAGCAGATTCTCTTTGCGGCTGTAATGCTTGTCGAGATCGAGCAGCAGGCTCAGATCCTCCAACAGCTTGAACCTCATCTCTTCCGTGCCGCTTCTTAGAAATTTATCGGTGTGGAGCTGCAGGCGGAAATTGACAAGACGTTCAATCTCACGGTTCTCCAGCTTGAAGGTGTGCACGGGATGTCCCGGCTGTTCCTCCGGTTTATTGGAACGGTGAATCTCCTGGATCGACCCTTTGAAGATGGCCGTGTGCACAGAGCACAGTCGCTGCACCTCCTCTACAGGAATCCCCTCTTCTGTCATCAATGAATGCTCCATGGCCGAAATTTCTGCTACCGTAACATCGCCTACCGCTTCTGCAAAACGTGCTTTGACTTCCTCCACGCTTTTTCCGGCATGCAGCTCCTTGATGATTTCCCTAAGCATGGCTTGGCGGCGTGTCTGCTCGGGAACATCCACTTCCCGGTTGTTAATCAGTTCGCTCATTGTACTCTCTCCTCTATTGAATAATCTCGAAGCCATGGCGCTCAAAAGCTTGCCGGACGGTTTCGCGATCCATTTTTTTCACTGTGATTCCTTTGGACAGGGTCATGAACCTGCCTGCCGTCTGCAGCATGCCTGGCTTGGCGATATCGCGGAACCCCAGCTCCACCATAATATCTACGACCTCCGGATAACGGCTGACCAGCTCGAATATGGACTCATCCATGTTAAGGCTTTTGCTCATTGCGCTCTCCTCCTGCAGCTTAACCTCCGGCTAATTGATAACCTTTCTCAACACCAGCTTAGCATAGGGTACAGGGCCGGATTGTGATTGCAATCACAAAATCACAAACTTAATTAAGCTGACAACCAATTGGTTTAACCATGTGGATACGGAATGAAACGTATATAGAAAAAAGCTGCCTCCTCCGCATTTCATAGCGTCGGAAACAGCCTCTCGGAAAGGTTGCAGGTTATAGCATTCTGCTCAATCTGGACGAATTGCGGATATCGTGCGAGATCCGCATGCTGCAGAATTTGGGGCCGCACATCGAGCAGAAATGCGCTGTTTTGGCGCCTTCCGCTGGAAGCGTCTCATCATGGTACTCCAGCGCGCGTTCCGGGTCCAGCGACAAGTGGAACTGGTCACGCCACCGGAACTCGAACCGCGCCTTGGATAGTGCGTTGTCCCGGTCCTGCGCGCCCGGATGCCCCTTGGCCAAGTCAGCGGCATGTGCAGCAATTTTGTAAGTAATCACACCTTCACGCACATCATTCTTGTTCGGCAGGCCCAAATGCTCCTTCGGGGTAACGTAACAGAGCATCGCTGTCCCGAACCAGCCGATCATTGCTGCACCAATTGCTGATGTAATATGGTCATAGCCGGGAGCAATATCCGTGGTCAGCGGACCGAGTGTGTAAAAAGGGGCCTCCTGGCAAAGCTCCAGCTGCTTATCCATATTCTCCTTAATCTTGTGCATCGGCACATGACCCGGACCTTCCACCATCACTTGGACATCATGCTTCCAGGCCAAAGCAGTCAACTCACCAAGTGTTTCTAGCTCAGCAAATTGAGCCTCGTCATTGGCATCGGCGATGGAGCCGGGGCGTAGCCCGTCTCCCAGGGAAAAGGCGACATCATAGGTTTTCATAATCTCGCAAATATCCTCAAAATGCGTATATAAAAAGTTCTCCTGATCATGGGCAAGGCACCAGGCCGCCATAATGGAACCGCCCCGTGAGACAATTCCGGTCATTCTGCCAGCGGTAAGCGGAATGTAACGCTTCAGCACACCGGCATGAATGGTGAAGTAGTCTACACCTTGCTCCGCCTGTTCAATGAGCGTATCGCGGTACAGCTCCCAGGTCAAATCCTCAGCTATTCCTTTGACCTTTTCCAGCGCCTGATAGATGGGCACTGTGCCGATTGGAACCGGCGAGTTGCGGATAATCCATTCGCGGGTGGCATGGATTTTTGCCCCGGTGGAAAGGTCCATAATCGTATCGGCCCCCCAGCGCGTTGCCCACCTCATCTTCTCCACTTCTTCTTCGATCGATGAAGACACAGCGGAATTCCCAATGTTCGCATTGATCTTAACCAGAAAATTCCGCCCGATGATCATCGGCTCACTCTCGGGATGGTTGAGATTCGACGGGATAATGGCCCGGCCTGCCGCGACCTCATCCCTTACGAATTCAGGCCGGGTGTTCTCACGAATGGCGATATACTCCATCTCCGGTGTGATAATCCCCTGCCGCGCATAGTGCAGCTGGGTGACATTGCGGCCCTCACGCGCTCTTAACGGGCACCGGTGCAAGCCGGAAAAGCCTCCTTCCAGCGATCCGTCCGCTGTCCTTCCGTTATCTCCGGGCTGCACAGCTCTCCCGGCGTATTCTTCCGAATCTCCGCGTTCCGCAATCCAGCACAATCGGTGCGGCGGAAGACCCTTGCGGATATCGGTCTCTTGTCCGGCGTCCGTATAAATCCCGCTGGTATCATAGACACGCAGCGGCGCATTGTCCGCTTCTCCCGCCACGCCTTCAGTCCGGCTGAGACAGATTTCACGCATCGGAACCTGAATGTCCGGGCGTGAGCCCTCTACATACACCTTGCGGCTCGCGGGGAATCCGGAAAGATTAACCTCTTCCTTTTTTACTGAATCTGACATTCTTATCTCCTCCTCTGTGCTCTATGAGCAATTTGCAGATAAGATAATCACGCAGCAATTCAAAAAGCCGCTCCACCTGGAGCGGCTTTATTCAGGAACAGCCAAAGAAGGCTGCGCTAAAAAAGGTCCGACTCCACTTTCCTACGCTGGTATGATCCAGATCAGGTTCAAGGGTCCGGGAATCACTTATCCCGTCTCAGCCTATTCAGGCTCCCCTAGTGGGTATCTTATCTAATTAAATACAATTTACATGGAGTGGTATTTTGTGTCAATAAAAAATTTTGCTGATTGAGCGCCTCCGTTACTTATCCAGCGTTTCGCTCCAGTCATGCACCATCGAGCCCTCCAGATATTTCTCGGCATCCATGGCGGCCATGCAGCCGGTCCCGGCAGCTGAGATCGCCTGGCGGTAACGGGTATCCTGCACGTCCCCGCAAGCAAACACGCCCGGAATGTTGGTTTCGGTTGTGCCCGGATTAACCACGATATAGCCGTTGGCATCGGTAGTGATCTGGCCGCCCAGGAAGGCCGTGTTGGGTGTGTGGCCGATAGCGATAAATACGCCGTCCGCTTCCACAAGCTCTTCAGCACCCGTCTCATTGTTGCGGACCTTCAGTCCCTTCACCCCGGTATCCCCGATGGCGACTTCAAGCGGCGTGCGGTTCAGTGCCCAGGCCACCTTGCTGTTCTCCCGCGCGCGGTCCTGCATGATCTTCGAAGCGCGCAGCTCCGGACGGCGGTGGACCAGGGTCACGCTGGAAGCGAACCGCGTCAGGAAGCTCGCTTCCTCCATTGCGGAGTCGCCGCCGCCAACCACTACAATCTTTTTGCCGCGGAAGAAGAACCCGTCGCAGGTTGCACAGGTGCTGACCCCGCGCCCGACATTATCCTGCTCTCCCGGGATGCCCAGGTACCTCGCCGAAGCCCCGGTCGAAATAATTACCGACTCTGCTTCCAGCACACCCAAGCCATCCACGGTTATCTTAAATGGGCGCTGCGAGAAGTCCACAGCCTCCACCCAGCCATTCTTAAATTGAGCCCCAAAGCGCTCTGCCTGCTTGCGCATGTTATCCATCAGATCTGGACCCAGGATGCCATCAGGAAAACCGGGGAAGTTCTCTACCTCTGTCGTTGTAGTCAATTGTCCTCCCGGCTGCAAGCCTTCAATGACGAGGGGGCTGAGATTGGCACGCGCCAGGTAAATCGCAGCAGTCAGTCCTGCCGGGCCTGTTCCGATTACAATTGTTTTGTACATGAGTATATCCTCCTTAGGGTCAGATATTTTCCGTAAAAGGCGGCAAAATGTCCGCTGCCGCCCCGTCCTGCGGGAACCCGCATACTTGATGAATACGCCGCGCGTACCGGCTTACCATAGAGACCGAAACGCCGTAGCGCTGGGCAGCCTCACGATAGGTAAGCGGATGGCCATGCAGCTTGGCGGTCAAATATTCCAGAGCCGCACACCAGCCCGCAGTATGCCTAAACAAGGGAACATCCGGGTAGAGACGGCTTATAAACTGCTTCCAGAGGAGCTCAGCATCCTTCTTCAGAACGGCATCATACCGCCGGTCCATCACGGCAGCCGTATGATCAATAACCCGCTGCCAGTCCTCTTTCCATTCCGGTGGCCCTTTATGGATTGGCACGACCGGCTCTTGTACCGCCCTCTGGATTGTGTTCTCCTCCGGTGCGCCACCGATCAGGCGCTGCAGCCCGAGAAGTGCAGTCTCCTGCAGCGGCTCCTGCTCAGAAATCCCCTTCAGCACCTCGGACATTTCATCGTCCCCGATCCAGCGGAGCGCCTCTGTCACCTGAAGCTTCGTACTTGAATCACCGTAGCGCAGTGCCCAAAAGAACGAAGCGCGCAGCAGCGGATTATTCCGCACCTCCTCAGAGAAGCTGCCCATGTTGTTCTTCCACTGCTTGAGCTGCTCCTGGAAAGGCAGCTGATAATTATAGCTTACCGGAGGCAGCGGACGGCCTTCAGCCTGTGCCAGCTGAAGCTGGGACAGGAAAAACTTCGGTACTGCGGATTCCGGGTCCAGCTTCGCGGCCAGCTGCCAGCAGCGTACCGCCTCGCTCTCAAGTCCGCTGTTGCTTGCCGCAGCCGCACAGTAATGGTACAAGCTGGCATCGCCGCCAACCTCCTCGTCCTTCAGCAGGCGGCGGAAGTGCCCGTAGGCTGTTCTGTGCTTCCCCAGAATCCCCATCGTCGTAGCCATTTTGAATACATGCTCCTGGTGAAAAGGCACTGTGGCTTCCAGCATGCGCACCAGCCCCTCCAGCTGCTCCCGATCGCCGGCATACTGCAAGAAAATAGCCATGTTGCACAATGCATGCAGGTTCCCCGGGTCCTGCGCGAGCACTTCGCCAAGGCATTCCTTGGCTTTGGCAAAGCGGCCCATGTAGAAATAGGCAAGAGCCAGATTGTTATGCGCCGCCAGGAAATCGGGGATGTTCTGTACAATTTCTTCAAGCAGTGCGACCGCTTGCGGAAACTTTCCTTCCTCGAGCAGGCTGCGGGCTCTGTCATGCTCCACTACACCCTCCCGGCTGCGGATCCGGACCAGCGGAGCCGGACGGTTCAGCTCATATTGCAGCAGCTCCATCAGTTCTTCGGACTCGGCCATGAACTCTCCGCTCGCATCCTCCTGAAGATAGGTAACCAGACTGCGCTCGGCCTCTTCAAAGCTTTCCATATTTGCATAGTTATTAGCCATATAGAAGTGGCATTCCGTCATAGAGGGATCAATTTCCTCCAGAACATGGGTTAGGATGTCGTTGGACGCCTCATATTTCCCCATCTCGGATAATATACCCGCCATATTGCAATGATTCACCGGGTTCTCCGGTTCATATTCAACAGCTTTGCGAAAATTCTTCAATGCCTTATCATATTGAAAGCGGTCGAGTGACCGTACGGCTCTTTCAAAGAAAAAATTGGCATCCAGAGTAACGGGAATCACATTACCATTCTCCACGTCATTCTCTGAAGTTCTCTCAATCATGGAAGCAAGGCACCTCCCTTTGTAAGCTTCCTTATCCTCACGAAAAATAGGAGAGCGGCGGTAATCCCTGCGCTGGCTCCCATTTAAGTGCCGCCGTTACCATTTATGGTCCCGACTGTCTTCACACAGTATACCACATGTGACAGGGGGATTCTCAAGCTTAGAAGGGAGTCTCCAGAAGGTAAAAGCTTGAAAAATCCATCTTTGCACCCCGGCATGATTGATTCACCAGCCCGCTTTCCATAAAAAAAGACGCAGGCTAAATTCCCGCATCTCTGAACAGCTTGTCAATGGAACCGCCTTCGATAATAATACGTGTGGCTTCAGCCAGCATAGGTGCTACGGAGAGCACAGTGAAACGGCTGGAATGATCGTCCGGCAGCGCAATAGAGTCGGTAACAACAATTTCATCTATATTAGGGTGGACCATACGGCTCAAGGCGTCTCCGGAAAAAAGACCATGGGTGGCACAAACAATGCTGTTCTTGGCTCCCCGATCCTTCAGGCCCTCTACCACATTCACAATCGTCGTTCCCGTATCAATCAGATCCTCGATAATGATTGGCGTCCGTCCTTCTACATCACCAATCACATGCGTAATCACCGATTCGTTGTGAGCCGGACGCTTCTTGATCATGATGGCAAACGGTGAATCCAGACGGCTGGCCAGCTTCTCGGCCATTGAGGCACGGCCCGCATCCGGTGATACGACCACCAGGTCGGATAAGCCCTTCACCTTCAGATACCCACTGATTAGATCAAGTGCCGTCAAGTGATCTACCGGAATGTTGAAGAAGCCTTGAATCGCAGCCGCATGCAGATCAATCGTAATCACACGGGTGGCTCCTGCGGTTGTAAGCACATCCGCCACCATCTTGGCCGAAATCGGCTCGCGCGGCGCAGATTTCCGCTCCTGCCGTGCGTAGCCGTAATAAGGCACAATAATATTAACCGTTCTGGCTGATGCGCGCTTGGCGGCATCGATCATGACCAGCAGCTCTACAAACAGTTCATTAATGGGATGCGCGAGGGATTGCACCAAAAATACGTCACAGTTCCGGATGCTCTCTTCATAATGCACATAAATCTCGCCGCTCTTGAAGCGGGTCAGCTTAATCTGGCCCAGAGGGGCACCCAGACGCTCCGCAATATCTGCGGCCAGCTTCGGATTCGACGAACCGGAAAAAATACGCAATTGATGATGATGCATAGTACCCTCCTGGGGATCAAAATTTATAGTTCAAACGGAACGAGCGTACGGACACGTCCTTCAAACACAGCCAATTTGCGGAAACCTGTGCGCCACAGCAGGCTGCGCGCTTCCTGCAAGCCGTCTCCCAGCTTCAAGGGATCATGGGCGTCAGAGCCAAGGGTGAGCGGGATGCCCAGCTCCAGCGCCTGCTGGAGCACATGCTCCGAGGGGAACATCTCCGCGCAGGGCTTGGTAAGCCCGGAAGCATTAAGCTCCATCGCTATGCCGCTGCCGGCTATTGCCTTCAGCGCTTCCAGCTCCATCGCCTGCACCTCGGCCTTGCCCTCCGGTGTCTGTGGACCGTAGCCAAACCGTTTGATTACATCCATATGTCCTATAATATCATATAATCCCGATAACGCCGACTTCCGCACCGCATCATAATACCGGCGGTAGACCTCCATCACATCCCGGCCTTCCCAGCCCCCGGTCTGGCGAAAGTCTGTGATGTCCCATTCTCCGAGAAAATGCACCGATCCGATCAGATAATCCCACGGATACGGTGATAACAGCTCACGGATCTGCTCCTCATACCCTTCGATATAATCGGCTTCCAGCCCGACACGCAGCTCGATCCTTCCGCGATAACGCTCTTTCAGGTTCAAACATTCTTCGACGTAACGGGGAAGCTCCGACAGCGGCATAGCCATCTCCGGATAGTAGCTCTCCGGGTCCACATGGATAAGCGGCAGGTGGTCCGACAATCCGAGCTGCTCCAGCCCCAGTTCAATCCCCCGCTGTACGTATTCTTCCAGTGTTCCTACCGCGTGGCCGCAGCGTTCATGGTGGGTATGATAATCAATACGCATGCTGAAGGCTCCTTCCTAATCGCGGCGGGGCCGTTCATGGCGGGCGCTCAGCTCATCCATAATGTCATCCAGCGGAAGCTTGCGTTCCTGAAGAAGCACCAGCAGATGGTAGATCAGATCGCTGACTTCGAGGCGCAGCTCGGCATTATCTTTATTTTTGGCTGCAATGATCGTTTCCGAGGCTTCTTCGCCTACCTTTTTAAGAATCTTGTCAACGCCCTTGTCGAACAGATAGGTCGTATAGGCGCCCTCCGGCCGCTCGGCCTCCCGCTCGGCAATTACCCGTTCCAGTTCGCCCAGAACCGCAAACCGTTCATTGTCGTTCAGCCCTTGCCGTGCAGAGCCAGCGCCTTGACCTTCCTTAGCTTCTCCTGCTGCAGAGTTCCTCAGCGGGAGCTCGCGGAAGAAACAGGAGGTTTCTCCCGTATGGCATGCCGGTCCTTCCGGGACAACCTTTACCAGCAGCGTGTCGCTGTCGCAGTCATAATGAATCGAGGTAATGGCCTGGGTATTGCCCGAGGTCCCTCCCTTATGCCACAGCTCGCCGCGCGAACGGCTCCAGAACCAGGTCTGTCCGCTCTCCAGCGAGAGCTGAAGCGATTCTTTGTTCATATAGGCAAACATCAAGACTTCCAGACTGTTCGCATCCTGGACTACCGCAGGCAGCAGTCCGGCTTCATTCCAGCGGATACCCTCTAGCACCTCTTGCTGGCCCAGGGCTTTATTTTGTTCAGCTTCGCTCATCGGATCTCTACCCCTTTTTGCTTCAGATCTGCTTTTAAATCATGAATGGCAATCTCTTTATAGTGAAAAATTGTCGCTGCCAATCCCGCATCGGCTTTGCCTTCAGTAAATACATCATAAAAATGCTCCATCTTCCCCGCTCCCCCGGAGGCAATGACAGGAATGGTGAGCAAATCGCTGACCGCAGCGGTCAGCTTCAGATCAAAGCCGTCCTTGGTGCCGTCCGCATCCATGCTGGTCAGCAGAATTTCGCCCGCCCCCAGCTTCTCGGCTTCCTTGGCCCAGGCCAGCGCACGGATTCCTGTAGGCTTGCGTCCGCCGTGCGTGTATACTTCCCATTCGCCCCAAGCCTCATTATATTTGGCATCCATTGCCACTACAATACACTGGGCGCCGAAACGCCGTGCTCCTTCAAGAATGAGCTGCGGGTTGTTGACCGCTGCGGTATTGATACCGATTTTGTCCGCACCGGCACGCAGGATGCGTTTCATATCCTCTGGCGTGGAGATCCCTCCGCCTACCGTGAACGGAATGGCGATTTCACCGGCGGTCTGCCGTACAACTTCCACCATCGTGGCCCGGCCTTCGACAGAAGCGGAAATATCGAGAAATACGAGCTCATCTGCGCCCTCACGGTCATACAGTGCCGCCAGCTCCACCGGATCGCCGGCATCGCGCAGATTCACAAAATTCACGCCTTTGACTACCCGCCCGTCCTTTACATCCAGACAGGGAATGATGCGTTTGGCTAACATGGAATAACCCCCATTTCAATTTCGATCCCCCTAAATCCCCTTAGCCAAGGGGACCCCAAGGGCCCCGGCCCTCTGGACACCCGGATGGCAGAACTATAACTAAGCGGAAAAAGTAAAACTAATTCGCTGAAATTCTGGATACAGCTGGTTTTAGTTGGATTTTGTACATCTAATTCATGCAAATTCATCCTTCACGGCGGCTTTTAGTCTGATTAGTGGTACTTTTTCCAACATAGGCTGCTCCATAAGCCGAATGAGCCCAATTAGTGATACTTATTCCCACTAAGGATGACTGCTCTGTTCATAAGCTTGTTTAATTCAATCCATATAAGTCAAAAAAAGAGTACATCCCCAAAACAAACCTTCGTGTTCCACGTTTTAGCCTCAGCCGGGACGGCTTCCTCGCACTATCTGACGAAAAGATAAAAGTAAAGGTACGCTTGACTGCACATGTATGAGCATTAAACCAACTTCAATTTTCGGCTTGGGCGGCAACCTCTACATGATTGCACTTTGTACAACAGATGACACATAAATCAACCAAAAAATCCAAACCACTGCACTCTGTACAGCAGAATCAAGCGAAAAAGTGCACTTTTGACCAGAACTCCTGTCTAGCCTAATTACTGTCCAGCGCCTGCAGTGCTTCAGCCAGATCAATATTGCCGGTGTAGAGCGCTTTGCCAACAATTGCTCCGCCGATACCGCTGCCGCTATGTACGCTAAGACGCAGCAGGTCGTCCAGACTTGTTACACCGCCCGAAGCAATAACGGTTTTGCCGCTGGTAGCAGCCATGGACAGGATGCCCTCGATGTTAGGTCCCTGCATCATACCGTCGCGTGAAATGTCGGTGTAGATGAACGTTTCGGCGCCTTTGGCTGCCAACTCCTTAGCCAAGTCCTCCGCACGCACCTCAGAGGTGTTCAGCCAGCCATGAGTGGCTACATAACCGCCCCGGGCATCGATCCCGATCGCAACCTTGTCGCCGTATTTGGCGAGCACAGCCTCTGTGAACGCATGATCGTTAATAGCCGCAGTGCCGATAATGACCCGGCTGACGCCGAGACCCAGCAGTTTCTCGACATCCGCAAGCGTACGGAGTCCTCCGCCTACCTGCACAGGGACGCCTGCGTTTTTGGCAATCGCCCCGATGATGGCATCATTCACCGGATGTCCGGCTTTGGCACCGTCCAAATCGACGAGGTGAATAAATTTGCCGCCCTGCTCTTCCCACGATTTGGCCACGCTCACCGGACTGTCATTATATATGGTTTCCTGATTGTAGTCCCCCTGCTGCAGTCTGACGCATTTTCCATCCCGGATATCAATTGCCGGATATACGATAAAAGAAGACATGTGGCGCTCCCACTTTCGTTACAATATAGTTATAGCAGGCTTACCCCTGCGGGCCCTTCAGCTTCAAAAAATTACCCAGCAGCTTCATCCCCAGCTCCCCGCTCTTCTCCGGGTGAAACTGCATACCGAATACATTCTCCCGGCCTACAATAGCCGTAACCGGATGCCCGTAATCTGTGACAGCAAGCAGATCGCTCTGCTGTGCCATGATGGCATGGAAAGAGTGGACAAAATACACATGTCCTGCTTCAAGCCCTGAGAACAGAGGACTCTGCGGCTGCAGAAAGTCCAGCTTGTTCCAGCCCATATGCGGCACTTTATAGCCCTCACGGGGCGCAAAACGCACTACCGAGCCAGGCAGAAGATTCAGGCCTTCGTGGGTGCCGTACTCTTCGCCGCTGCTGAACAGCAGCTGCATGCCGAGGCATATCCCCAAAAGCGGCTGGCCTGAAGCTGCGGCCTCTTGGACCACAGCATCCAGCCCGCTCTCCCGCAGATGCTCCATCGCATCGCCAAAAGCACCGACTCCCGGCAGAATGACGCTATCGGCAGCCAGAATTTCCCCGGCTTCACCCGTCACAAGACTTTTATACCCGAGTCGTTCCACCGCCTTGCTGACACTATGCAGATTGCCCATGCCGTAATCGACGATTGCAACAGTCATCTACAGCACTCCCTTCGTGGAAGGCACACCCTTCACGCGCGGGTCAATCAGTGTGGCCTCATCCAGCGCCCGTCCCAGTGCCTTGAATATCGCTTCGATCATGTGATGGGTATTGGAGCCGTAATGTACGATTACGTGCAGAGTGATCCGCGCCTCCAGCGCGAATTTCCATAGAAATTCATGCACCAGCTCCGTTGAAAAGCTGCCCACCTGTTGTGAAGGGTACGTTGCCCGGTACTCAAAATGCGGCCGGTTGCTGATGTCGATGACTACCTGAGCCAGCGCTTCATCCATAGGGATGAAGACATTGGCGTAGCGTTTGATGCCTTTTTTGTCGCCCAGCGCTTCACGGAACGCCTGGCCCAGACAGATACCGATATCTTCTACTGTGTGGTGATCATCAATTTCGATGTCGCCCCGCGCCTGCACAGACAGATCAAACTGGCCGTGCTTCGTGAATAAATCCAGCATATGATTCAGAAACGGCACATCCGTTTCCAGCCCCGAGACCCCGCTGCCGTCCACGGCCAGGGAAAGCTTAATATCCGTTTCGTTTGTTTTGCGGCTTAGTCCGGCCTTACGCACAACTCCAGCCTCGTTGTTACTTTCCATTCCCGTCTCCACCTTTCGCTTCGTTCTGTAGTCGGATCTCTATTGCCCGCGCATGGCCTTCCAGCCCCTCGCGGCGGGCCAGTTCTATAATCGTTGCCCCGTCCTGCAGCAGCGCTTCTTTGCTGTAATAGATCAGGCTGGATTTCTTAATGAAATCATCCACATCCACCGGCGACGAAAACCGCGCTGTTCCGTTGGTCGGAATAATATGATTCGGCCCGGCAAAATAATCGCCCACCGGCTCCGAGCTGTACGGGCCCAGGAAAATGGCTCCGGCATTTTCGATGCTGCCGAGCAGGCCCATCGGGTCCTCCGTGACAATCTCCAGATGCTCCGGCGCCAGCCGGTTCACCACTGAGATTCCCTCGGCCAGCGACTC
Source organism: Paenibacillus graminis (assembly GCF_000758705.1). NCBI lineage: Bacteria > Bacillati > Bacillota > Bacilli > Caryophanales > Paenibacillaceae > Paenibacillus > Paenibacillus graminis. The sequence goes on along the minus strand of NZ_CP009287.1, from coordinate 156,248 downwards.
CACGACGATGATCGCGCCGTAGTGGTCTACAGAGGCACGCGCGATGGCTTCGCGCGGAAGCTCCCGCAGCTGCCGTTCTACTTCGGCAGCGACTGCCTCCGCCAAGCGCTGCGATGGCGTGACCAGGATGGCCGAGGCCATCTCGTCGTGCTCGGCCTGCGAGAGCAGGTCGGCCGCGACGTAGGCGGCCTCGGCGGTATCGTCGGCGAGCACGACGATCTCGCTCGGTCCGGCGATGCTGTCGATGTCGACAGCGCCGTAGACCTCGCGTTTGGCCAGGGCCACGTAGATGTTCCCTGGCCCGCAGATCTTATCAACCGGCGCGATGGACGCCGTGCCGAACGCCAGTGCGGCAATCGCCTGTGCGCCGCCCACGCGGTAGATCTCGTTCACGCCGGCTTCGGCGGCGGCGACGAGAATGTAAGGATCGATGCCCTCCGTGCCGCCCGTCGACGGCGGAGTGACCATCACGATCTCCGGCACGCCGGCGATCTGGGCCGGAATCACGTTCATCAGCACCGAGGACGGATAGGCTGCCTTGCCGCCGGGAACATAGACGCCCACGCGTTTCAGCGGGCGGAGGATCTGGCCGAGGATCGTGCCGTCCGGTTGCAGATCCATCCAGGAATTGCGTTTCTGCCGGGCATGAAACGCCCGGATATTGGCTGCGGCGGCACGGATCGCCGTCACGAAGGATTCCTCTACCCGGCCATACGCCGCCTGGAGCTCTTCCTCCGTCACACGCAGTCCGGCAGCTGTAAGCGCAGCACCGTCAAAACGTTCCGTATAGCGGAGCAGTGCGGCATCGCCCTCTTTTTTAATATCGGCCACGATTTCCTTCACAGCCCTGTTCTGCTCCGGCGTTCCGTATTCCACTTCACGCTGAAGCTTAAATTCCTTGCTCGATTGAACCTTCACCGCTGCTTCCCCCTTTTGCATCCTTAGCGTTGTACTCCGTCCGTTGCCAGTCCCGGTCCGGTGATAACCGCCTGCAGGCGGTCGCACAGCTGCTGAATCTCTTCATTCTTCATCCGGTAGCTTACACGGTTGGCCACCAGCCGGCTCGTAATCTCGAAGATGCTCTTCATCTCCACCAGTCCGTTGTCCTTCAGCGTCTGTCCGGTCTCCACCATATCGACGATACGGTCGGCAAGGCCGATCAGCGGCGCAAGCTCAATGGAGCCGTTCAACTTCACAACCTCCACCTGCTGCCCCTGTTCGCGGAAGTAGCGCGAAGCCACATTGGGGTATTTCGTCGCCACCCGCTGCTGAATGCCCGGCTGCCAGTTCGGCAAGCCGATAATGGACATCCGGCAGCGCGCGATCCCCAAGTCCAGCAGCTCATAGACGTCGCGGTTCTCCTCCAGCAGCACATCCTTGCCGACAATGCCGATATCTGCTACTCCATATTCCACATAGGTCGGCACATCCACCGGCTTGGCCAAGATGAACTCCATTCCCGCTTCCGGCAATGAGATTACCAGCTTGCGCGACTCTTCGCCATCCGGCGGAATCGGCAGTCCCGCCTGACGGAACAGCTCCGCCGCCTTATTGTAAATCCGTCCTTTTGGCATGGCCACCTTCAATATCTGCGACATGATCATAGACCTCCGTTTCCATATCCTTGCCAATTTACAGGCCGAACCTGATATTCTCTCGCTTCAGAATGCTAAGACACCCTGCTGCTTGGCACGCTTCATCCCCTAATTTCATTCATCCTCTTCTCAGCCATGCTCACTGACAAAAGACACAAACGTATAAATCTCCCCGTACTTGTCGCCTTCCGCTTCAACCATATCCGTGTCCAGACGCTTCACTGTTTTGAGATCGCCGGGCTCTGACGCGAGCCGTGTAACTACCACATGCCCTTCAGCCCGCAGGCGCGCCGCCTCCGCAAGACCTTCTTTGCGCCGTGGGGCGTCATACTGGACCAGGATCGGCAGCTCCTCCTCTTCCGGCACACCGGATACACCGTCCAGAATACGGTTTGTCTTCAAGGAGAAACCCGTCGATGGGACAGGGCGTCCGAACTGCTGCAGCAGATTGTCATAACGGCCGCCGCTGCATACCGGAAATCCGAGCTCTGAGGCGTAGCCCTCGAAGGTCATGCCTGTATAATAGGAGAAGTCGCCAATCATCGTCAGGTCAATCAGCACATGCTGCGAAACCCCGTATGACACCAGCACTTCCCATACCTTGCATAGATGCTCAATGGAGGCCCGGGCCAGCGGATGGCTGCTGAGCTCCAGTGCCTGACCGCAGATTTCCTTGCCGCCCCGCAGCCGCAGCAGCCCGTCCAGCTCATTTTTCTGCGCCTCGGACAGCTCCAGACGCCGCAGCGTCTCGCGGAACGCCACATAATCACGGTTCAGCAGATGGCTCTTAAGCTCCTCCTGCGCGTCAGGAAGACCGGCTACCGCCTCTTGAAACAGCCCGTCAAGGAAGCCGACATGCCCCATGGCGATTTTGAATGACTTCACACCGGCTGCCTGCAGCGAGGAAATTGCCAGCGCCACAACCTCGGCATCCGCTTCCGGTGAATCGTCCCCGACCAGCTCCACCCCGGTCTGAAAAAATTCCGCCTCCCGTCCCGCTTCCTCCTCAATCGCCCGGAACACGTTGGCATGATAGGACAGGCGGAGCGGCAGCGGTTCGTCTTTTAACAGTGAAGAAACTACACGCGCCACCGGCGCTGTCATCTCAGAGCGCAATACCAGGGCTTGCCCGCGGTTGTTAAGCAATTTATAGAGTTTCTGGTCCGATGTGGAGCTGGCCACGCCGACCGTATCGTAGTATTCCAAAGTGGGCGTAATCATCTGCCGGTATCCCCAGCGGCTCATGCAGTGCAGCACATCATTCTCGATCTTGCGCAGCTTGGCCACTGCACGCGGGAGATAGTCACGCACGCCGGCCGGCTTCTCGAATCCCTTGGGTTTGGACATCTTCATTGGTCACCTCATCAGATATCATCAATATTATGAAAAATGCTTTACTATGGTAAAGTGGTAGTAAGGTAAAGTAATGGGAATATCGTATCACGGACCATCCCTCTACGTCAATTGAACCTTTAATATAGAATAGCATAAATGCTTACATATAGAGTGAAGTTGCGATTTCTATATATTGCGTCTCCATTCGTCTGCGTATAAACCGCTTACAAAATTACTCTTTACAAAGTCTTAACCGCAGTAGTAAGATACAAACTAAGTTGTATACAAGTACACAGGTAATTCACTATATCCTGTTAAGGAGTGAACGACATTGAAATTGGGCATGATCGGCCTGGGCAAGATGGGTTTCAACCTGGCACTGAACCTGCTGAACCATGGGCATGACCTTGTGGTAAGCGATATCCATCCGCAAAAGGGGCTGGAATTGGCTGAGCGTGGGGCGCTGCCCGCTTCATCCTTGGAGGAAATGGTCACGAAGCTGGAGCCGCCCAGAATTGTCTGGGTCATGGTTCCGGCCGGTGAGATCGTAGCAGGAGTTATTGACACTCTTGCCGGACTGCTTGAAGCAGGCGATATCATCATTGACGGCGGGAACTCCCATTATAAAGAATCCATCGTGCGCGCCGGGAAGCTGCGTGAACGCGGCATTTATTTGTTCGACGCCGGTACATCCGGGGGAACAGAAGGCGCGGAGCATGGTGCTTGTATTATGGTTGGCGGTAATGCTGAGGTATTCACTGGAATCGAGCCCTTATTCCGCGATCTGGCAGTGGAGCGGGGTTATCTCTATTCGGGGGAAAGCGGCAGCGGCCACTTTCTGAAAATGATCCACAACGGCATTGAGTACGGGATGATGCAGGCTATTGCCGAGGGCTTTGAGCTGCTGGAGAAAAGCAGCTTTGACTATAACTACGAGAATGTCGCACAGTTGTGGTCAAATGGCTCTGTAATCCGCGGCTGGCTGATGGAGCTTGCACAGAATGCTTTTGCCAAAGATCCGAAGCTTTCCGGTATACGCGGGGTGATGCACAGCTCCGGAGAAGGAAAATGGACGGTTCAAACCGCTCTTGATCTCGAAGCCAGCACACCGGTTATTGCCCTGTCGCTTCTGATGCGCTACCGTTCCCTGGAGGACGATACTTTTCATGGCAAGGTTGTTGCCGCCCTCCGCAATGAATTCGGCGGTCACGCCGTGGTGCAGGGAGAACAACAATAAAGCCAAAACTATAAGACGAGAGCCGTGCAGGAAGAAGGCATGTTAAACTGATGGAACCGTGAAGACATTGTATGCTAAAATTAAGGGAATGCCCGGTCTTAGCTTACAACTAATCACATAGAGGAGTCGTTTTTCATGCATTATCCTGTTACCTGGCTGCAAGGAGCCTCCCTTGGAGAATCGATTGCCTGTGAACTCAGGCTGCAAATTATTAATGAAAACATAAAACCGGGCGAGGTGCTTTCCGAAAACCGGATTGCTGCCGATTTTGGCACCAGCCGTTCTCCTGTACGGGAAGCGCTTAAATCGTTGTCCGGCGAAGGGTTGATCCGTCTGGAAAGAATGGGGGCTGTGGTGGTGGGCCTGAATATCAAGGACGTCAAAGAGTTGTATGACGTGCGGTATCTCATTGAGAGTTTTGCCCAGCAAAGACTGGCCGTCAATATACAGGATGCCCTAATCCAGCAGCTTGAACAAGCCATCGACAAGATGAAGCTGGCCGTCAAGCATAATGATTATGTAGAGTTTGCGCACCAGGACTTTTCTTTTCACGAAGCCATTGTCACAGAAGCCAATCATACCCGGATTCTTCATTTATGGAACAGCATCCGCTATATTGTGATGACCGTCATTCTGATTACAACAGAAAAGGGCTTCACCCTCGGGGAAGCACGTATGAATTGGGTGGCAGATAAACACCGGACGGTCGTAGAGGCTCTTCGTTCAGGAGATCCTGAGACCATTCACAAGGTGGTCCAGGAGTATTTTGCCGACTCTGGAGAAACGCTGATTCGCAGCCTTCCCTAAGTACTCTTCTTTCAGCAAAGGCCTGCCTTTGTTCCGATTATGTTGTCGACAAGTATACAATAGATCATTTTATTGAAAGCGCTCAATCTGGATATCTTAAAACCTAAACTATTGTCTACACGTGAAACCACAAAGGAGGACCCGTTCACTATGGAAAGTTTATTCGGACTTAGTCATAATGCGACACTGCTCACCTGGACGTTGCTCGTCATTGTTTTTCTGGTTATGCTTATCGCCAGATACAAGTGGAACCCGTTCGTCACGCTGCTTCTGTCTGCCTTGACCCTTGGCCTGCTTGCAGGGATGGAGTACCCGTCTTTGATTAAGTCGATTACCGGCGGGCTTGGCGGTACACTGGGCACGATCGCGATTGTTATAGGCCTGGGTACGATGCTGGGAAAAATGATGGCTGAATCCGGCGGCGCGGAACGAATTGCGAATACGCTAGTAGACCGTTTTGGAGAAAAAAGAGTCCATTGGGCCATGATGCTGGTAGGCTTTGTTGTCGGAATCCCGGTATTTTTCGAAGTTGGCTTAATCCTGCTGATCCCCGTGGTCTTTATGGTAGCACGCAAGACAAAAATGCCTCTCCTGCAAATCGGAATTCCGATTCTGGCCGGCTTGTCCACGGTCCACGGCCTTGTTCCGCCCCATCCGGCGCCTATGATTGCCATTGGTGCCTACGGGGCAAATTTGGGTAAAACGATTCTGTATTCCATTATTGTAGGTCTGCCCACAGCCATTATTGCCGGCCCGTTATTCGGTAAATTCATAGGTACACGGATACGTGTGGAGCCTCCCCGGGAGCTGGCTGAACAATTCGCTGCAAAAAGCGTCCGGGAACTGCCAGGATTCGGAATTACTCTATTAACGATCCTATTGCCCGTTATATTGATGCTAATGGGGTCAGTTGCTGATATTATAGATCCTGAGGCCTCTAATGCCTTTACGCCTTTCGCCAAATTTATCGGACATGAGATCATTGCCCTGCTTATCGCAGCCGTTTTTTCCTTCTTCTCGCTGGGTTTTGCACGCGGCTTCAAGAAAGAAGAAATCTCCCGTTTTACAAGTGAATGTCTGGCACCGACAGCTTCCATTATTCTGATTATCGGAGGCGGCGGAGCGTTCAAGCAGGTGTTGATCGACAGTGGAGTCGGCGGAGCCATTGCGGCTCTGGCTACGCAAACCCATGTAAATATAATATTTTTCGCGTGGCTGATTGCTGCTTTGATCCGTGTGGCTACCGGTTCAGCTACTGTAGCCATGACAACTGCCGCCGGCATTGTTGCTCCTGTCCTTGCCGTTACCCCTGGTGTGAACATCGAACTGGCAGTGCTTGCTACAGGTGCCGGATCTCTGGTGCTGTCCCATGTCAATGATGCCGGCTTCTGGATGATCAAAGAATTTTTCGGCATGTCTGTCGTACAGACCTTGAAATCATGGACGGTGATGGAGACTATTCTGTCCGTAGTGGGTTTAACCTTGATCATGATTCTCAGCATCTTTGTCTAAAACACTGCCAGTACCTTATACTTTTTACATCTCAAGCATATGGATAGCGGAACGGGGCGGCTGCAAGTTTACCCGGCCCGCTTTCCTTATTTTCATCAGAAAGAAGGTCTGAGAATTGGGCACATCCTATATGATCGGCGTCGATATTGGAACTACAAGCACAAAGGCTGTTCTCTTTGAGGAAAATGGCAAAATCACAGCACAAGCGAATCAGGGTTACCCTCTGCACACCCCTTCACCTTCAGTAGCGGAACAGGACCCGGAGCAAATTCTAAATGCTGTATTTCATACCATTTCAACGGTAATGAAGGACAGTGCCGTACGTCCGGATTCCGTTCTTTTTCTGTCATTCAGCTCCGCCATGCACAGTGTAATTGCTGTAGACCATGCAGGCTATCCTCTGACTCCCTGCATTACCTGGGCAGATAACCGCAGTGCTGCCGCTGCTGCCCGCCTACGGGACGAATTGGGCGGCCATGAGCTCTATCTGCGTACTGGAACGCCTATCCACCCCATGTCTCCCCTTACCAAGCTGATGTGGCTGGGCGAGGAACAGCCGGAGCTGTTCCGCCAGACATACAAATTCATTTCTATCAAAGAATATATCTTCGCCAAGCTTTTCGGTGAATACGTCATAGACTATTCCATTGCCTCTTCCACAGGCATGTTCAATTTGGAGCAGCTGGACTGGGATGCTGAAGCTCTGCATATTGCCGGCATTACTGCAGAGCGGCTCTCGAAGCTTGTTCCCACCACCCAGATCATGCAAGGGCTGCTGCCGGGGATGGCTGAGCAGCTCGGATTGCTGCCGTCTACCCCTTTTATTGTGGGAGCCACCGACGGTGTACTCTCCAATCTTGGCGTTGGCGCCATTAAGCCGGGGGTCGTCGCTGCCACGATTGGCACCAGCGGAGCCATCCGCACGGTCGTGGACCGGCCGCTTACCGATCCCAAGGGACGGATCTTCTGTTATGCCCTGACCGAGAAGCACTGGGTCATCGGAGGCCCGGTGAATAACGGCGGCCTGCTCTTCCGCTGGGTCCGGGATGAGTTCGCCGCCTCCGAGGTGGAGACAGCGAAACGCCTTGGCATTGACCCCTACGAGGTGCTGACACGGATTGCCGATCAGGTGCCGCCGGGCAGCAATGGCCTGCTCTTTCACCCCTACCTGACCGGAGAGCGCGCCCCGCTGTGGAATCCGGATGCCCGGGGCTCTTTTTTCGGGCTGACGATGAATCACCACAAAGAGCATATGATCCGTTCCGTGCTGGAGGGAGTCATCTTCAACATGTACACTGTCCTGCTGGCCATGGAGGAGCAGATTGGGCGGCCTGCCAAAATCCATGCCACCGGCGGCTTCGCCCGCTCCTCCCTGTGGCGGCAGATGATGGCCGATATTTTTGACCAGGAGGTTGTCATTCCGGAGAGCTTCGAAAGCTCCTGTCTGGGCGCGGTCGTGCTTGGCCTTTATGCGACTGGACGCACAGACTCCCTTGATATTGTATTCAGCATGATCGGTTCTACCCATCAGCATCAACCGGTGGAGGGGCACGCCCGCGTCTACAAGCAGCTGCTGCCCATCTATATCTCCGTATTCCGCAGCTTGGAGAGCCAGTATCAGGCCATAGCCGAATTTCAACGGGAGCAGGCTGGAGAGTAAGAGTCTGGCTGTCCTATATGCAAAACGCCGACCAGCACGCTATATGCGGTGGTCGGCGCTTTTTAGTATATATGATTTCATATGCTCATAAGCTATAGGTCTGCTTCTTTTGCGGTTTCTGCGGTGCTGAACCAAACACAACCCAAGCTGGCTTCAGATATCGGAAGACAAAGGCTACAACGACCCAGGAGCCCAGCAATGCTACTAGCCAACCCCCGGCAATCGCCGCCGTATACGCAATCGAACCCCCGTGAAACGGAATTTTTCTGTACAGGAACAGCAGCGCCGGATGAAGCAGATAGATGCCGAAGGAACATGCGCCGATAGAGATCAGCATGCGGCTCACCACACGCCGGCCCGTCCCATATAGCAGGAAAGACAGTTGCATCAGTACAATGCAGGAGAGCAGCGCATGAACATTGGAGAAGCCCTCATACCACAGACTGTTAATCACCGTTTTCTTCGTGTAGTTATTGAACCACAGTTCAACATGAATGATTCCAGCCGCAGCCCATAGTACCCACAGCGCAATCCAACCGGGTCCTTTACCCGAAAGCCAGCCCTCACTTGAGAGAATCAGCCATTTTTTCAAGGTTCCATAATAGACCGCAATGGCCGCCCCGAGCAGAAAGTAAGAGAAGTAGGTAATGGACAGACTGCCTTTGGACAGGTGCCAGTAGCCATGATTCGTCATGTATTTGTTCAGCAGCACGAATCCCCATTGCAGCAGCAGCCCGATCAGCGGAGCCCAGACTGCAAGCCGCCGGACCTTTTGCAGGCACCATAACATAAGCGGGAACAGCACATAGAACTGGATAATAATAATAATATAGTACAGGTGCGTATACGCTGTTCCGGTAAGCAGATATTTGCCGAGCTTGCGGGCCATCTCATCCATAGGCAATCCCCAGGTATGCCCTGCGGTCATTTTCAGGATAAAGTACATGAGCGAAAATACAACATAAGGCACAATAATATAGATCAGTCTGCGGCTATAGAATTTTCCCAGAGTTTTCCCCGTTAACGGGCGGTCGATATAGTTGTAGAACAGCACAAAGCCGCTCAAAAAGACAAATGACGGCACAGCAAATTGGCTGAACTTGTTAATGAACAGAAACGGATGGAACATCGAGGTGTCCAGTGTCTCTGCGAGTGTGCGTGAAGTGGCATGTATAGCGATCACCGCAAGAATCGCAATGGCCCGAAATATATCCAGCTGTGGAATTCTTTCCTTTTGTCCCATTCCATTTCCTCCTGTATAACCGCGCACCTAAGGTGCCTTTTTTCAAAAACAATCAAATACTCAGCACGCGCCGTATGCACAATACGCGTCTACCCTTAAGTATAACGCCTCGTTCACGTTGCTGAATACTGAAAGGTTGCTTAATCTTTGATTTTTTTCTGTTGTTTACAACAAAACCCCGCAGCTCCTGCGTGAGTGCACGCATCATACTGCAGGGCAACCTCTCCATCACTTATCTTCGGAGTCTTGAATATTCTTCTCGGCTGAAGAATGCAGCTCCCTGAGCGGGTTCCCCCCCACAAAGGAACCTGCCGCCACATCCTTGTGCACTACAGAGCCTGCCGCTATAATCGCTCCATCCCCGATGGTGACACCAGGGAGAATCGTTGTATTGGCACCGACCAGCACATTTTCACCGATTATGACTTCACCGAGCCGGTATTCCTTGATCAGGTATTCATGGGCCAGAATTGTAGTATTGTAACCGATCACAGAATTTTCACCCACTGTAATCTTTTCCGGAAAAAAAACATCTACCATCGCCATGAGCCCAAACGCAGTGTGCTTGCCCACCTTCATGCCCAGGACGTTACGGTATATCCAGTTCTTTAGCGGCAGAATTGGGCAATAACGGGCAATCTGTATAAAAATAAAGTTACGCACACCTTTCCATGGGCTGACCGTGCGGTAGATGTACCAAAGGGAGTTATGTCCTTCCACGGGATAGCGGGTTACTCTTCTCACAGTTCCATCGTCCCCTGGTCTACGATACCAAAGATGTCCTTCATATCATGGATGATATAATCAGGCTCATAGTTGCGCAGTACATCTTCACCTTTTAGCGACCAGGCTACTGCAGCTACACGGACACCAGCCGCTTTGGCTGACTGGATATCAACAGGGCTGTCTCCAACCATCAGTGTTCTTCGCGGGTCAACGCCCAGGTTGCTGACAGCCTTCAGAACCGGCTCTGCGTGAGGCTTGGGCTGGACTACATCGTTTACTGTCACAATGGTCTCCATGTACTTCAGCAGATCGAACATCTCCAGCGCCCTGATTGTGGTCGGACGAATCTTCGTCGTCACAATACCCAGCTTGATACCGCGGCCCGCAAGCTCCTCCATTGTCTCATTTACATAGGGAAAAGAGCCAACCAGCTCATCATGGTGCGCATAATTATAGGAACGGTAGGACTGCTCCAGCACGCTGGTATCTTCCAGACCGGAGAAAACACTCAACTGCTGATGCAGCGTAGTCCCCATATAGGGAATAATCTGCTCCCGGGTCAGCGGGGGCAGATTATTCTCCTTCAGCGTGTGCATGAACGAGTTGATAATCAGCTCGTTGGTATTTACAATCGTTCCGTCCAGATCAAACAGTACACATTCTATCATTAGATCAGCTACTCCTTCGGTAATTCATCCGGCGTGTTCTCCGGCTCCGGTTGTCTAACCTGCGGAGCACTCTGCGGGGTATGAGCTGCACTTTCCGGAACTACAGCATCAGCGGCAGCAGGCTTGGTGCTGACAATTGGATCGGAGTAATGGTCCTTAGGCTGACCTGTTACCCGCCGGACAATGATTAGTATTATAGCCGCTACGATAGTCAGCAGCGCCAAAAGCTGCGAGCTGCGGATATTTCCATAAGCCGGATCAAGATATCCTTGTTCAAAACCAAGCCATTTCATCGGTGACCACAATCCGTTCAGGAAGGAAGCCAGTCCGCTGTTCCCCTTGAAAGCCAGGCTATCTGTACGCAGTGCTTCGATAAAGAAGCGCCCGATAGAATACCAAATGAAATAAGACAGGAAAATCTCACCTGCACGTACAAACTTTTGCCGGCGCAGCACCATCAGCAGCAAAATACCCAGCAGGCTCCAGAGCGATTCATACAGGAAGGTTGGATGATGAAAGGCGTCTCCTATGTACATCTGGTTCACTATAAAGTCAGGAAGATGCAGCTTATCACGCAGGAAAGATTCTTCCACAACCCCACCATAGGCTTCCTGGTTCACAAAATTTCCCCAGCGTCCGATCATCTGGCCTGCAAGCAGCCCAGGTGCACAAATATCCACAATGCGCCAGAACGGATACCCTTTGTAACGGAAATAAATAATACCGCAAATGATTGCTCCAATTAGCGCGCCATAGATTGCGATTCCGCCGTTCCAGATCTTGAAGACATCAACAAAGTTGTCCTTGTAATCCTCCCATTTGAAAGCCACAAAATAAATCCGCGCACCAATGATCGCAGACGGCACGCCGAGCAGCAGCATATCCATGAAAAATTCCTGCGGAATGTTGAAACGTTTGCCTTCTTGGATCGCCAAAAATAACCCGGCCAATGCGCCGACACCGAGTATCAAACCATACCAGTGAACCGGCAGTGAACCGATGGAGAAGACAATCGGATCAATCGCTAACGAAAAAAACATGCTCTCACACTCCTAGTCCAAATCATCCATGTCTTCAGATATGGTGGCAGTAAGCTTATTGGTAAACTGCAACGCCGCATTGAAGCCCATCTGCTTCAACCGATAGTTCATTGCCGCTACTTCAATAATAACCGCAAGGTTACGTCCCGGGCGTACGGGAATCGTTACAAGCGGCACATCTGTATCGATAATCCGTGTCGTTTCCTCATCCAGTCCGAGCCGGTCATATTGCTTGTCCTGCTGCCAAGCCTCCAGTCTGACTACCAGCGTAATGCGTTTGTGATTGCGGATCGCCCCTGCGCCAAACAAGGTCATTACATTGATTATACCGACACCGCGGATTTCCAGCAGATGGCGGATAAGCTCCGGAGCTGTCCCGTGCAGTTGGTTATCTGAGGTTTGGCGGATTTCAACCGCATCATCGGCAATCAGGCGGTGTCCACGTTTTACAAGCTCCAGCGCAGTTTCACTTTTCCCGATGCCGCTGCTGCCTGTAATCAGCATACCCACACCGTATACATCACAGAGAACGCCATGAATCGTGGCTGTAGGCGCCAGCCGGCCTTCCAGAAAGCTGGTTAGTCTGCTGGAAAATATCGTGGTCGCCATGGAGCTGCGCAGCACAGGCAATCCTTTTTCGTTGCTTATGTCAATAAGCTCCTGCGGTACATCAAGTGCTCTTGTAATCACGATACAAGGTGTATTATCATTACAGATCCCGCGAATCCGGCTTTTACGCTCTTCGTCCGGCAGCATGGAGAAAAAAGCCAGCTCGGTCTTCCCCAGCAATTGAACACGTTCTTCAGGGTAATATTCAAAATAACCAGCCATTTCCAGACCAGGACGATTCAAATCATCCACTGTAATCGGTCTCTTCAAACCCTCATGTCCAGAAACAACCTCTAACTGAAAATGCTGCACCAACTCGGATACTTTTACCTTCTTAGCCATGTGTGTCCGTCCTTTCGTCACCAGCGGCGGTAACCGCTCGCCCGCATTTGGTTAATAACAGTTCCCATCCCAGCCGCAGGTAATTCTCCTGCTATCTTAATGGATAACGCCTATGAATGCAATCTTAATAGCCTTGTTCCTTCTGTCTGACTTAACAAATAAGCAGGGCTCTTATGAGCTGTGATATGTAAAAATAAACAGCCCCACATTGTGGGGCTATGGCTTTCTGTCCAAAATCATGCGCTGTATAGAAAGCCCCCAAAATATAGCTGCTTCTGTTTATTAAAAAAGCCGCCTTCACAGGCGGCTTTCTTCAAACGGTTACGCTATCTTATCCGAGCAGAACGTTAAGTTCGGATTCCTTGTCGAAGATGTGGATTTTGTTCATGTCGATCGCCAATTTTGGCTTGCTGCCTTCACGGGTAGTGGAACGTCCATCTACACGGGCGATTACAGTGCCGGCACCAAGGCCGCTCAAGTACAAGAGCATTTCATGACCCAGGTTTTCAGTAACATCAACCAGAGAAGTGAAGATCGTGTTCGGAGAAGCTTCCAGGAATACTGGTTCTTCGTGAATATCTTCCGGACGAACACCCATGATTACTTCTTTGCCGATGTAGCCTTTGTTGCGCAGCAGTGTAGCTTTGCCGCCTGGTACTTCAACATCAAGGTTCTCTGCACGGAAGCGTACGGCGCCGCCAACATCAGATAGTGTACCATTGATAAAGTTCATTGTAGGGGAACCGATAAATCCGGCTACGAACAGGTTTGTTGGCTCATTGTACAACTCTTCAGGAGAAGCAGCTTGTTGAATGATACCATCATACATAACTACGATACGGTCACCCATTGTCATAGCTTCTGTCTGGTCATGTGTTACATAGATACAAGTGGTTTCAAGACGTTTAACCAGCTTAGTAATTTCCGCACGCATCTGACCACGAAGTTTAGCATCCAAGTTGGAGAGAGGTTCATCCATCAGGAAGACTTGCGGATCACGTACGATCGCGCGGCCCAGGGCGACACGTTGGCGTTGACCACCGGACAATGCTTTTGGTTTACGGTCAAGCAGATGTTCGATATCGAGGATTTTCGCAGCTTCGCGAACTTTTTTGTCGATTTCTTCTTTTTTCACTTTACGCAGTTTCAAACCGAATGCCATGTTCTGATATACACTCATGTGCGGATACAAGGCGTAGGATTGGAACACCATCGCGATATCGCGGTCTTTAGGAGCTACGTCATTGACTACACGGTCGCCAATGTACATCTTACCTTCGGAGATTTCTTCCAGACCGGCAATCATACGCAGGGTTGTGGATTTACCGCAACCGGATGGTCCAACCAATACCAGAAATTCCTTATCTTTAATATCGAGATTGATATCGATTACTGTCGCTTTATCGGAACCCGGGTATTTTTTGAAAATATGCTCTAAACGAACGCCTGCCATTGTATTTCCCCCTCGAGTCAATTATTGGATTAAAAAATAAATCGCTTTCTTGTATATTTATCTTACCCCAGACATGCCGCGCTGGCTATTTGTAACGTTCACAAAAAACCTATTTTCTTTTCGTCACTTTATACAATAACATGGCTAACTTCACAATAGCAGCATCCCCAAAGCTTCTGACATCCGCTCCGGTTTCCTGTTTGATCTTGTCCAGCCTGTAAAGCAGCGTATTCCGGTGAATATACAGCTTTTTGGCCGTTTCGCTGACATTGCAGTCCATCTCAAAAAAAGTCTCCAAAGTAAGCAGCATTTCCTTATCCGCAAGCACAGAGGTATAATCCCCGATCTGTCCAAGCAGCTGCCTGCGGCGGTCATCGGGTATGCTATTAACCAGCCGCTCCATATGAAGCTCCCATGGCAGATGAATGTAGTCCCCAACTTGAAAGATCCGGCCCAGAATAATGGTTTCGCGTAACAGGGCTACCGATCCGGTCAACCCTTTCACAGGAATAATGGCAGGTGCTACAGCCAGATGAAAAACCCCAACCCACTCGCTGGCAATCAGTTCATGCAGTCCCATACAGGTCTGCGCCAGCAGATCATCAGCACTCTCTTCCTCATCTTCCTTATCATCCCCGCCGGTGAGCAGTTCCTTGCGGGCTAAAATTAACCATTCCTTCTCCTGCAGGGGGATAAGCAGAATTTCATTCTCGAAGTAACTGCGCAGCAGCTTCATCAGAGAACGGTAGGTCACCTGCGGGTTATGGACATTTTCGCTGACCAGCAGGAAGGGAATCATCTCTCCCACCAGCCGTCCCTTCAAAGTCATTTCATCGGGGATTTCCGCCTCATTTTTCTCCTGCTCCAATTGGGCATTCAGCCACCCGCTGAGCTGGCGGGCCTCTATTTCCCCTTCTTCCTTCAGGCCCGTTGCCTTAAGGGCGACTGCGAAATTTCTTGCGGCATAATTAACCAGCTGTATCTCCATTGGAGTCAGCCCATCCAGCTCCAGCCAAATTGCTGTTACCCGTCCATCGTTCTCATATAAAGGTACCCACAGATGCCCCTCATGCACCACGGGCTGGTCCTGCTCTTCCGCGCCTATGCCAAAAAGGGAAGCCGAATGCTGCCTCCCGAGCTGTTTGATTCCGGTTCTCTTTCCGGTGAGCTGCTCCAATTTTTGACGCAAAACCTCACTATCCATCGTCACCATACTCCACCACTTTTGCTCTTTTCGCCTATTTTATCACATTTTTCAACAAGATGCGCCTTAGACAGTATTAGGGTTAGAGCAGCCTTCTTATGAAGTGTTATCCCTAAATCCCGCGCCAGCTCAGAATGCACATTATTATTGCCCTAAGCAATAAACCCACGCTCTGCCAGAATCATAATTCAACAATTCCGAAAACACAAAACAGAAATACAAAAAAGCCATCACCTAATGGTGATGACTTTCGGATTGGAATGAGCCATGAAGGACTCGAACCTTCGACACCCTGATTAAAAGTCAGGTGCTCTACCAACTGAGCTAATGGCTCATAAAACTGGTGGAGGCTGATGGATTC
Source organism: Paenibacillus graminis (assembly GCF_000758705.1). Lineage (NCBI taxonomy): Bacteria > Bacillati > Bacillota > Bacilli > Caryophanales > Paenibacillaceae > Paenibacillus > Paenibacillus graminis. The sequence goes on along the minus strand of NZ_CP009287.1, from coordinate 140,456 downwards.
GAACCACCGAACACGTACGTGAGCAGATTTACAGTCTGATGCGTTTGGCCACTTCGCTAAGCCTCCACAATATGGTGGCGCGGGACGGAATCGAACCGCCGACACAAGGATTTTCAGTCCTTTGCTCTACCGACTGAGCTACCGAGCCATGAAAGAAACAAAAATGGCGGAACCGACGGGATTCGAACCCGCGATCTCCTGCGTGACAGGCAGGCATGTTAGGCCAACTACACCACGGTTCCGCATTTGTAATACAATGGTGCCGGCGAGAGGACTTGAACCCCCAACCTACTGATTACAAGTCAGTTGCTCTACCAGTTGAGCTACACCGGCACGGTGTAAGGTCAATCTACAATCTAAAAATGGTGGAGGCTGAGGGGTTCGAACCCCCGACCCTCTGCTTGTAAGGCAGATGCTCTCCCAGCTGAGCTAAGCCTCCAGGTATTATGGTAGCGGCAGAGGGGATCGAACCCCCGACCTCACGGGTATGAACCGTACGCTCTAGCCAGCTGAGCTACGCCGCCACAATAACATAATTAATGGATTTAAAATGGCGGAGAGAGAGGGATTCGAACCCTCGCACCGCTTACGCAGTCTAACCCCTTAGCAGAGGGTCCCCTTATAGCCACTTGGGTATCTCTCCAATTGATATAGCCATGTAAATCCATACAGGAATTTGATTCCTGAAAACTGAATCCGAAACGAATCTGCGTTTTACTTTTTTGGATAAGCCCTCGACCGATTAGTATTGGTCAGCTCCACACGTTGCCGTGCTTCCACCTCCAACCTATCTACCTCGTCGTCTTCAAGGGGTCTTACTAATTGGGAAATCTCATCTTGAGGGGGGCTTCACGCTTAGATGCTTTCAGCGCTTATCCCGTCCGTACGTAGCTACCCAGCCATGCTCCTGGCGGAACAACTGGTGCACCAGCGGTACGTCCATCCCGGTCCTCTCGTACTAAGGACAGCTCCTCTCAAATTTCCTGCGCCCACGACAGATAGGGACCGAACTGTCTCACGACGTTCTGAACCCAGCTCGCGTACCGCTTTAATGGGCGAACAGCCCAACCCTTGGGACCTACTTCAGCCCCAGGATGCGATGAGCCGACATCGAGGTGCCAAACCTCCCCGTCGATGTGGACTCTTGGGGGAGATAAGCCTGTTATCCCCAGGGTAGCTTTTATCCGTTGAGCGATGGCCCTTCCATGCGGTACCACCGGATCACTAAGTCCGACTTTCGTCCCTGCTCGACTTGTTGGTCTCGCAGTCAAGCTCCCTTCTGCCTTTGCACTCTTCGAATGATTTCCAACCATTCTGAGGGAACCTTTGAACGCCTCCGTTACTCTTTAGGAGGCGACCGCCCCAGTCAAACTGCCCGCCTGACACGGTCCCCGTACCCGTTTAGGGTACCAGGTTAGAACCTAGATACGATCAGGGTGGTATCCCAACGGCGCCTCCACCGAAGCTTGCGCTCCGGCTTCTACGGCTCCCACCTATCCTGTACAGATCGTACCCAAATTCAATATCAAGCTGCAGTAAAGCTCCATGGGGTCTTTCCGTCTTGTCGCGGGTAACCTGCATCTTCACAGGTATTAAAATTTCACCGGATCTCTCGTTGAGACAGCGCCCAAGTCGTTACGCCATTCGTGCGGGTCAGAATTTACCTGACAAGGAATTTCGCTACCTTAGGACCGTTATAGTTACGGCCGCCGTTTACTGGGGCTTCGGTTCACAGCTTCGGGTTGCCCCTAACCGCTCCCCTTAACCTTCCAGCACCGGGCAGGCGTCAGCCCGTATACTTCGCCTTGCGGCTTCGCACAGACCTGTGTTTTTGCTAAACAGTCGCTTGGGCCTTTTCACTGCGGCCCCCTCGGGCTATTCACCCTACCGAGGCACCCCTTCTCCCGAAGTTACGGGGTCATTTTGCCGAGTTCCTTAACGAGAGTTCTTCCGCGCGCCTTAGAATTCTCTTCTCGCCTACCTGTGTCGGTTTGCGGTACGGGCACCTTCTCCTGGCTAGAGGCTTTTCTTGGCAGTGTGAGATCATGACCTTCGCTACTGTAATTTTCGCTCCCCATCACAGCCCAGCCTTACGATGTGCGGATTTGCCTACACACCAGCCTCACTGCTTAGACGGACATCCATCAGTCCGCGTCACTACCCTCCTGCGTCACCCCATCGCTCATAACGGATTACGGTGGTACAGTAATTTCAAACTGTTGTCCTTCGACTACGCCTGTCGGCCTCGCCTTAGGTCCCGACTTACCCTGAGCGGACGAGCCTTCCTCAGGAAACCTTGGGCTTTCGGCGGATCAGATTCTCACTGATCTTTTCGTTACTCATACCGGCATTCTCACTTGTATGCGGTCCAGCGCTCCTTACGGTACACCTTCAATCTACATACAACGCTCCCCTACCCCAGATACATACGTATCTAGCCATAGCTTCGGTGGTGTGTTTAGCCCCGTTACATTTTCGGCGCAGAGTCACTCGACCAGTGAGCTATTACGCACTCTTTCAATGGTGGCTGCTTCTAAGCCAACATCCTGGTTGTCTGTGCAACTCCACATCCTTTCCCACTTAACACACACTTGGGGACCTTAGCTGATGGTCTGGGCTGTTTCCCTTTTGACAATGGATCTTAGCACTCACTGTCTGACTCCCGGCAAGAAGTCCATGGCATTCGGAGTTTGACTGAGCTTGGTAACCCTTGCGGGCCCCGCACCCAATCAGTGCTCTACCTCCACGACTCCATTCACCGAGGCTAGCCCTAAAGCTATTTCGGGGAGAACCAGCTATCTCCGAGTTCGATTGGAATTTCTCCGCTACCCCCACCTCATCCCCGCATTTTTCAACATACGTGGGTTCGGGCCTCCAGTGCGTGTTACCGCACCTTCACCCTGGACAGGGGTAGATCACACGGTTTCGGGTCTACGTCCACATACTCAGTCGCCCTATTCAGACTCGCTTTCGCTGCGGCTCCGGCTTCTCACCTTAACCTTGCATGTTAAACGTAACTCGCCGGTTCATTCTACAAAAGGCACGCCATCACCCCTAAATTGGGCTCTGACTTTTTGTAAGCACACGGTTTCAGGTTCTATTTCACTCCCCTTCCGGGGTGCTTTTCACCTTTCCCTCACGGTACTGTTTCACTATCGGTCGCCAGGTAGTATTTAGCCTTAGCAGATGGTCCTGCCGGATTCATACGGGGTTTCACGTGCCCCGCACTACTCGGGATCCGTCTCGGAGGGAACAGGGTTTAGGTTACAGGGCTCTTACCTCTATCGCGGGCCTTTCCAGACCTCTTCGCCTACCCGGTTCCTTTATAACTCCATGTGAGACGTCCCACAACCCCAAGGGGCAAGCCCCTTGGTTTAGGCTGTTCCGCGTTCGCTCGCCGCTACTGACGGAATCACTATTGTTTTCTCTTCCTCAGGGTACTTAGATGTTTCAGTTCCCCTGGTCTGCCTCTGCATACCCTATGTATTCAGGTATGAGTAACTGTGAATTACCACAGCTGGGTTTCCCCATTCGGACACCCCCGGATCAAAGCTTGCTTACAGCTCCCCGAGGCAGTTTCGTTGTTCGCCACGTCCTTCGTCGGCTCCTGGCGCCTAGGCATCCTCCGTGTGCTCTTATTAGCTTAACCATGCGTTTTCCCGTAGGGAAAATCGCTGTATCAACTAATAACTATTTCAACTTGCTTACACAAGTTTCAGCTAAAAGATGTTCTAAAACGCATTTTCGTTTCGGTATCCAGTTTTCAAGGATCAAGGTCTTGCCTATACTCTTTTAAAACAAATTTGGTGGAGCCAAGCGGGATCGAACCGCTGACCTCCTGCTTGCAAGGCAGGCGCTCTCCCAGCTGAGCTATGGCCCCATACATTCATTTCAAAGGTGAGATGCCGTTTGGAAATTAATTGTTATATGGTGGGCCTTGGTGGACTCGAACCACCGACCTCACCCTTATCAGAGGTGCGCTCTAACCAACTGAGCTAAAAGCCCATATAACATATATAACATTTAGGAATCAACCAAAGGATTGGTTGTCCGCTTGGCGGCGTCCTACTCTCCCAGGACCCTTCGGTCCAAGTACCATCGGCGCTGGAGGGCTTAACGGTCGTGTTCGGGATGGGTACGTGTGGAACCCCTCCGCTATCGCCACCAAACGCATACGAAAGAGACTTGCTCTTTCAAAACTGAACACGAGTGAGTGTTCGAACCCAAGGGTTCTAATGGAAGTCAAGCTTCCGATTTGAATGTTTCCGTTGCAGGAAACGATTCTCCATAGAAAGGAGGTGATCCAGCCGCACCTTCCGATACGGCTACCTTGTTACGACTTCACCCCAATCATCTACCCCACCTTCGGCGGCTGGCCCCCTTGCGGGTTACCCCACCGACTTCGGGTGTTGTAAACTCTCGTGGTGTGACGGGCGGTGTGTACAAGACCCGGGAACGTATTCACCGCGGCATGCTGATCCGCGATTACTAGCAATTCCGACTTCATGCAGGCGAGTTGCAGCCTGCAATCCGAACTGAGACCGGCTTTGCTGGGATTGGCTCCACCTCGCGGCTTCGCTTCCCGTTGTACCGGCCATTGTAGTACGTGTGTAGCCCAGGTCATAAGGGGCATGATGATTTGACGTCATCCCCACCTTCCTCCGGTTTGTCACCGGCAGTCACTCTAGAGTGCCCAGCCTTACCTGCTGGCAACTAAAGTCAAGGGTTGCGCTCGTTGCGGGACTTAACCCAACATCTCACGACACGAGCTGACGACAACCATGCACCACCTGTCTCAACTTTCCCCGAAGGGCACCTAATGCATCTCTGCTTCGTTAGTTGGATGTCAAGACCTGGTAAGGTTCTTCGCGTTGCTTCGAATTAAACCACATACTCCACTGCTTGTGCGGGTCCCCGTCAATTCCTTTGAGTTTCAGTCTTGCGACCGTACTCCCCAGGCGGAGTGCTTACTGTGTTAACTTCGGCACCAAGGGTATCGAAACCCCTAACACCTAGCACTCATCGTTTACGGCGTGGACTACCAGGGTATCTAATCCTGTTTGCTCCCCACGCTTTCGCGCCTCAGCGTCAGTTACAGCCCAGAAAGTCGCCTTCGCCACTGGTGTTCCTCCACATCTCTACGCATTTCACCGCTACACGTGGAATTCCACTTTCCTCTTCTGTACTCAAGCCACCCAGTTTCCAGTGCGACCCCAGGTTGAGCCCAAGGTTTAAACACCAGACTTAAATAGCCGCCTGCGCGCGCTTTACGCCCAATAATTCCGGACAACGCTTGCCCCCTACGTATTACCGCGGCTGCTGGCACGTAGTTAGCCGGGGCTTTCTTCTCAGGTACCGTCACTCCGGCAGCAGTTACTCTACCGGACGTTCTTCCCTGGCAACAGAGCTTTACGATCCGAAAACCTTCATCACTCACGCGGCGTTGCTCCGTCAGGCTTTCGCCCATTGCGGAAGATTCCCTACTGCTGCCTCCCGTAGGAGTCTGGGCCGTGTCTCAGTCCCAGTGTGGCCGTTCACCCTCTCAGGTCGGCTACGCATCGTCGCCTTGGTAGGCCGTTACCCCACCAACTAGCTAATGCGCCGCAGGCCCATCCTCTAGCAGCAGATTGCTCCGCCTTTCATCCCTAGCCCAGGTGGGCTAGGGAATTATCCGGTATTAGCTACCGTTTCCGGTAGTTATCCCAGTCTAGAGGGTAGGTTGCCTACGTGTTACTCACCCGTCCGCCGCTAACCTACTGGAGTGCAAGCACTCCAGTAAATCCGCTCGACTTGCATGTATTAGGCACGCCGCCAGCGTTCGTCCTGAGCCAGGATCAAACTCTCCAAATTGGTATTTAGAAAGAGCGATTGCTCATTTTGAAACATCTGACGAGAATAAAATATTCTCTAATTTTGGATCTCACTTACGTGAAATCCCACTCACTCGTTGTTCAGTTTTCAAAGATCAATGTCTTTTATACTTCATCGTTGCTTGTCAGCAGCGACCTTTATAATATATCACATCGCCTTTGTTTTAGTCAAGCGTTTTTTTAATTTATTTTTTCGCTTGGCTTATCGGCAAGTTATCAAAGGATATCCTGTCCAAAGGGCCGAAACTTAATGTATCACAGATTCAGAACTCGCGTCAACCTTTAAAACAAAGTTATTTTCAAACCCATAAGCATCAGTACCCCCGGAAGGCCGAGAACCGTTACTGCGCCTATAGTTGCAGGGTTCAGGGGAATATATATATCCGTTAGCAAGCCCGAAAAATTCACTACATAAATACCCAGCGCGGCCAGTAGGAGATGCGTACCGAAGAGGCTGAGCCAAGCCCAGCCCATTTTTTTTCTGAAAACAATAAGAAGTAATAAAAGTCCGGATAAAACCAAAACCGCCAGCGCGGCCATTCTCAGCATGATAATCCTCCCTTTTTTTCCTTCAACGGTTACTAGAGCTGTGCGCGGTTAAGCCCCAGACTTTTGGCATGCTTCAGATGAATCTGATATTTACGCTCAGCGGCCTCCAGTATATATATGGCATAATCGATCTGATCCTGTCCCTTCGCCTCATCAAACATCAGATGCGCTCTCTCCCACTCAGAGTGTGCCTGTTGAACTTCGAGGAATACGTTCCAATGATCGTCGTCTAATCTTTTTTGCTCCCCATCAGCCTGCCTCCTAATACTCCACCATCCCATTCCAGACTCCTCCTTATATGAATAAGTTCTGGGCATAGTACTCAATCTTCACCCTCGTATATTCTCATTCATATCGAAACAAGGACAAACTTAGAACTAGTGCGGCGGGAAAATAGGCTGGAATTTTCTGCTCGGAATATCTTCCCCCTTAAAAATCTGAAATTCAGCAAAAAAGGAGCCCAAGGGCTCCTTTGATGAACTGATATTGCGCCTGAACTGCTTAGAACAGCTCACGGCGGCCTTCGAGGGCCTTGGACAGGGTAACCTCATCCGCATACTCCAAGTCGCCGCCTACAGGCAGCCCATGGGCTATCCTGGTGATTTTGATCTCGAAAGGCCGAACCAGGCGGGAGATATACATAGCTGTGGCTTCACCCTCAATATTGGGGTTGGTGGCCATAATAAGCTCCTTCACTCTTTCATCGCTCAGACGGGTCAACAGCTCCTTCAGACGGATATCATCCGGACCTATGCCCTCCATTGGTGAAATTGCCCCTTGCAGCACATGGTAATAGCCGTCGAATTCCTTGGTTCGTTCAATAGCCACCAGGTCCTTGGAATCCTGGACTACACAGATTACGGATGCATCGCGGGTTTTGTCCTGACAGATCCGGCAGGGATCGGTATCCGTAATATTGCAGCAAACCGAACAGTAATGAAGATTGCGTTTGACGCTGACCAGCGCCTTGGCAAAATCAATAACCTCGTCTTCCTTCATATTCAGCACATGAAAAGCAAGCCGGGCGGCTGACTTCGGGCCAATTCCGGGCAAACGCGTAAAAGCTTCGATCAGCTTGGCTAGCGGTTCTGGATAATACAAATTAACGGTTCTCCTTTGGACTGGATGAAGTAAGGTCTAGAACAAGCCAGGAATCTTCATTCCTCCAGTAAATTTGCCCATATCATTATTGGCCAGCTCTTCCGCTTGGGTAAGAGCATCATTTACCGCAGTAATCACAAGATCCTGCAGCATTTCGATATCATCGGGATCCACAGCCTCAGGCTTGATCTGGATTGAGAGCAGCTTCTTGTGGCCGTTGACTTGAACTGTTACCACACCGCCGCCGGATGATCCTTCAATGGTCTTGCTGCCCAGTTCCTCTTGGGCTTTAAGCATTTGCTCCTGCATTTTTTTGACCTGCTTCATCATTTGGTTCATATTATTCATACATCGTCTCTCCTTTGGAATGCGCGCTCGGCGCTAATAGGCTTAACTACTCTTTTATGACAACAAGGTCTTCCCCAAAGAGCTGGATCGCCTCGTCAATCCATGGTTCAGTCCGGGTATCCCCAGTTTCGTGTTCATGCTCCAATTGAAGCTCCTCAGTACCGGTCTGCGCAGCAGTCTTCGTTGCAGCCTCGTTCCAATCTCGGAGCATCATGGTCACAAGCCGGTAGGGTTTGCCCAGACGGGCCGCAAATACGTTCTCTATTACCTGTCTGTTCGCAGGTTTCTCAGTGGTATCACGATGAATCGTATTCTTAAAGGCAACCAGCACAGCGTCATCCATAACTGCAACAGGCTCTCCGTCAACAAACCATGCGTGAACCGTGACCTTCTCTTCCTTCACACCTTGCAGGACAACACTCCACTTCTTATACACTTCCGCAAAGTCGGGGCTGTCCTTGCCCGCAATAAACTTATCCAGCTGCGGCGGAAGCTTGGAAGGAGAGGATACCCGCGGTGCAGGCGCCTGGGCAGGCTGTCTGCCTTGATTCCCCTGCTCCCCGCGTCCTCCGCCGGACATAGCCCCGGACTGCATTGCCTGCTCCAGCTTCTTCTCCAAGGCAGCAATCTGCCGTTTGAGAAGTTCCAGTTCACCAGAGTCCACAGCTGCAGCGTTGCCGCTAAATACATGGGAAGAAGCCGCTTGCGGAGCGGCCCCATACTGGGGACTCTCTTGCTGCTGCAGGCTGCACAATTTCATCAGCGCTACTTCAAACAAGGTTTGCGGATGGGTCGCGTACTTCATTTCACCCAGATAACGGGTCAGCGTCTCTACGATCAGAAACAGCCGGTCCCGGGTAAATGCCGCCGCCATATCACGGAATTCCGCCGGATTCAGTACACGATCCGTTAGCTGATCCGCTCCCGGCACCATCTTGATCATAAGTAAATCTCGGAAATAATACAGCAGGTTCTCCAGACATTTATCAGCACTTTTGCCTTCATGCATAAGCTGCTCAACCAGCTCCAGAAGCAGTCCCATATCCCCTTCCAGAATGGCCGTAGCCAGGCGCGCAAACTGTTCGGAGGGAATCCCTCCGGTCATGCCTAGCACTTGCTGATAGGTGACTTGGCCATCTGTAAAGGAAGAAATCTGGTCCAGTATACTGAGCGCATCGCGCATCCCACCATCGGAAAGCCGGGCAATATACTGCAGCGCATCTGAGTCTGCGGAAATCCCTTCCTTCTGGCAGATCGCTGTTAAGTGAGCTGTCTGCTCTTCCAGTGACACCCGGCGAAAATCAAAACGCTGGCAGCGGGAAATAATCGTTGCCGGCAATTTGTGCGGCTCCGTGGTCGCCAGAATAAACATTACATGCGGAGGCGGCTCCTCCAGCGTCTTCAGCAGCGCATTAAAAGCTTCTGTAGTCAGCATATGCACTTCATCAATGATATACACTTTACGGCGGACTTCGGTAGGCGCATATTTCACCTTGTCCCGGAGATCACGTATCTCTTCAACGCCCCGGTTCGACGCTGCGTCAATCTCCTGCACATCCATGACATTCCCTGCGGTGATCCGCAGACAGGATGGGCATTCATTGCACGGCTCAGCGCCCTCGCTGCGCTCACAATTGACTGCTTTGGCGAGCACTTTGGCGGCACTTGTCTTGCCTGTACCCCGCGGTCCACTGAACAGGTAGGCATGCGAAACCCGCTGTTCACGAATTGCATTCTGCAGCGTCTGAATAATGTGCTGTTGTCCTACCATGTCATGAAACGACTGCGGCCGCCAGGCACGGTACAGCGCGATATGTTCCACTATGCATTACCCTCTCTTAGGCTGCCGCTTTCGGCAATTTGTCGCTAATTTATTATACTATATACACCAGGCTTTGACCAAAAACAAAAAAGCATCTCCGCCTGTGGCAAAGATACTGTAATGGTAATATGTAAAACCGCGCACCTGTTATTGATGGCTGCGATCCAAGCGGCAACCCTACAACACTGCTCGGGCTAGGCAACCCTCCGGCACAAGAGTAAACTTACTTATGGCTGCTTCCTTCCGGACCTGACCAGGTTCACAAGCACTCATTGCGGAGGACCCAACCGTCAACACAGCCCGTAGGAACCAAGGCCTCACATCGACAGCACCTCTAACAGGAATTCAACCTCGCTACAGCGGATTGCGAGTTACAGGGCACCGCTACCTCCCCGTCTAGCACGGCGAAGATAAGTATAGCCTACGTGCGGGCAAAAATCAACTCCAGATAAAGGATAAGCCTCCGGCACGATGTCCGGAGGCCTGTATGATCCACAACTGCTAGAGTGTAAATGGATTAGATACCATATTTTTTCTTGAATTTATCAACACGGCCGCCGGCATCCATGAACTTCTGCTTACCCGTGAAAAATGGGTGGCAGCTGGAGCAAACTTCGACACGCAGTTCTGGCTTTACAGAACCGGTCTCGAAGGTATTGCCACACGCACAGGTTACCTTGGTTACATTGTACTTGGGTTGGATTGCTGATTGCATATAAACCTCACCTCTCGTGCCCTAAGTCTCATGCGGACCTAGAGTTATTAAAATATCTAAGCGGTATTTTAACACGAAAGGATAGACTCTGCAATATATCTGTATCCCACTTATTTATGCTATATTTTTACCCGCCGCTGCTTGGCCCGGGCCAAATCTGCAGGCGGCACATGGGTATACGATCCTATGACAACATCCGGAAGCTCTTCACGAAAGATCTCCAGCATTGTCTTCATTCCCAGAATCTCTCCCTGAGCCGGAGGAATTAATTCAAGGTAGCTCTCCGGGTCAATATTGAGGTTCCGCATTTGTATCAGCTTCAGATCGGTACGTCTAACGAATTCCACCATCGCCTCAATTTCCTCCTCGCGGTCCGTAACCCCTGGAAATATCAGGTAATTAATCGATGTATACACACCCTGTGAAGCTGCGTATTTCAGGGACTTCTCCACATTAGCCAACGTGTAGCCACGCGGTTTGTAATAAGCATTATAGTGGCCATCCAGCGCGCTGATTGTGCTGACACGCATTAAATCCAGTCCGGCATCAACGATACCGCGGATATGATCGCTTAGCCCGGCATTCGTATTGATGTTGATGTAGCCCATATCTGTAATGGAACGGACTTCTCGAATCGCTTCGATAATAAGCTTCGCTTGAGTGGACGGTTCGCCTTCGCAGCCCTGCCCGAAGCTGATAATGGACTGGGGTGTTTTCAGATGCTCCAGCATAACCTCGGAAATCTCATTCACCGTAGGACGAAAATTCATTCTCGTCTGCGGAGAAACAAATCCGCTGTCGTCCGGCTGTTCGGAAATACAGCCGAAACATCCGGCATTACAGGAATAGGAAACAGGTACCGCTCCCTCCCATCGGCCCAAAAAGGTATTGGAAGAGGTCAGACATTCATATCCAAGTGCACAATTGGAAAGGTGGCCGTAAAGGCGGTTCCCCGGATACTTGGCAGTTAAACTGCCGACCCCGTGTTCAACATCCTCCCGGTCACAGTTAAGCGGGTTCCACTGCTCGGGATCATCCGTAAGATCTGCGGCCACATAGAAGCCGCCATCTTTCCACACTACTGCGGAATAGCCGAAAAGTGGAAGCTTATACGACTTGTCTGTCTTGACGTACCCAGGAAGACACAGACGGGTAAAGCCCTGCGGCAGCAGTGCTCCTACCGCCTGCGACCCTTCCGGCAACGGCAGCATTTCACCTGTATTAGGGTTCATGCCCACTGCGCGCGTATTAGGCAACCCTACCAGGGTGGCCCCTTCAGGCAGCGGTATCAGCTCTTCTTCCAGCATCTCAACAATCATATCCCCGCTGCGGGCCAGACCATACAGCTCGGGATGATCATATACGTTTCCTTGTTCGTCGGCATATACCAAATACATGTTAATCTCCTCTTATTATCGTTTCTCAGGTGGTAGGCACAGAAGGCGTCTTCGGCCGGGATGTCCGGCGTGCGGACGAGCCGCTGTTCGAGGTTCCTCCATTACTCGCCGTGCCGCTTGGAGACGAAGATTCTTTATTCCCCGCCACATCAAAGGAGGCCAGGAATTCGGCATTCGTCTTGCTGTCACGCAGCTTTTTGAGGAAGCCTTCCACAAAATCGTAGGACTCGTTCATATTTTTGCGAATCGCCCAAATGGTGTCCAGTTCTTCCTTGCTCAGCAGCACCTCTTCGCGGCGCGTGCCGGAACGGCGGATATCGATGGCCGGGAAAATGCGGCGTTCTGCCAGCTTGCGGTCCAGATGAAGCTCCATGTTCCCTGTGCCTTTAAATTCTTCATAAATAATATCATCCATCCGTGAACCGGTATCAATAAGCGCTGTTGCGAGTATAGTCAGACTTCCGCCTTCCTCTACATTCCGCGCGGACCCAAAAAACCGTTTGGGACGATGGAAAGCCGCCGGATCAATCCCGCCGCTCAGTGTGCGCCCGGATGGAGGCACAACCAAGTTGTAGGCACGCGCCAGCCGTGTAATACTATCCAGCAAAATGACAACATCCTTCTTATGCTCTACTAAACGCAAAGCCCGCTGCAATACAAGCTCAGCTACTTTGATATGGTTCTCCGGAAGCTCATCAAAGGTAGATGCCACAACTTCGCCCTTTACAGAACGCTGCATATCCGTTACTTCCTCGGGGCGTTCATCAATCAGCAGTACGAACAGAGCAATTTCAGGATTATTAGTGGAAATGCTGTTGGCAATTTCTTTTAGGAGGAGCGTTTTCCCTGCTTTGGGAGGTGCTACAATCAAACCGCGCTGCCCCAGACCAACAGGAGCAAGTAAATCCATGATTCGGGTAGACAAGTGTGTAGGGGATGTTTCAAGCGGCAGCTTATCTTGCGGATAAAGAGGTGTTAGCGCCGGAAAATGCAAACGCTCTGCTGCGCTGGCAGGATTCTCGCCGTTGACGGCGTTGACTTGAAGCAATCCGAAGTAGCGTTCATTCTCTTTGGGAGTGCGGCATTTGCCGGATACCAGATCGCCGCTTCTAAGATCGAACTTGCGAATCTGGGAAGCCGAGATATAAATATCTTCCGCGCTGGGCAAATAGTTAATCGGCCTTAGAAAACCATACCCCTCAGGCAAAATTTCGAGCACACCCTCCATAAACATGAGCCCGCTCTGTTCCGCCTGGGCCCGGAGGATGGCAAAAATCAGCTCCCGTTTTTTTAGCGTCCCGTAGTATGGAATCTGGTATTTTTTCGCCAGCTTATACAAATCGGTCAGCTTCATTTCTTCCAAATCGGAAATTTGAAGATCCATGTAATAACCACCTATTCAATTTTTATAATAATAAGTTCTTCTAGCAAGATAGACGGGAAAATAGGAGTCTATTAAATTGCTTATTAGGATAGCATTACCCATTCTGGAAGGGAATATGCAGTTCGGGAGCAAAAAAACACCCCTTCCATGCCAACGGATAATCCTAGACTATTCGTTCTCGCGCCATACATCGGCTCCCAAATTACGCAAGTTGCTAACCAGGTTGTCGTAACCACGATCTATAAATTCCACACCGGTAACCTCGGTAATTCCTTCCTCCACCGTGAGTCCGGCGATCACAAGCGCTGCACCTGCACGCAAATCGGCAGCCTTGACCTTCGCAGCATTCAGCTTGCTTCCTTCAATAATGGCGGAACGTCCTTCGACACGGATTCTGGCGCCCATACGCACCAGTTCCGGCACATGTTTGAATCGGTTGCTGTATACAAAATCGCTGAGCACACTAACCCCTTCAGCCTGGGTAAGCATACTTGTCATGGGAGATTGCAAATCGGTGGCAAACCCGGGGTATATCAGTGCCTTTACATCAGCATGCTCGTATTTGGCCTGGCCGATGACCCGGATGCTCTCATCCAGTTCTTCAATATTTACGCCCATCTCCAGGAGTTTGGCCGTCAGCGCCTCCAAATGCTTCGGGATCACATTATCTATCAATACATTGCCGCGCGTAGCTGCAGCAGCAATCATATACGTTCCAGCTTGAATACGGTCGGGAATGATGGAGTGACGGCAGCCGTGCATTTCCGTAACACCTTCGATCCGGATCGTTTCAGTTCCTGCGCCCTTAATAACGGCGCCCATAGAGTTCAAGAGGGTTGCTACATCTATAATCTCAGGCTCTTTAGCCGCATTTTCAATAATTGTTGAGCCCTTGGCACGTGAAGCCGCAAGCATAATGTTAATAGTGGCACCTACGCTGGAGACGTCCAAATAGATTTTGGCCCCGCGCAGTTCCTTGGCATACAAGTGAATAGAACCATGATCGTTGGTTACAGTCGCACCCAGCGCTTCAAAGCCTTTAATATGCTGGTCAATTGGACGGGGTTCAAAATTGCAGCCCCCGGGAAGACCAATCGTTGCCTCCTTAAATCTTCCAAGAAGCGCTCCCATCATATAATACGAAGCCCGGAGTTTCTTCACCGGTCCGTTAGGCATTGGAATGGATACGATACGGGAGGGATTAATTCTCATCTGGCTGCCTGTCCAGGAAACCGCGGCTCCAAGATCTTCCAGAATTTCGGAGTATACAGCTACATCACTAAGGGACGGCAAGTTATCCAGAACAACTTCAGACTCGGCCAAAATCGCCGCAGGAATAAGCGCAATCGCGCTATTCTTCGCTCCACTGATGGTGACAACGCCTTCTAAAGGACGTCCACCGCCAATCATTAATTTTTCCATAAATTTATCCGGTTCCCCCTACGTGTATTGCAGCTTGCCCTGGCAATACCTGCTGTGGCTTTGTTGGTAATGAAGATTAGAAACGGCTGCGCCGCCCTTACAACAAGGACGGCGCCCGTTTCCGCAAGCAAATACAAGGACAGGTTACCGCCGTAAGCGAATAACTCCTTATACTAAATGGAAAGACACCGGCTAGGCGGTGCTCTCCACATATAATCTATTCAGCTGGACGACATTACAGTAATCTGTTATTGCAGACAAGTGGAGAGGTGCAGTGACAGCTCTAAGTAAGCCTGTCCGCTTTCCTCATGAATGGATTAGGCTTTGTTGCTGGAGCCGAACTCGCGGATTTTGCCGATAACGGTCTGTTTGATAGCTTCGCGGCCTGGTGCGATGAATGTACGCGGATCGTAAGCATCCGGTTTAGCAGCCAGCACTTCGCGAACAACCTTAGCAAATGCGATCTGGTTCTCAGTGTTTACGTTAATTTTGGAAGTACCCAGGGAAATGGATTTCTTGATGTCATGTTCTGGAATACCAGTTCCGCCGTGCAGAACCAATGGAAGTTTAACCGCATCACGGATTTCTTCCATTTCTTTGAACCCAAGGTTAGGCTCGCCATGGTAAGGACCATGTACGGAACCAAGCGCAGGAGCCAGGGTATCAATGCCGGTTTCTTTGACGATACGTACGCACTCGTTCAGGTCAGCATATTGAATGCCGCCGATAACGTCGTCTTCCTGTCCGCCGACAGTACCCACTTCAGCTTCTACAGAAACGCCTTTTGCATGAGCATATTCTACAACTTTTTTGGTCATTTCGATATTCTCATCAATTGGGTGGTGGGAACCGTCGATCATTACAGATGTGAATCCGGCGTCAATTGCGTCTTTACATTTGTCAAAGCTGGAACCGTGATCCAAGTGGATGGCAACCGGAACAGTGATCTTCATGTCATGGATAAGACCTTCAACCATCTTAACAACGGTGTAGAATCCGCCCATGTGACGGGCTGCGCCTTCGGATACGCCAAGGATTACTGGTGACTTCTCTTCTTCTGCTGCACCAAGAATCGCTTGAGTCCACTCCAGGTTGTTGATGTTGTACTGGCCAACTGCGTATTTTCCTTGTAGTGCTTTGTTTAACATGTCTGTCATCGATACTAATGGCATGGTTTCAATCCTCCTAAAATATTGGGTTGCTTATATAAGCCGACATCACATACAGGCCTATTATAGCACATCCTGTGTCAAATACTAAATAGGATACACAAAAAAATGTCCCGCCGGGACGATATTCGGCCAACCTATACTCCAGGCAGACTAATCCTCTTTAGCGTATCCATAACGGAACCTTCCCAAACTACTTAGCTGCATTGGTCTATAGACTTATTATTAAGGTGCATGTTCACAGCTATCCGCATCTCATCGATGTCAAACGGCTTGGTAAAATGCATTAGCGCCCCCAGCTTGGTCGCCTCCTTAATCATATCCAGTTCACCGTAAGCTGTCATCATAATGACCTTGATAGCCGGATTGATCTCCTTCAAATGCTTCAGGATCTCAAGTCCGTCCATTCCCGGAATTTTCATATCGAGCAAGACCAGGTCGGGCGATTCGCTGCGGACAATGTCCAATGCCAGTTTTCCGTTAGCGGCTTGAAATGTGGCATACCCTTCACTATTAAATACTTCCATGAGGAGAATCCGGATTCCGTTCTGATCATCGACAATTAATACTTTTTTCTTTTCCATACCATACCCTCCCAGAATTTGAAGCAGATTGTCCATACCGCGCGCACGCACAGCTAACGACCCCTTAACAAAACAAGTCTATACGAAACCTATTATTCGTTCCTTATAGTCAAAATCCTGCTAATTGGTTAAAATGCGTAAATCTATGTCATTTTATGGGCTGGAACCAGCCAGCGGGAAGGAGACAATTTTTGCTTAAAATGAGGGAGCGCCGCCGCAGGGAAATTACAATGATTCCGCACACTTTCCTATGCGTTCCCTGTAAAGAAAGCCTCCAGGTCGGAGGCTCGGCAGGACCATTTACAGGCCTTTGGATTATAATTGTTCGGAATGAGCCAGCGAAGCTTTGACAAATTCACGGAAAAGAGGCTGCGGACGGTTGGGACGGGAGGTAAACTCTGGATGGAACTGTACGGAGAGGAACCACGGATGGCCCGGAAGCTCGACGATCTCCACCAGACGGCCATCCGGAGAGGTTCCGGAGATCACCAGGCCGGCTTTTTCAATCTCATCACGGTAGGCATTATTGAACTCATACCGGTGACGGTGGCGTTCATATACCAATTCATCGTCATAGCAGGACATTGCCAGTGATTCAGGAAGAAGCTTACATGGGTAAAGACCAAGACGCATGGTTCCGCCCATATCTTCGATATCCTTCTGCTCCGGCAGCAGGTCAATCAGCGGGTGCGGTGTAGCCGGATCAATCTCCGAGCTGTTCGCACCAGCCAGTCCCAGAATGGAACGGCCGTATTCAATAACGGAAACCTGCATTCCCAGGCAGATACCGAAGAATGGAATGGATTGTTCACGGGCATAACGAATGGCAGAAATCTTGCCTTCGATCCCCCGGTCACCGAAGCCGCCTGGAACCAGAATGCCCCCGATGCCACCCAGCAATTCGCCTACATTCTCGTCGGTAACAAGCTCAGCATCCACCCAGCGGACCTTCACCTCGGCATTGGCCGCAAAGCCTGCATGCGAAAGGGACTCCACTACACTCAAATAAGCATCATGCAGTGCTACATACTTGCCGACAATAGCAATTTCAACGGTGCGCTCCAGCTTCTGGATCCGGCCCAGCATATCTTCCCATTCGCGCATATCCGGAGCCGGCGTCGTCAGCTTCAAATGGTTCACTACGATTTCGTCCAGTCCTTCATCCCGAAGGTTGAGCGGCACTTCATACAAGGTCGATGCATCGCGGCATTCCACCACTGCATTGGCATCGATATCACAAAACAGGGCGATTTTGGCCTTCATATCATCAGACAACGCATATTCCGTGCGGCATACAATAACATTCGGCTGAATCCCGATGCTGCGCAGCTCCTTGACGCTGTGCTGTGTCGGTTTGGTTTTAACTTCTCCAGCAGCCTTGATATACGGAATCAGAGTGACATGAATGTACATCACATTCTCACGGCCAATGTCGCTTTTGATCTGGCGGATGGCTTCCAGGAACGGCAAGCTCTCGATATCGCCCACGGTACCGCCGATTTCGGTAATAACCACATCGGACCCGGTTTCACGTCCTGCACGGAATACGCGTTCCTTGATCTCGTTCGTGATATGCGGAATAACTTGAACCGTGCCGCCCAAATACTCACCGCGGCGCTCTTTGCTGATGACCGAGGAATAGATCTTGCCGGTAGTCACGTTGCTGTTCTTCGAGAGATTGATGTCAATAAACCGTTCATAGTGACCAAGGTCCAGGTCCGTTTCCG
This sequence comes from Paenibacillus graminis, assembly GCF_000758705.1. Lineage (NCBI taxonomy): Bacteria > Bacillati > Bacillota > Bacilli > Caryophanales > Paenibacillaceae > Paenibacillus > Paenibacillus graminis. The sequence continues at coordinate 122,368 of NZ_CP009287.1, read as the reverse complement.
CCCCATCGTCGGTTACGAACACTTCGCCATGCTGATAAGGACTCATGGTTCCAGGGTCTACATTAATATAAGGATCGAATTTTTGAATCGTCACCTTTAAACCTCTGTTCTTGAGCAGCCTGCCCAGAGAAGCGGCGGTAATCCCTTTGCCCAGGGAAGACACGACACCACCCGTTACAAAAATATACTTTGTCACTGTATAACCCTCCTAAATAAAGTCCAGAAAATTCAGGCGACGCTTGGTGTTTATCGTACCCTTTTTTCCATTATCAAAACAGGGAACCCAAAAGTTACATCTTAAATAGATCCCGGAAAAACCCTCCGAAAAAAACAAAAAAGTGACACCCGTAGAACCGGGGCACTTTTTATTTGTGAAAACAATATTAACTTTCATTATAAGCCCATGCAATAGTTTACTCTGACGATCCCACCCGTGTCAAGGGAGGAATTGCGCCTGATTACAATCTATTCTAATAGTTATCGTTCTCGTCCTCATCATCGGCATTTTCATCGTCGCCGTCTTCGGAATCTTCATCATCCACGTCATCTTCGTCGATGTCATCTTCATCGATTACAACATCTTCGTCAACTTCTTCTTCGCTGTCGTCGTCGGAATAGAGGTCGTCGCGATCTTCGTCAATAGCGTCGAAATCCTCTTCTTCTGCTGCGTCGAAATCCTCTTCTTCTGCGAAGTCATCGTCCTCCAGATCATCATCCTCATCGTTGATAATACGCGGACGTTTGGAGTTGCCGACCGGGTCATCGGAGCGTTCCAGCGGATACCAGCGTTTCAATCCCCACAGGTTGGTTCCGACGCAGGCAAAACGCCCGTCAATGTTGATCTCGGTATATAACTGGGCAATAGTATCGTTCGTTTGTTCTTCTGTCATCCCGCGCAGCTTGGCCACTTCGACCATCAGGTCACGGTAATAATAGGGTGTATTGGCTGCTTTGAGCACCAGGAAAGCCAGGTCCACCATCGGCATTTCTTTTACTTTCTCGGGGTCCAGCTTTAAATTGAGTGGCGTACTCACTAAAGGACACTTCCTCTCACGCTTTGTTCACATTACCGTTAATTTCTATTTCATAATATCCATTAACAAAACTAAGTAAAACCTATTTGGCAGCAAATTGCAAGTCAAAACCGTCCGGCAGAATTATGTATTCTCAGGCTTTCCAAGAAACCCGTTCCTTCCCTAACATGAAAAAGGCGGAGGTACTCCCTCCGCGCATGACTGTATCCACGCCAAGGATCGGCTCCTTACGGGATGTTGCAAAGAGAACTTGCGGCCCTCTTCTGTTTATTTTATGTAAAGCTCCGCTTTTTGACACGATGGGCCGCCCATTTCGCTAAAAAAGGGCAAGTTCCCATTCGGACGTCCGCCTCCTTTCATACAATATGTCAGCACGGCACCGAGGAGGGGACGGCGTAACTTATGGATTACTACAGATTTTGGCAGATACTGCTTGATGAGATATCGGCTGCCCCCAAAAATGCCGACCGGCGCATCGTTACCTTCAATGATGCCCGCCAGTATGCCGGAGCGCTGTCTGAGTGGAGATCGCTGAAGGCGAAAACACCGGGACTGCGGCAAGTGCAAGTATCCCCGCTGATCCGGGCATTTTTTGTGCCCGCTGCCGGAGCGGGGAAGCTGCTCCATACATTTGAAGACGCCCTGTGTATCGAAGAGGATGCCCGGATACAAGTCCACGCGGTGGCTCCTGAAAAATCGGGCACCTCCTTAATGCCCTGGGGCGTAAAAGCGATTCATGCCCCGCAGGCCTGGTCCAGATCCACCGGTGTGCATGTGAAAATCGGTGTCATTGATACAGGGGCCGACTACCGGCACCCCGATCTCAAGCATTCACTGGCCTCCGGTGTGAACCTGCTGTACCGCGGGATGCTCCCGCTCGATGATAATGGCCACGGTACCCATATCGCCGGAACGCTGGCAGCGGCCGGCGGCACCCGTGGCATGATGGGTGTAGCGCCACGGGCGCTGCTGTATCCGGTCAAAGCCTTTGACCATAACGGCTCGGCCTATGTGTCCGATATTGTGCTGGGCATCGACTGGTGCGTACAGAACAAGATCGATATTATTAATATGAGCTTCGGTATGAAGACCAGAAGCAAAGCCCTTCACGATGTGGTGATCAAGGCCTACCGGGCCGGGATCGCCATCATCGCCTCCTCCGGGAACGACGGCAAACGCGGCGGGGATTATCCCGCCCGCTACCCCGAGACGATCGCTGTCGGCGCCCTTGACCGAAGGCACCGCGTCGCGGCCTTCAGCAACCGGGGTCCGTATATTGATGTATACGGACCCGGGGAAGGGGTGCCCTCCTGCTGGCTGAAGGAGGGCTACAAAGAGATGAGCGGCACCTCCATGGCGACCTCCCATGTCACGGGAGCCGCAGCCTTGCTGCTCGCGCTGCGCCCGGGGCTTTCGCCACGGGAGCTGAAGCTGCTTCTGCGCCGCACGGCCTCGCCGGTGCGGCTGCGCAAAGGCCAGCGCCGCGCGGCCTTGGGCGGCGGCGCGGCCGATGCCCTGCGCCTGCTGCGGGCCGGCGCGCGGTCGAAGCGGGCGACCGCCGCGAAGGCATAGCGGCGGCAGCCGCCCGCAGCCCGCAAGGAGCCGCCGGCGGCCTTGGGCGGGTCACGGGCGCACCGCTTGCCGGGAGTGGCGTTTGCCTGGAGGACCCTGCATGAATCCGGCGGCAATTCCAAGTGGAAAAAGGACCATTAATTGGCCCTGCACACGGATCTCCACGGCCTAAGTTGGAAAAAGGATCACTAATTCAGCTCATGTCGTCTTTTCCGATTCATTACGCTGATGGAGCCCAACCCTCCTATGCACCGCATATATCCTCTGTGCTTCCGAGATATCCCTATATTTTGGGGCATTGTATAGTATCCTAAACAAAACCAAAAGCTCCGCCCAATCACACGGGGCGGAGCTTTTGGTGAAACCGGACGGTTACATCCGGTCCGGTGCGGTAACACCAACGAGGCGCAGCACGTTGGCGATTGTGGTCCGCGCCGCGCCCAGCAGGGCAAGGCGGGCTACGGTCTGGGCGGCATCTTCGGTGATGACGCGCTCCGCTTTGTAGTAGCTGTGGAACAGCGAAGCCAGATCGTACACATAGCGGATCAGGCGGTGTGGTGCATAGCTGCTTGCGGCAATCTCGATCTCCGCCGGCAATTCGCCGATTTTGCGCAGGAGATCATATTCATGTTCAGCGGTCAGCTTGGTATAGTCGATTTCGGCAAAATCAGGCAGCACAATCCCCTGCTCCTCCGCCTGGCGGAAAATGCTGCAGATCCGTGCATGCGCGTACTGCACATAGAATACAGGATTCTCATTGGACGTGGAAATGGCCAGGTCCATATCGAAGTCCAGATGTGAATCCATGCTGCGCATGGTGAAGAAATAACGGATAGCGTCGATGCCCACTTCGTCCATCAGGTCTTCCATCGTCACCGCTTTGCCCGTACGTTTGGACATTTTGACCTTTTCGCCGTTCTGGAAGAGGCTGACCATTTGGGCGATCAGCACAACCAGCTTCTCCGGATCATTGCCAAGTGCCGACATGGCCGCCTTCATCCGGGGGATATAACCGTGGTGGTCGGCGCCCCAAATGTTGATCATTTTATCGTAGCCCCGGCCGTATTTGTCGTTGTGATAGGCGATATCCGGCGTCAGATAGGTGTAGGTCCCGTCGTTCTTGATCAACACGCGGTCCTTGTCGTCGCCGTATTTGGTCGTTTGCAGCCAGGTGGCTCCATCTTGCTCGTAGACTTCACCGCGGTCACGCAGCTCATCCAGGGAACGCAGCACTTCACCGTTCTCGTACAGCGAGGTTTCACTGAACCAGATATCGAAGCCGACGCGGAAGCGGGTGAGGTCCCGTTTGATTTTGTCCAGCTCCTTGGTCAGACCATAGGTGCGGAAGAATGCCGCCCGGTCGCCTGGTGTCATGGACAGCAGAGTGTCTCCCTTTTCAGCCACCAGCTCTTTGGCAAAACCCTTGATGTCCTCGCCATGATAGCCGTCCTCCGGCATTTCCGCCGGCTGGCCCAGCTCCTGAAGGTAGCGGGTTTCGATGGATTTGCACAAGTTGGCGACCTGGTTTCCGGCATCATTGATGTAATACTCGCGGGTTACCTCGTAGCCGGCAAAATCCAGCACGTTGCAGAGCGCGTCGCCGACAGCAGCCCCGCGGGCATGCCCCAGGTGAAGGCTGCCGGTAGGGTTGGCGCTGACAAACTCCATTTCAACCTTGAGGCCCTGGCCTGCATGGATGCGGCCATAATTGTCACCCTGTTCGGCCGCGAGGGCGATCACCGGGTAGAGGTAGCTTTTGGACAGCGTAAAGTTGATGAAGCCCGGTCCGGCGATCTCAGCCTTTTCAATAGAAGCAGAGCTCTTGTCCAGATGCTCTATAATCGCTTCGGCAATCTGCCGCGGATTGCGTTTGGCAATCTTGGTGAGCTGCATCGCAGCATTGGTCGCCAGGTCGCCATGGGCTTTGTCTTTCGGCACTTCCAGCACAATCGCCGGAAGCTCCTCTCTGGTGACCAGTCCAGCGGTGATAATCGCTTCCCTTATCGCTTCCCTTAACCTTTCATTGGCTAACTGAAGCGGGTTTTGGCTTTGTGTCATGATTGTGGTTCCTCCTGTATATGCAAACTTATAGCGAACTGTCCCGATAATTCCCCGTACACGTAGAGATCATATTCCCAAGAAACCTCAAGCGATCTTCCAGCGCGCTTCACATCCAGCTTCCGGGTGTCTGTAGAGAGATTGAATTGTGTATATGGCGAGCGGTAGAATCCCGGCAGACGTTGTCCCGGCTCAAAGGATTGCTCCGACTGGACGCCGCCATGACGGATCAGCTTCAGCCCGCTGTCCGTAATCTTGACGGTGGTGCGGACTGAAACCGCCTCGTCCTTGGGTCCCGGCTGCGTCTCTTCATAACGGAGATAGAGCTGGTTGCCTCTGGCGATGACCTCGCCTGCTGCGTGCACCACATTCCGTTCCCCGCCCTGCACGCTCTCCAGTATTACGGATACGCTGTATTTGTCGGACACTAATTCAGTCATCACACGTTCCTCGCTTGTTCATACTTATATTCATCTTAGGCATATTCGCTTTCCCATTGTACACTATATCCAGATCGGGAGGGCAATTCAATGGCTATAGTCTCTAAAAAATACCTACAAAGGCAGCAATGGCACCGTGTCTCTGCTCTTAAGCCGCTCTACCATGGACGTCCAGACTTCCGGCTTATCCGCAAGCACTGCGTAATAGCGGGTCAGAAAATTGGCAACCAAAGCCGCCTCTATCTGCTCCAAGTTCTCATCCCCGGGCATAAAACACAGATCCAGACCTGATACCGCTTCACCATCTCCCTGCCATGAAGGATGAACGTAAGGGAGGTCGAGACGCTTATAGCCCAAATGCGACAGCACCTCGCGGCGGACAAAAGGGTCCATGGGCTTAATGCCGCCAAAAGCATACTCTACCCGGTACGGATCATAAATCTCGGCAAACATGCCAAACAGCTCCTTGCCGTTGTCAGCCGCCAGCTTCTGCAGGTCGTTCAGGCGGCGCTGCGCCAGAAAGCGGCCGACTCCCAGGCCCTCACGGCCTATAATGGTGAAATCGGTCATCGCCACATTCCAGTCGCTGTAGTAACGGTATTCCGTGGTGCCTACAACCGAACCTTCATGCACAGCAGCAAACACACGGATACCCGGATCTTCCAGCGGTTCCTTCCATAAACTGTATTCAAGCACCTCTTCAGGTGGGAATACTTCTGACAGCAGGTTATGTACTTGTCTGAACAAAGGGTCCGTGACACTCGTAATTCTGCTATACTCCATACTCAAGCATCTCCTCCGCTTCTGAAACAGGTTTCATTACTTATATAAAAGGATTACGCCACTCCATGAGTGCAGCATAATTACCCGACTCCTCATCTTCCAGATAATCAGCCACTACCCCGACCGGTGACCGCCCGCAGCGCAGCAGGAAAGTAACTACAGGATCAGACCACTTCCCGGCCACCACTCCAGCCAAATACTCCTCCGCTGACATCCTGGAGGCCTGAAGATGATAGCCGGGCATTCGGCCCGCTCCCAGCAGCCGATCCAGCTTCTGCTCCACCACAGCATGGTACAGCGACTGCACCAGCTCTTTGCCCAGCCCCAGCTTGCGGTGTTTGGGGCGGACGCACAGATCGGCGATATACAATGTATTTCCGTCCGGCTGGTGTGTTGTAATATATCCATCGGCGGTAACCTCTGACCAGGTATGCTGAAGAGCCGGAGCCTCAGGGTCGAAATGGATTTTCAGACCCGTTACTGAGCCTGCCAGCTCCCCGTTGACCTCTACACATAAAGCACCTTCCGGGAAAAGAGTCACATGATTCAGCAGCTGCTCCCGGTTCCACCACAGTTCAGCGGGATAGGGGGGCGGAAAAGCTTCGGACTGAATGGTGATCAATTCCGCAAAATCAGCCTCGGTATAAGAACGGATTAACGCAGGCACCGGGGTTTTGCCGTCAAAAGCGTAGAAAGTCTTGTGATACATCGCTCTTCTTCCCCCTTACGTCCAGTCTGTGTACAAATCCGTCCGGCGGTCCCGCCAAGTCGTTACAGATCCGCGTTCACGAACCCGGTACAGCAGATCCAGATCCAGATCAGCGGTAATGATCATATCGCCGTTAATTTCACCCTCGGCCAGCAGACCCTGTGGAGGGAACGGAATATCATTGGGCGTGATCACCGCAGCCTGGCCAAAGTTCGCCCGCATCAGGTCCACGGTAGGCAGTGAGCCTACGGTGCCTGTCAGCACGACGTAGACTTGATTTTCTATCGCCCGGGCGTGACTGGTATATCTTACCCGGTGAAAGCCATGGCGGTCATCTGTGCAGGAAGGGCAGAAGATCACATCCGCCCCTTTGGCTCTGGCCATCCGCACAATCTCCGGAAATTCAATATCGTAGCAGGTCAGCATGGCGATGGTTCCTTTGTCTGTCTGGAACACCTCCAGCCCTTCCCCCGCTCCCATATTCCAGCCCTCTACTTCAGCTGGCGTGATGTGCAGCTTAGCCTGTTCGGCAATTCTCCCGTCCGGATAAAAAAGATGCGCCACATTATAGAGCTTACCATTCCGGCGCAGCACATGGGTCCCGCCAATGATATGCACAGCATATTTTTGGGCAAACCCGGCAAACAACTCCCGGTAACGGTCTGTAAACTGCGGCAAATCCTCTATCGTGAGAACGTTTCCCTGTTCATCGCCAATGGACATCAGCTGTGTCGTCAAAAATTCGGGGAACAGGATGAACTCCGCACCGTACTCTTCGGCGGTTTTGATATAATGCTCGCACTCGGCGGCAAACTCCCTGAAGGAGGAGACAGTATGCAAATGGTACTGGACAGCGGATACGCGAAAGGCCATGGGCGGCAGTCCTCCTAATCGTAAGATGGGCGGTCATTCGTTAAAGTACCTAAAATTTTACCATAACGGACCCCAAAATCACACATCAGGGAAATGGCTCTTACCGCTTTGACGCAAGGACATCGGGTTCTAATTCTCAAACAGTTCTTTATCCCCGGCGTCTTCACCGCTTATGAACATGTTTTACATAACCATGTATAGCCGGTATAAATAAGACTTTCCAGGCAGACTCCAGGTTCGCCTTTCATCTGTACAATGTAAAAATGAGGCGGATGTACAAAAAAGCAGCTCCAGTGATGGAGCCGCTTCTGCTTGCAAAGGATAGGCATATTTCTCCATCCATTTGCTACACAGTGGAACCACAGCCTATTGCTCTGTCTCCTCAAAAGCGAATTTCAGCTTCCAGGTCGCACCGCCATCCCCCGTACTATACAGGGAAGAAGCATCCTGTCCCCGGACGGCCATCCAGCCTTCTGCAGCCCCTGTGAAGGAGATGAGCCCGTCATAACCCGGGATCGCCGGAAGATTGGTCCACTTCTTGCCGCCGTTATAGGTACGTCCAACGGCTACCTTCTCGCCTGCCGGAGAGAAGCCGAACAGAAAAGCGGCGCTGTTGCCGACCAGCTGCATATTGCCCGGCTTGCCGGAAGCCGGACCCGTTGTCAGTTGAGCAGCGCCACTGCCCGGTGCAGGCCCGCCGCCGGCAGTGTCCTGTGCAATGACACGGCTCCAGCTTTTACCCTTGTTGCTGCTGGCATAGAGCGAGTAGGACGTCTGCGACATCCCTGATCCGCCGTACAGCAGAGCGTATACCTGATCACCGTTTGCATATACCCGTCCGGACTCAGGATAGGCAAAAGCCGATTTTAGCGAAAGAGACCAAGTGGCCCCTCCATCGGAGGTTTTCATGATCCGGTAGCCGGCCCCAGGGGCAACTACAACCGCATACCCGCTGCTAGCGCTGGTAAACTCCGCACCGCGTGTATTGGCGGGAGTCGGGATGAGACGCCAGGTGCGCCCTCCATCCTTCGTGTAGTAGGTTGAGGACAGGCTGTAGCCGAAGCCGTGTTTGCTGTCCTTAAAGTCAATTCTGTCGAAGGCATTTGCCTTATCCGTCAACCGTTGCCAGGTAGAGCCGCCATCCGCGGTGGCAATGAGGTAGGCTGCCGCTGTATCCTTTACGGAAGCCAGGGCCCAGCCATGAACATTGTCCGGAAAATCAATCTGCTTGAAACTCCACTGTCCCTTATAGATCTCCTGAAAGTGGCAGCCGCCATCGGAGGTTCCAATCATGAATCCGTTGCCTGCCGCCCGGCCGGTATCAGCACTCAGAAATTGCACATCGGAAAAGCTCAGCGGGGATGCCCCTGGTGCGGCATGCTCCGCCTGCAGCTTCCGGAGCAATCCATGATCTCCGGTGCCGCACACTGTTGCCGCCTGTGAAGGGGCGGCATGTACCGACGAAGCGGAGACTCCCCACGCAGATGCCGCCAAAAGAACTGCCGACAGAAGGGCCAACCGCCCTTGATATATTTTTTTAGTCCAATTCATAGTTTCATCCCCACCTCCTTAATGATCTAGCCATTCCTAAAGCCACTACTCTGTTATACTGCTCCATCCCTTCCTCTAGCAACCCGAATAAAGTCACAATCTGACAACAATTTGGTTACTACTTGGACCGGTATGGTGAAACGCCAGCCTTTTCGGGCAAGACCTCAGGCCGCTATGAATATCCAGGCCCTTCCTTCCCCATAATGAGAATTGACAAGCCAAACCAATAAAAGGAGCCTGATGTCATGCCGCGCGAACCTGTTACCCCTCCGAAACCCAAACACCGCCTCCGCCGGCTGTCCCGGCTGCTGGCTGTGATGAGTGTGCTTTGTGTACTGGCGGCTGGCGGGCTGCTCGGATACCTGTACCACAAGGATCTCCCGCCGATTGCTGATGATATCCGTTCCAAGCTGCTTGATTCCCGCGGTAATGTGCTGACCACCTTCACTACGGATGGCCGCAGCCGGGAACCCGTAACACTTAATCAGATTTCACCGCTGCTTATACAGGCTACGCTTGCGGTGGAGGACCGCAAATTCTACAAACACTCCGGCTTTGATGTCAAAGGCATGGGGCGGGCGGTGCTTGCCAATCTGGAGTCAGGCGACCGCACGCAGGGCGCCAGCACCCTAACCCAGCAGCTTGCGCGCAATCTCTACCTCTCCCACGAGAAAACCTGGACCCGCAAGGCCAAGGAAGCCCTGTATACGATGCAGCTTGAGATGAAATACAGCAAAGACGAAATTCTGAATATGTATCTGAATCAAATTTATTATGGCCATGGCGCCTACGGCATTGAAGCGGCCTCACAGATGTATTTTGGTAAAGCGGCGGCAGACCTCGATCTGGCGGAGAGCGCGATCCTTGCCGGCATCCCCAAAGGCCCGACCTACTATTCCCCCTACACCCATATGGACAATGCCAAGAAACGGCAGCGGATTATTCTGGCAGCTATGACAGAAGTGGGTGATATTACTGAGGCTCAGGCAACAGCAGCCAGGCTGGAGACGCTAAGCTTCAAGCCACAGGGAGAAAAGAATACCCTTGTTGCTGCGCCTTATTTCCGTGACTATGTCCGCAGCCTGGCCACCGACACCCTGCATATCAGCAGCGAGGAGCTGGATCAGGGGGGATTGAATGTATACACAACACTCGATCCCGATATGCAACAGGCGGCCGAAGACGCTGTAGAGAAAGGAATGGACGCCTCCAGCGATCTGGAGACCGCGCTTGTATCCATAGACCCCCGTACCGGCTATATCAAAGCCATGGTCGGGGGTAAAAACTACCGCACCAACCAGTTCAACCATGCACTGGCCACTACACGGCAGCCCGGGTCTTCTTTTAAGCCCATCATGTACTTAACGGCGCTGTCCTCCAAGAGCATGACGGGACTGTCCGTCTTCAACAGCCAGCCGACACTGTTCCACTATGATAATGACCGCAAGACCTATCAGCCGAAAAACTTCGGGGACAAATATCTGGGGGAAATCAACATGCGCCAGGCGATTGCCGCCTCCGACAACATTTATGCGGTGAACACGATTATGAAAGTTGGCGCGGATAAGGTGGCTGACATGGCGGCAAAGATGGGGATAGCCAGTCCCCTGCAGACTGTACCTTCGCTGGCTCTGGGCACTTCGCCGGTAACTCCGCTGGAAATGGCATCTGCATTCGCCGTTATCGGCGGAGGCGGAGTAAAGCTTCCGGCCACGGCAATCCTGAAGATCACCGATGCGAATGGAAAGCTTCTATATGAAGCCCCGCAGACGGCCGGCGAGAAGGTCGTAGAGCCGGCGGCGGCGTATGTGCTGACCCGGCTGATGGAGGGAGTTTTCGAGAGCGGCGGTACAGGCAACCGCGTTGCCTCCATTATCAAGCGTCCTGTCGCTGGAAAGACCGGCACTACCGATACCGACGGCTGGATGGTGGGCTTCACGCCCGAGCTGTCCACAGCGGTCTGGGTCGGCTATGACAAAGGGCGGGATATTGCCACTGCCGATGGACGGCGTGCCGCCCCGATCTTTGCCCAGTTTACAGAAAAAGCGCTGGAAAACGTTCCGCCGAAAATTTTCCCGATTCCTGACGGAGTGGTCAGCGTATATGTAAATCCGCAATCCGGCAAGCTGGCTACGGCAGCCTGTCCCGAGAAGGTGCTGGAAACCTTTATCAGCGGGACCGAACCCAAAGAATACTGCGATCAGCACGGTGCCGGCGGTGCCGTAAGCCCCCCTGACGGAGCCGTGACGCCTCCGGCGGAGGACGTCAAGGAAGAGCATTCGCTGTGGAAGGATATCAAACGCTGGTGGATGAATTAGTCTAAGGTTGCTTCGCTGCAGACCATACGATACGATGGGACTAATCGACTGGAGGATACGGATGGAGTATCCGGTCCAGGGTTGTGGGGTGTCATGGATCGATAATTTGAAGAATAACTCTAATGGCAGCGAAGAGCTGCCGTCCAGAAAAATGCTGTCCCCTGATTTATATAAGCTCACAGCGCTCCAGGCTGGACCGCTTCTTCTGGGACAGCATCTTGTCCGGCGGACCGAAGACGGAGAGATCCGCTGCCGGATTGTGGAGACAGAAAGCTATGGCGGCGCAGAAGACAAAGGCAGCCACGCCTACGGCGGGCGCCGTACGGCTCGTACCGAAGTCATGTTCAGCGCTGGAGGTACGGCCTATGTGTATCTCATATACGGTATGTACCATTGCGTTAACGTGGTAACTGGCGCCGAACATGATCCTCATGCTGTGCTGATTCGTGCGGTAGAGCCTCTTACCAGTACGGACGCCGCGCGGATGGCCGCTTATCGCGGCATCACGGTCAAGAAACCAGCCAGCCTGTCCGGCGGGCCGGGCAAGCTGTGCCGGGCGCTGCGCATTGACAAAAGCCTGAATGGATGCCGGCTGGATGACCCCTTCGGACCGCTATGGCTCGAGCAGGGAGATTCACCGGAAAATCTGGATATTGCCGCAGCACCGAGAATCAATATTCCCTATGCCGAAGAATATGCTCCGCTTCCCTGGCGTTTCTATCTCAGAGGCAATCCTTATGTATCTGTCATTGATAAACAGGCGAAGCCCCTTATCCTCAGCTAAAGATTAGATGATGCTGTTTCGGCAGCTCAAAAATGGGTAAAAAACAAACGAACCCTAAATCATCTCTCCTTTTGGACTTCCCAAATGGAGAGATTTTTAAATTCCGGGAAATATTTTTCCTGAATTTAGCAAAAAACTCTAAAGGTGAATGCGCTTTCCCCGTTCTCATAACTTACAATTACTGCTATAATCATAGATATCCACAAAAAATAAAAAGATGTAAATGAGGGACATGGGATGAAGGATACAGGCATGATCCGGAGTTTAGACAGTCTTGGCAGAATTGTGGTTCCCGTAGAAATCCGCATGACACGAAATATTGACATTGGGGATCCTATCGAGTTTTTCATTTTGAATGATGAAATCATCGTACTCAGAAAGTACACCTCAACTGAATGCACGTTCTGCAGAAGCCTTGATCATGTCAGCTACTATAAGGATCAGTTCATTTGCAACAGCTGTCTGAAAGAGCTTGGCAATCCAGAACGGACGGCCGATGAGACCGTTCAGCTGCAAAGTCCCGCTGAAGTCAATCCCGAACCCGGCCGTGGAGGGCGGCGAAGCAAAACAGAAGAAATGAGTAAACGCTTGGAGAAAGCCATAGAGGATCACCCCTATGCTAACCAGAAGGAGCTTGCCGAGGTTCTTGGCATTAGTCAGGCCCGGGTAAGCCAGCTCAAGCGCAAACTTAACCTGCTCAGCAGATCATAAACTGTACACCCGCAATCTGCAGTTTCATACACCATACAAACAGCCAAGCTCTCCTGAAAGGGGAGTTTGGCTGTTTTTGCAGTGCAGAGTCAGTAGTCTTATGCCATACGATGGCGGGTTATCACTTAATCCGACAGCGCAGCTTTGAGTTCAGCGGCGGAAGCGTCCCACCACTCCGCATTATGGGCAATCAGCAATGACCTCAGTGCAGCTTTGTCCGCTGCACCAAGCCCCTCCAGAATTACTCTCCGCTTCAGGGCAGAATCGAGCTTGTTCACGTGATCGGCAAGAATCTTCCAGCCTCTGCGGGCTTCGGTGTCAATCCACATCTCGCAGGCTGTGATTCCGCCATAGGACTGGCCTTCAGGCGTACGGTCCACAGCTACCCATACCACCCACACCTGTCTTCCGGCCGGGACATCTTCACGGTTCGGACTGAATTTAATGCCCTTCTCCACTTTACTCTTGGCATGCATGGCACCGATATCGATAACGGCTTCACCGCCGTCAATAATGACCGGCGATACATTGTTCAAATCGATGGAGCCTGCGCCGAACCCCTTATGCTTGCTTTTGGCATTCACGATATTCAGAGCCATCGGTTTTTTTCCCTCTGGTTGGTTGTTATCCACAAGTGCACATCCTTCCCTTTCACTAATAATTTAATTTTAGCTAATAATGCGGCGAATGCAAACATATACATCCCGTAGATGCTTGTCACGGGAGGAATCACAGTATGAAGCCATTGTCATTAAGGTACACCCTCATCTTTGCGACCCTGGCCACTCTCACGCTTTTGGGAGGTGGAATCTGGGCTCTTTCAGGGCATAACCCGGCCGTTCAGACTGCGGCTGCTCCCAAAGAGGCCAAGTCCCCCGCAGCCGCACAGATCAAAGCACCTCAGCCCGTTCTCCCTGAGAGCAGGCCGCTCCCCGTATCAGAGGCCCTAAGCCAGCGGGTGACCGAATATCACCTTGACGCGCAGCTGCTCCCCTCAACTGGGTCGCTGATGGCTTCAGAAGCGGTCACCTGGACCCACCCCGGCCAAAAACCGGTACAAGACCTCTACTTCCACCTGTATCCGAATGCCTTTGCCTCCGGAGATACCACCTTCATGAAAGAATCCGGGGGAAAGCTGCGCGGCGATACTATGCCTGCGAATGGCTACGGGAGCATGACCCTGACGGATTTGCGGACCAGTGACGGCGTCTCGCTCATGCAGCGGCTGCAGTATGTTCAGCCCGACGATGGCAACGTGAATGACAAAACACTGGTTAAGGTGCATCTTCCGCAGCCGGTAAGTGGCGGAGAAAGTGTCACACTCAAGCTGAAGTTTGAAGTCAAAATGCCTAAAATATTCGCCCGTATGGGAGTCTCAGGTAATTTTGTAATGGCTGGACAATGGTTCCCCAAAATTAGTGTCTATGAGCCTGCAGGCACCCGGGGTGTGAAGCAGGAAGGCTGGAATCTGCATCAGTACCACGGCACCTCCGAATTCTACAGCGATTTCGGGATCTATAATGTTACTCTTTCTGTGCCCCCCAATTACACTGTGGCCGCAACCGGCTTTCCGGTTAAGACCGCCAAATTGAAGCAGGGCCAGAAAATCTACAAATTCTATGCCGATGATGTCCATGACTTCGCCTGGGCTGCCTCCCCCGACTTTGTGGTTGCAGAGGAGGCCTTCTCGTCGCCCGAGGTGCCCGGGGTAAGGATCAAGCTCTACTTGGACCCGCTGCATAAGGACTTGCAGGAACGGTATTTCCAGGCTGCCAAAGCTGCCCTGAACACATTCAGCAAATGGTATGGTCCTTATCCGTACTCCACACTTTCTATCGTAGTCCCTCCCAAGGAGGGAAGCGGCGCAGGCGGGATGGAGTACCCCACACTTATAACCGCCTTCGGCGCAGCCGAAAATATGCCCGGAACCCAGCTGGAGCGGACCATTATCCATGAAATCGGGCATCAGTTTTTTTATGGAATGGTGGCCAGCAATGAATTTGAAGAGGCCTGGCTCGATGAGAGCTTCACCTCCTACGCGGAAGACCGGCTAATGGAGCAGGAATATGGGGTGGCGTCCAACCTCCCCCTTCAGGCCAGTCTGGTGCCCTCCGCGCAGCCGCTTACCCTGGAGACCTGGAAATACACCGGAGATGATGCCTATACCCGCAACATCTACATTAGGGGTAAGCTGGTGCTGAAAGACATTGAACGTCAGGTCGGAACCAAAACGATGGATGCCATCTTGGCCGCTTATGCCCGCAAATACCGTTTCCGTCACCCGTCAACTCAAGATTTCCAAAGGACGGTGGAAAAGGTGACTAAAAAATCATGGCAAACGTATTTCGAACATTATGTATACAGTGGCGGCGCTCCTGATTTTGCTATAAATCATATTACAAATACTATCCGCAAAGCAGGAACGGACAAAGAAGGCCTCCGATATGAATCCTCAGTTACAGTAAGCAATAGAGGCAGCCAGTACGGGGATGTGCCGGTAAAGTTTACCTTCGCGGACGGATATACCGTTCAAAGATATTGGAATGGGGAAAACAAGCAAACGACATTTCAGCTGTCCTACAAAGCGCCGCTCCTATCGGCAGAGATTGATCCGGAGCACTCCGTCCTGCTGGAGAGCAAACATCTGAACAATTTCAGAGTCGCCGAACTGGAACCTGATACGCTCTCACGCTGGACGCTCAGCATGACCAACCTGATTGAAAATCTGCTCGGAACTCTTGTCTGGTGAGGTGAAGGATTGTGAAAAGATCGATAAGCCGCGGCTGGCGCAGCATGAAAGAGCAATTTTATATCTTGATCCTGTTATTTATCTACCGGCTTTTCTGGGGCTATATCATGTACAAGTTTGTCAAAAGCGCCGTGGTTCCCGTGCTGCTGCGCTACCCGGATCAGCATGCGGGAGGCAGCGGAATGGGCAGGCTGCTGTACTATGTGGAGGGGCAATTCGCTCTGGGTAACGACCCGGCGGTTCAGCATTGGCTCTGGATGCTTCTGGCACTGAGCGCAGCAAGGCTGCTGCTCTCCCCATTTATCCGCGCAGGGCTGCTCCATGAGCTGCATCAGGAGCGCAAAGGGGAGCGTGGTATGTTCTTTTTTCCGGGCATGAGGCTGTACGGGCTTCCAGTGATGCTGTTCAGTCTCATAGAATGGGTGCTGGCGGTCCTGCCTTTATACTGGCTTCTTCCCAAAATGTACAACCTGCTGCTAAGCGGGATTCTGGACTATAGACAGCTGCTGAAGCTGGCCCCTTATATTCTGGCTTGGCTTGTGTATCTATTCTTCATTCGAAAGCTGTTGCTTTACATGCAGTTCGGTTATACGGCCGGAACAGGAATACTCCCATCCTTGATGGTATGCCTGAAGGTCATTGTCCCATCTGTAGGACTGTCCCTAGTGCTGGGGGCATGCGGGCTGGTGATGATGCTTGTTTGCGGAGCAACTGCGCTGCTCTGTCCTGGACTTCCGGCATTTCTGCTCCGCCAGTTCTCCCCGCTTCCCACTACATTGTTTAAAATGTGGGGAATCGCCGCACAGTACCACCTCTGGGGCAGTAAAACATTTCCACAATAATAGTGCCGCTTAACCGGCATAATAAAAGAGTCGCTACTCCTTTTTGGGAGCGGGACTCTTTTTTGAGTTACAAAGTGATGAAGAGTATTTGCAAAACTGTAAATCCTCTGGTACAATGATGCCTGTACTACTAGTAACAAATTTGTAATCTTTAAGTTACAGCTTGTCAACCATACTTAACTTAAGCATTAAAACTTGTCAACACACGCTCTTCTGGTGCATAAAACGCCAAATTCCCTGCACCGGGAAGCGGGGGAACCATATCTTGGGTGAATTGATCTCGCTTTAGAGGGGTCATAGGGGACCTTCTACCGAATCCTTAAGCTAACCTCGCAGGCCTTGGAAGGAGTACATCATTTGAAAAGTCAGAATTTCAAGAAGAAATGCACCGCAGCAGCACTTGGATTAGTGATGGTATTTACATTGGGAGCCGGAAGCGCTTTCGCCGATTCCAAGATGGACACCGTTATCGCAAAAACAATCGGAACCACCTATAAATTCGGGGGCACCAGCACCAGCGGTTTTGACTGCTCCGGATTCACCAGGTACGTATTCAAAAATGTCGGACTTACCCTGCCGCGCACTTCCAAAGCTCAATTCAGTGTTGGAACCTCTGTATCCCGCAACAACTTGCGTTCAGGCGACCTCGTCTTCTTTAACACTTTTGGATCGGGAGTTTCCCATGTTGGAATTTATGTCGGCAATGGCAAATTCGCACAATCCTCCAGTTCACGCGGCGTGACCATAACTTCACTGAGCCAAGCCTACTGGGCCAACCGCTACGTTGGCGCCAAACGAGTGATGAGCACTACAGCGTATCAGGCTGTTGCCTACGATTGATAAACGTTATTCCCCTCATTATTGCTACCTCTAACAACTAAATGTAACTTATACGGACCCGGAGCTGATTATTGCCGTAATCATTTCCGGGGTTTTTCTTTTCCTTATTCTCCCTTTTACACGTTTCGGAGTTCTTTGAAACACCTTTTTGCTAAATATTCCAAAAAACTCTGCCATAAAGCTTACGCAGCGCGTAAAATGAGCCTTTAGAATAGATTTTTGTCTCGTCAAACGGAAAAAATATGCATTAATATGCTTTAAATGATTGCCAAGAGCTTCTGTCTTTGTTACAATTATCGCAGTGAGTTGATAGTAACATTTTTGTAATTATTCAAACTTAATTTACAAACATTTTGTCATGTATTGATCAGCAAGCTAATCCTAATCAACAGTTGTGCCGAGTTCCCTAATAATTAGGGAAACGGGGGAACCGATTTTGGGTGAATTGACCTCCTATTCACAGAGGGGTCATAGGGGACCTTCAACCGAACCCTTAAGCTAACCTCGTAGGCAATTGGAAGGGGTATTTACTTTTGAAGAAGAAGCTGGCCGCAGCATTACTGAGTTTTTCCATTATCCTTACCATAGGAGCAGGAAGCGCTTTCGCAGACTCCAAAATGGATCAGGTTATCGACAAAGCTATCGGAACGAAATACGTATCAGGCGGAATATCGACTAACGGGTTTGATTGCTCCGGATTTACGATGTATGTTTTTGACAAGATCGGAATCAACCTTCCTCACCAGTCCGGGTCCCAGTACCAAATGGGAACTGCAATATCGCGTGACAACATCAGACCGGGCGATCTCGTATTCTTTAATACAAGCGGCAATGGCGTATCCCATGTCGGTATTTATGTCGGTGAAGGCAAATTCGCACATGCATCTTCTAAACGTGGTGTAACCGTCAGCTCCTTGAATGACAGCTACTACGTCAACCGCTACGTTGGCGCCAAACGAATTATGAGCACAGATGCTTATCAGAATGTAGCTTCCGATTCCCAAGACAACGATGATGTACAATAAACAGCATTTGTAATTCCCAAAGGCTCTTCTCCAGGATTTTTGCCGAAATTCTGGAGGGGGGCTTTTTTTTGCCTTTTGCCTACAAGAAATATTTACCCTGCTCATTATTTGCCAAACACAAAAACCCCTAATTTTCGCTATTTTCCAAAATAATATTCTGCGATCAAGGGCTTCACCTTCTCTTAAAGTTTTTGCGTCCCAAAAGGAGGTTATGTATATAATTAAAGATATAACGTTTCACTTTGGATGGGAGGCCGATACCTGATGATTAGTTCCCCCGCAACCTTTTACACTGTTCCTATGGATGTTATCCACGCTGCCGAAATATGCCAATGGGTCTATAAGCCACCGTATAACATTTACGGCTGGATGTCCTGGGAGCAGATGCAGGCTTTGGGCATTGAGTTCGGTGATCCCCGGCTTCGAAGTGAGCAATATGTCTCAGTGGTGAACGGTCAAGGCATGCTCTGCGGCTTCGCGCAGCTCTTCCCCATGGAAGGTGTAGTCCGGCTTGGAATCGGCATGCGGCCGGATCTGTGCGGACATGGCATGGGGCATCTGTTCATGAATGCTGTCGTCAAGGAGGCTCTGGAACGTTATCCCGACCGTGAAATTGATCTGGAGGTGCTGACGTGGAACCAACGGGCCATTCGCGCTTATCAAAAAAGCGGATTTACCATTACTGATACTTATGAACGCCGGACCCCAACAGGTGACAAGCCTTTTTACTGTATGGTCTATGATAAATAGCACAAATCAGTCAATTATTTGTTACAAAAGCTATGATAACGCTTTACCTTCTTGTATAATGTAGAAAGCAGCTTACATGGAGGGGACGGATGCAGATGCAGAAATGGATCATGAGCGGTTTATTTTTTGCCGCCTGTGCCTTTGCGGTAGTCTTAATGTTTACTTTGCCGGGCAAAGCCGAAGTCGCTGAGGAGAACAAGCCAACCATGCCGGAAGTACAGCTGGATGCTGCGGGTGCGGAGGCCATAGTGAAGGCTAATTGCATTACCTGCCATGGGGATCAGCTCCAGGGTGGTGTAGGACCCAGCCTGCAGCAGGAAGGCGGCAAGCATGATGTCGGGGAGATCTTCACCATTGTGACTAAAGGCCGCGGACAAATGCCATCCTTCAAGGATAAGCTGGCCCCGGAGGAGATCGCTAATGTAGCCATGTGGCTCGCAGAGAAAAAGTAGCTTTACTTACGCTTCACAGAAGAAAGAGCACAAAATGCCCTTGCAAGGATGATGTTAATCCTAGGCAGGGCATTTTTTTATATAAGGGTTATGATGAACTCTCATTCGGACCAGTTCGATCGGGGCTGGTTAACGGTTCTTCTCAAAGGCTTCGTTAAATTCATGAGCCTGCCGGATATCAAGTGCGGTAAGCCCCTCCTCCTCTGCCGCAGACAGGCGAAGGAAGACCGTTTTATAATCAACTGTAATATGCGGATGATGCTCGAATGCTTCCGATATAGCCGCCACCTCGTCCACAAAAGCAATCCCCTTCATATATTCATTGAACATGTATTTGCGCACCAGAGTATCCTGCTCCAGTTTCCATCCTTCCAGCTTGCTCACCTGCTCCCGCAGCTCCTCTTCCATAAATTGCAATGTTCTTCCTCCCTTACTAAATTAACAGCAAAAGCCCTGCACTCTTTTACCAGTAGCGTTAATGCTTGAAACAAAACATCCCTCAGCTTATATAAAAGTCCAAGGGATGCGCCAGGATGAGGTTTTTTTTGGTTTAATGTATTCACAAATCCCAGCAAATAGTACTCGGCTCCATCAATTTTACCATGTTGCGCAGGCTGCGGGCAAACCGCCCTCCCGCAGCTGCCTGTCCCCTAGACCAGAAGGACTGAAGCCAGATCCTCTTCGCCAAGCAAAATATTAATCCGGTGTGTCTCCTTGTCATAGATCACAACTCCACTGCCCACCTCAATAACCGGCTCATTGCCCAGGGCATAGAACAGATCTTCAGCAAGTGCTTCCCAGACTTCCAGCTTCGACTCCTGAGGCAGCCCCTGCCACTCCTCGGGCTCCATTTCAAAAAAAACATACCCGTCGGAAATTCTTCCTACCGCTTCCGTCAGCTCACTCAGAATTTCACTGTAATCCCTGCCGTGCTTCACACCCACATCAATCACTCCGTTTTCTCCACAGATGAATAATATCCTACCCTACTCATTATAGCCGAAAAAATGACTTCACAAAAAAGGGAATGCTGTCGATAAATAAGAATATACGTGATTGGTCAGGCAGATGTCCCACCGCTGTTCATGGATGATACATGCGGTACAGTCAGGCCATTTCTTAATTCTCATGGACGAGGTGCATAAATGGAAATTTCAACAATAATCGGTTTGATTTTTGGTCTGGTTACAATAGTATGGGGGATGTATCTTAAGGGTGCTCCACTGCATGCCTTAAATGCTCCTGCCGCTTATGTAATTATCCTCCTGGGTACAGCAGCATCTATATTCATGGCTTTCCCGTTCTCGGAAGTCAAGAAAATCCCCTCATTGTTCAAGTTAATATTTGTAAAGAAAAAAATGGTCAGCAAATCAGAACTCATTACCATGTTCATGGAGTGGGCTTCCATTACCCGCCGCGAAGGTCTGCTTGCCCTGGAATCCAAGGTCGATGAAATTGAAGACAACTTTCTCCGGAACGGCATGCGGATGATTATTGACGGCAACGATCAGGAATTTGTCCGTGATGTGTTAATGGAAGATATCCATGCAACTGAAGATAGACATAAGGCCGGAGCGCTTATCTTCTCCCAGGCCGGCATGTACGCTCCGACGCTGGGGGTACTCGGGGCCGTTATCGGGCTGATTGCTGCACTGTCAGATATGAGTGCCATGGAAAAACTGGCTCACGCCATCGGTGCGGCCTTCATCGCTACACTGGTCGGTATCTTTACAGGTTACGTGCTCTGGCATCCTATTTCGAACAAGCTGAAGCGGCTGTCCAAGCGGGAAATTGAGGTTAGGCTGATGATGGTAGAAGGGCTCCTGTCCATTCAGTCCGGGGTGTCCACAATCGCCATCAACCAGAAGCTCTCTGTCTTCCTCACTCCAGTGGAACGTGCGAAGCTGAGTAACAAGGAGGGGGCTTCCAGTGAGCAAAAAGACTAGACATGAGGAGCACGAAGAGCATGCTGACGAATCCTGGCTGCTGCCCTATTCTGACTTAATGACGCTGCTGGTCGCTCTGTTCCTCGTTATGTATGCTATGAGTGCAACGGATGCCAAAAAATTTGAAGAAATGGCACAGGCCTTCAGTTCGGCACTGAATGGCGGGTCTGGAGTGATGGAATACCGGTCTGATGCTCCTACAAGTACTCAGCTCGATCAGGGCAAAGCCGATAAAATGAACAATGTCGTTGCTCCTAATACGGGTACCGCAGATATCGCCAAGCTTCGTAAGAAGGAACAGGAGGAGCTTGAGAAGCTGAAGAAACAATTTGACCAGTACATCAAGAACAACGGTCTGACCGATTTGCTCAGCACCAAGCTGAATCAATCCCAGCTGACAATCACCATAAGTGACAACGCCTTGTTCTCCTCCGGGCAGGCTGTAGTTAAGGATGAATCCCGGCAGCTGGCCAAATCCATTTCCACTATGCTGCAGCAATTTCCGAATTATGAAGTACTGGTAGAGGGCCACACGGATAATATCCCAATCTCCAATAGCGAGTACCCATCCAACTGGGACCTCAGTGTAGCCCGTGCGCTGCAATTTATGAAAATTCTGCTGCTGAACCCCTATCTTGACCCGGTTAAGTTCAGCCCTATCGGCTATGGGGAATATCACCCGATCGCGGATAATGATACGGCTGCCGGACGCGCGAAAAACCGGCGTGTGGAAGTCTCCATCCTTCGCAAATATCAGGACGTAACCCAAACTACGCCAGTTACACCTAGCAATTAAGATTCACGTAAAACTCTAATAAAGAGCTGCTCTGAAGGGTCTAAATCGACCTTCAGAACAGCTCTTTCTACGTTTAGCCTATAGTATGCGTTGATGCCGTTATTGCAGCTGATAATTAAGCATAGCTCCCAGCTCCACCTTCTCTTGGGCAGTCAGCTCACGCCATTCCCCGGTCTGCAGGGAACCCAGGTGGATATTCATCACCCTGATGCGCTGCAGCCGCCGGACCTCATAACCAAAAGCAGCGCACATCCGGCGGATCTGCCGGTTTTTGCCTTCCGTCAGAATAATCCGGAACACCCGCTCACTGATCCGCGTCACTTGACAGGGAAGCGTACGGCTGCCCAGTATCTTGACCCCGCTGGACATCCCCGTGATAAAGGATGGAGTAACCGGACGGTCCACAGTAACGATATATTCCTTCTCATGCTTGCCTTCAGCCCTTAATATCTTGTTGACGATATCTCCATCATTGGTCAGCAGGATTAACCCTTCGGAATCTTTATCAAGTCTGCCTATGGGGAATATCCGCTCATGATGTCCGACAAAATCAACAATATTCCCCTGAATATGTGCTTCTGTCGTAGAAGTAATACCCACTGGCTTATTCAACGCGATGTAGACGACCTTACTGCCTGTTTCTAGGGGTTTACCGTCTATGCGCACATCATCTCCCGGCTCAGCCTGGCTGCCAAGCACAGCACGCTCTCCGTTGATGGTGACTCTGCCGCCTTCCACCAGCTTGTCTGCTTCACGCCGTGAGCAGAATCCTGTCTCACTGATGAATTTATTAATTCTCACTTCAATCTTCACTCCGTTCTTCGTTCATAGCCTGCCCGGGAGTATGCTCTCCGGCTTCGGGCAGTTTAATGGTAACCTGAGCACCGCTCCCGTATTCACTGTGTATTTCCAGGCTCCCCTTGTGGGATTGGATAATCCGCTGGCTGACCATCAGCCCAAGGCCCGTTCCCGTCTCCTTGTTGGTAAAGAACGGCTCCCCTAACTTGGGCAGCATTTCCTCAGGAACCCCCTCACCCTCGTCAGAGATGACAATCACTACGGTACCGTCAATGATTTGTTGCTCCAGTATGATTGTACCTCCGTCAGGCATGGCCTCAATTGCATTTTTGACAATGTTGATAAACACCTGCTTCAGCTGGTTTTCTTCACAGTGGACCGTTGCCGGCTGCTGGGAAAACCGGGCCTCGAATTCAATGCCGAACAGATGCGCCTGGCTGTCCAGAAGTGAGATCACATCACCCAAAATCAGCCGGACGTCCCTCAGCTGAAAATGCACAGCCTGCGGCTTGGCCAAAATCAAAAATTCACTCACGATCATATTGATCCGCTCCAGCTCCGAGAGCATAAGTTCAATATGAAGCGGCACCAGAATCTTCTTCTCCTGCTGAAGCTGCAGAAATCCCCTCAAGGTGGTTAACGGATTACGGATCTCATGGGCAACTCCGGCGGCAAGCTGGCCGACCGTCGTCAGCTTCTCAGAGCGTCTCAGCAGCTCCTCCATCCGGTTTCGCTCTGTCATATCACGCGAGACATGGACGAAAGACTGCGGGTTGCCCTCCTCGTCACGGATGACCGAGCTGCTGACGCTGACTTCAACGAGCGAACCGTCGCGTTTCAGCCTGATCGTCTCCAGTGGTGGCAGAACCACTCCGTTCTTCAGCTCTCTCAGTCTGGTTTCCTCCTGCTTCTGCGCCGTAGCAGGCACCAGGTATGGCGTCTTATCCGACACATCGTCCGCGCTCCAGCCATACAATTCTTCGAAAGCCCGGTTCGTACTGATAATCCGTCCGTCCATGTCCATAGTATGAATGGCATCTGAAGTGCCATTAATGACTGACTCCAGCCGTTCCTTGACAGCCCGGTTCTCTTCCAGCGTCTGCCCCAGCCGGTTGGTATGCTGCAGCAGATGGGAGGTCATGGCATTGATACGGTGTGCCAGTTGTCCCAGTTCATCACGGCTATCCACCTTAAGCGGAGGCTCGAATTTGCCTCGGGCCACATCATTAACTTTTGCCAGGATATGCTGAATCGGCCGGGTAACAAGACCCGCAAGGATATAGCTCGCCGCAAAAAAAACTAACAGCAGGATTATCGATGTAGTCACATTATTGATCAGCTGCTCTTTGATTACAGAGGAAATAACTGAATAATCCATGACTACACTGATGACGTAATCCTCTACTCCCGGCTGCGTAATGGGAATAAAGGTTTTCAGCACTCTTTTACCCAGCGCCTGTGTGTCCAGTGTAAGAGGGATGCCGCCGCTAAGAGCTTCCATAACAGCCGTCTTGTCCTCTTCCACATTGCCATAAATGTACGTACCATACTTAATAGCACGGCTTCTCAGCTTCTGATTGGTAGGATCACTGCCATCCGGAAGCATTGTGGATACTCCAAAGGTTTTGGGATTGATTCCTGTGATCTCCAGAATACCCGGGTTAACCTCCTTGGACTGGCGGACAATCTCATCGGGATTCATAATCTTGACATAATCACTTACGGCGGTGCTGCGAATGTAAGGATCTATAATGTAATTGCTTTTTTGATCATAATAGTATCCCCACTTCTCGATAAACTTCGGATTGGAGGTAGAATACTCAAAGGGGCCTGACCAAAAATGCTCAAAGCTCTGCCCCTGCTCGACGGAAACCTCCTGACCTGCAAACAGCTCCAGAAATGCCACATACCAATAGCCCATACCTTTGGTAGACAGACCAATCTCACCGGGATCTGAGGATCTGGCTACAATCACATCATCCTCAGTCTTGACCAGGAGCGAAATATTAGACACTCCCAGCTTATGGGCCAGCGCAACCAGTTGAGCATCCTTCACATTTTTAATATCGGGATCAAGCTCTTTGGAAGCCAGAATAGCGGTCAATCTGAGGTTCTGGGCAATTTGATGCTGCACATAATTAGAGCTATAGCTGCTCTGCTCGACCGAAACGGCAATCTGTCTGGCGGCCATCTTCATATTCTTCACACTTTCATTGCGAAGATTGCTCCGGGCGGCATGAAGATTAAGTGTTAGATTAAGCGCCAGAATTAAGAGCACCGATCCGAAAATGATTGCCGATAACTTAGTTTTTATGGACAAGCTGTATTTTCACCTCTTATCCGCTGGTAAATCCTAGCGGAGCATTCAAACATATCATACCTTTTGCCTTCCCATTTGAAAAGACATTTCACTCTCGCTGATGTTTCGGGAAATATTGAATTGTGTAGACACTTTCTCTACAATGGATAAGAAACCATCCACAGGTTATGCACATATAAACATTTTATCAGATTGCGATGTGCACAATATTGTGTATAAGTCGAGCCTTATCCACAGAGTTATGCACAATTTGTTAAGAACGAATATTTGTTCGTTGCACAAGAGGGTATGTAGAAGGGAAGATGAGCTTGAATAGTATAAACAATGAACTGTCCTCTGAGGAATTGGCGGTTCATGAATATTGGATGAAAAAAGCGATTGAGGAGGCCCGCAAAGCGGAAGCTTTAGGCGAGGTTCCCATAGGAGCCGTAGTTGTCCGTGATGGGGAAATTATCGGCCGCGGCTATAACCTGCGGGAGACAACGATGGATTCCACCGCCCATGCAGAGATGGTGGCGATTCGCGAAGCCAGTGCACTGCTTGGTTCGTGGCGCCTCCTGGACTGTTGCCTATATGTTACATTGGAGCCCTGCCCTATGTGTGCGGGAGCCATGGTCCAGTCCAGAGTGCCGCTTACCGTATTCGGCACCCCGGATCCCAAAGCCGGCTGTGCAGGTACGCTCATGAATCTTCTGGAGGAGCCGCGCTTTAATCACCGCACTGAGGTCATTCAGGGCATACTGCAGCAGGAATGCGCTGAACTGTTGACCACTTTTTTCCGGCAGCTGCGCAAGAAATCTTCAAAGTAAGGAGAATCCCATGAATCACAAGTTATATGACACATCACATGGCATTTATATTTCTCTGCTGCAGATCCAGGATGCTGATGTACTCCTCCAGCTGCGTCTGCGCAATAAAGAACACCATCAACCCTTTGAACCGCTGCGCGACGACGATTACTTTACACGGGAGAGCCAGCAGCGGCTCCTTGCTCAGCGTGTAGAGGACTCTCTGGAAGACCGGGCGTACATGTTCGGTATATTTTTACTTGATGGCATGCTGATTGGACAGATCACGATCTCTAATGTAGTACGTGGGGTTGGACAGTTTGCGGATATAGGCTATTTCATTGATTACGCACTGCAGGGAAAAGGATATACAAGCGCAGCCGTAGGCCTTATCCTGAAGTTTGCCTTCCGTTCCCTTGGCCTGCATAGAGTGCAAGCCGCCATTCTGCTTCATAATCACGGCTCCCGCCGGGTCTTGGAGAAGAACGGGTTCCTGGCTGAGGGCATAGCCCGCCGTTTTATTAAAATTAATGGACAATGGCAGGACCACCGCACTTACGCTATTCTAGCCGATGATGTCCAGCCACAGGAGTAATGACAGTCTTCTCCGGTGAGAGCTCTTCTCCCCTGTTATGGGGATCATGAAAAATCCCGCATTAGCGCGAAAGACTTCGCACATATGCGGGATTTTTATTTCAACTTTACTTAGTAGGAGCTGCCGATGCTTCCAAATTCCTGCTGCAGCTCATCCATGGTAATGACATCGTCTCCCTGAGGAATGCCAATGGTGAAGGTCTGCTTTTCATTGATTTTACTGTATTGATTGCTGGCGGTTAAGGACAAGCTGACATTCTCGCCCTTGTCTGGATTGTTCACCTTAATGTCCATCAGGAGATCCTGATACACCGGAAAATCGTCCTTGTTGATCGCTGTATTCACATTGAATTTGTTGATGGTCAGATATTTTCCTAAATCAGCCAAGTCCTTGTCGAATTCTGCACGGGCTTCACTGGACTTCAGCTCTTCTTTGGCTTTAGCCAGGTCGGCATCGTCAATTTTCAGCATATCCTTATATTCCGGCTTGCTCACGATATCGATAATCTTCGGCAAAGCATTATTCACAAGAATCGTAAGCGCCTCTTTGACGTTATCATTGGTTACGTTGAACTGAACCACCTGCTCTGCTTCTACACCCTCAGGCAAAGCGGCGTCTTTCGGCTTAATGTTCTTGAAGTATGTTTTATCATCATACTCGCCCATCAATGTGTTAAGCACCTCATTGGAAAGCTTCTGCATCTTCTGAGTATCAAGAGCGCCAGGGTTCCATTCGGTTCCTCCCTGCTCAGCCAGTTTTTTCAGATCAAGCTCTACGAACTTGCCGACCACTGTTTCCGGAAGCGGCAGGAATGGGATTGACGGTATTTTGATATATACCTTCTCCGTGGTCATGACCATTGGAATCGTGAAGGACATCGTCATATCACCCTTCAGATTGAGTACCATCGTCATTTCGGTCTGCATTGGATCTGCCTGATAGACACCGTCAATAGTGATATCGGCGTTTTTCAGCATACTGAGCACCTGCGCTGTTGAGCTATCTGACTCACCGTTTGCTGGCGCATCTATAGCCAGATTATTAATCACCAGCTTACTCTTCATCTCATACGAGTTCAGAGTAGTCGCTTTGATCGCAGCAGATTTCAGTGCCTCCTTAGGCGCTTGCTCCTTGTTGGCGCAGCCGGGTAAAATTACTGCAGCAGTTAGCAGCAGTGCGGCAGCGGACAACCCCCATTTTCTCTTCATTAAAAATCTCCTCTCCCATGTAAACTATTTCTTCCCTCCCTTATGATAAACCATTTGGCAATTATGAGAAACATTTCTTTCTTAATATCACTCTAAAAAAATCAGCCTTGGCGGTTATGATGGTCTACATGGTTAGCCTGCTTAACCTTTTTGGAGCCGGAAAGCGGTTCAGGACCGGAGGACTTATGTTCCTTCCGGCGTTCCTGATGGTTATCTTCCGAACCTGGTGCAGGCATGCTTTTGGGTTTGCTCATTTGTAGGTTTGCCTCCTAGGGATTGGTCAGGTCTTGAAGCGCCTGAGCGCATTCATGAATCTGTCGGGTGTACCGCTGGGCCAAAAGCTGAACTGCATCGGAGCGTTCATCGGTCTGGCGCCCAGCTTCTTCAGCATCAATTAGGCTTACTGCAACCTCACGGCTGTCGACATAAGTACAACGAAAGTCAAGGGAATACGCCTGGCGTCCGGCAGCATTAAAATGAACCAGCAGACTGCTGGGGTCCGCTGCGTCACCCTGTACGCTAAAGCTGTCTCCATCCTCCATCAGAGCAGGCAGACGCTCCTGCCAAGCAGAAACCAAACTTTGCTGATCCAGCTGTAATTCTCGGTTCATTGTTATTATCAGCCTCCTTCCCTATTACATTGCGAAGAAAAGGAGCTTTTTATACTTGGTGCTACCGGTTCCCGGACTGATTCTCCTCCGTGAGGCAGAGCCTCCTTGCCGCTGCTGCAGAGTCTGTTCCATACAAAACAAAAAAAGCTGTCTTCCAAGGAAGGCAGCACCAAAACTATAATAACTGATTGAGCCTGCTTTCAGGCTCTTCACCATTTTCTACACGTTTTATATTGTTTATAAAGAAATCATATCTTTTTTTATGAAATTTTCGGCCATCAGGCATTCCTGCTGTATGGGGAGTAAGTATTACATTACCCATATTCCGGAGCTCACTGTCAATAGGAAGCGGTTCAGTTTCAAACACATCCAGGCATGCGCCTGAAATATCCCCATTTTTTAATGCATCAATCAAGTCTCTTTCGTTGACAATCCCGCCGCGGGCTGTATTGATAAAAAGAGCGGTACTCTTCATTTTCTCGAATGTCGCTTTGCTGATCAGTTGTTTGGTTTGCTGATTCAAGGGTACATGTACACTGATTATGTCCGATGTGCTTACAAGAGTATCAAAATCCGTCATTTTCACAAAACCGTCCGATGGTACATGAGCATTTCTCGCATAAGCCAGCACATTCATATCAAAAACCCTGCAAAACGCAGCTACTTTTTTTCCGATAGCTCCCAAACCGATAATCCCAACCGTTTTGCCTTTTAATTCACTCCCTGTATAGTCCAATTGATTTTCATCCAACCTGTTTTTCATGAAAGTATCAAGAAACGGTATGTTTTTATAATAAGACAACATCAGTGCCATTACGTGCTCGGCCACTGCCTGTGCATTTACTCCTGCAGCATTGGCCACCCAAATGCCGAGCTGTGTACAGGCAGGGACATCTACATTATCAAATCCTGCACCCGTCTGGACCAATTTTAATTTCTTTGCGATAGAAAGCAGACTGTGATCCACTTTAATATGTTCAGGGATGATTACCTGGCAATCTTCAATATGATGCAGCATTTCTTTTCCGGGCGGGACAATTACAACCTTCCAGTCTTGAGGAAAATATCTTACAATATTTGATTTCGAGGTTTCGCTAAAATAACCAACTATGAGAACCTTCATTGCTAAACCACCTTTCATTACCTATACCATTCTTCGAAGAAGACCCGTTTGATGATCGTCATTTTATCCTTCTAATTCCAGAGAAAAAAACATTTGACCCCTCGCCTTTATTAAGGATAATTTTAAACATAAAGAATAATGTTGTAAAACTCAAATATTTTGTGAACTATATTAATCATTTCTATATATTGAGGAGGTATTCTATGTATTTTCCTGGGATCGAAGCGTTTTTAGCTATTGTACGGACCGGGAGTATAAGCAAAGCGGCCGAATTGCTGCACCTGTCACAAGCTACGGTGAGCTATCGGTTAAAGTCATTGGAACAGGAAATGGGTTGCCTTTTGGTCGAGCGGAGGAAAGGGGCACCCAAAATCAGTCTGACCCCAAAAGGGGAAAACTTTTTTAGCATTGCGGAAAGATGGGATGCTCTCTGGAGGGAAACACAAATCTTACAGGCTAGCGGTTCGCAGTTAAGTCTGGCAATAAGCGCTGCCGAAAGTATAAGTCACTTTGTTTTGCCTCCTATATATAGAATGCTTAATCAGCATACCCCGTCCATCCGACTGCAAATTCGTACGCAGCATACTCAGGAAGCTTTTGATAGTATTGAGCGGCGCGAGATGGATGTGGCGTTTGTGGTGCGAGAAATCGTGTCGCCTAGTGTCACTGTTAAACCGTTTTTTACTGAAGAAATGGTGCTGTTGCGCCTGGCTGTGCCGGGACGGCAGGCCGGAGATACTATTGAAATGGATGAGTTGGCGGCGCAAGACGAAGTCCTCATAAATTGGAATAGAGAGTTTCAATTCAGACATGACCAGTGGTGGGACCCTCTTTGCCCGTCCCGTGTTCATCTGGACACAGCGGGACTCATCACCACTTTTTTGAAGGACGCCAGACAATGGACGATAGTTCCCGCCTCGATTGGCGCACATATGATGCGCATGGGAGATTTTGTTCTTCAGAAACTATCGGTATCGCTGCCTCCAAGAATATGCTATAAGGTAACTCATAAGTTTCCAAACCAAGCTTTACACGAACCCCTTCGTATTCTTGATAACTATCTGCAAGATATATTTGGAATACAATGATCTGACCTGTCGGGATATTCAGTACACCAAACGCGATGTCCATCGACGAGGCCGTCCGGTTTGTCATCTTAATCACTTGGGAAAATCGCGTTTTTCGCTCGAATTACATCCCGATTCGGTACAAAGTTGTCCAGGCCGCTGGACTCCGATGCCAAGAACTGCCGGAACCCGGGACGTTTCCAAAACCGATGGACTCAGACGGTCGGGAAACCGCTGGGGAATGACCAAATTGTTCTTCCGCTGCCCGCGTTTATGCTGTTTGCCACCCGTGTTTGTATTCATAATCCTATACCTCCGTCAGATGATTATCCAACGGCCGCGAACACAAAAAAACGCACCACACCGCTATCCAACGGTAAAGTGCGTTTCAATCATACTCGCTGCAAATCCTTATACAGAAAGGGTTCTTTTATTAAACTGGCGGAGAGGATGGGATTCGAACCCATGTGGGCTTGCACCCTAACGGTTTTCAAGACCGCCCCGTTATGACCGCTTCGGTACCTCTCCAATGCATCAAAATTTCACATGCATTAGAAAGTATACCATACAGAGCAAGCCTTTGCAAGTATAATTATTGAGAAGCTTTTGGACTGATCACTTTCACATTCCGCATATACGGCTGCAGTACTGTCGGAATCAGCACTGTGCCATCTTCCTGCTGATAATTCTCCAGAATAGCGGCTACGGTACGGCCAACGGCAAGCGCGGAGCCATTCAGTGTATGGACAAATTCAGGCTTAGCTTTAGGCTCCTTGCGGAAGCGAATGTTGGCCCGTCTCGCCTGGAAGTCCTCTGTATTCGAGCAGGAGGAGATTTCACGGTACATGCCGCTCTCTGGAAGCCACACCTCAAGATCGTAAGTCTTAGCAGAAGTGAAGCCCATATCGCCCGTACAAAGGCCCAGTACGCGATATGGCAGTTCCAGGAGCTGCAGCACACGTTCAGCGTCCGCCGTCATCTTTTCAAGTTCCGCATATGAGGTCTCAGGAGTGGTGAGCTTTACCAGCTCCACTTTGTTGAACTGGTGCTGGCGAATCAGCCCGCGCGTGTCACGTCCGGCCGAGCCTGCTTCAGAACGGAAACAGGAGCTGTAGGCCACATGATACTTCGGCAGATCTGCAGCCGTCAGAATTTCCTCGCGGTAGTAATTCGTTACTGGAACCTCAGCAGTAGGTATCAGATAATATTCGGTATCCCGCAGCTTGAAGAGATCCTCCTCGAACTTAGGAAGCTGGCCGGTACCGTATAGGCTGTCCTTATTAACAATATAAGGCGGCAGCATCTCCTCATAGTTATGTTCTCCGCTGTGAAGATCCATCATGAAGTTGATAATTGCACGTTCAAGACGTGCTCCCAGTCCTTTGTAAAAAGCAAACCGAGAGCCTGTAACCTTGGCAGCGGCTTCAAAGTCAATGATGTCCAGCTGCTGCGCCAGCTCCCAATGCGACTTCGGCGTAAACCCAAATTCACGCGGCTGCGACCACCGGCGGATTTCCACATTCTCTTCCTCGGACTTGCCTACGGGTACCGATTCATGCGGGATATTAGGAATGCTCATGGTTAATTCCTCAATCCGGGTCTCCAGTACTCTTACTTCATCATCCAACTCTTTAATCCGGTCAGACACGGTGCGCATCTCAGCTATTAAATCATCCGCAGGTTCGCCGTTTTTCTTCTTTTTCGCCACTTCACCAGATACAGTATTACGGCGGTTCTTCAGCCCCTCAGTCTCTTGCAGCAGCTCACGGCGGCGCAGATCCAGCTGTGGGAATCCGGCAATCAAATCAAGCGATTTACCTCTTTTATTCAATGCTTCTTCTACTCTGGCATAATCACTGCGCAATATTTTTACATCTAGCACAAAGTTTCCCTCCTGAAAACAGCCCAAACTCTTTCAATATGCTGTTCACAGCTTTGAAAGAGTCGGAATGTTCTTATATACGGTTCTATTGATTGGCTGCTACGCTATACTCCACCATATCGGCAAAGTATTGGTGCAGCCTATAATCATCTGTCAACTCCGGATGAAAAGAGGATACGAGCAAATTACCCTGGCGGGCAGTCACAATCTCACCCTTATAGACCGTGAGTACATCAACTTCCGGCCCAACCTCTTTAATGAGCGGAGCACGAATAAAGACAGCACGAACCGGCTCACTGATCCCTTTAACTTCCAAATCACATTCAAAGCTTTCACGCTGGCGTCCAAAGGCATTCCGGGCAACTGTAATGTCCATCAGTTCCAAATGCGCGGGCTCGCCGCCATCAATACGCTTAGCCAGTACGATCATTCCGGCGCATGTCCCAAAAACAGGCTTGCCCTGGCCAGCAAAATCACGGATCGCTTCAATAAAGCCATATTTGCGCATGAGCTTGCCAATCGTCGTGCTCTCACCGCCCGGAATGATCAGTCCCTTGATCTCTTCCAACTGCTCTACACGTTTAATTGGCAGACCTTGTGCCCCGGTCTTCTCTATACTAACAATATGCTCTGTTACTGCGCCTTGAAGCGCCAGCACCCCTATCTTCATCGGAACAACCTTCTCTCTGATTAACGGCCGCGTTCCGACATGCGTTCTGCCGGCGACAGTGAGGCAATATCGATCCCCTTCATCGGGGTGCCGAGGTTCTTGGATACTTCAGCAATCAATTTATAGTCCGTAAAGTGAGTAGTAGCCTCCACGATTGCGCGGGCAAACTTCTCTGGATTATCGGATTTGAAAATACCGGAGCCCACAAAAACACCATCGGCTCCCAGATGCATCATTAAAGCAGCATCAGCCGGAGTTGCCACACCGCCTGCAGCAAAGTTAACTACCGGCAGTTTACCCAGTTCATGAACTTCAAGCAGCAGTTCGTAAGGAACACCAAGTGTCTTGGCTTCATTATAGAGCTCGTCCAATGAAAGATTGGTTACTTTACGGATCTGGCTGTTAATATAACGCATATGGCGTACAGCTTCAACAATGTTGCCGGTTCCCGGCTCGCCTTTGGTACGGATCATGGATGCACCTTCATTGATACGGCGCAGTGCTTCACCCAGATCTTTGGCTCCACATACAAACGGAACAGTAAATTCACGCTTGTTAATATGGAACACCTCATCAGCGGGAGTCAGCACTTCACTCTCATCCAAATAATCCACGCCCAGGGACTCCAGAACCTTCGCTTCTACATAATGTCCGATACGGGCTTTGGCCATCACGGGGATGCTAACTACCTTGATAACCTCTTCCACAATGGTAGGGTCGGCCATCCGGGCCACACCGCCTGCTGCGCGAATATCAGAAGGGACGCGCTCCAGCGCCATAACGGCTACTGCTCCCGCAGCCTCAGCAATTTTTGCCTGTTCTGCATTCATGACGTCCATAATGACGCCGCCTTTTTGCATTTCTGCCATGCCTCTTTTTACTCGCGATGTTCCTGTTTCCATGACCAAGCCTCCCGAATGAAATACTAAATTTAACCTATCCTTTTGCCGCAAGGCGGCTATATATACAACCTATTTACTCGGATTTATTCCTGATACCGGCATGTTTCAGCCGTTAGAACAGGTTCTTAATTCCTTTAAACAGATCGCCAAAAAACTCTCCAATTGCTCTCATCAGCAGCTTGAACCAGCCTGCCTTCTCCGCTTCTTCAGCCGTAATCAGGTTGACGGTCTTCTCTTGAACTTGAGTAATACCTTCGACCTGGTAGGAATACGTCACTTTACCGACCTTGCTGGCTCCGGCAATCGGTGCAACCAAGGTAGCTGGATCATTAATAACTACAGCAGTTTTGATCTGTGGGGATGCAGTTCCCTTAGGCACGATAAAAGTAACGCCAGCATCTGTCACAATGGGGACACTTTTGTTTTTGCCTTTTAATACAGGAACGGTTTCGTTGCCTGCAATGACGGCTTTAGGAGCTACAACCTGCTTAACCTCAAAATTATTGAAGCCAAAATCAAGTACCTTCTTCGTTTCCGTGAACCGGTGTGGTTCCGAATCTGCCCCCATTACAACACTAATCAGCCGCATGCCATCCCGTACAGCCGTACCGGTGAAGCAGTTGCCAGCATTATTAGTATGCCCGGTCTTCAGACCATCAAGCCCCGGATAAGCATAGGCCTTGAAGTTGGTAACATTCTTGTTCGATTCCAGCATCCAGTTATAGTTAACCATCGGCGCTTTATCGCGCTCGCGGAATTTGTAGGACTGAATGGTCGTAAAATCTGTGAAATCCGGATGGTCGGTGACTATATGTTTGGCGAGAATTGCTGCATCCATAGCGGACATTACCGTTTCACGATCAGTGTCAGGCTGGAATTTTGCCGGCATATCCGCCCGGTTCAGACCGGTGGAATTAATGAAATAAGCCGTCTTCATCCCCATCTTCTGTGCAGTTTCGTTCATCAGAGCGACGAACTCCTGTTCAGATCCAGCAACCTCTTCTGCCAAAGCTACCGTAGCATCATTTGCAGAGCCTACTGCCATGGCTATGTATAGCTCTTTGACTGTGTGTTCGTCACCTTGTGCCAGAAAAATACGCGAGCCAATCTGCTTGGACGCATTCTCCTGCACCACGACTTTCTGATCCCAGGATAACTGGCCTTTGTTAACGGCTTCTGTAACGAGGTACTCGGTCATCATTTTGGTCATGCTCGCCGGAGGCAGGGGCACATCTGCATTTAGCGACAAGAGCACCTCCCCGGTAGTAGGTTCCAGCAGAACTGCAGATTTCAGGTTCAATCCCAACGATTCCACCGAAGGAATCTTGACTGCCGTTGCTTTGGCCGTTGCTTTATTGGCAGCTGCTGTGCCTGATTCTGTAGTTGCTGGTGTCTTCACCGCATCAGCCAGCGCCGAATTTACGGGAGAAGCTAGCATATTTAAAAGCAGACCTACTGTCGCTGTCTTAATTACAAATTGCTTACCGCTGAATTTATACTTGTGTTTCAATGATTTACTCTCCTTTTGCCCTCATATCCATTGCTTGTTCTATTCTAACACAGGGGTACCTGCAAAAAAAGACAGACAGGACGAAATTCGTCCTGTCTGCCCTTAAAATATCATTCAACTTGTACTATAGGGAGTAGTTAGGAGCTTCCTTAGTAATTTGTACGTCATGCGGATGACTCTCGCGCAGACCGGCTCCGGTAATCCGGATAAAGGAAGTGTCATTACGAAGCTCCGTCAGTGTCTTGGTTCCGCAATATCCCATACCCGAACGAAGTCCGCCTAGAAGCTGATGAACCGTATCCGAAAGCGATCCTTTGAAAGCTACACGGCCTTCAATACCTTCAGGAACCAGCTTCTTATCATCATCCTGAAAGTAACGGTCTTTACTGCC
Organism: Paenibacillus graminis; assembly: GCF_000758705.1. Lineage (NCBI taxonomy): Bacteria > Bacillati > Bacillota > Bacilli > Caryophanales > Paenibacillaceae > Paenibacillus > Paenibacillus graminis. Next base: position 86,270 of record NZ_CP009287.1, on the reverse strand, counting down.
TTGCTTCATGGCACTCATACTGCCCATGCCACGATAGACTTTGAATTTACGTCCCTGGTAAATTTCGGATTCCCCAGGGCTTTCCTCTGTGCCAGCGAACAGACTGCCCATCATGACAGCAGATGCTCCTGCGGCAATAGCCTTGGTAATTTCTCCGGAGTATTTAATTCCGCCGTCTGCAATAATAGGAATACCGTATTCACGGGCTACCGTCGCACAATCATAAATGGCTGTAATTTGAGGCACACCAATACCGGCAATTACACGAGTGGTACAGATCGACCCAGGTCCAATCCCAACCTTGACCACTGAAGCTCCGGCTTCAATCAGCTCACGGGTAGCATCCCCAGTAGCTACATTGCCGGCTACAATGGTAAGATCCGGATACAGCTTGCGCAATTTGCGGACAGCATCAATGATATTGATATGATGGCCATGGGCAGAGTCTACAGTAATAAGATCGACCCCGGCTTTGATCAAAGCTTCTGTCCGTTCAAATGTATCCTTGGATATGCCAATTGCTGCGCCTACGAGCAGCCGGCCCTGCGCATCCTTAGCACCATTCGGGAATTGGATGGCTTTTTCGATATCTTTTATGGTAATCAGACCCTTAAGAATGTTGTTCTCATCCACCAGGGGCAGTTTCTCAATCTTATGGCGCTGCAGGATAACTTCAGCTTCCTGAAGCGTAGTGCCCACAGCAGCTGTTACCAGATTCTCATGCGTCATTACATCTTTGATCTGGATATTGAAGTCATGAATAAAGCGCAAATCCCTATTGGTCAAAATTCCAACCAATTTGTTGCCTTCATCTACGATAGGCACACCGGAAATACGGTATTTGCCCATCAGGATTTCTGCGTCGGACACCCAGTGGTCTGGAGTAAGAGAAAAAGGATTCGTGATAACGCCACTTTCGGAGCGCTTCACACGGTCTACCTCTTCCGCCTGCTGCTCCACGGACATATTCTTATGAATAATGCCGATGCCGCCCTCACGGGCAATGGCGATCGCCATGGCTGCTTCAGTGACCGTATCCATACCCGCGCTCATCAAAGGAATGTTCAGCTTCACATTCTTGCTCAATACCGTAGACAAATCAACTTCCTTTGGCAGCACCTCAGATTTACGCGGCACCAGCAGCACATCGTCAAAAGTTAATCCTTCTTTGCCAAACTTATCTTCCCACACCTGGGTCATTCCTCCTCGAAATTGTATTTATTCTAAACGCCTGCAAACTTTATAAATGAAGAAACCAGAGTTAAAGTCCATACCCGGCAGACACCGGGAAAGACTTGTACGCTGCACGTTTTCGTATCTTCAGTTAAGGTTTGAGATGCTTGTCCAAAAATATATTATTGCCATCTTAGCAAAGGGTTTTTAGCCTGTCAAGAATATTACATCAGGGGAGAAGTTATTCCAAAAACAGTTGCCGAGTAAGCGAATTCTTGGATGAAAGTCCGTTTGGAGAGGACAGTTGGAATTAATCTCCGAACTCACTGGCTCTCTTTACGGCATCTGCAAATGATGCAGCAAGCAGGGTCTTATCTATCAGCATTCACAATACACAACATCACCCTGGCAGCTAAATAACAACTTGAGCTGCGATTTCGGTGGGTCCCTCAGCCGACGTTATGAACCCCTTCACGATCTATCCGCACTATCCATGGTTGTTACGGACAGGAAAGCCCTTATGGAGTCAAATTTCTCCATTCCGCAGACTAACGGACCGAGATTCCGCTGTTTCCCCCCTTATTCCGGGCTCGATCGAACGACATAAGGACTCCTGAGTCCGTATCCCCCAGAAACGCAGGCTTTTTCGCAAAATAAGACCCTCTGTCCGCTTCATTCCGCTGGTGGAGCCCATTCCTCCTACACCGGCTATATTATCTGAAAATTCCAGGGAATCCACACTTTTGGACATTGTATAATTTCAAAAAACAACAAAAAAGCCACTGTCGATTGCTCAACAATGGCTTCATGTGCTTGGCGGCGTCCTACTCTCCCAGGACCCTTCGGTCCAAGTACCATCGGCGCTGGAGGGCTTAACGGTCGTGTTCGGGATGGGTACGCGTGGAACCCCTCCGCTATCGCCACCAAACGGGCATTTACAGCGTAAATGCTTCAGGAATTTGATTCCTGAAAACTGAATCCGAAACGAATCTGCGTTTTATTTTTTGGATAAGCCCTCGACCGATTAGTATTGGTCAGCTCCATGCATTGCTGCACTTCCACCTCCAACCTATCTACCTCGTCGTCTTCAAGGGGTCTTACTAATTGGGAAATCTCATCTTGAGGGGGGCTTCACGCTTAGATGCTTTCAGCGCTTATCCCGTCCGTACGTAGCTACCCAGCCATGCTCCTGGCGGAACAACTGGTGCACCAGCGGTACGTCCATCCCGGTCCTCTCGTACTAAGGACAGCTCCTCTCAAATTTCCTGCGCCCACGACAGATAGGGACCGAACTGTCTCACGACGTTCTGAACCCAGCTCGCGTACCGCTTTAATGGGCGAACAGCCCAACCCTTGGGACCTACTTCAGCCCCAGGATGCGATGAGCCGACATCGAGGTGCCAAACCTCCCCGTCGATGTGGACTCTTGGGGGAGATAAGCCTGTTATCCCCAGGGTAGCTTTTATCCGTTGAGCGATGGCCCTTCCATGCGGTACCACCGGATCACTAAGTCCGACTTTCGTCCCTGCTCGACTTGTTGGTCTCGCAGTCAAGCTCCCTTCTGCCTTTGCACTCTTCGAATGATTTCCAACCATTCTGAGGGAACCTTTGAACGCCTCCGTTACTCTTTAGGAGGCGACCGCCCCAGTCAAACTGCCCGCCTGACACGGTCCCCGTACCCGCTTAGGGTACCAGGTTAGAACCTAGATACGATCAGGGTGGTATCCCAACGGCGCCTCCACCGAAGCTTGCGCTCCGGCTTCTACGGCTCCCACCTATCCTGTACAGATCGTACCCAAATTCAATATCAAGCTGCAGTAAAGCTCCATGGGGTCTTTCCGTCTTGTCGCGGGTAACCTGCATCTTCACAGGTATTAAAATTTCACCGGATCTCTCGTTGAGACAGCGCCCAAGTCGTTACGCCATTCGTGCGGGTCAGAATTTACCTGACAAGGAATTTCGCTACCTTAGGACCGTTATAGTTACGGCCGCCGTTTACTGGGGCTTCGGTTCACAGCTTCGGGTTGCCCCTAACCGCTCCCCTTAACCTTCCAGCACCGGGCAGGCGTCAGCCCGTATACTTCGCCTTGCGGCTTCGCACAGACCTGTGTTTTTGCTAAACAGTCGCTTGGGCCTTTTCACTGCGGCCCCCTCGGGCTATTCACCCTACCGAGGCACCCCTTCTCCCGAAGTTACGGGGTCATTTTGCCGAGTTCCTTAACGAGAGTTCTTCCGCGCGCCTTAGAATTCTCTTCTCGCCTACCTGTGTCGGTTTGCGGTACGGGCACCTTCTCCTGGCTAGAGGCTTTTCTTGGCAGTGTGAGATCATGACCTTCGCTACTGTAATTTTCGCTCCCCATCACAGCCCAGCCTTACGGTGTGCGGATTTGCCTGCACACCAGCCTCACTGCTTAGACGGACATCCATCAGTCCGCGTCACTACCCTCCTGCGTCACCCCATCGCTCATAGCGGATTACGGTGGTACAGTAATTTCAAACTGTTGTCCTTCGACTACGCCTGTCGGCCTCGCCTTAGGTCCCGACTTACCCTGAGCGGACGAGCCTTCCTCAGGAAACCTTGGGCTTTCGGCGGATCAGATTCTCACTGATCTTTTCGTTACTCATACCGGCATTCTCACTTGTGTATTCTCCAGCGCTCCTTACGGTACACCTTCAACGTATACACAACGCTCCCCTACCCCAGATACATACGTATCTAGCCATAGCTTCGGTGGTGTGTTTAGCCCCGTTACATTTTCGGCGCAGAGTCACTCGACCAGTGAGCTATTACGCACTCTTTCAATGGTGGCTGCTTCTAAGCCAACATCCTGGTTGTCTGTGCAACTCCACATCCTTTCCCACTTAACACACACTTGGGGACCTTAGCTGATGGTCTGGGCTGTTTCCCTTTTGACAATGGATCTTAGCACTCACTGTCTGACTCCCGGCAAGAAGTCCATGGCATTCGGAGTTTGACTGAGCTTGGTAACCCTTGCGGGCCCCGCACCCAATCAGTGCTCTACCTCCACGACTCCATTCACCGAGGCTAGCCCTAAAGCTATTTCGGGGAGAACCAGCTATCTCCGAGTTCGATTGGAATTTCTCCGCTACCCCCACCTCATCCCCGCATTTTTCAACATACGTGGGTTCGGGCCTCCAGTGCGTGTTACCGCACCTTCACCCTGGACAGGGGTAGATCACACGGTTTCGGGTCTACGTCCACATACTTAGTCGCCCTATTCAGACTCGCTTTCGCTGCGGCTCCGGCTTCTCACCTTAACCTTGCATGTTAAACGTAACTCGCCGGTTCATTCTACAAAAGGCACGCCATCACCCATAGATCGGGCTCTGACTTTTTGTAAGCACACGGTTTCAGGTTCTATTTCACTCCCCTTCCGGGGTGCTTTTCACCTTTCCCTCACGGTACTGTTTCACTATCGGTCGCCAGGTAGTATTTAGCCTTAGCAGATGGTCCTGCCGGATTCATACGGGGTTTCACGTGCCCCGCACTACTCGGGATCCGTCTCGGAGGGAACAGGGTTTAGGTTACAGGGCTCTTACCTCTATCGCGGGCCTTTCCAGACCTCTTCGCCTACCCTATTCCTTTGTAACTCCATGTGAGACGTCCCACAACCCCAAGGGGCAAGCCCCTTGGTTTAGGCTGTTCCGCGTTCGCTCGCCGCTACTGACGGAATCACTATTGTTTTCTCTTCCTCAGGGTACTTAGATGTTTCAGTTCCCCTGGTCTGCCTCTGCATACCCTATGTATTCAGGTATGAGTAACTGCGAATTACCACAGCTGGGTTTCCCCATTCGGACACCCCCGGATCAAAGCTTGCTTACAGCTCCCCGAGGCAGTTTCGTTGTTCGCCACGTCCTTCGTCGGCTCCTGGCGCCTAGGCATCCTCCGTGTGCTCTTATTAGCTTAACCATGCGTTTTCCCGTAGGGGAAACCGCTGTATCAACTAATAACTATTTCAACTTGCTTCCACAAGTTTCAGCTAAAAGATGTTCTAAAACGCATTTTCGTTTCGGTATCCAGTTTTCAAGGATCAAGGGACTTGCTTGAGAGTTTGGACTCTCAAAACTGAGCAACGAGTGAGTGTTCGAACCCAAGGGTTCTAATGGAAGTCAAGCTTCCGATTTGAATGTTTCCATTGCAGGAAACGATTCTCCATAGAAAGGAGGTGATCCAGCCGCACCTTCCGATACGGCTACCTTGTTACGACTTCACCCCAATCATCTACCCCACCTTCGGCGGCTGGCCCCCTTGCGGGTTACCCCACCGACTTCGGGTGTTGTAAACTCTCGTGGTGTGACGGGCGGTGTGTACAAGACCCGGGAACGTATTCACCGCGGCATGCTGATCCGCGATTACTAGCAATTCCGACTTCATGCAGGCGAGTTGCAGCCTGCAATCCGAACTGAGACCGGCTTTGCTGGGATTGGCTCCACCTCGCGGCTTCGCTTCCCGTTGTACCGGCCATTGTAGTACGTGTGTAGCCCAGGTCATAAGGGGCATGATGATTTGACGTCATCCCCACCTTCCTCCGGTTTGTCACCGGCAGTCACTCTAGAGTGCCCAGCCTTACCTGCTGGCAACTAAAGTCAAGGGTTGCGCTCGTTGCGGGACTTAACCCAACATCTCACGACACGAGCTGACGACAACCATGCACCACCTGTCTCAACTTTCCCCGAAGGGCACCTAATGCATCTCTGCTTCGTTAGTTGGATGTCAAGACCTGGTAAGGTTCTTCGCGTTGCTTCGAATTAAACCACATACTCCACTGCTTGTGCGGGTCCCCGTCAATTCCTTTGAGTTTCAGTCTTGCGACCGTACTCCCCAGGCGGAGTGCTTACTGTGTTAACTTCGGCACCAAGGGTATCGAAACCCCTAACACCTAGCACTCATCGTTTACGGCGTGGACTACCAGGGTATCTAATCCTGTTTGCTCCCCACGCTTTCGCGCCTCAGCGTCAGTTACAGCCCAGAAAGTCGCCTTCGCCACTGGTGTTCCTCCACATCTCTACGCATTTCACCGCTACACGTGGAATTCCACTTTCCTCTTCTGTACTCAAGCCACCCAGTTTCCAGTGCGACCCCAGGTTGAGCCCAAGGTTTAAACACCAGACTTAAATAGCCGCCTGCGCGCGCTTTACGCCCAATAATTCCGGACAACGCTTGCCCCCTACGTATTACCGCGGCTGCTGGCACGTAGTTAGCCGGGGCTTTCTTCTCAGGTACCGTCACTCCGGCAGCAGTTACTCTACCGGACGTTCTTCCCTGGCAACAGAGCTTTACGATCCGAAAACCTTCATCACTCACGCGGCGTTGCTCCGTCAGGCTTTCGCCCATTGCGGAAGATTCCCTACTGCTGCCTCCCGTAGGAGTCTGGGCCGTGTCTCAGTCCCAGTGTGGCCGTTCACCCTCTCAGGTCGGCTACGCATCGTCGCCTTGGTAGGCCGTTACCCCACCAACTAGCTAATGCGCCGCAGGCCCATCCTCTAGCAGCAGATTGCTCCGCCTTTCATCCCTAGCCCAGGGGGGTCAGGGAATTATCCGGTATTAGCTACCGTTTCCGGTAGTTATCCCAGTCTAGAGGGTAGGTTGCCTACGTGTTACTCACCCGTCCGCCGCTAACCTACTGGAGTGCAAGCACTCCAGTAAATCCGCTCGACTTGCATGTATTAGGCACGCCGCCAGCGTTCGTCCTGAGCCAGGATCAAACTCTCCAAATTGGTATTTAGAAAGAGCGATTGCTCATTTTGAAACATCTGACGAGAATAAAATATTCTCTAATTTGGATCTCACTTACGTGAAATCCCACTCACTCGTTGTTCAGTTTTCAAAGATCAAGCTCGTCGTCGGTGTCGATTATCTCGTCACCAGCAACTCTTATAATATATCATGTTCGACCGATTAATGCAAGCTCTTTTTTTAACTTCTTATCGAGCTCGGCGTTTAGATTTCTTGGCCGGAATAAGAATATACCATGTATAGAGATTCATTGCAAGCATTATTTTTCAAATCTTAAAATCATAAATCTTGAGGGAACTACATCCTCGCAGTTCCCTCAAGATCTGATGGGAGCCTAGAAATTACTCCATACGGTTGCGCATATGCGGGAACAGCAGCACATCACGAATCGATGCAGCGTTGGTAAGCAGCATGATCAGCCGGTCCACACCGATTCCAAGTCCGCCTGTAGGCGGCATTCCGTATTCAAGAGCACGAATGAAGTCGTCATCCATTTCATGCGCTTCATCGTTGCCTTTTTCCTTTTCTTGAATCTGTGCCTCAAAGCGCTGACGCTGGTCGATTGGATCATTCAGCTCGCTAAACGCATTCGCATGCTCACGGGCCACGATAAACAGCTCAAAACGGTCTGTAAAGCGCGGGTCTTGATCATTCTTTTTGGCGAGCGGGGAGATTTCAACCGGATGTCCAGTAACAAAGGTCGGCTGAATCAGTGTTTCTTCTACAAATTGCTCAAAAAAGGCATTCAGGATATGTCCAAAGGTCATGTGCTTCTCAACCGGCACACGGTGTTCCTTCGCCAAACGCTGAGCTTCCTCATCCGTCATATGAACGCCAAAATCGACACCTGTCACCTCTTTGACAGCATCCACCATGGTTACACGGCGCCACTGCGGGGTCAGGTCTACTTCCTGGCCTTGATAATTAATCTTCTGTGTACCCAGAACCTCCTGGGCGATATGAGCGATCATGCTTTCGGTCAGGTGCATAATATCCTTGTAGTCAGCATAAGCTTCGTATAGCTCAATCATTGTAAATTCCGGATTGTGGCGCGTTGAAATACCTTCATTGCGGTATACGCGGCCAATTTCATACACTTTTTCCAAACCGCCGACGATCAGGCGCTTCAGATGCAGCTCAATGGCAATACGCATATACAGCTGCATATCGAGTGTATTGTGGTGGGTAATGAACGGGCGGGCTGCAGCCCCGCCGGCGATGGCATGGAGGGTTGGCGTTTCCACCTCAAGGTAGCCCAGCGAATCCAGATAACGGCGCATCGATTGGATGATCCGTGAACGGGTAATGAAGGTCTGCTGAACCTCCGGGTTGATAATCAGATCCACATAACGCTGGCGGTAGCGCAGTTCTACATCTTTCAGGCCATGATATTTTTCGGGAAGCGGAAGCAGCGATTTGGATAGCACCTCAAGGTTATGCACCTTAATAGAGGTTTCTCCGGTTCTGGTTTTGAACACTGTACCGCGAACGCCGATAATATCCCCCAGATCAAGAACGGTAAACGCAGCATATTGTGCTTCGGAAATACTGTCCTGACGGACATAGATTTGTATCTTACCGCTGAGATCCTGAATATGCGCAAAGCTGGCTTTACCCATTACACGCTTAGCCATAATACGGCCAGCAATGCTGACTTCGAGATTAAGCTCATCCAGTTCCTCTTTGGTTTGCCCATCATACTTGTCCATAATATCTCCGGCACCTGCCGTACGCTCATATTTCTTGCCAAATGGATCGATTCCCAGCGCACGAAGCTCGTCCAGTTTGCCGCGGCGGATGGTCAGAAGCTCACTAAGCTCTTTTTCCGTATTCTCCGCAGTGTTCATTTCCTCGGTCATGTCTTTCATCCTCTCTTACTCACTCTGTCAACTACACAAGAAGAAACGGTTCCGTCCCTATGCAAGAGGACAGCCCGTTCCCGTACAAATAGAAGCTGTATGTGTTTGTGAAAAAAGCTTCCCTAAGGAAGCTTTCTTGACTTATTCCTTATTGGTACCTATTACTTCATTCTAATATCAAGAATTTTATATTGAATGACGCCTGCAGGAACACTAACATCAACAATGGTGCCAATCTTCTTACCAATAATGGCCCGGCCTACCGGACTTTCGTTCGAAATCTTATTATTAAGCGGATCGGATTCGGCGGTACCCACAATCGTATATTCCATCACGTCGCCATATTCCAAGTCCTCGACGCTTACGGTAACCCCAATGCTCACCACATCGGTAACGATTTCGTCGCTGTTGATGATACGCGCATTACGGAGCATTTTTTCCAATGTAATAATACGGCCTTCTATGAAAGCCTGCTCGTTCTTCGCGTCTTCATATTCCGAGTTCTCACTGATATCTCCGTAGCCAATTGCCACTTTGATCCGTTCGGCGACCTCACGGCGTTTTACGGATTTGAGGGTCTCCAGTTCTTCTTCCAGACGCTTAAGTCCGTCCGGTGTAAGAATGACTTCTTTATCGCTCATCTCAACCGATTCTCCTGTCGTATACATTTATTGAAAACACCATACTATATGCGAATCTGGAGGGATCAGAACCCTCCTTCTGCATTGCCACTGCTGTAACGGCGATTTTATACTGTGAAATTATATTGGAACCGCTACAAAATGTCAATGATGCCCCATATAATGTTCGTGTGTTATGCAAAAAGGCAGGAGTTTCTGTGTTTAAACCGCAGTCAGCGAGGAATTAAGGCCTTCCTGCTCTTCCTCGTCCTTAAGCTGTGTGACAAATTGGTTCAATATCCGCACCATTTCATCACGCTTGGTTTCTTCCATAATGACATCCTTCACACGGGCAGCGGCCTTCATGCCTTTCAAATACCAGGCCAGATGTTTGCGCATTTCCCGGACAGCCACCACTTCACCCTTCAGGCTAATCAGACGGTCCATATGAAGAATGGCTACTTTGATCTTTTCCTCCGGACCAGGCTCAGGGATCAGCTCACCTGTATTCAGGTACTGAATTGTACGGTACAGCATCCATGGATTGCCCAAAGCGCCCCGTCCAATCATGACACCGTCGCAGCCGGTCTGGTCCAGCATCGCCCGCGCATCCTCCGGCGTATTTACATCCCCATTGCCGATAACCGGAATTGAAACTGCCTCTTTGGCCATACGGATGTACTTCCAATCGGCATGACCGGTGTAGAGCTGCTCGCGGGTCCGGCCATGAACACTCACGGCCTGGCCCCCGGCACGCTCGACGGCACGCGCATTGTCCTCAACAAAAATATGCTCACTGTCCCAGCCAATCCGCATTTTTACGGTTACCGGCTTATCTACGGCGTCAACGACTGCAGACACCATCTCGTAGATTTTGTCGGGATTCAGCAGCCAGCGCGCTCCCGCGTCGCATTTGGTCACTTTAGGAACAGGACAGCCCATATTAATGTCAATAATATCGGCATTTGTCTCTTTATCCACGACCTTAGCCGCTTCTACCAGGGACTCCCGGTCACCGCCGAATATTTGCAGACTCAGCGGCTTCTCCCGTTCATCCACAAACAGCATCTCCCGCGTACGCCGGTTGCCGTGCAAAATCGCCTTATCGCTGACCATTTCGGCGCAAACCAGGCCGGTTCCAAATTCTTTGGCAATCAGACGAAATGCCGGATTGCACACGCCGGCCATAGGTGCCAGCACGACCTGGTTCTTCATCTCAATGCCGCCAATCTTCAGCATGTTGTGTTCACTTCCTTAACCCATTTATTGAATCTATACTAACGTTCCCTCAGGTTGAGGGGTTGGCTAATTCGTCGACAGCAACTCCAAGAACGTCCGCAATTTTATTTAAAATTTGATCTTCCAAACGTCTGTTGCCCCTCTCTACTGCGCCAAGCACAGCCAAGGATATTCCGACAGAATCCGCCAGTTCCTGCTGAGTGTATCCCTTCAGCTTCCGGAATGCCCTGACCCGCCGTCCCATACGTTTGTTGTCCACAAGCGAATTCCTTCCCTTCCGTCAATGTCTTGTAGCGCTGCTGTTATAAACTGCCGGAGTCCGGGAGACTCTTCACTCTGTGGTACGACATCATTCAGTGGAATCAGCACAAATGCCCGCTCCAGCATCCGCGGATGCGGCAGTGTTAAATCGGTCGTATCGAAGCTCTGATTCTCCACCCACAACAAATCTAAATCAACCGTTCTAGGCCCATAACGAACATCCCGGACACGGCCCAGTTGACTTTCGATGTCCAGCATCTCGTGAAGCAGCGCCTCCGGCGCAAGGGTAGTGCGGAGGACTGCCGCCATATTCAAAAACTGCGGCTGGTCCAGATAACCGACTGGTTCCGTTTCGTACACACTTGAACAGCGGACCACTTCAATCCCGGCATGCTGATTCAGTCTGTTCAATGCTTCTTTCAGGGTTCCCTCACGGTCACCCAAATTAGCCCCTAAAGCAATATAAGCCTCTGATGCCTCAGAGGTAGAATGTATGGTCATTACAGAGTTCTCACTTTCTGGTTCTGCGCAGTTCTACGGTCACTCCCTGAAAGTGAATGTCGAACGGCGGATGCGGCTTGGTCACCTTCACCGTTACTGCATTGATAACAGTATAAGTGTCCAGTAACGAGGATGCAATATATTCAGCCAAAGCTTCTATGAGTTTAAATGATTTTGTTTCGACAATTTTTTTAACGAGGAAGTGCACTTCGGCATAATTTACGGTAAGAGTAAGATCATCACTGCGGCCAGCAGCCTGCAGATCAAGCTCAAGCTCCAAGTCAACGTAAAAGCGCTGGCCAAGCTTGCGCTCCTCTTCAAACACTCCGTGATAACCATAGTACTCCATACGGTGCAGTGTCATTCTATCCATGCGGGTTCCCTGCCTTCTGAAATCTAATTTTCGCTCTGATAAATCATTTTTTATTCAAGCGCTAATGGTGATGCAGCATAAAGCATGGCATCGCACATCTGTACAGTCCGCTTAATCCTGGCGACATCGTGTACCCGCACAATTTGGCACCCTTGGGCAATTCCGAATGCCACGGTGGCGGCCGTGCCTTCCACTACATCATCCGGCGGAAGATCCAGGACGGTACGAATGAATTTTTTGCGGGAGGTAGCGAGCAGGAGAGGATATCCAAGCTCTGTCAGCCGGTCCAAATTCATCATGGCCTGTAGATTCTCTGCATAGTCCTTGGCAAAACCGATTCCGGGATCAAGAATGATGTTCTCCGGCTTCACTCCCGCGGCCAATGCCAGATTCACGCTTTCTTCAAGATCAGCACACATGTCACTGACCAGCTCCCGGTAATTACGCTCAAGGCGGTTGTGCATCAAAATAATCGGACAGCCCGCTTCCGCAGCTACAGCCGCCATATCGGGATCAGCTTTGGCGCCCCAGACATCATTAATAATATGAGCACCTGCCTGAACAGCCTGACGGGCCACCTCCGCCTTATAGGTGTCGATTGATAACGGCAGCTGAGGAGCGGCACGGTGAATGCTCTCAATGACAGGCAGCACGCGGGCCAGTTCGTCTTCCAGACCTACCGGCTGATGGCCGGGACGCGTTGATTCACCGCCAATGTCAATAATATCGGCACCCTCCGCCGCCATTTGCAAAGCATGTTCTACAGCCTTTTCCGGTTCAGCCCACAATCCACCATCGGAAAATGAGTCCGGGGTGACGTTCAGGATGCCCATAATCAGTGTTCGTTCACCCAGTATCAGTTCCGCTGCCCCCAGGCGGTAGTTCCGTTTGTATATCAAGGGTCTCATTCCGGCAATCCCGTCCTTTCCCTATATGCTTCCAGCAGCAGCGCCGTAAGTCTTCCACAGCATCCGTCGCTTACAGTCTGCCGATCATTTACACGCCATAGTGCGGTAACCGGCACAATCTCCTGTACCGAATTGGTGAGAAAGATCTCGTCCGCTTCTGTAAGCTGTTCCCACCTGTACATGCCTTCCTCAGTCTGCAATCCGGCTGCATGTGCGAGCTCCAGTACCATTTCCCGGGTAATTCCCGGCAGGATGCCTGTTGCGACGTCTGGCGTATAAAGGATGTTATTCTTGATAAAAAACACATTGCTGACAATGCCCTCGGCAATCTCGCCTTGCCGAGTCAGCATCAGCCCTTCGGCACCGTATGCTGCCGAAGCATAACCTGCCAATTCACGCTTCGCGAGTATGTTGTTCATATAATGCAGCGACTTGAAGCGTACCGGCCCCTCCGGTGTATTACGCGGCAGGTTCAACAATTGCAGGCCTTTCCCTTCATGGTAGAGAGTACCCGGAAGACGCGGCAGCTCCTTGATGTAGAGCAAATGATTGGGATGGCTGTACTCGCCTGCCGGCAAACCCAGAATATCTTCACCGGCTGTTACGGTGTAACGGATATAGGCTTCCTGTAATTCATTTTTGCCCATTACATGCTGAATCCAGCCGCGCAGCCGAAAAGTGTCTTCTGTAAAAGGAATCCCAAGCTGTCTGCAGCCCTCTGCCAGTCTGCCTATGTGGCGCTGCAGCAGAAACGGTTCCCCTTTGTACGTCCGGAAAGTCTCAAAGAGGCCCATACCGTACAAAAAGCCGTGATCCAGAGCGGAAATCACGGCATCTTTCGCATCAACTACCTGGTGGTTGAATCCAATATAATTCATACCGGTTCTCCGGCTCTCCGTTTCAGAAAATTACGCAGCATGGTATGCCCATGATTGGTAATAATCGATTCAGGATGGAACTGCACGCCTTCAATCGGATATTCCTTATGGCGCAACGCCATAATTTCGCCTTCAGCCGTTTCCGCTGTGATCTCCAGGCAGTCAGGCAAACTTTCACGCTCCACGATCAGTGAATGATAGCGGGTCGCGGTGAACGGAGACTCCAGTCCTTCGAATACAGAGGTTCCGTTGTGGTGGATTGGCGAGGTTTTGCCATGCATCAGGCGCTCCGCCCGAATGACATTGCCTCCGAAGGCCTGTCCAATGGCTTGATGGCCCAGACAGACGCCAAAAATCGGGATAATTCCCTTGAAATGCTGAATCAGCGCAAGGCTTATCCCCGCTTCATTCGGTGTGCAGGGCCCTGGAGAAATCAGAATATGATCCGGTGCAAGCGCCTCAATCTCCTCAATGGTAATCTCATCGTTGCGGGATACCTGGACTTCCTCCCCAAGCTCCCCGAGATACTGCACCAGGTTGTACGTAAAGGAATCGTAATTATCGATAACCAAGATCATAATGTTGCTCCTCCTTCGGCGCCGCCGGTGGCACGCGATTCCTGCTGGTATTCGCTGCAGAGAACCGCCTTCACTACGGCTTTGGCTTTATTGTGGCATTCCCGGTATTCCCGGTACGGGTCTGAATCAATCACAATGCCCGCACCTGTCTGGATATAGCCTATTCCGTCCTTCACCGCCAGTGTCCGTATAATAATATTTAATTCCATATTGCCGTTATAGTCAATCCAGCCCATCGATCCAGTATATGGTCCGCGCCGCACGGGCTCAAGCTCCTCGATGATCTCCATGGTGCGCACCTTAGGCGCACCGGTGATGGTGCCGCCGGGGAACAAGGCGGCCATGACATCGTAAGCGCCTTTGCCGGGCGCGACGGTGCCCTCCACCTGCGAGACGAGATGCATCACATGCGAGTATCGCTCCACGGTCAGCAGCTCCGGCACGCTGACCGTCCCATAAGCAGCGACACGGCCGATGTCGTTGCGCTCCAGATCGACAAGCATAATATGCTCGGCGATCTCCTTCTCGCTCCCGCGCAGCTCCGCCTCCATGGCGGCGTCCTCCGCGGGAGTCAGGCCCCGGCGCCGGGTACCGGCAATGGGGCGGGCGCTGACCTTGTCCCCGTGCAGCTTGACGAGCAGCTCGGGCGAAGCGCTGGCGAGGGCGAAGCCGGGGGAGCGCAGCAGCCCCATGTACGGGGACGGGTTGAGCTTGCGCAGCCATTCATACACATCCTCCGGCGAGGATTTCAGCTGGGCCTCCTGGCGCAGCGACAGGTTCACCTGGAATACATCTCCTTGGCGGATGTATTCCTGGACCTCACGGACTGCCTGCTGAAATTGCTCTGGCGAGAAGGCGGAAGTCATGCCCGGCCATTGGCCGGAAACATCGCTATGGGCTGCCGTTGCGGCGGCCTCGGCAGTGCCGCTTTCAGAAGTCCCAGGTGCAGCAGAGATTAGCCTCCACTGTTCCAGCATCTGCTCAGCCCGCAGGAAAGCCTTCCGGTACAGGTCTTTTAGTTCGGCGGGACCAGATGATTGCGCAGCAACAGGCACAGGCACATGGACTGTGCAGTAGAGCATGTCCTCCTGGTGGTCATAGATCCACAGCTCTTCCAGTCTCATGAAGAGGTAATCGGGAAACCCCGGATCATCCTTAGCCCAAACAGGCAGCTTCTCCAGAGAACGAACCACATCATAGCTCAGAAATCCAAGACAGCCACCGATAAACGGAGGGAGCCCAGAGGATTGTAGCTGCGGTGAGGTAAAGTCCTTCATCCAGGCCTCCAACACTTTCAAGGGGGTGCCGGCCTGTACCGATTCTAACAATGGCTTATCCTTACCTGCCCCGTCTGACGGGAAGCTGTATATTTCGGCTGCACCTGCCCGCCCTTGCAGTACGGAAACAGGATGTAAGCCAATATATGAGTACCGGCCGCCCTTACCACTCTCCAGTACCACTGAATAGGGAGAGGCCAGCTCCCAGGCCTTCATCCAGGAGGCGGGCAATCCCCCCTTGTCCTGCGGTGTTTGTATAATAAGGGGGAGTAGGCTCCATTCTTCCTGCGCCCATTGCTCCCAGTCCTGCCACGCTGTTATGATTTCCAAAGCCATCCCCCTAAAAGTTTTGTACAGCATACGCTTCTTGAGTTTCACTTCGTTCAAAACTTGCTTCGCAGCATCTGCTTTGTTTTGGGCTGCCTTGCATCTGTAAAAGCCTTATACTTATCCTTAGGTTTATTGCCTGTCAGTATACTGTACTTTGGACCGCTTTGAAAAGCCTGAATGATCGATTCTCTGAAAAAAGAGCCTTCACCATCCCTGTGACAGCGGATAGGAAGGCTCTATGGATATGCTTATCAGCAATTACACTTCAAAATTGTAAAGTGGGGTGCTCAGGTAACGTTCACCGTTGCTTGGGATAACCACTACGATTTTTTTGCCCGCTCCCAGCTCTTTGGCCACTTTGAGGGCTGCGAACACGGCTGCACCGGAAGAAATACCGGACAGAACGCCCTCTTCCTTCGCTACGCGGCGTGCAGTTTCGAATGCTTCGTCGTTCTCTACGTGGATAATCTCATCATAGACATTCTGATTCAGAATATCAGGAATGAAGTTTGCTCCGATCCCTTGGATCTTGTGAGGACCAGGCTTGCCGCCAGCCAGGATTGGCGATGCCGCAGGTTCTACCGCATAGATCTTTACATTAGGATATTTACTCTTCAAAATCTCACCGGCGCCTGTGATGGTTCCGCCAGTACCTACTCCGGCAATAAAGGCATCCAATGGTCCGCCAATGGACTCAATGGCTTCAACAATTTCCGGACCCGTGGTTTCACGGTGGATTTTGACGTTTGCCTTATTCTTGAATTGCTCGGCCAGGAAGTAATCAGGGTTCTCGCTCAAGATTTGCTCAGCCTTCTTAACCGCACCGTTCATCCCTTCCGATCCCGGAGTAAGCACCAGTTCCGCACCGTAAGCACGCAGCAGATTGCGGCGTTCAAGGCTCATCGTTTCAGGCATAACAATAACCGCCTTATAACCTTTGGCTGCAGCAACAAGTGCCAGACCAATACCTGTGTTGCCACTCGTGGCTTCTACAATGGTGCCGCCTGGCTTCAGCAGCCCTTCCTTCTCAGCTTCTTCCACGATGCTGATGGCGATGCGGTCTTTCACGCTGGAGCCTGGGTTTTGATATTCCAGCTTCAGGTAGATTTCCGCAGAACCTTCAGGAACCACCCGGTTGAGACGAACCAGCGGCGTGCCTCCGATCAAATCTGTTACACTGTTGACGACTTTAGCCATGAGTGAAAACCTCCTTGGAATGATAAATGAATGGGTGCGTAACTTGTGATAATAGTATCCAGCATAGATCTCCGGGTGTATGAAAAACGGCTAGGTATGCACCAGGACATTCAACACCGCAGCACCAAGTTATAGCGCTGGACAGCGGAATTGGACCCTCCGCCGTTACCTATTTCCGACTAAATCAGTAGGTTTTACATTTAAGATCATATTATCAATCTTGCAGGCTGTTGTCAATATATATCGCTGTATCATATTTAGCGCGCAAATCATTTTCCACCTGCTGAAGTGGCGGGGCCTTCTCCAGTGCAAGCTCTTCCCGCACCTGCTGCCTGATTTCTGCCTGATTCTGCTCCCGGGGCACGATGGCTTTCTCCAGCCGGATCACCGCATAAGCATCCCCAGCCTGCAGCGGACCTGCAATATCACCCGCCTCCAGTCCGGCAGCAGTCTGCAAGAGGTCCTCCGGCCAGAATGGATCATCCTCTTCCACCATACCAATACTGCCTCCATGCACCCGGCTTTCCTCGTCGACAGACAGCTCTGTGGCCAGCGCCGCAAAATCTTCACCCTGCTCCAGGCGGTCCATTACCTTCTCTGCTTCTTCGTAGGTGTATACCTTAATCATGGAGAGCTGCATTTCCTTCTTGGGAGTGAACCGCTCGGCATTCTGCGCTAAATAATCATCGATTTCGCTCTCACTAATGGTGATCCCCGCTGTAGCTATCGCTTGGAGAGTAAGACGGTAAGCCGCCTCATCACGCACTTCCTCACGCGAAAGCCCCAGTTCGGACTCCATCTGTTCGTAATACTGCTGTTCGGAGCCATAGCCGGCTATACTGCGCTGCAGTTCCTTTTCAATCTCATTTTCAGTTACAGTAATCCCTAGGGCCTTAGCCTCTTTGCTGACCACAATATGGTTAAGCAACGTGAGCAGCACTTCATCGCCATGCTTTTTTTTGAGTTCACCTATCCATTGCTGGTCTGTCACCGGCTGATCTCCCGCCCTGGCAATGTCCGAGGACTCCCCTTCAGCGGCTTCTCCTTTGAGAATAGCCATGGCCCGCAGACTCCAGAACAATAGACCCCCGAGCATTAATGTTGCGATCGCCAAAAAAATAACGGCATTGCGCAGCAGGCGCTCCTGTCTTGTCATCATCTCATAGCCCTACGATTTCGCTTGATCCAGGATAACCTGCAATTCATCTTTATTAAATACATAAGCCTCGTTGCAAAAATGGCATACCACTTCAACCTGATCATCTTCTTCAATTAACCGCTCCAGCTCGTGCTGGCCCAGACTCACCAGTGTTTGTTCTACTCTTTCACGGGAGCACTGACAGACAAAGCTGATATCCAGTCCATCCATGATAACCACATCGGGAAGGAGCCAGCGGAGCATCTCTTCCGGATCAAGTCCCTGGTCCAGCACAGCAGTAACAGAAGGCATTGCACCTACGGCCCGTTCGATTTCTGTAATTTCATCATCGCTAAGACCCGGAAGAAGCTGTACAATGAACCCTCCAGCCACCTTCACAGAGTTATCCGTGTCCACCAATACTCCAAGCCCTACAGCGGCCGGAGTCTGTTCGGAAACAGCAAAGTAATACGTAAAATCTTCGCCAAGCTCTCCCGAAACAATCGGCACACTGCCGCGATAGGGCTCCTTCAAGCCCAAATCCTTGCTGATATCGATGAACCCTTCCGTTCCCACAGCTCCGGCGACGTCCAGCTTGCCAAGACTATTGCTGGGAAGATGAACATGTGGATTCTGCACATACCCGCGGACTTCTCCGAGGGCATTGGATTCTGCCGTAATTTGTCCTAGCGGACCGTTTCCTTTGACCATTATGGCCAGCTTTTCCTCGCCTTTGAGCATTGCTCCCATCATAGCAGCCGCGTTAACGGTCCGTCCCAGTGCTGCCGTAGCTGTTGGGTACGTATCGTGCCTGCGCCGCAATTCGTCGACCAGCTCTGTGGTACGGACTGCAAAAGCTCTTACTTTGCCGTTCATTGCGGTTCCCCGGACCAGCCGGTCCTTCTTGTTATCCATTGGGTGCGTACTCCTCCTGTCGCCTGCCTTTAAGGCTTCTATATTTTTATTTGTTGCGGTCGTAAATAATACGCAGGCCTTCCAGCGTCAACATCGGATTAACCTCATCAATACAATCGGTTTCACCGGCAATGAGTGTCGCCAGTCCCCCGGTAGCAATCACCTTCAGTACTGGGGCGTTCATCTCCGCCTTAATGCGTCTTACAATCCCTTCAACCTGTCCCGCATAGCCAAAAATAATCCCTGCCTGCATGGCATGGACCGTATTGCGTCCGATCACTTTCTTTGGCTTCTCTAGTTCAATCCGCGGCAGCTTGGAAGCCCGCTGATACAAGGCTTCTGTAGAAATGCCCAGTCCAGGCACAATCGCTCCGCCAAGATAGTTCGCACCAGCGTCTATGCAGTCAAATGTAGTCGCCGTTCCGAAATCAACTACAACGAGCGGACACTGATATTGCTCAATGGCAGCAACCGCATTCACAATCCGGTCAGCACCGACCTCGCGGGGATTCTCGTACCGCAGATTAAGCCCGGTTTTAATCCCCGGGCCTACAAGCAGCGGCTCCTTGCCGATATATTTCACGCACATTTCCACAATGACCTGCACTAGCGGTGGAACAACCGAGGAGATAATGACTCCTTCCACATCTTTGAACGAAATGTTGGACATATGGAACAGATTATGAATCAACACCCCATATTCATCTGCAGTGGATTGACGGGCAGTGCTGAGGCGGAAATGGTGAAGCAGCTCACGCCCCCGGTATACCCCGAGGACGATATTAGTATTGCCTATATCTACAGCAAGCATCATGAGAAGGGCTCCTCCTTCTTCGCATTCAGATCCAGGCTGATATCCAGACTGGCGAAGGAGTATGTCAACCTGCCGACAGAGATCACATCAACCCCGGTTTCTGCAATGCGGCGCACGGTTTCCAGCGATACGTTGCCGGAGGCTTCCGTTTTGACATGCGGCGCTTTGGTTTTGATGCGTCTCACGGCTTCTGTCATGAGTTCAGAAGACATATTGTCCAGCATAATAATATCGGCTCCGGCCGCAAGTGCTTCCTCTACCTGCTCCAGGCTCTCTGTCTCGACTTCAATGGTCATCGTGTGCGGAATATTGGCCCGGGCCCGGGCCACTGCCTGCCGAATTCCACCCGCCCCCTTGATATGATTGTCCTTAATCATCACGGCATCATAGAGTCCGAACCGGTGATTAGCGCCGCCGCCAACACGGACTGCATATTTCTCCAGCATCCGGTGACCCGGAGTCGTTTTGCGTGTATCCACCAGCCGGGAAGGCAAGCCTTCAAGCTTCTGCACAAAAGAATGGGTACGGGAAGCCACACCCGTTAGACGCTGCATCAAATTAAGAGCCAAACGTTCTCCGGTAAGAATTGCATGTGTGCTGCCTTCCACTTCGGCGATAACGGTCCCTTTGGTGATAGCCTGGCCTTCCTGCACCAAGGCAGTGAACACAAGAGAGGGGTCAACCACCTCAAATACCAGCTCAGCTACAGGAATACCGCAGATGATCCCATCTTCCTTGGCATGGATAATTCCTTTGGACTCGTGTCCGGCAGGAATCGTTGTGCGGGTTGTGATATCACCAGAGCCTACATCCTCATGCAGCCAGCCTTTAATCGTTTGTACCAGTTCTTCATTGTAGCCATTAAACATCATCACTTAATTCCTCCACTATTCCCAGTTCGCGGATCAGGAGCAGGTGCTTCTGCCACCCTGCATCATCCCGCTGTGGGTAATCCTCACGGTAATGCGCACCACGGCTCTCATGCCGCGTTAAGGCCGCTTCGGTAATCAGCAGACAGCAGGTCAGCATATTAGCGAACTCGTATTCCTCGCGTTTGGTCAGAGCCGAATGGAAAATAGGCAGCTGACGCTTCAATTCATCCAATCCCTTGGACAGCATTTCCTCATTCCGGCGCAGTCCTGCGTAGCGCACCATTACCTTCTGCAGCTTCAGGCGGCGCTCAACAATGGCCTGGGTTGGAGACTCTACCCGTCCTTCGTCGCAGCCTGCTGCTATGTCGCCGCGTTCAAGCGGCGGCAACTCGCGGATGCGTTCGATAATCCGCCGCCCGAAGACAACCGCTTCGGACAACGAATTACTGGCCAGCCGATTGGCTCCCTGCACACCGGTAGAAGACACTTCCCCGCAAGCAAACAGCCGGCCGATATTGCTCTCCCCATTGAGATCGGTTTTGATGCCCCCCATCATATAATGTGCAGCCGGAGCCACTGGAATCCAATCACTTGTAATATCCAGTCCATAGCTCATGCAGGTCTGATAAATCGTGGGGAAGCGGTGTCTGACCATATCTGCCGATTCGTGTGTAATATCCAGATATACAAAAGTCGATTTGGTTTGCTCCATTTCGCTAACAATGGCCCGGGCAACGATGTCACGCGGTGCCAATTCCAGCAGCTCATGATAGCGCTCCATGAAACGTTCGCCATTGATGTTGCGCAGGACAGCCCCTTCACCGCGTACAGCCTCGGAGATGAGAAAACGCGGCGCTCCCGGATAACTGAGTGCTGTCGGGTGGAATTGAATGAATTCCATATCCCGAATATGCGCCCCGGCCCGGTAGGCAATCGCTACACCATCTCCGGTTGCCACTTCGGGATTTGTGGTATACCGGTACAATTGCCCCGCTCCTCCGGAGCATAGTATGGTTGCATCCGCCTGAAGGAACAAGCGGCCACCGCCTGGGCGTTGTACCAAGGCACCTACGCATTCCCCACCGTCAGTAATGAGGTCAATCACAAAATGTTCATCCCATACCTCGATGTTCTTATGCTCCGCTACCTGTTCTGCCAGAGCGCGTACAATCTCGTATCCGGTAGCATCCCCATTAGCATGCAGAATACGGCGGTGGCTGTGCGCACCTTCCTGGGTAAGCGCGATCACGCCATTTTCCTTATCAAAAAGTGTACCTAAACGGATCAACTCACGCACCCCTTCAGGCCCTTCATTCACAAGCACATCTACAGCCGCCGAAGAGTTGAGACCCGCTCCAGCCATCAGGGTATCCTGGCGATGATACGCCGGAGAATCATCTTCAGCAAACACTGCGGCAATGCCGCCCTGGGCATAGCGGGTATTGCTCTCCATCAGCGTTTTTTTGGTTATCATAATGACTTTCCGGTCTTCACTGGCTTTGATGGCCGTGAACAAACCGGCAATGCCTGAGCCGATGACGATACAATCCGTTTGCACCGTTGGAAGCTCGCTAAGGTCGAAATCAACCAAATATTGTGGAATCATGACCGCTTTTCACCTGTTTCAACGAAAGAGTAGCGCATGCTACCGGACTTGTAGCATGCGCTCTAGGGATGTTCTGGCTTTGTCGGCGACTGCGGGCGGAACATAAATCTGCGGCTTCATCGTCTCCAGGCATTTGACCAGTTTTTTTAGATTATTGACTTTCATATTAGGACAAACGAGAAATTTGGTGGCAAAATGAAATTCCTTATCCGGACTGTCCTTGCGGAGCTGATAGCCGGTACCGTCCTCTGTTCCGACAATAAACTGCTTGCGGTCAGATTTCTTGCAATAATCAATAATGGATGTGGTGCTGCCTACATAATCGCCCATGGCAACTACCTCAGGACGGCATTCCGGATGCACTACAAATTCAGCTTCCGGATATTTCGCTCTCATTTCAACCACATCTTTGACCGTAAGCATATCATGAGTATTGCAATAGCCTTCCCAAATGATCAGCTTCTTGCCGGTCTGATCCTGTACGTATTGGCCCAGGTTCTTGTCAGGCACCCAGATAATCTCTTCCGCATCCAGCGACTCAATCACTCTCACCGCATTGGCAGATGTACAGCAGATATCCGTTTCCGCTTTGATTTCGGCTGAAGAGTTGATGTAGGTGACCACTTTGGCATTGGGGTGCTGTGCCTTCAGCTTACGCAGCCCATCCACGTTCACCATGTCTGCCATCGGACAGCCGGCACGTTCATCCGGAATAAGCACGGTTTTGTTCGGTGCCAGAATTTTGGCGCTTTCTCCCATGAAGTGAACACCGCAAAACACGATGACATCGGCATCTGTCTCTGCAGCCTTTTGAGCGAGCAAAAAAGAGTCCCCCCGAAAATCTGCCACTTCCTGGATTTCATCGCGCTGATAATAGTGAGCCAAAATGATTGCATTCCGTTCTTTTTTTAGCTGTTCGAGGCGCACACGAAGTTCACGATTCTGTTCCTGCTTGCGCTCAAGCGCCAGAGCTTCCACGGTCTGTTCTCCCCCTTATGTCTTTACGGCCTAAGCCGTCTCATTCTAATCATATTCCCCCGGAGTGTGCGGGTACGCAGCAGCCACCCGGCGCTGCGATTGCTTAGCCATTATTTTATTTAATATTTAATCACTAATGTACACAACGTTACTCCCACTGTCAATGTAACCAAGCTTATGCTATTGGGACTACAGACCGTCAGTAGGACAAAAAAAACCGGAGAACCCTAAGGTTCTCCGGACATATTTAGAAACATTTAGTTCAGCTGACAATTAGACTAGGTTGCCGCCGCCGTCTTTATTGCCGTTATTAGAATCATTTCCATCCTCTGGGTCCGGGTTGTTCGGAATATCCTTGGACAAGTCCCCGATCGTGGATGAAGTGTCTTCTGTTTTGCCTTGAATCCGGACACGCACATCACCGATGGAATCGATAACAGGCTCGCCTTCTTCGTGAGTCACGCCTGCAGCATCTTCAGGTTTGCCGTCTTCAGTTAGATAGCCTTGCTCAATCAGTTCTTTGATCTGATCCAGTTCCAGCGTTTCCTTCTCAAGCAGCGTGTTGGCAATCAGGTGCATTTCTTTGGAGTATTTGGTCAGCAGCTCTTTGCAGCGCTCATAACTGCTGCGGATAAAGTTCTGCATTTCCTGATCGATTTCATAAGCGATGGAGTCACTGTAATTCTGCTCATGCCCGATATCCCGGCCCAGGAACACCTGGCCTTGGGAAGTACCAAACTGCATAGGTCCCAGTTTATCACTCATACCGTATTCCATAATCATGCTGCGTACAATTCGTGTAGCCTGTTGGAAGTCACTGTATGCGCCTGTACCGATCTCGCCGATGAATAATTCTTCAGCGACACGTCCGCCGAGGAGCCCGGTTACTTTATCAAGCAATTCCTGCTTGGTGACAAGCATCCGGTCTTCTTTTGGAAGCATAATTACATATCCGCCTGCACGGCCGCGCGGGATGATGGTAACCTTGTGGACCATATCTGCATGTTCCAGGAAATAACCGACAATCGTATGGCCCGCTTCGTGATAAGCCACAATGCGCTTCTCGCGGTCACTGATCACGCGGCTGCGTTTCTCGGTACCGACGATTACCCGGTCAATGGCCTCATCCACTTCATTCATCGAAATATCCTTCCGGTTGCGGCGTGCAGCGAGGAGGGCTGCCTCATTCAGCAGGTTCTCCAGGTCAGCGCCTGTGAAACCGGTAGTCCGCTTGGCGATAACATCAAGTCTGACATCCTTCGTCAGCGGCTTATTGCGGGAGTGAACTTTCAGCACAGCTTCACGGCCTTTGACATCCGGACGGTCAACCGTGATTTGACGGTCAAAACGTCCCGGACGAAGCAGCGCCGGGTCAAGTATATCTGCGCGGTTGGTAGCCGCGACGATAATAATACCTTCATTGCCGCCAAAGCCGTCCATTTCGACGAGCAACTGGTTGAGGGTCTGCTCACGTTCGTCATGTCCGCCGCCAAGTCCGGCGCCGCGCTGACGTCCGACAGCATCGATCTCATCGATAAAGATAATACAAGGGGCGTTCTTCTTCGCATTCTCGAACAAATCACGCACACGGGATGCGCCGACACCGACGAACATTTCTACGAAGTCGGAACCGGAGATGCTGAAGAACGGAACACCGGCTTCACCGGCTACCGCACGGGCCAGCAAGGTTTTACCTGTACCTGGAGGGCCCACGAGAAGCACACCCTTAGGAATACGGGCGCCTACGGCTGCGAACTTGCGCGGATCCTTCAGGAATTCAACGACTTCGACAAGCTCCTGCTTCTCTTCATCGGCTCCTGCCACATCTTCGAAGCTGATTTTCTTCTTCTCTTCATTATATAACCGTGCCTTGCTCTTGCCGAAATTCATGACCTTGCCGCCGCCACCCTGCGCCTGATTGAACAGGAAGAAGAACAGGATGAACATGATAACGAGCGGAATGATGGAAGAGAGGAACGTCAGCCAAATGCTGTCACCCTCCATTTTCTTCTGCGTCAACTCTATGCCGTTATCATCACTGGCAGCTATGAGTTCGTTAAGGGCTTCATCTGTAGGAGGAACAAAAGTGGAGAAGTTCTTC
This sequence comes from Paenibacillus graminis, assembly GCF_000758705.1. Classification (NCBI taxonomy): domain Bacteria; kingdom Bacillati; phylum Bacillota; class Bacilli; order Caryophanales; family Paenibacillaceae; genus Paenibacillus; species Paenibacillus graminis. The sequence continues at coordinate 60,894 of NZ_CP009287.1, read as the reverse complement.
GATTTAGCATCTGAAGGCTGCTGCTTGTATTCGCCGGTTACGGCAAAAGCATTGCCTTCGAACTGAATCGTCATGCTCTTCACATTGTTATTCTTGATCTCCTGTCTTAACTCATCGTATCTAGGGAAATCGGCGGATTCATTTCCATTGCTTACAAACTGGACAATGCCCACCACGACTAAAAATAAAATCAAATAAAAACCAGAATTCCGGATGAACCGATTCATCCCCTACCTCCTCTCACAACGCTCAAGTTATTGTACCATAGCCTGCCCGGGCTCCTCAAATTGTCAGAGGCCAGGGATCGGATCCGTAGATCTAAGGCTGTCGATTAGCTCATTTGGAATAAATTTCAGGCTTCAGTACACCGACGTAGGGGAGGTTCCGATACTGCTCGGCATAATCGAGTCCATAACCTACGACAAATTCATCCGGAATGACAAATCCGGTATAGGCGGCTTCCAGATTAACTGTGCGTCCTGCGGGTTTGTCGAACAGGGTAACCACAGTAACTGAAGCGGCATTGCGGCCCTGCAGCATTTCAATCAAATAGCTGAGCGTAAGCCCGCTGTCAATGATGTCCTCCACAATCAGAACATCGCGTCCTTCAACGGAAGCGTCCAAATCCTTGATGATTTTGACTACGCCTGAAGATTTGGTGGATGCTCCGTAGCTGGATACAGCCATAAAATCCATTTCCACAGGTACTGTAATCACTTTGACCAGATCCGCCATAAAAATAAATGCGCCTTTCAGCACACAAATGACGAGTGGCGTGCGTCCTGCATATTCCGTACTCAGCTGGGCGCCGAGCTCCCTGATTCTTTGTTGAATTTCCTCTTCGCTGATCAAGATTTCCTGAATATCGTTCTGCAACTTGCGAACCTCCTAAGTTATACTATGAAAGACTTACTTCGGCCATAACGCTTCTTCGCTCTTCTCCATATCCTCCAGAGACAACAGAAGAACCGAGGCCGTGTGCCGCCCTACTGCGGCATGCATCGAGCGCCTTACGCCCGGAATCCAGACGATATTGCCCAAATCATCACAAACGAGGGGAATCGCAGCGCGTTCGGAAGAAGGTATTTTATCATCAATGTAAATATCTTTTACCTTTTTGCTTCCGTTTAATCCCATAACCCTTATGGTATCTCCAGGCAATCGGGAACGGATGGTGAGTGGCAGAACCAGCTCTCCGCTGTCAAACCACGCCAACATTTTCCCAGAGTCCTCCCCCAGTACAGTAAAATTTTCTCTCTCCAGCACCGACATCATCAATACTTTTCCTATCTCCTTAATTTCAATACGGGGATTAGTCAAAGACAGCCGATATGTATAGCTTAATTGCTGCTGCGGAGGCTTGGACGAGAACACAATAGTATCATATTGCCGCATGCAGATCAGGCTTCCTCCCATATTCAAACTCCATACAGTAGGATAATCCTGCAGCGTTCCCCGGCGTACCGCTTCAATCTTGGGGAAATCCAAGCTCGATGAATCCGCCGACAGATAATTTAATATTAGTTTAATCAAACGCCGTTGTAAAGCGGAGGGTATGCCCGTAAATAATGCTCTCTGCATGGTGCATTTTCCAGGCTCGACCAAAACGAGTTCATTAAAGTATTTTTCCGCCGCCGCCTCCATATATTCATCTTCTGCCTGGACAATCTCGGACAATTGCAGAAGCGATTGCCTTACTTGTGGATTATACGCTTCAAGCGCCGGAATCAGATTCAGCCGGACCGCATTGCGTCTATATTCTGTCATTAAATTACTGGCGTCCTCGGCGTATGGCAAGCCCTCCTGACGGCACAGGCTGACAAGAGCTGTTTTGTTAATACGCAGGAAGGGCCGGATCAGTTCCACCTTTTTTTCAGTGCGTTTCCAGCGCATTCCCGCCAGGCCCGAAGGGCCGCTCCCCCGGAGTAAGCGCATCAGCACTGTTTCCGCCTGATCGTCTGCATGATGCGCTAGTGCCACCGAACGGGCAGCGTAGCGGTGCGCAGTGTCGATGAGAAACTGGTACCGTTTTTCCCGTGCTGCCCCCTCCGGCCCAAGGCCGCTCTCTTTGACGAGTGAGGGAATATCAAACTCCGCCAGCTCAAAGGGCAGGCCAAGCCTCCCAGCCATTGCACGGACCGATTCGGCTTCATCCACCGACTCGGGTCTGAACCCGTGATTCACATGGGCACATATTAAGGTCAGCGGCATGCGGTTCAGGGAAATTTCATGCAGGATATGCAAAAGAGCCACAGAGTCCGGCCCTCCGGAAACTGCGACTACAATGGTGTCATGGGGCGACCACAGTCCATGCTCGGCTGCGGACTCCAATACGGATTCCACCAGTTCATTCATTTGCTCCATACGGCTCCCTTTCTACCCGGTCAATAGGCCAGTGCCGGACCAACTGTCCAGTTTCACCTATAGTATGTATGATTTCAAAAACGGAATACGTAATAAATCGTAAATACCAGCACAAATAAGGATAGCGCAAATGCACTTTTTAGCCAACCCGGTGTTGCCATTGGTTCCTTCCCCGGTTTCCTTGTGCTGTAAATATGCGTCTTCCAGGCCTCCGTTGCCGCTGCACTTCCCGGAAATCCGCCTTTCAGGGCCAGACACAGCCAGGAAGAGAGCTTCTTGTCAGGCAGACTTCTGGCCAGCTTCAGCAGCTCGTCGGCGCTTCGGGTCTGCGGCAGCTGCGCTGCGGCGGCCTTCAAGCCCTCTTCATTAAGCAACCGCAGACACAGCACAGCAAAAGCAAAAAGGTCGTAATTCTCATCCCCCGTGCGGCTTCCGGCATTCCAGTACCCGCGGTCATGCCATTCGGTGAATTGCTTCACACTTCGGCCCAGCGGGCTGGCACCGCCGTAATCGATCAGCTCGGCCTCTCCGTAATTGGAGACCAGTACATTCTCCGGCTTCAAATCTCCGAACACAAAACCGCACTCATGGAGGTTCCGGAGTTTCTCCAGCAGCTTGAGCCCCACCAGCCCAAGCCACGAAGCGCCGTTTTTGGCCAAAAAATGATGCAGCGGCCGGCCTTCTACATAACGCATCACATAAAACGGCACGCTGTCGTTTTCCTTAAAATCATCCGATTCGAGTAAATAGGAGGATAATGCGGATTCACGGTGTGCTCTATGCTCTCTTCGCTTCCTGCTGGATTGCAGACTGGTCAGCACATTGATTTCCGACTGCAGCTCAAGGGTATCGTTGCCGATCTTGAGTGCATAGCGCTCCCGTCTGCCTTCACGCTGCACGAGATATACGGTTCCATTCGCTCCTCTTCCCAGCATACGTTCAACGACATAACGGTTCCCCCGCCATTTGCCGCTGATTACCGTGCCGGCAGGATAGGGCGGATTAGACAACATACCCACCAATCATCCCTTCTTTTTCATCGTAACCGTCATCTGTCGGACGATCACGGTGTTCATCCAGTGTATCATAACGGTAATGCTCAATCACCTTGAAAATGGCTGGCCCAGTAGGCGTAGCTCCGCGCATCTTCAGCTTGGAGAACAACGAACGGACCTCCGAGACATTGTGTGTCCAGTCTATATCGAGCATAGCCTCCTCACTGCTGGAGCGTCCGGGAAAATGGAAAACAGCAATTTCGCTCTTGCCCTCCCGCGCCTCCAGGCTAAGCGCCAGATCACGGATCGCATCTTCTACAGCACCCAGCTTCGGCTTCATGCTCGCACTGGCGTCAATGAGCAGTGCAATGCGCAGCGGAGTGGTCTCGGTCAGCTCATCGACAACCGTAACCACCTGCGAACGCTGCAGTGGAGGCAGCTCTTCCAGCGAACCATCACCGAGAATTTTTTTTACCTCTTTATTAACCGCCTGCTGAATCGTCTGAACCACCGTCTTGCGGGTCATCATCTGAATCGTCTGTGCCAGCTGCGGCGTTCCGACAATCCGGCTGATTCCTCCGCCGGCTTTGGCAATATCCGCAATCTCCCGGCTGCCCAGCTCTCCGATGGTTCCATAATCGACAACGCCGACCACATTGACGGTGATCCCCTCCTGGCGTGCATGCGCCGCAGCCATCACCGGACTCTCCCCTACATTCGAACAACCATCAGTAATAAGCAGGATTTGCTTCATACCCGATACTCCCCTTCCTTGTATATGTTTCTAGCATATCCAAGGTAGAGAGATTTCAAACGCCGCTTTGCGGGAATTTCAGAATAAATTAAGCCAGTTCCAAACCTCCTCTCCGTTCCTTTAATTCACATTATGTTTTCAATCTGAAAGCAGCACCGCTGAATCAGCGGCCTATGAAACAGAAGAGAGATAAAAAGAACGCTTAGGGGTGTTTTATCGCCTCCTAGATAATGCGGATGCAGAAATTCGTTATTATAGCCTGGGGAGGCAGAGATTCCCCCGGCGGCTATAGCTGCAGACAGCAGCGTCAGTTAAATGATAGATTAGCTCACGGTGCGCGGGCGCTCCATCCGCCCAATACCGGGCAAATGCAGGCTGGACCATTCCGGATGAAAGTGATCCAGACGGCTGACCACGATCGTCATGTCATCATGTATCTCATTGCCCTGATACCGGATAACCTTCTCCAGCAGGTTATCCGCCAGTTCCTGGGGATCATCACCCTCAAGCTCCTGGATTAATCGTTTCATCCATATCTCTTTATTAACGGCATATCCGGGTGCATCGTAAATACCATCGGTCATCATGATGAGAATATCGCCTGGACGCAGCTGCATGCTGACGAGATCAACCTCTATCTCCTTGATGATTCCAATGGGCAGATTGCTGGCCGTGACCGGAATAACCTCGCTGCCGCGCCGGATGAAGCTGGGAGCCGAGGCAATTTTCATAAATGTGGTCTGTGCCGAATACTGGTCGATCAGCGCCATATCCACCGTCGCATAGAATTCGTCTGGAGAGCGCAGGAGCAGAATGGAATTGACGGATTTAACAGCCAGTTTCTCGTCCATTCCGGACTGCAGCAGCTTTTCGAGCATTCCCAGCGCCGCGCTGCTCTCCATGCGGGCCCGCTCTCCATTGCCCATTCCGTCACTAATGGAAACCGCAAAGGTTCCGTTGCCAAGTTCAACGGTACTGAAGCTGTCTCCGGACAGCATATCCCCGCCTTTGGCTGCCCCGGCGACTCCGGTATTGACCTCATAGGCTTTGGCTGAGCCGAAGGTCACCATCGACAGTCCCTCCCGGGGATGAACTGCCGTTTCGGTCACCACGGCAATATTCTCTTCGAGAATGTCAGAGAGCAGCGGAGCAATCATCTTGCGGCATTCGTCGAAGCCGCGGGTATAGGCATGAACCACTTCAATCTCTACCCGCCCCGGGTCCAGACTCAGGATTTCAATACTGTGGATGGACAAGCCCAGCTTCTCCAGCGCCTCACGGATCTGGCCCTCCTGACGGTACATCGCCTGGCCTTCACGCTTGATCTCATTGGCCAGGTCTTCCATTACCTGGGAAACCCCTGACAGCTGCTCGGCAACAAATTGGCGGCTGTCGTATATTTGTCTCTTCCAGCGCATATCATGCTGGTATAACTCATATTGGCCTTTCATCACTTCCAGCACTTCCCCAGTTTTGCCGCAGATCCGGCTCCATTCCGGCGGAAGCTGGGCAGCGGTGATATTCGGGCATTCCTCCACAGTTGTCATCATATCGGTCATATATCGGTAAGTCTGATAGAACTTAGCGTCCCAGCAATGGGTGCGCCGGATGCAGCCCGAGCAGGCTCCTTCCGTCACAGTATTCATAAAATCCTCCATTTCACGGTCCGACTTGCCCGCTTCTCCGGCACGGGGAATCTGGCCGAAGCTGCTCGACAGCTGCCGGAACACCTGGGAGAACTGGGTGACCCGGTCTGCTGTAATATCCCTGACTCTTCTGGCATATTCATGCTGTGTGCGGCTGTGGTCAGGGGTGCCCGGCACATACTTAGCAATGGCAGAAATCATCCCTTTAGGTGTAAGAAGAAACAACACTACGGCTGCGCAGGTTTCCCAAGTGGAGGCCATCACATCACCCGGACCCAGAAAATAGACGGACAGAATCGTTGACCCCAGCAGCATTCCGATGGATACCGCGCCTTTGCGTCCAGATTGCATCATGCCTGCCAGCATTCCGGAAAAAGCAAGGAGGCTCATCTGATAGATGGCCCCGATATCCGCGAGGCTGAGAATCAGTCCGGTCACCACACCGACGGCTGCACCGAGCGGAGCGCCTCCTGCCAAGGCAAAAATCAAAATCAAAAAACGGGATAGAATATGCTCAAGTGACAGCCCATTGACACTCCAGCCGACAAGGCCGGTCATTACCGAAGCCAGCAAAATAATCAGACATAGCACTTCATCATTGCGCAGCGCCCTGCTTTTCTGCTTATAGGTAAAGATCGGAAGCGCCTGCAAAAATACAAGTGTGAGCACAAATCCGAGCAGGGCATCAAGCGTTATCATCATCAGCGAATACCATGTAATCGAAGGTCCCATCACAATTCTGAATAAACCCACCATAAAAGAAGAGACAAACACCATCAGCGGTGCGTAAGAAAGTTCTACTTTTTGAAAGTTCTCCAGCCCTTTATAGATCAGGAAAAAGATAATAAGTTCGGCGGCAACCATCACGGCACCGGGAAATGGAGTGAACAGGCTGCCAAAGATGATTGCGGCGGCCACAGGCAATATGGAGTCTCTGCGCATAAATACAATAACGGCAAAATAAGCTGCTGCAAAGGGGGACAGCTCGTCCAGTATCATCGCACGGCCCAGCAGAAAGCCCATAAGACTTAGCAGCAGCGTCCATTTTTTCACTATGAAAAGCTGGATCACCGGCTGCTTCAGACTCCACGCTTTAGCACGTTCACCCCAGCTATCCTTCTGACCCTTGTCATTGCTTCCAGCTCTTGTCCACTCCGGCAAATTCACCACATTGCTTTTACTCATTCCTACACCACCCGCTTTAGAATTTATGGTTCTCATTATATAGCGGGGGTCTTAAGAAAGTTTGTCAGAAACAGAGAGCAGGCTGCAAGAAATTTCCGACAAAAAAGCCTGTCCCGACATTCCGTGGAAAAGCCTGCGCAGCCCTTGCGGGACAGCCGGTTGGTGGTTTTTATGGAAACCATTCCCACTTTTACATGCCTTGCGGCTGCAGTCATTCGTCAGCGATTGCTCTGGAGTTATGTGAAAATGGCTAGGATGCTGTCGGCAATTTGTTTGCTGCCGACAAAAAAAACCGCCACAAAGGGAGTGCTGAGCGATGGCAGAACAAAACGGCTGACCCGTTCTTCCCTATTTAACACAGTTTCGATTTCAATTTAGCTTTGCCTTGAGGACACACTCCATGTTTCCTGCGGCAATTCCAAGTGAAATAGGATCACTAATTTGCTTGAGAACACTGCCCTCCGAGGCCTATGCTGGAAAAAAAGATCACTATTTCAGCTCGTTGTGCTCCTGAAACGATAATATCACCCAGTTAAGATTCCATTTTCCACTTAAATCTCCCAATCGTTGATTTGCAGGAAAAATAAGTTTCCTTTTTCCAACTAACTGCACATAATTCCCTGTAACACAAAAAAACCGCAAAGGGCACTCTGCCCCCGGCGGTTATTAATGATGTGCAGGTATTCAAATTATACGCGCTTGGCTCCACGGCCTCCACGCTTTCCTTCTGTGTTCTTCTTGATCGAAGATATCCGTTCTTCGCTGTCTTTCAGGAAGCGTGACATTTTATCCTCGAATGAAGGTTTACCGGCTGCAGGCTTGAATGGACGCCCTCCCCGTTCACGATTATAACCACCGCCGCCTCCACCACTGCCGCCACCGCCGCCGAAACGGTCTCCACCGCTTGGACGTTCAGGTCTTGGAGCTCTGGGGGGACGTACTTCCGATGCCGGCTTATCTACGGCCTGCTTGATGGAAAGTCCGATCTTGCCGTCCTTGTCAACATTAATCACTTTGACGGTTACCACATCAGCAATCTTCAAATGATCGTTAACATCCTTGACGTAGTTATCGGCGATTTCCGAGATGTGAACGAGACCTGTGACACCTCCTGACAGATCCACAAATGCTCCGAAATGCGTGATGCCTGTCACCTTGCCCTCTAACTTGGTGCCCACTTCAATTGCCATAGAATAAAATGATCCTCCCTTAAAAATATACAGACGAATATAAAGTCCATCCAGTCTGCGGTGATTTGATTATACAGTAAAGAACAAATCAAGGCAACACAGCGAAAGCCCCTTTTAGCCTGCTTTATTCCCCTGATTGCTCTGTACGAATAGGTGTTTCGCCTGGCGGATACATATTGTACCATTTGCGCGCTAATTGTCCGATATACTCATCATCTTTCAGGCGGGAGACTTCATATTTCAGTTGATTCAGGGAAGTCGTAACCTTCTCATGGCTCTCCTGTTTCTGGGCGAGCCGTCCACTCTTATCCGCAATCACCGCACTCTGGGCAAAGAAAATATAACCGGCCCAGCCGAAAAACACCGCGACGACGAGTGTCCATATGACTCTTCTTCTCTTCGCACCTGCGGCCGAAGCTTTGTGGTTATTCTCCTTCTCTTCCGCAGAGAATCTGTTCATGCAGCGTACCTCCAATACAAAATCAGTGTTTCCGTCTGGTGTGTATCCATGCCGTGAATCTCGTGATCCAAGCGCTGTGATAGAGCCGGGAAGCATGAGGTGAGATCCACCTTACAGGAAATACCCAAATCGGCTTCGTTAGACGCAGCAGCAGCTTAAGAATAAATAAAAGGATAACGCCCAGCAGCCGGATTATGCCTCTCAAGAGGCGCCATAACCAGCGCAGTGGAACACCAATCAGCACTTCTATAACTTTCCACAGCAGTCTGCACGTATACTGAACCGACTGAATTAACATTACCACAAATCTCCGCACCGTAACACTGAAGATTAAAAAATAGATCCATACGCCTAGAAACAGCCCTACGAAGACATAAAACCTCAATTCTCCCTGATTTCCGGCATAAAGCATGCGAAAGACCAGCAGCGCTGCCCAGAGCCAGTACAGCAAATCCAGCAGCGCATTCAACCATTTGGGAAAGCTCAATTTCAGCGACAGCACCCGGTAGCTGTCATAGGCCAGTCCCATGGCTGTACCGGCCAGCAGCATATAGAACAGGGTCACCCATTGAACCGCTGGATTCATTTGAACAGCTTGCCGAGTATTCCCTTATTTTTGCCTTGCGCTCCGGGATCCAGATAAATCAGGGAATGCACATTGCCTTCCAGGGACAATAAGCCATTCTCCAGACTTAAATTCTTGATATGTAAATGATTCCCGCGAATGGTGAGATGGCCAAGTTCCGTACGGAGCAAAAACTCTTCGCTGTCGAAGCTTTCCACATTCTGCACACCGGTAAGTTCAAGCTGCTTGCGGCTGTGCATGTGCAAATCGTGCTGTTTATTGACCTTTGCTGGCTCGATCATAGCATGTACCCCTCCTTCTTGCTTCTAATCTATGGGGAAGGGATCGATTATAGAACAGACGCAGCAGCAAAAAAAGCGCAAGCTCTACATAAATGCAGAACTGCGCTTTTCTCAGTAATCTTACAGATCCGTTTACCAGTCCAGACCGCTGCTTTTGGCAACAGGCTCTTCACGGAGCAGTGTATACATGCCGGCGGCCTCGTCCTTGCGGGTCGTCTCGACCAGCTTTTCCACTTTGACCGTTACAAGCTTTTGACCGAATTGTACGGTAATCTCGTCACCGATCTTTACCGTGCTGCTTGGCTTCGATTCCCGCCCGTTGATCAGTACCCGGCCTTGTTCGGACACATCCTTGGCCACTGTGCGGCGCTTGATCAAACGGGAAACTTTCAGGAATTTATCAAGACGCATTAGTTAACGGCTTCTTTAAGCTTGTTGCCAGCCTTGAAGGCCGGTACAGTGGATTCAGGAATCTCAATCGGTGTGCCCGTTTGCGGGTTGCGGCCCGAGCGGCCGGAACGTTTGCGGGTTTCAAAAGTGCCGAATCCGATAAGCTGCACTTTGTCGCCTTGTGCCAATGCATCGGTAATTTCACCCAGCACTCCGTTCAATACGGCTTCTACATCTTTTTTTGCCAATCCGCTTTTTTCGGAAATGTTGTTAACCAAATCTGTCTTGTTCATAATTTGAAGTTCCTCCTAGGATACAAAAAAATAAATGAAACGCGATAGTACCGCAGGGGTTCTGCCGCAATCGTCATTTCGTCTTTATGATATTCTTGATGCCAACCCGAATTCCTGCCATGAATCGCCGATTTTTTTAAAAAAACAGGCCCTCACCGGAAAATCAGACTTAGGGCACTATAAAACTATAAACTACTCTTTGCAGTTTAAATCAGAGATTCCGGCGCATTCACAGCATTGCCGCTTTGCAGGCCCGCTATACCAGATGAACAGGAGCTCTATTAAATTTTCTTCCTGCTATATAAACTGAACTTATGATTTTTCGATTTTGGGGTAGTCGTGACTCCAGAGAATGTTTGGACTTCCGGCCGCTGTTGTCTACAGATTTCTTGATTGTATACCGTTATTAACGGTGGAAATCTGCAGACAAAGGCGGACGCTACCGCTCCTACAGTTCCAAACTTCTCCTCCGCCACTTCTCCCTAATTATAATATTTCAAGTTCAATTTATATAGCTTGAACCAGCCACCGGGTGTGCAACGTACTGCTGTCTCTACAGCTTCCGCTCCTCTAATTTGGCTTCCTCCCAGAGAGCTTCCATCTGTTCCAGACTGCTGTCCTGAACTCTTGTCCCCTGGCTCCGCAGCCTCTGCTCGATATATTGAAACCGGGAGACAAACTTGCGGTTGGTGCGGGTAAGCGCCTCTTCCGGATCGGCATCAATAAAACGGGCGGCATTGGTTGCTGCAAACAACAGATCCCCCAGCTCCAGCATCTGCTCCTCCGCTGACGCACCGTTCTCGATCGCTTCCTGCAGCTCGTCTGCCTCCTCGCGGATTTTGGCCAGAACGTCGCTTACATTATCCCAATCGAAACCTACCTTGGAAGCCTTTTTCTGCAGCTTATAAGCCTTCATCAGCGCCGGAAGGTCACGGGGCACTCCGCTGAGCGCAGACTCGGCTTCTGGTTTCAGCCCCTTGCGCCGCTTCTCTTCAGCCTTCATTCCCTCCCAGTTCATAAGCGCCTCTTCGGCATTGCCGGCTTCGGTGTCCCCGAATACATGCGGATGGCGGAAGATCAGCTTGTCATTCAGACCTTCAATGACGTCGTAGACATTAAAGGTTCCAAGCTCCTCTTCCATCTGGGCATGGAGCATAATCTGAAGCAGCAGGTCGCCAAGCTCTTCCTTCATATGATCCGGATCATCCTCATCGATCGTTTCAAGCACTTCATAGGTTTCCTCTATGAGATTCTTGCGGAGGGATTCATGGGTCTGTTCCCGGTCCCAGGGGCAGCCCTCCGGACTGCGCAGAATATCAACAATTTCATGCAGGCGGGCAAAGCTGCGCCGTCTTGCAGTCTCTGCACGGTTCGCGGGAACGTAGACCAGTGACAGATTACCATAACCGGTCAGCCGGTCCAGCTCGAAGAGCGGTACGCGGTCAATCTTCTCTTCGCCCTCCACCCCAAGCGCATGGCCTACAATGACTTCATACTCCGGCGGATATAGCTCCATCAGGCAGAGCTTGGTCTCGGATGCGGTAAAACTGTCATACACCTGGCCGATCAGCGTATGCAGCTCGGGCTGAAGCTGGGAGCTGCGGATGCCGGAAGCATCCAGAAGCTGAAAGCCCTCGATCGGATCAAAGCCAAGACGCACAAAAGCCTCATCCAGGAAGCTCTCGCCGCCGAGAATCTCCAGCTTGATTCCCGCTTCGGGGCAGCGCCCCCGCAGCAAGGAAACGGCTGATTCGGCAACCATGGGATGTCCCGGAACAGCATAGACAATTTCCGATCCAGCCGTCAAAAAGGCCGCTTTCTCGATTAATTTTGCCGTGATCGCTTCATATACTTCGGGAAAGGAAGACAGCGATTCATACAGGTAGTCAAAGGACTGTGAAGCAATCTCAAGCTCTTCCAGAGCCTTCATCACCGGATGCTCAGCGGTCCGGACGTAAACGGCAGATGCCGCTTTCAGCTTTTTGATAATTCCCAGCGTCAGCCGGTCGGGGTTCCCCGAGCCCAGCCCGACTACTGTTAGTGTTGCACTCATACGATTTCTACTCCTTCCAGGCGGCCGCGGCCCTCTTAGCGGGCGACCGCTTTATGTACTGCTGATTCACGGGAAAATGCGGAAGATCTGACCCAAGCCATACGCAGCCTGGCGGCTGGTTTTTACGGGAACAGCCGCAGCTTTTTCAGCTTGTCCGCCAGCCCCGGACCGAAGCCCGGCAGCTGGCGCAGTTCGTTCTCGCTGAGCAGGCGCAGGGCTACCGCGCCAATGGCGAAGACAACACAGCCTGCAAGCACGCCGAGCAGGCTCTGCGCCAGGGCCGCGGTGCGGCTGCCGCCAAGGCCCGCGGCATCGGCTGCCGCGCCGGCGCCGTAGCTCACGGCGGCGGCGGCCAGGGCCAGGCCGGCCAGCAGCAGCGCAGGCCGCAGCACGGCATCTGCGAAGCGCAGCCGCAGATAGCCTTGGCGGTGCAGCAGCAGCACGTTCAGCGCTGCTGCGAACCCGTGGGCGGCCACACTGGCGATGGCCGCGCCGGTAATGCCCTGCTGCGGCACGAGCAGCAGGTTGAGGGCCGCCTTGAGCAGCGCGGCGGCCAGGAGGTGCAGCGCCGGCGCACGCACGGCGCCGAGGCCCTGCAGCAGCGCGGCCGAGATGATGCTGACCGTACCGCCTGCGGCGGTGAAGGCCAGCCAGATCATCGTGCTGCTGCCGGAAGCGTCGCCGTAGAGCGCGATGTTGACCGGCTCCGCAAGCACAGCCAGGCCTGCGGAGGCGGCCAGGCCCAGCAGCCAGAACCAGCGCAGCGAGAGGCTGCAGCGGGTCTGGATCAGCCCAAGGTCGCCCCGGTACTTGGCTTCGGCGAGTGCCGGGATGAAGACAACGGAGAGCGAAGTTGCCAGCATCGTGACGATCTGTACCAGCGGCAGGCCGCGGTTGTAGATCCCGAACTGCGCCATCGCTGCTGCCTCACTCCCGCCGGAGGACAGCAGGCGGGGCACCGTGAACACATCTACCAGTCCGATGAGCGGCACAGCCAAAGCCCCCAGCATGACGGGAAGCCCGTAAGCCAGCAGCTGCCCGATTCTTATACGTTCCCTTCGGTTCTCTAGGGCAAGCTCTCTTTGCTCTTTCGTCCATGTCGTTACCCCTGCTGTCTCCGAGGCAGCGGCAAGCTCAGGCTCCGCCTGGCGGCGGCGGTGCCGCCGCAGATACAGCAGCATAATCAGCAGACCTGCCACACCACCGCCGGCTGACCCCAGCAGAGCGCCGGCAGCAATGCCTGCAGCATCTGCATGGATAGAAGTCAGATAGAGCAGGAGAGCAATCATAACCGCCACACGCACCGTCTGCTCGGCAACCTGGGAAACGGCAGTAGGCACCATGTTATGCAAGCCTTGAAAGTAACCGCGCAGCGCAGCCATAAGCGGTACAACCGCCAGCCCCCACGCACTGCTGCGCAGCGCAGGGGTAACATGCGAATTGCCAACCCATACCGATATCATGGGTGCGCCCGCATAGACAAGAATTCCGATCAGCACGCCGCTGGAAGCGGTCAGAATAGCGGACAGCTTCAGAATCCGGTGACCTTCGTGCTCCGCTCTTCCTGCTGAGGCCTCCGCCACAAATTTCGAAACGGCGGACGGCAGTCCCAGCATTGCCACGGTTACCAGCATCGTATACAGCGGATATACGGTGTTATAGATGCCGAATACGGCATCTCCGCCCAGATTCTGCAGCGGAATTTTCTGGAGGGTGCCAATCAGCTTGGAAAGGATGGCTGCAGCACTAAGAATAAACGCTCCTTGCAGCAGCTTGGAGCCTTGCGACTTAAGTTTCATACATATACCTGCTTCTACAGCTACAACTGCTATGATGGGATGAATTTCTATATTATAACGCATATGGACGCCGGACGACAAAAACCCCGCCGTTCCTTTTGCCTGTATTGCTCAAAAGGTAGGCGGGGCCTTAGGGTCCCGGCGTTTACTGCTCCATTTGTTTGCCCAGGAATGCTGCGGCCGTCTCGGCCATTTTCACTTCCATCTGCGCCATTTTTACCGAGTCATCCTTATTCAGCAAGACCACACAGCCGATGGGGTCCCCACCCGAAATAATGGGAGCAGCCACATAGGAGGATACGGTTTCGGGGTGGTCTTTACCGATGTCATAGCTGCCTGCATTTGTCTCAAGCACCGTCTTGCGGTTTTCCATGACTTTCTCAAGAAGTACACCTACCTGCTTCTCCAGATAATCCTTTTTAGAACCTCCGGCCAGAGCAATGAAGCTGTCTCTGTCGGTGATCATGGTAATATGGCCTGTTCCTTCAAAAAGAGACTCTGCATATTCCTTGGCAAAATCCCCCAGCTCGCCAATCGGGGAGTACTTTTTCAGAATGACTTCACCGTCACGGTCCACGAAGATCTCCAGTGGATCGCCTTCACGGATACGCAAAGTGCGCCGGATTTCTTTGGGAATAACTACTCGTCCGAGGTCATCAATACGTCGTACAATTCCAGTAGCTTTCATTTCACATGTTGCCCCGCTTTCATAAGAAGTTTGGTCCAACTACTGTCCATTATGGGAAAGGATAATCCCAGTGATTTATCGTAATATCTGACCATAGTATTCATCTCTTCCCAGTTCCTTATACATCCTCCGGCATGTATATAAAAGTTTCGGCGAATGCAAAAACATCCGCCGCCAATATCCATAAACTCTAAAATTATGAACCCCAAACAGCCCCGCGCTTATAGCGCGGGGCTGTCCAGGTATAGAATAAATGCTGTTATTTAGGTGCTGCCGTAACAGCCGGAGCTTCAGCGCTTGGTGCGGTTGTAGGCTCAGTTCCGCCATTGGATGTTCCTGATTTACCAGCAGGCGCAGAGCTCTTCGGCAGATTGATTTTAACATCAAGCGACCCTAGATCCTTTTCGAGGAACGATTCCAATCCCTGGGACGCGAGTGATCCCTTAATGGTTTCCTTCTGCTCAGCGGTCAGCTTGTCGAAGGTTGTCTCTGTACGGGATTCCACTTTTATAATGTGATAACCAAAGGTTGTTTTGACGGGATCGCTGATCGTGTTCAGCGGCAGGGTCTGGGCTGCCTGCTTGAATTCCTCCACGTAGCCTCCAAGCGCCTTGTCCTTAATTTCGCCGCCGGCATCCTTGGACCCCGTATCGTCGGAATATTCTTTGGCTGTTGCGGCAAAATCCGCCCCGCCATCCAGCTTCGCCTTGACTTCCTTCGCCAGCTTCAAGGCGTCTGCATCGGTGCGTTCCTTGCCTGCAGCATCCTTCAGACCGATCAGCACATGACGAAGCGTAGCTACGGTGAAGTCGCCTTTAGTCTTTTCAAATTCAGTCTTTACCTGGTCGTCTTTTACCTTAAGCAGCATATCCTGATACACGGTAAGCACACGCAGCATATAGGAACGGATATCGCCTTCAGTCAAACTGGCTTGCTTAAGGGTACTTTCGTAAGTGTCACCAAGGCCAGTCTTGATGGAGTTCACTTGTTGATCCGCTTGCTTCTCGGCTTCCTTCTTCGCAGCATCTGTCGCTTTGCCGGCAAGATATTCGAAAGCGACCTCCTGCTTCAGAATGGACTCCTTGAAGGCGTCAATTTCTAAGTACGCAGCCTGCTGCGGCGACAGGAGCTTCATCACCCGTGTATCCATATCAAATTCATTTTCGGTTATGGTGCCGCCTTTGTAGGTGGCTACAGCTTTGCTGTTATCCCCAGCGCCATTGCTGCTATTGTTGTTGCTGCAGGCTGCCAGCATGGAGAAGGAAACTGCCGCCGCCAGTGAAACGAGCAGCACTTTCCATGATTTTGTTTTATTTGATGACATTGTGTAGTTCTCCCTTCGATTTTAAAGACTGTTTGGCCGCCGCCAGGAACTGTTCCAGCAAGTCAAGCAGCTCCTTATCCCCCAGGTCCTTCGATTTCACGCGGATGGTTGCTTTGGCGTCCCTATCAAATTGTACACGTCTTTCAAAGCTATTTCCAACTTTAGCAAGCTTCGCCGTGTCAAAAGCACCGGTGCTGCCTTCATGGAAGTTGAGCGAAACTTCATCGCCCCGCCGGACCATCGATTCCATGCCGTAAAGCTTGCCGTACACCTTCAGGCGGGCAACGGACAACAGGTTGACTACAGCTTCTGGCAGTTCTCCGAAGCGGTCCAGCAGCTCATCTTCCAGCTCAGCGGCATCCTCAAGCGTAGCCACAGCGGCAACCTTTTTATATATCTCAATTTTTTGAATGCTGTCGTAAATATATTCAGATGGCAGATAAGCATCAATCGACAAATCAATGACCGTATTGCCTTGCTTAAGAGACGTGTCTTCCTCGCCGAGCACACTGACTTTGCGTTTGCGGATCTCCTCCGCAAGCATCTGCGAATAGAGGTCAAACCCGACAGAGGCAATGAACCCATGCTGTTCGGCGCCAAGCAAATTGCCCGCTCCGCGAATGGAGAGGTCGCGCATAGCGATTTTGAAGCCTGAACCCAGCTCTGTGAATTCCTTGATCGACTGCAGGCGTTTTTCGGCTACCTCAGTAAGCACCTTGTCGCGCTGGTAAGTAAAATAGGCATAGGCAATCCGGTTGGAGCGGCCTACCCGCCCGCGCAGCTGGTACAGCTGGGACAATCCCATTTTATCGGCATCATGGACAATCAGGGTGTTGACGTTGGGAATATCCACTCCGGTCTCGATGATGCTCGTGCTGACCAGCACGTCATACTCCCCATCCAGAAAGTCAAGAATGGTCTTCTCCAGCTCTGACTCCGACATTTGGCCATGGCCGATGCCGACCCGGGCTTCGGGAACGAGCATGGAGATCTGCGCGGCCATTTCCTGGATTCCCTGGACACGGTTATAGAGATAATAGACCTGTCCACCCCGGGCCAGTTCGCGTTCCACCGCCTCACGGATAAGCGTCTGGCTGTGTTCCACCACATACGTCTGTACAGGAAAACGGTTCTCCGGCGGCGTCTCAATAACGGACAAGTCCCGCACACCGAGCATTGACATATGCAGGGTACGGGGAATAGGTGTCGCCGTAAGCGTCAGCACATCGACATTTGTCTTCAGTTTCTTAAGCTTCTCCTTATGGGTGACACCAAAACGCTGCTCCTCATCCACGATCAGTAGTCCCAGATCCTTAAAGACCATATCCTGCGAGAGCAGCCTGTGTGTGCCAATAACTACATCTACCGTGCCTTGGCGAACCCCTTTAATCGTCTCGTTCTGCTCCTTGCGGCTGCGGAATCTGCTGAGTACCTGGATGTTAAGCGGATAGTTGGCAAAACGCTCGCGGAAGGTCTCATAATGCTGCTGGGCCAAAATAGTCGTTGGCACCAGTACCGCAACCTGTTTGCCTTCAATCGCCGATTTAAAAGCGGCACGGATCGCCACCTCAGTCTTGCCGTAACCAACGTCACCGCACAGCAGCCGGTCCATTGGCCGGTTCTGCTCCATGTCCTTTTTGATTTCCTCAATCGCCCGCAGCTGATCGCGCGTCTCCTCGTAGGGGAACATCTCTTCGAATTCCCGCTGCTCCTGGGTATCCTTCTCAAAACCATAGCCCAGTGCGCTTTGGCGCTCGGCATAGAGCTTGATAAGATCGTCGGCGATATCCTGCACTGAAGAACGCACCTTGCTAGTAACCCTTGTCCATTCATTGCCGCCAAGCTTGTAAACTTTCGGCTCTTTGTCTTCCGAGCCTACATATTTTTGAATCAGATCAATTTGGTCGATGGGTACGGAGAGTTTGTCGCCTCCGGCATACAGAATATGCATATAATCACGGTGAATTCCGCTGACTTCCAGCGTCCCGATCCCCATATATTTGCCGATCCCGTGATTCTGGTGAACGACATAATCACCGATCTTCAGCTCAGTGTAGCTTTTGATCCGTTCAGCATTATCGATGCCTTTGGATACTTTGCGTGCCTTGCGCTGCTTCTGGGAGAACATTTCTCCTTCAGTAATAACCGCAAGATGTATAGAGGGCAGTTCAAATCCGGAGCCCAGATTCCCTTGCAGGATCGTAGGTTCCTCAATCCCGTAATCATACAGAACCCTGCGGACCCGCTCCATCCGTTCTTCCCCATTGGCCAGCATAATGACCTTTACGCCTGATTTGTGCCAGCGCTCCATCTCCGATTTCAGCACATTCATCTGGCCATGGAAGTCCTGCATGCCCCGGCTGATGAAGCCCAGAATATTCTGGGGCTGGATATGCGGAACCTGGCGCAGGAAAATCGACATGAACAGGCTCTGGAACGGCCGCTGATACATAACGGCATCACTCTCGACAGAAAGCTGCAGGTCAGGCAGTGTTTTTCCGTTCTGCAGCAGATGCAGGTTCCATTCGGACTCATCCCGCTCAAGCTGCTTCGCGGTTTCCAGCAACCGGGCCGGTTCATCGAGCACCAGAAGCGTATCCTGTGCCATGTAATCGTATAGATGGGTGCGTTCAGGATATAAAAGGCTGATATATTTATAGATTTCCGGAAAATAAGTGCCTTGGCGGAGCATTTCCAGCTCCCGCCCCATTTCCTCGCGCAAGCGCAGCTTGGCCTGGCGGTCGGTCATCTTTTCGAGCTGCCGTTCCAACATTGCCGCTGCTTCTGTAGAAGCTGAATCCTGGCGCATCTGATCGGCAATAATCTCTTTGGCAGGTGTGATCTTCACGCTGCGCACCTTGTCGATGGAGCGCTGGTCCTGCGGATCGAAGGTACGGATCGAGTCCACCTCATCATCAAACAGCTCCACCCGGTAGGCCAGGGGAGAAGTCATGGGGAAGAAATCAATAATACCGCCCCGTACGCTGAGTTCGCCGCGGTTCTCTACCCGTTCAACCCGTTCGTAGCCCATTTCGATCATGGACATCAGGAAATCATCAAGCACGAGCGTTCCATCCTGCGAAATGGTCAGTTCAGCGCCAGCCATCACATGAGGGGAAGGAAGCAGGCGGCGAACGCCGGAGTAGGGAACTACGACTACGCCACGGAAGCCTTGGGCGCACTTGGTCAGCACATCAATCCGCTGAGCCAGTGTCTCAGGGCTGGAGACCGCTGCCTCAGCGGCAACCAGCTCGTTGGCGGGATAGAGCAGTACGCGATCTGGAGAAAGCGCTTCCTGTAAATCCTCGGCCATCTTCTGGGCTGAGAACATATTATGAGTCACTACAAGCAGCGGACGTCCCGTTTCTTCATGAAGCGCCGCCAGCATAATTTGTCTGGCCGAACCGGATAATCCCGAGATGAGCTGTTCCTTCATCCCTGCAGCAATACCGCGGGTAACCGACTGAAAATCGGGATCTTTGGAAAAAGCTTCTATAATACCTTGTAACAACAGGCGCACCTCTCTTACTAAACAGGCTGGCACTGCCCCAAAGAGCAGATGCCACCTATTATAATTAGAATCGAAAACAAGCCTTAGCGATAAGGCCAAGGCTTGCGGAAGACAATAGAGACTGCCGCTTCCCACTTTACTGAAGCGGACTGGCCAGCAGACTGAGCTCAGGGTTATTATCCAAGGCTTCCTTGCAGTAACCGCAAGTCACCTTTACCGTAATCTCGCCGTCTGAATCATACGCTATGATATCTCTGCGCTCCGCAGGGGTCAAGGAATGAAGGCCCAACTGCATTTCTGTAACATCACTTTTCTGAATGCTTCCCAGAAAAGTCCGGCAGTGCCTGCATACGTAGTTTATTGCCATCTATATGCCTCCTGAAGATAGTATATACCTTCAGTATGCCCCGCGTGACTTGGCTTTAGCCTTAAGGGGATGTTGCGGCATCTTGCAATTTAGCCGTTGAATTTGGCCATAGTCTGCTCAAACGTATGCTTCAGACTGAACTCTAACGCTGAACCGGTATCTTGAATCATCTTCTCCAGTTTATCTCCATCCTTCTTGGGAAAGGTGGAGAGCACGTAGTCAACGATGGCAAATCCGGGTTCGGGGCGGGATATTCCCATCCGCACACGGTTGAAAATTTGGGTACCGGTATGCTGTATGATCGATTTGATTCCGTTATGGCCTCCGGCGCTTCCTTGGTAGCGCAGCCGGATTTTTCCCAATTCCGTATCCAAATCATCATATACGACAATCATATCTTCAAGCTGTACTTTGTAATAATCCATATAGGCACGGACAGCTTCCCCGGAAAGATTCATAAATGTCATCGGTTTGATGAGGACGGTCTTAACCCCGTCAATCATACCTTCACCGATAACAGACTTGCATTTGTTCTGATTAAACACTATGCCATGTCTGGCTGCCAATTCGTCCAAAGCCATAAAGCCGACATTATGCTTCGTCTTGGCATACTGCGGTCCGGGATTTCCGAGTCCAACAATCCATTTCATGAGGAGCTATCCTTTCCACGCTTGTCTCCTCGGCAGAGACGTTGCGTTTTTGGTACAATAACTGTATATTCCGAAGACAGGTGATGAACCATGCTACAACAAGGCGAAATCTTAACACTTCTGCGCCACTTTCAGTACCATATCCAGAATGCTGTACCTGTTGAGGTATATAGAGGCAGCGTGCATGTTGACATCGGTATGGTGACAGCCGTGGATGAAGGCTTTGTCGAGCTGCAGGGAACCCTGTATAACCGCAGCCTGTTCACCTTCATCTCGCGTCCAGGGTACTAAAAAACGGCGCTGTATTACGCCGACAAGGGTTACATCTTCCTCGCGAAAGGTGTAACCCTTTTTTTCTAAATATAAGGATCTATAGGTTTTCACTCCATCAATCATCCTTATATTTCCCGCTAAACCGGAAGCCGCCTCTTATAGATAACGGCGAGTCCGTTTCTACTTGATATCCGGCAGTCTATTCGATCTCGAACAATTTGCTGATTGACAGCTCTTCATGAACCCGGATAATAGCCTCGCCCATGAGTGGAGCTACGGATAAAACCTTCAACTTGGAAGTTGGATTGTTGCTGCGAATTGGAATGGTATCCGTCACGATAATTTCTTTGATTGGAGAGTTTTCCAGACGTTCATGCGCAGGGCCGGACAATACAGGATGGGTACAGCAGGCGTACACTTCCTTCACCCCGCCTTCCATCAGAGCATTGGCTCCGAGCACGATGGTTCCGGCTGTGTCGATGATATCATCAATCAGAATCGCTGTTTTGCCCTCGATGTTACCGATGATGTTCATGACTTCACTGACATTCGGCTCCGGACGGCGTTTGTCGATAATCGCCAGCGGTGCATTGAGGAAATCAGCCAGCTTTCTTGCCCGCACAACGCCGCCATGGTCAGGAGACACGACCACAGGGTTCTGAATCTGCTTGGAGCGGAAATATTGGGCCAGAATCGGAACACCCAGCAGATGATCCACCGGAATATCGAAGAAGCCTTGAATCTGCATCGCGTGAAGGTCCATAGTAATGACGCGGTGTGCCCCTGCTTTTTCAATCAGATTCGCTACCAGCTTGGCCGTAATTGGATCGCGGGAACGGGCCTTGCGGTCTTGGCGAGCATACCCGTAATACGGAATAACCACATTGATGCTCTTCGCGGAGGCACGCTTGAGCGCATCTACCATAACCAGAAGCTCCATAAGGTTATCATTTACCGGACCACAGGTGGACTGCACAATGTATACATGGCAGCCACGGACGCTCTCTGAGAGCTTAACCTGGATTTCCCCGTCGCTGAAGCTGGTGGTATGGGACTCACCCATAGGAATACCGATATAATCAGCGATTTGACTAGCCAGCTTGGGATTGGAGTTGCAGGTAAAAATCTTGAGTTTGGAATCACAATAAGTCATAAAATATAAACCCTCCGTGACGGAATTTAACTTCCAAGATGCGCCGGCGCGGATTTGCGGGTCCGTCCGGCGCTTTGGCTTCTGGCGCTCTACGATGGACTCGACTGGTCTTTCTTTGCTTTGGCCCGGGTACGGATCTTCTCAGCATACCCTGGCTTGTTTTCCTGCCTTACTCTGGCAATGGCCAGATCATTCTCCGAAACTGAACGTGTGATAGTCGAACCTGCAACGACAAAGGCGCCTTTGCCCACAGTAACCGGAGCGACAAGGTTGACATTGCTGCCGATAAAGGCATCATCGCCAATCTCGGTTCTGGATTTATTATAGCCGTCATAATTGACGGTAATTGCACCGCAGCCCACATTAACATTCTTGCCAACTGTTGCATCGCCAACATAACTTAAGTGCGATACTTTGGAGCCATCGCCAATGCTGGCATTTTTGATTTCGACGAAATCGCCGATTTTGACCTCTTCGCCAAGCACAGCGCCTGGACGCAAATAGGCAAAAGGCCCAACCGAGGTTCGCGCACCAACCTGTGCCTGATTCAGCACGGAGTGCTTCACTTCAGCACCGTTCATGATCACACTATCCTCAATCTCGCTGGAAGGCCCGATGAGGCAATCTTCTCCGATTACGGTCTTTCCTTTCAGGACAGTTCCCGGATAGAGTGTAGTGTCTGCTCCAATCACCACATCAGCTGCGATATAGGTGGAAGCAGGGTCGATAATAGTTACACCATTCAGCATATGTTCGCGGTTGATGCGCTGGCGCATCAAGTTCTCCGCCTCCGACAAGGCCAAACGGTCATTAACGCCAATAGACTCCGCAGCATCATGAGCCTGATATCCCAGAACGATATCCCCCTGTGCCCGGAGTATGCCGATAACATCGGTCAAATAATATTCCTGCTGGTTGTTGCTGTTCGTGACCTTTTCCAGAGCTGCAAACAGCTTGGCGTTATCAAAACAATAAGTTCCTGTATTGATCTCGTTCACAGCAGCTTCCTCAGGAGTACAGTCCTTCTGTTCCACGATCTTCTGTACGCCGCCATCATCGCCGCGGATAATTCTTCCATAACCTGCAGGTTGCTCCATGACCGCCGTAAGTACGGTTGCAGCCGCTTTCTGGCCCTCATGCAATGCCATAAGGCCTTCCAGCGTTTCTGCGGTAACGAGCGGTGTATCGCCGCATATCACAACCGTTGTGCCTGCTTCACCGCCCAGAAGGTCTTTAGCCTGCTTTACGGCATGGCCTGTACCGAGCTGTGTTTCCTGAAGCACATATTCCGCGTCCTGGCCTACATAAGCCTTCACTTTCTCTGCGCCATGACCTACAACTACAACAGTGCGCTGGCATCCGGTCGCTTTTACTGTATCAAGTACATGCCCGACCATCGGTTTGCCGCAGACGGGGTGCAGCACTTTGTATAATTTAGATTTCATGCGCTTGCCTTGACCTGCAGCAAGTACAACAGCCATTCTTTTCAAGAATGCCAACCTCCTACTTCTTTAGCTCACTACTGAATATATCTCATTCCGGGGAAAAAGAAAAGAGAACCATGCAGGCATGGTTCCCTTTTCTTCGAACCCCAATAAAAAACGGCATGGCCTCAAGCCGCCCGAAACGAGGGCAGCCGTCCTTCAGAGTCGGCCCTTAGGCTCCCTCTTCAATGACCTCTTCTTCTTCAGTAGCGGCGCGATCATACTCGGCCAGAACCGCAGATTGAATCTTCTCGCGTGTTCCCGAAGAAATCGGGTGTGCGATATCGCGGAATTCCCCATCCGGTGTACGCTTGCTGGGCATTGCAACGAACATCCCGTTATTACCATCGATGACGCGAATGTCATGAACAACAAACTCGTTATCGATTGTAATGGATGCGATTGCTTTCATTCTCCCCTCAGAGTTGACGCGGCGGAGTCTGACATCCGTAATTTGCATGTGTGTGTTCACCACCTTTTTCCATCAGAGACTTGGTGTATAATTCCACACAGCAAAGCGAATTCCTTCTTTTGGATTCCAAAAAATGGCTGATTAAGAAGATTATTTTTGCCGTTCCATCGTTTTCGACACATTTCGTGAAGTTCTCTGTGTTTTCCTCACAGATTCGACATTTTAGCCTATCCCGTAAATTGGGGTTATCTGCCGGCTAGAAAACGAAATAATTCCCCGGATGTGCAGTTATCCGCCGTCCTTTGGAATCGACTTCGCTTAGCTTTACCAGTGAGACATAGTCATGCAGCAGACGTTCCTCATTCTCAACTGCGCCGGATTCTACCAGTACCCCGACACCGGCAACCTCGGCATTAAATTCGCCCAGCAGATCAACCATACCGCGTACAGTGCCGCCGGCCTTCATGAAGTCATCCACAATCAGCACTCTGGACTTCTCTCTAAGCGCCCGTCTGGACAATGACATGGTGTGAATGCTCTTATGCGATCCCGAGACATAGTTAATGCTTACCGCCGAGCCTTCTGTAACCTGATGGTCGCGGCGCACCAGCACTACCGGCAGTCCCAGCTGCGCAGCCGTGGCATAAGCCAGAGGAATCCCCTTCGTCTCTACTGTCATTACCACATCAATCTCCACACCGTAGAAGGCTGTTGCGATGATTTTGCCAGCCTGCTCCATTAAGGATGGAAGACCGAGCAAATCAGACATATACAAATAACCGCCAGGCAGGATCCGGTCACTTTGTTCAAGCTGCCCGCACAGGCCGTCCACGAAGGCAAGGGCCATGTCAGTAGGCATCCGCGGGATATAGCGTACTCCCCCGGCTGCACCGGCCAGTGTCTGCAATTCTCCCATGCCTTCGCCTTCAAATACCTCTTTTATAATAGCCAAATCTTCACTGATGGATGACTTTGCCGCTCCGTAACGGTCTGCAAATGTAGACAGCGGCAATAGATCATGCGGTTTCTCAAGCAAAAATTGGGTCATATCTACCAAACGTTGGCTTCTTTTAAGTTTTTTCACGGAATGCTCCTCGCCAAAACCGAATATTATTAAAAATAATATCACTTTTGTACGGATTTATACAAGCACAGTAATCTTTCCAAGCACTTTCAGGACTGCGTTCACTTAGCTTAGTGAACGTACAGCGTATACTTCTTTGCAAAACCCGCGCAGTCCGTTATAGATTCTGGCTACCTTGGATTGTTTCGACACAAGGCCGAACACCGTTGGCCCGCTGCCGGACATGAGCACCCCGTCGGCGCCCAGCTTCACCATGGCTTCCTTCAGCTGCTGCACCTCCGGGTGCAGCTTCAGTGTCACATCCTCCAGCACGTTGCCTAGGCCCGCGCAGACGGCCGCGAAGTCGCCTGCTTCGATGGCAGCCTGCATCCGGGACGCAGACGGATGCACCGCTATGCTGTTCGCGCGTACGCGTCCGTACACCTCAGCCGTCGATACATTGATCGGCGGCTTGGCCAGGACGACCCAGCACTGCGGCGGACTCTGGATCGGAGTCAGCCGTTCGCCTCTGCCCGTGGCCAGGGCAGTGCCGCCCGTGACGCAGAACGGGACGTCCGAGCCCAGCTCGGCGCCCAGTTCCTGCAGTTCCTGTGCCGGGATGCCCAGGCGCCAGAGCCGGTTCAGGCCGCGCAGCGTAGCCGCGGCATCACTGCTGCCGCCGGCGAGGCCGGCAGCGACCGGGATTCTTTTGTCCAGATGGATATGTACGCCACTCTTCACGTTATAACGGTCTTTAATAAGCCTGGCCGCCTGGAAAGCCAGATTCTTCTCATCCAGCGGGATATACCCGGCCTGGCTTGAGATAATAATGGAATCCCGCTTCAGCTCGGACAGCTCCAAACGGTCTGCCAGATCGACCATGGTCATTATCATTTCCACCTCATGAAAACCATCGGCGCGCTTGCTCAGCACATCCAGCATCAGATTGATTTTGGCCGGCGCTTTTTCATACATTTTCAAGGCGTTCACCCACCTTCACTTTTCCCGTAAAAACAACTTAACATATTATATGAGAAACTCGTAACGAAGTCCATCAAGTAGAAAAGGTTTGCCGTCCTTTTTTTAAGGACGGTCCAGTTTCAGCGGGAAATATAAGGACGGCTGATGAAGTGAAAACATATAAATCCTTATATTTTCACAAAAGTTCGGCCCATGCCGAAAAGGGTGCTGCCGTCCTGGCAACACCCCCTCGTCCAACTTTTTCCTGCAAAACCTATTACGACCTCCGCGCTGCCTCCTCGGCGAGCTGGATAGCCCTTTTCACCATATTGCCTGCATCTTTCGCCCGGATTCCGCCCCAGCCATCGCGTTCTACTGTCTCATAAAAACCCAGTTCCTTGGCCAGCTCCGTCTTCAGCTCTTCTGACATCACGCCCCGTTTTCTGCGGCTCATTAACGGAATTCCCCCTTAAAAAGATGGATGACGAGATTGTTGCTGCTTTAGTATGCTGCCAAGACGCGGCGGCCATTCAGGGAATAAAAACAAAAAGCAGCCTCCCTCGCGGGAGACTGCCCAAAAACCATTAAGCTTTAATATACATAATCCGCATCTGCCCATCATCTTCACAAACTGTGATTTCCACAGATTCAGTAAGGATGTCAGCATAGCTGTAGGAGACTCGCTTGAAGGTTTGCTGCTCCTGATCCAGTTTGACTATAAATACAGAAGGGTACGTTTCTTCCAGGACACCGGTGCGTTCAACGGTCTTCCGACGGCCACCGTTTGCACGCAACGTGATCTTATGACCGACGTGAGCTTCGAGACTGCGTTTAATTTCCAACAGCGCATTATTAGCCATTGCCTGACGACCACCTCTTTCCTTGTCCATTATACAACTTTCTATAACCATTGTCAAATTAAATAAATAATTATAGATGATGATAAAAACGTTGTCAACGGAATTTTTTTAGCGGAAACCAATGCTGGCTTTAATCCCTTGTTAGCGGTAACAGTCAAACTAAGTAGGGTGACCCCCATGAACCGCCCTTAAACAAAAAAGCCCCACCAAAGTGGGACTTTCCTAGATGTTTATTCCGTTGACCGGACGCTACATCATTACCGAGGGTGCTACCTTCAGGGTAGACAGGTTCTGCAGGCGGGGCATCCCAATGCGAAAGCTCCCACGGGTCTCGATTCCGCCCATACCCTGGCTGCCGCTGATGGTATTATTCAATACGTCCCCCAGGCTGACAGAGTCCCGTATAGAGGTAAAGGATGCTTTTGCCGCTATATATACCGGATCCAGGGCATGAATTAATATTCTTCCGGGGGAGCTGGCAAAGTTAGCCCCTGCACCCAGCAGTGCTTCAAAATGCGACTGGCAGGCTCCCGCCACAATCGTCAGCGTATCAAAGTTGCGCTCATATTCCCTTGCAACCTGAATCGCGGTGACGAAGTTCTGCGAATTTTTATAGCTGTTCAGGCTGTAGAGATCGTAAGTATGCTGCTGCTTAAGCACCCCGTCATGTCCGGTAATCACGACAATATCCGGACGCACACGCGGCAGCAGCCGGTATAGCGTTTCGGCCATCTTTGATTCGTGGATATGATGACCCTCTGCTGGGATCCGCAGCTGCTCGTATAGACTAAGGCTCTTCTTCAAGTAAAGGGCATCACCATCGAGGTGCAGCACTTTTCCCGGTACCTCAAAGTATGCCGCTTCCTTGGGGGACTGGGGCCATACCCCGGAGAGGCTCTCTCCGCTGCGCTGGCTCTGCTCCTGCCGGTCTTTACGCAGTTTGGTCAGCGATTCCTTTGCTTTAATCTGCGCCTGCTGTCCCCGCTCCGTAATACGGGTGGGAGGCACCTGAACCAAGTCGTCCAGGGGGGCATCCGCCAACAGGCGGAATTCAGTGCCTTTGATTACGGCCCCATTCTGCACGATATTCTCCACCCGGAATGTTACATCGCCACCGTAAGATTTACGAACGACCAAGTCTCCTAAATTCATTTCAAACACCACCTCTATCCCATCGTATGGGCAAAGGCCCCGGTTGGTTCTTAATCGGCGGTGATTTGGCTTAAACAATCCCGGCAGCAAGGAGCACAGCGCTTAACCGGGCGTACTCCGCCAGGCTTAGTGTTTCCCCGCGGCGGCTTGGCTCTATTTCGGCTTCAGCGAGCAGGGACTCCAGCCGCTCGCGTCCCTCTTCCGGAAAGAACCGTGCCTTGAGGTTGTTCGCAATCGTCTTGCGCCGCTGGGTGAAGGAAGCCTGCACGACCTCAAAGAAATGCTTTTCATCCGCAACCTCTACCGGCGGACGCTCTCTCACCTTAAGACGGATAACCGCCGACTCCACGTTAGGCTGTGGAATAAATACCGTACGCGGTACGATACAGACCAATTCAGGCTCACTGTAGTACTGCACGGCGATGCTGAGACTGCCATATTCCTTGCCGCCCGGGGAAGCTGCCATACGCTCAGCAACCTCCTTCTGGATCATCACAACGATGTTATCCAGGGGCAGCTTCTCTTCCAGCAGCTTCATGAGTATGGGTGTGGTCACATAATAAGGCAAATTGGCCACTACACTGACCCTCTCCACTGCGGCAAAATCCTCGGCAAACAGTTCCCGCAGGTTCACCTTCAGCACATCATCGTTACGAATTTTCACATGCGGATAGGCCGCCAGAACATCCCGCAGAATCGGAATCAGCCTCCGGTCGATCTCTACTGCCGTTACTGCTCCGGCTGCAGCAGCCAGCCTTTCGGTCAAAGCGCCAATGCCGGGTCCAATCTCCAATGCACCGGCAGCTTGATCCAGGCCTGCAGCATCCACAATCTTATCCAGAATATTCTGGTCAATCAGAAAGTTCTGGCCCAGGCTTTTCTTGAATGAGAACCCGTACCGCTGAATGATTTCCTTGGTGCGTGCCGGGGATGAGATATTGTTGTTGCCGCTCATGAGGTAATGCCTCCCTGATCAATTTGCGCGAGAGCAATCGAAAATTCCTCCCGTGTAATGCCGAACATCGCCAGCCGCTTGTATAATTGCTTGCCGTTGCAGTAGCCGATCCCGAGCAGATTGCCAAGCGCCATTCTCCGTTCTGCTGCCCGTGGATGCACCATCATCCCTGCAGCCATAAGGTCTTCTAACCCAATCAGGGCCGGTGCACCCTCAAAAGAGGTATGCACATGCTTAAGCGCATGGCGGATTGCCTCCGGTGAGGCATTTTCCACACCAATATCCCCTTTTCGGGTAGCATCCTTCTCGGGGATAAACGCATGCTTGCAGCCCGGCACCTTGGAAGAGACGATCTTCCGGATCCGTTCACCGGCATGGTCAGGATCAGTAAGTATAATGACCCCTCTGCGTTCCATAGCGAGCGCTATCTTGGCGATGACTTTGCGGTCGACTGCCGATCCGCCGGTCTCGATAGTATCGGCCTCAACAGCCCGTTTTATGGCAACGGTGTCGCTTTTGCCTTCCACAACGATTAATTCTTTGATCATTTTTTTGTACTCCTTACTCTGCAACGCAAAAAGAAGAGGATTCGCTCCCCTTCCTTTTGGCTAAAGAATGTATAAGTGATGAGCGGCAGCTCTGTAATTTCACGTTCAGATTCCTGAGAATTCCTTAAGTGCTACCCTCACTATATCCTATAAACCGCTAATTTGCAAAGTATCTGCCACTTAGTTCAGTTCTGGCTTCACAGGCCCTATCACATAGATCGTGCGTGATTTCCGGCCAAAGTTACGGGCATGGCTCAGTGAATCATAATACACATCCACCTTGTTGCCTTTAATGGCACCGCCGGTATCCTCTGCACGGCGAAACCCAAGTCCCTCAATGTACACCCACCAGCCGATAGGGATTACGCTCGGATCCACAGCAATGGTCCGGCCTTCCGTTACGCGTGTGCCGGAAGCCGTACGGTTGCCAATACCAGGCTCTTCCGATGAATAGGCCGTCATGGATACATTTCTGATAATTTTCTTGTACTCAAAATCTACGCCTGCTTTACTGGCAACATTGTTGCTTTTTGCGCTCACTTTGGATGTTTTAGAAGTTGTTGTTGATTTAGAAGTTACGGTAGTGGCTACAACAGCTTTGGGAAGCGGTTTGGTACCAATGGCAATGATTTTGTCTTTGGTGACCGCCTGTACTTCCTTGCCGACCATACGCATGGATGCCAGCTCGCCATCTCGGTAGATTTTCTCGATGTGCTGGATCATTACGCCCGGTTTGCCCGCTTGTGCAACTCTCACCGTTCCCTTGGTCAGGGAGGGGTCTGCGGTTTTAATGACTCGGAAAGGCAAAGCTGTTGTCCGCTGTACCACTTGCTTGTTAACCCGAACAATTTTGACTTCCATGTCTGCAGAAACTGCGGTGCCTAGCGAAGGGTAAATCTTGTCATAGCTTTCCAGGCCAATGCCCAGTTTGTCAATCGCCTGACCGATTGTATCTTCGGTCGTGTACAACGTTTTGGTGGTCCCATCCGTAGTGATCTTAATCGCCTGCGCACGGTTGATGACGACACGGTCTCCGTCCTTTATTTCATCACTAAGGCCAATAGATAAAGCATCATGCGGCTGCAGCGAAATTTGTTCCTTGGCCAGCACATCGCCGAGCAGCGCATCCCGCGTCTCAAGCGTTTGTACCTTCCCGTCTATTACTAAAGTTATTTCTTTAATGCTTTGACCGTGTACGTACAGCAGAATTACCAGCGCGATAACAATTGAGGCCGCGCCTGCAAGCGAAAGTACGCGAGAATTCACTTGCTTCCACCGAAATGCGAAAGACCTGCTGGATGATTGCGAATCATGGGATACTTCTGGTTGGAATACGCCCACTCTCTCCATCCTCCTTACATAGCCCCGTCGTCCAAGTTGTATAACAAAGGTGACTTCATCACTTCTGACGAAACTAGGTTTGAGATTGCACAGGATACGCCCGCATTGCTTTAGCGTTTCCTGCTCATGGATCGCCTGCTCGGCATAGCTACTCCAGATACCTGTTATATAACAGTATGCCGGGAACATCCGCATTATTCAAAAACAAAAAAAGCCCGAAAAGAGTTCACAGAGGACTCTTTCGTGGCTCTCCGGGTGTCAGAATACGCGGGAATGTTTATGCACGAGGTTTCCTCTCTTACTTGCGCTTACGGGGTTAGCTGTCGGGTTCGGGCATAAGAGAGACGCCCTATCTCAGGTCACCCGCTCACGGCGGTTGCCCTCAAATTCACCCCAAAGACCACGTAAAGAAATCAAATAACGTCTGCGGCATTTCTGTGTGCACTATGCGGCAGAGCATCATTGGTTCCCCCGTTCTCCATACGGAGACTCAGCGAGACGATCCATGAATTTGGTGACTGTCACAGTAACAACAGCTCACTTCACTGAAAAGATGATATCCTGTTTTGATGCATGTTGTAAAGGAGCATTCAACCACGTTTACGCAAAAAAATGATTAAAATATTGTAATAATCAGCTGTTTTTATGTTAAAAAAGTTTAATATATCGGCTATACTTCTTTTTTCACCGCATTTTCTCCCGTTTTCAGACAATTCCAAATCGTTCCAGGGCGTTCGCATACGTAATTTCAGCTAATTCCTGTAAATCAATCCCTTTTATTTCCGCAGCAGCCTCAGCCACAAGCTTCACATAAGCACTCTCATTTCGCTTCCCGCGGAAGGGGTGCGGCGTCAAATATGGGGAGTCAGTTTCGATCAAAAGCCGGTCCATTGGAGTCTGAGCGAGCACCTCTTTTGGCACCCTCGCATTCTTAAAAGTTACAGGTCCCCCGAAGGACAAATGAAAGCCCAAATCAAGACACATTTTGGCCGTTTCCCAGCTGCCGGAGAAGGAGTGCATCACACCGCCGATTTCATTCGCCTTCTCTTCACGCAATATCCGGATTACATCCTCGTGGGCATCCCGATTATGAATACAGATAGGCATTTTTAGTTCACGGGCCAAACCGATCTGTTTGCGGAATACCTCGTGCTGTACCTCTTTTGGGGATGTATCCCAATAATAATCCAGTCCGATTTCTCCAATGGCCACCACCTTTTTATGGCTGCACAGGGAAGCGATCCAGTCCATATCCCCCTCTTTCATGTCAATAGCGTCTACGGGATGCCAGCCGACAGCTGCATAAATATAATCATAAGTCTCTGCCAATTTCATTGTCGTTGGAATCGTATCCCGGTTAAATCCAATGTTAATCATCTTGGTGACTCCAGCCTCTAACGCGCGGGCAATGACCTCCTCACGATCGTCGTCGAATTGTGGGGCATCCAGATGAGTATGTGTGTCGAATAAGCGCATGCAATACCATCCTTTCAGGATTGATTTCTATGATGAATTCCAGAAATTTTTGTATTATTTTGCAAAGATCTCGCCAATGGAACCAGGAAGCCGGGTCAGTGCCTCCTGCAGCTTATCCTGCGGAAAATACAGGTGATACCTGCCCCGGTGGATGCCGCTGATCGAGCGCACTATATCAGATACCTCAGAGATTTCACGCAGCTTGTCATGGCGGTCAAGCAGCAAAATCTGCTTGCTGTCAAACCCCTCTCCCGGACGGAAAACATCGTAAGGCAGATCTGTCGGATAATCGATTTCCAGGTCATAATCCGGATGCAGTCCGGCACCGGCAAAACTGCGGCGGATTTCGTCAATGGTCTCTGAATCAAGATGGTCCATCTCCACATATTTATACAGTTTACGATGAATAAAACGGCTGCATAAGTTAGCCAGTATGTTATCGTCTTCCAGCGTCCACTGCATAAAGGCTGTCTGAACCAAAGCCTCGTCCAGGAGTAAATATTGTTCTACATTAATCTCTCCACCGAATAAATCGCTGAGCGGATTGATCATAAACCGGAAAGAGTACCCCTCCTGGAAAAGCTCTTTCGCCCTCCGGAAAATCTGCCTTAAAATAATTTCCGAGCTGCGCGTAACGGGATGGAAATAAACCTGCCAATACATCTGGTAACGTGACATCAAGTAATCCTCAATGGCGTGCATACCCGATTCTTTTACGACAACACGGCCATTATAGGGTCGCAGCATTCTCAGAATACGGTCAATATCGATCGTCCCATAGTTCACCCCAGTATAATACGCATCCCGCAGCAAATAATCCATACGATCTGCATCCAGAGGGCCTGACACCAGGTTGACAACGATCTCATGTTCATACGTTTTGGCAATCACAGATGCAAC
Source organism: Paenibacillus graminis (assembly GCF_000758705.1). Taxonomy (NCBI): domain Bacteria; kingdom Bacillati; phylum Bacillota; class Bacilli; order Caryophanales; family Paenibacillaceae; genus Paenibacillus; species Paenibacillus graminis. The sequence goes on along the minus strand of NZ_CP009287.1, from coordinate 27,781 downwards.
CTTTTGAGGGAAATCCTCGCCTACTTCGCGTAAAATTGCTGTAATTTCCGTGTTCTCCTGTATGATTCTGCAGGTCCAGTCCTCATGATTCATTTCAAAAGCTTCTTCTATAGAATGGGAGAAGGGGCCATGCCCCAAATCATGCAGGAGCGCTGCACATAAAGTCAGCAGACTTTCCTCCGGCATCCAATCCTTATAACCGCTGCGTTCAAATTGGGAGATGATTCTCCGCGTAATTTCATAGACACCCAATGAATGGGAAAAACGGCTGTGCTCCGCTCCATGAAAAGTCAGATAAGAAGTGCCGAGCTGGCGGATCCGCCGCAGACGCTGAAATTCCATGGTATTGATTAATCGCCAGATCATGGTGTCCTGGACATGAATATAATTGTGAACCGGGTCTTTAAAAACCTTTTCTTCTGTCAGCAGCTGCTTCATAAAATCAACTCCTTCAAATTTTAGGATTAGGAATCGGTTGAAATAACGGTTATAATAGTATATATTGTCGTACTTTGTCGAATGATGGCGTTTTAACGATTTACAAATCGACAAATTCCTTTTCAGGCCTTTTTCTTGTCATTTGAGTTGATTATAAGCGGTACAAAAGTTTTTTTTCAAAATCCCCTTAAAATTAACCACAAAAAAGGTTGACTGTTTTGGGAATGGTTGGTATTATAAGTATCATAAAACGGTGAACAATGTCGAATAATGACGCTTTTGAACATTGAGAGGAGCAACGATTGAAATGATGAAATCAACAGGAATTGTAAGAAAAGTCGACGAGCTAGGACGGGTTGTTATTCCAATCGAATTGCGCCGCACACTGGGCATTGGAGAAAAAGATGCGCTCGAAATTTACGTGGACGGTGAGCGGATCATGCTGAAAAAATACGAGCCTGCTTGCATCTTCTGCGGCAATGCTGAGAATGTAACCTACTTCAAAGGAAAAATTGTTTGTCACGATTGTATTTCTGCCATCCCTACCCCTGTGACAAATTAAAACAAATCGGTTATAATAGGAACTAATCCAATTGTTAATTCTAACCTTTTTTATATCTCCTTGGCCTCCCGTGTTTGCGGGGGGTATTTTTTATGCGTTTTTACCCTCCCAAGGTTTTTCCCCTCCCAAACCCTCCCTACAGGGAGGGCCCCAAGGGCTCCCGCCCTCTGGACACCCGGAAGCTTGTCTAACTGTGGGGATGCGCGTAAGGAAGCAGCGGTTGGCGGAGGACCGGCCCTTTTTCGGGCAAGCCCTCGGGGCCTTGTCATGAGAAGGGTTCCGCCATAGGCTTCGCGCTTCTATGGCAGCTGCGCAAGGCGCTCACGGGCAACGAGGGGCGCAGAAGCCGCTCTACCTGCGTGAATCGCTCTACAGCAGCACTTTCCTGTGACGTTGGTGCTCGCTGGTTACTGGCGGGTGAGCGGTTTCAGGTGCATTGGAGCGCTCTCCCGTTGGGAATCGCTTGACTACGCGTAACAAGTCACACTGGGCTCAACCCACTTAGCATTGGTAGATTTGGATATCTGCATTCTATACAGTTATTTCATACCAGATAGAAGTCGAAGCAAATGTATAATGTGCAGTTATCTCTTGAATATGTTGCTTATTCCTTCTCCAGAAGAGCATTATAAATATCACGTTTGGCCAAGCCGCGATCCGACGCAGCTTTTTTCATAGCGTCCTTACGGGCCAGCCCGGAAGTTTCATAGTGGGTTACATGCTCCTCGATACTCAGTTCACGCCACCATGAGGATTCAGCAAGCTCAGCCTCCTCCTTGCTTTCACCCTCCAGCACGATCACATACTCCCCCAGCGGTGGATGCTCCGACAGCCAGACCAGGCACTCCTCAATAGTGCCGCGAAGAAATTCCTCATAACGCTTAGTCAGCTCACGGGCGAGTACAATCCGACGGTTGCCGAATGCCTCCTGCAGGTGGGCTAATGTTTTAGACACGCGGTGCGGTGATTCATAGAACAATAAGGTCCCTTGCGCGGAACGAAGACCTGACAGCACACTACGGATATCTTTACGCTCCCTGGGCAGAAAACCAATGAAAGTGAAGCTGGTTGTGGGCAAACCGGAAGCAATCAAAGCAGACAATGCTGCGTTGGCTCCAGGGATCGGAATCACGGGAATGCCGTGGCTGACCGCTAGCGCCACGAGGTCGGCTCCAGGGTCAGAAATGGCCGGCAGGCCGGCATCGCTGACGAGTGCCAAATTTTTACCTTCTATTATATAGCGTATCAGTTCGGGCCCGCTCGCGGCCTTGTTATGCTCATGATAGCTGAACAGCATCGATGGTGTGATTTCAAAGTGACTGAGTAATTTGCGGGTCATCCGCGTATCCTCGGCGGCAATAATCTCACATTCCTGCAAGGTACGGACAGCGCGGTAGGTCATATCCTCCAAATTGCCAATGGGGGTCCCCACCAGATACAATGAGCCAGTTCCTGCTTGCTGATTCTTATTTTGAAAGCTGCTTTGACACAAGATTGTCATAATTTACCCTCTTTAGCTCCATAGTAGATATCCAGAATTTCCGGACAATATTGATTGTCCTCATTATATACGATCAGCGGGGGCTGCAAACGCGCTTCAGGCTTGCCGTCACGGGCAGCTTCAATCAACACCATATTGGCCTCCAAATGGGCACGCGGATGAACAAAACGGATCAGCTTGGGTTCAAGTCTATATTGTCTCATTAGACTGATGATATCCACCAGACGCTGTGGTTTGTGGACCATACTTACCTTGCCGCCAGTACGGACCAGCCGGACACAGGCCTGAATCACTTCCTCCAGGGTACAGCCCAGCTCATGGCGGGCCATAGCCTGATGGCTATTCAGCTTAAGATCGCTTCCGTTCAGCGGCATGTAAGGAGGATTGACGGATATGGCATCGTATACACCGTATCCTGCTGTAAGGTGCAGCTCACGCAAATCCCCCTCATGGATGGTTACCCGTTCCGTAAGGTTATTCATTAATACGCTTCGGCGGGCCATATCCGCCAGACGGGGCTGGATTTCGATACCTTCTATAGAAGCCTTGGTCCGTGTGGTCAGCAGCATTGGGATCACGCCGTTGCCTGTACATAAATCAAGTACTCTGCCCCGAGGTGGAACACTGGCGAAGCGTGCAAGCAATACAGCATCCATTGAAAAGCTGAATACCTCGTCGCTTTGGATAATCCGCAAATCATGCGTCAATAAATCGTCCACCCGCTCGGCAGGATGCAGCGGAACTGGGCCATCGTTATAAGAATTCATCATTATATTCTCCTTCTTGGAATCACACATGCTTCAGAGCATAAACTCCTCTAAATTCAAAAAAAACCGTAGGCGTAAATCTCCTACGGCTGGATTTCCTCATTTATTAAGAAACGAAAGACAGAACAGGCAGTCACCCTCAGTACGCAAATGCCCAAAATAGACATTGCAGATGTGAAAACCTTCATGATAGAGCCGCGCCAGATTGTCATAACCTTCCCCGACAACCTCCTCTACCCCCTCACTTGCGGCCAAAAGAGCCTCCGCTTCTGCAGAATGGGCAGCAGGGTCCAATGGCGCTTCCCGCTTCAGTATTTTGCGGAGCTGTTCATTCTCCAGACTCAGCCTTTGGTTGGCTTCCATTAATTCTTTAACCGTCAACTTCCATTCTCCGAGACTAGCGCGCATGCTTTCCATCTGCGCTTCCATCTCCTGCATGTGTGCAAAAATATTCATCTTCTCCAAGTTTCCACCCCGAAAGTAACCTTATATGGTTTACTTGACGACAACATCATCCATTGGAAGTTCCTTAACTTTGCCCACTTCAAACAACTGCACATGAACTGTACGGCTTCCGGTATTGATGCCTACAACCTTACCATCCCCTAACGAGGTTACGACAAGCTTACCCACCGCCGGCATTTCTTCCTTCGTACTTTCGTAATTATCATGCTCAAATTTCAAGCAACACATGAGTCTTCCGCAAAGACCGGAAATCTTTGTGGGATTCAGCGAAAGGTTCTGATCCTTGGCCATCTTAATGGATACCGGCTCGAAGTCGCCAAGCCAGGAGGAACAGCAGAGCACACGTCCGCATGGCCCCAGTCCGCCGAGCATCTTGGCTTCATCACGCACCCCTATCTGCCGGAGCTCGATTCGGGTACGGAAAATGCTTGCCAAATCCTTGACCAGCTCACGGAAATCGACTCTTCCTTCAGCGGTGAAATAAAAGATGATCTTGTTGCGGTCAAACGTAAATTCTACATCCACGAGCTTCATTTTGAGGCCATGATCGCGGATTTTATTTAAACAGGTGGTAAAAGCATCCTTTGCGGCACCTTTGTTCTCTTCCACCACACGTGCATCCGTTTCACCGGCAATCCGCATGACTTTTTTGAGAGGCAATACCACATCAGCTTCCTCAACCTCTTTTTTCCCTACGACAACTTTACCGTATTCGACCCCTCTTGCTGTCTCCACAATTACGCACTGGTCGCGTTCAATCGGAAAATCAAGCGGATCAAAATAATATATTTTACCCGCTTTTTTGAAGCGGACACCTACTACGCTGTACAAAAATTAACCCCCTTGTTTGCCGGTAAAAGGAACCCTTAAGCAAGTCCGCTCCCTGGTATCCATGCTTGTCCTTCCTCATCCGTTAAACCCGTACTTCCAGGCTGAAGCGTTGATCCGGAGGATATATCAAAACTAACCCTTAACTTTCCAGTCGGATTAGGAATTGCTCCAGACACAACTGGGCATTGGCGTTGGAACGCAGCTTCCCCTTGCTCTCTGCAGCAAATTCCATATAAGCCACCCATTGCTCCGTGCTTCGTTGACGGGCATGTCTGGAAATGAAGTCTAACTGATCTATGAAAACGATACTTTCGTGCTTTCGGTACAGGAAGTAAAGCATATCTTTGAACCATAAGTGGAACATACCGAACAGGATATCCAAATGTTCACCGAGCCCGGACTTGAACAGCTTCTGCCCGGCGGTTGCTACCGCGGAACTGCCCTTGCCCAAAGACTCCTTCGCTAATTGTAACACTAGATTTCTCATTTCTGCAAACCAATTCTGTGCCAAAAGTTCCCTGCAACCATCAAGTCCCGAAGTCAGTGATACCGCACACCGTGCCAGTGGCACCGGAACCCCCTCGCTGGACAGTGCCTGGAGCATAATGTCCGGATGCAGCGGACTGAAAGGAATGCGCTGAGTTCTTGACTGGATTGTCGGCAGCAGGGAACTGCTGTTGTCGGAAATGAGAATACCCACCGCAGGTGCCGGGGGCTCCTCCAGAAACTTAAGCAGGCTGTTCGCGGCCTGCACCGTCATTCTGTCCGCTCCTTCTATAATATACACCTTCGGATTCACGCCCTCTGAGCGGTATGAGAACATACGCTGCAGCTCACGGATCTGATCGATTTTGATGCTTGCCCCATCAGGCTTCAGCAGCGATAAATCCGGATGATTGCCATGCTCCACCTTGCGGCATTCGAGACATTCTCCGCAGGCATCATCTTCACAGGTGGTACAAAATATAGCCTGCGCGAACATTAGCGCCGTCTTCATCTGGCCGCTACCGGATGGACCCGTGAACAGATAGGCATGGCTCACGGCATCTTTGCGCAGCGCGTTTTGAAGCAGCCGTTTGGCATCCTCCTGGCCTAATATATCATGAAAAGACATACATTCCTCCAAGTCTTTTAAAAAGAAAGGTTAATCAGCAGACCGCGGATTTCTCCTACACGCCCCAGCAGATCAATACGGCCCTGCTCGCTTTCCAGCAGATCATCAGCCAAATTGAGCAGCGCTGCATCAATTTCTTCCAGCAGCTTATAGCGTTTGCCGCGTCCACGCCGGTCCCAGCCCTTGGTTTCCTTCAGAGTAACACCGCGACGTGCAGTTTCCTCCAGAAACTTCTTGATCATATTGCGGTAAATAGCCAGCTCACGGACTGTCATGGATTTGGCCAATCGATCACCTTGCTGCTGAATGTCCTTGATCTTCTGGTTAAGTTCATCCATCGTCTTCTGCTCGCCCTGCTGCTGGAAAATATCAGTAAAGGTTTTTTGCTGAACGGGCCTTCCCGTTCCTTCAGCTGTCGGCAGCTCACTTTTTAAGGGCCTGTAGCCGGGATTAATTTTCAAAGGTTTCCACCGCCCTTTATGGGGTATCGCTCTATATTATACTCAATAATGCTCAAATCGATCGACAGGAAGCACGAATACTGTGGCTCCGCCAACCTGAACCTCTACGGGAAGCGGCAAATAAGAATCCGTTGTACCGCTCATGGGTGTGACAGGAGTGACTAGCTGCTCACGGACCTTGCAACTGTTGCGGATAACAGTTAATACACCTTCCACCTGCGAGTCATCAACACCAATCATAAATGTAGTATTGCCTGCCCGCAGAAACCCGCCGGTACTGGCCAGCTTCGTTGCACGGAAGTTTGCTTTGACTAGTTCACTCGACAACCGGTTACTGTCTTTGTCCTGGATAATTGCAATGATCAGATTCATCTTCGCTATCCCTCCTAAAAGTTTGTGAGCTTAGCTTCCTGAATTCAGTTCTTATAGAACTTGCTCCGACAGCATACACATAATTTTATTGTACACTTAAGTTATATTAGACAAAGCGCCTTAAAAATCCTTTAATATCCGGTCTTTCAGCGTTTGGATAATGTCCTGCTCCACCATATGAATCGGACGGTTGGCATCTAGCACCACGATCCGCTGCGGATCAGATTCAACGACCTGCCGGTAACCCTCCCTGACCTTCTGGTGGAAGGCCATGCTCTCCAAATCCAGCCGGTTAACCTCCCGGTCCTGGTTGGCTGCAATCCGCGAGAGCCCCACTTCCGGGTCCACATCGAGATAAAAGGTCAAGTCCGGCATACGGCCGCCGGTGGCGAACTGGTTGATGCTTCTAACTTCCTCAATTCCGAGTCCTCTGGCATAGCCCTGATAAACCAGGCTGCTGTCAACAAAGCGGTCACATAACACAGTAAGCCCTTCCTTGAGCGCAGGCTCGACTACTTCTGCCAAATGCTGGCTCCGGGATGCCGCATACAGCAGTGCTTCCGTCCTCGCATCCATTGCCGTGTGGGCCGGGTCCAGAATAATAGAGCGGATTTTCTCAGCAATTTCGATACCCCCAGGTTCACGGGTAATCAGATAGGGCATGGAATGATTCTGCAGATAGGCAGCCACTCTACCGAGTACTGTTGTTTTTCCGGAGCCGTCGCCTCCCTCCAGAGTAATAAAGAAACCTTCGCGTGCCACTTATACGTCTCCGCCCTTCTTAATGTTGTAGACCTGAATATGCTGTAAGGCTGGATCTGCACAAGCTTGAAACTTGGCTCCGCCCTGCCTGAGGCTAACCAGCCGGCTGCAGATGTCTTCGCTTATCCACTCCCCTGGATATACAAGCGGAATTCCCGGTGGATAAGGTATGACCATTTCGGCGGCCGTTCTACCTGCACTATATTCAAGCCGGATTCTTTCGGTTTCCACTGGATTCACCGGCTTCATTGAAAATAACACAGGTCTTGAAATGAAATCATCCATTAAATTGTTCCACGTGGAATATTTGACGGAAGCTTGAACCTGATCTTCTCCCGGTTCAGTGTGCAGATATTCCGTTGAGGATTTCTGTTTGGCTGTACCTCCGGGCAGGTTCGCCAATCCGCCTGACGTCTCTTCGGCGATCTCCCGCAGCGCAGCCAGCAGCCGCTGCGTGTCATCAGCCTTCGACCCCAGGCTGAAGGCTAGCACCACGTGCCGGTCGTCACTCATCTCCGGCACCATGCCCTTCTCTTCGAGCCTGCGCTGCAGCTCGAAGCCTCCCAGGACCCCCGTAGCGTCATAGATGACCGCCTTGAAGGGGTCCTGGGTGCTGTACGCCGCCATGCCCTGCGGCGGCGTACTTGTGGCGGCGGCTGAGCCAGCGCCGCCGCTGGCTCCCTGCAGCGGCGCTGCCGGCTGCAGCAGCCCGTAGCGCGGCAGCGTGGCCAGGCCGCGCCGCAGAACATCCACGGCGGCTAGCCCCGCCGTGAAGGCACCGGCGCCCTGGCTGTGCACCAGCCGCCGGGCCAAATCGAGCGAAGCCATCACGGGGTAGGATGGGCTGGAGCTCTGCACCATGGCAAGCCGCTGCCGGAGCAGCGCGCGGTCGAGCCATGGCCCTTGTACATGCAGCATGGCGCCCATCGTCAGCGCCGGCAGCATCTTGTGCGTGGACTGTACAACGCCGTCCGCGCCGCACATCAGCGCCCCCGCAGGCAGCGCGGGGTGCTGTCCATAATGCGCCCCGTGCGCTTCATCCACCAGCAGCGGTACGCCGCTGGTGTGGCAGACCCGTGCGAGGGGCGCAAGATCGCTTCCCATGCCATAGTAATTCGGCATGGTCACCAGAACAGCGGCGGCCTCAGGGTAGGCTGCAAGCGCAGCCTGAACCGCCTCTGCCGCCGGAGCGACTGCCAGACCACTTAGCGGATCAATCTGCGGCTCTATAAAAACAGCCCGTGCCCCTGCCAGCATCAATCCATGGATAACGGACTTATGCACATTCCGCTGAAGGATAAGTGTCATCCCCGCCTCCGGGCATACCGTAAGGATCAGCGCCAAATTTCCGGCCGTGCTGCCCCCAACGAGAAAAAAGCTCTCCTCTGCCCCAAAACAATCCGCCGCAAGCTCCTGCGCTTCCCGGATGACCCCTTCCGGATGATGAAGATCGTCCGTACCGGTAATCTCCGTCACATCGTATCTCATTACCTCACTTAAGAAACCGGCTGTTTCTGAACCACGGTAGGCTTCGCCGTTCTTATGTCCGGGCACGTGATAAGAGATATTCCCCTTAACTCTATATTGTTCCAGCATTTCATATACGGGTGCCCTTCCAGGCAGAATTCTATCCATCTTTTCTTCCTTCCCTGGGGGTTATCTTCTATTTTAACGCAATTATGCCCATACGCCTATATTTCCGCCAAAAAGCTTAACTACATAACAAAACAGCTCCTCCCGCCCACAAGCGCAGGTGAAGCCGTTATATTGGTTTGTTCTAATCCATCCGATACTAATTCAGTCTATCAAACCGATTCTGCACATTTCATTTAAGCCTGCCACGCACTTCATTCAAGCATTTTTCTGCAGATCGATCTTTTTCATCCGGCCCACAAAAAAGCGGTATTTGGCGTCTTCAGCCTCCGTACGCACCATCTCAGCTTCACAATCCTCACAAATGAAATGCGAGACAATCACAATTCCTTCTTCTTTCATCTGCCCGCAGATGATGCAGGCTTGCTCGGTTTGCTGTTCCATTACCATCCCACCTTGACTCTTTTAAGAACAGTATGATACACTTTCTATCATTTTAAACCTTTTCATAGATTTTTCCTATCCTCCACAACCAAAATATATATATTCAGCACTGGCCCAAACGGTGTTTCCGCCTCCGGTAGGTTTAACAAAACGCCTTCATCCGCCGATATTAGTAACATAAAGACTTGTGAGGAGGTCAGGGCTTTCTTATGGATGTAAACAACAAAGGCTCAGCTACATTCTACCAATACAAATTAATCAAAAAAATCAATACCACCACTGCCTGGCTGCGTGTCTATATGGCAATTCCCGTATCTTGTGTTGTGGTTGAAACCATTTTTCTCTCTTGGTGGAGCATCCTATATATGATCATCGCTGCCCCCGTCATTCTGTGGATCCAATATGTGATTTCACGTTCGGTTCTTCTGATTTCCGGCCATCCTATTGCTAAACGCTGGAAAATGTCATATCGCCTTCCTTGGCTCGGATATATGCCCGATCAATACATCAACTACGGTATTTTCCGTAAAATACAACTCCATAACCTTTGGATCGGCCTTTCCATTACTGCGCTCTTTATCGTCTGGGCCCCTCCCGCATTTACTGTTTCTATGGCGGTTTGCCATCTCTGGGTGCTTCTGCCCCGATTATATACACTGTTCCGACTGAAACGCGAAGAAAAGGACGGTATGTTAAAATTCACACCCACGGATGCCTCTTACTACGCACAATAACAATTTGCGCATATACATAGGGTATAGACCTGGCTCATTACAGCAAAAAACGCCATCCAGCTCCAGGATGGCGTTTTTTTATTTAGTTTTCAGCCCTTTGATTGAGGCCTTCTTTTCCTTGGGAATCATAACTATAAAGTAACCGTTATGCACAGTTAAGTGTACAATAAGTCCATCCTTCTGAAAAACCCGGGAATTTGTCGAATCTTCATCCTTCTGCTCTTCCCATCCCCAGTCTTCAATAGCCTCTAAGTAAGGCTCCGGTACGCCATCCTTTTCTTTTAGCTCAGGCATAGAATATCGGACATAGTCCATAGCAACATTAGTAGTTGTGTGTTCTGTAGAATTAGCATCCTTAGGTACCGGAAAGCTTTTTTCATTAAGAGCACCCTCAAAAGAATCCCAGGCAGGCTCCTTTGTTCCACAACCAGCCAGCATTACACCAACTATACAAACAATAAGTAAAATCCACAAAGGTCGGGTTCGCTTCATACCTTAAATCCTCCTTACCTCTACCGTGCATCTAAAGACACAAAAAAATTCAAAATTAGAATTTATCGGTAGTTCATTCGTATTAAGGATGTGCTTAATATTTGCACTTTACTATTATACTTGAGACACAAAGACCGTCGGTAACAAAAATGTCACTCGATTGAAAGCGTTTTACTATTTATTCTTTCTATTCTTCTTTGCTTAAATTACAATCACAGATGAAGCGGCTATCAGTGCCTTGCTTATTCCATCAACACCTCATCCCATCAAGAGGAACCCATAGTTGCCTAAACAACAAAAAAGCCATTGTCGATTGCTCAACAATGGCTTCATGTGCTTGGCGGCGTCCTACTCTCCCAGGACCCTTCGGTCCAAGTACCATCGGCGCTGGAGGGCTTAACGGTCGTGTTCGGGATGGGTACGCGTGGAACCCCTCCGCTATCGCCACCAAACGGGCATTTACAGCGTAAATGCTTCAGGAATTTGATTCCTGAAAACTGAATCCGAAACGAATCTGCGTTTTACTTTTTTGGATAAGCCCTCGACCGATTAGTATTGGTCAGCTCCATGCATTGCTGCACTTCCACCTCCAACCTATCTACCTCGTCGTCTTCAAGGGGTCTTACTGACTTGGGAAATCTCATCTTGAGGGGGGCTTCACGCTTAGATGCTTTCAGCGCTTATCCCGTCCGTACGTAGCTACCCAGCCATGCTCCTGGCGGAACAACTGGTGCACCAGCGGTACGTCCATCCCGGTCCTCTCGTACTAAGGACAGCTCCTCTCAAATTTCCTGCGCCCACGACAGATAGGGACCGAACTGTCTCACGACGTTCTGAACCCAGCTCGCGTACCGCTTTAATGGGCGAACAGCCCAACCCTTGGGACCTACTTCAGCCCCAGGATGCGATGAGCCGACATCGAGGTGCCAAACCTCCCCGTCGATGTGGACTCTTGGGGGAGATAAGCCTGTTATCCCCAGGGTAGCTTTTATCCGTTGAGCGATGGCCCTTCCATGCGGTACCACCGGATCACTAAGTCCGACTTTCGTCCCTGCTCGACTTGTTGGTCTCGCAGTCAAGCTCCCTTCTGCCTTTGCACTCTTCGAATGATTTCCAACCATTCTGAGGGAACCTTTGAACGCCTCCGTTACTCTTTAGGAGGCGACCGCCCCAGTCAAACTGCCCGCCTGACACGGTCCCCGTACCCGCTTAGGGTACCAGGTTAGAACCTAGATACGATCAGGGTGGTATCCCAACGGCGCCTCCACCGAAGCTTGCGCTCCGGCTTCTACGGCTCCCACCTATCCTGTACAGATCGTACCCAAATTCAATATCAAGCTGCAGTAAAGCTCCATGGGGTCTTTCCGTCTTGTCGCGGGTAACCTGCATCTTCACAGGTATTAAAATTTCACCGGATCTCTCGTTGAGACAGCGCCCAAGTCGTTACGCCATTCGTGCGGGTCAGAATTTACCTGACAAGGAATTTCGCTACCTTAGGACCGTTATAGTTACGGCCGCCGTTTACTGGGGCTTCGGTTCACAGCTTCGGGTTGCCCCTAACCGCTCCCCTTAACCTTCCAGCACCGGGCAGGCGTCAGCCCGTATACTTCGCCTTGCGGCTTCGCACAGACCTGTGTTTTTGCTAAACAGTCGCTTGGGCCTTTTCACTGCGGCCCCCTCGGGCTATTCACCCTACCGAGGCACCCCTTCTCCCGAAGTTACGGGGTCATTTTGCCGAGTTCCTTAACGAGAGTTCTTCCGCGCGCCTTAGAATTCTCTTCTCGCCTACCTGTGTCGGTTTGCGGTACGGGCACCTTCTCCTGGCTAGAGGCTTTTCTTGGCAGTGTGAGATCATGACCTTCGCTACTATAATTTTCGCTCCCCATCACAGCCCAGCCTTATGATGTGCGGATTTGCCTGCACACCAGCCTCACTGCTTAGACGGACATCCATCAGTCCGCGTCACTACCCTCCTGCGTCACCCCATCGCTCATAGCGGATTACGGTGGTACAGTAATTTCAAACTGTTGTCCTTCGACTACGCCTGTCGGCCTCGCCTTAGGTCCCGACTTACCCTGAGCGGACGAGCCTTCCTCAGGAAACCTTGGGCTTTCGGCGGATCAGATTCTCACTGATCTTTTCGTTACTCATACCGGCATTCTCACTTGTATGCGGTCCAGCGCTCCTTACGGTACACCTTCAATCTACATACAACGCTCCCCTACCCCAGATACATACGTATCTAGCCATAGCTTCGGTGGTGTGTTTAGCCCCGTTACATTTTCGGCGCAGAGTCACTCGACCAGTGAGCTATTACGCACTCTTTCAATGGTGGCTGCTTCTAAGCCAACATCCTGGTTGTCTGTGCAACTCCACATCCTTTCCCACTTAACACACACTTGGGGACCTTAGCTGATGGTCTGGGCTGTTTCCCTTTTGACAATGGATCTTAGCACTCACTGTCTGACTCCCGGCAAGAAGTCCATGGCATTCGGAGTTTGACTGAGCTTGGTAACCCTTGCGGGCCCCGCACCCAATCAGTGCTCTACCTCCACGACTCCATTCACCGAGGCTAGCCCTAAAGCTATTTCGGGGAGAACCAGCTATCTCCGAGTTCGATTGGAATTTCTCCGCTACCCCCACCTCATCCCCGCATTTTTCAACATACGTGGGTTCGGGCCTCCAGTGCGTGTTACCGCACCTTCACCCTGGACAGGGGTAGATCACACGGTTTCGGGTCTACGTCCACATACTTAGTCGCCCTATTCAGACTCGCTTTCGCTGCGGCTCCGGCTTCTCACCTTAACCTTGCATGTTAAACGTAACTCGCCGGTTCATTCTACAAAAGGCACGCCATCACCCCTAAATTGGGCTCTGACTTTTTGTAAGCACACGGTTTCAGGTTCTATTTCACTCCCCTTCCGGGGTGCTTTTCACCTTTCCCTCACGGTACTGTTTCACTATCGGTCGCCAGGTAGTATTTAGCCTTAGCAGATGGTCCTGCCGGATTCATACGGGGTTTCACGTGCCCCGCACTACTCGGGATCCGTCTCGGAGGGAACAGGGTTTAGGTTACAGGGCTTTTACCTCTATCGCGGGCCTTTCCAGACCTCTTCGCCTACCCGGTTCCTTTGTAACTCCATGTGAGACGTCCCACAACCCCAAGGGGCAAGCCCCTTGGTTTAGGCTGTTCCGCGTTCGCTCGCCGCTACTGACGGAATCACTATTGTTTTCTCTTCCTCAGGGTACTTAGATGTTTCAGTTCCCCTGGTCTGCCTCTGCATACCCTATGTATTCAGGTATGAGTAACTGCGAATTACCACAGCTGGGTTTCCCCATTCGGACACCCCCGGATCAAAGCTTGCTTACAGCTCCCCGAGGCAGTTTCGTTGTTCGCCACGTCCTTCGTCGGCTCCTGGCGCCTAGGCATCCTCCGTGTGCTCTTATTAGCTTAACCATGCGTTTTCCCGCAGGGAAAATCGCTGTATCAACTAATAACTATTTCAACTTGCTTACACAAGTTTCAGCTAAAAGATGTTCTAAAACGCATTTTCGTTTCGGTATCCAGTTTTCAAGGATCAAGGTCTTGCTTGAGAGTTTGGACTCTCAAAACTGAGCAACGAGTGAGCAACAGGCCTAAACCTGAGATTTGGAAGCTGAGCTTCCGATTTGAATGTTTCCGTTGCAGGAAACGATTCTCCATAGAAAGGAGGTGATCCAGCCGCACCTTCCGATACGGCTACCTTGTTACGACTTCACCCCAATCATCTACCCCACCTTCGGCGGCTGGCCCCCTTGCGGGTTACCCCACCGACTTCGGGTGTTGTAAACTCTCGTGGTGTGACGGGCGGTGTGTACAAGACCCGGGAACGTATTCACCGCGGCATGCTGATCCGCGATTACTAGCAATTCCGACTTCATGCAGGCGAGTTGCAGCCTGCAATCCGAACTGAGACCGGCTTTGCTGGGATTGGCTCCACCTCGCGGCTTCGCTTCCCGTTGTACCGGCCATTGTAGTACGTGTGTAGCCCAGGTCATAAGGGGCATGATGATTTGACGTCATCCCCACCTTCCTCCGGTTTGTCACCGGCAGTCACTCTAGAGTGCCCAGCCTTACCTGCTGGCAACTAAAGTCAAGGGTTGCGCTCGTTGCGGGACTTAACCCAACATCTCACGACACGAGCTGACGACAACCATGCACCACCTGTCTCAACTTTCCCCGAAGGGCACCTAATGCATCTCTGCTTCGTTAGTTGGATGTCAAGACCTGGTAAGGTTCTTCGCGTTGCTTCGAATTAAACCACATACTCCACTGCTTGTGCGGGTCCCCGTCAATTCCTTTGAGTTTCAGTCTTGCGACCGTACTCCCCAGGCGGAGTGCTTACTGTGTTAACTTCGGCACCAAGGGTATCGAAACCCCTAACACCTAGCACTCATCGTTTACGGCGTGGACTACCAGGGTATCTAATCCTGTTTGCTCCCCACGCTTTCGCGCCTCAGCGTCAGTTACAGCCCAGAAAGTCGCCTTCGCCACTGGTGTTCCTCCACATCTCTACGCATTTCACCGCTACACGTGGAATTCCACTTTCCTCTTCTGTACTCAAGCCACCCAGTTTCCAGTGCGACCCCAGGTTGAGCCCAAGGTTTAAACACCAGACTTAAATAGCCGCCTGCGCGCGCTTTACGCCCAATAATTCCGGACAACGCTTGCCCCCTACGTATTACCGCGGCTGCTGGCACGTAGTTAGCCGGGGCTTTCTTCTCAGGTACCGTCACTCCGGCAGCAGTTACTCTACCGGACGTTCTTCCCTGGCAACAGAGCTTTACGATCCGAAAACCTTCATCACTCACGCGGCGTTGCTCCGTCAGGCTTTCGCCCATTGCGGAAGATTCCCTACTGCTGCCTCCCGTAGGAGTCTGGGCCGTGTCTCAGTCCCAGTGTGGCCGTTCACCCTCTCAGGTCGGCTACGCATCGTCGCCTTGGTAGGCCGTTACCCCACCAACTAGCTAATGCGCCGCAGGCCCATCCTCTAGCAGCAGATTGCTCCGCCTTTCATCCCTAGCCCAGGGGGGTCAGGGAATTATCCGGTATTAGCTACCGTTTCCGGTAGTTATCCCAGTCTAGAGGGTAGGTTGCCTACGTGTTACTCACCCGTCCGCCGCTAACCTACTGGAGTGCAAGCACTCCAGTAAATCCGCTCGACTTGCATGTATTAGGCACGCCGCCAGCGTTCGTCCTGAGCCAGGATCAAACTCTCCAAATAGGTTTTTTCGAGCGGTTACTTCACCCGAATTACTCCGAGAAAATAACCATCCGAAAAAGATATTGAAAAGAGCGATTGCTCATTTTGAAACATCTGACGAGAATAAAATATTCTCTAATTTGGATCTCACTTACGTGAAATCCCACTCACTCGTTGTTCAGTTTTCAAAGATCAAGCTCGTCGTCGGTGTCGATTATCTCGTCACCAGCAACTCTTATAATATATCATGTTCGGCCGATTAATGCAAGCTCTTTTTTTAACTTCTTATCGAGCTCGGCGTTTAGCTTTCTTGGCCGGAATAAGAATATACCATGTATAGAGATTCATTGCAAGCATTATTTTAAAAGAAAAAAGCTATTCATGCACCGCTTAAAACAAAGCAGCAGAGCAAGGAACAGCTTTAAGGAACTATATATGTTACATCATACATAGTATTACGCAATAATCTCCTGAATATACAACTCCCGCTCCAGCATTAAATTAACGATCGTACCTTCAACCTTGACCATAGGCCGGGTAGGGTTGCTGCGGTCTGTAAATATAATTTCACCATGGCGGCCATCGCTAAGGCGTATTCTTGTACCGTTATATAAATCGGTTGTTTTTTGAATGAATGTTTGGACAATGACCGGGTCCAGCTTTCCGAAGCTCTCAGCTAGTAACTCCTCCAGGACCAGATATGGCGACTGTGCCTTTCTATAAGCCTTCTCCAGCGTCATGGCATGGAATATATCCGCTACGGCCACAATCTTGGCATAGAAGTGAATCTGGCTGCCTTCCAATTTGAGCGGGTACCCTGAACCGTCGATCTTCTCATGATGCTGCAATGCGGCCAGCCGAACGCCCTCATTGATAGCTGTAACATTACGCAGCAGCTGGTACCCGTAAGTGGTGTGCCTGCGGACTTCTTCTATTTCAGTGGCAGCCAATGGTGTCGGCTTCTGCAGCAGTGATGCATCCACCTTAACGTTTCCTATATCATGCAGCAAGCCTGCAAATGCCGTCTGCATCCAATCCTTTTGCGGATACCCGCACCACTGGGCGATTTTGTAGGAGGTCAATGCAGAGAGCACTGCGTTATGATAATTGTAATCCTGGTCAAAAAGAACGCGCGGTGCAAACTTCAAAATATGATAGTCCTTCAAATGACTGATCAGTGCTTCCAACTGGCTTCGCAATTCAAGTATAGGCAATTGGGCAGCTGCAGCAGAAGCATAGCTTTTCTTAATAAGAGCCAACATCTTCTCATATTCATCGTGAAGCGGAGAATTGCTTTTGGCAAGCTGAGACTCATTGATTAGTGCCCCTGGCTTGGAGGCTGCATGCTTGGTGACTGGCTTGGCTGTCTCAGGAGCTTTGTTCTCTTCCTGGGCGCCTTCAATCTCTATGTGCTGGATCAAAAAAGCCTGCAGGATTTCAATATCCCGCGGCAGTATAATTTTCCCCTTGGTGAATAAAATGCCTCCCAAAGGTGTTACCACATCTTTAACAATCTTTGACCCCGGCTTTACTTCCCCTACGGATATGCTTGGCATACAATCAGCCCCTCTGTTTCTGAAACACTTGTGCCCAGTAATATAACTCCCTAATTATAGTATGGATAACTCCAAGCGACTAGATGGAGCAGGGATTTTCCTTAAATTTAATTGCAAAATATCTTCAATTCAACTGCAGGTACGCAAAAAGAGCATGAGTTTCTGTATACAGAAACCCATGCTCTTGATATTAGGTTTACTCCAGATTATCCTCTTCGCCATCAGAGACTGTTTCAGACTGGATTTCATCCCCAGCCTGCTCAGCAACTCCGCCTGAAACTTCCTCGCCAGCCTCTTGCTCGGAGAATTCATCCTCCTCACTCTTATCGGCTCTGCAGAGCGTAGCCACAGCATCATCTTCACGGATGTTAATCAGCTTAACCCCTTGAGCATAACGTCCCATGGTAGAAATACCATCCATACTGGTACGGATCAGGGTGCCGCTCGTTGTAATGATCATGAGGTCCTCGTCTTTTTTGACCACCTTCAGCCCAACTACAGGACCATTCTTGTCAGTAAGGTTGATGGTCTTGATCCCTTTACCGCCACGTGTCTGAGAACGATAGTCCAGAGCAGGGGTACGTTTGCCATAACCCTTGGAGGTTACAATCAGTACCTCCAGCTCTTTGTCTACACAATCCATCCCAATAACATGGTCATTGGCATCAAGTGTAATACCTTTAACGCCGGTTGCGCTGCGTCCCATAGAACGGACATCATTCTCTGAGAACGTAATCGACATTCCGCGTGCAGTACCGATAATCAGGTTTTGCTCACCATCTGTCAGCTTAACTTCGATTAGGGAGTCTTCCTCACGGAGATTGATTGCAATCAATCCACCTTTGCGGATATTATTGTAATCCTCCAGAGGTGTCTTCTTGACGATCCCTTCACGGGTCGCAAAGAATAGGTATTTGTCGCTGTCGGCCTCTTCCACCTGGATTACAGCACTAATCTTCTCACCTTGTTCAATCTGGATCAGATTGATGATTGGTGTCCCCCGCGCAGTCCGTCCAAGCTCCGGAATCTCATAAGCCTTGATCCGGTATACCTTGCCCTTATCGGTAAAGAACATCAAGTAATTGTGGGAGTTGCTCACAAAGAGATGTTCCACGAAGTCCTGGTCTTTGGTATCCATCCCCATAACGCCGCGGCCTCCGCGCTTCTGGCTGCGATAGGTGCTGACCGGCAGACGCTTAATATATCCGGTATGCGTAATAGTGATGACAACCTCTTCACGCGGAATCAGATCCTCATCCAGGATGCTTTCTTCTCCAACCGTGATTTCTGTACGGCGGTCATCCGAATACCTGTCACGGATCTCCTGGAGCTCATTGCTGATAATCTCCAGTACGAGATGCTCATTAGCCAGAATCTCACGGTACTCAGCAATCTTGGCCAACAGCTCATTATATTCGTTCTCAATTTTTTCACGTTCCAAGCCGGTCAGACGCTGCATCCGCATATCAAGGATGGCTTGTGCCTGCTCTACGCTGAGACTGAAGGTGCTCATCAAGCCATCCCGAGCAATATCAGTTGTACGGGAAGCTCGGATCAAGGCAATAACTTCATCCAGATGATCCAGTGCGATTCGCAATCCTTCCAGAATATGTGCCCGTGCCTCAGCCTTTTTGAGATCGAAAATCGTCCGGCGCCGAATAACTTCAATCTGATGCTGCAAGTAATGGTACAGCACATCCCGGAGATTAAGAATCTTCGGTTCGTTATTAACGATGGCAAGCATGTTGATACCAAATGTGGACTGCATCGAGGTATGCTTGTAAAGATTATTCAGCACCACGCTCGGGTTCACATCACGTCTCATTTCAACGACTACACGCATACCATTGCGGTCCGATTCATCCCGAAGATCTGTAATGCCTTCAATCCGTTTCTCACGCACTAATTCCGCGATCTTCTCAACCAATCTGGCTTTGTTGACCTGGTAAGGCAGCTCGCTTACAATAATCCGCGCTTTGCCGTTATTTTCTTCGATATCCGCTTTGGCTCGCATAGTTACCGATCCGCGGCCAGTACGGTAAGCTTGGCGGATGCCCTCACGGCCTAAAATGTAACCAGCCGTTGGAAAGTCCGGGCCTTGAATATATTCCATGAGTTCCATGGGTGTAATGTCGGGATTTTTGATCATCGCCTGCACACCGTCAATAACCTCTCCCATGTTATGAGGAGGAATATTGGTAGCCATACCAACAGCGATACCAGATACCCCGTTAACAAGCAGGTTCGGATAACGGGCAGGTAATACTACGGGCTCATTCTCTTCACCATCATAGTTGGGTGCGAAATCAACGGTCTCTTTATTCAGATCGCGTAGCATTTCTCCGGCAATTTTGGAAAGCCGGGCTTCGGTATACCGCATGGCTGCAGCCATGTCGCCGTCAATAGAGCCAAAGTTCCCGTGACCATCGACGAGCATATACCGCATCGAGAAATCCTGCGCCATCCGGACCATCGTTTCATAAACAGCCGAGTCTCCGTGAGGATGATACTTACCGATAACCTCACCGACGATTCTTGCTGATTTCTTATGAGGTTTATCGGCAAACATTCCAAGTTCCGACATCGCAAACAAAATGCGTCGGTGGACAGGCTTAAGTCCGTCCCGCACATCCGGCAAAGCCCGGCTCACAATGATGCTCATCGCGTAATCCATAAAGGATTCGCGCATTTCCTCACCAATGTCCCGATCTTTGACTTGCGGGTTATTTTGTTCAGCCATGAGTTGCTGGACCTCCTTCAGTTAAAAACCGCTACCCTTAATTATATTACTTTCACAAAAGCAGCACAATTAAACATGATAGCCTTTTATCTTCTATAATGGATTTTCTTTAGCGGGATAAGGGTATACGCCCGCTCCGCCATTGCCTTCAGCACATAGAATGTAAAGACAAGAAGAAAGGCTCTATAACTCTTATTTTGTCCCAAAAGACATAGCCCCATATCCTTATATTATAACATTGTTTGGGTTGCTTGTCCTGAAATTTCAAATGCCAATGCCTGACTCTATGAATATGAAATGTAGTTTACTGCTCGTAATACTTTGAAGGAGGCAGGTCATGAAGATTCAGCGGGTGTCCAGTAAATGGGCCAAGACGAAAGTCATTTTATCCAACCGCCAGTTGGCTGTATTTATTCCTGAAACGCGAAAATACAGCCAGGAGGCGTTAGTAGAACTGCTTGGGATTTACGGAACGGTTTATATTAAGCCAGATCGCGGGACTTTTGGCAGCGGGGTAATGAGGGCAGAACAGCGTACGGTTCATTTAAGCCCCAGTGACCGTCAACCCGGGAGCAGTGACTACGCTTTAACCCATGGAATCGTAGACAGTGATGCAGGTATTGAACAAAAGGTAATGTATATTCTGCGCTATGCAAAAGATGCAGAGGCCTTCTCCTCGCCGCAGGAGCTGCATGCAGCTTTGCTGCAGCGGATTAAAGGACGTACGTATTTGATCCAGCAGGGTATTGATCTGCTCTGTCATCAGGACCGTCCTTTCGATCTGCGGGTACTTACGCAAAAAAACCTTTCAGGAGCATGGGAAACTACGGGGATGCTGGGCAGAGTAGCGGCTCCACAAAAAGTTGTCACTAACTACCACAGCGGGGGCAGCATTTATACCGTTCACAATCTGCTAAAACCGCATATGATTCCAGATGAAATGAATGCGACCATTCAGAAGTTGAAATTTATGGGCGTAAAAATTGCCGCACAGCTAGAAACCGCCTATCCGGGTCTTAAAGAGATTGGACTTGATGTGGCTATAGATTCGCATCATGATCTATGGCTGCTGGAGGTCAATACGCTTCCATCCATTATTGTATTCAGCAGCTTTCAGAATAAGTCTATTTACCGCAAGATCCGCAGTTATGCCCGGGCTTACGGTAGATTAAAAAAAGCCCGCCCCACCTCAGTCCGTCGATACAAACGGGCTAAAAGACATTAAAAAAGAACCTCCGCTCTCTTATTTATCACAAATAGAGAAATCGGAGGTTCCTATCAACAAACTGCCGTATTAAATATCCAGGTTACGCACGGATTGTGCATGCTCCTGAATAAATTCCCGCCGCGGCTCGACATTGTCGCCCATCAGCGTATCAAAGATTCCGTCTGCGAGAATAGCATCCTCAATGGTGACCTGAAGCATCATGCGGCTCTCAGGGTCCATAGTTGTATCCCACAGCTGAGCCGCATTCATTTCCCCAAGACCTTTATACCGTTGAACGTTGACTTTAACATTCTCGCCGAAGCTGGCAATAATCTCATCACGTTCCTTTTCGGTTTGAGCATAGCGGATGACCTTATTTCGCTCAATCTTAAACAGCGGCGGTTGGGCGATATAAATATAGCCCGCTTCGATAATCTTCCGCATGTAGCGGTAAAAGAAGGTCAGCAGCAGTGTTCTGATATGGGCACCATCGACATCCGCATCGGTCATGATAACAACCTTATGGTAACGAGCTTTGGACAGATCAAAATCATCACTGATGCCGGTTCCCAGAGCGGTGATAATCGCCCGTATTTCGGCATTGGACAATATACGGTCAAGCCGCGCTTTTTCAACGTTCAGGATCTTCCCGCGGAGCGGCAGAATAGCCTGGAAATGACGGTCACGGCCCTGCTTGGCAGAACCGCCTGCAGAGTCCCCTTCGACGATGTACAGCTCGCTGATGGAGGCATCCTTAGAGGAGCAGTCAGCCAGTTTCCCCGGCAGGGCGCTTACCTCAAGTGCACTTTTGCGGCGAGTCAGCTCACGGGCTTTACGGGCCGCCTCACGGGCACGGGAAGCCTGCATGGATTTCTCCAGCACACGCCGGGAAACTGCCGGATTCTCTTCCAAAAACTCCTGCAGCTTCTCTCCGAATAGAGATTCTACAATACCGCGGACTTCACTGTTGCCCAGCTTGGTCTTGGTTTGGCCTTCAAATTGCGGTTCTGGAATCTTAACAGAAATAATCGCTGTCAACCCTTCACGCACATCATCGCCGGTAAGATTGGAGCTGCTGTCCTTAATGACTCCCGTTTTACGGGCATAGTCGTTGATGATCCGGGTTAATGCGCTTTTGAAGCCGGATTCATGGGTCCCGCCCTCATGCGTATTAATATTATTGGCAAAAGAGTAAATGTTCTCTGTATAGGAATCGTTATACTGCAGAGCAACTTCCACCGCAATCATATCGCGGGAACCTTCTACGTAGATCGGTTCCTCATGCAGCGCTTCTTTTTTCTCATTCAGATACTTTACATACTCAACAATACCGCCTTCGTATTTGAAAACATTAGATACACCAGTGCGTTCATCGAGCAGTGAAAGCTCAATGCCCTTGTTAAGAAAGGCCAATTCACGGATACGTGTGAGCAATGTCGTATATTCAAATACTGTGGTTTCGGTGAAAATCTCTGGATCCGGATGAAACGTTGTTGTTGTTCCTGTCTCATCGGTATCACCAATGATCTTGATATCATACTGCGGCGCACCGCGTCTATATTCCTGCTGGTAGATGTGGCCGTCACGCTTGACGTTCACAACAACCTTCTCGGACAGGGCATTTACAACGGAAATCCCTACACCGTGCAATCCGCCTGATACTTTATATCCGCCGCCGCCGAATTTCCCCCCAGCATGCAGGACCGTCATGACGACTTCGAGCGTCGATTTTTTGAGCTTCGCATTCTCGCCGACAGGGATACCCCGTCCATTATCTATTACTGTAATACTGTTATCCTCATGAATCTTCACTTGAATCCGGTCGCAATAGCCTGCCAGCGCCTCATCGATACTGTTATCGACAACCTCCCAGACCAAATGATGCAGACCTTTGGCGCTAGTAGAACCGATGTACATGCCGGGACGTTTCCGAACTGCCTCCAGCCCTTCCAGTACCTGAATCTGGCTCTCATCATATGTCGGTTGATTCATTGACATGCCTTCACCTACTTCTTTCAGATTATCTCTTGTAATTCACACAACGTTATATTTCCAACAAGATTTTGGCTCTTTTTTTGAGAGTGGAGGAGGAGATAGGGGAGTAATATACAGTATTTTTGGTTACTACAATGGACTTCGCTTCCTCTTCACCGATTCGTTCCAGTTTTTTGTCCTGCTCGGAATGAACAATAAACTGCTTCGATACCTTGGAGGATTTCTCAATCGAGATATCAAAAATAGCGATTAACTCTGAGGATCGAATAATCTTTTCCCCGCCCAAATGAATATACATGGTCTTCCTCCGCTCTTTAGATCTCCACTTTGCCGTCATGCACATGATATAGGCTTGCGCCCTTTAATTTATCGGCACTCAGACTTTCAATCCCGGTGGCGGTAATAAAAGTCTGCACCTTGCTTTGAAAGGTTTCGATAAGCTGGGTCTGACGGTAGGGATCAAGTTCGGACAAAACATCATCAAGAAGCAGCACAGGATACTCTCCGATCTCTTCATGGATCAGCTCGATTTCCGCCAGCTTGAGCGATAAAGCTGCCGTGCGTTGCTGCCCTTGGGAGCCGTAGACCTGAGCTTCTCTTCCGTTGATAAAAAAGGACAGGTCATCCCTATGGGGACCCGTCAGCGTCATGCCGCGCCTGATTTCCTGATCTCTCGTTTGTGATAACTTTAACATAAAATTGTCTAATAAGACAGCTTCATCTTCCATCTCACGCTCACCAAAAGAAGGAACATACAATAGTTTCAGCTCTTCTCCGCCGTTTGTAATGCCGCGATGAATGCTTTCAGCCCATATTTGCAGCTTCTTTATGAATTCTTTCCTTTTTTTGACGATTTTAACACCATGTTCTACAAGTTGGGCATCCCATATCTCCAAAAGCTCTTTCCCGGCAGCCTCTTTGCCCCATAACTGTTTGAGCAAATTGCCTCTTTGAAGCAGCACCTTCTGGTATTGCTGCAGATGAAACAGATAGCTCGGCTGCACCTGGCCAATCTCCATATCGAGGAACCGGCGTCTTATGCCAGGGGTCCCTTTGACAATCTCCAGATCCTCCGGAGCGAACATGACGACATTTAAAGAACCGACGAACTCGCTAAGCCTGCGCTGCTCCAGTCCATTAATTTTGGCTTTTTTGCCCTGGGCGGATAAGGTCAGCTCCAGCTTCAGATCACCGTATTTCCGCTCCACCTCAGCTACTATTTGCGCAGAGCCTGCCGGAGCATCGAAGGAGATAAGCTCCTTATCCTTGGAGGTACGGTGACTCTTGGTCATGGCCAGAACGAACAAAGCCTCCATAAGGTTGGTTTTGCCCTGGGCATTCTGACCGAGGATCAGGTTCACATCGCCCAGGCTCTCCAGACGCAGCAGTCCGTAATTGCGGTAATACTGCAGACCGATATTTTTGACAAACACGAAGCTGAGCCTCCCCGAGTGTTATTCTTTTATTCCGCCGCCTTCAACCTCGAAAACGCCGTTATCCTGAACCTCTACTTTATCACCCGGGTACAGCTTTCTTCCACGACGATCTTCCTTTTCCCCGTTGACCTGCACATAGCCTTCCTGCAGCAAGGCTTTCGCCATCCCGCCTGTGGATACACAATCGGAGAGCTTCAAAAACTGGTCGAGCTTAATATATTCACTGTGGATAAGTATTTTTTTCATGATTTTTATCCTTTCGGCCACTTATCCACATGTGGATGGACAGCGGCATTAATTGGTTGTCCGGTATGGGAGAATAACGTACAGGCTGCGGCTTTCATCCAGCGGCTTCAGAATGATCGGACTCATCATCCCGGTAAAAGCGATGACGAGCTGTTCACTTTCTACAACCTTGAGCACATCCAGCATATATTTTGAGTTGAAGGAGATCTTCAGCGGCTCGCCTTTAAAATCAATAACCTCCAGCTCTTCCCGGACCTTCCCAAGCTCTGACGAGCTGGATGAAATCTCAACATCACCGTTTTCCAGCGTCTGCATGCGTACGATATTCGTTTTTTCTTCACGCGACAGCAAATAAGCACGGTCAATCGATTCGCTGAGTTTTTTTGTATCCAAAGTTAGTTCTGTTTTGTAGGCGGTTGGAATAATCCTAGAAGTATCCGGATAAATCCCGTCCAGGATCCGTGAATAGAACAAAACCTTGTCAATTTTGAACAGCACCTGGTTATCGGCAACGACAATATCCACCAGCATATTCTGATCCGGAATGATTTTACTCAATTCGTTCAGCGTTTTGCCGGCAATGACGACATTGGCAAATTGGACACTTTCCGTACCTTCCAGATGCGCAGCTCTTGTGGCCAGACGGTGCCGGTCAGTAGCCGTGAATTTGAATTCATTATCGCTAAGATTCCACAGAATCCCTGTCAAAATAGGAGTTGTCTCCTGGGTGGAGATGGAGAAAGCGGTTTGTTTGATCATATTCTTCAGCAAATCGCCAGGCAGAGAGATCGTATCATTCTCTTCAATGCTGGGAAGTACAGGGAATTCCTCCGGATCAAGGCCGACAATTTGAATCTCGGTGGAACCGGAAGAGATATAGGTTTGAAAGCCTTCTTTGACTTCCATGTGAATTTCTTTGGAGGGAAGCTTCTTGATGATCTCCACGAAAAACTTGGCTGGAAGTACAACACTGCCGGGCTGCTCGACTTTGACGATCGTATGGCTGTCATCTTCTGCAGGAATGAAGGATTGGATGGAGATATCCGTATCGCTGGCAGTCAGGGTAACTCCCTGATGGCTGACTTCGAACTTAATACCGGTAAGAATCGGGATGGTAGTTCTGCTGGAAATTGCCTTGGATACATGACCTATCGATTCATTGAGCTCATTTTTGAGAATGCTTATTTTCATGATTTCACTCCTAGCGGAAAAATTGGGAAACCGGTGGTGGTTCATTCACTTCGAAACACGGCTCTTAGAAGATGAATTATTATAGTTATTTAATAGTATTAGTAGTAGGGGCCCGGTTTATGTGGATAACCCGGAAAACAGCATAAAATTAAGCCTACCCACATGTGTATAGATTGTGTATAGGCTCTTTGTTCCTCTTAGGAAGGATTTTTAATTTTCTCCGCAAGATTATTTACCACTTTGTACAACTCCTGGTCTACCTTTAGTGACTGTGTAATCTTCTCATGGGCATGGATAACGGTGGTATGGTCCCGTCCTCCGAACGCCTCTCCAATCTTGGGCAGCGAATAATCCGTTAGCTCGCGGGAGAGATACATGGCGATTTGCCGGGGAAAAGCTACAGCCTTGGTGCGTTTGCGCGCTTTGAAGTCTTCCATGCGCAAATTGTAATATTCTCCGACTTTTTGCTGAATATCACCTATGGTAATCATCTTCGGCCGGCTGGAAGGGATAATGTCCTTCAGCGCCTCGGCTGCCAGATGGGTCGTTACATCCTGGTTGGTCAGGGAAGAGTAGGCAACCACCCGAATTAGAGCACCTTCCAACTCACGGATGTTCGTATCGATCTGATTGGCAATGTACATCATGGCTTCATTCGGAATGTCGAGATTCTCTGCTTTGGCTTTCTTGCGAAGAATGGCAATTCGCGTCTCCAGATCCGGCGGTTGAATATCGGTGATGAGTCCCCATTCAAACCGGGAGCGCAGCCGTTCTTCCAATGTGGGAATTTCCTTTGGGGGACGGTCGCTCGAGATAATAATTTGCTTGCGTTCTTCGTGCAAAGCGTTGAACGTATGGAAAAATTCCTCCTGTGTTGACTCCTTGCCGGCGAGGAATTGAATGTCGTCAATAAGCAATATGTCAACATTGCGGTACTTGTTGCGGAAGCTTTCACCGCGGTTGTCACGGATGGAATTGATGAACTCATTCGTAAACTTCTCGGACGAAATGTAGATTACCTTATTGTTAGGATTGTGCTCCAGCACATAATGTCCGATCGCGTGCATCAAATGAGTTTTACCTAGTCCCACGCCGCCGTATAAAAACAGAGGGTTATAAGCCTTTGCCGGCGCTTCTGCCACGGCTAGTGAAGCCGCATGCGCAAAACGGTTGCCTGAACCGATGACGAACGTATCGAAAGTGTATTTGGGATTGAGCAAATGGGTCTGCGCTTCTTCACGCGATACCGCTGGGGAAGGAGCCATTTGTTGCACGACTGGTTCGGCCGGCTTATTCTCCTCAATCACAAACTTGACCTCAACTTGCTCTCCGGTCACTTCATAAACCGTAGCTCCTACCAATTTGGTATAACGACTTTCCAGCCATTCTACAGCAAAGGTTGTAGGCGCCGAGATGATTAGGGCCTGGGAGCTGAAGGTAAGCGCCTTCGTTGCCTTAAACCAGGTATCAAAGCTCGGCTTGCTTAATTTGGTTTGAATAATCGATAAAATTTGCTGCCATAATTCGGAAGTATGGCTGTCCACAGACTGTCACTCCTTTAAATCTTCCAAATGTGGCGTCAGCCATGAAGTGGAAATGTCGAAGAAAATGGGTTGTTACGAAATCTTATC